>NZ_CP075896.1:4800000-7200000 GCF_018604545.1 Streptomyces koelreuteriae | reverse complement strand
TGCCGCCAGTCCTCCCGGTCGTCGATGTAGCCGCCGGGCAGGGCCGTGCCCCCGCGCGCGGGAGCGACGGTTCGGGTGATGACGACCAGGGCGGTGCCCTTGGTGTCGTAGACGGGCTGGAGGGCCACCGCGACCGGGAGCGGATTGCGGTAGGCCACGGCGCCGCACACGGGGCAGGGGCGGGGCCAGCCGGAGACGCCCTCTCCGTAGGGCGCGCCGCAGCTCGAACAGTGGGAGTCCGGCGCGGAGTTGGAACTGGAGTGCTGAGTTTCGGACACGCGGCGGACTGTAGCCGATCGCGGAGAGGGCGTCTCGGGCAGGCTGGTCAGTGGGCGCCGGTGAGCGACTTCCTGGACACGGGGAAGTCGAAGTAGGTGTCCGGGTAGGGCTCAGGCTTGTAGGTGTAGTGCCACCACTCTTCCGGCAGGTTCACGAAGCCGAGACCCTCCAGGGTGTTCTTGAGGAGCAGCCGGTTGGCGCGCTGCTGGCCCTGGACGCGTGGGTCGAGGGTGTGCGAGAGGGTGTCGAAGCAGTCGAAGCCGGTCCCCATGTCGATCGAGTTGTCGGGGAAACGCTCGCCCTTGGGCGCGAAGCACGGCACGAGGGGCTCTTCGGGGTCGTACGGCCGGGTGGGCTTCGCCGGCAGCCTCACCAGCGTGATGTCCAGGGTCGATCCGCGGCTGTGGCCGGACTTCTCGGCGATGTAGCCGTCGGCGAACAGCCGGGTCTTGTCGACGTTCGGGTAGAACTCGCCCTTCATCGCCTCGTCGTCGAGGTCCTCGGCCCAGCGGACGAAGTGGTCCACCGCGCGCTGCGGTCGGTAGCAGTCGTACACCTTGAGTGAGTAGCCCTGTCGTAGGAGCTTCCGCTGGGCCTTGTGGAGGGCTTGTGCGGCGGGGCGGGTGAGGATGCAGGTCGGCTGGAGGTAGCCGTCGACGCGCTCGCCGACGAAGTTGTGCGGGGTGACGTAGCGCATCTCCTGGATGATCGTCGGGTCCACGCTTCTCAGCGCCACGAAATCCTTCGGTGCCTTGGGCTCGGTCTTGGCCTGGGCGGTCGCGGTGGAGGCGGTCGCCGCCAGCAGGGCGGCGAACACCGTGATGAGGCCGCGTGTCACGGCGGTCAGTCGTGTCATGGCCCTTGCATCTATCAGGAGATGGCCCCGCCGGGGAAGGGATGCCCAATTCCGGGCTGCCGTGGCAGACTTCTGACGTTCCGTCAGATTTGGCTGTCGGGAGGGACTGTGTCGCGTACACGAACACCTGTGGTGGCGGGGTGGTTCGCCGGAGACGGTGATGCCTTCCGGCTGCTCGGCACGCGCTGCGCCGCGTGCGCCTCGGTCTTCTTTCCGCGTGAGGACCATCACTGCCGCAACCCTTCCTGCGGGGGCGGGGAGTTGGAAGAGATCGCGCTGTCGCGGCGGGGGCGCGTCTGGTCGTACACGGACAGCCGGTATCGACCGCCGTCACCCTATGTGAGCGATCCGGAACTTCCGTGGGAGCCGTGCGCGTTGATCGCTGTGGAGCTGGAGGCCGAGCGGATCGTGGTGCTGGGACAGGCGGCTCCCGAGGTGACCGTCGCGGATCTGACGGTGGGTATGGAGGCGGAGGTCGTGCCGGGAGTGCTCCACGAGGATGCGGAGACGACCTGGACGACGTGGCACTGGCGGCCGACGGGGGTGACGGCATGACGCAAGAGGTGGCGGTGCTCGGCGTGGGCATGCACCCGTGGGGCAAGTGGGGGCGGAGCTTCGTCGAGTACGGCGTCGCGGCGGCTCAGGCGGCGCTCGCGGACGCCGGGCTGGACTGGCGGGACATCGGCTCGATCATCGGGGCGGACACCGTGCGGGGCGGGTATCCGGGGTATGTCGCCGGGGCCACCTTCGCGAAAGCACTGGGCTGGCAGGGGGCCCGGGTCACGAGCGTGTACGCGGCGTGCGCGTCCGGGGCACAGGCCGTCGACACGGCACGGGCGCAGATACTCTCCGGGCTCGCCGACGCGGTGCTCGTGGTGGGGGCCGATGCCGCTCCCAAGGGGTTCTTCCGCCCGGCGGGCGGGGACCGGCCCGACGATCCCGACTGGCTGCGCTTCCGGATCCTCGGGGCGACCAACCCTGTGTACTTCGGGTTGTACGCCCGACGGCGCATGGCTCTGCACGGTGATACGACGGACGACTTCGCGCAGGTGAAGGTGAAGAACGCGGCGATGGGGGCGCTGAATCCGAAGGCCCGCTACCGCAGCCCGGTCACCGCCGAGGAGGTCGCCGCCTCCGCTGTCGTCGCCGATCCGCTGCGGCTGCTCGACATCTGCGCCACCTCCGACGGCGGTGCCGCGGTGGTGCTCTCGAGCATGGAGTTCGCGCGGCGGCACGGGCATGCGGAACCGGTGCGGATCCGGGCTGTGTCCACGGTGACGCCGCGTTACCCGAACGCCGTGCTGGATCTGCCGGACATCGCCACGGACTCCGCGGTGGCGGTGGATCCGCCCGGCGAGACGTTCCGGAGGTCGATCGCCCGGACGGCCTACGAGGAAGCGGGAGTCGGACCGGAGGATCTGTCGCTGGCCGAGGTCTATGACCTGTCCACGGCTCTTGAGTTGCAGTGGTACGAGGACTTGGGGCTGTGCGGCGAGGGCGAGGGGGTGAAGCTGCTGCGGGACGGGGCGACGGCGCTGGGCGGGCGAATACCGGTGAACGTGAGCGGTGGACTGGCCTCCTTCGGCGAGGCCGTGCCGGCGCAGGCGATTGCCCAGGTGTGCGAGCTGGCCTGGCAGTTGAGGGGCGCTGCGGGTGACCGGCAGGTCGCGGGGGCGCGCGTGGGTATCAGTGCGAACCAAGGGCTGTTCGGGCATGGGTCGGCGGTGATCGCGGTGCGGTGATCACCGGGCCGTGAAACGCGGTGCCGTGGACGCGATGCCGCGAGCGCGGTGCCGTCGTAGGGGAGCTGGTCGTGCGGCCGCGACGGGGCTCGGTCCTACGCTGTGTGACCACGCCGGAATCCTGCGTGAACGTCTCATGAACTGCGCTCGGGCGTGCGCCGGTGGAGTCATCATGCTGCCGTGCACTCCTGGACGGATACTCTCCGCTTCGCCTTCCAGCCGGTGGTCAATCTGACGACCGGCGCGGTCGCGGGGCTGGAGATACTCGCCCGCCCGGAGACCGGCGACATCCTGGCCGAGGCCCGCCGGGATCCCGAGCTCGACTGCCGGCTGGCGGTGGCGGCGGTCCGGGCGGCGGTGCGCAAGGAGACCCTGCTTCCGCTGTTCGTCAACGTGTTCGCCGGTACCCTCGCCGACCTCGGCGGTCTCCCTTCGCTGCACGCCGCCGTGCGCGAGGCGGGACGGCTGCCGTGGGAGGTGACGATCGATGTCTGTCCGCCGTACACGCATGTGCCGCAGCAGGCGCTGCTGGAGGCGGTGACCGCGCTGCGCGGTGAGGGCTTCCGGATCTGCGCGGACGGTGTCGGGGACGGCGACGTGCCGCTGCGGCTGCTCTCGGACCTCGCGCCCGGCCTGGTGAAGCTGGACGCGTCGCTGCTGGCGCGGCCGGCCGTGGTGCGGTCGATGCGGACGCTGTGCGACGAACTGGGGGCGCTTCTGGCGGTTGAGGGCGTGGAGACCGAAGGCCAGTGCGCGGCGGCGCTGGCGGCCGGGGCGCAGCTGGCGCAGGGCGAACTGTTCGCGCCGCCCGCGCGGCTGCCCGCGGCGGACGTCTACGTCCCGCCCCGCTCCCCCGCCGCGGTGGCCGTGCCGCGGTCCGGGCCGTCGGTGCGGGAGTTCGTGCGGCCCGCGGCGCTGCTGCCCGCCACGGCTTCGGCGGGTCAGGTGCGAGCACTGCTGACGGGGTCGCCTGATGTGTCAGGAGTCCTGCTCGTGGACGCCGCGGGGGTGCCGGTCCGGTCGGTGCACCGGTCCCGCTTCCTGCTGTCGATGTCGGCGCGCTACGGCCATGCCCTGTACGCAGACCGGCCCGCGGCGAAGCTCGGCGACCCACCGCGGACGGTGGGCGTCGACGCCACCGCCTGGGAGGTCCTGGACGTGGTGGCGGTCGGAGGGCGGGACCGCACGTCGGACGACGTGGCCGTCGTGGACGAGTACGGGCGGTGCGTGGGAGTCGTACGGCTCGCGGACCTGGTGCGCGCGCTGGCCGAGACACGGGTGGAGGAAGCGGCGGGGCTGAATCCGCTGACGCGTCTGCCCGGCTCGGACGCGATCACCGGTGAGGTGGACCGGCGGATCGCGGCCGGGCGGCCGTTCGCGCTGAGCTGGCTGGATGTCGATCACTTCAAGCAGATCAACGACGGGGCCGGCTTCGCGGCCGGGGACGAGCTGATCCGGGCGGTCGGACGGGCGCTGCAACAGGCCGCGACGGACAGCGCGCGGGTGGGGCACATCGGTGGGGACGATTTCCTGGTGCTCGCCGATCCGGAGGGTCTCGATCCGCTGGCCGCCTCCGTGCTGGACTCCCCCTGGTCGGCGGGAGGCCGGCCGGTCACGCTGTCGCTCGCCACGGTGCTGTGCGCGCCGGGCACTGTGACGGACCACCGGCAGGCGGCGGCCTGCCTGGCACCGTTGAAGAAGGCGGCGAAGTCGTTGCGCGGGGCGAGTTGGGTGCTGGGCCGTGCGGGCCTGCCCGGACACGAGACCCGCCGGGGCGCCGAGCCGGCAGCGGCGTCCGCGGGGTGCGGGACGGCGGAGACCGGCGGCAGCTCAGGGGCGTACACCAGGTAAGGGAAGGACCGAGACAGGTACTGGGCTCCGAGGGTCCGTACGGCCCCTCCTGGGGGCTCCGGTCGTGCGGTTGAGAAACCGCCAGGTCAGGTGGATGCTGGTGGCTAGCAAGCGAGGAGTCAGGTGCGGCTGGGCGAGTGCCGACGGCGGAGCTCAGCGGAGGCCGGACACCACCAGCAGAGCCTCGCGCGGCTCCCCAGGCCACGCGTGGCCCCGACCAGATCTGAACAACGACCCGACCGGGCGCCGTCAGGCCGTGCAACCGGCCACCCGGCCCGGCAGGAGCCCGGCCGCCGTCATATGGCCGTCAACCGTTGCGGTCGGCGACCTTGACGCCCCTTGGGTGCCGGTGAACACTTCCGGTGTCAGTCGACATCGCCGTACATACTCGGCGTATTCCGGCACTGCGGCGCGCGGGCGCGCCTGCGCCAAAGCCCTTTCCTTCACGGGCGATTCGGCTGCGACGGCACGCTCGTCACGGATGCCGGGCGGGGCACGGGATCGCGGGATCTCCCTGCCTCCGGCTGAAGTCGCCATGGGAATCGCACCCTGCACGTGAGGACCGGGGCGGAGCGTCCCGGGCCACGGCCTAGGAGCCGCCATGACTAACGGAGACATCTTCGTCGGCGAGATGATCGGCACGGCGATCCTGATCCTGTTCGGCGCCGGCGTGTGTGCCGCCGTCACTCTCAGATTCTCGAAAGCGCGCGCCGCCGGATGGGTGGTGATCGCGTTCGGCTGGGGGTTCGGTGTGCTGGCGGGCGCCTACACCGCCGCTCCCCTCTCCGGAGGGCAGCTCAACCCGGCCGTCACCTTCGGACTCGCCGTCGACACGGGCGTGTGGGACAAGGTCTGGATCTACCTGCTGGGTCAGTTGACCGGCGCCATGATCGGGGCCGTGCTGTGCTACCTCGTGTACTTCGCCCAGTTCCAGGCCAATGTGCGAAAGACGGGGACCACGGAGGGCACGGCGGACGAACCGCTTCCGACGCTGGGCATCTTCTCGACGATCCCCGAGATCCGGAACCCGGTGGCCAACCTGGTCACCGAGATCCTCGCGACCATCGCCCTGGTGCTGCCCCTCCTCGCCATGGTGGGCAACAACAGAAAGGTCGAGGGCATCGGCATCGGACTGATCCCCGGCGGCCAGGGCATCTACGGGTCCGGCATCGTGATCCTTCTGGTCTCCCTCCTGGTCGTCGGCATCGGCCTGTCCCTGGGTGGTCCCACGGGCTATGCCATCAACCCGGCACGTGACCTCGGCCCGCGCATCATCCACTCCGTCCTGCCGATCCCGAACAAGGGAACGTCCGACTGGGGGTACTCGTGGATCCCCGTCGTCGGCCCACTGATCGGCGGACTGCTGGGTGGCGTCATCTACAACGCAGCCTTCTGAACCAGCCCAAGGGGTAGCCATGACGGACAACGCCGAGAAGTACGTCGCAGCGATCGACCAGGGCACCACGTCGAGCCGCTGCATCGTCTTCAACCAGGACGGTGCGATCGTCGCCGTCGACCAGCGCGAGCACCGCCAGATCTTTCCCAAACCCGGCTGGGTGGAGCACGACGCCACCGAGATCTGGTCCAAGGTGCAGGCAGTGGTGGCCGGGGCGATCGCCAAGGCCGGGCTGCGCGCCGACCAGCTGAGCGCGCTCGGGATCACCAACCAGCGCGAGACGACCCTCCTGTGGGACCGGGCGACCGGAAAGCCGGTGCACAACGCCATCGTGTGGCAGGACACGCGGACGGCGGCGCTGTGCAACCAGCTGGGCGGCTCGGACGGGCAGGACCGGTTCCGCGAGCAGACGGGGCTGCCGCTGGCCACCTACTTCTCCGGACCCAAGGCCGCCTGGCTGCTCGACAACGTGCCCGACCTGCGGGGGCGTGCCGAGCGCGGTGAGATCGCCTTCGGCACGATGGACTCCTGGCTGATCTGGAACCTCACGGGCGGCACCGACGGCGGGAAGCACGTCACCGACGTGACCAACGCGGGCCGCACCATGCTGATGAACCTGGAGACCCTCCAGTGGGACTCCTCGATCCTCTCCGCGATGAACATCCCCGAAGCGATGCTGCCCGAGATCCGCTCCTCCGCCGAGACGTACGGCACCGCTGTCGGCCAGCTCGCCGGAGTGCCCGTGGCCTCGGCGCTGGGCGACCAGCAGGCTGCCGTGTTCGGCCAGGCCTGCTACGACGTCGGCACGGCGAAGAACACATACGGCACGGGCAGCTTCCTGCTGCTCAACACCGGCAACCGCCCGGTGCCGTCGAAGAGCGGTCTGCTGACCACGATGGGCTACAAGATCGGCAGTGAGGCGCCGGTCTACTGTCTGGAGGGGTCGATAGCCATAACGGGCGCGCTGGTCCAGTGGTTCCGCGATCAGCTCGGCATCATCCGGACCGCCGACGAGATCGAGCCCTTGGCGGCGAGCGTGGAGGACAACGGCGGCGCGTACATCGTGCCGGCGTTCTCGGGCCTGTTCGCGCCGTACTGGCGCTCCGACGCGCGTGGCGTGGTCACCGGGCTGACCCGGTACGTCACCAAGGCACACCTCGCGCGTGCGGTGCTGGAGGCGACGAGCTGGCAGACGCGCGAGGTCGTGGACGCCATGTACCAGGACTCGGGGGTGCAGATCACCACCCTGAAGGTCGACGGCGGTATGACGAAGAACAATCTGCTCATGCAGCACCAGGCGGACGTGCTCGATGTTCCGGTGGTGCGGCCCAAGGTCTCCGAGACGACCTGTCTGGGCGCCGCGTACGCGGCCGGTCTGGCCACCGGGGTGTGGAACGACCTGGACGAGCTCAAGGCTCACTGGCAGAAGGACGTCGAGTGGACGCCGTCGATGGAGGCGTCGGTGCGGGACCGCGAGTACCACAACTGGCGCAAGGCCGTGGAGAAGAGCTTCGGCTGGGAGGAGGACGGCGAGAGCTGACCACGCGCGCGTGGGGCCTCGTCTCCGGTCCGCGGCCCGTACCCCTGTCGGCGGGGGTGCGGGCCGCGGACATCGGCTGGGTCCGCCTCAGGTGGTCACCGTGTGGCGCTGGCCGGCCGCGTAGGCCATGGCGTGCTGGACGACTCCGATCAGCGCCTCCTTGACCGACTCACGGTCGCGGGCGTCGCACATCAGGAGGGGTACGCCGTCGTCGAGGTCGAGGGCCGCGCGGACGTCCTCGATCGGGTAACGCGGTGCGCCCTCGAAGCAGTTGACGCCGACGAGGAAGGGGATCGAGCGCCGTTCGAAGTAGTCGACGGCGGCGAAGCAGTCCTCCAGGCGGCGGGTGTCGGCGAGCACGACGGCTCCGAGCGCGCCTTCGGAGAGTTCGTCCCACATGAACCAGAACCGCTCCTGACCGGGTGTGCCGAAGAGGTACAGCACCAGGTCTTCGCGGAGTGTGATGCGGCCGAAGTCCATGGCCACGGTCGTGGTGTTCTTGCCTTCCACGCCGCTGGTGTCGTCGACCGGACGGCCTGCCTCGGTGAGCAGTTCCTCGGTGCGCAGCGGCCTGATCTCGCTGACCGCGCCGACGAGCGTGGTCTTGCCCACGCCGAAGCCGCCGGCCACCAGGATCTTGAGCGTGACGGGCTCGACCGGAGGCTTGCCACGCTCAGAACGCCCGAAGATCATCGATCTCTTCTCCTGCTTGATGGGGGTCGGGCGACGGCGAGCCGTAGCCTCCGCCGCCAGGGGTTTCGATGACGAGTACGTCGCCGGTGACGACGTCCGCGGAGTCACTGCCGCCGAGTTCGGTCACGGTGCCGTCGGCGTGTTCGATCCGGTTGGTGCCGAGAGCGCCCGGCCGGCCGCCCGCCATGCCGTACGGCGGGACGCGGCGGTGCTGGGACAGCGTGGAGACGGTCATGGGTTCCAGGAAGCGGAGGCGGCGCACGGCGCCGTCCCCGCCGCGCCACCGGCCGGCTCCGCCGCTGCCGCGCCGGACCGCGAACTCCTCGAGGCGCACGGGCAGCCGCCACTCCAGGACCTCGGGGTCGGTGAGGCGTGAGTTGGTCATGTGGGTCTGGACGACGGGTGCGCCGGGGAAGCCGTCCCCCGCGCCGGAGCCCGAGGCGACGGTCTCGTAGTACTGGTGGCGTTCGTTCCCGAAGGTGACGTTGTTCATGGTCCCGGAGCCCTCCGCCTGGACACCGAGCGCGGCGTAGAGGGCGCCGGTGACGGCCTGGGAGGTCTCCACGTTGCCGGCGACGACGGCGGCCGGCGGCTCGGGGGCGAGCAGGGAGCCGGGCGGTACGACGATGCTCAGGGGGCGCAGGCAGCCGTCGTTCAGGGGGATCTCGTCGGCCACGAGGGTGCGGAAGACGTACAGGACGGCCGCGTTGACGACCGAGAACGGCGCGTTGAAGTTGGTGGGCAGTTGCGCCGACGTACCGGTGAAGTCGATGGTGGCCGCCCTGTTCTCGCGGTCCACGCGCACGCGTACGCGGATGACGGCGCCCGAGTCGGTCTCGTAGGCGTAGTCGCCGTCGTCGAGGGCGTCGATGACGCGGCGTACGGCCCCTTCCGCGTTGTCCTGGACGTGTCTCATGTAGGCCCGGACCACGTCGAGGCCGAAGTCGTCGATCATGCGGCGGACCTCGTCGACGCCCTTCTGGTTGGCGGCGATCTGGGCCCGCAGGTCGGCGAGGTTGGTCTTCGGGTTGCGGGAGGGGTACGTCGCCCCGGTGAGGTGGCGGAGGGTCTCGTTCTCGCGGAAGCGGCCGTCCTCGGCGAGCAGCCAGTTGTCGAAGAGGACGCCCTCCTCCTCGATGGTGCGGCTGCCTGCGGGCATCGAGCCGGGGGCGATGCCGCCGATCTCGGCGTGGTGGCCGCGCGAAGCGATGTAGAAGAGGATCTCCGGGTCACTCTCCGTGACGTCCGACGGTGCGGTGTCGAAGACCGGGGTGATCACGGTGACGTCGGGCAGATGGGTGCCGCCGTGGTACGGGTCGTTGACGGCGTAGGTGTCGCCCGGGCGCATGCGGGAGCCGCGCCGACGGATGACCTCTTTGACGCTCGTGCCCATCGAGCCCAGGTGGACGGGGATGTGCGGGGCGTTGGCCACCAGGTTTCCGTCGGGGTCGAACAGGGCGCAGGAGAAATCCAGGCGCTCCTTGATGTTGACGGACTGGGCGGTGGACTCGAGGCGGGCGCCCATCTGTTCGGCGATGGACATGAAGAGGTTGTTGAAGACCTCCAGCAGAACCGGGTCGACTTTCGTGTCGAGATCGGAACTCTCCGTAATCGCGGCGCGTTCCATGACCAGATGCCCGTCGTCGGTCGCCGCGGCCCGCCAGCCGTCGTCGACGACGGTCGTCGCGCCGGCTTCGGTGATGATCGCCGGGCCGGTGACGGTATTGCCGGGGGGAAGGTCCTCGCGGCGGTGGAGGGGTACGTCGTGCCAGGCGCCGCCCGTGTGGAGGCGGACGGTGCGCGGCGGTGCGGGGCTGCCGTCGGTGGTGGCCTCGTAGGGGGCGAGAGCGGAGAGATCGGGGGGTGCTGTGATGCCGGTGGCTTCGACGGAGAGGGCTTCGACGACGATCGGTCGGTCGAGCGTGAAGGAGTATGTGGCGCGATGACGTTCTTCGAAGGCGTGCCGCATCGTGTCGGGCTCGGTCAGCTC
This sequence comes from Streptomyces koelreuteriae, assembly GCF_018604545.1. GTDB lineage: Bacteria > Actinomycetota > Actinomycetes > Streptomycetales > Streptomycetaceae > Streptomyces > Streptomyces koelreuteriae. Next base: position 7,189,653 of record NZ_CP075896.1, on the reverse strand, counting down.
GACGGTGAGGGTGGTGTCCGTGCCGTCGTAGCGGAGCTGCGCGCGGCGGGTGATCTCGATGTGTTCCTCGGGGACGTCCTCGGCGCGGAGTTCGGCGCGTGCCGCGGCTTCCAGGTCTTCGGCGGTCTTGCGGACGCCGGGCATGGAGGCCGGTTCCAGGTGTGCCTCGACGGACTGTTCGCGCATGGCGGTGGTGTCGGCGAGGCCGATGCCGAGTGCGGAGAGGACACCGGCCATGGGCGGCACGAGTACGGTCCGGATGCCGAGGGAGTCGGCGACCATGCAGGCGTGCTGGCCGCCGGCGCCGCCGAACGTGGTGAGCGCGTAGCGGGTGACGTCGTGGCCCTTCTGGACGGAGATCCGCTTCACGGCCGAGGCGATGTTCGCGACGGCGATCCGCAGGTACCCCTCGGCGACCTGTTCGGGGGTGCGGTCGTCGCCGGTCTGCTCGCGGATCTCGCGTGCGAGGGCCGTGAAGCGGTCCCGGACGAGGGCTTCGTCGAGGGGCTCGTCGCCGTTCGCGCCGAACACCTTCGGGAAGTGGGCGGGCTGGATGCGGCCGAGGACGACATTGGCGTCGGTGACGGCGAGCGGGCCGCCGCCCCGGTAGCAGGCGGGCCCCGGGTCCGCGCCCGCCGAGTCCGGCCCTACGCGGTAGCGGGAGCCGTCGAAGTGCAGGACCGAGCCGCCGCCGGCCGCCACGGTGTGGATGTCGAGCATGGGGGCGCGGAGCCGGACGCCGGCGATCTGGCTGGTGAAGACGCGTTCGTACTCGCCCGCGAAGTGGGAGACGTCGGTGGAGGTGCCGCCCATGTCGAAGCCGATGACGCGGTCGAAGCCGGCGAGCTGGGACATGCGGGCCATGCCGACGATGCCACCGGCAGGCCCGGACAGGATGGCGTCCTTGCCGCGGAACTGCCCGGCCTCGGTGAGACCGCCGTTGGACTGCATGAACATCAGCCGTACGCCCTCGAGTTCGTCGGCGACGTGCCGGACGTAGCGGCGCAGTACGGGCGAGAGGTAGGCGTCCACGACGGCGGTGTCCCCGCGGGGGACGAGTTTCATCAGGGGGCTGGCCTCGCTGGAGAGCGAGATCTGCGGGAAGCCGATGCGGGCGGCGAGTTCTCCGACGGCCTGTTCGTGGGCAGGGTGGAGGTGGCTGTGCATGCAGACCACGGCCACGGCCCGGATCCCGTCGTCGTACGCCTCCTGGAGGGGCCCGGCGAGGGCGTCGAGGGCGGGCGCGAGGAGGACGGTGCCGTCGGCGGCGATGCGCTCGTCGACCTCGACGACCCGTTCGTACAGCAGCTCGGGCAGTTCGATGCGGCGGGCGAAGATGCTCGGGCGGTTCTGGTAGGCGATGCGCAGGGCGTCGCGGAAGCCGCGGGTGATGACCAGCAGGGTGCGCTCGCCCTTGCGCTCCAGGAGGGCGTTGGTGGCGACGGTGGTCCCCATGCGCACGGTCTCGACGGGATCGCCCGAGCCGGCCAGCAGGGTGCGGACGGCCTCGACCGCCGCGTCGGCGTAGCGGGCCGGGTTGTCCGACAGGAGCTTGTGCGTGAGCAGCCGGCCGTCCGGGCGTCGCGCGACGACATCGGTGAAGGTGCCGCCTCGGTCGACCCAGAACTGCCAGCCAGTCACGTCAGTACCCCGCTTCCGCGCTGCTCACAGCGCCCGGAGGCCGTTGATCACGTCGCGCAGAATACTCTCGTCCGGCAGTTCGGCCGGGGGTACGGGCCGGTTCACATGGACGAATTCCGAGTCCACGAGATCTCCGACAAGGACCCGTACCACCCCGATCGGCAGGTCGAGTTCCGCTGCGAGTTCGGCGACCGACTGCGGGACGTCACGGCACAGCTCGACGATGTCCACATGCTCCGGGGAGAGCATGTGGTCGCCTTCCGGGTCGTCCGCGTGCGGTTCCGTGACCACGACCGCGATCAGGTCCAGGCGGTGCTGGCCCTGACTGCTGGTGCGGCCGCGTGTCATGGCGTACGGACGGACGACCGGTCCGGCTTCGTCGTCGAACCAGTGGCTTCTTCCCTGACCGTCAGCGCTCATGTCATCCCACTACCCGCCTGCGGGCAGATCGGTGCGCGGAGCGGCACCCAGATGTACACCGACCCGCTTCACGAGGAGCGTCATCTCGTAGGCGACCTGACCGACGTCCGAGTCGGCGTCCGAGAGGACGGCGAGGCAGCTGCCGTCACCGGCGGCGGTCACGAACAGAAAGGCGTCGTCGAGCTCGACGACCGTCTGGCGGACGTTGCCGGCCTCGAAATGGCGTCCCACACCCTTGGCGAGGCTGTGGAACCCGGAGGCGACGGCAGCCAAGTGCTCGCTGTCCTCCCTGGTCAGGTCCCTGGACACGCCCGTCGGCAAACCGTCGCCGGAGAGCACGAGGGCCTTGCGGATGCTCGCGACGCGGTCCACCAGGTCGTCGAGGAGCCAGTTCAGCTCCCCCTTGATGGTCGCGGTGTGGCCGGTCGCCTTCGGTGCGGTCATCGACCGTCCCCCTCTGTCGTTCCTTGTCGTGCTGCGCCGCTGTGGGCGGCATCGCCCGCGGCGTTCTCGTCACGGCCGCGCTGCCAGCCGCGCTGGAGCGAGGCCATGCGGCTGCGTACTTCCTCGGCGTCGCGTTCGACGGGCTCGGCCTTGTCCTCGGTACGCGGCTCGGTCCCCCGCTTCAGCTGCGGAGCCAGGTTGGCCTGTCGAACGCGCCGGGGCAGCGGCGTGGTGCCGGAGCCGGCCCCCCGCAGCGGGGAACCGGGTGCCGTGCCGGTGTCCTGTGGCGCGGCGCCGGAGCCGGCCTGGCCGCGCGTGGGCCGGCCACTGCTCTCCCGCGTGGGCCCCGGGCGGTGGTCGGGTGTGTCCGGGCCACTGGACGCGATCTCCGCTCGGCGGGTGCGTTTGGGCAGAGCGGGCGGTTCCGGCCCCTCGCCGACGGCGCTGCCGGGCGTGGCCGGGGGTTCGGCGTGGTCGGCGCCGCGGCCGACCGCGCCGATGGCCGGGCGAGCGGATTCCGACCCCCGGCGACGGGCCGGCAGGGGCGGCGGTGCGTCGGTCCGTGCCTCGTCCCGCCCGGTGCCGGTCGAGGAGTTCTCGGTGCGGCGCCGGACCGGAAGTGTGTGCTCCGGCCCGGAGCGGCCCGTGGACCGGCCGCTCGCGGACTCCTCGCCCCGGCGACGCGAGGGCAGCGAGGACATGGCCCCCGAGTCCGCTCGGCCGGTGGACGTGGTGGGCTCCTCGTCGGGCTTGCCTCGACGGGGGCGCTGCTCGGTGACCGGGCGCCCGTGCGAGCTGACCAGCTTGGGGGTGTGGCGGCGGGGCGGTACGGCCGGAGCGCCGAGTTCGTCGTCGGTGTCGGTCCGGTCCCGTCCGCCGCGGGCGTCGCTCTGCTGCTGCGGATCGGGGCGGCCGGCTGTCTCGTCCTGGGCGCGGGTGAGGGAGGGGCGGGAGCGGAAGAGGGTGCCGTTCTCGTCGTCGAGGGAGCCGGAGAACCCGCTGATGGCGTCCAGGTCCACCGGGGCCTCCAGCTCGACCGGGCCGTCCAGGAGGGAGGCGGGCAGACCGGGACGCTGTGCGGGCGCCTGGGACAGGGCGGCACGGCGGCTGTCCTGCGGCTCGCTCTCGCCGGCCAGCTGGGGGCGGTCGAGGCGGAATCCGATGCCGTTCGTGTCCGGGATGTCGTCCGTCAGCAGCGCGTCCGGGATGAAGACGACGGCGGTCGTGCCTCCGTACGGGGAGGGCTGCAGGGAGACCCGGACGTTCTGCCGCTGGGCGAGCCGGCTGACCACGAACAGACCGAGCCGGTCGGTGTCGGACAGCTCGAACTCCGGCGTCTCGGCGAGCCGGAGGTTGGCGTCCAGGAGCGCTTCGGCGGCCATGCCGAGGCCGCGGTCGTGGATCTCCAGGGTGAAGCCATTGGCGACGCGCTCGCCCAGGACCTGGACGGCGGTGTGCGGCGGCGAGAAGACGGTGGCGTTCTCCAGGAGTTCGGCCACGAGATGGGTGAGGTCGGCGACGGCCGGGCCGGTGACGGCGATACGGGGGAGGCGACGGACCTCGATGCGCTCGTAGTCCTCGACCTCGGCGACGGCGGCGCGTACGACGTCCATGAGCTGGACGGGCTTGCGCCACTGACGGGAGGGTGCGGCGCCGGAGAGGATCACGAGGCCCTCGGCGTGCCGGCGCATGCGGGTGGTCAGGTGGTCGATGCGGAAGAGGTCGGCGAGTTCCTCGGTGTCCTCGGTCCTGCGTTCCATGGCGTCGAGCAGGGTGAGCTGCCGGTGGAGCAGGACCTGGCTGCGGCGCGCGAGGTTCACGAAGACCTCGGAGACGCCGGCGCGCAGCTCGGCCTGTTTGACGGCGGCTTCGACGGCGGCGCGCTGCAGGGTGTTGAGGGCCTGGCCGACCTCGCCCATCTCGTTCTTGTCGTACTCGAGGTGCGGGACCTCGGTCTCGACGTCGACCTGTTCGCCCGCGGAGAGGCGGCGCATCACGCTGGGCAGCCGGACCCCGGACGCCTCGTGGGCCTCCAGGCGGAGCTGCCGCAGATCGCGGATGAGGGTGCGGCCGACGCGCACGGACAGGAAGAGGGAGACCAGGAGCGCGAGCAGGCCGAGCGCGCCGGCGATGACCGCCTTGGCGATGACGCCCATGGCCACCGGGTCGACGCGGTCCTGGTAGCGGTCGTTGGCCTGGTCGTTGAGGGTGCCGAGTTCGTCGAGCACGTTGCCGGCGGCGCTGTCCCAGCTCTTCGCGGAGACCCCGCGGGGGGCTCCGGACCCGGAGGAGACGGCCGCTTCCTCGGCCACGCGCAGAGGGGCGGAGGAGGCGTTCTTCCAGAAGCTCTCGTAGCGGTCGCGCTCCGCGACGGGCAGCAGCGGCAGGTTGGCGTCGTACATCAGGGTGCGCTGGGCCACGAGGTCGGAGATGTCGCGCTCTTCGGAGTGGGTGATCCTGCCGACGATCAGGGCGGAGCCGAGGAGGGCGTCCTCCCGGGAGAGGAGTTCGCGGGCGCGGGCGAGATTGACCAGTGCGCGGTACTGCTTGTCCAGTTCGACGTTGTCGACCACATGCAGGTTGGCCAACAGGACGTAGCAGGGGTCGACGAGCCGGTTGTAGAGGTCGAGGGCCTGGGAACGGTTGACGGTGCCGTCCTCGACACTGCTGCGAAGTGACTCGATGCCTTCGAAGGCGTCCAGGACCGCGGTCAGCCGCTCGTCGGTGTCCTCGCCCATCGCGTCGCGCACGTCCGGATTCCGGGCGTTCTCACGGATACCGGCGACGGCCTCGTCGGTGGCGGTCCGGCTGCGCCTGAGCGCTGCGAGCCCGTCGGAGGCGCGGGGGTCGGCGAGGTGGACGAGGGTCTGGCGGCGTTCCTCCTGGAGGACGCGGACGGTGTCCTCGATGGGGTAGCCGATCTTCTCCACCACGGACGACACATTGAACAGGTCGGCCGCCTCACGCCCCGTGAGCACCGTGGCGAAGGCCCAGATCGCACTCAGGGACACCAGCGGCACGAGAAGCAGCGCCACGATCTTCCGGCGGATGGACTTCCCGCGAAAGCGCATGGCCTCCCCCAGCTCGGGCCCCCGGCCTACCGGGGGTACACATGTGCGTCAACAAACGGCGCGAGCCTACTACCGACCCACAGGGAACTCGAAGACCGGTCCGGAAGGTGAACTTCCGCGCCAGCCACGAGGCATGGGGAGTTGTCCGGGCATTGCGGGAGTTGTCTCCCCGAATCCGGGGGCGGCCGTGGGGGCCGATCGGCGTGACGCGCCAAGGCGGTTGGCTGAAATTTTTCGCTTCTTGGGAATCTTCGTGGTGGGTTGTTCGTCCTTCTCTACGGGAGATGGGGGCGGAATCGGCCACAGGAGCCGCATCCCGCACCTGGGCGGCGTAATACAGCGCAAGCCGGGCAGCCACTGGGGAGCACGGGTCTTCGGATACGGGCGAGCGGTCTGCTGGCGGTGGGGAGTGACACGTTGATGGGCACGGCGGAGCGGCGCGGGACGTCCAGGGCTGGTGGGGCGCCCGTGCCGGGGCATCGGAGTCGCGAGGCGGTTGATCGCGGCATTCCGGCCGAGGAGACGAGGACCAGAGCTCATGAGAGAGAGGCCCTGACCCACGAGGGGGGCCGCGGCGTACGCGAGCAGCAGTACAACCGGCCCCTGTGGGTCGAGGAACCGGCGCGGCGACGGCGGTTGCCGGACCCGGTGCGGACGGCGGCCGTGCGGGCGGTGCTCCTCATCGCCTTGACGCTGATCCAGGCGATGGTGGCCTTCCTGTGCACGATGGCCGGCTCCTGGCTGGCGTTCCCCATGGTGATCAGCAGCGTGGTCAGCACGATCGCGGCCACCTGGGGAGCCCTCGACGTATGGGTGACGCGTCAGGTCTGGAACCAGCGCCACGGCGTGGTGTCCATGCCGAGCAGCACGGCACGGGCCCTGCGCCGTGAGCGGCGCCGGGCCCGACGGCAGGCACGCGCGGCCGTGCGGGCCCAGGAGCGGATACGCAGGCGGGGCGGGGCCGGGCAGCTGTCCCACTCGTGAGGAGTGGCGGCACGGGGCTTGTGGCGCTGCGTCCGGGCCTCGGAGCAGACCTGCGTCCGAGCCTTGGAGCGGACGCCCGGCCGAGGCCCCATGCCGGTCCTCCTCACCTGGCGGCGGACCGCACCTGCTCCTCCCCCGCGCCCCGGGCGAGTTCGCGTCGCGCCCGCATGAACGGGCGCGGGCGGTCCACGGCGAGCACCGCGGTCGTCCGGCCGTCCCGTTCGTACCGGGCGAGGAAGCCGCCCTCGGCCGGTGCGCCGTCGGAGAGTTCGCCCTCGGTGATGCGGACGGTGTCGCCGTCCGCACGCCGGCCGGTGAACTGGATGCGGGCGCCGTACTGGTCGGACCAGAAATAGGGCACGGCGGTCGCGGTCTCGACGGTTCGCCCGGCGAGCAGGTTGGCCACGGCGGCTCTGGGCTGCTGAGTGGCCGATGTCCAGTGCTCGGCGCGGGTGCCGCCGACGCAGGCGACGTCGCCGACGGCGACCACCTGGGGCAAGGCCGTCGCACAGCCGTCGTCGCACAGGACGCCGTCGTGCAGGGCCAGGGACGAACCGGCCAGCCAGGCGGTGTTGGGGGTGGCGCCGATTCCGACGATGACGATGTCGGCGGGGAGGGTGCGGCCGTCGGTGAGATCCACCCCGGTGACCGCGCTGGTGCCCCGCAGTCCGCTCACGCCGGTGCCGGTGACCAGGTCCACCCCGCCGCGACGGTGCAGTGCGGCGCACACGGCGGCCATCTCGGCGCCGAGTTGGGGCACCAGAGGGAGCGGAGCGGCCTCGACGACGGTGACGCGGTGGCCGAGGGAGGAGCAGGAGGACGCGGTCTCGGCGCCGATGAAGCCGCCGCCGATGACGACGACGCGGCACGGGCCCCGGGTGAGTTCCTCGCGCAGAGCACGGGCGTCGTCCAGGGTGCGCAGCGTGTGTACGCCGGCGAGGGTGTCGCCGGGGAGACGGCGGGCCGAGGCGCCGGTGGCGATGACGACGCCGTCGGTGGACACGGTGCGGCCGTCGTCGAGGAGCACGGTGCGGCCGCGGGCGTCGAGGGCTCGGGCGCGGACGCCGAGGATCCACTCGGCGTCGAGTTCGGTGGTCTCCTCGGTGTCGGTGAGGGCGAGTCGGGTCTCGTCGGCTCGGCCGGTGAGGAAGTCCTTGGAGAGGGGAGGCCGGTCGTAGGGGTGGTGGGGTTCGTCGCCGACGATCACCAGACGCCCGTCGTAGCCCTGGGCGCGCAGTTCCCGGGCCGCGTAGAGGCCGGAGAGGGACGCGCCGACGATGGTCACGGTTCGCATGCGGCATGCCTCCTCGCGGCGTCCCACGCACTGGCTCCACCCGTCACGGCACTGCTCATGACGGCATCAGCCTTGCCGGCTCCGCCCGTTGCGGGCCCACTGCCGGTGTCCGGGGCGCCGGCTCCGCCGGAGGTGGTGTGCGCGCTCCCGGCAACCATGGGGCCAGTCGTGCCGCTCGGGCCGCCCTCGCGTTGCGTGTTCACGCGGCCGTCCCCTCCTCCGCTGCGAGGTGGACGTGGATGAGGCCGTCCACGACGGTGACGCTGTGGGTCCGGACGGCGCGGCGGGCCGGGAGGCAGGTCGGGCGGCCCGTGCGCAGGTCGAACGAGGCGGCGTGCAGCGGGCATTCGACCAGACAGCCCTCCAGCCAGCCCTCGGAGAGGGAGGCGTCCTGGTGGGTGCAGGTGTCGTCGATGGCGTAGAGGTCACCGTCGTCGGTGTGGAACACGGCGACGGGCGGTGTCGTCTCGATACGGACGGATTCGCCCTTGGGGAGGTCTTCGAGGCGGCAGACGGGAATCACGGGCCCCCCTTTCGGTCCGGGACGTGGCCGGACCGTTCGGCCAGACTGTAGGCAGTTCGTGGGAGTGCGACGGACCGGGGCGGGTCCGGGCACGGAGAGGTTTTTGTGGCGCCGGCGTCCGGTCGAGCCGTCGGGACCGAGTCCCCCTGCCGGGAGCTCGTCCCCTTCCGAGATCCGGACGCTTCGGTAACATGATGTTTCACATGGCGCATTGGCAAGCGCTATACGCAACAGAATCCGGGCGGGGCGACCGTCGCGTCAAGGGTTTCCCGAAGATGCGGCCCAAACAGGGCCGACAGGTGGTGAGAGTTCAGCCATGACCCGCACGCAGAAGCAGTCCGACCGCGACGAGAACCCGACCCAGAACGCCGCGGAGAGTACGGGAGACGGCACGGCCAAGCCGGGTGGCAGAGGCGCGGCGAGTGCGGTCCAGTCGGTGGATCGCGCCGTGAGCGTCCTGGAGATCCTCGCCCGGCACGGCGAGGCGGGCGTCACCGAGATCGCCGACGAGCTGGACGTGCACAAGTCCACGGCGTTCCGGCTCCTCGGCGTGCTGGAGAACCGCGGCCTGGTGGCCCAGGCGAAGGACCGCGGCAAGTACTACCTGGGCGCCGGCGTACTGCGCCTCGCGGGGGCGGCGGCAGTGCGGCTGGATGTCTCGCAGGAGGGCGTCCCGGTGTGCCGGGAACTCGCCGACGAGCTGGGCGAGACGGTCAACATCGCGGTCCTGGACGACGACGCGGCGGTCAACATCATGCAGGCCCGGGGCACCGCCTCCGTCACCGCGCAGAACTGGCTCGGCCGCCGTACCCCGCTGCACGCCACGTCCAGCGGCAAGGTGCTGTTCGCCCACATGCCGCCGACCCTGCGCGAAGGCCTGCTGGCGCGCCCGCTGCACCGGTTCACGGAGCGCACGGTCACGGTCGCGTCCATGCTGCGCGGCGAGCTGGACACCGTCGTGCAGCAGGGCTACGCGATCACGGTCGAGGAGCTGGAGATCGGTCTCGCGGCGGCGGCGTCGCCGATCCGCTCGCACGACGGCAAGGTCATCGCGTCGCTCAGTGTCTCGGGGCCGGTGTACCGGCTGAGCCAGGAGCGGCTGCCGGAGCTGGCGAAGCGTACGGAGGCGGCGGCGGCCGAGCTGTCCCGCCGTATGGGATACGGCTTCTGATGTAGCCCGGGCGGATCGGCCGGAGCGCAGGAGACGCAGCGCGGGACCAGGTGAGATCCCTGGTCCCGCGCTGTTGTGTGTCCGGTGTGTTTCGCCCGTCCCGTTCCGTTTTCCAAGGCTTGACACGTACCTCTTGACGGCTCGTTGATGCGATTCCCACTATGTTCCTCATCGCGCAACCCATCGTGCATTGCGCAACAGCAGAGGAGCGTGGTCGTGCCACACGAGGTCCGTGCCGCAGTCGCTGTCAAGAAGGGCGCACCCGTCGAGGTGCAGACGATCCTGGTTCCCGATCCCGGCCCCGGGGAGGTCCTGGTCACCGTGCAGGCGTGCGGGGTGTGCCACACGGATCTGCACTACCGGGAGGGCGCGATCGCGGACGATTTCCCGTTCCTGCTGGGCCATGAGGCGGCCGGCACGATCGAGGCGGTCGGCGAGGGCGTCACCGACCTCAAACCCGGCGACTACGTGGTGCTGGCCTGGCGTGCTCCCTGCGGCCGTTGTCGTTCCTGTCGCCGTGGCCGCCCCTGGTACTGCTTCGACTCCCGCAACGCCGCCCAGCCGATGACCCTGCTGGACGGCACGCCGCTCACCAACGCCCTCGGGATCGGCGCCTTCGCCGAGAAGACGCTGGTCGCGGCGGGTCAGGCGGTGAAGATCGACCCGGCCGCGCGCCCGGAGGCCGCGGGGCTCATCGGCTGCGGGGTGATGGCGGGCTACGGCGCCGCGGTCAACACCGGCCAGGTCGGCCGGGGCGACTCGGTCGCCGTGATCGGCTGCGGCGGCGTCGGCAACGCGGCGATCGCGGGCGCCTGTCTCAACGGCGCCATGAAGGTCATCGCCGTGGACATCGACGACAGGAAGCTCGACCGGGCGGAGAAGTTCGGCGCCACGCACACCGTCAACTCCCGGGGCACCGACCCTGTCGAGGCGGTGCGGGAACTCACGGACGGCTTCGGTGTCGACATCGCGATCGACGCGGTGGGCCGCCCCGAGACCTTCAAGCAGGCCTTCTACATGCGCGACCACGCGGGCCTGCTGGTCCAGGTCGGTGTGCCCTCCCCCGAGATGAAGGTCGAACTGCCGCTGATCGACGTGTTCTCGCGGGGCGGCGCGATCAAGTCGTCCTGGTACGGGGACTGTCTGCCGAGCCGGGACTTCCCGTTCCTCGTCGACCAGTACCTGTACGGGCTGCTGGACCTCAACGCCTTCGTCAGCGAGACCATCGCGCTCGATCAGGTGGAGGAGGCGTTCGCGAGGATGCACCGGGGTGAGGTGCTGCGCTCGGTCGTGGTCCTCTGAGCGCCGCGTAGACCCGACACCCCGCTCCCCCCCACTCCCCCCACTCCCCCAGCGTGTTCATCCACCCCGGCAAGGACAAGGCCAAGGAACAGGAGGGGCATGTCCCGCACACCCGAAATCCCCCGCGTGGTCGTCATCGGCGCCGGCATCGTCGGCTGCTCCCTCGCCGACGAGCTGACGGCCCGCGGCTGGACCGACGTCACCGTCCTCGAACAGGGGCCCCTGCCCGCCCCGGGCGGTTCCACCTCGCACGCGCCCGGCCTCGTCTTCCAGACCAGCCCCTCGAAGACGCTCACCGCCCTCGCCCGGTACACGGTCGAGAAGTTCACCTCGCTCGACGTCGACGGCGTCTCCTGCTTCAACTCGGTCGGCGGCCTGGAACTGGCCACCACTCCCGAGCGTCTCGCCGAGCTGCACCGCAGGGCCGGTTACGCCGCCGCCTGGGGCGTGCGCGGCGAGCTCGTCGGCGCCGCGCGCTGCAAGGAACTGTGGCCGCTGATCGACGAGTCGGTGGTCCTCGGCGGCCTCCACACCCCGGACGACGGCCTGGCGCGCGCCCTGCTCGCCGCCCGCGCCCAGATGACACGGGCCGCCGAGCGGGGCGCCCGCTTCCTGGACCGGCACACGGTCACCGGCATCGAGCGGCGGGACGGCCAGGTCACCGGAGTCGTCACCGACCGGGGCACCTTCCCGGCCGACCACGTCGTCTCGGCGGCCGGCTTCTGGGGCCCGGTCATCGGCCGCATGGCCGGGGTCGACGTCCCGCTGCAGCCGCTGGCCCACCAGTACGCGAGGACCAGGCCGCTCCCCGAGCTGAACGGTGCCACCGCGGAGGCCTCGAAGCCGATCCTCCGCTTCCAGGACCGCGACCTCTACTTCCGTGAGCACACCGACCGCATCGGCATCGGCTCCTACGCCCACCGGCCCCTGCCCGTCGACCCCTTCGCCGTCCTGCCGTACGACGAGGCCCGCGCCCGGCACATGGACATGCCGTCCTCCTATCCCTTCACGGAGGAGGACTGGGCGCCCAGCTGGGCCGACTGCCGCCGCCTGATGCCCGCCCTGCGTGACACCGAGATCGAGTCGGGCTTCAACGGCGTGTTCTCCTTCACCCCGGACGGCATGCCGGTCCTCGGCGAGTCCCGGGCGCTGCGCGGCTTCTGGCTGGCCGAGGCCGTCTGGGTCACGCACTCGGCCGGTGTCGCCAAGGCCGTCGCCGAGTGGATGGTGGACGGGCGGCCGTCGATCGACCTGCACGAGTGTGACCTCACGCGCTTCGAGGAGGCGCAGCGTTCCCCGTCGTACGTCCGTGACCGGGGTTCACAGCAGTTCGTCGAGGTGTACGACGTCATCCATCCGCTCCAGCCGTTGGAGCGGCCCCGGCCCCTGCGGGTCAGCCCCTTCCACGCCCGGCAACAGCAGCTCGGCGCGTACTTCCTGGAGGGCGGCGGCTGGGAGCGGCCGCACTGGTACGAGGCGAACGCCCCGCTGGTTGATGCCCTCGGTCCGCTGCCCGAGCGCGATGTCTGGTCGGCCCGCCACTGGTCGCCCATCGCGGCGGCCGAGGCCAGGGCGACGCGCGAGGGGGTCGCCCTCTACGACATGACGCCCCTGCGCCGCCTCGAGGTCACCGGCCCCGGAGCCCTCGGCTTCCTGGACCGTATGACCAGCAACAACCTCCGCAAGAAGCCCGGCGCGGTCACCTACACCCTCCTCCTCGACGAGACGGGCGGGATCCGCTCCGACCTGACCGTGGCGCGCCTCGCCCCCGACCGCTTCCAGGTCGGCGCCAACTCCCCCGCCGACCTCGACCTGCTGCTGCGCCACGCGCCCGCGGACGTCCACATCCGGGACATCACCTCCGGCACCTGCTGCGTCGGTGTGTGGGGCCCGCTCGCCCGTGACCTCGTCCAGCCGCTCACCGCCGACGACTTCTCGCACGAGGCCTTCGGCTACTTCCGCGCGAAGGAGACGTACATCGGGCATGTCCCGGTGACCGCGATGCGGCTGAGCTACGTCGGCGAGCTCGGCTGGGAGCTGTACACCACCGCCGACCTGGGGCTCCGGCTCTGGGACACGCTGTGGGAGGCCGGCCGGGACCTCGGTGTGGTCGCGGCGGGCCGCTCGGCCTTCAACTCCCTGCGCCTGGAGAAGGGCTATCGGGCCTGGGGCGTCGACATGACCGACGAGCACGATCCGTTCGAGGCGGGTGTCGGCTTCGCGGTCCGGATGGACAAGGAGGACTTCGTCGGCAAGGCGGCGCTTGCCGAGGCCGGCGAGCCCGGCCGCCGTCTCACCCCGCTCCTCCTCGACGACCCCGCCGCCGTCGTCCTCGGCAAGGAGCCCGTGTACGTCGACGGCACCCCCGCCGGCTACGTCACCAGCGCGTCGTACGGCTACACGCTCGGCCGTTGCGTCGCGTACGCCTGGCTGCCCGCCCGTCTCAGCGCGGGCACGGGCGTGCACATCGAGTACTTCGGCGAGAAGGTCCCCGCCACCGTCGCCGACGAGCCGCTGTTCGACCCGAAGATGACGCGCATCCGCCGCTAGCAGGCATGCCTTGGCCTCTCCGAGGAGCACGCACGTGACGACCACCCCGATCACCCCGAGCCTGATCGCCACCCTCCCCGGGCGCTACTACACCGACCCGGACGTCTTCCGGCAGGAGCAGGAGCACATCTTCGAGTCGATGTGGTTCTGTGCCGTCCGCAGCTCCGACCTGGACCGGCCCGGTGCCTTCCGCACCGTCCAGGTCGGTCGCGAGAACGTCATCATCACCCGGACCCGCAAGGGCGAACTGCGGGCCTTCCTCAACGTCTGCCGCCATCGCGGGGCGCGCCTGTGCACGGAGGAGTCGGGCGAGAACCGCCGCACCCTCCAGTGCCCGTACCACGCCTGGACGTACGACCTCGACGGCAAGTTGATCGCCGCACCCAACTTGATCAAGATGCCGGACGTCGACCGCGTCGCGTACGGGTTGATCAATGTCGCTCTGCGTGAGTGGCTCGGCTACGCCTGGGTGTGCCTGGCGGACGCACCGCCCTCCTTCGAGGAGACGGTCGTACAGGCCGCCGTCGAGCGGCTCGGCGACGTCGCGGCCATCGACCACTACGGCACGGAGAACCTCGCGCTCGGAAAACGCATCACCTATGACGTGAAGGCGAACTGGAAGCTGATCGTCGAGAACTTCATGGAGTGCTACCACTGCGCGACGATCCACCCCGAACTGACCGAGGTGCTCCCGGAGTTCGCCGAGGGGTACGCCGCCCAGTACTACGTGGGCCATGGCGCCGAGTTCGGCGACGAGGTCAAGGGCTTCACCGTCGACGGCGGCGAGGGCTTCGGCAGGCTTCCGGCCGTGGGCGCCGACCAGGACCGCCGCTACTACGCCATCACGATCAAGCCGGCGGTCTTCGTGAACCTCGTCCCGGACCACGTCATCCTGCACCGGATGTTCCCGCTCGCGGAGGACCGCACGGTCGTCGAGTGTGACTGGCTGTACGCGCCGGAGGTGGTGGAGTCAGGGGCGGATGTGTCGAGGTCGGTGGAGCTCTTTCATCGGGTGAACCTCCAAGATTTCGAGGCCTGTGAACGAACGCAGCCTGCGATGGCTTCCCGGGCGTACCGAAAAGGGGGTGTACTCGTGCCCAACGAGCACCACATCGGGATCTTCCACGAGTGGCTCGTCGAACGGCTGGGAGGCGCGCATGCCGGACCTGTTCATTGACGGTGAGTGGCGGGGCGCCCTCGACGAGCGCACCCGTGAGATCCGCTGCCCGGCCGACGGTTCCCTGGTCGGGGTCGTGGACGAGGCGGGCGGCAAGGACACGGTGGAGGCGATCGCCGCGGCCCGCCGGGCCTTCGACGAAGGGCCCTGGCCGCGGACGCCCGCGCAGGAACGCGGCGATATGCTGCTGCGCGTCGCGGACCTGCTCGTCCGGGACAAGGCGGCCCTCGCCCGCGCGGAGTCCCTGGACACGGGCAAGCGGCTCGTGGAGAGCGAGTACGACATCGACGACATCGCGAACTGCTTCCGCTACTTCGGGCGGCTGGTGGGGAGCGAGTCCGGCCGGGTCGTCGACACGGGCCGGGCGGACGTCGACAGCCGGGTGGTGCACGAGCCGGTCGGCGTGTGCGGGCTGATCACGCCCTGGAACTATCCGCTTCTGCAGACGGCGTGGAAGGTCGCCCCGGCTCTCGCGGCCGGGAACACCTTCGTGCTCAAGCCGAGCGAGCTGACCCCGCACACCGCGATCCACCTGCTGCGGCTGCTGGCGGAGGCCGGGCTTCCGCCGGGCGTCGGCAATCTGGTCCTCGGGGCGGGCCCGGAGGCGGGTGCCCCGCTCGGCGACCATCCGGACGTGGACCTCGTCTCCTTCACCGGCGGCCTGGAGACCGGCCGCCGGCTGATGGCCGCCGCCGCTCCGACGGTGAAGAAGGTGGCCCTCGAACTCGGTGGCAAGAACCCCAACATCGTCTTCGCCGACGCCGGCTTCGAGGCGGCCGTCGACATGGCGCTGACGGCCGTGTTCCTGCACTCGGGGCAGGTGTGCTCGGCCGGGACGCGGCTGCTCGTCGAGGACTGTCTGCACGACCGCTTCGTCGACGAGGTCGTACGACGGGCGCGGGAGATCCGGCTGGGCGGGCCGTTCGACGAACGGGCCCGGACCGGTCCGCTGATCTCGGCGGCGCATCGTGCCAAGGTCGAGGCCTATGTGGCGAAGGGCCTGGCGGAGGGCGCGGTGCTGCGCTGCGGCGGCTCGCGCCCGGACCGCCACGACCTGGCCGGCGGCTTCTACTACCCGCCCACCGTGCTGGACGAGTGCGCCGCGGGCATGTCCGTGGTCCAGGAGGAGTCCTTCGGGCCGGTCCTGACCGTCGAACGGTTCACGGGCGAGGAGGAGGCCGTACGTCTCGCCAACGACACGATCTACGGTCTCGCGGGCGCCGTGTGGACGAGCGACGAGGCCCGGGCCGCGCGGGTCGCGGACCGGCTGCGCCTCGGAACGGTCTGGATCAACGACTTCCACCCCTACGTTCCGCAGGCGGAATGGGGCGGTTTCAAGCAGTCAGGCTTCGGACGCGAACTCGGGCCCGCGGGGCTCGCCGAGTATCGCGAGACGAAGCACATATGGCGCAACACCCGTCCCACCCCCCAGGGTTGGTTCGACTGATCGAATCCGCCCCGAGGAACACCCATTGAGGAACCGCCCATGAGACCGACCACGCAGTCCAAAGACGCCCCCGGCCAGGACGACGCCGAACTCACCGAGTTCGGCTACAGACCCGAGCTCAAGCGCACTCTCGGCAACTTCCACACCTTCGCCGCCGGGATCAGCTACATATCGATCCTGACCGGAACCTTTCAGCTGTTCTACTTCGGCTACGGCAGCGGCGGACCCGCCTACTGGTGGTCGTGGCCGATGGTCTTCATCGGCCAGTTCATGGTCGCGCTCTGCTTCGCGGAGCTCGCCGCCCGCTATCCCGTCGCGGGCTCCGTCTACAACTGGTCGAAGAAGATAGGCAATCCGCATCTGGGCTGGCTCGCCGGCTGGATGATGCTGATCGCCTCGATCGTGTCCATCGCGGCCGTGGCGCTGGCCTATCAGCTGACGCTGCCGCAGATCTCGTCGTTCTTCCAGTTCGTGGGGGACGGCACCGGTACGTACGACGTGGCGACCAACGCGGTCATCCTGGCCGCGGTGTTGATCCTGTTCACCACCCTGGTGAACGCCTTCGGCGTCAAGTTGATGGCGAGGATCAACACGGCGGGCGTGTTCATCGAGTTGATCGCCACTGTCGTATTGATCGTCATGTTTGCCGTCCACATCACGCGCGGTCCGCAGGTCGTCATGGAGACGCAGGGCACCGGCGCGGGGTACGGAAACGGCTACCTGGGCGCCTTCCTGGTGGCCTCGCTGGCCTCCGCGTACGTCATGTACGGCTTCGACACGGCCGCCTCGCTCGGCGAGGAGTCCCTGGACCCGACCCGGAACGCCCCGCGCGCGATCATCCGGGCGATCGTGGCGTCCTTCGTGCTCGGCGGTCTGATCCTGCTGCTCGCGCTGATGAGCGTGTCCAGCCTCAAGGGCGAGCAGCTCTCCACGGACGGTCTGCAGTACATCGTCCTGAACGTGCTCGGCCCGACGGCCGGCAAGGCGATGCTGTGGTGTGTGCTGATCGCGGTGACGGTGTGCGCCCTGGCGGTCCACACGGCGGCCGTCCGGCTGGCGTTCGCGATGGCCCGCGACAACAACCTGCCCGCGTCCTCGAAGCTGGCCAAGTGCCATCCGCGCTTCCAGACGCCGGTCCTGCCGACCGTGATCATCGGGATCCTGGCGCTGGCGATCCTGGTGGTCAACATCCGCCAGCCGCAGATCTTCACCGTCGTCACCAGCATCGGCATCATCATGATCTACCTCGCCTACCTCGGTGTCACGGTGCCGCTGCTGGTCGCCCGGCTGCGCGGGAAGTGGCAGCCCGCGAGCGAGGGCCGCTTCTCCCTGGGCCGCTGGGGCCTGCCGGTCAACATCCTGGCCGTGCTGTGGGGCGGGGCCATGACGCTCAACCTCATCTGGCCGCGGGCCGCGGTCTACAACGCGGCGGCGCCCTACCACTGGTACCTGCGCTGGGGCGCGGTGCTGTTCGTGGCCGTCATCGCGGGCGGCGGCTTCGCCTACTACTGGTTCGTCCAGCGGCACCGGACCGGCGTGCTCGCCGAGCACCGCTCGGAGACCACGGCCTCGTCTCCCCTCTCCGCCCCGGCGGCCGACTGAAGGAGGACCCATGAGTACGCATGAGTTCGACTACGTCGTGGTCGGCGGCGGCACCGCGGGCAACGTGGTGGCGGCCCGGCTGTCCGAGGACCCCTCCATCACGGTGTGTGTGCTGGAGGCCGGCCCGAGCGACGTCGGAGACGACGACGTCCTGCGCCTCGAGCGCTGGATGGGGCTGCTGGAGTCCGGCTACGACTGGGACTATCCGGTCGAACCGCAGGCCAGCGGGAACAGTTTCATGCGGCACGCCCGGGCGAAGGTGCTCGGCGGCTGCTCCTCCCACAATTCCTGCATCGCCTTCTGGGCACCCGCCGAGGACCTCGACGACTGGGCGGCCGCGGGCTGTACGGGCTGGAGCGCGGCGGACCTGTTCCCGCTGTACCGGCGACTGGAGAACAACGACGCGCCAGGCGACCACCACGGCCGCACCGGCCCGGTGAAGCTGCGCACGCTGAAGAGCGACGACCCGTGCGGCACGGCCCTGCTGGAGGCGTGCGCGCAGGCGGGCATCCCCACGGTCGCTTTCAACACGGGCCGGACGGTCGTCCGGGGCGCGAGCTGGTTCCAGATCAACTCCGACGAGAACAACATCCGCCAGTCGTCCTCGGTCGCCTATCTGCACCCGATCCTCGGCAAGCGGCCCAATCTGGAGGTACGCACCGGGGTACGGGCCAAGAAGCTGGTGCTGGACGGGCGGCGCTGCGTGGGCGCCGAGTACCTCGACCCGGATCTGATCCACACCCGGACCGTACGGGCCCGGCGCGAGGTGATCGTGTCGTGCGGGGCGATCGACTCGCCGAAGCTGCTGATGCTGTCGGGCATCGGACCGGCCGGACACCTGCGCGACACCGGAGTGGAGGTCGTCGTGGACGCCCCCGGCGTCGGCGAGAACCTCCAGGACCACCCCGAGGGGGTGATCATGTGGGAGGCCCGGCAGCCGATGACCACCACGTCCAGCCAGTGGTGGGAGGCGGGCATCTTCTACGACACCGAGCCGGGGCTCGACCGGCCGGATCTGATGTTCCACTACGGGTCCGTGCCGTTCGACATGAACACCGCCCGGCACGGCTACCCCACCTCCGAGAACGCCTTCTGCCTCACACCCAACGTGACGCGCGCGAAGTCGCGAGGCACGGTGCGGCTGCGGACACGGGACTACCGGGACAAACCGAGGGTGGATCCGCGGTACTTCACGCACGAGCACGACGCGCGCGTGATGACCTACGGGCTGCGGCTGGCCCGGCGGATCGCCGAGCAGCCCGCGCTGAGCGGCTGGGCGGGGGCGGAGCTGGCGCCCGGGCCGGACCTGCGGACGGACGAGGAACTGCTCGGGTACATCCAGCGGACGCACAACACCGTCTATCACCCGTCCTGCACGGTGAAGATGGGTGCGGACGACGATCCTTCGGCCCCCTTGGACGCGCGGCTGCTGGTCAAGGGGGTTCAGGGGCTGCGGGTCGCGGACGGGTCGGTGATGCCCGATCTGGTCACCGTCAACCCGTGCATCACGACCATGATGATCGGCGAGAAGTGCGCGGATCTCCTGCGGGCAGACGCCTGACCGTGGGGGGAGCCGCCTGACCGCGGGCGACTGCGCGACCGTTGTGGCCGGTCGCGCAGTTCGCCGCGCCGCTAGGGCGTCGAGGACGCCGGGCGTTTGAACATCCTCGTCGCCGTGATCTCACTGTGTACCGCCTCGCCCGCCTGGGGCTGCTGCGGCAGGCCCGGGCGGAGGTGTTCCTCGACGCTGATGTACTTCAGGCCGGCCCTGAGGTCGGCGTCGTTGCGCATGCGGATGACCAGGGGGAACTCGGCCAGCGCGGTGGTGTCGAACAGGCCTGTGGTGTAGAGGAGTTGGACACCGAGGGCGTCCGACACCGCCCGCTGCAGTTCCAGCAGGTACGTGGCGTTGGCGCGGCCGATGGGGTTGTCGAGGAACAGGGTGCCGGCGTGCCGGTGCTTGTCGCGGCCCCGGTCGTTCGACCGCAGCGCGGCCATCGTGCAGTACAGGGCGATGGCGGCGGTGAGGAGCTGGCCGCCGGAGAAGACGTCGCCCATCTGCCCGACGGGGACGCGCTCGGCGCGCAGCACCGCGTCGGGCTTGAGGATCTCGACGGCGACGCCCTTGGGCTGCAGGGCCGCGGCGACGCCCCGCAGCAGCAGGGACATGCCGTCACGCCGCAGGTCGGAGTTCTTCTTGACGGCCGCGCGGGTCGCCTCGTCGATGACCTCGCCCAGCCGCTCGGTGAGCGTGGCCTGGTCGGGCTCCTCGAAGCGGATGCGCAGGAACTCCTGTCCCGACCATTCGCCGAGGCCCTCGGGAAGACGGGAGAGGCGCTGGGCGGAGCGCAGGGTGGCCAGGGCCGACTCGACCAGGCCGCGCAGCCGGTCCACGATCGAGTCGCGGTTGCGCTCCAGCTGCTCCAGTTCGTCGGTCAGGACCCGGAGCCGGGGCGCGAAGGCGTCCGCCCACTTCTGGGCGTGCTCGGGCAGCGCGGAAGCGGGCAGTTCGCGGATCTGCTGCCGTGCGGGGGTGCGGACCTGCTCGTAGCGCGTGGAGTTGGCGTGCCGGACGAGGATGTCGCTGGCCTCGCGGACGGCGGCCTCGGCGGCGGACAGGTCGGCGGCGCAGCCGCGCAGGGAGCGGCGGGCCTCGGCGGCCGACTGCCGGGCCTCCTCCGGGCTGCCGGGGTAGGGCTCGGGCTCTTCGTGTTCCTCGTCCGTGGCGTGCTCGCGCAGCAGGTCGCGGAGCATGGCGGCGATCTCGTCGAAGCCGCCCGCGGCGTCCTCGGCGGCGCGGTGGGCGTCGAGGAGTTCGGCGTGCGCCTCCCGTGCCTGGGTGAGCGCCTCGGTGTGGGAGGCGAGTTCGGCCGTGGCGGTGCGCAGCAGGGTCTGGGCGTGCTCGGCGTCGCGGGGCTGCGAGTCCTCAGGGAGCTCGGTGTGGGCATCGCCGTCCTCGGGCGCGTGCCGTTCGGCCTCGCCGCGCAGCCGCCCGAGCTGCTCGCTCGCGTTCGACATACGGGTCTCCAGGAGCTGCACCAGCTCCTCGGCCCGGGCGGCGGCGGCCTGGCGGCTGGGTCCGTCGGAGCCGTCGGGGGATTCGAGGAGCTGCTCCGCGCGCGTACGGACCTTGTTGCTGAGCCGGTCCAGTTCCGCGCGGGCCGCGCTCTCGTCGCTCTCCGCGCGGGCCTGTTCGGCCCGCAGGTCGGCGCCCACGCCGACCTTCTCGTACACCTGGGACGCGGCCCGGTAGGCCTCGCGCAGGGCGGGCAGGGAGGCCTTCGGGGTCTGGGTCTCGTCCTCGGGCACGTCGTCGGGGGCGCCCGCGATCTCGGAGCGCTCGGCCCGCAGGGCGCGGGCGGTGCGGCGCGCGTCGTCGGCGGCGCGCTGGGCGCCGCGCCGGTCCTCGTCGGCGGCGCGGGCGCGCTCCAGACAGGTCTGGGCGCCCGCCTCGGCCTCGGTCGCCTCGTCGGCCAGTTCGCGCAGCCTGACCTGCCAGCCGGCCCGTTCGCGCAGCCGGAAGGCGAGCCCGGCGAGGGCGTCGGCGGAGCGGCGTGCCTTCTGGGCGGCTTCCTGCCGCTCGTCCCGGACCCGGGCGGCCTCGGTCGCGGTCTCGTCGGCCTCGGCCCGGACCGTGCGCGCTTCGGCCAGTTCCGCCTCCGACTCCTCTGCGAACTCGCGGGTGTCGTGGGCGACCCGGGCCAGTTCGGCGAGGCGGCCGTCGGGGCAGCCGGTGCGCCAGGAGGCGAGCCGGGCGGCCAGCTCGCGGTCCTTGCCGAGGCGGGCGGCGAGCGCGCGGATCTCCTCGTCGCGTTCGGTCGCCCGGGCGCGCAGCGTCTGCCGCTCCTCGTCGGCGGCGTGCTCGTCGTGCATGGCCGGGTTCGGCGGGACGAGGAAGACGTCGCCGGTGTCGGCGTCCGGGGCGGGGGTCGGGGCGAGCAGGGCGGCCGCCGTGCCCACGGCCACGGCGGAACGGGGCAGCAGTGCCGCGTCGCCGAGCGCCTGACGGGCGCGTGCGTGGGAGTCGGGGTCGGTGATGATCACGCCGTCGACGAGTTCGGGCCGGGCGGCCAGCACGCGTGCGTGGTCGGCCGGGTCGACGGCCTGGGCGAGGTAGCGCCAGCCGGGCAGCGCGGGGATGCCGTGCTCGCCGAGGTACTCGACCGTGGCCAGCACGTCCGGGCCGGGCGGCAGCAGCCCGCCGTCACCGAGCGCGCCGAGGATCCGGGAGTCGTCGGCGGCGGCCGTACGCAGGTCGAAGAGCTGGCGTTCGGCGGAGCCGACGGCGTCGTCGAGCAGGTCGCGCAGGTCGTCGGCGAAGCGGTCGAGTTCCTCGGGGGTGAGGCCCTGTTCGCCGGACGTGGGCGGGAGGGCCGGTTCGCCGTCCGAGCCGTGGCGGGGCTGTGGGATGCCCGGCCGGGCCTCGGAGGTGAGGCTCAGCATCTCGGCGAGCCGCTCCTCCCCCGCCAGGGCCTCGGCGGTGCGGCGCTCGGCCTCGTACGACCGCTCGGCCGCCGTGGCCGCGTCCGCCGCGCGGGCCGCGGTGAGTTCCGCGCGGGACTCGGTGGCCGCGGTCTCGCGCGCGTGCTCGGTGGCCCGGCGGGATGCCTCGCGGGCCGCGTCCCAGGCCGCGACGGCGGTCTTCTCGGCGTCGCTGGCGGCGAGGGCCGCGCGGGCCGGGTCGGCGTCGGGCGCGCTGTCGTCGAGCCAGCCGGCCCGGACCGCCTCGGCGGTCTCCTGCTCGACCTCGGCGAGGCGCTGCTTGAGGTGCCCGACCTCGCTGCGGGCGCGCTGTGCCTCGGTGGCGGCGGCGGTGGAGTCGCGGTAGGCCGAGTCGCTGACCTCCTGGAGGGCTGCGGAGCGCTCCTCCTCATCGTTGGCGAGGTTCTCGGCGTTGCCCGCGGCGGCGTGCAGGGCCCGGACGAGGTCGACGGCGGCCCTGGAGCGAGCGGCCAGCGCGGGGGCGGCGTCGCGCTCCGCCTCCTGGATCGCGGCGGACACGCGGGCGACACGGTCGGCGGCGGCGCGGTGGCGCAGTGCGGCCTCGGCGGCCTGCCACGCGGAGTACAGCGTGCGGGCGTCGGCGAGCTCACGCTTCTGCGCGGCGGCGGACTTCTCGGCCGCGGCGAGGGCCAGCGAGGCGTGCCGGTAGGCGAGTTCGGCGGAGATCAGCGCGCTGCTCTCGCGGGCCGCCTCGGCGTGCGTGACCGCGGACGCGGCGGTGGTGACGCGCTGCGCCAGGTCGGCGGCCCGGGTCCGCTCCCGCACACCGCGCGCGGACAGCTTGCGGGCCAGGTTCCGCGTGCGCCGCTCGGCTCCGGCGTGGATGTCCCGCGCGCGGGTGCGGGCCTCGGCGGCCTCGACGATCCGCCCGAGGAGGTCGACGGACCCGGCGGTGAAGTCGCGTTCGGCGATCAGCTCGGCGCGCCGGCCGAGCTTGTTGC
This sequence comes from Streptomyces koelreuteriae, assembly GCF_018604545.1. GTDB lineage: Bacteria > Actinomycetota > Actinomycetes > Streptomycetales > Streptomycetaceae > Streptomyces > Streptomyces koelreuteriae. The sequence continues at coordinate 7,166,583 of NZ_CP075896.1, read as the reverse complement.
CGAAGCCGCCGACCAGGTCGGCGAGTCCGTCGGTGTCACGGGTGTCGGTGACGGCGCGCAGCAGCAGATCGGTGAAGTCGGCGTCTTTCTTGACCGCGAAGAGACCGGCGGCCTCGCCCTCGTCGGCGTTCATCTCCCGCTGATAGCGGAAGAGTTCCGGGTCGAGGCCGAGATCGCCCAGGTGCTCGATCCAGCGGTCGTGGATCTCCTCCCAGTGCACCTCCAGGTGCGGGTAGGTCTTGCCCGCCTCCGTGAGCGCGTCGCGGAAGCCCTTCATGGTGCGACGCCGGCCGCGCGCGCCCGACTGGCCCTCGACGGGGGCCCGTACGGCGGTGGACTCGGCGACGGGGAGGTTGTCGAGGCTCAGTCCGGGCCCGGGGCGGAAGGAGTACCAGGCCTCGGCGAACTTCCGCGGGTCGTTGGAGACCTGCCGTCCGCGCCACTCGCTGACCTTGCCGACGACGACGCACTCACCGGTCAGCACGTGCTGCCACTCCAGCGCGACATGTCCGCAGTCGTCGGCGAGCAGGAACTTGCGCAGCACACCGGAGCTGGCGCCGCCGAGCGTGTTGCGGTGGCCCGGCAGCATCACCGAGAAGATCAGCTTGAGCAGCACCGACTTGCCGCCGCCGTTCTCCAGGAAGAGCACACCCGCGGGCGCGGGCCGGCGCGGCGGGCCGACGGGCTCCTCCTCGAAGAACTCCGCCTGCGTGGGCGCGGGGTCGGGCACGGTCTCGCCCACACCGCGCAGGTCAAGCACGGTGTCGGCGTAGCGCGCACCTGCGGGCCCGATGGAGTAGAGGCGGACCCGGGACAGCTCGTACATGGCGGACTCTCGTAAGCCTTCGTGAAGTGGGGGGGTCAGGAGGAGTGGAACGGCAGCCCGGCGTCGGCCACCAGCTCCAGGTCGTCGCTCTCCTCGGCGGGCAGCAGCGTCGCGGTGCCGTCCGTGACCGGGACGACGCCCAGCTCCAGCAGCTCGGCCATCGCGGCGCCGCCGGCCATGTCGCGCACCTGGAGCTGGTAGCGGGCGGTGGTGCGGTACGTGCCGCCGTTGTCGTCGCCGGTGCGCTGGAGGAAGCCGGATTCGGTGAGGAAGGCGACGGCCTTGGCGACGATGCCGGTGGTCGAACCGGCGAGCCGGCGCGCGTCCTTGGTGGCACCGGTCGCGCTGCGCCGTACCCAGATCCGCCAGGCGGCCTCCAGGCCGGGCGTGTCGGTGGCCGGGTCGGTGTTCTCGCCCTGCTCGGCGGCGCGCTCCTCCAGGCGGCGGCAGGCCTGGCGCACGAAGGCGTCGACGCCGTTGACCGTGACCCGGCCGATGTAGCCGTCGTCGGCGAGGTCCTCGGGGCGCGGGAAGGCCAGGGCGGCGACGGCGAGATGGGCGAGTCCGTGCAGGAACCGGTCGCCGCCGTCGGCGGACGTACGGCGCGCGTAGTCGCCCATGCGCACGGCGAACACGGAGTCCTCGGCGGCGGTGACGGCCATGCCCGCGCGCGGGGACACCTCCAGCACGATGAGTCCCAGACCGGTGGCCACGGCGTCGGCGAGCCGCGCGAACGGCGGGTCCTCGCGGTAGCGCCGCAGCAGGTCCGTGTACTCCTGGTCGCGGGCCGGCTGCAGCTTGGGCTGCAGGCCGAAGGACACGAGCCGCGCCGCGTCGGCGGCGTCGGCGGGGGTGACGGCGGCGGTGGCCGTCGGGGCCGGTCCCTCCGGCTCACTCCACTCGACGTGCTCGCTCACGGTCGGGGCTCCTCGTTCTTCTTGTTCCCGCGGTACTCACTCATGGTCCCGTGGTACTCACTCATGTTCCCGTGGCACTCGCTCATGCCGCTTCGGTCCGATCCGCCGCCATCCCCGCCGCGTCCAGCAGTGCCGTCCCGACGATCAGATCCGCGCCGCCGAACTCCTGATCGTCGAGCTCGGTCCCGTCGTCCACGGCGAACAGCAGCTTCTGCTCTCCCTGGCGGTAGGCCGTACCGACCGGCGGACTGGCCGCGTGCACCGCCAGCAGGGCCACCAGATACGGCAGTTCGGGATCCTGCCGGCGCGCCTCGGCCAGCAGGCCGGACAGCCGGCGCGGCGCGTCGGCCGGCAGGTCGAGCAGCTCCTGCGCGGCCGCCATCTGCTCCTCGCTGAACCGGCTGTCGTCGGGTGTGGCGATGACGTCCGGCTCGGGCATCTCCGCGCCCAGATGCTCCCGCTCCACCGGCGGCGTCAGCAGTATGTCGACGAGGTCCCCGACCCTGACGGACACAGGCGTGCGCAGCCCGGTGCCGCGGGCGAAGAAGGCGTCCGTGACACGGACGGCCTGCTCGATCGACAGCGGCAGGACGGGGGCGACGAGATGGCCGTAGAGGTCGATGCCCGAGGTGGTCATCGGGGTGGCGAAGGCCTGCCGGTCCTGCTCGGCGCGGAACAGCGGTCCGGCCTCGAGCAGCCGGGACTGCAACTGCGTGTGCCGGCGGATGCAGTCCTTGACGATGTCGACGAGCTCGGCGGCCCGGCGCTTCTGCTCGGGATCCTCGGACTCGTCGCGGGCCTTGCGGATGTTGGTGAGGATCGCGTTCTCGTGGCGGTAGCGGTCGGCGACGTGCTCCAGGGCCTCGGCGATCATGTCGGGCACGGTGGTCAGCCAGTCCACCGCGCGCACATTGCGCCGGGTCGCGTCGAGGGCCCTGCGCAGGGTCTCCGAGTACTGCACGGTGCGGTAGCGGGCCTGTTCGGCCGCGAGCTGGGCGTCGGCGAGCCGGCCGCGGCTGATCAGCACCTCCAGCTTGACCTCGGCGGCGATCTGCGCGCTGGTGACATCGGTGTCGAGGGCGCCGACGAGGACGTTGACCGCCTCGTCCGTCGTACGGAGATAGACCGTGCCGCCGGGGCCCGGGACCTCCTCGATCAGCTTGAAGTCGTAGTCACGGCGCACATAGGTGCCGTCCGCCCCGAAGGTGCCGTACACCGCGCGGAAGCCGCGGTCGACGCTGCCGACGTTGATCAGGTTCTCCAGGACCCAGCGGGCCACCCGCTCGTGCTCGGCGGCGGGACGCCGGGAGGCCTGCGCGGCGATGCGCGGGACGAGGCGGGCGACGATCTGGTCGTGGTCCGCGCCCGTGTCGAAGTCCATGTTCAGGGTGACCAGGTCGATGGCCGAGAGCGCGACCTCCGCCATGCCGTACACCGAGTACTCACCCGCGAGGTTGGCCTTGCGCGCGTCCAGGTCGTGCAGCGGCGCGGTGCAGGCGAGCGCGCGCAGGCGGCGCGCCAGGCCCTCGTCGGCGGCCGGCCCCGGCGCGGGGCGCGGCCCCGCGCTGAGCTGGGGCGGAACGCTGTCCGTCGATGCAGGCGAAGTCACGGTGCACAGACTAGGTCCTGGGTCTGACAACCACCCAAACGACGCGGGTACGCCCCCTCAGCGGACCTGCAACGGACCTTTCATCGAACCTTCGGCGGCCCCCTCAGCCCTCCTCGCCGACCCGCCGCCGGTACACCTCGACAACCCGCTCCAGCGAATCGTCGAGGTAGCCGGCGAGCAGGCTCTCGGCCTTCTCACGGTCCCCGCCCTGAAGAGCCTCAAGAATCGCGACATTTCGTGCGATGTACGGCTCGTGCAGCCGCTGCGGCTCGTCCACCACATGGAACGCGAGACGCAGTTCGGCGAAGACGCTCCGCATCAACTCGTCGGTGCGCTCGCTCACCGCGAGGGCCACCAGTTCCCGGTGGAAGTGGATGTTGGCCGTACCCACCGCCTTCCAGTCACCTTCCCGGGCCGCCCGCCGCCCCTCCGCGACGGCACCGGCGAGCCCGTCGAGGCCGTAGGGCGGCTCGCCGAGGCCGCGGACGACGGCGCACTCGACGAGCATGCGGGTGCGGTAGATGTCCTCGACGTCCTCCACGGTCAGGACCCGGACGAAGACGCCCCGGTTCAGCTCGTGGACGAGCAGGCGTTCATGGGTGAGCAGGCGGAACGCCTCGCGGAGCGTGTTGCGGGAGACGCCGAGCGCCCCGCCGATGCTGTCCTCGGAGAGCCGTGTCCCGGGCGGGAAGTAGCCCTCGGCGATCCGGCTTCTGAGGATGTCCGAGACGCGCTCGGCGGTGCTGGTGCGCCCCAGGAGAGCCCGGTCGTCGGCGAGGTCCTTCAGCTGCTCTGCCATGCGGGAATTCAATCGCAGATCAGAAGAAGAACCAACATGGGTATTGAGGGATCGTTGAACAATCCCCTACGGTGCTACGCACGGCTCGGCCCGAAGCACTCTCTCCCCCCTCTGCGAGGTGCCCATGAGCACGCCCCCTCCACCGCAAGCCCTGACCGACGACACACGCCCCGTGGCGGCCGGACGCACCGACGACGACGGGGCGTTCGGCTGGCTGCGCGCCCTCGGCCCGCGGGGCCGCCGCGCCTTCACCGGTGCCTTCGGCGGCTATGCCCTCGACTCGTACGACTACTTCACGCTGCCGCTGAGCATGGTCGCGCTGTCCGCCTACTTCGGCCTGAACAGCGGCCAGACCGGTCTCTTCACCACGGTCACGCTGGTGGTCTCCGCGATCGGCGGCGCCCTCGCGGGCGTCCTCGCGGACCGCATCGGCCGGGTGAAGGCCCTGATGATCACGGTGATCACCTACGCGGTCTTCACCGTCGCCTGCGGTTTCGCGCCCAACTACGAGACGCTGCTGGTCTTCCGCGCCCTCCAGGGACTCGGTTTCGGCGGCGAGTGGGCGGTCGGCGCGATCCTGGTCGCCGAGTACGCGAGCGCCAAGAACCGAGGCCGCACGCTCGGCGCGATCCAGAGCTCCTGGGCCGTGGGCTGGGGCCTCGCCGTGATCGCCTACACGCTGGTCTTCTCGGTGGCCGGAGACGATCTGGCCTGGCGCATCATGTTCTGGACCGGGGCGCTGCCGGCGCTGCTCGTCATCTGGCTGCGGCGCAGTGTGCAGGACGCTCCCGAGGCCGCCGCCGCTCGTGAGCAGAGCGCGGAGAAGGGTTCCTTCAAGGCGATCTTCAAGCCGGGTCTGCTGCGGGTCACGCTCTTCTCCGTGCTGCTCTCGACCGGTGTCCAGGGCGGCTACTACACGCTGGCCACCTGGGTGCCGACGTATCTGAAGTCCGAGCGCGAGCTGTCCGTCGTCGGCACCGGCGGCTATCTGACGTTCCTGATATCGGGCGCCTTCATCGGCTACCTCACCGGCGGCTACCTCACCGACAAGCTGGGCCGCAAGCGCAACATCTGGCTCTTCGCCCTGCTGTCGGCGATCTGCATCCTGGCGTACGCGAACATCCCGAGCGGGGCCAACACCCTGCTCCTGGTGCTCGGTTTCCCCCTCGGTTTCTGTATGTCGGCGATCTTCAGCGGATTCGGCTCCTACCTGAGCGAGCTGTACCCGACGGCGGTACGCGGCACCGGGCAGGGCTTCACGTACAACACCGGGCGCGCGGTGGGCGCCGTGTTCCCGACGATGGTCGGATTCCTGGCCGACAGCTGGGGCGTCGGCGGCGCGCTGGTCTTCGGGGCGATCGGCTACGGCCTCGCCGCGCTGGCGCTGCTCGGGCTGCCGGAGACGCGTGGGAAGGAACTCACGTGAACGCCACGCCGATCACCGGGACCGAGGACCGCCCCGTCGTCCTCGCCGACGAGCACGCGCACGCGTGGAGCCCGAAAACGGCCCGCACCCGCTTCCGGGAGGGCCTGACGGGCCCCACAGCGGGGGTCGCGGCCGGTCACACCCAGGTCAACCTCATCTCGGTGCCGGCCGACTGGGCCTACGACATGCTGCTGTTCTGCCAGCGCAACCCCAAGCCCTGCCCCGTCCTCGACGTCACGGACGCCGGATCCTGGACGACCGTGCTCGCCGACGGCGCGGATCTGCGCACCGATCTGCCGCGCTACCGGGTGTGGCGGGACGGCGAGTTGGTGGACGAGCCGACGGACGTGCGCGCCCACTGGCGGGACGACCTGGTGTCGTTCCTGATCGGCTGCAGCTTCACCTTCGAGTGGGCGCTGAGCGAGGCGGGCGTCCCGATCCGTCATGTCGAGCAGGGCCGCAACGTCCCGATGTACGTGACGAGTCGGCAGTGCCGTCCGGCGGGGCGGCTGCACGGGCCGCTGGTGGTGTCCATGCGGCCGGTGCCGCCCCCGCACCTGGCCGCGGCGATCCGGGAGAGCAGTCTGCTGCCGGCGGTGCACGGCAGCCCCGTGCACTGCGGCGATCCGGCGGGGCTCGGCATCGACGACCTCGGCCGTCCCGACTTCGGCGACCCGGTGGACACCGAACCGGACGACATCCCGGTGTTCTGGGCGTGCGGAGTGACCCCGCAGGCGGCCGTGATGGCCTCGCGTCCGCCGTTCGCCCTCACACACGCCCCGGGGCAGATGTTCCTCACCGACGCCCGCGACGAGCAGTACCGCGTGGCCTGACAGGAGATGCGACACGTGACCTCGATCGATCTGAACGCCGACCTCGGCGAGGGCTTCGGCCGCTGGCGGCTCACCGACGACGAACGGCTGCTGTCCGTGGTCACCAGCGCCAATGTGGCGTGCGGCTTCCACGCCGGGGACGCGGCCACCATGCGCCGGGTGTGCGAGCTGGCGGCCGAGCGCGGGGTACGGATCGGCGCCCAGGTGTCCTACCGGGACCTGGCCGGGTTCGGGCGGCGCGCGATGGACGTGCCGTCCGCCGAACTGGCGGCCGAAGTGGCCTACCAGATCGGCGCCCTGGAGGTCTTCGCCCGGGCCGCGGGCTCCCGCGTGTCCTACGTCAAACCGCACGGCGCGCTCTACAACCGGGTCGTGCACGACGAGGAGCAGGCCGCCGCGGTCGTCGACGGGGTGCTCCTCGCGGATGCCGCGCTGCCCGTGCTGGGCCTGCCCGGCTCGCGGCTGCTCGACCTCGCCGGGAAGTCCGGACTGCCGGTCGTCACGGAGGCGTTCGCGGACCGGGCGTACACCGACGCGGGCACGCTGGTGCCGCGCACGCGGGAGGGCGCCGTGGTCACCGACCCGGAGGCCGTCGTGGAGCGTTCGCTGAGCCTGGCCCGCTCGGGCGAGGTCTCCTCCCTCTCGGGGACCCGGATCGAGGTACGCGCGCGTTCCCTGTGCCTGCACGGCGACACGCCCGGCGCGGTGGACTTGGCGCGCCGGGTGCGGGGCCGTCTGGAGACGTCGGGCATCCGGGTGGAGGCCTTCGCATGAAGGTCCGGCCCGTCGGCGAGGACGCGCTGCTCGTCGAGGTCGCCTCGGGCGACGAGGCCCAAGCGCTGCACGCGGAGCTGCTGCGACGCCGCGCGGAGGGCTCGCTGTCGGCCCGTGAGATCGTCCCCGCGGCCCGCACGGTCCTCCTCGACGGCCTCGACTCCCCCGCCCGGCTGGCCGCCGAACTGACCGCGGCCGACCTGCCGCCCGCTCCCCCACGCACGCGTGAGGTGGTCGAGATCCCCCTGAGGTATGACGGCCCGGACCTGGCGGATGTCGCCGCGTACTGGGGCGTGCCGGAGCGGGAGGTCGCCCGCATCCACGCGGAGACGGAGTTCCGGGTCGCGTTCTGCGGCTTCGCGCCCGGCTTCGGCTATCTCACCGGGCTGCCGTCGCGCTACGACGTCCCGCGCCGGGCCACCCCGCGCACGGCCGTCCCCGCCGGGTCGGTGGCGCTGGCCGGCCCGTACACGGGCGTGTACCCGCGCTCGTCGCCGGGCGGCTGGCAGCTCATCGGCACGACGGACATCGTCCTGTGGGACCACGCGCGGGTGCCCGCCGCGCTGCTGTCGCCGGGCACACGCGTGCGGTTCGTCCCCGAGGCGGGGTCATGACGGATCGCGCCCTCGCCGTCGTACGGGCCGGTGCCCTGACCACCGTGCAGGACCTCGGCCGCCCCGGGCACGCCCATCTCGGTGTCCCCCGCTCCGGTGCCCTGGACGGGCCGGCCGCGGACCTCGTCAACCGGCTGGTCGGCAATCCGCGCGGGACGGCCGTGCTGGAGACGACGCTCAACGGCTGTGCCGTACGACCCCGTTCGACAGTCGTGATCGCGGTGGCGGGCGCGCACTGCCGGGTCACGGTGGACGGCCGGCCCGTCCCGTGGGGCGCGCCGGTGCGCGTGCCCGCCGGGGCGCTGCTGGACGTCGGTCCGGCGCTGTCGGGCGTCCGCGCGTACGTGGGTCTCTCCGGGGGCATCGCCGTCGAGCCCGTGCTCGGCAGCCGTTCGACGGACCTGCTGTCGGGGCTCGGCCCGGCCCCGCTCACGGACGGCACGGTGCTGCCGCTGGGTCGGCCGACCGGTGCGCACGCGCGCGTGGACGTCGCCCCGCAGCCGGCGCCGCCGTCAGAGCTGGTCCTGCGGGTGACGCTCGGCCCGCGCGACGACTGGTTCACGCCGGAGGCCATACGCGCTTTCCTCTCCCGCCCCTATCGGGTGTCCGCCTCCGGCAACCGCATCGGGCTGCGCACGGAAGGCCCCGCCCTGGAGCGGGCCCGGCACGGTGAACTCCCCAGCGAGGGCATGGTGCTGGGCGCGGTCCAGGTCCCGCCCGACGGGAGGCCGGTGGTGTTCCTGGCCGACCATCCGACCACCGGGGGTTATCCGGTGATCGCGGTGGTCCGGGCCGCCGACCTTCCGGCCGCCGCCCAGGCGGTTCCGGGTACGCCGGTGCGTTTCGTGGCCGTACGGCGTCGCTGAACCCGGTAGGAGCAGGCCGCCGAACGGGTCAGGCGGCGTCCGCCTGCTCCGCCACCGACAGCGCGGCCAGTGCTGCCGACACCGCCGCGGAGGCCCGCAGGTCGAGCCGGGCGCTGGTGCCCCGGGCGCGGTGCCGCAGCTCGTCGGCGGCCAGGGTCAGGAGCTGGGGCAGCAGGTCGGTGCAGCGGCGGGCCACCCAGCCGGTACCGGCCGTGGCCAGCCACCACAGGCTCGCGGATTTCGTCGGGACGGGGAAGTCGGGCTCGGGCGAGGGCGCGGGCCCCGTCGCGAGGCCGTGCTCGGCGAGCAGCGCGTGGAAGCGCAGGGCCAGTTGCCGGTGTCCCCGTTCGCCGGGGTGCAGCCGGTCCGCGCTCCACATGGCGCGGTCCGTGGTCCAGTCGCCCTCGCACGCGTGCAGGTGCAGGGCGTCGTACCGGTCGGACAGGGCGTGGACGACCGCGTTCACGGCCCGTTGCCGCCGGGCCAGCGGGTGGGCCAGGGCCCCCGGGAGTCCGAGCATCGTGCCCGGGTCGGGCAGGCACGCGGTGAGCAGGACCGCGCCCTGCTCGGTGCAGGCCTGGTACACCCGGTCGAGCCGGGCCGCCACGGCCTGGATGTCGAAGGTGCAGCGCAGGGTGTCGTTGACGCCGACGACGACGGACACCAGCTCGGGCCGCAGCTCCAGCGCGGCGGGCAGCTGCCGCTCCAGCACGTCCCGGGTCTGCGCCCCGCTCACCGCGAGGTTGGTGAACCGGGCGGGCCCCTCGGCGAGCCCGTCGGCGAGCAGCGCGGCCCAGCCGCGCCACCCGGTGCCGACGGGGTCGCCCACGCCCTCGCTCAGCGAGTCGCCGAGGGCCACGAAACGCGGGGCTCCCACGAACCGCGGGGGTCTCATGCCACGCCTCCGGGCACGTACGGGCGCACGGGGACGGCCGCGTCGTGCGCGGCGAGGAAGGCGTCGACCGCCGCGTTCCACCCGAAGCACTCCGCACGCGCGCGTGCTGCCTCGCGCCGGTCCGCCTCCAGGCCTTCCAGCAGCAGGTCCACGGCGTCCGCGAAGGCCTCCCCGTGGTCCGCGGCGACGGCCCCGGCGGAGCCGATCACCTCGGACAGCGCGGACGACGCGCTGGCCACCACGGGCGTGCCGCACGCCATGGCCTCCAGCGCGGCGAGCCCGAACGTCTCGGCGGGCCCGGGCGCCAGGGCGACATCGGCGGAGGCCTGGAGCGCGCCGAGCAGCCCGCGGTCGGAGACATGCCCGAGGAAGGTGACCGGCAAGGCGCTCTCGCGTGCCCGCTGTTCGAGCCGCGCGCGCAGCGGACCGTCGCCCGCGACCACCAGCCGCGCCCGTCGCCCGCGCCGCCGCAGCGTCTCCAGGGCGTCCAGTGCCGTACCGGGCCGCTTCTCCACGGACAGCCGGGAGCACATCACGAGCAGCGTCTCGTCCTCGCGCGCGTGCCGCGCCCGCAACTCCGGATCGCGCAGCGCCGGGTGCCGCTGTACCAGGTCGACGCCGAGCGGGGCCCGGACGACGTTGCGTGCCCCGATCCGCACGAACTCCCGCTCGGCGAACTCGGTGGTGCACACCACGCGCGCGTAGGTGTGGGCCGTACGGACGTTGAGGGCGTCGGCGGCACGCCGGGCGGCCCCCTCGGGCAGGCCCCAGGTGCGCAGCACGCCGTCGGCGGTCTCGTGGGAGACCATCACGGCCGGAATCCGGGCGCGCCGCGCCCACTTGCCGGTCCACCTGAGGGTCGTACGGTCGGACACCTCAAGCCGGTCCGGCGCGAGTTCCTCCAGCAGCCGGGCCACCCGCCGCCGGTCGGCGAGGACGCGATAGCCGCCGGTGCCGGGCAGCAGCGGTCCGGGGAGGGTGATCACCCTCCCCTGCTCGGTCTCGCGGTCGCTCGCCCGCTCGCCGGGGACGACGAGGACGGGCTCGTGCCCGGCCGCCTTGAAGCCCTTGCCGAGTTCGCGCAGGGCGGTGCGCAGACCGCCGGACGCGGGCGCGACGAAGTTGGCGAGGCGGACGATCCGCAGCGACTGGCCGGTCCCGAGCGCGCTCATGCCGCCACCACCGTCCTGCGCCCGGCGAGGACGTTCGCGTAGTGCCCGATGAGCTGGTCGCCGACGGCCGCCCAGGTGCGGCCCTCGACCGTGGCCCGCCCGGCGGCGCCGAAGGCGGCCCGCAGCCCCGGATCGGCGGCCAGGGCCCGCACGGCATCCCGTACGGCGGTCGCGTCGCGCGGCGGCACCAGCAGCCCGGTGTGCCCTTGGGCGACCAGGTCCAGCGGCCCGCCCGCGGCGGGCGCCACGACCGGCAGACCACTGGCCATGGCCTCCTGCACGGTCTGGCAGAAGGTCTCGAAGGGGCCCGTGTGCGCGAAGACGTCGAACGAGGCGAAGACCCGGGCGAGATCGTCACCGGTGCGGCGGCCGAGGAAGACCGCGCCGGGCAGCGCCTGCTCCAGGCCGGGCCGGCTGGGGCCGTCGCCGACGATCACGACCTTGACGCCCTCCAAGCCGCAGACACCGGCGAGGAGTTCGACCTGCTTCTCGGGGGCGAGTCGGCCGACGTAGCCGACGATCAGCTCGCCGCCCGGGGCCAGCTCGCGGCGCAGGGCCTCGTCGCGGCGGTCCGGCCGGAACCGTTCGGTGTCGACTCCGCGCGGCCACAGCTTGACCCGGGGCACCCCGTGCGTCTCCAGGTCGTTCAGGGCGGCGCTGGACGGGGCGAGGGTGAGGTCGGCGGCGCCGTGGACGGAGCGGATGCGCCGCCAGGCGGCGGCCTCTCCGGCGCCCATGTACGTACGGGCGTATCCGGCCAGGTCGGTCTGGTAGACGGCGACGGCGGGGACGCCGAGGCGGGCGGCGGCGGCCATGCCGCGCACGCCGAGGACGAAGGGGCTGGCGAGGTGGACGACATCGGCACGGTGCTCGATGAGGGTGGCGGCCAGGCGGCGGCTGGGGAGGGCGACGCGGACCTGGGGGTAGCCGGGGAGCGGGAGGGAGGGGACGTGGACGACGCGGCACGGCGCGGAGGCGTCGGGCTTGTTGCCGGGCGCCGGGGCCGGGGCGATGACGACGGGGGTGTGACCGCGATCGACGAGGTGCCGGGCGGTCTGGAGCGCGCAGTGGGCCACGCCGTTCACATCGGGGGGAAAGGATTCGGTCACGATGACGACACGCATACCGGTGTTGTCGCCGGGCCGGACGTGGCCGCGTCAACGTGGATCTTTCCGGACGAGGAACGTCCTATGAGCGTTCTGAGGTGCACCCGCGCAGGTCAGGCCGCGTCCATACGCTCCTGACCCGCGAGTCACCCCTCGTTCACCCGGGCGGCCTGAATCCGCCCCGGCGTCCTGGCGAAGAGGGGGTCACACAGCGGTCTCCTCGGGACCGATCCGGCTGCGTACGGCCGTCTGGACCTCGGCCTCCTCGGCGGGGTCGGCGGCGAGCCGGCGCAGTCGCTCCACGACCCGGGTGTCGCCGGTCTCGGCGTGCCGGGCGGCGAGTTCGCGGGTGGTCTCCTCGCAGTCCCAGAGGCATTCGACGGCGAAGCCGGTGGCGAAGGAGGGGTCGGTGGCGGCGAGGGCCCGGGCGGCCCGGCCGCGCAGATGGGAGGAGGCGGTCTCGCGGTAGACATGGCGGAGCACGGGTGCCGCGCAGGCGATGCCGAGCCGTCCGGTGCCGTCGACCAGGGTCCACAGGGTCGGGGCGTCGGGGCCTTCGCCGCGCACCGCCTCGCGTAGCGCCGCGAGGACCAGGTCCCGGTCGTGCACCCCGCCCAGGCAGGCGAGGACGCGTCCGGCGGCGGCACCCAGCTCGTCGGGCCGGTGGGCCCAGCCGCGCGCCCGGTCCACGGCCGTGAGACTGCGCATCCGTTCGAAGGAGTCGACGGCGGCCTCCACGACGACCGTCGAGCCGGTGGCCACGGCGGCCTCGATCAGGTCGAGTGCCTCGGGGTCGTTGCCCTCGGCGAGGTAGCGCAGGGCGGTGCACCGGGCTCCGTCGCCACCGTCCTTCGCGGCCCGGACGATCGCGGCCCGGTCCTCGGGACCGGCCACGGCGGTGAGGCAGCGGGCGGCCGGGACATGGAGTGCGGCACCCCGGTCGAGGCCCTGCTGGGCCCAATCGAAGACGGCTTGCACGCTCCAGCCCGGGCGCGGCCCCGTCGGCCGCATCTGCCGCTGCCAGCGGTCGAAACTGCCGGTCTCATGGGCGGCACGCACGCGGGTGGCGATGGATTCGCGCGGATCCTCGGCCCACAGCCGCCACGGCCGGGGCTCGAAGGCGTCGCGGACGGTCGCGGCCAGCTCGGCCTCGCCCTCCGGATCGGCCGGGAACCGGGCGAGGACGGGCGCGGCGAGGGCCCGCAGGCCGGCGTCATCGTCCCTGAGGGCGAGTTCGTCGAGGGCCCAGGCCCAGTTCGAGCCGTGGGCGGCGTACCTGCGCAGCAGTTCGAGCGCGTCCCGCCGGCCGTAGGAGGCGAGGTGCCCGAGGACGGCGAGGGCGAGGCCGGTGCGTGACTCCTCGGCGTCGAGGACGTCCTCGGCGTCGAAGAGATGGGCCTCGATCGCGTCCAGCTCGCCGTTCAGGTCGAGGTAGAGGCGGGCGTAGTAGAGGGAGCGGTTCTCCACCTGCCAGTCGTGGCGGGGATCGCGCAGCACACAGTGGTTCAGCGCCGCGAGCGCCTCGGGGCGCGGGGCGGTGAGCGCGTGCAGCGTGCCGTCGCCGCGGCCCCGTTGGAGCAGGCCGAGCAGCGTACCGCTGGGCGCTATGACCGGATCGAACATGGGAAACAGCCTCACATCAAGCGTCGACGCAACCGGGGACGTGTACTACCTGGCCGCGCGACAACACGTCGGAGTGCCCGCCGTTTCCTGCTTGCTGTAGACCATCTTCCTCTGCCTCTCGTCGGTGGCCCCTTGCGGACCGCGTCACGGCCCGCGCGGTGCGGCAACACCTGCCCAACCATCACGTCCGTGAACCACGTCGTCATGATGACTCGGCTCTTCCGTCTGCCGCGACCGAAATTTCGGCGGCCCTGTACCGCCTCCCCCGTTTTCTGTGTCGTTCCAGGTCAGACTGGTCGGCTCAGCGCTCGCCGAACAGTTCGAGCAGTTCCGTCCGGCCGAACATCCGAGCCGTGTCGACGGCCGACGGCGTGCCGGCGGACGGGTCGGCGCCGCCCTCCAGGAGGGCCTTGATGACGTCCGTCTCGCCCTTGAAGGCCGCTCCCGCGAGCGGGGTCTGGCCTCGGTCGTTCACCCGGTCGGCCTCGGCCCCGCGGGCGAGCAGCGCGCGCACCGCCTCGGAATGGCCGTGATAGGCGGCGAGCATCACGAGCGAGTCGCCGCGGTCATTGGTGAGGTTGGCCGGAACACCCGCGTCGACATACGCCACGAGCGCCTCGGTCCGTCCCCGCCGGGCCAGATCGAAGATCTTGGTCGCCAGCTCCACGACCTCGGGGTCGGGGACTTCGGTCATCGGCCGGACCGCCTCTCCACTGCTCATCACGTCGGGTGCGCACGCCTGCGAATGGTGCAGCCGTACGAGTGAATCGCCAGGGTACTGGCTCGCGCGGCACATGACCCGATGTGCCCGAGGTAAAGATCACCACAGACCCGGGCGAGCACAACACCCCAGCTCGACCGGTTCCGGACCACGCCGCAGCCTGGGAGAAACCACCCGATTTCCACCCAGTTGCACCTTTTATCGTATGGATACATCCTGTGAGCCTGGAAGTACTCATGGTGACTGTCCCCGCGAACCAGGAGAACCCAAATGATCCTCTCCATCTCAGGCGTGGTCCTGCTCGGCATCGTCGTCTTCATCTTCTTCCGCAAGGACGGCCTCAAGGCGTCGCACGCCGTGGTCGCGATGCTCTTCGGCTTCTACCTGGCCAGCACGGCCATCGCCCCGAGCATCAAGGCAGGCGGCGAGAGCCTGGCGAGCCTCCTGGGCGGAATCAAGTTCTGACGGCCCCGCACGCCGTGCGCATCCCGCCCGTACGCACTCATCGGAGGCAGCAGTGGCCCGGCGTCCCCTCCCCCGCATCCTGAGCAACGGCAGCGCGCAGCTCGTCCGGAGCCGGGAGCTGGCCCGAACGGCCGCCGACAGCGCCACGGACGTCCTCCATCCGCTGATCACGATCACGCGCGGACTGCGCCGGCTGGCAGCGGCCGGACGGCGCAGATGGAGCGAGACCCCCAAGGAGAAACGGGGAGCGCTGCTGTTCCTGGTGGCCTCCGTGATCCTCGTCGTGGCCCTGATGCCGTACGGACCGCTGCTCGCCGCCATCACCCTGATGGCGGCGGCCGCATGGCAGGGCCGGGAACGCGCCGCGGCGGCGTCCGACGGGCCCGACGAGTCGCAGACCCAGCGCCTGCAGTCCCTGTACGAAGCGCTCGTGCCGTACTTCTCCACCGCCGAGGACCCCGAGCCGCTCTACTCCCACGGCGGCTCCTGGGAGAAGGCCTTCCCCACCTACGCCTTCGACGGCGGCGGCCGGATCTCGCATCTGGTGATCCACTACCCGGCGTACTTCGCCGACGGCGAGGCCGAGTCACGCGCCCGGATCGAGGGCCTGCTCGCGGCCAAGTCGGGCCGGGGGCGCGAATACCACTTCTCGTGGGAAGAGGAGGGCAACCAGTTGACGGTCAGCGTGCTCATGCCGCTCGCCGTCGACATCGCCGCCCAGCGCTTCGTCACCGCTCCGGGCGAGACGGTCCTCGGCTTCACCGACCCGACCCTGGTCCAGCGCACCCTCCCGCTCGTCCACGGCGAGCAGCAGCGGGACGTGCCCCCGGTGCTGTGGCGCACGGGCCTGCGCTCCACCGAGCCCCATCTGCTCGCCCTCGGCCAGCCGGGCACCGGCACCTCGACGCTGCTGCGGTCCATCGCCCTGCAGGCCCTCCAGCACGGCGACGTGGTGATCGTCGACGGCGGCGGCACCGGCGAATACGCCTGCCTGACCGGCCGGGACGGCGTACTGGCCGTCGAATGCGGCCTGCCCGGGGTGGTGGCGAGCCTGGAGTGGGCCGCGACCGAGACGGAACGTCGGCTGATCGCCGCCAACCGGGCCCACCAGGAGGGCGAGCCGCCGCCGGACGACACCAAGCGTCCGCTGTGGATCCTCCTGGACCGTCCGACGGCGTTCACCCATCTGGCCGCCGCGCAGGACCGCAAGGACCCGCAGTCCCTCCTCCAGGTCCCGCTCCGGCACGGCCGCCCGGCGAATGTGACGGTGGTCGTGGCCGAGCAGCTCGACACCATGGACGCCCTCGGCGAGCCGGTACGGCAGCACACCCGCGCACGCGTGGTCCTCGGCCCGGCGACGGCCGAGCAGCTCGAGTCCGTCCTCGGCGCGCCCCCGCACACCACCCCCGTCGAGGAGGTCCCGCCCGGCCGCGGCTACGCCCGCCTGGGCCTCGGCCCGGTCCACCGCCTCCAGGTCCCGGCCACGCCGAACCCCTACGACGACACCACGTCCGACGCCCACCGCCAGGCGGTCCTGGATCTCCTCCCGCCCCGCACGACACCGGCGGACGGCGAGACGGTCCCCGACCCGGAGGGCACGGAGGCGAAGCCGCTCACGACGGACCCCAAGCCGGAACCCGCTCCTGACCCGGTACCGGTCCTGACCAAGCCGAAGGACACGATCCCGAACCCGGTACCGGTCCTGACCAAGCCGACAAAGACGAAGGCAAAGGCGACCTAGCCACGCCGGACGCCCCGGCCACGCCGGCCGGGCGCCGGGACCGGCCCGGCGGCGGCTGCGCCTTGCGCGGCTGAGCCGCGGAGCCCTACGCCACGAACGTCCGCGGCGCCTCACCGCCCCCCGCGCCGCCCTCCTCCACGATCCGCGCCGCCGCGGCCAGCCGCACAGCCGCCTCCTCGGCCACCGCGCCCCCCACGGTGAACGGCAGCCGCACATACCCCTCGAACGCGCCGTCCACGCCGAACCGAGGCCCGGACGGCACTCGCACGCCGACCCGCTCCCCCGCCTCGGCGAGCCGCGACCCGGAGAGCCCGCCGGTCCGCACCCACAGCGTCAGACCGCCCTGTGGCACCTCGAACTCCCACCCGGGCAGCTCTCGCCGCACCGCCGCCACGAGTTCGTCGCGGTTCTCCCGGGCCTGCTCGCGCCGCACCTCCACGGCCTGTTCCCAGCCCCCTGTCCCGAACAGCCAGTTGACGGCCAGCTGCTCCAGCACGGGCGTGCCGAGGTCGGCGTAGGCCCGGGCGGCGACCAGGCTGCGGATCACGTCCGGCGCGGCCCGCACCCATCCGATGCGCATGCCGGCCCAGAACGCCTTGCTCGCCGACCCCACCGTGATCACCGTGGACCCGGCCCGGTCGAAGGAGCACACCGGCTTCGGCATCCGCACGTCCGGGTCGAGCCACAGCTCGCTCATCGTCTCGTCGGCGATCAGCACGGTCCCCGCGGAGCGCGCCGCGTCGACCAGTTGCCGCCGCTGGTCCTCGTCCGCGAGCGCGCCGGTCGGGTTGTGGAAGTCGGCGACGACGTACGCGATCCGGGGCGCGGCGTCCCGCAGGACCTGCCGCCAGCGGTCCATGTCCCAGCCGGTGAGCCCCTCGGCCATCGCGACGGGCACCAGCCGGGCCCCGGCCTCCCGCATCAGCTGGAGGATGTTGGCGTACGAGGGCGACTCGACGGCGATGCGCTCGCCCCGCCCGGCGAACAGATGGCAGATCGCGTCGATCGCGCCCATCGCCCCGGTCGTCACCATGATCTGCTCGGGCATGGTCGGGATCCCGCGCGCGGTGTACCGCTCGGCGATCATCGACCGCAGCGCCGGCAGCCCGGCGGGATAGTCGCCGTGCGTGTGCGCGTACGGCGGCAGCTCCTCCAGGGCGCCCTGCACGGCCCGGGTCAGCCAGGGCTCGGGAGCGGGCAGCGCCGCACAGCCCAGGTCGATCATCGAGCCGAGGGTCTCGGGCGGCAGCGGTTCCAGTCCGCGCGCGGGCAGCGGGTTCCCGGCCGGTACGGCGGTCCAGCTCCCCGCGCCGCGCCGGGACTCCAGGAAGCCCTCGCCCCGCAGCGCCTCGTACGCCGCGGCGACCGTCGTGCGGCTGACGGACAGGGAGAGGGCGAGTTCCCGCTCGGCGGGCAGCCGGGCGGCAACCGGCACCCGTCCTTCGAGCACCAGCAGGCGGATGCCGTCGGCGAGCGCGCGATAGGCGGGCGGGCGGCGGGTGCCGGGCCCTGCCGGGCGCTCCTGCTGGGAGTTGAGCAGTCGGGCGAGCTGTGCCGCACCCACGGCCGAAGTCCACTGCGCCATCGGAATCAGTCCACCTTCCCCGGATTGGCCATGGATGACCTCTCCATCCAAGCCACAGGGTGTCATGCATCAGTCCACTCGCACCACTGGAGGGCACATCATGGCCACGCGGCGCCATCTCACCCGGCGGCTGACCCAGCTCTACGCCGGTCTCGCGCTGTACGGCGCGAGTTCGGCGCTGCTCGTCCGGTCCGGGCTCGGACTGGAGCCGTGGAACGTGCTGCACCAGGGCCTCGCCGAACGGACGGGGCTGTCGATCGGCGTGGTGCTGACGATCGTGGGCGCGGCGGTGCTGCTCACCTGGATCCCGCTGCGCCAGCGGCCGGGCCTGGGCACGGTCTCCAACGTGCTGGTCATCGGCATGGCCATGGACGCGACACTGGCCCTGGTGCCCGACGCGCACGGGATGGTGGCGCGCGTGACGCTGTTGGTGGCGGGGATCGTCCTGAACGGCGCGGCGACCGGCCTGTACATCGCGGCGCGCTTCGGCCCGGGTCCGCGCGACGGCCTGATGACGGGCCTGCACCAGCGCACGGGGGTCTCGATCCGCGTGGTGCGCACGGCCATCGAGTTCACGGTCGTGGCGACGGGCTTCGTCCTGGGCGGCACCGTCGGCATCGGCACCGTGCTCTACGCGGTCTCGATCGGCCCGCTCGCCCAGCTGTTCCTGCGCGTGTTCGCCGTCCCCGCGGCATCCGGCGGCAGCACGGTCGTTGCCACCGGTCAACCCCGAGGAGCGATACTGCGTCCGTGACCCCGCGGATACGCCATCCCTATCTCGACCACCCCGGCCCCATCGCCTTCGCCCACCGGGGCGGGGCCGCGGACGGCCTGGAGAACACCGTGCGGCAGTTCCGGTGCGCCGTCGAGGCGGGCTACCGGTACATCGAGACCGACGTCCACACCACCCGGGACGGCAAGCTCGTCGCCTTCCACGACGCGACCCTGGACCGGGTGACGGACGGCGCCGGCCGGATCGCCGACCTGCCGTGGGACGAGATACGGCACGCGCGCGTGGCGGGCCAGGAGCCGCTGCCCCTCTTCGAGGAGCTCCTGGAGACCTTCCCCGAGGTGCGCTGGAACGTGGACGTCAAGGCGGAGGCCGCCCTGCTGCCCTTCCTGGACCTGGTCGGGCGCACGGACGCCTGGGACCGGATCTGCCTCGGCTCGTTCTCCGAGGCCCGCGTGGTGCGCGCCCAGCGGCTGGCCGGCCCGCGTCTGGCCACGTCGTACGGCACCCGGGGCGTGCTCAACCTGCGGCTGCGCTCCTGGGGGCTGCCCGCCGCGGTGCGCCGCTCGGCGGTCGCTGCCCAGGTCCCCGAGATCCAGTCCGGCATCCAGGTCGTGGACCGCCGCTTCCTGCACGCCGCCCACGCCCGCGGGCTCCAGGTGCATGTGTGGACCGTCAACGACCCCGAGGGCATGCACCGGCTCCTGGACCTGGGTGTGGATGGCATCATGACCGATCACATCGACACGTTGCGCAAGGTCATGGAGGACCGCGGCGTCTGGGTCTGACACCCCGCCCCGCCGCCCTCCGCGCGTTCACGGGGAAGCGAGGGCACGGGTGGGCACCGACACCGTGCGGACACCGCAGGACGACGGGGCGGCTGATCTCAAACGCGAGCAGCGCGGCTGGTACTTCTACGACTGGGCGTGCTCCGTCTACTCGACGAGCGTGCTCACCGTCTTCCTGGGCCCCTATCTGACCTCGGTCGCCGAGTCGGCCGCCGACGCCGAGGGGTACGTCCACCCCCTCGGGATCCCGGTGCGCGCCGGGGCCTTCTTCGCGTACTCGGTGTCCCTGTCGGTGATCGTGGCCGTGCTGGTGATGCCCTTGGTGGGCGCCGCCGCCGACCGCACCGGCCGCAAGAAGCCGCTGCTCGCGATCGCCGCCTACACGGGCGCCACGGCCACGGCGGCCATGTTCTTCCTGGACGGCGACCGCTATCTGCTGGGCGGGGCCCTCCTGGTCGTCGCGAACGCGGCCCAGTCCGTGGCGATGATGCTCTACAACTCCTATCTGCCGCAGATCGCCCCGCCCGAGCAACGGGACGCGGTCTCCTCCCGCGGCTGGGCCTTCGGCTACGCCTCGGGATCGCTGGTCCTCGTCGCCAACCTCGTCCTCTATACGGGGCACGAGAGCTTCGGCATCTCCGAGAGCACGGCGGTCCGCATCTGCCTGGCGTCGGCCGGTCTGTGGTGGGGCGCGTTCGCCCTCATCCCGCTCCGGCGGCTGCGCGACCGCAGGGCCGCCGCGCGCGAGGGAGCACTCCCCGGCTTCCGGCAGCTCGCGGCGACCGTCCGCGACATGCGCCGCCACCCACTGACCCTGGCCTTCCTGCTCGCATACCTCGTCTACAACGACGGCATCCAGACGGTGATCTCCCAGGCCTCGGTCTACGGCTCGAAGGAACTGGGCCTCGGGCAGTCCACCCTGATCGGCGCCATCCTGCTGGTGCAGGTGCTGGCGGTGGCGGGCGCGCTGACGATGGGCCGGCTGGCCCGGACCTACGGGGCCAAGCGCACCATCCTCGGCTCGCTGGTCGCGTGGACGGTGACGCTGGCGGCCGGATTCTTCCTGCCGGCCGGGGCGCCGGTGTGGTTCTTCGTCCTGGCCGCCGGGATCGGCCTGGTCCTCGGCGGCAGCCAGGCGCTGTCCCGCTCCCTGTTCTCCCACCTCGTCCCGCCGGGGAAGGAGGCCGAGTACTTCGCGGCGTACGAGATGAGCGACCGCGGCATGAGCTGGCTCGGGCCCCTGCTGTTCGGGCTCACCTACCAGCTCACCGGGAGCTACCGGGACGCGATCATCTCGCTGGTCGGCTTCTTCGTCATCGGATTCGTCCTGCTCCTGCGGGTACCCGTGGGGCGTGCGATCCGTGAAGCGGGGAATCCGGTTCCTGACAAGATTTAGCACTCGGCGCGAAAGGGCTGTAGTGTACGCGTTTGGCCTGCCAGGCGTACCGTTACTGCGCGTCAAAGATGCCGAAACGCTGGGTTACATCTGCTAGCAGATGTGACAAACCGGGCGCTGGTGGGTACTGCAAGGGTTGACAAGGCTGCGGCTACGACGGCGACGCATGACCCGGAACGGGACTCGGAACGGGAATCTTTACCGCCGACCGGACGTTGACCGGATGACGACGACAGCGACACCTGTCCTGTGGGCGACAAGCCCGGGAGGCACGATTCATGAGTGAGCGAGCTCTTCGCGGCACGCGCCTCGTGGTGACCAGCTACGAGACGGACCGCGGCATCGACTTGGCTCCGCGCCAGGCCGTGGAGTACGCATGCGAGAAGGGGCACCGGTTCGAGATGCCCTTCTCGGTCGAGGCGGAGATCCCGCCGGAGTGGGAGTGCAAGGTCTGCGGGGCCCAGGCACTCCTCGTGGACGGCGATGTCCCGGAAGAGAAGAAGGGCAAGCCCGCGCGTACGCATTGGGACATGCTGATGGAGCGGCGCACCCGTGAGGAGCTCGAAGAGGTCCTCGAGGAGCGTCTGGCGGTGCTGCGCTCCGGTGCGATGAACATCGCGATTCATCCCCGGGACAGCAGCCGCAAGTCGGCCTGACCCTCTTCGGCCCTGGCCGAACAGCGCATCAGAACCGCGGGCGCCGTACGTCATGTACGGCGCCCGCGGTTTTTTCCTGCTCGCGTGCTCACATGCTCATGTGTGCCCGACCTGGCCGGACCGGGTGCCCTGCCATCGGGTCCGGGCGCCCGGGCGCCCGGACAGTCAGTGCGTCAGCGGCGGGCGCTGCTCCCTGGGTGCGTCGCCCGGCTCGTCCCTGATGACCTCGCCCGGGACGACCTTGCCGTCCGGGCGGTGCATACGGGCCTGCTGGAACGCCCCGCCCAAGGTGCCGGGGTCGGCCTCGCGGAGCTTGCGCTCGAAGGTGCTCTCGGCGAAGCGGCTCACGGCCTTCTGGACCGGCGGCAGCAGCAGGAGCAGACCCACCGCGTCCGACACCAGGCCGGGGATGATCAGCAGCAGCCCGCCCAGCATCATCAGGCCGTTGCCCTCGCTGTTCGGCCGGGCCGCCGCGGGCATCGCACCGCTCTGCTGCTGTTGCAGCGCCTCGGAGAGGTTCCGGAAGGCACGCCGCCCGGCCCGCTTGATCACGACCGAGCCGAGGACGAGGCCCGCGAGCAGGACGAGGAGGACCACCAGCCCGCTGGACGCCCCCGCGACCACCGTGAGCAGCCAGATCTCCAGCACGAGCCATGCCGCGAGCCCCAGCGGCAGGAAGGTGCGCAGCCGGGAGCGCCGGGGCCGGGCAGGGGTACTGGGGGTCTGAGCGCCAGTCGTCATGCCTCCAGTGTGCCTGGACCCGGCTCAGTCCGGGATAAGGGCAGATCAGCCACTCCTGAGCGCCCCCGGACGTCCGCTAGGACCGGTCCTGCTTGCCGCCGCGCCCCGTGACCTTGCCGACCCGCTCCCCCACGCCCCACGCCGTGACCCGCCACAGTGCCTCGACGAGGATGTCGCGGCTCATCTTGGAGTCGCCGTGCTCGCGCTCGACGAAGGTGATCGGCACCTCGACGACGTGGTAGCCGGCCTTGACCGAGCGACGCGCCAGGTCGACCTGAAAGCAGTAGCCCTGGGAAGCGACCTCGTCGAGCCCGAGGCCCTCCAGGGTCTCGCGGCGGAACGCCCGGTAGCCGCCGGTGATGTCGCGCAGCGGCAGGTCGAGCGCGAGACGGGAGTAGAGGCTGCCGCCCCGGGAGATCGCCTCACGGGACTTCGGCCAGTTCACCACCCGGCCGCCGGGAACCCAGCGCGAGCCGAGTACCAGGTCGGCGCTCTTGAGGGCGGTGAGCAGCCGGGGCAGTTCCTCGGGCTGGTGGGAGCCGTCGGCGTCCATCTCGATCAGCACGCCGTAGTCGCGCTCCAGGCCCCAGCGGAAGCCCGCCAGGTAGGCGGCGCCCAGGCCCTCCTTGCCCTTGCGGTGCAGCACATGGACGTGGTCGTCGTCCACCGTCAGCTCGTCGGCCAGCTTGCCCGTGCCGTCCGGGCTGTTGTCGTCGGCCACGAGTACGTGCGCCTCGGGGACGGCCTCGCGCACCCGGCCGACGATGCTCTTGATGTTCTCCGCCTCGTTGTAGGTCGGGATGATCACCAAGGCGGTGCCGAGCGGGCCGAACTTCCTCCCCTGGGCTCCTGCCGCGAGGGTTCCGTCGCCGTCGTTCACTGATGCCCCTTCAAGTCCGTACGCAGGGATCCACCTTAATGGGCCCGGCCTGCGATGACGCGACAGGACGTTCGAACAGGGGTGTCGAATCCGCGAGGCGCGGGTAAGAATGCGCTTTCGCGGACGAGCGTACGGCGGATGGGGGCCCGGCGCCCTTCGGGCCGACCTGGGACCCGCTGGCTGCGGATCGACCGAAAGCCGTTGTCTACTGAGCGTCCGGGCCCCTCCCGGGTCACACCTCCCCGACCGGCCGGAACGTTCCCTCGGCGCTGTGCCGGCCTGAGCCTGGCTCCCAGTGGCGGTGCCCGCTGCGGCACACCGTCCCTGACCCGGCGGCGCTGCGGCGAGTGCGCGGACGTTCCCGGTCGGGCGTCCGGTGGTGGACTCCGCCGAACCTACCGGCCACCTGCGGCTGCCTGTCAACAGCCGTTTGACCTGCGCATTGTCCGGCAAAGGCCTGGTCAGTGCGGAGGATGCGCAGGTCGCGCGCCGGGGGCGTGGCACACGATCTCATGCGCGCCACCCCCGTAGATCACTCGCCCGGCCGTACGAAGACCGTGCGTCCGCCCACCACGGTGCGCAGACAGACGGGCAGGTCGCGGCCCGGTGTGAGGTCGGGCAGGCCCGGGGTGCCGGAGCGGGGGTCCGTGGACCAGCGGGCGACCCGGTCGTCCGGGGCCTGCACCACGAGCTCGCCGGTGTGCCACACCGCGTAGTCGGCGGGGGCGCCCGGCACCAGGACGCCCGCGTCGTCCCGCCCCACGGCCCGCCAGCCGCCGCGCGTGTGCGCCGTGAACGCGGCGCGCACGGAGACGCGGTGCTCCGGCGTGCGGTGGAAGGCGGCGGCCCGGACCGTGCCCCAGGGGTCGAGCGGGGTGACCGGGCTGTCGGAGCCGAAGGCGAGCGGGACACCGGCGCGCAGCAGGGCCGCGAACGGGTTCAGCGCACGCGCCCGCCCGGCGCCCAGCCGCTGTGCGTACATGCCGTCCTCGCCGCCCCACAGGGCGTCGAAGGCGGGCTGCACGGAGGCGGTGAGGCCGAGTTCGGCGAAGGCCGTGATCGCGTCCGGGGTGAGCATCTCGGCGTGCTCGACGCGGTGGCGGGCGGCGCGGACGCGGGCGAGGCCCAGCTTCTCGGCGGCGGTGCGCACGCCCTCGACCACGGCGTCCACCGCCGCGTCGCCGATGGCGTGGAAGCCGGCCTGGAGACCCGCCTCGGTGCAGGCGATGACATGGGCGCCCACGGCGTCGGCGTCCAGGTAGGCGTTGCCCGTGTGGCCGGCGTCGGCGTACGGCTGGTGCAGACAGGCCGTGTGCGAGCCGAGGGCGCCGTCGACGAACAGGTCGCCCGCGGCGCCGACCGCGCCCAGCTCCCGGGCCTTGGCGACGTCCCGCTCGGCCCAGTAGCCGACGACGCGCGGCCCTGCTTCCCCGCCGGCCAGGCGCAGCAGGCCGGTGAAGTCGTCCTCGGAGGAGATCTCCGGGCCGGCGCACTCATGGACCGTGCCGATGCCGAGGGAGACGGCGTGCGCGAGAGCGGCGCGCTGCGCGTCGACGCGCTGCTGAGGCGTCACGCCCGCGAACGCCGCGGCCCGTACGGCATGGTGGGCGTCGGCGGTGAGGGGTCCGTCGGCGCGGGCGACGCCGGGAACCAGGTCGAGCAGGGCCGTGGTGACGACCGCCGAGTGGACGTCGATCCGGCTGAGGTAGAGGGGCCGGTGTCCGGCGGCCTCGTCCAGCTCCGCACGGGTCGGGGGGCGGCCGCCGGGCCAGCGGGCGGCGTCCCAGCCGTGTCCGAGCAGGACACGGTCGTCCGGCCGGGAGGCGGCGAAGTCCCGTACGAGGGCCAGGGCGGCCTCGAGCGAGGGAGCGGCCGACAGATCGAGGCCGGTGAGCGCGAGGCCGGTGGCCGTGGTGTGCACATGCGCATCGGTGAACGCCGGAGTGACCAACCCGCCGTCCAGGTCGATCACCTCGTCGACGCCGTCCACGAAGGCGTCGGCGGCCCCCTCCGACCCCACCCAGGCGATCTGCCCGCGTTCCACGACCATCGCCGTGGCGAACGGATCGGCGGGGCTGTGCACCTCTCCACGACGGAGCAGGACGGTCTTCGACGGGGCGCTGGACTCACTCATGGACAACAGTCTCGCGCCTGACCCGGGTCGCTCCGAACAAGGGTGGCCTTCCAGGCCGGGCGGCGCTCAGATCCGCGGCGGCCGCGCCTCATAGGGCGTGGACAGGACCACCGTCGTCCGCGTCGAGACCCCTGCCAACGACCGCACCCGGGCGAGCAGTTCCTCCAGCTCGTGCGGGGTCGAGACCCGCACCTTGAGGATGTAGTTCTCGTCGCCCGCGACACTGTGGCAGGCCTCGATCTCCGGCACGCCCGCGAGCCGCTCCGCGATGTCGTCGGGCGCGCTGGGGTCGAACGGTTTGACCGAGATGAACGCGGTCATGGGCAGCCCGACCGCCTCCGGGTCGACGACCGCGGCATAGCCGCGGATGACGCCGCGCTGCTCCAGCCGGCGCACCCGCTGGTGCACGGCCGACGTGGACAGGCCCGTGGCCTTGCCCAGGTCGGTGTAGCTCATCCGCCCGTCCTTGACGAGCAGCTGCACGATCTGTCGGTCCAGCTCCTCCATGGCGCAAGAACCTACAGTGCCGTTGATCTCCTCCGATACCTGAGCAGCGCAGGTCATGCCCGGTTCGTGATGTGGCCGGAAGCCGGGGGTCAGCCGTCCGGGGGACAAACCCACCGCAGTGGGCACCTGCGCGCGGCATGTGACGAACGCCACAGTGCTCGAACAGTCTCCGTGATGTTCTCGTGATTACCGCCGAGAGGGGACGGGAAGTGCTTGCTGTGGCCGAGGCCTCAGCGCCGATACGGCCCAGTCCGAGGGGGAGAACCCAATGCAGAGTCTTAAGCGCCCTGGTCGCACCGCGCCCAAGCGGCCTCAGCTCGTCGTCGAGCCCGAGCCGGAGGGCGTCGAACCCGACGCCTTCGACGACGAGCTCGACTTCTACGACACCTTCGAGATGTTCCGGGTCGTCTGCCCGGACTGCGCTCAGCCCATCGCGCTGCTGGCGGACGAAGAGGTTCTGCCGGAGCACGCGCTGTGCGCCTCGCCGTGGAACCCGTTCGGACTCACGGTCTGTGCCGGCACCGGCCGCAAGGCCACGGACGCCCGCCCCGCGGACGAGTCCGCGGATCCGCAGGAGCAGGACACCGCCCTGCTGTTGACGCTCCCTCAGGGGCTCGACTGGCGGACCCAGCCCTTCTCGCACGTCGGCGGCCCGGGCTCGCGCCCGATCAGGGTCCCCGTCATGCGCCGCCAGGCGGCCTGAGCGCGGGTCTTCCCGGCCTGCTCGCTCCACACCCGTGACTGAACCGCATCACGACCCGCAGTGCGCCGTGGTGCGGTTCAGTGCGTCCGGAACGTGAGGCGGCACGCCGTACCCGCCCCGGAGGGGACACGGGGCCGGACGCCCGTGAACGCACGCCCGATTCCGCTACCCGGTGACCTGTCCGGCGTCCGCCGCGTTGCCCTGGTATGACCCCCATCTCCTCAGCGACCGGGCGTCAGCGCCTCCTCTTCGTCCCGGCACCCGCAGAATCGGTTCGGCCGACCGCGCCGCGCTACCAGGACCCGCCCATCTACCGTGACCTGATGCGGACCTGGGCCGAGGGCGGCCGCACCCTGCCGGGCCGCCACGACCCGGAGTGGATGCGGCTCGCGGCGCCCTGGCGGGGCCTCGACCAGTTCAGCGTTCCTCTGGACCCACGAGATGGCGGGCGATGACCATCCGCTGGATCTGGTTGGTGCCCTCGACGATCTGCAGCACCTTGGCCTCGCGCATATAGCGCTCGACCGCGAAGTCCGCGGTGTAGCCGTAGCCGCCGAGGATCTGCACGGCGTCGGTGGTGACCCGCATCGCGGTGTCGGTGCAGTGCAGCTTGGCCATGGCCGCCTGCCGGGCGAACGGCCGGCCCGCGTCACGCAGCCGCGCCGCCGCGAGGTAGAGCGCGCGGCCCGCCTCGATCTGCGTCGCCATGTCGGCGAGCATGAAGCGCAGCCCCTGGAAGTCGGCGATCGCCTTCCCGAACTGGCGCCTTTCGGCGGCGTACGTCAGCGCCTCGTCGAGCGCCGCCTGCGCCACGCCGATCGCGCACGCCGCGATGCCGAGCCGCCCCGAGTCGAGCGCGGACAGGGCGATCGCGAAGCCCTGCCCCTCCTCGCCGATGCGCCGGTCGTCGGAGATCCGTACGCCGTCGAAGTGGACCTGGGCGGTGGGCGAGCCCTTCATGCCCATCTTCTTCTCGGGCGCCGCCGCGCTCACGCCCGGCGCGTCGCCGGGGACCAGGAACGCGGTGATCCCGCGCGGGCCGTCCTCGCCGGTGCGCGCCATGACCGTGTAGAAGTCGGCGATCCCGCCGTGGGTGATCCAGGCCTTGGTGCCGGTGATCACCCAGCCGTCGCCGTCCCGCACGGCCTTGGTGCGCAGGGCCGCCGCGTCCGATCCGGACTGCGGCTCGGAGAGGCAGTAGGCGCCGAGCAGGCCGCCGGCGAGCATCCCGGGCAGGTGCTCGACCTGCTGCTCCTTGGTGCCGTAGGCGGCGAGCGCGTAGGAGGACAGGGAGTGCACGCTGACCCCGAGACCGACCGTGAGGCGGGCCGCCGCGAGCTCTTCGAGGGCCTGGAGATAGACCTCGTACGGCTGGTCGCCGCCGCCGTACTCGGACGCGTACGGCAGGCCGAGCAGGCCGGAGTGCGAGAGCAGGGTGAACAGCTCACGCGGGAAGCGGCTGGCGTCCTCCTCCTCGGACGCCTTCGGGGTGATCTCCTGCCGCGCGATGTCACGGACGAGCGAGATCAGTTCCCGGGCCTCCTCCGTGGGCAGTTGTCGGTCCACCGGCTGCGGGGCGCGGTCGGGCATGGCGACGCTCTCCTCCCTGTCGGGCACTGGCGGTCGGGCCCATGGGTGGGGGCGGCGCCGCCGGGTCGATCTGGTGCCTGGCCGATGCTTGCAGTCCCGGGTCTCGGAAGCTGCTGACCAGCGGCTGTGCGCAGTGAGTATGCCCGATCGGAGGCATGCAGTCACCAGTTAACGACCGCTTACTTCAGGTAATACCCGAGCACGTCCGCCGGATCCAAATTGGTCCGCACCATTGACCGAACTGGTCTAGTCCTCCTACCGTTTCGCTTCACCGATTCATCGCGTTCATGCCAATCGGCGCGCGTTCCCTCTCCCCACGAGGAGACACCGGATGCACACCCCCCACCGCTCCCGCTTCCGGGCCGTCGTGTCCGCGGCCTGTTGCGCCGTCCTCGGCGCCGGTCTGCTGGCCGGCGCGGGCACCTCGACCGCCACCGCGGCGACCTCGGCTCAGGAGGCCGCCGCGGCATCGAAGGCCGCACCCGGCTCCAAGGTCATCGGGTACTTCACCGAATGGGGCACCTACGACCGCAAGTACCACGTCAAGAACATCGAGACGTCCGGCTCGGCGGCGAAGCTCACCCACATCAACTACGCCTTCGGCAACGTCACCGGCGGAAAGTGCGCGATGGGCGACGCCAACGCGGCCACCGACCGGGCCTACACCGCCGCCGACTCCGTCGACGGCAAGGCCGACACCTGGGACCAGCCGCTGCGCGGCAACTTCAACCAGCTGCGCAAGCTGAAGCAGAAGCACCCGGACCTCAAGGTCCTGTGGTCCTTCGGCGGCTGGACCTGGTCGGGCGGCTTCGGCGAGGCCGCGAGGAACCCGGCCGCCTTCGCCCAGTCCTGCTACGACCTGGTCGAGAACTCCAAGTGGGCCGATGTCTTCGACGGCATCGACATCGACTGGGAGTACCCGAACGCCTGCGGCGCCACCTGCGACACCAGCGGCAAGGCGGCCTTCCCGAATCTGATGCAGGCCCTGCGCGCCAAGTTCGGCTCGGGCAACCTCGTCACCGCGGCGATCACCGCCGACGCCACCCCCGGCGGCAAGATCGACGCGGCGGACTACGCGGGCGCCGCCCGGTACGTCGACTGGTACAACCCCATGACGTACGACTTCTTCGGCGCCTGGGACGCCGCCGGCCCGACGGCCCCGCACTCTCCGCTGACCTCGTACTCCGGCATCCCGAAGGCGGGCTTCCACAGCTCGGCGACCATCGCCAAGCTCAAGGGCCTCGGCATCCCCGCCTCGAAGCTGCTGCTCGGCATCGGCTTCTACGGGCGCGGCTGGACCGGCGTCACCCAGTCGGCCCCCGGCGGCACCGCGACCGGCCCGGCGGCGGGCACGTACGAGCAGGGCATCGACGACTACAAGGTCCTCAAGTCCAAGTGCCCGGCGACGGGGACGGTGGCCGGCACGGCGTACGCCAAGTGCGGGAACAACTGGTGGAGTTACGACACCCCGGCGACCATCGGGACCAAGATGACGTACAAGAACCAGCAGGGTCTGGGCGGCACGTTCTTCTGGGAGCTCAGCGGCGACACGGCGAACGGTGAGCTGATCAAGGCCATCAGGTAAGGCGGGGTGAGCAGGGGGCGGAGGGACCGTGACGGACCCTGCCGCCCCCGGCTCACGCGTCCTGGCGGGCGGCCTCCTGCGGGGCCGGATAGGCGGGGTCCAGGTCCTCGATCGCGCGCAGGGCGCCGCCGAGCCCCTTCACCAGCAGCTCGCACATGGTCTCGCGGGGCAGTTCGGGGCGGTCGATCCATTCGAGGGTGGCGCCCTCGACACCGCACACCCAGGCCAGCAGGCCCATCCGCGCCAGCGGGGTGATGTCCAGGCGGCCGTACGCGCCCTCGGCGATGGTGGCAACGATGGCCTCGCGCACACCGTCCCGGATGGCGTGCACCTCGGTGTCGAAGCCGACCCCGCCGCTGACGATCGTGCGGTAGGCGGCCTGGTGGCTCTCGGCGTAGCGCAGATAGCTGTCGATCGTGCGCTGGACACGGTCGACCGGGGGCAGTTCGAGTCCGCTCGCCGCCAGGGTGACCAGGTCGGTGACCGAGTCCTGGATGATGGCCAGGTAGTAGCCCCGCTTGGACTGGAAGTAGTAGTAGATGAGCCCCTTGGCTACGTGCGCCTGCCGGGCGATGTCGTCCATCGAGAGGGCGTCGTAGGACGTGTCGGCGAACAACCTCCGGCCGATGGCGATGAGTTCGGCACGGCGCGCCAGCGAGCGCTCGGTGCCGCGGGCTCTGGGGCGCGCGGCAGGCTGTTGACTGATATTCACTTTCGACCCTGGTTCCAGGCGGGCGAGGCGGGACATGCGCAGTATGGCAGGTCGCAGGGCCGGGTCGTGGGTCAGGTCACAGCGGTCCGGGCCGGGGTCAGAGCAGCCCGAGCCGGGTCACGAGCATCGCGACGACCACGACGAGCGTCCAGCCCATGACATGCTCGGCGATCTTCGGGCCGTCGCCCTTCGGGCCGCCCGTGCGGACGCGCGTGGCGGCGTCGGCGGCGGTGGCTGAGTGTGCGGTCATGGCTTCTCGCTGATCCGGTGGGGCGGGCGGACTTCCCCCGAAGTTCCGCCCACCTTGCCACCTTCAGCGGCTTTTGTGGCCGAGACCTCGGTCACACGCGGACGCCCACGGCTGTCAGCGCCTTGCGCTGGGCCGCGGTCGGGCGCGCCGGGAAGTACAGGTAGCAGACGCCGCCGGTGCCGGAGACGACCTTGCCGGAGGCGTTGTACCGCTTGGTCCGCAGCCAGATGTTCTCCCACTCGCGCCGCCGGTAGACGCGCCGCACGGCGTCGTTGCTCGCCGAGGCGGGGTCGTTCGCGATGACATCGCCGCCGGCCGTGAAGCCGATGACGGTCATCAGGTGCCCGGCGGTGCCGTATCCGGCGCCGGTCAGCTCCTCCTTCAGGAAGGACTGGGACGTTATGGCCGGGATGCCCGCCGCGATCAGCGTCTCCAGGTCGGTGAGCGAGCCGAGCCGGGTGACCACGCCCTGGAGGTCCTTGAAGGTGGCCGCGTAGGCGGCGTTGAAGGGCCAGTTGCCGCAGCCTCCGTACTGGTGGTCGTAGGTGTAGCGGGCCGCGTGGCACACCTGCGGGTCGGTGAACGAGGGGTCCACCCAGGCGAGCTGCTTCGGGGTGAGCCGGCCGCCCCAGTACTCGATGATCATCTGGGAGGAGGTCGGGCTGCACCAGGCCTCGCCGCCGTTGTCGTACTCGGGGTAGCGCCCCTTGTGGATCTCCTGCGAATACCGCGGGACGGACAGTTCCTTCGCGAGGCCGGGCGCGGACGCCGGGACGGTGAACCGGTCGGGGACGTCGGAACCCATCACGCCGAGCCGCCACACGGTGGGCGTGGCCTTGCCGCCGGGCTTGCGGTACAGGGTCAGCCGCAGGCGGCAGGAGGCCAGGCGCAGGCCGGTCGCCGGGTCGTCGACGGCCAGCGTGTCCGTCCAGACGGTGCTCTTGCCGTCGCTCTGGTCGTCGACCGAGGTGCGTTTGATGTCCTGGTCGCCGGACGCCCAGCGGCCCATCACGTACCAGGGGCTGCTGGTGCCGTCGGTGTAGGTGGCCTTGAGCTCGGCCTGGATCCAGGTGCCGGCCGGGGTGCGCGCGTTCCAGGAGACGATCGCCTCCGTCGCGGGGACGGCGAGGCGGTGGACGGAGGACGTCCAGGTGCCGTACTCCCAGGAGGCGGTGGTGCCGGTGTGCGGATCCTTGTAGTCGGCGGTTCCGGCGGGCTTCGCGATCGCCAGGCCTGGGCGGTTGCCCGCGACGGCACGGGTACCCCGGGCGGTGCCGCCGCCCCAGTCGCCGTAGGAGACCCAGGCACGGTTGTCCACGGTGCGGGCCGGGACCGCCCGGGCGGGGCTTGGGCTGTCGGTCGTCATGGAGATCTCGGTGTCGGCGGCCGCCGGACCCGTGCTCGCGGTGACGGCGGCGGCGACCGCGGCGGCCAGGACGGTTCTGCGGGACAGCTGTTCGGCTCTGCTCATGGCGGGGACCCCCGGATGTCGGAGTCGGGCAGGGGCGGGGCAGGTCCGTTGCAACACTCGGTCGCACATGCGTGTGCGCCACATATGAGCACAGCCCGCCAGGTCCTGCCAGCACTTCGACCCGCGCCACGCCCACCAATATTGGCGTCGACCAGTGGCAGGAGCCGATCGCACCCTCGTTAGAGTGCTGCGCGAGATGAATCCGTCCTTCCGCCCCGCACCGGGACCCGCCGTCCGCGACCTGGCCTCCCGGATCCGCCGCCTCTCCCCCTCCTGCGGCCCGGTCCGTCTCGTCGGCGTCGACGGCCACGCCGGATCCGGGAAGAGCACGTTCGCCGAGCAGTTGGCCGGGGCGCTCGACGGCGCGCCGGTGCTGCGCCTCGACGACATCGCCAGCCACGACGAACTGTTCGACTGGACCGGACGGCTGCTGGACCAGGTGATCGAACCGCTGACCGACGGCCGGACCGCGCACTACGCCCCCTACGACTGGCGGGCCCGCCGCTTCGGCCCACCGCTCCCCCTGCCGCCCGCACCGGTGATCCTCGTCGAGGGCGTCGGCGCGGGACGCCGGGCGCTGCGGCCGCATCTGGCCCTGCTGCTGTGGATGGAACTGCCGCGCGAGGAGGCCTGGGCCCGGGGGCGGTCGCGGGACGGGGAGGAACAGCGGGAGTTCTGGGACGGATGGGTCCCGGCGGAGCGCCGCCATTTCGCCGACGATCCCTCGCGGCCCTTCGCCGATCTCCTGGTACGGCAGGGAGAGAAGGGGTACGAGGTGTTCCAGGGGCCCGCTGGGACCACTGGACCGGACCAGTTCCTCACGCACGGTGACGGGCCGCCAGCAGTGTGCTGAACTTGTGAAGGCGCTTGCGGTGCAACTTGCCGGAGTGCTTCAACTCGGCTTGACCGGTGGGCCGTACAGGACTTACGTTCTCAATGTGCGGCCATTCGGAGCCGCCCACAGACGCGAAGCCCCCGGTTGTTCCCCCGTGATCGGGGGCTTCGTTCTGTCTTCTTCCGTTTTTCCGGCCCTCGCGAGGCGCCGAACGCTCACACTCGGTCACCGTGCGTGGGTGGGCCACGTCCGCTCCCACCTCGGCGAACGGCCCGTGCGGCACTCTTCGAGGGCGCCGTCCCCGAAGGTACGATGCCCTCGTCGCGACCTACGGACGGTGGCTCCGCGCACCGCGCAACTCCGGTCCGTGGCACAGCGGTTCGAGCAGGGCAGCCGGCTGGGGGGACGGCTCGTTGGCATACCGACGGGGGCACGGTTCGTGGGGGACGTGATGGACTTCGGCACGCAGGGCCCGCAGGCCCCGGCCGACCTCGCCTGGCTGCGAGGCGTCGATGCCTACACCATGGGCGCCTATCCGCAGGCGGAGGAGGAGTTCCGCGCCGCCGTGGCGATGGACCCCGGAATGGCCGACGGCTGGCTCGGGCTGCACGCGCTGCGCGTCGACACGACGACCGCGCTGCTCAGGATGTTCCGGCACCGGGACCGCTTCGGGGAGCAGCGCTCCCGCTATCGCCGCACCCTCAACTCCTGGTACTGGTTGGGCTGGTGGGTGCAGCCCGTGCTGGAGAGCCCCCGCGACCTGCTGCTCGCGCACGCCTCGCACTGGCTGGACGGCCGCCATGTCCCCGAGCTGGACCGGGCCCTCGCCGGGCTGCCGCCGGTGGACACCGACGCCCAGGTCCGCTTTCTGCACGCCTGCCGCGCCTATCTGGTCAAGGACTGGGAGCAGCTGGTCCGCCACACCGACCCGCTCGTCGACGACCCGATGCTCGGCATCGAGGCGGGGCTCTTCGGCGGCATGGCCCGGGTCCGTCTGGAGATGTACGGCCAGGCCGAACCGCTGCTGTCCGCCGCGCTGATGCGCTGCCGCAGCGAGCAGCCCCAGCGCAAGGAGCTGCGCTACTGGCTGGCCCGGGCGCACGAGGGCACCGGCCGCAGCGCCGCGGCCCTCCCCCTCTACCGGGCCGTGCACCGCGTCGACCCGGCCTTCATGGACACCTCGGCCCGGCTCGCCGCGATCGCCGAGGGCGACGGGTACGACGACTCCACCGACCTCGCGGCGATCACGCTGCCGGGCCTCGGCCAGGACGCCGTGGACGGGCCGGACGGATTCGACCCGCTCTTCGGCACCGAGGGCCGTGACCTCAGGCTGCCCGACCTGGAGCCGCCTGCCTCCGCTCCCCTGCCGCCGGTGTCGGACCCGGCCGTGCGCGAGAAGTTCTCCCCGGCACCGTCCCTTCCGGCCGGGCCCACCGATCCGGCCTTACTGGAGGAGGCCCTCGCCGAGCTGGAGCGCATGGTGGGTCTGGAGCCGGTGAAGCGCCAGGTCAAGGCCCTGTCGGCGCAGCTGAACATGGCCCGGCTGCGGGCCGGTCAGGGTCTGCCGGTCCAGCCGCCGAAGCGGCATTTCGTCTTCTCCGGCCCCTCCGGCACCGGCAAGACCACGGTCGCCCGGATCCTCGGCCGCGTCTTCTACGCCCTCGGGCTGCTCGGCGGCGACCATCTCGTGGAGGCCCAGCGGGCCGACCTGGTCGGCGAGTACCTCGGGCAGACGGCGGTGAAGGCCAACGAGCTGATCGACTCGGCCCTCGGCGGCGTCCTCTTCGTCGACGAGGCGTACTCGCTGTCCAACTCGGGCTACGGCAAGGGCGACGCGTACGGCGACGAGGCGCTCCAGGTGCTGCTGAAGCGAGCCGAGGACAACCGCGACCATCTCGTGGTGATCCTGGCCGGCTACCCGGAGGGCATGGACCGCCTGCTCGCCGCGAACCCCGGGCTGTCCTCCCGCTTCACCTCCCGCGTCGACTTCCCCTCCTACCGTCCCCTCGAACTCACCGAGATCGGCAAGGTGCTCGCCGCGGAGAACGGCGACCTGTGGGACGAGGAGGCCCTCGACGAGCTGCGGTCCATCGCCGGGCATGTGGTCGACCAGGGGTGGATCGACGAACTGGGCAACGGGCGGTTCCTGCGGACGCTGTACGAGAAGAGCTGCGCGTACCGGGATCTGCGGTTGTCCGTGTATCCCGGGGTGCTGGGCAGGGAGGATCTGGCGACGTTGCGGCTGCCGGATCTGATGCAGGCGTACGGAGAGGTGCTGTCCGGGCGGGGCCCGCAGGCTCCGCCCGGACTGTGAGAAGCGGCGTGGGACGGCCTGCCTACGTCGCCAGCACTTCCTCGCCGGACCTCGGCTCGGTCAGCCGTACCTCGCGCACCTGGCGATGCGCGGGATCCCGCACCTCCCCCACCAGCAGCTCCAGTACGTCCTCCAGGGCAACAAGCCCCAGGACCTTCCCCGACCCGTCGGCCACCTGCGCCAGGTGCGTCGCGGCCCGACGCATCACCGTCAGCGCGTCGTCCAGCGGCAGCTCGGACCGCAGGGTCGTCATGGGCCGCCACAACTGCTGCGGCACGGCCCGGTCGGAGTGCTCCAGGTCCAGGACGTCCTTCACATGGAGATAGCCCATGAACGCGCCGGTCTCCGCAGCGACCGGGAACCGTGAGTACCCGGTCCGGGCCGTGAGCTCGACGATGCGCCCGGGGGTGACGGACGGACTGACCGTCACCAGGGACTCGCGCTTCAGCAGGACGTCCGTCACCGGGCGCGAGCCCAGCTCCAGGGCGTCCTCCAGGCGTTCGGCCTCCTCGGGGTCGAGCAGGCCCGCCTGGCCGGCGTCCTCCACCAGCCGGTTGAGCTGCTCACTGGTGAAGACGGCCTCGACCTCGTCCTTGGGCTCGACGTGGAAGAGCCGCAGGATGCCCTGCGAGACCGCGCCGAGAGCGGCGGTGATCGGCTTGCAGAAGCGGGCGAACCAGACCAGGCCGGGGCTGAGCCACAGCGCGGCCTTCTCGGGGGCCGCCATCGCCAGGTTCTTCGGGACCATCTCGCCGATGACGAGGTGGAAGAAGACCACCGCGGCGAGGGCGATGACGTAGGTCAGCGGGTGGATCATGCCGTGCGGCAGGTGCACCCACTCGAAGACCGGCTCCAGCAGATGCGCGACGGTCGGCTCGGCGACCGCGCCCAGGGTGAGGGAGCAGATCGTGATGCCGAACTGGGCCGCCGCCATCATCTGGGGCAGCCGCTCCAGGCCGTAGAGGACCTGCCGGGCACGTGCGGTGCCGAGCGGTTCGATCTGGCTGCGGCGTACGGAGACCAGCGCGAACTCGGCACCGACGAAGAAGCCGTTGGCGAGCACGAGCAGCGCGGCGAAGAGAAGTTGGAGCACGCTCATCGGACGGCCTCCACCAGGGCTGCCACCGGGGCCGTCCGCACGAGCCGGACCCGCTCCGCGCGGTAGTGGCCGACCTGGCGCACCGACAGCCGCCAGCCGGGCAGTTCCGCGCTGTCGCCGACGGCCGGGATACGGCCCAGCAGATCGGCGATCAGGCCCGCGACCGTCTCGTACGGGCCTTCCGGCACGTCGAGGCCTATGCGCCGCAGGATGTCGACCCGGCAGCTGCCGTCGGCGTCCCAGGCGGGCCTGCCGTCCTCCGGCGGTGCGGAGGCCAGTTCGGGCAGGTCGTGTCCGTCGTGCTCGTCGCGGACCTCGCCGACGATCTCCTCGACGATGTCCTCCAGCGTGACGACGCCGGCCGTGCCGCCGTACTCGTCGACGACGACCGCGATGGGCTGCTCGCTGCGCAGGCGGGCCAGCAGCGGCCGTACGGGCAGGGTCTCGGGGACGAGCAGCGCCGGGCGGGCGATGCGGCCCACGGGGGTGCGCAGCCGGTCCCGCACGGACACGGCCAGGGCGTCCTTGAGGTGGACCATGCCCACCACCTCGTCGATCTTCTCCCGGTAGACGGGGAAGCGGGACAGGCCCGTGGCGCGGGTCAGATTGACCACGTCCTCGGCGGTCGCCGAGGACTGCAGGGCGCTGACCTTCACGCGCGGCGTCATCACGTGCTGCGCGGTCAGCTCGCCCAGCGACAGGGTTCTGACGAAGAGGTCGGCCGTGTCCTGTTCCAGGGCGCCGGCCCGCGCCGAGTGCCGGGCCAGGGAGACGAGTTCGCCGGGGGTGCGGGCGGAGGCCAGCTCCTCGGTGGGCTCGATGCCCAGGGCGCGGACGAGCCGGTTCGCGACGGCGTTGAGGCCGGCGATGACCGGGCGGAAGAGCCGGGCGAAGACATGCTGCGGGCCGGCGACGAAGCGCGCGACCTGAAGCGGCCTGGACACGGCCCAGTTCTTGGGCAGGAGTTCGCCGATCACCATCTGCACGGCGGAGGCCAGCAGCATGCCGACGACGACCGTGACACCGGAGACGGCTCCCTCGGGGATGCCGATCGAGGTGAACGGGCCGTGCAGCAGCTCCGCGAGCGCCGGTTCGGCGAGCATGCCGACGACGAGGGAGGTGATGGTGATGCCGAGCTGGGTGCCGGAGAGCTGGAAGGACAGTTCCTTGAGCGATTCCACGACGCGGTGGGCGCGCCGGTCGCCCTCGGCGGCGGCCTTCTCGGCCTCGGGCCGCTCGACCGTCACGAGTCCGAACTCGGCCGCCACGAAGAATCCGTTGGCGAGAATCAGCAGGAACGCGGCTGCCAGGAGCAGCAAGGGGGTGGTCATGATGCCGCCGCCTCCGCAAAGTCGCGTACCTCGTAAGCGAGGTCCGCGCTATGTCGGCAGGGGGCGGCGCAGGTACTACAGGACGATCCGTCCATCGCCGGAGAGGGTCACTCCTCGGTTAGCAGGAGCCTCGGTGCACCGGGCGGGGCAGCAGAGGCGGAGGCGCATCCGTTCACGCCTCCGCCAACAGATTAATCAAGACACGGCCCGGTGCGGCAGTGGCGGCCGCCCAGTGGATTGCCCGATTCAGCTCTGATGCCGCTCTTCCGCCACGGAACGGGCCTCGGCGAGCGCCCTCAGGGCCCGGGCGTCGGCGATGGCCCGCTGCTTGGCGATACCGGGCTGAATGCCGAGGACAGGCAGGCTGGTGCCGTCGCTGAGGTTGAGGAACACCCAGGGGTCGCCGGGCCGGAGAGTGACCTGGAGGATCTCGGCCCACTCCAGCCGGCGCTTGTTCGTGAGGTTCACCACGGTGACCCCGGATTCGTCGGCGACGACCTTGGGCCGGGCCAGCAGGAGCAGCACCGCGTCCAGCAGCAGCGCCGTGACGACGAAGCTGAGGCGCTCGGCGGGGCTGAGCTGCTTCAGCAGCATCGCGACGGCCGTGATGACGACCAGGATCGCGACGGCGGCGGTGAGCAGCACCGCTCGGGTGCTGCCCGGCCGGAAAGTGACGGGCAGGGTGGGCAGGTCGGACATCGGTGTACGCCCCTCAGAGACGGCAGGCGTGGATGGCCGTGGTCAGGATGGCCCGGGCGCCGATCTCGTAGAGGTCGTCCATGATGCGCTGCGCCTCCTTGGCCGGGACCATCGCGCGGACGGCGACCCAGCCCTCGTTGTGCAGCGGGGAGACGGTCGGCGACTCCAGACCGGGGGTGAGGGCGACGGCCTTCTCCAGCTGCTCCACGCGGCAGTCGTAGTCCATCATCACGTAGGTCCGGGCGACCAGGACGCCCTGGAGGCGGCGCAGGAACTGCTGCACCTTGGGGTCGTCGGCGTCCGCGCCGGTGCGGCGGATCACGACGGCCTCGGACTTCATGATGGGCTCGGCGACGACCTCGAGGCCGGCGTTGCGCAGGGAGGTGCCGGTCTCGACGACGTCGGCGATGACCTGGGCGACGCCGAGCTGGATGGCGGTCTCGACGGCGCCGTCGAGGTGGACGACGGAGGCGTCGATGCCGTGTTCGGCGAGGTGCGCCGCGACGATGCCCTCGTAGGAGGTGGCGACGGTCTTGCCGGCGAGGTCCGCGAGGCCCTCGACGGTGCCGGGCTTGCAGGCGTAGCGGAAGGTGGAGCGGGCGAAGCCGAGCGGGAGGATCTCCTCGGCTTCGGCGCCCGAGTCGATGAGCAGGTCGCGGCCGGTGAGGCCGATGTCCAGCTGGCCGGAGGCGACGTAGATGGCGATGTCGCGGGGGCGGAGGTAGAAGAACTCGACCTCGTTGACCGGGTCGACGATCCGCAGCTCCTTGGACTCCCGGCGCTGCTGGTAGCCGGCCTCATGCAGCATCTCCGCCGCAGGGCCGGACAGGGAACCCTTGTTGGGGACGGCGATGCGCAGCATGAGGTCGGCTTCCTTTGCGTGGTGTCTTGACGGGAACGGGTGCGGCTGGCCGCGGCTTACAGGTGGGCGTAGACGTCGTCGAGGGAGATGCCGCGGGCGACCATCATCACCTGGACGTGGTACAGCAGCTGCGAGATCTCCTCGGCCGCCGCCTCCTTGCCCTCGTACTCGGCGGCCATCCAGACCTCGGCGGCCTCTTCTACGACCTTCTTGCCGATGGCATGGACGCCCTTCTCGACCAGCTCTGCGGTGCGGGAAGTGGCGGGATCGCCCTGGGCGGCCTTGTGCTGGAGCTCGGTGAAGAGCTCCTCGAACGTCTTCTTGGACATGGTGACGCCTAGCCTACGCGGTGTAGGGGGCGCCTCAGCGCCAGGGTTCGGATACCGAGCGGAGGGTGGCCGCGGTCGCGACCGCGGCCGTCACCGCCTCGTGTCCCTTGTCCTCGTTGGAGCCGGGCAGGCCCGCGCGGTCCAGGGCCTGCTCGTCGGTGTCGCAGGTCAGCACGCCGAAGCCGATCGGGACGCCGGTCTCGACCGACACCTGGGTCAGGCCCTGGGTCACGCCCTGGCACACGTACTCGAAGTGGGGCGTGCCGCCGCGGATGACGACGCCCAGGGCCACGATCGCGTCGTAGCCGCGGCCCGCGAGGACCTTGGCGACCACCGGGAGTTCCCAGCTGCCGGGGACCCTGAGCAGGGTCGGCTCGTCGATGCCCAGGTCGTGCAGGGCGCGCAGGGCGCCGTCGACCAGACCGTCCATCACCTTCTCGTGCCACTGTGCCGCGATGACGGCGACCCTGAGGTCACCCACATTACGTACGGACAGTTCCGGTGCACCCTTGCCGCTCACGTCTCTCCTCAGAGCCTTGTCGCTGTGCTGTCTTACTGGTTGCTGCAGGCCGGCACGGTGGTCGTGTCGAGCCAGGGCAGGTCGTGGCCCATCCGGTCCCGCTTGGTGCGCAGGTAGCGGAGGTTGTGCTCGCCGGCGCTCACGGGCATCGGCACGCGTGCGGTGACGGCGATGCCGTGGCGGACGAGCGCGTCGGACTTGTCGGGGTTGTTGGTCAGCAGCCGCACACCGTGCACACCGAGGTCGGCCAGGATCTGGGCGCCGGCCGCGTAGTCGCGGGCGTCGGCGGGCAGGCCGAGTTCGAGGTTGGCGTCGAGGGTGTCGCGGCCGCGCTCCTGGAGTTCGTAGGCGCGCAGCTTGGACATCAGGCCGATGCCGCGGCCCTCGTGTCCGCGCAGATAGACCACCACTCCCCTGCCCTCGGCCTGGATACGGGCCAGGGAGGCGTCGAGCTGGGGGCCGCAGTCGCAGCGGGCGGAGCCGAAGACGTCGCCGGTGAGGCATTCGGAGTGGACGCGGACGAGGACGTCCTGGCCGTCGCCGATCTCGCCGTGCACGAGGGCGACGTGCTCGACGCCGTCGACGGTGGAGCGGTAGCCGTAGGCCGTGAAGGTGCCGTGGGCGGTGGGCAGTCGGGTCTTGGCCTCGCGGCGGACGGTCGGCTCGCTGCCGCGCCGGTAGGCGATCAGGTCCTCGATGGAGATGATCGTCAGGCCGTGCTTGCGGGCGAAGGGGATCAGCTCGGGCAGGCGCAGCATGGTGCCGTCCTCGCCGGCGATCTCGACGATCGCTCCGGCCGGGCGCAGGCCCGCGAGGCGGGCGAGGTCGACGGCGGCCTCGGTGTGGCCGTTGCGGGTCAGGACCCCGCCGGGCCGGGCGCGCAGCGGGAAGATGTGGCCGGGGCGGACGAAGTCGTCGGGTCCCGTGACACCGTCGGCGAGCAGCTGGAGCGTGGTGGCGCGGTCGGAGGCCGAGATGCCGGTGCTCACGCCGTGGGCGGCGGAGGCGTCGACGGAGACCGTGAACGCGGTCTGCATGGACTCGGTGTTGTCCTCGACCATCTGCGGCAGGCGCAGCCGGTCGAGTTCGTCGCCCTCCATGGGGGCGCAGATCAGCCCGCGGCACTCGCTCATCATGAAGGCGACGATCTCGGGGGTCGCCTTCTCGGCGGCGATGACGAGGTCGCCCTCGTTCTCCCGGTCCTCGTCGTCGACGACCACGACGGGGCGGCCGGCCGCGATGTCGGCGATGGCCTGCTCGACGGGGTCGAGTGCGAAGTCCTCGATGTCGTCGGTGCGGTACAGGGTCGGTGCCGTGGTCATGCCGGCGCTCCTTCCAGAACGGGCCGCGCGTCCTTGCGGGAGCGCAGCCACCAGTCGCGCATGCCCCACAGGACGAGTGCGCCGTAGATGACGTAGACGAAGCCTGAGAAGGCGTAGCCGTTGGCGAAGTTCAGGGGCACGCCGACCAGGTCGACGAGCAGCCAGGCGAACCAGAACTCGACCATGCCGCGCGCCTGCGCGTACATGGCGACGATGGTGCCGACGAAGATGTAGGCGTCGGGCCAGGGGTCCCAGGACAGGGTCGGGTACGCCTTGAACAGCAGCGCCACCGCGACGGTGCCGGCGGCGGCCGCGGCGGCCATCGCCCCGCGCTCGCGCCAGGTGGCGAACCGTACGGCGATGTGACCGTCCTCGCCCTGCCCCTTGCCGCGCTGCCACTGCCACCAGCCGAACAGGGCGACGAGCATGACGACGGCCTGCTTGCCGGCACTGCCGGTGAGGTGGCCGTAGAAGGCGCCGAAGAGGATCAGGCCGGCCAGGAACTGCACGGGCCAGGTCCAGATGGAGCGCCGCCAGCCGAGGGCGAGGGCGGCCAGGCCGAAGAGATTGCCGACCATGTCCGACCAGAGGATGTGCTGGCCGAAGAGGGTGAAGGCCTCGGAGTTCAGCGAGTTCACTTGGCCGTCGCCCCTTCGGAGGAGCCCCGGTCACCCAGCATCCGCTCGACGTACTTGGCGATGACGTCCACCTCGAGGTTGACCGGGTCGCCGGGGCCCTTGTGGCCGAGCGTGGTCAGGGCGAGCGTCGTGGGGATGAGGCTGACGGTGAAGTAGTCGGGTCCGGCGTCGACGACGGTGAGGCTGATGCCGTCGACGGTGATGGAGCCCTTCTCGACCACGTAGCGGGTGAGGTCCGCGGGGAGGGAGATCTTCACGATCTCCCAGTTCTCGGACGGCTTGCGCTCCAGGACCTCGCCGGTGCCGTCGACATGGCCCTGCACGATGTGCCCGCCGAGGCGTTCGCCGACGGCCATGGGGCGTTCGAGGTTGACGCGGCTGCCGACCGCGAGGGCGCCCAGGCTGGAGCGGTTCAGGGTCTCGGCCATCACGTCGGCGGTGAACTCGTCGCCCTCGTGGTCGACGACCGTGAGGCAGACGCCGTTGACCGCGATGGAGTCGCCGTGCTTGGCGCCTTGGGTGACGACGGGACCGCGCAGGCGGAAGCGACAGGCGTCGTCGAGGGTCTCGACGGCCGTGATCTGGCCCAGCTCTTCGACGATTCCGGTGAACACTTCCCGGGTCCTCCTGCCACATCGGGGCACGGACTCCGGGGCTGTCGATGACGACAGATGTACGAGCAGAGACACCGGGGGCGACGCCGGACGGAGCCCGCCCCGAGGGGACGGACCTCTTCGGCGGCACGCACGTATGACTGCCCGCCGCGCACTGCCTCCCATCCGGACTTTAACCGTCGGTCCAGGAATTTCACCTGGTCAACCGATCGCTGGAGGCGACCGGGTCGCGGACTGTAACCGCCGGTTCGGACTTTCACCGACCCCGGAGTGCGCTGCTACTGGTACACGGCCAGTGTGCCACGCCTGATCGACGTTCAAAGAGGCGATCGGTGTGGGCTGCCTCACAGACCGTGGCGCCGTGCTCACCGGGATTGGTACGCACCTATTGACCGTGTGATCTAGTCCTTTCTAGGGTCGGGCTCCAGGGTTGGCATGCCCCCCCGTGACCGGCCCGGCGACGGTGACGACGGCCCTTGCCCGTCGCCGGGCCTTCCCACGCCGTGCGGACGGGGCTCTGCCAGGGTGAGCCCCATGACCACCACGATCGCCGACGAGTTCGAGGTCCACCGGCCCCGGTTGTTCTCGCTCGCCTACCGGCTGCTGGGCTCCGCCGAGGAGGCCGAGGACGCGGTCCAGGACGCGTATCTGCGCTACAGCGGCGCCGACCGTACGGGGATCGAACACCTGGCGGCCTGGCTCGCCAAGGTCGTCACGAACCTCTGCCTGAACCGGCTGACGTCCGCGCGCGCCCGGCGCGAGCGGTACGTCGGGACCTGGCTGCCGGAGCCGGTGGTCACCGGGGACGGCGCGCTCGGTCCGCTGGAGTCGGCCGAGCAGCGCGACGCCGTGTCGATGGCGATGCTGGTGCTGCTGGAGCGGCTCACCCCGACGGAACGCGCGGTGTACGTGCTGCGCGAAGCGTTCGGATACGGGCATCGGGAGATCGCCGGGGTCCTGGACCTGGGCGAGGCGAACTGCCGTCAGCTCTACCGGCGGGCGGTGCGGCGGGTGGGCGAGCCGCAGGCCCGTTTCGAGCCCGCGTCCGAGCAGCAGGAGGAGCTGGTCGCGTCGTTCATCACGGCGGCCCGCGAGGGCGACCTGGCCGGGCTGGAGAAGCTGCTCGCGGCGGACGCCACCTGGTGGAGCGACGGTGGCGGCAAGGTCACCGCGGCCCGGTGGCCGATCGAGGGCGGCCCCCGGATCGCCCACTTCCTGGCGGGCGGCGGCCCGAAGTTCACGGTGGGTCTGGACTTCGTGCCGGTCGAGGTCAACGGCGCGACGGGGCTGGCGACCTGGGCGGGCGACACGCTCGTCGGGCTGGCGGCGTTCGAGGTGCGCGACGGGCTGGTCATCGGGGTGCGGGCCGTGGTCAATCCGGAGAAGCTGGCGTTCGCACGGCGTCAGCTCGTCCGCTCGTAGGACCGTCGGGCCCGGTCGCGGGACGGCCGGGCGTGTCTGTCACATCCGGCGGGGGTGTTCGGTCTCAGTTGGCGAGAGGTGCTCCGGCCGGAGCGCCCGGGCCTTCGAAGGGACTGAACGGCATGACCACGATCCTGGTGACCGGTGGCACCGGAACACTCGGCCGGCTCGTCACCGAGCGGCTGCGCGAGGACGGGCACGAGGTGCGGGTGCTCAGCCGGCGCACCCAGCCGTACGCGGTCGACCTGAGGGAGGGCGGGGCCGCGCTGGACGCGGCCGTCTCCGGTGTGGACACCGTCGTGCACTGCGCGTCGGCGCAGAAGGGCGATGAGCAGGGGGCGGCGCATCTGATCAGGGCGGCGCGCGCGGCCGGGGTGCGGCATCTCGTCTACATCTCGATCGTCGGCGTCGACCGGGTGCCGTTCGGCTACTACAAGAGCAAGCTCGCCGTGGA
This sequence comes from Streptomyces koelreuteriae, assembly GCF_018604545.1. GTDB lineage: Bacteria > Actinomycetota > Actinomycetes > Streptomycetales > Streptomycetaceae > Streptomyces > Streptomyces koelreuteriae. The sequence goes on along the minus strand of NZ_CP075896.1, from coordinate 7,122,029 downwards.
GCGGATGGTCGAGCAGTCGGGGATCGGCTGGACCGCGCTGCGGGCGACGCAGTTCCACGACCTGCTGGTCATGATGCTGCAGGGGCTGTCGAAGCTGCCGGTCCTGTTCCTGCCGGCCGGTGTCCGGGACCAGCCGGTCGAGGTGGCCGAGGTCGCTGACCGGCTGGTGGAGCTGGCGGCGGGTGAACCGGCGGGGCGGGTCGAGGACATGGGCGGGCCGGAGGTCCGGACGTTCGAGTCACTGGCTCGCGCCTATCTGAAAGCGTCCGGCCGGCGTCGGGCGGTGGTGAACGTACCGCTGTGGGGAGCGGCGTACCGGGCGTTCAGGAGCGGGGGGCATCTGGCGCCGCAGCGGGCGGTCGGCACGGGGACGTTCGAGGCCTATCTGGAGGGGCGGTTCGGGGGCGGGCAGGTGCGGACGGGGAGCGGGAGGTCCCGGGCGTAGCGGGGATGCGGAAGCTCCCGGGCGCAGCGGGGATGCGGAAGGTCCGGGGCGTAGCGGGTACGCGGGCGCCCTACCGGCGCCGGATCGGCCGTTCCTGGGCGGTGAAGAGGTCGTCCTGGGCTCGGTCGCGGGCCGTGAGGAGGGCGCCGCGCAGGACGGCGTCGCCGCCCAGGGTGGTCGTCCGTACCTCCGTGGGCAGGGGCGATATCCGGGCGATACGGTCCTGGACCCGGCCGGCGAGTTCCTCGCCACCGGCCTGCCCGACCTCACCTCCGAGCACCACGCACCCGGGGTCCAGAATCGCCACGACCGAGGCGACTCCGACGGCGAGCCGATCGGCCAGGGCGTCGAGGAAACGGTGTTCGGGCCCGGGCGTCCCGTCCGGGCTCTCGGGCCGAGACCTCTCGCCCTCCGCCGCCCGCACCTGACCCACCGCACCCCGCACCACACCCACCGCCGCCCGTGCGACCCCCACCACCGACGGCTCCTGCCCCGGCTCCGCCGGAACCCCGTGCTCCGCCGCCAGCTCGACGACCGCGGACGACGCGGCCAGGCCGTGGAAGCCGCCCTCGCAGTCCGTCGCGGACGGCAGCGTGGTCGCGCCCGGGACCGGGAGGAAGCCGATCTCGCCGGTGCCGCCGGAGGCACCGCGGCGCAGCGCGCCGTCCAGGACCACGGCCGCTCCCGTGCCGTGACCCAGCCACAGCAGGACGAAGGTGTCCCGGTCCCGGGCGGCGCCGTCGCGCTGCTCGGCCAGCGCCGCGAGGTTGGTCTCGTTCTCGACGCTCACCCGCGCCTCGGGCAGCCGCTCCTGAAGGGCGGCGACCAGACGCCGGTGCCACTCCGGCAGCCCGGAGGAGTCACGGAGTTCTCCGCTGGCCGGGTCGATCAGGCCGGGCGCCCCGATGCCGACCGTGTGCAGCCGGTCGGCGCCGGCCTCCTTGACCACCCGCTCGACCAGCGCGACCGCCTGTTCCACGGCGGAACCCGTGGCCATGTCACCGCCGATGGGCACCGAGGCCTCGGCCAGGACCCGGCCCACCAGGTCGGCGACGGCCACGGAGACACCCTCGGTGCGTACGTCCAGCGCGGCGAGGTGCGCCCGGTCGGCGACGATGCCGTACACCTTCGCGTTGGGCCCGCGCCGCTGCTCCCCCGCCTCCCCGACGACCTCGATCAGTCCGGCGGCGGTGAGGCGTTCGACGAGGTCGGCGACGGTCGGCCGGGACAGACCGGTGAGCTGCTTCAACCGCCCTGCCGTCAGCGGGCCCTCCTGCTGGAGCAGACGCAGGGCGAGCCGGTCGTTGATGGCCCGGGCGGTGCTCGGGGATGCGGGCATGCCGGGATCCTTCCAGATCGGCGGGTCCGTCGGCCGTGGCCCGCCGGGAAACCCTCTTATTATCAGGCAGGGTTCCTGATAGTTTACGGCCGCACAGTACGGCCGCATGACGTGAGCGCGACAGAGACACGGCAGAGACCCGGAGGGGGACCGCAGAATGGGCAACGTGGTCGACGAACTGCGCGAGGTGAAGCGGTCCCGGTACGCGGTGGCCGCGGTCTTCGCCGTGCACGGCGCCGTGACCGGCTCGTTCGCCACCCGCGTGCCCTGGATCCAGGACCACGCGGGCGTGAGCGCCGGGCAGTTGGGGATCGCGCTCGCCTTCCCCGCGCTCGGCGCGTCCGTCGCGATGCCGCTCGCCGGCAGCGTCAGCCACCGGTTCGGTGCCCGCAACGCGCTGCGCGGGCTGATCGCGCTGTGGACGCTCTCGCTGGTCCTGCCGTCCCTCGCCCCGAACCTGCTCACGCTCTGCCTGGCCCTGTTCACGTACGGCGCGACGGCGGGCATGGCGGACGTGGCGATGAACGCGCTGGGCGTCGAGGTCGAGAACCGCCTCGGCCGGTCGATCATGTCCGGGCTGCACGGCATGTGGAGCGCGGGTGCCCTGATCGGCTCGGCGGCCGGCACCCTCGCCGCGCACCTCGGCTCGGACGCCCGGCTGCATCACCTGCTGGCCGCGGTGGTCCTCACCGTGATCGGCGTGGTGGCCTGCGGGTGGGTGCTCGATCTCCAGCCCGCCGAGGACGAGGAGCCGCCGCCGAGGTTCGCGCTGCCGCCCCGGTCGGCGCTGCTCATCGGCGCGATCGGGTTCTGCGCGGTGTTCGCCGAGGGCGCGAGCCTGGACTGGTCGGCGGTCTATCTCCGCGAGCAACTGGAGACCTCGGCCGGTCTCGCGGCGGCGTGCACGACCGGCTTCACGCTCACCATGGCCATCGCCCGGATCGCCGGCGACCGGGTCGTGGACCGCTTCGGTGCCGTGCGGACCGTACGGGTCAGCGGTGTGCTCGCCGTTCTCGGCGGGCTGCTGATCGTCGTCGCGGACCGTCCGGCGGTGGCCATGAGCGGGTTCGCGCTGATGGGTCTCGGCATCGCGGTCGTCGTCCCGCTGTGCTTCGCGGCGGCGGGCCGCAGCGGCTCGAATCCGAGCCTGGCCATCGCGGGCGTCGCGACCATCACCTACACCTCGGGCCTGATCGCGCCGAGCGCGATCGGCATGCTGGCCCAGGCGACCAGCCTGATGGTGTCGTTCTGCCTGGTGACGGTGTTGTCCGGCGGTCTGGTGGCGTTCGCGCGGGTGCTGCGCCCGGGCGACCGGGCGAAGATCAGCCGGCCGGAGGCGGCGGCGGTTCCCGACCCGCGGCCCTGAGCGGACGCCCGGCCCGGAGGGACACGCGGACGCCCTGATCCGCCCCGGTCACCGGCATCGTCGGCGCACCCGGACAATGGTCCGGATACGCACACGCACGACGAAAGCGAAACCGCACCATGGATCTCGGCGTCCGCTGGAAACTGCACGGCGACGGACGCACCCCGGCGCCCGGCGCGGTGGTCCGCCCCGACGAGCGGCTCTCGTGGCCCCGCACGGCCGGGCTCGGCGCCCAGCATGTGGTGGCCATGTTCGGGGCGTCCTTCGTGGCTCCGGTCCTGATGGGCCTGGACCCCAACCTCGCGATCATGATGTCGGGCGTCGCGACCGTCGTGTTCCTGCTGGCCACACGCGGCCACGTGCCCAGCTACCTGGGCTGCTCGCTGTCCTTCGTCGGGGTGGCGGCGGTCATCCGCGCCCAGGGCGGCAGCAGCGCCACCGTCACCGGCGCGGTCTTCGTCGTCGGCGTCGCGCTGTTCCTGGTGGGGCTCGCCGTGCGGCGGTTCGGGGCGCGGATCATCCACGCCACGATGCCGCCGATCGTGACCGGCGCCGTGGTGATGCTGATCGGCTTCAACCTGGCCCCGGTGACGGCCTCGACGTACTGGCCGCAGGACCAGTGGACGGCCCTGCTGACGATGCTGTTCACCGGTCTGGCGGTCGTCTGTCTGCGCGGTTTCTGGTCCCGGATCGCGATCTTCCTCGGGCTGGTCTTCGGGTACGGCATCTCCTGGTTGTCCGACCTGGTCTTCGGCAAGATCCACTCGGCGGACGCGAGCGGCAAGGTCACCGACCACTGGCGGCTCGACCTCTCCGGCGTGGGCCAGGCCGACTGGATCGGGCTGCCGACGCTGCACGGACCGTCCTTCGAGTGGTCGGCGATCCTGGTCGCCCTGCCGGTCGTCATCGCGCTGGTCGCGGAGAACGCCGGGCATGTGAAGGCGGTCGGCGAGATGACCGGCGAATCGCTGGACGACAAGCTCGGCACGGCGATCTCGGCCGACGGCGTCGGCTCGATGCTGTCCACCGCGGTCGGCGGCCCGCCCAACACCACGTACTCCGAGAACATCGGCGTGATGGCGGCGACCCGCGTCTACTCCACGGCCGCCTACTGGGCCGCCGCCGGCTTCGCCCTGCTCTTCGGCGTCTGCCCGAAGTTCGGCGCGGTCGTCGCGGCGATCCCGGGCGGGGTGCTCGGCGGCATCACCGTCATCCTGTACGGCATGATCGGCCTGCTCGGCGCCCAGATCTGGCTCAACGCCCGGGTGGATCTGCGCAATCCGCTGAATCTGGTCCCGGCCGCTGCGGGCATCATCATCGGCGTCGGCAACGTCACCATGAAGTTCACGGACACCTTCTCGCTGAGCGGCATCGCCCTCGGCACGATCGTCGTCATCACCGGCTACCACGCCCTGCGGGCCTTCGCCCCGGCCCATCTGAAGACGCAGTCGCCGCTGCTGGACGAGGGCACCTCGGCCTACGACGAGGGCAAGCCGTAGCGCCCTGCGGCGGGGCGAGGTCGTAGTGCGTCCTACGGGGAGGCCAGCTCGTACGCGTACGACGCCGTGAACGTCCCCGGCCTGCCCTTGCAGCCGTCCGATTCCCCGGGCAGCTTCACCCACAGGTAGGCGTCGATCCGGGCCTCGCCGGTGCCGAGGGTCGGGGTCCGGCCGAGCTTGCGGCCGGACGGATCGCACCACTCCCCGTCGGCCGGGGCGCCGTTGCCGTTGCGGCTGGTGTCGATGACGGCGCCCAGGCTCGCCGGGCCGCCGAGGGCGTCCAGGACCCGCCGGTCGTAGGCGACCTCGTCGGCCGTGGTGTGGAAGTTGGAGACGTTGCTGAAGATCCCGTCGGAGGACTCGGGCGAGGCGGCACCGGCCTGCCGTAGCCATGCCGCCTGCCTGCCGGGCGCGTTCCAGCCCGAGTGTCCCGCGTCGAAGTAGACGCGTGCCCGGGGGTTGGCGGCCTTCAGGACACGGCCGGCCCGGGCCAGTGAGGCGAAGCGGTCCGCGCGGTCGCCGGCGGAGAGGCACTCGGTCTGGGCGACCGAGTCCGGCTCCAGGACGACGATGACCTCGCCGGAGCCCAGCCCTGCCGCGAACCGGTCGATCCAGTCGTCGTACGCGTCCAGGTCGGGCGCCCCGCCCTGGGAGTGGCCTCCGCAGTCCCGGCCCGGTATCGCGTACGGCACGACGACGGGCACCCGGCCCTGCACCGCGCCGCCGGACGTCACCGCGGCGACCCGGGCGGTGAGCGTGTCCGGGGAGTAGTCGGCGAACCAGACGGCGGCCGGCCGCTCGGCTATCCGGGAGGCTATGACCGCGTGGCGCGGATCGCCGTCGTGGGCCCGGATCCAGTCGAGCACCTGGGAGTCGGGGTGGCGGTAGAGCCGACCGGTCACGGCACCGGCCGCCTTCTGCTTCTTGGTTTCCGTCCTCGGGGATGAGGGCGCGGGGGCGGCGCTCTTCGTCGAGGACGGTGCGGGCGAGGCGGAGCCGGAGACCGACGGGGACGCGGACGGCACCGCGGGCAGGGGCGCGAAGCGGGGCGAGGCGGAGACCTCGGGAGTCCGGGCCTCGTCCGAGGACCGCCGGTCGTCGACCGCGGAGAGCGCCCCGGCGACCACGCCGGCCGCGACCACGACGGAGGCCGCCACGACCATGGCGCCGCGCCGGGCGGCGCGCCTGCGCTCGGCCCTGCGGGCGGCCAGGCGCTGGGCACGTAAGCCTGACACGGTGCTGCTCCCCCTCCCCCTGCGGCGGGCGGCGTTCCCCCGTTTCGGGGAAGCGCCGGGCCAGCCGGTACTCCCGCCAGCCTAGAGCTGGGACTCTGCCCGCATGCCGCAATGCGAACAAGTCCCCTCAGCCGTGGACACTCCGGTCGACGGAGTCATCTCCCGGATGCGCGCCCTCGATGCGGCCCTGCACCCCCGGGACGGGGTGGCGGTCTTCAACCGCGTCTACCTCGCCGTGACGGAGGCGGTGGACCGGTGCATCGACACGGGGCGGTTCGCGGACCCGCATGCCGCGATCACGCTGGACGTACGGTTCGCGGAGCGGTACCTGGAGGCCGTCGAGGCGGCGGCCGGAGACCGGCGTCCGCCCGCCTGCTGGCGGCCGTTGTTCCAGTTCCGCCGCCATCCCGGGGTACGGCCCTTGCAGTTCGCCCTCGCGGGCATCAACGCGCACATCGGGCACGATCTCGCGCTGGCCGTCGTGGACACCTGCCGTACGCTCGACTGCGCACCCGCCGAGCTGGAGGACGAGTTCGACACGGTGGGCGATCTCCTCGTCTCGCTGGAGGAGCGCATCCGCGAAGATCTGATGCCGGGCCCCGATCTCCTCCAGATCGCGGACCCGCTGACCCATCTGCTCGGCTCCTGGAGCCTGGACCGCGCCCGGGACGCCACCTGGACGGCGGCCCGGGCCCTGTGGGCACTGCGCGGACTCCCCGACGTGGCCCAGGAGTTCACCGAGCACCTGGACGCGGCGGCGGGCCTCGCGGGACGCATGCTGCTCACGCCCCTGCCCGAGTACCCCTAGTCCTCCGGCAGTTCGACGGGCGCGATCTCGTCATAGACGTCGCCGGGCCCCGGGTTGGTCGGGTCGGTCGTGCCGCCGAAGTGGTGCATGACGCCCCAGACCGCGTTGAGGGCGGTCTGGACGGCTCCCTCGGCCCAGCCGGCCGTCCAGGAGATGTCGTCGCCGGCGAGGAAGATGCCGCGCTTGTCCTCGGGCAGCTCCTCCTGCATGAAGTGCGTGAACAGGCGCCGCTGGTAGCGGTAGTGGCCGGGCAGGTTGGCCTTGAACGCGCCCATGAAGTAGGGCTCGTTCTCCCAGGAGACGGTCACCGGGTTGCCGATGATGTGCTTGCGGATGTCGACCTTGGGATAGATCTCGCCCAGCGACTTCAGCATGACCTCCATCCGCTCGTTCGCGGACAGCGGCAGCCACTTCAGGCTGTCGTCGCACCAGGTGTAGGAGAGGCAGATGACGGCGGGCTTGTCCGGGCCGTCGTCGAGCAGGTAGGTGCCGCGCGTCATACGGTCGGTGAGCGTCATCGACATGACGTCCCGGCCGGTCTCCTCGTCCTTGTCCAGCCAGAAGGGCCGGTCCACGGGCACGAAGAGCTTGGAGCTCTCCATGTAGTGGGTCCGCTCGATGGCCGTCCAGTGGTCGATCGGGAAGAGCGAGTCGTCGCAGTCGATCTTCGACAGCAGCATCCAGGACTGGGCGGTGAAGATCGCCGTCCGGTAGGTGCGGATGTCGCCGCGCGCGTCGGTCACCGTGATGCGGTTGCCGGCCGTGCGGTGCAGCCGGGTCACCGCCGGGCGGGGCTCGCCGCCCTCGTGCAGGCTCGCGAGCGAGGTCCCCTGCGCCCAGTGGACGATCTTCGCGGGCTCGCGGTCCCAGAGGCGCAGCGGCAGCTGCTGGGAGCCGCCGACGATGCCGCGGTGGTGGTCGTCGGCCTCGGTGTAGACGACGCGCAGGATCTCCAGGATGGAGTTGGGGAAGTCGGTGTCCCAGCCGCCCGTGCCGAAGCCGACCTGGCCGAAGATCTCGCGGTGCCGGAAGGACTTGAAGGCCTCGGAGTCGCAGAGGAAGCCGTAGAAGGTCTGGTTGTCGAGCTTCTCGACGAGGCGCGACCAGATCTCACGGATGCGCGGGACGTCCCGCTCGCGCAGGGCCCGGTTCATGTCGGAGAAGTCGGCGCCCTCCTCCAGGCACCGGTTCCACGCCTCGGCGACGTCCCGGTAGACCTGGGGCAGGTCGGCGACCGTCTCGGCGTAGTGCGACTCGCCCTTGAGGTCGACGACGGTCGACGGGGTCGCCTCCGCGAGGGGGTTGGGGAAGGACTGGGTCTGCAGGCCGACCAGGTCGATGTAGTGCTGGAGCGCCGTGGACGACGGCGGGAAGCGCATCGCGCCCATCTCGGCGGTGAGGGAGTCGTCGCACCCTTCGAAGCCCACCGTCCGCAGCCGGCCGCCGATCTGGTCCGCCTCGTACACGACCGGCTTGAGGCCCATCTTCATCAGCTCGTACGCGGCGACGATGCCGGACAGACCGCCGCCGATGACCGCGACCTCCGTGCCGTGCTCGGTCGCGGGTATCTGCCCGAGACCCGCCGGGTGGGCGAGGAAGTCGTCGTAGGCGTACGGGAAGTCCGGGCCGAACATGGTGATCGGCTGCGCTTGCGCGTCTGCGTGCTCGACGGCGTTGGGCACGGTGGACGTCATGGGGTACGGACTCCTTGCAGAAGAGACAGGCAGGTGTGGGGGGATCAGGCGAGCGACCCGTAGAGGCCCGGGCGCCGGTCCAGCAGATACGGGTTGGCCTCGCGGGACGCGGCGAGGAAGGCCGGGTCGGCGTCGGCGAGGACCAGTTCCTCGCCCCGTCCGGCCCGGGTGCGGGCGACCCCGTCGGGCCCGGCGAGCGTGGACAGCCCCACGAACTCGAACTCGCCTTCCCGGCCGACCCGGTTGACGTACGCGACGTACATCTGGTTCTCGAAGGCACGCACCGGGATCACCGACTCGGCGACGAACTGGAACGGGTGCATCTGCGCCGTGGGGACGACAAGCAGGTCGGTGCCGGCGAGGGCGTGGGCGCGGACGTTCTCCGGGAACTCCACGTCGTAGCAGATCAGGATGCCGACGCGCAGACCGTCGATCTCCGCCTGGACGACGGGCTGGTCCCCCGGGGTGAAGTGGTCGCGCTCGAAGCAGCCGAAGAGGTGGGTCTTGCGGTGGTTGGCGAGACGGGTGCCGTCGGCGGAGATCAGCTGGGCCGAGTTGAACACGGCGTCGCCCGCGCGCTCGGGGTAGCCGTAGGCGATCGCGAGGCCGTGGGCGGTCGCGATCTCGGCGACGGCGTCCGCGCAGTCCCCGTCGGCGGGCTCGGCGAGGCGGCCGATGTCGTCGCCGATCGCGTACCCCGTCAGGAACATCTCCGACGTGACGAGCAGCCCGGCGCCCGCGGCGGCGGCCCGGCCCGCGGCCTCGTCGAGGACCTTGAGGTTCTCGACGGTGGAGCCGGGGCTGCCGGAGCTCTGGAGCAGGGCGGTGCGCATGCGTGTTCCTCACCGGGACGCGGGGGGATTTCGGGGGCCTGATAGACGGTACGGTCGGCGGGCTCGGGCGGACAAGGAGCAGCCGTTGCGCGCCGATGAGCTGATCATTGCGTCCCTCCGGGGGCCGACGGCGATTCGTTGCACGCCCCGCGGTCGTACGTCCTGTCATCCCCTGGGCGCAGGCCCGTGCGGTACTCCCCGCCGGGCGGCGGAGGCGGGGTGACGTCCCCGGAGCGATGTGGCGCGGGCACCGTGCCGGGACAGTGGTGTGCGTTCCAGCGACCAGCACCTCTGCGGAAAGGACCGCCATGAACCGCCGTACGAAGACCGCCGTGTTCGGCGCCGCGCTGCTGCTCACCGCCACCGCCGCGGCGGCCTCCGCCGCCGCGTCCTCCGACTCCGGGTCCTCACGCACGGGGGCCTCCCACTCCGGGGCCTCCGGCTTACCGGCGCAGGCCCGTGAGGCCGCCGCGCTCACCGGCGAGGCGAAGCTGCACCGCTCGGCCGGGGACGACATCACCTTCTCCTTCGACGCGCATCTGGCCGCGAAGGACAAGGCCGACCCGATGAAGGCCACCGGCACCTTCGAGTGGAGCCACTATCTGAACGGCGAGGGCGCCCGGGCTAAGGCGAAGGTGGACTGCCTGCTCACCGGCGGCAAGGTGGCCGTCGTCTCCGGTGTCATCACCTCCTCCGACCTGCCCGGTGCGAAGGGCAAGCGGGTCGGGATCACCGTGCACGACCTCGGTCACCGCGACCGGCTCGGCTACAGCTGGGCCTCGACGGGCACCCCGGTCGAGACGAAGGGCCTGCCCAAGTGCGTGGGCTCGGCGCCCTTCGAGAAGGTCAAGAAGGGGACCGGCGACTTCTCGGTCACCCCCTGGCAGCCCGACCTCTAGCGGCCAGGAGCAGCGCGGTCACCAGGTACGGCACGGCGAACCACACGAAGGCCGTGCCGTGGCCGGTGGCCGTGCCGAGGGCCCCGTAGCCGACGTACACGGCGACGGTGGTCAGCTCCGTACCCAGCCCGGCGACGGAGGTGAGGGTGGCCCGGCCGGAGTCGTCGATGCGCTGCTGGAGCCGGGCGTCGGCCAGCACGCTCGCCGCCTGGAAGCCGCCGAAGGCGAGCGCCACGAGGGCGATTCCGGCCACGGTGCCGGCACCGGCACCCACGGCCAGGGCGAGTGCCGCGCCCGCGAGCAGCGCCGCGAGGCCCTTCGTACCGAGGCGTTCGCCCGCCCCGGCCAGCAGTCCTCCGGCGGTGGCGCCCGCCCAGATCAGCAGGAGCAGGTAGGGCACCAGCGCGTCGGGGACACCGGTGTCCCGGACCAGCAGCGGCGTGTACTCGTCGAGGGCGCCCCACACGGCGGTGACGGCCGGGACCAGCAGGATCGCTCCGCGTACGGACCGGTCGGCGCGGGCCTCGGCGAGCCCGGCCCGCAGGGTCGCGGTCCAGCCGTCCCCTCCGGCCGTCGGGGTCCGGTGTTCGGGGAGCCGGGTCGCGGTCGCCGCTGCCAGCAGACAGACCAGCACACTGGCGGCGCCGACGGCGGTGTGGCCGCCCCAGGCGAACACGGGTCCGGCCAGTCCCGTCGCCGCCATCACGGCCAGCAGGCCGGCCGCACGGGCCCGGCCCATGACACGGGCGTAGCGGCCGGCCGCGCCGAGCCGCTCCAGTTCGTCGTAGACCAGCGCCTCGCAGGCACCGGAGGCGAGGGCTCCGCCCGTGCCCCACAGCACGAAGCCCAGCGCGAAGGCGCCGTACGACGGGAAGAGGGTCCACAGCGCGAAGCCGGCGGCCGTGAGCAGCGGGCCGATCCACAGCAATCGGCGACGCGACACGGCGTCGGCCCAGGCGCCGGAGGGCACCTCCAGCAGCACGCCGGTGATCGACCACAGGACGAACAGGGAGGAGATCTGCCACACCGACAGCCCGGTGTCGCGGAAGAGAAGCGCGTACACCGGGTAGAGCAGGACGAACTCTTCGAGGAACGCGTAGCCGTACAGCGTCCGGGTCAGCCGACGGACACCGGACGTACGGCGCTCACGGCGCCCAGGGCGCTCCTCGGAGGAAGCGGATGGAGATCAATGTCGCCAGGCCATGACACCGATGGTAGGCCGGTCGGGCCGATCACGCCGCCGGATTACGTGGGCGATCCCGACGAGAAGCGCCGCAGCAGCGGCGACAGCACGAGCACGGACTTGGTCCGCTCGACGAACGGCTCCCCGGCGATGCGCTCCAGGACCCGTTCGAAGTGCCGCATGTCGGAGGCGAAGACCTGGGCGATCGCGTCCGCGTCCCCGGTGACGGTGGACGCGGCCACGACCTCCTGATAGCGCTCCAGGCCCCGCTGAATGGTTTCCGGGGAGGTGTTGCCCCGGCAGTAGATCTCGACGAACCCCTCGGTCTCCCAGCCGAGGGCACCCGGGTCCACCCGGACGGTGAAGCCGGTGATGGCTCCGGTGGCGCGCAGCCGGTCCACGCGCCGTTTCACGGCGGGAGCGGACAGACCGACGATCTGGCCGATGTCGGCGTAGGAGCGGCGGGCGTCCTCGGCCAGGGCGTGCACGATGCGTTCGTCGAGATCGTTCAGCACAGTGGGTTGATCACTTTTCGGATGGTGCGAGTCGGGAACGGCGATAGCCGTACCCGAAGTAGAACACGAGCCCGACGGCCATCCAGACACCGAAGACCACCCAGGTCACGGCCGAGAGGCTGCCCATCATCCAGATGCAGAAGCCGAAGCCCAGCGCCGGCATGACCGGGGAGAGCGGCACCCGGAAGGTGCGGGGCATGTCCGGGCGGGTCCGGCGCAGGACGACGACGGCCACATTGACGAGCGCGAAGGCGAACAGGGTGCCGATGCTGGTGGCGTCGGCGAGTTGCCCGAGCGGGATCGCGGCGGCGAGAACACCGCAGAACAGCGACACGATCAGGGTGTTGGCGCGGGGGGTCTTGGTCTTCGGGTGGACCTTGGAGAAGACCTTGGGCACCAGCCCGTCGCGGGACATGGCGAAGAGGATGCGGGTCTGGCCGTAGAGCACGGTCAGGACCACGCTCGCGATGGCGATGACCGCGCAGAAGGCCAGCAGCGTGCCCCAGAAGGTCTGCCCGGTGACCTCGCGCATGATCTGGGCGAGGGCGGCCTCGGAGTCGGTGAAGTTCTTCCAGGGCTTGGCGCCGACCGCGACGGCGGCGACGAGGACGTACAGCGCCGTGACGATGACCAGCGACAGCATGATCGCGCGGGGCAGGTCGCGCTGGGCGTTCTTCGCCTCCTCGCCGGCGGTGGAGGCGGCGTCGAAGCCGATGTAGGAGAAGAACAGCGTGGCCCCGGCGGCGCTGACGCCCGCCATGCCGAGCGGCATGAAGTTCTCGTAGTTGCCGGAGCGGAAGCCCTGGACGCCGATGGCGCAGAACATCACCAGCGCGGCGATCTTCACGATGACCATGACGGTGTTGGCGCGGGCGGACTCCTTGGCGCCGCCCAGCAGGAACGCCATCGCGAGCAGGACGACGATCAGCGCGGGCAGGTTGAACACACCGCCGTCGCCGGGCGGCGCGGACAGGGCGGCCGGGATGGTAACGCCTATGGTCCCGTCGAGCAGTTCGTTGAGGTACTCGCCCCAGCCGACCGCGACGGCGGCGACGGACACGCCGTACTCCAGGACCAGGCACCAGCCGCAGACCCAGGCGATCAGCTCGCCCATCGTTGCGTACGCATACGAGTACGAGGATCCGGCGACCGGGATGGTGCCGGCGAGCTCGGCGTACGACAGGGCCGAGAACAGGGCGGTGAGGCCGGCGATGACGAAGGACAGCGTGACGGCCGGGCCCGCCTTGGGCACGGCCTCGCCCAGGACGACGAAGATGCCGGTGCCGAGGGTGGCACCGATGCTGATCATGGTGAGCTGCCACAGGCCGAGGGAGCGCCGCAGCGACCCTCCCTCACCCTGGCCACCCTCGGCGACCAGGCTTTCCACCGGCTTGCGACGCATGAGGCGCGCACCGACGCCCCGGGCGGGCGGGGCGGTCTGACTACTGCTGTGCGGGGGTGCGCCTTGGTCGAGCACGCGCTGGCTCCTTCATCGCTGCCGGTCAGGGCGGCAGGGGCCGGCGGCACCTCTGGAGCAGAGACCCACCGAGCGGGGTCCCTGCCACGCCACGTACGAGGCGACAGCCTACGAGGATCGGCGTTGCTGGTGAAATGCAGCAACCTTGCGCACCCTCGCAAGATCGTTGCGTTCCTGGGGGCTCGGTGGATGTTCGTTGCGGGACGGCTTTCGACCGTTGCGCGACGAGCCGTCAGAGGGCCCTGACGCGCAATGTGCGGGGGTCGGCCCGGTCATGCCCACGCCTACGAGAACGGCCCCCGGATCTCCCGCAGGGCGGGACACCGGGGGCCGTACGAAGGGGCGTTGGCGGGTCAGCTCCAGCTGGCGTGCAGGGGCTTGCCCTCGGCGTAGCCGGCGGCGCTCTGGATGCCGACGATGGCCTTCTCGGCGAACTCCTCAAGGGAGCCGGCACCGGCGTAGGTGCAGGAGGAGCGGACGCCCGCGATGACCGAGTCGATCAGGTCCTCGACGCCCGGGCGGTCCGGGTCGAGGAACATGCGGGAGGTGGAGATGCCCTCCTCGAAGAGCGCCTTGCGGGCGCGGTCGTAGGCCGACTCCTCCGAGGTGCGGTTGCGCACGGCACGCGCGGACGCCATGCCGAAGGACTCCTTGTACGCCCGCCCCTGCGCGTCGTGCTGGAGGTCGCCCGGGGACTCGTAGGTGCCCGCGAACCAGGAGCCGACCATCACGTTGGACGCGCCGGCCGCGAGCGCCATCGCCACGTCGCGCGGGTGGCGGACGCCGCCGTCGGCCCACACGTGCTTGCCGTACTTCCTCGCCTCGGCGGCGCACTCCAGGACGGCGGAGAACTGCGGCCGGCCGACGCCGGTCATCATGCGGGTGGTGCACATGGCGCCGGGTCCGACACCGACCTTGACGATGTCCGCGCCGGCCTCGATCAGGTCGCGCACGCCCGCGGCGGCCACGACGTTGCCGGCGGCGATCGGGACCCGCGGGTCGAGGTCGCGGACCAGCTTCAGGGCGCTGATCATCGACTCCTGGTGGCCGTGCGCGGTGTCGATGACGAGCGCGTCGACGCCCGCGTCCAGCAGCTGCTGGGCCTTGCCCGCGACATCGCCGTTGATGCCGACGGCGGCGGCGATGCGCAGCCGCCCGTGCGCGTCGGTGGCCGGCTTGTAGAGCGTGGCGCGCAGGGCGCCCTTGCGGGTGAGGATGCCGGCGAGCGTGCCGTCCTTGTTCACCGCGGGGGCGTAGCGGCGGTTGGCGTGGTCGAGGGTGTTGAACGCCTGGCCCGGGTCCATGTCCGCGTCGATGAGCAGCAGGTCCCGGGACATGACCTCGGTGAGCTGCGTGAAGCGGTCCACGCCGGACAGGTCGGAGTCGGTGACCACGCCGACCGGCTTGTGGTTCTCGTCGACGACGACCCCGGCGTTGTGCGCGCGCTTGGGCAGCAGCGCCAGCGCGTCCGCGACGGTCTGGTGCGGGGCCAGGATGATCGGGGTGTCCAGGACCAGATGACGGCTCTTGACCCAGGAGACGACGTCGGTGACCACGTCGATCGGAATGTCCTGCGGTATGACGACGAGGCCGCCGCGGCGGGCCACGGTCTCGGCCATGCGGCGGCCGGCGATGGCGGTCATGTTGGCGACGACGAGCGGGATGGTGGTGCCCGTGCCGTCCGGGGAACTGAGGTCGACGCCCTGCCGGGAGCCGACCGCGGAGCGGCTCGGCACCATGAAGACGTCGTCGTACGTCAGGTCGTACCCGGGCTGGATGTCATTGAGGAAACGCACGTGCTGCACATCCCAGTCGTTCAGAGGTGACCCCCGAACCGGACGGTCCGGGGGAAAGAGCACGTACTTCATTCTCCCACGACGACCGCCCGGGCGTCCCTGAGCAGATCATCCAGGCTGGTCAGGGGGCCTCTCGGAGGATGCTCCAAGCCCGAGCGTGACGAAGAGGCCCGGGCCCCGGTCGGTCGCCTCGGCGAAGATCTCCTCGGCGACCTGCCACTCCTCCGGCCGCGTCTCGGCGTACGTCCGCCAGCCCCGTACGACGACCAGCAGCCCCCGCTCCTCGGACCCCTCGGGCCAGAGGGCGGGGTCGGCCAGGCAGTCGGCGAGGGCGTCCCAGTTGCGGCCGAACCAGTCGGGCAGGGCCAGGTCACGGGCGCAGCGGTCCATGAGGCCCGCCTTGTCCGTGACCCCGTCGAGGTCCAGGACGACCACGATCCGGCCCGCCGGGTCGTCCGGCATCTGCTGCGGCTCCCTCGCCATCCGTCAGGCTCCGTCCGGGTCGGACCTGTTGAGCGCGGACTTCGGCGCCGGGCCCGCCGTCATCAGATAGTCCGCCGCCGACGTGTCCGTGACCAGGCTGGTGACCAGCCCGGACCGCAGCACCGCGTCGATCGCGGGCCCCTTGCGCTGCCCGCCCGCGATGGCGACGACCTCGGGGACGCGGCGGAGCTGGTGCGTCTTGACGGTGATGCACCGCTCGCCCAGGTCCCGGCCGACCCGGCGGCCCTCGGCGTCGAAGAGGTGCGCGGACATCTCGGCGGCGACACCGAGGGAGGCGTAGTGCGCGCGCTCCTCGTCACTGAGCATGTCGTGCACCGTGGAGATGCCCGGCTCCCAGGAGCCGATCGAGACACAGGCGACGGTGACCTTGTCGAAGTGCTCGAAGGCCCGGGCGATACCCGTCTGGTTGCGCAGGGCCGTGGCCGTGGCCGCGTCGGGCAGCAGCATCGGCGCGTAGATGGGGTGGGCGTCACCCCCGGACACCTGGGCGGCGCGGCGTACGGCCTCGACCGAGCCGCGCTCGGCGGTCCCGGCGTCGTACACGCCCGTCAGCTGCACCACCGTGCACGGCGGCAGCCGGTCGAGCGCCGCCGCCATGTGGATCGTGGAACGGCCCCAGGCCAGTCCCAGCACATCACCTTCGTTGACCAGTTCGCCGAGCAGGTCGGCGGCCACTTCTCCCAGGTTCTCGGGGTCGGGTGTCTCCTCGGCCTCGGCCGGGGACTCGACCACGACAGCGTGCCTGAGGCCGTAGCGGGCGCGGAGCGCGTCCGAGCGCTCCGCGTCCAGCTCGGCCGGCACACGGATCTCGATACGCACGAGATCCCGTTCGAGGGCGGTCTCCAGGACCCGGGCCACCTTGAAGCGGCTGACGCCGAACTCCTCGGCGATCTGGATCTTGGACTTGCCCTCGAGGTAGAAGCGGCGGGCCATGGCCGCCGCCTGCACCAGCTCAGCGGGTCCCATCCGCATGGCTGACCGGCCCGCCGACATACCCGACACGGCGATCTCCTCACTGCTGTTCACACTCTGGATTCGCCGTTCATCCTTGCAGATCCGGCGCACTTGATCAGCCCTGATCGAAGCCGTTCACCTTGCTGTGGCTCAGTGGTCGCAGGCCCAGGATGCCTTGGCCGTCGCCGCCTCCGCCTGCGTGCGTAGTGCACGTACCGCCTGGGCCGGGTCTTTTGCCCCGTAGACCGCCGATCCGGCCACGAAGACATCGGCTCCGGCGTCGGCGCAGCGCTCGATGGTGGACGCCGAAACTCCGCCGTCGACCTGGAGCCAGAGCTCCAGTCCATGCTTGCTGATCAACTCGCGGGTGCGGCGAATCTTCGGAAGCATGATGTCGAGAAAGGCCTGTCCCCCGAAGCCCGGTTCCACCGTCATGATCAGCAGCATGTCGAGCTCGGGGAGCAGGTCCTCGTACGGCTCGATGGGGGTCGCGGGCTTCAGCGCCATGGAGGCGCGGGCGCCCTTGGCCCTGATCTCCCGGGCCAGCCGGACCGGAGCGGCGGCCGCCTCGACATGGAAGGTGACGGAACCGGCCCCCGCTTCCACGTACTGGGGCGCCCACCGATCGGGGGCCTCGATCATCAGATGGCAGTCCAGCGGAGTGTCCGTCGCACGGGCGAGCGACTCTACGACCGGCACCCCGAGCGTGAGGTTCGGGACGAAATGGTTGTCCATGACGTCGACGTGGAGCCAGTCGGCTCCCTCCACCGCCTTGGCCTCGTCCGAGAGGCGAGCGAAGTCGGCGGACAGGATGCTGGGGTTGATCTGCGCGGCCATGGCCCAAGCCTATGCGCTGCGCTGGGCTTGGGCGGTGGGGGTCTCGAAAGGGCGGCTGATCCGTTCGGCTGCGGGTGGTATGGGGTCGCTCGCGCAGTTCCCCGCGCCCCTTACGGGGCGCATTCGCCGAGGGAGACTCCATGACCGGTAAGCAGGGCATCGGGCATCTCGTCTGCGGGCGGCGGGCCAAGTGGCTGGTGCTGGTGTTGTGGCTGGTCGTGCTGTTCGTCGCCGCGCCCTTCGCCATGAAGCTCACCGACGCCCAGGACAACGACGCGGCGTCCTGGCTGCCGGGGTCGGCGGAGTCGACGCAGGTGCTGGAGATCTCCGAGGACTTCCGGCCGGAGCAGATCCCGGCGGTCGTGATCTACGCTCGGGACGGCGGGCTGACGGCCCAGGACCGGGCGCAGATCGCCGAGGACGTGCGGCAGCTCAAGGAGCTGCGGGACCACGGCATCCGGGGCGCTGAGACCCGCGGGCCGGTCTACGACCGGCAGGTCGACCCCCGGGCCGCGCAGGTTCTCGTGCCGATCACGATGGACGAGCAGGGCTGGGAGCGGATCTCGCCCGCCGTCGACTCCATCCGGGAGGACGTCGGCGAGGGCGGCGGCGGTATGGCCGTGCACATCACCGGCCCGGGCGGCACGTCCGCGGACTTCGCCGAGGCCTTCGAGGGCATCGACTCGACGCTGCTGTTCTCGGCGATGGTCGTCGTCATCGTCATGCTGCTCATCACCTACCGCAGCCTGACCCTGCTGATCGTCCCGCTGGTGGCGGTGGTCTGCGCGCTGTTCACCTCCCAGGCGCTGATCTATCTGCTGGCCGAGCACGCGGGCCTGACGGTCAACGGCCAGAGCGCCGGCATCCTCACCGTGCTCGTCTTCGGCGCGGGGACGGACTATGCCCTGTTGCTGGTCGCCCGCTACCGGGAGGAGTTGCGCCGGCACGAGGACCGGCACGAGGCGATGGCCCTGGCGCTGCACCGGGCCGGCCCCGCGGTGCTCGCCTCCGGCGCGACGGTCGTCCTGAGCATGCTGGTGCTGCTGGCCGCCGAGATGAACTCCACGAGCGGCCTGGGCCCGGTCGCCGCGATCGGTGTCGCCGTCGCCCTGCTGGCGATGATGAGCCTGTTCCCGGCCCTGCTGGTGATCTGCGGCCGGTGGATCTTCTGGCCGGCGATCCCGCACTACGGCAGCTCCGACCCGACCGAGCGCGGCATCTGGGCGCGCACGGGCCGCCGGATCGCCGGCCGCCCGCGGATCACCTGGGCCGCGACGGCTGCGGCCCTGGCGATCTGCTCACTGGGCCTGATCCAGCTGCGCGCGGAGGGCATCAGCAACGCGGACGCGTTCACCGGGAAACCGGACTCGATCACCGGCCAGGAGGTGTCGGCGCGCTACTTCCCGGCGGGCAGCGGCGATCCCCTGGTCATCGTGAGCAACCGGGCGCAGGCCGAGCAGGTGGGCCGCACGGTCGCGGAGACGCAAGGCGTGGTCCCGACGTCGCTGGGCCTGCCGCCGGGCACGAAACCGATCTACGAGGGCAAGGTCCTCTTCGAGGCGACCATGACCGCCCCGGCGGACAGCGAGGCCGCCAAGCAGACGGTGGAGCGGGTCCGGGACGCCGTGCACGCGGTGCCGGGCGCCGACGCCCAGGTGGGCGGCGGTACGGCGGCCCTGCTCGACATGGACGAGGCGACCACGCACGACAACATACTGATCATCCCGCTGGTGCTGCTGGTCGTCCTGCTGATCCTCTGTGTCCTGCTGCGTGCCCTGATCGCCCCGCTGTTGCTGATCGGCACGGTGATCCTGTCGTTCGCGGCGGCCCTGGGCATCAGTGCGCTCGCGTTCCGCCACATCTTCGACTACGCGGGCGAGGCGACCGACTTCCCCTTGTTCGTCTTCGTCTTCCTGGTCGCCCTGGGCATCGACTACAACATCTTCCTCACCACCCGTATCCGCGAGGAGGCGGCCCGCCAGGGCACCAGACAGGGCGTGGTCACGGGCCTCGCCGCGACCGGCGCGGTCATCACCTCCGCGGGCCTGGTGCTGGCCGGCACGTTCGCCGCCCTCGGCACCCTCCCGATGGTCGCCTTCGCCGAGATCGGCTTCGCGGTCGCCCTCGGCGTCCTCATCGACACGTTCATCGTGCGCTCGGTCCTGGTGACGTCCCTGTTCCTGGACATGGGACCGAAGGTGTGGTGGCCGCACCGGCTGTCCCGGGAGGACGGCGGTGCGGGGCACCAGGAGAGCGACCGGGCGGGGGTCAGCCGGTCCGACGAATGAGGGCCAGGTACATGGCGTCGGTCCCGTGCAGATGCGGCCAGAGCTGGACGTCGGGGCCGTCGCCCAGGTCCGGTACGCCGGGCAGCAGCGGCCGCGCGTCGACGAGGTCGGTGTCCGGGATCTGCTTGAGCACGTCGCTGACGACGGCCCGGGTCTCGGCGAGATGCGGCGAGCACGTCGCGTAGCCCACGACTCCGCCGACCCGCACCGACTCCAGGGCGGTGCGCAGCAGCCCGCGCTGCAGCGGAGCGAACCCCTCCAGGTCGTCGGGCCGGCGCCGCCAGCGTGCCTCGGGGCGACGCCGCAGGGCGCCGAGGCCGGTGCACGGCACATCGACCAGGACCCGGTCGAAGCTGCCGGGCCGCCATGCCGGGCGGGTCCCGTCCGCGGTGATCACCTGATACGGCCCGGGGTTGCCGGCCAGCGCTTTAGCGACGAGCCCGGCCCGGTGCGGCTGCTTCTCGGAGGCGAGCAGCGTCGCGCCCCGCTCGGCGGCGAGGGCGCCGAGCAGCGCGGCCTTGCCGCCGGGGCCCGCGCACCCGTCCAGCCACCGCCGGTCGGGCCCGTCCAACGGCGCGCCCGCGAGGGCGAGCGCGACGAGCTGGCTGCCCTCGTCCTGCACGCCCGCGCGCCCCTCCCGGACGGCCTCGATGGCACCCGGCTCGCCGCCCTCGGTCAGCCGTACGGCATACGGCGACCAGCGCCCGGGCACGGCGGCGTCCTCGTCGAGCAGTTCCTCGGCGGTGGCCCGCCCGGGCCGCGCCACCAAGGTCACCTCGGGCCGCTCGTTGTCGGCGCGCAGCAGCTCCTCTATGCCGGCGCGCCCGCCGCCGAGGGAGTCCCACAGCGCGGACACGACCCACCGCGGATGCGAGTGGACGACGGCGAGGTGGTCCTCGGGATCCTCGTCGTAGGGCGGCGCGACCCGCTCGAGCCAGCCGTCCAGATCGGCCTGCGCGATCTTCCGCAGCACCGCGTTGACGAACTTGGCCCGCCCGTCGCCGAGCACGACCCGCGCGAGTTCGACGGTGGCGGACACGGCCGCGTGGGTCGGGATCCGCGTCCCGAGCAACTGGTGCGCGCCGAGGCTCAGCACGTCCAGCACCGGCGGGTCGACGTCCCCGAGCGGCCGGTCGACGCAGTCCGCGATGACCGCGTCGTACGTCCCCTGCCACCGCAGCGTCCCGTAGACCAGCTCGGTGGCGAGGGCCGCGTCCCGTGCGTCGAACTTCTCGGGTCCCTCGTTCTCCCGCGCTTTGCGCAGCAACGGCGGCAGGACGAGGTTGGCGTAGGCGTCCCGCTCGTCCACGGCCCTCAGCGCCTCGAAGGCGAGGATGCGGACGGGGTCCTTCTTGGGCCGGCGGTAGGGCTTGCCGGACGGGCGGGGCCGACGGGGCTGTTCGCTCACGAAAAAGGTGCTCCGGGTGTGAGAAGAAGTGCGCCGCCCAGCCTACGCCGCCGGAGCAGGGGCATCAGCCCCCGAGCCGCTCCCCCTCGCTGATCCGCACGCCGCGCGCCCAGTCCGCCGCCCTCATCGGCTTCTTGCCCTGCGCCTGCACCCACAGCAGCTCGACACCGTACGAACCGGTGCCGACGTACACGTTGTTCTTCCCCGCGGCGATCTGCCCCGGGCCGAGGTCCGTCCGGTCGGGCACGGGGGCGACCTGGATGAGCTTGAGCCGCTCACCGCGGAACGTGGTCCAGGCGCCGGGGGCCGGGGTGCAGCCCCGCACCATCCGGTCGACGCGCAGCGCGGGAGCGGCCCAGTCGAGGTGCGCGTCCTCGACGTTGACCTTCGGGGCGTGGCTGATGCCGTCGGCGGGCTGCGGTACGGCCTTGAGCGTGCCGTCCTCGATCCCGTCCATGGTCGCCGCGAGCAGCCCGGCACCGGCGAAGGCGAGCCGCGTCAGCAGGTCCCCGCTGGTGTCGGTGGCCCGGATCTCCTCGGTCACCGTCCCGTACACCGGCCCCGAGTCGAGCCCTTCCTCAATCAGGAAGGTCGACGCCCCGGTGATCTCGTCCCCGGCCATGATGGAGTGCTGCACGGGCGCGGCCCCTCGCCAGGCGGGCAGCAGGGAGAAGTGCAGATTGACCCAGCCGTGGGCGGGCACGTCGAGGGCGACACGCGGCAGCAGCGCCCCGTACGCGACGACGGGGCAGCAGTCCGGCGCGATCTCCCGCAGCCGCGCGAGGAACTCGGGGTCCTTCGGCTTCGCGGGCTTCAGCACCTCGATCCCGGCCTCCTCCGCGCGCTCGGCGACGGGCGACGCGACCAGCCTGCGCCCGCGCCCGGCCGGCGCGTCGGGCCGCGTGACGACAGCGGCCACCTCGTGCCGCCCGGAGGCGAGAAGAGCGTCCAGAGCGGGAACGGCGACCTCGGGAGTACCGGCGAAGACGAGCTTCATGGGGTGATGGGGGCCTCTCGGGCGAGGATGAACGACGGGCAGCACACCAGTCTATGAGCCACCGACGGAAAGCCGCCGACGGCGCCGGGCCCCCACGGGAGAGCTCAGCCTCTTGATCGACTGTTACGGGCGGTGCGCGGGTGGGAGACCCCGCCAAAGGCCGAAGGCCAAGGCGCACGCCCCGCGCAAACAGGCGCACGCATATGCCCCTACGCCCCCACACCGTGACCCGCGGAGCGAATCCGCGTTGGTCAAGACAGAGTTGACCACAACGGGCCGTGATCACGGCCCATTCCTTTCAACGCCGGTTCGAGAGGCTTGTTCATGGCCGACCACGCAACCCACGACGCCCAGGCTCGGGCCAGCCTGCACTTGCTGGTGCGGGACATCGAGCGGGTCCGCCGGCAGGTGGACGCACTGCGCACACTCACCGCCCAGCTGGGCAACGTCTACCGCCCGCGCCGCTCCGGCCCCTCCACGGGCTTCGTCGTCTACGGACGCGCCCCCGCCCCGACGGTACGTCTCGCCCAGGAGCTGCGGGACAGTGTCGAGACCCTGGTCACCGCGGCCGTGGACTTCGACCGCTCACTCGGCTTCTCGTGGGACGCGGTGGGCTCCGCGCTCGGAGTCACCAAACAGGCGGTGCACCGCCGCTACGGCGCACGCCGTGCCGCGACCACTGCCCCGTCGGCCGCGGCCGAGCCGGAGCGCGCACCGGAGCCGACGGGCAGTCGCACGGTCGGCATGCCCACCGGCCTGCCCACGGTCCCGACGGTCCCCGCGGCGCGCTCCATGCCCACGCAGCCGACGGCGGGCAGCCCCGCTCTCCGCGACGAGGTACGGCCGACGGCGTTCCCCGGCCCGCGCAACGGCTGAACCGCCTTCTCTGCCCTGCCCTCCCGGACGCCTCCGGGAGGGCAGTCGCACATCCGGGTGACGCCCGGCCGGCCCTCCTCCGACCCCTCACCCGATGTCAGCCGATGTCAGCCGGATCGATCCGCACCCAGACGCCTGCCCCGCTCCCACTCCCCCGGGCCATCCGCGCGGCCTGCGCGGACTTGAGCGCGGCGGCCAGCGCGGCCCCCTTCCCGGGCGGCACCCGCAGCAACGCGCGCTCCCACTGCTCCCCGGGCGGCGGCGCCCCCGCCCGCCGCGGTCGCCCGGCGGCGGTGACGGGCAGCGGCACCGGCCCCAGCACCTCGGCCTCCGGCGGCAGTTCGGCCGTACGGAGAAACTCGGCCACCGCCTCCGGCAGCCCCGACACGGCCGCCATCCGCGACACCGGCGGAAATCCCAGCTCGGCCCGCTCGGAGAGTTCCCGCACCGCGTGACCGACGGGGTCCCACCGTACGAGCGCCTGGACGGGTCGCAGCGTCGGCTCGGCGACGACCACCACCGTGCCACCGGCCGACTGCGGCCGGACGAGTGCCCCGGCCGCGATCCACCGCCGCAACGCGTCCTCCCCGGCCCTGAGGTCGGGCCGCCCGAGCATCGCCCAGCCGTCGAGCAGCAGCGCTGCCGCGTACCCGCCCTCGGCGACCGGTTCGGCACCCGGTGTGCTCACCACCAGCGCGGGCGCTCCCGGCACCGTGTCGAGCACGTGTTCACGCCCCGAGGTCCGCACCGGAACCGCGGGGAAGGCGCGCCCGAGTTCCTCGGCGGTCCGCCGCGCGCCCACCACCGAGGCGCGCAGCCGGAAGGCGCCGCACTCCGGGCAGTGCCAGCCGCTCTCCTCCTGGCCGCACCAGCCGCAGCACAGGGCACCGCCGTCCCGCGTCTCCATCGGCCCGGAGCAGTGCCGGCAGCGCGCGGGCGCCCGGCAGTTGGCGCACGCCATGCGCGGCACATATCCCCGCCGGGGCACCTGCACCAGCACCGGGCCGTGCTTCAAGCCCTCCCTGACGGCCTGCCAGGCGAGGGTGGGCAGCCGGGCGGCCCGGGCGGCCTCGTCCCGGGCGAGGTCCCCGTCCCCCACGGTCCGTACGAGCGGAGCGGCCCCCCGCACCTGCTCCCGTCCGGCGACCAGCGGCCGGGCCCACCCGCTCTCGACGAGCTGTGCGGCCTCCACCGTGCAGCCCCAGCCGCCCAGCAGGAAGGCGCACTTGTCCTGGGCCGCCCGCAGCAGGAGCACCTCCCGTGCGTGGGGCTGCGGGGCGTGCTGCTCGCTGTGGCTGTCGTCGCCGTCGTCCCAGAGGGCCACGAGCCCGAGGTCCTGGACCGGGGCGAACATCGCGGCCCGCGTCCCGATCACGGCCCGGACGGAACCGCGCCGCACCGCGAGCCACTGCGCGTACCGCTTCTCGGGCCCCGCGTCGGCGGTGAGCACGGCATGCCGCCCCTCCCCGAGCAGGGCGGTCAGGGCGGCGTCGGCCCTTGCGACGGCCCGGCCGTCGGGCAGGACGACGAGCGCCCCGCGCCCGGAGGCCAGTGTCGCCGCGACGGCCCGTGCCAGCTCCTCGCTCCACTGCGGCCCCGGCAGCGCGTTCCACACGGCCCTTGGCGCGCCCCCTGACGCCAGGGACTCCACGAAGGCCGCTCCCCGCTCGTACCGCTGCCAGGAGCCCGGCTCGGGGGCCGGGGGCGGCGGCAGGGGGGCGGGAGAGGCGCGCTGCTCGGCGCGCGCGTTGCGCGGGGGTACGGCGAGTTGCAGGACGTCGGCGAGGCTGCCCGCGTACCGGTCGGCGACCGCGCGGGCGAGCCCCAGCAGTTCCTCGCTCAGCACCGGCTCGGGCGACACGACCTGGGCGAGGGCGGCCAGCGGCCCGGAGTACTCGGACTCGGCCAGTCGCTCGACGAGGAACCCGTCGATCAGCCCGCCGCCCTCGCGCCGTCCGTCCCGCACCCGGTGCCGCCCGGCCCCGAACCGCACCCGCACCCGCACGCCCGGCTGGGCCTCGGCGTCCAGCTCCTCGGGCACCGCGTAGTCGAAGTACCGGTCGAGATGGAGCACGCCCTTGTCGACGAGGACACGCGCGACGGGAAGCTCCTTGGCGAGCGCGGCTCCCCGCCAGGTCCGCGGCTTGGCCCGGGGCGTCTTGGCCTTCCGCACGCTCTCCCGGATGAGCGCGAGCTGCTCGGGCGGCGCACCCTCGACGCCGCCGTCCGCCTGTTCGTTCTCGCTGCTCACGCTTGCATTCTTACCAAACACCACTGACAACCGACGGCGCCGGAAGGGCCCCCGGGGTAGCGACGAGGCCCGGCCCCCCGAAGGGTGCCGGGCCTCGCTCGGTGCCGTGAAGGCGTCGGACCTACAGGCCCGCCGCCTTGCGCAGCGCGTCCACGCGGTCCGCCTGCTCCCAGGTGAACTCGGGAAGCTCGCGGCCGAAGTGGCCGTACGCCGCGGTCTGGGCGTAGATCGGGCGGAGCAGGTCGAGGTCGCGGATGATGGCGGCCGGACGGAGGTCGAAGACCTCGTCGATCGCCTTCTCGATCCTGTCCGTGTCGATCTTGGCCGTGCCGAAGGTCTCGACGAACAGGCCCACCGGCTCGGCCTTGCCGATCGCGTACGCCACCTGGACCTCGCAGCGGGTCGCGAGGCCCGCGGCGACGACGTTCTTGGCGACCCAGCGCATCGCGTACGCGGCGGAGCGGTCGACCTTGGACGGGTCCTTGCCGGAGAAGGCACCGCCGCCGTGGCGGGCCATGCCGCCGTAGGTGTCGATGATGATCTTGCGGCCGGTCAGGCCGGCGTCGCCCATCGGGCCGCCGATCTCGAAGCGGCCGGTGGGGTTGACCAGGAGACGGTAGTTCTCCGTGTCGATCTTGATGCCCTCGTCGAGCAGCGCCTTCAGCTCCGGCTCGACCACGAACTCCTTGATGTCCGGAGCCAGCAGCGAGTCCAGGTCGATGTCCGAGGCGTGCTGGGAGGAGACCACGACGGTGTCCAGACGGACCGCCTTGTCACCGTCGTACTCGATGGTGACCTGGGTCTTTCCGTCCGGGCGCAGGTAGGGGATGGTGCCGTTCTTGCGCACCTCGGACAGGCGCTTCGAGAGGCGGTGCGCCAGGAAGATCGGCAGCGGCATGAGCGTCGGCGTCTCGTCCGTCGCGTAGCCGAACATCAGGCCCTGGTCACCGGCGCCCTGCTTGTCGAGCTCGTCCTCGTCGCCCTCGACACGGGACTCGTACGCCGTGTCGACACCCTGGGCGATGTCCGGGGACTGCGCGCCGATGGACACCGAGACGCCGCAGGAGGCGCCGTCGAAGCCCTTCTTCGAGGAGTCGTAGCCGATTTCGAGGATCTTGTTCCGGACCAGCGTCGCGATGTCCGCGTACGTCTTGGTCGTGACCTCGCCGGCCACGTGTACCAGGCCGGTCGTGATCAGCGTCTCGACGGCGACCCGAGAGGTCGGGTCCTCGCGGAGCAACGCGTCGAGGATGGTGTCGCTGATCTGGTCAGCGATCTTGTCAGGGTGACCCTCGGTCACGGACTCCGAGGTGAACAGGCGACGGGACACAACGCTCCCTGGGGTTGCAGCGGCTGCTGTCTGATCATTGGCGAACGGCGGGGGCTGCACCTCACGCCGTCCGTGGAACAGTTTACGGGTCACGCTTCGGCCACGGCCCCCCTGTCTCGCCACTCGGGAGTGCTGTGACCTGCGGCACGGGCATTCTGCCCAATGTCGGTCGAGGTTGGCCAGAGGCGCCACGCCCCGATCGGCCGGGGTTCACACAGGCGCAGGGTGACTGAAACATCAGCCGAGGCGCCCGGCCACCAGGTCCCACACGGTTTCGGCCAGGGCTTCCTTGGGCCCGTGGGGCACCGGGGTCTCGCTGCCGTCGGCGCCGAGCACGACGGCCTCGTTCTCCTCGGAGCCGAAGGTCTTGCGCTCCCCGACCTCGTTCACCACCAGCAGATCGCAGCCCTTGCGCTTCAGTTTGGCGCGGCCGTTGGCGAGCACGTCGTCCGTCTCCGCGGCGAAGCCGACGATCACCTGTCCGGGGCGGATCCGGCCGGTGGAGATCTCCGCGAGGATGTCCGGATTCCGCGCCAGGGCGATCGGCTCCGGCTCCTGGTCGTCCTTCTTCTTGATCTTCCCGGCCGCGTAGGTGACCGGCCGGAAGTCCGCCACCGCCGCCGCCATGACCACGGCGTCGGCGTCGGCTGCGGCTCTGAGCACCTCCTCGCGCAGGTGCGCGGCGGTGCCGACGGGGACGACGTCCACCCCGGCCGGGTCCGGCAGGGTGCTGTTGGCCGCGATCAGGGTGACACGGGCGCCGCGGGCGGCCGCGGTGCGGGCGAGGGCGTAGCCCTGTTTGCCGGAGGAGCGGTTGCCCAGGAACCGCACCGGGTCCAGGGGCTCGCGGGTGCCGCCCGCGCTGACCACGACATGCCGTCCCGTGAGGTCCGGCTCGCCCACGCCCCGGGCCAGGACCCGGCGGCACACCTCGAAGATCTCACCCGGGTCGGGCAGCCGGCCCTTGCCGGTGTCGACGCCGGTGAGACGGCCCACGGCCGGCTCGATGACGACGGCACCGCGGCGGCGCAGCGTCGCCACGTTCTCCTGGGTGGCCGGGTGCTCCCACATCTCCGTGTGCATGGCGGGCGCGAAGACGACCGGACATCGGGCGGTGAGCAGGGTGTTGGTCAGCAGGTCGTCGGCGAGGCCGTGGGCGGCCTTGGCGAGCATGTCGGCGGTGGCCGGGGCGACGACGACCAGGTCGGCGTGCTGTCCGATGCGGACGTGCGGGACCTCGTGGACGTCGTCCCACACCTCGGTGGAGACCGGGTGCCCGGAGAGCGCGGACCAGGTGGCGGCGCCGACGAAGTGCAGCGCGGAGGCGGTGGGCACCACGCGCACGTCATGGCCCGACTCCGTCAGCCGCCGCAGCAGCTCACAGGCCTTGTACGCGGCGATGCCGCCGCTGACCCCCAGAACGACCTTCGGCTTGTCCACGCTTCTCCCCGGACCTCGGCAACCGGCACACCGTACGACTCCATGACACACCACAGGCCCGGCAGTCGACCTGCCGGGCCTGTGGAAAAGTCAGCGTCAAGCTGGAAATACTACTTACTGCGCCGGGCCCTCGATGGCCTCGGACGTGAGCAGCCCCGCGTTGATCTCGCGGAGGGCGATCGAGAGCGGCTTCTCGTGGACGTGGGTGTCGACGAGGGGACCGACGTACTCGAGGAGGCCCTCGCCGAGCTGCGAGTAGTACGCGTTGATCTGGCGGGCCCGCTTGGCCGCGTAGATCACGAGGCTGTACTTCGAGTCCGTGGCCTCGAGAAGCTCGTCGATCGGCGGGTTGATGATGCCCTCGGGCGCGGAGATGGAAGAGGACACGCTCTACCTTCCGATGGATGGGAAAGAATGGTCGGGGTGATCAGCGAGGATCGAGTCGATCAGCGATGGTCACACCACGTCCATCAAGGCTAGCAGCTCGCGAGCCACGTCCTCGACGGAGGTGTTGACCAGGGTGGTGTCGAACTCCGGCTCCGCGGCGAGTTCGATCTTCGCCGCCTCCAGCCGCCGCTCGATCACCTCGGGCGGTTCGGTGCCCCGCCCGGTGAGCCTGCGCACCAGCTCCTCCCAGGAGGGCGGAGCCAGGAACACCAGCTGGGCCTCGGGCATCGACTCCCGGACCAGACGGGCGCCCTGCAGGTCGATCTCGAGGAGGACCGGCTCACCGGCCTCCAGGCGCTCCTGCACGGCCGCACGCGGCGTGCCGTAGCGGTTGCCGGCGAACTCGGCCCACTCGAGCAGTTCGCCGTTGGCGATCAGCTTGTCCATCTCGTCGTCGGTGACGAAGAAGTAGTGGACACCGTGCTTCTCGCCGGGGCGGGGCTTGCGGGTCGTCGCCGACACCGAGAGCCAGACCTCGGGGTGTTCCTTGCGCATATGGGCGACGACCGTGCTCTTGCCGACCCCTGAGGGGCCGGAGAGCACGGTCAGCCGCGGACGTACGTCCGGGGGTACGGGGGTCGTCCCCCGGGGTGTTGCAGCCATGCAGCGATTATCCAGCAATCCCGGAGTGCCCGGGACTCGCTCCCCCGGAGTGCCCGGTTCAGGAACCGGTGCTGCCGAACTCGCGCTCCAGGGAGGCGATCTGGTTGGACCCGAGGCCGCGCACACGACGGCTCTCGGAGATACCGAGTCGCTCCATGATCTGCTTGGCGCGGACCTTGCCCACGCCCGGCAGGGACTCAAGGAGAGCGGAGACCTTCATCTTGCCGATGACGTCGTTCTCCTGGCCCTGCTTGATGACCTCGTGAAGGGAGGCGCCGGAGTGCTTGAGTCGATTCTTGACCTCGGCCCGCTCCCGGCGAGCCGCGGCGGCCTTTTCGAGCGCGGCTGCGCGCTGTTCAGGGGTAAGGGGCGGAAGAGCCACGCCTACGTCACCTCGGATGTCGAACTGTCGGATACGGACCGGTGAGGAACCTAGTCGCCCCACACCTGGGGAGCCACGAGCAACACGCTTGCCCGTTGACTCTCGTCGGAGACTAGCGGGCAAGTCCGCCAGAGTCAGCGAGAACAGCGGAAAAGTCCTGGTCAGCCTTCATCTGAACAGACATTTAGGACATACTGCCCCGGATTTGAGGATGTATTCAGACTCAAGCCCTCCCCCGGCCACTCGTCGGAGGACTCACAAGAAGGTCAGGAAGTCGTCAGGAGGAGGTCACAGCGTGACGGATCTCCTGAGCGAAGCGTTCCGCGGCGTCACGCAGCGCGACCGCGTCGGGACCGTGGCGTAGCACTCCCCGGCTGACGTTCGGCACGACATTGCCCACCGCCGCGCCGAAGACCCCCGGAAGATCGGCCGGCGTGGCCCCCTGGGCGCCGATGCCGGGCGCGAGGAGCGGGCCGTTGATGTCCAGGTCGTACGACGACAGGTCACCGAGGGTGGCCCCGACGACCGCGCCGAAGGACCCCAGTGGCTCCTCCCCCGCGTTCTCGGCGGACAGGTGGGCGAGCATCGTCGCTCCGATGTTCCGGCCGTCGGACCGTACGGCGTGCTGGACCTCGCCGCCCTCCGGGTTGGAGGTCAGCGCCAGCACGAACAGCCCGGCGCCGCTCTCCCGGGCCAGGGCGACGGCCGGGCTGAGCGAGCCGTAGCCGAGGTAGGGCGAGACCGTCAGTGCGTCGGAGAACAGCGGCGCGTCCTTGTGCAGGAACGACTCGGCGTACGCGGCCATGGTCGAGCCGATGTCGCCGCGCTTGGCGTCCATGACGACCAGGGCGCCCGCCGCCCGCGCCTCGGCCACCGATGTCTCCAGGACGGCCAGTCCGCGCGAGCCGAACCGCTCGAAGAACGCGCTCTGCGGCTTGAGCACCGCGACCCGGTCGGCCAGCGCCTCGACGACCGTGCGGCTGAACCGCTCCAGGCCGGCCACGTCGTCGTTCAGGCCCCACTCGGCGAGCAGGGAGGCGTGCGGGTCGATGCCGACGCAGAGCGGGCCGCGCTCGTCCATGGCCCGGCGCAGGCGCGCGCCGAAGGGTTCGAAAGAACTCATGCCGTCTTCCTCACATCGGCGCCCACCGCGTCGGCGAGCGTGGTGTACGGGCTGGTGGCCAGGCGGGCGGCGAGCCCCTTGTGGAGGGCGCGGGCGTAGAACGGCCCCTCATAGATGAAGGCGCTGTAGCCCTGGACCAGCGTGGCACCGGCCAGGATGCGCTGCCAGGCGTCCTCGGCGTTCTCGACGCCGCCCACGCCCACCAGGGTGATCCGGTCGCCCACGCGCGCGTAGAGGCGGCGCAGGACCTCCAGGGAGCGTTCCTTGAGGGGTGCCCCGGACAGGCCGCCGGTCTCCTTGACCAGGGCGGGGCCGGACGTCAGGCCGAGTCCGTCGCGCGCGATGGTGGTGTTGGTGGCGATGATGCCGTCCAGGCCCAGTTCCACGGCGAGGTCGGCGACCGCGTCGATGTCCTCGTCGGCGAGGTCCGGCGCGATCTTGACCAGGAGCGGGACACGCCGCGCGGACACCGCGCCGTCGGCGGCCTCGCGGACGGCGCTGAGCAGGGGGCGCAGCGCCTCGGTGGCCTGCAGATTGCGCAGACCGGGCGTGTTCGGGGAGGAGACGTTGACGACCAGGTAGTCGGCGTAGGGCGCCAGCCGCTCGGCGGACTTCACGTAGTCCGCGACGGCCTCCTCCTCGGGTACGACCTTGGTCTTGCCGATGTTGACGCCGACGACCGTCTTGAAGACCGGCGTACGGGAGGCCAGGCGGGCGGCGACGCGGAGCGAGCCGTCGTTGTTGAAGCCCATGCGGTTGATCAGCGCCCGGTCCTCGACCAGCCGGAACAGCCGCTGCTTGGGGTTGCCGGGCTGCGGCTCGCCGGTCACCGTGCCGATCTCGACATGGTCGAAGCCGAGCATCGCCATGCCGTCGATGCCCACGGCGTTCTTGTCGAAGCCCGCCGCGAGCCCGAAGGGGCCGTGCATGCGCAGCCCGAAGGCCTCGGTGCGCAGCTCCTTGTGGCGGGGCGCGAGGGCGGCCGCAAGGAAGGTGCGCAGCACGGGCACGCGGGCGGCCAGGCGGATCCAGCGGAAGGCGAGGTGGTGCGCCTGCTCCGGGTCCAGCCGCTTGAAGAACAGACTGAAGAAGATCTTGTACATGATGTCCTCACGAAGACGTGGCGTCCTCACGAAGAGGGGGACACCGTTTCCGGTGTCCCCCTCGGGGCTGCTAGTCGCGGGCCGCGGTCAGATGTTCCGCGTGTTCCTGGAGCGACCGGACGCTCACGTCGCCGCGGTTGAGGGCGTCGATGCCCTGGACCGCCGCCGCGAGCGCCTGGACCGTCGTCAGGCAGGGCACGGACCGTGCCACGGCCGCCGTACGGATGTCGTAGCCGTCGAGGCGGCCACCCGTGCCGTACGGGGTGTTGACGATGAGGTCGACCTCGCCGTCGTGGATGAGCTGGACGATGGTCTTCTCGCCGTTCGGGCCGGTGCCCTCGGACTGCTTGCGCACGATGGTGGCGTTGATGCCGTTGCGCTTGAGGACCTCGGCCGTGCCGGACGTGGCCATCAGCTCGAAGCCGTGGGCGACCAGCTCACGCGCCGGGAAGATCATCGAGCGCTTGTCGCGGTTGGCGACGGAGATGAAGGCGCGGCCCTTGGTGGGCAGCGGGCCGTACGCGCCCGCCTGCGACTTGGCGTACGCCGTGCCGAAGACGGAGTCGATGCCCATGACCTCGCCGGTGGAGCGCATCTCCGGGCCGAGGACGGTGTCGACGCCGCGGCCGTGGATGTCGCGGAAGCGCGACCACGGCATGACGGCCTCCTTGACGGAGATCGGCGCGTCGAGCGGGAGCTCGCCGCCGTCGCCGGTGGCCGGGAGCAGGCCCTCGGCGCGCAGCTCGGCGATGGTCGCGCCCAGCGAGATCCGGGCGGCGGCCTTGGCCAGCGGCACCGCCGTCGCCTTCGAGGTGAAGGGGACGGTCCGGGAGGCGCGCGGGTTGGCCTCCAGGACGTAGAGGATGTCGCCCGCGAGCGCGAACTGGATGTTGATCAGGCCGCGGACGCCTACGCCCTTGGCGATGCCCTCCGTGGAGGCGCGCAGGCGCTTGACGTCGAAGCCGCCGAGCGTGATCGGGGGCAGGGCGCACGCCGAGTCGCCGGAGTGGATGCCGGCCTCCTCGATGTGCTCCATGACGCCGCCGAGGTAGAGCTCCTGGCCGTCGTAGAGGGCGTCGACGTCGATCTCGATCGCGTCGTCGAGGAACCGGTCGACCAGGACCGGCCGGGACGGGCTGATCTCCGTCGACTCGGAGATGTACGCCTCCAGGCGCGTCTCGTCGTAGACGATCTCCATGCCGCGCCCGCCGAGGACGTACGACGGGCGGACCAGGACCGGGTAGCCGATCTCGTCGGCGATGGCCTTGGCCTCGGCGAAGGTGGTGGCGGTGCCGTGCTTGGGGGCCGGGAGGCCGGCCTCCTGGAGGACCCGTCCGAAGGCGCCCCGGTCCTCGGCGGCGTGGATGGCCTCCGGGGAGGTGCCGACGATCGGCACGCCGTTGTCCTTGAGCGCCTGCGACAGGCCCAGCGGGGTCTGGCCGCCGAGCTGGACGACGACGCCCGCGACGGGTCCGGCCTGCTGCTCGGCGTGGACGATCTCCAGCACGTCTTCCAGCGTCAGCGGCTCGAAGTACAGGCGGTCGGAGGTGTCGTAGTCCGTGGAGACCGTCTCCGGGTTGCAGTTGACCATCACGGTCTCGTAGCCCGCGTCGCTCAGGGCGAAGGAGGCGTGGACGCAGGAGTAGTCGAACTCGATGCCCTGGCCGATGCGGTTCGGGCCGGAGCCCAGGATGATGACGGCCGGCTTCTCGCGGGGCGCGACCT
Source organism: Streptomyces koelreuteriae (assembly GCF_018604545.1). GTDB lineage: Bacteria > Actinomycetota > Actinomycetes > Streptomycetales > Streptomycetaceae > Streptomyces > Streptomyces koelreuteriae. Next base: position 7,088,672 of record NZ_CP075896.1, on the reverse strand, counting down.
CGCTCTCCTCGTCGTAGGAGGAGTAGAAGTACGGCGTCTTGGCGGCGAACTCGGCGGCGCAGGTGTCGACCGTCTTGTAGACCGGGCGGATGCCCAGCGCGTGCCGGACCTCGCGGACGACGTCCTCGCGCAGGCCGCGGATCTCGCCGATCTGGGTGTCGGAGAAGCCGTGCCGCTTGGCCTCGGCGATGAGGTCGGCGGTCAGTTCGGGCGCCTCGGCCAGCTCGTCGGCGATCTCCTTGATCAGGAAGAGCTGGTCGACGAACCACGGGTCGATCTTCGTGTACTCGAAGATCTCCTCGGGGGTGGCGCCCGCGCGGATGGCCTGCATGACGGTGTTGATGCGGCCGTCGGTGGGCCGGACGGACTCGCGGAGCAGCTCGGCCTTGTCGCCGGGCTCGCCGACGAAGGTGAACTGGCTGCCCTTCTTCTCCAGCGAGCGCAGGGCCTTCTGGAAGGCCTCGGTGAAGTTGCGGCCGATGGCCATGGCCTCGCCGACCGACTTCATGGTGGTGGTGAGGGTGGAGTCGGCCTGCGGGAACTTCTCGAAGGCGAAGCGCGGGGCCTTCACGACCACGTAGTCGAGCGTCGGCTCGAAGGAGGCCGGGGTCTCCTGCGTGATGTCGTTCGGGATCTCGTCGAGCGTGTAGCCGACGGCGAGCTTGGCGGCGATCTTGGCGATCGGGAAGCCGGTCGCCTTGGAGGCGAGCGCCGAGGAACGCGACACGCGCGGGTTCATCTCGATGACGATCACGCGACCGTCCTCGGGGTTGACCGCGAACTGGATGTTGCAGCCGCCGGTGTCGACGCCGACCTCGCGGATGACGGCGATGCCGATGTCCCGCAGGGTCTGGTACTCGCGGTCGGTGAGGGTCATCGCCGGGGCGACCGTGATCGAGTCGCCGGTGTGGACGCCCATGGGGTCGAAGTTCTCGATGGAGCAGACGACCACGACGTTGTCGTGCTTGTCGCGCATCAGCTCCAGCTCGTACTCCTTCCAGCCGAGGATGGACTCCTCCAGGAGCACCTCGGTGGTCGGCGAGAGGGTGAGGCCCTGCCCGGCGATGCGGCGCAGCTCCTCCTCGTCGTGGGCGAAGCCGGAGCCGGCGCCGCCCATGGTGAAGGAGGGGCGGACGACGACCGGGTAGCCGCCGAGCGTGTCGACGCCCGCGAGGACGTCGTCCATGGAGTGGCAGATGACCGAGCGGGCGGACTCGCCGTGCCCGATCTTGCCGCGGACGGCCTCGACGACCTCCTTGAAGAGGTCGCGGTCCTCGCCCTTGTTGATCGCCTCGACGTTGGCGCCGATCAGCTCGACGCCGTACTTGGCGAGGGTGCCGGCCTCGTCCAGCGAGATCGCCGTGTTGAGGGCCGTCTGGCCGCCCAGGGTGGGCAGCAGGGCGTCCGGGCGCTCCTTGGCGATGATCTTCTCGACGAACTCGGGGGTGATCGGCTCGACGTACGTGGCGTCGGCGATCTCCGGGTCGGTCATGATCGTCGCCGGGTTGGAGTTCACCAGGATGACCCGGAGGCCTTCGGCCTTCAGGACGCGGCACGCCTGGGTGCCGGAGTAGTCGAACTCGGCGGCCTGGCCGATGACGATCGGGCCGGAGCCGATGACCAGGACGGACTGGATATCGGTGCGCTTAGGCACGCTGGCCCTCCATCAGGGATACGAAGCGGTCGAACAGGTAGGCGGCGTCGTGCGGGCCGGCTGCCGCTTCGGGGTGGTACTGGACGCTGAAGGCGGGGCGGTCGAGAAGCCGCAGCCCCTCCACCACGTTGTCGTTCAGGCAGACGTGCGACACCTCGGCGCGGCCGAACGGGGTCTCGGAGACCCGGTCGAGCGGTGCGTCGACGGCGAAGCCGTGGTTGTGCGCGGTGACCTCGACCTTGCCGGTCGTACGGTCCTGCACGGGCTGGTTGATGCCGCGGTGGCCGTACTTCAGCTTGAAGGTGCCGAAGCCGAGGGCGCGGCCCAGGATCTGGTTGCCGAAGCAGATGCCGAAGAGCGGGGTGCCGCGCTCCAGGACGCCCCGCATGACGGAGACGGGGTGGTCGGCGGTGGCCGGGTCGCCGGGGCCGTTGGAGAAGAACACGCCGTCCGGGTCGACCGCGTAGACGTCCTCGACGGTCGCGGTGGCGGGGAGCACGTGCACCTCTATGCCGCGCTCGGCCATGCGGTGCGGGGTCATGCCCTTGATGCCGAGGTCGACGGCGGCGACGGTGAACTTCTTCTCACCGATCGCGGGCACGACGTACGGCTCGGTGGTGGCGACCTCGGCGGAGAGGTTCGCGCCCTTCATCTGGGGGGCTTCCTGGACGCGGGCCAGCAGCGCGCCGTCCTCCCGCACCGCCTCGCCGCTGAAGATGCCGACGCGCATGGCGCCGCGCTCGCGCAGATGGCGGGTGAGGGCGCGGGTGTCGATGCCGGAGATGCCGACGACGCCCTGCTTCGCCAGCTCCTCGTCCAGCGAGCGCCGGGAGCGCCAGTTGGACGGCACGCGCGCGGGGTCGCGCACGACGTATCCGGAGACCCAGATCTTCTTGGACTCGGGGTCCTCGTCGTTCACACCGGTGTTGCCCACGTGCGGGGCGGTCATCACCACGACCTGGCGGTGGTACGAGGGGTCGGTGAGGGTCTCCTGGTAGCCGGTCATGCCGGTGGAGAACACCGCTTCGCCGAAGGTCTCCCCCACGGCCCCGTAGGCACGGCCGCGGAAGATACGGCCATCCTCCAGGACGAGTACGGCGGGAGTTTTCACGGCTCCCCTGGTGGAGGTGGTCATCGTTCGACGCCTTCCCTGGTGTTCGTTTCGATCATGGTGTTGATGGCTTCGACCCACTCGTTGTGCTCGGCCGCGTGGTCGGAGCGGAACCCGGAGTCGATCAGCCGGTCGCCGTGCTCCCAGGTCACGATCAGCAGGCCGCCCTCGGTGAGGACCTTGCCTGCGATGCCCTTGTCGAGCCGGGCCTCACGCAGCTGTGCGGCCGGGACGAAGAAGTCGCTCGCCCCGGGGCGTACGACGTCGAGGCCGGCGTCCGTGAGGGTGAGCTCGACGCGGCTGCGGGTGCCCAGGCCCCGGGCCACGATGCGGTCGAGCCACTGACCGGCCGTGGTGGAGCCGTGGTAGCGGCCGCTCAGGGCCAGCTTCTCGGCCCCCGGGTCGTCCGGGGCGACGGGCAGCTCGGGCAGGTCGCCCTGGAGGGTGCCGCGCCACTTCCAGCCCTCGCGCATCAGCCAGTAGACGAGCGCGACGAACAGGGCGAGGCCGACGACCCAGCCGATGCGGGCGGCCCAGTCGGTCACTTGCGCCGATTCCTTCTCGGCGGCCAGCAGGAGTACAGGTGTCACGTGAGCTTCCCGTCGACGAGCGTGGCCTTGCCCCGCAGCCACGTGTGCGTCACACGGCCCGGCAGCTCACGCCCCTCGTAGGGGGTGTTGCGGCTGCGCGAGGCGAAGCCCGCGGGTTCCACGAGCCCACGGTATGCCGTGTCGACCAGGGTGAGGTTGGCGGGCTCACCTGCCGAGACGGGACGTCCATGGCCCGTGGCCTGTCCGATCTGCGCGGGCTTGACGGACATCCGGTCGGCGACGCCGGCCCAGTCCAGCAGACCCGTGTCGACCATGGTCTCCTGCACCACTGACAGCGCGGTCTCCAGGCCGACCATGCCCATGGCGGCCGCGGCCCACTCGCAGTCCTTGTCCTCGTGCGGGTGCGGGGCGTGGTCGGTGGCGACGATGTCGATGGTGCCGTCGGCGAGCGCCTCGCGCAGGGCCAGCACGTCGCGCTCGGTGCGCAGCGGCGGGTTGACCTTGTAGACCGGGTTGTAGGTGCGCACCAGCTCATCCGTGAGGAGGAGGTGGTGCGGGGTGACCTCGGCGGTGACGGCGATGCCGCGGGACTTGGCCCAGCGGACGATCTCGACGGAGCCGGCGGTCGACAGGTGGCAGATGTGGACGCGGGAGCCGACGTGGTCGGCGAGCAGGACATCCCGGGCGATGATCGATTCTTCGGCCACCGCGGGCCAGCCCCCGAGCCCCAGCTCGGCGGAGACGATGCCCTCGTTCATCTCGGCGCCCTCGGTCAGCCGCGGCTCCTGCGCGTGCTGCGCGACGACACCGCCGAAGGCCTTCACGTACTCCAGGGCGCGGCGCATGATCACGGCGTCGTGGACGCACTTGCCGTCGTCGGAGAAGACGGTGACACCGGCGGCCGACTCGTGCATGGCGCCCAGCTCGGCGAGCTTCCTGCCCTCCAGGCCGACGGTGACGGCACCGATCGGCTGGACGTCGCAGTAGCCGTGCTCCTTGCCGAGCCGCCAGACCTGCTCGACGACACCGGCGGTGTCGGCGACCGGGAAGGTGTTGGCCATGGCGAACACGGTGGTGTAGCCGCCGCTCGCCGCCGCCCGCGTGCCGGTCAGGACGGTCTCGGAGTCCTCACGGCCGGGCTCGCGCAGATGGGTGTGCAGATCGACCAGGCCCGGCAGCAGCACCTTGCCCTCGGCCTCGACGACCTCGGCACCCTCGGCGCTCAGACCGGCACCCACCTGGGCGATGGTCCCGCCGTCGATCAGCACGTCCTGCGGCTCGCCGCCCAGCACCTTCGCACCACGGATAAGGATCTTGCTCATGGGTCTTACTTCTCCTCGGTACGGGACTGGGTGACGGCGGGTTCGTTGCCACCGAGCAGCAGGTACAGGACGGCCATCCGGATGGACACTCCGTTTGCGACCTGCTCGACGACGGTGCAGCGGTCGGAGTCGGCGACCTCGGCGGTGATCTCCATGCCCCGGACCATCGGGCCGGGGTGCATCACGACGGCGTGCTCGGGCATCCGCGCCATGCGGTCGCCGTCGAGGCCGTAGCGCCGGGAGTACTCGCGCTCGGTCGGGAAGAAGGCGGCGTTCATGCGCTCGCGCTGGACGCGCAGCATCATCACCGCGTCGGACTTGGGCAGGGTGCTGTCGAGGTCGTACGACACCTCGCAGGGCCAGGTCTCGATGCCGACGGGCACCAGGGTCGGCGGGGCGACGAGGGTGACCTCGGCGCCGAGGGTGTGCAGCAGGTCGACGTTGGAGCGGGCGACCCGGCTGTGCAGGATGTCGCCGACGATCGTGATGCGCCGGCCGGCGAGGTCCTGGCCGAGCCCGGCGTCCGGGCCGACCAGACGGCGGCGCATGGTGAAGGCGTCCAGCAGGGCCTGCGTGGGGTGCTGGTGGGTGCCGTCGCCGGCGTTGACGACGGCCGCGTCGATCCAGCCGGAGTTGGCCAGCCGGTAGGGGGCTCCGGAGGCGCCGTGCCGGATGACCACGGCGTCGACGCCCATGGCCTCCAGGGTCTGGGCGGTGTCCTTCAGGGACTCGCCCTTGGAGACGCTGGAGCCCTTGGCGGAGAAGTTGATGACGTCCGCGGACAGCCGCTTCTCGGCGGCCTCGAAGGAGATCCGGGTCCGGGTGGAGTCCTCGAAGAAGAGGTTGACGATCGTGCGGCCGCGCAGGGTCGGCAGCTTCTTGATCGGCCGGTCGGCGACCCGGGCCATCTCCTCGGCGGTGTCGAGGATCAGGACGGCGTCGTCGCGGGTGAGGTCGGCGGCCGAGATGAGATGACGCAGCATCTGTCAGGCTCCGTAGGGCAGTTCAGGAGAATTTCGGGCAGACGGGTGCGCGGGGGCGCACTGAGCCGGCGTACGACAGCGGCGTACGCCTGAAGGCGCTACTGGGAGGTCTGCTTGGCACCGAGCAGCACGGTGTCGCGACCGTCCTCCTCGGCGAGCTGGACCTTGACCGTCTCCCGCAACGACGTGGGGAGGTTCTTGCCGACGTAGTCGGCGCGGATGGGCAGTTCGCGGTGGCCGCGGTCGACGAGGACGGCGAGCTGCACCGCGCGCGGGCGCCCGATGTCGTTCAGCGCGTCGAGGGCGGCCCGGATGGTGCGGCCGGAGAAGAGCACGTCGTCGACGAGGACGACCAGCTTGCCGTCGATGCCGTCACCGGGGATCTCGGTGCGGGCCAGCGCACGCGGCGGGTGCATGCGCAGGTCGTCGCGGTACATGGTGATGTCGAGCGAGCCGCACGGAACCTTGCGTTCGGTGATCTGCTCGAGCTTGTCGGCGAGCCGCCGGGCGAGGAAGACGCCCCGGGTCGGAATGCCGAGGAGCACCACGTCGTCGGCGCCCTTGGCGCGCTCGACGATCTCATGGGCGATGCGGGTCAGTACCCGCGCGATGTCGGGCCCTTCGAGAACGGGCCGGGCATCGGACTGCGTGTCGTGCGTGTCCATACGAAACGGACCTCCTTCTCCGCCTCACGGGACGGACCTTAAAGGACGTCGGGATTGCGCCATACACGGTAGCAGGCCCCCTCGATCATTCCGACGGCCCCCTCGGATCACCCATTCGGCCTAACAGAGTGCTGATACCACGGAAGAGTCGGTGCGGACCATTCGGCTTGACGCGGCAGAGTAACGCTGCGTAACCTCACAGTGAGTTACCAGCCGCGCGGTCCGGCAACACAGCTGACCGCGTCGACACAGTGCCGGGGAGCTATATGTCCAGCGAATACGCCAAACAGCTCGGGGCCAAGCTCCGGGCGATCCGCACCCAGCAGGGCCTTTCCCTCCACGGTGTCGAGGAGAAGTCCCAGGGACGCTGGAAGGCGGTCGTGGTCGGGTCGTACGAGCGCGGCGACCGCGCCGTGACCGTGCAGCGCCTCGCCGAGCTGGCGGACTTCTACGGCGTTCCCGTGCAGGAGCTGCTCCCGGGCACCACCCCGGGCGGCGCCGCCGAGCCGCCGCCGAAGCTGGTCCTGGACCTGGAGCGGCTGGCCACGGTGCCGGCCGAGAAGGCGGGCCCCCTGCAGCGCTACGCGGCCACGATCCAGTCGCAGCGCGGCGACTACAACGGCAAGGTGCTCTCGATCCGCCAGGACGACCTGCGCACACTCGCCGTCATCTACGACCAGTCGCCCTCGGTCCTCACCGAGCAGCTGATCAGCTGGGGTGTCCTGGACGCGGACGCGCGCCGCGCGGTCGCCTCCCACGAGGAGGTCTGAGCCCCTCAGCCCGAGCCCTCAGGGGCCAGCGCAGAAACGTGCCGCCGGGGTGGCCGGAACCAGATGGTTCCGGCCACCCCGGCGGCGTTCTGGGGGCCTGACGGCCCCCGTCGCGGGAGGGAATGCCGGAGGGCCCGCAGCAAGCTTGCTGCGGGCCCTCCGGCATTCCGTCTGTCTCAGTCCTCGTCGCGGCGGAGCGAGGGCTTGAGGTCCTTCAGCCGACCGAGCAGGCCGTTCACGAACGAGGGCGACTCGTCCGTGGAGAACTCCTTGGCCAGCTGCACCATCTCGTCCAGGACGACGGCGTCCGGGGTCTCGTCGACCCAGATCAGCTCGTAGGCGCCGAGCCGCAGGATATTGCGGTCGACGACCGGCATCCGGTCGAGTGTCCAGCCGACCGAGTACTGGGCGATCAGCTCGTCGATGCGCTTCGCGCGCTGCGCGTAGCCCTCGACCAGCTCCATCGTGTACTCGCTCACCGGCGGCTGCCGGGTGTCGGCCCGGGAGAGCCGGACCCAGTCGGCGAGGACCGTCAGGACCTCGGCGCCGCGCTGGTCGCCCTCGAAGAGGATCTGGAAGGCGCGCTTGCGGGCCGTGTTGCGGGCAGCCACGGTTAGCTGTTCACCCGGCCGAGGTAGTCGCTGGTGCGGGTGTCGACCTTGATCTTCTCACCGGTGGTGATGAAGAGGGGCACCTGGATCTGGTGGCCGGTCTCCAGCGTGGCGGGCTTGGTGCCGCCCGTGGAGCGGTCGCCCTGGACGCCCGGCTCGGTCTCCTGGATGACGAGCTCGACGGCGGCGGGCAGCTCGACGAAGAGCACCTCGCCCTCGTGCTGCGCGACGGTGGCGGTGAAGCCCTCGATCAGGAAGTTGGCGGCGTCGCCGACGGCCTTGCGGTCGACGTGCAGCTGGTCGTAGGTCTCCATGTCCATGAAGACGAAGTAATCGCCGTCCATGTAGGAGAACTGCATGTCCCGCTTGTCGACGGTGGCCGTTTCGACCTTGACGCCGGCGTTGAAGGTCTTGTCGACGACCTTGCCGGAGAGCACGTTCTTGAGCTTGGTGCGCACGAAGGCCGGGCCCTTGCCGGGCTTGACGTGCTGGAACTCGACGACGGACCAGAGCTGGCCGCCTTCGAGCTTGAGCACCATGCCGTTCTTGAGGTCGTTCGTGGAAGCCACGGTTGCGGAATCTCCTGGACTGACGTACGACCCCGGGGCACGCACCTGCCTGGCTACAGGGCGAGCAGCTCCTTGGTCGTGATGGTGAGTAGCTCGGGTCCGCCGTCCGCCTCGGGGCGGACGACGAGCGTGTCATCGATCCGGACACCGCCCCGGCCCGGGAGGTGGACCCCCGGTTCGACGGTGACCGGCACGCAAGCGTCCAGTTTACCCATGGCCGCGGGACTCAATTGAGGGTCCTCGTCGATTTCGAGCCCGACCCCGTGTCCGGTGAGGGCCGTGAGGCCCTCCGTGTACCCCGCGGAGTCCAGCACCTGGCGTGCGGCCCGGTCGACGTCCCGGCAGGCGACGCCGGGTACCAGGCTCTCACGTCCGGCGCGCTGGGCGGCGAAGACCAGGTCGTACAGCTCGATCTGCCAGTCTGCGGGAGCCGTGCCGATGACGAACGTACGGCCGATCTCACAGCGGTAGCCGCGATACGTCGCGCCGAGGCAGACGGAGAGGAAGTCCCCTTCCTCCACGCGGCGGTCGGTGGGCCGGTGGCCGGGGCGGCCCGCGTTGGGCCCGGTGGCGACGGAGGTCGGGAAGGCCGGTCCGTCGGCCCCGTGGTCCACGAGGCGTCGTTCGAGCTCCAGGGCGAGATGGCGCTCGGTCCGGCCGACGAGGATGGACTCCAGCAGCTCGCCCAGGGCCTGGTCGGCGATCTCGGCGCCGATGCGCAGGCAGGAGATCTCCTCCTCGTCCTTGACCACCCTGAGCTGCTCCACGGCGGAGCCGAGGCCCGCCAGGCGCAGCCGGGGGGCGACCGAGCCGAGGGCGCGGTGCCGGGCCACGGTGAGGTGGTGCTCCTCCACGGCGAGGGAGTCGGCTCCCTGGCCCGCGGCGATGTCGGCGGCCGCGACGGCCGGGTCGCCGCCGCCGGATCCGGGCAGGTTCTGGACGCGCAGGGCCTCGTCGGGGCGCTCCTGCGCGGTGCGGCCTTCGATCGGGCCGGCACACACCAGGAGGTCCTCGGTCTTGCCGAGCAGCAGAACGGCGCCCTGCGGGGCGGGGCCCGCGAGATAGCGCACGTTGGCGGGGCGGGAGACCAGCGCCGCCGCGCTGCCGCCCGCGTTGCAGTATTCCCTCAGACGCGTCCGGCGGGCCGCGTACACCTCTGACATGACCCGAGCGTAAGAGCTCTGCCGGTTTGGCGCCGGTTGAGGGCGTCTGAGTGGGCGGTGCCCGATCTGTCCGGGTGGGCAGGGTGCCGTTCGGGGAGCGGGTATGCCGCACTCGTTGTGTGCCGTCCGCGGGTGTGTGGGGGCTTGTCGCGCAGTTCCCCGCGCCCCTATGGGGCGCTCACCACTGGGGTGGACTCGCGATGGAGCGGGACAGCACGTCGTTCAGGACCTGGGCCGTCTGCGGGATGTCGAGCTGGGAGTTGTCGATGATCGGCAGGCCCGAGCCGTACCAGCCGGCCATGCGGCCGTGGATGCGGGCGACCTCGTCGTCGCTGAGGCGGCGGTTGCCGGAGCGCTCGGCGTTGCGCTCCAGGACGATCTCCAGGCCCGGCAGGAGGACGACCGGCAGCAGGCCCGGCCCGACGTGCCGCTTCCAGCCGCCGAGGCCGACGACGGGCCGGTCGGGGAAGACGGCGTCGTCGAGGATGCAGGAGATGCCGTTGGCCAGGAAGTTCCGCGCGGCGAAGCCGCAGGTGCGGCGGGCTAGGCGGTACTGCGCCTCCGAGTTGTCGTTCCACCCGGACTGGGGGTCGGCGAAGCCCGAGCGGACCCATTCGCGTACGTCGTCGAGGCTGATGTGGGCCGTGGGGATCCGGCGGTGGTCCGCCCAGTACTTGGCGACGCTGGTCTTCCCGGCGCCCGCGGGGCCGATGAGCAGCACCGCGAGCGTGGTGCCCGCCAGGTCGGGACCCGTCGCGGCGGGCGGCGCGCTGGGCATGGCGACCGGACCGCCCGGCGGCAGCGGCACATGACCGGTGGTGTCCGGCGGGGCGGAGGCCTGATGCGGGGGCGCGGCCGGCCCGGGCGGTGGCGCGGGGTATCCCGGGGCCGGGGGCGGCGGGGGCACGGGGGCGGAGCCCTGGTGCGCACCCGGGTGGTGTGCGGCCGGCGACCAGCCGGCGGCCGGTCCCTGCCCCGGCTGGTGGGGCGGCGGCAGCGGAGAACCCACTGCGTGCTGCATCCGGTGCCACTCCGTCTCGTACAGGCGATGGGCGCTGACTGCGGGGGCGGAACCCGCTGCTACCGAACGGTACCGCCACCGGCGATCGTTGTGTGAACGGCCGGGGGCGGCCCGAAGTGCCCGGCGCCGTAAGGCTGTTTCGGGCAGAAGGAGCGCGGGAGGACTTACTGCCCCACTTCGCCGTACGCGGCGAGCAGCACAGCCGGGTCGGGTCCCTCCAGGACGGTGGGCTTGGCCAGACCGTCGAGAACGATGAAGCGCAGCAGGTCGCCGCGGGACTTCTTGTCGACCTTCATGGTCTCCAGCAGCTTGGGCCACTGGTCGTGGCGGTAGTACAGCGGCAGGCCGACGGCTTCGAGGACGGTGCGGTGGCGGTCGGCCGTGGCGTCGTCCAGCCGGCCTGCCAGGCGGCCGAGTTCGGCGGCGAAGTGCATCCCGACGGACACGGCGGCGCCGTGGCGCCACTTGTAGCGCTCGTTCTTCTCGATGGCGTGGCCGAGCGTGTGGCCGTAGTTGAGGATCTCGCGCAGGCCCGACTCCTTCAGGTCGGACGACACCACGTCGGCCTTGACCCGGATGGAGCGCTCGATGAGCTCGGCGGTGTGCGGGCCGGCCGGGGTGCGGGCGGCCTCGGGGTCGGACTCGATGAGGTCGAGGATCACCGGGTCGGCGATGAAGCCGGCCTTGATGACCTCGGCGAGCCCGGAGACGTAGTCGTTGACCGGCAGGGAGTCCAGCGCGGCCAGGTCGCAGAGCACACCGGCAGGCGGGTGGAAGGCGCCCACCAGGTTCTTGCCCTCGGCGGTGTTGATGCCGGTCTTGCCGCCGACGGCCGCGTCGACCATGGCCAGCACGGTCGTCGGGATCGCGATCCAGCGCACCCCGCGCAGCCAGGTGGCGGCCACGAATCCGGCCAGGTCGGTGGTCGCGCCGCCGCCGACGCCGACGATGACGTCCGTGCGCGTGAACCCGGACTGGCCCAGCGCCTTCCAGCAGTAGGCGGCGACCTCGGCGGTCTTGGCCTCTTCTGCGTTGGGCACCTGGATGGCGACCACGTCGTAGCCCTGCTCGGCCAGGTCGGCGCGCAGCGCGTCACTCGTCTCGGCCAGGGCCTCGGGGTGGACGATCGCGACCCGCTTGGCCCGGCCGCCGATCAACCCGGCCAGCTCGCCCAGGAGTTGCCGGCCCACCAGGACCTCGTAGGGCTCGGTGCCCGCCGTGCCGCCGATCTGGATCCGCGTCTCTGCCTCGCTCATGCTTCCTTCAACTCCAGTGCGTCCAGGGCGACTTCGGTGACCTCTTCGGGGGTGCGGCCATCGGTGGCGACAACGGCCGTGGCGACCTCCTCGTACAGGTGCCGGCGGGCCTCCATCAGCTCGCGCCACTGCTTGCGCGGGTTGAGGGCGAGCAGCGGCCGGGCCGCGTTGAGGCCGGTGCGCTTGACCGCTTCCTCGACGTCCATCGACAGGTACACCACCCGGTGCCCGGCGAGCAGCTCGCGGGTGTCCTGGTCGAGGACGGCGCCGCCGCCCAGGGCCAGCACGCCGTCGTGCCCGGCGAGCGCCTCGCGCACGGCCTGCTTCTCGATGGCGCGGAAGGCGGCCTCGCCCTCCTCCACGAAGATCTCGGCGATCGTCCGGCCCTGCGCGGCGACGATGTCGTCGTCGGTGTCCCGGTATCCGGTCCCGAGCCGCTCGGCCAGCAGCTGCCCGACCGTGGACTTGCCGACGCCCATCGGGCCGACCAGCACGATCAGCGGGGTCACCGGATGGCCAGGTTGTCGAGGTAGGACCGTACGTTGCGGCCGGTCTCGGCCACGCTGTCGCCGCCGAACTTCTCGGCCACCGCGTCCGCGAGGACGAGGGCGACCATCGCCTCGGCGACGATGCCGGCCGCCGGCACGGCGCACACGTCGGAGCGCTGGTGGTGGGCGGCGGTCGCCTCACCGGTGACGACGTCCACCGTCTTGAGCGCCCGCGGGACGGTCGCGATCGGCTTCATGGCCGCGCGCACCCGCAGCACCTCGCCGGTGGTCAGTCCGCCCTCGGTGCCGCCGGAGCGGCCGGAGGTGCGCCGGATGCCCTCGTCGGTGGTCACGATCTCGTCGTGGGCCTTGGAGCCGGGCACCCGCGCCAGGTCGAAGCCGTCGCCGACCTCCACGCCCTTGATGGCCTGGATGCCCATGAGGGCGGCGGCCAGCCGGGCGTCGAGACGCCGGTCCCAGTGCACATGCGAGCCGAGGCCGACCGGTACGTCGTAGGCCAGCACCTCGACCACACCGCCGAGGGTGTCGCCGTCCTTGTGGGCCTGGTCGATCTCGGCGACCATCGCCTTCGACGCGTCGGCGTCCAGACAGCGCACCGGGTCCGCGTCCAGCTTCTCCACGTCCGCCGGGGTCGGGTACACGCCGTACGGCGCCTTCGCGGCCGCCAGCTCCACCACATGGGAGACGATCTCGATGCCGGCCGTCTCCTTGAGGTACGACCGGGCCACCGCGCCGAGGGCCACCCGGGCCGCGGTCTCACGCGCCGAGGCGCGCTCCAGGATCGGCCGGGCCTCGTCGAAGCCGTACTTCTGCATGCCGGCGAGGTCGGCGTGGCCGGGCCGCGGGCGGGTCAGCGGGGCGTTGCGGGCGAGGCCGTCGAGGATCTCGGGGTCGACCGGGTCGGCCGCCATGACCTGTTCCCACTTCGGCCACTCGGTGTTGCCCACCATGATCGCGACCGGGGAGCCGAGGGTGAGGCCGTGCCGGACGCCGCCGAGGAAGGTGATCTCGTCGCGCTCGAACTTCATCCGGGCGCCGCGTCCATAGCCCAGGCGCCGCCTCGCGAGATGGTCCGCCACCATGTCCGTGGTGATCGGCACGCCGGCGGGCAGACCCTCCAGCGTCGCGACGAGTGCGGGACCGTGGGACTCCCCAGCGGTCAGCCAGCGCAACCTGCTCAACGGTGCTCCTCAGTGCTCGCGCCCGTACTGCCCTGCGTACGCACGTCCTCGCGTACGGCGACGGCCTGACCGGGTGCGCGGCCCCGGTCCGCCACCTACGATCCTCCCACGTCCGGAGCGCGGACCCGGCCGCCGGTCCATCAGGCGGACGAGGCCGGGCCGCCGGTCCGCCCCTGCGGCGCGTAGGAACCGAGGAAGTCCGCGCCGCTCGGCTGCCGCGCGGGCTGCGCCTGCTGCGGCGCATAGGCGCCCAGGTGGTCGGCTCCACTGCCCTGCTGCGGCGCCCGCTGAGGTGCGTACTCCCCGAGGTGGTCCGCCCCGCTCCCCTGCCCGTACTGGGCCGCCGCGTGGACGGGCTGCCCGCTGCGCAGGGTCCGCCGGTAGGCGATCTTGCGCTTGATCTTGACCGCCCAGGACGCGAGGACCGCGAGCACGATCAGGGCGATCACCGTGATCTGCACCCAGTCGGGCAGGAATCCCAGCAGCGACTCGAATATCTGGGACTTCACGGACGCCTGAGGCATGCCGGTGGTCATGGTTCGTATCCCCTCCCCTGTTCCGCCCCCTGCGGAACCGAGAGCGGATCCTAGCGGGCCGCGAGAGCGCGTTCGCCCGCTTTTCGCATGGCGTCCAGGGGCGCCGGGGCCAGCCCCGTCATCTGCTCGACCTGCAGCACGGCCTGGTGGACGAGCAGGTCGAGGCCGCTGACGACGGCGCCGCCGTACGCCGACCAGCGGGCGGCGAGGTCCGTCGGCCAGGGGTCGTAGAGGACGTCGAAGAGGGCCGCGGGCCGCTCCGGCACGGACCGGGCGAGGGCGTCGGTGACACCGGCCGGCGTGGTGCTGATCACCAGCGGGGCGCGCAGGGCCTGCGCGGCGTCCGCCCAGTCGGCGATGCGCACCGGGACCTCCAGCCGCTCGGCCCACTGCCGCATCTCGGCGGCCCGGGCCTCGCTGCGGACGTACACGGCGATCTCGCCGGGACAGATCCGCGCCAGGGCGGCCAGCGCGGACGAGGCGGTGGCCCCCGCGCCGAGGACCGCGGCGGCCTCGACCTTGTCGATGCCGTGCTCGCGCAGGGCCGCGACCATGCCGGGGATGTCGGTGTTGTCGCCGGTGCGGCGGCCGTCCGGGGCGCAGACCACGGTGTTCACCGCGTCGACCGAGGCCGCGGTCTCGCTGATCCCGTCGAGCAGCGGGATCACGGCCCGCTTCAGCGGCATGGTCAGCGACAGCCCCGCCCACTCGGCACCGAGCGTCTCGAAGAACCCGGGCAGGGCGGCCTCGTCGACCTCGAACCTGTCGTACGTCCAGCCGCTCAGCCCCAACTCCCGGTAGGCCGTGCGGTGCAGGACCGGGGAGAGCGAGTGGGCGATCGGGGAGCCGAGTACGGCGGCCCGGCGTGGTGCGGCCATCAGGGTGTTCCTCAGTTGTTCCGCGAGGCGTTGAACTTGTCGACCAGCTTCTGGTGCTCGGCGTTGGTCTTGGTGAACTCACTGGTCTTGCCGTCCAGCGAGATGAAGTAGTACCAGCCGTCCTTGGTCGGGTTGAGCGCGCCCTTGATCGCGTCCTCGCCGGGGTTGTCGATCGGCCCGGGCGTCAGTCCCTTGTGGAAGTACGTGTTGTACGGGTTGTCGTAGGACCGCAGCTCGCTCAGGCTCAGGTCGATCTTGCTCTGGTTCTTGATGTAGTTGTACGTGGAGTCGAACTCCAGCAAGCCGTTGGTCTGCGGGTTTCCGGGCTTCATCCGGTTGTAGACGACCTCGGCCATCTTGCGGAAGTCGGCGTGGCTGGTGCCCTCGGCCTGCACCATGCTCGCGACCGTGATGAGCTGCCAGGGGTCCTCGAGTCCGAGGCTCGCGGCCTTCTTCTCCACTCCCAGCTTCTCGTACGTCTCGCTGGCCCGCGCGACCATCTGCTTCAGCACGCCTTCGGGCTTCTGCCCCTTGGCGATGCCGTAGCTGGAGGGGTAGAGGAACCCTTCCAGCGGGTCCTTGACGTTGGGGTGGTTCAGTGCCCAGGCGGGCAGGCCGAGCTTCTTGTAGTCCTTCTTGGCGACCGCGGCGGTGGTGCCCGCCTTGACCTCCAGCCGCTTGTCGATGAGCCGGTAGATGTCGGCGTTGCGCTTGCCCTCGGCGATGATCAGGTTGTCGCGGCTCTCCGGACTGAGCATCAGTTCGACCGCGCTGTCGGCCGACATTTGCTTCTGCAGCGTGTACACGCCGTCCTGGAGCTTCTGGCCGTCGGGGTTGTTCTGCTGCGCCGTGACGAACGCGTCGACGCTCTTGACGACGCCGGCGTCCTTCAGCGCCTGCCCGATCTCGTAGCCGCCCGCTCCCCGGGGGATCTCGACCGTGACCTGCTGCCCGCTGCCGTCGCCCGCGAAGTCCGGGGCGTCGCCGAAACGATCCTGGTAGAACTGGTAGCCGAACCAGCCGACGCCCGCCACGCCTCCGCCGAGGACGAGGGCGACCACCAGGCAGGCCATGCCGTTGCGGCGCTTCTTGGGTTTGCCGCCGCGACCCCGCTGCTCGTCGCGCCGTCGCCGGTCCCCCGGCTCGTCGCCGTCGTCATCGTCGTCGCCGCCCGCGAAGAAGGCGTGCTCGCCCTGGTCGGGGCCGGGGTCCCAGTCGGTCTCCGGCGGCGGCGGCTCGGCCCGGCGCCGGCCGGGGGGCTCCGGCGGCGGATACGCGTCGGGCGTGCCGTAGTAGTCGGACTGGCCCCCGCCGTAGGCGCCGGGTTGCTGCTGCCCGTACGGGCCGGCGGGGTCGCCGGGGTACGGCATCTGCTGGTGACCGCCGGTGGCCCAGCCGCCGTTGTCGTACGGCTGCTGGTGGTACCCCTGGTCCTGCGGGTGACCGTGGTCCCCCTGGCCGGGGTACTGCTGATGCCCGTGGGTCTGGGCCGCGTACTGCTGGCCGTACTGGTACTGCTGCTGCGCCTGACCGTACCCGGCCTGCTCACCGGTGCCCCAGTCGCCGTACTGCGGCTGCTGCGGCTGCTCTGGATAGTGCTGCGGCTGGCCGCCGTAGGGGGACTGCTGACCCGGGTGGGCCTGCTGTCCTCCCCATCCGCCGTCCCCGTACAACGGGTCCTCCGGATGCCACGGTTCGGAGCCTTGGCCCCGGCCATACTCAGTCATCGATCCCCTAGAGCCGCGAGGCGGCGGTAGCTCGGCGTCCGGCCGGGCTCCCGTCCGCCTCTCTCTGGTGCGTCAGCTGTTCGAACACCGGCGCATCGCGCGGAACGTTACCGTATCGCGATCAGATGACCACTTCGACGCCTTCGCCGGGTGCTTTACCTGACACCCGTTCGGATTCAAGCGCCTGCTGGAGGATGACCACCGCGGCTGCCTGGTCGATCACGGAACGGCCCTTCTTGGACTTCACGCCGGAAGCGCGCAGTCCCTGACTGGCCGTCACCGTGGTCATACGTTCGTCGAGGAGTCTGACCGGAACCGGGGCGATCATGCGGGCCAGTTCCTGGACGAAGGCACGGACCTTGACCGCGGCCGGGCCCTCGCCCCCCTTGAGGGAGCGCGGGAGCCCGACGACGACCTCGAGCGGCTCGTACTCCTCGACGAGTTGCTTCAACCGCCGCTGAGCTGCGGGGATGTCACGCCCCGGGACCGTCTCCACGGGGGTGGCGAGGATCCCGTCGGGGTCGCACGAGGCGACCCCGATCCGGGCGTCCCCGACGTCGATCGCGAGTCGACGTCCTCTGCGCATGTGCTCTGACCCGTCTCTTACTTGGCCGTCTCGGCGACCAGGCGCTCCACGGCGTCCACGGCGTCGCCGACGGCGGCCGGGTTCTGGCCACCGCCCTGGGCGACGTCCGGCTTGCCGCCACCGCCGCCGCCGAGCGTCTTGGCGGCCGTACGGACGAGGTCACCGGCCTTGAGGCCGCGCTCGCGGGCGGCCTCGTTGGTGGCGATGACCGTGAGCGGCTTGCCGTTCGCGACCGTGAAGAGGGCGACGACGGCCGCCCGACCGCCCTGGATGCGTCCGCGCACGTCGAGGACGAGCTTACGCAGGTCGTCGGCGGTGGTGCCGTCCGGCACCTGACCGGTCACGACCGCAATGCCGCGGACGTCCTTGGCGGACTCGGCGAGACCGGCGGCGGCCTGGAGGACCTTCTCCGCGCGGAACTTCTCGATCTCCTTCTCGGCGTCCTTCAGCTTGCCGAGCATGGCGGAGACCTTCTCCGGGAGCTCCTCCGGGCGGCCCTTGATCAGCTCCTGGAGCTGGGCGACGACCGTGTGCTCACGGGCGAGGAAGTTGTAGGCGTCGACACCGACCAGGGCCTCGATACGGCGAACACCCGAACCGATCGACGATTCGCCGAGCAGCTTCACCAGACCCAGTTGGGCGGTGTTGTGCACATGCGTGCCACCGCACAGCTCCTTGGAGAAGTCGCCGATGGTCACGACGCGCACGCGCTCGCCGTACTTCTCGCCGAACTCGGCGATGGCACCGGCCTTCTTGGCCTCGTCGATGCCCATGACCTCGGCCTGCACATCGAGGTCGCGGGAGAGGACCTCGTTGATCCGCTGCTCGACGTCGGTCATCACGGCCGTGGGAACGGCGGACGGCGAGCCGAAGTCGAAGCGGAAGCGGCCGGGCTGGTTCTCGGAACCGGCCTGGGCGGCCGTCGGGCCGAGGGCGTCGCGCAGCGCCTGGTGGGTGAGGTGCGTGGCCGAGTGGGCGCGGGCGATGGCCGTGCGGCGACGGGAGTCGATCGAGGCGTGGGCCGTGGCGCCGACGGTGACCTCGCCGACCTGGACGACGCCCTTGTGGACGTACACGCCAGGGACCGGCTTCTGGCAGTCGCGGATCTCGATGACGGCACCGGTGTCGACCTTGATCCGGCCGGTGTCGCCGATCTGGCCGCCGCCCTCGGCGTAGAACGGGGTGCGGTCGAGGACGATCTCGACCTCGTCGCCCTCGGTGGCGGCCGGGGAGGAGGCGCCGTCGACGAGGATGCCGACGATCCTCGACTCGCCCTCGGTGGCGGTGTAGCCGATGAAGTCGGTGGCACCGGCCCGGTCGGCGATCTCACGGTAGGCGCCGGTGCCGGCGTGGCCGGTCTTCTTGGCCTGGGCGTCGGCCTTGGCGCGCTCCCGCTGCTCCTTCATCAGGCGGCGGAAGCCGTCCTCGTCCACGGAGAGGCCCTGCTCGGCGGCCATCTCCAGGGTGAGGTCGATCGGGAAGCCCCAGGTGTCGTGGAGCAGAAAGGCCTTGTCGCCGGGCAGGACGGTGCCGCCGGAGGCCTTGGTGTCGGTGACGGCCGTGTCGAGGATGTTGGTGCCGGCCTTCAGCGTCTTGAGGAAGGCGTTCTCCTCGGCGAGGGCGACCTTCTCGATGCGCTCGCGGTCGGTGATGAGCTCGGGGTACTGCTGGCCCATCATGCCGATCACGGTGTCGATCAGGTCCTTGACGACCGGACCGGTGGCACCGAGCAGGCGCATGTTGCGGATGGCGCGGCGCATGATGCGGCGCAGCACATAGCCGCGGCCCTCGTTGCCCGGGGTGACGCCGTCGCCGATGAGCATCACCGAGGTGCGCATGTGGTCGGTGACCACGCGCAGGGAGACATCCGATTCATGGGCGTCGCCGTAGCGGACGCCGGTCAGCTCGGTGGCCTTCTCGATGACCGCCATCGAGGTGTCGATCTCGTACATGTTCTGCACACCCTGCAGAATCATGGCGAGGCGCTCGAGACCGAGGCCGGTGTCGATGTTCTTGCTCGGCAGCTCGCCGAGGATCTCGAAGTTGTCCTTGCCGATGCCCTCGCCGCGCTCGTACTGCATGAAGACGAGGTTCCAGATCTCCACGTACCGCTCGTCGTTGACGGCGGGGCCGCCCTCGACGCCGAACTCGGGGCCGCGGTCGTAGTTGATCTCGGAACAGGGACCGCACGGGCCGGGCACGCCCATGGACCAGTAGTTGTCCTTCATGCCGAGGCGCTGGATGCGCTCCTTCGGCACGCCGACGACGTCGTGCCAGATGCGCTCGGCCTCGTCGTCGTCCTTGTAGACGGTGATCCACAGGCGCTCGGGGTCGAGGCCGTAACCGCCCTTGTCCTGGGAGCCGGTGAGCAGCTCCCAGGCGTGCTTGATGGCGCCTTCCTTGAAGTAGTCGCCGAAGGAGAAGTTGCCGCACATCTGGAAGAACGTGCCGTGCCGGGTGGTCTTGCCGACCTCTTCGATGTCCGGCGTACGCACACACTTCTGCACGCTCGTGGCGCGGTCGAAGGGCGGCTTGACCTCACCCAGGAAGTAGGGCTTGAAGGGCACCATGCCGGCCGGGACGAGGAGCAGAGTCGGGTCGTCCGCGATGAGCGACGCCGAAGGGACGACGGTGTGACCGCGCTCCTCGAAGAAGCTCAACCAGCGGCGGCGAATCTCAGCCGACTCCATCAGTGGTCCTCATTCCGGTTGTACGAGTACGTCGTCCTGTCGCTGTCGACGGACTTCGGGTTTTTGCTGTTCTCAATGGCGGTGTACCGCCGAGGCGCGGGCAGTTCGGGGTCGCTGTTGATGCCGAGGACATCCCCCAGCTCTTCCTCCCGCTGGGCCATGTTGTCCCGGACGTCGAGCGCGAAGTCGACCGCGCGGTCCTTGAGCCGGTGGCCGGCCTCGATCGCCTTGGTGCCCGCGGCTTTGGCGAGGCTCTCGGGCGTGAGCTGCTTCAGCTTGCGGTTCACCTTGGTGGTGGCCCACACGCCGGCGGCGACGCCCGTGGTGAACCAGAAGGTACGGCGGAACATCGCTTGCTCTCAGTCCCTCTTCCCTCGGGCGCCGCGTCGCGAGACCGTGCGGCCCACGATCACGGTACGCCTGGACGCCTTGGCGGGCACGTCCTCCTTGCGGCCGCCGAGGGCCCGGCGCACGCCGTAGCCGAAGGCGGCGACCTTGACCAGGGGACCGCCGAAAGTCGAGGCGACGGTGGTCGACAGCGCGGAGGCGTTCGACGTCACCTCCTGGACGTCGGAGGCGATCGAGTCGACCCGGTCGATCTGGGTCTGCGCGGAGCGCACCGCCGAGGAGGCGTCGGCCAGCAGCGGGACGGCCTGGTCGGTCACGTCCGCCACGAGCTTGGTGGTCGCCTTGAGCGTCTGGGCCAGCCTCGCCAGCGCGACGGCGAGGAAGGAGACCAGGATCGCCCAGAAGACGGCCACCAGGATTCCGGCCACCTCTCCACCGGACACTGTCTGCACCCGCTCCCTGAAACGTGCCTGAACATCTGCCTGAATACGAGAAAGTCGTGCCACGAGCCTATCGCGCCGGGGGTGCGGCTCCGTACCGGATTGCCGCCCGGCGACGGCGGATTCGCGAAAGCCCGCCGCCTCGCCCGCCCGGAAGGGACGGGGAGACGGCGGGCTGTCGTACCGCGTGCCTGCCGAGGATCAGCGGGCGTAGTACTCGACGACGAGCTGCTCGTCGCAGATCACCGGGATCTCCTTGCGGTTCGGCTCGCGGTCCAGGCGGAACGCCAGGGCCTTGAGGTTCACCTGGAGGTAGCGCGGGGTCTCGCCGTCGGGGGCGAAGCCACCCTCACGGGCGATCGTGAAGAGGGTCTTCTCCTTGGAGCGCTCGCGCACCTGCACGACGTCGTCCGGACGGACACGGAAGGAGGGCTTGTCGACCTTCTTGCCGTTGACCGCGATGTGGCCGTGGACGACCATCTGGCGGGCCTGGTAGATCGTGCGGGCGATGCCCGAACGCAGCACCAGCGCGTCGAGACGGCGCTCGAGCTCGATGATCAGGGCCTCACCGGTCTTGCCCTGGACCTTGGAGGCGCGGTCGTAGGCGCGGACGAGCTGGCGCTCGGACACGTCGTACTGGGCGCGCAGACGCTGCTTCTCGAGCAGACGGACCTTGTAGTCCGAGTTCTGCTTGCGGCCGCGGCCGTGCTCACCCGGGGGGTAGGGACGGGCCTCGAAGTACTTGACGGCCTTCGGGGTCAGCGCGATGCCGAGGGCACGCGACTTCTTGACCTTGGGGCGGGACTGGTTCGCCACTGTGTGTCTCTTTCCTGGTTTTCCGGCTTGTCAGGGTTCTGGGAGGTCGCATCCGCAGCCGGGAAACCCGCCTCGCCCGCGAGGACGTGGTGGGCAGCCGCTCCCTGGTCTGGGCACATACGTGCAGCACGCGAGTGGCCCACCGGCCGGTCCCGTCCGGGGACGGGTGGTGGTGGGCTGCCCGCGACACCGTTCGACGGTGCGCGACGCTCCTGGGGCCGATCCCGGAGGATCGGCTCCGGCCGACTGTCCCGTTCTGACTGCACGGGACGCGGCACTCCGGCTGAGTTTACAGGGTGCTCAGGACCGCTTTCGACCGAGGTTCTTCCGGGTCCATTCGACCGCGTCCGCGTAGCGGGCCTCCGCGCCGTGCCGGGTCGGTGTGTAGTACTCGCGGTCCTTGAGGGCGTCCGGGGCGTACTGCTGAGCGGCGATGCCCTCGGTCAGGTCGTGCGGGTAGACGTAGCCCTGGCCGTGGCCGATCTTGGTCGCGCCCTTGTAGTGGCTGTCGCGCAGGTGCGCGGGTACGGACCCGGCGAGCCCCTTGCGTACGTCCTCCAGGGCGGTGCCTATCGCGGTGGTCGCGGCGTTGGACTTGGGCGCCAGGGCGAGGGCGATCGTGGCGTGGCTGAGGGTGAGGGCGGCCTCGGGGAAGCCGATCATGGCGACGGCCTGGGCGGCGGCGACCGCGATCTGCAGGGCGTTCGGATCGGCCAGGCCGATGTCCTCGCTGGCGGAGATCATCAGGCGGCGGGCGATGAAACGGGGGTCTTCGCCGGCCTCGATCATCCGGGCCAGATAGTGCAGGGCGGCATCCACGTCGGAGCCGCGGATGGACTTGATCAGGGCGCTGGCCACGTCGTAGTGCTGGTCGCCGTCGCGGTCGTACTTCACGGCGGCCCGGTCGACCGTCTCCTCCAGGGTGGTCAGGCCGATCTCCGTCTCGCCCTTGTCGAGGGCGGCTCCGGCGGCCGCCTCCAGGGCGGTGAGGGCGCGGCGGGCGTCGCCGCCGGCGATGCGCAGGAGGTGGCTCTCGGTCTCCTCGGGGAGGGCGACGGCGTCCTTGAGGCCGCGCTCGTCGGTGAGGGCGCGGCGGAGCAGGCCCTTGATGTCGTCGTCCGTGAGCGGTTCGAGGGTGAGCAGCAGGGAGCGGGACAGCAGGGGCGAGATCACCGAGAAGTACGGGTTCTCCGTCGTCGCCGCGATCAGCGTGACCCAGCGGTTCTCGACGGCGGGGAGCAGGGAGTCCTGCTGGGCCTTGCTGAAGCGGTGGATCTCGTCGAGGAAGAGGACGGTCTCCTTGCCGTAGCCGCCGGAGGCGCGGCGGGCGCCGTCGATGACCGCGCGGACCTCCTTGACGCCCGCGGTGATCGCCGACAGTTCGACGAAGCGGGCGTCGGTGGCCTTGGAGACCACGTACGCCAGGGTGGTCTTGCCGGTGCCGGGCGGGCCCCAGAGGATGACGGAGGAGGCGCCGGCGGGGCCTGAGGCCTCGCCGACGAGTCTGCGCAGGGGCGAGCCCGGCTTCAGCAGATGCTGCTGCCCCACGACCTCGTCGAGGGTGCGCGGGCGCATCCGCACCGCCAGGGGGCTGCTGGACGGCTCCTTCTCCTGGCGTTCTTCTGCTGCGGCGGTGAACAGGTCGGGCTCCACGTCAGAAACCCTAAATCACCGCACTGACAATCCCGCCGGGCCCTGCGGCACCGGGCTCAGCTGGTCCAGAAGTCCCACCAGCGGGTCAGGATCAGCATGCCGATGATGCCGATGTGCAGCACGGGCAGGACCCAGGTGAACTCGCCGAAGAAGCTCCTCAGCCAGCTCGGGGCCGGGAGGAAGCCCTTGCGGATGTTGAAGGACGTCACGTACCAGAACATGATGATCGTCGCGACCCAGGCCAGGCAGCACCACAGGCACAGCGCGTTGATCCGGTACAGGGACTGGAACATCAGCCAGGCGCAGAAGACGACGCCGAACAGGCAGCCGGCGTTGAAGGTGAGCCAGTACCAGCGGGGGAAGCGGGCGCGGGCGAGCAGGGCCATGCCGACGCCGATGACGATGCCGTAGGTGACGAGGCCGAGCATCGGGTTCGGGAAGCCGAAGACGGCGGCCTGCTTGCTCTCCATGACGCTGCCGCAGGAGACGACGGGGTTGAGGCTGCAGCCGGGCGTGAACGTCTTGCCCTCGACCTTGGCCTCGAGGAGCTTGAACTTGTCGATCGTGATGACCCAGGCGGCGAGCAGTCCGGCCGCGCCGGTGATCACCAGCAGCAGGGCGAGGGCCCGGCTGCCGCCCTCGGTGCGGGGCGCGGTCTCGGCGCGCTCCGTCTCGGGCTCCATGGAGACGTCCTTGACTGTCGTCTTGCTCATCACGCCGATTCCGTCGCTTGAGGCCTGACCAACTTCGGGCACGGCCATTGTGCCGCACACGGGGGTCTGTCCACCGTTCAGTGGACATAAGGATGTCCGCACGGTCGGCCCTGAGCGCTCGGTTCCGGCCGATGATCGGCGCATGACAGCACACGGGTACGACCTCGCCGTGGACGTGCGGGGGCTGCGCAAGCGCTACGGGGACGTGACCGCCGTCGACGGTGTCGACCTCGGCATCCGGCGCGGCGAGGTGTTCGGCCTGCTGGGACCCAACGGCGCGGGCAAGAGCACCACGGTGGAGATCCTCCAGGGCAATCGGGACCGGGACGCGGGCGAGGTGTCCGTGCTCGGGTCGGACCCGGCGACCGCCACGCGCGCGTGGCGCTCACGTGTCGGAATCGTCTGGCAGGACGAATCCGCGCCCGCCGAGTTGACGGTCCGGGAGACCGTACGGCACTTCGCCCGCTACTACCCCCGGCCGCGCGACCCCGAGGAGGTCATCGGCCTGGTCGGTCTGGAGGCGAAGGCGAACAGCCGGATCAAGGCGCTGTCGGGCGGTCAGCGCCGTCGCCTGGACGTGGCGCTCGGCGTGATCGGCGGCCCGGACCTGCTGCTCCTGGACGAGCCGACGACCGGGTTCGACCCGGCGGCCAGGCGGCGGTTCTGGTCGCTGATCCGTGCCCTGGCCGACGAGGGCACGACGATCGTGCTGACCACGCACTATCTGGAGGAGGCGGAGGCCCTCGCGCACCGGCTGGCCGTCGTCGCCAAGGGCCGGATCGTCGCCGAGGGCGAGCCCGGGGCGCTGCGGGAGCGGTTCGGCACCGAGGCCGTCGTCGAGTGGACGGAGCCGGACGGCAGTCCGCGCAGCGTGCGCACCGAGACGCCGACCCGCACGGTCGCCGGGCTCCTGCACCGCTTCGACGGCGAGATCCCGGGGCTGACGGTCAGCCGGCCCACGCTGGAGGACGTCTACCTCCGGCTCACCGGACAGGAGGACGGGGCATGACCACGACCGTCGTACGGGAGCGCGGGGAGGTCGGCGCGGAGCGGCTGCCCGGTGCGTGGGGGCTCGGGCTGCGGCGGGGCGCGCTGGAGATCAAACAGTTCTTCCGGCAGCGCGACCAGGTGGTGTTCACCTTCGCCTTCCCGGTCGTCTTCCTGTTCCTGTTCGCATCGATCTTCAAGGACGACGTGGAGGGGGCGGGTATCACCGCCTCGCAGCTGTACGTCCCGGCGATGATGGCCGCCGGCATCATGTCGACGAGTTTCCAGGCGCTCGGCATCTCGATCGCCGTCGAGCGGCAGGACAAGGTGCTGCGCCGGCTGCGCGGTACGCCGATGCCGCCGACGGCGTATTTCCTGGGCAAGATCTGGCTGGTTCTTTTCACGGGTCTGCTGGAGACGGTGATCCTGCTCGCGATCGGCACGGCCTTCTACGACGTGGACCTGCCCTCGGGCGCGGGCCGCTGGTTCGATCTGGTGTGGATCTTCGTGCTGGGGATCACGGCGTGCGCCCTGCTCGGCATCGCGATCAGTTCGGTGCCGAAGTCCGCGAACAGTGCCAGTTCCGTGGTCGTCCTGCCGTTCCTGGTGCTGCAGTTCATCTCCGGGGTGTACATCGCCATCGGCACCATCCCGGACTGGATGCTGACGGTCGGTGCGCTGTTCCCGCTGAAGTGGATGTGCCAGGGGCTGCGCGGGGTGTTCCTGCCGGAGTCGGCGCAGGTGCTGGAGCAGGCGGGGAGCTGGGAGCTCGGGCGCGTGGCTCTGGTGCTCGCCGCGTGGTGCGTCGGAGGATTGGCGCTGTGCCTGCTGACGTTCCGCTGGAAGGACCGGCGCGAGGGATGAGCGATGCGGCGGACGCCGGCAGCGCCTACCACTGGGAGCGCTCGTTCCGGATCTGGGACACGTACTTCGCGCTCATCTGGCTGGCCACCGTGGCCTATGCGCTGGCCGCGGAGCATCCCGGCTGGCCGGTCCGTGCGATCGCGCCCGCGCTGCTCGTCCCGCTGGTCCCGCTGTACGTGGTGGTCGGGCGGCGTCTGATCCAGGGCGATCCGCCCGACCAGCGGCGGACGGTCGGCTATCTGGCTGCGGCGCTGGCGTTGTTCCTGCCGTCGGCGGTGCTCGCCGGTGAGACGCGGCTGCTGGCGTTCGCGCTGATCCCGCAGTGCTTCATGACGCTGCGGCTGCGATCGGCACTGATGGCCGTGGCCGTGATCAACCTGGTGCCCGTGGCGGGCTGGGCGCTGCTGTGGCGTCCCGACACCCGGGACGTGGTCTTCAATGTGCTGTTCTGCGTGGTCACGCTGGTGTTCTCGGTGGCGCTCGGCATCTGGACCATCCGGATCATCGAACAGAGCCAGGAGCGGGCCGAGTTGATCGCGGAGCTGGACGCGAGCCGGCACGAGATCGGCCGGCTGTCGGAGGCCCATGGGGCACTGGCCGAGCGGGAGCGGCTGGCCCGGGAGATCCACGACACGCTCGCGCAGGGCTTCACCAGTCTGGTGATGCTGGTCCAGGCGGTCGAGGCGGAGCTGGATCACGACCTGCCCGAGGCGCGGCGGCATCTGCGGCTGATGGACGAGACGGCCCGGCAGAACCTCGCCGAGGCCCGGGCCCTGGTCGCCGGGGGCGCTCCCGCCGACCTCGACGGCGCGTCCCTGCCGGATGCGCTGCGGCGCCTCGCCACGCGGCATGACGCGAGGCTGGAGGTGACCGGGCCGGTGCGGATGCTGCCCGCCGGGCCCGAGGTGGTCGCCCTGCGCGCCTGCCAGGAGGCGCTGGCCAATGCCCGTAAGCACGCGGGGAGTTCGGTGACGGTCGGGGTGTCGCTGGCGTACGGGGACGACTCGCTGATGGTGTCCGTACGGGACGACGGCTGCGGTTTCGATCCGGCGGCGGTCCGTGGCGGATACGGTCTCGCGGGGCTGCGGGCCCGGGCCGTCGAGGTGGGCGGCACCGCGGAGGTGCGCAGTGCCCCGGGTGACGGCACGGCCGTGACCGTCCGGCTGCCGGTCGTGAGGAGAGAGCTGCCGTGATCCGGATCATCCTGGCCGACGACCATCCCGTCGTACGGGAGGGGCTGCGGGCGATGCTCAGTGCCGAGTCGGACCTGGAGGTCGTCGCCGACGCGTCCAGTGGTCCGCAGGCGGAGGCGCTGGCGGCGGAGTTGCGGCCCGACATCGTGCTGATGGATCTGCGGATGCCGGGTGGCGGCGGTGTGGACTCCATCGTGCGGATGACGCGGGCCGGGCTGCCGTGCCGGGTGGTCGTGCTGACGACGTACGAGACGGACCGGGACATCCTGCGAGCCGTGGAGGCCGGGGCCGCGGGCTATCTGCTGAAGGACCTGCCGCGTGCCGAACTCGCCGAGGCCGTACGGGCGGCGGCACGCGGCGAGACGGTCCTCGCGCCGTCCGTCGCCGCCCGGCTGGTGGACCAGTTGCGGACCAAGCCGGAGCGGCCGCGGCTGTCGGAGCGCGAGGTGGCGGTGCTGCGGCTGGTCGCGGAGGGCTGCACGAACGCGGAGATCGGGCGCCGGTTGTTCATCGGGGAGTCGACGGTGAAGACGTATCTGCTGCGGATCTTCGGCAAGCTGGGGGTGGACGACCGGACTGCGGCCGTCACCAGCGCGATGCGGTTCGGGCTGCTGGAGCAGTGAGGAAGGCGCCGGATGGCTCCGGCGCCTTCGCGCTCACGTCAGCCCAGCCGGGCCTCCAGCTCGGCCACGATCTCGTTCACTCCCACTGCCGTCTGCTCGCCCGACTCCATGTCCTTGAGCTGGACGACGCCCTCGGCGAGGTCCCTCTCCCCCGCCACGACCGTGTAGCGGGCGCCGCTGCGGTTGGCGTTCTTCATGGCGCCCTTGAGGCCCTTGGAGCCGTAGGAGAAGTCGGCCGCGATGCCGTTCTTGCGGAGTTCCGTGACCTTGGCGAACAGGACGCGGCGGGCCTCCTCGCCGAGCGGGACGGCGAACACGCTGGTGGTGGCGGGGAGTTCGAGTTCGACGCCCTCCGCCTCCAGGGCGAGGACCGTGCGGTCGACGCCGAGGGCCCAGCCGACGGACGGCAGGGCGGGGCCGCCGATCATCTCGGAGAGACCGTCGTAGCGGCCGCCGCCGCCCACCGCGGACTGGGAGCCGAGGCCGTCGTGGACGAACTCGAAGGTGGTGCGGGTGTAGTAGTCGAGGCCGCGGACCAGCTTCACGTCGTCCTCGAAGGCGACGCCCGCCGCCGTGATCAGCTCGCGGACCTCCTCGTGGTACGCCTTGCACGCGTCACAGAGGTAGTCGCGAAGGAGCGGGGCGTCGCCCAGCTGCTTCTGGACCGTCTCACGCTTGTCGTCGAGGACGCGCAGCGGGTTGATCTCCGCCCGGCGCAGGGTGTCCTCGTCCAGGTCGAGGCCGCGCAGGAAGTCCTGCAGTGCCGTGCGGTACACCGGGCGGCACTCCTGGTCGCCCAGGCTGTTGAGCAGGATCCGGAAGTTGCTCAGGCCCAGCGAGCGGTACGCCTGGTCGGCCAGGATGATCAGCTCGGCGTCCAGCGCCGGGTCCTCCGCGCCGATCGCCTCGGCGCCGACCTGCGAGAAGTGGCGGTAGCGGCCCTTCTGGGGACGCTCGTAGCGGTAGTACGAACCGGAGTACCAGAGCTTGACCGGGAGGTTGCCGGCCTTGTGCAGGTTGGCCTCCAGCGCGGCGCGCAGGACGGACGCCGTGCCTTCGGGGCGCAGGGCCAGCCTGTCGCCGCCCTTGGTCTCGAAGGCGTACATCTCCTTCGTCACGATGTCCGTCGACTCGCCGACACCGCGTGCGAAGAGCTCGACGTTCTCGAAGCCCGGCGTCTCGATGTAGCCGTAGCCGGAGTCCCGCAGCGGAGCGGCGATCGCCTCACGGACCGCCAGGTACTTCGCGGAGTCCGGCGGGATCAGGTCGTACGTGCCCTTGGGGGCCTTGAAGGTGCTCACGGAAGGTCTCGTCACATTCCTCGTCGGGGAGCGGGCTGAGCTCCCTGGCCGGCCGCCACCTGCCGCAGATACGGGTTGGTGGCGCGCTCCTGGCCGATGGTCGTCTGGGGGCCGTGGCCGGACAGCACCACGGTCGAGTCGTCGAGCGGCAGGCACACGCGGCCCAGCGAGTCGAGCATCTCGGCCATGTCACCGCCGGGCAGGTCGGTGCGTCCGATGGAGCCGGCGAACAGCAGGTCGCCCGAGAACAGGATCGGCGGGATGTCCGCCGCCTCGGGCATGCCGAAGGTCACCGACCCCTTGGTATGGCCGGGCGCGTGCGCGACGGACAGCTCCAGGCCCGCCAGCTCCAGCTTCGCCCCGTCGGCCAGCTCCTTGACGTCGTCCGGCTCCCCCACGGTCAGTTCACCCAGGAGCGGCATCCCGATGGAACGGCCGATCCCCTTCTCGGGGTCGTTCATCATGTACCGGTCGTCGGGGTGGATCCAGGCGGGCACGTCGTGCGCGCCGCACACCGGGACGACCGAGGCGACATGGTCGATGTGGCCGTGGGTGAGGACGACGGCGACGGGCTTGAGCCGATGCTTTCTGATCGCTTCCTCGACGCCGTCGGCGGCCTGATGGCCGGGGTCGATGATCACGCACTCCTCACCGGCGGCGGGGGCGACGAGGTAGCAGTTCGTCCCCCAGGCCCCGGCGGGGAACCCGGCAATGAGCACGATCGTCCTTCGTTGTGTCGATACGGGAGGCTGCGGCTGGTGACAGAGCCTACCGGCGCTGCCGATTCCTCAGCGAACCCATATACGGTACGGGGCACACGCAGGCGCTCGGCACACAGGACGCACGCGTACCGGTCGACGCATCAGACTCATGAGGAGAGAACCCGGTGGTCAGCCAGGAACAGCGGCGGCGTCAGCTCGCCCGGGAGAAGTTCTTGCGGCAGCAGCAGCGACGCACGGACGCTCGACGCAAGGCCCGTATCCGCAACTCCGTGATCGCCTCGGTCCTCGGCGTGGTCGTGGTGCTCTCCGTGACGGTCTTCCTGACCAAGCCGTTCGAGGACAACGGCAAGACGGAGAACGCGAACGCGGACGTCACACCGAGTGCGACGCCCAGCAAGGCCCCGGATCCGTGCGAGAAGCCCGCCGCGGGCAAGGTCGAGTCGCAGACCTGGAAGAAGGAACCCGCGATGTCGATCGACGAGTCGGCGAAGTACACGATGAAGCTGGACACGACGTGCGGTGAGATAGACGTCGCGCTGAAGGCGTCGGCGGCGCCGCACACCGTCAACTCGTTCAACTACCTTCTCGGCAAGGGGTACTTGGACCACAGCAAGTGCCACCGGCTCACCAACCAGGGCATCTACGTCCTGCAGTGCGGTGACCCGCAGGGCACCGGCATGGGCGGACCGGGCTACACGATCCCGGACGAGAACCTCAAGGACAAGAGCCTCAAGGGCGGGGTGTACCCGGCGGGCACGGTCGCGATGGCGAACCAGTACAACGCCCAGACGAAGCAGGGACGGGACAGCGGCGGCAGCCAGTTCTTCCTCGTCTACCAGGACAGTCAGCTGCCGCCCGACTACACACCGTTCGGTACGGTGTCCGAGGCGGGCATGAAGGTCCTGACGAAGATCGCCAAGGCCGGAGCCGAGGCTCCCGACCCTCAGACGGGCAATACGGCGCCCAATGCGACGGTCGTGATCAACAAGGCCACGATCACCGAATCCTGACCCCCAACTGCGAAATTTCGGTCGCGCGGGATGCGGACACGCCCCCCGCCGGTCGCCTATGTTGGCCGTGACGAAACTGTGGACGATGCCCGGGGGTGCTGAGGCCCCTCGCAGGCATCATGTGGAGGAGGCGCTGTGAGCAGCGACCCGTGGGGCCGCGTCGACGAGACGGGGACCGTGTACGTGCGTACGGCCGACGGCGAGCAGGTTGTCGGCTCTTGGCAGGCAGGCACTCCTGAAGAGGCGCTGGCCTATTTCGAGCGCAAGTACGAGGGCCTGGTTGTCGAGATCGGCCTCCTCGAGAAGCGAGTGAAGACCACCGACCTGTCCGCGAAGGACGCCCAGGTCGCCATCGACCACATCCGGGAGCAGGTTGACGCGCACCACGTGGTGGGCGACCTGGACGCCCTGCGGGTCCGGCTGGACAAGCTCGTGGAACAGGTGGAGGCGCGCCGCGAGGAGCGCAAGGCGCAGCGGGCCAAGCAGTCCGACGAGGCGCGCAAGTCCAAGGAGGCGCTGGTCGCCGAGGCCGAGGAGCTGTCGCAGTCCGACCAGTGGCGGGCGGCCGGTGAGCGGCTGCGGGCCCTGGTGGACACCTGGAAGGGCCTGCCGCGCCTGGACCGCAAGTCCGACGACGAGCTGTGGCACCGGTTCTCGCACGCGCGGTCGGCGTTCTCCAAGCGCCGCAAGCAGCACTTCGCGCAGCTCGACGCCCAGCGCGAGGAGGCCCGGCGGACCAAGGAACGGCTGGTCTCCGAGGCCGAGGCGCTGTCGAACTCGACGGACTGGGGCGTGACGGCGGCCCGCTACCGCGAGCTGATGGCGGAGTGGAAGGCCGCGGGCCGTGCGCAGCGCGAGCACGAGGACGATCTGTGGAACCGCTTCCGCGGCGCCCAGGACGTGTTCTTCGCGGCCCGCAGCTCGGTCTTCGCCGAGCGGGACGCCGAGCAGGCGGAGAACCTGAAGCTCAAGGAGGAGCTGGCCGAGGAGGCCGAGAAGCTCCTGCCGGTCACGGATCTGAAGGCGGCCCGGGCCGCGTTCCGTTCCGTGAACGAGCGCTGGGAGGCCATCGGCCATGTGCCGCGCGACGCGCGGCCCAAGGTCGAGGGCCGGATGCACGCCGTCGAGCGGGCCCTCCAGGAGTCCGAGGAGGCCGAGTGGCGCCGGACGAACCCGGAGGCACGCGCGCGTGCCGAGGGTCTGACCGGCCAGCTCCAGGCCGCCGTGGACAAGCTGCGGGGCCAGATCGAGCAGGCCCGTGCGCAGGGCAACAACGCCAGGGCCGACAAGCTCGAGCGTGAGCTCGAGGGCCGCCAGGCGCTGCTGGACCAGGCGCAGAAGGGTCTGCAGGAGTTCGGAGGCTGATCAGCACAGCGAAAGGGGGCTCCCGTACATGACCGTACGGGAGCCCCCTTTCGCGTGGTCTCTCTGTGCGACCGCCGGCTACGACCTGCTGCGCGCCGACGTCACCCGGTACACGTCGTAGACGCCCTCCACGCCCCGGACCGCCTTCAGCACATGGCCCAGATGCTTCGGGTCGCCCATCTCGAAGGTGAAGCGGGAGGTGGCGACGCGGTCGCGGGAGGTCTGGACGGCCGCGGAGAGGATGTTGACGTGCTGGTCGGACAGCACACGGGTGACGTCCGAGAGCAGCCGGGAGCGGTCCAGGGCCTCGACCTGGATGGCGACCAGGAAGACCGAGGACTGGGTGGGCGCCCACTCGACCTCGAGGATGCGCTCGGGCTCGCGGGACAGCGACTCCACGTTCACGCAGTCGTTGCGGTGAACCGATACGCCACTTCCGCGGGTGACGAAGCCGATGATGGGGTCTCCGGGGACGGGCGTGCAGCAGCGGGCCAGCTTGACCCACACGTCGTCGACGCCCTTGACGACGACGCCCGGGTCGGCGCTGGAGCGGCGTTTGCGGCTGCGTCCGCGGGCCGGCGGGACCGACTCGTCGATCTCCTCGGTGGCGGCCTCCTCGCCGCCGAGCGCCTGGACGAGCTTCTGCACGATGTTCTGCGCGGAGACATGGCCCTCGCCGATCGCCGCGTACAGGGCGGAGATGTCCGCGTAGCGCATCTCGTGCGCGAGGGTCACCAGGGAGTCGCCGGTCAGGATGCGCTGGATCGGCAGGTTCTGCTTGCGCATCGCGCGGACGATGGCGTCCTTGCCCTGCTCGATCGCCTCGTCGCGGCGCTCCTTGGAGAACCAGGCCCGGATCTTGTTGCGGGCCCGCGGTGACTTGACGAAGCCGAGCCAGTCGCGGGAGGGTCCGGCGCCGGCCGCCTTGGAGGTGAAGACCTCGACCAGGTCGCCGTTGTCGAGGGTGGATTCCAGCGGCACCAGGCGGCCGTTCACGCGGGCGCCGATGGTGCGGTGGCCGACCTCGGTGTGGACCGCGTACGCGAAGTCCACCGGGGTGGCGCTGGCCGGGAGCGCTATGACGTCGCCCTTGGGGGTGAAGACGAAGACCTCGTTGCGGGAGAGGTCGAAGCGCAGGGACTCCAGGAACTCGCCCGGGTCCTCGGTCTCCTTCTGCCAGTCCAGGAGCTGCCGCAGCCACGCCATGTCGTTGAGGTGATCGTCCTTGCTCTTGCCGGACGACTTGGGGGCGTCGGTGCGGACCTTCGAGGCGCCGGCGACGGCCTCCTGCTTGTACTTCCAGTGCGCGGCGATGCCGTACTCGGCGCGGCGGTGCATGTCGAAGGTGCGGATCTGCAGCTCGACGGGCTTGCCGCCGGGGCCGATCACCGTCGTGTGCAGCGACTGGTACATGTTGAACTTGGGCATCGCGATGTAGTCCTTGAACCGGCCGGGGACCGGGTTCCATCGCGCGTGCACCGTGCCGAGGGCCGCGTAGCAGTCGCGGACGGTGTCCACGAGGACGCGGATGCCCACCAGGTCGTAGATCTCCGCGAAGTCACGGCCGCGGACGATCATCTTCTGGTAGACGCTGTAGTAGTGCTTGGGCCGTCCGGTGACGGTCGCCTTGATCCGAGCCGACCGCAGGTCCTGCTGGACCTCGTCGGTGACGATGGCCAGGTACTCGTCACGCTTCGGTGCCCGCTCGGCCACCAGCCGTACGATCTCGTCGTACATCTTGGGGTAGAGGATCGCGAAGGCGAGGTCCTCCAGCTCCCACTTGATGGTGTTCATGCCCAGGCGATGGGCGAGCGGCGCGTAGATCTCCAGGGTCTCGCGCGCCTTCTTCTCCTGCTTCTCGCGCTTGAGGTAGCGCATGGTGCGCATGTTGTGCAGGCGGTCGGCGAGCTTGATGACCAGGACGCGGGGGTCCTTGGCCATGGCGACGACCATCTTGCGCACGGTCTCGGCCTGGGCCGCCTCGCCGAACTTGACCTTGTCCAGCTTGGTGACGCCGTCGACGAGCAGGGTGACGACGTCGCCGAAGTCACGGCGCAGGTCGTCCAGGCCGTACTCGGTGTCCTCGACCGTGTCGTGCAGCAGGCCGGCCATCAGCGTGGCCGGATCCATGCCCAGCTCGGCGAGGATGGTCGTCACGGCGAGGGGGTGCGTGATGTACGGGTCGCCGCTCTTGCGCTTCTGGCCGCGGTGCCAGCGCTCGGCGACCTGGTAGGCCTTCTCGATCTGGCGGAGCGTCGCCGTCTCGATCTTCGGGTCGTTGCCGCGCACTATGCGCAGCAACGGCTCCAGCACCGGGTTGTACGGGTTGGCGCGCTGGACGCCGAGCCGGGCGAGGCGGGCCCGGACCCGGTTGGAGGAGCCGGTGCGGGCGGGCTGGCCGCCTGCCTGGCGCACCGCGGGCGGAGCGGGCTTGGGGCGCGACTGCTCGGCCGGCTTGTCGACGGCCGCCGACTGGACGTGCTCGACCGGCCCGCGGGTGTCGTTCTTCGCGTGCGGCGCGTTCGGCGCGGGCTTGGCCGCTGCCGAGGCGGACTCGGGCTTGGCGGCGGTCAGGTGCTGGGCCTCGTCTGACAAAGAGGGCTCCTCGTGCGCTTTCCGGGTCCCCCGGTCAGGCTCCGGAGACCCCATGGTAGCCATCCTGTGCCCCAGGATCGCCTTCAGGCCAATGTGAGGACCGTCTACCCCGGGAACGCCGAAGGCGGGCACCGGATTCCTCCGGGCCCGCCTCCGCGGTGTCGTGCCGGTGTCCACCGGGCAGCGGTGGGCTGCTCAGACCGTGAGCAGCGCCTCCAGCGGGGCCCCGCTCAGCGCCGGCTCCAGACGGGTCCGGCCGCCGAGGAAGCCGAGCTCCATGAGGACGGCGAGACCGGCGACCTCCGCTCCGGCCCGGCGGATGAGCTGGACCGAGGCCTCGGCGGTGCCGCCGGTGGCCAGGACGTCGTCGACGATCAGGACGCGGTCGCCGGTGACCAGGTCCTCGGCGTGCACCTCGATCTCGGCCGATCCGTACTCCAGGTCGTAGGCCTGGCCGAGGGTGGCTCCGGGGAGCTTGCCCGCCTTGCGTACGGGGATGAAGCCGAGGCCGGCGCGGACGGCGACCGGGGCGCCGAGGATGAAGCCACGGGCCTCGAGACCGACGATCTTGGTGGCGCCGGCATTCTCGGCGATCTCGGCGAGCGCGTCGGTGAGCGCGGTGAACGCCGCCGGGTCCGCCAGGAGCGGGGTGATGTCCTTGAACATCACGCCCGGCTCCGGGTAGTCGGCCACGTCCCTGATACGGCTGAGCAGCAGTTCCTTGATGTCGGTCATCGGCGCTTCCCCGAGGGGCGGCCCCGGCCGCGGTTGCGGGACGCCGGCTGGTTGCGCGGGCCCACGACGGCCGGAGCGACGTCCTCGGGCTCGTCGGCGTAGACCTCCTCGTCGGTCTCCGTCTCAGGCGTCTCGCCCTTGGCGGCACGCTTGGCCAGGACGCGCTTCTTCAGGGCCTTCATCTGCGGCTCGCGCTCCTTGAGGTCGGCGACGAGCGGCGTGGCGATGAAGATCGAGGAGTACGCACCGGCGGCGAGGCCGACGAACAGCGACAGCGAGATGTCGTTGAGCATGCCGGCGCCGAGGACACCGCCACCGATGAACAGCAGGCCCGCGACCGGCAGCAGCGCGACCACCGTGGTGTTGATCGAGCGGACCAGGGTGCTGTTGATCGAGCGGTTGGCGACGTCGCTGTAGGTCCAGCGGGTCTGTTTGGTGATGTCCTTGGTCTGTTCCTTGAGGCTGTCGAAGACCACGACCGTGTCGTACAGCGAATAACCGAGGATCGTGAGCAGACCGATCACCGTGCCGGGCGTGACCTCGAAGCCGACGAGGGCGTAGATGCCGACGGTGATGGTGATGTCGTGGATCAGGGCGACGAAGGCGGCGATGGCCATGCGCCACTCGAAGGCGATCGCC
This sequence comes from Streptomyces koelreuteriae, assembly GCF_018604545.1. Taxonomy (GTDB): domain Bacteria; phylum Actinomycetota; class Actinomycetes; order Streptomycetales; family Streptomycetaceae; genus Streptomyces; species Streptomyces koelreuteriae. The sequence goes on along the minus strand of NZ_CP075896.1, from coordinate 7,052,885 downwards.
AGATAGATCACGACGAGGATCAGGAAGATGCCGAGGCCCTGCCAGGCCTTGTTCGCGATCTGCTCACCCCAGCTGGGGCCGACCAGTTCGGCGTTGATCTGCTCGCCGTCGACCTTGAGGTCCTCGGCGAGACTGTTCTTGATCTTGTCGGCTTCGCCGGTGTCGATTCCGGAAACCTGGATGCGCAGGCTGCCGTCGCCGAGCTCCTGGACGATGGCGTCGTGGCCGGAGCCCTGCTCCGCGTACTCCTCGGCCTGGGACACCGAGGCGCTGGTGTTCTTCGGGGTGGTGAAGACGGCGCCGCCCTGGAACTCGATGCCCATGTTCAGGCCGCGCACCGCCAGGCCCACGATGGCCAGGATGGTGATGAGGATCGAGACGCCGTACCAGATCTTGCGGTTCTTGACGAAGTCGTAGCCGACCTCGCCGCGGTGGAGTCGGGCGCCGAGGTTGCCGAGTTTCGACATCTCAGGCCTCCTTCGGGTCGGCAGGGGCGGCGGGACGCCGGGTACGGCGCAGCGGCGGCTGGGCGCCCAGGCTCTTCGGGTCGAGGCCGGACCACTTGTGGCCGTTCGCGAAGAACGGGCGCCGGGCCATCAGCGTCAGCAGCGGCTTGGTGAAGAGGAACACGACGACCACATCGAGCAGGGTGGTCAAACCGAGCGTGAACGCGAAGCCCCGGACCTTGCCGACGGTGACGATGAAGAGCACGGCGGCGGCGAGGAACGACACGAAGTCGGAGACCAGGATGGTGCGCCGGGCGCGCGGCCAGGCCCGCTCGACGGCGGGGCGCAGGGAGCGGCCCTCCCGGATCTCATCGCGGACGCGTTCGAAGTACACGATGAACGAGTCCGCTGTGATGCCGATGGCGACGATGGCACCGCACACGGCCGGCAGGTTCAGCGCGAAGCCGATGGCCGGGCCGAGCAGGGCCATGATCGTGTAGGTCAGGGCGGCCGAGACCAGCAGCGAGAGGATCGCGATGAACGACAGGCCGCGGTAGTAGGCCAGCAGGTAGATGACGACCAGCGCCAGGCCGATCGCACCGGCGATGAGTCCGGCCTTCAGCTGGTCACCGCCGAGCGCGGCGGTGACGGTCGAGACGCTGTCCTCCTTGAAGGTCAGCGGCAGCGCGCCGTAGCTCAGCATGTTGGAGAGGTCCTCGGCGGACTGCTGGTTGAAGTTGCCGGAGATCTCCGCGTTGCCGCCGGTCAGGGCCTGGCGGACGTACGGGTCGGAGACGACGTCGCCGTCCAGGACGATCGCGAACTGGTTCTGCGGGGACTGGTTCTGCGCCAGCTTGCCGGTGATGTCGGCGAACTTCTTGGCACCCGCGTCCGTGAAGTCCATCGTGACCGTCCAGCCGGCACCGGTCTGGGTGTTCAGGACGGCCTGGGCCTTGTCGACGTCGGTGCCGTCGACCGCGGCGGGGCCGAGGATGTACTTCTGCCACTGGCCCTGCGCGTTCTGGCCGCAGGCCAGCGTCATCTCGGAGGCCTTGACACCGTCGCCCACGGTGGAGCGGGTCTTCCTGTCGGTGCAGTCGAGCTTGGCGTACTTCGCCTGCAGTGCTGCGGCGTCGGCCTCACCGGCGCCACCGCTCGCCGACGGGGAGGGGCTGGCCTTGGCCTTGTCGTCCGAGGCGCTCGCCGACGGTGTGGCGTCGGCCTTCAGCGCGTCGGTGACCGCGCGGCCCTGCGTGGTGGGCGTGGCCGACGGGGAGGCGGAGTTCTTGTCGGTGGCCTCGGGCTTGTCGCTGGCCTTGCCGGACGGCTTGTCCGTGGGGCTTCCGGTGCCGCTGGGCGAAGGGCTGGCCGTCTTGCCGCCGCCGGAGACCTCGGTCGTGAGGACCGGGCGGAAGTAGAGCTTGGCGGTGGTGCCGACCTGCTTGCGGGCCTGCTCGGAGTTCGTGCCCTTGGGGATGTTGACGATGATGTTCTTGTTGCCCTGGGTCTGCACCTCGGCCTCGGAGACACCCAGACCATTGACCCGGCGCTCCATGATGGAGACGGCGGTGTCCATGTTGGTCTTGTTGATCGCCGCCTCGTTGCCGGCCTCTGGAACCGCCTGGAGCGTGATGCTCGTACCGCCGGCCAGGTCGATGCCGAGACGCGGTTTCGTGTGCCCCGAGGCGAACATCCCACCGGTGAGCGCCACGAGGGCGATCAGGATCAGGACCAGCGAGCGCCCCGGCTTGCCATGGGCGCTCGCGCTCCGGCCCTTTTTAGGTGTGGCCACCTTCTCGTACTCCCTCTCGGGCCACCTCGCTCCGGATCGGCGGACGGGCGGCCATGACATGGTGTCGGGACTCCGTGCGAGCTGGGCGTGTCCCGGGGAGCGCGGGCAGGGCCCGCGCACCCCGGGAAACGACTACTTCGCCTCGGAGCCGCCGTCGGTCTTCTTCGGCTCTGCGTCCGTCTTGGCCTCCGCGTCCGTCTTCGCCTCGGAGGCCGGGGCGTCGTCGCCGGCCGGCTCGTCGGCCGTGTCCTTCTTGCCGAGGTCGACGGCCTTGTCGTCAGCGCCGGTGTCGGCGGCGGAGTCGTCGGTCTCGGTGAGGGAGGAGGCGTCGTCCGGGACGATGTCGGCGTCGGACTTCAGGTCGTGCTCGACGCCGTGGACGATGCGGTTGTACTCGTCGTCGGTGAGGACGGCACCGATGGCGTTCTTGGCGAACAGGAGCTCGACACCCGGACCGGCGTCGACGAGGACGGTGTCCTCGTGCACCTCCTTGACCGTGGCGTACACGCCCCCGATGGTGCGGACACCGCTGCCGGGCTGCATTTGGTTCCGCATGTCCACGGCCTGCTGCTGCTTCTTCTTGGCCGACCGGGTCATGAGGAACATGGCCCCGATGAGCACAATGAACGGGAGGAGGGTCAGGAGACTCACGGGTCGGTACTTCCTTCACACGACCGCGCTGTGAGCGGCCAGATGGTTGGGGGTATGTACGCCGCCGACAAAGGCGGCATCGGCGGAGTCTAAGCGAGTCCGCGCGCATGGAACAACGCTCAGCATGGCACCGGGGTTCCTGCCGCGGCCACTGGCCTCGCCGTCCCGGAACGGTGACGGCTCCGTCACGCCCCGAACAGGTCCTGTTGTCCGCTTCCGCCGGTTTGGGAGCGGGGCGGGGTGAGGCCGAGATGCGCCCAGGCGGCGGGGGTGGCGACCCTGCCGCGCGGGGTGCGGGCCAGCAGGCCCTCCCTTACCAGGAAGGGCTCGGCGACCTCTTCCACCGTCTCACGCTCCTCCCCCACCGCGACAGCGAGCGTGGACAGTCCGACGGGGCCGCCGCCGAACAGCTTGAGCAGGGCTTCCAGGACTCCGCGGTCGAGGCGGTCGAGGCCGCGCTCGTCCACCTCGTAGACGGCGAGGGCGGCTGCCGCGATGTCCTTGGTGATCAGTCCGTCGGCCTTGACCTGGGCGTAGTCCCGGACGCGGCGCAGCAGGCGGTTGGCGATGCGGGGGGTGCCGCGGGAGCGGCCGGCGATCTCGGCGGCGCCCTCCGGCTCGACCTCGACGTCCAGGAGGCTCGCCGAGCGGTGGATGACCCGCTCCAGTTCGGCCGGTTCGTAGAACTCCATGTGGGCGGTGAAGCCGAAGCGGTCGCGCAGCGGGGGTGGCAGCAGGCCCGCGCGGGTGGTGGCGCCGACCAGGGTGAAGGGGGGCAGCTCCAGGGGGATGGCGGTGGCTCCCGGGCCCTTGCCGACGATGACGTCGACTCGGAAGTCCTCCATCGCCATGTACAGCATCTCCTCGGCGGGGCGGGACATGCGGTGGATCTCGTCGAGGAAGAGGACCTCGCCCTCCTGGAGGGAGGAGAGGATCGCCGCGAGGTCGCCGGCGTGCTGGATGGCGGGGCCCGAGGTGATGCGGATGGGGGCTTCCATCTCGGCCGCGATGATCATCGACAGGGTGGTCTTGCCGAGGCCGGGGGCGCCGGAGAGCAGCACATGGTCGGCGGTGGCGCCACGCGCGCGGGCGGCGCGCAGGACGAGGTCGAGCTGTTCTCGGACCTTCTCCTGGCCGATGAACTCGCCCAGGTCCTTCGGGCGCAGCGCGGCCTCGACGGCCTGGTCCTCACGGTCGGCGGACGCGCCGACGAGCCGGTCGGCGGCGGTGCCGGTCGTGTCGGTCGTGTCGTCCCAGTTCATGGTGTGCCTCGGTGTGTGGGGTTCAGCGGGCGCGGTTCAGGGTCTGGAGGGCGGCCTTCAGCAGCTGGCCGACCTGCGGAGCGCCCTCGGCGGCCTCGGCCTGCGGAGCGACGGCGGTCACGGCCTCGTCGGCCTCCCGGGTCGCGTAGCCGAGGCCGATCAGGGCCGCGTGCAGCTGGTCACGCCAGCCGGTGCTGACGGGCATGCCCACGGCCGGGGCGCCGAGCGGCTCGCCTAGCCGGTCCTTCAGCTCAAGGAGCAGCTTCTGGGCGCCCTTCTTGCCGATGCCGGGGACGGCGGTGAGCGTCTTCTCGTCGGCGGTGGCGACCGCCCGGCGCAGGGCGTCCGGGGTGTGCACGGCCAGCATCGCCTGGGCGAGTCTCGGTCCCACGCCGCTCGCCGTCTGCAGGAGCTCGAAGGTCTGCCGTTCGTCGTCGTCCGCGAAGCCGTAGAGGGTGAGGGAGTCCTCCCGTACGACGAGGGAGGTGTGCAGTTTGGCCGCCTGGCCGATGCGGAGCGTGGACAGCGTGTTCGGCGTGCACTGCACGGCCATGCCGACGCCGCCGACCTCGACGACCGCGGCGTCGGGGGCGAGCGCGGCGACCGTGCCACTGACGAAGGCGATCATGTCGTACGGCCTTTCGATGCTTTGGCTGTGTGCAGGGCGACGGCCTGCTGGAGTCGGTTCTGCGCGGGGGCGCGCCAGATGTGGCAGATGGCGAGGGCGAGGGCGTCGGCCGCGTCGGCCGGTTTGGGCGGCGCGCTGAGCCGGAGCAGGCGGGTCACCATGGCGCCCACCTGGGCCTTGTCGGCGCGGCCGCTGCCGGTGACGGCGGCCTTGACCTCGCTCGGGGTGTGCAGCGCCACGGGGATCCCGCGTCGCGAGGCGCACAGGATGGCGACGGCGCTGGCCTGGGCGGTGCCCATCACCGTACTGACGTTGTGCTGGCTGAAGACACGCTCCACGGCGACGAATTCCGGCCGGTGTTCGTCCAGCCACTGTTCGATGCCCTGTTCGACGGCGACGAGGCGGTGGCCGAGGTCGGCGTCCGCCGGTGTCCGGACGACGCCGACGCCGATCATCGTGAGCGGCCGTCCGGCGACGCCCTCGACGACGCCGACACCGCACCGGGTCAGTCCCGGGTCCACCCCCAGCACGCGCACGCGCGCCCTCCCCTCTTTGCGGCTGAACCGCCGCCGCTCTCGCGGACCTGGCTGAGCACCGTCGGGGTTCCTCAATTGATGGTTACGGTCCGTGGACGGTGATCTTTGACTGCCGCCAGGCTATCCGCTGGCACTGACAACAGCGGCGGGCCGGTGGGACGTGTCCCACCGGCCCGCCGAGACTCGCGGCCCGCGGCAGCGTTACGCGTCGACCTTCTCCATGATCTCGTCGCTGACGTCGAAGTTGGCGAAGACGTTCTGCACGTCGTCGCTGTCCTCGAGCGCGTCGATCAGCTTGAAGATCTTCTTGGCGCCTTCCTCGTCCAGCTCGACCTGGACGGACGGCACGAAGCTGGAGTCGGCGGAGTCGTAGTCGATGCCGGCTTCCTGGAGGGCGGTGCGGACCGCGACCAGGTCGGTGGCCTCGCTGATGACCTCGAAGGACTCGCCGAGGTCGTTGACCTCTTCGGCGCCCGCGTCCAGGACGGCGCCGAGGACGTCGTCCTCGCCCAGCTCGCCCTTGGGGACGATGACGACGCCCTTGCGGCTGAACATGTACGACACCGATCCCGGGTCCGCCATGGAGCCGCCGTTGCGGGTCATGGCGACGCGGACGTCGGAGGCCGCGCGGTTGCGGTTGTCGGTGAGGCACTCGATGAGCACCGCGACGCCGTTCGGTCCGTAGCCCTCGTACATGATCGTCTCGTAGTCGGCGCCACCCGCCTCGAGACCGCCACCGCGCTTGATCGCGGAGTCGATGTTCTTGTTCGGAACCGACTGCTTCTTGGCCTTCTGGACGGCGTCGTAGAGCGTCGGGTTTCCTTCGAGGTCGACGCCGCCCATGCGCGCCGCGACCTCGATGTTCTTGATCAGCTTCGCGAAGAGCTTGCCGCGCTTGGCGTCGATCACGGCCTTCTTGTGCTTAGTCGTGGCCCATTTAGAGTGGCCGGACATCTGCCTGTCTCCTTCGCGTAACCCATCTCAGCAACGAACGCAGGAATCCTACAAGGACTCGGCTGTACGGTTCGCGCGCACCATGTCCACGAACAGGCCGTGCACACGGTGGTCGCCGGTCAGTTCCGGGTGGAACGACGTGGCCAGAGCGGTGCCCTGACGCACCGCGACGATATGGCCGTCGTGCTCGGCGAGCACCTCGGCCTCGGCACCGACGGACTCGACCCACGGGGCGCGGATGAAGACGCCCTCCACGGGCGCACCCTCGACGCCCTGGACGTCGACGGACGCCTCGAAGGACTCGTTCTGCCGGCCGAAGGCGTTGCGGCGGACGATCATGTCGATGCCGCCGATGGTCTCCTGGCCCGAACGCGGGTCGAGGATCTTGTCGGCGAGCATGATCATGCCGGCGCAGGTGCCGTAGACGGGCAGACCGTCCCGCACGCGCGCGCGGAGCGGTTCCATCAGGCCGAACAGGACGGCCAGCTTGGAGATGGTGGTGGACTCGCCGCCGGGGATGACGAGGCCGTCCACCTCGGCGAGCTCTTCGGGGCGCCGCACCGGCCTGGCCACGGCATCGGCCGCGGCCAGGGCGACGAGGTGCTCCCGTACGTCGCCCTGGAGGGCCAGGACGCCTATGACGGGGGTGTCGCTCATGGGTTCCTGTGCCTTACCAGCCGCGGTTGGCGTAGCGCTCGGTCTCGGGGAGGGTGTCGCAGTTGATGCCGACCATGGCCTCGCCGAGGTTGCGGGAGGCGTCAGCGACGATCTTCGGGTCGTCGTAGAAGGTGGTGGCCTTCACGATGGCGGCGGCGCGCTTGGCCGGGTCGCCGGACTTGAAGATGCCGGAGCCGACGAAGACGCCCTCGGCGCCGAGCTGGCGCATCAGGGCCGCGTCGGCCGGGGTGGCGACGCCGCCGGCGGAGAACAGCACGACCGGGAGCTTGCCCAGTTCGGAGACCTCCTTGACCAGCTCGTACGGGGCGCGCAGGTCCTTGGCGGCGGCGTACAGCTCGTTGTTGTCGTAGCCGCGCAGGCGGGCGATCTCGTTCTTGATCTGGCGCAGGTGGCGGACGGCCTCGACGACGTTGCCGGTGCCGGCCTCGCCCTTGGAGCGGATCATCGCGGCGCCTTCGGCGATGCGGCGCAGGGCCTCGCCCAGGTTGGTGGCGCCACAGACGAAGGGGGTGGTGAAGGCGAACTTGTCGCTGTGGTTGACCTCGTCGGCCGGGGTGAGGACCTCGGACTCGTCGATGTAGTCGACGCCGAGGGACTGCAGCACCTGGGCCTCGACGAAGTGGCCGATGCGGGACTTGGCCATGACCGGGATGGAGACGGCCTCGATGATGCCCTCGATCATGTCCGGGTCGGACATGCGGGCCACACCGCCGTCCTTGCGGATGTCGGCCGGGACCCGCTCCAGGGCCATGACGGCGACGGCGCCCGCGTCCTCGGCGATCTTCGCCTGCTCCGGCGTGACGACGTCCATGATGACGCCGCCCTTGAGCTGCTCGGCCATGCCGCGCTTCACACGGGCGGTGCCGGTCTCGGGAGCCTGGTTTTCGGAGATGGACACGGGTGACCTCGCTGCTGGGAAAGAGGGGTTTTGTGCAGCACCGAGGAAACGTGAGGGGACCAGGCCACAGCAAGGGCCAATGAGAAGCCGGTGGATCGTTTTGGCTCCGGGGCGGCGGGATGTCCCGTTGTCAGGAGCCCGAGCGGTCCGCCAGCACGGCCGGTGGTTCGTCGTCCATCTCGAAGGCCATCGGGAACGGCGCGTGGCCGGCCAGCCGGAACCAGCGGACCTTGCGGTGGCGGCGCAGGGCGCGAGCGGCGCGTACGGCGTCGTTGTGGAAGCGCCGGGCCATGGGGACGCGTCGTACCGCCTGTACGAGCTCGGTGGCGGCCTCCTCTCCCCCGGGCGCCTCCCGCACCGCCTCCAGTTGCTGTGCCTCCGCGAAGACGGCCCGCAACGCCTGGCTCAGTTCGCTCTCGGCGACCTCCCGCTGTTCCTCCTCCGCCTGGCGGGCGGCGTGCGCGGCCTCGTAGAGCACGATCGAGGCGGCCGGATCGAGGACACCCGACGTGGCCAGTTCCTGCGCCACCGAGGCGCGGCGCAGCAACTGCGCGTCCAGGGCGGCCCGGGCGGCGTCGATCCGGGCGTGGAGACGGTCGAGCCGGCCGGCGGTCCAGCTCAGGTACAGCCCGATCGCGACCAGGGCGACGGCGATCCAGATGAGAGTGGTGGTCACGGGCGGCAAGGCTAGCGGCCCGAGGGGCCTGCCGGTTCACCCCGCCCTGCCCGGCACCCTGATCACCGCCCCAACTCGAGGGCGGTCAGCGACTCCGGTCGGTCGACACCGGCGGGATGGACATGAGCGTCTTGAAGTGGCCCTTGGGATGGCCCTCGCCGATGAGTTGCCGCTCGGCCTCGACCCAGGCATGGGCGGCGAACGGGTGGGTGCGGACTCCGGTGCACCAGGTGGGCCACACGCCGCGCGCCCGGCAGAGCAGGGCGGTGGCGATGGAGCGTTGCAGGCATCCCTGCCCGGCACAGCGCAGGCTGACCGACACGACCTCTTCGCGCGCCCGCAGGGCCTGGGCGGCCGTCGCGGGTGCCGCGCCACGGCGGGCGAATTCCAGAACGGTGCGCAGTCGGGAGGGTTTGGCCCGGGCCAGCAGACGGGCCACGCCCACGATCAGCAGGGGAAGCACGCGGCGGTGCGGGGGCAGCCGGCGTCGTCCGGCCAGCGCGACGGACATGCTCAAGAGATCACCAGTTTCGAGCCGAGCAGTCGCTCGATCACGGCGGTGACGTCGCGTTCGGCCTGCTGTGGTTCGATGCCGTACCGGTCCGCGAGGTCGGCGGCGATGGCGGCGGGTTCGCGCCCGTCGAGCAGCCGGTGGAGCACATGGGCACCCGTGTTGTTCAACTGCCAGTACCGGCCGGTGCGTTCGTTGAGCAGGACCGTGCCGTCGTCGGTGTCGGTGGTGCTCACATCAGGATGCAGACGCACGGGCTTCGAACCTCCAGGCAGGGGCGGGGCGGGTGGCGGCGCGCAGCCAGGTCTCGCAACCGATCAGGGGTTCCAGCGCGATCCTCGCGGAATTGTCCGGCTGGGGCGCGAGCAGCCGGGTGCGCAGTTCGCCGGGGTCGATCAGTCCGTGGGCGGCCAGGGCCGAGTCCTCGAACATGTCCAGAATCGCGGGCAGATTGCGGCGCAGCCCGCTGTTGGCTTCGTCGCTGAACTCGCCCTTGGTGGAACGGCCCAGCACGGCTTCCGGCACGATGCCGCGCATGGCTTCGGCCAGCAGCGGCTTGTACCGCCAGGGGCCGGCGTGTTCGTGCGCCCGGACCGCCAGGACCGCTTCCACCACACGGTCGTCGAAGAACGGCGAGTCGAGTTGCACGCCGTCGTCGGCGAACACGCGGGCCAGCAACCGGTACCACGGGGCACTGGCGCGCATGGCGAGCAGCGACTGGTGCTGGGCCAGGTCGTCGGAGAGCGGCTGTACGCGGGTCGCTGTGTCGCGCAGGGCCTCCCGGGCCGCGTCGGTCGCCGTGCCGGTGGCCCACGTCGGTGCGCGCAGCGTCCACAGGCCCCACCCGAGAGCGGGCCGGCGTCTCGGCGGGGGCGGGGCGGTGAGCAGGTCGGCCTGGGTCCGCCACCAGGCTGCCTCGTCACCGGGGCGGGACAGCGCGGCCAGGGTGGGCAGTACGGGCCAGCGTTTCAGCGCACCGTATCCGCGGACATGCCGCAGGGCGGTCAGCGGACGGCGTCGGAGCAGGGCATGAAGGTAGCCGGGAAACGGAGTGAACAGTTCGTCTCCGCCGTGTCCGGCGAGGTGTCTGCGCGATCCGCTCGCGGCCAGGAGCCGTGCGGTGTGGCGGGTGCGGGCAAGGGTGCGGACGAAGGGATAGGGCTCCTCGGTGTCCACCGCTTCTCCGGCGTCGGTGAACAGGGCCGGGAGTTCGCCGGGGGGAACCACGAGGTGCTCGGCCCGGTCGAGGGAGGCGATGGCGTGGGCGGCGAAGGCGGCGTCGTCGTTGCCCGCCTCGGCCTCACCCCATCGGAAGGTCACCAGGTCGGGCGCGTGCCGGGCGGCGAGGAAGCACAGGGACGTCGAGTCCATGCCGCCGGACAGATCCGTGCTCAACCGGCCTCGGTCGGGGCCACGGTCGCGGAGGGCCGAGGTCAGGGCCTCTCGGACGGCTTCGGCACCCGTCGCCAGCGACAGCTCTGGAGCCGGTGGCTGCCACCACCGTGTCTCGTGCACGCGGTCGCGCTCCCACACCAGAGCGTGGTCCGGCGCCAGCGGCGAGATCCCGGACCACAGTGGCCGGTCACCGAGGGGCGGTGGCAGGAATCCCCCGGTGGCCACGCGGAGGGCCAAGGCCTGTTCGTCGATTCCGGCACCGGTCATCGCGGCGAGCACATCGGCCCGGTCCGCTGCCACCTCGACCCCGTGCACCCGGGTGCGGAACACCCGGCGCAGTCCGGTGGCGCTGCCCTGGAAGCGCACCTCGCCACCGGCCGAGACCACCAGGTGGCAGGAGCCGGGCAGGCTCGTCGCCAGCGCGTCCGCGTCGGACACCGTCCGTATGCGGGCGGCCAGGGAGGAGAGCCGGGTGGCGGAGACCGGGCATACCCCGACCGCCGCCACCCGCACCGGGCCCGCTGTGACCACCGTGATCTCACCGGGTGACCACCGGCCCACCAGCCATGGGCGCCCCGAGTGGTGTGAGAACTCCTCGGGCGACGCCCACGGGGCGGCCGCGCGCGCATCGGCCGCGGCTGCCGTGTCCGGCAGGACCACGAACCCGGTGCTGCTCATCTGCTCACGTCCCCCGATTACCTACGAAGGCGACGATCAGAAGTCGCCGGAGTAGTGACCGAAGATGTCGTTGCCCCAGCCGATGAAGCCCAGGGTGTCCTCGTTGAACTCCCCGACCTCGGTCAGCATCGGCGGCGCGTAAGGCTCGGTGGTCGAGAGCTCGATCTGCTCGTCCATGGCGTCCTCCTCCGTTACGAAGGGCAGCAGGTCAGCTACCCACTGCACCGTATATTCGAGTCGCCGCCATGATCCATCCGTTTTTCACTCAAGTCACAGGAGCCACTTCGCACACGTGAGCGAGACGGAAAGATCGCCAGTGATCTGTGTGTTCGATCACGCGCGACGCCGAAGGACGCCCGCCTGGGCCGCCCTTCGGCGTGGCCTGAAATGAACCCGTCAGCCCGGCCTCAGTCCCGGGCGAACCCCAGCCTGGCCCGCAGCCCCGTCACCCGGTCGTCCTCGGCCACCGCCGCCGCGCCCGCCGTCACCGTCTCGTAGACGGAGAGGATGTCCGCGCCGACGGTGGACCAGTCGAAGCGCCGTACATGGGCGCTGCCCCGCTCGCGCAGCTCCGCGAGCCGCTCCGGGTCGTCCAGCAGCCGGACGGCCGCGTCGGCGAGGGCGTCGGCGTCCTCGTTCGGGAAGAGTTCGCCGGCCTCGCCCCGGTCCAGGACCTGGGCGAAGGCGTCCAGGTCGGAGGCGAGGACGGGGGCGCCGGCGGACATGGCCTCGACGAGGATGATGCCGAAGCTCTCGCCGCCGGTGTTGGGCGCGATGTACAGGTCGACGCTGCGCAGGAAGCGGGCCTTGTCCTCGTCGCTGACCATGCCGAGGAACTCGACGCGGGAGCGCAGCTCGGCCGGGAGGGTCGCCACCGCCTCCTCCTCGTCGCCGCGCCCGGCGACCAGCAGCCGGGTCCCCGGACGGGCGGCGAGGATCTTCGGCAGGGCCTTCATGAGCACCGGCAGTCCCTTGCGGGGCTCGTCGATGCGCCCGATGAAGCCGATCGTGTCGCCCTGCCACTCGGCCTTGGGCTCGGCCTCGGCGAAGAAGTCGACGTCCACGCCGTTCGGGATCACCACCGCGTCCCCGCCGAGGTGCTCCACCAGCGTGCGCCGGGCGTACTCGCTCACCGCGATCCGGGCGCTGATCTTCTCCAGGGCGGCCTGGAGGATCGAGTAGGCGGCGATCATGGCCCGGGAGCGTGGGTTGGACGTGTGGAACGTGGCGACGATCGGGCCCTGCGCCGCCCAGCAGGTCAGCAGGCCCAGCGAGGGCGAGGTCGGCTCGTGGATGTGGATCACGTCGAACGCGCCGTCGTGCAGCCACCGGCGCACCCGGGCCGCCGAGAGGAAGCCGAAGTTCAGCCGGGCCACCGAGCCGTTGTACGGCACCGGCACCGCGCGCCCGGCCGAGACGACGTACGGCGGCAGCGGGGTGTCGTCGTCCGCCGGGGCGAGGACGGACACCTCGTGGCCGAGGCGGATGAAGTATTCGGCCAGGTCGCGGATATGGAACTGGACGCCGCCCGGTACGTCCCAGGAGTACGGGCAGACGATGCCGATCCTCACGTGGATCCCTTCGCTGGATCGAGGTCCGCGAGCCACAGGCGCTGCAGCATGTGCCAGTCCTCCGGATGGTCGGCGATCCCCGAGGCGAAGGCGTCGGCCAGCGCCTGTGTCATCACGGACGTCTTCTCGGCGCGGGTGCCTGACTCGGGCACCTCCACCGGTGGGTGGAGGCGGCCCCGCATGACGGGCGAGTCGTCGTACCAGAGGGTGACGGGGAGCAGCAGGGCGCCTGTCTGCTGGGCGAGCAGGGCGGGTCCGGCCGGCATCCGGGCGGTGTCGCCGAAGAAGTCGACCTCGACACCGGAGGCGGACAGGTCGCGGTCGGCGACCAGACAGACCAGGCCGCCGTCGCGCAGCCGCCGGGCCAGGGTGCCGAAGGCGGTGCCGCCGCTGTGCGGCAGGACCTCCATGCCGAGGCTCTCTCGGTAGGCGACGAACCGGTCGTACAGCGTCTCCGGCTTCAGGCGCTCGGCCACCGTCGTGAACGGTATGCCCAGCTCGGTGGTGACCCAGGCACCGGCGAGGTCCCAGTTGCCCAGGTGCGGCAGGGCGAGTACGACGCCGTTGCCCGCGGCCATGCCCTCGGTGAGGTAGTGGATGTCCTTGGCGTCGAAACCGCCCTTGATCCGCTCCTCGCTCCAGGCGGGAAGCCGGAAGGACTCCATCCAGTAGCGCAGGTAGGAGCGCATGCCCGCGCGGGAGAGCTCCGCCAGCCGCTCGGGGCCGGCGTCGGGCAGCACGCGCGCGTAGTTGCTCTCCAGGCGTTGCACGCCCTTGCCGCGCTGCTTCCAGGCGAGATCGGCGATGGTGTTCCCGAGCCGTACGGCGACGGGCTCGGGGAGCTTCCTGACGGTGCTCCAGCCGAGGCCGTACAGCGTGTCCGTCAGCCGGTCCTGTGCGCTCACGTGGCCGCCTCGCTCCCGTGAGAGGCGTTGTGCTGCTTGCCCTCATTGTCCTGCGCGGCGGCCTCGGCCTCGGCGGACTCCCGGCGGACCGTGACGACCCGCTGGATCAGCGTGACGAGGCTGCCCACGGCGACGATCCACAGGGCGACGGGCAGCAGGTACTGGATGCCGGGCACACCGAACCCGTGCAGGCCCGCGAGCCCGGCCGCGACCAGCGAGATCACCAGCCGCTCGGCCCGCTCGACGAGCCCGTTGACGGCGACCGGCAGACCGATCGACTCGCCGCGGGCCTTGGTGTACGACACCACCTGGCCGCTGGCCAGGCAGAAGATCGAGACGGCGCACAGGACGAGATCGTCGCCGCCCCCGGCGTACCAGAGGATGAAGCCGGCGAAGATCGCGCCGTCGGCGACCCGGTCGAGCGTGGAGTCCAGGAAGGCGCCCCAGCGGCTGGAGCGGCCGAGCTGGCGGGCCATGTTGCCGTCGACGAGGTCGGAGAACACGAAGAGTGTGATCACGATCGTGCCCCAGAAGAACTCGCCCATGGGGTAGAAGACCAGCGCGCCCGCGACCACACCGGCGGTGCCGATGAGCGTGACGGCGTCGGGGCTGACGCCCAGCCGGATGAGAAACGCGGCGAACGGTGTGAGGACACGCGTGAAGAATGCACGCGCGTACTTGTTCAGCATGGCCTTCCCGAGGGTCGGTGTCGCCGCATGGCCCCTGCTGGCCACCGGCTGGCCCATCGTAGCCACGCGCGCGCGTGGCCGAGGGGCGGGCACCCGGACCCCTGCGGTGGATCCGGCGCGGCGCTGGTGGGCGGCGCGATCGCGTCCTTCGTATGGACGCACCGTGACGGGAGTGGAAAGCTCGAATAACCGCGGGCGTCGCCGGAGCCGCCATGCACGCGGATTCCGCGTGTCCGCGCCCACAGTGACCTCACCGTGCACGGGAGGCAGGATCATGGGCGACAAAGGACAGACACACCCTGGGGCCGCCGGCAGGGCGCTAGCGGCCGACCACCCTCAGTCCGTACGGAATGTGGTGCTGGTCGGCCACTCCGGATCGGGCAAGACCACGTTGGTGGAAGCCCTCGCGCTCACAGCGGGGGCGGTGAACCGGGCGGGCCGTGTGGAGGACGGCGGCACCGTCTCCGACTACGACGAGATCGAGCACCGGCAGCAGCGCTCGGTACAGCTCTCCCTGGTGCCCGTCGAATGGGACGGCATCAAGGTCAATGTTCTCGACACCCCCGGATACGCCGACTTCGTCGGTGAGCTCAGGGCCGGTCTGCGAGCGGCGGACGCGGCCCTCTTCGTCGTCTCGGCCTCGGACGGCGTGGACGGCTCGACCCGCATGGTCTGGGAGGAGTGCGCGGCCGTGGGCATGCCCCGGGCCATCGTCGTCACGCACCTGGAGGCGGCGCGCGCCGACTTCGAGGAGATGACGCGGATCTGCGCCGAGGCCTTCGGCGCGGACGACCCCGACGCTGTCCTGCCGCTATACCTGCCCCTGCACGGCCCGCAGGCACCGGACGGGCACGCGCCCGTGACCGGTCTGATCGGGCTGCTGTCGCAGAAGCTGTTCGACTACTCGACCGGCGAGCGCAAGGAGTCGGAGCCGGGCGAGGACGAGCTGCCGCTGATCGAGGAGGCCCGCAACCGGCTGATCGAGGGGATCATCTCGGAGAGCGAGGACGAGACCCTCATGGACCGCTATCTCGGCGGGGAGCAGATCGACGTCGGGACGCTGATCGAGGACCTGGAGCGGGCCGTCGCGCGCGGGGTCTTCTTCCCCGTCCTGGCCGCCGCCCCCGCGTCCGACGGCGGCCGGCAGGGGCTCGGCACGGTGGAGGTGCTGGAGCTGATCACGCGGGGTTTCCCGACGCCGCTGGAGCACGAGACGGTGCGGGTGACCACGATCGACGGCAAGCCGCGCGAGCTCAGGCCCTGCGACCCGGACGCGCCGCTGGTCGCGGAGGTCGTGAAGACCTCCTCCGACCCCTACGTCGGCCGGCTGTCGCTGATCCGCCTGTTCTCCGGCACCCTCAGGGCCGACCAGACGGTCCACGTCTCCGGGCACGGACTGTCCGACCGGGGCCACGAGGACCACGACGTCGACGAGCGGATCGGCGCCCTGTCCACCCCCTTCGGCAAGCAGCAGCGGCCGGTGTCGCACGTCATCGCGGGCGACCTGGCCTGTGTGGCCAAGCTGAGCCGCGCCGAGACCGGGGACACCCTGTCCGCCAAGGACGATCCGCTGCTCATGGAGCCGTGGCAGATGCCCGACCCGCTGCTGCCGCTGGCCATCCAGGCGCACAGCAAGCCGGACGAGGACAAGCTCTCCCAGGGCCTGGCCCGGCTGGTGGCCGAGGATCCGACGATGCGGCTCGAACAGAACCAGGACACCCACCAGGTGGTCCTGTGGTGCCTGGGCGAGGCGCACGCCGACGTCGCCCTGGAACGGCTGCGCAGCCGCTACGGCGTCCAGGTCGACGTCGTGCCGCACAAGGTGTCCCTGCGCGAGACCTTCGCGGACAGGTCGGGCGGACGCGGCCGGCACGTCAAGCAGTCCGGCGGGCACGGTCAGTTCGCCATCTGCGAGATCGAGGTCGAACCGCTGCCGGGCGGCTCCGGCATCGAGTTCGTCGACAAGGTCGTCGGCGGGGCGGTGCCGCGGCAGTTCATCCCGTCGGTGGAGAAGGGCGTACGGTCCCAGGCCGCCAAGGGAGTCGCCGCCGGGCATCCGCTCATCGACGTACGGGTGACCCTCCTGGACGGCAAGGCGCACTCGGTGGACTCCTCCGACGCGGCGTTCCAGACGGCCGGCGCGCTCGCGCTGCGGGAGGCGGCGTCCGAGGCACGGATCCATCTGCTGGAGCCGGTGGCCGAGGTGTCGGTGCTGGTCGGCGACGACTTCGTGGGTGCCGTGATGAGCGACCTGTCGGGGCGGCGCGGCCGGGTGCTCGGCACCGAGCAGACGCCCGGCGGGCGCACGGTGATCCGGGCCGAGGTGCCCGAGATCGAGATCGGCCGGTACTCGGTCGACCTGCGGTCGCTGTCGCACGGGACGGCGCGGTTCAGCCGCCGTTACGCGCGGCACGAACCGATGCCTCCACAGGTCGCGGAACGGGTGCGTGAAGAGGCGCGCAAGGCCTCGTAGTTCGCGCCCGGCGCCTCCAAGTGGCCCTCGTGAGGGCTTCCCTCCGCACCGGCGGGCGGCTTGACGGCCGCCCGCCGACGGATGTCGGCGCGTGCGGATACGCTGATGACCTGATCAACAGGTGTGCGGAGCGCGGAAGTCGGGAAGGCCGCAGATGCGGATGCGGCAGCGATGGGGGCGGCAGTGACAGACGGATTCGACTTCAGCCCGGGGGCCCAGGTGCCTCTGGCGGGTTCGGCTGGGCAGACGGCGGCGACCTACGCACTGGCCGCGGCGGCGTACCGGGACGACGAGGTCACCAAGATCCTGAACGCCGACAACGAGTGGCACCAGTCGAAGGTGAAACCACCGCGTCCCTGGGCGAAGATCTTCCGTCCCAGGTTCGGCGAGGCCTTCTCCCGCGCCGTCATCGACCGGATGCTGGGCGCCGGGCGCGCCCCCGTCATCCAGTCCTTCGGCATCGAACCCCAGGTCGTCGTGGAGCACTGCCTGGCGGCCCACCGCATCCGCCGCGACCGCGACAACTGGCTCTCGGCGATCACGGTCATCTGCGGGGTGCTCTTCCTGCCGGGCTTCCTCGTGTGGCTGCTGGTGTTCACGCTGCGCACCACCATGGCCAAGCGCGAGGACAAGCGCGCCGGTGCCCTCGCCACGACCCTGCTGGTCGCGGTGGGCGCGCTCGCCGTGCTGTTCCTGATCAAGATGCCCTTCACGGGATTCTGGGCCTGGTACGCGCGCGCGGCGATCATCATGCCGGTCGTCGGCTGGTTCTGGGCCAAGCAGATCTGCGAGCGGACCGCCCGTGACCTGCGGGAGCGCTGGTCGAGCCTGCTGTCGGGCGGCGGCGTGGGCGCCAAGATCCCCGAGGCCGTTCCGGGCAACCCGGGCGACGCGGCCGAGCAGGTCCGCAAGGAGCTGGCCCGTCTCGGCGCCGAGCAGCGGTCCAACTCGGTCTTCTACGCCGGCCCCAAGGGCATACTCGGCATGGGCACGCGCTGGGGCAGCTGGCAGCTGGCCGAGGAGCTGGTCTCCGCCGACCCGGACAAGGAGTTCCACCCCTTCCGCAGCTGGGACGTCATCGTGGCGATCCAGGGCGGCCTGGGCATGCTGGAGCGCACGTCCATCAACACCGGCGGCTTCCCCAAGCCGTCCATCACGCACTGGATCGTCACCCCGATCGGCGAGAAGGCGACGGATGTGTCCCGGCCGAGCGGCACGGACGTCGACGCGTACACGGTCCGGACGCACGCCATACAGGACATCTGCAACAAGCAGCAGTTCGGCAGCGGCGACCGGCACTACCTCGGTGTGCAGTGGACCCTCTGGGACGGCCATCTGGTGATCACGATGCTGATCACGGTGACCGTGCTGCACGACACCCTGCGCATCGAGGTCACCGGGCACGCGCTGGGGCCGGTCAACCCCCTGTTCAACGAGAAGCCCGCGGCCAAGGAGAAGGCGGTGCAGAAGGCTCTCCGCTTCTGGGAGACCCGCACCGTGAAGCTCCCCCTGATCGACGCCGACGAGGTGGTACGGCTGGCCGCGCGCGCCCCGCTGACCTGGTACCCGCCGCTGCTGAACTGGCTCGGCGGCAGTCTGACGCTCCCGGAGCCGTTCGGTCTGCGGCACTCGTGGGCCGACCAGCCGTGGCGGCACCGCTTCATGGCCGACGACGCGTTGCGTGCGGCTACGCCTGTGCTGCGTACGGTGCATGCGGCGGCGCTGAAGGTGCTGCGGGAGAACGGGGTGGATGTGGAGAAGTTCGGGTCCAGGTCGGCGGCGCTGAGCGGGGCCGTGCAGGAGGCTTCGCCGAAGAAGGCGGATGTCTACGATGCCTAGTTGTTAGGTCGCCCTGCGCTGCGGCTGAGGCGGGGTGGGTGCGCAACCCGGCGCTGCGGGGTGCCGCCTGCGCCCACCCGTGCCGCCCTGGGGGCACCGCCCAGGCCCTTGAGGCACTGGGGGAGGCACGACTGCCCGCAGGCTAAGCCGACGGCCAGGCCTCCGCCAGCATCTTCCGGGTGTCCGCCAAGAGCTGCGGCAGCACCCGCGTATGTCCCACCACCGGCATGAAGTTCGTGTCCCCGCCCCAGCGGGGCACGATGTGCTGGTGGAGGTGGGCCGCGATGCCCGCGCCCGCCACCGTGCCCTGGTTCATGCCGATGTTGAAGCCGTGCGCGCCGGAAGCGGTGCGCAGGGCGGTCATCGCCTGCTTGGTCAGCTCGCCGAGTTCGGCGGTCTCCCCCGCCGTGAGGTCCGTGTAGTCGGCGACGTGCCGGTAGGGCACGGTCATCAGGTGGCCGCCGTTGTACGGATAGAGGTTGAGCACCGCGTAGACCTGCTCGCCGCGCCGGACGACCAGCCCGTCCTCGTCGGATTTGGCCGGGATCGAGCAGAAGGGGCAGCCGTCGCCGGCACCCGGGCCGGTCGGCTTGTTCTCGCCCTGGATGTAGGCCATCCGATGGGGCGTCCACAGACGCTGGAACGCGTCCTGCGTCCCCACTCCCAGCTGCTGCTCCGGCTCACTCGTCATGCAGTGCAGCATATGGCGTCGAGCTGGGGTGACGGCAAAGGCCCCCGGGATCTCCCCGGGGGCCCATGTGCCGTGTGATCAGACCTGCGCCCGCTCCTCGACGACCTTCTGGATCTTGGCGATCGCCTCGTCGAAGGGGATGCCGTTCTCCTGCGAGCCGTCGCGGTAGCGGAAGGACACGGACTCGTGGGACATGTCCTCGTCGCCCGCGATGACCATGAAGGGCACCTTCTGCTTCTGGGCGTTGCGGATCTTCTTCTGCATGCGGTCGGAGGAGGAGTCCACCTCGACGCGCAGACCCTTCCGCTTGGCCGCCGCCGCGAACTTCTCCAGGTACTCGACGTGCGCGTCGCCGATCGGGATGCCGACCGCCTGGACCGGGGCCAGCCACGCCGGGAAGGCGCCCGCGTAGTGCTCGAGGAGCACCGCGAAGAAGCGCTCGATCGAGCCGAACAGCGCGCGGTGGATCATGACGGGGCGCTGCTTGGCGCCGTCCGCGCCGGTGTACTCCAGGTCGAAGCGCTCCGGCAGGTTGAAGTCGAGCTGGATGGTCGACATCTGCCAGGTGCGGCCGATGGCGTCCTTGGTCTGGACGGAGATCTTCGGGCCGTAGAAGGCGGCGCCGCCCGGGTCGGGCACGAGGGGCAGCCCCTGCTTCTCGGCGACCTGGCGCAGCGTCTCGGTCGCCTCCTCCCAGGCCTCGTCCGAGCCGACGAACTTCTCCGGGTCCTTGGTGGAGAGCTCCAGGTAGAAGTCGGTCAGGCCGTAGTCGCGCAGCAGGCCGAGGACGAAGGTGAGCGTCTTGTCGAGCTCCTCCGACATCTGCTCACGGGTGCAGTAGATGTGCGCGTCGTCCTGGGTGAAGCCGCGGGCCCGGGTGAGGCCGTGCACGACGCCCGACTTCTCGTAGCGGTACACGGTCCCGAACTCGAAGAGGCGCAGCGGCAGTTCACGGTAGGACCGGCCGCGCGCGTCGAAGATCAGGTTGTGCATCGGGCAGTTCATGGGCTTGAGGTAGTAGTCCACGCCCTCGTCGAGCTGCATGGGCGGGTACATGCCGTCGGCGTACCAGTCCAGGTGGCCCGAGGTCTCGAAGAGCTTCCCCTTGGTGGCGTGCGGGGTGTAGACGAACTCGTAGCCCTCTTCCTCGTGGCGGCGGCGCGAGTAGTCCTCCATGACCCGGCGGATGATGCCGCCCTTGGGGTGGAAGACGGCGAGGCCGGAGCCGATCTGCTCCGGGACGGAGAACAGGTCCAGCTCGCTGCCGAGCTTGCGGTGGTCGCGCTTCTCGGCCTCGGCGAGGAACTCCAGGTACTGCTTCAGCTCGTCCTTGGTGGGCCAGGCGGTGCCGTAGATGCGCTGGAGCATGGGGTTCTTCTCGCTGCCGCGCCAGTAGGCGGCCGCGTTGCGCATCAGCTTGAACGCCGGGATGTTCCGGGTGGAGGGCAGGTGGGGACCGCGGCAGAGGTCCTTCCAGCACAGCTCGCCGGTCTTGGCGTCCAGGTTGTCGTAGATCGTCAGCTCGCCGGCGCCGACCTCGACGTCCGCGCCGTCGTCGGAGGAGGCGGAGCCCTTGAGGCCGATCAGCTCAAGCTTGTACGGCTCGCCGGCCAGCTCCTCGCGGGCGGCCTCGTCGGTGACCGCGCGGCGGGCGAACTTCTGCCCGCGCTTCTGGATCTCCTGCATCTTCTTCTCGATGGCCTTGAGATCCTCGGGCGTGAACGGCTTCTCGACGTCGAAGTCGTAGTAGAAGCCGTCCTTGACGGGCGGGCCGATGCCGAGCTTGGCGTCGGGGAAGAGCTCCTGCACGGCCTGCGCCATGACGTGCGCGGTGGAGTGGCGCAGGATGTTCAGGCCGTCCTCGGAGGAGATCTCGACGCCCTCGACCTCGTCGCCCTCGGACAGGGCGTACGACAGGTCCCGGAGCTCGCCGGCCACGCGCGCGGCGATGATCGAGCGCTCGCCGGCGAAGAGCTCGGCGGCCGTAGTGCCCGTCGTCACCACGCGTTCTTCCCGCTCGGAATCGCGCTGGATGATCACACGGACGTCTGACACCGGTCTTCTCCTGACTGAAGGTGGGGCTGCGGCGCCGTACGGGAGCGCGCACGAGTATGGATCGTACCGACCCCGGGCCGCCGACCGCGAAATCAGTCCTCGCGGTCCCCCTCGTCTCCTCCGCAGGCCTCCTCGAAGAAGGCCGCCATCCCGGCGTTCTCCTGCAGCGCCTTCATCAGCCGGTCCCGTTCGGCGTCGTCGACCTGCACGGGTACGACGCCGTGGGCGCCGGTGAGGCGCCGGAAGCCGCCCCGGCTCTCCAGCCGGCCCTGCACCCGTACCGGCAGTCCGACGAGGTGGGCGTGCCCGGCGATCCGGTAGCCCTCCTCGTCAAGAGTGATCCGGACGTTCGGTATCTCGGCGCCGGCCAGGACCCGCAGCCGTACGGTGCCCTCGCCGCGCGGCCCCGACCTGCGCAGCCGCACCACCGCTCCGGTGATCCGCACCGGCACGGCGGGTTCCTCGCGCAGATAGCGGGCGCCCGCCTCGCGCAGGACCGGCAGGTCGCCGGGCGAGAACTCGACGGGCTCGGTGGAGGACGCGCACCCCTCGGGCACCCCGGCCGCCGGGGCCCAGGCGACGGCGATCCGGGCGCCCTCCGTGCCCCGGACCAGGGCGACGAGCGCCTCGGTGAGCTCATGGCTCACCCCTGCCTCGACCGCGGCGTCGAAGGCGTCCATGCCGCCCGTGGCGCGCTGGTAGTCGATGGCCTCCCGGGCGGCGTACAGCGCCTGGTGAAGGCGTACGGCCACGGGGCGGCCGTCGGCGACGGGCACGAAGGCGGTGAGCCGGCCGTCGGCGGCGGAGCCGACGAGGACGTTCTCCAGGGACGCGGCGGCGGAGCGGCGATGGCGGGCGCCGTGATAGCCGGCCCGCGCGCGTGCGGCGAGGGCCGCCGCGAGCAGCATCCGGCGGGCCGCGGTGCGCAGCCCGTCCTCGACGATCCAGGACGCCGCTCCGGCGGGCCCGGCGGGGACGTCGTGCCACCAGCGGATCTCGTCGCTGGGCACGGCGAGGGAGACGAGGACCTCACGGGCGGAGGGCGAGCCGCTGCGGGACAGGGCGAGCAGGGCCTCGCCGAGCAGGTCGTCGCTGTCGGGGAAGGCGCGGGTCTCCGGCACCAGCAGGCTCGTGCCGCCGGCGCCGGGGCCGGGCGGGGTCCAGCGGCCGTAGCGTCCGGGGGCGCCGCCGCGCCGCAGCCAGCCGTGCCGGCGCAGCAGGGCGCTCAGCACGGCCGGGTCGACGTCGCGGGGCTCGGGCGGCGGGCCGCTCCAGGAGTCGACGGGGTGGGGCCGCACGGCCCTCAGTGGCTCCTCGGTCGGGCGGTGCGTCACGGTTTCCCTCCCGTCCCGACCCGCGTCATGATCTCGCACAGGGCCCGGTCGTCGAAGATGCGTGCGGTCGGTATGCGCACGGTGGTGCGGCTGCGGCCGGTGATGGGCTGGCCGGCGAGGTTGGTCCAGTAGCAGCAGTGCCTGAGGTCGAGCCGGTCGTGTCCGGCGCGCAGCCAGTCGTCCTGGGAGCGCGGCACCAGCATCACGACGAGGATCTTGTGCACCGACACGGGTGTGCGGGCGAGTTTCGCCAGGTGGGCGTTGTCGAGCGTGAAGGAGAAGGTGCGGCCGGGCGGGTTGGGCGGCACCTGGTAGGTGGCCTTGAGCTGCACCTTGATGGTGACCTCGTCGTCGACCGTGTGCCCGGGGGCGCTGTGGCTGACGTGCCAGTCGATGCCGTTGTCGGGAAAGGGCTGGGACAGCGAGCAGCCGGCGGCCGCCGCGACGGCGTGCAGATAGCCGACCTGCAGTGTCTCCATGCAGGCGGTGGTGGCGAGGGTGCCGCGGGAGGGAGCCGTGCGCTCGGGCAGCAGCCCGCCCCGTTCGGGCTGCGCAATGGCCATGGCCAACAGCCTTCCAGAACAGATGAGTCCCCGTGCGGGCCGCTGAACTGCGACGACCCGTACTCCTGTTGTCTCCTTCCGGCGTAGTACGCAAACAGCCCGGGTATCACCGAATCGGGCAGCGGACGGTGCGTCAACTGCCGAAGGTGAACGAGGGGTTGTGTGGCTATGACGACGTGCTGGTACGAGGGGGCGCTGGCCGCCTTCGACACGGAGACGACGGGCGTGGACGTCGAGACCGACCGGATCGTGTCGGCGGCCGTCGTCGTCCAGGACGCCCCGGGCGTCCGGCCGCGGGTCAGCCGCTGGCTGGTGAACCCGGGTGTGCCGGTGCCCGCCGAGGCGACGGCGGTGCACGGGCTGACGGAGGAACACCTGCAGCGCAACGGCCGGTGGCCGGCGCCGGTGATGTACGAGATAGCGGAGGTGCTGGCCGAGCAGGCGCATGCCGGCCGTCCGGTCGTGGTGATGAACGCGCCGTTCGATCTGACCCTGCTGGACCGGGAGTTGCGCCGCCACCGTGCCTCGGCGCTGGACCGCTGGTTCGAGCCGGCGCCGCTGCTCGTGCTCGACCCGAGGGTCCTGGACAAGCACCTGGACCGCTATCGCAAGGGCCGTCGCACGCTGACCGATCTGTGCGCGCACTACGGCGTCACGCTGGAGGGCGCGCACGACGCGGCGGCCGACGCCGTGGCGGCGCTGGAGGTCACGCGGGCGGTGGGCCGCCGGTTCGCGTCCCGGCTGGAGCGGCTCGCTCCCGGCGAACTGCACACCCTTCAGGCGGTGTGGCACGCGGCGCAGGCCCGGGGCCTCCAGGCGTGGTTCGCGCGCAGCGGTGTCGAGGAGTCGGTCGACCCGGCCTGGCCCCTGCGTCCGGACCTGCCTGCGGCAGCCTGAGCATCTGGCCCGGGGCGTCCGGGCATGAAAAAACCGGTCCGTCTGAGACGGACCGGCTGTTTCCGGTGGGCGATACTGGGTTCGAACCAGTGACCTCTTCGGTGTGAACGAAGCGCTCTCCCACTGAGCTAATCGCCCGGGAACGCACTGAACAATACAGGCCCCGGCACGTTTCCTTCAAACCGCTTCGAGGTGCCTGGCCAGTCCGCGCCGCCCGGACCGCATCATCAGCGTGTGGTTGGCGCGGAAGACGGGCCGTCCCGGTACGGCGAGTCTCCGCAGCAGCGGCTTGGTCACGCTCACGACCTGGTCGTACCGCGCGAGACTGCCCGGCCCGAGCGGCGTGACCGTCCAGCGTGCCCAGCCCTCGATGTCCCCGGACAGGGCGGTCTCCAGCACACCGGCCTCGGGGTCGCGCCGCACCTCCCGTGCCGTGAAGGTCATGTCGTACGGCAGGACGGAGCGGATCCGGATCGTGCCGGTGGTCTCGTCGAGCCGGGTCACCTGCCGGACCTGGCGCCACCAGCGGGGGTAGCCCTCGGCCCGTTCCAGCGCCTCGTACACGGTGGCGGGCGGCGCGGCCAGGGGCCACAGGCTGCGGAAGCGGTAGTGGTTCCAGTCCATGCCCGCAGTGTGCCCACTCCTGGTGGGGGGCTTGGCTGAGTACGCGGCTGAGTATCCGCACTCATGCCGTACGAGGTGACGCGGACCACACTGCCAGGCATGACACACCTTCCGCCCCCGGCCGAGGAGTTGCGGCTCCTCGACGCCGAACTGCGGCAACTGGACGCCCGCAGGGCCCAGTTGCTGACCCGTCGCGCCTGGCTGGTCTCCACCCTGCGACGGGCCCAGCAGCCGTTGCCGGTGGCCTGGTCGCCCACGGCACCGCCCCGCCCGGAGACCGCCGCGCCCAGCGTGCAGAACGTCCTCCTGGTTCTCGGCGGTGTGCTGCTCACGCTCGCGGCTGCGGTGTTCACGCTGGTCAGCTGGGGTCATATGGGCATCACCGGGCGGGCGCTGGTGCTCGGCGCGGTCACGCTGGCCGCACTCGCCGGGCCCGTGCTCCTGCTGAAGCGGGGGCTGCGGTCGACGGCCGAGTCCGTGGCGGGGCTCGGGCTCGCCCTGACCGTCCTGGACGCGTACGCGCTGCACGAGGCCGCCCTCACCGGGACGGACGGGACCGGGTACGCGGCGGCCGCGGCAGCGGTGCTCGCGGTGATCTGGTCGGCGTACGGCCTGCTTCCGGCGACGGCCGCCCTGCGGCTGCCCCTGCCCTCCGCCCTGGCCGCGGCCCAGTTCCCGCTGTTGCTGTGGGCCCTGGCCGCCGACGCGGGCCCGTATCTGATCACGGCCGCGCTGCTGGTGACGGCCGGGCTCGACACGGTGGCGGCGCTGCGGGTGGCGACCGGTTCCGTGCGGATCGCCGCTGTCGTGGGTGCGTACGGCATGGGCGGCTGGGGCGTCCTGGCCGCCGGCTGGCTGTCGCTGACGGCGGACGGTCCGGGCGCCGCTGCCCGAGCCGGGGGGCTTCTCCTGCTCGCGGCGGTCATCGCGCTGGGCGCGTCCTGGCGGGGCCCGGGCACGCGGCACTCCCTCGGTCTCGCGATCGCCTCGGGGCTGCTCACCGTGGGCGCGTTCGGTGGGGTGGCTCGCTCCGGACTGCCGTCGGAGTGGGCGGTTCCGGCCCATCTGGCCTTCGGCGTCGCCCTGTTGGCGGCGATGACGACCGGGCGGCTGCCCGAGGCGATACGGCACGGGTTCGCCTGGGCCTCGGGTGTCGTACAGGCGCTGGCGCTGCTGTGGACGCTGCCCGTCGTCACCGTGGTGCTGCTGGGACCGGCCGGCTGGGTCGGCCGGGTGTGGAGCGGCGCTCCCTCGGACGCCCGTACCGCGGTGGCCGTCGAGGCGCCCTGGCCTCCGGACTCGGTGACGGCTCCCGTCGTGCTGGTGGCCGTCGCGGCCGTTCTCGCCCTGGCGATCCGCGCGGAGCCGTGGTGTGCGCGGGCCCGGCTCGGCGCGCTGGGCCTGCTCTGGGCGACGGTCCTGATGCTTCCGGCGGTGCTCGGGATTCCGTACGTCGCGGGGATGGCGGTCCTCGGGGTCATGACGGCGGCCGCGCTGTATGTGCGCAAGGAGGCGGTGCCTGCCGCGCAACTCACCGCCCTCGTCCTCGCCCTGGTCACCTCCGTCAGCCTCGCCCTGACCGCTCTCGCCTCCCAGACCGCGACCCTCGTGGTGCTGTCCGTGCTGGTGGGGCTGTTCGCCGCGGCCTCATGGCAGGCGAGCGTCGCCCCCGTCACGGCTCCGGCCGCCCTCGGGTACGCCGCCGCCCTGGCCTCGGCGACCGGTGCCGCCATGGACTGGCCGCCGGCCCCCACCGCCCTGCTGGTCCTGGCCGTCCCCGTGGCCGCCGCGCTGCTCGCGGCGCGTCTCGGTGAGCACCGGGCGACCGTGCCGGTCGAGTGCGTGGGAGCTGCCACCGGCCTGCTCGCCGTGGGCCTCGCCGTCACCGATCCGCCGCTGCTCGCCCTGGTGCTGGCCCTGTGCGGAGTGATCGCCGCGGGCACGGCGATGCGTCCGGGGCGCCGTCCCGTCGGCTACGCGGCCACGGCCCTGTTCGTGCTGGCCGCCTGGGTACGCCTGGCCGCCTGGGACATCGGCACACCCGAGGCCTACACGCTCCCGGTGACCGTGCCCGCGCTGCTCGTCGGCGCCCTGCGCCGGCGCCGCGATCCGGGGGCGTCCTCCTGGACGGCGTACGGCCCCGGACTCGCCGCCACCCTCCTGCCGAGCCTCGTCGCGGCCTGGGCCGACCCGCACTGGACGCGACCGCTGCTGCTGGGCACGGCGGCCCTGCTGGTCACCCTGCTGGGAGCGCGGCATCACCTCCAGGCGCCGCTGGTGCTCGGCGGCTCGGTGCTGGCCCTGGTCACACTGCACGAACTCGCCCCGTACGTCGTGCAGGTGACGGGCGCGCTCCCCCGCTGGGCGCCTCCCGCCCTCGCCGGACTCCTGCTGCTCGCACTCGGGGCGACGTACGAGCAGCGGATCAGGGACGTCCGGCGAGTGCGAGACGTCCTCGGGAGGATGAACTAGCCGTCTCCCACGGACCGGCTACGGCATCTTGTCGCCCACCAGCGCCAGGTTCTGGATGGCCGCCAGGCCGTACAGCGCCGTGGCGTTGGTGGACACCCAGGCCGCCTCGCTGCCGGGGACGAGGCCGGTCGGGCCCTCGATCTTCTTCGTGGACCAGTCCGTGGACTCCTTGTAGTCCCAGGTGTCGGCGCTGTTGTAGAACTGCCGCCACGCCCGGGCGGCCAGCTTGTCGTCGCCCGCCAGGACGGCCGCGTAGGCGTCCTGGCGGGAGTGGCCCTGGAAGAGCAGCAGGGAACCGAAGTCGGAGCCGTAGCGGGCCCTCTGCTCGGCCTTGGTGGCGTTGAAGTAGCGGCAGTAGTCGAGCCACGCCTCCTTGAACTTCGGCATGTCGACCTGGTCGATCAGCTCGGCGCACAGCTCGACCAGGCCGAACATGGCCGACAGATGCGAGACGCTGACCTTGGCGTCCTTGGCGACGGCGAACTTGCCGGTGTCCAGGTCGTACAGCGCGTTGCCCTGGACGAAGCCGTTGGGCTGGGCGGCGATGGTCTCCATCGTGGACAGAACGCGCGCCTTGGCCTTCTCCCACTTGGGGCCGCGCCGCTCCCACTCCGTGAGCCAGGCGGAGACCAGACCGCTCCAGTCGGTCCCGAAGCCGATGGACAGGGCGTTGCGGTCGGGGGTGTAGGGCTCGGTGCGGATCTTGCGGATGGGGTCGAGGACGAG
This sequence comes from Streptomyces koelreuteriae, assembly GCF_018604545.1. Lineage (GTDB taxonomy): Bacteria > Actinomycetota > Actinomycetes > Streptomycetales > Streptomycetaceae > Streptomyces > Streptomyces koelreuteriae. Next base: position 7,024,941 of record NZ_CP075896.1, on the reverse strand, counting down.
GAAGGTCTCGTCGGAGTCGACGTTGGCGTGCATGAGGTCGCCGACGCGTTCGTCCGCCGTGAGGAAGTAGTAGTAGCGGCGATAGGTGGTGTTGGCGATGCGCTGCTGCTTGGCGCTGTCGGCGTAGTGCTGGACACCGTGCCGGGTGCCGAGGCCCGCCCACTTGCCGAGGTGGTAGACGTCGACCTCGCCGGTGTGCCGGGTCATGGCCTCGGCGAAGCGGAAGATGTCCGCCCGCCCGGAGCGCATGTACGCGAACCAGAGCCACAGGTCGGGCGAGAGCTCGGAGTTGTCCCAGGCGTAGCCGCCGACGTCGTAGCACCACTGGTGGCGGCTCGGGTCGTAGCTGTGCATGATGTCGCCGTAGTCCCAGAAGCCGTACCAGCGGCGCTGCTCCACCTGGTCCTTGTAGTAGGTGAAGAGGAAGTCGAGGTGGTCCTCGATCTTCGCCTTGGCACTGGTGGAGCGGTCCGGTGCGGAGAACAGCTTGCCGAAGACGCCGGCCTTGACGAGCTGCTGGGGCGGGGCGGCGAGCTGCGGCGGAGTGCGTACGGCCGCCACCTGCCGGGCCGTCGCCTCGGCGCTCGGCGTGGAGTCGTGGGCCCAGAAGAGGAGTTCGCTGGTGCGGGCGATGCCGTAGGGGGTGCCGAACTCGGGTTCGTAGTCCTCGTAGGTGATGTTGAGGCCTTCGAGCTGTTCGGGGTAGGTGTCCTGGCCCATGCCGTCGTGGTAGAAGCGCAGGTCCATGGGCTGTGCCTCGGGTGACCAGAGCCAGAGGGTGACCTCGGCCGTGTCGGTCTGGGCGTCGCGGATGTCGAGCTGGGCGGGGAACTTCTCCCAGAAGTCCCGCAGCCCGAAGGCGAACCCGCCGCTCGCACCACCCACGTATCCGAAGCCGCTGGCGCGCCGCCCGCCGCCCGCGCCGATCCAGCCGTGGCCCTTCTTCGTCCGCTTGCGGAGCGTGAATCCGTCGGCGGAGAGCTGGGAGAGGGTGTAGTCGCCCCACTCGGGGATGTACTGGAGGCGGGTGGTGACCCGCTGGTCCCAGGTGGCCGGGTCGGGCAGCTTCTTGCCTTCGAACTGGGCCGTACGCACCGCCGCCCCGGGGTCGCGGCGCAGTCCGGTGATGCCCTTCACGGCCTCGCGGAGCAGGCCGGTGCCGTCGCCGCCGATGCGGATGTGCCGGTCGTATGCCTGGTCCCGCATCGGCACCTGGAAGCGGACGCCGAGTCCGCGGATGAAGTCGCCGCTCGCCTTCGCGGGCTCCTGGGTGCCGTCGAAGGTGAGGGTGTGGACCATGCGGAAGGAGTCGGCGCCCGCGTAGAAGTAGAGCCGGATCGAGAAGGGCAGCCAGCTGCGGCCGCCCTTGCGGTGCTTGCCGTCGATGCGGACGACCGCGCGGACCGGGCCCGCCTGCTCGACCTCGACCTTGGAGATGGCGCCGTCGAAGCGCTCGGTCTTGACCGCGCCCTGGTCCTCGTCCTCGATCTCGGGCTGGCGGATGAGCACGAGCCGGCCGTTCTTCGCGATCTCCGTCGAGCCGCGGGTGACCGACTTGACGATGGTGGACCCGGACTTGCCGATCCTCGCGGTGATGACGCCGGTCGATATGTCGATGGTGCCGCCGCTCTTGTCGACGGTGACCTTCTTCTCGGGGGCGGCGGGGGTGCCGGCGGCGAGGGTGAGCTTGCCGCCGCCCGAACCGACCGCGTGCGCGGTCCACTTGAGGGAGCCGTCGGGCCAGTAGGCGATCGGCCAGGACTGCACGGGAACGGCCTTGCCGTCCGCGTCCGTGAGCGCGAAGGTCTGGTCCTTCTCGTAGGCGCCCTTGGGCCAGGGGACGCCGACGGTGGAGCCGGGGGCCGCGCCGAGTCCGCCGTCCTCCAGCCAGTCGAGGGTCACCGGGTCGGCGTCGGCGGGCTCGGGGCCGGGGGCGGCCTGCGCGTTCTGCGCCCCCAGCGCCCAGCTGAACTGGGCGGCGGCTCCGGCGACCGCGGCCGCCTTGAGGAGGGACCTGCGGGGGATGGGAGACATAGAGATGCTGCCTTTCCTTGTCCGTGCGGGAAGGTCCGTGCGGGAAGGTCCGTGCGGGAAGCGATTCCGCGTGGCTGATCCGGTCAGGGGCATGACACTGAGAGGTACGGCGCCCGGGGCGCCTGCCTGGAGTGAGGGCACCGCCGGTCAGCGGTGCCGGTAGCGCTCCTCCACGGCGACGGCCGCCGCCGCGACGGCCCCGAGAACGGGGACCGCCAGCGGCGCGACGAACCAGCCGGACAGGGCCACCACGGCCAGCCCGGCGATGATCAGGAAGGACCCGGCGGGGTCGAGAAAGGTCCGGCGCCAGGCAGCCGCGAGCAGCGTCCGCCACCGTTCCCCCGGCTCCCAGAGCGCCGCCGCGCGCAGCCCCGCCACGACGAAGGCGATCAGCGCGACGACCCCGACCGCCCCGACGAGCGGCCCGCCGGGAATCCCCGCCCGTGCCGCCTGGACGTCCACCCAGACCGCGGCCACCGCCGCCCACCCGGCGAGGCCGGCGAGCCACCCGCCGCGCAGAGCCGTACGGAAGTCGGCGACGAACTCCCGCCACCCACCGCCCTCGTGCGCGGTACGGCGCCGCAGATGCCGCGCACCCGCGGCGAACGCGGCCGGATACGTCACGACCCCCAACGAGGCCACCGCGATCCACACCCCGGTCAGCAGACACTCGGCGAAGATCGCGAACCGCCCGGCGAGCACCGACTCGCCCCGCGCCTTCACCCGGGTCCCGGCCATGCCCACCTCAGCCCTTCAGACCCGACGTGGCCATGCCGTCGATCAGATACCGCTGGAAGGCCAGGAAGAAGGCGAGGACCGGCAGCAGCGCGACGAGCGACATGGCGATCATGCCGCCGTAGTTCGCGAGCCCTTCCTGGTCGACGAACATCTTCAGGCCGAGCGAGACGGTGTACTTGTCGGGCTCGTTGAGGTAGATCAGCGGGCCCATGAAGTCGTTCCAGGCGTTGATGAACGTGAAGATCGCGCTGGTGATCAGGGCCGGGCGGCACAGCGGCAGCATGATCGACCAATAGATCCGCAGGTGCCCGCAGCCGTCGAGCCGGGCCGCCTCGTCGAGTTCCTTGGGCAGGTTGCGCATGAACTGCACCATCAGGAAGACGAAGAACGCCTCGGTGGCCAGATACTTCCCGAGCAGCAGCGGGGTGTAGGTGTTGATCATCTCCATGTTGCGGAACAGCACGTACTGCGGGATCAGCAGCACGTGGTACGGCAACAGCAGGGTGCCGATCATCAGCGCGAACAGCAGATTGCGGCCCGCGAACCTGATCCTCGCGAAGGCGTACGCCGTCAGCGAGCAGGACACCAGGATCCCGATCACCGAACCGCCCGCGAGGAACAGCGAGTTGAAGAAGAACGTGGAGATCGGGATGTCGGCGATGCCGTCGGCGAGGCTGGTGTAGTTGGCGAGGACCGGATCGCCCGGGAAGAGATCCAGGCTGCCGACGACGTCCTCGCTCTTCTTGAACGAACCGCCGACGACCCAGATCACCGGGTAGAGGATCACCGCGAGGATCACCAGGGACCCGATGTGCCAGGCGACGGAACCCGGCAGTTTGTGCCGGAGGCCACCCGCTCGCGGGGTGAGATCGGTGGATGGTGCGCTCATGAGGCGCCCTCCTCATAGTGCACCCAGCGCTTCTGGGACCAGAACAGCACTGCCGTCACCAGGGCGACCGCGACGAGCAGCATCCAGGCCATGGCGGACGCCAGACCCATCCGGCTGTTCTCGAAGCCCTGGACGTACAGATAGCAGGTGTAGACCATCGAGCCGTCGGCCGGACCGCAGGCGTTGCCTCCGGCGCCGCCGCCGACGATGTACGCCGAGCTGAAGATCTGGAACGAGTGGATCGTCTCCAGCAGGACGTTGAAGAAGAGCACCGGGGAGATCATCGGCAGCGTGATGTTCCAGAACCGGCGCAGCTTGCCCGCCCCGTCCACCTCGGCGGCCTCGTACAGCTCGCGCGGGACCTGCTTGAGGCCGGCCAGGAAGATGACCATGGGAGCGCCGAACTGCCAGACGGTGAGCGCCACCAGGCTGTAGATGATCATGTCGGGATCGCCGGTCCAGCCACCGACGTCGATCCCGAAGCTCTTCTGGATCCGGTCCACGATGGCGTCGTCGGAGAAGATCGCCTTCCACACGATCGCGATGGAGACGCTCGCCCCGATCAGCGACGGCGCGTAGAAGGCGGCCCGGTAGAAGGCCTGGCCGCGCCGGCTCTGGGCGAGGAGCAGCGCCACCCCGAGGGCGGCGATCAGCTTCAGCGGCGTTCCCACGACGACGTACCACAACGTCACCTGCACCGAGTGGCGCCAGCGCGGATCGCCGAACATCTCGGAGAAGTTCTCGAGACCGATCCACCGGGGCGCGTCGAACAGGTTGTAGTCGGTGAACGCGAAGTAGAGCGAGGCGACCATCGGACCCGCGGTGAGGAGCAGAAAGCCCGCGATCCACGGGGACATGAAGAGATAGCCGGCCAGGTTCTCCCGGCGCCGCCGCCGCTTGAGGGCGGCGGGGCGCTCGGGCTTCACCGGACCGTGCCGCGGCTCGGAGTCCTTGTCCTCGGACAGACCCTCCATCGCAGGGGCGTGTGTCACGGTGGTTCCCATCAGGTGCCGAGAGCCGTCTTCGACTCGGTGAAGAACTGCTTGACGGCCTCGTCCACCGACCTCTTGCCCAGGGCGAGTTCCTCGGCGATGCGCAGGAACGCGGACTCACAGATGTCCGCGCCGTTCGGGTGCGGGGTGATGGGCTCCAGCACACCGGCCTTGACGAGGGACTCCTCGTAGGCGGCGATCGCCTTGTTGACCTCGTCGGTCGGCTGGTACGCGTCGTACTGGGCCTGCGTCGCGGGCACACCGCGGTCGTAGCCCATGATCTTGGCGACCTCGGGGTCGTGCACCATGAAGTCGATGAACTGGGCGACCTCCTTGGGGTGCTGGGTGCGCTTGGAGGCGCTCAGCATGAGCGAGCCGAGGTACTGGCCGGTCTTCTTGCCGTCCGTGGTCGGGATGGGGGCCAGGCCGTACTCGCTCTTGCCCTCGGCGGTGTAGCGGACGGTGAAGTTGTCCCAGGTGAACTCGCCACCGGCGAGCTCGGCTGCGACCGCCGACTTGGGCTTGATCTGGGCGACCTTCTTGGCGTCGGTGTAGACGCCGTCCTTCACGCCCTTCTCGGCCTTCGTCCACCAGTCCGTCAGATCCGACTCGGTGAAGCCGAGGCCGTCCGCGGTGAAGAAGGCCTTGCCGTTCTGACGCAGATACAGGTCGTAGAGGTACATGACGCCGTACATGCCGCTGTCTCCGGAGCGGCCCGTCTTGTCGCGGATCTTCCTCATCGCCGCGTCGAAGTCGTCCCAGGTCCACCCCTGCTCGGGCTTGATGCCCGCCCGGGTGTAGACGGGCTTGTCGATGACCAGCGCCATCGAGTTCGAACCGACCGGAACACCGAGAAGCTTGCCGTCGATCTCGCCGAACTTATCCAGACCGGCCCGGAATCCCTCCATCCGGAGGTTGCCCGCCTCGGCCTGCTCGCTGAGATCGAGCAGCACGTTCTTCGCGTCGTATTTACGGAGGAAGCCGATGGCATTCTGGAAGACGTCCGGCGGATTTCCGCCGGAGGCCTGGGTGTTGAACTTCTTCCAGAAGTCGAGATAGGGCTGGAAGTCCGTTTTCACCTTGATCTTCGGGTACTTCTTCTCGAAGAGCGCGATGGTCTTGTTGATTCTCTGGGCGCGGTCCTCCGCTCCCCACCACGCATAACGAATCGTCACCGTCCCGTCGGCGGAGGCCCCTCCGTCACCACCGCAGCCGGTCGTCGCGGCCAGCCCCATCGTGACCGCCGTGGCCCCGGCCGCCTTCAGGACCGTACGTCTCTCAACATTCCTGCCGTTCACCACGGTTGGACCTCCCCGCACGTCGTCCCGCTCGCATGAATCGTTTCAAGTAAGCGCTTGCTGGCACAAGGTACGGAGAGGGTGAGGGTGCGTCAATGATTCGGACAGGAATTTCTTACCGAGGGAGGTGGGTGCGGAACGGGGCGAGGTGGTGAGGCCGGTGAGCCGGCAGGACGACGCCGCTGGTGAGGTACGTACGGCCGAGGGAGCGAACACCCACGGCCCCACCGCCGGAATTTCGGGCACGTCCGAAAGACGACGGTGGGGTGGAGGGGCGGGTGGGGGCTGGATTCAGCCATGCGATGGCCACCGTAGGGCGGGGACCCCTGCCCCTGCGAGCCGCCAGGCACTCGACGTGACCACTGAGGCCGGGCGGGTCCGCAGCCCGGCGGAACGGGGCACCGCCTGCGCCCACCCGTGCCGCCCCTAGCGGCACGCATGCCCGCAGCGGTGGCCTGCGGCGGCTTGGGCGGGGGCGGCGCCCGCTGCCGGGGCGGAGGGCTGAAGCCCCCGGCTGGCGCGGAGCACCAAGGCACCGGCTGCGGTGGAGCGTCAAGGCCCTTGGCTGACGCGGATACCGAAGCCCGCGGCTGGGGCGGAGGGCTGGAGGTCCCGGCTGAAGCGGCCGGCCGGAGCCCGCGGACCGTCCGGAGGGCCGAAGCCCGCAGCTGAGGCAGAGGGCTAAAGCCCGCGGCTGGGGGCGGAGAGGCGAAGCCGCCGACTGGGCGGAGGGGACGAAACCCCCTGCCAGGGCGGATGGCGGGAGCCACGGCGTGCCCGCAGGCGCCGGATCACGGAAGGGGACGTGTCGGGGGGTGTCCGCCCGCAGCGGTTGGCGCGTCAACGGACAGTCAGTCGGCGTCCGACCCCATCGCGCCGTTCCGAGGACGGACACCCCCCGGCGCGGCCCCGACCCACCACCCGGCGAGATGGCGCTACGCGCACCCGAACGACGACGGCCCACCTGCGCAATCGCAGGTGGGCCGTCAATCCGGGTGGGCGATACTGGGTTCGAACCAGTGACCTCTTCGGTGTGAACGAAGCGCTCTCCCACTGAGCTAATCGCCCGGACGCAGGAAGAACATTACCCCATGTCAGGGGGTGCCTGTGACCAGCACAAGCCCGCCACCGACACCCCCACGCGACTCACTGGTCCTTGATCTTCCACGGCATCACTATGCCGAACTTCCACACATAGATACCGACCAGTACGGCCACGATCACCAGCCCGATGCTCGTCAGGATGATGTTCCGCCGCCGCACCTTGGGGTCCAGGGCCCGCTGCGCCGCCTCGGTGACCTTCCGCTTGGTCCAGCGGAGCACCAGCTGCGCCCAGACGAACTCGGTCGCCCAGATCGCCATGCCGCCGAAAATCACGACCCATCCCGGCCCGGGAAGGGGCAGCATGATGATGCCGGCCACGACGACAGCGAGCCCGATGATGAAGACACCGACCTGCCAGCTCACATGCAGCAGCCGGCGCGCTTTGATGAATTCCGGCGCCCGCGAGCCAAGCCCCCGCTCTTGCTCGCTGCGCACCTCGTCCGAGCCCGTCTCGTCCGATGCCACGGCCACCTCGCCCGGCTCGTTACTCCCCGTATTCATACGGCCAAACACTACCCGAGCGAAACCAGTCACCGGAATGGACGCACGACGCGAACGATCTTAGGGCCGGAAGAGTTACGTAAAGGCACGCAAAACACTCAGAGGGGTTTACAACGGCACCGTAGGTGGCATGTCGATTTCGCCGACGTGCGAATCCCCGAGCGCACACTGAGCGAAAGGCCCTGGCGCTTATGAACACCACGGTCAGCTGCGAGCTGCACCTGCGCCTCGTTGTGTCGAGCGAGTCCTCCCTGCCTGTCCCCGCAGGCCTGCGGTACGACACGGCCGACCCCTACGCCGTGCACGCCACCTTCCACACCGGAGCCGAGGAGACCGTCGAGTGGGTGTTCGCCCGCGACCTCCTCGCCGAGGGACTTCACCGCCCTACCGGCACCGGCGACGTCCGCGTCTGGCCGTCGCGCAGTCACGGCCAGGGCGTCGTGTGCATCGCCCTGAGCTCACCGGAGGGCGAGGCCCTTCTCGAGGCCCCGGCACGGGCCCTGGAGTCCTTCCTGAAGCGGACCGACGCCGCCGTGCCGCCCGGCACGGAGCACCGGCACTTCGACCTCGATCAGGAGCTCTCGCACATCCTGGCGGAAAGCTAGGGCGAGGCCCTCACAAGGCCGCCCGGCGCCGTCGACTCGGGGAGACGGCTCGGGCTCGGACAACCGCATACGGGATACACCGGCGCCGACACCGCGGATCACGCGGAGTCGGCGCCGGTTCGTGCGCGTCGACGGGGAGACCCGGGAGGTGACGGCAACGCTCGTCGTCACTGTCGGTAGCCGGGAACCATGACAGGCCCGACGGCGTTCTATTCGAAGCCATGTGCGGGCATGAGGGCCGTCCCGTGGAGGCGAAGCCATTACCATCGGCCAGCATCGGCGGGCACCTGCCCGACCCCCAGGCCAGGGAGCGAATCGTGCTGATCACCCACGACACCCGGTGCGCCCTCGACACCGTGGTCGATCTGGTGAACACCGCACCGGAGGACGACACGGCAGCGGACGGGCTGTCGGACGTGGCGACACTCACGGACTTCGTGGGCAACCACGAGATCAGCGACGTCGGGGCGCTCTCGGAGTTCGACCTCTCCGCGGTGCGCAAGATCCGCGGGCGGTTCGCCGCCGTCTTCGCCGCCCCCGACGCACGCGCCGCCGCCGGGGTGATCAACGAGCTGGTCGCGGCCGCAGGCACCACCCCCCGGCTCACGGACCACGACGGCTACGACTGGCATGTGCACTACTTCGCACCGGGTGCCTCCGTCGCCGACCACCTGGCGGCCGACTGCGGGATGGCGCTGGCGTTCTTCGTGGTCGCCGGGGAGCAGGAGCGGCTGCGGCGGTGCGAGGCGCCCGACTGCCGCCGTGCCTTCGTCGATCTCTCCCGCAACCGCTCCCGCCGGTATTGCGACAGCCGCACCTGCGGCAACCGCCTGCACGTGGCCGCGTACCGGGCGCGCCGCCGGGAGGCCGCGGGCTGATGTCGATGCCGACGCGGCCCCGGCGGGTGGCGCCGGGTACCGCGGTTACGGCTCAGTGCATCAGCAGATCGTGCAACGACGCCATGAGCAGCAGACACCCGATCACCGCAAGGAAGATCATCAGCGGTGGCTGGGAAAGGGCGAAGAGACAACCACGGGGCTCGTCCTGGGGCGGCGCGGGGTCGCTCTGTCTCGTCGTGTCCAGCATCTCGCGGCGATGATGGCGCAGCCGCGCCACCAGGCGCGATCCGCGCCCTCGTTCCGTCCGGGGGTGCGCCGATAGCGTGAGGTCCGGTTCAGGTTGTGATCACTTCCGCGCGTCCTCAGACCCACTGTGACGATTCAGTCCGGCACGCGGCCGGCCGTCATATGCCGTGCTTCTTGAGGATGGCCTCGATGTCGCTGAAGTCGTCCTCTCCCCGGGACGCCGCCGCGGGCCGGGAGGAGGCGGGGCGGGAGCCCTGCCCGCCCTGTCCCAGGGAGGGCGCCGAGGCCGCCGGTGCCACCGCCTCGGGCTGCGCCGACGCCCGGGCCGCCTTGCGCTCCTTGCGGGTGCCGCCGCGACGGCGCTCCACCACGCGGGTGGTGGCGAACAGCACCCACGCGAGGCCCAGCACCCCGAAGCCCGCCCAGGCGGTCGGGCTGAACGCGGTGTCGGCCAGCCACTCGACGACGCCTGTCATCACCAGGCCGATCGGCACCAGCGAGTACGCCGCGATACGGGCCGCCGCGAGGAAACGCTTGCGGTACGCCGTGATGGCCGCAATGCCCAGGCCTGCCGCGGACACGGCGGAGCAGACGGTCTCGGCAATCATCCGGTCCTCCAGGCGTGGCGCGGTCGGGCAGGGGCACTTCGTCCCTTCCATCCTGCACCCGCCGCACCCTGACGGGCCATGCCTCGCCCCTACATCAGGGAGATCTCCGGGTCGCCTCCTCCGCAGGTGCAGGGGCGGGTGGACGTGCTGGAAGACTGTCGGCATGAGCGACTCCTCCCCTGCCCCGTCCACCGCCCCCGTCCTCGAGATCTGGTGCGACCTCCAGTGCCCGGACTGCCGCACCGCGCTGGACGACCTCCGATCGCTGCGCGCCCGCTACGGCGACCGCCTCGAGCTGCGGCTGCGGCACTTCCCCCTGGAGAAGAACAAGCACGCCTTCGCCGCCGCCCAGGCAGCCGAGGAGGCGTGGGAGCAGGGTCAGGGATGGCCGTACGCCGAGGCGCTGCTGGGACGGGTGGAGGAGCTGTCCCGTAAGGGAGAACCCTTCCTGGTCGAGGTGGCCCGCGAACTGGGCCTGGACGCCGAGGAGTTCGACACCGCGCTGATCGACGGCCGGCACATCCTGATCGTGGACGCCGACCAGGCCGAGGGCAAGGCGATCGGCGTGAGCGGCACCCCGACCTACGTCATCGACGGCGAGCGGCTCGACGGCGGCAAGAGCCAGGAGGGGCTGCGCGAGCGGATCGAGGAGATCGCGGACCGGCTGCTGGCCGGACAGGAGCAGGGCTGACCCGGCCCCTGCCGGGCCCCCGCTACAGCGGCTTGTACATGGCGTACTGCTGATTCTCGTAGCCGAGGGAGGCGTAGAGCCGTTCGGCCGGGGTGTTGCCCGCGAAGACGTTGAGGCCGACGGTCCGTCTGCCCTCGGCGATCGTCTGGGCCTCGGCCAGCAGCATGAGGGTGCGGCCGTGGCCGTTCCCCCGGTGGGCGGCGTGCGTCTCGACGTCGTAGACGAAGGCGCTGTCCTGGCGCACCCCGAGCCACAGCGTGCCCACCGCCGCCCCTTGGTGTTCCACGACGCTGACGAGCATGCCGTCGGTGGCGAGGCCGTCGGGCAGCAGGGTGGCGTGGTCCCGCTCCGACTTGGCCCGAGCTTCGGCCTCGGGCACGCCCCGTTCGGTCCAGCTCCGCGCGTAGTCCTCCTTGCTCTTCTCCAGCCAGGGGCCGAACTCCGCCTCGGTCATGGGCCGGCCCCGGCTGCCCGCGGGCAGTTCCGGCGGGGTGTCGCCGAGCGGCTTCTCCATCAGGCGGTTGCGCACGACGTAGCCGAGCGCGGTGGCGAGCCGGAGCGCCGGCTCGGCGGCGGCGGGCACCATCGCCTCGATGCGCCGGCACCCCCAGCCGCGCGCCACCTCCTCGGCGGCGAGCGCGGCCACCGTGCCCCGGCCGCGTCTGCGGTCCGGTTCCTCGATGCGCACCTTCATGATGCGGGCCACCGCGTTGCCGAAGACGGGATGCGTGCCGAGATGTATCGCCCCTACGGGACGGCTGTTCACACACACCTGGAAGCGGCGTGAGCGCGTCCCGTCGGCGTTCTGCTGAAGCGGCTCGGTCGGCCGCAGGGTCGTGGTCATCAGGGGTGTTCTACCCGCAACCGGGCCCCGGTTCAGCCGAATAATCGGGGGCTGTCAGGGATCGAGGTCGTGCCCGGAGCGCTCGTCGAAGATCCGCATGGCCTTGGCGGTCACCGGACCCGGCGCGCCCGGCAGCTCACGGTCGTGGACGCGGTGCACGGCCTGCACGTCCCGCAGCGTGGACGTCAGGAAGACCTCGTCGGCCCGCTCCAGCACGTCCAGCGGCAGATCGGTCTCCCGGGCGCCGGTCCACGCGATCGCCAACGCGCGCGTGATGCCCGCGAGACAGCCCGAGGCGAGCGGCGGGGTGTGGATCTCGCCGTCGAGGACGACGAAGACGTTGGAGCCGGTGCCCTCGCAGAGCTGTCCCGCCGTGTTGCCGAACAGGGCCTCCGACGCGCCCTGTTCGCGGGCGCGGGCGAGGGCCACGACGTTCTCGGCGTACGAGGTGGTCTTCAGGCCGGTGAGCGCGCCGCGCTCGTTGCGGGTCCAGGGGACCGTGATCACGGCGGTGGAGTCGGGGCGGCGGCTGGTCGCGCCGAGGGCGACGACGAGCGTCGGGCCGTGCTCGCCGCGGTCGGAGCCGAGCGGGCCGTGGCCGCCGGTGTAGGTGATCCGGAGGCGGCCGAGCGGCGCGGGGTTGGCCTCGATGACGGCCGCGCAGGCGCGGCGCACCTCGTCGTGGTCCGGGTCGGGCAGCCCGAGGCCGCGCGCCGACCGGGTCAGCCGGTCGAGGTGCCGGGTGAGCGCGAACGGCCTGCCGTCCACGGTCTTCACCGTCTCGAAGATGCCGTCGCCCACGGTCAGCCCGTGATCGAAGACGGAGACGCGGGCGGACTCGCTGTCCTGCAGCCCGCCGTCGAGCCAGATCTTCACGTCAGGTCCTCTCCACTCACCTCATGCCCTCCCGACGCTATCGCGAGCAGCCGTGACGCCTTCAGCTCGGTCTCCCGCCACTCCCCCTCGGGGTCCGATCCCCAAGTGATCCCCGCGCCGGTGCCGAAACGCAGCACACCGTCGCCCCGGTCGATCCAGAACGTACGGATCCCGACGGCCAGCTCCCCCACCCGCCGGTCGGCGTCGACCCAGCCGATCCCGCCGCAGTACGGCCCCCTGGGCGCCGTCTCCAGCGCGTCGATGATCCGCAGGGCGCTCGACTTGGGCGCGCCGGTGACCGAACCGGGCGGAAAGGCGGCGCCGAGCAGTTCGGCCCAGCCGGCCCCGGTCGCCAGTTCACCGCGGACGGTCGACACGAGATGGACCAGCCCCGGGTGCTTCTCGACGGCACACAGATCGGGCACCGTCACACTGCCCGTGGCGCAGACCCGCCCGATGTCGTTGCGGACCAGGTCCACGATCATCACGTTCTCGGCGTAGTCCTTCTCCAGCAGGTCCGCCTCGGTGCGGCCGGTGCCCTTGATGGGCCCGGACTCGACGACCCGTCCGTCGCGCCGCAGGAACAGTTCGGGCGACGCGGTGGCGATCTCCACACCGTGCCCGGGCAAGCGAATCGTTCCTGCGTACGGCGCCGGGTTGCCGCGGGCCAGCAGCGCGGTGAGGGCGTCCACGTCCGCGCCGGGGGCGATGGGCGCGGACAGCACCCGGCACAGATTCGCCTGGTAGACCTCGCCGGCCGCGATGTACTCGCGGATCCGCCGTACGGCCGCCGTGTACGCGGCGTGGTCGAGCGAGGACGTCCAGTCGTCCGCCGTCGGCGCACGCCACGCGCCGGACACGGGGGCGGGCACGGGCTGCTTCCGCACGTCCCTGAAGCGGGCGCAGGTCAGACGGCCCTCGAAGTCGGCGCAGACGGCCCAGAAGCCGCTGGATTCCAGGGCCTCGGGATCGTCGGTGACGTCGAGGAGCCCGGTGGCGACGCGGTCGCCGAAGCGGGCCAGAGGAGGGAGGTCGGACACGCAGTCGAGTCTATGGCGGTGTCCTGGGGGTGACCGGAGGATGTCCCTTCCGGGGCTCCGCGACATCCCTGAGCAGGGGAAGCGCAGCACGCTGCACAAACGCGTTTTTGTGCTGGCCCCGGAATCCGCTAGAGTTCAACACGTCGCCGGGCCGCGAGAGCGGGCCGGAAACGACAAGCGGACGTAGCTCAGTTGGTAGAGCGCAACCTTGCCAAGGTTGAGGTCGCCAGTTCGAACCTGGTCGTCCGCTCGCAGGAACAGGGGGCTCCCGGCCCCCTACACTCCTGGTGGAGTGGCCGAGAGGCGAGGCAACGGCCTGCAAAGCCGTCTACACGGGTTCAAATCCCGTCTCCACCTCCAAGGACGATTAGCTCAGCGGGAGAGCGCTTCCCTGACACGGAAGAGGTCACTGGTTCAATCCCAGTATCGTCCACTGGATCTGCTTCAAGATCCGAACCCGCGCGATTAGCTCAGCGGGAGAGCGCTTCCCTGACACGGAAGAGGTCACTGGTTCAATCCCAGTATCGCGCACGCAGTGCCCATGATCCGCTCCACGGAGTGGCCATGGCCCCGAGGACGATTAGCTCAGCGGGAGAGCGCTTCCCTGACACGGAAGAGGTCACTGGTTCAATCCCAGTATCGTCCACACCACACAGGAGCCCCCGGCCGTTCGCGGCCGGGGGCTCCTGTCGTGTCACGTCACGACGAGAACAGCATGTGCCCGAAGCCCTTGTTGCGGTGGTGACCGTGGTGGCCGTGGCCGCCGTGATGACCGTGGCCGCCGTGCGGGGCGCCCCAGGCGGGAGCCGGAGGGGCGGGGTAGGCCTGCGGGGCGGGCGGGGGCGGCGGCGCGCCCTGGGACCACTGGGACTCCAGACGGGTCAGCGACTCCAGCTCGCCGTAGTCGAGAAAGATCCCTCGGCAGCCGCTGCACTGCTCTATCTGGACACCGTTGCGGTTGTACGTGTGCATGGGCGCACGGCACTTCGGACACTGCATGGTGGTTCAACTCCTCGCCGGTCGGTCCTGCTTCGTCTCTCACCAGGACAGACTCTGTCCCGCTGTGGTCGGTTGCACCCTACTTCGCGTGCTCCTGCGCCAACTGCGGCGGGAGGGCGGCCATTCGCTCACAGGCGTCCACGACCCATTGCTCGACCTCGTCCAGGTCGCGGCCGACGGTGGCCGCCTTGGCGACGGCCCGGGCGGCGGTCTGCACGGTGAGGGCGCGGGCGGGGACGTCGAGGGCGGGCCACGGGTCGCCGTCGGCGGGTACGGCCGGACCGCCGGCCTCCCGGTAGGCGGCGAGGAACCGGGTCCACTCCTCGGGCAGGAGGAGGCCGCAGGCGTACCAGGCGGCGGGGCGGGCGAGGTCCCAGGCCGGGACGCCGACACCGAGGTCGTCGACGTCTATCAGCAGCCAGGGGCCTTCGGGGGCGGGGTGACGTAGGAGCTGGCCGAGATGGAGGTCGCCGTGGCAGAGGGTGCGGGTGTGCGGCATCGGGGCCTCTCCGCGGGCCCAGGCCGGGAGGGTGTCCCAGGCACGGAGAACGGAGGCGGCGGCGGGATGCGGGGCGGCGTTGCGGAGCTTGTCGATGGCCCGGGCCGCCTTGGCGGGGCCTCGCATGACGGGGAGGGCGTCGGGGGCGGGGGTGCGGTGCAGCCGGGCGAGGAGGGTGGCGGCCGCTTCCCAGGGCGCGGCGTCCGGGTCGTCCGGGTCCACGGGGGTGCCGTACGGCCAGCACGTCACGAGTCTGCCGTGCAGGTCGGACGGGGTGGGAGTGAGCGGCGCCAGGAGGATCTCGGGGTTGCGGGTGGCCACCGTGAGGCGGCTCGTCAGTTCGGTCAGGTCGGAATCCGGAGGGTGGGCCTTCGCGACGATGCCGGCGTGGCGGACGACCGTCGCGTCGGGGCGGTCGGCGAGGGTGGCCGCGCCGCAGGGGCAGGTCGATGAGCGGGCGTGGGCGGTTGCTCGGGCCTTGGCGGTGAGGTCGGCCAGGAGGGGGGCGGGGGTCACGGGGTGAGGGTACGTGGGGCACAGGCCCGGGCCGTAGGAAACGGTCGGGCCCAGGTGCACCGCGTTGGCCCTGAGGCCGGGTGGGTCCGCAGCCCGGCGTAGCGGGGTGCCGCTGCGCCCACCCGTGCCGCCCTTAGCGGCACGATTGCCCGCAGCTGGGGCGGCTGAGGCAGCTGGGGCCGCGCGCAAAGCAATGCCGGCGCAGCTCCCCAGCTGCGCCGGCATTTTTTGCCGTCCGCCGTACCCCCGTCCCCACGGGGTTTCATGGGTTGATGTCCCCGCCCGGACCGCTCTTCCGGGCCTGGGGTCGCCGCTCAGCGCCCCAGCATCTCTCCCACGGACGACGCCTGTGTGGCCACTGTCTCCCACCCGTCGAAGACGAGGAGGAGCAGGACCGCCAGGGGAAGGGCCATCAATGTCGCCACCAGGGGGTGGCGGCGGCCCGTATTGCGCTCACGTGTGCGGACCAGCGTCCGCGGTGCCGTGTGGGCCATGGTCCCTCTCCTGACCGTTCAGTTGTCGTTGGCAGCGGCGGGCGTCTGACCTCGGGGGACGAGTGCTACACCCGCCGCTTGACCTCAAATCTAGGCGTCCGGGCCTCCCCGGGCGTCATGCCCTCGTACCGATTGCCGGGCCTCCCGGAGGATGAGCCGCTACCTGCGATGTACTCCCCTGGGTGGAGACGGAGAGCCAGGCCTCAGGGTCTTCCCCGAAGGGATGCCCGACTCACCCCGCTTTGTCCGAGCTTTGCTCCCTCGGAACAGGCTGTTCCACCAGCGCCAGCACCCGGTTCGCCATGAAGCGGGCCGTCCGCACGACTGCCCCACTACGGGTGACTTCGCTCACTTCTACGACACCTCGGCGTACCGCCGTCTCCACCCTGCGGCCCGCCCTGCTCGCCACGACCTCATACGTGCGCGTCGTGTCACCGGCGTCCACGACTATCTCCACACGGTCACCCTTCACGGGTCCAATCCCCCTTCCGTGGCAGGCGGTTGGGGTCGACCCTCGCGCGAACACGGCCTGTCCGCACGCCCCCTGACCACGCTTCAAGTCTCCCACCCACCACTGACAATCCATCGGCCCGAGAGGGCGCGGCCTCTGCGCGTGGGCGGCCGTGGAAACGTAAGCTGTGGCTCGTCACAGGACCGGGCAGCGGGGATGAACATGGCGATGATGCGCCTGAGGCGCGAGGACCCGCGCGTCGTCGGCTCGTTCAGGCTTCACAGACGGCTCGGCGCGGGCGGGATGGGCGTGGTCTACCTGGGCTCCGACAAGAAGGGGCAACGGGTCGCGCTCAAGGTCATCCGCCCCGACCTGGCGGAGGATCAGGAGTTCCGCTCGCGCTTCGCGCGTGAGGTCTCGGCGGCGCGGCGGATCCGCGGCGGCTGCACGGCCCGGCTCGTGGCCGCGGACCTGGAGGCGGACCGGCCCTGGTTCGCCACGCAGTACGTGCCCGGCCCCTCCCTGCACGACAAGATCGCCGCCGAGGGACCGCTCGGCGCCGCCGATGTCGCTGCCGTCGGGGCGGCTCTGTCCGAGGGCCTGGTCGCCGTGCACGAGGCCGGGGTCGTGCACCGGGATCTGAAGCCGTCCAACATCCTGCTGTCCCCGAAGGGGCCGCGGATCATCGACTTCGGCATCGCCTGGGCCACCGGTGCGTCGACGCTCACCCACGTCGGCACCGCGGTCGGCTCGCCGGGCTTCCTCGCGCCGGAGCAGGTGCGCGGGGCGGCCGTCACCCCGGCCACGGACGTGTTCTCGCTGGGTGCCACGCTCGCGTACTCCTCGATGGGCGACTCACCGTTCGGGCACGGCAGTTCCGAGGTGATGCTGTACCGCGTCGTGCACGAGGAGGCGCAGCTCCACGGCGTGCCCGACGCGCTGGCTCCGCTCGTCCGGGCGTGTCTGGCGAAGGACCCCGAGGAGCGGCCGAGCACGCTCCAACTGTCGCTGCGGCTCAAGGAGATCGCGGCCCGGGAGGCGCAGGACCTCGCCGGGGTACGGCCGCCCGCGCCGCGCGGCGCCGAGACCGAGCGGCCCGTCGACACCTACCCCGAGCGGGGCCGGCGTCCGCAGGGACAGCAGGGATCGGGCCCGGCCGGCGCGCAGCGGGGCCGGGGCACTCCCCCGCCGCGAGGGTCCTCCACGTCCCGGGACGGGGTTCCGTCCGCCGACGGCACGGCTTCGCAGAGCGGAGCCGGTGGCCGGGGCGGGGGCCGGCCTGCCGGCAACGGGAGCGGGAACCGGTCGGCGGGTGGCGCGAACCGCGGCAGGACTCCGGCGCGCGGACGCGGCGCGTCGGGGCGGTCCGGGGCGCGGCCGACCCCCACCGGGCGCAACGGCACGCGGTCGGGCAGCGGCAGCCGCCCCGCTCCGCACAGCGGTACCGGGCGTCCGTCCAGGACGGGGACCGGGCTGCGGCCCGCCAATCCGCGGTTGCTGCGGCAGCGGCTGTTCGTGTTCGTCGTGGTCACGCTGCTGGTGGCGATCGGCATCGCCCTGGTGCAGGGCTGTCAGGGCCCGGCGCGGGGACTCGGCGGCGACGGAGGCGGCGTACGGGAGCAGCAGGTCCACCGGTCGCAGCCGCTGGGCGATGTGCCCGCGCGGCCGGACGGTGCGACTCGGACCTGACCGGCCGCTTCTAGGCGTGCGGTCGGCCGGTGGCCACGGCGTAGAAGGCCACGGCCGCAGCCGCGCCCACGTTGAGGGAGTCGACGCCGTGGGACATGGGGATGCGGACCCATTCGTCGGCGGCGACCAGGGCCTGGGTGGACAGGCCGTCGCCCTCGGCGCCGAGCATCAGGGCCACGCGGTCCATGGTGTGCGGGGCGGCCTCGTCGAGAGGCCGGGCCTTCTCGTCGGGGGTGAGGGCGAGCAGGGTGAAGCCGGCCTCGCGGACCGACTCCAGGCCCTTGGGCCAGGTGTCCAGTCGGGCGTACGGGACGGAGAAGACCGCGCCCATGGAGACCTTCACGCTGCGGCGGTAGAGGGGGTCGGCGCAGTCCGGGGAGAGCAGGACCGCGTCCATGCCGAGGGCGGCGGCCGAGCGGAAGATCGCGCCGATGTTGGTGTGGTCGTTGACCGACTCCATGATCACGACGCGGCGGGCGGTCCTCAGGAGGTCGGCCGCCGTGGGCAGGGGCTTGCGCTGCATGGAGGCGAGCGCGCCACGGTGCACGTGGTAGCCGGTGACCTGCTCGGCCAGCTCCGGGCTGACCGCGTAGACCGGGGCCGGGAGCTCGTCGATGACGTCGCGCATGACGTCGACCCACTTGGCCGAGAGCAGCATGGACCGCATCTCGTAGCCCGCTTCCTTGGCCCTTCTGATGACCTTCTCGCCCTCCGCGATGAACAGGCCCTCGGCGGGTTCGCGCTTGCGGCGCAGCTCCACGTCGGTCAGGCCGGTGTAGTCGGTAAGGCGCGGGTCGTCGGGGTCCTCGACGGTGATGAGATCGGCCACAGGGTGATACTGCCTTGTCCTGGGTGCGGTGCCAACGGCTCGGTACGGGTTGCGTTACCCGGGGTTACTCACGGGGCGCGGGGTTCTCGGCGCCGACCTTCACGACCTCGCCGATGACGATGACCGCCGGGGGCTTCACATCCTCGGCCCGTACCCTCTCCGCGACGGTCGCTAGGGTCGCGTCGACCCGGCGCTGGGCGGCCGTGGTGCCCTCCTGGACGAGGGCGACGGGGGTGTCGGCCGGCTTGCCGTGTGCGACGAGCGTCTCGGCGATCTTTCCGATCTTGTCGACGCCCATGAGGATCACCAGCGTGCCGGTGAGCCTGGCCAGGGACGGCCAGTCGACCAGGGAGCGCTCGTCGTCGGGTGCGACATGGCCGCTGACCACGGTGAACTCATGGGCGACGCCGCGGTGGGTGACCGGGATGCCGGCCGCGCTCGGGACCGAGATCGAGCTGGAGATGCCGGGGACGACCGTGCACGGGATGCCGACCTCGGCGAGGGCCTGGAGCTCCTCCATGCCGCGGCCGAAGACGTAGGGGTCGCCGCCCTTCAGGCGGACGACCGACTTGCCCTGCTTCGCGTGCTCGATCAGCGCGCTGTTGATGGCCTCCTGGGCCATGAAGCGACCGTAGGGGATCTTCGCCGCGTCGATCACCTCGACGTGGGGCGGGAGTTCGGCGAGGAGGTCGCGCGGGCCGAGGCGGTCCGCGATGACGACGTCCGCCTCGGCGAGCAGTCGGCGGCCGCGGACCGTGATCAGGTCCGGGTCGCCGGGTCCGCCGCCGACCAGGGCGACTCCGGGGGTGCGGGTGCGGTGGTGCGGGGCGACGAGCGTACCGTCGCGCAGGCCCTCCACGACCGCGTCGCGGATGGCGGCGGTGTGGCGGGGGTCGCGGCCCTTGGCGTCCGTGGTGAGGACGGCGACCGTGACTCCCTCGCTGTGGCCGGTGGCCGGGGTCCAGGCCGTCGCCTCGTCGGCGTCGTCGGAGCGGACGCACCAGACACGGCGGCTCTCGGCTTCGGCGGAGGCCCGGGTGTTCGCTTCCGTGTCACCGGTGGCGATCAGCGCGTACCAGGCGTTCTCCAGGTCGCCGTCCTCGTAGCGGCGCCGCTGCCAGGTGATCTCGCCGGCGTCCGCCATGGCTTCGACGGAGGGGGTGGCGCTGGGGGACACGAGGAGGATGTCCGCACCTGCCGCGATCAGTGCCGGGAGGCGGCGCTGGGCGACCTGGCCGCCGCCGAGAACGACCACGCGGCGGCCGGTGAGGCGGAGGCCTACGGGGTAGGCGGGGTGTTCGGCCATGGGGGTGCGGCTCCTGTTGACGGCGGTGCGGTAGCCCTGACGTGCGAATTTTAATGGGCAGGAGTCGGGACGGCTCCGGTGGTCCAGTGGCTGGGCACCGGAGCCGTCCCTCGGCACCTACTTCTCGGTGACGCCCGCCGAGTCGAACGTCGCCACCTCGTGCATCGCCCGGGCCGTGCTCTGCACCAGCGGCAGGGCCAGGAGGGCGCCCGTGCCCTCGCCGAGGCGGAGGTCGAGGTCGACCAGGGGGCGCAGGCCCAGCTTGTTGAGGGCCGCGACATGGCCCGGCTCGGCGCTGCGGTGACCGGCGATGCAGGCGGCCAGGACCTCGGGGGCGATGGCGCGGGCCACCAGGGCGGCGGCGCCGGCGCTGACGCCGTCCAGGATCACCGGCGTCCGCAGGGAGGCGCCGCCGAGGAGGAGGCCGACGATGGCGGCGTGCTCGAAGCCGCCGATCGCGGCGAGCACGCCGATCGGGTCGGCCGGGTCCGGCTGGTGGAGTTCCAGCGCGCGGCGGACGACCTCCGTCTTGCGGGCGAGGGTCTCGTCGTTGATGCCGGTGCCCCGGCCGGTGACCTCGGCCGGGTCCGCACCCGTGAAGACGGAGATCAGGGCGGCGGACGCGGTCGTGTTGGCGATGCCCATCTCACCGGTGAGCAGGGCCTTGTTGCCGGCGGCGACCAGGTCGCGGGCGGTCTCGATGCCGACCTCGATGGCCTGCTTGGCCTCCTCGCGGGTCATCGCGGGGCCGGTGGTCAGGTCGGACGTACCGGCCCGGACCTTGCGGGGCAGCAGACCCGGGGTGGCCGGGAGGTCGGCGGCGACGCCCACGTCGACGATGCAGACCTCGGCGCCCACCTGGGTGGCGAAGGCGTTGCAGACGGCGCCGCCGCCGAGGAAGTTGGCCACCATCTGGGCCGTGACCTCCTGCGGCCAGGGGGTCACCCCCTGCGCGTGCACACCGTGGTCGCCAGCGAAGATCGCGACGGCCGCGGGCTCCGGGATGGGCGGCGGGCACTGGCGGGACAGCCCGGACAGCTGCGCGGAGATGATCTCCAGCATCCCCAGCGCACCGGCCGGCTTGGTCATACGCTTCTGGCGCTCCCACGCCTCGCCGAGCGCCTTGGCGTCCAGCGGGCGGATCTGCGCCACGGTCTCGGCGAGCAGGTCGTGCGGTTCCTCTCCGGGCAGTGCGCGGCGGCCGTACGTCTCCTCGTGCACGACCCAGGACAGCGGGCGGCGCTTGGACCAGCCCGCCTGCAGCAGCTCGGGCTCGTCAGGGAACTCGTCGACGTAACCGACGCACAGGTAGGCGATGACTTCGAGGTGCTCGGGCAGGCCGAGGGCGCGGACCATCTCGCGCTCGTCGAAGAAGCTGACCCAGCCGACGCCGAGGCCTTCGGCGCGGGCGGCGAGCCAGAGGTTCTCCACGGCCAGGGCCGCCGAGTACGGCGCCATCTGGGGCTGGGTGTGACGGCCGAGGGTGTGGCGGCCGCCGCGGGTCGGGTCGGCGGTGACCACGATGTTCACCGGGGTGTCGAGGATGGCCTCGATCTTCAGTTCCTTGAACTGCTTCGCCCGGCCCTTGGGGAGGGACTTCGCGTACGCCTCACGCTGGCGCATGGCCAGTTCGTGCATCGCGCGCCGGGTGTCGGCGGAGCGGATGACGACGAAGTCCCAGGGCTGCGAGTGGCCCACGGAGGGCGCGTGGTGGGCGGCCTCCAGGACGCGGAGCAGCACCTCGTGCGGGATCGGGTCGCTGCGGAAGCCGTTGCGGATGTCGCGGCGTTCGCGCATGACCTTCAGTACGGCCTCGCGCTCGGCGGGGTCGAAGCCGGGGGCGGCGGGGCCGGTGGGCTGTGGTGCCTCTGCCACTGCGGCCGTGCTCTCTTCGTCGTGGCGTACCTGGTCAGCCAAGTCTTCCTGCTCGGCGGCCCGGGTGTCCAGGTCGTCCGCGTTCTGCACGAGTTCGGCGTCGCCGTCGCGGGGTGCGGGGACGGTGGCCGCGGGGGCCGGGGACTCCGGCTCCTCGGGCTGTACCGGCCGGGGGGCGGCGGGCGGCTGGGACTGCTGGGGGCCCTGGACCGGCTGCATGCTCTGCTCGTCCGTCTGCTCGTCCGCCTTCTCTTCCGCGATCGGCTCGGGGAGTACGACGGTGACGTCCTCGGCGGGGGCCGGGGGGACGTCCATGGTCTCGGGAGCGGGGGTCACCGGCTCGGGAGCGGGGTCGGGAGTGGCTTCCTCGGCCGCGGGGGCCAGGTCGGGAGCGACCTCCTCGGCCGCGGCGGTGGGCTCGGGTGCGATTTCCTGTGCCACGGGGGCGGGCTCGGGAGCGACTTCCTCTGCCACGGGGGCGGGCTCCGTTACCTCGGGGGCCTGGGGCGGTGCGGGTGCCTCGGCGGGCGCGTCGGGCACGGGTGTCTCGGTGACCTGGGCAGGCATCGGGGCGGGCTGAACCGGTGCGGCTGGTGCCTCCGGTGCGACTGGCGCCTCCGGTGCGTCGGCGGCCGCCGGGGCAGGGGCCACCGGAGCCGGCGCCTCAGGGGCGGGCTGTGGAGCCGTCGCCTCGGGGGCAGGAGCGGGGGCGGCCTGCGGGGCGAGCGGCTCGGCGACCGGCGCGGGGGCCTCGACGCCGGGGGCGTCCGGCTCCGGCGCTACGGCCTCGGGGGCGCTCGGGTCCGGCTCCGGCACTACGGCTTCGGGGGCGCTCGCGTCCGGAACCGGTGCGATGGCCTCGGGGCCGACGACCTCTGCCGGCGCCTCCGCTACGGCCTCCGGAGCGACCGGCTCGGGAGCGACTGCCTCCGGCGCCACGGCGGGAGTTGCCTCGGGCATCTCGGCGGGAGCCTCGGGCGCGGTCGCGGCCTCCGGGAACGGGACCGCTTCAGGGGCCGGTGCGGCCTCGGCGACCGGGAGGGACTCGGCGACGGGAGCGGGGACCACGTCCTGCTCCTCGACAGCCGCCGGAACCTGATCGCCGGCGTCGGCGGAGTCAGAGCCGGCGGAGTCGCCTACGGCAACCGGCTCGGGAGCCTCGGGAGAAGCAGCCGCAGGCACCGGCACCTCCGCCGGAACCGGCTCAGGCGCGGAAACGGCCTCAGCCACCTGCACAGGCTCCTCGACCTCGGCCACCGGCTGCGTTTCCGGAACAACCGTTTCCGCAGGGGCCACCCCGACGGCCACCTGGGCCTGGTGGGTGACCTGCGCGTCCCAGGGCGCGGCCGGGGGCGACGGCATCTCCGGCGCGCGCGGGGCGTCGAGGTACTCGGGGCCCGCGGCCGCCACGGGCTGTCGCAGCGGCGCGTCGGCCGGGCCGCGGTCGGCGAGGGAGCGGACCGGGCTGGCGGAGCTGTCCGGCAGCGGCGGGCCGAGGTGCAGCGGGCGTCGCGGAGTGACGGGCGGGATCGGCGGAGGGTCGGGCAGCCGGACGCCGCCGAGGTCGACCGAGCCGCTGTCGCGGCCGGAGATCTCGTGCGGACCCGGCTCGTGCACGGTCTCGGCGACCGGCTCCGGCATGGGCGGGGCGACCTCGTTGCCCCAGGCGCCCTGGGCGCCCGGCAACAGCAGCAGGTCGTCGTCCTCCGCGGTGGTCTCGGGCTCGGAGAGGTAGGTGTACGAACCGTGCGCGGGGACGCCCGGCTGCTCCACCATGCCTGCGTTCTCCGGCAGTCCCTCGCCCGGGACCTGGCCGGTGTCGGTCATGCGTACCCCTCGCCCAATCGGTTAGTGCTCCTACGACCAGCTCGCCCGGAACGGCGCACCGACCGCCCCGCAGTGAAGAACGAGCGTGCGTCCCCAGCGGCACGAGCGGCCCGCCCCAAAAAGGCGACAAAGCCATTCACTGGCATTGTCGCGGCCGTACCACCCTCGCGGCAGCTTGATCCGCGACGGTTCCGCTGTGGACTGCGCCACGTTGCGCGTCCCTCGGTTCTGCCGTACCACACACACCCCAAAACGGGCGGGTTTTCCGGACATTGGCCGACGAAGTGCCGGGCGTCCGGGTGCGGTGCAACGATCGGCCAGCCTACCGCGCGCAGTACGACAACCCGATCACGGGGACGGCGGCGGGATCAGGCGCTGCGCCTCGGCAGCACGCCGCTGAGCAGGAACGCGACGCTCCGTTCTTTCTCCGTCCAGGCCCGGGTGTCGAGTTCGACGGACTGCAGCAGGGCGCACTCGACGCCGTAGCCGTGCTCCGTCAGGTCGCGGCCGATGAGTTCGGCGGTGTCGCGGGTGCCGGCGTGGGTGACGATGCGCTGCGGGCGGCGGTCGACGACCGCGGAGACGACGGCCGCTCCCCCGCCGCCGACGCGGACGACGTCCGGTTCGGGGAGGTTCTCCAGGATGTGCGGGGCGGTGCCGTGCACGATCTGGAGCTGGACGCCGAGGCGGCGGGCGGCGGCGTCGGTGCGGGCGCAGGCGGCCCGGTCGCTGTCGACGGCGATGACGGCGGCGCCGGCGCGCGCGGCCTCGATGGCGAAGGCGCCGCTGCCGCAGCCGATGTCCCACACGAGGTCGCCCACGCGCGGTCCGAGGCGGGCGAGTTGGGAGGCGCGCAGCGGCTGGGTCTCGCCCTCGTCGAGGCGGGCGCCGTAGGCCTCGGAGGGCAGGGACCAGCCGCGGGGACCGGCGGACGGGTCGCGCCCGGCGATCCAGCCGCCGGTCTCCCCCGAGGTGCCGGGTCCGGCCGGGCCGCCGAGGACGATGACGACATTGGGGTCGCGCCAGGTGTGGTCGGCGGCCTTGTCGGAGCTGACGATCGTGACGCGCTCGCGTTCGGTGCCGAGTTCCTCGCAGATGACGAAGGAGCGGTGGACTCCTTCGAGGAGCAGGCCGAGTTCGGCCGGGCCGGCGCCGGGTGAGGTGAGGACGGCCACCTTGGTGTGGGCTCGGCATACATTCACCGCGCGGCGCAGGGTGCGGCGGTGTGCGACGACCACCTGTGCGTCGTCCCAGGGCATGCCGGCCCGGGCGAAGGCGGCCGCGACGGAGGAGACGGCGGGGACGACCTCCACCTCGAGGCCGAACTCGGGCGCCCGCAGGGTCTTCACGACGCCGAAGTAGCCGGGGTCGCCGTCGGCGAGCACGACGGCCGTGCCGCGGTGGCCGGCGATGCGGCGGGCGGCGAGGGCGACACTGCCGAGGCGGATGCGCTCGGCGCGGGCGGGGACCTCGGGGAGCGCCAGGTGGTGGGCGGCACCCGCCACGAGCGTGGCGGCTCCCAGGGCGGCGCGTGCCGCGTCGGTCAGCGGCGAACCGTCCCAGCCGATCACCGTGACCCGGTCGGCCATCGTCGTCAGTCTCCAGAGGATGTCGCGGGTCGTCTGCGTGTCGTGTCGCGGGCGGCCCGTGGGCGGGCTTGGTGAGAGTACCCGGTGGAGCCGGCGGAGGGGACGGCGGTGCGCTCGCGCACGGTGGCCGTTCCGGTCAGTTCCAGTCGCCGAAGGACGTGAAGCCGTCGGGGAGCCGGCCGCCGACGCCCTCCAGATCCTCGGGGAGCAGGCTCCAGACGATGAAGTCGGTGCGTACGTCGCTCCACGTGCCGTCCTCGGCACGGCTGCGGGCTATACAGGCGTTGCGCAGCACGCCCTCGCTGATACAGCCGATCTTCTGGGCGACCTGCTGGGAGGCGGTGTTGTCGGCCGCCGTGCGCAGTTCGATGCGCTCGAACTTCTGGTCCGAGAAGAGCCACCGGGCGGTGACGAGGGCGGCCTCGGAGGCGTAGCCCTCGCCCCTGGCCCAGGGGGCGATGATGTACGACAGCTCGGTGGAGCGTACGCGCCAGTTGGTCTTGCCGAGCTGGATGACGCCGACCAGGCGCTGGGTGAGGAACTCGGTGACCGCGAAGTCGAGGCCGCGGCCCTCGGTGCGCTCGGCGGGGGCGTAGTCGGTGATCCAGGTGCGGGCGCCCTCCTCCGTGAAGGGCTGGGGGACGGAGGTCCAGGCCGCCACCTGTTCGTCGTTCATCATCGCCGCCAGGGCGGCGATGTCGTCTTCGTCAAGAGGACGCAGCACCAACCGCTCCGTGCTGATGGAGACGTTGGGAAAGGTGCTCGTCATGCGCCGCTCCGTAACCTTCGGTGAACCTTCAGGGCCTGCTCAACTGCCCAGCATGCAGCATGAAAGCACTGATCCGCACCACGGGGCCCTCCCCCACCCGGTGAGGGAGGACCCCGTGCGGCGCGGGTGCCGGGCGGGCCTCAGAAGGAGGCGAGCACGGCGCCGTCGTACTTGTCCTGAATGAACTTCTTCACCTCGGGCGAGGTGAGAAGCTTCGCGAGCTTCTTCACCCGCGGGTCCTTCTCCTCGCCCTTCTTCACGGCGAGGAAGTTGCCGTACGGGTTGTCCTTCGGGGACTCCAGGACGAGGGCGTCCTTCGCCGGCTTGAGGTCGGACGAGAGGGCGTAGTTGCCGTTGACGACGGCGGCGTCCACGTCGTCGAGGGAGCGCGGGGTCTGAGCCGCCTCCAGCTCCTTGAACTTGAGCTTCTTGGGGTTCTCCGCGATGTCGGAGGGGGTCGCCTCGTTGCCGACGCCGTCCTTGAGCGTGATGAGCTTGTTCGCGGCGAGGAGCTTGAGGGCGCGGGCCTCGTTGACGGTGTCGTTGGGGATGGCGACCGTCGCACCGCTCTTCAGGGCGTCGGCCTTCTTGACCTTGTGGGAGTAGAGGCCGAGCGGCTCCAGGTGGACCGTGACGACGGGCACGATGTCGGTGCCGTTCTTCTTGTTGAAGTCGTCGAGGTACGGCTGGTTCTGGAAGTAGTTGGCGCCCACGGAGCCGTCCTGCGTCGCCGTGTTCGGCGTGACGTAGTCGGTGAACTCCTTGACCTCCAGGTCGAGGCCCTCCTTCTTCGCCAGGTTGTCCTTGACGTAGTTGAGGATCTCGGCGTGCGGAGTGGGGCTGGCGGCGACGATCAGGGGTCCGTCGGAGCCGGAGTCGCCCGCGCCGCAGGCGCTGAGCCCGAGGGTGAGGGCTCCGGCGGCGAGTACGGCGGTGGTGATCTTGGCGGTGCTACGCACGAAAAGTGCCTTTCCTTATGGCCTTGCGAGTGGTGCGGCCCCGTCGTGGGTGGACGGGGAGCTTTCAGGAAGCGGCCTTGAGCAGCCGCAGTTTCGGCGCGGGGCCGGAGTGGGCGCCGCGGCGGTGCAGGGAGCGGGCCGCGTAGTCGCCGGCGAACTGGATGAGCGAGATGACGACGGCGAGGATCGCGACGGTGATCCACATCAGCTGGGTCTCGAAGCGCTGGTAGCCGTAGCGGATGGCGATGTCGCCGAGGCCGCCGGCGCCGACCGTGCCCGCCATGGCCGAGTAGCCGATGAGGGCGACGATCGTGGTGGTGGTGCTGGAGATCAGCGACGGCAGGGACTCGGGGACGAGCACCTTGCGGACGATGGTCCAGGTGTTGCCGCCCATGGCCTGCACGGCCTCGACGAGCCCGTGGTCCACTTCGCGGACGGCCGTCTCGACCAGGCGCGCGAAGAACGGGATGGCTCCGACGGCGAGCGGCACGATGGCGGCCTCGACGCCGATGGTCGTCCCGGTGATGGAGCGGGTGAAGCCCATCAGCGCCACCATCAGGATGATGAACGGCAGGGAGCGGGCGATGTTCACGATCTGCCCGATGACCTTGTTGGCGGCGAGGTTCTGGAGCAGGCCGCCGCGGTCGGTCAGGACCAGCAGGATCCCGAGCGGAAGTCCGCCGATGACGGCGATGAGTGTGGACCAGCCGACCATGTAGAGCGTGTCCCAACACGCCTGTTCCAGCAGTGGCTGCATCTCGGACCAGGTCACTTGACACCCTCCTTCACCAGTTCGGCCTCATGGCCCAGGACGTCGATCTGCAGGCCCTGTTCGCGCAGGAACCCGATCGGTACGACGTTGTCCTCGTAGCGGCCGGGCAGTTCGATGCGCATCCGGCCGACCTGGAGGCCGCCGACGGTGTCGATGGCCGCGCCGAGGATCGATATGTCGATGTTGTAGGTGCGGGCGAGCTGCGAGATGACCGGCTGGGTCGCGCTCTCGCCCTGGAAGGTGACGTCGACGACGGTGCGGTCGTCGCCGGAGGCTTCGCCGCCGAGCGGGAACAGCGCGGAGGCCAGCTCGGAGCCGGGGGTCGCGAGCAGTTCGCTGACCGTGCCCGACTCGACGACGCGGCCGTTCTCCATGAGCGCGGCGGAGTCGCAGACCGACTTCACGACGTCCATCTCGTGTGTGATGAGCAGGACGGTCAGGCCGAGCTGCCGGTTCAGGTCGCGCAGCAGCGCCAGGATGGAGCGGGTGGTCTCCGGGTCGAGGGCGCTGGTGGCCTCGTCGGACAGCAGCACCTTGGGGTCGACGGCCAGGGCGCGGGCGATGCCGACGCGCTGCTTCTGGCCGCCGGAGAGCTGCGCGGGGTAGGCGCCCGCCTTGTCGGCGAGGCCGACCAGGTCGAGCAGTTCCAGCGCCTTGCGGGAGCGTTCCTTGCCGGACTTGCCGAGGATCTCCAACGGCAGCTCGACGTTGTCCTGGACGGTCCGGGAGGACAGCAGGTTGAAGTGCTGGAAGACCATGCCGATCCGGCTGCGTGCCTCGCGCAGTTCCTTTCCGGCGCGCGGGCCGCGGCCGGCCAGGGCGGTGAGGTCCTGTCCGGCGACGGTCACGGTGCCGGAGGTGGGGCGTTCCAGCAGGTTGACGCAGCGGATGAGCGAGGACTTGCCGGCGCCGGACTGGCCGATGACGCCGAACACCTCGCCCTCGCGGACGTGCAGGTCGACGCCGTCCAGGGCGGTGACCTCGCGGCCGCGCGAACGGTAGACCTTGGTCAGGTCCGTTGTGGTGATCACGTGGGTTTCCGTCACTGTCGAGTGCGCGGGCGTGGGTGTGCCCGGGCACAGATGCGTTCGTTCAGGGACGCGACACGGTTCTCGCTGGGGCGGGGAACCGGGGAGAACATGCGCGCGGGGCGGCTTGGCGTCTCGCACCGCTCAGGGCGTGCGGACCTGCCGCTGTCTCGCTTCGGGGCGCGAGCTCAGGGGGTGGTGCGGGGGCCCTCTAGAAGGCGCACATTCGACACATACAACGAGCACCGGGCGTCATGGTCGCCTCGGTCGCGGGGATGCGGTCGCTCGTCGTGGTCATGGTCGCCAGTAAAACACGCGTACGGTCCTGACAGTCACGCCGCTGTCCGCATGCTGGACAGCGGTGAACAGGGGCCGGCAGGCGTCAGCCGCGGAGGGAGATTTCCACCCCCTGCTCGGTGACCAGTGCGGACAGGGCCGACAGGTTCTCGACGATCAGGTCGGCCTCGAGTTCGTGGGCCTGGTGGGTTGTGGTCAACGCCACGGTGGTCATACCGGCGGCCCGGCCGGCCGTGAGACCCGCGGGGGCGTCCTCGAAGACGACGCACCGGGCCGGGTCGACGCCGAGGGTGCGGGCGGCGAGCAGGTACGGCTCGGGGTCGGGCTTGCCGCGGGTGATGTCGTCGGCGGCGACGAGCGTCTTGGGGAGGATGCCGACGGCGTCGAGCCGCGCCTCGGCCAGCCGCCGGGTGGCGGAGGTGACGACGGCCCAGCGCTCGGCGGGCAGGGAGTCGAGGAACGCGCGCGTCCCGGGCAGGAGGTGCACACCGCCGTGGGGCACGTCCTCCACCTCCAGGTCCTCGATCCGCGCGAGGGCCTGCGGCACGATCGCGGCGGGCAGCAGGTCGGCGGCTATCTCGACGGCCGGCCGGCCGTGCAGTTCGACGCGTGCGAAGTCCTCGGCCGTGATCCCGTACTCCACGGCCCACCGCGTCCAGCAGCGGTCCACCGAGTCGAGGGAGGAGACCAGGGTTCCGTCGTTGTCGAACAGCAGGGCTTGCGCGTGGATCTTCATGCCCCCGACCCTACGGTGCGGGCCAGGGCCGGAAGCATCGGGCCTTTTCGGCCGTAATAAGGTCGCAGCATGCTTGCTGCTCTGACGCTGGTGACCGGCGTCGCCGCGCTGCTGCTCGCCGCCTGGTGCGGCCTCGCGGCCTACCGTGACCAGCCGACGAAGGACTGGCACTTCATCGGGATGGCCGTGGTCACCCTGCTGTCGCTGGTGCAGCTGGTGGTGGGGATCGTGCTGCTGGCGCAGGGCGAGAAGCCGGAGCAGGGCACGACGATCTTCGTGGCGTATCTGCTGGGGGCGTTCGCGTGCGTCCCGGCGGCGGGGTTCATGTCACTGGCCGAGCGCACGCGGTGGGGCTCGGTGACCGTTGCCGCCGGCGGTGTGGTGCTGGCGGTGCTGGAGGTGCGGCTCTATGACATCTGGGGAGGCTGAGGTGACTCGGCAGCGGCTGATCAGTGGGCCGGGCACGCTGCTGGTCTGGCTGTACGGCGTGATGGTCGTCGGGGCGGTGTCGCGGTCGGCGTATCAGATCGCTACGGAGTTCGACCGGGCGCCGCTGGCGTACTCGCTGTCGGCGGTGGCGGGGCTGGTGTACGGGTTCATCACGTACTCGTTGGTGCGGGGTGGGGAGACTGCGCGGCGGGCGGCGCTGGTGTGTTGTGTCGCGGAGTTGGTGGGTGTGCTGACGGTGGGGACCTGGACGTTGGTCGAACCGTCCGCGTTTCCTGACGCGACTGTGTGGTCGGACTTCGGGATGGGGTATCTGTTCATCCCGGTGTTGTTGCCGCTGTCCGCCATTTACTGGCTTCGGGCTTCGCGTTCGCGGGATGGGGATGCCGCCTGAGGTGAGCAGGCGGCCGCGGGCCGGATGTGGCTTGTCGCGCAGTTCCCCGCGCCCCTAAAAGGCCGGCATCAAGCCGTCGCCGCGTAGGCGCCGGCCGGCTTCTCCAGGACGATCATGGGGATGCCGTCCGCGCCCTGGGACGTGCCCACCGTTTCGTAGCCCACCTTGCGGTAGAGGCGGAGGTTGCCCTCGTTGCGGTGGCCGGTGTGGAGGCGGAAGCGCTTGGCGCCGTGCTGGCCGGCGAGGGCCGATTCGGCCGCTCGGAGGAGGCGGGCTCCGATGCCGTGGCCCTGGAGGCGCGGGTGGACGCAGAGCTTCCCGATCGCGGCGGCGCCGTCCTCGGTGACCGAGCCGCGGACCGAGCCGACGACCTCGTCGCCGAGCCGGGCCACGAAGACGCAGTCCCGGGTGACCTCCTCGCGGACCGAGTCGAGGGTTTGGACGAGCGGGTCGATGCGGTAGTTCCCGTACAGCGCCGCCTCCCGCTGGAAGCACAGGTACTGCAGCCTGAAGATCTGCTCCGCGTCCTGCTCGGTCGCCGCAGAGATGGTCACGCTCATGCCCATGTGCGCACGCCTCCCGCTCATCTGATCACCTGTCGTCCCCCACTCCTATCCCCGTCCTCAGTGGGCCGCAACCTCCGGCGCGAGCAATCTGCGCAGACATCCCAGGCATCTGGAACGTTCCGGGCCAAGACTCCCCTGTGACATACCCAACTCCCCTGCGATTTCCCGGTATGTCAGGTCCTGTGGGGAGAGCAGCGCCTCGATCAGCCGGGGGCAGCGGCCCGGGAGGCGGCGTACGGCCGCGCGCAGGGCACGGCCGCGGGCGGCGGTGAGGGCGAGCTGCTCGGGGTCGCGGTCACTGTCGTCGACGGGTTCGCCGACGTACGGCCGTTCGAGGCGGCTCGTACGGCGGGTGCGGCGGGCCTCCGAGCGGACGGCGCGGCGGAGCCACCCCTGGGGGTCGAGCGGCGGGTCGTCGGCGTCGAGGCGCTCCAGCAGGCGGAGCCAGACCGCCTGCTCCAGGTCGCTCGGCTCGGTTCCGGCGGCATATGCCTCCGCGGAGGCCTCGGCGGTGAGCAGCGGGCTCAGGGCGGTGACCAGGTCGGGCGTCATATGCGGAGCGACGCGGCCGCCCGGGCGGCGGGTTGCCCGGGCGGCCGAAGCTCACTCGACCGGGTGGTGTGAGCTCAGCTGTTGACGAAGTCCTCGCGGGCCAGCACGCCTGTGTCGGGCTGGTCGGTGAAGACGCCGTCGATGCCGGTCGCGAAGTACGCCTTGTACGCGCCGAAGACATCACCGTAGGCGTCCGCTTCCGTGCCCTTGCGGAAGTTCGCGGGCAGGAAGGGGTTCTCGTTGCGCAGGGTCCACGGGTGCAGGATCAGCCCCACCTTGTGCGCGTCCGCGACGAGCGTCGTCGGCTGCGTGAGATTGCCCTTGGCGTCGCGCGGGATGACCAGGTCGAGGGTCGGGCCGATGCCCTGCGCGTAGGAGGCGATCTCCCGGAGGCCGGCCGGCTTGACCAGGTCGGCGACGGTGCGCGGGTCGCCCGTCTCGACGAAGTCCCAGGGGCGGGTGTCCGCCGACGACAGCAGGACGACCAGGGGGTTGTCGACGAGCTTGTTGAGGCGCTCGATGCTGGTCGGCTCGAAGGACTGGATGACGACCGGGGAGGTCCGCCGGTCCTTGCGGTACTTGCGCAGCACCTTGGCGACCCGCTCCTCCAGCGGCAGGCCCTGCTTGCGGAAGTAGGTGGGGTGCTTGATCTCGGGGTAGATCCAGACCTGCTTGCCGCGCTTGCGGGTCTGCTCGTCCTGCCACTTCAGGACTTCTTCGAAGGTGGGGATCTCCCAGCGGCCGTTGTAGAGGGTGTTGTGCGGGCGGTTGGCCGGGATGCGCTCGATCGCGCGCAGCGTCTTCAGCTCGGCGAGCGTGAAGTCCTCGGTGAACCAGCCGGTGGTGGAGACACCGTCGAGGAGCTTGGTCTTCTTGCGGCCGGCGAACTCGGGGTGGTCGGCGACATCGGTGGTGCCGCCGATCTCCGGCTCGTGCCGGCAGACCAGGTGCCCGTCCTTCGTCGGCACCAGGTCGCCCGCCTCGACGATGTCGGCGCCCAGGTCGAGGGCCAGCTGGTACGAGCCCAGCGTGTGCTCCGGGCGGTAGCCGCTGGCTCCGCGGTGGCCGACGATCGTCGGCTTGGGCAGGCTCCCCAGTCCGCCGCGTCCGCCGCCGTGCCGGGAGCCGTCCGCTCGCGCGGTGCCGGTCATGCCGAGGACCGCTCCACCGGCGGTGAGCACCGCCGCGCCGAGCAGGGCCCGCCGTCCGGTCCCGCTCGTTTCTTCGTTCGACTCCTGCGTTCCCATGTGAGCGCCCTCCCTGCCGTTCGACTCGTCACTGCGGGCTGATCGTAGGGGCGCGTACATGACGGGTGGGAGACCCCGCGCGGAACACGCGGGTGACGCCGGATGTCGTAGTGGCTGGTGGGGAGGGTGATCTGACGATTCGTCGCACCCCGTTCGATTCGGCGCGGCGGTTCTGGGAACGCGTCCGGTGGCGTCCGAGGCGATGTCCGTCACATCATGGCGGCCGGGTTACAGACCGCCGATGAGGCGCCACCGCAGGTAAACACGCGTCAACAGTGCGTAAGGCCTCGGTTAAGTCGTCGTGCCCGATGTGCGCGACCCCCGGGGCCACGAGTATCGTCCCCACCTGCACATACTCATACAGATTCCCTTGACACCGGAGGGTCCGTTGTCCCGCTTCGCGCTCATCAAGGCAGTGCTCGGTCCGGTCATGCGCCTGATGTTCCGCCCACAGGTGGAAGGTGCGGAGCACATTCCCGGCGACGGTCCGGTCATCCTGGCCGGCAACCACCTGACGTTCATCGACTCGATGATCCTGCCGCTGGTCTGCGACCGGCAGGTGTTCTTCATCGGCAAGGACGAGTACGTCACCGGCAAGGGCCTCAAGGGCCGGCTGATGGCCTGGTTCTTCACCGGCGTCGGCATGATCCCGGTCGACCGCGACGGCGGCCGGGGCGGGGTCGCGGCCCTGATGACCGGGCGCCGGGTGCTGGACGAGGGCCGGGTGTTCGGCATCTACCCGGAGGGCACCCGCTCGCCCGACGGGCGGCTGTACCGGGGGCGTACCGGTATCGCCCGGCTCACGCTGATGACGGGCGCGCCGGTGGTGCCGTTCGCGATGATCGGCACGGACCGGCTGCAGCCGGGCGGCGCGGGTCTCCCCCGCCCGGGCAAGGTCACCGTGCGGTTCGGTGAGGCGATGGAGTTCTCCCGGTACGAGGGGATGGACCGGGACCGCTATGTGCTGCGGGCCGTGACGGACTCGGTGATGAGCGAGGTCATGCGGCTGTCCGGGCAGGAGTACGTGGACATGTACGCCAGCAAGGCCAAGGAAGCCGCCTAGTTCTGCGGGCCGCGGGGGTGTGAGGGCGACAAGCTCTCACACCCCCGCGGGCTTTCTCAGTGTTCCGTCCCGCTCTCCAGTCGCTGCCCCCGCATCAGGAACCACGCCGCCACCGCCGCGGCCAGCAGGACCGCCGCGCCGACCCCGGCGGCGAGGGCCAGGCCGTCGACGAAGGACGTGCGGGCCGCGTCCAGCATCACCGCCGCGCTGTGCGCGGGCATGCTCGCGGCCGCCTCGACGGCACCGCCGAGTGACTCGTGGGCCGCGGCCGGGGTGCCCGCCGGGCCGGTGAAGTCGCGGTAGACGCCGGTCACGATGGAGCCGAGCACGGCGATACCGAGGGCCGCGCCGAGTTCGTACGCCGTCTCGGACACGGCCGAGGCGGAGCCCGCCTGCTCCTTGGGCACGCTGGAGAGGATCACGTCGGCGGTGACCGTGAAGGAGAGACCGGCACCGACGCCGACGACCAGCAGCGCGGACCCGAGCAGCGGGTAGCCGGTGGTCTGGCCGATCACCGTGAGCGCGGCCAGCGCCAGGCCGATCGCCGCCAGACCCCCGGCGACGACGGCCCGCACCGAGAAACGGCGGGCCGCGCGCCCCGCGGCCAGTCCGGCCACCACCGCGCCGATGGCGGCGGGCAGCTCGGCCAGACCCGCCTCGAAGGGGCGCCTGCCCTGGACAAGTTGCAGGTACTGGGAGAGGAAGAACACCAGCCCGGACAGGCCGAGAATGGTCAGCAGGTCCGCCAGTACGGCTCCGCTGAAGCCGCGGTGGCGGAACAGCCGCATGTCCAGCAGCGGGGCGGGGAGCGTGAGCTGACGGCGTACGAACCCGTACAGGGCGGCCGCGCCCAGCAGACCGGCGGCCAGGGTGGCCCAGGCGAAGCCGTGGGTGGCGGCCTCCTTGATCGCGTACACGACACCGACCATGCCGACCAGCGACAGCACGACGCTGACCAGGTCCCAGGGCCCGGCGTTCGCGGTCCGCGACTCGGGCAGCAGCTTGATGCCGACGAGGACCAGGACCGCCATCACGGGCAGGTTGATCAGGAAGACCGAGCCCCACCAGAAGTGCTCCAGCAGGAACCCGCCGACGATCGGGCCCACGGCCGTACCGGCGGAGGCGGTGGCGCCCCAGATGCCGACGGCGAGACTGCGCTCGCGCGGGTCGTGGAAGAGGTTGCGGATCAGCGCGAGCGTGGCCGGCATCAGGGTGGCACCGGCGACGCCCAGCAGGGCCCGCGCGACGATCATCATCTCGGGGGTGGTGGCATAGGCGTTGAACACGGATATCGCGCCGAACGCCGTGGCACCGATCAGCAGGATCCGCTTGCGGCCGATGCGGTCGCCGAGGCTGCCCATGGAGACGAGCAGACCGGCGATGACGAACGAGTAGACGTCGCCGATCCACAGCAGCTGTGTGCCGGAGGGCTTCAGGTCCTCGCTGATGTAGGGGGTCGCGAGACCGAGCACGGTCGCGTCGACGGCCACCAGCAGCACGGCGAGCACGAGGACGGCGAGTGCGAGCCAGCGGCCCGGGCGCTTCACCGCCTCGGTCGCTTCCGCCGTCTGCAAGGTGCTGGTCATGGTTCCTCTCTCCGTAGTGCGCCGCCGAGCAGCAGCTCGACGATCATGTGCTGGAAGTCCTTGGGGGCACCCTTGCCGCTGTGCACCATCCAGGCGCCGGAGGCCATCAGGCCGTAGAGCGCCTCGGTGAGCCAGGCCGGGGTGAGGTCGATACGGAACTCGCCGCCGAGCTGGCCGCGCCGGAACAGGGCGGAGATCCGGTCGTCTATCAGGGTCCAGCCCGCGTTCATCTCCTCGCCCTCGAACAACTGGTTCTCGGAGTAGAGGAACGCGAGCAGTCCGGCGACGGGCTCGATGGCCCCGACCAGTCGGCGTACGGCGTCGCTCGCCGTGCCCTCGTCGAGCCGGGCCGCGTCCAGGGCGGCCTCGCACTCCGCGATGCCCAGCGACTCCAGGGCGCGGACGAGGACGTCCCGTCCGGCGAAGTGGCGGTGCAGCGTGGCGCGGCTGATCCCGGCGGCCTTGGCGACCTCGTCCATGGTCGCGGTGGATTTACGGGTCAGCAGGGCCGCGGCGGCGCGCAGCACGTGATCAGGATCGACAGCCATGAGACGAGCATAGCCCAGATGAGACAATGATGTCTCATCCCGGGCATGCTTGGCTCACGGCCGGCGGTTTACGGAGAGGTGATGCTCAGTACTCAGCGCTCAGTGCCAGGGCAGCTGACCGCGCCGCTCCCAGTACGCGTGCGGTTCCTCGACCAGCGTGGCGAGGCGGGTCAGCTGGTCGTCGTCGAGGTCGACGGCCGCGGCGTGCAGGTTCGAGGCGAGCTGGTTGGTGGTGGCGGCGCCGGATAGGACCACACCGGCCCAGGGCTGTCGCAGGATCACGGCGAGGGCGACGGCGTCGCAGCCAAGGTCCGCTTCCTCGGCGACCTCCCGCAGTACGTCCGGGGCGTGCGGCCCGGCGAGCCGGCCGTTGGCCATGCCCTCCTTGACGATCACGGTGAGCCCGGCGTCGTGCGCCTCGGCGAGGGCGGGCGCGGCGGAGGTCTCCAGCGCGTTGTACGTGGACTGGACGGTACGGAAGAGGGGTTCGCCGTCGACCGTCACGGCGAGGGCGGCGCGGATGGCGTCCGCCTGGGCCGGGCCGCTGGTGGAGAAGCCGATGGTGAGGCCCTGGGCCGCGGCCTCCGCGAGCTTCGCGTGCAGTTCCTTGTCGGTGAGGGCCGGGCTGTCCGGGGTCACCGAGTGGATCTGGTAGAGGTCGAGCCGGTCGCCGAGCAGCTCGTCGCTCTCCGCGCGCTGCCGTTCGTAGGTGGGCAGGGCGTGGTCCTTGACCTCGTGGTGGTCGGCGTCGGTGGACCAGTCGGCGGTGTAGGTGTAGCCCCACTTGCTGCCGACGACGATGTCGTCGAAGGCGGGCCTTGCGTGGAGCCAGTCGGCGAGGAACTCCTCCGAGCGGCCGTAGGAGCGGGCGGCGTCGAAGTAGCGGACGCCTTGGGCGTATGCGGCGTCGAGGAGTTCGTGGGTGCGGTTGCGGAGTGTCTCTACGCTGCGGTCTTCTCCGAGGTCTTCGTCTCGGCCGAGGTTGATGTAGCCCGGGCGTCCTACGGCGGCGAGGCCTAGTCCGATGTGACAGGTGGGAGTGGTTGCGGTCGCGAGGCGGGCGAAGGGCATCGCGGGCTCCGTTCGGTCGGCTCCGGTTCGGCTTCGACCCAACGTAACCCGCGATGACCTTCGCCTCAGAGCTCGGGACTTGCGGTGTTTTGCGGGTGCGGGGTTGTGGGGGCTTGTCGCGCAGTTCCCCGCGCCCCTAGAGGGCGATTCCCTCAGGCCTGCTTCTTGGCCACTGCCCACTCGTGCTGGGCCGACACGTCCGCCTTCACCTCTGTCAGCTGGGTGGCGACCGCGCTCGGGGCCGTGCCGCCCCTGCCGTTGCGGGAGGCCAGGGCGCCGGGGACGTTGAGGACGGTGCGGACCTCGGGGGTCAGGTGGGAGGAGATCTTGGCGAACTGCTCGTCCGTCAGCTCGTCCAGTTCCTTGTTCTCCGCCTCGGCGACCTTCACGCACTCGCCGGCGACCTCGTGGGCGACGCGGAAGGGGACGCCCTGCTTGACCAGCCACTCGGCGATGTCCGTGGCGAGGGAGAAGCCTGCCGGGGCCAGTTCCTCCATGCGCTCGCGGTGGACCGTGAGGGTGGCCATCATGCCGGTGAAGGCCGGCAGCAGGACCTCCAGCTGGTCGATGGAGTCGAAGACCGGCTCCTTGTCCTCCTGGAGGTCGCGGTTGTACGCGAGGGGAAGGGCCTTGAGCGTGGCCAGCAGGCCCGTCAGGTTGCCGATCAGACGGCCGGACTTGCCGCGGGCCAGCTCCGCGATGTCCGGGTTCTTCTTCTGCGGCATGATCGACGAGCCCGTGGAGAACGCGTCGTGCAGGGTCACGAAGGAGAACTCCTTCGTGTTCCAGATGATGACCTCCTCGGCGATCCGGGAGAGGTTGACCCCGATCATCGCCGTGATGAAGGCGAACTCGGCGACGAAGTCACGCGAGGCCGTACCGTCGATGGAGTTGCCCGCGGAGCCGTGCTCGAACCCGAGGTCCTTCGCCACCGCCTCCGGGTCCAGGCCGAGGGACGAACCCGCCAGGGCGCCCGAGCCGTAGGGCGAGACGGCCGTGCGCGCGTCCCACTGGCGCAGTCGCTCCGCGTCCCGGGAGAGGGACTGGACATGGGCCAGGACGTGGTGCGCGAAAAGGACCGGCTGCGCGTGCTGGAGGTGCGTACGGCCGGGCATCGCCACGTCGGGGTGCGCCTCGGCGAGGCCGATCAGGGCGTCCTGGAGCTCCGCGATCAGGCCGCCGACGACCCGGGCGTGGTCGCGCAGGTACATCCGGAAGAGGGTGGCGACCTGGTCGTTGCGGGAGCGGCCCGCGCGCAGCTTACCGCCGAGGTCGGGGCCGAGCCGCTCCAGCAGGCCGCGCTCCAGCGCGGTGTGCACGTCCTCGTCGGCGATGGTGCCGACGAAGGAGCCGTCGGCGACGTCCGCTTCGAGCCGGTCCAGGCCTTCGAGCATCCTCGTCAGCTCGTCGTCCGTGAGCAGTCCTGCCTTGTGCAGCACGCGCGCGTGCGCACGCGAACCGGCGATGTCGTACGGCGCGAGCCGCCAGTCGAAGTGGACGGACGCGGACAGCTTCGCCAGGGCCTCGGCGGGACCGTCGGCGAAACGGCCGCCCCAGAGCCGGACGTCACCGCTGTTGCTGCTCACTTGCGTTGCTCCTAGAGAGGTGTGGATGTGACGCGGACCTGTGGATGCGGGCCGTAGGACGAAGACCTTTATACGCCCGGGCCGGGTCCCGTGAACGCCTACGCGAGGTCGCGCTTCGCCGCGATCTTCGACGACAGGCTGTAGATGTCGATGAAGCCCTTGGCCGCGGACTGGTCGAAGGTGTCGCCCGTGTCGTAGGTCGCGAGGTCGAAGTCGTACAGCGACTGCTGCGAGCGCCGGCCGGTGACGACCGCGCGGCCGCCGTGCAGGGTCATCCGGACGTCGCCGGTGACGTGCTGGTTCGCCTCGTCGACGAAGCCGTCCAGGGCGCGCTTGAGCGGGGAGAACCACTGACCGTCGTAGACCAGCTCGCTCCAGCGCTGCTCGACGCCGCGCTTGTAGCGGGCGAGTTCACGCTCGACGGTGACGCTCTCCAGCTCCTGGTGGGCGGTGATCAGAGCGATGGCGCCCGGGGCCTCGTAGACCTCGCGCGACTTGATGCCGACGAGCCGGTCCTCGACCATGTCGATCCGGCCGATGCCCTGGGCGCCGGCGCGCTCGTTGAGCTGCTGGATCGCCTGGAGGACGGTGACGGGCCTGCCGTCGACCGCGACCGGGACGCCCTCCTTGAAGGAGATGATCACCTCGTCGGGCTCCCGGGGGAGAGCCGGGTTCTCGGTGTACTCGTAGATGTCCTCGATCGGCGCGTTCCAGATGTCCTCGAGGAAGCCGGTCTCGATGGCGCGGCCGAAGACGTTCTGGTCGATGGAGTACGGCGACTTCTTGGAGGTCGCGATCGGCAGGCCCTTGGCCTCGCAGAAGGCGATGGCCTTGTCGCGGGTCATGGCGTAGTCGCGGACCGGGGCGATGCACTTCAGGTCGGGGGCGAGGGCGACGATGCCGGCCTCGAAGCGGACCTGGTCGTTGCCCTTGCCGGTGCAGCCGTGGGCGACGGTGGTGGCGCCGTGCTTCCGGGCGGCGGCGACGAGGTGCTTGACGATCGTCGGCCGGGACAGGGCGGAGACCAGCGGGTAGCGGTCCATGTAGAGGGCGTTGGCCTTGATCGCCGGGAGGCAGTACTCCTCGGCGAACTCGTCCCTGGCGTCCGCCACCTCGGCCTCGACGGCACCGCAGGCGAGCGCGCGCTTGCGGATGACGTCCAGGTCCTCGCCGCCCTGGCCGACGTCGACCGCGACCGCGATGACCTCGGCGCCCGTCTCCTCGGCGATCCAGCCGATGGCGACGGAGGTGTCAAGACCGCCTGAGTAGGCGAGTACGACGCGCTCGGTCACGGGTTCTTCCCCTCATACTGCGAATACCGACCTGCATGAGTATGCAGAGCGCTGCATGATTCGTCAATCCGATGCGGGTCCGGGCGCGAAGCCGACAGCGGTTATTGGTCAGGCCGAGAAGAATTTGAAGATCCTTTGAACGCGGGAAACCGCTTACTCGTACCTCTCGCCGAACGCAGGCGCCGCGTTTCAGCACACCGAGGACACCCCCGTCCCCCGACCCCTAGTGAGGCATCCGCATGTCCAGGGCTCTTCCGAAGTACAACAAGCGTCGCGTCGCGTTCATCGGCGGCGCCGCCGCGGTGGCACTGTCCGGCACGGTGATCGCCGGC
This sequence comes from Streptomyces koelreuteriae, assembly GCF_018604545.1. Classification (GTDB taxonomy): domain Bacteria; phylum Actinomycetota; class Actinomycetes; order Streptomycetales; family Streptomycetaceae; genus Streptomyces; species Streptomyces koelreuteriae. The sequence continues at coordinate 6,984,317 of NZ_CP075896.1, read as the reverse complement.
TTCGCCCTCGCCGGGGAGGAGACGCCCGCGAGCGGTGGGACGAACGCCCGGACGCTGGCGGGCCCCGGCACCATCTCGTGCCCGGACGTCACCGGGCAGCTGCCCGCGGTGCCCGCTTCGGCGCAGGCGGAGGTCGACAGCAACCTCGCCCAGCTGAACACCCAGATCCAGGAGGCCAACAAGCGCCTCGTCGACACCGTCGGCCAGGGCGGACCCAACTTCGTCCAGAACGCCATCCTCGGCCCGCTGGAGGACAAGCGCGTCGCCGCCCTCAACCGCATCGAGACCGCCATCGGCCGCGCCGCCGAGAAGCCCGAGGGGCTTGAGGCCTTCGCCGCCTGCCAGCTCGACGCCGACGGCGGCGCCGGGGCGGGCGAGGCGGCCGAAGGCGAGGCGGGCGCCGGTGAGGAGGCCGGTGCCGAGGCAGGTGCGGGCGCCGAGGCCGGAGCGGAGGCGGGCGCCGAGGCCGGAGCCGAAGCGGGTGCGGGTGCCGAGGCCGGTGCGGGTGCCGGCGAGGACGCGGGCGCGGGTGCGGGCGAGGCGGGGAACGCCGGCGCCGGTGCCATCAGCTGCCCGGACGTCACCGGCGAGCTGCCCGCGATCCCCGCCTCCGCGCAGGCCGAGGTCGACCGCAACCTGGCGCAGCTGGACACCCAGATCGCGGAGGCGAACAAGCGCCTCGTCGACACCGTCGGCCAGGGCGGACCCAACTTCGTCCAGAACGCCATCCTCGGCCCGCTGGAGGACAAGCGCGTCGCCGCCCTCAACCGCATCGAGACCGCCATCGGCCGCGCCGCCGAGAAGCCCGAAGGCCTCGAGGCCTTCGCCGCCTGCCAGCTCAACCAGTGAGGTGACAGGCGCTGTGGCCGCCCCGAGTGAGCGCCGGCCGGGGCGGCCACGGGCCCCTCGCTCATAATTCCTTAGACAGTCGAAAGACCTGCGCCCATAATCGTTTGACATGGGAAAGACTCATGAGCGCATAGACGGCCGGCTCCGCTCGTTCATCGAGGCGCAGCCGGTCTTCTTCACCGCCACCGCTCCCCTGTCCGCCAACGGCACGGTCAACCTCTCCCCCAAAGGGCTCAAGGGCTCCTTCGCGGTGCTCGACGAGCACACCGTCGCCTACCTCGACTTCGCCGGTTCCAACGCCGAGACCATCGCCCATCTGCGGGAGAACGGGCGGATCACCCTGATGTGGTGCGCCTTCCAGGGCCCGCCGAACATCGTCCGCGTGCACGGGCGGGGCGAGCCGGTCTTCCGCGACGACCCGCGCTTCGGGGAACTCCTCGCCCGCTTCCCGGACATCGACCCGTCCCAGCACGGCCTGCGCGCGATCATCGTCGTGACGGCCGAACTCGTCCGTGACACCTGCGGCTACGCGGTGCCCTTCATGGAGTACGAGGCGGAGCGCGATCTGCACTCCAAGCGCTTCGCGCGCGAGGACGACGCCTCGCTCGACGCCTACTTCACCAAGAAGGAACACATCGCGACCAGCCTGGACGGACTACCCGGGCTGCCGTTGCCGCTGCCTCCCTCTACGGTCTGAGACATGCGCCCCGGTGCCGTCGCCCTCGCCGTCTCCTCCCTCCTCACGCTCGGGGCCGTGCCGCCCGCACAGGCGGCGCCCCTGCCGGACCGGATGGCGGACACCGGCGGCGGCACCCAGCTCCTCACCGCGGTGGCCCCGGAGCGGGCCTCCACCAAGGGCACGGTCACCTGGTGGGACCGCAAGGGCGGGCGGTGGGTGAAGGCCGGCTCCGCGCCCGCGCGCTTCGGAGCGAACGGCCTCGTCGAGGGCACCGCCCGCAGGCAGGGCACCGACACCACACCCACGGGCCTGTACGGACTGCCGTACGCCTTCGGCATCAAGGCGGCGCCGCGGGGGACGGCGTACACCTACCGCCGGGTGCACCGGGACTCCTGGTGGTGCCAGGACAACGACTCCCGCTCCTACAACCGCTGGACCGAGCCGCGCGCGGCCGACTGCCGGGCCGCCGAGTCCGAGCAGCTCATCACCTACCGGGCGCAGTACGCGTACGCGCTGGTCATCGACTTCAACTACGAGCGTCCCGTCCGGGGGCGTGGCGCGGGCATCTTCCTGCATGTCGACGGGCGGGGAGCGACGGCCGGCTGCGTCTCCGTGCCGAGGGACGCGATGCGGCGGATCCTCGTCTGGGCCGATCCGGCGAAGCATCCCCACATCGCCGTCGGGACGAAGAGCGGCACCACCGGCGTCACGCGCTACTGACGCGGGGACGCCAAGCGGGCGCGCGGGCGTATTACCGCCGGTCACTTCCGTCCGCACATGACTCGGTACGCGGCTGAACACTCCCGTGTCCCGACACGTATCTGTGGGCCAAGGGTCAAGTCCCCACGGAGGAACCGTGACCACCACGCTCGCAGGCGGCCGTGCCGCCCGTCGCCAGACGATGCGCCGCATCCGCCCGCGCCGCTCCCCGGCCGTCCCGCTGCTGATCGCCCTGTGGGCGGGAGCGGCGGCCGTGCTGTGGCTGTGGTGGGACAACACACCGTCCCTCGCGGACAACGCGAGCAAGATCCTGGCCGCCGGCCGGATCACCGGCCTGCTCGCCGGCTATCTCATGGCGCTGGTGGTGCTCCAGATGGCCCGGGTGCCCGCGCTGGAGCGCCGGGTGGGTACCGACCGGGTCGCCCGCTGGCACGCCATGACCGGCCGCTACACGCTCTGCCTGGTCCTCGCGCATGTCTTCCTCACCATGTGGGGCTACGCCCTGCAGGCGGGCAAGGGACTCGGCGACATCGTCCAGCAGACGACCGACTCCATCAACCAGCTGCCTGACATGGGCAAGGCCGCCATCGGCACGGGCCTGCTGTTCGTCATCGGGATCCTCTCGATCGGCGGGGTGCGCCGGATGATCGGGTACGACACCTGGTACCACGTGCACCTGCTCACCTATGTGTCGGTGTACATGACGTTCTGGCACCAGATCACGACCGGCAACGAGTTCGCCGTCGAGCCGGCCGCGAAGACCTTCTGGTACGGGCTGTACGGCGTGGTGACCGCGCTGGTGCTCTGGTACCGGATCATCACCCCGATCCGTCTGAACCTGCGGCACCGTATGCGGGTCGAGGCGGTCATCGAGGAGACCCCGGGCATCGTGTCGGTGCTGATCGGCGGGCGCAAGCTGCACCGGATGGGCGCGGAGGCCGGGCACTTCTTCCGCTGGCGGTTCAAGGCGCCCGGCATGCGCTTCAGTTCGCACCCGTACTCCCTGTCCGCGGCGCCCCGACCGGACATGCTGCGGATCACCGTCAAGGCGATCGGCGACCACACGTCCCGGCTGCGCGAGCTCCAGCCCGGCACCAAGGTGTGGGCCGAGGGCCCGTACGGCGCGATGACCGCGCAGCGCCGCAGCCGCGGCAAGGTACTGCTGGTCGCGGGGGGTGTCGGCATCACTCCGATGCGGGCCCTGTTCGAGACGCTGCCGGGCGCGTCCGGCGACATCACCCTTCTCTACCGGGCCAATACCACCCAGGACCTGGCGCTGTGGGGCGAGCTGGCCAAGATCGCCGACGAGCGCGGCGCGCGGCTGATGTACGCAGTCAACAGCCCCGACGGGGAGCGCCCCGACATCTCCGCGGAGTCCCTCCAGCGGAAGATCCCCGACGTCGACGACCACGACGTCTTCATGTGCGGGCCGCCCGGCTTCGCGCAGTCGGTCTACGAAGCACTGCGCGGCGCGGGAGTCCCCGCCCGCCGTATCCATCACGAGTCGTTCGAGATGTGAGCGACGGGACATCAACGGCCCTTCAGGAGCTTGAGAAACGATGAGGAAGTCTCACCCCGTCCGGCGTGCCGTGCTCGCCGGCGCAGCCACCGTCTCCGGAATCGTGCTGCTGCTGTCCATGAAGCCGGCCTCCGACCCGGGCGGTGCCCAGGCGGCCGGCGGCCAGGTCCCGCCCGCCGCGGCCGGGCAGGCGCCGCAGGGCGGCGTGAACGGCGCCGTCACCGGTGACGCGCAGCAGACGGAGTACGGCCCGATCCAGGTCCGTCTGACCATGAGCGGCGGAAAGATCACTCAGGCCGAGGCGGTCCAGGCCCCCAAGGGCGGACGCAGCGACCAGATCACCGCCAGCTCGGTACCCCGCCTCAACCAGGCGGCGGTCGCGGCGCAGAGCGCGGAGATCGACGCCGTCTCGGGCGCCACCTACACCAGCGCCGGCTACAAGAAGTCCCTCCAGTCGGCCCTGGACAAGGCCAAGGCCGCGGGCGGTGCAGCGCAGGGCTCGGGCAACGCCCAGACGCTCACCGGCGACGCGGTGCAGACGGAGTACGGCCCGGTCCAGGTCCGTGTCACGGTCGCGGGCGGGAAGATCACCAAGGCCGAGGCGGTCCAGGCCCCCAAGGGCGGACGCAGCGACCAGATCACCGCCAGCTCGGTGCCCCGCCTCAACCAGGCGGCGGTCGCGGCCGGGAACGCGCAGATCGACGCCGTCTCGGGCGCGACCTACACGAGCGCGGGCTACAAGAAGTCGCTCCAGTCCGCGCTGGACAAGGCTCCGGCAGGGGGCGGCGGCGCCGCGCAGGACTCCGGGCAGGGCGCAGGTGCGGGTGCGGGAGCGGGAGCGGGTGCCGGGGCGGGCAGTGCCCAGGCCAAGACGGTCACGGGCACGGCCGCGCAGACCCAGTACGGTCCCGTCCAGGTCCGGATCACCGTCGCGGGCGGGAAGATCACCAAGGCCGAGGCGGTCCAGGCCCCCAAGGGCGGACGCAGCGACCAGATCACCTCCTCCTCCGTCCCCCGCCTCAACCAGGCCGCCGTGGCTGCCGGGAACGCGCAGATCGACGCCGTCTCCGGTGCCACCTACACCAGCGCGGGCTACAAGCAGTCCCTCCAGTCGGCGCTGGACCAGGCCGGTGGCTGACACGGTGGCCGACTCCGCACAGGCTCCCGCCGCGGCACGTCATGTGGAAGAGACGATGGGGACCGTCTTCTCCCTCGACGTCCGCGGCGGGGAACCGGCCGCCGTGCGCGCGGCCCTGGACGAGGCCGTCGCCGGACTGCACCGCGTCGACGAGGTGTTCAGCACCTACCGCGAGGACAGCCAGATCGCCCGGCTGCAACGCGGTGAACTGACCGTCGCGGAGTGCGATCCCGAGGTCGCCGAGGTCCTGGAGCTGGCCGCCGAGGCGGAACGGCTGAGCGACGGCTGGTTCAGCACCACGTACCAGGGCCGGCTCGACCCGACCGGCATCGTCAAGGGCTGGGCGGTCGAGCGGGCCGCCCGGCGGTTGTCGGCGGTGCCGGGCGTGTGCGGGGTGAGCGTCAACGGCGGCGGCGATGTGCAGCTTCTCGGGGCGCCGGGGGCGCAGCGGCCGTGGCGAGTGGGGGTGTCGGACCCGTTGCGGCCGGGGGGTCTCGCGGCGGTCATCTCGGCCGCCGGGGTGGACGAGTTGTCCGTGGCGACGTCCGGTACGGCGGAACGGGGCGCGCACATCCTCGACCCGCGCACGGGGCACTCGGCCGTGACCGACCTGGTCGCCGTGACGGTGGTGGGCCCTCGACTCACCTGGGCCGACTGCTGGGCCACTGCGGCGTTCGCGATGGGGTCGCGGGAGGGGTTGGCGTGGCTGGAGTCCCTGCCGGACGTCGAGGCCTTGCTGATCACGGCTGGTGACGAGGTGCGCTGTACTGGGGGGTTGGCGGCGCGGCTGGGGTGACGTCGGGCTGAGGTCGGGTGTGTCGCTCACCCGCGCTGGCGGGGTGCCGCTGCGCCCACCCGTGCCGCCCCTAGCGGCACGCATGCCCGCAGCTAAGGCTGGCCTTTCTTAGGGGCGCGGGGAACTGCGCGACCAGCCACAGCCCACCCGCACACAACCACGGCGCTCAATGCCCGTTCTGCGCCAACCTCAGCAAATGCTCCGCCAGCGCCTGCCCCCCATCCGGCTCCCGACTGATCAGCATCAACGTGTCGTCCCCGGCGATCGTCCCCAGAATGTCGTGCAGCTCCGCCTGATCGATCGCCGACGCCAGAAACTGCGCCGCCCCCGGAGGGGTCCGCACAACCACGAGATTCGCCGAAGCCTCCGCGGAGATGAGCAGTTCCTGCGACAACCGCCGCATCCGCTCCTCCTTCGCCGAGCCGCCCAACGGCGCCCGGGGCGTACGGAAACCGCCCTCGCTGGGCACCGCGTAGATCAGGTCGCCGTCGGTGTTGCGGATCTTCACCGCGTTCAGCTCGTCCAGGTCCCGGCTGAGCGTCGCCTGCGTGACGCTCAGCCCGTCGTCGGCGAGCAGCTTCGCGAGCTGGCTCTGCGACCGCACCGGCTGCCGGTTGAGGATGTCCACGATCCGGCGGTGGCGTGCGGTGCGGGTCTGCGGCACGGCGGGCCCGTTCGCCCCCTGCTCGTGGTCCTGCGCCTGGCTCATCGTCGTCTCATTCTCCGGATCGTCCGTCCCCGCGCACTGCCTGGAGGATGCCGGGCAGCGCCCCGAGGAAGGCGTCCACCTCGTCGTCGCCGAGGTTCAGCGGCGGCATCAGCCTGACGACGTCCGGGGCGGGCACGTTCACCAGGAATCCGGCCTCCTGAGCCGCCTGGCGCACCTGCGCCGCGAGAGGCTCGGTGAGCACGATACCCAGGAGTAGGCCCGCGCCCCGGACAAAATCGATCAACTCGTGGCCGAGGCCTTCGATCCCGTCCCGCAATGTCGCGCTCTGCCGCTTGACGTTCTCCAGCAACCCCTCGTTCTCGATGGTGTCGAGGACGGCGAGCCCGGCCGCGCAGGCGACGGGGTTGCCGCCGAACGTCGTGCCGTGGTGCCCGGGCTGGAGCAGCCCCGCGGCCCGTCCGAAGGCGACGGTCGCGCCCAGCGGCAGCCCGCCGCCGAGCTGCTTGGCGAGGGTGACGATGTCGGGCAGGACACCCTCGTGGGCCTGGTACTCGAACCAGTGCCCGGTCCGGCCGACGCCGGTCTGCACCTCGTCGAGGACGAGGAGCGCCCCGGTCGAGGCGGTGATGGCGCGGGCGGCCTTGAGGTAGCCGGCGGGCGGGACGACGACGCCGAGCTCGCCCTGGATCGGCTCGATGATGACGAGCGCGGTCTCCTCGGTGACCGCGGCGGCCAGTGCCTGCGCGTCGCCGAAGGGGACGTGGGTGACATCGCCGGGCAGCGGCAGGAACGGTTCGCGCTTGCCGGGCTGGCCGGTCATCGCCAGGGCGCCCATGGTCCGTCCGTGGAAGGCGCCCTCGGTGGCCACCACATGGGTCCGCCCGGTCAGCCGGCCGATCTTGAAGGCGGCCTCGTTGGCCTCGGCGCCGGAGTTGCAGAAGAAGACCCTGCCGTCCCGGCCGAAGAGCCGGAGCAGCCGCTCGGCGAGGGCGACGGTGGGTTCGGCCATGAAGAAGTTGGAGACGTGGCCGAGGGAGCCGATCTGCCGGCTCACGGCCTCGACGATCGCCGGGTGGGCGTGGCCGAGGGCATTGGTCGCGATGCCGCCGACGAAGTCGAGGTAGGAGTTGCCCTCGGTGTCCCACACGCGGCTGCCCTCGCCGCGCGTCAGGGGCAGCAGCGGGGTGCCGTAGTTGTTCATGAGGGCGCCCTGCCACCGCGTGGTCAGTTCCTCATTGCTCATGACTCCCCCTGTTCGCCCGGTCCCTCGGGCGTCTCGTCGGGCACGACCATCGTGCCGATGCCCTCGTCGGTGAAGATCTCCAGCAGGATCGAGTGCTGGACCCGGCCGTCGATGACGCGGGCGGTGGTGACGCCGCCCCGTACGGCGTGCAGACAGCCCTCCATCTTCGGCACCATGCCGGAGGACAGGTCGGGCAGCAGCCGCTCCAGTTCGGAGGCGGTGAGGCGGCTGATCACCTCGTCGCTGTTCGGCCAGTCCTCGTAGAGTCCCTCGACGTCCGTGAGGACCATGAGGGTTTCGGCGCCCAGTGCAGCAGCGAGTGCCGCAGCCGCCGTATCAGCATTGACGTTGTAGACATGTCCATCGTCCTGGGAGCGGGCGATCGAGGAGACGACCGGGATCCGGCCGTCGGCGAGCAGGGCCTCGATGGCGCCCGTGTCGATCGCGGTGATCTCGCCGACCCGGCCGATGTCGACGAGTTCGCCGTCGATCTCGGGCTGGTGCTTGGTGGCGGAGATGGTGTGGGCGTCCTCGCCGGTGAGGCCGACGGCCAGCGGGCCGTGCTCGTTGAGCAGCCCGACCAGCTCCCGCTGGACCTGACCGGCCAGCACCATGCGGACGACGTCCATGGCGTCCTCGGTGGTGACCCTCAGGCCCGCCTTGAACTCGCTGACGATGCCGTGCTGGTCGAGGGCGGCGCTGATCTGCGGGCCGCCGCCGTGCACGACGACGGGCTTGAGTCCGGCGTGGTGCAGGAACACCACGTCCTGGGCGAAGGCGGCCTTCAGGTCCTCGTCGACCATGGCGTTGCCGCCGAACTTGATGACGACGGTCTTGCCGTTGTGCCGGACCAGCCACGGCAGCGCCTCGATGAGGATCTGCGCCTTGGGCAGGGCGGTGTGCTTACGCGTGACGCTCATGAGGAGTAGGCGCTGTTCTCGTGGACGTAGTCGGCGGTGAGGTCGTTGGTCCAGATGGTGGCGGTCTCGGAGCCCGCGGCCAGGTCGGCGACGATGTGGACCTCGCGGTAGCGCATGTCGACCTTGTCGCGGTCCTCGCCGACGCCGCCGTTCTTGCACACCCAGACGCCGTTGATGGCCACGTTGAGCCGGTCCGGCTCGAAGGCGGCGGACGTCGTGCCGATCGCGGAGAGCACGCGGCCCCAGTTGGGGTCCTCGCCGTGGATGGCGCACTTGAGGAGGTTGTTGCGGGCGATGGAGCGGCCCACCTCGACGGCGTCGTCCTCGGTCGCGGCGTTGATGACCTCGACCTTGATGTCCTTGCTGGCTCCCTCGGCGTCCCGGATGAGCTGCTGGCCGAGGTCGTCGCAGACCTGCCGTACGGCCTCGGCGAACTCCTCGTACCCGGGGGTCACGCCGGCGGAGCCGGAGGCGAGCAGCAGCACGGTGTCGTTGGTGGACATGCAGCCGTCGGAGTCGACCCGGTCGAAGGTCGTCCGGGTGGCCGCGCGCAGGGCCTTGTCCAGGACCTCGTCGTCCAGGTCCGCGTCGGTGGTGAGGACGACGAGCATGGTGGCGAGGCCGGGGGCGAGCATGCCCGCGCCCTTGGCCATGCCGCCGACGGTCCAGCCGTCCCTGGTCACGACGGACGTCTTGTGGACGGTGTCGGTGGTCTTGATGGCGATCGCGGCCTTCTCACCGCCGTGCTCGGAGAGCTGGGATGCCGCTGTCTCGACGCCCGGGAGCAGCTTGTCCATCGGCAGGAGGAGGCCGATGAGTCCGGTCGAGCAGACGGCGACCTCGATGGCGCCCCGGCCGAGCACCTCGGCCACCTTCTCGGCCGTGGCGTGCGCGTCCTGGAAGCCCTTCGGACCCGTACAGGCGTTGGCGCCACCGGAGTTGAGGACGACGGTGGACACCTGGCCGCTCTTCAGCACCTGCTCGGACCACAGGACCGGCGCGGCCTTCACACGGTTGGAGGTGAAGACGCCGGCGGCGGCGCGGCGAGGGCCGGTGTTGACCACGAGGGCCAGGTCGGGGTTGCCGTTCTCCTTGATCCCGGCGGCGATCCCGGCCGCCGTGAACCCCTGTGCTGCCGTCACACTCACGGCGCGACTCCGATCGTCGTCAGTCCCGTGGCCTCGTCGAGACCGAGGGCGATGTTCATGCTCTGGACGGCACCGCCCGCGGTGCCCTTGGTGAGATTGTCGATGGCGCTGATCACGATGATCCGTCCGGCGGCCGCGTCGTACGCGACCTGCACCTGAACGGCGTTGGAACCGTAGACGGACGCCGTGGCGGGCCACTGCCCCTCGGGGAGCAGATACACGAAGGGCTCGTCGGCGTAGGCCTTCTCGTAGGCGGCGCGCACGGACTCGGCCGTGACGCCCTCCCGCGCGGCGGCGCTGCAGGTGGCGAGGATGCCGCGCGGCATCGGCGCCAGGGTGGGCGTGAAGGACACGGTGACCGGCTCACCGGCGGCCGCGCTGAGGTTCTGGGTGATCTCGGGCGTGTGCCGGTGCCCGCCGCCGACGCCGTACGGGGTCATCGACCCCATGACCTCGCTGCCCAGCAGATGCGGCTTGGGCGCCTTGCCCGCGCCGGACGTGCCGGAGGCGGCGACGATCACGGCCTCGTTCCCGGCGAGCCCGGCGGCGTAGGCCGGGAAGAGGGCCAGGGAGACGGCGGTCGGGTAGCAACCGGGCACCGCGATGCGCTTGGACCCCTCCAGCACAGTGCGGGCACCCGGCAGTTCGGGAAGGCCGTAGGGCCAGGTTCCGGCGTGCGGCGAGCCGTAGAACTTCTCCCAGGCGGCGGCGTCCGTCAGCCGGAAGTCCGCGCCCATGTCGACCACCAGCACGTCCGGGCCCAGTTGCTCGGCGACGGCGGCGGACTGCCCGTGCGGCAGAGCGAGGAAGACGACGTCGTGACCGGCGAGGACCTCGGGGGTGGTCTCCTGGAGCACTCGCCCCGCCAGGGGCAGCAGGTGCGGTTGGAGCGCACCGAGTTTCTGCCCCGCGTTGGAGTTGCCGGTGAGGGCGCCGATCTCCACCTCGGGGTGGGCCAGCAGCAGACGCAGCAGTTCCCCGCCCGCGTATCCACTCGCTCCGGCCACTGCCGCACGTACCGCCATGGAACCTCCTCCTTAGAGGGCATGACTATACGTTTCTCTGCACGTTTATGCAATCCCCGAGGTGGCCAGCGGGCCCTGTCCGGCGGTCCCGGAAACCCGCTTTGTCGGGACCATGACCACAGGTTAAGGTCCCTCGGCACTTATCGGGGGATCTTGGCGGGTGGGGGACATGACCGAAGAAGGCGGCACGCACATCAGCGGCGCCAGAGCATGGGGGCAGGCGCTCGCGGCGGTGCTGGTGACGGGGGCGCTCGGCGCCGGTCTGTGGGCGCAGAACGAGATGGCCGGGGCCACCGGGACCGCCGAGCCTCGACCCGCCACCTGTTCCGACGGGGAGACCGAGCCGCCGAAGGGCAGGAACCTCTCCGGAGCCGAGCTGTGCGAGGCGCTGAACCGTTCCGACCTCGGGGCTCTGCTGGGCACCCCCGCCGAGACCGCGAAGACCGCGAGCGGCAGCGACAGCTCCTTCGGGAAGATCGCCACGCCCTCGGCGCAGGTCGAGTTCGAGACCTACACGGTGACGCTGGCGGCGACCTACGACGGCCGTCCGGTGGCCGGGTCCGCGGCGTCGCTCGGGGAGGAGGCGCGGCAGCGGACGATGCTGGGGCGTCCGGCGGTCCTCTACTCGGACCGCACCATCAGCATCCGCTTCCGCCTCGACGGGAGTGACAGCGAGAGCGGCCCCGGTGTCCCGGCGCGGGCGCTCACCGTGGCCCGGGACGCGAAGGACGGCGGCGGTTCCCTGGATGTGACGCTGTGGCGCGCGGACGGGACGGTGCCGGACGACGCGGTGCTGCTGCGGGTCGCCGAGAAGGTGCTGCCGACCGTCCGGGGATGGGCCCCCGCCGAATGACCGGGCCGGCAGGTGGCCGGCCCGGCAGGTGAGGGCCGGGCGTGGGCCGCTGCCCGGGGACAGCGGCCCACGCCGACGGGTGCTACCTCTGCTTGATCCTCAGGAACGTGACGGAGTCCGCCGGGAAGGTGTACGTGAACTTCCCGGAGACACCCCTGGCGGTGGATGTCACGGGCGTCACCGGTGTGTCCGTCTCGGTGTTCACCGCGTCCGGCTCGGCGGCCAGGGTGGTGACGCGGGCGGTGGAGGCGACCTTCGCCCCGCCCAGGTCGACGGCCGTACGGGCCTCGGCGGACTGGGCGTTGACGACCTTGACGATCAGGTCACCGGTCTTGGCGTCCTTGGTGACGACCTGGCGGAACGGCTCGGCCGGCTTGTCGTCGGTGAAGCTGCCCCACTCCTTGCCGTCGAGGAACAGGGTGACCTGGCGGCCGCGCACCTTGATGTCGATGTCGTAGGCACGGCCGGTCTCGATCGAGCCCGCCTTCGTCATCAGCGTGCCCTTGCCGCCGTCCACGGCCTGCTCGATCGCGGACTGGGTGTTGTTCCAGCCGCCCAGGTTCCACCAGTAGTAGTTGCCGGTGTCCTTGACGCCGAAGGCGACCAGGAAGCCCTCCTTGCCGGACTTCTTGGTGGCCTTCACATGCAGGTCGTAGTCCTTCCAGGCCGGATCGCCCGCCGTGACCATGGTGTTCTCGGTCGCGGCGTCGGTCTGGACGTAACTCCCGTCCTGGATGCTCCAGCTGCCGCGGCCGCTGCCCGTCCACTTCGAGGCGTCGCCCGAGAAGTCGTCGCTCAGCAGGGTGGAGCCGTCCGCCGAGGTGACCTTCACGTCGTCGTACGCGGCGCTGGTGGCCCAGGTGGACAGGCCGACGGCGCCGGTGATGGGGCCGCTGACGTCGGGTGTGGTGGTGGCCTTCGACGGGACCACGCGGTCGCCGACGTTGGTCATGAACAGCTTCTGGACCTCGTAGTTGGCCGAGTTCCAGGAGGCCCGGTTGTTGAACCAGATCATGTCGGGCCGCCACTGGACGTAGTCCTCGTTGGCGAGCAGCGGGGCGTACGACGCGAGCTTGACGATGTCCGCGTTGCGCTCCAGGCCGGTCATGTACGCGGCTTCGGAGAGGCCGTTCTTCCAGGCGTTGCCCTGGGAGGCGTACTCGCCGAGGAAGACCTTGGGGCCCTTGCGGTCGTAGGAGTCGTAGCGGTCGTTGTTCTGCAGGAACCAGTTGGGGCTGTTGTAGTAGTGCTCGTCGACCATGTCGACCTTGCCCTCGCGGTTGAGCTGCCAGGCGGTGTCGAAGGTCGTGCCGGCGTCGTCCGGGCCCGAGTTGGAGATGACGGTGATGTCCGGGTACTTGGCCGCGATGGCGGCCCGGAACTGCTGGAAGCGGGCGAAGAACTCCTTGGGGAGGTTCTCCTCGTTGCCGACCCCGATGTGGGTGAGGTGGAAGGGCTTGGGGTGGCCCATCTTGGCGCGCGCCTTGCCCCATGTGGAGGTCGCCGGTCCGTTGGCGAACTCGATGAGGTCGAGGGTGTCCTGGATGTGCCGCTTGAGCAGGGCGTCGTCGTCGGTGGCCTTGTTCTGTCCGCAGCCCGTGACCAGGGCCGGGACGACGGGCAGCGGCATGGCGCCGATGTCCTCGGAGAGACGGAAGTACTCGTAGTAGCCGAGGCCGTAGCTCTGGTTGTAGCCCCAGAAGTTGGAGTTGGTGGCGCGCTCCTCGACCGGGCCGATGGTGTCCTTCCACTGGTAGCTGCGCTTGCGCTGCCAGTTCGAGGCCTCGCTGTAGTCCTCCATGGAGCCGGTGTTGACCAGGCAGCCGCCGGGGAAGCGCACGAAGCCCGGCTTGAGGGCGGCGATCTTCTCGGCGAGGTCCTTGCGCAGGCCGTTCGGCTGGTTCTTGTACGTCTCGCGCGGGAACAGCGACGCCTCGTCGAGCGCGGCGGCGTTCGTCGAGGCCACGGCGAGGCGGCCCCGGTTGCTGGTGCGGGTCGCGGTGAAGGTCGCCTTGTACTTGGCCCAGCCGCCCTTCACGGCGACCTGGCGTGCGGTGGCCAGCGTGCCCGCGGTGTCCTTCAGCGAGACGGTGAGCGTGCTGCCGCTCTCGGCCCGGGCCCACACCGAGAAGTCGTACCGCTTGCCCTGGTCGACCCGGATGCCGGTGTTGTAGCCGGCGTTCGTGACGGACGAACCGGCGCCCAGGGAGAGGTAGTTGCGGTTGCGCGCGTTGAGGCGGCCCGAGTCGTTCACGACCTCGGCCGTGCCGCCGACCGCCCAGGAGGTCAGGGGCGTGTAGGAGCCGTTGTCGGCGGTGGAGTACTCGAAGGACCGGTTCTGCACGAGCTCGGCGTACAGACCGCCGTCGGCGGCCCGGTTGATGTCCTCGAAGAAGACGCCGTACATCGTGTCGTCGATCGCCGCGCCCTGGGCGGAGGGGTCGACGGTGATCGCGTAGTCGGTGACGTCCTCGGCGTGCGCGGGGGCCGGTACGAGGGCTGCTGCCGTCAGGAGGGCGGTGGTCGTGAGACCGACTCTCCATCGGGTGCGGGCGGTGCTTGGCATGGATACTCCGCGGCTCTCTGGTAGAGGAGTGTTCGAAATATCAGACATTGATCAGCACTTCGAACGGCAAGATAGGGAGGGGGCTGTGGCGCGTCAATGGGTCGCGCAGCAACGGTTGGGACGGAGAGCGGGACGGAATGGGCGAGTTCTGGCCAGTGCCGGACGCAGTGGCGTATCTGGCCGGACGCTGGGGCGTGACGCGGTCGGTGCGGGATCTCGCGAGCGGCGCGGAAGGGGAGTTCGCCGGAACCACCGAGTTCCGCGCGGAGGCGGCCGGCGGCCTGCTGCACCACGAGTCCGGCACCTTCGTCTGGCAGGGCGTCGCCCGGCCCGCCGAGCGGATGCTGCGGTTCCTGCCGGGCCCGGACGGCACCGCGGACGTGCGGTTCGCCGACGGACGGCCGTTCCACGACCTGGATCTGACGTCCGGGCGGTATGTCGCCGACCACCCCTGCTCGGCGGACCTCTACCGCGGCGAGTTCACGGTCCTGGACGCGGACCACTGGCGGACGGTGTGGCGGGTGCGCGGCCCGGCCAAGGACCTGGTCTTGCGCACCGACTACGCGCGCGAGGGCTGAGCGGACGCCCCGTCGAAGCGCAGGTGCCAGCGCCCGCCCCGGCCCGTCACGGCGGTCGTCGACAGCGGGCGGACGTCGATGTTCCAGTACGTCGAGGGCGGCGCCTTCAGGGCGTAGACCAGGGCGGCACGGATCACGGACGGCTCGGCCACCGCCACGACACGGCAGCCGTCGTCGACGGGCCGGGTGTCGAGCCAGCCGCCGACCCGGGTGATGAAGTCCATCAGCGACTCACCGCCGTGCGGTGTGGCACGCGGGTCGGCGAGCCAGGCGTCCACGGCCTCCGGCTCCCGGGCCATCGCCTCGCCCAGGGTCAGCCCGCGCCAGCGGCCCATGTCGCAGTCCCGCAGGGCGAGCTGCACCAGCGGCGCGTACCCGAGCCCCTCCCCCGTCGCACGGCTGCGCGGGGTCGGCGAGCAGTAGCGCAGCTCGGCCGCGGCCAGCGGCAGCAGGCCCTGGGCGGCGTGCTCCACCTCTCCCCAGCCGGCCTGGTCCAGCGGCCGGTCGTCCTCGAATCTCTCGGCGAGCAGCGAGGAGCTGCGTGCTGCGGCGACGAATGTGACCCGAAGTGGCATGCGGCGATCGTGGGTGCCGCAAGTGCGCAGGTCAAGAGGTGTTACCTGGGAGTTACCCAGGGTGCCCCGGCCCTCACTGGCCGAAGAGGAGCGCCATCCAGTGCTCGGGGTGCTCCAACTCCGCGAACCCCAGCTTCTCGTAGACGCCGTGCGCGTCGTGCGTGGCGAGCAGGACCCGACGCACCCCGAACCGCCGCACCTCGTCCCGTACGGCCGTCAGGAACGCGGTGCCCATGCCCTTGCCGCGCATCGAGGGGTCCACGTACACATCGCACAGCCATGCGAAGGTGGCCCGGTCCGTGATGACCCGGGCGTAGGCGACCTGCTCCCCCGAGACCGTCTCGTACACGCCGAAGTTGAGCGAGCCCTCGATCGCCCGGTCCTGCTTCTCGCGGGTCCGGCCCAGCGCCCAGTACGCGTCGGTGGACAGCCAGTGGTGGACGCGCTCGGCGTCGAGGCGGGCGGGGTCGGTGGAGATCTCGTAGCCCTCGGGCAGGCTCGGCGTGTCGGTCATGACGGGATGCTCGCAGGCCACCGCGCACGCGTCGAACCCTTATCCCAGCACCTCGTCGCAGGCCGTACGCAGCCGCCGTACGCCCTCCGCGAGCTCCCCGGTCCCCGCGACCGCCGCGAAGCTCAGCCGGACGTGCGCGGCCGGCGGCTCGGCGCTGAAGTAGGGGCGGCCGGGGGTGATCGCGACGCCCGCGCGCAGGGCCGCGGCGGTCAGGGCGGACTCCTCCACTCCGTCGGGCAGCCGCGGCCACAGGTGGTAGCCGCCGGACGGGACGTGCGGCAGGGCGAGTTCCGGCAGGTGCAGTGCGAGCGCGGTGGTCATCGCGTCCCGGCGGGCCTTCAACTCGGCGGAGACGGACCGCAGATGACGCGGCCAGGCGGGCGAGCCGACGAGTTCCAGCGCGGCCTCCTGAAGGGGCCGGGGCACGAAGAAGGTGTCGACGACCTGGATGGCGCGCAGCCGCTCCAGGACCGGACCGCGCGCGGCCAGGGCGCTGACCCGGAAGCTCGGCGAGGTCGCCTTGGTCAGCGAGCAGACATGGACGACGACGCCGTCGGGGTCGTCTGCGGCCAGCGGGCGCGGCAGCGGCCCGGCGTCCTCGTGCACGAGCCGCCGGACGAAGTCGTCCTCGACGACGAACGCGCCCGCCTCCCGGGCGATGCGCAGCACCTCGTGGCGCCGCCCGGGCGCGAGCGAGGCGCCGGTGGGGTTCTGGAAGAGGGGCTGGCAGACGAAGACCGGGGCGCCGCTGGCCCGGAAGGCGTCGGCGAGCAGCGCCGGCCTCACACCGTCGGCGTCCACCGGGACGGGCACCGGGCGCAGGCCCGCGGCCCGGGCGATGGCGAGCATGCCGGGGTAGGTCGGCGACTCGACCAGCACGGGGGCGCCGGGCGGGGCGAGGGCGCGCAGGGCGGTGGTGAGCGCGGACTGTCCGCCCGCGGTGATCAGCACCTCGGCGGCGGTGAGGGACCCGCCGATGCCGCGCGCGAACCACTCGCGCAGCTCGGGCAGCCCTTCCATGGGCGGGCGCCCCCAGGCACCGGGACGCCGTCCGGCGCGCGAGAGGGCGGCGGCCATCGCCCGCTCCGGCTGCAGCGACGGGTGCAGATAGCCGCCGGTGAACTCGATCACGCCCGGCGGCGGGGTGGCCAGCGTCGCCAGCACCCCGGAGGCGTCCACCGAGCGCGGGACGAGGTCGGGGGCGCCGTCCGCGCTGAGCGCGACCTCCTGCCAGGAGGTGTCCCCGGCGGGCGCCGGTGCCGTCCGGGCCTCGGCGCGGAACGCGCCCGCGCCGGGCCGGGTGACCACCAGCCCCTCGGCGGCGAGCTGCGCCAAGGCCCGGGACACGGTCACGGGGCTCACCCGGAACCGCTCGACGAGGGCCCGGCTCGACGGCAGCTTTCCACCGGGAGAGTAGCGGTTGAGCTCCCTCCGGAGCTGTTCCGACAGTTCAGCGACGCTGCTACGCTCTTGCATGAGAGTACAGAGTAGCGCTACTACCGCACCCCGGATAGCAGTCGCCGCGGACCGGGACCGCTCCGGCCTCGGCACCCTCCAGGCCGCCCTCGGCGTCATCGCCTTCTCCCTCACGTTCCCCGCCACCGCCTGGGGTCTTGAGGGCTTCGGGCCCTGGTCGCTGGTCGCCGTCCGGAGTGTCCTGGCCGCGGTGATCGCGGGCGGCTGTCTGCTGGCCCTGCGGGTGCCGCTGCCCGACCGACGGCACTGGCCGGGTCTCGCGGTCGTCGGGGGCGGGGTGGTGCTCGGCTTCCCGCTGCTGACCACGCTGGCGCTGCAGACCTCGACCACCGCGCACGCCGCCGTCGTGGTCGGCCTGCTCCCCCTCACCACCGCCCTCTGCTCCGCCCTGCGCGTCGGCACCCGGCCCTCGCGCACCTTCTGGACGGCGGCCCTCGTGGGAGCTGCGGCGGTGCTGGCCTTCACCGTGCAGCAGAGCGGCGGCGCCCTGAGCACGGCCGACCTGTACCTCTTCGGCGCGCTGCTGGTGTGCGCGGCCGGCTACACCGAGGGCGGCCGGCTGGCCCGGGTCATGCCGGGCTGGCACGTCATCGGCTGGGCGCTGGTGCTGTGCCTGCCCCTGACCGTGCCCGTCGCCGCGCTCGCCCTGGCGCAGGAACCCGTGCACCTGACCGCGCACAGCGTCATCGGGCTGCTGTGGGTCGCGGTCGGCTCGCAGTTCGTCGGCCTGGTCGTCTGGTACCGGGGCATGGCGGCCATCGGCATCCCGAAGGCGAGCCAGTTGCAGCTCGCCCAGCCCCTGCTCACACTGGTGTGGTCGGTGCTGCTGCTGGGCGAGCACCTGCCGGTGGCCGCCCCGCTGACGGCAGCGGCGGTGCTGGTCTGCATCGCCGTCACACAGCGGGCGCGCGGCTGAACGGGGCGCGCCCGGCACCCTGCCGAGCAGCGCCCCCAGCCGTAGACTCGAAGGCCACGGACCGCTGCTCCGCACCTCGTGAGGAGGCCCCAGATGCGCGCAACCGTGGGCGACCAGCTTGTCCAGCACGGCAGGGTGGTCGGTCAGCACGACAAGGTCGGCGAGATCGTCGAAGTGCTAGGCCAGGAGGGCAATCCCCCGTACCGCGTCCGGTTCGAGGACGGGCACGAGGGAGTGTGCTCACCGGGACCCGACACCGAGATCCGGCACCGGGAGACCACCACCGGGCCGTGACGCGGCCCGTGGGCGGCCCCTACTCGTAGTGGTCGCCCCTACTCGTAGTGGTCGCCCCTACTCGTAGTGGTCGGAGACCACTTTCGCCATCGCCCCGATCCGATCGGTCGCCACGTCCTTGGCGGCGAAGAAGACGTGTCCGCGCACCTGTGCGTAGTCCTCGGCCAGCGCCAGGTGCCGGGACAGCTCGGCCGGGTTCTGCCAGGCCGCGGGCTGCGCCGGGTCACCGGCCTTGTACAGCGCCTCCCCCACGTAGAGCTGCGTCGAGGTGCCGCGCGCGACCTCCGCCCACCAGGGCACCAGCTTCGCGTAGTCGGCGGCGGCGAAGCCGATGTTCCAGTAGAGCTGCGGGACGATGTAGTCGATCCAGCTCTCGCGCACCCACTTGCGGGTGTCCGCGTGCAGATCGTCGTAGGTCTGCACGCCGGCGCGGGTGTCCGAGCCGCGCTTGTCCGTGGCGGCGTTGCGCCACACGCCGAAGGGGCTGATGCCGAAGCGGGCGCTCGGCCTGACCTTCTTGATGCGGGCCGCCGTCTCCCGCACCAGCTTGTTGATGTTGTCCCGCCGCCACGCCGCCCGGCTCGGGAAGCCGCCGCCGTACTCGGCGTAGGCCGCGTCGTCGTCGAAGCGCTGGCCGGCCACCGGGTACGGGTAGAAGTAGTCGTCGAAGTGGACGCCGTCCACGGGGTACTTCCGCACCGCGTCGAGCATCGCGTCCTGCACGAAGGCCCGGACCTCGGGCAGCCCCGGGTTGTAGTAGAGCTTCCCGCCGTACGTCACCACCCAGTCCGGGTTCCGGCGCGCGGGGTGCGAGGCGGCGAGCCGGGACGGGTCGGCGTGCGTGGCGACCCGGTACGGGTTGAACCAGGCGTGCAGCTGCAGACCCCGGGCGTGGGCCTCCTCGACGGCCGTGCCCAGCGGGTCCCAGCCCGGGTCCTTGCCCTGGGTGCCGGTGAGGTACTGCGACCACGGCTCGTACGGCGAGGGCCACAGTGCGTCCGCCGTCGGCCTGACCTGGAAGAACACCGTGTTGAGCCGCCTACGGACCGCCATGTCGAGGTGCCCCCGCAGCTCGGCGCGCTGCTTCGAGGCGCTCAGCCCCGGCTTGGACGGCCAGTCGCGGTTGGCCACGGTCGCCAGCCATACGCCCCGCATGGCGGCAGCCGCCCTGTCACCTCCCTTGCCGTCCCACTCCACGTCCCCCTTGGGCGCGGCCGACGCCGGAGGCACCATCGTGAAAGCCGACAGCGCCGCCACCGCGAACGCCCTGCGTGACACTCGTCCCATCCGCATGCCCCAAAATGCCGCGGATCCGCCCGGTCGCGGATCGCTCCGGGCCCAGAATGCCCGACTCTGAGCCGACCCCCGCGATCGATCATCGATACTTGGGAGTAACGTGCTCGAACGGAGCAGGCACCCGACCACGGAGCACCTGCCCGGACGTGGATCAGCAGCGAAAGGGACGATGTGACGGACACCCCAGCGGGAGACATTGCACGCGTCGGAGTCGTGGGCTGCGGTCAGATGGGCGCGGGGATCGCCGAGGTGTGCGCCCGGGTCGGTCTGGACGTCATGGTCGCCGAGACCACCGGCGAGGCCCTGGAGATCGGCCGGACCCGGCTGTACAACTCCCTGGCCAAGGCAGCGGAGCGCGGCAAGATCACCGAGGAGGAGCGCGAGGCCACGCTGGACCGGCTGAGCTTCACCACGGACCTCGGCGAGTTCGCCGACCGCGACCTGGTGATCGAGGCCGTCGTCGAGAACGAGCACGTCAAGACCGAGATCTTCCAGGTCCTCGACCAGGTCGTGACCCGGCCGGACGCCATCCTGGCCTCCAACACCTCCTCCATCCCGCTGGTGAAGCTGGCGGTGGCGACCTCCCGGCCCGACCGGGTCATCGGCATCCACTTCTTCAACCCGGCCCCGGTGCAGAAGCTCGTCGAGCTGATCCCGGCGCTCACCACGTCCGAGGACACCATCGGCCGGGCCGAGCAGTTCACCGAGAAGCTCCTGGGCAAGCACGCGATCCGCGCCCAGGACCGCTCCGGCTTCGTGGTCAACGCGCTGCTGATCCCGTACCTGCTCTCCGCGATCCGCATGTTCGAGACGGGCATCGCGAGCCGCGAGGACATCGACAACGGCATGGAGATGGGCTGCGCCCACCCGATGGGCCCGCTGAAGCTCTCCGACCTCATCGGCCTCGACACGGTCGCGTCGGTGGCCCAGTCGATGTACGACGAGTACAAGGAGCCCCTTTACGCCGCTCCCCCGCTGCTCCAGCGCATGGTCGACGCGGGCCGCCTGGGCCGCAAGTCGGGCTCGGGCTTCTACACCTACGACTGACCGGCCGGCCGACGCCGCCACCTCAACGCCGCCGCTCCTCCGGCCACGGCCGGACCCGGCGGCGTCCCCATTCCGCGGCCTGCTCGTTGAGGCGGCGGCGCAGCCAGCCCATCCAGAGGGCGAGCGGAGTGGCCGCGAGAGCGAGCAGTAGCGCCGTGCCCCACCCCTGGCCGCCGCCGGAGAACCGGATCACCACGGCCAGCAGCGCGTAGAGCGCCAGCGCATACGCCGCGGTCTTCTGCCACTTCGTCATACGCCCCGGATACCCCCCGAGGCCGATTACGGACGGTCAGATTTCGGCCAAGTCGCGGGCCCGGCACCGGAATGGGTGCCGGGCCCGCGGTATTCACACACCGTGTG
Source organism: Streptomyces koelreuteriae (assembly GCF_018604545.1). Lineage (GTDB taxonomy): Bacteria > Actinomycetota > Actinomycetes > Streptomycetales > Streptomycetaceae > Streptomyces > Streptomyces koelreuteriae. The sequence goes on along the minus strand of NZ_CP075896.1, from coordinate 6,963,135 downwards.
CGCGCCGGGCTCGCATATGCCCCTCGCACACTCTCCCCAGGCGCCCACCAGGCGAGTTGACTCCAGATGCGTTGCAAGGGATGTGAAACGACTACGGAAAGGAGCGGACTCGTGGCCGCCGATCCCGAGCATCCCGTCGTATCCGGAGAACTCGCAGAGTTACGGCGCCGCCTCGACGTGGCCTATGCCCGCGTCGAGGGCGGGCTGGCTCTGCTCAGCCACCGCACCGAGGAGACCGCCAAGGAGATCGACGAGCTCAACACCCGGATCCACACGCTCGAACACACGCGCTGGCCGCTGCCCGCGGTCGCCGCCCTCACCGCCGTGGGTGCCCTCGTCCTGGCGATCTGGCAGGCACTGGGACGCTGAGGCCCGCCGGCCTAGGGCAACGCGTCCTGTCCGAGCCTGAGATGGTGCAGCAGAAGTAACGCGGCCGCCATGTTGGCGGCCGGGACCTCGCCGCGGGCGACCATGTCGGGGACGAGCTTGAGGGGAACCCATTCCCGGCGGTCCGACTCGAAGTCGTCCACGGGGTGCCCGACGTACTCGCCCTCGTCGGCCCAGTACACATGGTGCCGGGCGTCGGTGAGCCCGTTGGACGGCTCCACGCTCATGAGATGGTGCAGCGGTCCCGGCCGCCAGCCGGTCTCCTCCTCCAGTTCCCTGGCGGCCGCGCGGGCGATGTCCTCGCCGTCCTCGACGACGCCCGCCGCGAGTTCCCACCCCCAGCTGTCCGTGATGAAGCGGTGCCGCCAGAGCAGCAGCACCTCGTTGGCCTCGTTCACCACCGTGGCCACCGCCACCGGCCGCAGCCGTATGAGGAAGTGGTCGAGGTGCCGGCCGTCCGGTAGTTCGACATCCGCGAGATTGACGCTGAACCAGCGATTTGAGTACACAGTTTGTTCGTTGTGTTTCGTCCACTGCACGGTTCTGCCACCTTCCGTCGAGTAAGTGGCAATATCGCAGCAGGGACGTACGGACAGCAGGCGCACAGGACGTCGCTCGGTATGACGCGGACGCCGCTGCCCCGGATCTACAACGGTACGCGCAGCGCCCCGTCGATGAGTTCGGCGGCCTCGGCCGTGCCCGCGCCACCGCTGCGCACCAGATGCTCACGCACCGCGCGCAGCCGGTCCCGGAGCCGCTGGGACTCCATGCCGCGGGCCTGCTCGGCCATCTGCACGGCGATCACCACCGCCTTGTCGGCATTGCCCTGCCGCAGTTCGATGGTGCTCAGCATCGCCAGCCGGTGCACCCGGCCGCGGTCGTGCGCCGGGTTGTCGACGGCGGCGGCGGCATGCTCCCCGGCGGCCGCGAGCTCCCCGAGACTGAGCAGCGCCTCCGCCACCTGGACATTGACGAGCCCCGGCTGGACATAGCCCGTCTCGTCGGGCTCGTACCCGCGCCGGATCCGCTCGGCGGACTGCTCGGCCCGCCGGATGCAGGACAGCGCGCTGGTGCCGTCGCCGAGATGCGCGTACGCCTTGGCCTGCATCGCGTACAGGTCGGAGGAGAGCGCCGGGGTGATCTGCTTGCCGGCGGCCCGCAGCGCGGCCTCCGCGAAGGCGACGGACTGCCGGTACTCCCGCATGAACAGCGACTGGTTGACGAGCAGGGCGATCACATACGCCCCGAGCCCCCGGTCCCCGCTGGCCTTCGCGAGGCGCAGCGCCTGGTGGAAGTAGCGCTGCGCGAGGCCGTGGGCGTCGGAGTCGTAGGCACAGATCCCGGCGACGGCCACCAAGCCGCCCGTCGCACGGTGCAGTTGACGCCCCGTCTCGTCGGTGTAGCTGCCGCGCAGCAGCGGGGCGGCCTCGGCGTTGAGGAAGCCGACGATGCGGGCCCGGGTCGCGATGCCCCCGGCCTTGCGGTACATCTGCTCGTAGTGGGTCCGGGCCGAGCGCAGCATCTCCAGGTCGCCCGCGGTGACACGGTGTCTGCCGCCGCGGGAGACGTCGACGTCCTCGGGCGGGTTCTCCCACTCCCACACCGGCATCACGGCGGGCGTACCGGTGAGCGCGGGCGCGCCCAGGATGTGCGGGCGCTGCTGCTGGTCGGAGCGCCACAAGGCGGTGGCCCGCTCGACGAACCCGGACAGCGAGCCGGTGTGCGGGGCGGCCGGCTCGCCGGGCAGGCCGAGACCGATGTCGTCGAGGGTGACGTGCCGTCCGAGCCGGGCGGCGAGCACCTCGCAGATCAGGTCGGGCACCTGGCCCCTGGGGCGCTGCCCCTTCAACCACCGGGCGACGGCGGTGTGTTCGTACCTCAGGGACAGGCCCCGTGCCCGTCCCGCCTGGTTGACGTGTGCGGCCAGCCCCGCGTGCGAGACCCCGGCTTCGTCCAGGATCGCGTCGAGCAGAGTGTTGGGCTGCATGTGGGCCCCCCGGTGGCTCGGTGCGGCCAGATTAGTGGTTCCGTCTTCACACGGGGTGTGAACGGAGTGCTCGAATCCGCGCTGTGCGCGCGCTGTCGCGCAGAGTCGCCGGCCGGTTGACTGAAATGCCTCGCAAGAGGCCGGCCGGGCCGCCGGCTCCCCCTCGTACAGTGCGGCGGCCCGCTTCCGCCGTCCGCCCGGCCGCCTGCCCGACACTCCGTGGCGGGGCGGACGGCATCGCCGGCCGGCCGGGCGAGTCATCGCCGGTGGGTCAGAGGTGCGTTGTCGGCTGCGGGTGCGTGGTGGTGGTTCGCGCAGGTCCCCGCACCCCTGGGGGCATGAACCCCTCGTTCCTCAGGACCAGCAGGGCGATGTCGTCGGCCGGGGTGCCCTGGGAGTGGTCGACCAGCGCGCTCTGGACACCGCGCAGTACCGCCTGGGGTGCGAGCGGCTCCTCCCGTGCGACGCTCGCCAGCACGAACGGCAGGGGGAAGAACCGGCCATGGGCGTCCCTCGCGTCCTGAGCACCGTCCGTGTAGAGGAACAGCGCGTCCCCGGGCGGGAGATGACCGAGAGCGACGGTCGCCGGAACGGCCGGCAGGGGAAAGACGCCGAGGGGCGGGTACGGGTCGGCGGGGGCGAGCTGTTCGACGCGGGTACCGCTCAGCCGGTACGGCCACGGGTGCCCGCAGTTCAGCGCGACCATCTCGCCGCCGGCGCGGATCTCCACCAGGAGCAGGGTCACGAACTCCTCGGCGACGCTTCCCGGATGCTCCTGGCGCAGATGGCGGTCCAGGGCGCGTTCCAGCCGGCGCAGCACCCCGCCGAGGTCCGCCTCGTCGTACGCGGCGTCGCGGAAGCAGCCGAGCACGGCGGCGACGGTCCCGAACGCGCCGATGCCGTGCCCGCGTACGTCGCCCATCACGGCCCGGACGCCGTGCTCGGTGGCGAGGACCTCGTACAGGTCACCGCCGATCGCGGCGCCATGCTCCGCCGACACCTGGGCGGCGGCGACGTCGAGCCCGCCGATACGCGGGGGCAGCGGCCGCAGCACCGCGTTCTGCGCGGCGGCCGCGACCCGGCGCAGTTGCCGCAGCTCACGCATCAGCGTCCGCCGCGCGCGAAGGATCACCCCGGTACCGACCGCGAAGAGGAGCACTGCACCGGGCAGACCGAGGCTGCGCACCCGACCCTTGAAGCGGATCATGCCGATGGCCCCCCAATTAGGCCCTGACACACAGAATCGGACCGGCCCAAGTGGGCCGGTCCGATTCTGTCGACAGGGAGCCGGAAAGGGCAGGATTACCTGCCTTTACCACCCGGATGGGTGATCCGGAGCTAGCTCCGCAACTCGGCTCCCACCTGCTCACCGGCAAGCGCCACGGCCGCGTCCCGGGCCGCCGACGCCTCGTCCACCGTCAGCGTCCGGTCGGCCGCCCGGAACCGCAGCGCGTACGCGAGGGACTTCCGCCCCTCACCCAACTGCTCGGGGTTCTCGTACACATCGAACAGCCGGATCGACTCCAGCAGCTCCCCGGCACCGGCGCGCAGGGCCTCCTCGACCTCCGCCGCCGGAACCACCGCGTCGACCACCAGGGCGACATCCTGCGTGGCCACGGGGAACGCGGAGATCCGGGGTGCCGTCAGCGCGGCGTCGCCGGCCTTCTCCACCGCGTCCAGGTCGATCTCCATCGCGCAGGTACGCGCGGGCAGTCCCAGCGCCTTGACGACGCGCGGGTGCAACTCCCCCGCGTGACCGACGACCCGCTCGGCACCGTCCACGGTGATCGCCAGCTCGGCGCACCGGCCCGGGTGCCACGGCCCGTACTGGCCCTTGCGGATGATCAGCTCGGCGCCCGCCTCGCGGGCGACGGTCCGCGCGGACTCGACGGCGTCGGCCCAGTCGGCCGGACGGCCCTTGCCCCACCAGCCGGCCTGCTCGCGGGCACCGGCGAGGACGACGGCGGCGTGCCGCGGCTGCACGGGCAGCGCGGCGTTCAGCTCGGCGATCTCCTCGTCGGTCGGCCGGCGGTCGACGGGCAGCCGGACGGCGACGGGCTGCTCCTCGCGCGGCTGGAAGACCAGGCCGGTCTCGAACAGCGCGAGGTCGTGCGAGCCCCGGCCGTCGTTGCGCCGCAGGGCACCCAGCAGCCCCGGCAGCAGCGAGGTGCGCAGCGCGGGCTCCTCGTCGCTCAGCGGGTTGCTGAGCCTCACGACACGGCGGGCCGGGTCGTCGGATTCCAGGCCGAGCCGGTCGAAGACCTGCTCGCTGATGAACGGGTAGTTCGGCGCCTCGACGTACCCGGCCCCGGCCAGGGCCCGGCCGACGCGGCGGTGCAGCCGCTGCCGGTGGGTCAGGCCACGGCCGGCCGGCGGCCTGGGCAGCGTGGAGGGCAGGTTCTCGTAGCCCTCCAGCCGGATGACCTCTTCGGCCAGGTCGTTCGGGGCGGTGAGGTCGGGCCGCCAGGACGGCACGGTGACGATCAGCTCGTCCTGGCCGTACACGTCGCAGCCGACCTGCTGGAGGCGGCGCACGACGGTCTCGCGGCCGTACACGACGCCCGCGACCTTGTCCGGGTGGTCGGCCGGGACGGTGATGGTGTGCGGCGCGGTCGGGGCTTGGACCTCGGTGACACCGGCCTCGGCGGTGCCGCCCGCGAGCAGGACCAGCAGGTCGACGGTGCGCTGCGCGGCAGCGGCCGCGGCCTGCGGGTCGACGCCCCGCTCGAAGCGCCGGGACGCCTCGGAGGACAGCCTGTGGCGGCGGGCCGTACGCGCGATGGACACCGAGTCGAAGTGCGCGGCCTCGATGACGACGTCGGCCGTGGCGTTCTCCACGTCGTCGTGGTCGGCGATCTCCGTGTTGGCGCCGCCCATGACACCCGCGAGCCCGATCGGGCCGCGGTCGTCGGTGATCACCAGGTCCTCGGCGCCCAGCGTGCGCTCGACACCGTCGAGGGTGGTGAGCTTCTCGCCCTGCTCGGCGCGGCGCACGCCGATGGTGCCCTGGACCAGACCGCGGTCGTAGGCGTGCAGCGGCTGGCCGAGCTCCATCATCACGTAGTTGGTGACGTCGACGGCGAGCGAGATCGGGCGCATGCCGACCTTCTGCAGCCGGCGCCGCAGCCAGATCGGGGACCGGGCCTCGGCGCTCAGACCGGCCACCGTGCGGGCCGTGAAGCGGTCGCAGCCGGTGGGGTCCGAGACCTGGACCGGGTAGCCGTACGCGTTCGGGCCGGGCACGTCGAGCAGGGCCGGGTCGCGCAGCGGCAGACCGTAGGCGATGGCGGCCTCGCGGGCGACGCCGCGGATGGACAGGCAGTCGCCGCGGTTGGCGGTGACGGCGATGTCCAGGACCTCGTCGACCAGCTCCAGCAGCTCGACGGCGTCCTTGCCGACCTCGGTCTCCGGCGGCAGCACGATGATGCCCTTGGTGCCGTCGTCGCCCATGCTCAGCTCGTCGCTGGAGCAGATCATGCCGCGCGACATCTTGCCGTAGGTCTTGCGCTCGGCGATCTGGAAGTCACCGGGCAGGACAGCGCCGGGCAGCGCGACGACGACCTTGTCGCCGACGGCGAAGTTGCGGGCGCCGCAGACGATCTCCTGGAGTTCGCCGGTTCCGTTGGCCTGGCCGACGTCGACGGTGCAGAAGCGGATCGGCTTCTTGAACTCCGTCAGCTCCTCGATGGTCGCCACCCGGCCCACGGCCAGGGGACCCTTGAGGTCGGCGCCGAGCTGCTCGACGGTCTCGACCTCCAGACCGGCCGAAATCAGCTTGGCCTGCACGTCACGACCGGTCTCCGTCTCCGGCAGGTCGACGTACTCCCGCAGCCAAGAAAGCGGGACCCGCATCAGATCTCCATCCCGAACGGCCGGGTGAACCGGACGTCACCCTCGACCATGTCTCGCATGTCTTCGACGTTGTGGCGGAACATCAGCATCCGTTCGATGCCGAACCCGAAGGCGAAGCCGCTGTACTTCTCCGGGTCGACACCGCAGGCCCGCAGCACGCGCGGGTTGACCATGCCGCAGCCGCCCAGCTCGATCCAGCCCTCGGACGAGCAGGTGCGGCAGGACCGGTCGGGGTTGCCGACGGAGGCGCCGCGGCACACGTAGCAGACCATGTCCATCTCGGCGGACGGCTCGGTGAAGGGGAAGAAGTTCGGCCGCAGCCGGGTCTTCATGCCCTCGCCGAACAGCGACTGGACCATGTGGTCCAGGGTGCCCTTGAGGTCGGCCATGGTGAGGCCCTCGTCGATCGCGAGCAGTTCGACCTGGCGGAAGACGGGCGTGTGCGTGGCGTCCAGCTCGTCGGTGCGGTAGACGACACCGGGACAGATCACATAGACCGGCAGCTCGCGGTCGAGCAGGGAGCGGATCTGTACGGGCGAGGTGTGGGTGCGCAGCACGACACCGGACTCGGTGCCGCCCTTGGCGCCCTTGACGAAGAAGGTGTCCTGCTCGCCGCGGGCCGGGTGGTCCGGGCCGATGTTCAGGGCGTCGAAGTTGAACCACTCGGCCTCGACCTCGGGGCCCTCGGCGACCTCGTAGCCCATGGCCACGAAGATGTCCTCGATGCGCTCCGACAGCGTGGTGAGCGGGTGCCGGGCGCCGGCCGGTACCCGGTCGTGGGGCAGCGTGACGTCCACGGCCTCCTCGACGAGCACGCGGGTGTCCCGCTCGGCCTCGAGTTCGGCCTGGCGGGCGGCGAGGCCCTTGTTCACGGCGCCGCGTGCCTGGCCGACGCGCTTGCCGGCCTCCGCCTTGGCGTGCGGGGGCAGGGCGCCGATCTCGCGGTTGGCGAGGGCCAGCGGGGAGGTGCCGCCGGTGTGGGCGACCTTGGCCTCCTGGAGTGCGTCGAGGGAGTCCGCGGCGGCGAAGGCGGCGAGCGCCTCGTCCCGCATGCGCTCGATCTCTTCCGGTTTCAGTGTCTCGACCTCGACCGGGTCGTACGACTTATTGGGTGCCGACATCTCTTCCCGTGCTTCCGATTGGCTAACTGAAGGTCCCCGTCACCGACTCCGAGACTCCGCGATGGGCCGTGTGCAGGACACATGGGTGCCAATGGCCGAGTCTAACGGGGTGGAGGTATACGAATGCGCCCGCGGGCGGCTCAGGCGAGATAGGCCGGAGCGCTCACGGGCAACGTAAATCGGAACTCGGCGCCGGCGCCGGGCGCGCGGCCGACCGTGATGGTGCCGCCGTGGGCCTCGACGATGCCCTTGACGATGTAGAGCCCGAGGCCGGTGCCACCGCGCTTGCTGCCCCGCCAGAAGCGGGTGAAGACGCGGTTCATGGACTCCTCCGGGATGCCGGGCCCCTCGTCGCTCACCGTGACCGACGTGGCTGCGTTCTCGGCGAACTCTCCCTCGCGGAGGGACGCCGTGGCCGTGACGTCGATCGTGACAGTTCCCTCGCCGTGCCGCACGGCATTTTCCAGGAGGTTGCTGAGCACCTGGTCGATCTTGTCGGGGTCGGCCCACAGATCGGGCAGCGGCTGCTGGAGGCGCAGCAGGAACCGGTCGGCCGCCTGCCCGGCGGCGACGTAGGCCTGGATGTGCCGTCCGACGGCCGCGCCGATGTCGACGGGCTGGCGGCGCACCTCCAGCCGGCCGGAGTCGATCCGCGAGATGTCGAGCAGCTCGGCGATGAGCCGGGTGACCCGGTCGGCGTCGGCGTCGACGGTCTCCAGCATCAGCCGCTTCTGGTCGTCGGTGAAGCGTTCCCACTTGGCGAGCAGGGTGGCGGTGAAGCCCTTGACCGAGGTGAGCGGGGAGCGCAGTTCGTGGGCGACGGTGGCGATCAGCTCGGCGTGGCTGCGCTCGGTGCGGCGGCGGGCCTCGGTGTCGCGCAGGGTGACGATGAGACGCCGGACGGGCCCGGTGGGGCGGCTGCGGACGTAGCGCGCGGAGACCAGCACCTCACGCCCGCCGGGGAGCAGGAGGTTGCGCTCGGGCTGTCCGACCCGGATGGCGAGGCCGCCGTAGGGGTCGGTGAGCTGCCACCAGCGGCGGCCTTCCAGGTCCTCTAACGGCAGGGCTTTCTCGAGCCGCTGCCCGAGGGCGTCCCGGGCGGTGACGGCGGTGATGCGCTGGGCGGCGGCGTTGAAGCAGATGACGCGGCCCTGCTCGTCGGCGACGACGAGTCCGTCGGGGAGCTGGTCGGGGTCTATGCCGAGGCCGGCGAGATCACCGGGCGGCCCGAACGCGGCGGGCGGGTTCCCGGCGTCCTGGGCTCCCGGTGCGCTGCTCGTGCCGACGCTCATCCCCGTTCCCCACCTCTCAGGTTCCATGGGGGTCCCCCCTGCTCGAGCGCAGCCGACAGCTTGGGGGAGGGTCCCTGAGCTGGTCACCCTACTAGTTCCCGGTGACGGAACGGCACCCTCCGGCGGCGCGCTGTGCACGCGCGGACGCATAGAGACATACGGCCGCGGCGGTGGCGAGGTTCAGGCTCTCGGCCTTCCCGTGGATCGGGACCCGCACGACGGCGTCGGTGAGGGCGCGGGTCTCCTCGGGGAGGCCCCAGGCCTCGTTCCCGAAGACCCAGGCGGTCGGCTCGCCCATGGTGCCCTTGTCGAGCTCCTCGTCGAGGTCGCGGTCGCCCGCCCCGTCGGCGGCGAGGACCCGGACTCCGGCGGCCCGCAGCCTGTCGACGGCCTGCTCCACGGGGACGCCGACGGCGACGGGCAGATGGAACAGGGAACCGACGGAGGCGCGGACGGCCTTGGGGTTGTACACGTCGACGGAGGCGTCGGTCAGGACGACCGCCTCGGCGCCGGCGGCGTCCGCGCAGCGCAGTACGGTTCCGGCGTTGCCGGGGTCGCGGACGTTCGCGAGGAGGGCGACGAGCCGGGGCCGCGCCTGGAGGACCTCCTCGAAGGGCGTGTCCAGGAACCGGCAGACGCCGACGAGTCCCTGCGGGGTGACGGTGGTGGAGATGTCGGCGATGACCTGCTCGGAGGCGAGGTGCACGCGGGCGCCGGCGTCCCGGACCGCCCCCACGATGTCGGCGTACCGCTCGGCGGCCTCCACCGTCGCGAAGAGCTCCGTGAGCGTGGCCGTGTCCCCGGACCGGTGCCCGGCCGCCTCGCGCACGGCCTGCGGCCCCTCGGCGAGGAACAGCCGCTCCTTCCCCCGGAAGTTCCGCTTGGCCAGCCGCCGCGCGGCCAGCACGCGGGGTGAGCGGGGGGAGATGAGCTCGGGCGTGGCGGGGGACATCCTGTTCACTTTCTGCTCGCTGCACAGCAGGACCCGCAGGCCGTTCGGCCTGCGGGTCCTTGAATCACGTCGGCTTGCGGCCGGCGCGGCGTCACGCAGCCTTGGGCGCGTTGACGTCGCTCGGCAGCGCCTTCTGGGCGACCTCGACGAGCGCGGCGAACGCACCGGCGTCGTTGACGGCCAGCTCGGCCAGGATCTTGCGGTCGACCTCGACGTTCGCGGCCTTCAGACCCTGGATGAAGCGGTTGTACGTGATGCCGTTGGCGCGGGCAGCGGCGTTGATGCGCTGGATCCACAGCTGACGGAAGTCGCCCTTGCGCTTCTTGCGGTCGTTGTAGTTGTAGACCAGCGAGTGGGTGACCTGCTCCTTGGCCTTGCGGTACAGGCGCGAACGCTGACCGCGGTAGCCGGAGGCCTGCTCGAGGATCGCCCGGCGCTTCTTGTGGGCGTTCACTGCCCGCTTGACGCGTGCCACTTTTTAACTCCTTGTAGCGGGGCCGTGGTGGTCGTCACACGGCCCGAAATCGATTGGGTCCCGGTCCTGACGTACGGCGCTCGCGCGCCGATGCGTCACTTGCCGAGAAGCTTCTTGATCTTCTTGGCGTCGCCCGGGGCCATCTCGGCGTTGCCGGTGAGGCGGCGCGTCACACGGGACGACTTGTGCTCGAGCAGGTGGCGCTTGCCGGCACGCTCACGGAGCACCTTGCCGGAGCCGGTGACCTTGAAGCGCTTGCTGGACCCGCTGTGCGACTTGTTCTTCGGCATAGCGCCGTACTCTCCTCGTCGGTGGCGCTCCGGTGCCCGGTCGTGAAACCGGGCACGGTGGAGCGTCGTCTTGTTTCGATTGCTTCCTCGGGACTCGCGTCCCCAGGGGTCACGCCTCGGCGGGCTCCTCGGCCGGCGCCTCGACGTCCGCGTCGGCTTCCGCGGCGTTCTGCGAGCGGCCGGGGTTGGCCTTCGCTTCCGCCTTGCGGGCCTCCTGCGCCTGGCGAGCCTCGGCCATCGCCTCGGTCTTCTTCTTGTGCGGACCGAGGACCATGATCATGTTTCGGCCGTCCTGCTTCGGGTTCGACTCGACGAAACCGAGGTCCTGGACGTCCTCCGCGAGACGCTGCAGCAGTCGGTAGCCCAGCTCAGGCCGGGACTGCTCGCGACCACGGAACATGATCGTGATCTTGACCTTGTCGCCCTGCTTGAGGAACCGGACGACGTGACCCTTCTTGGTGTCATAGTCGTGCGGGTCGATCTTCGGCCGGAGCTTCATCTCCTTGATGACCGTGTGCGCCTGGTTCTTGCGCGCCTCACGGGCCTTCATGGCCGACTCGTACTTGAACTTCCCGTAGTCCATGAGCTTGCACACGGGCGGACGGGCATTCGCCGCGACCTCGACCAGGTCCAGGTCGTACTCCTGCGCAAGCTCCAGTGCCTTGGCCAGGGGGACGATGCCCACCTGCTCGCCACTGGGACCGACAAGTCGCACCTCGGGAACGCGAATCCGGTCGTTGATGCGGGGCTCGGCGCTGATGGATCCTCCTCGGTAGCACCACGCGACGGTCTGGCGGACGGCCGCGTAACGTCTCTATTCGATAGACCTAACCGCGCCGAAGCAGAAAAAATGCCCCGGACGATCCCAGGCGGGGCTCCTCGAACTACCGGAGCACCGCCGCGGTGACCGCGGGGCGCGCTTTCGGACGGATCGCCGCCGCTGGGACGGGATCGTCTGACCGGTGACCCGCCGCCCTGGGGGCGATCAGGTGGGAGTTCGAAAGCCTCCACTTGTGGGTCGGGCTCGCGGGCCGTGAGGCATACGGGTCCGACCGGTCGTTACACGAGGTTACCAGCAATGGCCAGGAACGGCTAATTGGTGCGCCGTGGGGCCTGGTGCGGCAGGGGGCCGCCCTGCGCCTATCGTGTGGGGCATGAGTGAGACCCCTCCTGAATCCCCCGACTTCGACGCCATGGCCCGCGACATCGCCGAGGTCCCGGCGGTCGAGGTGATCGTGACGGTCGCCGTCAACCTGATGAGCGCCGCCGCGGTGAAGCTCGGTCTGACCGAGGAGGGCGACAAGCACAAGGACCTGGACGAGGCCCGCAAGCTGGTGCACGCGCTGGCCGGCCTGCTGGACGCCTCCGCGACCGAGATCAGCTCCTTCCACGCCTCGCCGCTGCGCGACGGCCTGAAGTCGCTGCAGCTGGCGTTCCGCGAGGCGTCGCTGAGCCCGGACGAGCCGGGCCAGGGGCCGGGCGAGAAGTACACGGGCCCGGTCTACGGCTAGCCACTTCCACGGCCGGTCGCTTCTACGGCGGGTCACTGAGGCCGGCCGGGAGCGGCAGGTCCGTCAGCGTTCGAACAAGGGCTCGCCCGGGGGCGTCGCCTCGGCCGGCAGAAGTGCCAGGTCGAGGCCGCGCACCAGGCGGGCCCTCAGCGTTTCGTCGGCGGCGAGCCGCTCGGCGACGGACCGGGCGGCCTCGGCCGGGGTCGCGGACGGGGCGAGGACCAGAGCGAGGGTGCCGTCGGCGCGGCCCGGTCCGAGATGGGCGCGCAGGACGGCGGGCTCGGCGGCCACGGCCGCGCGTACGGCCGTGATCACGGCCGGGTCGGCCAGCGGGTCGGTGGTCGAGCGGCCCTCCGCGAGGGCGAGCAGCGCGGAGCCGGTGAGTTCGAAGGGCACGGGCCCGGCCAGATCCAGCACGACCGTGTCCGCCTTCTCGTGGGCGGCGGCCTGGAGCGCCTGGTGCAGGGGCACGGCGACGGGGCGGGCCGCCGGGTCCCAGCGGGCGAGGGACTCCGTGGACGTGAAGGCGGGCAAAGCGGTGCGGCTTCCGGCCTTCAGCGTCGGTACGGCCATGTCGCTGGTCTTCTCGTGGCGCAGTCCCCGCTCGTCCTCCTCGACCTCGCCGAGCACGGCCACGACGGGGACGAGCAGCCGGGCGCCCTTGAGGGCGTCGAGGACCGGGCCGACCGCGCCGCGGTCCTCCGACCAGGCGGTGAGGGCCGCGCTCAGCCGGGGGTCGGCGGAGCCGTCGTCGTCGGAGAAGCCGGAGTCGGGGATGTTCTTGTTCGCCACGGTCGTCGACCCTATCGGCCGGGTGCCGCCGCCTCGGCAGGGGTTGGGGTCCCTCGACGGCTAGAAGTCGTCGCGGTGCGTACGGCGGCCGCGCCACAGGACCACGGCCGCCACCAGCAGGACGCCACCGGCACTGCCCGCGAGAGGGGCGGCCCAGTCGGCGGTGTCGCCGCCCAAGGACTCGTCGTCCGGGCCGCTGCCGAAGTACTTCTCGCTGTGCGACACCGCGCGCAGGCCCTCCGGCTTCAGCCCGTCGGCGGCCTTGATGGCGGCGGCCGGGTCGATGAAGCCGAAGCCCCGGGAGTCGTCGCGGCCCCCGACGGGGGCGTTGCGGGCGGTGTCCTCGAGGAGCGACTTGATCTGGGCCGGGGTCAGGTCCGGGTGGGCGGCCTTGACCAGGGCGGCGGCGCCGGAGACGAAGGCGGCGGCGGCGCTGGTGCCCCAGCCCTCGTAGTACTTGTGGTCGGGGTCGGCGATGACGACGTCGACGCCGGGGGCGCTGACGGTGGCGTACCAGCGGCGGGTGGAGAAGGTGGCGCGGGTTCCGGAGCGGTCGACGGCGGTGGCGGCGATGACGCCCGGGTAGGCGGCCGGGTAGGAGATGTGGTCGCCCTTCTCGCCGCCGTTGCCCGAGGAGGCGACGACGACCACCCCCTTCTTCAGGGCGTACTGGATGGCCGCGTCCTCGGTGGGTTCGGGGTGGGCGGAGGCGGAGTCGTCGCCGAGGGAGAGGTTGATGACGTCGGCGCCGTGGTCGGCGGCCCAGCGGATGCCCTCGGCGAGGGCGTTGCCGCGGGTGCTGCGGGCCTTGGCGCGGGAGGGGTCGCCGTCCTCCAGGATCACGCGGACGGGGAGGATCTTTGCCTCGGGGGCGATGCCGAGGACGCCGTCGGCGTTGCCCGGGCCGTGTCCGTGGCCGGCGATGATGCCGGCCATGGCGGTGCCGTGCCGGGCCCAGGCGCGCTCGCCCGGCTCGGCTCCGAAGCCGACCAGGTCCTTGCCGGTGAGGACATTGCCGACCAGGTCGGGGTGGTCGGCCTCGACACCGGTGTCCAGGACGGCGACGGTGATGCCGTCGCCCTTGGTGGTCTGCCAGGCCTCCTGGGTGTGCATGGCCTCCAGGGCCCACTGCTGGGCGCGGATGCTGTCGGCGTGGGCGGCGGGGGCGGGCAGGAGGACGAGGCCCGCGGCGAGCAGGACGCCGAGGGCTCCGGCCCGCCGGGTCGCGACGGCTCGCCGTGGCGCGAAGGCTTGTCCGGCCGGGCGGCTTACGGCTTTCACGACGGCTGCTCCGTGGCCGAGCGGACGTTTCTGCGGAGGTCGCGTTCGACGCGGTCGGCGAGGCCCTGCGCCTCGTTGCCGAGGCCGGCCTGGGCCGGGGCGGTGGTGGCGTTCGGCTCCATGGCGTCCTCGGCGGGCTGCGGGTCGTCGACGGTGCGGCCGTCGGCCCAGCCGGAGACGGCGTAGACGACGACCGGGGCCTCGGTGAGCACGGAGACGGTCCAGGCGGCTCGCTGTCCCCTGCCGAAGTCGGCGGCGGGGGTGTTCTTCGCGGCGTACGGCAGGGGCATCAGGTCGCTGCGGCGGTCCAGGCGCTCCTTGCGGAAACGGTTCGCGAGGGAGGTCATGCCCGGGGCGTCGGCCGTGGTGAAGAGCAGGCCGACGGTGGTCACGTAGCTCTGGGTGGCGTCGGTGTAGGTGGCGCGCAGGAGCCGCTCGCAGCCGACGGGGGCGAGGGCCTTGCGCAGCAGGGGGTCGAAGGCGTCCTCGCAGCCGCTGTCGGGGGCGACGGCGATACGGGTCCAGGTGCGGTCGGCGCCGCCGGGGCCGGCGCCCTTGCCCTGCACGGTGGGCGGGAAGAGCTGGTCGACGGGGACGCTGTGCCAGAGGCTCCCGGCCGTGGAGAAGGTGCTGCGCGAGCCCTCCTCGCCGGAGTCCCCGATCAGCCAGCTGCCGGTGACGGCACCCGAGATGAGTCCCAGCCCGAGCACGAGACAGGCGGCGGCAGCGGCGGCCTGCGACGCACCGCGTCGGCCGAGCAGGCGGGGCCGGGCGTCGTCGTCGTACACCTCGGGCTGCCCGAACGACACGACGGGCCGGGCGCCGGTGAGTGTCCCGCCGGGGGTCAGGGGGCCGCTCGCGCTCCAGGAGAAGGCCGGGTCGGGCGAGACGCGGGGGGACTCCGGGGGCGGAGGGGCCGGGGTCGCGGGGCGGGGGCGCTGGGTGGGCGCGGGCGGCATGCTCATCGCGGGCATGGCACCGGAACCGGCATCGGCTCCGCCGAGCAGGCCCGTACCGGCCTGCGGCTCACGGGTGGGGCGCGGCGGGGTGCCGGGGCGTACGGGACCGGGACGGCCGGAGGTTCCGGCGGTTCCGGCGGTTCCGGCGGTTCCGGCGGTTTCGGCGGGTGCCGGGTCTGCGGGGATCGGCCGCAGGCGCCGGGTCGTCTCCGCCGCGTCCTCGGCGGGAGCGCCGGCACGGCGCGGCGCGGGGAGCGGCCCGGGCCGTCCGGAGGCGCCCGGCAGGTGACCGGGGCGCGGAGGGGTGGCAGGCGGTGTGGCCGACTTGTTCGACTCAGGGCGGACGCCGAGCGGGGTGGACGGCCCATTCGACTCGGGGCGGGCGCCGGGGGGCGTGGACGGCCTGTTCGACTCGGGGCGGACGCCAGGCCGGGTGGACGGCTTGTTCGGCTCTGACCGGGCCTCGGGGCGAGCGCCGGGCGGCGTGTCCGGGAAGCGGGCGGAGGCGAACGGCGGGGGCGTGGACGGCCTGTTCGACTCGGGGCGGACGCCGGGCCGGGTGGACGGCTTGTTCGGCTCTGGCCGGGTCTCGGGGCGGACGCCGGGCGGCGTGTCCGGGAAGCGGGCGGAGGCGAGCGGCGGGGGCGGGGTCGTCGACTCCGTGCGCTCGGGCGCGGTGGCACCGAGGCTCGGGAAGCGGGGGCGCCCGTTCGAACCGCCAACGGAACCGGAGGAGCCCGGACCGGTGCCGTCGCCTGACGATGAGCCACCCGCGCCGATACGCCCACGGGACGTGGCCCGGTCCTCGGTGGCAGAGTCCGTCGAGGTGGCCTCGCGCGCCGAGGAGGGGCCCTGCGTCTCTGTCGTCATGCCGCCGGCGTCGAAGAACCCACGCCCGTCCGACACACCACGCGTCCTGGTCGGCCGGCCGGGGTCAGAAGAGTCGAGCGGGTCCGCGGGCGACGCGGCGTCGTCCGTGGGTGTCGTGTTCTCCGGGGGGTGTGGGGGACGCGGTGGGCTGGTGGGGCGTGGGGGGAAAGGGGCACGCCGCGCTTCCGTGCTCATGCACCCCCCGTTTCCTCGTGCCCGGGCCGCTGCGTTCTGCGCGGGCCGGTGGCGTCCTGCCCGAGGCCCGGCACGTAATCGTCCCGGGCACACATACCCGTACGGACGGAGCGTCATCCCGGCGCGGATCCCCGGCCGGCCCGTTCCGCCGTACGTGCGCGTCACTCTACGGCTTGTTCCTGCGGATACGGGAACCAGTCCACGAGCCCGGGGCATCTGCCCGGAACGTCCCCCTACCCTGCGGTAATCCAGTCTGGCAGGCTGCGTTCATGACTGCGCGCGCCGCCGACCGGGCCCGTTACGACCGGGCCACAGCCCATCTCGACGCCCCTCTCGCGATCGTGGACCTGGAGGCCTTCGACGCCAACGCCGCCGATCTGGTCCGCCGCGCCGGGGGCAAGCCCGTACGGGTCGCCAG
Organism: Streptomyces koelreuteriae; assembly: GCF_018604545.1. Lineage (GTDB taxonomy): Bacteria > Actinomycetota > Actinomycetes > Streptomycetales > Streptomycetaceae > Streptomyces > Streptomyces koelreuteriae. Next base: position 6,946,753 of record NZ_CP075896.1, on the reverse strand, counting down.
CAAGTCCGTGCGGTGCCGGGCGCTGCTGGAACGCGTCCTGGCCCGGGACGGTTTCGCCGGGATCATGTCCTTCACGCTCGCCGAGTCGCTGTGGCTGGCCCGCTCGGGGTTCGAGGACGTGCTGCTCGCCTACCCGTCGGCCGACCGTGCCGCGTACGCCGAGCTGGCCGGTGATCCCAAGCTCGCCGCCGCCGTCACCGTCATGGTCGACGATGTCGCGCAGCTCGATCTGATCGACGCCTCGCGGGGCGGTGGGCGTGAAGTGGTGCGGGTGTGCCTGGAGTTGGACACGTCCCTGCGGCTGCTCGGTGGGCGCGTGCGCGTCGGGGCCCGGCGTTCGCCGCTGCACTCCCCCGCGCAGGTCGCGGACGTGGCCCGGGCCGTGGCCCGGCGGCCCGGCTTCGAGGTCGTGGGGATCATGGCGTACGAGGGACACGTCGCCGGTGTCGGGGACGCGGTGGCGGGGCGCCCGCTGCGCTCGCGTGCCGTGCGGCTGATGCAGGCCGCCGCCAGGCGTGAACTCGCCGAGCGGCGTGCGGAGGTGGTGCGCGCGGTGCGGGCCGTGGTGCCGGGGCTTGAGTTCGTCAACGGCGGCGGCACCGGCTCGGTGCAGCACACGGCGGCGGAGGACTCGGTGACCGAGATCGCCGCCGGCTCGGGGCTGTACGTGCCGCGGCTGTTCGACAACTACACGTCGTTCAGCGGCCGTCCGGCGGCCCTGTTCGCCCAGCCGGTCGTACGGCGGCCCGGGGTGGGCGTGGTGACCGTGCTCGGTGGCGGGTATCCCGCGTCCGGTGCCGCCGGGGCGGACCGGTCGCCCGTGCCGTATCTGCCCGAGGGGCTGCGCTACGACCCTCAGGAGGGGGCCGGTGAGGTGCAGACGCCGCTGCTCGGCTCTCCGGCCGACGATCTGCTGATCGGTGACAAGGTCTGGTTCCGGCACGCGAAGGCCGGTGAGCTGTGCGAGCGGTTCGACCAGCTGCGGCTGATCGAGGGCGACGCGGTGACGGCGACCGTGCCGACCTATCGCGGCGAGGGACACACCTTCCTGTAACCGCGTCAGTCCGAGGGGCCGATGCTGCTGCCGACGCCGCCGCCCGTGTCCGCGTCGCCGACCGGGCGGATGCCCTTGGTGACGCGGTCCATGTCGGCGAGCGGCGGTCCGTCCTCGCCCGCGTCGAAGACGTACCGGACGAGGACCGGTGACTCGGTGCCGACGCTGGAGGGGAAGACGAGCGACTGGACGTAGCCGCCCGGCCCCTTGGCGGTGTGGACGCGCCAGCGCACGAAGTACCCGGCGCGGCCCGCCACCGCGACCGGCCCGGACTTCACGACCTCGTGGGATTCCATGCCCCCGTGCGGCTTGCGGCCGATCCGGTCGCGGTCGTAGGCCTCCTCGGCCGCCTCGGAGATGTCCGCCTTGGCGAGGGCCTCGGGGGACTTCTCGTCGTTCGCGGTGACCGTGCGGGAGACGACGAGGCCGTGGCGGCAGACGGTGCCGTCGCCGGGGCAGTCGTATGTGCCGTCCGTCGTCATGACGACGTCGTCCTCGGCGACGTGCTGCGGGCGGACCCAGCCGTCGAGCAGCGGGAAGGTGACGCCGTTGAGCTGGTCCTCGACGACGGCCGGGTCGTCGGCGGAGGGCTCGGAGGAAGACGTCTCCGGAGTCGGCTCCGAGGGGTCCGACGCCGTGGGGCCGGGGGCGGTCGGAACCGTCCTCGTCTCCGCGCCGCTGTCGTCGCCGCCGGCGAGGACCAGGGCTCCGGTGACGATCGCCGCGACCAGGACCGCCCCGGCGGTGACGAGGGCGACCGTCTTCGCGCGCCCGGTGCCGCCGCCCGGGGGCGGGGGCACCGGGCCCGCGGTGCCCCCCGGCGCGCGGCGGTGCTCGGTCCAGGCCGTGCCGTCCCACCAGCGTTCCAGATGGGGGCCGTGCGGGTCGGGATACCAGCCGGGCGGCGGCGTCATGCTCATCCCGGCACTCTAGAGCCAGGGGCCTAGAGGGGTGTCACGTACGCCCCCGCGATCCCGCCGTCGACCAGGAAGTCGGTGGCGTTCACGAAGGAGGAGTCGTCGCTGGCCAGGAAGGCGACGGCGGCGGCGATCTCCTCGGCCTCGGCGAAGCGGCCGACCGGGACGTGCACCAGACGGCGCGCGGCGCGCTCCGGGTCCTTGGCGAACAGCTCCTGGAGGAGCGGGGTGTTGACCGGACCGGGGCACAGGGCGTTCACGCGGATGCCCTCGCGGGCGAACTGCACGCCCAGTTCGCGGGACATGGCGAGGACGCCGCCCTTGGAGGCCGTGTACGAGATCTGGGACGTGGCGGCGCCCATCCTCGCCACGAAGGACGCGGTGTTGATGATGGAGCCCTTGCTCTGCTGCCGCATGTAGGGGATGGCGGCCTTGCAGCACAGGTAGACCGAGGTGAGGTTGACCTCCTGGACGCGCTTCCAGGCCTCCAGGCCGGTCTCCAGGATGGAGTCGTCGTCGGGCGGGGAGATACCGGCGTTGTTGAAGGCGATGTCGACACTGCCGTACGTGTCGTAGGCCGTCCGGAAGAGCGCCTCGACCTCCTCGGGGTCGGTGACGTCGACCTTGACGAAGGTGCCGCCGGTCTCCTCGGCGGCGGCCTTGCCGCGTACCTCGTCGACGTCGCCGCAGACGACGTGCGCGCCCTCGGAGGCGAGGCGGCGCGCGGCGGCGAGGCCGATGCCGCTGCCGGCTCCGGTGATGACGGCCGTACGGCCGACCAGTCGGCGGCAGATGTTCTCCTGAGCCTGGGTCACTGTGCGGGGCCTTCCGTGCTGATGAAGACGTTCTTGGTTTCGGTGAAGGCGGCCAGGGCGTCGGGGCCGAGTTCACGGCCGACGCCCGACTGCTTGTAGCCGCCGAACGGGGTCCAGTAGCGGACGCTGGCGTGGGAGTTGACGGACAGGTTTCCGGCGCGGACCGCCTGGGAGACGCGGAGGGCCCGGCCGACGTCCCTCGTCCAGATGGAGCCGGAGAGGCCGTAGGGGGTGTCGTTGGCCAGGCGGACGGCGTCCGCCTCGTCGGTGAACGGCAGCAGGACGGCGACCGGGCCGAAGATCTCCTCGCAGGCCGCCGCCGAGTCGGGCCGCTCGCCGGTGAGCACGGTCGGCGGGAACCAGAAGCCGGGACCCTGGGGGGCGCTGCCGCGCAGGGCCGGGGCGTCGTCGGGGACGAAACTCCGGACGCGGTCGAGCTGCTGCCGGGAGATCAGCGGGCCCATCTGGGTCTTCTCGTCGGCCGGGTCGCCCACCACCACGGCGGCCAGGGCCTCGGCGAGCATCTCGCGGACCTCGTCGTACACCGGCTCCTGGACCAGGATGCGGGTGCGGGCGCAGCAGTCCTGGCCGGAGTTGTCGAGGAAGGAGAAGGGGTCGACGGCGGTCTTGAGGTCGGCGTCGGCGAAGACGATGTTGGGGCTCTTGCCGCCGAGTTCGAGGGTGACCGGCTTGACCTGCTCGGCGCCGATCGCGGCGACGCGCGCCCCGGTGCGGGTGGAGCCGGTGAAGACGACCTTGGCGATGCCGGGGTGCCGGACCAGGGCCTCGCCCGCGACGGCGCCGTGCCCCGGCAGGACCTGGAAGAGGTGCTCGGGGAGCCCGGCCTCCAGGGCGAGTTCGGCGAGGCGCAGGGCGGTGAGGGGGGTGGTCTCGGCGGGCTTGAGGATGACCGCGTTGCCGGCCGCGAGGGCGGGGGCGGTGCCCCAGGCGGCGATCGGCATGGGGAAGTTCCAGGGCGCGATCACGCCGACGACGCCGAGCGGTTCGAGGATCGTGACGTTCAGGCCGCCGGGCACCGGGATCTGCCGGCCGGTGAGCCGCTCCACTCCCCCGGCCGCGTAGTCCAGCAGGTCACGGACGTTGCCGGCCTCCCAGCGGGCGTTGCCGATGAGGTGGCCGGCCTCGCGGACCTCCAGGCGGGCCAGTTCCTCCAGGTGCTCGTCGACGGTGGCCGCGAAGCGGCGCAGCAGCCGGGCGCGGTCGCCGGGTGCGAGGGCGGCCCAGACGGTCTGGGCCCGGGCGGCCAGGGTGACCGCCGCGTCGACGTCGGCCGGGCCGGCCGCCGCGATGGCCGCGACGACCTCCTCGGTCGCGGGGTTCAGTACTTCCAGAAGGTGCTCGGAAGACAAGGGGGGCCTCACATACGTTCGAAGGAGCGGCGCAGCTCCCAGTCGGTCACCGCGGCGTCGAAGGCGTCCAGCTCGACCCGCGCCATGTTGCGGTAGTGCGCGACGACCTCGTCCCCGAAGGCGGCCTTCGCGACGGGGCTGTTCTCCCAGAGCTCGGCGGCCTCGCGCAGGGTGGTGGGGACGTGGGCGAAGTCGGCGGTGTAGGCGTTGCCGGGACAGGGTTCGGGCAGCTCCAGCTTCTGTTCGATGCCGTGCAGTCCGGCCGCGACCAGTCCGGCGACGGCGAGGTAGGGGTTGACGTCGCCGCCGGGCAGCCGGTTCTCGAAGCGCAGGGAGCGGCCGTGGCCGACCACCCGCAGTGCGCAGGTGCGGTTGTCGTGCCCCCAGGCTACGGCGGTCGGGGCGAAGGAGCCGGGCTGGAACCGCTTGTAGGAGTTGATGTGGGGGGCGTAGAGCAGGGAGAAGTCGCGCAGGGCGGCGAGCTGTCCGGCGAGGAAGTGCCGCATGACGTCCGACATGCCGCCCTCACCGTCCCCGGCCATGGCGTTGCCGCCGTCCGCGTCCGCGAGCGAGAGGTGGATGTGGCAGGAGTTGCCCTCGCGCTCGTTGTACTTGGCCATGAAGGTGATCGACATGCCCTCCTGGGAGGCGATCTCCTTGGCTCCGGTCTTGTAGACGGAGTGCTGGTCGCAGGTGACCAGGGCCTCGTCGTAGCGGAAGGCGATCTCGTGCTGGCCGGGGTTGCACTCGCCCTTGGCGGACTCGACGGTGAGGCCGGCCGCCGCCATCTCGTTGCGGATCCGGCGCAGCAGGGGCTCGATGCGGCCGGTGCCGAGGACCGAGTAGTCGATGTTGTACTGGTTGGCCGGGGTGAGGCCGCTGTAGTTGGCGTCCCAGGCCTGTTCGTAGCTGTCCTTGAAGACGATGAACTCCAGCTCGGTGCCGACCTGGGCGGTGTAGCCGAGCTCGGCCAGGCGCTCCAGCTGGCGGCGCAGTATCTGGCGGGGCGCGGCGACCACCGGGGAGCCGTCGCTCCAGGCGAGGTCGGCGTGGAGCATGGCCGTGCCCTCGTTCCAGGGGACGCGGCGCAGGGTGCTCAGGTCCGGGTGCATCGCGAAGTCGCCGTAGCCGCGGTCCCAGGAGGACATCGCGTAGCCCTCGACGGTGTTCATCTCGGTGTCGACGGCGAGCAGGTAGTTGCAGCCCTCGGTGCCGTGCTGGAGCACCTCGTCGAGGAAGAAACGGGCGGCGAACCGCTTGCCCTGAAGCCGCCCTTGCATGTCGGGGAAGGCCAGGACGACAGTGTCGATCTCACCGCCCGCGACGAGGGCGTGCAGCTCCTCGACGCTCAGCGGGGGTGTGCGGTCTGCCACGGGAAGGCCTCCTAGGCTCCTTGGATCCGCTGCCTTGGATCCGCCGGGAGCCATAAGGTATTGCGGAGAACCATTGCTTGGGAAGGGGGTACGGCCACATGCCGGAGGAACCTGGGGGCGAGATGCGGGACGGGCTGACGCCGGTGCTGCGGCCGGTGCGCGCGGGCAACGGCTTCGAGGAGGCGCTGGAGCAGATCCTCCAGGTCCTGCGGCTGGGCCTGGTGGCGGGGGGCGAGCGGCTGCCGGCCGAGCGGGAGCTGGCGGAGCGGCTGGGGGTCAGCCGGGTGACGCTGCGCGAGGTGCTGAAGGTGCTCCAGGACCAGGGTCTGGTCGAGTCCCGGCGCGGGCGCTACGGCGGCACGTTCGTGCTGCCGCGCACGGACGCGGGCGGCGAGGACGAGCTGCGGCGGCGGATCGCCGAGGTCGACATAGAGGACGTACTGCGCTTCCGGGAGGTGCTGGAGGTGGGCGCGGCCGGGCTGTGCGCGGCGCACGGGCTGGACGAGAAGCAGGCGGAACGGCTCCGGGAGGCCCTGGCGCGCACGCACGACGCCCCGCTCGCCGACTACCGCCGCCTGGACACGCTGCTGCACCTGACGATCGCCGAGCTGTCCGGCTCCCCCACGCTCACGGCCCAGTACGCGGGCGTCCGCGCCAGCGTCAACGACCTGCTCGACTGCATCCCGCTCCTGGTGCGCAACCTGGAGCACTCCCAGCGGCAGCACACCGCCCTGGTGGAGGCCGTGATCGAGGGCGACGCGGATCAGGCGCGGGAGATCATGCGCGAACACTGCGGGGGGACGGCGGCGCTGCTGCGCGGGTTCCTCGGCTGAGCCGGGCCGCGTTCCCGCGCGGCGGCTGAGCGAGGCGGTGGCGCGGTGAGGATTTACGGGCGATTAACGCACGGGTCTTGCCTTCCCTCGGTCCGCACCGCAAAGGTATGGCCTCATTCCATTGAGGGAGTCTGCCCATGTCCCAGGAACCCACCACCACTCCCGTCGCCCCGGAGGGCGACGACTATCTGGAGCGCAGAGCGCTCCGCCGGGGCAGCGCCGGCTGGGTGCTGCTGACCGGCCTCGGCGTCGCCTACGTCGTCTCCGGCGACTACTCGGGCTGGAACTTCGGCCTGGCCGAGGGCGGCTTCGGCGGGCTCGCGATCGCCATGGTGCTGATGGGCGCGATGTACGCCTGCATGGTCTTCGCCCTCGCCGAGCTGTCCTCGATCCTGCCGACGGCGGGCGGCGGCTACGGCTTCGCCCGGCGGGCGCTGGGCCCATGGGGCGGCTTCCTGACGGGTACGGCGATCCTCATCGAGTACGTCCTCGCGCCCGCCGCGATCGTCATCTTCATCGGGGACTACGTCGAGTCGCTCGGCCTGTTCGGCCTGGAGTCCGGCTGGCCGATGTACCTGGTCTGCTTCGCGATCTTCCTCGGCATCCATCTGTGGGGCGTGGGCGAGGCGCTGCGGTTCAGCTTCGTCGTCACCGGCATCGCGGTCGCCGCCCTGATCGTGTTCGCGCTGGCGGCCCTGCCCGACTTCTCCTTCGGGTCGCTGGACGACATCCCGGTCGACGCCTCGGCGGCGGGCTCGAACTCCTGGCTGCCGTTCGGTCTGCTCGGCATCTGGGCGGCGTTCCCGTTCGGCATGTGGTTCTTCCTGGGTGTCGAGGGGGTGCCGCTGGCCGCCGAGGAGACCAAGGATCCGGCCAGGACGCTGCCGAAGGCGATCCGCTGGTCCATGGGCATCCTGGTGGTGCTGGCCGTGGTCACGTTCTTCGCGGCGGCGGGCGCACGCGGTTCCGCGGCGGTCCAGGAGGCGGGCAACCCGCTGGTCGAGGCGCTGCAGCCGGGCGGCGAGGCGACGACACTGAGCCGGATCGTGAACTACGCGGGCCTGGCCGGCCTGGTGGCCTCGTTCTTCTCCCTGATCTACGCGGGCTCGCGCCAGCTGTTCGCCCTGTCCCGCGCGGGTTACCTGCCCCGCTTCCTGTCCCTCACCAGCCGCCGCAAGGCGCCGTACCTCGGCCTGCTGGTGCCCGGCACGATCGGCTTCCTGCTGGCGGCGCTGTCGGGCAACGGCGCCCGCATGCTGAACATCGCCGTCTTCGGCGCGACCATCTCCTACGCGCTGATGTCCCTGTCGCACATCGTGCTGCGCCGCCGCGAGCCGGAGCTGCCGCGGCCGTACCGCACGCCGGGCGGGGTGGTGACCTCCTCGATCGCCCTGGTGCTGGCCTGTGCGGCGCTGGTGGCCACGTTCCTGGTGGATGTGACGGCGGCCGTCATCGCGCTCGTGGTGTACGTCGTCGCCGTCGGGTACTTCGGCCTGTACAGCAGGAAGCGGCTGGTGGCGAAGGCGCCGGAGGAGGAGTTCGCGGCGCTGGCGGCGGCCGAGGCAGAGTTGTCACGGGACTGAGGTGGACCGGGGCGTCGAGATGAGGGAGTTTCTGTGTCCAGGCCGTTGATCGGGGTCAGCACGTATCTGGAGTCGGGTGCGCGCTGGGGCGTGTGGGAGCTGGAGGCGGCGCTGCTGCCGGCCGGTTACCCGCGGCTGGTGCGTCAGGCGGGCGGCCTGGCCGCGATGCTTCCGCCGGACGACCCGCTGCACGCCGCCGATGTCGTGGCCCGGCTGGACGGGGTGGTCATCGCGGGCGGGCCGGATGTCGAGCCGGTCCGCTACGGCGCGGAGCGCGAGGCGCGGACCGGGCCGCCGGCGCGGGAGCGGGACGCGTGGGAGCTAGCCCTGATCGACGCGGCGCTGGCGGCGGGGGTGCCGTTGCTGGGCATCTGCCGGGGCATGCAACTGCTGAACGTGGCCCTCGGTGGCACGCTCGTCCAGCACATCGAGGGGCATGCGGAGGTCGTGGGCGTCTTCGGCGGGCATGCGGTCAAGCCGGTGCCGGGGAGTCTCTACGGCGGTGTCGTACCGGAGGAGACGTTCGTACCGACGTATCACCACCAGGCCGTGGACCGGCTGGGCGAGGGCCTGGTCCCGTCGGCCCACGCGACGGACGGGACGATCGAGGCACTGGAGCTGCCGGCGCACCCGGGGTGGGTGCTGGGGGTGCAGTGGCACCCGGAGATGGGTGAGGATCTGCGGGTGATGCGGGCGTTGGTGGAGGCGGCGGAAGCGAGCTGACCTCGGTGCGCGCACAGCACCAGGGGGCTCCGCCCCCTGGACCCCCGGCCTATGCCCACCCACCACCCGAATCGGTCGGTCAAGAGGCCGGGCTCGGCCCCCCAGCCCGTCCGGCGTTTGAGGACGAGGCCGTTCAGGCCGAAGCGGGGTCGAAGGGGCAGCGCCCCTGGGGATGGGACGGGTAGGGGCGGCGGGGGCGAAGAACTATCCCCGCGTCAGCGACAGCAGGTCCCGCGCCGGACCAGTCGGCCGATGCCCCGTGGGCCACACCGCCCGCAGATCCCGCGCCAGCGCCACCCCCTCCACCGGCACGCTCACCAGCCGCCGCATCGCCAGCTCCTCCCCCACCGCCAGTTCGCTCAGCACCGACGGCCCCGCCCCGCTCACCGCCGCCGCCTTGACCGCCGTCGTCGAGGACAGCTCGATCAGCGGCCGGGCCAGCCCCCCGAGCGCCGCGTCGAGGACCTGCCGCGTCCCTGAGCCCTTCTCGCGGAGGATCAGCGGCGTCGACGCCAACTCCCCCGCCGCCAGCGGCCGTCGACGGCGCGCCCAGGGATGCCCGGGGGCGGTGACCACTATCAGCCGGTCGTGGGCGATGACGACCGAGTCCAGCCCGGTCGGGACCGACAGCCCCTCCACGAAGCCCAGGTCCGCCTCGTCCGACAGCAGCCGCTCCGCCACCACCGTCGAGTTGCCGGCGTGCAGGGACACCGCCGTGTCGGGCCGCTGGGCGCGCAGCGCGAGCAGCCAGCCCGGCAGCAGATACTCGGCGATCGTCATGCTCGCCGCCACCCGCAACCGCGAGTCACGGCGGTCGCGCAACGCCTGCGCCCCCACGTCGAACGCCTCCGCCGCCTCGACGATCCGCCGCGCCCAGTCCGTCACCAGCGCACCGGCGTCCGTCAGCCGGGAGCCGCGCGGCGAGCGGTCGACCAGCGCCACGCCGAGCTGCCGCTCCATCGACCGGATGCGGCTGCTCGCCGCGGGCTGGGTGATGCCGAGTTCCCGGGCCGCTCCGCCGAGGCTGCCGAGCCGCGCCACCGCCAACAACAGCTCCAGCGCCCCGAGATCCGGCACCCGGTGCGCCAGGGACCCGGTCCCGGTGGTCGGAGCGTCACCCTGCTCATCCGTCCTGCTCATAAACCCAGCTTATGTCGCCATAGAGGCATACTCCCTGGTGGTACGGCCCCGGCGGCACGACCGTTGGGTCATGGTCACCGCAGCCCAGCCCCTCGCGTACCCACTGTCGGTCCGTCATCTCGGACCCAACTGGTACGCCACCGTGATGGGCACCTCCGTCGTCGCCACCGCCGGAGCCGCCCTGCCGTCGCACCTTCCCGGGCTGCGCCCCGTGCTCGCCGGTGTCTGGGTCCTCGCGTTCGTCCTGCTCGGGGCCCTGCTCGGGGCCCGGGCCGTGCACTGGTCCCGCCACCGGGACCAGGCCCGCGCCCATCTCCTCGACCCGGCGACGGCCCCCTTCTACGGCTGTCTCGCGATGGCCCTGCTCGCCGTGGGCGGCGGTGCTCTCACCGTGGGCCGGGACGTGATCGGCCTGCGGGCGGCCGTCGCGCTCGACACCGTGCTGTTCACCGCCGGTACGGCTCTCGGGCTGGCCGCCGCCGTCACCGTGCCGTATCTGATGGCCGTACGGCACCGGGTGGAGCCGGGGCAGGCCACCCCGGTCTGGCTGCTGCCGCTGGTCGCGCCCATGGTGTCGGCCGCCGTCGGGCCGCTGCTGGTTCCTCATCTGCCCGCCGGTCAGCCCCGGGAGACGCTGCTGCTGGGCTGCTTCGCGCTGTTCGGGCTCAGTCTGCTCGCCACGCTCGTCATGCTGCCGCTGGTCTTCGCACGGCTGCTCACCGGCGGGCCGCTGCCGCTCGCCCTCACGCCCACGCTGTTCCTGGTGCTGGGGCCGCTCGGGCAGTCGACGACCGCCGTCGGCGCCTTCGCGGACACCGCCCCCGGAGTCGTACCGGCGCCGTACAGCCAGGGCTTCGGTGTGCTCGCCGTGCTCTACGGCGTGCCCGTGATGGGGTTCGCCCTGCTGTGGTTCTGCCTGGCCACCGTCCATGTGCTGCGCGCCAGGCGGGAGGGGATGCGGTTCGCGATGACGTGGTGGTCGTTCACCTTCCCGGTCGGCACCTGTGTCACGGGCGCCGAGGCCCTGGGCCGGCACACCGGGCTCGTGGCGTACGAAGGGCCGGCGGTCGTGCTGTACGCGGTGCTGGTCGTCGCGTGGGGCACCGCAGCCGCCGGGACGGTACGCGGGCTGCTCAGGGGCGAGCTGCTCGCAGGGCCCGCTCCAGCACCCGTGGTGCCTCGGCCAGTGACGGCCCGTACCAGGTGAGGTGCCGTCCGCTGACGAGCGCGCAGGGCAGGCCGGGGAAGGCCTCGGGTCCGTCGTCGGCGGCGAAGCGGTAGGGCTCGTCCGGGAGGATCACCACGTCCGGCACCGCGGCACGCAACTCCTCCAGCGGGATGCGGGGGTAGCGGTCGGAGTGCGCCGCGTACAGGTGGTCGATGCCGAGGCGGGCCAGGACGTCGCCCGCGAAGGTGTCACGGCCCAGGACCATCCAGGGGCGGCGCCAGATCGGCACGACCGCCGTCAGGCGGGTCACCGGCTCCGGCAGGGACGACCAGGTGTCCTCCGCCTCGTCCAGCCAGCGCGGGCGCCCCGCCACCCCGCAGGCGTCCAGGACCCGGGCCAGCTCCCGGAAGGCCCCCGGCACATCGCGGATCTCCGTCACCAGGACCTCGACGCCCGCCTCGCGCAGGGCCGCGAGGTCGGGCTCGCGGTTCTCCTCCTCGTTGGCGATCACCAGGTCCGGGGCGAGGGAGACGATCCGCTCGGGCTTGGGGTTCTTCGTACCGCCGACGCGGACGACGTCCAGGCCGGACGGATGGGTGCACCAGTCGGTGGCGCCGACCAGGGCGCCGGGCGCGGAGAGTGCCACCGCCTCGGTCAGCGAGGGGACGAGCGAGACGACCCTCACCGGCGTGGCCGGTCCCGGACGGCCTCGATGTGCTCCGCCACGGCGACGACGATCACGCGGGTGTCCGACTCCGTGGCCCGCCAGCGGTGCCGTACGCCACCGGTCAGGTACAGCGTGTCGCCGCGGCCGAGCCGGTAGGCGCGGCCCTCGGCCTCGATCTCCACGGCCCCGTCGGCGACGTACATCAACTGGTCGTTGCGGTACTGGAATTCACGGCCCGCGTCATGGTCGCCGAGGAACTCGGAGGCGTGCATCTGGTGGTGGCCGCGCACCAGCGACCGGGTCCGGGGCCGGGGCAGCGGTTCGACGTCCTCGGCGCGGACGACGTCCACGCTGCACGCCGGGTCGGCGGCGGCGAGGAGTTCCACGGCGGTGGTGCGCAGGGCGTCGGCGACCTTCTCCAGCGAGCTTCGGCTGGGGCGCGCCCGGTCGTTCTCGATCTGACTCAGGAACGGGACCGACAGGCCGCTGCGCTCGGCCACGGCGGCGAGGGTGAGCTCCAGCGCGCGGCGCCGGCGGCGCACGGCCGCGCCCACTCGAAGGGACTGCTCTTTGTGGTCGCCCATCGCTCCGGCTCCCTCCTTCGCCCGTCGTTCCGGTCCCCGTGCACCAGTGTCCCGGAGCACTGCTTCTGTTGAGTTGTCTGCACCCTACGCATGTTCGGCAAACCGTTTCATGCGCCCGTCACATCGCCGTCATACAGGGCGACGCGCGACCTGTCACTTCGCGCCGCTCTGTGGTGTCCGGATCCCGCTCGTGGACACGAGTGCGGGGCGGGACGCGTCGTATCGCGTCCCGCCCCGCACCCCCCTCACTACGACGTCACTGCGGCGTCATGCGCTCCACCATGTCGGGGTGCTCCTTCAGCCACGCGGCGACGGCCTCTTCCTCATGGCCCTGACCGCGGTTCTTGATCTCGCTCTCCAGGGTGCCGAGCTCGTCCTCGGTCATCTTGAAGTTCTTGATCCACTTCGTGAGCCGCGGGTACTCCTCGGGGAACTTCTCGTTGGAGATGGTGCGGATCGTGTTGCCCTCGCCGAAGGCCTTCTTGGGGTCCTTCAGCTTGGTCAGCTCGTAGTCGCTGTACGCCCAGTGCGGCGACCAGAGCGTGACGGCGATCGGCTCCTTCTTGGCGTAGGCGCGCTTCAGCTCGGCCAGCATGGCCGGGGTGGAGCCGTCGACGACCTCGTACTCCTCGTCCAGGCCGTAGCCGGGCAGCACCTTGTTCTTCAGCAGGTCCATCTCGCCGGTGCCCGGCTCGATGCCGATGATCTTCCCCTTGAAGGTGCCGGACTTGCCCTTGAGGTCCTCCAGGGAGTCGACGCCCTTCACGTAGGACGGGACGGCGAGCTCCAGGGAGGTCGGTTCGTACCAGGTGCCGAGGTCCTTGAGCCGGTCCTTGTTCTTGTCCCAGTAGTTCTTCTGCGCGTAGGGCAGCCAGGCGTCGAAGTTGAGGTCGATGTCGCCCGAGGCCAGGCCGGTGTAGACGGGGCCGACGTCCATCTGCTTCAGGTTCATCCTGTAGCCGCGCCGCTCCAGGACGTTCTTCCACAGGTAGGTGACGGCGATGTCCTCGTCCCAGGGGAACCACGCCACGTCCAGGGGCTGCCTGGCCTCTGCCGGTGTGCTGCCGCCGGCGTTCTCGACCGGGGCCATCTTGTCGGCGAAGCCGGGGTTCTGCTTCAGCCAGGCGCGCACGGCCTCCTGCTGATTGCCCTTGCCCGCCTTGTTGATCTCGGCTTCGAGGCTGGTGAGTTCCTTCTCGTTCATCTTGAAGTTCTTCAGCCACTCGGCGACCGTCGGGTCGTCGTCCGCGAAACCCTTGCGGGACAGGGTGTGCACACCGTCGCCCTTGCCCCAGGCACCCTTGGGGTCCTTGAGCTTCTTGAGGTCGTAGTCGTTGTACGCCCAGTGCGGCGACCAGAGCGTGACGACGATCGGCTTCTTCTGGGCGTAGGAGCGCTTCAGCTCGGCCAGCATCGCGGGCGTGGAGCTGTCGACGACCTCGTACTCCTTGTCCAGGCCGTACTCCTTGAGGACCTTGCTCTTGAGCAGGGCCATCTCACCGGCGCTGGACTCGATGCCGGTGATCTTGCCGCCGAACTGCGAGGCCTTGCCCTTGAGGTCCTCCAGGGAGTCGATGCCCTTCATGTAGGAGGGCACGGACAGCTCCAGGGACGTCTTGTCGTACCAGGCGCCGAGGTCGTCGAGCTGCTTGCCGTACTTCTTCCAGTACTGGGCGTGCGTCGTGGGCAGCCAGGAGTCCGTCTGGAAGTCGACGTCGCCCTGGGAGAGGGAGGTGTACAGCGGGCCCGCGTCGAACTGCTTGGCCTCGACCTCGTAGCCGCGCTGTTCCAGGACCTCCTTCCACAGGAAGGTGGAGGCGACGCCCTCGTCCCAGGGGATGTAGCCGATGCTGATCTTCTTGCCCTGGCCGACGTTCTCGCCGCCCGCCACGGCAGTGGAGTCGGTGCTCTTGCCGAAGACACCCATGCCGCCCGCGGCGAGCGCGAGGACGACGACACCGATCACGGCGACGACCGGGCGGGGCCGGTAGGACCAGATCTTCAGCCCCTGGGTGGCGCGCAGCTTGGCGGCGGCGCGGCGGCCGAGCGGGGAGACCTGGGTGCCCAGGGCGCTGGTCATGCGGTCCAGGTAGATCGCGAGGATCACGATGGCCACACCGGCCTCGGAGCCGAGGCCCACGTTGAGCTGGCCGATGGCCTCGTTGACGTCGCCGCCGAGGCCGCCGGTGCCGACCATGCCGGCGATCGCGGCCATCGACAGGCCGAGCATGATGACCTGGTTGACACCGGCCATGACGGTGGGCAGGGCGAGCGGGAGCTGGACGCGCAGCAGGGTGTTGCGGGGCGTGGTGCCGAACGCGTCGGCGGCCTCGACCAGTTCCTTGTCGACCTGCCGGATGCCCAGCTCGGTCATGCGCACGCCGGGTGCGAGCGCGAAGATCAGCGTGGCGACGATGCCGGCGGGGGCGCCGGTGCCGAAGAACAGGATCGCCGGGATGAGGTAGATCATCGCGGGCAGCGTCTGCATGAAGTCCAGGACGGGCCGGACCAGTCCGCTGACGCGGTCCGAGCGGGCCGCCCAGATGCCGACGGGTATGGAGATCACGAGCGCGATGACGGTCGCCACGAGGACGAGCGCCAGGGTGATCATCGCGTTCTCCCACAGTTCGAGGGAGTCGATGAACGCGAATCCGACGAACGTGAGGACACCGGCGAGCGTGCCGCGCAGCCAGAAGGCGATCACGGCGAAGATGCCCGCGAGGAGCAGTGGTTCGGGGGCCTGGAGGACGGCGTTGATGCCGTCGTAGAGGCCGAGGAAGACGGTCTTGCAGAAGTCGAACAGCCACGCCATGTGGGTGGTGAGCCAGTCGACCCCGTCGTTGACCCAGCTGCCGAGCTCGATCCTAGGCACGGGCGGTCACCTTCTCTCCGCCCTTGTCCCGCGGGGCGTCGCAGGGCTCGGGGGTGGTGTCCTGCTCGTCGCCGAGGAAGCCGATCAGACGCTGCCGGGGGACGACGCCGATCTGCTTGTTGTCCTGGTCCACGACCGAGACGGGGTGGGAGAGCCCGGCGCTGATCGCGCACAGTTCGGTGAAGGGGGTGTCGGCCGTGGCGGTCCGGCAGTGGCAGCCGGGGTCGTCGGCGGTGACCGAGGGGTCCATGATCTCGCCCGCGGTCAGGACGCGGGAGCGGTCGACGTCCTGGGTGAAGGAGGCGACGTAGTCGTTCTCCGGCCGCAGCAGGATGTCCTGGGCGGTGCCGATCTGGACGATCTCGCCGTCGCGCATGACGGCGATGCGGTCGCCCAGGCGCATGGCCTCGTTGAGGTCGTGGGTGATGAAGACGATCGTCTTCTTGAGCTTCTGCTGGAGCTCAAGGAGCTGGTCCTGCATGTCGCGGCGGATCAGCGGGTCCAGGGCGCTGAAGGACTCGTCCATCAGCAGCAGGTCGGCGTCGGTGGCGAGCGCGCGGGCGAGTCCGACGCGCTGCTGCATGCCGCCGGACAGCTCGTCGGGCCAGGACTTCTCCCAGCCGGCCAGGCCGCACAGGGCGAGCGCCTCGTCGGCGCGGCGTACGCGCTCGGCGCGGGGCACGCCCTGCACTTCAAGACCGTAGGCGGCGTTCTCGCGCACGCTGCGGTGCGGGAAGAGCGCGAAGTGCTGGAACACCATG
This sequence comes from Streptomyces koelreuteriae, assembly GCF_018604545.1. Classification (GTDB taxonomy): domain Bacteria; phylum Actinomycetota; class Actinomycetes; order Streptomycetales; family Streptomycetaceae; genus Streptomyces; species Streptomyces koelreuteriae. The sequence continues at coordinate 6,930,893 of NZ_CP075896.1, read as the reverse complement.
CTGATCTTCTGGGAGCGGACCTTGCGCAGCTCGCGGTCGCCGAGCGTGGTGAGGTCCTGGCCGTCGAAGCGGACGTGCCCGGAGGTCGGCTCGAGCAGGCCGTTCAGCATGCGCAGCAGGGTGGACTTGCCGGATCCCGACAGACCCATGACGACGAAGATCTGGCCGGGTTCCACGGTGAAGGACGCGTCGATGACGGCGGCGGTCGTGCCCTCGGCGCGCAGTTCCTCCCGGTCGGCCCCGTCACGGAGCCGCTCGACCGCTCGGTCCGGTCTTCTGCCGAACACTTTGTACAGGCTCTCTGCCTGAAGCCTCGCTGACACGTGCACCTCAATCTCGACGGCAACAGAAGAGAGCGAGGACAGGGCCCCGCAAACAGTTGAAATGCGCAACCAGCCTCGCTCTGCGGCGGCGCCTCCCCTGGATCGCGGAAAGCAAACCCACAAGTGGGGCGCCTCACACAGAACGCACACACCGCAACGCGCTGCGCAGCGGCGAGTGGCTGTCAGTGACGTACGGCATGATGCGTGGCGTGACCGGACGACTGATGCTCCTCGACACCGCCTCCCTGTACTTCCGCGCCTACTTCGGCGTCCCGGACTCGGTCCGGGCTCCGGACGGCACACCGGTGAACGCCGTGCGCGGACTGCTCGACTTCATCGACCGCCTGGTCAAGGACCACCGGCCCGACCAGCTCGTGGCCTGCATGGACGCCGACTGGCGGCCGCAGTGGCGGGTGGAGCTGATCCCCTCGTACAAGGCGCACCGCGTCGCCGAGGAGCGCGCGGCCGGCCCCGACGAGGAAGAGGTGCCCGACACACTGTCGCCGCAGGTGCCGGTCATCGAGGCGGTGCTGGACGCGCTGGGCATCGCGCGCGTGGGCGTCGCGGGGTACGAGGCGGACGACGTGATCGGCACGTTCACCGCGCGGGCGAAGGGCCCGGTCGACATCGTCACGGGCGACCGGGACCTGTATCAGCTGGTGGACGACGCCCGCGGGGTGCGCGTCCTGTACCCGCTGAAGGGCGTGGGCACGCTCCAGCTCACCGACGAGGCATGGCTCCGCGAGAAGTATGGGGTCGCCGGGAGCGGGTACGCGGATCTGGCCCTGCTGCGCGGCGACCCCAGCGACGGCCTGCCGGGCGTGCCGGGCATCGGAGAGAAGACGGCCGCCAAGCTGCTGGCCGAGTACGGGGACCTGGCCGGGATCATGGCGGCGGTCGAGGACCGGCGGTCGAAGCTCACGCCGACCCAGCGCAGGCGGCTCGACGAATCGCGCCCCTATCTCGCGGTCGCGCCGAAGGTGGTCCGGGTCGCGGACGACGTACCGCTGCCGGACGTCACCACGGCGCTGCCCCGGTCCCCGCGCGACCCGGAGGAGCTTCGGACCCTGGCGACCCGCTGGGGACTGGGCGGCTCACTGGAGCGTCTGCTGACCACGCTGGAGGTGTGACGGGGGCGGGCCGACGGCCTTCCGGAGGCCGACGGTGTTCATGAACCTCTCATTCGGGAGGTGTTAAGTGGGGGCGAGGTGCTAACTTAGGTAAGCCTAACTATGCGAGACAGGGAGGTCCTCATGGCAGAGCGACCCGGACGCCAGCCGCGCAAGCCGCATTCCGCTCAGGTCGTCCGCACCGAGCGGCTGACGCCGCACATGCAGCGCGTGGTGCTCGGCGGCGAGGGCCTCGCCGACTTCGCGGCGGGCACGTGCACCGACCACTATGTGAAGCTGCTGTTCCCGCCCGAGGGTGTGACCTACCCGGAGCCCTTCGACATGCAGCGCATCCGCGACGAGGTGCCCCGCGAGCAGTGGCCGGTGACCCGGACGTACACGGTGCGCCAGTGGGACGCCGAGCACCGCGAGCTGACCCTGGACTTCGTCGTCCACGGCGACGAGGGCCTGGCCGGTCCCTGGGCGGCCCGCGTCCAGCCGGGCGAGACCGTGCGCTTCATGGGACCGGGCGGGGCGTACGCGCCCGACCCCGACGCCGACTGGCATCTGCTCGTCGGTGACGAGAGCGCGCTGCCCGCGATCGCCTGCGCCCTGGAGGCCCTGCCGCGCGGCGCCAAGGCCGTCGCCTTCGTGGAGATCTCCGGCCCCGAGGAGGAGCAGAAGATCGACTCGGACGTGGACGTCGTCTGGCTGCACCGCGGCGACCGGCCCATCGGCGAGGCGCTGGTCGAGGCCGTGCGGAACCTGGAGTTCCCCGAGGGCCGGGTCCACGCCTTCGTGCACGGCGAGGCGCACTTCGTGAAGGAGCTGCGCCATCTGCTCCGGGTCGAGCGCCAGATCGCGCGCGAGGACCTGTCGATCTCCGGCTACTGGCGGCGCGGCCACAACGAGGACGGCTGGCAGGCCTCGAAGCGGGACTGGAACGCGCGCATCGAGGCGGAGCAGGAGAGCAGCCCGGCCGCCTGAGCGAGGCGAGCCCGACACCCTCCCGGTCTCAGTCGCCCCGCACCCGCGCGTGCAGATGCATGTCGTGCCGGCCGTCCGGATGCAGCACGGCACCGCGCTTCGTGCCCTCCAGGGTGAACCCCGTCCTGGAGGCGACGCGGCAGGACGCCTCGTTGCGTACGGCGTGCAGCAGTTCCAGGCGGTGGAAGCCGGTCTCGTCGAGGGCCCAGCGGGTCAGCGCGCCCGCGGCGCGTACGGCGATGCCCCGCCCCCGTGCCGCCGGGACGGTCCAGTACGCCACCTCCGCCGTACCGTCGTCGAGCCGTATCTCGCGCAGCGCGACCCGCCCCAGCAGCGAGCCGGAGTCCGCGTCGGTGACGGCCCAGTGCGCCTCCCGTTCCTCCTCCCAGGCCCGGTGCCAGTCGCGGATCCAGCCGGCGACCTCCTCCTCGGAGTCGGCGGCCCGGGCGTGCCACTGGTGCATCACGGGATCCTGGAACACCTCATGCACCGCGGGCGCGTCCTCGGCCCGCCAGGGGCGCAGGAGGAGTCCGTCGCCGCTGGCGAGGGTGGGCTGCGGGCGGCGGGCGAGGGTCCCGGCGGTCAGGACCGGGCTGGTGAGGAACGGCATGCCCCGCATCCTGGCAAGGACGTGAGGCACGGCCCCAATGGTTTTCCGCCCGGCGCACCGGGCCTCGTACGCTGGGCCGCGATGAGACGCAAGCCGCGCATCCCGCCCTCGCCCCTGCCGCAGCGCCACGGCGTGGATCCGGTGCGGGTGCGGCTGCCCGTCGTGGGGGCATGGGCCACGGTGCGCGAGTACTTGGTGGAGCGGCTCAGCGGGGCGGGTGCCGGGGTCGTCGACGGGCTGTTCGACGCGGGGCGGATCGTCGGGGCGGACGGACGGGCCGTGGCGGCGGACGCACCGTACCTGCCGGGCATGTTCGTGTGGTTCCACCGGGACCTGCCCGAGGAAGTGCCGGTGCCCTTCCCGCTGGAGGTCGTGCACCGGGACGAGCACATCGTCGTCGTCGACAAGCCCCACTTCCTCGCCACCACCCCGCGCGGGAGCCACGTCACCGAGACCGCGCTGGCCAGGCTGCGCAGAGAGCTGGGCATCCCCGCACTCGGCGCCGCACACCGTCTGGACCGGCTCACCGCGGGGCTCGTGCTGTTCACCGTGCGCCCCGAGGAGCGCGGCGCGTACCAGACGCTGTTCAGCAACCGCCTGGTTCACAAGGAGTACGAGGCCGTCGCCCCGTACGACCCCGCCCTCACCCTCCCCCGGACCATGCGCAGCCGGATCGTGAAGGAGCGCGGGGTGCTCCAGGCCCAGGAGGTGACGGGCGAGCCGAACGCCGTGAGCCGTGTCGAACTCCTCGGGCACCGCCCGGAAGGAGCCGACGGACTCGCCCGGTACCGGCTGGTGCCCGGCACCGGGCAGACACACCAGCTCCGGGTGCACATGACCGCGCTGGGCGTGCCCATCCTCGGCGACCCGCTCTACCCGGAGGTGACCGACCCCGTGCCGGCCGGTGACTTCCGGCGCCCGCTCCAACTGCTGGCACGGGCCCTCGCGTTCACCGACCCGGTCACGGGCGAGGAACACCGCGTCCGCAGCGGCCGGGAACTCGCGGCCTGGACGTCGTACGACCGGTGGGCCGCCGGGACGTACGACGGCCCGTCAGCCGGTCAGTAGCCGCGCCACCAGCTCAGGAAGCGCTGCCAGGCGCCCTTGCCGCGGACCGGTTCCTGCGCCGTCGGCTGAACCTGCGGGTACACCGGGGCCGACTGGGGCTGCGCCGGAGCCGGATACGGCTGTGCGGCGGCCGGTGACGCGGGCTGCGCGACGCTCGGTGCGGCTTGCGCGGCGGCCGGTGCGGCCTGCGGCTGCGGGCTGCCGATCTGCCAGTCGGAGCGCTGCGCCGGGACCTGCTTGTGGCTCGGCGGCTCCGTCACGTCCTGCGGCGGCTTGGGCGAGAACTGCACCGGCATCTCCACCAGATGCCGGGAGGCGATGGACGCCGTCCAGCGCAACTCCTCCTCGTCGCAGTCGAGTTCGACATCGGGCAGCCGCATCAGCAGCGCGTCCACGCCGACATCGGCGATGGAACGGCCGACGTCCTGCCCGGGGCACTCGTGCGGCCCGCCGCCGAACGCGAGGTGGGAGCGATTGCCCTGCATGCTGGCGGACAGATCGGGCCGGACCCGAGGGTCGACGTTGGCCGGGGCCGGGGCGAAGAGCAGTCCGTCGCCCCGGCGGATGCGCTGACCGCCCAGTTCGGTCTCCTGCTTGGCGAAGTAGGCGAAGACCGTACTGAACGGCGGCTCGTTCCACAGGGACTGCTCCACCGCCTCCGGCACCGTCATCTGGCCGCCGTTGAGCTGGGCCCGGAAGCGCGGGTCGATCAGCACCGTGAGCAGCACGTTGGACAGCAGATTGGTGGTGGCCTCGTAGGCGGCGAAGAGCACCAGGCGCAGGTGCTCCCTGACCTCGTCGTCGGTCAGCCGGGCCGGGTGGGTGATCAGGTAGCTGGCGAAGTCCTCCTCCGGCTGGGCGCGGCGCCGTGCGGTGAGCCGGCTCAGGGCGTCCATGACGTAGGAGTGGCTGGCGATGGCGGTCTCGGTGCCCTTGAGCGCGTCGCGGGCGGCCTCGACGAGACGGTCGTTGTACTCGTCGGCCATGCCGAGGATCTCGCACATCACGGCCATCGGCAGATGCTCGGCGAACTGGCCGACGAGGTCGGCCTCGCCCTGCTCGCAGAAGCGGTTGACGATGGCCTGCGTGCTGCGGTTGATGTAGCGGCGCAGGCTGCGGAAGTCGATGGTCGAGATGGCGCCCATGACAGCGCCGCGCAGCCGCTTGTGCTCATCGCCCTCGGCGTGCGAGGCGATGGGCTGCCAGGCGATGTGCGGCATCAGCGGGTGGTCGGGCTTGACCAGGCCGTCCTTCAGCGGGGTCCAGATACGGCTGTCCCGGCAGAACTGCGAGGGCGAGCGCACCATGTGCAGGTTCTCGGCATGGCCGAGGACGACCCAGATCGGTACGTCGTCGTGGAGCAGCACGGGCGCCACGGGGCCGTGGTCCTTCCGCAGCTGCTCGTACAGCGCTCCCAGATCCTCCGACTCGTGCAGCCGGTGCAGTCCGCCGGGCCCGAGGCCGTGTGCGGGGCAGCCTGGGGGCGGGCCGGGGCGGGAGGCGTCCGTGTCGGTCGGGGCGTGGGATTCAGGCGTCACAGTGGTCGCTCCGAAACTGAAGTGAATCCAGGTGTCTGGGGGGGGAATGTGGGGGTGGGTCGAACAGGTACGAACAGGGACGGGCGGGCGCGGGATCAGCGGCGCGCGCCCGTCATGGCGAGCGAGTGCAGGAAGCGCATGAGGGTCATCAGGACGTCACGGCTGGAGGCCCGGCGGCGTACGTCGCACTCCATGATCGGGATGTCCGGGGTGATGTCGAGGGCCGTGCGCAGCTCCTCGAGGTCGTAACGGGGCGCGTCCGGGAAGGAGTTGACCGCGACGACGAACGGCACGCCGCGGTCCTCCAGGCGTCCCATGACATCGAAGCTGACCTCCAGCCGACGGGTGTCGACCAGCACCACCGCACCGAGCGCGCCCTCGAAGAGGCCGTTCCACAGGAACCAGAAGCGCTGCTGGCCGGGTGTGCCGAAGAGGTAGAGCACCAGTTGGTCGGTGATGCTGATGCGGCCGAAGTCCATGGCGACGGTGGTGGCCGTCTTGGACGCGGAGCCGAAGTTGTCGTCGACACCGATGCCGGCCTGCGTCATGGTCTCCTCGGTGGTCAGCGGTGTGATCTCGCTGACCGAGCCGACCATGGTGGTCTTGCCGACGCCGAAGCCACCCACGATCACGATCTTGGCCGCGGACTGTGCCGTGTGGGGCAACTGGTCCTCGGCCCGGGGGCCCGGGATGGTGTCAGAGCCTTTGAAGTCCATTCATCACCGCTTCGAGGAGGGAACGGTCGGTGCGTGACCGGCGCACGATCGGGGCGCGCGCCTGCACCAGTTCCGCCGTCAGCAGCTCGGTGAGCAGCACGCCCATCGCACTGAACGGCAGGTTGAGGTAGGCCGACAGCTCGGCCACGGACAGGGGGGCGGCGCAGAGCCGGAGCAGCGCCGCCTGCTCGGGGGAGGCGGAAGGCGGCGGGTCTTCGGCACGCGCCACGATTAACGTGACCAGGTCGAGCTCGGCCCGTTCGCCGTCGGGGCCCGCCACCACGTACATCCGCTCCGGGTTCCTGGGCTTGCCCTCGCCGTCCTGCTGCGGGGGCGGTTCCGGGGTGGTGGGGTCGCGCCGCTGGCGTTGCGGAGGCGTCATACGATCTGCCCGTTGCGCCGGGGCGGACTGGTCAGATGACCGCCGATCCGGACGACGAGGTCGCGCATCATCGCGCTCATCCGGCCCGGTTCGCACCGCACGTCGGAGAGCACCGCGAGGAAGGCGTTGGCTCCGGCGTTCATCAGATAGAAGTAGCCGCGGTCGATCTCGATCATGACGAGCTTCATCTCGCCGTCGCCGACCGTGAGTTCCTGGCAGATGCTGCCCGCGAGGGACTGCAGGCCGGCGCAGGCCGCGGCGACCCGGTCGGCCGCGTCGGGCTCGCCGCCGTGGCGGGCGATGCGCAGTCCGTCGGCCGAGAGCACCACGATCATCTCGATGCCCGGCACGCCGTCGGCGAGTTGCTTGAGCATCCAGTCGAAGTTGCCTCGCTGCTGGATCACTTGAGGTCCCCCTCGTCGTCGGCCTCGCTGGGGGCCGGGTCGTTGATCAGGTGCAGGTACTTGGTCGGGTTCCGGATGAAGTCGGTCGGGTGCGTGCCGGGTTCGATGCCCTGCTTGAGTCCCTCCCAGAAGGCCTCGAGGCCCTTGCCGGGGGCGTCGGGGGCCGACATGTCGCGCAGGGGCTTGGTCTCGGGCTCCGACATCGCCGCCCAGGGGTTGTACTCGCCCCGTTCGGCGGCCTCCCGGTCGGCCTTCTCGTTGGCGGCCTGCTGGGCGAGCCGCTCGGCGAGCGGCGTCTTCACCCGGCTGCGGCGCTGCGGCAGACCGTTCGTCGTCCACTCCGTCACCTCGGGGACGTCGTCGTCCTCAAGGGAGACCGTCGCGGGGATCTTCGGCATGGTGGGGCGCCGCCTCTTGGGTGCGCGCTTGGGGCCCTCGGGGATGCCGACCGTCATGGGGATGCCGGTGGCGCCGATGCCGTGGGCGAGTCCGACGCCGGGCTCGTGGGTGATCATCTCGCTCGGCACGATGAGGATGGCGCGGACGCCGCCGTACGCGGAGGCCCGTAGCGAGACCTGCATGTTGTACGCCGTGCAGAGGCGGCCGACGACGGCCAGGCCCAGTCGCGGGTGCTCACCGATGTCCTGGAGGTCGACGCCCGCCTTTGCCGCCTCCAGCATGCCCTCGATCCGGGCCCGTGCCTCCTCGTTGAGGTTGACACCGCCGTCCTCGATCTCGATGCAGACGCCGGTCTGCACCTCGGTGGCGGTGACGTGCACCTTGGTCTGCGGCGGCGAGTAGCGCGTGGCGTTGTCGAGGAGTTCGGCGGCGGCGTGGATGACGGGCTCGACGTAGATGCCCTTGACGCTGATCTTGGCGATGGAGGACAGCTGGATGCGCCGGTACTCCAGGATGCGGGACATGGCGCCGCGCAGCGTGCTGTACAGGGACACCGGCTCGGGCCACTGCCGGCCGGGGCGTCCGCCGCCGAGGACGGAGACGGAGTCGGCGAGGCGGCCGATCAGCGCGTTGCCGTGGTCGATGCGCAGCAGGTCGTCGAAGACCTCGGGGTTGCGGCCGTGGTCCTCCTCCATCTCCCGGAGTTCCTCGGCCTGCTGGTGGGCGATCGCCTGGACGCGGCGGGCGACCGTGACGAAGGAGCGAGCGGCGGCGTCACGCATGGTCACTTCGTGGTCGACGATCCTGAGCACCGTCAGCAGCGTCTCGACCTCCGGCGCGGGGAGGTCGCGGTAGGCGGGGTTGGCCAGGCCGAGCTTGCGGATCACCTCCCTGGGGGACTCTCCGGTGCGCAGCAGGTCGAGCGCGGCGGGGACGATCTCCCGTGTGAAGCGGACCAGTTCGTGCTCGTGGCCGGCGATCCGCTGTTCCAGATACGCGCTGTGACGGGCGTGCTCGGCACGCTGGTTCCGCAGGGCACGGCCGCGGCGGACCGCCTCGGCTGCCGTCGCGATCACCAGCGCGGTGGCGAGGCCGCCGCACCAGCCGACGGCGAGCCGGGCCGACTCCGTCACCAGGGCGACGGCGGTTCCGGACGCCGCGGCCATCGCTATGGCCGGCAGCAACAGCACGCGCGCGTAGGGAAGTTCACGGCGAACGGGAGGGGATTGAACACTCACCATGTAGGCCTTCTGACAGGAGTCGGCTGGAGTTCCGCACAATTGGGGAACAAGCGCACGAATTCATCTCAAGCCGGTGCGCTGCGGGCGAGCTTAGTCCGACCGGATCATCGCCGTGTCATATTCGGCATCCACCGGAAACCGGACGCGAGGGGATAGTACGCTCGGTCGTTTACACGCTGCGAGATCATTCGAATGCCGTACGTAACGACGTACGGGCATACGAAAACCACTCACCGTGACGAGTGAGTGGCCTTCAGAACATCGCCCCTTAAGGGGCGCGGGGAACTGCGCGAGCAACCACATCCGGGCGGACACCCGCGCAGCAAACGATCACCCCACCGACGAGTAGGCGACAACCCCCCGCAGCAACAGATCAACAGCCTTACGCGCGTTCTTCACCACGGAAGACCCCTGCGGCGCCGCCGCCGCGATCTGCCCCAGCACATCGATGACCTGCTTGCACCACCGCACGAAGTCCCCCGCCGGCATCTCCGCCTCGCGCAGCACCTCGTCCAGCCCCGCCCCGGAGGCCCACATGTACGCGGCCCAGGCGAACCCCAGGTCCGGCTCACGCTGCCCGACACCCTCGGTCTGGGTGATCCGGAACTCCTCCTCCAGCGCGTCCAGCCGCCCCCAGATCCGCACCATCTCGCCCAGCGCGGCCTTGGCCTTCCCCGACGGCAGCTTCGGCGCCATCGCGTCGTCCGCCGCACGCGCCTCGTACACCAACGCCGAGACGCAGCCCGCCAGTTCGGCCGGACCGAGCCCTTCCCAGACGCCCTCGCGCAGGCACTCGCTGGCGAGCAGGTCCAGCTCGCCGTAGAGCCGCGCGAGCCGCTTGCCGTGCTCGGTGACCTCGTCGGCGCGCAGATAGTCGAGCTCGGTCAGCAGCGCGACGATACGGTCGAAGGTCCGCGCGATGGTGTTCGTACGGCCCTCGATGCGCCGCTCCAGCTGCCCGGTGTCCCGCAGCAGGCGGTGGTAGCGCTCGGCCCAACGGGCGTGGTCCTCACGGTCGTCGCACCCGTGGCAGGGGTGCGCGCGCAGCTCGGTCCGCAGCCGGGCGATCTCGCGGTCGTCGGCCGCCTGGGAGCGCCGCTTGCGGTGCCGGTCGGCCGGGATGTGCCCGGCCTTGGTGCGCAGCGCGGAGGCGAGGTCCCGACGGGACTGCGGGGAACGCGGGTTGAAGGACTTCGGGATCCGCATCCGCTCCAGCGGCTCGACCGGCACCGGGAAGTCCATGGACGCCAGCCGCTTCACCTGCCGCTCGGCGGTCAGCACCAGCGGGCGCGGCCCGTCGTGGTGCTCGAAGCCCCGGTGGCCGTTCGACCGGCCCGCGGGCAGGCCCGGGTCCAGCACCAGCGCCAGGCCCGCGTACTTGCCGGTGGGCACATGGATGATGTCACCGGGCTTCAGCTTCTCCAGCGCGACGGCGGCCTCGGCGCGCCGCTGTGCCGCGCCCTGCCGCGCCAGGTCGTTCTCACGGTCCTTCAGTTCGCGGCGCAGCCGCGCGTACTCCTCGAAGTCGCCGAGGTGGCAGGTCATCGAGGCCTTGTAGCCCTCCAGACCCTCCTCGTTGCGCTGTACCTGGCGGGAGATGCCGACGACCGACTTGTCCGCCTGGAACTGCGCGAAGGACGTCTCCAGCAGCTCGCGCGAACGGTGCCGGCCGAACTGCTCGACCAGGTTGACGGCCATGTTGTACGACGGCCTGAAGCTGGAGCGCAGCGGGTAGGTGCGCGTCCCGGCCAGACCGGCGAGGTGCTCGGGGCTCGAACCGCGCTGCCAGAGCACCACCGCGTGGCCCTCGACATCGATGCCGCGTCGCCCCGCACGCCCCGTCAACTGTGTGTACTCGCCCGGGGTGATGTCCGCGTGCTGCTCGCCGTTCCACTTGACGAGCTTCTCCAGCACCACCGAGCGGGCGGGCATGTTGATGCCGAGGGCGAGGGTCTCGGTCGCGAACACGGCCTTGACCAGGCCGCGTACGAAGAGCTCCTCGACGACCTCCTTGAAGGTCGGCAGCATCCCCGCGTGGTGGGCGGCGATGCCGCGCTCCAGGCCCTCCAGCCATTCGTAGTACCCGAGGACATGCAGGTCCTCGGTCGGGATGGACGACGTGCGCTCCTCGACGAGCGCGCGGACCCGACCGCGGGCCTCGTCGGCGTTGAGCCTGAGGCCCGCGTACAGGCACTGCTGGACGGCGGCCTCGCAGGCGGCACGGCTGAAGATGAAGGTGATGGCGGGCAGCAGCCCCTCGGCGTCGAGCCGTTCGATGACCTCGGGCCGGCTCGGCGTCCACACCCGGGAGCGCTGTCTGCGGTCGCGCTCGCGGTCGGCCTCGCGCATGGACCGGCCACGGCGGCGGTCCTGGTACGACGGCCGGCTCGCCTCCATGCGCGCCATGCGGGTGAGGTCGGGGTTGACGGCCTTCTTGTGGCCCTCGCCCTCCTCGAACAGGTCGTACATCCGCCGCCCGGCGAGCACGTGCTGGAACAGCGGCACGGGCCGGTGCTCGGAGACGATCACCTCGGTGTCACCGCGGACCGTGTCGAGCCAGTCGCCGAACTCCTCGGCGTTCGACACGGTCGCCGACAGCGACACGAGCGTGACCGACTCGGGGAGGTGGATGATCACTTCTTCCCAGACGGCGCCCCGGAACCGGTCGGAGAGGTAGTGCACCTCGTCCATGACCACGTAGCCGAGGCCCAGGAGGGTCTGCGAACCGGCGTACAGCATGTTCCGCAGCACCTCGGTGGTCATCACGACCACCGGGGCGTCGGAGTTGACGCTGTTGTCGCCGGTGAGCAGGCCCACCTTGTCCGTGCCGTAGCGGCGGCACAGGTCGGCGTACTTCTGGTTCGACAGCGCCTTGATGGGTGTCGTGTAGAAGCACTTCTTGCCCTGCTGGAGAGCGAGGTGGACGGCGAACTCGCCCACGATCGTCTTGCCCGAGCCGGTGGGTGCGGCGACCAGGACGCCCTTGCCCGCCTCGAGCGCCTGGCAGGCCTCGATCTGGAAGGGGTCGAGGCCGAAGTCGTACATCTCGCGGAAGGAGGCGAGCGCGGTGGCCTGCTCGACAGCACGCTTGCGGGCTGCCGCGTACCGCTCGGCCGGTGAGAGGTCCTCTGTCATCGTGCTTTCGAGCGTACCGGGCCGCACTGACAACAGGACGATCATTATCCGGATCCATTCCTGTGAAACCGGGGATCGGCGCAGTTCAGGGGCCGACGACGCGCACGCCCCCGCGCACGCAGCGCGCGCTCAGCGGCAGCGGGCCGAGCGGCTCCCCGTCCGCGTACCCGGTGATCCCCTCGGCGGCGATCTCGACCCGGGCCGCGCGCATGACGGTCACCGCCGGATGTTCGGCGTGGGTCCCCCGGTACACCTTCGGAAACACCCGCAGCAGGGTCCTGCGGCTGCAGTCCCCGACCACGGTGATGTCGAACAGCCCGTCGGTGAGGTCGGCGCCGGGGCAGATCCGCATTCCGCCGCCGTACGACGAGCCGTTGCCGACGGCCACCAGAGTCGCCTCGATCTCACGAAGCTCCCCGTCGTCGAGCCGGATGCGGTACGGGACGGGCCGGAACTCGGCGAGTTCGGCGATCATCGCCAGGTCGTACTTGAGGCGGCCCGAGGGCCAGCGCATGCGGTTGCCCCGGTCGTTGACGCGGGAGTCGAAGCCGGAGGCGAGGACCGTGCCGAACCAGCGGTCGCCGACCCGGCCGAGGTCGATGTCGCGGATCCGGCCGCACTTGAGGGCGTCGGCGATCATGCGGCCCGCGGCGGCCGGCTCGCGCACGGGCAGGCCGAGGGCGCGGGCGAAGTCGTTGCCGGTGCCGACGGCGACCAGGCCGAGCGGGGTGCGGGTGCCCGCGACCGCCCGCAGCGCGAGGTTGGCCATGCCGTCACCGCCGACGGCGATCAGCGCTCCGGTGCCGCCCTCGACGGCGGCACGGGCGCGCACCAGGGCGTCGGCGGCGTCCTCGCCGAGCACCGTACGCACCGAGAATCCGGCCGCCCGCAAAGCGGAAGCGGCCGGCTGCGCCGCGCGGGCGCCCCGGCCGCGGCCCGCGGTGGGGTTGACGAAGAGGGTGATCTCGCTGGTCACGCGACCGACCCTATGAGCTGCCTGCCGATCTTCAGGTCACGTCGTCATAACCGTTGACCCGGTCCGAGCGGTCCGAAGTCGCCTGCTCGGGCAGAGCGGCCCGGCTGGTGGTCACGGGTTCGATCTCGCCGATGTCGTCAGGCGTGAGATCCAGCTCGGAGGCCTCGTCGTCGTCGGGGCCCAGGGCGTCGCGGCGGCTGCGGCGGCGGTCGTTGAGCAGGGAGAACGCGACGGCCGCGAAGTACAGGACCCAGATCGGCCCGGCCAGCATGAGCATGGTCAGCGGGTCGGTGCTGGGCGTGGCGATGGCCGCGAAGACGGTGATGCCCATGATCATGCCGCGCCACCAGCCGAGCATGCGCTTGCCGGTGAGCGCTCCGGTGAGGTTGAGCATGACCAGCAGCAGAGGCAGCTCGAACGAGAGGCCGAAGACGAGCACCATCCGCATGACCAGGTCGAGCAGGTCGTCCAGCGGGAGAAGGTTGGATGTGCCGCCCGGGGTGAATTCGAGGAGCACCTTCGCGGTGGTGGGAAGCACCGTGTAGGCGAAGTAGGCGCCGATGATGAACAGCGGGGCGCCCGTGCCGACGAAGGCGTACGCGTACTTCCGCTCGTGCCGGTGCAGGCCCGGCGCGACGAAGGCCCACAGCTGGTAGAGCCAGACCGGCGAGGCCAGCACGACACCGGCCATCAGGGAAACCTTCAGTGCCAGCGTGAAGGGGGCGATCAGACCGTTGATGGTGATCTGCGCACACGGCTTGGAGGACTGCGACCTGGCGAGTTCCTCGAAGGTCTTGTCACAGCCGACCGAGTCGAGGATCGGCTTGGTGATCAAGTTGATGATGTCGTTGTAGAAGAAGGCGGCGACGATCGTGATGACGACGATCGCCAGCATCGCCTTGGCGAGCCGGTTGCGGAGCTCGCGAAGGTGCTCCGCGAGGGGCATCCGCCCCTCGGGATCCTTCTCCTGCTTGCGGGCAGACTTCAGCAACCCACGTTCCCATCTCGTGCGGCGGGCCGGAGGTCACCGGCCCGGCTTCAGCGCTTCGTCGTGTCCGTGGGCTCGTTGACCGGACGCGAGCTGGTCACGTCACCGGGCGCTGCCTGGATGGTGCGGTGCGAGGACTGCTCGTCGTTGTTGGGCGGGCCGGCCGGGGTCGTGGACGACTTGTTCTCGTCCTTCATCGCCTTGGCCTCGCTCTTGAGGATGCGGGCGGACTTGCCGAGCGACCGAGCCATGTCCGGAAGCTTCTTCGCGCCGAACAGCAGGATGATGACGACGAGGATGAGAATGATCTCGGGGGCTCCGAGCCTTCCGAACATAAGTCTTTACCTTCTCACCGAGGCGGCTGGGGGTGGGGTGCTGTCCGACCGGTCGGACATATGTCCGAACGATCGTGTTGACAGCGATCGTAACGCTCAGGGGTAAACGTGAGGCAATCCCTCTGCATCCCCTGTGCGTACTCCCGTCCGCGGCCAGTGCCTCGTTAACCGGGCCGCGACCAGCAGCGTACCTGTCCGGACCACGGAGGTGACAGGGCGAAGTGGCCCAAAGCGCAACTCACAGCCGCCTGCTGAACGGCTCACAGGGCGTCCACAGACCGGGCCGCGCTGCCCGCGGCCCGCTCCAGATCCTCGGCGGCCCGGTTGATACGGCGCGCGGAGTCGGTGACCTGCCTGCCCAGGCGCTGTGCCTCCACGAAGACCCGGACGGCGAGCACCCCGAGCACGGCGAGACCCACGAACCCCACGGCTACCGCGAACATCGGCCAGAACATGCCGTCGAGCCTAGACCCTCCCGGAGGGGCGGACGCCCAGACCCTCAGGGAGTCGGAGCGAGCCGCAGGGTCCGCACACCGCCGCCGGTGAGCAGCTCGACGATCCGCTCCCCCGCGGGCTTGCGGACGGACGCGCCGCACTCCGGGCAGGTGAAGGAGTAGAAGGTGGTGCGGCTGGTGGCACCGATGGCGAGGCGCAGCGCGGCCGCGGTGAGCTCGAAGCGCTCCCGGCAGTCCGGGCAGCCCGCCTTGAAGACCACCGGGGACACGCTCGTCATCCCGGCGAACGCGGACTCCACCGTCATGCCACGCACACCGGGCGCCACCGACTCGCTCACAGCCCTCGCTCCTCTTCCTCGGGCGACACGCCTACGGTCCACCCGGCTGACCCGCCTACGCTCCGCCCGGCTGACATCCGACCAGCCCGCCTCACCACAGACATCGGCCAGGCCCGCACCCCGGCACCGCAGCCGATGCCGAGGGGGCCACACCCAGCCGCCGACAACCCCGGCTCACCACCGATCTCAGCCCGGCCCGTGCCCCAGCACCACGGCCCATGTCAGGGGCGACAGCACGCGGCCGCCGACGCCCCCGGCTCACCGCCGATCTCGGCCAGGTCCCCGCCCCGGCACCGCAGCCGATGCCGAGGGCGGCCGCACTCGGCCGTCCACGCCGCGGGCACCCGCGCGTCACTCGCGTCCGCCGTCCGGCCCGTCCGGAACGGGGCGTGCCGCGCTCATGCCGCGCGGCTCACCGGCCTCGGCCGGCTGCACCCCGCCGGACGCCCCGGCCGTCTCGATGCCGTCGTAAGCCGCCAGTGCTTCGCGGGCCGCTTCGCGGGCGCTGTCGGCGAGCTCGGGGGGCGAGACGATGCGGCCGTCCCGGCCGAGCCGCAGTGCCAGGCGGCGGAGCGATGTCGGGTCGGGCGTGCGCAGGGTGATCCGCAGGCCGCCGTCGGGCAGGTCGTCCGCGCTGTCGTGCGGGTAGTACTCGGCGACCCAGCGGCCGCCGGGTCCGACCTCGACCACGACCTCCGGGTCCTCGGCCGCGGGCTGCACCAGGGCCTCCGACAGGTCCCGCAGCTCGATCTCCGGCGGTGCCGACGGCTCGTCCAGGATCTTGATCTCGGCGACCCGGTCGAGCCGGAACGTACGGCGCGCCTCCGAGCGCCGGCACCAGGCCTCGACGTAGGTGTGTCCGACGCTGACCAGGCGGATGGGGTCGATCTCCCGCTCGGTGACCTCGTCGCGCGCGGGCGAGTAGTAGCGGATCCACAGGCGGCGGCGCTCGGCGATCGCCCGGTCGACGTCCGCGAAGACCCCGCCCTCGGATTCGAAGGTCACCGACAGGCGCGAGCTGGCGCCCGCGGTCTCGCCGGCCGCGGTCTCCACCTTGGCCGTCGCCCGCAGCAGCGCCTGGCGGTCGCTCTCGCGCAGTCCGGGCAGCGTGGCCACGGCCCGGGCGGCGACGAGCAGGGCGGTGGCCTCGTCGGCGGCGAGTCTGAGCGGCTCGGCGGCCTCCGCCGCCAGGGCGGCCGCGTTGTGCCACCAGATGCGCTCGCCGTCGGTGTCGATGTCGAGCAGGTCGCCGCCGCGGAAGCTGGTGCCGCACATGGGCAGCACATCGAGGTCGGAGACCAGCTCGTCCTCGGTGATGCCGAAGGCGCGCGCGACGTCCTCGACGCGGGCGCCGGGACGCTCCTTCAGATACGTCACCAGCGAGAGCATCCGCCGGGTCTGGTCGATGGCGTTCACGGGCCTGACCGGTTTACCTGCCACTGTTCTGCTCCGCTCCCCCTCAGCCCTTGGCCACGGCGCGCAGCCGGTCCACCACGTCGGCCCGCAGCTCCGCGGGCTCCAGGACGACCACGTCCGGCCCGAACTCCACCAGCCAGGCGTCCAGCCCGTGGCCGTACGGAATCTCCAACTCGTCCCAGCCGTCCCCGAGTTCCCGTACGGCGGTGGCCTTCGCCCGAAGGGGGTAACCCGCGCCCGAGCGCAGCCGGATCCGGGCGGAGCGGTCGGCGATCTCCCCGGCCCAGCTCGCCACGGTCTCACGGACGGTGACGACGTCCGGCACGTCGGCGGTGTACCGGCCGCCGCGTGAGCGGACCTTGCCGGTGATCCGGGACAGCCGGAAGACGCGCTCGGCGCCCCGGTCGCGGTCCCAGCCCGCGAGGTACCAGTGGCCGCGCCAGCACTCCAGCGCCCACGGCTCCACGTGCCGCTGCTCGGGGTGGGCGGCGGTGGCCTTGCGGTAGTCGAAGACGACGGGGCGGCGGTCCCGGCAGGCGAGCATCAGCGGCTCGAACGCCGCCTCGTGCACGGGGATCCGCGGCTCCAGCGCGCCGTGCGGCCCGTAGGGGTCGACGTCCTCGGGCAGGCCCGCCGCGCGCAGCTTCTGCAGGGCACCGCTGGCCGCGCCGGCGAGCCGGGCCTGCTGCCACACCTTGGCGGCGACCCCGAGGGCCGCGGCCTCCTCGGCGTCCAGGGTGATGGGCGGGAGGCGGTTGCTGTCGCGCCGGGCCAGGTAGCCGATCTCGCCTTCGAGGCTCTCGACGGTCTCGATGACCAGTCCGAGTTCGCGCAGGTCGTCCTTGTCGCGCTCGAACATGCGGTTGAAGGAGTCCTCGGACCCGCCGGCGCCGTTCCCCGGTCCGAAGGCCTCGACGTAGGCCTCGATGGAATCGCGCAGCTCACGCTTGCTGAGCGGCCGCCGCGTCCCGAGCAGACACAGCGCCAGGTTCATCAGCCGCTCTGCCTTGGCAATGGCCATCGGCGCCCTTCGCCTCCCTATGGTGCTTGACGACGATGACCGTACCGCCCCGCGGTGGCCCGGCAAAGCCGAGGGCCCATGCCCGAACAGGCATGGGCCCCACGTGATCGAGTCTGTACGGACCTTGCTCAGACCCCGAGCAGGTCGACCACGAAGATCAGCGTCTCGCCGGGCTTGATCAGAGGAGTCGGGCTCTGGTTGCCGTACGCGAGGTGCGCGGGGACGGTCAGCTGGCGGCGGCCGCCGACCTTCATGCCCTGCACGCCCTGGTCCCAGCCCTGGATGACCCGGCCGCCGCCCAGCGGGAAGCGGAACGGGGTGCCGCGGTTCCAGCTGGCGTCGAACTCCTCGCCCGTGCTGAAGGCGACTCCGACGTAGTGGACGGTGACGGTCTGGCCGGCCTGCGCGACCGGGCCGTCGCCCTCCCAGATGTCCTTGATCTCGAGGTCCGCCGGGGGCTCGCCGCCCGGGAAGTCGACCTCGGGCTTGTCGATGCTCACGTCTGTAGCTCCTGCTTGTCTGCGAAAAGGCGAACACGCACAGTCTTACATCCCCCGCACGTCACAGCTTCGCGAGGATGTCCACCGAAAAGACCAGCGTGGAGTCCTTCTTGATGCCGCTGCCCTGCGGCGGGTTGTCGCCGTAGCCCAGGGCCGGCGGGATGACGATGAGGACCCGGCTGCCGACCTTCTTGCCGGTCAGGCCCTGCGCCCAGCCCTTGACGACCTGCTGGAGCGAGAACGACACGAGCTGCTTGTTGGCGTACGAGGAGTCGAACTCCTTGCCGCCGTCCCAGAGCACGCCCTTGTACTGCACGAGGACGCTGTCGTCGGCGGCGACCTTCTCGCCGTCACCCTCCAGGATGTACTCCGCGACGAGCTTCTTCGGGGCGGTCGCCTTGGGCACCTCGATGGAGGGGGCCTTGCCGTCGGTGTTGGTGCCGACCTTGGGCAGGTCCGCATTGTCCTGGGCGACCTTCTCGCCGTCGGCGGAGCTCTTGGAGTTGAAGGTGTCCAGCACGTCGACGACGAAGACCAGCGTGTCGGTGCCCTTGATGCCCGCCTGCGGGTTGCCCTGCGAGCCGTAGCCCCAGGTGGGCGGGACGGCCATCTCGACGCGGCTGCCGGCCTTCTTGCCGGCCAGCGCGTACCGCCAGCCGTCGATGATCTGGCCCTGGGTGAGCTGGATGGCCAGGCGGGTCTTGCGGTCGTAGGAGTTGTCGAAGACCTTGGCGGTGCTCCAGACCTGGCCCAGGTAGTTCGCGACGACGAAGTCGTTCTCCGCGATGCTCTTGCCGCTGCCCGCGATCAGCGTCTTCACCGCGAGCTGCTTCGACGGCTCTCCGCTGCCCTTGGCGATCGTCGGCTTCTCGTCGAACTTGGTGCCCGCGGTCACCGCCGGCAGCGGACCGTCCACGATCTTCGGCGGCGGCGCCGAGGACGGGGCCGATGCCGAGGGCGAGGGCGAAGGGCTGTCGCTGGCCTTGCTCGAATCCGACTTGTCGTCGCCGCACGCGGCGAGTGTGGCCAGTCCTGCGGGTACAGAGATGAGAAGTGAGCGTCGGCGCACTGTGGGGGCCTCGTAATCGATCGATCTCGTTGATGGCGTGCGCGCAACTCTACGGCGTGAGCAGGGCGCCGTACTTGTAACGTACGGCGCCCGTGTGGCGTTCCGGCTAATTCCGCGCCGGAGCAATTCCTCACATTCCGGCGATCAGCTTCTCCACCCGGTCGTCCACCGAACGGAACGGGTCCTTGCACAAGACCGTGCGCTGGGCCTGGTCGTTGAGCTTGAGGTGAACCCAGTCGACCGTGAAGTCACGGCGCTGTTCCTGGGCGCGCCTGATGAAGTCGCCGCGCAGCCGGGCCCGAGTGGTCTGCGGCGGAACCGACTTGCCTTCGAAGATCTTCAAGTCGTTGCAGATCCGTGCTGCCTGACCCTTCTTCTCGAGCAGGTAGTACAGGCCACGACGGCGGTGGATGTCGTGGTAGGCGAGGTCTATCTGCGCGACCCGCGGGTGCGACATGGTCATGTTGTTCTTGCTGCGGTACCGCTCGATGAGCTTGTACTTCATGACCCAGTCGATCTCGGTGCCGATACGGTCGAGGTCCTCGGCCTCGATCGCGTCCAGCGTGCGGCCCCAGAGCTCCAGGACCTGCTCGACGGTGCCGGTGCGGATGCCGCGGCGCTCGCAGAAGTCCACGGCCTTCTCGTAGTACTCGCGCTGTACCTCGAGGGCGGAGGCCTCGCGGCCGCTGGCCAGGCGCACCTTGCGCCGGCCGGTGATGTCGTGGCTGACCTCGCGGATCGCCCGGATCGGGTTCTCCAGGGTCAGGTCGCGCATCACGGTGCCCGCCTCGATCATGCGCAGCACCAGGTCGGTGGCGCCGACCTTGAGCAGCATGGTCGTCTCGGACATGTTGGAGTCGCCCACGATGACGTGCAGGCGACGGTAGCGCTCGGCGTCCGCGTGCGGCTCGTCGCGCGTGTTGATGATCGGCCGGGAGCGGGTCGTCGCCGAGGAGACGCCCTCCCAGATGTGCTCGGCGCGCTGGCTGACGCAGTAGACGGCCCCGCGCGGCGTCTGCAGCACCTTGCCGGCACCGCACAGCAGCTGCCTCGTCACGAGAAACGGAATGAGAATGTCCGCGAGTCGGGAGAACTCCCCGTGCCGGGCGACCAGATAGTTCTCGTGGCAGCCGTAGGAGTTGCCCGCCGAATCGGTGTTGTTCTTGAAGAGGTAGACGTCGCCCGCGATTCCCTCCTCGTGCAGGCGTCGTTCGGCGTCCACCAGGAGTCCTTCGAGAATGCGCTCGCCCGCTTTGTCGTGGGTGACCAGTTCGGTCACGTTGTCACATTCCGGTGTGGCGTATTCCGGATGTGAGCCCACGTCGAGATAGAGGCGGGCGCCGTTTCGCAGAAAGACATTGCTGCTGCGGCCCCATGACACGACACGGCGGAAGAGGTACCGCGCCACCTCGTCAGGAGACAGGCGGCGCTGTCCCCTGAACGTGCACGTGACGCCGTACTCGTTCTCCAGCCCGAAAATGCGGCGGTCCATGAGGGAACATTACGCCCGATCCCCTGAACTGAAACGGGGTTCGGGGGCACGGTTTGGATCATTTTCCGAACCGGACACAACAACCCCTCCCCCGCCGGGAGCTGCGAGTACCCGTCCTGTGGCGGCCAAAACCAGCAGGGACACGCCACCCGCGACACCCGGCACGGCGAAGCCCCACAGGGCCCCGCCCGTCTCCACGACGGGCCCCGCGACGCCCGCTCCGACCGAGTGGCCCACGGTGAACGTGGTCACCAGCCAGGAGAACGCCTCGGTGACCGTGCCGCGCGGGGCATGACGGTCGACCAGGACGAACGCGCAGGCGATGGCGGGTGCGAGGAAGACACCGGCGAGCGCGGTCAGCGCCACCATGGGCACCGCGTCCGGCATCAGAAGCAGCGGCAGGTAACACACCACCAGAAGGGCTACCAGCACCTGGAGTCGCCGCGCGGGCTCACCGGCCCACTGCCGGGCCCCGTAGACGGTGCCGCCGACCAGCGCACCGAACCCCAGGGCCGCCATCATCCAGCCGTACACGGCGTCACCGCCGTGCGCGTCGGCGTAGGGCACCGAGGCGACGGTGATGGATCCGAGCGCCATCCCGATGAACAGGAACGCCGCCAGCAGCGCCAGCAGCCCCGCCGAGCGCAGCGCGCCCAGCCAGTGCGCCTCCCGCGGCGCCGACCGCCAGGCACGCGAGGGCGGCGAGACTGCCACGGACAGCGCCCCCAGCACCCCGACCACGTTCACCACCAGCAGCGCGACCTGGGCCGACCACAGGGACACGCACAGCGTCACGAGCAGCGGCCCGACGGTGAACATCACCTCCTGGGCCACGGCGTCCATGGCGTACGCCGTGTGCACCTGGTCCTCCTTCCGGAGGACCGACGACCACAGGGCCCGCAGCCCGCCCTCCAGGGGCGGCGTGAAGAGCCCCGCGCCCGCGACGGCGGCATAGGCGACCGGCAGCGACCCGATCCCGGCGAAGGCGAACACGGCCATGGCGAGCCCCGACAGCACAGCCGCCGGCAACTGCACGCGCGGCTGCCCGCGCAGGTCCACGAGCCTGCCCAGCACCGGCTGCCCCACGGCGTTGGCGACGCCGTACATACCCGCCAGCGCCCCCGCCAGGCTGTACGAACCGCCTTCCGCCCGCACGAACAGCAGGATCGCGATGGCGCCGGTGGCATTGGGCAGCCGGCCCACGAGCGTGCCGACGAGCAGCCGGGCGGCATGCCGCGCCCGAAGGATCTCCAGGTATCCCGTAGCCATGTCCCCGCCCTAGGTTTTACGTATAACGTCAACGATTCATACGTACCATGTCCGCTGTTCGACAGTCCAGACGAAGGAGCGGCCCGACGGTGGCACGAGGCAGCACCCGCCCCACGAGCCGGGACGTCGCCCAGGCCGCCGGCGTCTCCCAGGCGGCGGTCTCCCTGGTCCTGGGCGACAAGTGGCGCGGCCGTGTCTCGAAGACGACGGCGCAGCGGGTCCGCGAGGCCGCCCGCGACCTCGGCTACCGCCCGAACCTGGCCGCCCGCAACCTGCGCCTGGGCCGCACCCGCACGGTCCTCCTGGTGGTCCCGGCCCTCACCACGGAGTTCTTCGCGGGCGTCTACACGGGCGCCGCCCGCGTCGCCGCCGAGCACGGTTTCGGCGTGGTCCTCTACCCCTCCCCCGAGGGCGTCGGCCCCGCCCGCGACCCCTTCGCCTCCGCCCAGGCCGCCCTGGACGGCGTGATCGCCTCCTCCATGGCCGCCGACGCGCTCACCGCGATCCGCGGGGACCAGCTGCCGCTGGTGATGCTGGACAGCGACCCTGCGGGGAGCCTGGGTGCGGCGACCGTGAATCTGGACATCGCCGACGGTGTCCGCCAGATCGCGGAACACCTGCTGTCCCTCGGCCACCGCCGCTTCCTCCATCTGGCGGCGGATGTACCGTCCTGGACCTTCGAGGTTCGGGCCCGGGAACTGGCGAGCCGGCTTCGCGAAGTCCCCGGTACGTCGATCCGCACGGCCCGCGCACCGATCTCCATCGAGGGCGCCGTGACCGCCACGGAGTCCGCCCTCTCACTCCCCGGTCCGCGCCCCACCGCCCTGGTCTGCGACGACGACAAACTGGCCGCCGGCGCGTACAAGGCGATCCGCCGCCTCGGCCTGCGCGTCCCGGACGACGTCTCGGTCACCGGCCTGGACGATCTGGCCCTGGCCACGGCGATCGACCCGGAGCTGACGACGGTCCGCCTGGACGCGGAACTCTTCGGAGAACGGGGCATGCGGGCCCTGCTGGCCGTCATGGAGGGCCGTCCCCCCGAGGCCGGTGACATCCCGGTGACGCTGGTCGTACGGGGCTCCACAGCACCACCAGGCCTGCCCTAGCCCCTGGGCGTCGCTGCTGGTGCCGGGTGGGTGCGCAACTCGGCGCGACGAGGTGCCGCTGCGCCCACCCGTGCCGCCCCTAGCGGCACGCATGCCCGCAGCTGAGCGGACCCGCAGGCGCCGGACCACGGAAGGGGACGTGTCGGGGGGTGTCCGCCCGCAGCGGTTGGCGCGTCAACGCCAGTCAATTGGTCTCTCACCCCATCGCGCCGTTCCGAGGACGGACACCCCCCGGCGCGGCCCCGACCCACCACCCGGCGATAGGCGCTACCCGCACCCGCACAGGCGCCGCAGGCACACGCACCGCGCGCCCCGGCCGCACCAGCAACCAGGACGCGCGACGCGAACGATCGAACCGAACTACTCGGCGTCCTCGGACGCCGAGTCCTCCTCGCCGCCGTCTCCCTCCGCGCCCAGGAGACGAGCCAACTGCCGCCCCCCGATCCGCTTGAACTTGCGCTTCTGCGGCCGCGTACGGTCCAGCACCGCCACCTCCAGCCGCTCCGCGGGAATCTCCCGCTCCGTGCCGTTGGTGTCGCGCGACAGCGCCTGCACCGCCAGCTTCAGGGCCTCGGCCAGCGTCATACCGTCCTGGTGGCGCTGGTCCAGGTAGCTGCTGATCTGCTCCGCGTTGCCCCCCACCGCGACCGAGCCGTGCTCGTCCACGATCGAGCCGTCGTGCGGGAGACGGTAGAGCTGGTCGCCCTCCCGGGTCTCCCCCACCTCGGCGACCACCAGCTCCACCTCGTACGGCTTCTCACCGGCGGAGGAGAAGATCGTGCCCAGGGTCTGCGCGTAGACGTTGGCCAGGCCACGGGCCGTGACGTCGTCGCGGTCGTAGGTGTACCCCCGCAGGTCGGCGTACCGCACCCCGCCGATCCGCAGGTTCTCGTACTCGTTGTACTTGCCGGCGGCCGCGAAACCGATCCGGTCGTAGATCTCGCTGAACTTGTGCAGCGCACGGGACGGGTTCTCGCCGACGAACACGATGCCGTCGGCGAACTGCAGCACGACCAGGCTGCGGCCACGGGCGATGCCCTTGCGGGCGTACTCCGCCCGGTCGGCCATCTGCTGCTGAGGTGAAACATAGAACGGCGTCGACACCGGTTATCCGTCCCTTTCTGTGGATGTCACTGGATCACCTGACAAGAACCGGCTGACAAGAACCGGCCGCTGCCTACAGCAGCGAGGCCCGCGGGCCGTCCGGCTGCTCCAGACGCCGCGCCAGGATCGAGCGGGCGATCTCGGAGGATTCCTCGTCGGTGAGCCGGCGGAAGCCGTCCTCGGTGATCACGGTGACGATCGGGTAGATCCGGCGGGCGACATCGGGACCGCCCGTCGCCGAGTCGTCGTCGGCCGCGTCGTACAGGGCCTGGACGACGAGGGTCGTGGCCTCTTCCTCGGTCAGGTCGTCACGGAAGAGCTTCTTCATGGCGCCGCGCGCGAAGATCGAGCCCGAGCCGGTGGCCGCGAAGTTCGTCTCCTCGGAGCGGCCGCCCGTCACGTCGTACGAGAAGATCCGGCCACTGTCGCGGCCCGTGTCGTACCCCGCGAACAGCGGCACCACGGCCAGGCCCTGCATGGCCATGCCGAGGTTGGAGCGGATCATCGTCGACAGCCGGTTCGCCTTGCCCTCGAGGGAGAGCTGCGCGCCCTCGACCTTCTCGAAGTGCTCCAGCTCCAGCTGGAACAGCTTCACCATCTCCACGGCCAGACCCGCCGTGCCGGCGATGCCCACCGCGGAGTACTCGTCGGCCGGGAAGACCTTCTCGATGTCCCGCTGCGCGATGACGTTCCCCATGGTCGCCCGGCGGTCACCGGCCAGCACTACGCCTCCGGGGAACGTCACGGCGACGATGGTGGTCCCGTGCGGTGCCTCGATCACGCCCTGGGTGGGAGGCAGTTGCCGGTTGCCGGGCAGGATCTCCGGCTGGTGCTCGGAGAGGAAGTCCATGAAGGAGGAGGACCCCGGCGTCAGGAAGGCAGCTGGTAGACGCCCGGTGCTACGAGTGTTGGCTTCCACGCGATTCCCTCCACGTATGCGACAGCCCGCCTTGTGACGTCGGGCCGATCCTTGGAACAACCCCGGTCCGGTTGCGACCGGGGGCACGGTATGCCTCGGACCCTACCCGTCCTTCGGCGGTGATCCACATGTCCGGCGGGACCAACTCCACCGGATCGACGCCGCACTTGCCGGCCGCGCACGACCGGCGGAGGCCGCCCGGGCCCGGGACGGCACCGACGCCCGGAGCGCCGCACACGAGGGCGTCACTCGCTCACTGCCCCGCGCACAGCGCTCCGCGCCCCGCCCGTCCGTCACCCAGACCCGCTCACCTTCGGAATGAAGGCAAAGGCGCCTTACTGGCCACCCTTTTGAACGAAGGAGCGCACGAAGTCCTCGGCGTTCTCTTCGAGGACGTCGTCGATCTCGTCCAGGACCGAGTCCACGTCGTCGCTCAGCTTCTCCTGACGCTCCTTGAGGTCCTCGGAAGCCTGCGTCTCCGCCGCCTGCTCCTCGACCTCCTCGGTGGACCGGGTGGCCTTCTGCTGTCCGCCGCCGGTGTCCTTGGTCGCCATATCCCTCACCCCGCTCGGTTCGCCCGACACAGTTGCTCGGTCAAGATCAGACCCTACTCGCCGGGTCTGACAATGGCCCCGCAGTTGCTCCAACGTACGGGGACCACCTCGATGATTCCCGGACCTGGGATTTTCCACCCTGTCCGGCCGCCTCCTCCCGAGTACCCACTGAACACGATCATCCGCCGGACAGGACCCTGACCAGGTCTTCCGCCGTGCGGCAGCGGTCCAGGAGCTCCTTGACGTGATTACGCGTTCCGCGAAGCGGTTCCAGGGTTGGAACCCGCTGCAGGGAGTCGCGGCCCGGCAGATCGAAGATCACCGAGTCCCAGGAGGCCGCCGCGACGTCGTCCGCGTACTGCTCCAGGCAGCGACCGCGGAAGTACGCGCGGGTGTCCTCAGGCGGCGCCGTACGGGCCCGCTCGATGTCCGCCTCGGTCAGCAGCCGCTTCATGCGCCCGCGGGCCACCAGACGGTTGTACAGGCCCTTCTCGGGCCGCACGTCGGCGTACTGGAGGTCGACCAGGTGCAGTCGCGCCGCGTCCCAGTCGAGGCTGTCCCGGCGCCGGTAGCCCTCCATGAGCTCCCGCTTGGCGACCCAGTCCAGCTCGCCGGCGAGACTCATCGGGTCGTGCTCCAGACGGGTGAGGGTGTCCTCCCACCGCGCCAGGACGTCCTTGGTCTGGTCGTCCGCGTCGGCCCCGAACCGCTCCTCCACGTACTTGCGGGCGAGCTCGTAGTACTCCATCTGGAGCTGGACCGCGGTGAGCGTCCTGCCGCTGCGGAGGGTGACCAGCCGCTTGAGCGACGGGTCGTGCGAGACCTGGTGCAGGGTGCGGACGGGCTGGTCGACGGCGAGGTCGACCGCGATGAAACCGTCCTCGATCATCGACAGGACGAGAGCCGTCGTGCCCAGTTTCAGATAGGTCGAGATCTCCGAGAGGTTCGCGTCGCCGATGATCACATGCAGGCGGCGGTACTTCTCGGCGTCCGCGTGCGGCTCGTCGCGGGTGTTGATGATCGGGCGCTTGAGCGTCGTCTCGAGGCCGACCTCCACCTCGAAGTAGTCGGCCCGCTGACTGAGCTGGAAGCCGTGCTCGTGCCCGTCCTGGCCGATGCCGACGCGGCCCGCCCCGGTGAAGACCTGACGGGAGACGAAGAACGGCGTCAGATGGCGCACGATGTCCGAGAAGGGGGTCTCCCGCTTCATCAGATAGTTCTCGTGCGTGCCGTAGGACGCGCCCTTGTTGTCGGTGTTGTTCTTGTACAGATGGATCGGCTGGGCACCGGGCAGCTGCGCGGCCCGCTCCGCGGCCTCGGCCATGATCCGCTCGCCGGCCTTGTCCCAGAGGACGGCGTCCCGGGGGTTGGTCACCTCGGGGGCGCTGTACTCGGGGTGCGCGTGGTCGACGTAGAGCCGCGCACCGTTGGTGAGGATCACGTTGGCCAGGCCGATGTCCTCGTCGGTGAGCTGGCTGGAGTCGGCGGCCTCGCGGGCGAGGTCGAAGCCTCGCGCGTCCCGCAGCGGGTTCTCCTCCTCGAAGTCCCAGCGAGCCCGGCGGGCCCGGTGCATCGCAGCCGCGTAGGCGTTCACGATCTGGGACGAGGTGAGCATGGCATTGGCGTTGGGGTGGCCGGGGACGGAGATCCCGTACTCCGTCTCGATGCCCATTACTCGCCGTACGGTCATGCGGCCCTCCTTGCCCGGCGGCACCCTCGGTCGTGGGCGCCACTCAGATACCGCTGGCGCTCGGTTGCGTGTGCGGTGCCCGTCCCCGCACTGCGCGACTCGGCGGTACGGAAGAGCCTAGAACGCCTTTGCGCTGGTGGGGAGATCATTTGCGTCATTGCGTTGCTCCAGCCGTGGCCTGAAAAACAGTCGGCTGCGGGTACCCGCCGAGGGCACCCGCAGCCGCCCTGCCTTTTACAGGTACTGACCGGTGTTCGCCACCGTGTCGATGGAGCGTCCGGTGTCCGCGCCCTGCTTTCCGGTGATGAGCGTACGGATGTACACGATCCGCTCGCCCTTCTTTCCGGAGATCCGGGCCCAGTCGTCCGGGTTGGTGGTGTTGGGCAGGTCCTCGTTCTCCTTGAACTCGTCCACGCAGGCCTGGAGGAGGTGGGAGACGCGCAGACCCTTCTGGTTCTTCTCGAGGAAGTCCTTGATCGCCGACTTCTTGGCACGGCCCACGATGTTCTCGATCATGGCGCCGGAGTTGAAGTCCTTGAAGTAGAGGACTTCCTTGTCACCATTGGCGTAGGTGACCTCCAGGAAGCGGTTCTCCTCGGACTCGGCGTACATCTGTTCGACGGCCGTCTGGATCATGCTCTGGACCGTGGAGGCCTTGGAGCCGCTGTGCTCGGCGACGTCGTCGCCGTGCAGCGGGAGGCGCTCGGTGAGGTACTTGCCGAAGATGTCCTTGGCCGCCTCGGCGTCCGGACGCTCGATCTTGATCTTCACGTCGAGCCGGCCGGGCCGCAGGATGGCGGGGTCGATCATGTCCTCACGGTTGGAGGCGCCGATCACGACCACGTTCTGCAGGCCCTCCACACCGTCGATCTCGGCGAGGAGCTGCGGGACGATGGTGTTCTCCACGTCCGAGCTGACACCGGAGCCACGGGTGCGGAAGAGCGACTCCATCTCGTCGAAGAAGACGATGACAGGGGTGCCCTCGCTGGCCTTCTCACGGGCCCGCTGGAAGACGAGGCGGATCTGCCGCTCCGTCTCACCGACGTACTTGTTCAGGAGCTCGGGGCCCTTGATGTTGAGGAAGAAGCTCTTGCCCGCGGCCTGGCCGGTCACCTCGGCGACCTTCTTGGCCAGCGAGTTGGCCACGGCCTTGGCGATCAGGGTCTTGCCACAGCCGGGGGGCCCGTACAGCAGGACGCCCTTCGGCGGCCGCAGTTCGTGCTCCTTGAACAGGTCGGGGTAGAGATACGGGAGCTCGACCGCGTCGCGGATGGCCTCGATCTGGCCGCCGAGACCGCCGATCTGCTCGTAGCCGATGTCGGGGACCTCTTCGAGGACGAGCTCCTCGACCTCGCTCTTGGGCACGACCTCGTAGACGTAGCCGGAGCGGGGTTCGAGCAGGAGGGCGTCGCCGGGACGGATGGTGACGTCCAGCAGCGGCTCGGCGAGCCGCACCACCCGCTCCTCGTCGGTGTGCCCGAGCACCAGGGCCCGCTCGCCGTCCTCGAGGATCTCCTTGAGAGTGACGATGTCTCCGACGCTCTCGTACTCCATGGCCTCGACCACGTTGAGCGCTTCGTTGAGCATCAATTCCTGGCCGCGCCGGAGCTCGTCGAGCTCGACGCTGGGGCTGACGTTCACCCTGAGCTTGCGGCCGCCCGTGAAGATGTCGGCGGTGCCGTCCTCGTTCGCCTGCAGAAAGACCCCGAAGCCGGCCGGCGGCTGCGCGAGCCGGTCGACCTCCTCCTTGAGGGCCACAATCTGGTCACGGGCCTCACGGAGCGTGTTGGCGAGCCGCTCGTTCTGCGCGGACACGCCGGCCAGATTGGTCTGCAGCTCGACGATCCGCTCTTCGAGAATCCTCGTGTGCCGCGGAGAGTCGGCGAGCTTGCGCCGCAGGACGGCGATCTCCTGCTCAAGGTAGGCGATCTGCCCGGCCGGGTCGTCGGACCCGCGTCCCGGGCGGATGCCGCGGTTCATGTCGTCGTCGTGGGCTGCCACGGTCCTCACCTCCTCCAAGGGGAGCTGGACGCTTCCAGACCCTACCTGGGCGGGTGTCGATTGAAACCCCTAGATCACAAAGACGGTCGGGGTGTGTCCGATCTTCACCCTTGCGCTCTCCCTCACGCCAGGGGAATACCCACCGAACATGAATGGAACCCAGCCGGAGGTAGGGTCGAAGCGTTCAACACCCGTCAGAGCTGGCCGGATTCCCGATACGGCTCGACGCATGAAACGGCAGGAGACATGAGCGTGCAGCAGGAGGCCGGGGTCGACGGCGAGGCGCTGGAGGTCTGGATCGACCAGGACCTGTGTACCGGCGACGGCATCTGCGCCCAGTACGCGCCCGAGGTGTTCGAGCTGGACATCGACGGTCTGGCCTATGTGAAGAGCGCCGACGACGAGCTGCTCCAGGACAAGGGCGCCACAACGCCCGTACCGCTGCCGCTTCTCACGGACGTGGTCGACTCCGCGAAGGAGTGTCCGGGCGAGTGCATCCACGTACGTCGAGTTTCGGACAGGGCCGAGGTCTACGGACCGGACGCGGAGTGACTCTTTCCGCACACTCCGTCACGGCTGTCTGATATCTCACACACGCCGGCGCACTCGCCTCACACGCTGTGGGCGCCCGACGGAGTCGAGCGGACGAACGCGCCGTTCTGCCAACGCCATTTCACGTCGCTCTTCACGTCGGGGCAGCAACGCGGCACATCGGCCGACGAGTAGCCGAAGAGCGTGGCCGTGACGGCGCCCTGACGTACGGCGAAGTCACTGACGGTGTTGCCGTCCTTGGGGTCGAGCAGGGTCGCCACCACGCGCGGCTTGCCGCCGTCGCCGTCCCGGGTGAGGACGTAGACGCCGTCCGGCGGGGTGCCCATCGGGGAGTCGCAGTGGACCACGGCCACCGTCTCGGGGGAGCCGTCGCCGTCGAGGTCTCCGGAAGCCCGCTTCTTCACCACGGCCTTCACCGGGCCGCACTCGATCGGGAACGTCACCGCGGCCGGATCGGGCGGCGCGAGGGCCGCCGGAGCGCTTCTCGTCTCGGGGCCCGCCGCCTGGGCCGCTGTCGCCGCACCCGGCTGGAGGAACGAGGAGAGGGCCATGACGCCGGCGACAGCCGTGGCGGTGGCGAGCCAGTGGATGGGGCGGGTGTGGGTGTGGGCGAGCTCCGGGACGGCGGAAGGCTGCACTAGGAGTGTCTCCTGAGGGCTGTGCCGGTGGGATGGTGGCCAAGGGGGGATGGCCAAGATGGTGCCACACGTCACACCACGTGGGAACGGCGGGGTATGGCCGTCCTGTGCCGGGGAAGTCAGAAGAGTTACGGTTCCTGCCGCTCTGTCAGCGGACCCGCTGGAGCGCGGGCCGCTGCCGCCGCGCATCGCGCCGGTGGGGCGGGCCGCGGTCGTGTTCTGTCAGGTCAACCGATAAACGCCGTGGTTCACCCGCGACTGCCACCGGGCACAGCGGATGAGACAACAGAAGGGCGCCGTGGCGGAGTTCCCGAAGTGGATTCGGGAACTCCGCCACGGCGCCTGTGCGTTGGGTGCGGCGGCGGGTCGCCTCAGCGGCCGGAGCCGCCGTCGGCGTTGGGTCCGGCGTAGTCCTCGCCGTAGGCGCCCTTGGCGGGGCGGCGGCGGCGCATGGGCGGCTCGACGCCGTCGGCGAGGCGGCGGGCGGTGAGCAGGAAGCCGGTGTGGCCGATCATCCGGTGGTCCGGGCGGACGGCCAGGCCCTCGATGTGCCAGTTGCGGATCATCGACTCCCAGGCGCTCGGCTCGTTGAAGCAGCCGATCTCGCGGATGGACTCGACGGTCCGGGCGAGCTGGGTGGTGGTCGCCACGTAGCAGCAGAGGATGCCGCCGGGGACGAGCGCCTTGGAGACGGCCTCCAGGCACTCCCAGGGGGCGAGCATGTCGAGGATGACGCGGTCCACGTCGGCGTCGGACAGGTTGTCCTGGAGGTCACCGACGGTGAGCTGCCAGGCGGGGTGCGGGCCGCCGAAGTAGCGCTCGACGTTCGCCTGGGCGATCTCGGCGAAGTCGGCGCGGCGCTCGTAGCTGTGCAGCATGCCCTGGTCGCCGATGGCGCGCAGCAGGAAGCTGCTGAGCGAGCCGGAACCCACGCCGGCCTCGACGACGCGGGCGCCGGGGAAGATGTCGGCGAAGGCGAGGATCTGCCCCGCGTCCTTCGGGTAGACGACGGCTGCCCCGCGGGGCATGGACAGGACGTAGTCGGGGAGCAGGGGGCGCAGCGCGAGGTAGGCGACGTTCCCGGTGGTGCGGACAACGCTGCCCTCGGGAGCGCCGATCAGTTCGTCGTGGGGGAAGGAACCCTTGTGGGTGTGGAAGTTCTTCCCGGCCTCGAGCGTGAACGTGTAGTGGCGGCCCTTGGGGTCGGTCAGCTGAACCTGGTCCCCGACCTTGAAGGGCCCGCGCCTGCGGGCGGCACCGGTCGGTTCGGACATGTGAACAGCCTACCGGTCCCCGGAGGGGGCGCCGACCACTTCAGCTGGGCCTGGCCATGGCCTTCACGAAGGCCCGCTCCACGTCGGCCGCCGACAGGACTCCGTAGATCTCGCCGGTCTCCTCGACGACGAGGTACTCGGTGGCGGGCGTCGCCCTGAGGGCGTCGAGGAGTTCCTCCCCCGACAGTTCCGCGGAGACGCGCATGCCGTCGGTGAGGTCCTGGGCGAGGCCGCTGACCGCGACCCAGGGGCGGCGGTGCTCGGGTACGCCGACGATGGCGGCCTCGCGGACCAGCGAGAGGGGCTTGCCGTCGGCGTCGACGACGACCAGGGCGCGGGCTCCGGCACTGTTGGCGCGGCGCAGGGCCTCCGAGAGCGGGGTGTGGGTCTCGACGGGGACCGCGCGGCGGGTGAGCGCGCGGGCGCGCAGCTCGGGGAGGTGCTCGCGCAGCCGGGCCATGCGCAGGCTGTTGCCGGCGCCGGTCCAGATGATCGCGGCGAGGATGGCGGCGAGCAGGGCGTCAAGGACGGTGTCCATGCCGACGTTGTCGACGGCGTCGGAGCCGAGGGCGCCGGACTGGGTCAGCAGCGGCAGGCCGATGAGGACGCAGACGGCGAGGGCGCGGCCGACCCAGGCGGCGGCGACGGTGCCGGCCATCGGCTTGCCGCTGATCTTCCAGACGACGGCGCGGAGCATGCGGCCGCCGTCGAGGGGCAGGCCGGGCAGGAGGTTGAACGCGGCCACGATGAGGTTGGAGATCATCAGGCCGGCCAGCAGGACGCCCGGAACGGTGCCGGGGTCCACGGTCTGCATGGCGAGGTAGAAGACGCCCGCGAGCAGGAGGGAGAGCAGGGGCCCGACGAAGGCGAGCACGAACTCGCGGCCGGGGGTCTCGGCCTCCTTCTCGATCTCGGAGACGCCGCCGAAGAACTGGAGCTGGATGCGGCGGACCGGGAGCTTGAAGCGGAGGGCGGCGACGGTGTGGGCCAGTTCGTGGACGAGCACGGAGGCGTAGAAGGCGACCGCGAAGAAGAGGGAGACCAGGTAGCGGGCGGCGCCGAGCTCGGGCAGGACGCGCTCCAGCTGCCCGCCGAACACCCAGGTGATCAGCGCGGCGACGAGGAACCAGCTCGGCGCGACGTACACGGGCACCCCGAAGGGCCGTCCCATGAGCAGCCCGCCCCGGGGCTCCGGAGGCCGCTGGGGCGCGGGCCCCTTGCCGTCGGCGGAGTGGGCGAGGGGGCGCTCACCGGTGCCGGGCGCTGCGGGTTCGGTACGGCTGTTCGGGTCAGGGGCGGGGGCCCCACCGGCGTTCGGGCCGGTCGCGGAGTCACCTGCCGGGCCGGGCTTGCGCAAGGAGGGGCGGTCTCCCTCGGCCGCGCCGCCGGAGTCCCGGTCCGGGGTGGGGAACGCACCGGCGTTCCGGCCGGTCGCGGAGTCGTCTTCCGGGCCGGGCTTCCGCGACGAGGGACGCTCTGCCTCGGCCGCGCCGGAGTTCTGGTCCGGGGCGGTGTCGTCCTCGGGCCCCTCAGGGCCTGCCGCCGGGGTGTCCTCGTGCCGCTCGGGGGTGAAACGCCCTCCGTCCGTGGGCTGTTCGTCGGCGGCGGTCGGGTCGGTGACCGGGGCCGGAGCCCCCGCGTGGCCCTCGGCCGGCTCGTCGTTGCCGGACCGCGGCTGCCCGCGCCCGCCGCTCTCGTCCACCGGTGTCCCCTCGTTCGAAGCGTCTCCCGCGCCTGCCGGCCGGGAGGGTCTCGAGTCGATGGTATGCGTCCGTCGAGGTGCCTTCCGCCCCGGCACCCCTGTGTTTCCCGTCCCTCACGTCCCTTCCCGGCTCCCGGCGTCGCACACGGACCGCCCGCGACTGGGTCACTGTCAGTGGCGGCCCGTATGGTCTGGGGCATGGAGACGAGCACCGAGGGCGCCGCGCAGCCCGACAGCAGCCCTGCCCCGGCGGTGGATCCGCCGGTCCCGGCCGGGTCCGTGGAGGCCGTCATCGAGGCGGGGGTGGAGACGGCGGCCGTGGCCGCGGCCGCGCCCGTCGCCATAGCCCCCTCGACGCTGTCCCCCTCGCGTGCGAGCGACTTCATGCAGTGCCCGCTGCTCTACCGCTTCCGGGTCATCGACCGGCTGCCGGAGAAGCCCAGCGAGGCGGCGACCCGGGGCACTCTGGTGCACGCGGTCCTGGAGCGGCTCTTCGACGCCCCGGCGGCCGAGCGCACGGCGCCCCGGGCGAAGTCGCTGATCCCGGGCCAGTGGGACCGGCTGCGCGAGTCGCGGCCGGAGGTCGTGGAGCTGTTCGCCGACGATCCGCAGGGCGAGCGGCTGGCGCGCTGGCTGGGCGAGGCGGAGCAGCTCGTCGAGCGCTGGTTCTCCCTGGAGGACCCCAGCCGGCTGGAGCCCGCCGAGCGGGAGCTGTTCGTCGAGACCGAGCTGGAGTCCGGACTGCGGCTGCGCGGGATCATCGACCGGGTCGACGTGGCCCCCACGGGCGAGGTCCGGATCGTCGACTACAAGACGGGGAAGGCACCGAGGCCCGAGTACTCCGAGGGCGCCCTGTTCCAGATGAAGTTCTACGCCCTCGTGGTCTGGCGGCTGAAGAACGTGGTGCCGCGGCGGCTCCAGCTGGTGTATCTGGGCAACGGCCAGGTGCTGACGTACGACCCGGTCCTCGCCGACCTGGAGCGGGTAGAGCGCAAGCTGCTGGCACTGTGGGAGGCGATCCGGCTGGCGACGGAGACGGGCGACTGGCGGCCGCGCCCCACGAAGCTGTGCGGCTGGTGCGACCACCAGGCCCACTGCCCGGAGTTCGGCGGCACTCCCCCGCCCTACCCGCTGCCGGTGAGGGCGGCGGAGTCCGGCGGGCCCGCGCAGGGCAGAATGGGGCCGGACTAGCTAAGGAGACTTACGTGGCCATCCGTGTCCTACTGGTCGACGACCAGCCGCTGCTCCGCACGGGCTTCCGGATGATTCTGGAGGCCGAGCAGGACCTCGCGGTCGTCGGCGAGGCCGGAGACGGCCTCCAGGCGCTCGACCAGGTGCGGGCCCTGCAGCCCGACGTGGTCCTGATGGACATCCGCATGCCGCGGATGGACGGTGTGGAGGCGACCCGGCAGATCACGGGCCCCGAGCGGGACGGCCCGGCGAAGGTGCTGGTGCTGACCACCTTCGACCTCGACGAGTACGTGGTGGAGGCGCTGCGCGCCGGTGCCAGCGGCTTCCTGCTGAAGGACGCCCCGGCCAACGAGCTGGTGCAGGCGATCCGGGTCGTGGCCGCGGGCGAGGCGATGCTCGCGCCGAGCATCACGCGCCGGCTGCTCGACAAGTACGCCACGCATCTGCCCTCCGGCGACGAGCCGGTGCCGGACACGCTGCACACACTCACCGACCGCGAGGTCGAGGTACTGAAGCTGGTGGCGCGCGGGCTGTCCAACGCCGAGATCGCCGCCGACCTCTTCGTCAGCGAGACCACCGTCAAGACGCACGTCGGGCACGTGCTGACCAAGCTGGGTCTGCGCGACCGGGTGCAGGCGGCGGTGTACGCATACGAGAGCGGGCTGGTGCGCCCCGGCGCGCAGTAGGCCGCCCCGCTACCGACAAAAAGAGGGCGCCCCCTGCCTCGGCAGGGGGCGCCCTCTTGTCTCACGGGTGCGTCAGGAGTCCTTGCTCAGCTCCCAGAAGCGGAACACGGTGGACGCGTCGAGGCAGTACTCCAGTCCGTAGACGCCTTCGCGCGCGACCGCGTACTGCTTGGCCTGCCACACCGGCAGGACGGGGAGTTCGTCGGCGACGATGTCCTGCAGCTCCCCGAACTCCTTGTCGGTGGAGGCGCGGTTGGTCAGGGCCGCGGTGCTCGGGATGAGCGTGCCGGTGATGGTGTCGTTCTCGTAGTTGTTGCCCAGCACATTGCCCTTGCCGAAGAAGGGGGCCGTGAAGTTGTCGGCGTCCGGGTAGTCGGGCACCCAGCCCTTGACGTAGACGCCGTACTTGCCGGCCGCGATGTCCTTCTCGTACTGGGCGAAGGAGACCGACTTGACGTCCGCGTCGAACAGGCCGCTGGCGTTGAGCTGGCCGGCGATGGCCGTCAACTCCTGGTCGGTGGCGGGGCCGTAGCGGGACGGGGTCGACCAGAGGGTCAGCTTGACCTTGCCGTTGACGCCGTCGGAGCGCAGGGCGGCGGCCGCCTTGGACCGGGAGGGGCGGGCTCCGTAGGTGTCGAAGAAGGCCGTGTTGTGGCCGGCGACACCGGCCGGGATGATCGAGTACAGCGGGGTCGCGGTGCCCTGGTAGACGTCCTTGATGAGGGCTTCGCGGTCGAGCAGGTGGGCGATGGCCTTGCGTACGCCGATCTTTCCGGCGACCGGGTCGTTCATGTTGAAGACCAGGTGCTGGACCTCGGCGCTGCTGCCCTCGACGACCTCGGTGCCGGTGCCGTCGTCGGCCTTCTCCATGTCGGCGATGTCGCCCGCGGTGAGGCCGCGGTAGGCGATGTCGACCTCTTCCTTCTGGATGGCCTGCTTCAGGGCGGTCTGGTCGCCGTCGAAGAACTTCAGGGTCACGCCGGTGTTGCTCACCTTGGCGGTGCCCTTGTAGTTCTCGTTGACGGAGAAGACGGCCTGACCGTCGTCGATCGAGTCGAGCTTGTAAGGGCCGGAGCCGACGGCCTTGCCGTCCTCGCGCAGCTTGCCCGCGTCGTACTCGTCGTGGTTGACGATGGAGCCGGCGCCGGAGGCGATCTTGCTGGGGAAGGTGGCGTCGGACGTGTTGAGGTGGAAGACGACCGTCGTCTCGTCCGGGGTCTCCACCTCGTCCAGCGTCGGGAACATGATCGCGGGCCCGTCGGGGTCGTTGATCTTCAGCATCCGCTCGAAGGAGAACTTGACGTCCTCCGAGGTGAGGGCGTCGCCGTTGCTGAACTTGAGGCCGTCCTTCAGCGTGCACCGGTAGACCGAGGTCTGCGTGTCGGTGAAGGAGCAGCTCTCGGCGGCCTCCGGCTGCGGTTCCGTGGCGCCCTTGGGGAAGCTGAGCAGCGACTGGAAGACGTTGTTGAACAACAGCCAGGAGCCGGGGTCGTAGCCGGAGGCCGGGTCGGTGGCCAGGACGTCGTCGGACATCCCCACCACCACGTTGGAGCCCTCCCCCGCGGAGTCCCCGCTCTCCGTGCCGCAGCCGGTCAGCAGGCCGGAGGCGAGTCCCGCCACGATCGGCAGGACCGGCCACTGGTTGCGTATGTTCACGTGTGCGCCTTGTCGTCGGTTCTCGAGAACGCCCGGAGCATGT
The DNA here is from genome assembly GCF_018604545.1 of Streptomyces koelreuteriae. GTDB lineage: Bacteria > Actinomycetota > Actinomycetes > Streptomycetales > Streptomycetaceae > Streptomyces > Streptomyces koelreuteriae. The sequence goes on along the minus strand of NZ_CP075896.1, from coordinate 6,894,006 downwards.
CTCTGGCTCCGGGGCACGGCTCCCCGGGGGCCCGCGGTCACAGGCCCCGGGTTCCAGCGGGTACGTCAGCCGCTCACGCCCCGGCCGAGCTCCCACAACTGGAGCGTCGACGCGGAGTTGAGCGCGTACGCGGTACCCGTGATGTCGTCGCGCGCGGCGACGTACTGCTTGCCCTGCCACAGCGGCAGCACCGGCACGTCGGAGGCGACGATGTCCTGAATGTCCGTCAGGCTGGAGGAGGCGGACAACCGGTCCGCCTCGCGGCGGGACTCCGGGATCAGGGTGCTTCGGATCTGGCTGTTGTCGTAGGGCGAGCCAAGCGTGTTGTCCCTGTCGAGGAACGGCGCGAGGAAGTTGTCCGCGTCCGGGAAGTCGGGGAACCAGCCCATGCCGTAGACGTCGTACTCACCCTTCTTCTCGGCCGGGCGGAAGGTGTCCCACGGCGTTCCCTTGATACCTACGTCGAACAGGCCGCTGGAGTTCAGCTGGTCGCGCAGGACCTCGAACTCCTTCTTGGTGGCCGGGCCGTAGTGGTCGGTCGTGTAGTGCAGGGTCAGCTTCACCGGGGTGGTGATGTTCGCCTGATTCAGCAGGGAGCGCGCCTTGGTGACGTTCGCGTCGCCGTACTTGTTGAAGAACGAGTTCGAGTGGCCCGTGACGCTGGCCGGGACCAGCGAGTACAGCGGCTCGGCCTGGGAGCCGTAGACCTTGGAGACCAGCTCGCTGCGGTTGACGACCTGCGCCATCGCCTGGCGTACGGCCTTGGACTCGACGGCCGGGGCGTCGGTGTTGAAGCCCAGGTAGCGGATCTCCAGGCCGGGCATCTCGACGAGGTCGACGCCGGTGTCGGCGTCGCCCGAGAGCTTGCGGATCTGCTCCGGCGACATGGTGCGGGTCATCAGGTCGATGTCGCCCTTGTCGAGCGCCTCGCCCATGGCGTCGGCGTCCTTGAAGGAGACCATGTCGATCTTGTCGTTGTTCACCTTCAGGTTCCCCTTGTAGTCGGGGTTCCGGGTGAACTCGGCCCTGACCAGCTCGTCGTTCTCGACGTCGGCCTTGAGGGTGTACGGGCCGGAGCCTTCGAGGTCGAAGCCGTCGCGCAGCTTGTTCTTCGGGTAGTCGTCGGGGTCGACGATGCCGGCGACCGGGGTCGAGAGCTTGTACGGGAAGGTGGCGTCGGCGGTCTTCAGATGGAAGATGACGTCGCGTTCGCCCTGCGTCTCGACGGTGTCGATGGTGGACAGCAGCGCGAACACGCCGCTGTCGGCCTTGAGGGAGCGGGCGCGGTCGATGGAGTACTTCACGTCGGACGCGGTGACGGGGTCGCCGTCCGCGAACTTCAGGCCGTCGCGCAGGGTGCAGGCGTAGCGCTCGTTGCCGTTGTCGGTGAAGCCGCACTTCTGCGCCGCCTCCGGCACCGGGTCGCCCTCGCCGCGCGGCTGGATCATCAGGGTCTGCACGGTCTGGCGCAGGATGTTCCAGGTGCCGACGTCGTAGGCGTACGCCGGGTCGAGGGGGGCGGGGGCGTCCTTCGAGGCGGTGAACCGGTCCGTGGTGCCGACGACGATCGCGTCGCCGCCGTCGCTCCCGCTGTCGGACCCGCCGCAAGCGGTGAGCACCGGCGCGAGCAGGCCGATCACGGCCGGCAGCACCAAAGTCTTGCGGTTCATGCTCGAGTTTCTCCAGAGCTGTCGACTCCGTGTATCCGGCATGCAGGGGTGGCGCAGCGGATCACGGGGGTGGGGCGTGGTTCTCGCAACGAGATTAGTCGGGGCCGGCAGGAAGGTTCGCAGCGACCGGAGTTGAGCCCTCATCACGCTGCGGAACCGGGCGTGGACACACCGAAAACCCGATGGCGGAAGCTTTGGTGCAGCGTTCCACCAATCGGGACACAAGGGCACGTCAACAGCCCCCCACTGCACACGCGGGGTCCGCTGTCGACCCCCGAATGGGTGGGGAACGTCACATCGCAAACAGGTTCCGGAGACGGTAATTCGACCGCCCCCGGATGGACCGGAGATCACCGGGAGATCATCCGGAGAGGGTCGAATTCAGCTGCGGAATTACTGACTTAACCGCACTGCACGCTGGGTGAACGGCTAGCGCATTTCCGTCATCAGCCCATGCAGAAATGTCAGGTCGACCTCTTCGAGGGAGGTCACGACCGTACGCCGGAGGGCCGGGGCGATGGGGGCCACGGAGGGCACCGCCACGACCCGGCAGCCCGCGGCCTCGGCGGCGGCGACCCCGGTCGCGGTGTCCTCGATGACGGCGCACCGGGCCGGGTCCGCGCCGAGTCCGGCGGCGGCCGCCAGGTACGGGTCGGGGTGGGGCTTGGTGCGCGGCACCTCGTCACCGGCCACCGTCAGCCCGAAGTGGTGCGCGCCCAGCGAGGTCAGCACCCGGTCGATGATGCGCCGGTGCGAGGCGGAGACCAGGGCCGTCGGGATCTCGTACTCGTACAGCTCTGCCAGCAGCCGGCCGGCGCCCGGCATCAGCGGCAGGGCGCGGTCGATGCGGTCCTCGAAGCCGTTGTTGAGCAGCACGGTGAGTTCGTCGAGGGTGATGTCGGCGCCGGTGGCCTCGATCAGGAATCCCGCGCTGCGGGTCATGGGACCGCCGACCACGACATGGCGCCAGGAATCGTCGAGGGTGTGGCCGAGGGAGGCGAAGACCTCGGCCTCGACGTCCCACCAGAAGCCCTCGGTGTCCACCAGGGTGCCGTCCATGTCGAGGAGCACCGCCTGCAGGGCGGAGCCCTCGGCCGTGCGGGTTCCGAGCGCGGGGACCGTACTGGTCATCCACGTACCTCCTTGAGGGACGTTCAGGCCGGCTCCCACGGGGGGAACCGGCCTGCGGTGGACCGACCAGTCTACGTCGTGCGCGGAAGAAGCGCCTCTTTTGGCCCGAGTGCCCGGTGGGGCGGCTCAGTGGGGCGGTTCAGCGCGACGGCTCAGCGGGCGTTGAAGTACTTCGCCTCCGGGTGGTGGATCACGATGGCGTCCGTGGACTGCTCGGGGTGCAGCTGGAACTCCTCGGACAGGTGGACGCCGATGCGCTCCGGCTGGAGCAGGTCGGCGATCTTGGCGCGGTCCTCCAGGTTGGGGCAGGCGCCGTAGCCGAGGGAGAAGCGGGCGCCCCGGTACTTCAGCTCGAACATGCCCTGCATCTCGTCCGGGTCCTCGGCGGCGTAGCCGAGTTCGGAACGCACGCGCGCGTGCCAGTACTCGGCGAGCGCCTCGGCCAACTGCACGGACAGCCCGTGCAGTTCGAGGTAGTCGCGGTAGGCGTTGGCCTCGAACATCCGGGCGGTCTCCTCGCCGATGCGCGAGCCGACGGTGACGATCTGGAGGCCCACGACGTCCGTCTCGCCGGACTCCTCCGGGCGGAAGTAGTCGGCCAGGCACAGTCGGCGGCCCCGGCGCTGGCGCGGGAAGGTGAAGCGGGTGCGCTCGTTGCCCCGCTCGTCCAGGAGGATCAGGTCGTCGTCCTTGGAGACGCACGGGAAGTAGCCGTAGACGACGGCCGCCTCCAGCAGGTTCTCCGTCTGGAGCTTGTCCAGCAGGCCGCGCAGCCGGGGCCGGCCCTCGCTCTCGACGAGTTCCTCGTACGACGGGCCCTCGCCGCTGCGGACCTGCTTCAGGCCCCACTGGCCCTTGAACAGGGCGCCCTCGTCGAGCCAGCTCGCGTACTCCTTGAGCTGGATGCCCTTGATCACGCGCGTGCCCTGGAAGGGCGGCTCGGGGACGGGGTTGTCGGTGGCGACGTCGGAGCGGACGTGCCCCTCCTCGGGGCGCTCCTCGACCACGGCCTGGGCGGTCGCCCGGACGCGGCGCTGCTTCAGCTCGGGCAGCTTCGCTCCCGGCACGCCCCGCTTCACGCCGATCAGGGCGTCCATCAGGCGCAGGCCCTCGAAGGCGTCTCGGGCGTAGCGGACCTCGCCCTCGTAGATCTCGTGCAGGTCCTGCTCGACGTAGGCCCGGGTGAGGGCGGCGCCGCCGAGGATGACCGGGAAGTTCGCCGCCAGTCCGCGCTGGTTCAGCTCCTCCAGGTTCTCCTTCATGATCACGGTGGACTTGACCAGGAGCCCGGACATGCCGATGACATCGGCCCGGTGCTCCTCGGCGGCGTCCAGGATCGCGGAGACCGGCTGCTTGATGCCGAGGTTGACGACGTTGTAGCCGTTGTTGGACAGGATGATGTCGACGAGGTTCTTGCCGATGTCGTGCACATCGCCGCGGACGGTGGCCAGGACGATGGTGCCCTTGCCGTCCTCGTCGGTCTTCTCCATGTGCGGTTCGAGGTGGGCGACGGCCGTCTTCATCACCTCGGCGGACTGCAGGACGAACGGCAGCTGCATCTGGCCGGAGCCGAACAGCTCGCCGACGACCTTCATGCCGTCCAGCAGGGTCGCGTTGACGATGTCGAGGGCGGAGCGCTCCTGGAGGGCGTCGTCGAGGTCGGCCTCCAGGCCGTTGCGCTCGCCGTCGATGATGCGCCGCTTCAGGCGCTCGTCCAGCGGCAGGGCGGCCAGTTCCTCGGCCTTGCCGGCCTTGAGGGACTTGGCGGTGGCGCCCTCGAAGAGCTGCATGAGCTTCTGGAGCGGGTCGTAGCCCTCGGCGCGGCGGTCGTAGATCAGGTCCAGGGCCGTCCGGACCTCCTCCTCGCTGAAGCGGGCGATCGGGAGGATCTTCGACGCGTGCACGATCGCCGAGTCCAGGCCCGCCTTGACGCACTCGTCGAGGAAGACGGAGTTGAGCAGGATGCGGGCGGCCGGATTGAGGCCGAAGGAGATGTTGGACAGGCCGAGGGTGGTCTGCACCTTCGGGTGGCGCCGCTTCAGCTCGCGGATGCCCTCGATGGTGGCGATGCCGTCCTTGCGGGACTCCTCCTGGCCGGTGCAGATGGTGAAGGTCAGACAGTCGACGAGGATGTCCTCCTCGTGGATGCCCCAGTTCCCGGTCAGGTCGTCGATGAGCCGTTCGGCGATCTCGACCTTGTTCTCGGCGGTGCGGGCCTGGCCCTCCTCGTCGATGGTCAGCGCGATGAGGGCGGCCCCGTGCTCCTTGGCGAGCTGGGTGACCTTGGCGAAGCGGGACTCGGGGCCGTCGCCGTCCTCGTAGTTCACCGAGTTGATCACCGCGCGGCCGCCGAGCTTCTCCAGGCCGGCCTGGATGACGTCGATCTCGGTGGAGTCCAGCACGATCGGCAGGGTGGAGGCGGTGGCGAAGCGGCCGGCCAGCTCCTCCATGTCGGCGGCGCCGTCCCGGCCGACGTAGTCCACGCACAGGTCGAGCATGTGCGCGCCCTCGCGGATCTGCTCCCGGGCGATCTCCACGCAGTCGTCCCAGCGGGCCTCCAGCATGGCCTCGCGGAACTTCTTCGAGCCGTTGGCGTTGGTGCGCTCGCCGATGGCCAGGTAGGAGGTGTCCTGCCGGAACGGCACGCTCTGGTAGAGGGAGGCGGCGCCGGGCTCGGGCTGCGGGCTGCGCTCGCCCGGGGCGACGTCCCGGACGCGCTCGACCAGCTGGCGCAGGTGCTCGGGGGTGGTGCCGCAGCAGCCGCCGACCAGGGACAGGCCGTAGTCCTGGACGAAGGTCTGCTGGGCGTCGGCCAGGCCCTCGGCGTCGAGCGGGAAGTGGGCGCCGTCCTTGGTCAGGATCGGCAGGCCGGCGTTCGGCATGCACAGCAGCGGGATGCGCGAGTGGCGCGTCAGATACCGCAGGTGCTCGCTCATCTCGGCGGGGCCGGTGGAGCAGTTCAGGCCGATCATGTCGATGCCGAGGGGCTCCAGCGCGGTCAGCGCCGCGCCGATCTCGGAGCCGAGCAGCATGGTGCCGGTGGTCTCGAAGGCCATCGAGCACAGCAGGGGCACGTCGAAGCCGGTGGCCTCCATGGCCCGGCGGGCGCCCAGGATGGACGCCTTCGTCTGGAGCAGATCCTGCGTGGTCTCCACGAGCAGCGCGTCGGCGCCGCCTGCGAGCATGCCCTCGGCGTTGGCCTGGTAGCCGTCGCGGATGGTGGCGTACGCGACGTGGCCGAGGGTGGGCAGCTTGGTGCCGGGGCCGACGGAGCCGAGCACCCAGCGGGGCCGGCCGTCCTTCGCGGTGTACTCGTCGGCCACCTCGCGGGCGATGCGGGCGCCCGACTTGGACAGCTCGTGCACGCGGTCGGAGATCTCGTACTCGGCCGCGGCCGTGTGGTTGGCGCCGAAGGTGTTGGTCTCGACGCAGTCCACGCCCACCGCGAAGTACGCGTCGTGGACGGAACGGACGATGTCCGGCCGGGTCAGGTTCAGGATCTCGTTGCAGCCCTCGAGATTCTCGAAGTCCTCGAGTGTGGGGTCCTGAGCCTGGAGCATGGTGCCCATGGCTCCGTCGGCCACCACCACACGGGTGGCCAGGGCCTCTCTGAGCGCGGCCACACGGGTCCGGCTGTCTGCGGAAGGGGTCAGCGGCAACGAGGCCATGTAAAGGGCTCCCTCGGATGCGACGGCTGTCGGCTTTGCGGCTTCCCGGACATCCGGAGGGCATCCGGGGAAGGGCGCACCGCGCCAGCGTAACCGGGAGTCGGCTTGGATGGGCAGCGCGTCCACGGGGCGGACGCCGATGGCGCCGGGGCGGCCGTCGGGCGTCCGATGAACCCGGACCTGAACCGCCTGTGACGCAACAAATGGCGTCCCGCCATTAGCGAGAGGTCGGCAACGACCGGTAGTGTTCGACATTGCCGAACAAGGGCTGCGGCGCCGCTTGTCGGCGGTCGAAGGGGACGGAGGCAGTACGGCGATGGCACGGAACATCCAGTCGCTCGAACGGGCGGCCGCGATGCTGCGGCTGCTCGGGGGCGGCGAGCGACGGCTCGGCCTGTCGGACATCGCCTCGTCGCTGGGCCTGGCCAAAGGCACCGCCCACGGCATCCTGCGCACCCTCCAGCAGGAGGGCTTCGTGGAGCAGGACGACGCTTCCGGGCGCTATCAGCTCGGCGCGGAGCTGCTGCGCCTGGGCACCACCTACCTCGATGTGCACGAGCTGCGGGCGCGCGCCCTGGTGTGGGCCGACGACCTGGCCCGTTCCAGCGGCGAGAGCGTCTATCTGGGCGTCCTGCACCAGCAGGGCGTGCTGATCGTGCACCACGTCTTCCGGCCCGACGACAGCCGGCAGGTCCTGGAGATCGGGGCCATGCAGCCGCTGCACTCCACGGCCCTGGGCAAGGTGCTGTCCGCCTACGACCCGGTGGCGCACAGCGAGGCCCTGGAGAACGACCGCAAGGCGTTCACCGACCGGACCGTGTGCGAGCCGGAGGACTTCGAGCACATCCTCGACCTCACGCGCGCGCGTGGCTACGCGGCGGACGTCGAGGAGACCTGGGAGGGCGTCGCCTCCCTCGCCGCACCCATCCACGACAGACGGCGCATGCCCGTCGGCGCGGTCGGCATCACCGGCGCCGTGGAGCGGCTGTGCCGGTCCGACGAGGAGGGCGCGGTGCGGCCGGAGCTGATCGCGGCCGTCCGGGACTGTGCCCGCGCGGTGTCGCGGGACCTGGGCGCCGGGCGGTTCTGAGAGCTCACAGCGGGACCGGGGCGCCGTACGGCGTTCCGGTCCTCGGCATGTCCGCGCCTGCGGGCGTCGGACACCCATGGGACGGGCAGCGATCAGTAACGATCGTGTTTTCGACTACAGAGCCCTTGACGTGCTCGTAACCCCGAAGCAAGACTCCCGTCCATCGGTCGACATTGTCGAACAGCTACCGGCAATACGCGCTAGAGTGGGACAACGCCAGGCCGGTATCGAACTTCCCCCCTGGACGAAGGACAAAGGAGTCGCGGGTGTCCAGCTCCGACATCTTCATCGGCGAGACCATCGGTACCGCCATACTCATCCTCCTCGGCGGCGGAGTCTGCGCCGCCGTCACACTGAAGGCTTCCAAGGCCCGCAACGCCGGCTGGCTCGCCATCACCTTCGGGTGGGGCTTCGCGGTGCTCACGGCGGTCTACACCACGGCGCCGCTCTCCGGCGCCCATCTGAACCCGGCTGTGACGCTGGCCATCGCCATCAAGGACGGCGACTGGAAGAACGTCCCGGTCTACTGGGCCGGACAGGTGCTCGGCGCCATGATCGGCGCGGGTCTGGTCTGGATCGCCTACTACGGTCAGTTCCACGCCCACCTCACCGACCGCGAGATCGTCGGCGGTCCGGGCGCGCAGGCCACGACCGCCAAGGCCGTCGAGGCGCAGGAGAAGGGCGCCGGCCCCGTGCTGGGCGTCTTCTCCACCGGGCCCGAGGTCCGGGTCGCCTGGCAGAACCTGGCCACGGAGATCATCGGCACCATCGTGCTGGTGCTCGCCGTGCTCACCCAGGGCCTGAACGACAAGGGCAACGGCCTGGGCACCCTGGGTGCCCTGATCACCGCGCTCGTGGTGGTCTCCATCGGTCTGTCCCTCGGCGGCCCGACGGGGTACGCGATCAACCCGGCCCGTGACCTCGGTCCGCGTATCGTGCACGCCCTGCTGCCGCTGCCCAACAAGGGCGGCTCCGACTGGGGCTACGCCTGGGTCCCCGTGGTGGGTCCGCTGATCGGCGGCGCCCTCGCGGCAGGCATCTACAACGTCGCGTTCGCCTAGAGATCCTCGCGCTCTCGCGAAACTCTCGGCACGCGCCGTACGTAAAGCCCCATAAACACGGAAACCTCCAGGAGCACACAGTGACCGACGCGCACACCGCCGGCCCCTTCATCGCCGCCATCGACCAGGGCACGACCTCCTCCCGCTGCATCGTCTTCGACCGCGACGGCCGGATCGTCTCCGTCGACCAGAAGGAGCACGAGCAGATCTTCCCGAAGCCGGGCTGGGTCGAGCACAACGCCACCGAGATCTGGACGAACGTCCAGGAGGTCGTCGCCGGGGCCATCGCCAAGGCCGGCATCACCCGCGACGACATCAAGGCCATCGGCATCACCAACCAGCGCGAGACGACCGTGCTGTGGGACAAGAACACCGGTGAGCCCGTCCACAACGCCATCGTCTGGCAGGACACCCGCACCGACGCCCTCTGTCGCGAGCTCGGCCGCAATGTCGGCCAGGACCGCTTCCGCCGCGAGACGGGCCTGCCCCTCGCCTCCTACTTCGCCGGCCCCAAGGCCCGCTGGCTGATCGAGAACGTCGACGGCCTCCAGGAGCGCGCCGAGGCGGGCGACATCCTCTTCGGCACCATGGACACCTGGGTCATCTGGAACCTGACCGGCGGTGTCAACGGCGGCAAGCACGTCACGGACGTCACCAACGCCTCCCGCACGATGCTCATGAACCTGCACACCATGCAGTGGGACGAGAAGATCTGCGAGTCCATCGGCGTCCCGAAGCAGGTCCTGCCCGAGATCCGCTCCTCCGCCGAGGTCTACGGCGAGATCACCGGCGGCACGCTGGGCGACCTGCTCGGCGGCATCCCGGTCGCCTCCGCGCTCGGCGACCAGCAGGCTGCCCTGTTCGGCCAGACCTGTTTCGCCGAGGGCGAGACCAAGTCGACGTACGGCACCGGCACCTTCATGGTGATGAACACCGGTGACAAGATCATCAACTCGTACAGCGGCCTGCTGACCACCGTCGGCTACAAGATCGGCGACCAGAAGACGGTCTACGCCCTGGAGGGCTCGATCGCCGTCACCGGCTCGCTGGTGCAGTGGATGCGCGACCAGATGGGCCTGATCTCCACCGCCGCCGAGATCGAGACCCTCGCCCTGTCGGTCGAGGACAACGGCGGCGCCTACTTCGTGCCGGCCTTCTCCGGCCTGTTCGCCCCGTACTGGCGCTCCGACGCCCGCGGTGTGATCGCCGGCCTCACCCGGTACGTCACCAAGGCGCACCTCGCGCGCGCCGTCCTGGAGGCCACCGCCTGGCAGACGCGGGAGATCGCCGACGCCATGACGAAGGACTCCGGCGTCGAGCTGACCGCCCTCAAGGTCGACGGCGGTATGACCAGCAACAACCTGCTGATGCAGACGCTCTCGGACTTCCTGGACGCCCCCGTGGTGCGCCCGATGGTCGCCGAGACCACCTGCCTCGGCGCCGCCTACGCCGCCGGCCTCGCCGTCGGCTTCTGGAACAGCACCGACGACCTGCGCGCCAACTGGCGCCGGGCCGCCGAGTGGACCCCCCGCATGGACGCGGAAATCCGCGACCGTGAGTACAAGAGCTGGCTCAAGGCCGTCGAGCGGACCATGGGCTGGCTCGAGGACGAGGAGTAAGAAACAGCATGACCACTCAGTCCACCCTGCAGTCCGTGCCTGCCCTGGGGACGCACCCGGCCTCCGGCTCGAACCCGAGCCGAGCCGAGACCAGGGAGCAGCTCGCCAAGGCGTCGTACGACCTTCTCGTGATCGGCGGCGGCATCCTGGGCATCTCCACCGCCTGGCACGCCGCGCAGTCCGGCCTCAGGGTGGCTCTGGTCGACGCCGGCGACTTCGCCGGCGCGACATCCTCCGCCTCCTCCAAGCTGCTCCACGGCGGTCTGCGCTACCTGCAGACCGGCGCGGTGAAGCTGGTGGCGGAGAACCACTTCGAGCGCCGTGCGGTCTCCCGCCAGGTGGCCCCCCACCTGGCGAACCCGCTCACCTTCTACCTCCCCGTGTACAAGGGCGGGCCGCACGGCGCGGCGAAGCTCGGGGCGGGCGTCTTCGCCTACTCCGCGCTCTCCGCCTTCGGTGACGGCGTCGGACACCTGCTCTCGCCGGCCAAGGCCGCGCAGGACGTCCCGGAGCTGCGCACCGAGAACCTCAAGGCCGTGGCCGTGTACGGCGACGACCAGATGAACGACGCGCGCATGGCGCTGATGACGGTCCGCGGCGCCGTGGAGGCGGGCGCGGTCGTCCTCAACCACGCCGAGGTGACGGGCCTGCGCTTCACCAAGGGCCGTGTCACGGGCGCCGAGCTGAAGGACCGCCTCTCGGGCGACGAGTTCGGCGTCAGCGCCCGGCTGGTCCTGAACGCGACCGGCCCGTGGGTCGACCACCTGCGCAAGATGGAGGACGCGAACGCCGCGCCGTCCATCCGGCTGTCGAAGGGCGCGCACCTGGTCCTGAAGCGCACCTCCCCCTGGAAGGCCGCGCTCGCCACCCCGATCGACAAGTACCGCATCACGTTCGCCCTCCCCTGGGAGGACATGCTGCTCCTCGGCACCACCGACGAGGAGTTCGAGGGCGACCCGGCGGATGTCTCGGTCACCGAGAAGGACATATCCCAGATCCTCGACGAGGCCGCCTTCTCCGTCCGCGACCAGCAGCTCAGCCGCGACCTCATCACCTACTCCTTCGCGGGCCTGCGGGTGCTGCCGGGCGGCCCCGGCGACACCTCCAAGGCCAAGCGGGAGACGGTCGTCACCGAGGGCCGGGGCGGCATGCTGTCCGTCGCGGGCGGCAAGTGGACCACCTTCCGGCACATCGGCCGGACGATCATGCAGAAGCTGGAGTCGCTGCCGGGCCACCCCCTGGGCGACGACTTCGAGCCGATCAGCTCGCTGCCGAAGAAGCTGCCGCTGCCCGGCATCGCCAACCCGCGCGCGGTCGCCCACCGGCTGCTCACCGACCGCCCGGCGCCCGGCCCCCGCATGGGAGCCGACACCGCCAAGCACCTGGCCACGCACTACGGCTCGCTGGCGTTCGACATCGCCCGCCTGGCCAACGACAACCCGGAGCTCGCCGAGCGCGTGCACCCGGACGCCCCGGAGATCTGGGCGCAGGTCGCCTGGGCCCGGGACCACGAGTGGGCCGAGACGCAGGACGACGTGCTGCGCCGCCGGACGACGCTGACGATCCGGGGCCTGGCCACGGACGACGTCCGCGCCAAGGTCCAGGACCTGCTCGACAAGAAGTAGGCGCGATACGGGCCTCGTGCACGAAGGGGCGGCTCCCCGCCGACGGAGCCGCCCCTTCCTTGTGTCCGTGGCCGCATAATGACGTGATACGTCGGAGGTCTTAGGCGACAGGAGGCCGACCATGGCAGTCACCGACGAGGCGATCGAGAAGATCAAGGGAATGATCGTCTCCGGGGCGCTGCGCCCGGGCGACCGGCTGCCCAAGGAGAGCGAACTCGCCGCCGACCTCGGCCTGTCCCGCAACTCCCTGCGGGAGGCCGTCCGCGCGCTGTCGCTCATCCGGATCCTGGACGTCCGCCAGGGCGACGGCACCTATGTGACGAGCCTCGATCCGCAACTCCTGCTGGAGGCCATGAGCTTCGTCGTGGACTTCCACCGCGACGACACGGTCCTGGAGTTCCTCGCCGTACGCCGCATCCTGGAGCCGGCCGCGACGGCCATGGCCGCGCTGCGGATCAGCGAGCAGCAGCTGGACGCGCTCACGGCCCAGCTCGACAAGCTCGGCGACGCCCCGTCCGTGGAGGATCTCGTCGCCTGCGACCTGGAGTTCCACCGGGGCATCGTGCACAGCTCGGGCAACTCCGTGCTGTGCTCGCTGCTCGACGGGCTGTCCGGCCCCACCACCCGGGCCCGGATCTGGCGGGGCCTCACCCAGGAGGACGCCGTGGGCCGCACCCTGCGCGAGCACCGGGCGATCCTCGCCGCCCTGCGCGACCGGGACGCCGAGGCGGCGCGCTCGTGGGCGACCGTGCACATCGCGAGCGTGGAGCAGTGGCTGCGCTCCACGCTGTGACCGCAGCCTCACGGACAGCTCGGATGAATCCGGGGTGTTCAGGGGCGGATCACGGGGCAGTGATGGGGTCACTCCCCCTGCGAGGGGGCTGCGGGCGCCCCCTTGGCACGCCGTAAGGTTGGGGCGTTCGCGAGGGTACGTCGGAAGGAGGCACTGGGTGATCGAGCTCGAGGGGGTTCCCGAGCTGGTCGACCCGGTCATGGTGGCCGCGTTCGAGGGCTGGAACGATGCCGGCGACGCCGCCTCCACCGCGGTCGCGCATATCGACAGGGAATGGAAGGGCGAGGTGTTCGCGGCGCTGGACGCCGAGGACTACTACGACTTCCAGGTGAACCGCCCCACGGTGTTCATGGAGGCGGGCGTCCGCAAGATCACCTGGCCGACGACACGGCTGTCGGTGGTCCGGGTCGGCGGGGACAAGCCGCGTGATCTCGTGCTCGTCCGGGGCATCGAACCGTCCATGCGGTGGCGCTCGTTCTGCAACGAACTGCTGGGCTTCGCGCACGAACTGGGCGTGGAGCTGGTGGTGGTCCTGGGCGCCCTGCTCGGCGACACTCCGCACACCCGTCCGGTGCCGATCAGCGGGACGACGTCCGACGCCGACCTGGCCCGCCGCATGGACCTGGAGGAGACCAAGTACGAGGGCCCGACGGGCATCGTGGGCGTCCTCCAGGAGGCCTGCACCCACGCGGGCGTGCCGGCCGTGTCGCTGTGGGCGGCGGTGCCGCACTACGTGTCGCAGCCGCCGAACCCGAAGGCCACGCTGGCTCTCCTGAACCGCCTGGAGGACCTGATCGACGTGCGCATCCCGCTGGGCGAGCTGCCCGAGGACGCGCGCGCCTGGCAGGTGGGCGTGGACCAGCTCGCCGCCGAGGACAGCGAGGTCGCCGAGTACGTCCAGTCGCTGGAGGAGGCCCGGGACACCGCCGAGCTGCCGGAGGCCTCGGGCGAGGCCATCGCGCGCGAGTTCGAGCGTTATCTGAGACGCCGGGACGGCGGCGGACCGACCGCCTCCGGCGGACACGCGACGGCGGACGGCAGCGACAGCACGTCGTATCTGCGGGACAGCCCCAGCGGCCGTACCCGACCGCCGAAGCCGCCCAAGGCGGGCACGGACGACGGGGAGTCCTCGGCCCAGCCCAAGCCGGGCACGGACGACGAGGAGTCGTCGGAGGACTGAGGCACACAGACACAGCAGAAGGGGCGCTTCCCGGCCGGGAAGCGCCCCTCTCTCTGTTCTCGGCTACAGCGCTACGCCCAGCAGCGCGTCCACCGCCCGGGACACGACACCGGGAGCGCCGATGTCCGTGCCGCCGCTCTCCTCCTGGAGGGCGGCCCAGCGGTCGACCGCGGCGAGCGCGGCCGGGGCGTCCAGGTCGTTCGCGAGGGCCTCGCGGATCTCCTCCACGAGCGCCTCCGCGGCCGGGCCGTCGGGCCGGGACACGGCGGCGCGCCAGCGGCCGAGCCGGGCGACGGCGGCCCGCAGGACCTGGTCGGTCCACTCCCAGTCGGCGCGGTAGTGGTGGGCGAGCAGCGCGAGCCGGATGGCGGCCGGGTCGACGCCGTCGTGCCGCAGCTTGGAGACGAAGACCAGGTTGCCCTTGGACTTGGACATCTTCTCGCCGTCGAGGGCGACCATGCCGGCGTGCACATACGCCTTGGCCATGGGGAACTCGCCGGTGAGGGCCTGGGCGTGCGAGGCGCCCATCTCGTGGTGCGGGAAGGCGAGGTCCGAGCCGCCGCCCTGGATGTCGAAGCCCATGCCGAGGTGGTCGAGGGCGATGGCCACGCACTCGATGTGCCAGCCGGGCCGTCCGCGCCCGAGCGATCCGCCGTCCCAGCTCGGCTCGCCCTCACGGGCCGCCATCCAGAGCATCGGGTCGAGGGGGTTCTTCTTGCCCGGCCGCTCCGGGTCGCCGCCGCGCTCGGCGGACAGCAGACGCATCGCCTCGGCGTCGAGGTTCGAGACCTTGCCGAAGTGCGGGTCGGACTCGACGGAGAAGTAGACGTCCCCTTCGAGTTCGTAGGCCGCGCCCGCGTCCCGCAGCCGCTCGACGAGCGGGACGATGCCCGGTATCGCCTCGACGGCTCCTATGTACTGCCGCGGCGGCAGCATCCGCAGGGCCGTCATGTCCTCGCGGAAGAGGACCGTCTCCTTCTCGGCGAGGGCGGCCCAGTCGATGCCGTCGCGCTGCGCCCGCTCCAGGAGCGGGTCGTCGACGTCGGTGACGTTCTGGACGTAGTGAACCTGCCGCTGGGTGTCGAGCCACACGCGCTGCACGAGGTCGAACGCGTTGTACGTCGCCGCGTGTCCCAGGTGGGTGGCGTCGTACGGGGTGATGCCGCAGACGTAGATACGGGCGACGGGACCGGGGTCGAGGGTGACGAGGCCGCCGGTCGCGGTGTCGTGGATCCTCAGGTCGCGGCCCTGACCAGGCAGGGCGGGGACCTCGGAAGCGGGCCAGGCATGCATGTCATGAGCGTAACCGGACTGCAGTTCCATATACGAATGGGAGCGGTCCGGACGGCCGAGAAGGCGTTCTTGCGCGACCTCGACCTCTGTGCTTCTACACGGGTGGCCAGGGAATCGCCGGCCACTCCCCGCTCGGTTCCGGATGCGTCCCCGAGGCGAGCAGCGCACCGACACGCGCGCGTACGGCGTCGATCTCTACGGCGGTGATCAGCGGTTCCAGCCGCGCGGTGAGGGCCCCGCCCTCCGCCAGACCCTTCCTGAGCCCTTCGAGGACGTCGGCGGCCTCCGGGGTGAAGGGCTCCCCCGCCCAGCCCCACAGCAGGGTCCGCAGCTTGTTCTCGGCGTTGAAGGTCACCCCGTGGTCGATCCCGTACAACCGCCCCTCGCCGGTGGGCAGCAGGTGCCCGCCCTTGCGGTCGGCGTTGTTGATCACGGCGTCCAGCACCGCGAGCCGCCGCAGCCGCTCGTCGTCGGCGTGCACGAGCAGGGCGGTACGGCCCTCCCCGACCTCGGCGAACCCGATCGCCTTCCAGCCCGGCTCCGGTTCCTCCCCGTCGACCAGGGCGAGCAGCTCCGCGTCCGGCGCCGCCTCGATCCACAGCTGGCACATGCCCTCGCCGTAGGGGCCGTCGCGCAGCACGGTGGGCGGGACGAGGCCCCAGCCGGTCGCCTCGGAGACTTCGTACGCGGCGACCTCGCGCTGGGCGAGGGTCCCGTCGGGGAAGTCCCACAGGGGCCGCTCCCCGGCGACCGGCTTGTAGACGCAGGCCGCCTCCTGGCCGTCGTAGGCCACCGTGCAGTACAGGGCGGCGTTGGAGGCGTCACGGATGCGTCCGCGTACGGTGATCTCGCCCCGGGCGAGCAGCTCGGCGGAGGCCTGCGGCTCGGCGGGGTCCTCGGGAGGTGTCACGCTCCGCGGCGGTATCCGTTCTGGCGCGGACATACGTGTCCTTCCGGGTCGAGCGGGAGGCTGCACAGCGGGCACGGCGGCCGCCCGGCGTTGACGACGTCGAGGGCGCGCTTGGCGAAGGCCCTCGCCTGCGCGCCGGTGAGCCGGACCCGCAGCATCGGCGGCCCGTTCTCCTCGTCCTGGAGCAGCCGCTCCTCGGCCTCGGCGAGGTCCTCCTCGGAGTCGGCGTCGAGCTCGACGAGCGCCTGCGCCTCGACGATCATGAGCTGCTCGTCGCCGTCCCAGGCGAGCGCCATGGTGCCGACCCGGAACTCCTCCTCGACGGGGGTGTCCAGCGGGGCGCTGTCGTTGATCTCCGTCGGTGCGACGGCGGGGACGGAGGCGCTTCCTCCGCTACGGCGTACGACCTCGTCGAGGAGCTCGTCCATGCGCTCGGCGAGCGCGGCGACCTGGGTCTTCTCCAGGGCCACGCTGGTCACCCGGGTGCCGGCCGAAGCCTGGAGGAAGAACGAACGGCGCCCGGGCAGCCCGACCGTACCGGCCACAAAACGCTCCGGATGGTCGTAGAGGAACACCTGACGGGACACGTCCTGTCTCCATTGGAATCGTGGGGGCCGTGTGACAACGGCACTGCTGCGACCGCTTCACCCTACTGCGGCGAACGATCACGGTGCGCCCGCACCACCCCCGACTTGGGCGTCGTCGCCCGGCGCCTCCTCACGCGGCACCAGGGACGTGAAGTCGCCGGTGTCGCCGAGGCGGACGAGGAACGGCCGCAGTCGTGTGTAACGGATCGCGGTGATGGAACACGGTTCGACGGAAATCCGCTGGAAGAGGTCCAGATGAAGTCCGAGTGCCTCGGCGACGAGCGACTTGATGATGTCGCCGTGGGAGCACATCAGGTAGACGGCGTCGGCGCCGTGGTCGCGCTCCACGCGCGCGTTCCACTCGCGCACCGACTCGGCGGCACGCGTCTGCATGGCCCGCATCGACTCGCCGCCGGGGAAGGCCGCCGCGGACGGGTGCGCCTGCACCACCTCCATCAGGGGCTCGTCCTTGAGCTCGGCGAGCTTGCGCCCGGACCAGTCGCCGTAGTGGCACTCGCCGATGCGCTCGTCGGTGTGCGGGGTCAGTTCCGGCCGGGCCTCCAGCAGGGGCCCGATCGTCTCCTGGCAGCGCTGGAGCGGGCTGGCGACGATCTCGGCGAGGGGCAGTTCGGCGAGGCGTCCGGGCAGCGCGGCGGCCTGCGCGGCGCCGCGTTCGTCGAGGGCGACACCGGGCGTCCAGCCGGCGAGCAGTCCCTCGGTGTTCGCGGTGGAACGTCCGTGCCTGACGAGGATCAACGTGGGCATGCGATCCAGCGTAGGCGCACGCGCGCGTACGGTGTCGTTCGAGTGACAGGAGACTCGCCTCGTGATCGTCGACTGTGCCATCTACCGCGACGGACACCGGACGGAGGGGCCCGAGGACTTCTCCGACGCCCTGGGTGAGGCCCGTACGGCGGGCGGTTTCGTCTGGATCGGGCTGCACGAGCCGACGGAGCGCGAATTCGACCATGTCACCCGGGAGTTCGGTCTGCACCCGCTGGCCGTCGAGGACGCCCTCAAGGCCCATCAGCGGCCCAAGCTGGAGGTGTACGACGACTCGCTCTTCGTGGTCCTCAAGCCGGTGGTGTACGAGCCGCGCAGCGACACCGTCTCCTCCGGCGAGATCATGATCTTCCTGGGCGACGCGTTCGCCGTCACCGTCCGGCACGGCGAGGGCGCCCCGCTCAAGGCCGTACGCAACCGGCTGGAGCAGGAGCCGGAGCTGCTGGGCAACGGCCCCACGTCCGTGCTGTACGCGATAGCCGACGCCACCGTCGACCACTATCTGGACGTCGCGATCGAGTTGCAGGCCGATCTGGAGGGGCTGGAGGCGGAGGTGTTCTCGCCGCTGGACGGCGGCTCACGGAACACCGCCTCCCGGATCTACGACTTCAAGCGCCAGGTCCTGGAGTTCCGCCGGGCGACCGGACCGCTGGCCTTGCCGGTGAGCCGGCTCGCGGGCACGGCGCAGTCCGGTGCGACGGTGCCGTTCGTGGACGACCGGGCCCGGCCCTTCTTCCGGGACGTCGGCGACCACCTCACACGCGTCAACGAGTCCGTGGAGGGCCTGGACCGGCTGGTGTCGGACATCCTCTCGGCGCATCTGGCGCAGATGAGCGTCCGGCAGAACGACGACATGCGGAAGATCTCCGCGTGGGCGGCCATGGCCGCGATCCCCACGATGGTCGCGGGGATCTACGGCATGAACTTCGAGCACATGCCCGAGCTGCGCTGGGAGTGGTCCTACCCGGCCCTCGTCCTGCTGATGGTCGTCCTGGAGGTGCTGGTGTTCCGGCTGTTCAAGCGCCGGGGGTGGCTGTAGACCGGCTGGTCTCAGGCGAACTCGGGTGCCGCGGAGGCCGGGCCGCCGAGGGCGTCGCGGCGCTCGGGCATCTCCAGGGACACCATCCGGCGCCATCCGCCCAGCCGTTCGTAGGCGTACATCGCGTGGATGCCCGCCGCGAGCACCGCCGACTTGGCCTTCGACCAGCCCAGGATGCGCCCCATGTTCGCCATGACCGCGAGGCTGACGTCCCGGTAGACCCGGATCTCGGCGAGCGCGCACTCGCGCAGGGTCCGCTGGATGGCCCGGCCGTGCCCCGCGTAGGCGAAGCGCAGCAGTTCCTCGTGGCAGTAGGCGAGGTGGTTGTCCTCGTCGCCCGAGATCTGCTTGACCGCGCGGCCGATGTCGGGGTCGTCCGCGAAGTGCTTGCGGAGCAGATCCATCTGCTCGGAGGCGCGCTGTTCGGTGACCCGGCTGTGCGAGAGGTACGTGACGATGTCCTGGACCGCGAGCCGCTCGTCACGCCCCAGCTGCTCGTGCGCGAGGCCGATGCCGTTCTTCTCCAGGAGCATCGTGTAGTCGGTCTCCGGCGGGACCGGGACGGGGTCGAGGCCGCGCTTCTTCATCAGGGCGTTGAAGATCCGCCCGTGCTTGTCCTCGTCGGCACCGTGGCGGGTGATCTTGGGGGCGAGTTCTCGCTCGCTCTCCGGGACGAGCGCGGCGATCCGGGCGTTCTCCCAGCCGCCCTGGGACTCGCCGCTCGCGGCGATGGAGCAGAACAGGGCGAAGGACTCGTCGTTGGCGAGGATCTCCTGGAACAGACTCTTGGCCGAAAGCATCGTGGGCACCTCTCCCGCGCGCGTGCGCGTGCTGCAGGATTCCGCAGTTTCCGCAAAGAACGAGTCAAGTGCGGGCTGCGCGGTGCTGCAACAGGTACGACGGACAACTCCGCCAAATGGAGGACGTAACCCTCGGCTGCTCCCCGCGTTGTTCTGCGTGACGGCCGTGGCGGGGAAGACCCCCGAGCCCCCACCACGGCCGCAGAAATCTTCTAGGCGAGCCCGGCGCGCTCCAGGGCCTCGCTGCCGGCGCGCAGGGACGCGATCCGCTCGTCGAGCGTGAAGCCCGCCGGAGCCAGGGTCAGGGTGGTGACACCGGCTTCCGCGTAAGCCTTCATCCGGTCCGCGATGCGCTCCACGGAACCGAGCAGGGTCGTCTTGTCGATCAGGTCGTGCGGCACGGCGGCCGCCGCGCCCTGCTTGTCGCCGGACAGGTACTTGTCCTGGATCTCGGCGGCTTCCTTCTCGTAGCCCATGCGCTGGGCGAGCTGGTTGTAGAAGTTCTGCTTGCGGCTGCCCATGCCGCCGACGTACAGCGCGGTGTAGGGGCGGAAGGTGTCGGCGAGCACGGCCACGTCCTTGTCCTCGCCGAGGGCCAGGGGCAGGGTCGGGCAGATGTCGAAGCCGTCGAGGGTCTTGCCCGCCTTCTCACGGCCGGCCCGCAGATACTGGATCGCCGTGTCCTCGAGGTGGTCGGCGGAGGGGAAGATCAGCAGGGCGCCGTCGGCGATCTCACCGGTCTGCTCGAGGTTCTTCGGGCCGATCGCGGCGATGTAGAGCGGGATGTGCTCGCGCTGCGGGTGCACGGTCAGCTTGAGGGGCTTGCCCGGGCCGCCGGGCAGCGGCAGCGTCCAGTGCTGTCCCTCGTACGACAGACGCTCGCGCGTCATGGCCTTGCGGATGATGTCGACGTACTCACGCGTGCGTGCCAGCGGCTTGTCGAACTTGACGCCGTACCAGCCCTCGGAGACCTGCGGGCCGGAGACGCCGAGGCCGAGCCGGAAGCGGCCGCCGGAGAGCGAGTCGAGGGTGGCGGCCGTCATGGCGGTCATCGCGGGCTGGCGGGCCGGGATCTGGAAGATCGCGGAGCCGACGTCGATCCGTTCGGTCTGGGCGGCGACCCAGGTCAGTACGGTGGCGGCGTCGGATCCATAGGCCTCGGCGGCCCAGCAGACGGCGTATCCGAGCCGGTCGGCCTCCTGGGCGACGGCCAGATTGTCGGCGTCCATGCCGGCACCCCAGTAGCCGAGGTTGATACCGAGCTGCATCCCGATTCCCCTTACCGATCAGTAACGTGCCTTGTCCGCAGACCATAGCGCGCGGAAATCCGTCGTCCACAGCCCCCCACACCGTAGGTTCTGGCCAGTAATCTCGGCGTTCATGGAGCAGAGGCATCTCGGCCGCACCGGCCTTCGTGTGTCCCGGATCGGGCTCGGCACCCTGACCTGGGGGCGGGACACCGACGAGCACGACGCCGCGGACCTGATGAAGACGTTCTGGGAAGCGGGCGGGACCCTCGTCGACACCGCGGACGTGTACGGCGACGGAGAGGCCGAGTACCTGCTCGGCCGACTCATAGACGGCCTGGTGCCCCGCCGTGACCTGGTCATCTCGACCAAGGCCGGCAGCGTACCGGACCCCGACCGCCGCTTCGACGGCTCCCGCGGACATCTGCTCTCCGCGCTGGACGCCTCGCTCTCCCGCCTCGGCACCGACTACGTCGACCTGTGGCACGTGCACGCCTTCGACCCGGACACCCCGCTGGAGGAGACCCTCCAGGCCCTGGACCTCGCGGTCGCCAGCGGCCGTGCCCGCTATGCCGCCGTCTCCAACTTCTGCGGCTGGCAACTCGCCAAGGCCGCCACCTGGCAGCTCGCCTCCCCCGGCACCCGGACCCGGCTGGCAGGCACACAGTTGGAGTACTCGCTGCTCCAGCGCGGCGTCGAGCGCGAGGTGCTGCCGGCCGCGCTGGACCTCGGCATCGGCCTGCTGCCCTCCTCCCCGCTCGGGCGCGGCGTGCTGACGGGCAAGTACCGGGGCGACACGACGCCCTTGGACTCGCGCGGCGCCTCGGAGCATCTCGCCCCGTTCGTCGCGCCGTACCTCGACGACACCGCGAGCCGCATCGTGGACGCCGTGACGACCGCGGCCGACGGCCTCGCGGTGACGCCGCTCCAGGTCGCCCTGGCGTGGGTCCGCGACCGGCCGGGCGTGGCCGCTCCCGTCGTCGGCGCGCGCAACGCGCAGCAGCTCACGGCCGCGTTGTCAGTGGAGACCCTTAGTCTTCCTGACGAGATCTGCCGGGCGCTCGACGATGTGTCGGCGCCCGTGCACCGCTATCCCGATCACGACTGGAGCACGCTGTGAGCACGGAGCCGGAGACCACGGAGGACGCCGAGCCGGGGACGCCGACCGGTGGTGCGGAGCCCGAGGAGACCGAGCAGGCCAAGGAGGGCGCGGCCGATGCCGGTCAAGTGTCCGAGGCCGAGGCCGAGCTGCGGGCCCAGCAGGCCGAGCGGGAGCGCATCGAGCAGCGGAAGGCCGAGAAGGCACCGATCGAGAGCGGCACCAAGCTGAGCGGCAAGGCCGCCGATCTGCTCGCCGCCGTACGGGCCGTGGAAGGCGGCGAGAAGCCGTCCGCGACGGTCTTCGAAGAGCCCGCGCCCGCCCCCCGGCGCCCCGCCCAGCCGGTACGGCGACCGCAGCCGGTGCCGTCGGCCGAGACCAGCGCCGCTTCGTCGGCTCCCGCGCCGGAGGCGGTGCAGGCCGTGGGGCGGGTGCTCGGCGAGGGCGGCGCCCCGGAGACGCTCGCGCCGCAGGTGACCGAGGCACTCGGCGAGAGCGCGGACGAGCGGCTGCGCGCGGACCCCTGGCAGTTGCTGCGGGTCGCCGGCGTGCGGCCCGAGCAGGCCGACGGGTTCGCGCGGGCCCTGCTCGGCTCCGAATGCGCCCCGGACGACGAGCGACGGGGCCGGGCCGTCACCGTCTGGCTCCTGGAGCAGGCCGCGCTGGCCGGGCACACCGCCCTGGAGATGCCGGCGCTCCTCGCGGCCTTGGCGCAGCGGGGCGTTCCGGAACCGGACGGCGCGGTGCAGGACGCCCTCGCGGAGGGTGACGCGCTGGTCTTCCAGGACGCCCTGGAGGAGACCGGCGCACCGGCCCCGGCGCAGCAGAGCGACGCGGAGCAGGACGACTCGGAGGAGGACGACTCTGAGGACGAGGGGCGCCCGGTCCGCGTCCTGGTCGGGCTGGAGCGGTACGCCCTCGCGGAGGAGAGCCTGGCCGACGGTCTGGCCCGGCTCGTCAACTCGGCGCCCAAGCAGGACGGTTCGGCCGAGGAGTGGGAGCGGGCCGCCGCGGCGAAGGGGTCGGCGGGTGAGCTGCTGCGCGCGGTCGCCGGTCATGGCCTGGTCCTGCACACCGGCGGGGAGGCGTCCCTGGCCGAACCGGCCGCGCTGCTGACCGCCGCGCACTCCCTCGGGCTGCGCGCCTGGGCAGCCGCCCATGGCCCGATCGGCCGGAACCGTTTCGCGGCTCTGCTGCGCTCCGGTCCGGACGGCGCAGCGGATGAGGACCACTCCCCCGTCGCCACCGTCTCCGGGCTGCTGGCCGGCCTCGAAGGACCCGGCCGGGATGCCGAGGGGGCGCTGGATCTCGATCTGCTCGTCGTGCTCGACGCGCCGCAACTGGACGTCGAGACGGCGGCGCTGCTGACGGAGTCGCTGCCCGACGGGGCGCGGCTGGTGCTGGCCGGGGACCCGGCGGTGCTGTGGTCCGTCGGACCGGGCCGGGTCTTCGCGGATCTGCTCGCGGCGCGGATCTGCCCGCAGATCGCCTCGCGGCGGCCGGATCCCGGGCCGCTGGGCGAGCTGGTCTCGGGGATCGGCGTCGGCGAGCTGAACCAGGTCGAGGCCCCCGGCAAGGAGGTCGTGATCGTGCCGGTGCGGGACGCGGGCGAGGCGGTGCACCGGGCGGTGCAGCTCGTCGTCGACTCGGTGCCGCGGGCGATCGGCGTACCGGCCGAGGAGACCCAGGTGATCACACCGGGGCACGGCGGCGCCGTCGGCACCCGCGCGCTCAACACGGCGTTGAAGGAGCGGCTCAACCCGGGCCCGGGCCGCTTCGGCGGCTTCGACCCCGGTGACCGGATCGTCTACTCCCCCGTTCCGGGCCGTGCGCTGCCGGGGCGTGTGGTGAAGGCGGACGCCGAGGGGCTCCATCTGTCGTGCGAGGGCGAGGCCGTCGTCGTACCGAAGGAGCGGGTGGAGCAGTCCGTGCGGCACGGCTGGGCGCTGACCGCGCACCAGGCGGTGGGGAGCCGGTGGCCCGCGGTGGTCGTGGTGCTGCCCGGCGATGCCGCGCAGGCGCTCAGCAGGCCCTGGGTGTACACGGCGTTCGGGCGGGCCGACCGCCATCTGTCCGTGGTGCACGGCGTGGAACAGGCGCTGCCCCGGGCCGTGGCCGAGGTTCCGGCGAAGCCCCGGACGACCCGGCTTCCGGTGCTGCTCGCTCCGCAGGTCGACGGAGGCTGACAACGGCGGTGGTCACGGGGACGGCCCCCGTGACCACCGCCGTCGGGTGACCAGCGGGTGCGCTCAGCGGCGGTCCGCGTCCAGGCGCTCCAGATCCTCGTCCTCGTCCCCGTCCAGGTCGGTGTCGAGGCCCTCCAGGTCCTCCCCGTCGTCGTCCTCTTCGTCCTCGTCGTCATCGTCCTCGACGTCGTCGAAGACGGCGCTGACGTCGAATCGGCAGACCACCTGCTGCGGATCGACCTGCTCGAAGGGGGCCTCCAGCCACTCCCCGGGGTCGGCCGGTTCGTCCGCCGCCATCACCCAGAGCGTGGAGTCGCCCTCCTCCAGCCCGAACTCCTTGTGCCGGGAGGCGATCTCGTCGGGCTCGAACTCGCCGAACAGCAGCCCGAGCGCGCCATGGGTCGTCCCGGACGCGGCCGGGCCGTCCTCGCCTTCGGCGGCCTCGATCCGCTGTGCCTGCGCCAGGAGGCGCTGCGGCTCCGCCACCGCGTAGTCGCGGCGGATCAGTACGCTCAGCGCGTTCGGTTCCTCGGGGCCCGCGTACGGGGGCAGCGCGTCCTCCGCACCGGGGATCTCGAAGGGGGTGACCTCGTCGTATCGGTCGTAGAGCAGCTCGTCGTACACCTCTGCGGCCGCGGCCAGCTGGTTGAACGCCTCGTAGACGGCCGGGTCGTCCTCTCCCGACCTGCCCTCGACCGCGGCCAGGTGGCGGTCGAGCGCGGTCTTGACCGCCTCGGCGGCGGCGCGTACCTCGGCAGCGGTGGGCTGCGCAGCATCAGACATAGTGCAGACGCTATCCGTACCAGGCCCCAGCCCGCACAATAGATGCGATGCCGGAATACGAATTTGTCGACGTGTACGTACCGCGCGGGGTCTCCCGCAAGGAAACGGCACGTCTGCTGACGGACCACGCCGAGTACGGACACTGGGAGTTGCACCGTCTGAGCCTGCTGCGGGACGGCAGCCGCAAGGTGCGGTTGCGCCGGCGGATCATCCGCCAGGTGCGGGCCACGTGGTGAGCTGGGACGGCGCACCGGGAGAAGGCATACACGGGAGCGGGCCCCGCATCGGCGGGGCCCGCTCCGTTTGCCGTGGGGGTCAGGCCGAGGCACGCGCCTTGCGGTAGAGGACCGCGCCCGCCAGCAGCGCGCCCGCGCCGGCGGGGAGGGTGAGGCCGAGCGGCAGGCCGCTGCCGGTCTCCGCGAGCTGGGCGTCGCCCTCGGGCTGGGTCACGAACTGGCCGCCCGGCTTGTTTCCGGGGTTCTCGGGGTTGCCCGGGGTACCGGGGTTACCAGGTTCACCGGGGTTTCCGGGCTCACCCGGGTTTCCGGGCTCACCGGGGTTGCCAGGCTCCCCGGGTTCACCGGGATTTCCGGGCTCACCCGGCTCGCCAGGCTCCCCCGGGTTACCGGGCTCACCCGGTTCACCGGGGTTCCCGGGCTCACCCGGGTTGCCAGGCTCCCCCGGCTCCCCGGGGGGTGTCTCGTATCCGCCGCCGGGCGGGTTGCTGTGACGCCTGCCGGAGCCGTTCGCGCAGTCGTTGCCCGTGGTGGAGTTGCCGACGCCGATGACGTCGACACTGTTGCCGCAGGCGTTCACCGGCACATGGATCGGCACCTGGACGTGGTTGCCCGAGCCGACGCCGGGCGAGTCACTGGCCCGGCCGCTCGCGTGCGAGCCGCCATGGCCGCCCGAGGACGATCCACCGCCCTTGTTGGCACACGAGTTGCCCACCGACGGGTTGAGGACACCGATGACGTTGACCGTGTTCCCGCAGATGTTGACCGGCGCGTGCACCGGCGCCTGCACCGTGTTCCCGGAGAGCACGCCGGGCGAGCCCGAACTGGAGCCGTGCGCGCCCGAGTCGGCATAGGCGGAGCCGCCCGCGGCGGCGATCACGCCGGTCGCGGCCGCCACGGTCATCAGACCCTTGCGGGTGACCTGTCGCATTGCTGAATACCTACCTTCGACCCTGTCTCGAATTCTTATCGAATTACTCGAAAGAAGCGTTCGGTCCCGGAGCGCATGGCACGCGCTCCGGGACCGATGGCTTTTGAGCTCCCCTCAGAGAGGGGGAAACGTCACTTGTTGACGCAGGTGTTGCCGAAGGCGGGGTTCAGCAGCCCGATCACGGAGACCGTGTTGCCGCAGACGTTCACCGGGACGTGAACGGGCACCTGGACAACGTTGCCGGACAGGACACCCGGGGAGTGCACGGCGGCACCCTGGGCACCCGAGTCGGCGACGGCCAGGCCCGCGCCCGCGAGAACCAGCCCACCGGTGGCAGCCGCAGCAGCGACGACCTTCTTGATCATTATTCCTCCTAGTTGGCAAAGCGACCCATCTTGCGATCGCATTACCTGTAACGAGGAGGGAGTAATGAGGCTACGAGCTTATGGTCGCATTCACTCTTCCCAGTCTGTTCCGTACGGGCGAGCGAATATCTCCGTATCGGAGGGCCGATTCAGGACGCGTCGATGAAACGGTCGAGGACCCGCACACCGAACTTCAGGCCGTCCACCGGCACCCGCTCGTCGACGCCGTGGAACATGCCCGCGAAGTCCAGCTCCGGGGGCAACTTCAGCGGTACGAAGCCGAAGCCCCGGATGCCCAGGTCGTCGAAGGACTTCGCGTCGGTGCCGCCGGAGAGCATGTAGGGGACGGCCTTGGCGGTCGGGTCCTCGGCCAGCAGCGAGGACTGCATGGCCTCGACGAGCGCCCCGTCGAAGGTGGTCTCGACGGCCTTGTCGGCGTGGACGTCCTCGCGCCGCACCTTCGGGCCGAGGATCCGGTCGAGGTCGGCGAGGAACTCCTCCTCGTGCCCGGGCAGGAAGCGTCCGTCGACGTGGGCGGTCGCCTCGCCCGGGATGACGTTGACCTTGTAGCCGGCGCCGAGCTGGGTGGGGTTGGCCGTGTTGCTCAGGGTGGCGCCGATGAGCTTGGCGATGCCGCCGAGCTTGGCGAGGGTCGACTCCATGTCCTCGGGGTCGAGTTCGGTGCCGAACGCGTCGCCGAGTTCGTCGAGGAAGGCGCGGGTGGTCTTGGTGACCCGCACCGGGAACTTGTGCCGCCCCAGCCGGGCGACGGCCTCCGACAGCTCGGTGATCGCGTTGTCCCGGTGGATCATCGACCCGTGCCCGGCCGTGCCGGCCACGGTGAGCTTCATCCAGTGCATGCCCTTCTCGGCCGTCTGGATCAGATACAGCCGCCGCTGCTCGCTCACGGTGAACGAGAATCCGCCCACCTCGCTGATCGCCTCGGTGACCCCCTCGAACAGGTCGGGGTGGTTGCGGACGAGGTGCTTGGCGCCGTACGTGCCGCCCGCCTCCTCGTCCGCGAGGAACGCGAGGACGATGTCGCGCGGGGGCTTGCGCCCGCTGCGCAGCCGGTCGCGGACGACCGCGAGGGTCATCGCGTCCATGTCCTTCATGTCGACGGCCCCGCGGCCCCACACGCAGCCGTCGGCGACCTCGCCGGAGAAGGGGTGGTGGGTCCAGTCGGCCGCGTTGGCCGGTACGACGTCGGTGTGGCCGTGGATGAGGAGTGCGGGCCGGGACGGGTCCTCGCCCTCGATCCGGGCCACCGTGGAGGCGCGGCCCGGGTGCGACTCGAAGATCTGCGGTTCGAGCCCGACCTCCGCGAGCTTCTCGGCGACATACTCGGCCGCCTTGCGCTCGCCCGGACCCGAGTGGTCGCCGTAGTTGCTGGTGTCGATCTGGATCAGCTCGCGGCAGAGGTCCACGACCTCGTCCTCGCCGGTGACGCTCCTGGCCGTGTCCGTCTCGCTCACGTGCTTCCTCCCGCTGTCACTGCTGGTGGGTCCCCCTCATCCTCTCTCTCCGCGGCCCGCTCCCCAAGACCGCTTGCGGCCCGTCACGCGCCGTTCACACCTCGCCGGGGCTCGGGCGGGGGGTGATCGGCCACCCCTGAAAGCCTGGTAATGTTTACGTCGTCGCCGCGGGGAGAACCCACGCGACAGACACCTTGTCCGGGTGGCGGAATGGCAGACGCGCTAGCTTGAGGTGCTAGTGCCCTTTATCGGGCGTGGGGGTTCAAGTCCCCCCTCGGACACAGAGCGAAAGGCCCCTCTCGTCGAG
Organism: Streptomyces koelreuteriae; assembly: GCF_018604545.1. Classification (GTDB taxonomy): domain Bacteria; phylum Actinomycetota; class Actinomycetes; order Streptomycetales; family Streptomycetaceae; genus Streptomyces; species Streptomyces koelreuteriae. The sequence goes on along the minus strand of NZ_CP075896.1, from coordinate 6,866,128 downwards.
GGGCCTTTCGTCGTATCCCGGGAAGTGTGGGCGACATCTCGCCCTGCCGGGAAAAGCCCAGGTGGGAGGGGGTGGCTTCGCACCTGCGCGGTGTCTCGCGTTTGCCTCCGAGTGGCGGACATGACAGGACGAAGTAACCCGACCACTAGAGTATTGGGCTTGTTCGCGCCGGAACGGAACATCCCCAGGCAGACCTGCGGGCCCGTCGGCGCCCCGGACCGTCCGGGCTGGAGACGCGAGGATCCGATGGCCGCCCTGTTCGAAAGCCCCGACCTCACCGTGCTGGACCAGGAGTGGAGCACAGGCCTCAGCGACCTGGCCCGCTTCTCCGCCGGTCCCGCGGCATCGCCCCGCACCCTGGTCGACGTCTTCGAGGCGTCCGTACGGTCGTATCCCGACGAGCCGGCGCTCGACGACGGCCATCGGCTGCTCACCTATCGCGCGCTGGCGATCGAGGTGGAGCACCTGCGGCGGAAGCTGGCCGCGGCGGAGGTCGGGCTCGGGGACCGCGTCGGGGTGCGGGTCCCGTCGGGCACCAATGATCTGTACGTGGCGATCCTCGCCGTGCTGGCCGCCGGTGCGGCGTATGTGCCCGTGGACGCCGAGGATCCCGACGAGCGGGCCGCGCTGGTCTTCGGCGAGGCCGGGGTGCGGGCGGTCATCGGGGCCGGTCACGAGCTGACCGTCGGCGATGCCGCCGGGCATGCCGCCGCCCGGCCCGGTGTCGGGCACGACGCGTGGATCATCTTCACCTCCGGCTCCACCGGGAAGCCCAAGGGCGTGGCCGTGAGCCACCGCGGCGCCGCCGCCTTCGTGGACGCGGAGGCCGCGCTGTTCCTGGCCGAGGAGCCGATCGGCCCCGGTGACCGGGTCATGGCGGGGCTGTCCGTCGCCTTCGACGCGTCCTGTGAGGAGATGTGGCTGGCGTGGCGGCACGGGGCCTGTCTGGTGCCGGTGCCGCGCGCGCAGGTCAGGAGCGGTGCCGATCTGGGGCCCTGGCTGGTCGAGCAGGAGATCACCGTCGTGTCCACCGTGCCGACGCTGGCCGCGCTGTGGGAGCCGGAGACGCTCAACGACGTACGTCTGCTGATCTTCGGCGGCGAGGCGTGCCCGCCCGAGCTGGCGCAGCGGCTGGTGACCGAGGGGCGCGAGGTGTGGAACACCTATGGGGCCGACCGAGGCGACCGTGGTGGCCTGCGCGTCTTTGATGAGCGGCGAGGAGCCGATCCGGATCGGGCTGCCGCTGGACGGCTGGGAGCTGGCCGTCGTGGACGAGGCCGGTGAGCCGGTGCCGATGGGCGGCAGCGGTCAGCTGGTGATCGGCGGGGTCGGACTCGCCCGGTATCTCGACGCCGAGAAGGACGCGGAGAAGTACGCGCCGCTTCAGTCGCTGGGCTGGGAGCGGGCGTACCGCAGCGGTGACCTGGTGCGGGCCGAGCCGGAGGGGCTGGTCTTCCTCGGGCGGGCCGACGAGCAGATCAAGCTCGGCGGGCGCCGTATCGAGCTCGGTGAGGTGGACGCGGCGCTTCAGGCGCTGCCCGGGGTGGCCGGGGCGGCCGCCGCGGTGCGCACGGCCCGCAGCGGCAATCAGCTTCTCGTGGGCTATGTCGTCGTCCAGGACGGCTGGGACCCCGCGAGCGCCGTCGAGCGGCTGCGTGCCGAGCTGCCCGCCGCCCTGGTGCCGCTGCTCGCGCCGGTGGACGAGCTGCCGACCCGTACGTCGGGCAAGGTCGACCGCAACGCGCTGCCCTGGCCGCTGGAGGGGCTGGAGACGGGCGGCCCGGCCGAGCCGCTGTACGGCACCGAGGCGTGGCTCGCCGAGCAGTGGACGGACGTCCTCGGTATTCCGGTGTCGTCGGCCTCGGACGACTTCTTCGCGATAGGCGGGGGCAGTCTGGCCGCCGCCCAGCTCACGACGAGGCTGCGCACGCGCTACCCGAGCGCCGCCGTCTTCGACATCTACCAGCGGCCGGTTCTGCGGAAGCTGGCCCGGCATCTCGAGGAGTCGGCACAGGACGACAACGCCGAGCGGGTCGTGGCGCCGGTGCCGAGGCGTGCCCAGCTCGTGCAGCTCCTGCTGCTGGTTCCGCTGTTCACGCTGCTCGGGCTGCGCTGGAGCGTGGTGCTCGCCGCGCTCGGGAACGTGCTGCCCGCCTACGCCTGGCTGCCGACCGCGCCCTGGTGGCTCGTCGCGGCCGGTGCCGTGCTGCTCTTCAGCCCGCCCGGGCGCCTGGCGCTCGCCGCGGGCGGGGCGCGGCTGCTGCTGCGGGGGGTGCGGCCGGGCCGGTACCCGCGCGGCGGGAGTGTCCATCTGCGGCTGTGGACGGCCGAGCGGCTGGCCGAGTTCAGCGGGGCGACCTCGCTGACCGGTTCCTGGCTGGAGCGGTACGCGCGGGCGCTGGGCGCCAAGGTCGGGCAGGACGTGGACCTGCACTCGCTGCCGCCGGTCACCGGCATGCTCAAGCTGGGCCGGGGCGCCGCCGTCGAGTCCGAGGTGGATCTGTCCGGGTACTGGCTGGACGGCGACCGGCTGGAGGTCGGGACGGTGAAGGTGGGCGCGCACGCCGTCGTCGGCACGCGCAGTCTGCTGTTCCCGGGCGCGCGGGTGGGCAAGCGGGCCGAGGTGGCGCCGGGTTCTGCGGTCTCCGGGCAGGTTCCCACCGGGCAGCGGTGGGCCGGCGCGCCCGCGGTCAAGCTGGGCCGGGCCAAGCGCAACTGGCCCAAGGAGCGGCCCGGGCGGGGCGCCCTCTGGCGGGTGATGTACGGCGTGACGGGTGTCGGGCTGACCGCGTTGCCGGTGCTCTCGGCTGCCGCCGCGCTGCTGGTGGCGGCGCTGTTCGTCGCTCCGGACACCGGGCTGGGGGCGGCCCTGCGGGGCGCCGCTCTCGCGCTGGTGCCGGCGACGCTCGCGTTCGGGCTGGCGTACGCGCTGCTGATCGTTGTCGCCGTACGGCTGCTGAGCCTCGGGCTGCGGGAGGGCACGCACGCCACGCACAGCCGGGTGGGCTGGCAGGCCTGGACCGTGACGCAGCTGATGGACCGGTCGCGGGACGTGCTGTTCCCGCTGTACGCGGGGCTGGTCACGCCGGTGTGGCTGCGGCTGCTCGGGATGCGGATCGGGCGGCGGGCCGAGGTGTCCACCGTGCTGGCCCTGCCCAGTCTGACCACGGTCGGCGAGGGCGCGTTCCTGGCGGACGACACCCTGACCGCGCCGTACGAGCTCGGCGGCGGCTGGCTGCGGATCGGGCGTGCGGAGATCGGTCGGCGTGCCTTTCTCGGCAACTCGGGGATGACCGGGCCGGGGCGGAGCGTGCCGGACGGTGGCCTGGTGGGGGTGCTGTCGGCGACGCCCAAGAAGGCGAAGAAGGGCAGCTCCTATCTGGGGCTGCCGCCGGTGAAGCTGCCGCGGGCCGCGTCCGACGGCGACCAGAGCCGCACGTACGAGCCGCCCGCGCGGCTGCTGTGGGCGCGCGGGCTGGTGGAGCTGTGCCGGATCGTGCCGGTGTTCTGCTCGGCGGCGCTGGCGGTGGCGACGGGAGCGGCGCTGTGCGTGCTCGGGGTGTGGGCTCCCCTGCTGTCCGGTCTTGTGCTGCTCGGGGCGGGCTGTGCGGCGGGGCTGGTCACGATCGCGGCGAAGTGGCTGCTCGTGGGGCGGCACCGGCGGGCCGAGCACCCCTTGTGGAGCGCGTTCGTGTGGCGCAACGAGCTGGCGGACACCTTCGTCGAGGTGCTGGCCGTGCCGTGGCTGGCCGGCGCCGTGCCGGGGACGCCGCTGCTGTCGGCGTGGCTGCGCGGCCTCGGTGCGCACATCGGCAGGGGCGTGTGGGTCGAGAGCTACTGGCTGCCGGAGACGGATCTGGTGACGCTCGGAGACGCCGCGACCGTGAACCGGGGCTGTGTGCTCCAGACCCACCTCTTCCACGACCGGATCTTGCGGACGGATACTGTGGTACTCCGTGAGGGCGCCACTCTGGGCCCGGGCGGAATCATCCTGCCCGGCAGCGCCGTCGGGGCCCGCGCCACGCTGGGTCCGGCGTCCCTGGTGATGGCCGCGGAGTCCGTGCCCGACGACACGCGCTGGCTGGGCAACCCGATCGAGGCATGGCGTCGCTAGGCACAACCCCCTCGGGGCCGGTGGACGTCGTACGAGCGCAGTGCAGGGAGCAGACGCAACAGTGGCGGTTCAGCAGTCAGTGGGGCAGGACCCGTACTTCCCGGGCAACGGTGACCTCCGGTACCGGGTGCACCGGTACGAGCTCACGCTGGACTACCGCCCCGCGCCGAACCGGCTGTCGGGAACCGCGCGGATCAACGCCATAGCGGGCCGCGGCCAGCTCACCGAGTTCCAGCTCAACCTCGCCGACTTCCGGGTGGGCCGGGTGAAGGTCGACGGCCGTACGCCGCACTACACACACCGGGGCGGCAAGCTGCGCGTGCGCCCCGCGAAGCCGGTGCGCGCCGGTGCGGCCTTCACCGTCGAGGTGCAGTGGTCGGGCAACCCCCGGCCGGTGAACAGTCCCTGGGGCGGACTCGGCTGGGAGGAGCTGGAGGACGGGGCGCTGGTGGCGAGCCAGCCGGTCGGGGCGCCGTCGTGGTACCCGTGCAACGACCGGCCCGCCGACAAGGCCTCGTACCACATCTCGGTCACGACGCCGTCGGCCTACGCGGTGGTGGCCGGTGGTCGCCTGCTCACCCGCACGACGAAGGCCTCGACGACCACCTGGGTGTACGAGCAGGCGGCGCCGACGTCCAGCTATCTGGTGGGGCTGTCGATCGGGAAGTACCAGACCGTGCTGCTGGGTGATCCGGGCCCGGGCGGGGTTCCGCAGCACGGGCACATCCCGGCGCATCTGCTCCCCCGGTTCGCCCGGGACTTCGCGCGGCAGCCCGCGATGATGGAGCTGTTCCAGGAGCTGTTCGGGCCGTACCCGTTCGACGAGTACGCGGTCGTGGTGACCGAGGAGGAGCTCGACGTCCCCGTCGAGGCGCAGGGGTTGTCGCTGTTCGGGTCCAACCATGTGGACGGCGAGCGGGGTTCGGAGCGGCTGATCGCGCACGAGCTGGCGCACCAGTGGTTCGGCAACAGCGTGTCCATCGCCGACTGGCGGCAGATCTGGCTGAACGAGGGGTTCGCGAAGTACGCCGAGTGGCTGTGGTCGGAGCGCTCGGGAGGCCGGAGCACCCAGCAACTGGCCGCCGTCGCGCACCGGTTGCTGTTCTCGCTGCCGCAGGACCTCCGGCTGGCCGATCCGGGGCGCAAGTCGATGTTCGACGACCGCCTCTACCAGCGGGGCGGGCTCGTCCTGCACGCGGTGCGGTGCGCCCTGGGCGACGACGCGTTCTTCCGCATGCTGCGCGGGTGGGCGGGGCAGCACCGGGGCGGGGCGGTGACGACGGCGAACTTCACCGCGCACGTGGGGCGGTTCACGGACGAGCCGCTGGACGCGCTGTTCGACCTGTGGCTGTACGGGACGACGCTGCCGCCGCTGCCCTCGCCCCGGACGGGTGGGGCCGTCTAGGAGAATGTCCGGCATGACGACACGTTCCTGCACCTGTGGCCGCCCAGGGACTTACGACGACTGCTGTGGGCGCTATCACGCGGGAGCAGCCGCGGCTCCGACCGCCGAGGCGTTGATGCGGTCGCGGTACAGCGCCTTCGTGAAGGGGGACGCCGGGTATCTGCTGCGGACCTGGCATCCGCGGACGCGGCCCGGGCGGCTGGACCTCGATCCCGGGATGCGGTGGACCGGGCTGGAGATCCTGGACACGAGTGACGGGTCGGCGTTCCACACGACCGGGACCGTGACGTTCCGGGCCTCGTACCGGGGCGGATCGCTGCACGAGCGGAGCCGGTTCGAGCGGGTGGACGGGGCGTGGGTGTACGTGGACGGGGAGATTCTTCCGTAGGGAACTACGGCGCCAGGATGTCGAGTTCCTGGAGGGCGCCGACCGTGATCTCGCGGGTCAGTTCCTCCGCGCGGACCGCGTCGCCCGCGCGGACCGCCTCGGCGACCTGGACGTGCAGGGTGACGGCGGCCGGGTCGGGGTCCTCGAACATGACGTCGTGGTGGGTGCGGCCGGCCAGGACCTCGGCGACGACGTCGCCGAGGCGGGCGAACATCTCGTTGCCGGAGGCCGCCAGGACGGCGCGGTGGAAGGCCACGTCGTGGACGAGGTACTCCTCCAGCTGGTGACCGCGTGAGTTGGCGACCATGCCGAGGGCGCACTCGGTGAGTTCGGCGCACTGCTCGGCGGTGGCGTGCCGGGCGGCGAGGCCCGCCGCGACGGGTTCGACCGCCGAGCGCAGCACCGTGAGGGACCGCAGCTGCTGTGCGCGGTCGGCGCCGGCCAGGCGCCAGCGGATGACCTCGGGGTCGTAGACGTTCCACTCCGACTTGGGGAGGACCGTGACGCCGACGCGGCGGCGGGACTCGACCAGGTGCATGGACTCCAGGACGCGGACCGCCTCGCGCATCACCGAGCGCGAGACATCGAAACGCTGGGCCAGCTCGTCCGTGCGCAGCACGCTGCCCGGCGGGTAATCGCCCGCCGTGATCTCGGGGCCGAGGGTGTCCAGAACATGGCCGTGCAGCCCTCGACCCGGTGTGCTCATGCACTCAGCGTACGGGGTAGATCACGGAGACAAAAAGTCAGACTTATTTGTCACGGGCTCTTGAATTAGTCGTACCTAATGGGTTTCAGTGGCGTCGACATCACGTGTCGACGAAGACAGCAGACAGTGAGGCAGCGATGAACACCCCCCACGTCGTCGTGGTCATGGGCGTCGCGGGCACCGGCAAGACCACCATCGGTCCCCTGCTCGCGGCCCGGCTCGGCGTTCCGTACGCAGAGGGCGACGACTTCCACCCGCAGGCCAACATCGCCAAGATGTCGGCCGGTACCCCGCTCACCGACGAGGACCGCTGGCCCTGGCTGGACGCCATCGGCGCGTGGGGGCACGGGCGGGCCGGACTCGGCGGGGTGGTCAGCTGCTCGGCACTGAAGCGGTCGTACCGCGACCGGCTGCGGGCCGCCGCACCCGGCGTGGTCTTCGTGCACCTCGCGGGCGACCGCGCGCTGATCGAGGACCGGATGTCGCACCGGCAGGGGCACTTCATGCCCACGGCGCTGCTCGACTCCCAGTTCGCCACGCTCCAGCCGCTGGAGAGCGACGAGGCGGGGGTCCGCGTGGACGTCCTGGGCAGCCCGGAGGAGATCACCGAACGGGCGGCGAGCGCCCTCGAGGATCTCCCCGAGACCGTCCAGTAGCCCCTCACTCCCTTCCTACGACTCCCCTCACCCCCAAGGACACTCCCCCGTGACCAGACTCAGCGTCGAGATGCTGGCAGCGGACGCACCCGAGCCGATCACCTCGGCCGGCCACGCTCAGCTGGGCATCGCCGTTCTGGCGGGCATCGCCGTCATCGTCCTGCTCATCACCAAGTTCAAGCTGCACGCCTTCCTGGCGCTGACCATCGGGTCACTGGCGCTCGGCGCGATCGCCGGGGCGCCGCTGGACAAGGTCCTGCTCAGTTTCAGCGCAGGACTCGGCACCACGGTCGCCGGCGTCGGCGTGCTGATCGCCCTCGGCGCGATCCTCGGCAAGATGCTCGCCGACTCCGGGGGCGCCGACCAGATCGTCGACACCATCCTGGAGAAGGCCGGCGGACGGTCGATGCCCTGGGCGATGGTGCTGATCGCCTCCGTGATCGGGCTGCCGCTCTTCTTCGAGGTCGGCATCGTGCTGCTGATCCCGGTGGTACTGATGGTCGCCAAGCGGGGCAACTACTCGCTGATGCGCATCGGCATCCCGGCGCTCGCGGGCCTGTCCGTGATGCACGGCCTGGTGCCGCCGCACCCCGGTCCGCTGGTCGCGATCGACGCGGTCGGGGCCGACCTCGGCGTGACGCTGGCGCTCGGTGTCCTGGTCGCCGTCCCCACGGTGATCATCGCCGGTCCGGTGTTCTCGAAGTACGCGGCCCGCTGGGTGGACGTGCCCGCCCCGGACAACATGATTCCGCAGCGCGCCTCCGAGGACCTGGAGAAGCGTCCCGGCTTCGGCGCCACGCTGTTCACCGTGCTGCTGCCGGTGATCCTGATGCTCGCCAAGGCGCTGGTCGACATCGTCGTGGACGACCCGGAGAACCCGGTCCAGCGCGTCTTCGACGTCATCGGCGCCCCGATGATCGCGCTGCTCGCCTCGGTGCTGGTCGGCATCTTCACGCTGCTGCGGCCCGCCGGGTTCTCCAAGGAGCGCGTCTCGCCGCTCGTCGAGAAGAGCCTCATGCCGATCGCGGGCATCCTGCTGATCGTCGGCGCGGGCGGCGGCTTCAAGCAGACGCTGATCGACACCGGCGTGGGGCAGATGGTCCTGGAGATCTCCGAGGACTGGTCGATCCCGGCGCTGCTGCTGGCCTGGCTGATCGCGGTGGCGATCCGGCTGGCGACCGGTTCGGCGACGGTGGCGACGGTCTCGGCGGCCGGTCTGGTCGCTCCGCTGGCGGCCGATATGTCGACGACGCACGCGGCCCTTCTCGTCCTGGCCATCGGCGCCGGCTCGCTCTTCTTCAGCCATGTGAACGACGCCGGGTTCTGGATGGTGAAGGAGTACTTCGGGCTGACCGTCGGTCAGAACATCAAGACCTGGTCCGTCATGGAGACGATCATCTCGGTGGTCGCCGGCGGCATCGTCCTGCTGTTGTCCTTGGTGATCTAGGAGAGGTACGGCCATGACTGCTCACCCCCTGTTCGACATCGGCGGCCGTACGGCCCTGGTGACCGGCTCCAGCCGGGGTATCGGGCTCGCCCTCGCCCGTGGTCTGGCGGAAGCCGGCTGCACGGTCGTCCTCAACGGACGCGACAAGGACCGCCTCGCCGAGGCCGCCGCCGGACTGCCCGGCGACAAGGTGCACACGGCCGCGTTCGACGTGACCGACGGATCGTCCGTGGCGGACGGGATCGCCGACGTCGAGGAGCGGGTGGGCCCGCTCGACATCCTCGTCAACAACGCGGGCATGCAACTGCGCGCCCCGCTGCTGGAGTTCACCGACTCCGACTGGCACCGGATCCTGGACACCAACCTGACCAGTGCCTTCCTGACCGGCCGTGAGGCCGCGCGCCGGATGACGGAACGCGGCCACGGCAAGATCATCAACATCTGCTCGCTGCAGAGTGAGGTCGTACGGCCCGGGATCGCGCCGTACGCCGCCACCAAGGGCGCGCTGAAGATGCTCACCAAGGGCATGTGCGCGGACTGGGGCCCGAGCGGAGTGCAGGTCAACGGGCTCGGCCCGGGCTACATCGAGACCGAGCTGACCAAGCCCCTCGTCGACGACGAGGAGTTCAGCGCCTGGGTGCGGCGGCGTACCCCGGCCGGGCGCTGGGGCCGTACCGAGGACCTGGTGGGCGGGGTGCTGTTCCTCGCCTCCCCGGCCGCGGACTTCATCAGTGGGCAGGTGCTGTACGTCGACGGCGGTATGACGAGCGTGCTCTGACATAGCTGTGTCATCGCCGGGGCCATTGCTGTGACGATTCAGGAGGTTGTGATGCTGGGTTGTGTGATTCACGGTCAGGACGACCTCCGGGTCGCGCAGTTGCCGGTGCCGGAGCCCGGGCCGGGGCAGGCGCTGGTCGCCGTCCGGTACGGCGGGGTGTGCGGGTCCGATCTGCACTACTGGCGGCACGGCGGGGTCGGTGACTTCCGGCTCCGCGAGCCGATGGTGCTCGGGCACGAGGTCGTCGGGACGGTCCTCGGGTACGGGGACGGCGCCTCGGGTCCGGCTCCGGGTACGGCCGTGGCCGTGCACCCGGCGACCCCGTGCGGGGTGTGCCCGGAGTGCTCGGCCGGGCGGCGGAACGTGTGCCGGGACACCAGTTATCTGGGCAGTGCGGCGCGTTTCCCGCATGTGCAGGGCGGGTTCGCGGCCCAGGTCGTCGTGCCCAGTGAGCAGTTGCGGGCGCTGCCTGAGGGTCTGGAGCTGCGCCGGGCCGCGCTCGCCGAGCCGCTGTCCGTCGCGCTGCACGCGGTGCGGCGGGCCGGGGACGTGGCCGGGCGGCATGTGCTGGTGACCGGGGCCGGGCCGATCGGGTGTCTGGTGGTCGCCGCGGCGAAGGCGGCGGGGGCGGCGCAGGTCACTGTGACGGACCTGCTGCCCGAGGCGCTGGAGTATGCCCGGGTCGCCGGTGCGGAGACGGTGGTGCGGGCCGATGACCCCGACGATGCCGGGTGGCCCGACGAGGTCGATGTGGCGATCGAGGCGTCCGGGGTGGCCGCGGGGCTTGACGCGTGTCTGCGGCGGGTGCGGCGGGGTGGGGTTGTCGTGCAGTTGGGGATGTTGCCGCCGGGGCAGAGTCCGTTTGCGGGGAACCTTGTGGTGAGCCGGGAGATCGAGCTTCGGGGGGCGTTCCGGTTCGATACGGAGTTTGATGCGGCGTTGGAGTTGTTGGCTGTGGAGCCGGCGTTCGATGGGCTGGTGAGTGCGGTGGTTCCTGTGGGGGATGCCGAGTCTGCTTTTGCTTTGGCCGCTGATCGGAGTCGGTCTTGCAAGGTGCTGTTGGATTTTTCCGTTGCGCCGTAGGTGGTTGATGTTGTCCGGGGGCTGCGGGTGTGTTGTGGCTTGTCGCGCAGTTCCCCGCGCCCCTGAGGGGCAACACCTACCGGCGCCATAGAGGGTGCTGGCGGTCCGCCCAGTCTCTGCTCACCTTGCCCGTTCTCATTCCTCTGCGCGCTTCCGGGTCCGCTGCCGCCATGCCGATGTGGCCGGCCAGGACGATGCCGATGGTGAGGGCCAGCCAGTCGTGGACGAAAGTTGCGCTGGTGCGCCAGAGCAGGGGGGTGAGGTGGGTGAACCACATCATCAGGCCGGTGGCGAGCATGACGAGGGTGGCGCCGGCGATCCAGGCGGCGTAGATCTTCTGGCCGGCGTTGAACTTGGCGGCGGGGCGGGAGTCGGGGCGTCTGTCGCGGTGCAGGGCGGCGCGCAGCCAGGTGCGGTCGTGGGGGCCGAAGCGGTTGAGGTGGCCGAGGTCGGCTCGGAAGGCTCGGGAGGCGAGGCCTGCCAGGACCGGGACGGGCAGGGCCAGGCCTGACCACTGGTGCAGGGTGACGACCAGGGCGCGGCGGCCCACGAGTTCGGCGAGCTGGGGGACGTAGAGGCAGGCCGCCGTCAGGACGCACAGGCCCATCAGGGCGGCCGTCGTGCGGTGGATCCAGCGCTCGGTCCGGGTGAAGCGGCTGACCTCGGCCGCGGTGTCAGCTCGTGGGGGCATCGTCGCGTCCGTTCGAGCGGCCCACCCAGGCGTCGATGTCGTAGCCGCGCTCCTCCCAGTAGCCCGGGTCGACCTCGTCGGTCAGGGTGATGCCGGAGAGCCACTTGGCGGACTTGTAGAAGTACATGGGCGCCACATAGAGGCGGACCGGGCCGCCGTGGGAGTGGCCGAGGTCCTTGTCCTGCATGCGCAGGGCGACCAGGACGTCCGCGCGGCGGGCCTGGGCGAGGGTGAGGCTCTCGGTGTAGGTGCCGTCGAAGCAGGTGAAGCGGATCGCCTTCGCGGTGGGGCGTACACCGGCCGCGTCGAGGAGCCGGGAGAGGCGTACGCCTTCGAACGGGGTGTCCGGGACCCGCCAGCCGGTGACGCACTGGACGTCGCGGACCATGCGGGTCTGCGGCAGGGCTTTCAACGCGTCCAGCGTGTAGGTCGTGGGGCGGTCGACCAGGCCGTCGATCCTGAGGCGGTAGGTGTCGGCGTTCTTGCGCGGGACGGACGAGGCGACCGAGTAGTAGCGGAAGCCGCCGCCGTTCGGGAGCAGTCCGGTCAGGCCGGTGGGGTCCTTGTCGGCGGCGCCGCCGAGGAAGCCCTCCAGGCCGCTCTGCAGCTTGGGGGCGGCGACGACGCCCAGGGCGCCCGCGGCGAGGGTGCCGAGGAAGACGCGGCGGCCGACCGGGGTGCCCCGCTCCTCGGGGTGTCCGTCGTTCACGCCGTCTTGTACGTCCCCGTGCACGCCCCCATTCACATCCTCGTCGCCCCTCTTCGCGTTCACGTTCTCATTCGAACACCCGCGGCCCCGGCAGGACAGGGATCGCGGGTGCTCGTCAGACTTCCGTAACCACTTCTTACGCGGGCCGCCTCAGGACGAGGCCGCCTTGTCGAGCTGGAACGCCTCGTTGCCGAGGCCGATCCGGGCGTGCTTCTCGGGGGCGCGGGCGCGCAGCACCAGGCCCAGGACCAGGCCGGCGACGAGGGCGAGGCCGATGACTCCGGGCAGGACCCAGAGCAGCGAGGAGTCCGGGCCGGCGCCGACCAGCACCTCGAAGTCCTTCACGGTGTAGCCGGCGATCACGAGCAGGGCGAGGCCCGACAGTGTGGCGGTGACCAGCCGCCAGGCCTGGGCTCCGGCGGCGCCGCGGCGGACGAAGAAGACGACGACCGACAGGGAGGCCGCCGCCATCAGCAGGATCACACCGAGGGCGCCGATGTTGCCGAGCCAGGTGAAGAGCTGCAGGACGGGCGCGGTCGGGTCGCCGGCCGGCTTGTCGTCGGCGATCGCGAAGGCGGCCACGACGACCAGGGCGATGACGGTCTGGAGCAGCGAGCCGGTGCCGGGGGCGCCGCTGGTGCCGCTGGTGCGGCCGAAGGCGGCGGGCAGCAGGCCCTCGCGGCCCATGGCGAAGGCGTACCGAGCGACGACGTTGTGGAAGCTGAGCAGGGCGGCGAACATGCCGGTGACGAACAGGACGTGCAGGACGTCGGTGAAGGTGCCGCCGAGGCGGGACTCGGTGAGGAAGAACAGCAGTCCGGCGCTCTGCTTCTGGGCCGTGCCGACGATCGCGGAGGGGCCGGTGGCGACGGTGAGGGCCCAGCTGCTCAGCGCGAAGAAGACGGCGACCCCGCCGACGGCGAAGAACATCACGCGCGGCACCAGGACGTGCGGGCGGCTGGTCTCCTCGGCGTAGACGGGGGCCTGCTCGAAGCCGAGGAACGCGGCGATGCAGAAGCACAGGGCGGTGCCGACGCCCGCGCCGGTGAGCGTGTCGGGGTTGAAGGCGTGCAGCGACAGGCCTTCCTTGCCGGGGTCGGCGAGGGCGGCGATGTCGAAGATCACGACGAGGAGCACCTCGATGACCAGCAGCACACCGAGCACGCGCGCGTTGACGTCGATCTTCAGCCAGCCGAGCAGTCCGACGGCGAGGGCGGCCACCAGGGCCGGTATCCACCAGGCGATCTCCACGTCGGCGTAGGTGGCGAGGAGGCCGGAGACCTCGAAGCCGAAGATGCCGTAGATGCCGATCTGGAGCGCGTTGTAGGCGACGAGGGCGACCAGGGCGGCGCCCGCGCCGGCGGTGCCGCCGAGGCCGCGGGAGATGTAGGCGTAGAAGGCGCCGGCGTTGTGGACGTGGCGGCTCATCTCGGCGTAGCCCACGCTGAACAGGATCAGGACGACGCCGAGGAGGACGAAGAGCAGCGGCTGGCCGACGATGCCCATCACCGCGAATGTGGTGGGCATGACACCCGCGACCACCATGAGCGGGGCGGTCGCCGCGAGGACGGAGAGCAGCAGTCCCCCGGTGCCGAGGCGGTCGGCGCGCAGGGCGCGCTCCTGTCCCTTGAACGTACTGATGCCGCCGCCGGCGGCGGACGTGCTCGTGCTCGTGCTCGAACTGTCCGTGGTCATCGGGAGAGCGTCCTCACTTCGGGGGGTGGCGGGGTCAGGTCGTGCCGAGCGCGCCGGCGCGGGCGGCGGCGAAGGCGGTGTGCGGGTCGCGGTCCGGATACGACCAGGGCGCCGGGGTGGCGTACCGGCCGATCCGGTGGAACAGGGCGGCGGCCTCGGCGCCCCGCCCCTCGCAGAACTTGGCGTGGGCCAGGAAGTTCAGGTCGATCAGCCGGCGCGGGTGGCCCTCCAGCTCCCACTCCAGCCACCAGTCGAAGGCGGTCTTCATCACCTGCCGGGCGCGGCGGCCGGCCCAGTGGCCCGAGACGGAGGGGTCGGCGGGCTCGTACCCGGCGGCCGCCAGGACGCGGTAGCGCTCGGCGTGGGCGATGACGGGCAGGATCGCGAGCGGGGAGTCGGCCGGTGCCTGTTCGGCGGCCCAGTTGGCGAAGTCGTAGACCTCGTGCAGCGGGTCCGGGCCGGCCTCGATGCGGCGTGCGGCGAGCCGGGCGACCATCAGGTGGTGGGCGTGGTGGTGGTCGGCGTACCGGCCGCGGACCGCCTCGAAGCGCCGGACCACGTCCATGTCGGTGCCGGTCGCGCACTCCAGCATCAGCAGGCCGAGCCAGGGGGTGGGGTCGGCCGGGGCGCGGGTGACGGCGCTCTCGCAGGCCTCGCGGGCGCGGACCGGCTTGCCCTTGCCGCGCAGCACCCGCCGTACCTCGGCGAAGGCGAGCAGGACGGAGGCGTCGGCGGACTCGGGTTCGGCGAGCAGCCACTCACGGGCCCAGGCGGCGCAGTAGGACTCGGCCGCGAGGACCGTGATCCGGTGGCCGCGGCGGTCCCAGTCGTCCCCGGTGCGCACCAGCAGGGAACGGACGTGCTGCCAGCGGCCCTGCGCCAGCGCGGCGCGCGCGGCCACGAGGTCGGCGTCGTCGAGGGCCTCGTCGAAGGCCTGTGCCGCACGTCTGCGGCCACGGCCGAGGGGAGGCGGGGGTGGGGACACCGCGGGACTTCCTCACGCGCTCTTCTGGTGTTTCGGCTCACGGCGGTCGATGGGGCGCGGGTGTGCGCAATGCCATGAACTGATCACGCACAGCCAACCCCCCGCCAACGGTTGACGTCAAGGGCCGTCGTCGCGTTACACGCGTCAAGTGGTGTTACTTGTGAGGGAGTTGTGATCAAAGGGGAGCGGGAGGAGCATGTGACCGGCATCCGATTTATCCGTTTCGCCCTTTGTGACGTACGTCATAGCGTTAGCCGGTTTTGACCCGGACCATGGCAGGACGTACGGGCGCGCCGGGCGGAGCCGGCCGGTACAGTCGGCCCCTACGCAACCGTGAACCCGACCTGATGATCGAGGTACACCGCGTGTCGGTTCTAGTTCTCGTGCTCGCCCTGAGCGCCGCCTGCTGTCTTGGCTTCGGCTTCGTCCTGCAGCAGAACGCGGCCCAGCGGGCACCGCTGAGCGACTTCCTCTCCTTCCGTCTGCTGATCGACCTGGTGAAGGTGCCGCGCTGGCTCGGCGGCATCGCGCTGATGGTGGTCGGCATGGCGCTGGGCGCCGCCGCCCTGGGCCAGGGCGAGCTGTCCCTGGTGGAGCCGCTGCTGGCGACGAACCTGCTGTTCGCGCTCGCACTGTCCCGCAAGCAGACCAAGCAGCCACTGGGCCGCCAGGGCTGGGCGGGCCTGCTGCTGCTGGCCGGCGGAGTGACCGCGTTCATCGTGGCGGGACAGCCACAGGGCGGCGCCGCGACGGCCGATCCGGTGCGGCAGTGGCTGATCATCGGGGTCATGGTCGGGCTCGCGCTGCTGCTCACCACACACGCCAAGCGCTCGCGGCTCAGCTCCGGACCCGTACTGCTGGCCCTGGCCGCCGGGCTGCTCTACGGCGTGCAGGACGCGCTGACCCGGGTCAGCGGCCAGAAGTTCTCCGAGGGCGGCTTCGCCGAGCTGCTGACCGGCTGGCAGCCGTACGCGGTTCTCGCGCTGGGCGTCACGGGGCTGGTCCTCGTGCAGAGCGCCTTCGAGACCGCCTCCCTGCGCAAGTCGCTGCCCGCCCTGACCGCGGCCCAGCCGCTCGCCGGGATCATCTGCGGCGTCGGCTTCCTCGGCGACCGGCTACGCACCGACGCGGTGGCCCTGAGCTGGGAGGCCGGCGGTCTGCTGGCCGTGGTCGCCGGGATCGTGCTGCTCGGGCTGCATCCGGCGATGCCGCACGGCCTGACGGACCGGGCCCGCGTGGGAAAGCTACCGGCACAGCCGCAGCCGCAGCCCCAGCCGCAGTGATTCCGGCGCCGCCCCCCTGCTTGGATGAGGGCATGAGCGCTGCTGACGAGATCCTCGACATCGTCGACGAGAACGACCAGGTCATCGGGCAGTTGCCCCGAGGCGAGGTGTACGCCGGGGGCCTGCGGCACCGCTGCGTGTTCATCCAGGCCCGGGACGCCCAGGGGCGCCTCTTCGTGCACCGGCGGACCCCCACCAAGCTGGTCTTCCCCTCCCTCTACGACATGTTCGTCGGCGGAGTCGTCGGCGCGGGCGAGGCCTACGACACGGCGGCCCTGCGCGAGGCCGAGGAGGAGCTGGGCGTGACCGGCCTGCCAAAGCCGCGGTACCTCTTCAAGTTCCTCTACGACGACGGCGGCGGCCGGAGCTGGTGGTCGGCGGTGTACGAGGTCCGCTGCGAGCTTCCCGTGCGGCCGCAGGCCGAGGAGGTGGCCTGGCACGACTTCCTGCCCGACGACGAGGTGGAGCGGCGCCTCGGGGAGTGGGAATGGGTGCCGGACGGGCTGGCGGCGTACGAACGGCTCAAGGCGTTCCGGTCGAGGCCGTAGCGGGCGGCAGCGCCCGGCCAGGACCTCCCAGGTAGGGTCGCGCAGGTGATCGAGTTCGTACGGAACGTCCGTTTGTGGTTCGCGCCCGCGGAGGTCCGGCAGGACGGCGAGACGCCCGACTACCGGTTCTCGCTGGCGAACGAACGCACCTTCCTGGCCTGGCTGCGCACCGCGCTCGCGCTGATCGGCGGCGGCTTCGCCGTGGACCAGTTCCTGCCGGACCTGCGCTGGGGCTGGCGGGTGGGGCTGGCGCTCGCGCTGCTGGCGGCGGGGGTGCTGTGCTCGCTGCGGGCGGTCAACCACTGGGTGCGCTGCGAGCGGGCCATGCGCCGGGGCGAGGATCTGCCCGTCTCCCGGTTCCCGGCGCTGCTGAGCCTCGTCGTGGCGGTCGTCGCCGTGGCCATGGTGCTGGTGGTGCTCGTGGGGTGGGAGGGGTGAGCACGGCTCACAGCGCGCCCCGCACCCCCGACCGCGACCCCGGGCTCCAGCCCGAGCGGACCCGGCTCGCGTGGCGGCGTACGACGCTCTCGGGCACGGTCGCCGCCGTGCTCGCCGTGAAGACCGCGCTGCACGGCGGCGCGTCGGTGGCCGGGGTGGTCGGATGCGCCCTGTGCTGTGTCCTGTGGCTGGGCTTCCTCGGCGTCGCCCACCGCCGTATCCGCACGCTCTCAGCCTCGGGCAGCCCCGCGGCGTTCGCGCCCCGGCACGCGACGGCCGCGGTGCTGTGCACGGTGGCGATGGCGGTGTGCGGGGCGGCCCTCGTTCTCTAGGCCGCATCCGCGGGCCAGGGGGGTTACGCGCCCTCCGTCTCCCAGTCCACCGTGACGACGATCTTGCCGCGGGTGCGGCCCTCCTGGTTCAGCAGGTGCGCGTCCGCCGCCCGCTCCAGCGGGAAGGTCTCGGAGACATGCACGCTCACCACGCCCTGTTCCGCCAGGTCGGACAACCGCTGGAGGTCCTCGGCGTCGGGGCGCACGAAGTAGTAGCGGCCGCCGTAGTTCACGACGTCGCCGTCGGCGATCGACGCCAGGCGGCCCTCGGGGGCCAGCAGGTTCGCCGAGGCCTTCAGCGCGTCACCGCCGATGGTGTCGAACACCGCGTCCACGCCCTCGGGCGCCAGCCCCCGCACCCGCTCGCCCAGGCCCTCGCCGTACGTCACCGGCTCGCCGCCGAGGCCCCGCACGAAGTCGTGGTTGGGCTCGCTCGCCGTACCGATCACCCGGGCGCCGAGGTGGGTGCCGAGCTGGACGGCGATCGATCCGACGCCGCCGGCCGCCGCGTGCACCAGGACGGTCTCGCCGCGCTTCACCTGGAGCACCTTGAGCAGCACCTGGTAGGCGGTGAGCCCGACCAGCGGCAGCCCGGCCGCCTCCTCGAAGGAGAAGTTGCGGGGCTTGCGGGCGAGGGTGCGCAGGGGCGCGGCCACGTACTCGGCGAAGGTGCCCCGGGAGAGGAAGTCCTCGCGCACGTACCCGATGACCTCGTCCCCGACGTCGAACTCCGAGACGGCCACGCCGGGCCGTACGACGACGCCCGAGACGTCCCAGCCGGGCACCACGGGGAAGACGGGTTCGAGGATGGCGTCGAGGTAGCCCTCGCGGGCCTTCCAGTCGACGGGGTTCACGGACGCCGCCCGCACCTTCACCAGCACGGCGTCCGGGCCGACCTTGGGATCGCGGACCTCCCCGAACGCCAGCACCTCGGGTCCGCCGTACCGTGAGTAGCTGATGGCCTTCATGGCTCCGACCTTCCGGGCTCCCCGGACGGCACGCAAGCCGGATGGCCTGAACGTAGCGGTCCAGGCATCTCCTGACGGGCCCCTGGACCTCCCCGGCGTCCCATGGGAGAGGTCGTCGGCCTATCGTGGCTCCGATCACGTTTCGGCCCCCCTCTGGACGACATACCGACCGGTCGGCATCATGAGTCGGGAACCGTCCATCTCCCCGTAGGAGCGACGCATGAGCCCCGACCACCCGCCCGGACTCGATCTCGACCGGCTGCGCGGCCTGCTCGACCGGGAGCGCCCCGGCCTGGTGAACGGCCCGCTGTCCGGCCGGCTGATCGAGGGCGGCCGGTCGAACCTCACCTACGCGGTCTCCGACGGCACCGCGCGCTGGGTCGTGCGGCGGCCTCCGCTCGGCCACGTCCTGGCCACCGCGCACGACATGAAGCGCGAGCACCGGGTGATCAGCGGTCTGTACCCGACCGCCGTGCCGGTTCCCCAGCCGGTGTTGCTGTGCGAGGACGAGGAGGTGCTCGGGTCGCCCTTCTACGTCATGGAGTTCGTCGAGGGCACCCCCTATCGCACCGCCGACCAGCTCGTGCCGCTCGGTCCGGAGCGGACCCGGGGCGCGGTGCTGAACCTGGTGGACACGCTGGTGGAGCTGCACGCCGTGGACCCGGGTGAGGTCGGGCTCGCGGACTTCGGGCGGCCCGAGGGCTTCCTGGACCGGCAGCTGCGGCGCTGGGGCAAGCAGCTCGACGCCTCCCGCAACCGCGACCTGGACGGCATCGACGAACTGCACGCCGCCCTCGGCCGGGACCTGCCCCGCTCCCCCGCCCCGGCCGTCGTGCACGGCGACTACCGGCTCGACAATGTGCTGATCGGCGAGGACGACACCATCCGGGCGATCCTCGACTGGGAGATGTCGACGCTCGGCGACCCGCTCACCGACCTCGGTCTGCTGGTCATGTACAGCATGCCGCTGGGCATGCCCGACTCCCCCGTCTCCACCACCGCCGAGGCCCCCGGGCATCCGGCACCGTCCGAACTCATCGAGCGGTACGCCGCGCGCTCGGGGCGCGACGTCTCCGCGGTCTCCTGGTACACGGCGTTCGCCTGGTTCAAGCTCGCCGTGATCCTCGAGGGCATCCACTACCGCTACACGCTCGGCCAGACGGTCGGGCGCGGGTTCGACCGCATCGGCGACCTCGTGCCCGTCTTCGTCCGGCACGGGCTGACCACGCTTCACGAGGGCCTTCAGGAGGGCTGATCCGTATGGACTTCGCGTTCGACGCACGCACCGAGGAGCTGCGCGCCAAGCTGCTCACCTTCATGGACGAGTACGTCTATCCCGCCGAGGCCGTCGCGGAGGAGCAGCGCGCCCTGCTCGCCTCCCCGTGGGACACGCCGGCGGTCGTGGAGGAGCTGAAGGCCGAGGCGCGCAGGCAGGGGCTGTGGAACCTGTTCCTGCCGGACTCCGAGTACGGGGCCGGGCTCACCAACCTCCAGTACGCGCCGCTCGCCGAGATCATGGGCCGCTCCCCGCATCTGGCGCCGACGGCGACGAACTGCGCGGCGCCCGACACCGGGAACATGGAGGTGCTCACCCAGTTCGGTGACGAGCAGCAGCGCAAGCAGTGGCTGGAGCCGCTGCTTGCCGGTGAGATCCGCTCGGCGTTCGCGATGACCGAGCCGGAGGTGGCCTCCTCGGACGCCACCAACATCACCACGCACATCGAGCGGTCCGGCGACGAGTACGTCATCACCGGCCGCAAGTGGTACATCTCCGGGGCGATGAACCCCGACTGCAAGATCTTCATCGTGATGGGCAAGACGGACCCGGACGGGGACGACATCCGCCGTCAGCAGTCCATGGTGCTGGTGCCCCGTGACACGCCGGGTGTGACCGTCAAGCGCGCGATGCGGGTCTTCGGCTACGAGGACCACTCCCACGGCGGCCACGCCGAGGTCATCTTCGACGGGGCGCGTGTGCCGGCGTCGAACCTGATCGGCGAGGAGGGCGGCGGCTTCGCCATCGCGCAGGCGCGGCTCGGTCCCGGCCGGATCCACCACTGTATGCGGCTGATCGGCATGGCGGAGCGGGCGATCGAGCTGATGTGCCGGCGGGCGGTGTCCCGTACGGCGTTCGGCAAGGCGCTGGCGCAGCAGGGTGTGGTGCACAACTGGATCGCGGACGCGCGGGTGACGGTGGAGCAGTTGCGGCTGCTCGTGCTGAAGACTGCGTGGCTGATGGACACGGTCGGGAACAAGGGCGCCCACACCGAGATCCAGTCGATCAAGATCGCTACGCCTCGGGCGGTGGTGGACATTCTCGACCGGGCGATCCAGTTGCACGGGGCGGGGGGTGTCAGTCAGGACTTCCCGCTGGCGGAGCTGTATGCGGCGGCGCGGACGCTGATGATCGCGGACGGGCCTGATGAGGTGCATCAGCGGTCGTTGGCTCGGCGGGAGTTGAAGAAGTACGTGTAGGTGGGGCGGGCGGTGGGGGTTTTCTCGCCCCCGCCGCCCCTACCCGTCCCATCCCAGGGGCTCCGCCCCTTCGACCCCGCCAGGGGGCTGCGCCCCCTGGACCCCCCTTCGGCCTGAACGGCCTCGTCCTCAAACGCCGGACGGGCTGGGTGGGACTCGGCTCGGCGTTTCGAGTTCGGCCTCTTGACCGGCCGATTCGGGTGGTGGGTGGGCATAGGCCGGGGGTCCAGGGGGCGGAGCCCCCTGGGTCAGGGGCGCAGGGCCCGCATCAACAAGTCGGCCAGGTGGTCGGCTACCTGTTGCGGGCTCATCGGGCCATCCGGCCGGTACCACGTCGACAGGTGGTGGACCGAGCCGAAGTGGTAGTCGACGACCAGGTCCGCCGGGGTCGTCCTGGAGAAGATGCCCGACTCCTGGCCCTCCTCGACCAGCGCCCGGAAACGCTCGTGGTAGCGGCGCCGCTCGGAGCGGACCTGCTTGTTCTTCTCGGGGCTGAGATGGTGCATCGACCGCCAGAAGATCATCGCGTCGTCGAGATTGTCGATGGTCGTCACCACGACGTCCGCCGCCGCGGACCGCAGCCGCTTCTCCACCGGCTCGTCCGCGTCCGCGATGACGTCCAGCCGCTCCTGCTGGATGCGCAGCACGCGCGCGTACACCTCGTGCAGCAGGTCGTCCTTGGAGCCGAAGTAGTGGTACAGCGCCCCCTTGGTGACGCCGGCCGCCTCGACGATCTCCTGCACCGAGGTGCGGTCGTAGCCCTGCTCCGCGAAGAGCCGGGTGGCGGCGGCCAGGAGCCGCTGAGGCACGGGGGTGCCGTCCGAGTCCGTAGTCCTGGGCACTGCCGCCACCTGCCTTTCCGTACTGCTGTCAGTTGTCTTGCGTACGGGAACGAAGTTCCCGACGGAGGATCTTCCCACTGGCCGTCTTCGGCAAGTCGGGCAGGATCTCCACCTGGCGCGGGTATTTGTAGGCGGCCAGTCTCTCCTTGCAGTAGGCGGCGAGCGCATCCGGGTCCGTCTCGGCGTCCGGACGCAGGCTGATGTACGCCTTGACGGTCTCCCCGCGATACCCGTCGGGCACCCCGACGACGGCGGCCTCGCGCACCGCCGGGTGCGTGTAGAGCACGTCCTCGACCTCGCGCGGCCACACCTTGAAGCCGGACGCGTTGATCATGTCCTTCTTGCGGTCGACGACGTACAGCCAGCCCTGTTCGTCCATGAAGCCGATGTCGCCGGTGCGCAGTTCGGCGCCGGGGAACGTCTCGGCGGTGGCGTCGGCGCGCCGCCAGTAGCCGGGCACGACCTGCGGGCCGCGTACGGCGATCTCGCCCTGCTCGCCGAAGGGCACCTCGTCGCCGTGGTCGTCGACGATCCGTACGACCGTGTCGGGGCCGGGCAGGCCCACGGCGAGCGTCCCGGAGGCCGGGTCGACGGGTGCCTCCAGGCCGGGCGGCACGGAGGCGCAGGGCGCGGTGCACTCGGTCAGTCCGTAGCCGTTGCGGATGTACGGCCCGAAGCCCGAACGGAACTTCTCCACCAGCGCGGGCGGCAGCGGGGCGCCCCCGGAGGAGATCACCCGGAAGGAGGAGAAGTGGTCGCGGGTGACCGTGGGGTGGGCGGCCAGCGCCATGAAGGCCGTGGAGGGGCCGACGGTGTAGTGCGGCGCGTGCTCGGCGAACGCGTCCAGCACCACGCCCGCCTCGAAGCGGTAGGCCAGTACGAGCGTGCCCCCGCTGTTCAGACAGGCGCCGAACTGACAGACCATGCCCGTGATGTGGAACAGCGGCGCCATCGCGAAGTACACGGGCCGCTCGGGCAGCCCCAGGCCGGTCCGCTGCCGCTCGGCGTTGTACATGATGTTGCCGTGCGTGTTGGTGGCGCCCTTGGGGGTGCCGCTCGTGCCGGAGGTGTAGCTGATCAGCGCGATGTCGGAGGGCCCGGGCACCCGGTCCGCCGGTGCCTTGTTCCCGGCGCGCGCCACCGTCACCAGGTCATCGGCGTCCGGGGCCTGCGGCAGCCGCTCGAAGGTCAGCACGCGCGCGTCGTCACGCGTCTGGAAGTCCCGCTCGCATCCGGTGAGCACGATCCGCACGGGCGAGTCGGCCGCCGTCTCGCGCAGATACGACTCCCACGCCCGGTCCGAGCAGATCAGCGCGGCCACCTCGCCGTCCCGCAGGACGTGGGTCACCTCGCCCGACTTGTACATCGGGTTGACGGGCACGACGACCGCGCCCGCCTTCCACGCGCCGAGCACGGCGAGCACGAAGTGCGGGGAGTTCTGCAGCAGCACCGCGACCCGGTCACCGCGCTCCAGGCCGCGCGCCGCGAGATGCCCGGCGACGGAGTCGCTGAGCTCGTCGACCTCCCCGTAGGTCAGCCGGCCGTCGAAGTAGGCCAGGAAGTCGTTGTCCGGCGTCTCGGCCACCACCCGTCGCAGGGCGTGCACGAGGGAGCCGGCGGGGCTGATCGGGCCCTTCTGGGCCTCGCCGAGCAGGGCGAGCCAGGGTTTGGCCGCGTAGCGGGACTCGGTCACCGGGTCTCCTCCCACTGCTGCTGGATGCGGTTCATGCCGGTCAGCCACCGGTCGGGGTCACCGGCCCGGGCCTGGTGATAGGCGGCTACCTCCGGGTGCGGAAGGATCAGGAAGCGGTCCTCCTCGATGCCCTTGAGCAGGGCGTCCGCGACGGCGTCCGGCTCGATCGCGGTCGGCTGCAGCACCAGGTCGCCCGCGCTGCCGGTGGCGGCGAGCATGTCGGTGCGGACGCCCTGCGGGCAGATCGCGTGGACCTTCACACCCCGGTGCCGGTACGTCAGCGACAGCCACTCGGCGTAGGCGAGGGCGCCGTGCTTGGTGACGGCGTAGGGCGCGGCACCGATCATGGTGAGCAGCCCGGCTGCGGACACCGTGGACACGAACCGGCCGCTGCCGCGCTCCAGCCAGGCCGGCAGCAACTGCTCGGCGGCCCGGACATGGGCCATGACGTTCACGTCCCAGGACGTCGACCACGCCTTCTCGTCCAGCGCCCGACCGGAGTCGACGCCGTCGAAGGCGACACCGGCGTTGGCGCAGTACACGTCGACGGTCCCGCCGAGCGCGTCCCGGGCGTCCCCGACGATCGCCGAGGCGTCACCGGGCACGGCGATCCCCCCGACCTCGTCCGCGACGTGCTTGGCCCGCTCGGCATCCAGGTCATTGACCACGACCCGGGCCCCCTCGGCGGCGAAGCGCCGGGCCAGCGCGGCCCCGATCCCGCCACCGGCCCCCGTGACAACGACTCCGGCCCCTTGAAAGGCTCCCACCATCGGTCTCCTTAGACGCGGCTCAGCAATGGCGCCAGACTAACCGGTCGGTATGTACCACGGAAGGGGTATCGGCAACGCCCCTCAAGGGGCGCGGGGAACTGCGCGAAGGACCACAGACGGCCCGCAGCCTCCCCACAGCCCGCGGAAGCGCATACCGTGCCCATGCCGACCGTCCCCGCTCAAGGAGGTCACCGCATGCGCCCTTCAAGACGAGCCGTACTCACGGCGGCCACGGCGGCAGCCGTATCAGCGGCACCCCCCACGGCCGCCGCCCAGCGCCACAAAAAACTACGCACCGGCTTCGAACGACTCGCCCAGGACGGCTACACCCCGCTCGACAGCCAAAAGGTCGGCATCGTCACCAACCCCACCGGCATCACCCGCGACGCCCGCCACATCGTCGACGTCATGCACGCGGACGACCGCGTCGACCTCACCGCCGTCTTCGGCCCCGAGCACGGCTTCCGAGGCACCGCCCAGGCCGGCGGCTCCGAAGGCCGCTACGACGACCCGGCGACCGGTCTGCCCGTCTACGACACGTACCTCAAGAGCGGCCGCCCCCTCGCCGACATCTTCACCGCGTCCGGCGTGGACACGGTCGTCTTCGACATCCAGGACGTCGGCGCCCGCTTCTACACGTACATCTGGACCCTGTACGACTGCATGGAGGCCGCCCAGCTCGCCGGCAAGCGGTTCGTGGTGCTGGACCGGCCCAACCCGGTGACGGGTCGCGCGGCCCTCGGGCCCGTGCTGCACAAGGAGTTCGCCACGTTCGTCGGGCGGCAACCCGTCTCCCAGGCCCACGGGATGACCGTCGCGGAGCTGGCGCGGCTGTTCAACGGCGAGTTCCTCACCGACCCCGTGCCGCTGGAGACCGTGATGATGTCGGGCTGGAAGCGCTCGGATTTCTACGACGCCTCCGGTCTGCCCTGGGTGCCGCCGAGCCCGAACATGCCGACGCCGGAGACGGCCCTGGTGTACTCGGGGACGTGCCTGTTCGAGGGCACGAACCTGTCGGAGGGGCGTGGCACGACCCGGCCGTTCGAGCTGCTGGGCGCGGAGGGGATCGACCGGCGCTGGGCGGCCGAGGCGAACGAACTCGGGCTGCCGGGCGTGCGGTTCAGGGAGGCGTACTTCGCGCCGACCTTCTCGAAGTTCCAGGGCAAGACGGTCGGCGGCGTCCAGCTCCATGTGCACGACCGGGCCGCGTTCGACCCCGTGCGCACGGGAATCGCCCTGCTCGTGACCGCCAAGCGGGTCTGGAGCGGCTTCGCCTGGCGTCCCGACCACTGGATCGACAAGCTCACCGGCTCCACGCGCGTACGCACGATGATCGACGCGGGCGCGGACACCGACGAGGTCGTGGCGGGGTGGCAGCAGGACCTGGCGGCGTTCCGGCGGACGCGACGGGAGTACCTCGTCTACCGCTGAGCACGGCATACGGGCCCCCAATGCGCCCGTGACGTATGGCCAATCGGCCCGGTTGGCAGGACGATGCGCCCAGATCGCGGCGTCACCCGGGGGCTAGGGGGCCTGTCATGGCGGATCCGGCGATGAGTGTGACTCCCTACTGGGAGCTGACCTTCGACGCGGACGGGGACCCGGTGGGCCGCCAGCGGGACCGGTTGCTCGCCGGGGTGGCGGAACGCAGGGTGCGCGACCTGATCGTCTTCGCGCACGGCTGGAACAACGACCGATCGGGCGCGACGCGGCTCTACGACCGTTTCCTCGCGCCCTTCCCTCGGCTGGCCCCGGCGGCCCGGGTCGGGTACGTCGGGGTGCTGTGGCCGGCGATGCGGTTCTCCGACGAGCCGATCCCGGACCTGCCCAGGGCCGTGGCGGCCGAGGCCCCCGGGCGGCCCGTGCTCGACAAGGACACGCGGCACGCGCTGCTGGAGACCTTCCCGGGCCGGGCGATCCTGGTCGACCAGATCGCGCGGCTGCTGGAGCAGCAGCCGCCGGAGGAGGCCGAACTGGAGGAGTTCGGGCGGCTGGTGCGGCTGCTGGTGGAGGTGGTGGCGCCCGGGCCGCAGGAGCTGTTCGCGGCGGACACGGTGGCGGAGGGGGTGCCGCAGAGCGAGCCGGAGATGTTCGCCGGATCGTCGGCGGCGGCCTGCGAGGAGTTCGCTCAGGCCCTCGCGGAGCTCGAAGCGTCCGGCGGACGGCGGGACTTCCGGCTCCCGAACCCCTGGGACGGTGCGCACGAACTCCTGCGGCAGGCGACGTACTACGCGATGAAGCGGCGCGCGGGAACCGTCGGCGAGCGTGGCCTCGGCCGGGTCGTCGGGCAGCTCGCCAAGGCGGCGCCGGATGTGCGCGTGCACCTGGTGGGGCACAGCTTCGGCGCGCGGCTGGTGTCGTTCGCGCTGCGCGGACTGCCCGAGGGCGTGCGCTCGGTGAAGTCCGTGACACTACTCCAAGGGGCGTTCTCGCACTACGCGTTCGCGGCCCGGCTGCCGCACGACCCGCGCGCGGGAGGGGTCCTCCAGGGGCAGCAGAACCGCATCGACGGCCCCCTGGTGTGCTGCCACTCCCGGCACGACACGGCCCTCGGCACGATCTATCCGCTGGCGTCCCGGATGGCGGGCGACAGCCGGTCGGTCGCCACCGGCCTCGACCTGAGCCGGGCCCTGGGCGAGAAGTGGGGTGCGATGGGCTGCGGCGGGGCGCGGGCGGTGCCGGGCACGCGCGCGTACACCCTCGCCAAGGCCCTGACGGTGAAACCGCCCGCCTCGGGGTGCGTGAACGTCGACGCGTCGGCGGTGGTCAGACGCGGCGGCCCGCCGGCCGGGGCGCACAGCGACATCCTGCACGAGGAGCTGGCCCGGCTGGTGCTGGCGGCGGGCCGCGTGCGCTGACCCGCCGCCTGTTGTCGGAGCTGCCGGGTCACCGGTGCGAGGTGAACTCCACGACCTGCTGGTAGGTCGGCCGGTTCTGCCAGCTGATCTTGCCGTGCTTGATACCGCCGAGGGTGCGATGGATGACCGAGTCGGCACACCACTGGTCGCCCGCCGCGCACTGGTCGTCGCCGGGGTAGACCTGGGCGGCGGTCTTTCCGGCCGCCTCCTTCAGGGTGCCGACGAGGGTGTCGCGGCAGGCGCCGAGGCTGCCGTCGCCGCAGTACTTCCTGGCCAGCGGCCCCTGCACCTGCTCGCCGAGCACGGCCCGGAGGTCCTTGTCGACATAGCTCCACCAGCCGTACTGGAAGGAGCTTCCGGCGTGCGAGCCGGTCGGGCCGTGGGCGGCCGACGGGGACTCGTCGACGGGCAGGTTCGCGGTCATGGCCTCGTACAGCTCACTGCCGAGGCCCGGTTCGAACTCGGCCTTGACCAGCAGCGGCCACCAGGCGTCCAGGATGCGGATCGCGTCGGCGTCGGCGTACTTCTTGGAGCCGGCCGAGGTCTCGGTGCGCTTGCCGCCTGCCGCGACCCAGGCCTGGAGCTTGCCGACGGCAGCGGCGGTGGCGGAGTCGGTGACCGGCGAACTCGTGACGACCTTCAGCAGCCTGGGCAGGACGTCCTCCGCCCGCAGATCGGCCGTCCCCGCGTCGGCCATGGCCTTCACCAGCGAGGCCCGGGTCACCCCGCCCTGCCGGACCAGCTTCTTCACCCGGTCCTCCAGGAGGTTGCCACGGTGCACGGACCCGTTGCCCCAGGGCGCGGTCGTGTAGTCCTTGGCCTGCTTGTTGTTCCAGGAGATGTAGTAGTCCTGGTCGATCGAGTTCGGGTGGGCGGAGGGCGGGGTGTAGTCGGCCGTGTTGGCCGCCGGGTCCCAGCCCCGCCACTCGTACGCCGGCCGCGCCCACACCGGGAACTCGGCGTCGACGCCGTTCGCGCGCACCGGGTTGTCTCCGCTGTTGTAGTACGCGGTGTGCTCGGAGTCGGCGTAGAACCAGTTGAAGGTGTAGTTGATGTGCTGCACCGCCTTCTGGAAGGACTCCGGGCCCTTGACGTAGCCGGGGTCGTTCAGCATCTGGAAGCCGATGATGGAGTCGGCCTCGTGCATGAAGGACGAGCGCAGGGTGGTGTAGGCGACCTTCTTGCCGCCGACCGTCGCGCGGTATTCGACCGGGCCGTACTTCGTGCGCCAGACGCGCATCGTGTACGAGCCGGCCGCGGTGCCGTCGGCGGTGGTGGGCTTCCAGGCGTTCTTCTGCTCGATCTTCTCCATCGGCGTGCAGGTGCCGCGGTACAAGTAGTGGTGGTCGTCCTGGCACAGTTCGACGGCGTAGGTGTCGATGATGTCCTGGCCGGAGGTCGTGGCGCTCCACGCGTAGTCCTGGCCCCGGCCGAGTTCCACGTACATGCTCAGGCCCGCGAAGGAGGCGCCGCGGGCGCTGATGCCCGGGCCCTGGATCTCCTGGAGCAGCAGCAACTGCGGGGCGAAGTAGCCGGTCTGCGGGCCGAACACGGCGACGGGGTGGCCGCTGGCGGTGTGCTCGCCGCCGACCACGAGGGCGTTGGACATGCCCCGCTTGGCGGACGACAGGGCCGTCTTCGCCGCCTCGCCGGAGGCGCCGGTGGCACCGGCCGTCGCGGCGCTGCCGGTGCGGTCGTACACGAGCGGCTCGGGCTCCACCGAGCCGGCGTCGGGCAGGGCCGTGCCCTGCGGATCGTCGGGCTTGGTCGCGTACGGGAAGCTGCCGTCGTGGACGGTGAGGACGGCCTCCGGGTCGTTGCGCTCGCGGAACGACTCCCAGACCTTGGTGCCCTCGGCCACGCCGTACTTCTCCTGGGCGGCCAGCAGCGAGAGCGCGTTGTTGACCTCGCCGCCCCCGCCGGAACCGAACAGCGCGCCGATGACCGAGCCCAGCGCGACCAGGTCGGTGATCTTGAAGTGCTCGATCGTCCCGGCGTTGGTGACGGAGTCCTTGTGGCCGGTGAGGACGTACTCGCCGGGGAAGTAGCGGCCGCTGTCGGAAGCGTCGATGTAGGAGTTGATGCCGTCGAGATAGGCCGTGGCGTCGGCGAGGGCCTGCTTGCCGCGCTCGCCGCCCGTGGCGACGGCGTTGTCGATCTGCGCCTGCAGATCGGCCTCGGTGTACGGGGCGTGCCGCCAGAACTGCTGTTCCAATCCCTGGTTGGAGGGCGCGCCGCCGGCGAATGCGGTGAGCCGGCCGCGCCCGACATGGCGGAAGACGTCCATCAGCCAGAGCCGGTCCTGGGCGGCCGCGTAGCCGGCCCCGAACTCGGTGCCGTACCGGGTAGTGCCGGTGATGTGCGGCACACCCGTCTTCTTGTCACGGACGATCGTCACATCGGCCCGCCCGGCGGGCTTGACGGTGGAGGCGACCTGGTCCGCCGGGACCCCGAAGGAGGCGTCGTTGAAGAAGTCGTTGATCTTGTCGTTAGTGAGGCCGGTGTAGCCCTTGGCGAGGTTCGCGTAGGGCCCGAGCTGGTCCTCGGCGTGCTCGGGCTGGGTGCCGAAGGCCTGATTGAGGAGGATCTGGGCGAGGGTGGCGTTGCCGTTCTGGCCGGGCGGAAGAATGTCCGAACACTGGTTGCCGCAGTAGTCGTTCACCGAGGCCGCGACCTGCGCGGTCGCTGTTTCCGAGGCGGCCGCCGGGGCGAGCGGCGACAAAAGTCCTGCGATCAGGGCGCATACCGAAGCGGTCTTCAGGAACCCGGGGATTCCCCGGGGAGTTCTCATTCTGCCGAGAGCGGTGCGTGGGGTACGCCGTGGCATGGGGGGCTCCTCGCGAGGGGGTGGCCGGATGTTACCGCCGGTATCCCCGGCTTTGAAGATGAACAAGCGTCACTTCTTGGAGTCAGCACAACAGGCACACGGACCACGGCAGTCGACTCGCGAGCCCCTTAGGACGGCTTATGGAGGGCATTTGAAATCGGATGGAGCCGATTCGCTTGTCGATACGTCTATTCGGCGACGTCCGTACGACGACGCCGAAGTGACCGGATTACAGGTGCAGGTGTGACGGAGGTGCAGGACGATGGCCGGTTTCCGGAGTCTGGCGAGACAGGTCCGCGATCCGCGGTGCGATCTCGCATTGCGGCGCTATTCGCTGCGCAAGTGCCTTGAGAGGTTCGCCCCTTACGGGCACAGGGCGACCTGGGACCATTTGTGCTCCCGGGCAGGGTTCGGTCCCGAGGACCGCTCCCCCGATCCAGTGCGGCTCGTGGCCGCACTGGACGAACTGGAAGAGGCGCGGGCGGTCTGGCTGGCCTACGAGGTCGACTTCGCCGAGCGCCGCAAGAAGGAGAAGCACGACGGACTGCGCCGGCCGGGCAGTGTGGACGACTGGCACCGGCTGACCTGGGGCGGGTTCGGTGTGGCGTGGTGCGACGATCCGGCGGTCCATCCCCGTGAACCGCTGGCCGAGGTACTGCGCCGGCTGATCGCCGCGCTGGAGCGCGAACCGGGCTCGGCGTGCCCGGTGTGCGGCGGGGGGCAACTCGCCTGGAAGTACGACCTGGACCACGAACCATCGGCGGGTCCGGTCTGCACGGACTGCGGAATCCTGGTGCCGCGTCCCGTGCTCACGCCCGAGTCCCTGGCGTTCGCCAGGCGGGCGAGGCCACTGTTGATGTCGGCTTGACGAACGCGGGTGCGCGGGGGGTGCGCCGGGGATGCCGCACCCCCACTGTCGCCGCCGGGGCCGGTTGTCAGTGGTGACTGGCACCATCGGGACATGGTGCAGGTGTGTCTGAACGGGGCGCGGGGAGCCGCCGACGGTGCGGCGGTGCCGCTGACGCCCGAGGCGATGGCCGAGTCCGCGGCGGAGGCCGTCGCGGCCGGGGCCACGGACATCCATGTTCACCCCAAGACGCCGTGCGGACGGGACACGCTGTCGCCGCGCGTGCTCGCGGTGACGCTGGAGGCGATTCGGGCGCGGGTGTCGGTGCCGGTCGGGGTGACGACGGGGGCGTGGGCTGAGCCGGACCCCGCCGCCAGGGTGGAGCGTGTCCGGGGGTGGACGGTGCTGCCCGACCACGCTTCGGTCAACTGGCATGAGCCGGGGGCGGAGGAGGTGGCCGCCGCGCTTCTCGATCTCGGGGTGGGGGTGGAGGCGGGGATCTGGTCGGGGACGGACGGGGCGGAGCGGTTTGCCGCGTCTTCGCTGGGGCCGAGGGTTTTGCGGGTGCTGGCCGAGGTGACGGACACGGATGCGGGGAGTGCCGTTGCCTCTGCGCGGGGGTTGCTGTCCGAGATCGGTTCCGCCCATGGCCGTCCTGTGTTGTTGCACGGGGAGGACGGGGGTGCTTGGCCTGTGCTGCGGCTCGCGGGGCGGTTGGGGGTGGGGGCTCGGGTCGGGCTTGAGGATGTGCTGGTGTTGCCGGGTGGGGGGCGGGCTCGGTCCAATGCGGAGTTGGTTTTGGCGGGGTTGGGTGAGTACGCGCTTGGTCGGGCGGCGGGTGCTCGGCGTTGAGGCTGGGGGCGGGGGGTGCGCAGCCCGGCGGAGCGGGGTGCCTCCCCCACTCTCGGCTTCGCTCGAGCGGGGGGACCCCCACCGCCCACCCGTGCCGCCCTGGGGGCACCTCCCAGGCCCTTAAGGCACTGGGGGAGGCACGCATGCCCGCAGCTCTGGCTATGCGCGGTTCTTGTCCACCATCAGGCGGGAGCCTGTGCGGCGTTCGCCGAAGGCGTCGTCCGGGTTGGAGAGGACGCAGCCTTCGAGGGAGAGGCAGCCGCAGCCGATGCAGTCGGTGAGGTGGTCGCGCAGGCGGTTCAGTTGGGCGATGCGCTCGTCCAGTTCGGAGCGCCAGGCTTCCGAGAGGTGCGCCCAGTCCTCCCTGGTCGGCGTGCGCTCCTCGGGGAGTTCCGCCAGTGCCTCGCGGATCGTCGCCAGCGGGATGCCGACCCGTTGCGCGGCCCTGATGAAGGCGACCCGGCGGAGCGTGTCACGTGAGTAGCGGCGCTGGTTGCCGGAGGTCCGGCGGCTGCCGATCAGGCCCTTGGACTCGTAGAAGTGCAGCGCGGAGACGGCCGCGCCGCTGCGCGCCGCGAGCTGGCCGACCGTGAGCTCATGGATCTGCTCTGGAATCTGGGGCACCCATCGAACCCTACCCAGTCCGTTGACACGACCCCCCGCGGCCGACCATGCTAAGCAGTCGCTTAGAGAAGTAGAGACATCAGCATCCCTGACATGCGAGAGGCCGGGACATGGCAGAGCCGAGGATCTTCACGTCCGTCGACGACCTGAAGTCGGCGGTGGGCGAACAGCTCGGGTACACCGACTGGCTCGACATCGACCAGAAGCGGGTCGACCTCTTCGCGGAGGCCACCGGTGACCACCAGTGGATCCACGTCGACCCCGAGAAGGCCGCCGCGGGCCCGTTCGGCACGACCATCGCGCACGGCTATCTGACCCTGTCGCTGCTCCCCCTCTTCGGGCCGCAGCTGATCGCGGTCGAGGGCGTGAAGATGGGCGTCAACTACGGCACGAACAAGGTGCGTTTCCCCGCGCCCGTGCCGGTCGGCTCCCGGCTGCGCGCGACCGCCACGATCACCGGCGTCGAGGACGTGACCGGCGGCGTCCAGGTCACCGTCGCCTTCACGCTGGAGCGCGAGGGCGGCGACAAGCCCGTCTGCGTCGCCGAGTCCGTGGCGCGCTACTACTTCTGAGCCGGCGCCGGCTCCCCGGCTCCGACCATCCGCAGCACGAGGTCGGCGTACAGCGCGCCGACCTCGTCCGGCGTCCAGGGCCCGTCGACGTTGAACCAGCGGGCCACGTCGATGCAGAGGGAGAGCACCGCGAGGGTGGTCCCCTTGACGTCGAGCACATCGAACTCGCCCGACGCCACGCCGTCCACGATGACCGCGTGCACCTCGTCGTCGCACTGCCGGCGCAGCGCGAGGATCTCGGCCCGGGCGTCCGGCCCGAGCGAGTCCAGCTCGTACTGGACGACCCGGGCCGTGGTGCGCCCGCCGGCGTGCCAGCGGACGAAGGAGCTGACCGCGTCGGCCAGGCGCTCGCGGGCGCTGCCCTCGCGCCGGGCCGCCGTCCGCAGGATCTCCAGGGCCTTCGCGTGCCCGATCCTGCTGATGCGGTGCAGCAGCTCTTCCTTGGTCTTGTAGTGGATGTAGAGCGCGGCCGGGCTCATTCCGGCGCGGCCCGCGATGTCACGGGTCGTCGTGGCGTGGTACCCGCGCTCGGCGAAGGCCTCCACCGCGGCGATCAGCAGCCGTCGCGCCGCGTCGGGCGTGACCTCGCCCCACGCCTGCGCCTCGCCGCCGGCCGTCTCCTCCGCCGTACCCATCACGTGCCCCTCTCCACTGGCAGGTGCACCACCATACCGCCGAAGGTGAGCGGGCGCTTAGTGCGCGTTCGGCCCCGCGACCGCTCAGTGCTTCTCGAAGGGGGTGTAGGTGGGCGCCGAAGCCCCGTCCTGCCGGTCCCGGATCACCTTGGCCAGGGTGAAGGCGGAGGTGACCAGGTACAGGACGGCGATGGCGAGGAAGCCGCGGACCCAGGCGTCGGCGCTGAGCTGGTAGATGCCGATGGCGGTGGCCGCCATGGCGACGGCGAAGGAGGCGACGGCCTGGCCGTAGAAGGCCGCGGTGTTCTGCTTGCCCGGTGTGTCACTCATGGGGCCAAGCTTCGGCCGAAGTGGCCCGCGCCACATCCGCCGAGGTACTCAGGAAGGTACTCAGAACGCCGAAACCCCTGTCAGCGCCCGCCCGATGACCAGTTTCTGGATCTGGCTGGTGCCCTCGTAGAGGGTCATCACGCGGGCGTCCCGCAGCAGCTTGCCCGCCGGGTACTCGTCGATGTAGCCGTAGCCGCCGAAGACCTGGAGCGCGTTGTTCGCGGCGCGGACGGCCGCCTCCGAGGCGAACAGCTTGGCCTTGGAGGACTCGACGGCGAACGGCTGACCCCGGTCGATCAGATCGGCGACCCGCCAGGTCAGCAGCCGGGCTGCGTCGACGTCCACGGCGATGTCGCTGATCAGCTCCTGGACGAGCTGGTGCCCGGCGATGGGCTTCCCGAACTGCTCGCGCTCGCCCGCGTAGCGCACCGCCGCGTCCAGTGCGGCCTGGGCTATGCCGACACAGCCGGCGGCGACCGACATCCGGCCCTTGGCGAGGGCGGACATGGCGATCGAGAAGCCCTTGCCCTCCTCCCCCAGCAGCGCCGAGGCGGGCACGCGTACGTCCTCCAGCACCAGTTCGGCCGTGGTCTGGCCGCGCAGCCCGAGCTTGCCGTGGATCGTGCGGCGCGTCAGGCCAGGAGTGTCGGTGGGGACCAGGAAGGCGGAGACGCCCTTGTGGCCGGGGGCGTCCGTGGAGCGGGCGAAGAGCAGGACGACGTCGGCCCAGGTGCCGTTGGTGATGAACATCTTGGTGCCGTTGATGACGTAGTCGTCGCCGTCGCGTACGGCCCGGGTCGCGAGGTTGCCCGCGTCCGAGCCCGTGCCCGGCTCGGTCAGGCCGAAGCAGCCGACCGCCTCGCCGGCGGTGAGCCCCGGCAGCCACCGCCGCTTCTGCTCCTCGCTCCCCCAGGCGGCGACGGTCTTGGCGACGAGCCCCAGCGAGACGGAGACGACGCCGCGCACGGACGAGTCGCCCCGGCCCAGTTCCTCCGTGACCAGGCAGTACGCGAGGTGGTCGCCGCCTGAGCCGCCGTACTCCTCGTCGACGGCCAGGCCCAGGAAGCCGACCTCGCCGAGCTTCTTGACGACTCCGCGGTCGACTTCCTCGGCGCGGTCCCAGGCGATGACGTTCGGGGTGATCTCGCGCTCGACAAAGTCCCGGGCGAGCTGCCGCATGGCGGTCTGTTCCTCGCTGAGCTCCAGGTTCACCACAGGCACCCCACTTGAACACGGTACATTTTAATTAGCACTGCTAGTTTCCGTCGGCAGCCCTACTATGTGCGCCATGGCCCGACCGCGCAAGCCCTTGCTCTCCACCGACCGGATCGTCGAGACGGCCCGCGCGCTCGTGGACGCGGAGGGCCTGGCGGCCGTCTCCACGCGCAGGCTCGCCGCCGAACTGGGCGTCAGCGGGCCCTCGCTCTACAACCACTTCCGCACCAAGGACGAGATCCTGGAGGCGGTCGCCGACTCGGTGAGCGGCCAGGTGGATCTGACGATGTTCGAGGACGGCCGCGACTGGCGGACCGCGCTGCACGACTGGGCCGTCTCCTACCGGGCCGCGCTGCGCGACCATCCGAACATCGTGCCGGTGCTGGCCCGCGGCCCCGGCCGCCGCCCGGCGGGACTGCGCCTCGCGGACGCGGTCTACGGCGCGATGGTCGCCGCGGGCTGGCCGCCGGCGCAGGCCACGTCCATCGGCGCGCTGATGCGGTACTTCGTGATGGGTTCCGCGCTCGGCTCCTTCGCCGGGGGCTTCGTGGACGACGCGAGCGCCTACGACCCCGCCGACTACCCCCATCTCCAGCAGGCCCATCTCCTCGCCGAGCAGCAGGAGAAGATCGACGAGCGGGCCTTCGAGACGGGGCTGACGGCTCTGCTGGACGGGCTGGCAGGGCAGTACGAGCAGGTACGGCGGACCGCGTAGGGACACTTCGGCGGCGGCCGAACGGTCCGTGTTCCATGCTGGGGCCATGACGACGAGGGATCCGCGGGCCACCGGCCTGGCACGGCTCGCCGGGCTGTTCGCGGACGAGACCCGGGCCGCGTGCCTGCTGGCGCTGCTCGACGGGCGGGCGTGGACCGCGAGCGAGCTGGGGCGGCACGCGGGGGTCACCGCGTCGACGCTGAGCGAGCACCTGAGCAGGCTGGTCGCGGGCGGGCTGCTCGCCGAGGAGCGCCAGGGCCGGCACCGGTACGTCCGGCTGGCAGACGCGCGGGTCGCGCAGCTGTTGGAGGACCTGGCCGCACAGGTCGCGCCGGGCACGGCCGCCGTACGGCCGCGGAGCCTGCGGGAGTCGAGCGCGGGCTCGGCGATGGCCCGGGGCCGCACCTGCTACGACCATCTCGCCGGCCGGCTCGGCATCGCGGTCACCGAGGCGTTGACGGCCCGCGGGCTGCTGCAGCAGGAGACCGGATTCGCACTCACCGACACGGGCCTGGCCTGGTTCGCCTCGGCCGGCATCGGCCTCGAACGGCGTGGCAGACGCCCCCTGGCACGCGCCTGCCTGGACTGGACCGAACGCCGCCCCCACCTCGCGGGCGTCGCGGGCGCGGCCCTGTGCCGACACGCCCTGGACACGGGCTGGTGCGTCCGCATCGGCTCCGAGCGAGCGGTGAAGGTGACGGCGGCCGGTGAACAGGCCCTCTTCGAGCTGCTGGGGGTGGAGGCGGCGACACTGCGCTGATCCCTGGCCGGGCCTGCGGCGCCTTCAGCCGTGGCACGGCGACCGACACCGACGACGCACGCGTCCACCGCAACGCCCGAGGCGCAGGGCCTTGGTGAGGGCCCGGGAGGCATCGCATGGCGCAGCCAGGGCACCGCACCGGACACAGCGCCTTCGGCGGGGACGCACCCGCCGACACGCTCCCCGCCCACCCCACACCCACCTTGGTGGGGGGCCTGGGAGGCATCGCCTGGCGCAGCCAGGGCACCGCACCGGACACAGCGCCCTGGCCGGGGCGCAGGCCTTCGGCGGGGGCGCACCGGCCAACGCGCCCCCGCCCACCACGCACTCGACGGGACGCAGCGCCTTGGCCGGGGCGCCCGGCATGGCCGCACGCCCCCGGCTGCCGCGCCACCCGAGGCCCGCCCTCGGCCCTCAAGCGCCGACCCGCACCGCCCGAGCCTCGGCCCCCGGCCCGAACCGCCGCTCCCCTCCCGTCCGAACCCCTCGTCCGAAATCCGCGAGCGTCCGGCCCTTCGCCACTCCTAGCCTCTGGAGCATGATGAACACCTCCCCGTCCCGCCCCGACCGCCGGGCGGAGCTGCTGGCCGCAGGTGCTGCCGCGGTCACCGTCGTGTTGTGGGCGTCCGCGTTCGTCTCGATCCGCAGTGCGGGGGACGCTTACTCGCCGGGTGCGTTGGCGCTGGGGCGGCTGCTGGCGGGGGTGCTGGCGCTGGGGGTGATCTGTCTGGTGCGGCGGGAGGGATGGCCGCCGCGCGGGGCCTGGCGCGGGATCGCGATATCGGGGGTGCTCTGGTTCGGCTTCTACATGGTCGCCCTCAACTGGGGCGAGCAGCAGGTCGACGCGGGCACCGCCGCCCTGGTCGTGAACACCGGGCCGATCCTGATCGCGCTGCTCGGTGCCCGGCTGCTCGGGGACCCGATGCCGCCGCGGCTGCTGGCGGGGATGGCGGTGTCGTTCGCCGGTGCCGTGACGGTGGGGCTGTCGATGTCGGGCGAGGGCGGATCCTCGGTGCTCGGGGTGGTGCTGTGCCTGCTGGCGGCGGTCGCGTACGCCGGTGGCGTCGTGGCGCAGAAGCCCGCGCTGGGCTCGGCGAGTCCCTTGCAGGTGACGACGTTCGGGTGTCTGGTCGGCGCGGTGCTGTGTCTGCCGTTCGCCGGGCAGCTCGTCGCGGAGGCCGCCGACGCGCCGGCGTCCGCGACGCTCAACATGGTGTACCTGGGCGTCTTCCCGACCGCCCTCGCCTTCACCACGTGGGCGTACGCCCTGTCCCGGACGACCGCGAGCAGGATGGGCGCGACGACGTACGCGGCGCCCGCGCTGGTCGTCCTGATGTCCTGGCTGTTCCTCGGCGAGGTGCCGGGGCTGCTCACCCTGGTCGGCGGTGTGCTGTGCCTGGCGGGTGTCGCGGTGTCCCGGTCGCGGTCGCGGTCGCGGGCGGCGGCTCGGGGCGGGGCTCCGGGAGCGGCTCCGGAGCCCCGGCCCGAGGAGGCCGCGGACTCAGCCCGCTGACTCGGCCTCCGTCGCCGGCTCGGGGGCGGGTTCCGCCGCCGTTTCCGCCGCACGGGCCCGGTCCGCGAGGACCTTGATCGAGACCAGCGCGATCACCGAGAGCACGATGATGTAGCCGGACACGGCCATCGAGGTGCCCGTCGCCTCCAGCAGCAGCACCATGACGAAGGGCGCGAGCCCGCCGCCGGCGACGGCCGCGATCTGGTAGCCGAGGGAGGCGCCGGTGTAGCGCATCTCGGGCGTGAACAGCTCCGCGAACAGGGCGGCCTGGGGGCCGTACATGATGCTCAGGAAGCAGCTGGCGACGAACGTGCCGACCGCGAGCCACAGCAGCGAGCCGGTGTCGATCAGCAGGAAGAGCGGTACGGCCCACAGCGCGATGCCGACCGCGCCGAGGGCGTAGATCCGGATGCGGCCGAACTTGTCGGAGAGCGCGGCGGCAGCCGGGATCAGCACCAGCTGGGTGAGGCTGATGCACAGCGAGACCATGAGGACGGCGCTCTTCTTCATGCCGAGTTCGCGGGTCGTGTAGTCGAGCACGCCGGTGATGATGATGTAGAAGGTCGCCGTGTTCACGGCGAAGGAACCGCCGGCGAGGAGCACCGTACCGAGGTGGCCGCGCAGGATCGTGCGCAGCGGAGAGGACTGCTCGCCCTTCTCCTTCTCGGCCAGCTTCTTCTCCGCCTCCCGGAATTCGGGGGTCTCCTCGACGCGGGTGTGGATGTACCAGGCGAGCACGAGGACGAGCAGGCCGACGAGGAACGGCACACGCCAGGCCCAGGCCGCGAACTCGGAGTCGGTGGTGAACGCGCCGGCCAGCAGGAACACCGTGTTGGCGGTCACCACGCCGATGGGGACGCCGAGCTGGACGAAGCTGCCGTAGATGCCGCGCTTGCCCTCGGGGGCGTACTCGGTGGCCATCAGCATCGCGCCGCCCCACTGGGCGCCTACGGCGATGCCCTGCAGCACGCGGAAGAGGACCAGCAGGATCGGGGCCGCGACGCCGATCGTGTCGTACGTCGGCAGCAGGCCGATGCCGGTGGTGGCCACGCCCATCAGGGTGAGGGCGAGGACCAGCATCGGCTTGCGGCCGCGCTTGTCGCCGAGGTGGCCGGCGACGATGCCGCCGATGGGGCGGGCGAGGAAACCGACGGCGAAGGTGGCGAACGAGGCCAGGACGCCGGCGGTGGGGCTGCCCGCGGGGAAGTAGAGATCGCCGAGGACGAGGGCCGCGGCGATGCCGAAGACGAAGTAGTCGTACCACTCGACGGCGGAGGCGAGCGCTGCCGCGGTGGCGACCCGGCGGCGGTTGCCGGCGGCCGGGGTGGTGGAGGCGGGCTGAGCGGAAGGTGCCGTGTCCATGCGGTGCACGCTCCGGTGGGTGCGGGGACGGAACGGGGGGTGGCTCGGGTTCCGGGAACGTACTGACCGGACGGTATGGACGTCAACGGGTCGCGCACCAGGACTTTTACCTGTACTTGGCACCGACCGCGCGGGCGGGCATGCCTGAGGCCCCGGCCTCGCACGGAGGCCGGGGTGGCGGGAGAGCCGGTCTAGAAGACGACCAGGGCCCGGCCGCCCTTGCCCGCCAGCATGTTCTCGAACGCGGCCGGGATGCCCTCCAGGGAGATCCGCTCCGTCACCAGCGCGCTCAGGTCGAGGCGGCCCGCCCGGATGTGTTCGGCGAGCACCGGGAGGTCCTCGGCCGGGTCGGAGTTGCCGTAGACGCAGCCGGAGAGGGTGCGGCCCCAGTGGAAGATCTCCAGGGCGTTGAAGGTGACCTGCTGGTCCTCGCCGCCGATGCCGACGACCGTGGTGCGTCCGCCGCGCCGGGTGGAGTCCCAGGCCGTGCGGATGCTGACCGCGCGGCCGGCGCACTCCACGGCGACGTCGACGCCCTGTTTGCCGGTGAGGGCGCGGATCTCGCGGGCGGTGTTCTCCGAGGCGATGACGTAGTCGGTGGCGCCGGCCGCCCGGGCCAGTTCCTCCTTCTCGGCGGAGACGTCGACCGCGACGATCTTCGAGGCGCCCGCGATCCGGGCGGCCTGGAGCGCGGCGAGGCCCACTCCCCCGACGCCGAACACCGCGACCGTCTCGCCCGGCCGGACCTGGGCCGAGTGGTGGACGGCGCCGTAGCCGGTGAGGACGGCGCAGCCGAGGAGGGCCGCGTCGGTGAGCGGGACG
Organism: Streptomyces koelreuteriae; assembly: GCF_018604545.1. Lineage (GTDB taxonomy): Bacteria > Actinomycetota > Actinomycetes > Streptomycetales > Streptomycetaceae > Streptomyces > Streptomyces koelreuteriae. The sequence continues at coordinate 6,826,190 of NZ_CP075896.1, read as the reverse complement.
CCCTCGGGCACGGGCAGGACGCAGGCGGCGGACACGACCGTCTCCTCGGCGAACGCGGCGACGTTCAGGCCGGGGTGCAGGTCGGTGCCCTCGGCGGTGCGGGCGTAGACGTCGCCGGCGCCCTTCAGGGCGTTGGCGCACAGCCAGACCTCGCCGAGCGAGCAGGCGTGGCAGGCGCCGCAGGACGGGGCCCAGTTGAGGACGACTCCGTCGCCGGGCGCGACGTGACCGACTCCCTCACCGACGGCGACGACCGTGCCGGCGCCCTCGTGGCCGAGGACGGCGGGGACGGGGACACGCATGGTCCCGTCGGACAGGGAGAGGTCGGAGTGGCAGACCCCGGCGGCGGCGAGCCGGATCCGGACCTGTCCGGGTCCGGGGTCGGGCAGGTCGATGCCGGTGATCTCCAGCGGGGAGCCGACGGCGGGCAGAACGGCGGCGCGGACAGCCATGGCGGAAGGGACTCCCCTGGTTCTAGAACTGGAGGGACTTGGTCTGGAGGTACTCGGCCAGGCCGTGCACACCGAGCTCGCGGCCGACGCCCGACTGCTTGTAACCGCCGAAGGGCGCGAGGGGGTTGAACCGGCCGCCGTTGATGTCGACCTGGCCGGTCTCCATCCGGCGCGCGAAGGCCACGGCCTCGGCCTCGTCCCCGGCCCAGACGGCGCCGGCCAGGCCGTAGACCGTGCCGTTGGCGATGCGCAGGGCGTCCTCCTCGTCGTCGTAGGGGAGGATCGACAGGACCGGGCCGAAGATCTCCTCCTGGGCGATGGTCATGTTCTCGGTGACGTCGGCGAAGACGGTCGGGCTGACGAAGTACCCGGTCTCGCGCGGGGAGTCGGGGCCGCCGGCGACCAGGCGGGCGCCTTCCGCGACGCCCTTCTCGATGTAGCCGCGCACCCGGTCCTGCTGCTTGGCGTTGACGACCGGGCCGATGCGGTCGCCGTACTTGGCGGCGGCCTCGGCGGCGAGTTCCACGGCCTCGTCGTACCGCTCGCGGTGGACGAGCATGCGCGTCCAGGCGCTGCAGGTCTGCCCGGAGTTGGACATGACGTTGGCGACGCCGACGTTGACCGCCTTGGCCAGGTCGGCGGTCGGCAGGATGACGTTGGCGGACTTGCCGCCGAGTTCGAGGGCGACCTTCTTGACCTGCCCGGCGGCGATCGCTGCGATCTGCCGGCCGACGGCGGTGGAGCCGGTGAAGGAGACCAGGTCGACGCCGGGGTGTTCGGCGAGGGCCTGGCCGGCGACCGGGCCGAGGCCGGTGACCAGGTTGAAGACGCCCGCCGGGATCCCGGCCTCGTGCACCGCGTCGGCGAAGAGGCGGGCGACCAGCGGGGTGTCCTCGGCGGGCTTCACGACGACCGTGCAGCCCGCCGCGAGGGCCGGGGCGACCTTGGCGACGATCTGGTGCAGGGGGTAGTTCCAGGGCGTGATGGCGCCGACGACACCGATCGGCTCGTGGTGCACGACCGAGTTGCCGGTCTTCTCCTCGAAGGCGTACGTCGCCGCCAGCTCGGCGTAGGAGCCCGCGACGGCGATCGGCACGCCCGCGTGGACGGCCTGGGAGAACTTCAGGGGCGAGCCGAGTTCGGCCGTGACCGTCTCGGCGATCTCGTCGGCGCGGGCCACGAGCACGTCCCGGAGGGCGGCCAGGCGCGCCGCGCGCTCGGCGGGCGGGGTCGCGGCCCAGCCCGCGAGGGCGGCGCGGGCGGCCCGTACGGCGGTGTCGACGTCCTGGGCGGTGCCCGCCGGGACCGTGCCGATGACCTGCTCGTCGACCGGGTTCACGACCTCGATCACGTCCTGGCCGGCGGCCGGGCGCCAGGCGCCCCCGATGTACATGCCGTCGTATGCCTTCATCGCGCTTCCTCCGGGGGCGGGGCGTCGTCGTCCGGCACATAAACTAGCGACGATAGTTTTCTGACGCCAGACACCCCGGTCACGGGTGCCGGGTCATGGGTGTGCCACTGCTCACCTTTCCAGGTCGGGCAGGCGTGCCGGATGCGGGCAGATGCGGTCGCCGTCCTGGTCGAAGACGAAGAGGTGGGCGAGGTCGACGAGGAGCGGCACCTGCATGCCGTGGCGGAGGGCCAGGTCGGGGGTGGTGCGGACGATGAGGTCCCCGGGCAGGCGGGGTTCGGCGGGGGCGGGGGCGGCGGTCTCGGGGTGGTCCAGGGCGACGACGGGTCCGGCCCGTCCGGCCGCGGACCGCTCCCGCAGCCGGGTGAGCACCGAGCCCTCGCGACGGCGGCGCCGGGCGGCTCGGCCGGGGCGGGGACGCGGGGCCTCCAGGTCGGGGACGACGGCGGGGCTGGAGCCGGTGTTGAAGTGGACGAGGATCTCGTGCCCCTGGAACTCCACATGCTCGACCAGGCCGGTGATCGGCACCTCGCCGGGCCGGGCCGAGGAGTGCTTGGCGATCCGGACGGCTTCCGAGCGCAGGCCCACGATGACCCCGCGGCCCTGCTGGACCCGCAGCAACTGGTGGTCCAGGGAGAGCGGTTCGGGCAGGCGCAGGAACTGCTTGCCCAGGCTGATGGTCATCGCGCCGTCCAGCGGGGCACGCACCAGTCCGCGCAGGAGGTTGATGCGCGGGGTGCCGATGAACGCGGCGACGAAGACATTGCTGGGCAGCGCGTACACCACGCGCGGGCTGTCGGCCTGCTGGAGCACACCGCCGCGCAGCACGGCGACCCGGTCGCCCAGCGACATGGCCTCGGCCTGGTCGTGGGTGACGTAGACCGTGGTGACGCCCAACTCCCCGGTGAGCTGGGCTATCTCGGCGCGCAGATGGGTGCGGAGCTTGGCGTCGAGATTGGACAGCGGCTCGTCCATCAGGAACGCGGAGGGGTGGCGGGCGATGGCCCGGCCCATGGCGACGCGCTGGCGTTCACCGCCGGAGAGCTGGGCGGGCAGGCGGTCGAGGAGGTCCTCGATGCCGAGCAGGCGGGCGGTGGCGTCCACCCGCGGCCGGGGGTCCGTGCCCGGGTCCTCGATGCGCAGCGGGAAGCCGATGTTGGCCCGGCCGGTCATGTTGGGGTAGAGGGCGAAGTTCTGGAAGACCATCGCCATGTCCCGGCCGGACGGCGGCAGGTCGTTGGCGTACTCGCCGTCGAGCAGCAGCTCGCCCTCGTCGATCTCCTCCAGCCCGGCGATCATTCTGAGCACGGTCGACTTGCCGCAGCCGGACGGGCCGAGCAGCACGAGGAACTCGCCCGGGGTGATGTCCAGCGACAGCCGGTCCACCACGCGGGAGCCGCGCGTGTAGGCCTTGCTCACGTCGTGCAGGGAGATGGCGCGTGTCATGCGTGCCCCCGAGGGGTCTTCAGGGCGCTGGTGCTCCGCGGGTCGGAAGCCCCGTGCGGGTCGTACGGGGCTGTGAGTCACGGAAGTTAACGGAATGTGTACGGCCGGGGGAAGACACCGGGCGGGATCGGGGGCTCCGGTCCAGCTGGTGAGAAGGCGGACGGCCTGATTCGGCCAGGTCGTCAGCGGACGGCGGTGAGATGGGCGAAGACCACGACGTTCCCGGAGTAGCCCTTCCTGCGGTCGTAGGCGCCGCCGCAGGTGATCAGGCGCAGCTCGGGGCGGCCCCGGGCGCCGTACACCTCCTGGCTCGGGAACCGTGCCTTCTCGTACGACTTGATGGCGTCGACCGTGTAGACGGCGGTCCGCCCGTCGGCGCGGCGGGCCTCGACGATCCGGCCCCGCTTCAGCTCCGTCAGCCCCGCGAAGACGGCGGGACCGCGGTCCGTGTCCAGATGCCCGACAGCGACGGCGACACCCTGCTCGCCGGGCGAGGCACCGTGCCGGTACCAGCCGACCAGTTTCGGTTTGCCCTCCGGGGGCGCGGTGAGACGGCGTTCGCGGTCGAGGCCCAGGGGCATGATCGGGGCGTTGATACGGAGGTAGGGGATGAGGAGGCGGGTGGCCGGCGAGTGGGGCAGCGGGCCGGGGGCGGAGGGACGCCGGGTGCGGGTGGGGGGTTGGGTGCGGGGCGGACTGGGGGTGCCGGCTGAGGGACGTGAGGGCGGGGCGGTTCGGCCGGCGGTGGGGGGCAGGGAGGTGTGGGGGCCGGAGCCTTGGGGCGGGGCCGTACGGGACGCGGGTGCCTGGGGCGTGCCGGTGCCGGGGCCCGTGCCGGGGGTTCGGGAGGTGCCGGGCCGGGCGGACGGGGAGCCGGAGGAGTTGGCGGGGAGGGTGGGGGGTGTGGCGGAGCGGCTGGGCGGAGTGGCGGTGGCGCCGACGTCGTCCGAGGGGGCCGGTGCCGTGCCGGAGGTGCCCGGCAGGGCTGCCGCGGCGGCTTCTGCGGAGCTGGTCGGGAGGGCCGTGACCGTTGCGGACCCGGGTACGTCGCCCGGGTCCCAGCAGACGGCGAGCAGCAGCAGCGAGAAGGCCACCGCGATCGTCCGCGCCAGCCGATAGGCGCGCGTCCGGTACCAGGGCCTGCGAGACCGCCGCGGCCAGGCCTCGGGGCCTCCGCCCCCGGCTCCACGACGCCCTCCGGTCCCACCGGGCCCACCGGGTCCACCGGGTCCCCCGGACCCACCGCGGGCCCCGCCCCTGCGCCGAACCACCGGCTCGGCACCCGAACCGACCCCGCCCCTGCGCCGACCCGCAGCGGTGGCGACAGAACCAGCCCCACCTCGCGTAGACCCCGGGCCTCGCGACGACCCCGGACCTCGCGAAAACTCCGTGCCTCGCGCAGACCCCGGCGAGGCAACGGTTCCGGCCCCACGGCGACTTACCGGTACCGGTACCGCGACGGATCCGGCCGCCCCGGACCCCCGCCGAGACACCGAGCCGCCGACGGCCCCGGCGCCAGCCCCACGCCGCGACACCGAGGCAGCCTCGGACCCTTCCCCGGCCGTACGCCGCCCCACGGCACCAGAACCGGACCCGGCCCCACGCCGCCCCACCGGAGCGCCGCCGGAACGGGAACCGGCCCCACGCCGGACCTCCGGGACGGCTCCGGATTCACCCCCGCCCCGCGCCGAACCCGCCCCGGACTCGCGCCGCCCCACGGAAGGGGCGGCGCGATACGCGGAAGGCGTCCTACGCCGCGCCATCGGGGCGGCGGCGGAGGCGGAACCAGACCACTCCGGCGACGGCGGCCAGGCCTACGGCGGCGGCGCCGGCGACCGGGGTGAAGGCCTCGGCGCGGGCGATGCCGCCACCGCCCGCCGGGGCGCCGCCGTTCGGGGTGATGGTGGCCTTGGAGTCCGGGCAGGCGACCTGGAACACCTTGAACTTGCCGGCGCCGTGGGCCCGGTCGGTGAGCCATGTCAGCTTGTACTGCCCGTTGGGCAGGTCGATGAGGGGGCTGCGGCCCGCTCCGGCCGCGTTGAGGGTGACCGAGCCGCTCTTGGCCGGCACCTCGGGCAGGGCCTGGATGGTCCAGTTGACCGTCTCGCCCGCCTCGAAGTCGAACGCGGCGAGGTAGAAGTCGCAGACCTTCGGATCGTTGCGCCGGTCTCCGGCGGCCGTCTCCGTGGCGTGGATCTTGACGTCCCCGTTGTCCCCCGGAGCGGCGACAGCGGGCACCCCGCTCAGGGTGGTCCCGGCGAGGGTGAGAGCGGCGAGGACGGCGGTGCGGGTGCCGGCACGGCGCGCGAGGGGTACGACGGGCATGAACATGCCTCCAAGTCAGATGATTTTCATACAAACACCTCGTCACCTGACTATCTGCCACATGTCACCCGGAAACGCCGGAGCAGCGCCCACGACGCGTCAGATGTCGCTCTTCCGGCCCAATGGCATCCCGTTCCGCCGGGGTTCGGGGTCGCCCGCTCCGTCCGCCTCCTCAGCCTCCTCCGGCTCCCGCGGGGACCGCACCGCGACCCCCGCCGACGCCAGCAACAGCACCCCCAGCATCACGAACGGCGCCGCGACCCCCGCGACCCCGGCGATCAGCCCGGCCGCGGCGGGCGCGGCGACCTGGCCGAGCCGGTTGCCGGTCAGCCGCAGGGCGAGCGCCGTGGAACGGGCCTCGTCGGGCGCGGCCTGGACGACCGTCGTCATGGACAGCGGCTGCCCGACGCCCAGGCAGAAGCCGAGCAGGACGAGCAGCAGCCCGAGCGCCCACACCGGCACCGGCAGGGCGATCCCCGCGCACAGCAGGGCCGCCAGCAGACACGTCACGGTGAGCAGCAGGGTCCGGCCGAGCAGCCGCAGCAGGGGCGTCAGCACCAGACGGCAGGCGATGGTCGCCGCCGCGCGCAGACTGAGCAGGACGCCGATCACGGACGGCGCGATGCCCCGGTGCTCGCCGACCACCGGGAGGTAGGCGGTGAGGATGTCGGTCGCGGACAGCACGGCGAGGCTGATGAGGATGCCGGCGGGCACGCCCCGGGTCCGCAGGATGCTCCCGACCGGGACCCGGGCGCCCTTGTCCGCGCGGGACGTGTCCGCCGTACGGCGGTGCTCGATACGCCACAGCGAGGTGAACGCGACCGCCGCGACCCCGCCCGCGACGATCAGGGCGAGCGCGCTGGTGCCCGCCATGTCCCCGCCGCCGATCAGCGCGCCCGCCGCGATGGGGCCGACGAGTTGGCCGAGGGCCGCGCCGATGGTGAAGTGCCCGAAGTTGCGGTCCTGTTCGTGCGGCGCGGACTGGCGCGCGACGAGGGACTGTGAGCCGATGACGAAGCAGAGATGGCCGAGGCCCATCACCCCGCTCCACAGGGCCATCGTCCCCAGGGAGCCGGCGACGCCGCTGAGGGCGCAGCCGCCGGAGATGAGGACGACACCGAAGGGCAGCAGGGGCGCGCAGCGGCCGTGGTCGGTACGGCGGCCCAGGGGGACGGCGGCGAACAGCGGAAGCAGCGCGTAGACACCGGCGATCACACCGACGGCACGTTCGTCCGCGCCCAGCGCGAGGGCCCGGTAGGAGACGGCGGGCCGGGCCATCGACACCGCCGCCTGCGCGAAGCTGAAGGCGATGACGAGGCGGAGCAGCCAGCCGCGGTTCCCACCGGGCCTCACGATGTACTCCAACGGGGATCGGACAAGGTCAGATGATCCCGAACAGGATGCCCGCGCCGAGGATGACCAGGCAGGTGAGGGCGGCCCACTTCACGACGAACTTGGTGTGGTCGCCGAATTCGACCTTGGCCATGCCGACCAGGACGTAGACGGCCGGGACGAGCGGGCTCGACATGTGCAGGGGCTGGCCGACCAGCGAGGCGCGGGCCATCTCCACCGGGGAGACGCCGTGCGCGGCACCGGCCTCGGCGAGGACCGGCAGGACACCGAAGTAGAAGCCGTCGTTCGACATGAAGTAGGTCAGCGGCAGGCTCAGCACACCGGTGACGATGGCCATGTGCGGGCCCATGCCCGCGGGGATGACGTCCACCATCCACTTGGCCATGTTGTCGACCATGCCGGTGCCCTGGAGGACGCCGGTGAAGACGGCGGCGGCGAAGACCATGCCGGAGACGTTCAGGACGTTGTCGGCGTGGGCGGCGAGGCGCGCCTTCTGGTCGGGGATGTGCGGGAAGTTCACGGTGAGGGCCAGCGCGGCACCGAGCAGGAACAGCACCGGGATCGGCAGCCACTCCATGATCATGGCGGTGAGCAGGGCGACCGTGAGCAGCGCGTTGAACCAGTAGAGCTTGGGGCGCAGGGTGGCCCGGTTCGGGTCGAGGCCCTGGAAGCTGTCGTCCTCGGCGTCGTCCTCGGCGTCGGCGCCACCGCCGGAGCCCGCGTCCGCGTCGGTGCCGGCACCCGAGCCGCCGCCCTTGCGCATGGAGACCTTGCCGTCGCCCGAGTCGCCGGAACCGCCGGAGCCCACGAGGACCGTCTCGCTCTCCTTCTCCTCCTCCAGCACCTCGTCCAGCGTCAGCATGCCGAGCCGACGGCGCTCACGGACACCGAGCACGTAGGAGAGACCGAAGACGAAGAGCAGGCCCACCAGGAGCGCCGGGATCATCGGGACGAAGATCTCGCTGGCGTCGAGCTTGAGCGCGGTCGCGGCGCGGGCGGTCGGGCCGCCCCAGGGGAGGGTGTTCATCACGCCGTTGGCCATGGCGGCGACACCGGTCATCACGACCAGGCTCATCTTCAGGCGCTTGTACAGCGGGTACATCGCCGAGACGGTGATCATGAAGGTGGTGGAGCCGTCGCCGTCCAGCGAGACGATCGCCGCGAGCAGGGCGGTGCCCACGACGATCCGCATCGGGTCCGCTTTACAGAATTTGAGGATCCCGCGGACGATCGGGTCGAAGAGACCGACGTCGATCATCACACCGAAGTAGACGATCGCGAACATGAGCATCGCCGCGGTGGGGGCGAGGTCGGTCACGCCGTCGAGGACGTAGTCGCCGAGGTGGGCACCCTTGCCGACGAACACGCAGAACAGCGCGGGAATCAGCACGAGCGCCGCGATCGGCGACATCTTCTTCATCATGATCAGGACCAGGAAGGTCGCGATCATGGCGAAGCCGAGGATGGTCAGCATGAGTGGATACCTAACGTTCGCCCTTGAACATCCCACCAGGGCCGGCGGTTCCCGAGACGTTAGGTCCCGTCAAGCAGCGTTAACAAGACGTTGACGTGCGAGCAATAAGCGCAAAACTGCTGGTCACAGCTTTGCTCAGGTCAGGGGCATGAGCTTTTCGGCCGCCGGGGCGCATGCGACGGGCACTCCGTTGAGGACCGCGTTGCCCGACAGCGGGTCGAGCAGCCGGCCGTCGAGGAGCTGGTTGACGTTGACGCCGGGGTCGGTCGAGGCGTGGCCGAGGCGGGTGCCGGGCCGGTTGTGGCCCCAGCCGTGCGGGAGGCTCACCACGCCCTTGCGGACGGCGTCCGTGACCTCGGCGGGTGCGGTGACCTCTCCCCCGGCGCCCTTCACCCGCACCGGCGCCCCGTCCTCGACGCCCAGCCGTTCGGCGTCCTCGGGGTGGATGTGCAGGGTGCAGCGGTTGGAGCCGCCGGTGAGGGCGGGCACGTTGTGCATCCAGCTGTTGTTGGAGCGCAGATGGCGGCGGCCGACCAGGACGAGCCCCTCGGGGCGTTCTGCCAGGGCCGCGCGAAGGCGGGGCAGGTCCCGCGCGATCGGCTCCGGCAGCAGCTCCACCAGGCCGCTGCGGGTCTTCAGCGGCTGCGGGAGCCGGGAGGCCAGCGGGCCGAGGTCGATGCCGTGCGGATGCGCGAGCAGCTTCTCCAGGGTGAGCCCGTCCGGTCGTACGCCGAAGCCGTCGCCGTAGGGGCCGAGGCGCAGCATCATGTCCAGCCGTCGCTCGGGGCCGGTGTCGCCGGTGAGCTGTGCGGCGAGGTCGCGGGGGTCGCGGTCGTATACGGGCGAGTGGGGTTCCGTGACCGCCTTGCCGAGGGTCTGGTCGATGACCATCCGGTCGACGGCGGCGGGGTCGGTCCCGTGCATGCCCGTCGCGGCGAGGATCAGCCGGGCCAGGATCTCCGTCTCCGCCATCCGTCCGGGTTCCAGCGGGACCGCGGGGCGGGTGTAGCGGACCTGGTTGCGGACGGCGAGGGTGTTGAAGGCGAAGTCGTGGTGCGGGCTCTGGGAGGGCGGGGGCGGGGGCAGCACGACATGGGCGTGGCGTGAGGTCTCGTTGAGGTAGGGGTCGACGCTGACCATGAAGTCGAGCGAGTCGAGCGCCTTGTCGAGCCGGTCGCCGTCGGGCGCGGACAGGACGGGGTTGGCGGCGACGGCGACGAGCGCGCGCACCGGCTCGCCCTCCTCGGTGGCGGTGTCGATCTCCTCGGCGAGGGCCGACAGGGGCAGCTCGCCCTTCGCCTCGGGGTGCCGGCTCACCCGGGAGTGCCAGCGCCCGAGGGCGAAGCCCCGTCCGGGCCCGGCGGGGCGCGGGGTCCTGTCGGTGGCGGCCTGCGGGAAGAGCGCGCCGCCCGGCCGGTCGAGGTTGCCGGTGAGGATGTTCAGGACGTCGACGAGCCAGCTGGCCAGGGTGCCGTGCGGGACGGTGCAGCTGCCGATGCGGCCGTACACGGCGGCGGTGGGGGCGGCGGCCAGTTCACGGGCGAGGGTGCGGATGAGCCCGGCGTCGACGTCACAGGCCGGGGCGACGGCCTCGGGGGTGAACTCCTCCAGGGCGTCGGCCAGTTCCTCGACGCCCTGGACGTGCGGGGTGGGCTCGACGAGGCCCTCGGCGTAGAGCACCTGGGCCATCGCCGCCAGCAGCAGCGCGTCGGTGCCGGGCCGTACGGCGATGTGCCGGTCGGCGAGCTTGGCGGTCCGGGTGCGCCGCGGGTCGATGACGACGAGGGTGCCGCCACGGGCCTTGAGCGCCTTGAGCTTGCCCGGGAAGTCGGGGGCGGTGCACAGACTGCCGTTGGACTCCAGCGGGTTGGCGCCGATCAGGAGCAGATGGTCGGTGTGGTCGAGGTCGGGCACGGGGATGGCGTTCGCGTCGCCGTAGAGCAGTCCGCTGGAGACGTGCTTGGGCATCTGGTCGACCGTGGAGGCGGTGAAGACGCTGCGAGTGCCGAGCCCGGCGAGCAGCAGCGTCGGGTACAGGGCCCCGGCCATGGTGTGCACATTGGGGTTGCCGAGGACGACGCCGACGGAGTTCGGGCCGTACCGCTCGACGACCGGGCGGATGCCGGCGGCGACGGCGTCGAAGGCCTCCTCCCAGGTGGCCTCGCGCAGTTCGCCGTCCCGGCGCACCAGCGGGGTGCGCAACCGGTCGGGGTCGGAGTCGACGGCGCCGAAGGACGCGCCCTTGGGGCAGACGAACCCCGCGCTGAACACATCGTCGCGGTCACCTCGGGCACGGGTGACGCGCGTCCCCTCGATGGTGAGGGTCAGGCCGCAGGTGGCCTCGCACAGGGGACAGATACGCAGGGCGGTGCGGGACACGGGTCCTCCCGGGGGCGGCGGCTACGGTGACGCACGAACGCGCCCGAGCATACCGACCGGTATGCATGGAGGGGAGGCCCTGGAGGAACCGGATCGCCCGACGGGTCCAGGACGCACCAGGTCAGTCGAGCACCCGGGACAGATACGCCCGCAGCATCTCCCGCATCTCCTCGATGACCTTCGGGTCTCCGTCCGGCGCGACCCGGAAGGCCAGGTGCACGAGTGTGTCGGCGGTCTCGACGGCGATGAGGAACACCCGGCGCAGATCCTCGTCGGGCTCACGGTCGAGATAGCCGGAGAGGAGTTCGCTGAGGCGGTCGGCGACACGGTGGTTGGGTTCGCTGTGGCGGGCGCCGACGGGGATCTGGTTGCCGAAGTCGACGAGGGAGAAGCCGGGCGCGGTGCGCTTCATCTCCAGGTACTCGTCGAGCACGGCGTCCATGGCCACCCGCCAGTCCCCGCCGCCCGTCTCCCGCAGGCGCTCGGTGACGCGGGCGGAGTACCGCTCGAGGTTGCGCTGGGCCAGCGCGTCGGCCATCTGGCGTTTGTTGCCGAAGAAGCGGTAGACCGAGCCGATGGGGACGCCGGCCCGCTGGGCGACGGCGCGGGTGCTCAGGTCGTCGTAGCCGACCTCGTCGAGGAGGTCGGCGCAGGCGTCGAGGATCCTGGTCAGGCGTTCGGCACTGCGCCGCTGCACGGGCGCACGACGGAGCGATGTCGCGTGGGGCACGGGCTTCATGATGCCTTTCCGGCGCGGTCGGGTGAACCTCGCCCCCCGATCCGGGGCCGGGCGTCCGTCGCGTGCGTCCGCGCTTCCCCCGGGGCGCTCGCGCTCGGCTTCGCGCCCGGGCCGGGTTGTGACGCGGTGATGTCGGCCGTGCTCTCCACGGGCCGCCCGTCCACCGCCCAGGCGGTGCCGTCGTCGGCGTAGAGGCGGGCCGTGACGTGGTGCGTGCCGCGCGGCACGAGGTGGGCGGCCAGCCGGTACTCGGTGGTGCGGAGCCGGGCGACGAGGCGGCCGTCCACATAGAGGTGCGCGAGTCCGCGCCCGGCCACCGCCTCGTCCGCCGCACCCGCCCCCGAGAAGCGGAACTTCCGGACGGCCAGCCGGACGTCCCAGTCGCCGGCCCCGTCGGGCTGCACCTCGATGCCGACGTCGGGGGCGTCCCGCTGGGCCACCTGACGGTAGGGCCGCCCCTCCGGGTCCCGGTCCTCCAGGAGCGTGCCCACGGGCGTGGGCGAGGCCCCGCTCCCCCGCTCCGGCTCCTGGCCGGAGCCGCAGCCGGCGGCTCCGGTCAGCAGGACGCAGACCGCGAGCAGGGCGAGAGGTCCACGTGTCCACGTCATGTCCGCGAGCGTAGAGCGCGCCCCAGGCCCGGCGGATCGTCCTCAAGTCGGGTTCAGGTCATCCGTCGTGAGGAGGGTGCGTGTCCCTCTTGCGTCGCGGAAAACGCAATCCTACGGTGTTCCATAGGAATCGGATGGCAAGGGAGCAGCGATCATGGGCGATGGGGGTACCTCCCGCGCAGGCGTGTCCGAGCGCGAGGGAGCGCGGAAGAGGGCCGAAGGGCTGACCTATCTCTCCGGCTTCGGCAACGAGCACGGCTCCGAGGCCGTCCCGGGCGCGCTGCCCGAGGGCCGCAACTCGCCGCAGCGGGCCCCGCTCGGGCTGTACGCGGAGCAGCTCAGCGGTACGGCCTTCACCGAGCCGCGCTCCCACAACCGCCGCTCCTGGCTGTACCGGATCCGCCCGTCGGCCGCGCACCCGGCGTTCACCCGGGCCCACAACGGCTCGGTCCGCACCGCTCCCTTCACCCAGACCGTGCCCGACCCGAACCGGCTGCGCTGGAACCCCCTTCCCGACCCGGCCCCCGAGACCGACTTCCTGGCCGGCCTGTGGACGCTGGGCGGCAACGGCGACGCCACCCAGCGCACCGGCGTCGCCGTGCACCTCTACGCGGCCAACGTCTCGATGGAGCGGGTGTTCAGCGACGCCGACGGCGAGCTGCTGATCGTCCCGGAGCGCGGCGGGCTGCTGCTGCGCACCGAGTTCGGTCTGCTCCATGTGGAGCCGGGCCATGTCGCGCTCGTCCCCCGTGGGGTCCGCTTCCGTGTGGAGCTGCTGGACGGATCCGCCCGCGGCTATGTGTGCGAGAACTACGGCGCGCCCTTCCGCCTCCCCGACCTGGGCCCGATCGGCGCGAACGGCCTCGCCCATCCCCGGGACTTCCGCGCCCCGGTCGCCGCGTACGAGGACGTCGAGGGCCCGGTGGAGGTGGTGAACAAGTTCTGCGGCAACCTCTGGACGGCCACCTACGACCACTCCCCGCTCGATGTCGTCGCCTGGCACGGCAACCATGTGCCGTACGTCTACGACCTGCGCCGTTTCAACGCGCTCGGCACCATCACCTACGACCACCCGGACCCGTCGATCTTCACGGTGCTGACGTCCCCGTCGGACACCCCGGGGCTGGCCGGGGTCGACTTCGTGGTGTTCGCGCCGCGCTGGCTGGTGGGCGAGGACACCTTCCGGCCGCCGTACTTCCACCGGAACGTGATGAGCGAGTACATGGGCCTGATCGAGGGCGCGTACGACGCGAAGGCGGAGGGCTTCGTGCCGGGCGGCGGTTCGCTGCACAACATGATGTCGGCGCACGGCCCGGACCGGGAGACCTTCGACCGGGCCAGCGCCGCCGAGCTGAGGCCCCAGAAGATCGACGACGGACTGGCGTTCATGTTCGAGACCCGCTGGCCGCTGACCCTCACCCCGCACGCGGCCCGGGCGGAACACCTCCAACAGCGTTACGACGACGTCTGGCAGGGCCTGGAGCGGCACTTCCGTCCCTTGCACTGAGCACCCCTGACCGGTACGGATGGCCCGTGACCTCCTTCGCCCCGGACTCGATCGTCCTGAACCGCAAGCTGCCGCTCTGGTACCAGGTGTCGCAGTCGCTGCGCGCCTCGATCCTCGGCCGCTCGCCCCAGGACCCGCTGCGCCTGCCCACCGAGGAGCGGTTGGCCGGGCACTACGGCGTGAGCGTGCTGACCATGCGGCAGGCGCTGAAGGAGCTGGAGGACGAGGGGCTGATCACCCGCCATCGCCGGCGGGGCACCTTCATCGAGCCGCACGCGCGCCGGGGTTCACCGGTCCGGCTGCTCGGCTCGGTGGACGCGATCGTGGCCCAGCAGTCCGGCATGACGTCCGAACTGCTGGACCACGGCACGATCCCCGTGCCGGGCGAACTCGCCGAGTTCTTCCCGGAGACGCGGGAGGTCTCGACGTACCACCGGCTGCGCAGCGACGAGAAGACGGGCGAGCCGACGAACCATGCGCGGAACTACGTCCGTCCCGAACTGGCCGCGCGCATCGACCTGGACGACCTCGTGCGGTGGCCCATGACCAAGGTGCTGCGGGATGTCGTCGGGGTGGACATCAGCCGCATCACGGACACGGTGGAGGCCCGGCTCGCCGACCCGGAGACCGCGAAGCTGCTCCAAGTGCCGCTGCTCAGCCCGATCCTGCACTACACGGGCATCACGTACGACACCGGCGGCCGGCCGCTGGACGTGGCCGTCATCCAGTACCGGGGCGACCGGTTCTCCTTCACGGTGACCCTGGACGCGTAGCGGTCGCCCCGCGTGCCGGTGGGGCCCTCGCAGGGTTCCCCGCGCCCCTCGGGGGCGTCGTACGATGCCCTGCGTGACGCACGACGACGCTCCGCCGCTGGCGGACCTCATGCCGTGGTCCGTCGCACCGCCGCGGCTCGGCCGGGGCTGGCCGGCGGCCCCCGACGCGGCGTCCCTGAAGGCCCGCTGGGACGCCTTGGTGAAGGCCGAGGGACCCGACCGCGAGACCCTGTTCGAGCCGACCCGCTCGCGCACGCTGCACTCGGCGGTCGGCCAGCTGCCCGGCCGGAGCGGCGGCACGGAGAAGCTGCTCCGCGCCTCGGGCCCGTGCCCGGAGCCGGTGCGCGTGCTGCGCGCGCCCTTCGACGAACAGTGGCTGATCCCCGACCAGCGGCTGATCGACGCGGCCCGCCCGGAGCTGTGGCGGGTGGCGGACGGGCATCAGGTCTTCGTGGTGGAGGCGCCCGAGGCCCTCGCCCCTCCCCTCCTCGTCACCTCACTGCTCCCGCTGCTCCGCCCCGGCCGCGTCCGCCCGCTGTTCCGCCGGCCGGGCGGGCGGGAACCGAACCTGGCCCCCGGCCTGCTGGAGCACCTCGGCTCACGCCTGGGCGCCGCCCCCGCCCCACTGGACGTCCTGGCCTGGATCACGGCCACGGCTCGCCCGGATCTCACCGTCCCGCTCACCGGTGACGCCGACGAGTGGGCGCGGGGCGTGGAGCTGGGCCACCGCCTGCTGTGGCTGATGCGCCGCGACGGCGAACGCCCGAAGCTCCCCGGCGGCCGCCGCCCCTACGTCCGCGCCCCGCTGCCCGCGCGACCCCTGACCCTGGACTACGACAGGGACGAGGAGGCCCTGCTGCTGGGCGACGGCCGCATCTCCCCGGTGCCGCCGGAGGCCTGGGACTTCGAGGCGGACGGGGTGCGCGTCCTGGAACAGTGGTTCGCGGCGCGTGTCACCGAGGCCGAGCCGGGCACCCTCGCGGCGATCCGCCCGGCGACCTGGTCGCAGACCTGGACGTCGGAGCTGCTCGAACTGATCACGGTCCTCGCCCTGCTGGCCGCACTGCGCCCCCTGGACGACCTGACGGTCCCCGACCCGATCACGCCGGCCGAACTCCGCGAGGCGGGCCTCCTCCCCGTCCCGGCGACGGCCCGCCGCCCGGCCTCGGTGCTGGACGGCCCCGAGGAGGGCCCGGAGGGCCAGCTCGCGCTGCTCTAGCGCGAGCCGGCGTCGCGGCTCCTACCGCAGGGCGGGATCGAAGGCGTCCAGGACGCGTTCGAGCGCCCGCCGGAACACCGCGTTCAGATCGACCGGCCCGCTCTGCTCCCCGAAGGCAGCGGCGAGTCGCGGATAGGCGCCGGTGGCCACCTGGCTGCCCAGATAGGCCATCCGCACCGCGTTCTCCTCCTCCTCGGACCACGGCATGGAGCGGGTGCGTTCGACGGTCGCGATGTCGTTCGCGGTGTAGGTCGCCACGATGCCGTTGAGCAGCGCGATCAGCTCCGTCTTCGTACCGGCCGGGACGTCGAGCGGTTCGAGGCAGGCCAGGCAGTGCTCCAGGTAGCGCAGGGTGTTGGGGCTGAAGCCGTGCACCCCGGCCATCAGGCGCGGCACCCAGGTGTGGCGGTACATGATGGCCCGCGTCTCCTCCGCGTTGCGGAGCATGTCGGCGCGCCAGTCGCCCGTGGGTTCGAACATCTCGTGCTCGGCGCCGACGGCGTCCACCATCAGCTCGTACAGGTCCTCCTTTCGGGGGACGTAGTTGTACAGCGACATCGTGCCGCAGCCCAACGCCGCGGCGACATGCCGCATGGACACCCCGTCGAGCCCCTCCGCGTCGGCGATCCGCACCGCCGCCGCCGCGATACCGGCGCGCGTGAACGCCGGTTTCGGCCCACGGCCGGTGCGCTCGGGGCGCGCCCAGATCACTTCGGGTACGGCCGCTCGGCCCGCCATCGATCATCACCTCGGCCACCATCCTAGTTACGTACAGCGTACGTAGTGCGCTATGGTCGAGCCATGACTTCTACGTACGCTGTACTTAGTGAGGGTCTGGAGAAGCGATTCGGGGAGGTCCACGCGGTGCGCGGACTGGACCTCGCGGTGGCCGAGGGCACGGTGTGCGGGGTCCTCGGGCCGAACGGGGCGGGCAAGACCACGGCCGTACGGCTGCTGACCACACTGCTGCGGCCGGACGCGGGCTCCGCGCGGGTCGCCGGGCACGACCTCGTCCGCGAGGCCGCCGCCGTACGGAGCCGGATCGGTGTCACCGGGCAGGACACCTCGATCGACGGGGACCTGACCGGACGCCAGAACCTCCGGTTGTTCGGCCGGCTGCACCGGGTGCGCGGCCCGGCCGGCCGGACCGCGGAACTCCTCGACCGCTTCGGGCTGACGGAGGCCGCCGACCGGCCCGCGTCCACCTACTCGGGCGGCATGCGCCGCCGCCTGGACCTGGCGGCGAGCCTGATCCGCCGCCCCGACGTGCTGTTCCTGGACGAGCCGACCACCGGCCTCGACCCGGCCAGCCGCAATCTCATCTGGGACGTGGTGCGCGAGCTGACCGCCGAGGGCACGACCGTGCTCCTCACCACCCAGTACCTGGAGGAGGCCGACCGACTCGCCGACGACATCGCCCTGGTGGACCGGGGCCGGGTCGCGCACACCGGGTCGCCGGCACAGCTCAAGGCGCTCGTCGGGGCGCACGCCGAGGTCGTGGTGACGGACGCGGACGTACTCGTGCGGGCGGCGGAGGTGCTCGACCGGATCACGGGCGGGCAGCCGTCGTTCGACCATGAGCGGGGCGCCGTCGGCGCGGTCAGCAAGGACCCGACCCTCACCCTCCCGCGTCTGGTGCGCGCACTGGACACGGCGGGCGTACCGCTGCTCGACGTGAGCCTGCGGCCACCGACGCTGGACGACGTGTTCCTGCGCCTGACCGAGACCACCGACGAGGAGAGGGAGGCTGCCGCATGAGCACGCTGGCGTACGACGGGACCGCGATGCTGGGGCGCCAGTTGCGGCGCATGCGGAACAACCCGGGGCTGCTGATCATCACCCAGACGATGCCGGTCAGCATGCTGCTGTTCTTCGGTTATGTCTTCGGCAGCGCGCTGGCGATGCCGGGCGAGGCGTACCGGTCGTTCCTCGTGCCGGGCCTGCTGGTGGCGACCGCCGCGGGCGGCATCATGACCGGCATGTTCCAGGCGGCCCAGGACACCCACCGGGGCGTGACGAACCGCTTCCGCACGCTGCCGATGAGCCGGGCGGCCGTACCGCTCGGACAGGCCGCGGCGGACCTCGTGGTCACAGCCGCCGGGACGGTGCCGTTCCTGCTGGTCGGACTCGCGGTGGGCTGGCGGATCGAGGGCGGCCCGCTCGAAGCGGCGGGGGCCGTCGGACTGTTGCTGCTGTTCCGCTTCGCGTGCACCTGGGCCGGGATCTACCTCGGCCTGCTCACCCGGAACGAGGAGGCGGCCGGTCAGCTCGGCGGGGCGACCTTCCTGCTGCCGCTGCTGTCCAGTGCGTACATCCCGACGACGGGACTGCCCGGGTGGCTGCGGACGGTCGCCGAGTGGAATCCGATCAGCGCGGTCGCGACGGCCCTGCGGGACCTGTTCTCCCCCAAGCTCTCGGCTTCGCTCGAGCAGGGAGGTGCCCCCATCGCGCCGGTGCCCGGCGGAGCGGCCTGGCCGGTGGCCCACCCCGTCGCGGGGTCGCTGATGTGGTGTGCCGTACTGCTCGGGATCTTCGTGCCGTTGGCCGTGCGTCAGTACGCACGCGGGGAGCGATAGATCGGGGAGGGGGGAGGACGTACCGCGCTCGGGAGACACCTGGCGCTGCCGCGTGCCGTGGGGATGACGGACGACGAGTGCGCAGCGTGACGCCAGGGGCGGTGTGACCGCCCGAGCGCGGGCCCCTACCTGCCGCCGAAGAGCGAGCGGCGCAGGCGGCGCAGCGGTGCGAAGAGCGAGACGCGACGTACACGCGCTCCCCTGCCACTGCGGTCGTGCGGCTGGCGCGCGGTCAGTTCACGCATCAGCGAGGTCGCCTCGACCGTCTCCCGCTGCGGGACGGCGGGACCGCCCAGCACCGACAGATGGCGGTCGAGGCGCGAACTGGTCGCGCTGCTCCCGCAGGTGATCGCAGGGACCCTCGCCCTGCTGCGCACTGTTATCTGTTCCATGTCACTCCCCACCCGTACGAGTCCACCCGGCCCGGGCAGGTTAACCCTATCGCCCCGCCCGGGCACTCGTGTATCGCGGTCACAGGATTCACCTTCCCCATAAGGGGGTTGACGATGTATCTGCGATTACTCTCCGAATCCGACAGATTTCAGGGCGAGTTGGACGATGGGCTGCGTGGTGGGCTGCGGCGAGCCGCCGGCGGGCTCGACGGTTACGGCCAGTGACGTCGCGGAGGAGCCGAGACGTGTCGCGACCAGGGGCGTGTCGCCTTTCAGGAGCCCCAGGGAGCGTGGTTGCGCGCCCGGGCGCATGAGCCACAACTGGTGCACTCGGCCGCCCGGCGGGGTGCTGTATCCGCCGAGGGTGATCACCGCACTCCCCTCCGTCGCGGAAGCGATCACTCCGATGGTTCGGCCCCGCGCGTCCCGGCCGCTGCTCGCACGTGCGTCCGGAGCGGCCAGAACGTGGGCGATCTCACGTGACCGGTCCCGCTCGGCGGTCAGTTCGTCCTGGGTCCGGTTCGCCTGGACGGCGAACAGCGAGGCGACCACGAGGGCCGCGGCGGCGGTGGCCGTGGCGAAGGGCACGAACAGCGGGATCCGGCGCCGCGTCCGCTGCCGCGGCGGCGGCTGGGTGCCCCACACGTGCGGCGGCAACTGTGTCGCACGCGCGCGTGCGGGCTCGCGCACCGCCTCCTGGGGCACCGGGTCCTGCGGAGTCGTCCGTACGGCGGCCATGACGCGGTCGCGCATCGCGGCCGGGGCCGGGGCGGCCGTGGACCAGGCGAGCCGGACGGCGTCCTCGGACAGGTCACGCACCTCGGCGGCGCAGCGGTCGCAGTCCTTCATATGCCTCTCGAAGCGGACCCGCTCCGGGGGTTCCAGGGCGTCGAGCGCGTAGGGCGCGGCGAGCGAGTGCGGGTCCTCGCGGCGGAAGAGGCTCATGCCACGCCTCCCAGGCACTCGCGCATCCGGGTCAGCCCGTCGCGCATCCGCGTCTTGACGGTGCCCAGCGGCAGGGAGAGCCGCTCGGCCACTTCACGGTAGGTGTAGCCCTCGTAGTAGGCGAGGGTGACGGACTGCCGCTGGAGGTCGGTGAGACGGTCCAGGCAGCGGCGGACCCACTCGCGTTCGAGTCCCGCCTCCACCTCCTCGGTGACCTGGTCGAAGGCCGGGAAGTGGGCGCGCCAGGCCTCGCGCTGCTCGCGCTCCCCCGCCGCGCGGGCGCTGCGCACCCGGTCGACGGCACGGCGGTGGGCGAGGGTGAGGATCCAGGACAGCGCGCTTCCCCGGTCCGGGTCGAACTTCGCGGCGGACCGCCACAGTTCGAGCAGCACCTCCTGAGCCACCTCCTCCGACTGCGCCGGATCGCGCACCACACGCCGTACCAGGCCGAACACCGGGCCGGACACCAGTCCGTACAGCTCCTCGAAAGCCTGGTGGTTCCCGCCCGCCACGAGCAGCAGCAGCTCGTCCGCCTCCACTCGTTCCCCCTCTCCGAGGCCGCATCGGGCCTGTCCCCTCACACGAGGTATTCGCAACGCACACACCTCCGGATGGGGTTACGGATCAACTCGCCGAAAACGCGGGTCGCCTGGCGATGAAACAACTTTTGAGTCGCGCCGTAAGAACGTTTGAGATTCGACCAATCCGCTCTGCCGACCACTCCGAATGGCGTGTGTCAGGCAAGTTGGCACCGAGGACGGACGGCATGACACCTACCTTCAGGACCGGCGCGGGGCGCCGGAGCATAGCGACCGTGATCTGTGGTGCGCTGGCATCCGGCGGCCTCGCCGCCGCCGGTGTGACCGCGCTGGCACCTGAGGAGGCCTCCGCCTCCAGTCACCGCGAGGCCCCGCTGATCTCGGGGACCCCGCAGTTCGACAACACCGACGTGTACGCCTTCGTCAGCCCGGACAAGCCGGACACGACGACCATCATCGCGAACTGGATCCCCTTCGAGGAACCGGCCGGCGGGCCCAACTTCTTCACGTTCGCCGAGGACGCCCAGTACGACCTGCGCATCGACAGCGACGGTGACGCGCAGGAAGACCTGCTGTTCCGCTACACGTTCAAGACGCACACGAAGAACGACAAGACGTTCCTCTACAACACGGGTCCGGTCGAGAGCCTCGACGACCCCGACCTCAACATCACGCAGACGTACGACCTCGAGCTGATCAAGCTGCGCGATCTGAAGGCGGTGTCGAAGACCAAGGTCGCCGACGACGTGCCGGTGGCGCCGTCGAACGTCGGCAAGGCGTCGATGCCGGACTACAACACCCTGCGCAAGCAGGCGATCCACAAGCTCGCCGGCGGCGCCCAGACCTTCGCCGGGCAGGCCGACGACCCGTTCTTCCTGGACCTGAGGGTCTTCGACCTGCTGTACGGCGGGAACCTCTCCGAGGTCGGCAACGACACGCTCAAGGGCTACAACGTCAACTCGATCGCCCTGCAGGTCCCCAACAGCTTCCTCGCCGAGTCGCACGAGCAGCCGATCGTCGGCATCTGGTCGACGACCCAGCGCAAGAACGCCAAGGGCTACTTCTCGCAGGTCTCCCGCCTCGGCATGCCGCTGGTGAACGAGGTCGTCAACCCGCTGAAGGACAAGGACAAGTTCAACGCGTCCGCGCCGCGGGACGACGCCCAGTTCCTGGAGAACGTCACCAACCCGGAGCTGCCCAAGCTCATCGAGGCGATCTACAAGATCCCGGCGCCCGACGAGCCGCGCAACGACCTGGTCGACGTGTTCCTCAAGGGCGTCAAGGACCTCAACCAGCCGCCGCATGTGACGCCGTCGGAGCAGCTCCGGCTCAACACCTCCATCAAGCCGGCCGCCAAGCCCAAGCGGCTCGGTGTCCTGGACGGTGACACCGCGGGCTTCCCGAACGGGCGCCGGCTCACCGACGACGTGATCGACGCCTCGCTCCAGGTGGTCGAGGGCGAGCTGCTCGGCGCCAAGAACGACCTCGGCGACGCCGTGAACAAGAACGACAAGAAGTTCGGCAAGTCCTTCCCGTACCTGGCCAACCCGACCGAGGGTTCGCGCGGCCCGCTCGCCAAGGGCGTGGACGGCGGCAACGACGTCCGCAGCCAGCTCGGCGACGCGCTCCAGCCGACGAACGCGCAGGGCTCGGACGACATGCGGCTGATCGCCGCGTCCGCCGGGGCCGGCGCGGGCGGCATCGTCCTGATCGGCGCGGCCCTGATGTGGTGGCGCCGTATGCGGAACCGGGCGTACTGACCCGTTCCGCTCCCCCTGCTGGCGCGGCCCGTTCCCACCCATCCCCCACGGCACGGGCCGCGCCTTCCCCCTCCCCACACCTGCACCCGCACAGCCGACTGAGGAGAAACATGCCTCCGCGTACGACGGACAGCGCACCGGAGAGGCGCGACGACGACCGCCCCCGCCCGGACCACGAGCGGGCCGCGGAGGCCTCGGAGGCAGGGGCCGAACACACCGCCGAACCGGCCGTCGAGCCGGAGGCCGAAGCGCCGGAGGCCGACGCGGCGGCGGGGCGTGACGCGGAGGCCGGTGCGGAACAGACCGCTACGGACCAGGCCGGTGCGGAGGACGCCCCGTCGGACAGCGCCGGCGCGCCTTCCGCCGACAAGGACGTCGACCAGCGCGTGGCCGCGCTGCGGCGGACCGCTGACGGCGCCCGGCGCTGGCGGGCGGCCCACCTGGCCGGGTGCGCCGCGCTGCTGGCCGTCGCGCTCACCGGTGGGGCCATCGCCTTCGGGGGTGCGGGAAACGGCCCGGCGGGCGCCGACGCGGCCGCCGTGTCCGCGGCCGGGGCACTGTCGCCGGGCGCGCTGGCCCGGGGTGATCTCGACGCCGGGATCGCCTCCCTGCAGAAGCATCTCCGTGCCCAGCCGAAGGACTTCGGCAGCTGGGCCACCCTCGGCGTCGCCTACGTCGAACAGGCCCGGACGAAGGGCGACCCCTCGCGCTATCCGCAGGCCGAGCGCGCGCTGAAGCGGTCCCTCGCCCTGGAGCCCGGCAACGACCCGGCCCTGGCCGGCCGAGCCGCCCTCGCCGCGGCCCGCCACGACTTCCCCGGCGCCCTGAAGTACGCCGACCGGGCCCTGAAGCAGAACCCCTACAACGAACGCGCGCTGTGCACCCGTATCGACGCCCTCGTCGAACTGGGCCGGTACGGCGACGCCGAGAAGGCCGCCGACACCGCCGACGACCGGCGCCCCGGCGTGCCCGTCTTCACGCGGTACGCCTATGTGCGGGAGCTGCGCGGCGACGTCCGCACGGCACGAGAGGTGCTGGAACGCGCCCTGGACTCCGCCGACTCGCCCGCCGACATCGCCTACGTGGCCACCGCCCTCGGGCAACTCGCCTGGAACCAGGGCGATTACAAGGCTGCCCTCGACGGCTACGCCCGCGCGCTCGCCGCCGACGACTCCTACCTGCCCGCCCTGGAGGGCCGTGCCCGCGCCGAGGCGGCGGACGGTGACCGCGGGGCCGCCGTGAAGAACCTGGAGCAGGTCGTCGGCCGCTTCCCGCTGCCCGGCCCGCTCGTCGCCCTCGGCGAGCTGTACGAGGACCGCGGCGCCGACGGCGACCGGGCGAAGGCCGGCGACCAGTACGCCCTGGTCGACGCCTGGACGGCGCTGGCCCGTGCCGGCGGTGTCAACGCCGACCTCGACTCGGCCATGGCCGCCGCCGACCACGGCGACAAGAAGGAGGCCCTGCGCGCCGCCCGCGCCGAGTGGGAGCGCCGCCACAGCGTGCACACCGCCGACGCCCTCGCCTGGGCCCTGCACGTCAACGGCCGCGACGAGGAGGCCCTGCCGTACGCCCGCCGGGCAACCGCCACCGGCTACCGCAACGCCACGTTCCTCTTCCACCGCGGGATCATCGAACGCGCCACCGGTGACGAGCGCGCGGCCCGCGACCATCTGAAGGCCGCGCTCGACCTGAACCCCGGCTTCTCGCCCCTCGGTGCCCGCGAGGCCCGTACCGCGCTCAAGGACCTGGAGAAGAACCGGTGACCCTGCGCCGACTGTTCGCGTCCGGCGCCGCCGTCCTCACGGCCGCCTGCGCGCTCACTCTGCTGCCCGCCGCCACGGCGAGCGCCCACCCGCTGGGCAACTTCACCGTCAACCGCTACGACGGTCTCGTCGCCGCCCCCGGCGAACTCCGGGTCCAGCACGTCGAGGACCTCGCCGAGATCCCGGCCACCCAGGCGAAGCCGGACATCGAGCGGCTGGGCATCGCACTGTGGGCCCGCGAGCGGTGCGCCACCGCCGCCGCGGACAGCAAGGTGACCGTCGACGGCCGCGGCGCCGCCCTCACCGCCGAGCGCAGCCGGGCGCGTGTGCGGCCCGGGCAGGCGGGGCTCGACACCCTCCGCGTGGAGTGCGAGCTGACCGCTCCCCTCCCCTCGGACAAGGAGAGCGTGTCGCTCGGCTTCCGCGGCGCGGGCGCCTCCTCCGGCCCGGGCTGGCGGGAGGTCACGGCCCGGGGCGACCGTATGACCCTCGCCGCGTCGGACGTGCCCGAGAAGTCGATATCGGCGGAACTGACCAAGTACCCCGAGGAGTTGCTCTCCTCTCCGGCCGACACCGCGTCCGCCGCGCTGCGGGTGCGTCCCGGCGGGGCGGCTCTGGCCGAGGAGGAGTCGGACGCCCCCGCCGCCTCCGTGCTGCCGCGCGGCGCCGACCGCTGGACGCGTGCCCTGGACGAGCTGGTCGCCCGGCACGACCTCACCGCGGGGTTCGCCGCGCTGGCTCTCGGCATCGCCGTCGTCCTCGGCGCGATGCACGCGATCGCCCCGGGCCACGGCAAGACCATCATGGCCGCGACGGCGGCGGCCCGGGGTGGTCAGGCCCGGATGAAGGACGTCCTGCCCATGGCCGCCTCGGTGACGGTCACCCACACCCTGGGCGTGGTCGCCCTGGGCCTGCTGGTCACGGCCGGTTCGGCGGCGGCCCCCTCGGTCATCGCCTGGCTCGGCGTCGCCAGCGGCCTGCTGGTGACCCTGGCGGGCGCGAGCCTGGTCCGCCGCGCGCTGCGCAGCCGCGCGCACGCCCACGGACACACCCATGGCGGCCACACGCACACCCACTCCCACGACGACAAGGGCCACACCCACAGCCACGCGCACGACGACCACCACCATCACGACCACAAGCACGATCACGCCCACAAGCACGACGACGACCACGACCACAGCCACTCGCACGGCCATGACCATGACCATGACCACAAGCACGACCACCCCCACTCCCACTCCCACCCGCACACGGTCGTGCACACCCACGGCGGCTTCACCCACTCGCACCCCGTCGCCCCCACCCTGCGCGGCACGATCCTCATGGGCTTCGCGGGCGGGCTCGTGCCCAGCCCGTCCGCCGTGGTGGTGCTGGTCGGGGCCGCGGCCCTCGGGCAGGCCTGGTTCGGTCTGCTGCTGGTCGTCGCGTACGGCCTCGGGCTGGCGCTCACCCTGACGGCCTGCGGATACGCCGTCGTCAAGGCGGGCAGCGGGATGACCCGGCTCCTGGACCGGCGCCCCCGCTGGACGGCGGGCCCGATGGCGGCCCTGGTGCGCCGCACCGCCCCCCTCGGTTCGGCCTTCGCCGTGGTGGTGCTCGGCGCCGGACTCGTGTTCAAGGGGGCGGCATCCGCACTCGGCTGAGCTACGTTCGTGAGAAAACAGGCGTCAAAGGGAAAGCGGACGTCGTGAGGAAAACCGACCTCGTGGGGAAAACAGACCTCATGGAGATTTCGCCCGGCTGCGAATGGGGGCTCCGTGTCCGAAGAACCGGGCCATGAGCGTGTGATCGCGGGCCGCTACCGGCTCCTGGCGCCGCTGGGCGAGGGCGGCATGGGGACGGTGTGGCGCGCCCGCGACGAAGTGCTGCACCGCGAGGTCGCCGTCAAGGAGGTGCGCGCCCCGGCCGGCATCGCGGCCGACGACGTACAGCGGATGTACGCCCGGCTGGAGCGGGAGGCGTGGGCGGCCGCCCGGGTCGCCAGCGGGAACGTGGTGACCGTATACGACGTGGCGACGGACGGCGGCCGGCCGTGGATCGTCATGGAGCTGGTCCGCGGGCTCTCGCTGGCGGAGGTGCTGGACGCCGAGGGCCCGATGCCGCCGCAGCGGGCCGCGCACATCGGCGCCGAGGTGCTGGCCGCGCTGCGGGTCGCGCACGAGGCCGGGGTGCTGCACCGGGACGTGAAGCCGGCCAACGTGCTGATCTCGAACGACGGCCGGATCGTGCTCACCGACTTCGGGATCGCCATGGTCGAGGGCAGCTCCGCGCTGACCATGACCGGGGAGGTCATCGGCTCGCCCGAGTTCCTCGCCCCGGAGCGGGCGCTCGGCCGCACGCCGGGTCCGGAGTCCGACCTGTGGTCGCTCGGGGTGCTGCTGTACGCGGCGGTCGAGGGCCACTCCCCCTTCCGTCACGACACGCCGCTGAGCACCCTGCGCGCGATCGTCGACGAGGAGCTGCCGCCGCCGTACCGGGCCGGTCCGCTCGCCCCCGTCATCGAGGGACTGCTGCGCAAGGATCCCGAGCAGCGGCTGCCGCCCGAGCGGGCCGAGCAGGACCTGCGGGTCATCGCGGCGGGCGGCGCGCCGGGCGCGGACACCACCCGGGCGGTCCCGTTCCCGCCGCCGGCCGCGGCCCGGCCCGAGCCGGCCGCCACGCCCCCGATGCCGTTCCCCGGGCAGTCGATGTCCTCGGGGTCGGGCTCGGGCTCGACGACGACGGCCACCGGTCATGGTCGCGACCGTCGGACCGGCCGGGTGCTGGTCGCGGGCGTCGTCGCCCTGGCCCTCGCGGTGGGCGGGCTGACGTACGCGCTGCTGAACCGCGGGGGCGGTGACGGCTCCGGGGACAACGACCAGGGGGCCGGGGCGAGTACACCGGCCGAGACCGGACCGAAGGAGAACACCGGGACCGGGAAGTCGAGCCCCTCCCCGACGCCGAGCGAGAGCGAGACCGAGAAGAGCAGTCCGCCGCCGCAGTCGGTGCGGGTGGCCCTGGAGGGCAAGCGCACGGACTACTCGGGCCCGTGCCCGCCGCCGAACGCCCAGGCGCCGCAGTTCACGGCGTCGTTCACGGTGGGCCGGCTGCCGGCCGAGGTGAGCTACCGCTGGCTGACGCAGGACGGCTCCGAGCTCGACGGGGGCTGGAAGACGCTGTCGTTCCCGGAGGGCGGCGGGCGTACGAAGCAGGACGCGGTGACCGTGACGACGGACGCGGAGAGCGGGGCGTTCGAGAACGAGATCAGCGTCGAGGTGCGGGAGCCGGTGCGGACGACGTCCGAGGGGGTGCCGTTCTCGGTGACCTGCGAGACGGAGACCCCGACGGACGGGGCCTCCCCTTCTCCTTCGGGCACGGACACGGACACGGGTTCGGACTCGGGTTCAGGTTCGGACTCCGACTCCGACTCCGGGTGACCGGTCAGTCGTTGGCGTTGAGCACCGGCAGATAGCCACCCGACTGGCCGGGGGCCTTCGGGTGGTAGGACTCGCCGATGTTGAGCCAGCTGACGCTGTGCAGCCAGGAGTCGCCGGAGCAGATCTCGTGGCCGGTGAAGGTGGTGCGTACGTCGCCGAAGACGAAGCCGTGGTCGGCGGCGCGCTTGGCGATGGCGGTGTCGAGGTGGTCGGCGGCGTCGTTGATGGCCTTCCGCTTGGTTTCGGAGAGGCCGAGACAGGTCGTGCCGAGCTTGTAGAAGCGGGGGTATCCGAGGACGACGACGCGTGCGTTGGGTGCCTTGGAGCGGATCGCCGAGTACACGCCGTCGAGCTTGCCGGGCAGCGTGGAGTCGACGTACGCGCGGGCGGTGTTGATGCGGGAGACGCAGGAGCTGTCGGACTGGGTCACACAGGTCGTCATGACGTCGGCGAATCCGGCGTCGTTGCCGCCGACGCTGAGCGAGACGAGGGCGGTGGCGCTGCTGAGCGGGCCGAGCTGACCGGACAGAACATCACCCGTTCGGGCGCCCGAGCAGGCCGTGAAGTCGAAGGTCGAGGGGGAGTGGGCGGCTGCCCAGAGGTAGGGGAATGCCTTGGTGCTGCGCTTGCAGTCGCCGCTGGAGCCGATGTAGCTGCCGGCGCCCACTCCGGAGGAGTAGGAGTCACCGAGCGCCACATAGCCGCCAGTTGCTGCGAGTGAGGACGCCTGCGCCGTCGCGGCCCCGGTGAGGGCGGTGCCGACGGCGAGGAGGAGCGAGCTCACGAGGACGACAAGTCGGGAACGTCTCATGGAACCTCCCTTTAGCAGGATCTCTGCCTTAACCGTCGTAGCAGCTACGCGTGTTGACAGGAAGTGTCCATGCCAACTCTGTTGATTTATTTCGTGCTCATGACAGATTTGTTGACTAGTGCTCAACTCTCTTGTTCTACGCCGGTAGATGGTCGACGCTTTACTCCGGCCGAGAGCGGAACGCGACGCTCCCCGGCCGTAGTGCGCGAGCACGCGCACCACCCCCACATGACGCGCGCCCCACCCAGGCGCGCGCCGCCTAGAGGAGGACTCCCTCGTAATGGCACAACTGCGCAGCAAGAGACTCGGACTCGCCGCGATCACCTCGGTGGCGACCGCCGCCCTCGTGGGCGGGTTCACCGCCCTGCCCGCCCAGGCCGCTCCCGCCGAGGGCCGGGTGCTCGCGGCGAACTCCCCGACCGCGATCAAGGACAGCTACATCGTCACGCTCAAGAAGAGCGCGGGGCTGAAGGCATCCTCGGCCGCGGGCAAGGGCCTGGTGAAGGAGTACGGCGGCACGGTCCAGCGGACCTTCGGCAAGGCGCTGAACGGCTACTCCGCCGCTCTCTCCGCCACCGAGGCCAAGCGGCTCGCCGCCGACCCGGCCGTGGCCGCGGTCGAGCAGAACCAGCGCGTCCAGGCCGACGCCACCCAGACCAGCGCTCCCTGGGGTCTGGACCGCATCGACCAGACCTCGCTCCCGCTCTCCGGCACCTACACCTACCCGGACAGCGCGGGCAGCGGCGTGACGGTCTATGTGATCGACACCGGTGTGCGCGTCACCCACCAGCAGATCAGCGGCCGTGCCGCGCACGGCTACGACGCCGTCGACGGCGACAACGACGCCTCCGACGGCAACGGCCACGGCACCCATGTGGCCACCACGATCGCGGGCACGACCTACGGTGTCGCCAAGAAGGCGAAGATCGTCGGCGTGCGGGTGCTGAACAACAGCGGCTCCGGCACCACGGCCGGTGTGATCGCGGGCATCGACTGGGTGACGCAGAACCACTCCGGCCCCTCGGTCGCCAACATGTCGCTCGGCGGCGGCGCCTCGGCCTCGCTGGACACGGCCGTCCGCAACTCCATAGCCAGCGGCGTCACCTACGCCGTCGCCGCGGGCAACAGCAGCACCACCGCCTCCTCGTCCTCCCCGGCCCGGGTCACCGAGGCCATCACGGTCGGCGCCACGGCCAACACCGACGCCAAGGCGAGCTACTCCAACTACGGCTCGGTCCTGGACATCTTCGCGCCCGGCTCGTCCATCACGGCCGGCTGGCACACCAGCGACACCGCGACCAACACCATCTCCGGCACCTCGATGGCGACCCCGCACGTCGCGGGCGCGGCGGCGGTCTATCTGGCGGGCCACACCTCCTCCACCCCGGCCCAGGTCGCCTCGGCCCTGGTCGCCGGCGCCACCACCGGCAAGGTCACCAGCGCGGGTACGGGTTCGCCGAACCGGCTGCTGAAGCTCGTGCAGTAACCAGCACCTGAACAAACGTTCCCCGGAGGCGGGTCGCGCCTCCGGGGAACGGCTGTTTCTGTGACCGGAACCTTTCAACTTACGACCCACAAAAGACATCCAGTAACGGCCAAACCAACAAAAACGTGAGGGGCCGTTCCAGGTCTTGCCATACGGGTTCAATCGTCAATACCGTCATACATCTCACCCGCATCGGTCCGTCAGTACGCGGCTCTAGGGGAGGGCTCAAGGACCGCGACGTACCGGCGCGGGGCGCGGTAGGGGGGTGCCGTGCTCGGTGACCGCTTTTGGTGGCCGGGCCGTGCCGCGCGGTCGGCTGCCGTTTTCGCGGTCGGCCAGCTTTGCCAGCTCACCCGGCGTGCCCGAAGCTCCATCTCGGCGTGCCACGGGTGAGAACCCCCCTTTCGAACCGGACTGGATCCGGACTGCCCTGGGGGGGCGGTCCACCGGACGAGAGGGCCCCAGACTCATGAGCTCAGTTCTGCAGCCGGCCGCCGCGGAGCAGCATCCGCCGGTCGTCTCCAAGTACCGACCCGTCTCCTCTCACCTGGCCATCGCGCCGCCGGTGAGCGTGGTCATCCCGGCCATGAACGAGGCGGAGAACCTTCCGTACGTCTTCAAGACCCTGCCCGACTGGATACACGAAGTGGTCCTGGTCGACGGGAACTCCACCGACGACACGGTCCGGGTGGCCCGCGAGCTGTGGCCCGAGGTCAAGGTCGTCGAGCAGCGCGGCAAGGGCAAGGGCGACGCCCTGATCACCGGCTTCCAGGCCTGCACCGGCGACATCATCGTGATGGTCGACGCGGACGGCTCGGCCGACGGGGGCGAGATCCTGTCGTACGTCTCCGCCCTGGTCTCCGGCGCGGACTTCGCCAAGGGCTCCCGCTTCGCCAACGGCGGCGGCACCGACGACATGACCTTCATCCGCAAGCTCGGCAACTGGGCGCTGTGCTCGGTCGTCAACCGCAAGTTCGGCGCCCGCTACACCGATCTGTGCTACGGCTACAACGCGTTCTGGCGGCACTGCCTCGACAAGATCGACCTCGACTGCACCGGCTTCGAGGTCGAGACCCTGATGAACATCCGGGTCGTCAAGGCCGGGCTCAAGGTGCAGGAGATCCCGAGCCACGAATATCTCCGCATCCACGGCACCAGCAATCTGCGGGCCGTGCGGGACGGGCTGCGCGTGCTGCGGGTGATCCTCCAGGAGCGCTCCAACCGCCGGGCGCTGCGCCGCCGTTCGCCCCGGTCGCCGATGGTGGACGCCCTGCGGGGAGAGGTGTCTTGAGCGGTCCCGGCATCTCCGTCGTGATCTGCGCGTACACCGAGGACCGCTGGGAGGACATCCTCGCGGCGGTCTCCTCGGTGCGGGCGCAGTCACGGCCGGCCCTGGAGACGCTGCTGGTCGTCGACCACAACGACACGCTGCGGGAGCGGCTGGCCAAGGAGTACAAGGAGTACCAGGAGCCCTCCGAGGGCGCTGTGGTGCGGGTGCTCGCCAACGCGGGCCCCCGCGGCCTGTCCGCGGGCCGCAACACCGGGATCGCGGCGGCGCACGGTGAGATCGTCGCCTTCCTCGACGACGACGCCGTGGCCGAGCGCGACTGGCTGCGGCACTTCGCCGAGGCGTACACCGACCCGCGGGTGATGGCGGTCGGCGGGCGCACGGTGCCGGTCTGGGCGTCGGGGCGGCGGCCTGACTGGTTCCCGGAGGAGTTCGACTGGGTGGTGGGCTGCACCTACCGGGGTCTGCCGCGCGGCCGGGTCCGGGTGCGCAACGTCCTCGGCGGCAACGCCTCGTTCCGCCGCAGCGCCTTCGACGCGGCGGGCGGCTTCGCCACCGGCATCGGCAGGGACGGCGACAAACGCCCGCTGGGCTGCGAGGAGACGGAACTGTGCATCCGCCTCAGCCGCGCCCGGCCCGACGCGGTGCTGCTGATCGACGACCGGGCGGTGATCCATCACCGGGTGCCAAAGGTCCGCGAGCACTTCCGCTACTTCCGTACGCGCACCTACGCCGAGGGCCTGTCCAAGGCCCTGGTGGCCCGGAGCGTCGGCGCCGGGAAGGGACTCGAGTCGGAGCGCCGGTACACGACCCGGGTGCTGCCGGCCGGGGTGGCCCGGGGTCTGCGGGACGCCCTGCTGGCCCGGCCGGGCGGTGTGGGGCGGGCGGGCGCGATCGTCGCCGGGGTGCTCACGGCGGCGGGCGGATACGTGGTGGGGAGCGTGCGGGCCCGCCGGGGCGGGGCGACGTTCTCGGTGCCCTCGGTGGAGGAGGCCGTCCGTGAGTGACACAGCCGTACCGATCCTCATGTACCACGCGGTCGCGACCGATCCGAACGAGGCGACCCGCGCCCTGTCGGTGACCCCTGAGGCGTTCGCCGAGCAGATGGCGGTGCTCGCGGACCGGGGTCTGACGCCGCTCACCACGGCCGGACTCGCCGCGTGCTGGCGCTCCGGCCGCCCGCTGCCCGCGCGGCCGGTCCTCATCACGTTCGACGACGGCTACGAGGGCGTGCACCGGCACGCGCTGCCCGTGCTCGCCAAGCACGGCTTCCCGGCCACGCTGTTCGTCTCGACCGGGTGGCTGCGGGGGCCGTACGACACCGGCGGCGGCCTGGACAGGATGCTGGACTGGGACCAGGTCCGCGAGCTCGCCGCGGCGGGCGTCGAGATCGGCGGGCACAGCCACAGCCACCCTCAGCTCGACCAGGTCTCCGACGCCGGCTTGCGGTTCGAGCTGATCCACTGCAAGGAGATCGTCGCGGACCAACTGGGCACCGTACCGGCCTCGTTCGCCTACCCCTACGGCTATTCCAGCCGCCGGGTCCGGCGGGCGGTGCGCGAGACGGGGTACGCCCAGGCACTCGCCGTGGGCAACGGCCTCGCGCGCCGCGCTCAGGGGCCGTACGCCCTGCGGCGCGTGACGGTGCGCCGCGGCACGGGGATCGAGGAGTTCGAGCGGGTGGTCGAGGGCCACGCGATCGCCCGTACGTTCGCCAGGGACCGTGCCCTGACCAAGGGGTACGCCCTGGTCCGCAGGACCCGGCAGGCACGCCGGCTGGTGTCGCGCTCAGGGGTCTGACCTGCGCGGGCTTGGGGCCTGAGCCGCACGGGCTTCGAGGCACGGCCCGCGCACGGGGAACTGCCGCGCGCCCCGGGAAACCGGGTGCACGCGGCGCCCCTGTGCCGGATCATGGCGGCATGTCTGGAAACCCGCACGAGGCGCTGCCGATCCGGCTCAACGTCGACGACTCCGACTCCCCGTCCGATGTCGTCGACGCGCTGTTCCTCGGCCGCTTCGCGACGGGCGAGCAGCCGTACTCCCACGCGGCGAACATCGACCGTGTCCGGTCCGGGGCGACGCTGATGCCGTCCGGCGCCCAGGTGCTGCGCGTCGCCCGGGACGACGACCGCAGCGCCACGCTGGCGGAGGGCGACGGCTGGACGCTGCTGGTCTCCCGCTGGAACCGGGGCGCCGATGTCACGGTCACGGCGACCAGCGCCGAGCTGGCGCAGAAGGTCCTCGACCAGGCGACGGACGGCGCGGCGGACGAACCCGAACCGCAGCCGGAGAACGTCACGATGGGCTTCTGGTACGTCTCCCCGCGCCGCGGCCCGCACCGCACGACCCGCCAGATCGCGGCGGGCACCTGGGACGAGGTGCGGTCCAACTACACCGCGCCGGTGGCGGACGCCATGGACCGGCTGATGAAGACCACCCCCGAGGACATCGCGGGCCGGCTGCTCCTGCTGCACGGCCCGCCGGGCACCGGCAAGACGTCCGCGCTGCGCACCCTGGCCCGTTCCTGGCGGGACTGGTGCCAGGTGGACTGCGTCCTGGACCCCGAGCGGCTCTTCTCCGACGTCGGCTATCTCATGGACATCGCGATCGGTGAGGAGGACGGGACGGGCAAGGGCCGCTGGCGGCTGCTCCTGCTGGAGGACTGCGACGAGCTGATCCGCGGCGAGGCCAAGCACACGGCGGGCCAGGCGCTGTCGCGGCTGCTGAACCTGACGGACGGACTGCTCGGCCAGGGCCGCAACGTCCTGGTCGGTGTCACGACCAACGAGGACCTGGAGCGCCTGCACCCCGCCGTCGTCCGCCCCGGCCGCTGCCTCGCCCGGATCGAGGTGGGTCCGCTGACCCGCTCGGAGGCGGTGGGCTGGCTGGGCCACGAGGACGGCGTCGGCCGCGAGGGCGCGACCCTGGCCGAGCTGTACGCGCTGCGCCGGGGCACGTCCCCGACGGCCCTGCCGGAGCCGCGCGGGGACGCGGACGCGGGGCTGTATCTGTAGAAGGCCCCTGGCAGCGGGTGTTTCATGAGGGTATGACCCTGTTCATCGGCACGTCCGGGTGGCAGTACAAGGACTGGCGGGACGTCCTGTACCCGTCCGGGCTGCCGATGCGGCTCTGGCTGGAGGAGTACGCGGGGCACTTCGCGACCGTCGAGATCAACAACGCGTTCTACCGGCTGCCGGCGCGGGAGACCTTCGAGGACTGGCGGGGGCGAGTGCCCGGGGACTTCGTCGTGGCGGTCAAGGCGAGCCGCTATCTGACACACATCAAGCGGCTCAAGGACCCCGAGGAGCCGGTGCACCGCCTGATGAGCCACGCGGCGGGCCTGGGAAGCCGCCTCGGCCCGGTCCTCCTCCAGCTGCCGCCCAACCTGCGCGCCGACCCGGGCCTCCTGGACGCCTGCCTGGCCTGTTTCCCCGCCTCGACCCGGGTGGCGGTGGAGCCCCGCCATGACTCCTGGTGGACACCGGAGGTCCGCGCGGTCCTGCGGTCCCGGGGCGCCGCCCTGTGCTGGACCGACGTCCTGGCCCGTCCCGCGACACCGCTGTGGCGCACCACCGACTGGGGCTACGTCCGCTTCCACCAGGGCCGCGCCCACCCCTGGCCCCGCTACGGCCGGCGCTCCCTGGCCACCTGGCTCGACCGCGTCGCCACGACCTGGCCCGACGGCGAGGACGTCCACGCGTACTTCAACAACGACCCGGGCGGCGCGGCGGTGGAGGACGCGAGGGTGTTCGCACGGCTGGGGAGGTCGGCGGCCCTGGAGACCACCCGGACCCCGGGGCGCCTGACGCGGACCGGCTGAACAGGTACGTCGGCTGCGGCACCGTTGTGGCCAATCGCGCAGTTCCCCGCGCCCCCTAGGGCGACGCCCTCAAGGGGCGCGGGGAACTGCGCGAACAACCCCCACCGGCCCGCACCCGGAAGACAGCCCAACCCGACCATCAGCCCGACCAGCAGCCCCGACGCCCTACTCCCCGTAAGCCGCCCGCAGGGCATCCCGTACCGCCGCCAGTGCGTCGGCCTCCGTGAGCCCGAGCCTCCTCGCCCGCTCCACATAGGCCTGCGCCGCGGTCGCCAGTTCCCGATCCGCCGCCGAGCCGGCGGCAGCCACAAACGTGCCGTTACGCCCCCGCGTCTCGATCACGCCGTCCGCCTCCAGCGCCCGGTACGCCTTGGCGACCGTGTTCGCGGCGAGCCCCAGCGACTCGGCCAGCCCCCGCACCGTCGGCAGCCGATAGCCCACCGGCAGCGCTCCCGACCGGGCCTGCTCGGAGATCCGCGCCCGCACCTGCTCGTACGGCGGACCACTGTCATCGATGTCGATCTTCAAGGTCACAGGCCGATTGTCCCGTACCCGGCGGAAAATGAGAGGCAGCCGGGGTGCGCCCCCACGTAACGTCCGCCTCCATGACTGTGATCGTGCGCGACCTGCGTCCCGACGTCCGAGCCGATGCCGAGGGGTTCTCCCACACCCGTCGCCTCGCCCTTCCCTACATGCTGTCCACCCCCGAGTCGGTCGTGCACACCGTGACGCACGCCCACCCGAACGCCCACTTCGGCCAGCTCGTCGCCGAGGAGGACGGCGAGATCATCGGCACGGCCCAGATCAGCGTCGCCCACGACAGCCCGGAACCCGGCCAGGGCTCCGCCAACATCTACGTACGCCCCGACCGGACCCGCCGCGGCGCCGGTTCGCTGCTGCTGCGCACCGCCGAGGAGCGCTTGGCCGCACTGGGCGTCACCAAGCTGTTCGCCTGGGTGCTGGACGAGCCGGAGAACCGCGCCTTCGCCGAGCGCAACGGCTTCCGGGCCAGCCGCTCCGCGTACTTCCTGCGCCTGGACCTGACCGGCGCGCTGCCGCCCCGCCAGGACCCGCCGGCGGGCGTCGAGCTGCGCACGGCCGCCGACTTCGCGGACGACCCGCGCCCGGTGTTCGAACTGGACGCGGCGGCGTCCTCCGACGAACCGAGCGACATCGAGACCGAGTTCACGGACTACGACGCCTGGCTGGCGGAGACCTGGCAGCACCCCCTGCTGAACCGCGACCTGACCACGGTCGCCGTCGTCGACGGCCGGCCCGCCGCCTTCAGCGTGGCGTACACCGACGGCGGGGCCCGCTACGGCACGGCCATGACCGGGACGGCCCGGGAGTTCCGCGGCCGGGGTCTGGCCAAGCTCGCCAAGAACGACTCCCTGCACCGGGCCCGCGCCGCCGGCTGCACGGAGGCCTTCACGGGCAACGACACCGGCAACGAGCCGATGATCGCCATCAACAAGTGGTTCGGCTACGAGATCTGCGCGAAGGAAGTGCGCTATGTCCGTGAACTCGGCTGACCGGCCCGGCGAGGTGGACGTCGTGCTCGTCAAGGCGGGCCGTACGAAGATCCGTTACACGGGCGAGCTGCTGGCGGACGACGGCACGCGTGTCACGGTCCGCGCCCCGTGGGCGGGCAGCGGCGTACGCGACTTCGGGTTCGTCCGCTTCGAGCCCGGGGACGTCTTCACGGAGTACTACTGGCGTGACCGCTGGTACGCGGTGAAGGAGGTCCGCTCCGCCGCCGGCACGCTGAAGGGCTGGTACTGCGACATCACCCGCCCCGCCGTCCGGTCCGGCCCGGAGCTGGTGGTCGAGGACCTCGACCTGGACCTGTGGCGCTCCGCCGACGGCACGGACGTACGCCGCCTGGACGAGGACGAGTTCGCCGACAGCGGCCTCACCGAGTCGGACCCGGAGGCCGCGACGGCCGCCCTGTCCGCACTCGACGAACTGGAGACCCTGGCCCACGGCGCCGACTTCACCACACTCCTGACCTGAGCCCCCGCCGCCCCCGCTTCAGCCCGTCACCGCGACCACCGCGTACCGCTCATCGGCCACCTCCCCGCCCCACAGCAGCGGATCGTCCGAGAGCCGTTCCACGCGCACCTGCCCGGCGATCGGGTCGAGGAGCGCGGTGAGCCGCTCCGCCGGTATCCCGACCGGATCGGCCGTCCCCCACACGCCCTCGACCAGCACGAGCCGCCCTCCCGGCCGCAGCAGCCCGGCCCAGTGCCGCAGGGCGCGGCCGGGGTCGGGCAGGGCCCACAGGACATGCCGTACGAGAACGACGTCGAAGCGCCGCTCCCCGATCCGCGGGGCGGCGGCGTCACCGACGAGGAACACCGCGTCGCGCCCGGCCAGTTTCTCCCGGGCGAGCGTCACCATCGCCGGGGAAAGGTCCACGCCCGTCACCCGGTGTCCCTGCTCGGACGCGAGGAGCGACAGACTGCCGGTTCCGCAGCCGAGATCGAGGACATCGCCCGCGCGCCCGGGCAGCCAGCCGCGCAGCCGCCCGGACCAGGCGCGGCGCACCCCGGGGTCGCGCAGCCCGTGGTCCGGCTCCTCGTCGAAGGACGCGGCCCGCGCGTCCCAGTCCACGTCCGGACAGGGCGTATTCGCCGAGGTCATGGCCTCGCTGTCGTTCGTCATGGGCCCAAGAGTGACACCCGCCACTGACACTCGAATGGTGACAGCCGCCACAGACAGACCGGGAGCGATGAGGAACTCTCCCCCGAAAGGTCTACCTCCGTGAGAACGCGGAACCCGGTAGCCCCCAAGGAGGCAGCCATGCGCCGTGTGACCGTGCAGAAGCCCCTGAAGAAGTCGGACGTCCGCAAGGTCCGCGAGGAGACCGACGAGTGCCCCGGCGGGCGCCCGGAGGTCCGCAAGGACGTCGCACGCACGTGGTGGCCGGAGAGCTGACCGGCCGGTGCCGGTCATGAGACGCGTTCAGAGCAGCCGCTTGCGGTAGTGGACGCGGTCGTAGGGCCCGTCCACTCTGCGCTCCACGAGTTCGTAGCCGTACCTCGGGTAGATCTTCTGGTTCTCCCACATCATCGCGTTCGTGTAGAGCCTGATCTCGGGCAGGCCCAGCGCACGCGCGTGTGCGTCGACGAAGCGGAGCAGCCGCCGCCCCACTCCCCTGCCGTGCGCGGTGGGGTGGACGGCGATGGTGTCGAGGAAGAGATGGTCCTCGAAGGCCTCGATCACGACGAGGCCGGTCACGGGCTCGCCCGTCACGAACACCTTCCCCGCGGCCACGTTCGCCGCGTGGTCCTCCTCCATGGGCTGCGGCACCCGGCCGATGCGCTCGATGTAGGGGCGGAAGGCCGCGTCGATCACGCCCTCGACGGCCGGTACGTCGGCGGCTCCGGCCGGCCGGATCTCCTCGTCTGCCATGCCGCGACGGTACCTACCTGATGCCAGTCTGAGCACTCCCTTAACGCGGCCATAAGGATCTCCTCCACCCGTGCCCAGCAGGCGATTTCACGGTTCTCTGGGGCTAGCTTCGGATCACCCCACGGGATCCGGCCCCACTCGGGCCGACCCTGCCCCATGAACCGTTTCGAGGAGTTCCCGCATGTCCGCACGCCGCGCCGCAGCCACCGTCGTCGCCCTCGGCGGCCTTCCGCTCGCCCTGACGGCACTGACCGCCACGCCGGCGGCCGCGCACGGCTCCATGGGCGACCCGGTCAGCCGAGTCTCGCAGTGCTACGCCGAGGGCCCCGAGAGCCCGAAGTCGGCCGCGTGCAAGGCGGCCGTCGCGGCGGGCGGCACCCAGGCCCTCTACGACTGGAACGGCATCCGCATCGGCGAGGCGGGCGGACGGCATCAGCAGCTCATCCCGGACGGCAAGCTCTGCAGCGCGAACAACGCGCAGTTCAAGGGGCTCGACCTGCCCCGCGCCGACTGGCCCGCGACCTCCGTACGCCGCGGCTCGCACACCTTCAAGTACCGCGTGACGGCGCCCCACAAGGGCACCTTCAAGGTGTACCTCACCAAGTCCGGCTACAACCCGGCCAAGCCGCTGGCCTGGAAGGACCTGGATCTGAAGAACCCGGTGGCGACCTCCACCGACCCGGCCGCCAAGGGCGGTTTCTACACCTTCTCCGGCACCCTGCCCCAGCGTTCGGGCAGACACCTGCTGTACGCGGTCTGGCAGCGCTCGGACAGCCCGGAGGCGTTCTACTCCTGCTCGGACGTCACCTTCGGCGGCGGCGGTGACACCGGGAAGGGCGGCACCGCCCCGGCCCCGACCGCCTCGGCTCCCACCAAGAAGCAGATCGAGGACGGCAGCGACAAGTCGACCGTCGAGAACCACGGCCACGGCGACCACGACGCCAAGACGTCGGCGAAGCCGGCCGCCGCTCCGGAGAACACCCCGGACAACGTCAAGGACACCGCCGCGGACGAGACCCCGGCCAAGGCCCCGACCCAGGCTCAGAACCGCCCGAAGGCGGCCGGTGCCTCCGAGAACCTCGCCGAGACCGGCGGCGACACCAGCACGACGTACCTCGCGATCGGCGGCGCCGCCGCGCTGGCGCTCGGCTCGTCGGCCCTGTTCCTCACCACCCGGCGCCGGGCGGCGAGCGGCGGACGCCACGGTCGCTGACCAGCGTCAGCCCCTCTGACTCGGGGCCTGTCCGGCGGCTCAGGCCGGACAGGCCCCGAAACGTTTCCCCTACACGTGTCAGCAGACACGTGTCAGCGGTAACCGCGTCAGCGTTACACGTGTCATTCGAACGCCGAAGCACAGGTGGTGGGCCGAGCCCGCCCCGGATCCAGCGCGTTGGCCACCTCGTGGAAGGCGATCCGGTCGAACAGCCCGATGGCCACATGCTCGGACAGATCCAGCGGGCACAGATCCTGGAGCAGGACGTTGCGCACGTCCGGCCCGCTCAGGTACTGGCTGCGCCACGGCGTGACCACCTCGTCGTACTTGGTGGCGATGACGGTGTAGCTCACGCCGGGCACGGTGTCGCCGCCGGCGTTCAGCCGCTTGAGGAAGTCGGAGCCGGCGACCTGGTCGGCGAGGGCGGGGGTGTTCTTCGCCAACAGGTCCGCCGCGCCCGGGAAGTAGGGCAGCAGGTTGGTGAAACCGTTCAGGGTGGTGCCGTGGTTGGAGGGCGCGATGCCGACCAGGGCGTTCACCTTGGCGGCTCCGCCGAGGAAGCGCAGGTACCAGCGGGGCATCATGCCGCCCTGCGAGTGTCCGACGACGTCGGTCTCGGCGGCGCCGGTCGCGGCGAGCACCTTGTCGACGAACTCCTTGAGCTGTCCGGCGGACTTCTCGACGGGGCCGAGGCCGTGGAAGAAGGGGACGCCCTCGAGCCGGCCGTAGTCGAGGGAGAAGACGCAGTAGCCGCGGACCTTCAGATAGGGGGCGAGGCCCAGCCAGTTGTCGACGGAGTTCCCGAGGGTGCCGTGGACCAGGACGACGGGACGGGGATGGGCGGCGGAGGGCTTGCAGGAGTAGTCGTTCCAGCCGGCGCTGGGGGCGGCGGCGGCTTGGGCGGTGGTGGCGGGGACGGTGACGGCCGCGGCGGTCAGCAGCAGCGCGGCCAGGGGTCTGAGCACTCGTTTCCAGGGCAGCATCGAGTGATCTCCTTGCGGGTCAAGGGAAGTGCGACGGCACGACGCCTGTGATCCGGATCACGAGGATGCTGTTCACTCGTCAAGTTACGAGCGAGTAGCCAACCTGGGAAGTTACGCGTCAGTAAAAACTTCCGGCGGCAACCGGCACCGACCGCCCCACCCCTGCCATCGCCCTCACCAGGCGGGCCGCACGGGTCCCTGCGGCGCGATCCGCAGCAACTGCTCCCGCAGCACCCGCGCTTCCCCCTCCCCCAGCACCGCGCCCCACTCCCGCACCGCCTCCGCGGCCGCCTCCTCGGCCGCCCGCGTACAGGCCCACCCGCGCTCGGTCAGCACGACCAGCCGCGCCCGCGCGTCCCCGGGATGCGCCCGCCGCTCGGCGTACCCCTTGCGCACCATCTCGTCGACGAGCTGGCTGGCGGCCTGCTTGGTCACCCCGAGATGGACGGCGAGGTCGGTGGCCGTCGCACCGTCCGGAGCGAGCCGGGCGAAGGCGAAGCCGTGCGCGGGCCGCAGCCCCTCGAAGCCGCGCGCGACCACGCCCTCGTGGATGCGGTGCGTGAGCTCGCCGGCAGCGGCGAGCAGGGCGGCGGAGAGGGCCATGGCCTCGGAGTTCTGCACGCGTGCATTGAAACACCCTTGACGTGACAGTCAAGCAGCTTGACCATATAGTCAAGTTACTTGACGATCTCACCTCACCCAACCAGTCGACCGGAGGCAGCCATGCCCGTCATCCGCTCCTCGGAAGCCGTCACGCACGAGATCCACGGCGTCCGTTTCGTCTCGTACGCCACACCCCTGAGCGGGAGCGAGGAGTTGTGCGCCTGGCGCGGTGAGATCCCGCCCGGCCTCAAGGCCCCCGCGCACACGGTCAGCCGGGAGGAGATCTTCCATCTGCTCGACGGCGAGCTGCTGATCACCCTCGACGGCCGCACCGACCGGGTCACCGCGGGCGACACGGTGATCGTCAACCCCGGCGCCACCCTGACCGTCGAGAACCCGACCGGCCGGACCGCGTACTCCTGGGTCACCACCTCCATCGGCCTGGAGGCAGAGCTGGCCGACGGCACCCGCATCGCACCACCGTGGGCCAACTGACGTCATGCGGAGGGATTCACGCCGCCAGTCCCCCCAGCCCCCCGGGCATCACCGCCCGCGGCCCGAACTTCGCTCGCGCGCGGTCGGCGACCTCCTCGATACGGCGGACCCGCTCGTCCACGGGGTCGAAGGTGAGCTGGTAGGAGGCCTGGTCGGCGGGGTCGAGCCCCTCGGCGCGCAGGACGATCGCGCGTACCCGGGCGCGCTGCAGCCCGAGCGCCTCGTACATGCCGTACGCGGTCCTGGTCAGCGCCGGTGAGTGCGCGGTCGGTTCGGTCAGGGTGCGGCTGCGGGTGGTGGCCGACCGGTCGGCGTAGCGCACGGTGAGGGTGAGTGTGCGGCAGACCTTGTCCAGGGCGCGCAGCCGGGCGCCGATCTCCTCGGCGGCGGACAGCAGGGCCCGGCGGTGCCGGTCCGGGTCCAGTTCGTCGCGCTCGAAGGGGCGTTCCGTGGCGAGCGAGCGGGAGACGGCGTTCGGGACGACCCGGCCGCGGTCGACGCCGTTCGCCTTCTCACGCAGCTCGCGGCCGGCCTTGGCGCCGATCAGCCGCTGGAGCGTGGACAGCGGTGCGGCGGCGACCAGGCCGAGGGTGTCGAGGCCGTAGTCGCCCAGCGTACGGGCGGTTCTGGTGCCGATGCCGGGCAGCGCGGCGACGGGCTTGTCCGCGAGGAACTCCGCGATGGCGTCCCGCTCCTCGGGCACCGCGGACGTCACCCCGGGCACGGCGTCGCCCAGCGCGACCCGGGCCAGCATCGGCCCGGGCCCGGCGCCGATCACGCAGTCGACGCCGTACAGCGCGAGCGAGCGCACCCGGATCACCGAGGCCAGTTGGACGGCGTCCCGCCCGA
The DNA here is from genome assembly GCF_018604545.1 of Streptomyces koelreuteriae. Lineage (GTDB taxonomy): Bacteria > Actinomycetota > Actinomycetes > Streptomycetales > Streptomycetaceae > Streptomyces > Streptomyces koelreuteriae. Next base: position 6,784,148 of record NZ_CP075896.1, on the reverse strand, counting down.
AGTACCGCTCGGCGCCCCGCAGGTCGGCCAGCGCCCCGTCCGGTGGCAGAGCCTGGACGACGGGGGTGAACTCCTCGAGCATCCCGAGCAGTCGGGGCAGATCGGCCTCGCGCGTCGGAGGCAGCTGGAAACGTACGCAGAGGATGGTCATCCCGCACTCCCCGGACTCTGGTGCCACAACTTCCGTCCCACCGCGGGCCCTTCGCCCGCGGGACGCAGATCGGCCCAGGGGTGCATCTCGTACCCCGTGGGCATGCGGATCTTCCGCTGGTCCGTCGGCTCCTGGTCAGCGGAGTCCGCCGGTCCGGGCGCTCCCTCACCGCCATCACCGGAATCACTGGCGTCGGCCAGCCGGGCCGCGACTCCCTCCAGCCCTTCCTCCCGGCGCACCTCCAGCAGTTCCGCGAGGTTCCAGGCGGCGGCGCCCACCACGCTGAGGCTGCGCGGGCCGCGCCGCTGCACCACCCCGCGCACCAGCAGCAGCCAGGAGTGGAAGACGGTGTGGGCGCAGGCGTCGTGGGAGTCGTCGAAGAAGGCGAGGTCGACCAGGCCGGTGCCGTCGTCCAGGGTGGAGAAGATGACCCGCTTGCCGGACCGGATCGGCGGCGTCTGGGTGGCCGCCTTGGCGCCCGCGACCAGCACCGTCTCCCCGTGCCGTGCCTCGCGCAGCCGCCGTGCCGAGACCACGCCCAGCTCGTCGAGGAACGCCCGGTGATCGTCCATCAGGTTCCGTGAGGCGTCCATGGACAGCACGCCCAGTTCGGCGCTGAGCCGCTCCGAGGAGGTGAGGTCGGGCAGCCCGGCCGGGGCGGTCTTCCGCCCTCCGGCCATCGGGAGCTGGCCACCGCCCGCGCCCCGCGCGCCCCGGTGCAGCTCGGTCAGATGCAGTTGCAGATCACGGCGGTTGGCGCCGAACGCGTCCAGCGCCCCCACCTGTGCGAGCCGCTGGGCCAGCGGACGGCTGGGCCGGCCGCGCTCCCAGAAGTCGACCAGCGAGGCGTACGGCTGCCCCTCGGCGATCCGCGCCGCCTCGGCCTCGCTGATGCCGTGCACATCGGAGAGAGCGAGCCGCAGCCCCCAATTACCGGACACCAGTTCGATACGGTGTGCGATCCCCGACGCGTTCACATCCAGCGGCAACACCGGCACGCCCCGCCGCCGCGCGTCGGCCAGCAGCAGCCGCTTGGGATACATCCCGGGGTCGTGCGTCAGCAGCCCGGCATAGAAGGCGGCCGGATGATGCGTTTTCAGCCATGCCGACTGGTACGTCGGCACGGCGAAGGCGACCGCGTGCGCCTTGCAGAAGCCGTACGACCCGAAGGCCTCGATGATCTCCCAGGTCCGCTGAATCGTTTCCGCGTCATAGCCGTTCGCCGCCGTGTGCTGCGCGAACCACACCTTGATCCGCCCCTGCGACTCCGGATCCGACAACCCCCGCCGCACCCGGTCCGCCTCACCGCGCCCGCACCCGGTCATGATGTCGACGATGTCGATGATCTGCTCATGGAAGACGACGACCCCGTACGTCTCCTTCAGCGGACCCTCCAGATCCGGATGCGGATAACGGATCGGCGCCCGCCCGTGCCGTGCCTCGATGAACGGCCGCACCATGTCGGCGGCGACCGGCCCGGGCCGGAACAGCGAGATGTCGACGACGAGATCGTGGAAGGTGGCCGGCTGGAGCCGCCCGACCAGGTCCCGCTGGCCCGGCGACTCGATCTGGAAGCATCCGAGCGTCTCGGCGGACCGCACCAGCCGGTACGTCTCCGGGTCACCCGGCGCCAGGGCGTCCAGATCGACCCGGACACCCGACACCCGCCCCACTTCCGCCACCGCGTGCGCCATCGCCGACTGCATCCGCACCCCCAGCACATCCAGCTTCAGCAGCCCGAGGTCCTCGACGTCGTCCTTGTCGAACTGCGACATCGGAAAGCCCTCGCCGCTGGTCGGCATGACCGGCGTACGCGCGAGCAGGGAGGCGTCCGACAGCAGCACCCCGCACGGGTGCATGGCCACCCCGCGCGGCAGGGCGTCCAGCCCCTCGACCAGTTCCCACAGCCTCCCGTACTTCTCCTTCTCCCCGGCCAGCGCGCGCAGCTCGGGCAGTTCCTCAAGGGCCGCACGGGCGTCCCGCGCCCGGATGTGGGGGAAGGACTTGGCGACCCGGTCGATCTCGGCCGGATCCATGGACAGGGCGGCCCCCACGTCCCGGATGGCGTGCCGCACGCGATACGTCTCCGGCATCGCGACCGTCGCGACCCGCTCGGTGCCGAACCGGCCGATGATCGCGCGGTAGACCTCCAGCCGGCGCGCGGACTCCACGTCGATGTCGATGTCGGGCAGCACGACCCGCTCCTTCGACAGGAACCGCTCCATCAGCAGCCGGTGCTCGATCGGATCGGCGTGCGCGATCCCGAGCAGATGGTTGACGAGCGACCCCGCACCGGACCCCCGGGCGGCCACCCGGACCCCCATCCCCCGCACATCGTCGACCACCTGGGCGACGGTCAGGAAGTAGGAGGCGAAGCCGTGATGGGCGATGATGTCCAGCTCATGGTGCATCCGCTCCCAGTACTCCCGCCGCCGGTCGTACCCGCGCAGCACCATCCCCGCCACCGCCCGCGAGGCCAGCGTCCGCTGGGCGGTACGCCGCCCGGCGCCGACCAGATGCGGCTCGGGGAAGTGGACGGTGCCGATCCCGAGGTCGTCCTCGGGGTCGACCAGGCACTCGGCGGCCGCGGCCTCGGTCCGCTCCACCAGCCGGTGAGCGGTGTCCCGCCGGAACCCCGCGGCCTCCACGATCCGCTCCGCCGCCCCGAACATGGCCCCCGCCCCCTTGAGCCAGGCCTCGCCGGAGTCCAGTTCCTTGGTCGGGTCGATGGGCACCAGCCGCCGGGCGGAGTCCAGGACGTCGGCGACCGGCCCCAGCCCCGGGTCGGCGTACCGTACGGCGTTGCCGAGCACGGGCCGGACACGCTGCTCGGCGGCGAACCCGACGGTGCGGGCGGCCAGCCGCAGGGACCCCGGACCCGTACCTTTTCGGCCATGCCAGACGGCCTCCAGCCGTAGATCGTCGCCGTAGACCTCCCGCCAGGGCACGAGCAGCCGCGCCGCACGGTCGGGACGCCCCGCGGCCAGGGCGCGCCCGACATCCGACTCGGGCCCGAGCAGCACGGTCAGCCCCTCGGCCCGATGGTGCTCCCAGGGCAGCAGAGGCGTGGGCCCCTCCCCCGCGTGCGCCGCCGAGACGAGCCGGCACAGCTCGGCCCACCCCCGGGCGCCGTCCCTGGCGAGAAAGATCACGCGAGGAGCCGACTCGTCGACGAAGGCCCCGCCCCGCACCGGAGTCCGACGCCGCCCCCGCCGGTCCCCGGTCTCCGGAGCCTGGGGGCCCGCCACCGCCAGATCCGCCCCGAACACCGGACGGACCCCTTCCTTCGCACAGGCCTTGGCGAACCGGACGGCACCGGCGAGCGTGTCGCGGTCGGTGAGAGCCAGGGCGTCCATGCCCCGCTCGGAGGCACGCTCGGCCAGCCGCTCCGGATGCGAGGCTCCATAGCGCGACGAGAATCCGGAGACGGTGTGCAGATGCGTGAACCCCGGCACACGCACCTCCCGCACTCGTGAGCCGTACCAGCTCTCGAACATCTGTTCCCAGCTACCTCACCCCCACCATAGACCAATTTTCGAATGTGTGTGCGACATCCGTTCGGCCCCGCCCCACCTGCGGAAACACCCGGCCGCACCCGACCGTGGAGGCATGCCGCAGAGCTCGTTCCTCAGCGAGGTGAAGGACGCCGTCACGCCCCGGGCCACCCTGCTCATCCTCGGCGTGATCGCCCTCCAGCTGCTCTTCATCGCCTCGTACGTGGGGGCACTGCACGACCCGAGACTCAAGGACGTGCCCTTCGGGGTGGTCGCCCCCCAGGCCGCCTCCGCACAAGCGGTGACCCGACTGGAACGACTGCCCGGCTCCCCGCTGGACCCGCGCGCACTGCCCGACGCGGCCTCGGCCCGGGACCAGATCAGGAACCGGGACATCGACGCCGCCCTGATCATCGATCCGGGCGGCACCGACACCCTCCTCGTGGCCTCCGGCGGCGGCAGGGTTCTCGCCAGTACCCTGACGACTTTCGTCACCACGCTGGAGAAATCGGAGAACCGCAGATTCCGCACGGTCGACGTCATCCCGTCCGCCGCCCACGACCCCAACGGGCTCTCGTCCTTCTACCTGGTGGTCGGCTGGTGCGTGGGCGGCTATCTGGGCGCCGCGGCCCTGGCCATCAGCGCGGGTGCGAAACCGTCCAACCTCGAGCGCGCCGCGATCCGCCTGGCGGTGATGGCCCTGGTCGCGATCGTCGGCGGCCTGGGCGGAGCCCTCATCGCCGGCCCGATCCTGGACGCCCTCCCCGGCAGCACGGCGGCCCTCTGGGGCCTGGGCGCTCTGATCATCTTCGCCGTGGGCGCGGCCACCCTCGCCCTCCAGGGCATCTTCGGCACGATCGGTATCGGCCTGGTGATCCTGCTGGTGGTGATCCTCGGCAACCCGAGCGCCGGCGGCGCCCTCCCGCCGCCCCTGCTCCCGCCCTTCTGGAAGGCGATCGGCCCGGCACTGCCGCCGGGAGCGGGCACCTGGGCGACCCGTTCGATCGCCTACTTCGAGAACAACGCCATGACCACAGCGCTGCTGGTGCTGGCGGCCTGGGCCGTGGCGGGAGCGGCCCTCACCCTGGTAGCCGCCGCGCTGCGAAAACGAGCGGACACAACGCCCCCGGCGCAAACGCCGTAGAGCGCACACAAAAGCCCCGCCCCTCACACAAGGGGCGGGACTTCGCGAAGCTGTGCGTGTCAGCCGATCTCGGTACCGGTCGCCGACAGCGCCTCGGTCACCGGCTGGAAGAACGTCTCCCCGCCGGAGGTGCAGTCACCGCTGCCGCCGGAGGTGAGACCGACCGCCTTGTCGCTCGAGAAGAGCGCGCCGCCGCTGTCACCGGGCTCGGCGCAGACGTCGGTCTGGATCAGACCGTTCACGATGTCGCCGTTGCCGTAGTTCACGGTGGCGTCCAGCCCCGTGACCTTCCCCTCGTGCACCTGGGTCGTCGACCCGCTGCGGGTGACCGCCATGCCGACGGTCGCGTCGGCGGCGCCCGAGATCTTCTGGGTGGAGCCGTTGTAGAGGTTCACCTCGCTCGGGTGATCCACCTCGGCGGTGTACTTGACCAGGCCGTAGTCGTTGTCCGGGAAGCTGGAGTCCGCGTTGGTGCCGATCTCCTTGCCGCTGGAGTCCGACCAGGTGGAGATGCCCTCGGTGCAGTGCCCGGCGGTCAGGAAGTGGGGCTCGCCGCCCTTGACGACGTTGAAGCCGAGCGAGCAGCGGCCGCTGCCACCGGTGATCGCGTCGCCACCGGCGATGAAGGGCTTGTACTCCCCCTTCGACCTCTTCAGCTCGGCCTTCGCCCCGAGCCCGTCGACGACCTTCGTCAGCGTCGCCCACTCGGCCTTGGAGACCGTACGGTCGGCGGTCACGACGACCTTGTTCGTGGTCGGGTCGGTCACCCAGGCGGTGCCGGGGATCGTCGCGTCCGCCTTCAGCGTGCCGCGGGCGCTCTTCAGCTCGGCGAGGGAGTTCGCCACGACTCTCGCCTTGGCGCCGGCCTTCTCGACGGCCTTGGCCGCGGCCTCGTCGAGCACGTTCACCACGAGGTTCTTGCTCTTCGTGTCGTAGTACGTACCCGCCGAGTCGGCGCCCAGGTCCTTGGCCAGCGTCGAGGCGAGCTTTCCGGCCGCGGAGACCGACAGCGTCTCGGGCTCGGAGGCCTTCACGGGCTCACTGGCGTTCGCAGACTGGAAGGTCACTCCGGCGGCGACCAGTGCGGCGACACCCGCACCTGCCAGGGCTGCGCGCCGCTTGGGTATGCGTCGGTGCTTCAACTCACGTCCTCCTGTGGGGGGTCGACCCGGGAGGTTGTGGGGACCTCGCGGGCCGGAAGGCCTTGTTGACGAGCGCCCACTATTCCGAGGACAACGGGGAGCACACAAGGTCGAGTTCAGGACGCGCGTAGATTACGGGCCCCACGCCCCCACATTTTGACCGCGCACGGTCAAATCGGACCCAATTCGCACGCGCTTCACACGCGTTCACACTGCAAACATTACGCGCGAGTAATGTGTGCGCACTCTGTGAGGTCTGGCCATGGCTGAAAATCGCCCAACCAACCGACCCCAATCAGCATCCGAGGGGCGGATATTGATGCACCTTTCCTCTGTACTCACCCTGAACCATGACAAGAAGCCACAAACTCTCCACCCACACAGAAGAGCCCCCGCACGCGATGCGTGCGGGGGCTCGAAACGCTGTCTGCTGCTGCCCGGTAGGGCCTAGTACACGCTCACCCCGTAGGCGCTCAGGGCCTCCGTGACGGGCTGGAAGAACGTCGTGCCGCCGGAGGAGCAGTTGCCGCTGCCGCCGGAGGTCAGACCGTACGCGGTGCCGTTGCTGCCGTAGAGCGAGCCGCCGGAGTCGCCGGGCTCGGCGCAGACGGTGGTCTGGATCAGGCCGGAGACGATGTCGCCGCCGCCGTAGTTGACGGTGGCGTTGAGGGCGGTGACCCGGCCGCTGTGCGTACCGGTCGTGGAGCCGTCGCGGATGACGGTGGTGCCCACGCTCGGGGTGGCCGCGCGCGTGATGTCCACGCCGTTCGCGGTACCGGGCCGCGCGACGGACCCGCTGTAGCGCACCAGGCCGTAGTCGTTGCCCGGGAAGCTGGAGCCGGCGGTCGAGCCGATGACCGTGGTGCGCCCGGAGTTGGAGTACCAGGTGCCCGCGCCGTCGGTGCAGTGGCCGGCGGTCAGGAAGAACTGCTGACCGCTGCTGTTCTGGACGTTGAAGCCGAGGGAGCAGCGCCAGCTACTCGCATAGATGGCGTCGCCGCCTTGGATGAGCTTGTTGAACTGGCCGGGGGTGCGCTTGATCGTGAGCGCGTCGGCGTTGGCGCCGGCCTGCTGCTTGATCTTCGCGATCTCGGCCTGGGTGACCGTGCTGTCGACGGTGACGAGCACACGGTCGGTCTTGCTGTCGACGGCCCAGGCGGTGCCCGGGATGTCGGCCTTCAGGATCGAGCCGCTCGCGCTCTTGAGCTCGGCGGCGCTGAAGGTGGTGGGGGTGTCGGACGCGTTCGCGCTGGGGATCGCGATCGCTGCGGCGGCGACGAGGCCGGTGGAAACGGCGATCAGCCGGGTCCGTCTCGAGATGCCGCTGCGGGGGGTGGTGCGCTTGATCCTCACTTTTCGTTCCTCCACAGGGGAAGTAGGGGGCCCTCGTGGGGTCTCGGGCCCGTGAGGCGCAGCCTGGGACCGCGCGTCCGGTTCCCGAACACGCCGTGCCCCTGACAAGCGCTGTGGGGGAGTATTCGGCCGAACGGCCGGTAGGCGCAAGGGTGCCTTTCGGCCGTCAACCTTTGAACGACCTTTGCAACGCGCGCCCCCACCACACCTCAAGCGCCGCCCAGCCACGCCTCACGCCGGCGCTCGGTCCAAGTTCCGTACGCCCTCCGCGCGCCGGTCAGCAGGGCCGCTTCGCCGAGTCCCGCCGATGCCGGTGCCGGTGTTGGTGCCTCAGCAGTTGCAGCCGCAGTCGCAGCCGTCGCAGCCGCAGTTGTCACAGCAGTTGCCGCAACAGTCGCAGCAGCTGCAGCAGTCCCCGCATCCGCTGCAGTCGCAGTTGGCGCACTGCCCTTCCTTGCGCTCGCCGGTCCACGGGTCCTGGTACGTGCCGCAGCACATCTGACACGTACAGGCGAGCCCGAGCCACACCGCGCACCCGGCGAGCAGCCCGCGCCGGTTGTCGCGCGGCGGCTGTGGCGGCGGGGCGCCGGGACCGCCCGGGGCGCCGGTGCCGGGCGGCGCATACGGACCGGCCGCCTCGGGACCTGCGGTGTGAGCGCAGCGGGCCGTACCGAAGGCGCGGTCGACGGAGGTGCGCAGCTCGTGCACGAGGAGCCGGTGGACCAGCCGGCCGTCGCTGAACTCCGCCTCCCGCAGCGCCAGCCGGACGCCGTGCACCGCGTCGTCGGCGAGCCGCCGGGCCTCCACGAGGGAGGTACCGGTCGCGGTGATCGGGTTCCAGGCGCCTGACGCGGCGTCAGCGTGCCGGTCCTCCACGGCGTCCAGCAGATGGGCGAGGCGCCCGAAGTGGCGTCCGGCCTCGGCGAGCGGCCCGGCGTTGTACGGCCGGCCGGCGAGGACCGCGGTGTGCGCGAAAGCGGCGGCGGTCGCGGTCTCGGTGGGTTCGGTCACCGTCAGGATCGGCGTCCCGGGCCCGGCGAGCGCCTCGATGCCGCCCTGCCGGTCCACGGCGTCGACCAGGACGGCCGTGTCGAACCCGACGGCGGAGCCGGTCCGTGCTCCGGCCCGGTCCCAGCCCTTCGCGACCCGGCGCGCGGCGCGCGCCACCGGCGCACGGGCCAGCAGCCCGTCACCGTCGGCGACATGGTCGCGCACCTTCGCGGAGGCGAGCACCAGCGACACGGCCGCCGCGAGCCGCGCCCCCTCACCGTGCGCGACGGACGCGGTGCGCATCCCGCGCAGCGGACACGGACCCGCCGTACGCCGCCCCATATCCCTCGACCCGCCGGTCACAGGGCGTGTCTGAGCCTCCGTCAATACGGAGACGAGAAGCCCGTCATAGTTCGTCACGATGCGCGCGAACTGGCCGTGATCCCCGCGCAGCGCGAGACACAGGCCGCACAAATGCGCCATCCACTGAGCGGTGAGGCTCTCCCCGAGGCGATGCCGACAGGGCCTGACCATTCCGAACACGACGTCCCCCGCGTTCCGTACGACGTTTGAGCGCCCGCATATTATCGGCCAACCCGTTCACCCGTACGCACTGCCCATCACCCAAACGCCGTGAAGAATCATATTTCACTCACAGTCAGCAGTCGTTTACGGCAAGGCCCTTGGGAAACACGGACTCTCGACGGAATCGCTGTGCACCAGTACCGTCACAAACCCCCCGTGCGGCGTCTATCCACTTGGCGCGCCATCCGCATCATGGACGACCATAGGGATGCGGAAAGCAGAAAGACCGCTGTGAGAGGAGGCGTCCATGGGATCGGTACGCAAGGCAAGTGCCTGGCTTGGCCTCGTCGACGACAACGAAGACGAGCGTTACTACGACGACGACTACTCCGACGGGACCGAGTCCGGGGAGGCCTGGGTCACCGATCCGCGTGTCAAGGTGGCCTCGGACGTCGCCGAGGAGAGAGGCCGTCGCATCGGCACGGTGACGCCGGACAGCTTCCGGGACGCCCGCGCGATCGGCGAGCTGTTCCGCGAGGGCGTCCCGGTCATCATGAATCTCACGGCCATGGACGCCGCCGACGCCAAGCGCGTGGTCGACTTCGCGGCCGGGCTGATCTTCGGGCTGCGGGGTTCGATCGAGCGGGTGTCGACCCGTGTGTTCCTGCTGACCCCCGCCAACACGGAGATCGTGAACGGCGACCCGGCCGGGCACCGCACGGACGGCTTCTTCAACCAGAGCTGAGGCAGGGCCGCTCACCGGCCCTGCCCCCCCCTCGGGGTTCACCGGACGGCGTCTAGCGGAAGGCGTCGAGTCCGGTGAGCGCCTTGCCCAGCACGAGCTGGTGCATCTCGACGGTGCCCTCGTAGGTGAGCACCGACTCGAGGTTGGTCGCGTGCCGCATCACGGGGTATTCGAGCGAGATCCCGTTGGCGCCGAGAATGGTGCGGGCCGTGCGGCAGATCTCGATCGCTTCTCGTACGTTGTTGAGCTTGCCGAAGCTGACCTGTTCGGGGCGCAGGCGGCCGGCGTCCATACGCCGCCCCAGATGATGGGCGAGCAGAATCCCCTTGTGCAGTTCGACCGCCATGTCGGCGAGTTTGGCCTGGGTGAGCTGGAAGCCGCCGATGGGCCGCCCGAACTGCTCCCGCGACTTCGCGTAGTCGACGGCGGCCTCGAAGGAACTGCGGGCCGCGCCCATGGCGCCCCAGACGATTCCGTACCGGGCGTGGGACAGACAGCTGAGCGGCCCGCGCAGGCCGGTGCCCTCCGGGAGTACGGCGTCGGCGGGCAGACGTACGTCGTCCAGGACGAGTTCGCTGGTCACCGAGGCGCGCAGGGACCACTTGTGCTTGATCTCCGGCGCGGAGAACCCGCTGCTGCCGGTCGGTACGACGAACCCTCGGATGCCGTCCTCGGTCTGCGCCCAGACGACGGCGACACCGGCGACCGAGCCGTTGGTGATCCACATCTTGCGGCCGTTGAGCACCCAGTCGGAGCCGTCGCGCTTGGCGTACGTCCGCATGGAGGCGGGGTCGGAGCCGTGGTCGGGCTCGGTGAGCCCGAAGCAGCCGATGACCTCGCCGGAGGCCATACGGGGCAGCCATTCCCGCTTCTGCTCCTCGCTCCCGAAGCGGTGGATGGCGTACATGGCGAGGGAGCCCTGCACGGAGACGAGGGACCTGATGCCGGAGTCGGCGGCCTCCAGCTCCAGACAGGCGAGCCCGTACTGCACGGCGGAGGCGCCGGCGCACCCGTACCCGCTCAGCGACATCCCGAGCGCCCCGAGCCCCCCGAGCTCCCTCGCCAGCTCCCGGATCTCCGGCAGCTCCCCCTTCTCGTACCAGTCGGCCACATACGGCAGCACCCGATCCGCGGCCCAGGCCCTGACCGTGTCCCTGATCCCGAGGTCCTCGGCATCCAGCAGGTCGTCGAGGCCGAGGGGGTCGCCGGGGTCGAAGGGGGGCAGCTTGGACGACACGGACATGACGACACCCTCCGAGACTCTTTAACTAGCACCGCTAACCACGACGCTACGACGCCTGCCCACCCCCGCACCACCCGTAGCTCCCAACTGAGTGGCCAAGGTCGCCGACCGGGGCAGAGCCCCATCGGCGCCTGCGGGCCCCTCGCACATGACGTCGAGCACCCCTGCGGGCTCCACCGAGGGCACCGGCATGGCTTCCACGCGCGCACGGCGAGTCCTTCGCCTCGGGCGCAGCCCAAGGAGGATCGGCTCCCCGATCCCCGCTCCTCGCTCCCCGCTCCCCGCTCCCCACGAGCCGGGGCCCAGCCCTGCCACCACCCACCTCCGCAAGCTGCCGACGCCGCCCCACCCCCACAGGCGGCCCGGACCTCCAGTCGGGAGTTACGGGCGGTGCGTGGGTGGGCGAGTCACACCGAGACGCGGGACTCCGCGGCGTCCCTGGGTGCGGGTACCTCCACCGCACCGCCCGCCTCCTCCTCGCACTGCATCGCCCGCGGCAACCGCAGCGCCATCGCCGCCCCGAGCAGCAACAGCCCCGCGCTCACCAGCAACGTCACATGCAGCCCGTGCACGAACGCGTCCCGGGCGGCATGCCGCAGCGCGGCCCCGGCCGACCCGCCCAGCCGCGCGGCGACCTCGTAGGCCTCCCCCAGCGAATGCCCCGCCGAGGAGGACGCCGACTCCGGCACCCCCGACACACCGGACAGTCCAGGCGCGTACGCCGCGTTCATCACGCTGCCGAGCAGCGCGATCCCGATGCCGGCCCCGAGCTGGTAGGACGTCTCCCCGATCGCCGCCGCCCCACCGGCCTGTTCCTGCGGCGCCTCGCTCAGCATCGACTCGTACGCCCCGAACAGCGTCGTCTCCAGCCCGAAGCCGAGCAGCACGAACGCGGTCAGCATCAGCGCGCACTGGTCCGTACGCCCCAGCGCCGTCAGCAGCAGCACCGCGAACGCCGTGACACAGAACCCGACGCTCACCATCCGCCGCGGCCCGAAGCGCCGCAGCATCCGCGCCCCGGCCAGCCCGGCCGCCATCGCCGCGAACGTCAGCGGCAGCAGCCGCAACCCCGTCTCCAGCGGCGACAGCCCGAGCACGAGCTGCAGATACTGCGCCGCGATCAGCTCCAGACCGACCAGCGCGAGCATCGCCAGCACGATGCAGCCGACGGACGTGCTGAACGCCGGCCGCGCGAACATCTTGAGGTCGACCAGCGGATACGTCCGCCGCCGCTGCCGCCGTACGAAGCCCACCAGGAGCGCGGCCCCGAGGACCAGCGGCAGCACGGTGAACATGCTCCACACCGGCTCCCCGCCCCCGAGCCGCTTGACGCCCAGCACCATGCCGAACAGCCCGGCCGCCGCCATCAGGGCGCCGATGACGTCCCAGGGGCCGGTGCCGTCGCCCTTCGACTCGGGCAGCAGCAGCCGCCCCACCGGAAGACTGACCAGCATCAAAGGAATGTTGACGAGGAAGACCGAACCCCACCAGAAGTGCTCCAGCAGGAAGCCGCCGAGCAGCGGCCCGACCGCCGCGCCCACCGCGGCCACGGCGCTCCAGATGCCGATCGCGAGCGCCCGCTCGCGCCGGTCCGGGAAGACCTGGCGCAGGATCGACAGGGTCGCGGGCATGATCATCGCGCCGCCCACGCCGAGCAGCGCCCGCGCCACGATCAGCACCTGGGCGTTGTCCGCCAGGGCCGCCATACCGGAGGCCACGCCGAACAGCGCGTACCCGAGGAGCAGGACCCTTCGGCGTCCGACGCGGTCGCCCAGCGTGCCGAAGAGGATCAGCAGCGAGGCGCAGACGAGCGGGTAGACATCGACGATCCAGAGCAGCTCGATCCCGCCGGGCCTCAGGTCCTCCGTGACGGCGGGAACCGCCACGTGCAGCACGGTGGCGTCGACGGCGACCAGCAGCAGGCTGACGCAGAGGACGACGAGAACCACCCAGCGGTTGGCACCGGCCCCGGCCGCCCGACGGCGCAGCGCAGCGGCAGCCGTGGTCGTCCCGGACATGTACGTACCTCCCAGATGTTCCCTCGCGATCGGCGGGCTCACGGGGTGGGGGACGCCCCCGCGACTCGGCCGGAGAGGAGCGGTGGTGGTGGTCTCCGGCCCGCGCAAACGAAAAGCGAGTGACACGTCAGAGTACGCGAGTCCCCGCCGGAGCCCAGTGGCGGACCTCTCACAGTTCCGGCGGAACGATGTGGCGTACGCCACTCCGTCGCCACTTCTCCGCCACTCCTCCGCCGCCCCCTACTGCCGCCCCCTCTGCCTCCACCACGCCCCGCCCGGCCGCCCGGTTCCGCCCCGGGTCGATAATCGGGCCCGTGACCGATCTCGAGACGCGCGCGGCCCCGCCATCCCGCGCCGGGGCGCTGCGCCGGGCGGCCCCGGCGCTCCTGGGGTACGCGGCCGTACGCGCCCTGGGCCTCGTCGCCCTGGCCGTGTGGAGCGCTGCCCGCGACAAGGACGCGTACACACTGCTGACCGCTCGCTGGGACGCGCTCTGGTACACCAGGGTCGCCGAGCTCGGCTACGGCTACGAGGTGCGCCTGGCCAACGGGGACGTGCACTCCAATCTGGCGTTCTTCCCGCTGCTGCCCTGGCTGGAGCGGCTGGTGACGGCGGTGTCCCCGCTGTCCCCCGCGGACGGGGGTTTCCTCGTCAGTCTGGTCGCCTCCCTCGCCGCGGCCTGGGGAATCTTCGCGGTGGCCGACCATGTGTACGGCCGCCGGGCCGGGGTGTGCGCGGTGCTGCTGTGGGCCGTCCTCCCGGTCGGGATCGTGCAGTCGATGGCGTACAGCGAGTCCCTGTTCACGGCGCTCGCCGCGTGGGCGCTGTACGCGGTCCTGACCGGCCGGCTCCCTGTGGCGGGCGTGCTGGCGCTGCTGGCGGGGCTGACCCGTCCGGTGGGGATGGCGGTGGTGGCGGCGGTGTGGGTGGCGGCCATCGCCTCTTTCGTGCGGGACCGACGCGCGAACGAGCCGGACGGCGCGCACATCACGCCAAGCGCCCCCGCCTCCGCCCTCACCTCTTCGTCCGCCTCCCCGTCCGCGTCCCCTTCCGTCGTCGCCTCCGCCTCGGCCGACGCCTCCCGTGTCCTCGGCATGCTGCTGGCCCCCCTCGGCACCGCCGGCTACGTCCTGTGGGTCGGCCACCACACCGGCAAGGGGCCGCTCGGCTATCTCGAGGTGCAGGCGGGGTGGCGCAACGGCTTCGACGGCGGTTACGCCTTCGCCCGGTTCGTCGCCGAGAAGTTCACGTCGTTCCCCTCGGCCCTGGCCGGCGTCGGGCTGATCGCCGGGGTCGTGTCAGTCGTCTGGCTGTATCTGGTCGGGGTACGTCAGCGCCAGCCGCTCCCGCTGCTGGTCTACACCGGGGTCGTCACCGCGCTCGCGCTGTGCGCGTCGAGCTACTTCGGCTCGAAACCGCGCCTGCTGGTGCCCGCGTTCCCGCTGCTCCTGCCCCTCGCGCTGGCCCTCGCCCGGCTGCGTACGCGCAGGTCAACGGTGGTGCTCGGGTCGGTGGCGGTAGCCTCCGCGGTGTACGGCGCGTTCTGGCTGAACGGCTCCGGTCCGCCCTGACCCGCTGTGAGCGCCGGGGTAATTCCGCACCATGCTCCGGTGAACGAATTCAAAAGCGCAATAAAACCCCCATCCGGAATGATCAAAGGAATTGAAGGCCGCAGCGGCCGACGATTGCAGATTCGGTGGAAATAAACGTCCTGCTGAGAGGAATCCCACATCACATCGTCATCACAAAGCCGTTGATTCGCCCGGGATCAGAGCTCACTCGCTGTAACGTCGATTGGGTGCGTACCGAACCGAAGCTCACCCGTCTGGACCGGGTGTTCGCCCGGCTGGATCGTGAGCCGGAACGACCCGCCCACATCGATGTGCCGAAGATGAGCAGGCACCGCATCGTGCTGTTCGCGGCCACCGCCGCGTTCTACGGCGCGATCGTGTGGGCCGTGGTGATCACGTCCTGGCTGGTCCGGCTCGACTGGCAGGTCATGTTCTTCCGGCCGTACCAGCAGTGGTCGGAGATCCACTGGTTCGTCGACTACTACGTGGTGCTCGGCCAGCGCGGCCCGACCGCGGTGATGGTCGCGGCCTGGCTGGGCTGGCGCTCGTGGCGGCAGCACACCCTGCGTCCGATGCTCGCCCTCGGCGTCTCGCTGCTGCTGCTGAACATCACGGTCGGCGCCGCCAAGTACGGCATGGGCCGCCTCGGACCGCACTACGCGACCATAATCGGCTCGAACGAGATGTGGCGCGGCGGCGATATATTTCCGAGCGGTCACACCGCCAACGCCGTGGTGACCTGGGGAATCCTGGCCTACCTCGCCTCCACCCCGAGAGCGCGCCGCTGGCTGTCCGCCGTCTCCGCCGTGACCTCGCTCGGCGTCGGGATGGCCACCGTCTATCTCGGTACGCACTGGCTGAGCGATGTGCTCCTCGGCTGGGTCGCGGGTCTGCTGATCCTGCTCGCCCTGCCGTGGTTCGAGCCGCTGATCGCCCGTGCCGAGGCCCGGATCTTCGACCTGCGCGACCGCTGGCGGTCCGGCCGCGACGGTACGGCCGCCGTCCCGGTCAGCGCGCCGCCCGTGGTGGTCACGCCGCTGCCCGCCGACCGGGAGGACGTCGCGGCCCGCTCGCCCCGGGCCCCGGCCTACCTGGCCCCGGGGCCGCACACGGCCCGCTCGGAGCGCACCCCGGTCACCCCGGCCGGCAGCCGCCGCCCTCCGCACCCGGAGCGGCACCCGCGCGGCTCGACCTCCTCGGCCCACCCCTGACAGACGCGCGAAGGCCCCGGTTCCACTGCGGAACCGGGGCCTTCGCGCGTGTCCTCAGCCCTTCCAGGCCCGCGCCACCCGGCCGCCCTTCACCTCGAAGTTCAGCCGTCCCACGCGGTACTCCATCGTGATGATCGCCCCCGGCGGCAGGGTGCGCACCGTCGGCCAGCCACGCTCACGCGCGAGGTGTTCGGCCCGGTCGGCCGCCAGGCCGACATAGGTGTCCGGGCTGTCGTCGGGTTCCGCGGAAGGTGTCGGAATGGGTGCCATGCCGCCACGCTACCCCCGGTGGCTGTCCGGCCCCGGTCACACTTCTGTCACAAGATCACGACAGCCGTTTCCCGCGATGTCCGTCACACGGAAGAGCGGTTCTGTAGGCCTTCCGTAGGCCTTCCGCAGGCATTCGATCGTAATTCCCGCGTGTCACATGAGCTCCTGGAAAAGCCCGGCGGAAAGTGCCGGGAGAAGTACCCCCGGAGCTCCATTCCATTCCGGCGCCGCCACCGGTCCGGCCGAACCGGCGCCGCACAGGAAATGCGTGGATCGGGCACACAGAGGCCGATACGCCCCTGTCGGAGCGCGCGGTGCCCCGAGCATCATGGCGTGAGCTCGCGGGCACCTGCGGCGCGGGCTTCGGCGGGCCCGGTACGCGATGAGCGAAGGGGCGAGCGAGCGATGGGGACGCAGACCGTACAGCCGACGGCGCCGACCGTGCCGAGGACACGGCACGGGCGGGTGGTGGTCGACTGGCTGACGACGACCGACCACAAGAAGATCGGCCACCTCTACCTGATCACGTCGTTCCTCTTCTTCCTGGTCGCCGGGGTGATGGCGCTGCTGATGCGCGCCGAACTGGCCCGCCCGGGACTCCAGATCATCGACAACACCCAGTTCAACCAGGCGTTCACGCTGCACGGCACGATCATGCTGCTGCTGTTCGCGACGCCGACCTTCGCGGGCTTCGCCAACGAGCTGATGCCGCTCCAGATCGGCGCGCCCGACGTCGCCTTCCCCCGGCTGAACATGCTGTCGTACTGGCTGTTCCTGTTCGGCGGGCTGATGGTGCTCGGCTCGCTGCTGGTGCCGTCCGGCCCGGCGGACTTCGGCTGGACCGCCTACGCCCCGCTCAACAGCGCGGAGCGCACCCCGGGAATCGGGGCCGATCTGTGGATCATGGGGCTGGCGCTGTCCGGCTTCGGCACGATCCTCGGCGCGGTCAACTTCATCACGACCATCATCGGGATGCGCGCCCCCGGCATGACGATGTTCCGGATGCCGATCTTCGTCTGGAACACGCTCTTCACGTCGATCATGATCCTGATGGCGTTCCCGGTGCTGGCGGCGGCGCTGCTGGTGCTGGAGGCGGACCGGCGGTTCGGCTCGCAGGTCTTCGACTCGGCCAACGGCGGGGCGATCCTGTGGCAGCACCTGTTCTGGTTCTTCGGGCATCCCGAGGTGTACATCATCGCGCTGCCGTTCTTCGGGATCATCACGGAGATCATCCCGGTCTTCAGCCGCAAGCCGATGTTCGGCTATCTGACCCTGGTCGGCGCGACGATGGCGATCACCGGCCTGTCGATGATCGTGTGGGCGCACCACATGTTCGCCACGGGCGCGGTGCTGCTGCCCTTCTTCTCCCTGATGAGCTTCCTGATCGCCGTGCCGACGGGCGTGAAGTTCTTCAACTGGACCGGCACCATGCTCAAGGGCTCGCTGTCCTTCGAGACCCCGATGCTCTGGGCGACGGGCTTCCTGGTGACGTTCCTGTTCGGCGGACTGACCGGGGTGATCCTGGCGTCGCCGCCGATGGACTTCCATGTGACGGACTCGTACTTCGTGGTCGCGCACTTCCACTACGTCGTCTTCGGCACCGTCGTCTTCGCGATCTTCGGCGGGTTCTACTTCTGGTGGCCGAAGTTCACCGGGAAGATGCTCGACGAACGGCTCGGCAAGATCCAGTTCTGGGCGCTCTTCGTCGGCTTCCACACCACGTTCCTGGTGCAGCACTGGCTGGGCGCCGAGGGCATGCCCCGCCGGTACGCGGACTATCTCGCCGCGGACGGGTTCACCGCGCTCAACACCGTCTCGACGATCGGCGCGTTCCTGCTCGGCATGTCGACGCTGCCGTTCCTCTACAACGTGTGGAAGACCGCCAAGTACGGCGAGAAGGTCGAGGTCGACGACCCCTGGGGCTACGGCCGCTCCCTGGAGTGGGCGACGTCCTGCCCGCCGCCCCGGCACAACTTCACGACGCTCCCCCGGATCCGGTCCGAGTCGCCGGCGTTCGACCTGCACCATCCGCAGTACGCGGCGGTGACTGCGCAGCCCGAGCCAAAGCGCCATCAAGCCGGTCGCGAGTCCTCCTGACCGCCTCGATCAGCTCCACCGGCTCCAGCACCTCGAACTCGAAGCCCAGCATCACCACGTGGATCACCATCACGTCGAGGCTCCCGGCGCCGCAGCGCAGCAGGCAGGTGTCGGGGCCCTCGGCCTCCAGCACCCCGGCGGAGGGCGAGATGTGGGCGGCGGCCTCCTCCAGGGGAGCCAGGAGCCGCACCACGGCGTGGGTGGCGTACACGCGGGTGGAGACGCCCTGGGAGACGTAGGCGGCCAGGTCCTCGGCGGGCGGCGGGCGGGGGACGAAGCGCGGGCCGTGCGGCGGCCGGGGCGTGACGCGGTCCACGCGGAACGTGCGCCAGTCCTCCCGCTCCAGGTCCCAGGCGACCAAATACCAGCGGCGCTCGGTGCACACCAGGCGGTGCGGTTCGACGCTGCGGCGGCTGAGGGTGCCGTCGTGGCCGCGGTACTCGAAGCGCAGGCGTTCCGCGTCCCGGCAGAGGTGGGCGAGCTCGGTCAGCACGACGGGGTCGACGGCGTCGGGCACGGGGCCGCGCAGCATCGGCACGGTGAAGGCGTTGAGGGCGCCCACCCGGCGGCGCAGCCGGTTCGGCAGCACCTGTTCCAGCTTGGCGAGGGCCCGTACCGAGGTCTCGCCGATGCCCTCGATGCCCTGCCCGGCGGCCGTGCGCAGCCCGATCGCCACCGCCACGGCCTCGTCGTCGTCCAGCAGCAGCGGCGGGAGTTCGGCGCCGGCGCCGAGCTGATAGCCGCCGCCCGTGCCGGGGCTGGCGTTGACCGGGTAGCCGAGTTCGCGCAGCCGGTCGACGTCGCGGCGCAGGGTCCGGGCGCTGACGCCGAGCCGCTCGGACAGATCGGCGCCGGACCACTCGCGGTGGGCCTGGAGCAGGGACAGCAGACGCAGCAGGCGGGCCGAGGTCTCCAACATGAGGGCGAGTCTGTCAGCCCTTGCGGACAGCCACTGTCCGCAAGGGCTTGCCGTCCTCAAGGCTCGTACGCCAATTGCGGCACGTCGAAGCAGGTGCGGTTCATGTCGCCCTGGCCGACCCAGCCCTCGCCGTCCTGCCAGCGGGCCACCGACAGGCAGGTATCCCGGGTCCTCGGGGGTTCGGCGAGCCGCCGGAACTCGACGGGCAGGAGCAGTCCGCCCGCCGTGTAGCCCTGGCTGCGGTCCATGTAGCCGTCGACGCACGCGCGCGTGATGCCGCTCTTCGCGCAGGACTTCGCCGCGTCGGTGAACCAGCGTGCGGCGGCCCATCCCTCCAACTGCCACTGGGAGTGCGTCTTCAGTCCCTTCGTCGCCTCGCGGAACTCCCGTACGGCCGGATGGCCGGTGTCGTCGAAGTCGCGGCTCGCGCCGGTCGCCCAGAGGGCGTTGCGGCAGCGCGGGGCGTCCTCGTAGTCGTCGGGGACGGTGGACGTCCAGCTCTGCACGTTGGTCACCTTGGCGGTGACCTGGGCGCCGACCTGGTCCATGGCCTGGCAGAGCCGGGCGTTGCCGTGGGAGTCGATGGCGTCGAAGACCAGGTCGGCGCCCTGTTCCTTCAGGTCGGCGGCGACGGCGCGGAAGTTGGGCAGGGCGAAGTCGACCTGCTCGGTGACGACCTTGTAGCCCTCGGCGCGCAGGCCCCGCTCGACGAGCCGGGCGTAGGCGGCGGAGGCGGACTGGTTGTAGGAGACGACGGCGGCGGTACGGGCGCCGTGCTCGCGTTTGAAGTAGCGGTAGACCTCGGTGCCGCCGTACAGCTTGCCGTCCCAGCCGGTGGTGCCGTCGCGGGGCGCCAGGCTGCCGTAGATGCCGTAGAGGTGCGGGTAGGTGTCGTAGGCGCCGCCGATGGGCTGGCCGCCGATGTCGGGCACGCGCGCGCGGGAGACGCGGGAGGCGCCCGCGTAGTCCAGGGCGGTGGTGGCGACCAGGGCGACGACGTCGTCCTCCTCGACGAGTTTGTGGACGCACTCGTTGTTGCCGACGCCGCTGCCGCCGTCGTCGCACAGGCGCACCTCGACGCGGCGGCCGTCGATGCCGCCGCGCGCGTTGAGCCGGTCGAACCAGGCCTTGGCGCCATCGCGCGGGCCGGTGAAGGCGTTGCCGCCGACCGGGCTGGTGGCGCTGGTGATGATGCCGACCCGCAGCGGGGCGGAGTCGCGGGGCGCCGGGGTGCGGTCGTCGTGCTCGAAGTCGCTCTCCGGGAGCCGGCTGCCGCAGGCCGCGCTCAGGGCGAGCAGCAGCACCGCGGCGATGATCTCAGCAGCCCGGGACCGGCGACCCATTGCCGCTCATCTGCACCAGCGAGCACAGCGTCTTGACGGACACCTTCCAGGTGCCCTCCTGCTCGACGGCTGTCCCGGAGGCGTCCGGCAGAGCGGTGGCCCCCTTCAGAGTGAGCGTGTACGTCACATCCGCGCCGGTCGCCGAGGTGAACTCGACCTTGGTGACCTGCGCCTCGACCTGCCCGCCGCGTTCGTCACCGCTGAAGGCCTGGAGGACCGGCCCCATCCGGTCGCCGTTCTCCAGGACGGCCTGCTTGTCCTCGGTGGAGGTCTGCGGGTCGAAGAACGTCTCCCAGTTCTGCTTGATCTCCTGCTCGGCCGCGGTCCGGTCCGCCGGCGCGCTCGCCGGGGCGCTCGTGGTCCGCTCCGCGGTCGGTGTGGGCGGCGTGCTCTCGCTGCCGCCGCCGCTGTCGTCGCTGCACGCCGCGAGGGCCGGGGCGAGGGCCAGGACCAGGGCGGCCGCGATGGCCGTGCCCCGTCCTGCGGCTCGCGGGCCCTCTGTCGCTCTACCCCGCCTGAGGTCGCTGCCGAGAACCATCTGGCTCACCACCGGGTGTCGGTCCGGGCCATGTGCGCCCGGTGCTTTCAGGGTCAGCTTCCACGGGGCATAGTGCAAGCGATCGCCGGACTTGAACAGGCAGCCAGCACACAGCCGAACCGACGTGTGGGAGCCAGCGATGCGAACAAGCCGACTGCGGACCGTGCATCCCGTTCTGTGGGCGGGCTGGGCGGCCCTGGCCGCGGGCGCGGTGCTGTGCGTCGTCGGCTGGTACGGCGTCTCCGGCGAGCGCTTCGCGGAACGCCAGCTTCCCTATCTCGCCTCCTGCACGGTCCCCGGCGCGGCGCTGATCGTCTCCGGGGCGGTGCTGCTGGCCCACGGCCGGGGCGCGATCGCCGCCGCGCGCGTGGAGGAGCTGTACGGCCTGCTGGTGGCCGCCGAACCCGACGGCCCTCGGGGGCGCGCCGAGACCGGGCAGGCCTCCCTCGCGCCGCTCGCGGTCAGCGGCGAGCGGTTGATGGTGCCGGGCGGCACGCTGTGGCACCGCGCGGACTGTCCGCTGGTCGCGGGCAAGGCGGAGGCGGTCCCGGTGGACTCCAAGCTGGTGGCGAGCGGTGAACTGGACCCCTGCCCGATCTGCGAGCCCACCGGGGAAACCGACTGAGCCCGGCCGATGTCCTCGCTGACGTACGACCTCACCCTGGCCGGCCTCTCGGTGGGCAGCGCGGCGGCGCTGACCGGGATCGGCCTGATCGTGACGTACCGAGCCACCGGCGTGCTCAACTTCGCGCACGGCGCGATCGCGATGGTGTGCGCGTATGTGCTGCGGCAGTGCGTGGTCGAGTGGGGCTGGCCGCTGTGGCTCGGGGCGACGGTGACCCTGCTGGTGCTGGCGCCGGGGCTGGGGGTCGTACTGGAGCGGTTCGTCTTCCGGCCGCTGGCGGTGCTCGGCGGTGATCCGGCACAGACGCTGGTGGCGTCCATCGGGGTGTTCGTGCTGCTGGTGGGCGGGGCGGCGCTGCTGTGGGGGCAGGGGGCGCGTGAGGACGCGCCGGAGCTGGTGCCGGACGAGCCGTGGGGACAGCTGACGGTGGTGCTGGTGCTGGCGGCCGGGGTGGCGGTGGTGGTCCGCCGGACGCGGTTCGGGCGGGAGCTGCGGGCCGTGGTGGACGACCGGCAGCTCGCCGTGCTGGGCGGCATCGACGCGGACCGGGTCGCGGCGGCGGGCTGGGCGTTCGGCTCGTTCACGGCGGGTCTGACGGGTGTGCTGCTGGCGCCGTACGTGCGTCTCGACCCGTACGGGCTGCCGCTGCTCGTGATGGAGGTCGTGGCGGTCGCGGTGGCCGCGCGGATGCGGAGCCTGCCGGTCGCGGTGGTGGTGGCGCTGGCCGTCGGGGTGGCGCAGAGTCAGCTCACGCGGCTGCATCCGTCGGGCTGGGGCGAGCCGCTGCTCCAGGCCGTGGGCACGAACCTGTTCGTCGTCGCGCTGCTGATCGCGGCCCTGGTGCTGCCGGGCGTGGGCACCCGGGACGCGCTGCCGCGCACCGCCACCGCCCGGGTCCCGACCCCGCCCGGCGCGTGGATCGTGGCGGCCGTGCTGTTCCTGCTGCCGCTGGGCCTGGCCGGCCGGGACCTGCACACCTCGGTCCAGGTGCCGGCGCTGGCCGTGATCCTGCTGTCCCTGGTGGTGGTCACCGGCCGGGGCGGCCAGATCTCGCTGGGCCAGGCGGCGTACGCGGGTCTGGGCGCCCTGTTCACCGCGCTGCTGGCGGCGGGCCGTTTCCCGGGGCTGCCCCGGCTGCCGGAGCTGGCGGCCCTCGCGGTGGCGGTCGTCCTGGTGGCGCCGCTGGGCCTGCTCACCGGCTGGCCGGCGATCGGCCGCCGGGGCCTGGCGCTGGCGCTGGCGACCTTCGCGGTCGGCGTGGGGGTGAGCCGGTTCGTCTTCGCCCAGCCGTACGCCACATCGGGCCTGACGCTGGGCCGCCCGGCAGGCTTCGACGGGGACCGTGCCTACTACGTCCTGGAGCTGCTCCTGCTGGCGGTCGCGCTGCTGGCCACGCACGCCCTGCGCCGAGGGCGGACGGGCCGGGCCCTGGCGGCCATGCGGGACCACGAGCGGGGCGCGCAGGCGGCGGGCGTCCGGGTGCCGTCCCTCAAGCTGCTGGCCTTCGTCGCGGGCGCCGCGCTCGCCGCGCTGGGCGGCGGCATGCTCGGCATGGGCCTGCGGGCCTTCGACGCCGCCGCGTACGACCCGGTGCGCGGACTGCTGTGGTTCGCGGCGGTCGTGGTGCTGGGCGCCGACAGCACCCTCGGCGCCCTCGCCGCCGCGGCCCTCCTGGTCGGCCTGGACGCGGGCACCCGGGGCGGTGTCGCCGCGGCCCTGATCGGCGTCCTGGCGATCCTCGTGGGCCGCTTCCCCGGCGGCCCGTACGAGGCCCTGCGCACGGCGGCGGAGCGCCTGCGGTTGCGCCGCACCCCGGCCCTGACACCGCTGGGCGCCCGGGCCCGCGCGCTGCTGCGCCCGGCGGAGCCAGGGGCGGCCCGGCCGGCGCCGGTGCCCACGGGGGCGACGGCGACGGGTGCGGCCGGAACGGCACCCCACGACAGCGGCAGCCGGCCGTCGGTGCCCCCGGACACCCCCGCATCCCCCGCCCCTGCCGCTCCCCTCCTCACCGCCCGCCGTCTCCACGCCCGCTACGGCGGCTTCACCGCGCTCGACGGAGTCGACCTGGACCTCTCCCCCGGCCGGATCACCGCCGTCGTGGGCCCCAACGGGGCCGGGAAGAGCACCCTGTTCCACTGCCTGGCCGGGACACTGCGCCCCGCGCGCGGAACCGTGCGGCTCGCCGGGCGGGACATCACCGCGCTCCCCGCTCACGCCCGGTCCCGGCTCGGTGTCGCACGGACGTTCCAGCAACTGGCCGTCTTCCCGTCGCTGACCGTGGCCGAGAACGTCCGGGTGGGCGCCGAGCAGGGCCGGGTCACCGACCCGGGCGCGGTGGAGCGGACGCTCAGGATGCTCGGACTGGACGGGCCGGTCCGTGCCCTGCCCGCCGCCGGGCTGCCCACCGGGACACTGCGGCGCGTGGAGCTGGCCCGGGTGCTCGCGGGCGGCCCCCGCGTCCTGCTGCTCGACGAGCCCGCCGCCGGTCTCGACAGCGCCGAAGTGGCCGCCCTGGCCCGGGTCCTGAAGGCCCTGGCCGCCGACGGCACGGCCCTGCTCGTCGTCGAGCACGACCTGGACCTGGTCGCGGGCCTCGCCGATGTCGTGCACGTGATGACCGCGGGCCGGATCGTCGCCTCCGGTCCGCCCGAGCACGTCCTGGACGCCCTGGGAACGGCGGCCGGGCGATGACGACGATCTCCCTGCGCCACGCGCGCGTGCGCTACGGCCCCCTGGAGGCCCTGCACGGCGTCACCCTCGCGGCGCCCGGCCCCGGCCTCACCGTCCTGCTGGGCCGCAACGGCTCCGGCCGCACCACCGCCCTGCGCGCGCTGGCCGGCACCGTGCCCCTGTCGGGCGGGGCGGTGGTGTGGGACGGCGCCGACGTGACCCGCGTACCGGCGTACGAGCGGGCCCGGCGCGGACTGTGCCTCGTCCCGGAGCGGCAGGCCGTGTTCGGCTCGCTCAGCGTGCGCGAGAACCTCGGACTCGCCGCCCCGGACCACATCCCGGCCCTCGACGCCTATCCGCAGCTGCGACCCCTGCTGGAACGGCGCGCCGGCACCCTCTCCGGCGGGGAGCAGCGCATGCTCGCCCTGTCCCGGGCCCTGCTGGCACGCGCGCGTGTGGTGCTCGTCGACGAGCCCGCCCAGGGCATGGCGCCCCCGGTCGCGGCCCGGACGTACGAACTGCTGGGCGCGCTCGACGCGTGCGTGGTGATCGCCGAGCAGCGGCTGCCGCCCGGTCTGCGGGACCGGCCGGCCATCGTCTACGAACTGCGCCGCGGGTCGGTCGTGTTCGCTGGGGAGGCGGCCGAGCTCCGGCGATGACCCGGCGCCCGCCCGCACTGCGGAGGTCCCGCCCGGTCGAGTGACCGGACGGGACCTCCGTGTCCCGGCGAGGGGGAGCAGCGGCTCAGATGGCGAGACGCAGGCCGGGCACGATCATGTTGGGGTCTGCGCCGATGGCGCTTTTGTTGGCGGCGTAGAGGCGCTGCCAGGTGGTTCCGTGCCGGGTGGCGACGCCGCTCAGGGTGTCGCCCTCGCGGACGGTGTAGTCGCCGCGGGACGTGCTGCGGTTCGGGTGCGGCGCGGAACGCTCCGGCGCCTTCCACTGCTTCTCCGGAGCGGGCTGGGAGGTGACCGGGTCGGCGGCGGAAGCCGCGGGTGCGCTTCCGCTCGCCCCGGCGCGAGCCGAGCAGGTCGGCCAGGCGCCCCAGCCCTGGGCGCGCTGGACCTTGGTGGCGACGGCGATCTGCTGGGACTTGCTCGCCCGGTCGGCGGTGGCCGCGTAGGCCGTGCCGCCGTAGGCGCTCCAGGTCGACGGGGCGAACTGGAGTCCGCCGTAGTAGCCGTTGCCGGTGTTGATGTGCCAGTTGCCGCCGCTCTCGCACTGGGCGATGCGGTCCCACACCCCGCTGTCAGCCGCCGCGGCGTTGCCGGTGGCCGCCAGCAGTCCGAGGGGCGCGAGCAGAGCCGCCCCGGCGAGGACCGCCGTCGTACGAACCGGGTTCTTCCGGGCGCTGTCGCGGGTGGTATCGGCACATTCGGACATGTGGTTCCCTCTCGAAACACCCGGGGTCCCCCAAGGCGGAACGCCACTCCCCGCGCCATGGGGCACGTGGGTCGCGCTCGCCCCGCCCGCCGGTGGTGGTGCTGCGCGGTTCCGGAGAACCGTGCGGCCGGCGGACGTACCCGAGCGGTGCTCGCTGCACACGGCGGAGGAATCTAAGGAGTTGACGGCCTGTCATCAACCAGCGGCCCGTCACGCCAGGCCAGTTCGCCGATACCTCGGGTAACGGCAATTTCAGGACACCCACTTCATTCCTGGATTTCATGATTTGTCGACCAACCGGCTTGGTGACGTGTGACCCACTTCACCACTTCAACGCCCTTTACAAACAAGGTACTTGACCGTGAGTGCGCGATTCCGTGCCGAACGTGACCCTGCGCGCTGGTTGGTTCGATTCCGTTCGCCCTGGGGCGTGACTCCCGCCACAGATCGCCCGTTGTCTTCTTCATGAGCCGGGGCCTACCCGGACCACGGGCCGGGAGCCACCCGGCTTTGCCACGCACCGCATCCCCGAGGGAGCCACCCGTGCCGCGCATGCTCGACGTCAGCGACGAGGTACGCGCCGAGATCGGCGACGAAGAAGCAGACCGACTGCTCGCCGGAGAGACCGCGCCGGGCAGTTACGACTGCACGTCCTGCCGCACTCCGGGCGACTCCGAGCAGGAGCGCACCAGCACCGTCCTGTTCATCGGTGACGAGACCGCAGTCCTCGCCTTCGCCCACTCCGGCTGCCTGCCCTCGCAGGTCGTCCAGGTGACCGAGGAGCAGCTCCGGGGCGCCGTGAAGTCCATCGCCGGTGACACCGGCGGCATGGTGTCCGACCAGTCGGCGCCCGAGCCGGCGGTGCTCGGCGTGACCAGCGGGCTCGTCCTGATCGCCGGGGAGCTGCACCCGGCCCTGGTGGTGGAGCCGACCGCGCCCATCGCCCGGGCCGGCACCACCGGCTCCGGCGACGACTTCCTGCCGCTGCTCACCGAGCAGGGCTTCATGCCGCTGGCCGACCTGTCCGCCGTACCGCCGGTGCTGCACGGCTGGTCGGTGCTGCTCGCCGTGGGCCAGCTGCACGCGGTGCTCCAGCCCGGTGCCAACGGCGGCCAGCCGGTGGCCTGGTGGCAGGCGCACCAGCCGCTCCAGGTGACCGACCCCTGGCGCGCGGCCGCCAACAAGCACCAGCAGGTGCTGATGTTCGCCGCGCCCGTCGGCTCGATCGGCCGCCAGCCGCGCGAGGACCTGATGCGGGACGCCCTGGACAAGGCGGCGGCGACCGGAGTGCTGGTCGGCGCGGCCCTGCCGCTGGCCGGCACCTGACCTGCGCGTCACCCACTCGCGCCGCACTGAGGCGAAAGCCGTACAAGGGCCGCATCTCCTGACCCTCGGGGTCGTTTGGACCTACGTGCACGCATACGACGTTCCCCGCCGCCAGTCCTTCTCGCCGATCCCCTCCGCGCGATCGGCTCAGGACTCCCTGGGCGGCCCATCGGCCACGCCGATCTACGACGCGCTCTACGCCGAGTACGTCAAGTCCTTCCGCGCACTGCCCGGCGACCGCAGCGGTGAGGAGAAGCTGGGCTTCACCGCCTTCGGAAGCATCCCGCACAGTACGGGCTCGTACAGCCATTCGTACGGCAGCTCGTACAGCGCGTACAGCGCGGGGGCCCAGAGCGCCCGCCACGCCGCACAGCAGCCGCACTGGCAGCGCGTGGGGACCGTCAGCGCGCACGGCACGGCGATGCACTATGTGCCGGCGGCCCTGCCGCCGGTACCCCGCAGCGGCATCTGAGCGAGCACCGGACAGTGAAGAGGGGCGGCCCCGCGGGGCCGCCCCTCTTCACTGTTCCGCGCTACTTCTTCTTCGCGCCGCGCTTCTCACGCACCCGCACCGAGATGTGGATCGGCGTGCCCTCGAAGCCGAACTCCTCGCGCAGCCGGCGCTCGATGAAGCGCCGGTAGCCGGCCTCGATGAAGCCGGAGGCGAACAGCACGAACCGCGGCGGCTTGGTGCCCGCCTGGGTGCCGAACAGGATGCGCGGCTGCTTGCCGCCCCGGACCGGGTGCGGATGGGCGGCTACCAGCTCACCGAGGAAGGCGTTCAGCCGGCCCGTCGGGACCCGGGTCTCCCAGCCCGCCAGGGCCGTCTCGATCGCCGGGACCAGCTTCTCCATGTGCCGCCCGGTGCGCGCCGAGACGTTCACCCGCGGGGCCCACGCCACCTGGCCGAGCTCGGTCTCGATCTCCCGCTCCAGGTAGTAGCGGCGCTCCTCGTCGAGGGTGTCCCACTTGTTGAAGGCGACGACGATCGCTCGGCCCGCCTCCACGGCCATGGTGACGATCCGCTGGTCCTGCACCGAGATCGACTCGGCGGCGTCGATGAGGATGACGGCCACCTCCGCCTTCTCGACGGCGGCGGCGGTGCGCAGCGAGGCGTAGTAGTCGGCGCCCTGCTGGAGGTGGACGCGCTTGCGGATACCCGCCGTGTCGACGAACTTCCAGGTGACGCCGCCGAGTTCGATCAGCTCGTCGACCGGGTCACGGGTGGTGCCCGCCAGCTCGTTGACGACGACGCGCTCCTCGTTCGCCACCTTGTTCAGCAGCGAGGACTTGCCGACGTTCGGGCGGCCGATCAGCGCGATCCGGCGCGGGCCGCCGACGGCGGTGCCGAAGCTCTGCTCGGGCGCCTCCGGCAGGGCCTCCAGGACGGCGTCCAGCATGTCGCCGGTGCCGCGGCCGTGCAGCGAGGAGACCGGGTGCGGCTCGCCGATGCCGAGGGACCACAGCGCGGTCGCGTCGGCCTCGCCGCTCGGGCCGTCGACCTTGTTGGCGCAGAGCACCACCGGCTTGTTGGCCTTGCGGAGCAGCCGTACGACGGCCTCGTCGGTGTCGGTGACGCCGACCTTGGCGTCGACGACGAAGACGACCGCGTCGGCGGCCTCGATGGCGTACTCGGCCTGGGCGGCCACGGAGGCGTCGATGCCGAGGACGTCCTGCTCCCAGCCGCCGGTGTCGACGACCTTGAAGCGGCGGCCCGCCCACTCGGCCTCGTAGGTCACACGGTCGCGGGTGACGCCCGGCTTGTCCTCGACGACGGCCTCGCGGCGTCCGATGATGCGGTTCACCAGAGTCGACTTGCCGACATTGGGGCGGCCGACCACGGCGAGCACGGGCAGCGGGCCGTGTCCGGCCTCCTCGATGGCGCCCTCGACGTCCTCGGGGTCGAAGCCCTCTTCCGCGGCGAGCTCCATGAACTCCGCGAACTCGGCGTCGCCGAGCGCCCCGTGGTCGTGCTCGTGCGCGCCCTCGGAGGCGGCCGAGCCGTCGGGCTGGATGTGGTCGTTCATGAAGTCCGTACCTCGTCGTTCATCTTGGTGGTCGGTGGAGTACCCGCTGTCTTCCGGGCTGATCCACTACTCAGTGTTGCCTAGCGCCTGGTGAGGCGCCTGGCGTTTTCCAGGTGGGCGGCGAGCTGCTTCTGGATGCGGCCGGTGGCCTCGTCCAGCGCCTTGCGCGTACGGCGCCCGCTGCCGTCGCCCGCGTCGAAGGGCTCGCCGAAGACGACGTCGACGCGCGAGCGCAGCGGCGGCAGCCCCTTTATCAACCGTCCGCGCTTGTCGGTGCTTCCCAGCACGGCGACCGGCACGATCGGGGCACCGCTGCGCACCGCGAAGTACGCGAGCCCGGCGCGCAGCGAGGCGAAGTCGCCCTCGCCCCGGGTGCCCTCGGGGAAGATGCCGAGCACGCCGCCGCTGTCCAGGATGCCGAGCGCGTGGGTGATCGCCGTCCGGTCGGTGGTGTCGCGGTCCACCTTCACCTGCCCGATGCCGAGCAGGAAGGGGTCCAGCGGCCCGATGAACGCCTCCTTCTTGATCAGGAAGTGCGTCGGCCGGGGCGCCACGCCCATGACCATCGGGCCGTCGATGTTGTGGGAGTGGTTGACCGCGAGGATCACCGGGCCGCTGGTCGGCACCCGCCAGGCGCCGAGCACGCGCGGCTTCCAGAACCCGTACATCAGGCCGACGCCGATGCGCCGCCCGACCTCGGCACCCCGTACCGAAGGCAGCTCGGTCACTTCCCTGCCCGCTTCTCCTCGACGAGGGTGACGACACACTCGATGACCTGGGCCAGCGTGAGCTCGGTGGTGTCCACCTCGACCGCGTCGCCCGCCTTGGCGAGCGGCGAGGTCTTGCGGCTGGAGTCGGCCGCGTCCCGCTTGATCAGGGCCTCGCGGGTGGAGTGGACGTCGGAGCCCTTCACCTCGCCGCTGCGGCGGGCGGCACGCGCCTCCGGAGAGGCGGTGAGGAAGATCTTCAGGTCGGCGTCGGGCAGCACGGTGGTGCCGATGTCCCGGCCCTCGACCACGATGCCGTCCTGCGCGGAGGCCGCGATCGTGCGCTGCAGCTCGGTGATCCGGGCCCGCACGTCGGAGACCGCGCTGACCGCGCTGACCTTGGAGGTGACCTCCTGGGTGCGGATCGGCCCGGCCACGTCGACGCCGTCGACGGTGATGGTCGGGCCCTGCGGGTCGGTGCCCGAGACGATCTCCGGCTTGCCGGCCGCGGCGGCGATCGCGGCGGGGTCGTCGATGTCGATGCCGTTGCTCACCATCCACCAGGTGATCGCCCGGTACTGGGCGCCGGTGTCCAGGTAGCTCAGCCCGAGCTGTGCCGCCACGGCCTTCGACGTGCTCGACTTGCCCGTGCCGGAGGGGCCGTCGATGGCGACAATCACGGGCGTGGGGCTTTCCACAGTGGAGACCTTCCTGGACCGGGCTGGCGGGGTGAGGGCGCGAGGGCCCCGCACAAGGTTACTGGGTGCGGGTCACTCGTCCGGCCGCGCGTCGGACGGCCCTGTTCCAGGATGCCCTACTGCCGAATCGCCCAGCCCCGCTCGCGCAGCGCGGCGCTCAGCACGGGTGCCGCCTTCGGTTCGACCATCAGCTGCACCAGACCGGCCTGCTGCCCCGTCGCGTGCTCGATCCGTACGTCCTCGATGTTGACGCCGGCCATGCCCGCGTCCGCGAAGATCCGGGCCAGCTGTCCCGGCTGGTCGTCGATGAGCACCGCCACGACCTCGTAGACCCGGGGGGCGGAGCCGTGCTTGCCGGGGACGCGGATCTGCCCCGCGTTGCCGCGCCGCAGGACGTCCTCGATGCCGGTGCCGCCCTCGCGGCGCTTGTGGTCGTCGGTGGACTGCAGGGCGCGCAGGGCCCGCACGGTCTCCTCCAGGTCGCCGGCGACGTCCGTGAGCAGGTCGGCGACCGGCCCGGGGTTGGCAGAGAGGATGTCGATCCACATCCGGGGGTCGGAGGCGGCGATCCGCGTCACATCCCGGATGCCCTGCCCGCAGAGCCGTACGGCGGCCTCCTCGGCGTTCTCCAGGCGGGCGGCGACCAGGCTGGAGACCAGGTGGGGCATGTGGGAGACGAGGGCGACGGCCCGGTCGTGGGCGTCGGCGTCCATCACCACCGGCACGGCACGGCAGTGCGAGACCAGTTCCAGGGCGAGGTTCAGCACCTCGGTGTCGGTGTCCCGGGTCGGGGTCAGCACCCACGGGCGGCCCTCGAAGAGATCCCCGGTCGCGGCCAGCGGGCCGGACTTCTCCCGGCCCGACATGGGGTGCGTGCCGATGTAGGCGCTCAGATCGAGGCCGCGTGCCTCCAGCTCGCGGCGCGGTCCGCCCTTGACGCTGGCGACGTCCAGGTAGCCGCGGGCCGCTCCGCGGAGCATGGCGTCGGCGAGCACGTCCGCCACATGGGCGGGCGGGGCGGCGACGATCGCGAGGTCGACGGGCCCGTCCGGCGCCTCGTCGGTGCCGGCGCCGAGCGCGGCCGCCGTACGGGCCTGCTCCGGGTTCGGGTCGGCGAGGTGCACCACGACGCCCCGCTGGGACAGGGCCAGGCCGGCGGAGGTGCCGATGAGGCCGGTGCCGATGACGAGTGCGGTTCTCACTGGGCGATGTCCTTGCGCAGGGCGGCCGCGGCGCCGAGGTAGACATGGGCGATGCCGGCCCGGGGCCGGTCGGACTCGATGTGCGCGAGGACCCGGACGACCCGGGGCATGGCGCCCTCGATGTCGAGTTCCTGGGCGCAGATCAGCGGTACGTCGACGATGCCGAGCTTGCGGGCGGCGGCCGCCGGGAAATCGCTGTGCAGATCGGGCGTGGCCGTGAACCAGATGCTGATCAGGTCGTCGGCCTCGAGTTCGTTGCGCTCCAGGATGGCCGTGAGCAGGGCTCCGACCTGCTCGTCCATGTGCCCGGCCTCGTCCCGCTCGAGTTGGACGGCCCCCCGGACCGCTCGTACCGCCACGGCGCTGCTCCTTGCTGACGTGCGTGTCGCTCTACGTCCGTCCAGCCTAGTCAGCCCGCGCGAACGGGATGCGCGGCGCCCGCCCGATGAGACACCCGAATTACTATTCCTTGGGTATTTTCAGTGCCAAGATTCAGAAAAGTCCATTTTCTCCATTTTTGGCACGTTCGGAGTGACGACATGACCTACGACACCACGCGCCGGACGGTTCTCCTCGCCACGGGCGCGACAGGCGCGGTCGCACTGGTCGCGGCCTGCGGCGGGGGCGGCGACGGCAACGGCTCCACGTCGACGGTCTCCCCCACCGGCAAAGAGACCACGGACGCCCCCGCCGGTCAGGAGCTGGCCTCCACCGACGAGATCCCCGTCGGCGGCGGCAAGATCTTCAAGAACGAGGAGGTCGTGGTGACCCAGCCGGAGCAGGGCCAGTTCAAGGCCTTCTCGGCGATCTGCACCCACCAGCGCTGCCTGGTGACGACCGTCTCCGACGGCACGATCAACTGCCCCTGCCACGGCAGCAAGTTCCGCATCGCCGACGGCGCGGTCGCCCACGGCCCGGCGACCCGCGCCCTGCCCGCCGAGCAGATCACGGTGGAGGGGAACTCGGTCCGTCTCACCTGACCGTCACGCGTCCCACAGCGCCCCGAGCGTGAGCAGGTCGCTCCGGTACTCGATGCGGTCGGCCCACTCGGCCGGCCAGACCTCCGCGCCCAGATGCGCGCCGGCGAAGGCGCCCGCCAGGCAGGCGATCGAGTCCGAGTCGCCGGCCGTGCAGGCGGCGCGCCGCAGGGCGGTGACCGGCTCGTCGGGGAAGAGCAGGAAGCACAGCAGCCCGGTCGCCAGGGCCTCCTCGGCGATCCAGCCGTCGCCGGTGGCCAGGCACGGGTCGTCCTCGGGCGAGACGGTGCCCACGGCGTCCCGGAGCCGGTCGAGGATCGCCAGACACTCGTCCCAGCCGAGCGCGATGTACTGCTCGGGCGTCGGAGCCTTGGCCCGGCTCCACAGGTCGCCGAGCCAGCGCTCGTGGTAGTGGCTGCGGTTCTCCAGGGCGTACGAGCGGAGCAGGCCGATCAGCTCGGACGGCTCGGCACCCTGCGCGAGCAGGCGTACGGCATGCGCGGTGAGGTCGGACGCGGCGAGCGCGGTGGGGTGCCCGTGGGTGAGGGCGGACTGCAACTGGGCGGCGCCCGCGCGCTGTTCGTCGCTCAGGCCCTGGATCACGCCCAGCGGCGCGACGCGCATGTTGGCGCCGCAGCCCTTGGACTGGATCTGGCTGGCCTCCTGCCAGGGGCGGTCCGTGAGTTCCAGCAGGCGGCAGGCCCGCAGGCAGGTGTTGCCGGGGGCGCGGTTGTTCTCGGGCGAGCGGTTCCAGGCGATGAACTCCTGCCGCACGGCCTCGGCCATCCCCTCGGGCTCCAGCACGCCCCGGTCCATCGCCGTGCGTACGCCCCTGCCGAGCGCCAGTGTCATCTGCGTGTCGTCGGTGACGAGCGCCGGCGTCGGCAGCTCCAGCTGCCGCCAGGGGCCGAATCTGGCGACGATCCTGTCCACCGGGCTGAACTCGGTCGGATAGCCGAGCGCGTCGCCCAGGGCGAGGCCGGTGAGCGTTCCGGTGGCGGCTTGCTTGTGGACGAGGAGGGTCATGCGGGGTGGTTCCTTCCGGCCGTTCACGAACAGTTCCCCGCGCCCACCGGGCACGGGGAACTCAAGGATGTCGAGGTCGGCGCTGCGTCTAGAGATCGACTTCCTGCATCAGCATCCCCACCTCGGTGTTGGACAACCGCCGCAGCCAGCCCGACTTCTGGTCGCCCAGGGTGATCGGCCCGAAGGAGACCCGCACCAGCTTGTCGACGGGGAAACCCGCCTCCGCGAGCATCCGGCGCACGATGTGCTTGCGGCCCTCGTGGAGGGTGACCTCGACGAGGTAGTTCTTGCCGGTCTGCTGGACGACCCGGAAATGGTCCGCGCGGGCGTAGCCGTCCTCCAGCTGGATGCCGTCCTTGAGCTGCTTGCCCAGGTCGCGCGGGATGGGGCCGACGATGTGCGCGAGGTAGGTCTTCTTCACGCCGTACTTCGGGTGGGTCAGCCGGTGGGCCAGCTCGCCGTGGTTGGTGAGCAGGATGACGCCCTCGGTCTCGGTGTCGAGCCGGCCGACGTGGAAGAGGCGGGTCTCGCGGTTGGTGACGTAGTCACCGAGGCACTGCCGACCCTCCGGGTCCTCCATCGTCGACACGACACCGGCGGGCTTGTTCAGCGAGAAGAACTGGAAGCGCTGGGTGGCGACGGTCAGCCCGTCGACCTTGATCTCGTCCTTCTCCGGGTCGACGCGCCGACCCTGCTCCAGGACGATCTCGCCGTTGATCTCGACCCGGGCCTCCTCGATCAGCTCCTCGCAGGCGCGCCGGGAGCCGAAGCCCGCGCGCGCGAGGACCTTCTGCAGCCGCTCGCCCTCCTGCTCGGCGCCCGGGAAGGTCTTGGGGATCTTGACGTCCTTCTTCCCGGCGTACCGGTCGCGGTTGCGCTCCTCGATCTGCGCCTCGTACTCGCGAGCGCGGGCCGGAGCCGTACGCCCACGCTGCTGAGGCTGCTTGGGACCGCCCTTGGCGCCGCCGCGGGCGGCACCACCACGTCCGGCTTTGGGGCCGTCCTTCGTCGCCCCGGGGCCCACGTCGTAGCGGCGCTCCTCCGGGCGCGGCTTCTTCGGACGGCCGCTGCCCTGCTTGTCGTCGCGGTTGTTGCCGGCGCCGCGGAAGTTGCCGCGACCACCACCACTCCCGCCGCGGCCGCCGCTGTTGCCACCACGGCTCCCGCCGTTGTTTCCGCTGCTGTTCCTGCCGCTGCTGCTTCGCATCAAATTTCCGTCTGGTCGTCTTCGTCGTCGGTACCCGGGGTGACCGGGCGGCCCGGCACGTCGTCATCGGGTGCGTCCGGGTCGAACGACGGTACGCCCTCCTGGGTCTCGGCCTCGATCGCCTCCGCCTCCGGGAGGAAGGGCGCGAGCTCCGGGAGCTCGTCCAGACCGCGCAGGCCCATCCGCTCCAGGAAGTAGTTCGTCGTCGTGTACAGGATCGCACCTGTTTCGGGTTCCGTGCCCGCCTCCTCGACCAGACCCCGTTGCAGGAGGGTCCGCATGACGCCGTCGCAGTTGACTCCGCGCACGGCCGAGACCCGGCTGCGGCTGACCGGCTGCCGGTACGCGACGACGGCCAGGGTCTCCAGGGCGGCCTGGGTGAGACGGGCCTGCTGGCCGTCCAGCACGAAGCGCTCGACGGCGGGCGCGTACGCGGCGCGGGTGTAGAAACGCCAGCCGTTCGCGACGAACCGCAGTTCGAAGCCGCGTCCCTGGACGGTGTACTCGTCGGCCAGCTCGCGCAGCGCGTCCGTGATCTGGCGGCGCGGCCGGTCGAGGATCTTCGCGAGATGTTCCTCGGTCGCGGGCTCGTCCACGACCATCAGGACGGCCTCCAGAGCGGGCTTGAGGTCGAGATCGGCGACGGTACGCACTCCGGCCGGGATCTCGGTGATTTCTTCGCTCACGCCGGTTTCTCCTCCTTCGGCGGCTCGGGCGGCCGGTCGAACTCGTCGGTGACGGTCGGGGTCTCGTCCCCGTCCCCGCCGGTCCACCGCACGAGCAGCTCGCCCAGCGCGGCCTCCTGCTCCAGCTCCACGGCCTTCTCGCGGTACAGCTCCAGCAGGGCGAGGAAGCGGGCCACGACGGTGAGGGTGTCGTCGGTGTCCTCGATGAGCGCCCGGAAGCTGACCGCGCCCAGCTCCCTGAGCCGGGCCACGACGAGCTGGGCCTGCTCCTGCACGCTGACCAGCGGGGCGTGGATGTGGTCGACGTAGACCTGCGGTTTGGGCCTCGGCTGCATCGCCTTCACGGCGAGCTTGGCGAACCCTTCCGCGCCGATGCTGATGACGACCTCGGGCAGCAGCTCGGCGTGCTGCGGTTCGAGCCCGACGGTTCGCGGACAGCGCCGGGCCTCCTCGTCGAGCCGCCCGCTGAAGATGTCCGCGATCCGCTTGTACGCCCGGTACTGGAGCAGCCGGGCGAAGAGCAGGTCCCTTGCTTCGAGCAGCGCCAGGTCGCCCTCGTCCTCCACCTCGGCCGCGGGCAGCAGCCGGGCCGCCTTCAGATCGAGCAGGGTGGCCGCGACGACGAGGAACTCGGTCGTCTCGTCCAGATCCCAGTCCGGCCCCAGCGCCCGGATGTACGCCATGAACTCGTCGGTCACCTTCGACAGCGCGACCTCGGTGACGTCCAGCTTGTGCCGGGAGATCAACTGCAGCAGCAGATCGAAGGGACCCTCGAAGTTGGCGAGCCGAACCTTGAAGACCCCGTCGGCGACATCACCCGGTGCCTCGGCCCCCGCAGCGGCCTCGACGGGCACCACAGGCTCAACGGGCTCCACCCGCTCGGCCACCGGCCCCGAGGCCTCCGCCGCTGTCGGTTCAGCCGGTGCCACCGGCTCGAGCGGCGCGACCTCGGGCCACGCCTCCGCAGGAGACGGCGGAGGCGGTTCCGGCTCCACCCGCGGAGCGCCCGGCCCCCGCCCCAACGCGCGCCGACGGCCGGTCGGGCCGTCGGCGGGTGGAGGGGAAGCGTTCGAGGTCATGGCCCCCGCAGGCTACCGTTACCGCCCGCGCAGACGTCGTACGAGGATGCTGGCGTCCCCGCGGGTCTCCAGGTCGGCGAGGACCACGGCGACCGCCTCACGGACGATGCGGCCGCGGTCGACCGCCAGGCCGTGCTCGCCGCGGAGCACGAGACGGGCGTGCTCCAGGTCCATGAGCTCCTCGGCGGACACGTACACGGTGATCTTCTCGTCGTGCCGCTCGCGGCCGCTGGGGCGGCGTGCGGCCGCCCGTCCGCGCTTGCGTGGGCCCGCGCCCGCGGCAGCGGCGGCAGAACCTTCCTGCGCCGCCTGACGCCGCCCCGCGCCGGAGCGGTCCGCGGCCGCGGAGCGGCTGCGGGACTCGGCATCGGCCGACTCCGCGTCCGCCGCCACATGCTCGGCGCCCTCGCCGTCGCCGCCCTGTGCGGGCACCGACTGCGGCGCGTCCTCCGCGCCCGCCGCGGCGTCGCCCTCACCCGCCGGAGCGGGCACCCGGGCGTCGCCGTTGGCCTGACGCCTGGGCGAGGACGGCTGCAGCCCCATCCCCCCTGTCGTACGGAAGAGTTCGTCGGCCCCCGGCAGACTCACTCGGCGTGACACCGGGCGAGCACCTCCCTGGCGAGCTGGCGATAGGCGGCGGCGCCGACGGAGTTGGAGGCGTACGTGGTGATCGGCTCACCGGCGACGGTGGTCTCCGGGAAACGGACCGTGCGCCCGATGACCGTGTGGTAGACGTGGTCGTCGAAGGCCTCGACGACACGCGCGAGCACCTCACGGCTGTGCACCGTGCGCGAGTCGTACATCGTGGCGAGGATCCCGTCGAGCTCCAACTCCGGGTTGAGCCGTTCCTGGACCTTCTCGATGGTCTCCGTCAGCAGCGCCACACCGCGCAGCGCGAAGAACTCGCACTCCAGCGGCACTATCACCTTGTGCGCGGCCGTCAGGGCGTTGACCGTGAGCAGGCCGAGCGAGGGCTGGCAGTCGATGACGATGAAGTCGTAGTCGGGCAGCAGCGGCTTCAGGGCGCGCTGCAGTGTCGACTCGCGGGCGACCTCGGAGACGAGCTGGACCTCGGCCGCCGACAGGTCGATGTTGCTGGGCAGCAGGTCCATGTTGGGGACCGCCGTCTTCAGCAGCACCTCGTCGGCCGCCATGCCCCGCTCCATGAGCAGGTTGTAGACGGTGAGGTCGAGTTCCATCGGGTTGACGCCGAGACCGACCGACAGCGCGCCCTGCGGGTCGAAGTCCACGAGCAGGACCCGGCGTCCGTACTCCGCGAGCGCGGCACCCAGGTTGATGGTCGACGTCGTCTTGCCGACGCCGCCCTTCTGGTTGCACATCGCGATGATCTTCGCGGGACCGTGGTCGCCCAGCGGGCCCGGGATCGGGAAGTACGGCAGCGGACGCCCCGTCGGACCGATGCGCTCCCGGCGCTGTCTGGCCGCGTCGGGCGCGAGAGTGGCCGCGTACTCGGGGTCGGGCTCGTACTCCGCGTCGGGGTCGTAGAAGTGCCCCTCGGGCAGTTCGTCGTAGTCGGCGAGTTGGTTGTGGGGCGCGCCACTTCCGCCGCCGGCCATGGCGTTCACGTGATGGCCATCCATCTTCTGGTGTGCTGTGTGAGTCGCCTGCTGACTCTGGTGGGCTGCGAAGGTGCGCACAGCGACGGAGCCGACAGCCGCGAATCCCGCGGGCTCCTGGTCCCGTGCAGGCATTCCTGGCTGGCCACCCCCGGGAGTAAATGTCGACTCATTCACAAGTCGTCTTACCTCCTTGGTGACCAGGAAACTTCTAGACAGGTCAGCGTGGCACCATGCCGACGGTTGGCGACTCTATGGCGTGTCGGGCGTCCGCAGCAACACAATCCGCCGGACCCGGCCCGATGTGTCGGCAATGAAACATCCCGCTGTCAAGGGCGTACGGCCGTCGCACGGCAGGTTTCACCGGTGTGCGAATCGGTTGAAGGGTTACGTTCGAGGCGAGTTGCTCGAGAAGCGCGAAGTGACCATACACACATCCGGCCGGACCTTGTCGGGCAAGGTCCGGCCGGGCGCGCGGCGTTGACGTCCCGTGTTGACGTATCGCCTTTACGGGTTGATGACTTAGCCGATTTACCGGCCGTCGGACTCAGACGAGCAGCGAGGCCAGCTCCACGTGCTCCACGCCGTGGGCCTCGGCGACCTCGCGGTAAACGACCTTGCCGTCATGCGTGTTGAGACCCCGGGCCAGCGCCGGGTCGCGGCGCAGCGCCTGCGCCCAGCCGTGGTTCGCCAGCTCCACGATGTACGGCAGCGTGGCGTTGGTCAGCGCGTAGGTGGAGGTGTTGGGCACCGCGCCGGGCATGTTGGCGACGCAGTAGAAGACCGACTCGTGGACCGGGAAGGTCGGCTCGGCGTGCGTGGTCGGACGGGAGTCCTCGAAGCAGCCGCCCTGGTCGATCGCGATGTCGACAAGGACACTTCCGGGCTTCATCCGCGAGACGAGCTCGTTGGTGACCAGCTTCGGGGCCTTGGCGCCGGGGATCAGCACCGCGCCGATGACGAGGTCGGCCTCCAGGCAGGCCTTCTCCAGCTCGAAGGTGTTGGAGACGACGGTCTGGATCTTCGTGCCGAAGATCTTGTCCGCCTCGCGGAGCTTGTTGACGTCCTTGTCGAGCAGGGTCACGTGGAAGCCCATGCCGATGGCGATCTGGGCCGCCTGCCAGCCCGAGACACCGCCGCCGATGACGACGGCCCGGCCGGCCAGGACGCCGGGGACACCGCCGGGCAGTACGCCCCGGCCGCCGTTGGCGCGCATCAGGTGGTAGGCGCCGACCTGCGGGGCCAGCCGGCCCGCGACCTCGGACATCGGGGCGAGCAGCGGGAGCGCGCGGCTGGGCAGCTCGACCGTCTCGTAGGCGATCGCCGTGGTGCCGGACTGCAGGAGGGCGTCCGTGCACTCCTTGGAGGCGGCGAGGTGCAGGTAGGTGAAGAGCGTCTGGTCCTTGCGGAGGCGGTGGTACTCCTCGGCGATGGGCTCCTTGACCTTCAGCAGCAGGTCGGCGGCGGCCCACACCTCGTCGGCGGTGCCCAGGATCTGGGCACCGGCGAGGACGTACTCCTCGTCGACGATCGAGGAGCCGGCGCCGGCGCCGCGCTCGATGACGACCTGGTGGCCATGACGCACCAGCTCGTGGACGCCTGCGGGGGTGATGGCCACCCGGAACTCGTTGTTCTTGACCTCGCGGGGGATGCCGACCTTCACGTCGATCACGGTCCTTGGCTCAGAGGGTATGGGGGCATTACTAGACATACCCGGCCGCGCTCGGGCACACCGGGAGAGACCGCAGAGAACGTGCGGCAGAGCCAGTCTAATGAAGGTGTTCCCGCTGTCTAGCCTTTCATTGCATCAATCTTCAGCGGATGCGGTACGGATTTCGCAGGCGTCAGCG
Source organism: Streptomyces koelreuteriae (assembly GCF_018604545.1). GTDB lineage: Bacteria > Actinomycetota > Actinomycetes > Streptomycetales > Streptomycetaceae > Streptomyces > Streptomyces koelreuteriae. The sequence goes on along the minus strand of NZ_CP075896.1, from coordinate 6,744,354 downwards.
TCATCTGCCTGGTTTACCTCTCCGAGAAGCCGCTCGGCCGCGCCCCGGTGCAGCCCGGCCGACGCGGGGTCGCCGAGGTGGTCGAGGGTGTCGGCGACCCGCAGGTGCAGCGCGGCCTGCAGCCGTGTGTCCTCGGCGCGCCGCGCCCATTCCACGGCCTCCCGGCAGGTGCGCAGCGACTCGTCGGGCCGGCCCGCGTACTCCTGGACCCGGGCCAGTTCGCTCAGCGCCCGCGCCTGGGCGGCCACGTCGCCGAGCTTGCGATGCCCGGAGATCGCCGCGCGCCAGTTCCGCAGGGCCTCGCCGTAGCGGCCCGCGAAGGTGTGGGCGGCGGCGATCCGCCCGTACAGCCGGGCGGCGTCGGCACGCTCGCCCCGGGCAAGCCGCTCGGCCAGGGCCCGGCCGAACCAGTCGGCGGCCCGGTCGTAGTCGCCGAGCTCCAGATGCGCGCCGCCTACGGATTCCATCGCGCGTCCGGCCGCGTACGGGTCGTCGACCTCGCGTCCGGCGTCCAGCGCGGCCCGGTAGCGCACCAGCGCGTCGGCGGTGCGGCCGGTCCGGGCGTCGAGATCGCCGAGGTTGAGCAGGGCGGCGGCCCGTTCGCGGGGCAGCTCACGGCGCTCGGCCACCTCCAGGACCAGGCTGTGGATCTCGTAGAGGTCGGGCGCGGCCGCCTGGGTCCCGACATGCGCCACCATCGCCCGCACCAGCTGGGCCATCAGCCGCCGGGCCAGGGTGTCCAGCTCCCCGTCGCCGACCGCGAGCCGGGCCGAGGCCAGCAGGGCGGGCCGGGTCAGGCGCAGCCAGTCGGCAGCCGCCCGGGGGGTGGGAAAGCGCAGGGCACGCGGCATGTCGAGGAGCTTCTGGCGTGCCTGGGGGCTGTCGGTCTCGGTGATGGCTCGGCAGACCTGGAGCAGCCGTACGGTCCGCTCCAGCATCCGGGCACGGGCCACCTGGAGGTCGGCCGGACGCTCGTGGTGCCCGGCGAGGACGCGGAGCATCGGGTGCAGACAGCCGGGGACCTCGTACTGCGGCAGCGGCGAGTCCACCGCGTGCAGGAAGCCGAGGGCGACGAAGTCCTCCAGGGTGGTGCGGGCACTGTCGACCGAGCAGCCGACGAGGGCGGAGGCGGCCTGTGGGTCGACCAGTCCGGCCGGGGCGAGGGCGAGCAGGCGCAGCATCCGCGCGGCGGTGGCGGGCAGGGCGTCGTAGGCGAGGCGGAAGACCCGGCTCAGGGCGGTTCCCTCGGGGTCGGTGCGCAGTTGCTTGGCGAGGTCCAGGACGGCCGCCTTGGGGCGGGCCGCGAGCCAGCCGCCCGCCAGCATCAGCGCGGCGGGCTGCCCCTGGCACTCCTCGGCGAGGCCCTCGGCGGCCCGGGGGTCGACGGTGATGCGGACCGAGCCGGTGTGCCGGGACAGCAGCTCCACCCCGGACTTGGCGTCCAGGCCGCCCAGCGTGCAGGGGCGGACGTCCGGGATGCCGGTCAGCGGGCCCTTCGAGACCGCCACGACCAGGCAGTCCGGGGTGTCGGGCAGCAGGGCGTCGACCTGCTCGGCGTCGGCCGCGTCGTCCAGCAGGAGCAGGGCGCGGCGGTCGGCCAGGGCACTGCGCAGGGAGTCGGCCAGGTCGTCGCCGCAGGCCCCGGCCGGTGCCTGGTGCTCCAGGGCGGTGAGCAGATCGCGGGCGGCGCGCTCGACGGGTACGGGGGTGCCGTCCGGGTCGGTCAGCCGGGCGCGCAATACCCCGTCCGGGTAGCGGTCGGCGACCTGGTGCACGAGTTCCTCGGCGAGTGCGGTGCGACCCGAGCCGGGCCGGCCGGCGATGAGCAGCACCCGCGCGCGTGGGGGTTTGCGGCCGGCGAGGGTGTCCAGGCCCGCCCGCTCGATGTCGGCGCGCAGCTCCTTCAACTCCCGTGTGCGGCCCAGGAACTGACTCTCGCCGGCAGCGTGTCCGGTCAGCCGCACGTCGCCTGTCTCCACGACCTGATCCGTCACGGGCCACACTCCCGTCCCACGCACGCAAGCCCGCCGGGAATCCGGTTCGGGCGTGCCTCAGAGCCTAGTTCACGCTCTGCAACGTTCCGGGAGGAGCGCGACGGGGACGGCAGCCACATCCCCCGATCGGATCAGCCGATCTTCACACCTTGGAGGGGCGCGGAGGGGCGTGGAGGAGCAGGGCGGAGGCGCCAGGGCGAATTCAGGCCCATTTCACGCCCCCCGTCGGGCCCCGTCCGCTCACGCCCCGTCCGGCACCTTCCGCTCACGCCCCCGTCCGGCCCCGTCCGCTCACACCTCGAACGGCCGCGCCGGCCACGGCGCCTGGGCCGGGCGCAGCGCGTCCAGGCCGTCACCCGCGCGGGCGGCGACCAGGGACAGGACGCCCACCACGAGGCAGTTGTTGTGGAGTTCGCCGGCGAGTACGCCCCGCACGAGGTCCTCGACCGGGACCCGGTCGAGTTCCATGTCGGCCTCTTCCTCCTCGACCGCGAAGCGCTCGCCCTCGGCCTCGGACAGATCGCGGGCAAGGAAGATCCGTACGGCCTCGTCGCAGCCGCCGGGGGTGGTGTAGACGTCGGTCAGCACCCGCCAGTCCTCGGCCTTGACGTGCGCCTCCTCGTACAGCTCGCGCTGCGCGGCGTGCAGCGGGTTCTCGCCGGGGACGTCGAGCAGACCGGCCGGGATCTCCCACAGCTTGTGGCGCACGGGGTGGCGGTACTGGCGCAGGACCAGGACGCGGTCGGCCTCGTCGAGGGCGAGGACGGCCACGGAGCCGGGGTGGACCTGGTAGTCACGGCCGACCACGGTGCCGTCGGGCATGACCACGTCGTCGGTACGGACGGAGGTCTTGTTGCCGACGAAGGGGGTGTCCGTCGCCCGGACCTCCCACTCCTCCGGGGTGTCCTTGATCGTCATGCCTGTCCTTCCACGTACCCGACCCGACCTGCGGAAATGAAACCGGGGTGCACGCCCTTTGAAGGGATGCACCCCGGCCACCGTACAACTGGTGTGTTACTTCGAAGTCTTCCGCTCGACCGAGGCCTTGACGAGCCCGGCGAACAGCGGATGCGGACGCGTCGGGCGCGAGCGCAGCTCCGGGTGTGCCTGGGTGGCGACCAGGTACGGGTGGACGTCGCGCGGGTACTCGACGTACTCGACGAGCTTGCCGTCCGGGGAGGTGCCGGAGAACTGGATGCCCGCCTTCTTCTCCAGCTCGGCCCGGTAGGAGTTGTTCACCTCGTACCGGTGACGGTGCCGCTCCTCGACGTACTCCTTGCCGTCGTACACCTCGCGCACGATCGAGCCCTCGGCCAGCTTGGCCGGGTACATGCCCAGCCGCATGGTGCCGCCCATGTCGCCGTCACCGGCGACGATGTCGAGCTGCTCGGCCATGGTGGAGATGACGGGGTGGCCGGTGGCGGGGTCGAACTCGGTGGAGTTGGCGTCCTGGATGTCGACCAGGTTGCGCGCGGCCTCGATCACGATGCACTGCAGGCCGAGACAGAGGCCGAGCAGCGGGATCTTGTTCTCGCGGGCGTACTTGATCGCGCCGACCTTGCCGAGCACACCCCGGTCGCCGAAGCCGCCGGGGATGCAGACGCCGTCGACGTCGCCGAGCTGCTGGGCCGCGCCCGCCGGGGTCTTGCAGTCGTCGGAGGTGACCCACTTGATCTTCACGCGGGCCCGGTTGGCGAAGCCGCCGGCGCGCAGCGCCTCGGTGACCGACAGATAGGCGTCGGGCAGGTCGATGTACTTGCCGACCAGGGCGAGGGTGATCTCGTGGTCGGGGTTGTGGACGCGGTCGAGCAGGTCGTCCCAGGTGGTCCAGTCGACGTCCCGGAACGGCAGGTCCAGCTTGCGGACGACGTAGGCGTCCAGGCCCTCGCCGTGCACGGTCTTCGGGATGTCGTAGATCGAGCGGGCGTCGGGGCAGGCGACGACGGCGGCCTCGTCGACGTCGCACATCAGCGAGATCTTCCGCTTGATCGCGGTGGGCACCTCGCGGTCGCAGCGCAGCACGATCGCGTCCGGCTGGATACCGATGTTGCGCAGGGCCGCAACCGAGTGCTGGGTGGGCTTCGTCTTCAACTCACCCGAGGGGCCGATGTAGGGCAGGAGCGAGATATGGACGACGAAGACGTTGTCGCGGCCGACCTCGTGCCGGACCTGGCGGACGGTCTCCAGGAACGGCAGCGACTCGATGTCGCCGACCGTGCCGCCGACCTCGGTGATCACGACGTCGACCTCGTCCGTCGCCATGCGGCGGATGCGGTGCTTGATCTCGTTGGTGATGTGCGGGATGACCTGCACGGTGTCACCCAGGTACTCGCCGCGCCGCTCCTTGGCGATCACGGTGTTGTACACCTGACCGGTGGTGACGTTGGCGGAACCGTCGAGGTCGCGGTCGAGGAAGCGCTCGTAGTGGCCGATGTCCAGGTCGGTCTCGGCGCCGTCGTTGGTGACGAACACCTCACCGTGCTGGAAGGGGTTCATCGTGCCCGGGTCCACGTTCAGGTACGGGTCGAGCTTCTGCATCACGACGCGCAGACCGCGGGCCTTGAGCAGCATGCCGAGGCTGGAGGCCGTCAGGCCCTTGCCGAGCGAGGAGGCGACACCCCCGGTGACGAAGATGTGCTTGGTCGTCGAATTACGAAAAGCGGCGGGCGGCATGGCCAAGACGGGGCTCCCGTGGTCGCGGTCTGGGGGTGCGGTGCGGCTGACTGCCGGAGGCTTCTCCGGGGGTCGCCGTCGCTGCGGTTCGGGGGTTTACGGGCCCACCGGTCCACGGGCTACCAGCGTATCAGCGCCTCGGGGCGATGGCTTCCGGCCACGCTCCGCACACACACCGACACGGAGGCGATCACCGTTACCGGTCTCTCACCCGTTGCTCACTCGTTCGGCGTACCCGCCTTGTCCGGAGCGGCACACAGATCATCTGCGTGCGTCGTATCCTGCTCGGACACTCGCTGCCGAGCCCGCCCGGCCCGAACGGCACCACCCACCGCCCGTGAGCGCCGGAACAACGTGAGCTCGTCAGTTCGTTGAGCAAGAATTGGCGCTTTGCGTCACGGCTGAGTGACCTGTTTTGCTTCACAGCTCAACGACGCATTGCAAGACCTGCTGAAACCCCCCTTGACCGCACTAGCGACAGCCCCCTCGTGGGGTGACGTGGCCGTTCGACTGGAGTTGCACGTGGCCGGGCGCATCGAAGACTACGCACTCATCGGAGACATGCAGACCGCTGCCCTGGTCTGCCGGGACGGGACGGTCGACTGGCTGTGCCTGCCCCGCTTCGACTCGCACGCCATCTTCGCCGGCCTGCTGGGCACCGAGGAGCACGGCTTCTGGCGGCTCGGCCCCGCGTACGCCTCCGACCAGCAGCCACCCACCGCCGCCCGGCGCAGCTACCGCGGTGACTCGCTGGTGCTGGAGTCCGAGTGGGACACCCAGCGGGGCACGGTCCGGGTGACCGACTTCATGCCGCCGCGTGACGGCGCCCCGCAGCTGATCCGGATCGTGGAGGGCGTCTCGGGCCGGGTGCCGATGCGCTCGGAGCTCCGGATGCGTTTCTCCTACGGCCGGGTGGTGCCGTGGGTGCACAAGCACGACGGGCGCACGGTGGCCGTGGCGGGCCCCGACTCCGTGTGGTTCGACACATCCGCCGAGACCTACGGCAAGTCGCTGACGACGTACGCGGACTTCACGGTCGCTCCCGGTGACCGGATCGCGTTCACGATCTCCTGGCAGCCCTCGCACAAGGAGCCGCCGCCGCTGCCCGAGCCGGAGCAGTCGCTGGAGGCGACGGAGGACTTCTGGCGCGAGTGGGTCGACCACTGTACGTACCACGGCCCCTACCGCGAGGCCGTGATCCGCTCGCTGATCACGCTGAAGGCCCTGACGTACGCCCCGACCGGCGGCATCGTCGCCGCGCCCACCACCTCCCTGCCGGAGGACATCGGCGGCGTCCGCAACTGGGACTACCGCTACACCTGGCTGCGCGACGCGGCGATCACCCTGTCCTCGCTGCTGCGCACCGGCTACCGCGAGGAGGCCCGCGCCTGGCGCGAGTGGCTGCTGCGGGCGGTCGCGGGCGACCCGGAGAACCTGCAGATCATGTACGGCATCGCCGGCGAGCGCGAGCTGGGCGAGGCCGAGCTGGACTGGCTGCCGGGCTACGAGAACTCCGCCCCGGTCCGGGTCGGCAACGGCGCGGCCCACCAGCTCCAGCTGGATGTGTACGGCGAGGTCACCGAGGCCCTGCACCTGGCCCATATGACGGGCCTCGCGCGCAACGACTACGCCTCGCTGCTCCAGCTGAAGCTGATCCGCTACCTGGAGGACCACTGGCAGGAGCCGGACGAGGGCATCTGGGAGGTGCGCGGCCCGCGCCGCCACTTCGTGCACTCCAAGGTGATGGCCTGGGTCGCCGTCGACCGCACGATCAAGCTGATCGAGTCCGGCGACGCCGACGGCCCGCTGGAGCGGTGGCGGGAACTGCGCGACGACATCCACCGGGACGTGTGCGAGAAGGGGTACGACAAGGAGCGCAACACCTTCACGCAGTCGTACGGCTCGAAGGAGCTGGACGCCTCGCTGCTGCTGATCCCGCAGATGGGCTTCCTGCCGCCGGACGACAAGCGCGTCATCGGCACCATCGAGGCGATCCAGCGGGAGCTGTCCACGCCGGACGGCTTCATCCTGCGCTACCCGACGGAGGGCGACAACGCGGGCGTCGACGGTCTGCCCGGCGACGAGGGCGCGTTCCTCGCCTGCTCGTTCTGGATGGCCGACGACCTGGCGATGATCGGCCGCGTCGACGAGGCCCGCAAGCTGTTCGAGAAGCTTCTGGCCCTGCGCAACGACCTCGGTCTGCTGGCCGAGGAGTGGGACCCGCACCTCCAGCGCCAGGTGGGCAACTTCCCGCAGGCGTTCAGCCATGTGCCGCTGATCGACACGGCACTGCGTCTGACGGCCTCGGGCGCCTACGGCGGCTGACCCGGCCGGACAGCGGAGGGGCGCGCCGCCTCGTGTGACGGGCGGCGCGCCTCGTCATGTCGGCTTGAGCGCGGTGAGGGTGCGCTCCCCCGCCGGGTCGCCGGCCGTGGCCGGGACCAGGGCTATCTCGTCGAGACCGGCCTCGGCGTAGGCGTCGATCCGGGCGCGGACGGTGTCGGCGTCGCCGACGAGGGCGACCGTGTCCGCCGCCCGGGGCGGCAGGGCCCGCAGCAGGGTGTCCCGGTCGGCGCCCTTGGCGGCCAGTTCGACGACCTCGGCGAGTCCCGCCTCGACGAACATGTCGCTGTAGCCCGGCACGGCGAGATAGCCGACGACGCTGCGCAGGACCTGCGTGAGCGTCTCCGGCTCCGGATCCACGGCGGCGGGCAGCCAGGCGGCGAGCCGGGGCGGTGTACGGCCCGCCCGCTCGGCCGCCGCGAGCATGCGTGCCCGCAGGACGCGCACCTGCTCGGGCGAGACGATGTCGAGCAGCAGCCGGTCGGCGTACCCGACGGCGGCCGCGATCGCGCGCTCGCCGAATGCCGCGACGGTGATCTCGCCCCCGGGCGGGGGCAGCCGCCGCGGGAAGCCGCTGCCGGGCACGATCGGCTCGCCCGGCAGGCTGTCCCACAGTCCGCGCACGGCCGAAGCCGACTCCTCGAGGGCGGTGGCGGGCCGGGTCCGCGGGCGGCCGTGGACGCCCTCGACGACCCGCTTGCTGGACGTGCCGAGAGCCACTCCGACGGGCCGGCCGGTGACGGCCGCGGTGGACGCGGCGCCCCGGACGATGGTGAGCGGGTCACGCACCGACACGGGCACGGGCCCGGCCGTCAGCACGGCCTGCTCGGTGGCCGCGCCGATCGCCGCCGCCAGCACGAACGAGTCCCACGTGGGTCCCTCGCCCGCCCACACCTCCCGGTACCCGAGCCGGTCGGCGAGCACCGCGACCCGCAACGGCTCCTCGACCGGACTGTCGTCCTCCCGACCTACCGCCACCACGCTGAATTCCATGCCCGCGCATGTACCCGGAAGATCACGCCCTAATCCGGGGCATGATCGACTCCGTGGCCCGCCGGAGATGTCCGTCGGGCACCCGCGCGGGTAGCGTCCGGCACATGGACAGCGGGACGGACAGCGATCACGACACCCAGGGCGCCGGGATCAGCGTGCAGCGGGCTCTGGAGCTGCCGGGGCTGCGCAGCGGACTGCCCGAGGTGCTGGCGGGCGGCGACCGGCTCGGGCGGTCCGTGCGCTGGGTGCACGCCGGTGAGGTGCCGCACATCGCCTCGCTGCTCAAGGGCGGCGAACTGCTGCTGACCACGGGCTACGGCCTCGGCACCCGCCCGGCCGAACAGCGGGCGTTCGTACGCACCCTGGCCGAGCGCGGGATCGCGGCCCTGGTGGTGGAGCTCGGCCCGCGCTTCACACGGCTGCCCGCCGCCCTCGTCGACACGGCCCGCTCGGCCGGGCTGCCGCTGGTCCAGCTCCATCGCGAGGTGCCGTTCGTCACGGTCACGGAGGAGGTCCACACCGAGATCGTCAACGGCCACTACGCGCTGCTCCAGCGGGCGGAGGAGGTGCACCGGCGGTGTACCGAGGCCCTGCTGGGCGGCGGCGGTGTGCCTCAAGTGCTGGGCATTCTGGCGGACTTCGGCGGCAATCCCGTCTTCCTGGAGACGGCGGACGGGCAGTTGCTGTACGCCGCCGGGGCCGGTCCCGAGGGCGCGGACCCGCTCCAGGTGTGGGAGGGGCTGCGCGGCACGCACAAGGACGAGCCGCCGCTCGCGGGCTCGGTCCTGGTGGACGTGCCGGGCGGCGGGCCCGGCAGCGGCGGTGTCCGCGCGCGTCTGGTCCTGCTGCCGGTGCGGAGCCCGCTGGCGCCCGTGCACCGGATGGCGGCCGAGCGGGCCGCGGGCATCCTGGCCGTGGTGCTGATGCAGGCACGGCAGGAGGACGAGCTGGCGGCGCGCGGGCGCGGCGACTTCCTCACGGACCTCGCCGAGGGCCGGGTCACTCCGGAGGACGCCCCGGCGCAGGCACGTGTCCTGGGCTTCCGGCCGGGCGAGGGGCCGCTGCTGCCGATGGTCATGCGGCTCGGGGACGCCCTGTCCCCGGGGGGAGGCTGGGCCGTGCTGGCCCGGGCGGTCGCCGAGGAACTGGCGTCGGTGGGTGTGCCGGTGCTGCTCGGGGTGCGGCCGGTGGAGGGACGGGTGCCGGTGCTGCTCGGGCTGCGCTCGGAGTCGGAGCGGCCGACGGTCGCGGACCGGGTCGCGGCGGCGCTGCGGGCCGGGGTGGAGCGGGCCGGGATGCTGCGGCCGGGCGGGCAGCCGCCGGTGGTGGTCGTCGGGGTGGCCGGCGGCTGGACGGCGGCGGCGTCGGGTCTGCGGCACGCGGCGGAGACGGCGACCGCGGCCCAGGGCTTGGCGGACCGGCCCTGGTACGACGCCCGCCGGCTGGACATCGACCTGCTGCTGTGGCGGCTGCGCGACCACCCCGATCTGGCCGCCTTCGTCGACCGGGCGCTCGGCCCGCTGCTGGAGCACGACCGCCGCTCCCGGCCGCCGCTACTGCCCACCCTGGCGACCTATCTCGCCCACGCGGGACGCAAGGCGGAGACCGCCCGGGAGCTCCACCTGAACCGGCAGACCCTCTACAACCGCCTGGCACGCATCGGGGAGTTGCTGGGCACCGACCTCGACGACCCGCAGACGGTCCTGGCACTGAGCCTGGCGCTGCGGGCCCGCAGGCATGTCTCCCAGAGTCTCAGGTGACCTCAGGTGAGGGGCCGGGGCTGGGTCAACTCGTCGTAGACGCTGAGCACTTGGGCGACGGTCTCGTCCTCGCTCGGCCAGGTGGCCGCCTGCCGGGCGCTCTTCTCCCGCAGCGACTCCCGGCGCTCCGGGTCGCCGAGCAGGCGTACGACGGAGTCGGCGAGCGCCTCGGCGTTCCCGTGCGGGACGACCTCGGCCGCGTCGCCGACGAGTTCGGGAATGCCCCCGACGTCGGTCGCGACGAGCGGCACGCGCGCGTGGAGGGCCTCCTGGGCGAGGACGGAGCGTGACTCCTCCCACCGGCTCGGCAGCAGGGCGAGGTCGGCGGCGGCGAGCAGCTCGGTGATGTCGTCGCGCCGCCCGATGAGCCGGACGGGCAGCCCCTCGCCCTCGATCCGCTCCTGGAGCTCGCCGCGCAGCGGCCCTTCCCCGGCGATCACGACCAGCGGGACGGGGTCGAGCCGGCGCCAGGCGCGCGCCGCGTCCAGCAGCACGTCGTACCCGCGATGCCGCTCCAGGGAGCCGACGGCCATCAGCAACGGCCGTCCGATGGCGCCGAGTTCGGCACGCACCTTGGGGCGCAGCCCGTCGGGGTCGTCGGGCTCCACGGGCCTGCGGGGGCCGGGCAGCGCGACGGCCGCGAGCCGGGCGTCCCGGGCGCCCGTCCATCGGGCGCGGTCCACGAGCGCCGATGTCGTCCCCAGCACGACGCTGGCCGCCTTCACGACCCGCCGCTCCAGCACCCGCAGCAGATGGGCCCGCGCACCGTCGGCGTGCGCCCGGTCGTGCCACGTCACCACCAGCGGAGTACCCACGCGCCGCCCGCTGAGCGCGAGGACCGCACGGAACGAGGCGTGCAGCCCGTGCGCGTGCACCAGGTCGGCGTTGGCGCAGGCCGCCCGCAGTGCCGCCACCGACACCGGGTCACTGCTGCGCGGAACGTGCACGTGATCGGCCCCGACCCCGCTGAAGTCATAGGCGCGATCCGCCTCATAGGGGGCGCACACCGTGACTTTCACGCCCCTCGCGACGAGCCCCGCGGCCAGCGATCTCACATGCGCACTGCTGGCGGCGTTGCCTCCGCCCAGCACCTGCACGGTGCGCAGCGGCGACTGGCCAGGCGGTGAGTGGCTGCTCACGGGGGTCACGTGGGGCCGGGCTCCTGGTTCGGGTCGGGCGGTCACGACGAACGTACAGAACGAACGAGCGCGGGGAACGCACCGCGCGGTTTCCTCCGTGTACTCCGCCAAGGATGCCAGGACACCGGAGGGTTCCGGGAACGCCGGAACCCCGGCGGCGCGACAGTGGGGCGCGCCATCGGGAGGAATGCGCCGGGCCGCATCACCCACACGAGTGAAGATGGGGCACGCCTGCCCGACCATGCGACCGAACGCCAGTGCGCTTTCCCGCTACATGTCCGCCCGAGCCGTCGCCAGCAACTCCTCCGCGTGCGCCCGGGCCGTCTCGGAGTCCTCCTGGCCCGCGAGCATGCGGGACAGTTCCCGCACCCGGTCCTCCCCCTCCAGCACCTTCACACCGGAACGGGTGACCGAGCCGTCGTTGGTCTTCTCGACCAGCAACTGCCGGTCGGCGAAGGCCGCCACCTGCGGGAGGTGGGTCACGACCACGACCTGCGCGGTCTTCGCCAGACGCGCGAGGCGCCGGCCGATCTCGACCGCCGCCTTGCCACCGACCCCGGCGTCGACCTCGTCGAAGAGATACGTCGGCACGGGATCCGTCCCCGCGAACACGACCTCCACGGCCAGCATCACGCGCGACAGCTCACCACCGGACGCCCCCTTGGCGATCGGCCGCGGCGGCGCGCCCGGGTGCGGGGCCAGCAGCAGCTCCACCTCGTCGGCACCGGCGGGCCCGTACGCGACCGCGCGTCCACCGACCTCGACGCCCTCGGGGTCCTCGGTCTGCCGGATGTCGAAGGACACGCGCGCGTGCGGCATGGCGAGCGAGGCCAGCTCGGCGGTCACGGCGGCGGCGAACCGCTCGGCGGCCTCCGTCCGCGCGTCCGTCAACGCCTGTGCGAGCCCGCCCAGTTCGGACCGCAGCGCGTCCCGCTCGGCGGTCAGCTCCCCGATCCGCTCGTCGTCGCCGTCGAGTTCGGTCAGCCGGGCGGCACTCGTCTCGGCCCAGGCCAGCACCGTGGCGACGTCCTCGCCGTACTTCCGCGTCAGCCCGGTGAGCGCGGCCCGCCGCTCCTCGACGGCCGACAGCCGCAGCGGATCGGCCTCCAGATCGTCGGCGTACCCGGCGAGGTCCCCCGCCGCGTCGCGCAGCAGGATCCCGATCTCCCCGATGCGGTCGGCGAGCGCCGCCAGCGCCGGGTCGTACGACCGTACGGCGTCCAGGGCCCGCTGGCCGCCCGCGACGAGCGTCCCGGCGTCGACGCCCTCGGGGTCCTCCGGATTGCCCGCCAGTGCCGCGTGGGCGGCCGCGGCGGCGGATGCCAGTGCCTCGGCGTGCCCCAGCCGCTCGGCCTCCTCGGCCAGTTCCACGTCCTCACCGGCCCGGGGCTCGACGGCGGCGACCTCGTCGAGCCCGTAGCGCAGCATGTCGGCCTCCTGGGCCCGTTCCCGCGCGCGTGTGGTGATCTCGTCCAGCTCGACGGAGGCGGCGCGCAGCCGCTTGTACGCCTCGCCGTACTTGGCCAGGGGCACGGCGACGGCGTCGCCCGCGTACCGGTCGAGCGCCTGCCGCTGCCGGGACTGCTTGAGCAGCCCCTGCTGGTCGGTCTGCCCGTGCACGGCCACCAGCTCGTCGGCGAGCTCGGCGAGCACCCCCACGGGCACGCTGCGCCCGCCCAGGTGCGCCCGTGAGCGCCCCTCGGCGGAAACGGTACGGCTGATCAGCAGGGCACCGTCGTCGAGCTCGGCCCCGGCCTCCTCGGCGCGTACGGCGGCCGTGGCGTCGTCCGGGACGGTGATCCGCCCCTCCACGACGGCCTTCCCGGCCCCGATCCGCACGAGCGCCGGGTCGGCGCGCCCGCCCAGCAGCAAGCCCAGGCTGGTGACCACCATGGTCTTGCCCGCACCCGTCTCACCGGTGACAGCGGTGAACCCGGGCGACAGCTCGACCACGGCATCGTCGATCACGCCGAGCGACCGTATCCGCATCTCCTCCAACACGGACACGACCTTACGAGGTCGGAGCCAAGGATTGCGACTGGCCCACTCCTGTCACCCACGCGAGTGGTAGCTCTTGTTCCGCTAGTGCGGCGCCCCCCGCCACCCGCTGACAGGCAGCGCGAACTTGGCCACCAGCCGGTCCGTGAAGGACGCGTGGTGCAACCGGGCCAGCCGAACCGGCACAGCTCCCCGCCGCACCTCGACCCGCGCACCGGCGGGCAGCTCCACGGTCCGCCGCCCGTCACACCACAGCACGCCTGGCGGAATGTGTGGCAGAACCTCCACAGCCAACACAGAATCCGGCGATGTCACCAACGGTTTCGCGAACAGCGCGTGCGCGCTGATCGGCACCATCAGCAGCGCCTCGACCTCCGGCCACACCACCGGCCCGCCCGCCGAGAACGCGTAGGCCGTCGACCCGGTCGGCGTCGCGCACACGATCCCGTCGCAGCCGAACCCGGTGACGGGCCGCCCGTCGATCTCGAGGACGATCTCCAGCATCCGCTCGGCGGACACCTTCTGCACGGCCGCCTCGTTCAGCGCCCAGTCCGTGTGCACGATGTCGCCGTTGCGGTGCACCACGACGTCGACGGTCATCCGCTCCTCGACCTCGTACGCCTTGGTCACCACCCGGTCGACGACCTTGTCGAGGTCGTCGCGCTCGGCCTCCGCGAGGAACCCGACCCGTCCGAGGTTGACGCCGAGCATCGGCACGCCCGACGCCCGCGCGAACTCCGCGCCACGCAGCAGCGTGCCGTCGCCGCCCAGCACTATCAGCAGCTCGCACCCGTCGAGGCACTGCGGAGTGGCTTCCTTGACCAGCTCCACTTCCTCCGGCAACGGCAGGTCGCGCGCCTCGGCCTCCAGGACGCGCACGCCGAGACCGGAGCGCAGCAGCCCCTTCACCACGAGCTCGGCACTGCGCACGGCCGCGGGCCGGCCCGTGTGGGCGAGCAGGAAAACAGTACGAGCTCGGTTCTCGGTCAACGCGGCCCCTCCGCCACTGCACGGTCGACATCGGCCGGGTCCAGTTCCGGTGCCCCGGCCCGCAGCCACAGAAAGTATTCGACATTCCCCGACGGCCCGGGCAGCGGACTGGCCGTCACGCCCTTCACCCCGAGCCCCAGTCCCCAGGCCTTCTCGGCAACCCCCCGCACCGCCTCGGCCCGCAGCTGCACGCTGCGTACGACTCCTCCGCTGCCGAGGCGTTCCTTGCCCACCTCGAACTGCGGCTTGACCATCATCACCAGATCGGCGTCCGGTTTCACGCACCGCACCAGGGCGGGCAGGACCAGCCCGAGCGGGATGAAGGACAGATCCCCCACGACAAGATCCACAGGCTCCCCATCGATCGCTTCAAGCGTCAACTCGCGTACGTTCGTACGGTCTTTGACGGTGACGCGTTCATCGTTCCGGAGAGCCCATGCGAGTTGGCCGTATCCGACGTCCACGGCGACGACATGGGCGGCGCCCGACCTCAGCAGAACGTCGGTGAAACCGCCGGTGGACGCGCCCGCGTCGAGCGCCCTGCGCCCCTCGACGGCCAGTCCCCGCGGCACGAACGCCGCCAGCGCGCCGGCGAGCTTGTGGCCGCCCCGGGAGACGTAGTCGGGATCGCCGTCGTCCTGGGTCACCACGATCGCGGCCGCCGTCTCCACCTGTGTGGCGGACTTGGTCGCGACGGTCTTGCCGACGGAGACGCGCCCTGCGGCGATCAGCTGGCCGGCATGCTCACGCGAGCGCGCGAGCTTCCGGCGGACCAGCTCCGCGTCGAGACGGCGGCGTGCGACTCCTGCCACGTTCGGTTCAGCTCCTAGGTCCGTGCTGGTGCGACGGGGGCGCCGGAGGTCCCGGGCGTGCGTCGAGCGCGGTGAGCGCGTCGCGCAGCCCCCGGTGTACATCCTCGTACACCTCGATGTGTCCGTCCGTGGCGAGGTGGTCCGCGTCGCCGAGCCGGTCCAGGCAGGCGTCCACGTCGGCGACGCCCGTGGGGGCGCGGGGCACGTTCAGGGGCGCGGGGGCGGCCGGGTCGTACTCGGGCTCGGTGTCTTCCCGCACCGCCGCCGCTTCGGGCACTGCGTCGTCCATGCCCCGACGCTACCGCGAACCGCTGCGGTACCGTCGTCGCGATGGCCACGATCGAGGAGTGCCGCAGCGCACTCGACAAGCTCTCGGACAACATGCAGCGCGCCGAAGGGGACGTCCGCGACGCCGCGTCCCTGGACCGTTCGGTGAGCTGCCACATCACGGACCTGGACGTCACCTTCGTCGGCCGCATGCGCGGCGGGCGGATCCACGTGCACGAGACCGTGCAGGGGCCGCCGCCCGCCAAGGCCGAGATCAGACTCGCCATGGCCGGCGACGATCTGGTGGCCCTGGTCGACGGCGAGCTGAGCTTCGCCAAGGCCTGGGGCTCGGGCCGGGTGAAGCTGCACGCGGGCGTGCGCGATCTGCTCCAGCTCAGGAAGCTTCTGTAGCCACCTTCTCGGCCGCTGCCTCGGCACGTGCCCGCCGAGCCGCCGGCACCACCAGCGGTGTGCCCGTCTCCGGGTCGTCGATGACCTGGCAGCGCAGCCCGAAGACCTCCTCGACCAGTTCGGCCGTGACGATGTCCTTCGGCGCGCCCTCGGCGATGACGCTTCCCTCGCGCAGGGCGATGAGGTGCGTGGCGTAGCGGGCGGCGTGGTTCAGGTCGTGCAGCACGGCGACGAGCGTGCGCCCCTGCTCCTCGTGCAGCTCCGCGCACAGGTCCAGTACGTCGATCTGGTGCTGGATGTCCAGGTAGGTCGTGGGCTCGTCGAGCAGCAGCAGCGGGGTCTGCTGGGCGAGCGCCATGGCGATCCACACGCGCTGGCGCTGGCCGCCCGAGAGCTCGTCGACGTAGCGCTCGGCGAGTTCGGCGACGCCGGTCTGCCGCATGGACTCCTGGACGACGCGCTCGTCGTCGGTCGACCACTGGCGCAGGATGCCCTGGTGCGGGTAGCGGCCCCGGCCCACCAGGTCGCCGACGGTGATGCCGTCGGGCGCGATGGACGACTGGGGCAGCAGACCGAGGGTCCGCGCGACCTTCTTCGCGGGCATCGACTGGATGACCTGACCGTCGAGCAGCACCCGGCCCTCGCTGGGCTTGAGCATCCGCGACAGTGCCCGCAGGAGCGTCGACTTGCCGCACGCGTTGGGGCCGACGATCACGGTGAAGGAGTTGTCGGGTATCTCCACCGACAGCTGCTCGGCGATCACCCGCTGGTCGTAGGCGAGGGTGACGTTCTCGGCGGACAGACGGTTCACAGTGCTCCTTTGGTTCTTGCTCATATCCGGCCCGCCTTGCGCTCGGTGACCAGCAGCCACAGCAGGTAGACACCGCCGAGCACGCCGGTGACCACACCCACGGGCAGCTGCTCGGCGCCGAACGCCCGCTGCGAGAGCCAGTCGGCGGTGACCAGCAGGGCCGCGCCCATGCACAGGGAGGGCAGCAGGTTCGGGCCGGGCGAACGGGTCAGGCGCCGGGCGAGCTGCGGCGCGGTGAGCGCGACGAAGCTGACGGGACCGGCGGCGGCGGTCGCGGACGCGGTGAGCAGCACGGCCGCCAGCATCAGCAGCAGGCGCACCCGCTCCACCCGGACCCCGAGGGCGTACGACACGTCGTCGCCCATCTCCATCATCCGCAGCCCGCGCGCGTTGCAGAGGGCGAGCGGCACGAGCACGGCGCACAGCCCGAGCAGCGGCCACACCTGGTCCCAGTCACGGCCGTCGAGCGAGCCGGTCATCCACACGACCGCGCGGGCCGCGTCCACGATGTCGGACTTGGTGAGCAGATAGCCGTTGACCGCGGTGACGATCGCGGAGACGCCGATGCCGACCAGCACCAGCCGATAGCCGTGCACGCCCCGCTTCCAGGCGAGCACATAGATCGCGAGCCCGGTCACCAGGCCGCCCACGAGCGCGCCCAGGGCGATCTGGTTGGCGTCCCCGGAGAACAGCACGATCATCGTGAGCGCGCCGGCCGTCGCTCCCTGTCCGAGGCCGAGTACGTCCGGACTGCCCAGCGGATTGCGGGAGATGGACTGGAACAGCGCGCCGCCGAGCCCGAGCGAGGCGCCGACCAGCAGCCCGACCAGGACCCGCGGCAGCCGCAGCTCGTTGACGATGAACTCCTGGCCCTCGTTGCCCTGGCCGAACAGCGTCCGCAGCACATCGGCGGCCGGGATCGGGAAGTCGCCGGTGCCGATGAGCACGACACTCGCCGTGAGCGCCGTGGCCAGCAGCAGGAGCACGACGACCAGGGCCCGCACGTCCAGGCGTATCGAGAGACCGCCGGGGGACCTCACAGCACGGTTGGTGGTCTTCACAGCTGCGCCGTCCTCCGCCGTCGTACGAGATAGATGAACACCGGTCCGCCGAGGATCGCGGTCACGATGCCCACCTGGAGTTCCGCCGGCCGGGCCACGATCCGGCCGATGACATCGGCGCCGAGCAGCAGCACGGGCGACAGGATCGCCGCGTACGGCAGGATCCAGCGCAGGTCGGGCCCGGTGAAGGAACGCACCACGTGCGGCACCATCAGCCCGACGAACACGATCGGCCCGCAGGCGGCGGTCGCGGCCCCGCACAGCACGGTCGCGGCCAGCATGGACAGCGCCCGGGTCCGGTTCAGGTCGGCGCCGAGCGCCTTGGCGGTGTCGTCGCCCATGGCCATGGCGTTGAGCGGCCGGGCCAGGGCCAGCGCCAGGATCGTCCCGGCCAGCAGGAACGGCAGGACCTGTTCGATGGTCGAGTCGGTGGCAGCGGAGAGCGAACCCACCGTCCAGAACCGCATCTTGCCGAGCGCCGCGTCGTCCATGATCATCACGGCCTGGAGATAGCCGTAGAGCGCGGCGCTGATCGCCGTACCGGCGAGCGCGAGCCGCACCGGTGTCGCGCCCCGGCTGCCGCCGAGGAACCACACCAGCGCGCCGACCGCGGCAGCGCCGAAGAACGCGAACCAGACATAGCCGCTGAGCGAGGTGACCCCGAAGAAGGTGATCGCCGTGACGACCGCGGCGGACGCGCCGGCGTTGATGCCGAGCAGCCCGGGGTCGGCGAGCGGGTTGCGCGTGAGCGCCTGGAGAACCGCGCCGGCAAGACCGAGGGCGGCCCCGGCGAGCAGCCCCAGCACCGTCCGTGACATCCGCTCGGCGACGACGACATCGCCGTACGTCCCCGAGTCCTCGAACAGACCGTGCCAGACCTGCCCGAGGGACAGCTCTTTCGCTCCGATCGCGATACTCGCCATAGCGACGAGCACCAGGATCGCGACGGCCAGGACCAGCCCAAAGGCTCGTACCACCCGTCGAGTCGGGGGCGCGGGGGCGGTCTCCGCGCGCTGTTCGGGGGGACTCTCGACCAACACGCAGGTTAGGCTAACCTACCCTGCCTTTCGATCACGATTCCGGATCCGGCCGGGGTCCTCGGACCCACGCACAGCCGTAGCGTGCCCGCGCACCGCGCTTCCCAACCGGTGCTCAGAGGCCCAGCTTCGCCAGCGCCTTCCCCCCGTCCAGCTCGCACGCACCCTCTCCGACGGCCGTCCACGCCGCCGCGCACAGCGCGCGCAGCCCGTCCAGCGCCTCGCCGTCCCCGTCGAGCTCCAGCACCTCCGCGCCGGCCGTCGCCGTCCAGCCTCCGCAGCGGAATCCGCCGTCCTCCAGCGCCTCGATGTCCGGCTGGCCGCTGAGCATCCCCCGCAGATCGGCGTCCACATAGGTCGGCCGGTGCTGCGGCGGCGCGGCCAGCAGTCGCGCGCCGTCGGTGACGCCGGTCAGGACGAGCAGCGAGTCGACGTCCCCGTTGAACGCGCCCTCGATGTCCGTGTCCAGCCGGTCCCCCACCACGAGCGGCCGCCGCGCCCCGGTCCGCAGGATGGTCTCCCGGTGCATCGGCGGCAGCGGCTTGCCCGCGACCTGCGGCTCGGCGCCGGTCGCGATCCGGACGACCTCCACCGCCGCGCCGTTGCCCGGCGCGATCCCGCGCCCGCTCGGAATCGTCAGATCGGTGTTGGAGGCGAACCACGGCACACCGCGCGCGACCGCGTAACTGGCCTCCGCGAACCGGCCCCACGGCAGCTCGGGCCCGCCGAATCCCTGCACCACGGCCGCCGGATCGTCGTCAGCGGACTCGACGGGCACGAGCCCGCGCTCGCGCAGCGCCACCCGCAGCCCCTCACCGCCGATCACCAGCACCCGGGCGCCCTGCGGCACCTGCTCGCTGATCAGCCGCGCGACCGCCTGCGCCGAGGTGATGACATCGTCCGCGCCCGTGGGTATCCCCAGCTTGGTCAGATGCGCGGCCACGGTGTCCGGAGTCCGCAGCGCGTTGTTCGTGACGTACGCGAGCCGCATCCCGCCCGCCCGCGCCTCGGCCAGCGACTCGACGGCGTAGGCGATCGCGCTCCCGCCCGCGTACACGACCCCGTCCAGATCGAGCAGCGCCGTGTCGTACGCCTCGCTCAGGGCCTGCCCACTGCCCTCGGGCCTCGTCCTGACGCTCCGGCTCATCCCGCATCGCTCCTCGTTCGACGGCTTTTCCCCCGATCATCCCCCATGCCACTGACACCCGTACGATGCCGGGATGAACACAGCAGGTCACTCGGAGGCAACGGAGCACCGAGGCCTGGAACTCACCCCGTTCCGAGGCCTTCGTTACGACCCCGACCGGGTCGGCAGCCTTGCCGCCGTCACATCGCCGCCGTACGACGTCGTGGTGCGCCCCGACGGCCTGCACCACCTCGAGTCCTCGGACCCGCACAACATCGTCCGCCTGATCCTGCCCCAGGCCGCCACGCCCAGCGCCCGCAACGAACAGGCCGCCGAGACCCTGCGCCGCTGGCTCTCCGAGGGCGTCCTGGCCACCGACCCGGAACCCGGCCTGTACATCTACGAACAGCGGGACGGCGCCGGCATGCTGCAACGCGGCATCATCGGCACCCTGCGCGTGTCGGACCCCGGCGAGCAGGTGGTGCTGCCGCACGAGGACGTCATGCCGCACATCGTCGCCGACCGCGCGGCCCTGATGCGGGCCACCTCGGCGAACCTCGAACCGCTGCTGCTGACCTACCGGGGCGACGGCTCGGCGAACTCCACGGCGGACCTGATCGAGCGCACCGCCGACCTGCCGCCCCTCCTCTCCACCACCACGGAGGACGGTTTCAGCCACCGCCTGTGGTCCGTCACCGCACCCGCCGACCTGGCCGCGATCCAGACCGACCTGGCCCGTCACCAGGCCCTCATCGCCGACGGCCACCATCGCTGGGCGACCTACCGCCGGCTCCGCGCGGAACACCCCTCCCCCAGCCCGTGGGACCACGGCCTGGTCCTCCTGGTCGACACGGCCCGCTATCCCCTCCGGGTCCGCGCCATCCACCGTCTCCTCCACGACCTGCCGGTCGACCGGGCCGTGGCGGCCCTGCACGGCCTGTTCCGGGTACGCCGCCTGGTGGCCTCCCTGCCCGAGGCCCTTGAGGTCTTGGCGGACGCGGCCTGCGAGGGCAACGCGTTCCTGCTGGCCGGCGACGGTTCCTTCCATCTCGTCGACCGCCCGGACCCGGATCTCCTCGCCCGTACGATCCCCGCCGACCGCCCCGCCGCCTGGCGCACGCTCGACGCGACGGTCCTGCACGCCACGCTCCTCGAACACGTCTGGCACATCCCCGAGGACTCCCCCGCCCACATCGCCTACATCCACGACACGGCCGCCACGGTCGCCAAGGCGGAGCGCGACGGCGGTACGGCCGTCCTGATGCACCCGGTCCGCGAGGAGGTCGTCCGCGACCTGGCCCGCCAGGGCATCACGATGCCGCGCAAGTCGACATCGTTCGGCCCGAAACCGGCCTCGGGCCTGGTGCTGCGCACGCTGGACCTCTGAGAACCCCTGAACACAAAAAAAGGGGGGGCGGATCCCCACCGGGATCCGCCCCCCCCTTCAACTCAACCGGACGTCAGTCCTTCTGCTCCCCCTCGGAGGGGGAGTCCGCGTCGTCGCTCTTGTCGTCGGTGTCGCTCTCGTCGTCGGTCATGACGTCGACGAACTCCACCCCGTCCAGCTCGGCGAGCCGGTCCGACGCGTCCGTGCTGCCGTCCCGGTCGGCCTCCACGGCCTTCGCGAACCACTCCCGCGCCTCGCTCTCCCGTCCGGCGGCGAGCAGCGCGTCGGCGTAGGCGTACCGCAGCCGCGCGGTCCAGGGCTGCACGGAGTTGGCGGCCAGCTCGGGGCTCTGCAGCGTCACGATGGCCGCGTCCAGCTGCTCCATGTCACGCCGGGCACCGGCCGCGACGAGCCGCATCTCGACCTGTCCGGCCTTGTCGAGCTTGTGCACCTCGGGGGCACCGGCCATGTCCAGCGCCTTCTCCGGCCGCCCGAGCCCACGCTCGCAGTCGGCCATGACGGGCCACAGGTCGATGTTCCCGGTCATCCGCTTGGCGGCCCGGAACTCGGCCAGCGCCTCGCCGTACTTCTGGGTGGCGTACGCGGCGAACCCGGCGGCCTCGCGCACGGCGGCGACACGCGATGCCAGCCGCAGCGCGACCCGCGAGTAGCCGTACGCGCCCTCGGGGTCCTCGTCGAGGAGCCGCGCGACCATCACCAGGTTCCTGGCGACGTCGTCCGCGAGCGTCTTCGGCAGGCTCTGCAGCTCCTGCCGTACGTCCTTGTCGATCTCGTCGCCCGTGACGTCCTCGGGGATCGGCAGCCGCTTGATCGGCTCCCGGTCCCGCTCCCGCTCCTCACGGAACCGGCCGCCGCCACGGCGGTCGTCGCGCCGGTCGTCGCGGCCGCGGAAACCACCACGGTCACCGCCCTCACGCCGGAAGCCACGATCGCGGTCGTCCCGCCGCGGCCCACGGTCGTCACGCCCACGGAAACCACCACGGTCGCCGCGGTCCCCACCACGGTCGTCGCGACGGAAGTCACCGCGCTCGCCTCGAGGAGCGTCGTCGCGACGGAAGCCACCACCACGCCCGCCTCGACCGGCGTCGTCCCGACGGAAACCGCCACGCTCCCCGCGGTCGTCCCCACGGCGCTCGTCGCGCCGGTCGTCACGACGGTCGTCACGACGGAAGCCACCGCGGTCCCGGTCGTCGCGACGCTCTCCACGGTCGTCGCGCCGGAACGCGGGACGGTCACCGCGGTCGTCACGCCGGAACCCGCCGCGATCGCGGTCGTCCCTGCGCGGTCCCCGGTCCCGGTCGTCGCGCCTGTCGTCACGCCGGAAGCCACCGCGGTTGTCGTCACGGCCACGGCTGTCGTCACGCCGATCGTCACGACGGTCATCCCGTCGGAAGCCACCGCGCGGTCCACGGTCGTCTCCACGACGGGCATCGCCCCGGCGGTCGTCGCGCCGGCCGTAGCCGCCGCCACGGTTGTCGTCACGACCACGGCTGTCGTCACGCCTGTCGTCACGACGGTCGTCACGCCGGAAGCCACCGCGGTCCCGGTCGTCGCGACGCTCTCCACGGTCGTCGCGCCGGAACGCGGGACGGTCACCGCGGTCGTCACGCCGGAACCCGCCGCGATCGCGGTCGTCCCTGCGCGGTCCCCGGTCTCGGTCGTCGCGCCGACCGAAACCGCCACCACGGCTGTCGTCACGACCACGGCTGTCGTCACGCCGATCGTCACGACGGTCATCGCGCCTGTCGTCCCGTCGGAACCCACCGCGCTCACCGCGGTCGGCACGATCGCCTCGGTCACCTTCACGACGGCCGAAGCCACCACGGTCGTTGTCGCGGCGGTTGTTGTCGCGACGGAAGCCCCCACGGTCTCCACGGTCCCCGCGCTGACCGCCGCGGTCGCTCCGGTCCCCCTCCCGTCGCCGCTGGTCGCGCTCCGGTCGGTCGTCGGGAGAGTTGGTGGACATGGTGACTCCTGTCTTCGGTACCGCAAGTCATTCTCGCGCAGCCGGCTACCCGGTGCGCACCGCAAAAACAAAAAAGGACCCCTGGTCCCAGCTGAACGCTGGGACCAGGGGTCCTTTCCAAAGATTGTTCGGCGGCGTCCTACTCTCCCACAGGGTCCCCCCTGCAGTACCATCGGCGCTGTAAGGCTTAGCTTCCGGGTTCGAAATGTAACCGGGCGTTTCCCCTACGCTATAACCACCGAAACCCTAATGGTTTCGAGCGAACAAGCACACTCTTTAATTGTTCGTTCTGCTCAAACCGACAACTGTTCGTTGTCTCAGAACTGACACAGTGGACGCGAGCAACTGAGGACAAGCCCTCGGCCTATTAGTACCGGTCAACTCCACACGTTACCGTGCTTCCATATCCGGCCTATCAACCCAGTCGTCTACTGGGAGCCTTACCCTCTCAAGGAGGTGGGAATACTCATCTCGAAGCAGGCTTCCCGCTTAGATGCTTTCAGCGGTTATCCCTCCCGAACGTAGCCAACCAGCCATGCCCTTGGCAGAACAACTGGCACACCAGAGGTTCGTCCGTCCCGGTCCTCTCGTACTAGGGACAGCCCTTCTCAATATTCCTACGCGCACAGCGGATAGGGACCGAACTGTCTCACGACGTTCTAAACCCAGCTCGCGTACCGCTTTAATGGGCGAACAGCCCAACCCTTGGGACCGACTCCAGCCCCAGGATGCGACGAGCCGACATCGAGGTGCCAAACCATCCCGTCGATATGGACTCTTGGGGAAGATCAGCCTGTTATCCCCGGGGTACCTTTTATCCGTTGAGCGACGGCGCTTCCACAAGCCACCGCCGGATCACTAGTCCCGACTTTCGTCCCTGCTCGACCCGTCGGTCTCACAGTCAAGCTCCCTTGTGCACTTACACTCAACACCTGATTGCCAACCAGGCTGAGGGAACCTTTGGGCGCCTCCGTTACTCTTTAGGAGGCAACCGCCCCAGTTAAACTACCCATCAGACACTGTCCCTGATCCGGATCACGGACCCAGGTTAGACATCCAGCACGACCAGACTGGTATTTCAACGACGACTCCACCCACACTGGCGTGCGAGTTTCAAAGTCTCCCAGCTATCCTACACAAGCCGAACCGAACACCAATATCAAACTGTAGTAAAGGTCCCGGGGTCTTTCCGTCCTGCTGCGCGAAACGAGCATCTTTACTCGTAGTGCAATTTCACCGGGCCTATGGTTGAGACAGTCGAGAAGTCGTTACGCCATTCGTGCAGGTCGGAACTTACCCGACAAGGAATTTCGCTACCTTAGGATGGTTATAGTTACCACCGCCGTTTACTGGCGCTTAAGTTCTCAGCTTCGCCACCCCGAAGAGTGACTAACCGGTCCCCTTAACGTTCCAGCACCGGGCAGGCGTCAGTCCGTATACATCGCCTTACGGCTTCGCACGGACCTGTGTTTTTAGTAAACAGTCGCTTCTCGCTGGTCTCTGCGGCCACCCCCAGCTCAGAGCGCAAAGCTCATCACCGGATGTGGCCCCCCTTCTCCCGAAGTTACGGGGGCATTTTGCCGAGTTCCTTAACCATAGTTCACCCGAACGCCTCGGTATTCTCTACCTGACCACCTGAGTCGGTTTAGGGTACGGGCCGCCATGAAACTCGCTAGAGGCTTTTCTCGACAGCATAGGATCATCCACTTCACCACAATCGGCTCGGCATCAGGTCTCAGCCACAAGTGCGACGGATTTACCTATCGCACGGCCTACACCCTTACCCCGGGACAACCACCGCCCGGGATGGACTACCTTCCTGCGTCACCCCATCACTCACCTACTACCAACTTGGGTCACCGGCTCCACCACTTTCCTTTCCCCGAAGGGTCCGGAACGGCTTCACGGGCTTAGCATCACTGGATTCGATGTTTGACGCTTCACAGCGGGTACCGGAATATCAACCGGTTATCCATCGACTACGCCTGTCGGCCTCGCCTTAGGTCCCGACTTACCCTGGGCAGATCAGCTTGACCCAGGAACCCTTAGTCAATCGGCGCACACGTTTCTCACGTGTGAATCGCTACTCATGCCTGCATTCTCACTCGTCAACCGTCCACAACTCGCTTACGCGGCTGCTTCACCCGGCAGACGACGCTCCCCTACCCATCACAGCACCCGTTGGGGCTTATTGCTGCAATGACACGACTTCGGCGGTACGCTTGAGCCCCGCTACATTGTCGGCGCGGAATCACTAGACCAGTGAGCTATTACGCACTCTTTCAAGGGTGGCTGCTTCTAAGCCAACCTCCTGGTTGTCTCTGCGACTCCACATCCTTTCCCACTTAGCGTACGCTTAGGGGCCTTAGTCGATGCTCTGGGCTGTTTCCCTCTCGACCATGGAGCTTATCCCCCACAGTCTCACTGCCGCGCTCTCACTTACCGGCATTCGGAGTTTGGCTAAGGTCAGTAACCCGGTAGGGCCCATCGCCTATCCAGTGCTCTACCTCCGGCAAGAAACACACGACGCTGCACCTAAATGCATTTCGGGGAGAACCAGCTATCACGGAGTTTGATTGGCCTTTCACCCCTAACCACAGGTCATCCCCCAGGTTTTCAACCCTGGTGGGTTCGGTCCTCCACGAAGTCTTACCTCCGCTTCAACCTGCCCATGGCTAGATCACTCCGCTTCGGGTCTTGAGCGTGCTACTAAAATCGCCCTGTTCGGACTCGCTTTCGCTACGGCTTCCCCACCCGGGTTAACCTCGCAACACACCGCAAACTCGCAGGCTCATTCTTCAAAAGGCACGCAGTCACGAGGCAAGCACAAGTGCTTGCCCGACGCTCCCACGGCTTGTAGGCACACGGTTTCAGGTACTATTTCACTCCGCTCCCGCGGTACTTTTCACCATTCCCTCACGGTACTATCCGCTATCGGTCACCAGGGAATATTTAGGCTTAGCGGGTGGTCCCGCCAGATTCACACGGGATTTCTCGGGCCCCGTGCTACTTGGGTGTCTCTCAAACGAGCCGCTGACGTTTCGACTACGGGGGTCTTACCCTCTACGCCGGACCTTTCGCATGTCCTTCGCCTACATCAACGGTTTCTGACTCGTCCTGTCGCCGGCAGACGACAGAAGAGAGATCCCACAACCCCGTATACGCAACCCCTGCCGGGTCTCACACGCATACGGTTTGGCCTCATCCGGTTTCGCTCGCCACTACTCCCGGAATCACGGTTGTTTTCTCTTCCTGCGGGTACTGAGATGTTTCACTTCCCCGCGTTCCCTCCACACTGCCTATGTGTTCAGCAGCGGGTGACAGCCCATGACGACTGCCGGGTTTCCCCATTCGGAAACCCCCGGATCAAAGCCTGGTTGACGACTCCCCGGGGACTATCGTGGCCTCCCACGTCCTTCATCGGTTCCTGGTGCCAAGGCATCCACCGTGCGCCCTTAAAAACTTGGCCACAGATGCTCGCGTCCACTGTGCAGTTCTCAAACAACGACCAGCCACCCGTCACACACCACTTACGCGATGCTTCACCGGGGCCGGCGACTGAGGAAGTTCATTCCCTCAGACACCCAACAGCGTGCCCGGCACACTCCCCGCTCCCCTCAACGTTCCACGCTCCGAAGAGCAGTACTAGAAGGAGAAGACGATCGAGTGTGCCGAATAGTCAACGTTCCACCCATGAGCAACCAGCATCAGACGTTCGCTGATGTACTGGCCTCTGACCTCACCCCGAGGGGATCGGTAAGAAGTGCTCCTTAGAAAGGAGGTGATCCAGCCGCACCTTCCGGTACGGCTACCTTGTTACGACTTCGTCCCAATCGCCAGTCCCACCTTCGACAGCTCCCTCCCACAAGGGGTTGGGCCACCGGCTTCGGGTGTTACCGACTTTCGTGACGTGACGGGCGGTGTGTACAAGGCCCGGGAACGTATTCACCGCAGCAATGCTGATCTGCGATTACTAGCGACTCCGACTTCATGGGGTCGAGTTGCAGACCCCAATCCGAACTGAGACCGGCTTTTTGAGATTCGCTCCACCTCGCGGTATCGCAGCTCATTGTACCGGCCATTGTAGCACGTGTGCAGCCCAAGACATAAGGGGCATGATGACTTGACGTCGTCCCCACCTTCCTCCGAGTTGACCCCGGCGGTCTCCCGTGAGTCCCCAGCACCACAAGGGCCTGCTGGCAACACGGGACAAGGGTTGCGCTCGTTGCGGGACTTAACCCAACATCTCACGACACGAGCTGACGACAGCCATGCACCACCTGTACACCGACCACAAGGGGGC
This sequence comes from Streptomyces koelreuteriae, assembly GCF_018604545.1. Classification (GTDB taxonomy): domain Bacteria; phylum Actinomycetota; class Actinomycetes; order Streptomycetales; family Streptomycetaceae; genus Streptomyces; species Streptomyces koelreuteriae. Next base: position 6,717,262 of record NZ_CP075896.1, on the reverse strand, counting down.
GCCTGTCTCCAGACGTTTCCGGTGTATGTCAAGCCTTGGTAAGGTTCTTCGCGTTGCGTCGAATTAAGCCACATGCTCCGCCGCTTGTGCGGGCCCCCGTCAATTCCTTTGAGTTTTAGCCTTGCGGCCGTACTCCCCAGGCGGGGCACTTAATGCGTTAGCTGCGGCACGGACAACGTGGAATGTTGCCCACACCTAGTGCCCACCGTTTACGGCGTGGACTACCAGGGTATCTAATCCTGTTCGCTCCCCACGCTTTCGCTCCTCAGCGTCAGTATCGGCCCAGAGATCCGCCTTCGCCACCGGTGTTCCTCCTGATATCTGCGCATTTCACCGCTACACCAGGAATTCCGATCTCCCCTACCGAACTCTAGCCTGCCCGTATCGACTGCAGACCCGGGGTTAAGCCCCGGGCTTTCACAACCGACGTGACAAGCCGCCTACGAGCTCTTTACGCCCAATAATTCCGGACAACGCTCGCGCCCTACGTATTACCGCGGCTGCTGGCACGTAGTTAGCCGGCGCTTCTTCTGCAGGTACCGTCACTTTCGCTTCTTCCCTGCTGAAAGAGGTTTACAACCCGAAGGCCGTCATCCCTCACGCGGCGTCGCTGCATCAGGCTTTCGCCCATTGTGCAATATTCCCCACTGCTGCCTCCCGTAGGAGTCTGGGCCGTGTCTCAGTCCCAGTGTGGCCGGTCGCCCTCTCAGGTCGGCTACCCGTCGTCGCCTTGGTGAGCCATTACCTCACCAACAAGCTGATAGGCCGCGGGCTCATCCTTCACCGCCGGAGCTTTTAACCTCCACTCAGGAGAGTGGAGGTGTTATCCGGTATTAGACCCCGTTTCCAGGGCTTGTCCCAGAGTGAAGGGCAGATTGCCCACGTGTTACTCACCCGTTCGCCACTAATCCACCCCGAAGGGCTTCATCGTTCGACTTGCATGTGTTAAGCACGCCGCCAGCGTTCGTCCTGAGCCAGGATCAAACTCTCCGTGAATGTGTACTCGGCCAGTAAATTAATACAGCCGGTCGACACCACGAGAGCGGAACAGTCAGGCGGAATAGGCCCGACCGTTCACAGCGTCCTCGCTGTGTTTTTTCAAAGGAACCTCGTCCCAGCGAATGCTGGAGACGGGGTATCAACATATCTGGCGTTGACTTTTGGCACGCTGTTGAGTTCTCAAGGAACGGTCGCTTCCTTTGTACTCACCCTCTCGGGCTTTCCTCCGGGCGCTTCCCTTCGGTCTTGCGTTTCCGACTCTATCAGATCCTTTTTCGATCCGATTCCCTGTCGGCGGGATTTGCCGTGGGGCCTTGGCTTTCGCCTGTCGGCCTTTCGACATTCACTACGTTAGCCGATTCGCCGTCCAACTCATAATCGAGTCTGTCGACATCGAATTCAGGCATGCGGGCACGCCGAATTCGCCCCTGCTGAGGGGAGTGACTAGGTAGTGGGTTGGCCGCTTCCGAGTGCTGGCGATTGCCGTACCCGTTTCAGCGGCTCGGGCCACATTACGCACCTTGCGAGGACGCGTCAACTTCGACGGCGCCTCGGGACATGGGCGCGATAGGGGCTGACCGTCGGGTCGCCGGCGACCCAGAAGCGCCACGGGTGTACGGCTCCGTCGCCGGACACCCCGGTGCGGGGGCCGTTGAGTACCTGGTCGGAGGGCACGGGAGTACCGGTCAGCATGCGGAGAGGGGTGTCCTCGGGGGTGCACGCGTCCGTGCCGTCCAGGGAGCGGTCCACGCCCAGGGCCGTGGCCAGTCGGGCGGGGCCTTTGGCCAGTTCCTTTTCGTTGCGGGCCGAGAGTCGACGGGTGCGGGCCAGTTCGGCGCCCTCGATGATCTCGCCGGCGCGAAGCAGGACCGCGCTCGCCTTGTCCTCGGGGCCGCACACCAGGTTCATGCAGAACCACATGCCATAGGTGAAGTAGACGTAGACGTGTCCGGGCGGACCGAACATCACGCCGTTGCGGGCCGTGCGGCCCCGGTAGGCATGGGAGCCGGGGTCGTCGGAACCGTCGTAGGCCTCGACCTCTGTGAGGCGGAGGGCGATCGGACCGTCCGGGGTGGTGCGTACCAGGACGCGGCCGAGGAGATCAGGGGCGACATCGAGAACGGGCCGGTCGAAGAACTCCCTGGACAGGGGCGTACGGTCGGGGGTCGCGATCATGCCGTCCGAGGGTACTCAAGACAGGTGGTGCGGCGGGGTGGCCAGCGGGCACCGGCCTTGCCAGGGTGAGGGCATGGAACCGGCCACGGCCGGATCGCGTTTGTATGGATCAAGGATCCACCCGTAGTGGGCGAGAGGGAGAGACATGGCGTTCAAGAAGCTGCTCGCGAGCCTGGGGGCCGGCGGGGCTTCGGTCGAGACGGTGCTGCACGAGGTCAACGTCGTCCCGGGCGGCGTCGTCCAGGGTGAGGTGCGGATCCAGGGCGGGTCCGTGAACCAGCAGATCGAGGGGCTCTCGGTCGGGCTGCAGGCCAAGGTCGAGGTGGAGAGCGGCGACCAGGAGTACAAGCAGGACATCGAGTTCACGAAGTCGCGGCTGGGCGGGGCGTTCGAGCTCCAGGCGAACGCGGTGCACGCGGTGCCGTTCGGGCTGGAGATCCCGTGGGAGACCCCGATCACGATGATCGACGGGCAGGCGCTGCGCGGCATGAACATCGGGGTGTCCACGGAGCTGGAGATCGCGCGTGCCGTGGACTCCGGTGACCTGGACCCGGTCAACGTGCACCCGCTGCCGGCGCAGAAGGCGATCCTGGACGCGTTCATCCAGCTCGGCTTCCGGTTCAAGAACGCGGACATGGAACGCGGTGTCATCCGGGGTACGCGGCAGAAGCTGCCGTTCTACCAGGAGATCGAGTTCCACCCGCCGCAGCAGTACCGGGGGCTGAACCAGGTCGAGCTGAGCTTCGTGGCCGATGAGCAGGCCATGGACGTGGTGCTCGAGATGGACAAGAAGCCGGGGCTGTTCAGCGAGGGCAGCGACACCTTCCGCTCCTTCAAGGTGGGGCTGCAGGACTACCAGAGCACCGACTGGACCGCGTACCTCAACCAGTGGCTGTCCGAGGTCGGCAGCAAGCGCAACTGGTTCTAGGCTCGAGGCTGACTGAACGAAATCGATCAGGAGGTACCGAGGTGACCGAGCTCAAGCGGCGGCCGCTCCCCCACGACTTCCATCCGCCCGTACCGTCGTTCACGGTCACGAGCAAGGATGTCGAGGAAGGTGCGACGCTCCAGGACGCTCAGGTCTACGCGGCCGGCAACACCTCGCCGCAGTTGCGGTGGGAGGGCTTCCCGCCCGAGACCAAGAGCTTCGCCGTGACCTGCTACGACCCCGATGCCCCGACGGGCAGCGGTTTCTGGCACTGGGTGCTGTTCGACATTCCGGGCTCGGTGACCGAGCTGCCGGTGGGTGCGGGCAGTGGCGCGTTCGAGGGTCTGCCCGAGGGCGCGATCCAGGCGCGCAACGACTACGGAAGCAAGGAGTTCGGTGGTGCCGCGCCGCCGCCCGGGGACGGTTCCCACCGTTACGTGTTCACGGTGTACGCCGTGGATTCGGAGAAGCTCGGTCCGGATGCGGACGCTTCGCCTGCCGTCGTGGGCTTCAACCTGCGGTTTCACACCATCGGGCGGGCCCAGCTGATCGGTGAGTACGAGGTGCCCGCCGAAAGCTGAGCCGTCGTCCGGCGATCCCAGCGTTCACAGAACGTTTGCCCGCTCCTGGTCTTGGAATTGATCAGGAGCGGGCATTTTTGTTGCCGGGGGCACGGGGGTCACCCCCCGTGAGAGCAGCAGATATTGCGTTGTCCATCTCGGCGTGCCCGGCCAGAGTTGATCCCAGCCCGCCAGGGGGTGGGCCGGTGCACACGGGAGGTGGGCTGGTATGCGGGACACGCTGGTACTCAACGCGAGCTTCGAGCCGCTGTCGACGGTAACGCTGAACCGAGCCGTCGTTCTGGTGCTTCAGGACAAGGCCGTCGTCGAGCAGGCCCACCCCGAACTGCGGATGCGAGGAGCCGCGGTCGACATACCGGCGCCCCGGGTCATCAGGCTCTGCCAGTACGTACGGGTGCCCTTCCGAAGACGAGCTCCGTGGTCGCGGCGGGGTGTGCTGGTCCGGGACCGGAACCGGTGCGCGTACTGCGGGAGGCGGGCGACGACCGTCGACCACGTGGTGCCGCGGTCGCGGGGCGGACAGGACACCTGGCTGAACACGGTGGCCTCGTGTGCGGAGGACAATCACCGCAAGGCGAACCGGACTCCGGTGGAGGCGGGCATGCCGTTGCTTCAGGAGCCGTTCGAGCCGACACCGGCGGACGCGATGCTGCTGGCGCTGGGGCAGGACGACTTCGACGCGCTGCCGGAGTGGCTGGCGCAGCCCGCCGCCTAGCCGACCTGGCCTGACTGACATACGAAGGGGGCCCGCTTCTCCGGGAAGCGGGCCCCCTCGTGTGTGCCGGGCGTATGTGCCAGGTCAGTCGATGGACGGCTTCTCGCGGCGTTCCTGGGCGGGGACGGCGGCTCCGGAGCCGCCGCCGTTGCCGCCGGAACCGCCGCCGAGGCCGCCGAAGTTGCCCATCGCGCCGGAGAGGCCCTTGAGGGCGTCGCCGATCTCGCTGGGGACGATCCAGAGCTTGTTGGCGTCGCCCTCGGCGATCTTCGGGAGCATCTGGAGGTACTGGTAGGAGAGGAGCTTCTGGTCCGGGTCTCCGGCGTGGATGGCCTCGAAGACCGTACGGACGGCCTGGGCCTCGCCCTCGGCTCGCAGGGCGGCCGCCTTGGCCTCACCTTCGGCGCGCAGGATCTGGGACTGCTTCTCACCCTCGGCGCGCAGGATCTCCGACTGCCGGACACCTTCGGCCTGGAGGATCGCGGCGCGCTTGTCGCGGTCGGCGCGCATCTGCTTCTCCATCGAGTCCTGGATGGAGGTGGGCGGTTCGATCGCCTTGAGCTCGACGCGGTTGACGCGGATGCCCCACTTGCCGGTGGCCTCGTCGAGGACGCCGCGCAGGGCCGCGTTGATCTCCTCGCGGGAGGTCAGGGTCCGCTCCAGGTCCATGCCGCCGATGATGTTGCGCAGCGTGGTGACGGTGAGCTGCTCGATCGCCTGGATGTAGCTGGCGACTTCGTAGGTGGCGGCCCGCGCGTCGGTCACCTGGTAGTAGATGACGGTGTCGATGTTGACCACCAGGTTGTCCTGAGTGATCACCGGCTGCGGCGGGAAGGGGACGACCTGTTCACGCAGGTCGATGCGGTTGCGGATGGTGTCTATGAACGGGACCACGATGTTGAGGCCCGCGTTGAGTGTCCGCGTGTAGCGGCCGAACCGCTCGACGATGGCCGCGCTGGCCTGTGGGATGACTTGGATCGTCTTGATCAGGGCGATGAAGACCAACACCACCAGAATGATCAGGACGATGATGACCGGTTCCATCGTCGTTCCCCGTACCCTTCTCCGCCTCGGCGACTTCGGCAGATCTTATGGTTGTTGAAGATCTTGCTGGTCGAGTCTGTCAGACCGTCGCGTAGCTGGCGAGGAGTTCACTCCAGTTACGTCCTGCGAGGTCACATGACGATCGCAGTGGCTCCCTCGATGTCCACGACGTCCACTTCCTGGCCTACTTCGTAAGCGCGGTCGGTGTCGAGGGCGCGGGCCGACCAGACCTCTCCGGCCAGCTTGATCCGGCCGCCGGAGGCGTCGACGCGTTCCAGGACGACGGCTTGTCTGCCTTTCAGGGCGTCCACGCCCGTGGCGAATTGGGGTCGCTGGGCGCGATGCCGGTTCGCGATGGGCCGTACGACCGCGATGCCGGCGGTCGAGACGACGGCGAAGACCGCGACCTGGGCGACGGCTCCGCCGCCGAAGACGCCGGTGACCGTCGCCGCGGCGATGGCGCCCACCGCGAGCATGCCGAGTTCGGGCATCGCGGTGACCACGAGCGCGATGCCGAGCGCTGTCGCGCCGATCAGCCACCACAGCCATGCGTCGATTTCCACATGGTCATGGTAGGTCCGACGCCCCTGTCGCCGACAGGGCGCCCGGCGTGTGAAATGCCGTTCTTACTCTGGCACTTGTGCGGCGTGGGGCCGGGTCAGGACAGCGGGAGGCCCTGTGCGGTCCAGCGCTCGCCCGCCTGTTCGACGACGAGCGGGAGGCCGAAGCAGAGGGAGAGGTTGCGGGAGGTGAGTTCGAGCTCCAGCGGACCGGCGGCGAGGACCTTGCCCTGGCGGATCATGAGGACGTGGGTGAAGCCCGGGGGGATCTCCTCGACGTGGTGGGTGACCATGAGCATCGAGGGGGCGATGGGGTCCCGGGCGAGCCGGCCGAGGCGGCGGACGAGGTCCTCGCGGCCGCCGAGGTCGAGTCCGGCGGCGGGCTCGTCGAGGAGGAGCAGCTCGGGGTCGGTCATCAGGGCGCGGGCGATGAGGGTGCGCTTGCGCTCGCCCTCGGAGAGCGAGCCGAAGCGGCGCTCCAGGTAGTCGCTCATGCCGAGGCGGTCGAGGAAGGCGCGGGCGCGCCGCTCGTCGATCTCCTCGTAGTCCTCGTGCCAGGTGGCGGTCATGCCGTACGCGGCGGTCAGCACGGTCTCCAGGACCGTCTGGCGCTTGGGCAGCTTCTCGGTCATGGCGATGCCGGCCATGCCGATGCGCGGGCGCAGCTCGAAGACGTCGGTGCCGGGCCTGCCGAGGGTCTCGCCGAGGATGGCGGCGGTGCCCGAGCTGGGGAAGAGGTAGGTGGAAGCGAGGTTGAGGAGGGTGGTCTTGCCGGCGCCGTTCGGGCCCAGGATGACCCAGCGCTCGCCCTCCTTGACCGACCAGGAGACCTGGTCCACCAGAGCCCGGCCCTCGCGGACCACGGATACGTCCTGAAGCTCCAGAACATCGCTCATGAGCGCGTTGTCTCCCCTTGCAGTGTGGCCGGTCTCGGCTGTCGCGTAAGCCTGTGGCTCGGTCCGCCGCGCCGGTGGGCGCAGCCCTCCATGAAATCTACGCCACCGGTCGGTCCGGGCATTCCCTCGGTCCGGGTCTTGGGCTCTCTTAGGGTGGAGGCATGCTCTCGGAACCGCGTGCGGGACGTCTCGCAGCTTGGGGAAATGCCCTTTTGGCCGGACTTGTCTCACCTGATGACGCCGTGCTCGCCATCGTCGGCGAGGACGCGGTGCACCGGGTGGAGGGGCTGCCCGGGGAGTCGGCGCCCGTCGGGCTCACGCTCGCGCTGGGGCGGCTGCGGACGCTCGGGGTGACCGGGCTGCGGCTCGCGCTGCCCGCGCCCGGGCATCCGCTGGGGCTGAGCGGGCCGCCGGAGTTCAACGCGCGGGCGCTCGATGCCGAGCAGGCGGTGCTCTGTTACGGCGCCGCGTTCGGGCTGGTGCCGGAGGTGTACGAGGCCGGGCCCGACGGTGATGTGCATGTCGAGGTCGTCTGGCATGTGCTGGCGGTGCGGGAGGCGCCGCCCGCTGATGTGCCGTCGCTGGGTGAGGCCGAGCGGGAGCTGGCGGAGGCCCTGCGGGAGGCGACGGAGGTGCTGACGCGGCTGGATGTGGCCGGGTCGGGGCCGGTGGCCGCGGCGGCGATCGACGCGTATCGGGCGCGGGCCGAGCGGGGGCGGGAGGTGCTGGCGCCGGGGTACCCGCCGCGGGCGGTTCGGGTGCTGGAGTTGGCACAGCGGGTGGGGACGTTGATCGTGGTGGCGACGGAGAGTGGGCACGGGGGTGCGGTGAGTGCGTCCGAGATGGGGGCGCGGCGGGAGGCGTTGCGGCCGGTGGAGCGGACGGCTCGGCGGGCGCAGGTCGCTGCGTACAACTCCGTTGTGGAGGAGCGGGAGCGGGGCGTGCACTGACTCGGGGGTGTCGTGCTCGGCGTTGGGGCTGGGGGCGGGTGGGTGCGCGGCCCGGCGTAGCGGGGTGCCGCCTGCGCCCACCCGTGCCGCCCCTTGCGGCACGCATGCCCGCAGGCTGGGCGCGGCCGTAAACGACTGACGGCCTCCCGGGCAGGACCGGGAGGCCGGGGTCACCTTCGGCTCGAAGCTGAGGTGAAGTCAGTGGTTGACGGCGAGGTTGCCGAACGCCGGGTTCAGGACGCCGATGACGTTCACGCTGTTGCCGGAGACGTTGACCGGGACGTGCACCGGGGCCTGGACCACGTTGCCCGAGGCGACGCCGGGCGAGCCGATGGCGCTGCCGTCGGCGTGCGAGCCGTTCGTGGCGGAGGCCATGCCCGCACCGGCGGCCAGCAGTCCACCGGTCACCATCGTCACGGCAGCGGCCTTCTTCAGGTTCTTCACTTCTGAGCCCTCCTTGCGATCGCCGCGGCAGGCGCCGCGGCACGCACTGGAGAACGGCGGAGATCCGTCGAGGATGCGCCATGCGAGGGACATTCCCACGACAGTATGAATCTCGGTCCGGAGTGGAACCTTCCGCGTTGCCGCGGCGTGAGCGGTCAGCCGGTCACGCCATGGCGAACGGCCCACAGGGCGGCCTGCGTTCGGTCGGACAGGTCGAGCTTCATCAGGATGTTCGAGACGTGGGTCTTGACGGTCTTCTCGGAGAGGACGAGCGCGCGGGCGATCTCCCGGTTGGAGCGGCCGTCCGCGATCAGGCCGAGCACCTCGCGCTCCCGGTCGGTGAGCGAGCCGGCCCTTCCCGGCCCCGAGTTGGCCTCCTCCTGGGACAGCAGGGCGCCGGCGACCTCCGGCTGGAGGAGGATGTGCCCGGCGTGGACGGAGCGGATGGCTCCGGCGAGGGCGTCGGGGTCGACGTCCTTGTAGACATAGCCGGCGGCGCCCGCGCGCAGGGCCGGCACCACTGTGCGCTGCTCGGTGAAGCTGGTGACGACCAGCACGCGCGCGGGGTTGTCGAGTTCGCGGAGTCTGCGCAGGGCGTCGACGCCGTCCATGCCCGGCATCTTGACGTCCATGAGGATGACGTCGGGCTTCAACTCCTCGGCGCGGTCGACTCCCTCGGCGCCGTCCGCGGCCTCGCCGACGACCTCGATGTCGTCCTGCACCTCGAGGAAGGTGCGCAGGCCCCGGCGGACGACCTGATGGTCGTCGACGAGCAGTACCTTGATCGCGTCAGCCACCGGGGACCTCCATCTCGATCGTGGTGCCCTTGCCGGGCACCGATTCCACGGTCAGCGTGCCGCCGGCCCCGCTCGCCCGGTCCCGCATGGAGACCAGGCCCAGATGGCGCCCCGCGCGACGCACCGCCTGCGGGTCGAAGCCGCAGCCGTCGTCCGTGACGCGCAGGACGGCTCCGGCGCCGCGGCGGTCCAGGGTCACGTCGACGTGGTCGGCGCCGGAGTGGCGCAGGGCGTTGTGCAGGGCCTCCTGGGCGACGCGCAGGACGGCTTCCTCCTGGGATGCGGGCAGGGCCTTCACGCCGTGGCCCTCGAAGGTCACGCGGGCGCTGTGGGCGCGGTCGAGGACCTGGACCTGTGTGCGGAGGGTGGCCACGAGGCCGTCCTCGTCGAGGGCGGCGGGGCGCAACTCGACGACCGCTGCGCGCAGTTCGTCGGCGGCCTCGGCGGCGAGCGCGGCCACTTGGTGCAACTCGCCCTTGGCGCGGCCCGGATCGCGGTCGATCAGGGCCGCTGCCGCCTGGGCGGTGAGGCGCAGGGAGAACAGCTTCTGGCTGACCGCGTCGTGCAGTTCGTGGGCGAGGCGGGAGCGCTCCTCGGCGATGGTCAGTTCGCGGCTGCGTTCGTAGAGGCGGGCGTTGGTGAGGGCGATCGCGGCGTGCTGGGCGAGGATGCCGAGGAGTTCCTCGTCGTCCGCCGTGAAGCCGCAGCCGCCCTCGGGCTTCTCGCAGTTCTTGTTCGCGAGGAAGAGCGCGCCGATCACCTCGTCGCCGTCGCGGATCGGCAGGCCCAGGAAGTCGACCAGGTCGGGGTGGGCCTTCGGCCAGCCCTCGAAGCGGGGGTCCTTGCGGACGTCGGCGAGGCGCTCGGACCTGGCCTCGTGGAGCATCGCGGCGAGGATGCCGTGCTGGCGCGGGAGGGGGCCGATGGCCTTCCACTGTTCCTCGCTGACGCCGTCGACCACGAACTGCGCGAAGCCGCCGTGATCGTCCGGCACGCCGAGCGCGGCGTACTGCGCGTCGAGCAGCTCGCGGGCCGAGGCGACGATCGTCTTGAGGACGTCGCGCACCTCTAGATGCCTGCTCATGGCCAGCAACGCGGAGCTCACCGCGGCGAGGCCGGACCGGGGACCGTGACTCATGTCATCACGGTACCGGCGGGCTGTGACAGCGCGGATCGGACCAGTGGCGGCGGGTGCCCGGTCCGGTGGGCCTAGGTCGCGAGGCCCAGCCGGAAGGGCTACGCGGCCTAGGACCGGGGGCGCCGGGCCGGTGGCGTAGGGCGAAGGGACCCGGTGGATTGCGGCCCGCGTCCGAGGTGGTCGGGGCGGCTCCGTTCCTACGTTGAGGGCACGCGAACACGACAGAGGAGCCGATCATGCCGGTTGCGATCATCACCGGGGCCTCGAAAGGCCTGGGCCGTGCGCTCGCCGAGGCCCTGGCCGGGCGTGGCTGGGACCTGGTGCTCGATGCGAGGGGCGCCGAGGCGCTGGCGGAGGCGGCGGAGGCCGTCTCCGCGTACGGCACGCGGGTGACCGCCCTGCCCGGGGACGTCACCGACGCCGGGCACCGGGCGGAGCTGGTGTCGGCGGCGTGGCGGCTGGGCGGCGTCGACCTGCTGGTGCACAACGCGAGCGCGCTGGGCGCCGAGCCGCTGGTGCGGCTGGAGGAGCTGCCCCTGGAGGGGCTGCGCCGGGCGCTGGAGGTGAACCTCGTGGCGGGGCTCGGCCTGGTCCAGGAGGCGCTGCCGCTGCTGCGGGCTTCGGGGGCGGGCACGGTCGTCGCCGTCAGCTCGGACGCGGCGGCCGAGGCGTACGAGACCTGGGGCGGCTACGGGGCGTCCAAGGCGGCTCTGGACCATCTGACGGCGGTGCTCGCCGTGGAGGAGCCGGGGCTGCGGGTCTGGGCGGTGGATCCCGGGGACATGGCCACGGACCTGTATGCGGCGGCCGTACCGGACGATCATGATCCGCGGCAGGAGCCGGCGGCTGTGGTGCCGGGGTTCCTGCGGCTGCTGGACGAGCGTCCGGCGAGCGGGCGGTACGGGGCTCCGGCCCTGCTGGACGGGGCCCGATGACACCGGCCGTGCGGGTGCCGGAGGAGCTGTCGGCCCGGGTGCCGGTCGAGCAGCGGGGGCCCGGGCTGGGCCGGGACGCCGTACGGATGCTGGTGTCGCGGGGCTCCGAGGTGGCGCATCACACGTTCACGGAGCTGCCGCGGCTGTTGCGGGCGGGGGATCTGCTGGTGGTCAACACCTCGGCCACGCTGGCGGCGGCCGTCGACGGGTGGATCGGGCACGCACGCGTGGTCGTGCACTTCTCCACCTCCGGGGACGACGGCCGCTGGGCGGTGGAGCTGCGGGAGCCCGACGGGCGGGGCACCACGCGTGCGCGTGCGGGTGGGCCCGTGGGTACGGAGGTGCGTCTGCCGGGAGGAGTCCGGCTGGTGCTGGAGGAGCCGCTGAGCGGGCGGAGCGGGCGGCTGTGGTGGGCGCGGGTGGCCGGGCCCGGGGTCGCGGGGCTGCTGCGGGAGCACGGGCGGCCCATTCGCTACTCCTACACGGAGCGGGACCAGCCGCTGTCCGTCTACCAGACGGTGTTCGCGCTGCCGTCGGCGGACGGGGCGGGCTCCGCGGAGATGCCGAGTGCGGCGCGGCCCTTCACGGCGCGGCTGGTGGCGGAGCTGGTGGGCCGGGGGGTGTGGTTCGCGCCGGTCACGCTGCACACGGGGGTGGCGTCGGCGGAGGCGCACGAGCCGCCGTATCCGGAGCGCTTCGCGGTGCCCGCGGCGTCGGCGCGGCTGATCAACGCCGCGAGGGCCGGTGGGGGCCGGGTCCTGGCGGTCGGGACGACGGCGGTGCGGGCCGTGGAGTCGGCGGCGGGTGCCGACGGGGTCGTACGGCCGCGGGCCGGTTGGACCGGTCTGGTGGTGACACCGGAGCGCGGGGTGCGGGTGGTGGACGGGCTGCTGACCGGGCTGCACGAGCCGGAGGCCTCGCATCTGCTGATGCTGGAGGCGATCGCGGGGCGGGCTGCCATGGAGCGGGGCTACGAGGCCGCACTGCAGGGCCGTTACCTGTGGCACGAGTTCGGGGACGTGCACCTCGTCCTGCCCGGAAAGGCCCCTCACGCAGTGCATTGCTCAAGCAACTGACAGTGCAGCAGATCTTCGCCCGATGTGACCCCTCGCATAGGAGCCACGTCACGTACGAACGGACGTAGGAGACAAACTCGACCTATTGAGCGGCAACGACAGTCCAGTCTGCCCCGATTTGCTACTCCCTGATCCACTATCTCCCTTCGTACGTCACACCTTTGCCACGCCATTTTGCGGCCGCTAAGAATGGCTGCCGTCGCTCAGCGCCGTGGGTTCACCTCCGCGGCGTTTGTGTCGGAAACACACCGAGTCCAACGCCGGACGCCGAGCGACTCCCGCGCTATTCGAAGAGGTCCAACCACCATGCCCAAGAACATCTTCAGCCGTGGCCCCAGTCGTAACCTCACCCGTCACCACAAGATCGCCATGGCGGGTGTCGCCACCCTCGGTGCCGCCGCCATCGGGTTCTCCGCGGTGCCGAGCGGCGCTTCGACCAAGACCACGACGGAAGCCGCTCAGTCGGCTCCGGTGGCGTTCAGCAACCAGCAGATCAAGGACGTGAAGGCGAGCGTCACCGACCAGATGGCCGGTGCCAGCCTGAAGGCCGAGCAGATCGAGGCGAAGAAGAAGGCCGACGCCGCGGCTGCCGCCAAGAAGCAGGCCGCCGCCGAGGCCGCGAAGAAGAAGGCCGAGGCCGCGCGTGAGGCCAAGGAGGCCGCGAGCCGCGACGCCAAGCGCGCCGAGGCGAAGAAGGCCGCCAAGAAGACCTACCCGAACAACCTCGACGGCTGGATCCGCGAGTCGCTCGACGTCCTGAAGAAGCACGACATCCCGGCGTCCTACGACGGCATCCACCGCAACATCATCCGCGAGTCGGCCGGTGACCCGAAGGCCATCAACGACTGGGACATCAACGCCATCAACGGCGTCCCGTCGAAGGGCCTGCTGCAGGTCATCCCGCCGACGTTCAAGACCTGGCACGTCCCCGGCACGTCCTGGGACATCTACGACCCGGTCGCGAACATCACCGCCGCCTGCAACTACGCGGCCGACAAGTACGGCTCGATGGACAACGTCGACAGCGCGTACTGAGGTAGCGCGGGACCTCTGCTCGCTGAACGACAAAACGCCGAAGGGCGGCACCCTCCTGACGAGGTGCCGCCCTTCGGGGCGTCTTGCGTGAGGCGATGACTACTTGCGCATGACCTCGGGCTCGTGGCGGCGCAGGAAGCGGGCCACGAAGAAGCCGCAGAGCACGCCGAGCGCGAGGAGCGCGCCCATGTCCATGGCCCAGGCGCCGACCGTGTGCTCCCACAGCGGATCGTTGTCGCCGGCGGTCTCCGGCGGGGCGATCTTGTTGAAGTCCAGCGTGGCGCCGGCGGCGGCGACCGCCCAGCGCGACGGCATCAGGAACGAGAACTGGTTGACGCCGATCGAACCGTGCAGCGTGAACAGGCAGCCCGTGAAGACGACCTGGATGATGGCGAACATCACCAGCAGCGGCATGGTCTTCTCGGCGGTCTTCACCAGCGAGGAGATGATCAGGCCGAACATCATCGAGGTGAAGCCCAGGGCCATGATCGGCACGGACAGCTCGACGAGCGTGGCGCTGCCGAAGACCAGGCCCTCCTCGGGGATCTCCCGGCTGGAGAAGCCGATGACGCCGACCAGCAGGCCCTGCAGCACGGTGATCATGCCGAGCACGAACACCTTGGACATCAGATACGCCGAGCGTGACAGGCCGGTCGCGCGCTCCCGCTCGTAGATGACCCGTTCCTTGATCAGCTCACGGACGGAGTTCGCCGCGCCCGCGAAGCAGGCGCCGACCGCGAGGATCAGCAGGACCGTGGTGGCGGTGCCGTTCGGGATGATCCGGCCGGACTGCGGGTTGACCGGGTTCGGCAGCAGGCCCTTGTCCGCGTCGATGAGCAGGCTGACCGCGCCGAGCACGGCCGGCAGGATCACCATCAGGGCGAGGAAGCCCTTGTCGGACGCGATCACCGAGACATAGCGCCGCACCAGCGTGACGAACTGGGACATCCAGCCCTGTGGCTTCGGCGGCTTCATCGCCTGCATGGGCGGAACCTGTACGGACTGCGGCGCCACGGCGTCGATGTCCGCGGCGTACATCTGGTAGTGCTGCGAGCCCTTCCAGCGGCCCGCCCAGTCGTAGTCGCGGTAGTTCTCGAAGGCGGAGAAGACATCGGCCCAGGTGTCGTAGCCGAAGAAGTTCAGCGCCTCCTCGGGCGGGCCGAAGTAGGCGACGGAGCCGCCCGGCGCCATCACGAGGAGCTTGTCGCAGATCGCCAGCTCGGCCACGGAGTGGGTGACGACGAGGACGGTGCGTCCGTCGTCGGCGAGGCCGCGCAGCAGCTGCATGACGTCGCGGTCCATGCCCGGGTCGAGGCCGGAGGTCGGCTCGTCCAGGAAGATCAGCGAGGGCTTGGTGAGCAGCTCCAGGGCCACCGAGACGCGCTTGCGCTGGCCACCGGAGAGGGAGGTGACCTTCTTCTCCTTGTGGATGTCCAGCTTCAGCTCGCGCAGCACCTCGTCGATACGGGCCTCGCGCTCGCGGGCCGTTGTGTCGGCGGGGAAGCGGAGCTTGGCCGCGTACTTCAGGGCCTTCTTGACGGTCAGTTCCTTGTGCAGGATGTCGTCCTGCGGGACCAGACCGATGCGCTGGCGCAGCTCGGCGAACTGCTTGTAGAGGTTGCGGTTGTCGTAGAGGACCTCGCCCTGGTCGGCCGGGCGGTAGCCGGTGAGCGCCTTGAGCAGGGTCGACTTGCCGGAACCGGACGGGCCGATGACCGCGATGAGCGACTTCTCGGGGACGCCGAAGGAGACGTCCTTGAGGATCTGCTTGCCGCCGTCGACCGTGACGGTCAGGTGGCGGGCGGAGAAGGACACCTCACCGGTGTCGACGAACTCCTCTAGCCGGTCGCCGACGATCCGGAACGTCGAGTGACCGACGCCGACGACATCGGCCGGGCCGAGCAACTGCCCGCCGCCCTTGGGGATCGGCAGGCCGTTGACGTACGTGCCGTTGTGGGAGCCGAGGTCACGGATCTCCATACGGCCGTCGGGCGTGGCGTGGAACTCGGCGTGGTTCCGGGAGACCTGCAGGTCGGAGACGACCAGCTCGTTCTCCAGGGCACGGCCGATGCGCATCACGCGGCCGAGGGAGAACTGGTGGAACGTGGTGGGGCTGCGGTCGCCGTGGGCCGGCGGTGCCCCCGCGGCACCGCCGGGAGCCTGCTGCTGCGGGATGTGCCCACCGGACTGCTGCGGCTGCTGCTGTTGCCAGCCGGCCTGCGGAGCCTGCTGCTGGGCGGGCGCCTGCTGGGCCCAGCCGGGGTTCGCGCTCTGCGCGGCGTAGGGCTGCTGCTGGGGCTGGGCCTGCGGCGTGGCGACGGAGGCCGCGGCGTCGGAGAGGTTCAGACGCGGTCCGTCGGTGGCGTTGCCCAGGTTCACCGCCGAGCCCGGGCCGAGCTCCAGGTGGTGGATCCGCTGCCCCTGCACGAACGTGCCGTTGGTGCTGCCATGGTCCTCGATGACCCAACTGCGGCCGTTGAAACTGACCGTGGCGTGACGCCAGGAGACCCTGGCGTCGTCGAAGACGACGTCCCCCTGCGGATCACGTCCGAGGGTGTATGCCCTGGACGGATCGAGCGTCCAGGTACGTCCGTTTGATTCCAGTACGAGTTCCGGCACTCCATGCCCCACTGAGTTGTCCCCCGAGTTACCCCCGACATGGGGAGTCTAGGGATGTCGAACATCGGGGGGAACTATTTCAGGAGCGGCCCCCTGACCGAAAGTCGGGCCTTGTGAAAACCGCGCACGGACGCCTCGGCCGATTCCGTTGACGGGGTTGAAACCGGGCCGGAGAGTGGTATTTCGTCGCGAGGGGGACATGCGCGGAGTTCCCGCCGCGTAGCGGATCGGGGGGTCTGCCATGGGTGCCGGTACAGGTGTCGAGAGGGCGAGTGACGGCGCGCGCGTGCCGTGGGGGGACGTGCTGATGTCCGCCGTCGCCGCCGTGAGCTGGGCGTTGATCGGGATGGCGGGCACGGCGGCCCTGGGGCTGCGGCTGCTGGAGGCGGACACGGCGGGGTCGTTGGGGCCGATGACCGCGGCGGTGGTGGCCCTGGGGGCGGGTGGTTCGGTCACTCCGTCCGGAGATGTGTCGGTGTTCGGCCTCACGGGCGCGGAGGCGGACACGGCCATCGAGATCACGCCACTGGGGGTGAGCCTGGTCGGGGCGCTGCTGCTGTCGTACTTCTTCCTTCGGTCCTTGCGGGCGGCGGGAGTTGTGATATCACCGGCCGAACTCCTGGCGCGTGCCGGTGCGGTGGTCGCGTTGTTCGTGGCGATGCTGGGCGGGCTGGCCTGGGCGGGGCACGACGTCATCACGATCGACGGCGGCTCGCTGGGGCTGGACGACCTGACCGGCGGGGGCGGGGGCGGAAGCGGCGGCCTGGAGATCCCCGGGCTCGGGGACGCCGGGGACATCGGCGGGCTGCTGCCGGACCGGCTGGGGGACCTGGTCGACGCGCAGGCGGCGGTCGGGTTCTCGGTCGACACCGTGCCCACGCTGTTCGGCGGGCTCGGGTGGTCGGCCGGGATCCTCCTCGTCGCCCTGCTGGCCTCGCGCCGCACGCCGCTGCCGCGGGGGTGGGAGGCCGTGCACCGGGTCGTACGGCCGACCGTTTCCGCGGTGGTGACCGTGCTGCTGGTGGCCGTGGCGGCGGGGTTCGCCGCGGCGGCGTACGCGGCGAGCGGCGACGACCATCCCGGGCGCATCGCCGGCGCGGCACTGCTCGGGGCGCCGAACGGGGTGTGGCTGGGCGTGCCGATCGGCCTGTTCGTGCCGTGGGACGGCCGGGCAACGGGTGAACTGACCCGTTTCCTGCCGGACCCGCTGGACGATCTGCTCGTGGCCCGCCCCGACCAGCAGGTGACGCTGGGGAGGCTGGCCGAGTTGGACGGGCGGGTGTGGCTGCTGGGCGTGGCTGCGGCGCTGATGATGCTGCTGGCGGGGGTGCTGACGGCGGTGCGGTCGCCGGTGGGGAGCGTCGCGGGGGCGGCGGCGGTACGGGGTTCCGGTGCCCTCGGTTTCGCGGGCCGGTGCGCGCTGCGGCTGGGGGTCGCGACCGCGCTGGCCCTGCCGTTGCTGGCCTGGCTGACGGACGTGTCCGTGACCGCCTCCCTGTCCGTACTCGGCTTCGACGCGTTCGGTGCGGGCATCGAACTGCACGGGCATCTCGGCATGGCCCTGCTGCTGGGCGCGGTGTGGGGCGCGGGGGCCGGGGCGGTGGGGGCGTTGCTGGCGTGGGCGAGCGGGGGCGCGGGGCGGTCGGCGGCGGTGTTGGCCCGGGGGGATGGGGTGGCGGGGGCGGGGGGTGGCTCGGGGGTGGGCTCGTACGGCGAGGGCCAGGGCTGGCACGGCGAGGCTGGGCAGCACAGCGAGCGCACCGGCCGACACGGCGAGGGCACGGGCCCGTACGGCGAGGGCACCGGCTGGCCCAGCGCGGCCGGGCGGCGCGATGGGGGCCAGGGCTGGCACGGAGAGGACACGGGCCAGCACGCAGAGAGCACCGGGGCGGCCGGGAGTCAGAGCGAGCAGGCGTCGTACGGGAGGGAAGCCGGGCCCTACGCGCCAGGTACGCCGTACCGGCCGCCGAACCCGGCCACCAATCCCTACCTCCGGGTTCCGGAGGAACTGCGGGAGCCGGAGGACGCACGGCCCGGCGACGCACGCCGGGGCCCGCATGACGAAGGGCAACCGGACGGAGGACGGTCGGACACCCCGGACGCGGGACGGCCGGACACAAGGCCCACCGAACCCGGCAACGGCGACGTGTACGGCGCGCCCACCGTGGCGCGGCCGGTCGGGCCGCCTCCGCGAGGCCCCCGGCAGCCGCCCGGGCCGCGGAGCGGGAACGGGCCGCCTCCCCGGCCGGACGACGGGCCGCCGCCCCCGCCTCCTCCCCCGCCGCCGCGGAAACCGCGGGGCGGGAGGTGATCCCGAGGCCGGAGGGACGCCGTACCGGCACGCAAGATTCACGCCATCGACACGACACCCAGTGTTCGCCGTCCGCCAGCCGGACCTCAGGGGCGGTGTGACCTGCCTGCCCGATACGGTGGAACCACCATGAGCGCATCGCAGACCTCGTCCTCTGACGTCCCCACCCTCCTTGTCAAGATCTTCGGCAAGGACAGGCCGGGCATCACGGCCGGCCTCTTCGACACCCTCGCGGCCTTCTCCGTCGACGTCGTCGACATCGAGCAGGTCGTCACCCGTGGCCGGATGGTGCTGTGCGCGCTCGTGACCGAGCCGCCCCCCGGACTCGAGGGAGATCTGCGGGCGACCGTCCATAGCTGGGCCGAGTCGATGAAGATGCAGGCGGAGATCATCTCCGGCCTCGGCGACAACCGGCCGCGCGGACTGGGCCGCTCCCTGGTCACCGTGCTCGGGCATCCGCTCACCTCGGAGGCGACCGCCGCGGTCACCGCGCGGATCACCAGGACCGGCGGCAACATCGACCGTATCTTCCGGCTCGCCAAGTACCCCGTGACCGCCGTCGAGTTCGCCGTGTCCGGTGTGGAGACCGAGCCGCTGCGCACCGCCCTGGCGCCCGACGCGGCGAAGCTCGGCATCGACGTGGCGGTCGTCGCCGCCGGTCTGTACCGGCGAGCGCAGCGCCTGGTCGTCATGGACGTCGACTCGACGCTCATCCAGGACGAGGTCATCGAGCTGTTCGCCGCGCACGCCGGCTGCGAGGACAAGGTCGCCGAGGTGACGGCGGCCGCGATGCGCGGGGATCTGGACTTCGAGCAGTCCCTGCACGCGCGCGTGGCGCTGCTGGAGGGGCTGGACGCCTCGGTGGTGGACAAGGTGCGCAGCGAGGTCCGGCTGACGCCGGGCGCCCGCACCCTGATCCGTACGCTGAAGCGGCTCGGCTACCAAGTCGGTGTCGTCTCGGGCGGGTTCACCCAGGTCACCGACGATCTGAAGGAGCGGCTGGGGCTGGACTTCGCCCAGGCCAACACGCTGGAGATCGTCGACGGCAGGCTGACGGGCAAGGTCACCGGCGAGATCGTCGACCGCGCGGGCAAGGCGCGGCTGCTGCGCCGGTTCGCGGCGGAGGCGGGCGTGCCGCTGTCGCAGACCGTGGCGATCGGTGACGGTGCGAACGACCTGGACATGCTGAACGCGGCCGGTCTGGGTGTCGCCTTCAACGCCAAGCCGGTGGTGCGCGAGGCCGCGCACACGGCGGTGAATTTCCCGTTCCTGGACACGGTGCTGTACCTGCTGGGCGTCACGCGCGAAGAGGTCGAGGCGGCGGACACCCTCGACACGGTCTGAAGCAGGCAGGAGGGGCCCGGCACCGTGCGGTGCCGGGCCCCTGTCACTGCCCCACGGTCACGCGGCGACGGTCACTCGGTCGGCGCCCAGTAGTCGCCCAGCGCGGCCACGCCGGGCTCCACGTTCTTCCATGACCCGGTGAACGACAGGACGGCGAAGGCGGCGGCCGGGAAGCCACGGCGGTCCATCCGCTCGCGGGCGTCGTCCTCGGCCGAGCCCGCCAGGATGTCGGCGAGGCCCTGGATGCCCGGGTTGTGGCCGATCATGAGGACGTTCCGCACATCGTCGGGGGTCTCGTTGAGCACGGCGATCAGTTCGCCCGGGGAGGCCTCGTAGATCCGCTCTTCGTAGACGGTTTTCGGCCGATGCGGGAACTCATGGACGGCGAGCTTCCAGGTTTCCCGGGTCCGGACCGAGGTGGAGCACAGGGCCAGGTCGACTGGGATGCCGGTGTCGGCCAGCCTGCGCCCGGCCTCCGCCGCGTCTTTTCGGCCCCGGTCGGCAAGCGGACGCTCGTGATCGGTCACCTGTGGCCAGTCGGCTTTCGCATGGCGGAAGAGGACAATCGTGCGGGGTTCTGCGACGCTCATGAGATCCAGCTTCGCATGAAACACGCCATGGGGCGCAGGGAGTTGACCACCGGCTTCGGCCGTGCTCAGCGGGCTGTCAGCTGCTGGAGCCGCTCGAAGAGGTGGGTGACCACGGGGTCACCGGTGGCAGCGTGGGCTCCGGAGGGGTTCAGGATCAGGACGAGCAGCGCGGTGAAGAGAAGCGCCGGCAGGGCCAGGGCCCACCAGGGGAGCCTGCTGTCGACGCCGGACCGGGTCGCCGGGTGGGGCGGGGTCTGCGTAGGGGCCGACATGGGTGCCTCCGCTCTTCGAGTGGCCGGTGGCCCCCGTCTCGCGGCCACACCTCGAAGTTACGGAATCGGCGGCGGCCAACCCATCCGGTGACCCACCCACTTGACCCTGACCCTCACCCCCTAGGGGACAGGGGGGCCAGCCCCACCATCGGCGGGGCGAGGGCCGGTCACGGCGAGGCGATCGTGGCGATGACGCCGATGACGATGAAGATCGCGAAGAAGGCGCCGAACACGAGCAGCATCTTCTTCTGACCATGCTGGGGATTCGGATCGAGCACTGGCATGGGGCAAGTGTCGCACCCACCCCGGGCGCGGTACGCCCCGGGGTGAGGCCGACGCCGCGCGCCGGTTCAGCGGCCCGCCTCCTCCTCCACCGTGCGGTCGCGGCCCGCCAGCCAGCCGACCACCATCTGCGGGACCATCAGGGCGCCCATCAGTGTGAGCGGCAGGCCCCAGCCGCCACTGTGCTGGTAGAGGACGCCCACCAGGAGCGGCCCCGGGATGGAGATCAGGTAGCCGGTGCTCTGTGCGAACGCCGACAGCTGGGCCACGCCCGGGCCGGTCTTGGCCCGCATACCGACCATGGTGAGGGCGAGCGGGAAAGCGCAGTTCGCGATGCCGAGCAGCAGGGCCCAGGCCCAGGCGCCCTCGGCCGGCGCGAGATACAGCCCGGCGTAGCCGATCAGGCCGCAGACGCCCAGGGTGAGCACGATCGGGCCCTGGTGCGGCAGCCGGGTGGCCAGGCGGGGTATGACGAAGGCCAGGGGCACGCCCATCACCATGGTGAGCGCCAGCAGCAGCCCGGCGGTGCCCGCGGGCACTCCGGCGTCCCGGAAGATCTGCGCCATCCAGCCCATGGTGATGTAGGCGGCGGTGGCCTGGAGCCCGAAGAAGACGGCCAGCGCCCAGGCGGTACGGCTCCGGGTGATCCGCAACTGCGGCGCCTCCACGCGCGTGGGGTCCGTCCGCACAGGGGTCGAGGTCTCCGTCGCCGCGTCCGGGCCGCGCGTCACCCCGTCGCCGTCGCCGTCGGCCCGCCGCCCCGGCCCCGACGCCGCCGCACGCCCCCGTACGAACGGCAGCCACGGCAGGATCGCCGCGACGGCGAGTCCCGCCCACAGGGCCAGCCCCGACTGCCAGCTCCCGCCCAGGGCGTCGGAGACGGGCACCGTGACCGCGGCCGCGAGGGCCGTGCCCAGGGCGAGTCCCATGGAGTAGACGCCGGTCATGGAGCCCACGCGGTCGGGGAACCACTGCTTGACGATGACCGGCATCAGGACGTTGCTGACGGCGATGCCCATGAGGGCGAGGGCGCTGGCGGCCAGGAAGCCGGCCGTGCCGCCCGCGTACGGCCGTATCGCCAGGCCGGAGGCGATGGCGACCATGCCGGCGCAGACCACGGCGCCCGCTCCGAAGCGGCGGGCGAGCCGCGGGGCCATGACGCCGAAGACGGCGAAGCACAGCGGCGGCACGGAGGTGAGCAGCCCGGCCACGCTGCCGCTCATGCCGAGCCCGTCGCGGACCTCCTCCAGGAGGGCGCCGAGGCTGGTGATGGCGGGCCGGAGGTTCAGGGCGGACAGCACGATGCCGAGGACGAGCAGCCGTGTCGTCCACGCGCGCGTGGACGGGCCGCCCGGTTTCCCGGCGTCGTGCGCGGCCGAGCTGCGAACGGTCGGGGGCGTCATGGTCCGGGTTTCCTCACTAGCCATGAGGCCCATCATAGAATCATGGGATGATTGACTGTCCAATCCGTCCGCTCCTCGGCTGCCGTCCGGCGCCCCGGCCGTGCGAAGGTGAGCCATGCCTCTGAGCCATCCCCGTCGTTCGGCGCTGTCCGAACAGGTCATCGCCGCGCTGCGGGCCCAGATCACGTCGGGCGAGTGGCCGGTCGGCTCCCGTATCCCGACCGAGCCGGAGCTGGTCGAGCAGCTGGGCGTCGCCCGCAACACGGTCCGTGAGGCCGTCCGCGCGCTCGCGCACAACGGCCTGCTGGACATCCGCCAGGGCTCCGGCACCTATGTCGTGGCGACCAGTGAGCTGGCGGGGGTGATGCAGCGGCGGTTCGCCGGCGCCGACCCCCGGCACATCGCCGAGCTGCGCTCCACGCTGGAGTCGTCCGCGTCCCGGCTGGCCGCCGAGCGGCGGACCGAGAAGGACCTCAAGCAGCTCGACGCGCTGCTGCTGCGGCGTGAGGAGGCCTGGGAGTCGGGTGACGCGGAGGCGTTCGTGACCGCGGACGCGACCTTCCACCTGGCCGTGGTCTCCGCCTCCCACAACGACGTGATGACCGCCATGTACGCCGACCTGGGCGAGGTGCTGCGGGACTGGCTGCGCGAGGACGTCGGCGAGGAGCTGACGCCGGAGACGTACATGGACCACGGGCGGCTGCTCGACGCGATCCGCGTGGGAGACGCGGACCGGGCGGGGACGGAGGCGGCCCGCTATCCGTTCCTGTGCCGGCTGGGCGGGATCAGCTCGTCCTCCGGTGGCTGACCCAGGCGGCGTCGACTTCCTTCCAGCAGCGCCCCTTGAGCCGCACGGTCTGCGCGGGCCCGGCCTCCACCGGGGAGCTGTCCGTGTCGATGTCCCACCAGCGGGCGCACTCGACGTGCAGGCTCACGCGGTCGGGCTCCGGAAAGGGGTTGTGACAGTACGCGGTCACCCTGGAGTCGTGGACGCGGATCCGGCACGCGGCACCGAAGGGGGCGGCCCGCTCCCGCTCGTCGTCGTCGGCGGGCACGCGCGCGTGCGGCACCGCCTCGTATGCCAGGGTCAGGACGAGAGCGACAGCGACGGACAGTGAGGCCGTTCGGCGGGACAAGCGCACAAGGGGACCTCCTCGGCCGTGCTGGGGAGGGGACCGCGTGGTGAACGCGTACTCCAGAGTGCCCGGTCACAGGCCTCCCCCGCCCGGCCGGAGCGGCCGAACGGGTGACGCCCCGCTCCCCGCGCGCTGCGGGGAACGGGGCGTCGACGGCGTACGGGAGATCAGGCGCCGATGGCGTGCAGACCGCCGTCCACGTGGATGATCTCGCCCGTGGTCTTCGGGAACCAGTCGCTCAGCAGCGCGACGATGCCGCGGCCGGCCGGCTCGGGGTCCTTGAGGTCCCACTCCAGCGGCGAACGGTCGTCCCAGACGGCGGCCAGCTCGCCGAAGCCCGGGATGGACTTGGCGGCCATGGAGGCCAGCGGGCCGGCGGAGACGAGGTTGCAGCGGATGTTCTGCTTGCCCAGGTCACGGGCGACGTAGCGGCTGGTGGCCTCCAGGGCGGCCTTGGCCGGGCCCATCCAGTCGTACTGCGGCCAGGCGAACTTCGCGTCGAAGGTCAGACCGACGACCGAGCCGCCGTTCTGCATCAGCGGCAGGCAGGCCATGGTCAGCGACTTCAGGGAGTACGCCGAGACGTGCATCGCGGTGGAGACCGACTCGAACGGCGTGTTCAGGAAGTTGCCGCCGAGGGCGTCCTGCGGGGCGAAGCCGATGGAGTGCACGACACCGTCGAGGCCGCCCAGCTCCTCGCCGACGATGTCGGCCAGCCGCCCGAGGTGCTCGTCGTTGGTGACGTCGAGCTCGATGACCTTGGTGGGCTTCGGGAGCTTCTTGGCGATGCGCTCGGTCAGCGTGGGCCGCGGGAAGGCGGTCAGGATGATCTCGGCGCCCTGCTCCTGGGCCAGCTTGGCGGCGTGGAAGGCGATGGAGGACTCCATCAGCACACCGGTGATCAGGACGCGCTTGCCCTCGAGAATTCCGCTCATGGTGATCAGTGACCCATTCCCAGTCCGCCGTCAACGGGAATGACGGCTCCAGTGATGTACGAGGCGTCGTCCGAGGCGAGGAACCGCACCGTCGCGGCGACCTCCTCGGGTCGCGCGTACCGGCCGAGCGGCACCTGCTTCACGATGCCCTCACGCTGCTCGTCGGTGAGCACCTTGGTCATGTCGGTGTCGACGAAGCCGGGCGCGACGACGTTGAAGGTGAGGTTGCGCGAGCCCAGCTCACGGGCGAGGGAGCGCGCGAAGCCGACCAGGGCGGCCTTGGAGGCGGCGTAGTTGGCCTGGCCCGGGCCGCCGTAGAGGCCGACGACCGAGGAGATCAGGACGACGCGGCCCTTCTTGGCCCGCAGCATGCCGCGGTTGGCGCGCTTGACCACACGGAAGGTGCCGGTGAGGTTGGTGTCGATGACCGAGGTGAAGTCCTCCTCGGACATGCGCATCAGGAGCTGGTCCTTGGTGATGCCGGCGTTGGCGACGAGTACCTCGACGGGGCCGTGGTTCTCCTCGATCTCCTTGTAGGCCTGCTCCACCTGCTCGGGGTCGGTGATGTCGCACCTGACGGCCAGGAAGCCCGCCGGCGGCTCACCCGAGCGGTATGTGATGGCGACCTTGTCGCCGGCATCGGCGAAAGCGCGGGCGATGGCGAGGCCGATGCCCCGGTTGCCTCCGGTGACGAGAACCGAGCGGCTCAACGGATCACCCTTTCGATAGCGGTCTGATTACGCCCGCCCGGGCGCCTGGACGACAGACGGCGATGACAGGCGGCTTCTTCGAAAACCTATCGGTCCGGGCACGCCCGCGGAGAATCGGGCACCGACAGTGGCGTAGGGGACTCACTGTCGGGTCCCTACAGAAAGCCACGCACCCGGGGTACGGAAACTCGTGGCCCGCGCGCGTGCGGGACGACATGATCGGAGCAGTCACGCAGTACGGCGACCACGCTCACCTCGACAGAAAGAGACGGCGGTGCCTCATACCATCGACGAGGCCTTCACGGCCCTCCCCCTACGCGCCCTCGCCGACGCGGCCCTCGCACGCGCGCGTGCGCTCGGCGCCGAGCACGCGGACTTCCGGTTCGAGCGGGTGCGGGGCGCCTCCTGGCGGTTCCGGGACGCCAAGCCCGCCGGGTCGTCGGACACCACCGACCTCGGGTACGCGGTGCGCGTGGTGCACGGCGGGACATGGGGTTTCGCGTCCGGCGTCGACCTCAGCCTGGACGCCGCCGCCAGGGTCGCCGGGCAGGCGGTCGCCATGGCGAAGCTGTCCGCCCAGGTGATCAAGGCGGCCGGGTCGGACGAGCGCGTGGAGCTGGCGAGCGAGCCGGTGCACTCCGAGAAGACCTGGGTCTCGTCGTACGAGATCGATCCGTTCACCGTGCCCGACGAGGAGAAGGCCGGGCTGATCGCGGACTGGAGCGCGCGGCTGCTGGCGGCCGACGGGGTGGACCATGTCGACGCCTCGCTGCTCACCGTCCACGAGAACAAGTTCTACGCCGACACCGCGGGGACCGTGACCACGCAGCAGCGGGTACGGCTGCACCCCGTGTTCAACGCCGTGTCGGTGGACGAGTCGAGCGGCGAGTTCGACTCGATGCGCACCCTCGCGCCGCCCGTGGGACGCGGCTGGGAGTACCTGAGGGGTACCGGCTGGGACTGGGAGGGCGAGCTGGAGCGGATCCCGGAGCTGCTCGCCGAGAAGATGCGCGCGCCGAGTGTCGATCCGGGTCTGTACGACCTGGTCGTCGACCCGTCCAACCTGTGGCTGACCATTCACGAGTCCATCGGGCACGCGACCGAGCTGGACCGGGCCCTCGGCTACGAGGCCGCCTACGCCGGCACCTCCTTCGCCACGTTCGACCAGCTGGGCAAGTTGCGCTACGGCTCGGAGCTGATGAACGTCACCGGCGACCGCACCGCCGAGCACGGCCTCGCCACCATCGGGTACGACGACGAGGGCGTCGCGGGCCAGTCCTGGGACCTCGTCAAGGACGGCACCCTCGTCGGCTACCAGCTCGACCGGCGGATCGCGAAGCTGACCGGGTCCGAGCGCTCCAACGGCTGCGCCTACGCCGACTCCCCCGGGCATGTGCCGGTGCAGCGCATGGCCAATGTGTCGTTGCGGCCGGACCCGGCCGGGATGTCGACCGAGGATCTGATCGGGGGCGTGGAGCGGGGGATCTACGTCGTCGGTGACCGGTCCTGGTCGATCGACATGCAGCGCTACAACTTCCAGTTCACCGGGCAGCGCTTCTACCGGATCGAGAACGGGCGGCTCGCCGGGCAGCTGCGGGACGTGGCCTACCAGGCGACGACCACCGACTTCTGGGGTTCCATGTCCGCCGTCGGTGGTCCGGGGACCTATGTCCTGGGCGGCGCCTTCAATTGCGGCAAGGCGCAGCCGGGCCAGGTCGCGGCTGTGTCGCACGGCTGCCCGTCGGCCCTCTTCAAGGGCGTCAACATTTTGAACACGACCCAGGAGGCCGGTCGATGAGCGCGCGTTCCAGCAAGCCGCACGAGGTCGTCGAGCGCGCCCTCGCACTGTCCCGGGCGGACGGCTGTGTCGTCATCGCCGACGAGCAGTCCACCGCCAATCTGCGCTGGGCGGGCAACGCCCTGACCACGAACGGTGTCACGCGCGGGCGCACGCTCACCGTCATCGCCACGGTGGACGGCAAGGAGGGCACGGCCTCGGGTGTGGTGTCACGGTCCGCCGTGACCGCCGACGAACTGGAGCCCCTGGTGCGGGCCGCGGAGGCCGCCGCGCGCGGTGCCGGGCCCGCCGAGGACGCGCAGCCGCTGGTCACGGGCGTGGCCGCGAGCCCGGAGTTCACGGAGGCGCCCGCCGAGACCTCCTCCGCGGTGTTCGCCGACTTCGCCCCGGCGCTCGGCGAGGCCTTCGCACGCGCGCGTGCGGGCGGCCGGGAGCTGTACGGCTTCGCCAACCACGAACTGGTGTCGACGTACCTGGGCACCTCCACGGGGCTGCGGCTGCGGCACGACCAGCCGAACGGGACGCTGGAGCTGAACGCCAAGTCCCCGGACCGGACCCGGTCCGCGTGGGCCGGGCGCTCCACGCGGGACTTCAAGGACGTCGACCCGGCGGCCCTGGACGCGGAGCTGGCGGTGCGCCTCGGGTGGGCCGAGCGGCGTGTGGAGCTGCCCGCGGGCCGGTACGAGACGCTGCTGCCGCCGTCGGCCGTGGCCGATCTGCTGATCTACCAGCTGTGGTCGGCGTCGGGCCGGGACGCGGTCGAGGGCCGCACGGTGTTCTCCCAGCCGGGCGGGGGCACGCGGGTCGGCGAGAAGCTGACCGACCTGCCGCTGACCCTGCGCAGCGATCCGCACGAGCCCGGCCTGGAGTCGGCGCCCTTCGTGATCGCGCACTCCTCCGGCGGCGACGAGTCGGTGTTCGACAACGGGCTGCCGCTCACGGCCACCGAGTGGCTGCGCGAGGGCGAGCTGCGGCATCTGACGACCAGCCGCCACAGCGCGGGCCTGACCGGTCTGCCGGTGGCGCCGGGCATCGACAACGTGATCCTGGACGGGGGCGAGGACCGCTCCCTGGACGAGATGGTCGCGAACACCGAGCGCGGGCTGCTGCTGACCTGCCTGTGGTACATCCGCGAGGTCGACCCGGCGTCGCTGCTGCTGACGGGTCTGACCCGGGACGGCGTGTACCTGGTCGAGAACGGCGAGGTGACCGGCGAGGTGAACAACTTCCGGTTCAACGAGACGCCGGTCGGTCTGCTGGGCCGGGTGACGGAGGCCGGGCGGACGGAGAAGACGCTGCCGAGGGAATGGAGCGACTGGTTCACCAGGGCCGCGATGCCTGCCCTGCGGGTGCCCGACTTCAATATGAGCTCTGTCAGTCAGGGCGTATAACCTCGTACCTGATTACGAGACCAATCGATGGGGCCCGCTCCACGCGGGCCCGCTCAAGGAGATACGAGAACCGTGACGGACATCGTCGACGAGCTGAAGTGGCGCGGGCTTTTCGCCCTGTCCACTGACGAGGACGCTTTGCGCAAGGCGCTCGCGGACGGTCCCGTCACGTTCTATTGCGGCTTCGACCCGACGGCGCCGTCGTTGCACGTGGGGCACCTGGTGCAGGTGCTCACCGTGCGGCGGCTCCAGCAGGCCGGTCACCGGCCGCTGGCGCTGGTCGGCGGTGCCACGGGCCTGATCGGCGACCCGCGTCCGACGGCGGAGCGCACGCTGAACGACCCGGAGACGGTGACCGGCTGGGTCGGCAAGCTGCGTTCCCAGATCGAGCCGTTCCTGACCTTCGAGGGCGAGAACGCGGCCGTCATGGTCAACAACCTCGACTGGACGGAGAACCTCTCCGCGATCGAGTTCCTGCGGGACATCGGCAAGCACTTCCGCGTCAACAAGATGCTGACGAAGGACTCCGTGGCCCGGCGTCTGGAGTCCTCCGAGGGCATCAGCTACACGGAGTTCAGCTACCAGCTCCTCCAGGGCATGGACTTCCTCCAGCTCTACCGCAGGTACGGCTGCACGCTCCAGCAGGGCGGCAGCGACCAGTGGGGCAACCTCACGGCGGGCCTGGACCTGATCCACCGCCTGGAGCCGGACGCCGCGGTGCACGCCCTGGCGACGCCGCTGATGACCAAGGCGGACGGCACCAAGTTCGGCAAGACCGAGGGCGGCGCCGTCTGGCTCGACCCGGAGATGACGACGCCGTACGCGTTCTACCAGTTCTGGCTGAACGTGGACGACCGGGACATCTCCAAGTACATGCGCATCCTGTCCTTCCGCTCCCGTGCGGAGCTGGAGGAGCTGGAGCAGCAGACCGAAGAGCGTCCGCAGGCCCGTGCCGCGCAGCGCGCCCTGGCCGAGGAGCTGACGACGCTGGTGCACGGCGCGGACCAGACGGCCGCCGTGATCGCCGCGTCCAAGGCCCTCTTCGGGCAGGGCGAGCTGGCGGAGCTGGACGACAGGACGCTGGCCGCGGCCCTGTCGGAGGTGCCGCACATCCAGGTCTCCGAGCTCGGCCCGGTCGTCGACCTGTTCGCCGAGGTCGGCCTGGTGGCCAGCAAGTCGGCCGCGCGCCGCACGGTCAAGGAGGGCGGTGCCTACGTGAACAACGTCAAGGTCGCCGCCGAGGACGAGGTCCCCGCCAAGGAGGACCTGCTGCACGGCCGCTGGCTGGTGCTGCGCCGGGGCAAGAAGAACCTGGCGGCCGTCGAGGTCACGGGCGGCTGAGCACGCCTGCGAAGGGGGCCGTCTCCGGTGCGGAGGCGGCCCCCTTCGCCGTGCGCCCCGCCGTCACGCCCGCTGTCTGTCTCCCCGTGCGGCCGTCCAGGCCTTGTCGCCGAGGCCGACGAGGATGATCGCCATCGCCAGCTGGAAGACATGCCGCCACCAGTCGATGCCCGAGGTGGCGTCGACGCCGGCCGCCCGGGCGATGGCGTTGCCGGCGATGCCTCCGATGATGCCCAGGATGACGGTCAGCCACAGAGGCAGATGCTGCTTGCCCGGAATGATCGCCTTGGCGAGCAGGCCGAGTACCAGTCCCACGATGATCGCCCACAACCAGCCCATCGGTGCCTCCTCGTACGGCTCGACGTGAGCTCTACGGCCAGTGTCGGCCCAGGTGCCCTACGCCGCATGCCGGGGATGGCCGTACGCGCCACAGCGCACGCCGTCCACCTCGGCCGGACGGGCCCCGGTCTCGTGGCGGGCGCAGCCGCGGCGTACCGTGGGAGCTGTCCTGGTCAGGTTCCCCGGCCGGCCCGGGACGGCCACGGGGCGGGGAGAGTCCGATACGGGCGGATGGTGGAATGCGATGCGGAAGCAGCATGGCGACGGCAACGTCCAGGTTTTCCGGATCACCGGCGCCCGGACCGGACTTCAGGAGGACGTACGCGGGCGGCAGCGCCGGTACGTGATCTCGATGACGGTCCGCACGATCTCCGTGATCCTCGCGGCCACGTTGTGGAACGTCGAACGGCACGTCGCCATCGTGGCGTTGGTGCTCGGGCTGGTGCTGCCGTACATCGCGGTGGTGATCGCGAACGCCGGGCGCGAGAACGCGCCGTCTCTGCCGTCGACGTTCGTGGCGGCGCCGACGCGTCCGATGATCGCGCCGTCGGAGGCGCGGGACGGCTCCGCGGAATCCGCGGCGGAAGATGCCGCGTCCGGGGCCGCGCCGGGTGCGAAGACCGATTCGCACGAGCGATAGGGACGCGCGGGGGCGGGCACAAACGGAAGTCATCTTCCCGCCAAGCTCAAGAAAAGCTCAGATCAATCATGTTGTTCAGGTGCCGGGCTCGGGGTTACCCGTGACATACTTCGTACGCGCTCCGCATCCCCCGTCGGAGCGACGGACCGACGCCGGGCAGCTCCCCCCGTGGCTGCTCGGCGTCGCCTTTTCTGTGTGCAGTGGTGAGACAAAGCTGTGAGTGACGAGACGCCGATCTGTTCCGCGAAGGGTTGCCGCGTCGACGCGGTGTGGGTGCTTGCGTGGAACAACCCGAAGATTCATACGCCGGAGCGGCGCAAGACGTGGCTGGCGTGTGAGGAGCATCGCGAGCATTTGTCGCAGTTCCTCGGGGTGCGGGGGTTTTTGAAAGACGTGGTGCTTTTCGAGGAGTGGGACGGCTGAGTTCCGGCTTCGTCTGCGGCCCGGTGGGGGTTGTTCGCGCAGTTCCCCGCGCCCCCTTGGGGCGCTCCTCTATCCCCCGATAGCGGACATGGGCCGGTCCGGCTGTACGAAGGTCGGGTCGTCCAAGCCCGCTCCCGCCTTCTTGCCCCACATCGCCAGGCGCCAGATGCGGGCGATCTCCTCGTCGGGGGCGTCGGAGCGGAGGGCGGCTCGGAGGTCGGTTTCCTCTTGGGCGAAGAGGCAGGTGCGTATCTGTCCGTCGGCGGTGAGGCGGGTGCGGTCGCAGGCCGCGCAGAAGGGGCGGGTGACGGAGGCGATGACGCCGACGACATGCGGCCCGCCGTTCACCAGCCAGCGCTCCGCCGGGGCCGAGCCGCGCTTCTCCTCGCCCTCGGCGGTCAGCTCGAAGCGGGTGCGCAGGGAGGTCAGGATGTCGCCTGCCGTGATCATGCCGTCGCGCTTCCAGCCGTGCTGGGCGTCCAGGGGCATCTGCTCGATGAAGCGCAGCTCGTAGTCGTGCTCCACGGCCCAGGCGAGGAGGTCCGGGGCCTCGTCGCCGTTGAGACCCGGCATCAGGACTGAGTTGACCTTGACCGGGGTCAGGCCGGCGTCGC
This sequence comes from Streptomyces koelreuteriae, assembly GCF_018604545.1. Lineage (GTDB taxonomy): Bacteria > Actinomycetota > Actinomycetes > Streptomycetales > Streptomycetaceae > Streptomyces > Streptomyces koelreuteriae. Next base: position 6,685,840 of record NZ_CP075896.1, on the reverse strand, counting down.
GGGCGGCGTGCAGGCCCTCGATGACGTCCTGGTGGCGGTTGCGGCGGGTGAGGGTCTTGAAGACGTCCGGGCGCAGTGTGTCGAGGGAGACGTTGACCCGGTCCAGGCCCGCCTCCTTGAGGGCGGCCGCCGTGCGCTTGAGGCCGATGCCGTTGGTCGTGAGGGACATCTGGGGGCGCCGGTCGAGGGCCGCGACGCGCTCGACGATGCCGACCAGGCCGGGGCGCAGCAGGGGCTCGCCGCCGGTGAAGCGGACCTCCTCGATACCGAGGGAGGTGACCGCGATGTCGATCAGGCGGACGATCTCGTCGTCCGTGAGCAGGTCCGGCTTGGCCAGCCACTGCAGGCCTTCCTCGGGCATGCAGTAGGTGCAGCGCAGATTGCACCGGTCGGTCAGCGAGACCCTCAGGTCGGTGGCCACTCGGCCGTAGGTGTCGATGAGCACGTGGGCCCCCTCCCTCGACGCGGATCGTGCCCGGAGCACTTCCTCTCCGACACCTGCGAGCCTACGTGACCCCACCGACAACTCCACAGGCCCGATCCCACGACGCACAGCGCGGCCGCGCCGCAGGGACCTGGAGGTTCCTACGACACGGCCGCGTGAGGGGGTTGGTGCTCAGTGGGCGCCGGTGCCGGTCAGAGACCTGACCTCCAGCTCGGCGTACTTCTTGGCGTCCGGCTCCTCCTTGGACAGGACGGTGCCGAGCCAGCCCATGAGGAAGCCGAAGGGGATGGAGATGATGCCCGGGTTCTTCAGCGGGAACCAGGCGAAGTCCACCTCGGGGAACATCGCCTTGGGGTCGCCGGAGACGACGGGCGAGAACAGCACCAGGCCGACGGCGACGATCAGACCGCCGTAGATCGACCACAGGGCGCCCTGGGTGGTGAAGCGCTTCCAGAAGAGGCTGTAGAGGATCGTCGGCAGGTTGGCGGAGGCCGCGACCGCGAAGGCGAGGGCGACCAGACCGGCCACGTTCAGGTCGCGGGCGAGGGCGCCGAGGCCGATGGAGACGACGCCGATGAGGACGGTCGCCCAGCGGGCCGCGCGGACCTCCTCGGCGCCGGACGCCTTCCCCTTGCGGATGACGTTGGCGTAGATGTCGTGCGCGAAGGACGACGACGAGGCGAGGGTGAGGCCGGCGACGACGGCGAGGATCGTCGCGAAGGCGACCGCCGAGATCGTGGCGAGCAGGATCGCGCCCCAGGTGGAGTCGACACCGCCGAGGTGCAGGGCGAGCAGGGGTGCCGCCGTGTTGCCTGACGGGTTGGAGGCGATGATCTCGTCCTGGGAGATCAGCGCGGCGGCGCCGAAGCCGAGGGCGATGGTCATCAGGTAGAAGCCGCCGATGATGCCGATCGCCCAGTTCACGGACTTACGGGCCGCCTTGGCGTCGGGCACCGTGTAGAAGCGGATCAGGATGTGCGGCAGACCGGCCGTGCCGAGCACCAGGGCGATGCCCAGGGAGACGAAGTCCAGCTTGGAGGTGCCGGTCATGCCGTACTGGAGGCCGGGCTCCAGGAAGGCGGCGCCCTTGCCGCTGTTCTCGGCGGCCGTGCCGAGCAGGTCGGAGATGTTGAAGTTGAACTTCAGCAGCACCAGGAAGGTGATGAGGAGCGTGCCGCCGATGAGCAGCACGGCCTTGACCATCTGGACCCAGGTGGTGCCCTTCATACCGCCGATGGAGACGTACACGACCATCAGCAGGCCGACGAGGGCGACGATGAGGATCTTGCCCGCGTCGGAGGTGATGCCGAGCAGCAGCGAGACGAGGACGCCCGCGCCGGCCATCTGGGCCAGCAGGTAGAAGATCGACACGACGATCGTGGACGTACCGGCGGCGGTGCGGACCGGGCGCTGGCGCATGCGGTACGCGAGCACGTCGCCCATGGTGTAGCGGCCGGAGTTGCGCAGCGGCTCCGCCACCAGGAGGAGGGCGACCAGCCAGGCGACCAGGAAGCCGATGGAGTACAGGAAGCCGTCGTAGCCGAAGAGGGCGATCGCGCCCGCGATGCCGAGGAAGGACGCGGCCGACATGTAGTCGCCGGAGACCGCGAGTCCGTTCTGGAAGGCGCTGAACTGGCGGCCGCCCGCGTAGAAGTCGGCGGCGTCCTTGGTCTGGCGGCCTGCCCAGACGGTGATGCCGAGCGTGGCCAGGACGAACAGCGCGAACAGGGTGATGATCAGCGGCCGGTGCTCGCTGGCCTCGTTCGCGGCGAGCAGGGTGTGCTGTACGGAGCTCATGCGCCGCCCTCCATCCGGGTCTTGATGGCCTCGGCCTTGGGGTCGAGCTTCGCGGCGGCGTGCCGCGAGTACCACCAGGCGATGAGGAACGTGGTGATGAACTGGGCGATGCCGAGGACGAAGGCGACGTTGATGTTGCCGAACAGCTTGGTGCCCATGAGGCCGCCCGCGTAGTTCGACAGCAGCACGTACAGCAGGTACCAGGCGATGAAGGCGACGGTCAGCGGGAAGGCGAAGGAGCGGTAGGAGCGGCGCAGTTCACCGAACTCCGCGCTCTCCTGCACCTCGGCGAACTCCTCGGGTGAGGGGAGTTTGTGTTGCTCTTTCGAGGGGGGCGGTGCATCGGTGGACACGGAGAGTCTCCTCGTGACGACGGAAGCGGTTCGAACGGGGGGCGGAGGCGAGTGTCCTCGCGCTCCCTGCTCAACGTCACGGCGGCACGCGAGAACCGGTTCAACTGCCCGGCGTTCTTTCCGAAGTCGTTTCGGCAAACCGTTGCTGGCCAGCGAGAGCGCGGGATAGCTTCGCCCTGAACCACCCGTCATGTACCTGCCCGAGCACCACCTGTGCCTCGGGCCGGTTTCGTTTCCGGATGATGTGGAGACCCCATGTCCCAGCTGCGTTCCAGACGCCGGCTCGCCCTCGCCGTGCCCGTCGTGCTGTCGCTGACGGCCTCGTTGGGCTTTCTGCCCGCCGCCGCGTCGGCCGCCCCGCGCGTGGAGTCGTCCGCGCCCTCGGCGGACGCGCCCCAGCTGGCGTACGTCGTCAACACCAAGGTGGACCGTCGCACCATCTCGTCGGTGAAGAAGGCGATCGGGAAGGCCGGCGGCTCGGTCGTCACCACGTACGAGCGGATCGGCGTGATCGTCGTCCACTCCTCGAACGCCGACTTCGCCACGTCCATACGCAAGGTGCGCGGCGTCCAGTCGGCGGGTGCGACCAGGACGACGCCGCTGACCGCCGCGGGGACGAAGGAGGAGGGCGCGGCGCAGTATCTGACCGACGCCCAGGCCGCGCGGGTCGAGGCCGCCTCGGCGAAGGCGCCCGACAGCGAGCCCCTCGAGGCCGACCAGTGGGATCTGCGGGCGATAGGCGCCGACAAGGCCGCGAAGATCAACCCGGGCAGCCGCAAGGTGACCGTCGCCGTGATCGACACCGGCGTCGACGACACCCACCCCGACATCGCCCCGAACTTCTCCGCGTCGCAGTCCGCCAACTGCGCCGGTGGCAAGCCCGACACCAGCGAGGGCGCCTGGCGGCCGTACACGCCCGAGGACTACCACGGCACGCATGTCGCCGGTGAGATAGCCGCCGCCCGCAACGGCACAGGCGTGGCGGGCGTCGCCCCCGGGGTGAAGGTCTCCAGCATCAACGTGACCGACCGGGCGAACGGCCTCTTCTACCCGGAGAGCGTCGTGTGCGCCTTCGTGTTCGCCGCCGACCACGGCGTCGAGATCACGAACAACAGCTACTACGTCGACCCGTGGCTGTACAACTGCATGGACGACCCGGACCAGCGGGCCATCGTCGACGCGGTCAACCGGGCGCAGCTGTACGCCCAGAAGAAGGGCACGCTGCACGTCGCCTCGGCGGGCAACTCCAACCACGACCTGGACTCGGACGCGATCCTCGACGACTCCAGCCCGGACGACTCCACCCCGGTGGAGCGCACGATCGACCCGCACGAGTGCTTCGACGTCCCGACCCAGCTGCCGGGTGTCGTCACGGTGAGCGCGACGGGCGTCAACCATCTCAAGTCGTACTACTCGACGTACGGCAAGGGCGTCGTGGACGTCGCGGCGCCGGGCGGTGACGGGCGCTACCAGATACCCGACACGCCCTCGAAGAACGGCCGCATCCTGTCCACCATGCCGGGCGGCACCTGGGGCTTCCTCCAGGGCACCTCGATGGCCGCTCCGCACGCCTCCGGCGTCGCCGCGCTGCTGAAGTCCGAGCACCCCAAGGCGTCTCCGGCCCAGCTCCAGGGGCTGCTGAAGGCGCAGGCCGACCGGACCGCCTGCCCCGAGTCCTACGACCAGGACGGCAACGGCACCCAGGACGCCACGTGCGAGGGCGGCAAGCGGGTCAACGGCTTCTACGGACACGGCATCGTCAACGCGCTGCGCGCGGTCAAGTGACCTGTGCATCCTGAGACTTCACGCACCGTCAGCTCGTACCGCTCGTACCGCGAACCTACTGGAGACACCATGACAGCGCCGCACGCGCGCTACCGCCGCGCCGTCGCGATCCCGGCCGGGATGGCGATGGCCACGGCCCTCGCGTTCCTGCCGAACTCCACGGCGACGGCCGCCGTGGACGCCGCTCCGGCGGTCTCGGCCGACGCGACGCCGCTCAGCTACGTGGTCAACGTCAAGCCGGGGCACGGCACTTCGGCGTATGTGAAGAAGGCCGTCGGCAAGGCCGGGGGCACGATCGTGACGTCGTACGACCAGATAGGCGTCATCGTCGTCCACTCCTCGAACCCCGACTTCGCCAAGACCGTCCGCAAGGTGCGGGGCGTGCAGTCGGCCGGGGCCACCCGGACCAAGCCGCTGCCCGCGGCGACGACGGGTGACCTCGGCACGCCGAAGGCGCTGAGCGCGGCCGAGGTCGCGAAGGCCGAGGCCCCCGCCGGGCAGGACCCGCTCCAGCCCCAGCAGTGGGACCTGCCGGCCATCAAGGCGGACAAGGCGCACGAGAAGTCGCTGGGCAGCAAGAAGGTCACGGTCGCGGTGATCGACACCGGGGTCGACGACACGCACCCCGACATCGCGCCCAACTTCGACCGCAAGGCGTCGGTCAACTGTGTGTCGGGCAAGCCGGACACCGCGGACGGGGCCTGGCGGCCGAGCGCCGCGGAGAGCCCGCACGGCACCCACGTCGCCGGTGAGATCGCCGCCGCCAAGAACGGTGTCGGCATGACCGGTGTCGCGCCCGGGGTGAAGGTCTCCGGCATCAAGGTGTCCAACCCGGACGGCTTCTTCTACACGGAGGCCGTGGTGTGCGGCTTCGTGTGGGCGGCCGAGCACGGGGTCGACGTCACGAACAACAGCTATTACACCGACCCCTGGTACTTCAACTGCGGCGACGACCCGGACCAGAAGGCGCTGCTGGACGCGGTCGGCCGGGCCTCGCGGTACGCGGAGAAGAAGGGCGCGGTCAACGTCGCGGCGGCGGGCAACGAGAACTACGACCTGTCGGCCGACGAGATCACCGACCCGTCGTCCCCGAACGACACCACGCCGGGCGACCGGACCGTCGACCCCTCGGAGTGCCTCGACATCCCGACCCAGCTGCCGGGTGTCGTCACGGTCGCCTCGACGGGCGCGAAGGGCATCAAGTCGTCCTTCTCCAACTACGGGCTGGGCGTCGCCGACATCGCGGCCCCGGGCGGCGACTCGACCGCCTACCAGAAGCCGGAGGCGCCGGCCACGAGCGGGCTGATCCTGGGCACGCTGCCGGGCGGCAAGTGGGGCTACATGGCCGGTACGTCGATGGCGTCCCCGCACGTCGCGGGCGTCGCCGCCCTCATCAAGTCGACGCACCCGTACGCCTCCCCGGCCCTGGTGAAGGCCCTGCTCTACGCGGAGGCCGACGCCACGCCGTGCACGGACCCCTACGACATCGACGCCGACGGCAAGGTCGACGCGGTGTGCGAGGGCTCCAAGAACCGCAACGGCTTCTACGGCTGGGGCATCGCGGACGCGCTGGACGCGGTGACCAAGTAGAGCTCATGTGAAGGCACGACGGGCCGGGCGGGGACACCTGCCCGGCCCGTCGTGTGTCCGCGGCTCGCGGGAAGCGCGGTGTGGGTGTTCGCCGGTCGTAGGACCTGCGAAGGCCTGCGTCGGCCCGACTACGCCATGTGAGTGACATCGACTGCGGCTGGGGTGGTCGGCCGCGTCCAAGGCCGACCTGAGTTCGCTCCCCTGGACTTGCCCGATCATGTGAAGGTTGGTGAAGATCTTGGGGTGACCTTGACAAGACCCACGCCAGGAGTGGCCGACAGCGGCGGGCGCGTCGGTGCGGGCCGGGCCGTTGTCGTCCTGGTCCTGGTGGCCCTGGGCGGGCTGATCCCGCTGCTCGGCCCGTCCACCGCGCTGCACGGCACCGGGGAGGCCGCGGCGCCCGGGGCCGGTGGCATCGCCCTGCTGCGCACGGTGCTGTTCGCGGCGCTGTGTGTGCCGGTCGGCGAGCTGTTCGTGAACCGGCTGGCGCGGTCCGTGCCGGGTGCGGAGGGGGCCGTCGGCCAGCCCTTGGACGCGCCCCGCAGTTGGTCGCCCTGCGCCGCCGGCGTCGGGTTCGTCGCCGCCTTGGGGCTCGCCTCGGTCGTGGCGACGGGCAATCTCGTCCCGGGCGGCCTGGCGGACATGGACGTCGGCGGGCTCCACGCGTCCCGGGACGGCAAGCTCGCCCTGCTCGAGGTCAACGCGTTCCTGGTGGCGGGGCTGTGCGCCGTGTCGCGCCGGCCGGCCACGCAGGTGTGGCCACTGGCCGCCGTGGTCGTCGCGGAGGCGCTGCGCGCGCACCCCCCGACCGAGCAGAGCCCGCTGACCGGCTCCGGGCTGACGCTCGTCCACCTGATCTGCGCGGCCTTGTGGGTGGGCGGTCTGCTGCACGCGCTGCGGACCCTGCGCCTGTGGCACGGCCGGTACGGCACCGGGGCGGGCGCGGCCCTGCTGGGCCTCTACGCGCGCGTGGCGGCCGTACTGCTCGCCGCCATCACCGCGACGGGGGTGTGGAGTTCGCTGCGCCGGATGCCGCCGGGGACGATCCTGGAGCAGCTCACGGCCACGGCGTACGGGCGCGCGCTGCTCGCCAAGGTGCTGCTCGTGGCCGCCGTCGCCGCCCTCGCCCTGTGGGCCCGGAGCCGACTGCGCCGGGCGGCCGATCCGCTGTCCGCCTGTGCGCCCGCGCGGGCGGAGGTCGTCGCCCTCGGCCTGGTGATCGCGGTGTCCGGGGTGCTGACGGCCCTTCCGGTGCCCATCCGCTGGTGAGCCTCAGACGGCCCGCATCTCGCCGTACGTCGCGGCCGGTGCCCTGCGCGCGTTGAGCGCCCCCAGCGTGCCGCCGGCCAGCAGGGCCTGCGCGGCGATGTACGTGAGCATGATCCAGAAGTCCGGCCTGGGCAGCTGCGGCCATTCGGCGACGCCGGTCGCGATGAGGGTGTCGGAGAGCAGGAACAGCGCGCCGCCGAGGCCGGCGAAGAGGCCGAGCCGGGTGCCGGAGCGGTACGCCATGGCCGTGAGCAGCAGGCTGTACCCGGCGACGGGCACGCGCAGGTCCGCGGGCAGGTCCGGCCACAGCAGCGCGACGGTCGTGACGAGGGCGATGCCGTAGCCGAGGGCGATCAGGCCCGCACGCGCGCGGGGGACCGCGTTCCGGCTGCCGTACGTCCTGAAGAGGACGAGATAGCAGACATGGCCGGCGGCGAAGGAGCCCATGCCGGCGAGGAAGGCCGGCTCGGCGTCGGACAGCAGCAGGACGTCACCGCCCCAGCCGAACAGCAGGGCGGCCAGCAGCAGCCGGGGCGCCTGGCGCAGAGCGGCCCACAGGGCCAGCAGCGGCATCAGCAGGGGCTTGGCCACGGTGTGCCCGGCGTCGAAGCCGACCGCGAGGGAGACGAGGTCGACGGCGGCGGCGAGGCCGAACGCGGCGAGGAGGAGGCGGGCGGGGGTCACGCCGACGTGCTCTCGCCGGCGGGGGTGGTCGCAGCCGTGGTGGGGTCCGTCGGCGGAGGCGTGGCTGAGTCTGACGGCCGGGCCGGGGCGGATTCCGTGGGCCGGGCCGGGGCCGTACCCGACGCCTTGGCCGTGGCCGTGGCCGTAGCCGTGGCCGTAGCCGTGGCCGTAGCCGTGGCCGTGGCCGTGGCCGTGGCCGTAGCCAGGGGTGCGGGTGCCGGGCCCCAGCCCGGGCCCATGAACACGCGTCCCGCGCGCTCGCGCCAGCTCCGCGCCGCCTTCAAGTCCCTCGCGATGGACACGTATTCGTGCGTCGCCACCTTCACCAGGTTGTACGTGTCGATGTTCTTGGTCAGTCCGTACCTCGGCCGTTCGGTCTCGGGGGCGAACGATCCGAACAGGCGGTCCCAGACGATGAGGATGCCGCCGAAGTTGCGGTCGAGGTAGCCGCCCTGGGAGGCGTGGTGGACGCGGTGGTGCGAGGGGGTGTTGAAGACGAACTCGAACCAGCGGGGCATCTTGTCGATCCGCTCGGTGTGGATCCAGAACTGGTAGACGAGGTTCGCGGAGGAGCAGAACGCGAGGGCGGCGGGGTGCACGCCGGCGGCTATGAGGGGGACGTAGAACGGCCACACGGTCAGGGACGTCCAGGGCTGGCGCAGCGCGGTGGTGAAGTTGAACTTCCGGCTGGAGTGGTGGACGACATGGCAGGCCCACAGGACGCGGATGACGTGGTGGCCGCGGTGGGACCAGTAGTAGAAGAAGTCCTGCCCGAGCAGCATCAGCGGGACGGTCCACCACAGAACGGGCACGTGCAGGGGCGTGAGTTCGTAGATGGCCGTATAAATGGCGAGGATCGGGATCTTCCAGAGGAAGTCGAAGACCAGACTGCCGAGGCCCATGCCGACGCTCGTGGCGGCGTCCTTCGCCTCGTAGCCCTCCGCGTCCTCGTCGGGATGGAGACGGTAGCTCACCATCTCGACCACGGTGAGCAGCACAAAGGCGGGGATCGACCACAGCACGACATCGGGCAGGTTCGGCATGCAAGCACCGTAGGACCGCCGTCCGGCCCCGACTAGACGTTGTTACCCACAAGTATTCTCGACGGTACGCGCTTGCTTCTTGGTGATCTCCACCAATCGGGAGGGGTCGACAAACGGACGACGGGGGTGACGGTGACCACCCGGACGCCCGGCAGAGTGACTGAGCATCGGTCAGACGTACGCCTCGCGAACGGACAGACCGGACAACCTGCCTGAGGGAGTATCGGAAGAGCCGGGTGAACGCACCTGGCGGGCCGCGGTGTCAGTCGTGGCCCGTATCCTCAGGGACCATGCTCGATGACCTGACGACCGCAGTGCCCTCTCCCACGTCATGGCCGGCCGCGTATCCCCAGGGGTACGCGGTTGTTGACGTGGAGACCACAGGTCTGGCCCGGGACGATCGCATCATCTCCGCGGCCGTCTACCGGCTCGACGCGCGCGGCGAGGTCGAGGACCACTGGTACTCGACGGTCAACCCGGAGCGCGACCCCGGCCCCGTGTGGATCCACGGACTGACGAGCGAGGCACTCGAGGGCGCGCCCCTCTTCCAGGACATCGCCGAGGAGTTCACGACCCGGCTCGAGGGACGGGTGCTCGTCGCGCACAACGCCGTCTTCGACTGGCAGATGATCGCCCGGGAGTACGCGCGGGCGCAGCGCGAGGCTCCGGTACGGCAGCGACTGTGCACCATCGCCCTGTCCAAGGAACTCGGGCTCCCGCTGCCCAACCACAAGCTGGAGTCCCTCGCCGCGCACTTCGGCGTCGTCCAGCAGCGGGCGCACCACGCGCTGGACGACGCGCGCGTGCTGGCCGAGGCGTTCCGGCCCAGCCTGAGGGCCGCGGCGGCGAACGGCGTACGGCTGCCGCTGCTGGAGTGCCGGCCGCTGACCGAGTGGTCGGACGGTCCCGCGCCCCGCATCGGACAGCAGGCGGGCTACGGCGGCTACCGGCCGACCAGTTGGCGTCCGGCCCGGAAGCGGCCCGCCTGCCCCTACCCCAACCCGGGGCGCTACGAGGTGGGCGGGCGGCTCAAGCAGGGCATGCGGGTCGCTTTCTCGGGTGACACCTCGGTGGAGCGCGACCTGCTGGAGGACCGCGCGACCGAGGCCGGGCTGCATGTGGCCACCAGCCTGTCCCGGCTCACCAGCCTGCTCGTCACGAACGACCCGGACTCGGGCACGTCCAAGGTGGTCAAGGCGCGGCAGTTCGGCACGCCGGTCGTGGACGAGGCGGCGTTCGGGCAGCTTCTCGCGGATGTGGAGCCGGCGTCGCAGGGGTGACCGGGGGCGCGGCGGCGCCGGGGGGCGACCGTACGGACGGGTGATTGGGCGGCGACTCGCCCGGCGCCCGCTCGCCCGGGCCGGGGTGACGGCTCACCCTGTGGCGCATGGCGACCTGTGAGGTATGTGGCAATCAGTACGGAATGACCTTCGAGGTGCACGCGCAGGGCGCGGTGCACGTCTTCGACTGCTTCTCCTGCGCGATCCACCGCATGGCACCCATCTGCGAGCACTGCCGGGTGCAGATCATCGGCCAGGGCGTGGAGGTCGAGGGCCAGTGGTACTGCGGGGCGCACTGCGCACGCGCGGAGGGAAAGGCGGGAATTGTCGACAAGGTGTGAAACCGTACCCGGCTGATCGCACCCCACGACCGAGTTGTACGGTCGTGGGGTGTACCGCTTCCTGATGTCCCGGCAGTGGGTGATCCTCACACTGATCGCCCTGCTTCTCATCCCCACGATGATCAGGCTGGGCATCTGGCAGATGCATCGCTACGAGGAGCGCACCGCCCGGAACCAGCTGGTCTCGGACGCGCTGGCGGCCGACCCGGTGCCCGTGGAGAAGCTGACGGAGCCCGGGCACACCGTCACCAGCGCCGAGCGGTACCGCACCGTGAGCGCGAAGGGTCGCTTCGACACCGAGGACGAGGTCGTCGTCCGCCGCCGCACCAACTCCGACGACGAGGTCGGCTACCACATCCTCACCCCGTTCGTCCTCGACGACGGCAAGGTCCTGCTGGTCAACCGGGGCTGGATCCCCTCCGACGGCCCGAGCCAGACCGCGTTCCCGAAGGTGCCCGCACCGCCGGCCGGCGAGGTCACCGTCACCGGGCGGCTGATGCCCGACGAGACGACCGAGGCGAGCGGCATCAAGAACCTTCAAGGCCTGCCGGACCGGCAGATCATGCTGATCAACAGCGAGCAGGAGGCACGGCGCCTGGACGCCCGGGTGCTCGGCGGCTACATCGCCCAGACGGCCCCCGAGCCCAAGGGCGACACCCCCGAACTCCTCGGCAACCCGGGCGAGGAGGACGCCGCGCTGAACTACGCCTACGCCTATCAGTGGTGGCTGTTCGCCGCGGCCGTCCCGGTCGGCTGGGTGATCCTGGCCCGCCGCGAAGCCCGCGACCGGGCCCAGAAGGCGGCCGAGGCCGCCGACACGACGGAGACCGAGCCGGCGACCGTGTGACCACGCGGGACGAAGACCGAGCCGACGGCCACGTAACCACCGACGCGACGAAGACCGACCCGGCGACCGTGTGACCGCCGGCAGTCGCCCTCCCCACGGTCCAGGTCGACGGCCGCCCCAGCGTCCAGGTCAGCAGCCGCCCGCGGCCACGTCGACAGCAACGCCCCTGCGGCCGCCCCGGGCCACTGGCGGCGGCACGGCTCAAGCCGAGCCCTGGGCCGTCACCAGCAGCACCCCGGCGGAGCGGGTCCCGACCCAGCGATCAGAGCAGCGCCAGCAGACCGACGACCCGCAGCACGCCCACAGGCCCGTCCCCGGCCCCATCTGCAGGCCCGCCCCCGGTCCGCCGGCAGCACCTCCCCCGCGCCCGCTCCGCCCCCGGGGCCGGTCAGCAGCACCTCCCCCGCGGCCCGGACCCCCGGTCCAGCGTGCGCAGCAGTTCGCGGACGTACCAGGACACGGCCCGTGCCCAGCGCACCGCCCTCATGAGCGGGCTCCCGCCAGGGGCTCGGCCGGCTCCTCTCCCGGCTTCTGCCCCGGCAGCTCGATGCGGGACTCGACGTACGGTGCCTCGGTGGTCGGCAAGGGACCCGGGGCGCGGATCGCCCGTACGCACACCACCGCCGCGTTCACGAGCACCACGGCGACCAGCAGCAGGAAGAGGGCGATCAGGACGCCGTCGACCGTGGAGTTGGTGACGACGGTCCGCATGTCGGCCGGGCTCTTGGCGGGCGGCAGGATCTGGCCGGCGTCGAGGGCGTCGGCGTAGCGGGCGCGCTGGGCGAAGAAGCCCACCTTCGGGTCGTCGGAGAAGATCTTCTGCCAGCCGGCGGTGAAGGTGATGGCGACGACCCAGGCGAGCGGGACGCCGGTGACCCAGGCCCAGCGCAGTTTCCCGGACTTGATCAGTACCGTGGTGCAGACGGCCAGGGCGATCGCGGCGAGCAGCTGGTTGGCGATGCCGAAGAGCGGGAAGAGCTGGTTGATTCCGCCGAGCGGGTCGGTGGCGCCGGTGTAGAGGAAGTAGCCCCAGGCCGCGACAACCAGGGCGCTGCACAGCCAGATGCCCGGCTTCCAGTTGACCCGGCCGGCCGGCTTCCAGACGTTGCCGAGCATGTCCTGGAGCATGAAGCGGCCGACCCGGGTGCCCGCGTCCACGGTCGTCAGGATGAACAGCGCCTCGAACATGATCGCGAAGTGGTACCAGAAGGCCTTCATCGCGGTGCCGCCGATGACCCCGGAGAAGATCTCCGACATGCCGACCGCGAGGGTCGGGGCTCCTCCCGAGCGGGCGATCAACGTCTGTTCCTCCACGGCCTTGGCGGCCTGGGTGAGCTGGTCGGGGGTGATCGTGAAGCCGAGTCCGGCGACCGCGTGGGACGCCGACTCGGCCGTGGTGCCGAGGAGGGCCGCCGGGGCGTTCATGGCGTAGTACAGGCCCGGCTCCAGAGTGGCCGCCGCGATCAGCGCCATGATCGCGACGAACGACTCCATCAGCATGGCGCCGTAGCCGATCATCCGGACCTGGGACTCCTTCTGGATCAGCTTCGGCGTGGTGCCGGAGGCGACCAGGGCGTGGAAGCCGGAGAGCGCCCCGCAGGCGATGGTGATGAAGAGGAAGGGGAAGAGCGAGCCCGCGAAGACGGGTCCCGCGCCCGTCGAGGCGAAGTCGGTCACCGCGTCCGCGCGCAGGACCGGGGCGGCGACCACCACGCCCACCGCCAGCATCGCGATCGTGCCGATCTTCATGAAGGTGGAGAGGTAGTCGCGCGGCGCGAGCAGCATCCACACCGGCAGCACGGAGGCGACGAAGCCGTAGCCGACCAGGCAGAACACGAGGGTCGTGGGGCTGAGGGTGAAGGCGGAGGCCAGGGAGGACTGCTGGATCCAGCTGCCCCCGACGATGGCGAGCAGCAGAAGCGCGACGCCGATCAGGCTGGTCTCGACGACCCGGCCCGGGCGCAGGATGTGCAGCCAGAAGCCCATGAACAGGGCGATGGGGATGGTCATCGCGACGGAGAAGGTGCCCCACGGGGAGTGGGCGAGGGCGTTGACGACGACCAGGGCCAGCACACCCAGCAGGATGATCATGATGGCGAACACGGCGATCAGGGCGGCGGCCCCGCCCCAGCGGCCGATCTCGTCCCGGGCCATCTGCCCGAGCGACTTCCCGTCCCGCCGCATGGACAGGAACAGCACGACCATGTCCTGCACCGCGCCCGCGAAGATCACACCGGCGACGATCCACAGCGTCCCGGGCAGATAGCCCATCTGCGCCGCGAGGACCGGCCCCACCAGCGGCCCGGCGCCGGCGATCGCGGCGAAGTGGTGGCCGAGCAGCACCCGGCGGTCGGTGGGGTGGAAGTCGACGCCGTCCTCGAGGCGCTCGGCGGGCGTGGCCCGGCGGTCGTCGGGCCCCAGCACCCGCCGGGCGACGAAGCGGGAGTAGAAACGGTAGGCGATGGCGTACGAGCCGAGCGCCGCGACGACCAGCCAGACCGCCGAGATCTCCTCGCCCCGGGCGAGGGCGAGGACGCCCCAGGCGATCGCGCCGAGCAGGGAGAGGGCGGCCCAGAGCAGGAGGGACTTCAGGGGCATTCGCCGCTTTTCTGGCGCTGACCGGTCGGATTCGGGCAGGACTGATACGGGCATGGCGGCTCCTCACCGTGGCGGTGGTGTGCGACAGGACCTGCGCGGGGGCCGGTGCGGGGGCGCTTCCCCGACCTGCGCACCTCTCCCGCTCGCTGTCGGTCTGTGCAAGAGTTGCGCTCCCGCCGGAAGTGGATGACACGGCGTTCCCAGAAGATTTCCCGCAGGTTCCCTGTCCTCCGGACGGGCCGTCCGCGCAACTCTCGCGCGAGGGCAAAGGCACACCAAGGACGGTGACCCATGGCTGACGGCGCCATGACCGCGACGTTTCTCGCCGTGATCGGCGGGGCGTCGCTGCTCGCGGTCACCGCACGGCGGCTGCGTCCGGTGGACCGGCTGCCCTCCCTGGAGGGCTGGGCACTGGCCGACCGAAGCCTCGGCCCCGGCTGGACCTGGCTGCTGCTCGGCGGCACGATCTTCACCGCGTACACCTTCACCGCCGTGCCCGGTCTCGCGTACGGCAACGGCGCTCCGGCCTTCTTCGCGGTGCCGTACACGGTGATCGTCTGCCCGCTCGCCTTCGTGCTGCTGAGCCGCCTGTGGAGCGTGGCCCGCCGGCACGGCTATATCACCGCCGCCGATTTCGTGCGGGGCCGGTACGGGTCGCCGCCGCTGGCCCTGGTGGTCGCGCTGACCGGGATCCTCGCGACGATGCCGTACCTGGCGCTGCAGCTGATCGGCATCCGGGCCGTGCTGACGGCCGGAGGCGTCCATCCCCGGGGCCTGGCCGGGGACCTGGTGCTGGTGGCGCTGTTCGCGGGGCTCGCGGTGGCCACATACCGGCACGGGCTGCGCGCGCCCACGGTCATCTCGGCGCTGAAGGCGGTGGCCGTGTTCGGCTCGCTGACCGCCGTGACCTGGCTGGTCCTCGAACGGTTCGGCGGCCCCGGCCCGGTCTTCGACGGCGCCGCGGCGCGGCTGGGCGATCCGGCGCTGCTGCTGTCCCCCGCCCAGCAGCCCGCCTACGCCACCCTCGCCCTCGGCTCCGCCCTCGCCCTGCTGATGTATCCGCATGTGCTCACCGCCGGTTTCGCCGCCGACGGGCCCCGCACCCTGCGCAAGGTCTCGGTGGCGCTGCCGGCCTGGACCGGGCTGCTCGCGCTGTTCGGGTTCCTCGGCTTCGCCGCCCTCGCGGCGGGGGTGCGGGCGCCGCGCGGTGGTGCCGAGGCGGCCGTGCCGATGCTGGTCGACCGGCTGATGCCGGCGCCGCTGGCCGGGCTGGTGTTCGCCGCGATCGCCGTGGGGGCGCTCGTCCCGGCGGCGGTGATGTCGATCGCCGCGGCGACGAGCTTCGTACGCAACGTCTACGTCGAGTACGTCCAGCCGACCGCCACGCCCAAGCGCCAGGTGCGCATCGCCAAGGCGGTGTCGATCACCGCGAAGGCGGGGGCCGTGGCGTTCGTGTTCGGGCTGCGCGACCAGGACGCCATCAACCTCCAGCTGCTCGGCGGCGTGTGGATCCTGCAGATCTTCCCGGCCGTGGCCGTCGGGCTGTTCACCGGGCGGCTGCACCCTCGGGCGCTGCTCGCCGGGTGGGCCGTGGGCATGGTCTCGGGGACGTACCTGGTGGTGCGCGAGGGGTTCTCCTCGATCGTGCCGCTCGGCACCGGCGCCGGGCCGCTGGAGATCTACGCCGGGCTCGCGGCCCTGCTGCTCAATCTGGCCGTCGCGGTGGCCGGCACCCCGGTGCTGGACCGGCTGGGCGTTCCGCGCGGCGCCGACTCGACCGACCTGCCGTCCCGCCTGACCGTCCGGCGACGCCCGGAGACCGGAGCGAACAACCCGTGAGACGCAGACAGAACTCCCCCACCGTGCCCCCGGCCGCCGCCGTGCCCCTGCCTCCCGCGGCTGCCGACCCGGCCGACCTGGAGCGGGAGACGGGCGTGGCCCGCCTCTTCGAGGTGCACTACTCCTCGATGCTGCGGCTCGCGGTCCTGCTGGGCGCCGACGACCCGGAGAACGTGGTGGCCGAGGCGTACTACCAGATCTACCGCAAGTGGCGGCGCCTGCGGGACGCGGCCGCCGCGGAGGCGTATCTGCGGTCCACCGTCTGCAATCTGACGCGGATGCGGATACGCCACCTCCAGGTCGCCCGCCGGCACGAGGAGAACCCGCCGAGCCCGCCGGACGAGATGGTCGCCTCCGCCGAGCACGCCGCGCTGCTGCGCGACGACCAGCGCGTGCTCATCGACGCGCTCCAGCAGTTGCCGCCGAGGCAGCGCGAGGCGCTGGTGCTGCGGCACTGGCTCGGTCTGAAGGAGAGTGAGATAGCCGACGCGATGGGCATCTCCGGCGGTTCGGTCAAGACCCACACGGCACGCGGCATCGCCGCCCTGACCCAGGCGATGGAGGCACGGCGATGAAGGACACGAGCCCGGACCGGACCGGGCACGGCGACGGCCGCACCGAACGCGAGCTGCGCGAGGCCCTTGAGGCCCTGGCCGGCGGCGTGCTCCCCGACCCCGACGCCTATCGCACGGCACGCGGTGAGTGGCTGCGGCGCGAACGCCGGCGGCGGCTCGTGCTCGCCGTGCTGATCGCGGTCGTCTTCACCCTGGCCGTGTTGATCGGTCTGTGGGTGCTCAACCAGACACCGTCGGATCCCGGAGTCATCTTCTCCGGCACCGGCACCGGCACCGCCGCACCCGCCGCCGAGGGCCGGTCACTCCCCCGGCTCCACCCCTGATTGCGGGCCCTACTTGCCGGGAACCCGCACTGCGTGCATACGGGTATCGAGGACTACGCGCTCATCGGTGACGAACAGACGGCGGCCCTGGTGGGCACGGACGGGTCCGTCGACTGGCTGTGTCTGCCCCGCTTCGACTCGGCCGCCTGCTTCGCCAAACTGCTCGGCGACGAGGACAACGGCTACTGGCGCATCGCCCCCGTGGGGGCGGACCGGTGCACCCGGCGCGCCTACCGCCACGACACCCTCGTCCTGGACACCGAGTGGGAGACCGAACAGGGGGCGGTCCGGGTCACCGACCTGATGCCCCAGCGCGACGAGGCCCCCGACCTCGTACGGATCGTCGAGGGGCTGGACGGCGAGGTGACGCTCCACAGTGCCATCAAGCTGCGCTTCGACTACGGCTCGATCATGCCGTGGATGCGCCGGTCCGACGGCCACCGGGTCGCCGTGGCCGGACCGGACTCCACCTGGCTGCGCAGCGAGCCGGAGGTGCGCAGCTGGGGCGAGGACTTCGGTACGCACGCGGAGTTCACCGTCAAGAAGGGCGAGAAGGTCGCGTTCGTCCTGACCTGGCACCCCTCCCACGAGGAGCGCCCGTCGCTCGTCGACCCGCACGAGGCGCTGCGGCACAGCGTCGAGGACTGGCGGGCCTGGGTGTCGCGCTGCCGCTACCAAGGGCCGTACCGGGACGCCGTCGTCCGCTCCCTGATCACCCTCAAGGCGCTCACCTACGCCCCGACCGGCGGCATCGTCGCCGCCCTCACCACCTCGCTGCCCGAGGAGCCGGGCGGGGTGCGCAACTGGGACTACCGCTACTGCTGGCTGCGCGACTCCACCCTCACCCTGGGGGCGCTGCTGGCGGCGGGCTACCAGGACGAGGCCGAGGCCTGGCGGAACTGGCTGCTGCGCGCGGTCGCGGGCGACCCGGCCGATCTGCAGATCATGTACGGCCTGGCGGGCGAGCGGCGGCTGCCCGAGTCCGAGCTGCCGTGGCTGTCGGGGTTCGCCGGGTCCCGGCCCGTCCGCATCGGCAACGACGCCGTGAACCAGCTCCAGCTGGACGTCTACGGCGAGGTCATGGACTCCCTGTCGCTGGCCCGCGAGTCGGGCCTGACCGCCCAGCCGGACGTGTGGGCGCTGCAGACGGCCCTGATGGACTTCCTGCGGACGAACTGGCGCCAGCCCGACGAGGGGCTGTGGGAGGTGCGCGGCGGCCGGCGCCAGTTCGTGCACTCGAAGGTGATGGTGTGGGTGGCCGCCGACCGTGCCGTGCGCACCATGGAGCGCCATCCGGAGCTGGACGGCGACCTGGAGGGCTGGCGCGCGCTGCGCGAGGAGGTGCACCGCGAGGTGTGCGAGAAGGGCTTCGACGCCGAACGCAACACCTTCACGCAGTCCTACGGTTCACGCGAACTGGACGCGGCGCTGCTGCTCATCCCGCGCGTCGGCTTCCTGCCGCCCGACGATCCGCGCGTCATCGGCACCATCGACGCGATCCGCGAGGAGCTGGACCACCACGGGCTGCTGCTGCGCTACACGACCGACGACGCGGACGTCGACGGACTGCCCGGTTCCGAGGGCACCTTCGTGGTGTGCTCGTTCTGGCTCGCGGACGCCCTGTACATGACGGGCCGGACGAAGGAGGCCCGCGAGCTGTTCGAGCGGCTGGTGGGGCTGGCCAACGACGTCGGTCTGCTGTCCGAGGAGTTCGACCCCGTGTCCGGCCGGCAGCTCGGCAACTTCCCGCAGGCGTTCAGCCACATCGGCCTCGTGAACACCGCCCTCGCCCTGTTCGGCGAGGAGGGGGCAGGATAGGGACCATGGATCTTGGACTGAAGGACCGGGTGTACGTCGTCACCGGGGCCACGCGAGGCCTCGGCAACGCTTCCGCGCGCGAGCTGGTCGCGGACGGGGCGAAGGTGGTCGTCTCGGGCAGGGACGACAAGAGCGTCGCCGAGACGGCGGACGCGCTGGGCCCGAACGCGGTCGGGGTGGCCGTCGACAACGCCGACCCCGAGGCGGCGGCCCGGCTGATCGGGGCCGCGCGGGAGAACTTCGGGCGCTTCAACGGTGTCCTGATCAGCGTGGGCGGCCCGCCGGCCGGGTTCGTCGCCGACAACACCGACGAGCAGTGGCAGGCGGCGTTCGAGTCGGTGTTCCTCGGTGCCGTACGGCTGGCCCGCGCCGCCGCCTCCGAGCTGGAGGCCGGGGGCGTCATCGGGTTCGTGCTGTCCGGCTCGGTGTACGAGCCGATTCCGGGGCTGACGATCTCGAACGGGCTGCGGCCCGGGCTGGCCGGGTTCGCCAAGTCGTTGTCGGAGGAGCTGGGGCCGCGGGGGATCCGGGTGGTCGGGGTGCTGCCCGGGCGCATCGACACGGACCGGGTGCGGCAGCTGGACGGCTTGTCGGCGGATCCCGAGGCGACCAGGGCGGCTTCGGAGTCGCGTATTCCGCTGCGGCGGTACGGGGCGCCGGAGGAGTTCGGCCGGGTGGCCGCGTTCCTGATGTCGCCGGCGGCGTCCTATCTGACCGGGGTCATGGTGCCGGTGGACGGCGGAGCGCGGCACGGGTTCTGAGACCCGAGTCCGACGTACTCAACTCACCCTCTCCGCACGGTGCTTGACGCCCCGCAGTCTCACCTCCGCCGGGAGTGAGTCGAGGCCCGCGGAGGTTCTGGCGTGGGCCAGGGCGCCGGTCGTCAGGTCGTGCAGGGCCGTTCCCGGGTCCACGTGCGGCTCCAGCGAGAGCCGTACGCGGGCCTCGGGGGTGGTACGGCGGCCCGTCAGACGCGCGTCGGCGCGGTCCACGCCGTCGGCCTGTTCCGCCTCCCCGGCGAGGGCGCTCTCCAGGGCCCGGCCGCGCAGCAGGGCGCCCTCGCCGTCGCCGGTGTCGACGAGGATCTCGGCGAGGCGGCGCCGGCGGAGGACCGCGACGAGCCACCACAGGGCGAGCAGCAGAACGACGGCGAGTACGGCGATGACGGTCGGCCACCACCAGCCGTCCTCCCGCCAGCGCGTGCGTTCGGCGTCGCTCAGCAGCACGTCGTGCCGGCTGTCGTGGATCCACCACGTGGGCACCGGGGCGCCGAGGCCGACGGCCAGCACCGAGCCGCCCAGCACCAGCAGCACGAGGCCCACGAGCCCGAGGAACACACGGTTGACGATCCGGAGCACCTCCGGTCACCCCTTCCGGCCGGGCCGCCGTACGCGCACCGACACCGCGGGGGGCCGGGACAGCCCCAGCCCGCGGACCGCGTCGGTGAGCACGGCGTCCAGTTCGGTTCGTACGTCGTCCAGTTCACGGAAGTGCGACGCGGCGCGGACCTTCGCCTTGGTCCGGCGCATCCGGACGTCCGCGGACTGCACGCCGGACACCTCCATGGCCCGGTCCCGCAGCGCGGACGCGGCGGCGTCGCGGTGCAGCCCGGCGTGTACGTCGGCGTGCGCGCGCCGCATCGGGAGCACGTCCCGCAGGCCGGGTGTGGCGGCCAGGACGAGCAGCCAGAGTCCGAGGGCGGCGGCCACTCCGGCCCCGACGAGCACCCAGACGTCGTCCAGGGGCCGTTCGGCGAGCTGCTGGGCGAGTTCCCGGCGCCAGCTCATGGCGGGCCGGTCGGCGCGCACGGACGCGACGTCGTACAGGAACAGTCCGGCGAGGCCCAGGAGCAGCAGCGCGACGATGCCGGCGGGGACGCGGCGCGCCGACCAGAAGCGGCTTTCGCGGCCGCCCTCTTCGTCGGGTGCGGCCGGCTGTCCCTCGGCTTCCGTCGGCTCGGACCGGTCGGACTGGTCGGGTCCCTCTCCGGTCTCCGACGGGTCGACGACCGGCAGTCGCTGTGTGCCGCCCTCGGACTCGGGCGGTTCGGCCGGGTCGGTGCCCCGGGGTTCGCTCATCGCGTCCTCCCCTGTGTCGCGCCGTGCCCGGCGACCGGATGGAGCCGCTCCACCTGGACGACGACCTCCGGCACCTCCATGCCCGCCAGGGTGCCCACTCGTTCGACGACTTGGCGACGCACCTGTCGGCAGCGGTCGCCGACGTCGCAGGGGTAGTCGAGTTCGACGTGCACCCGGACGTGGGCGACCTCGTGGTGGACGGCCACGCTCGCGGACGGGCGGCCGGCGTCGGGCGGCAGCGTCCCGACGGCCTCGCGGGCCGCCTGGGAGGCGATCTTCGCGACCACCCGGTCGGCGATCCTGGTCGCGCCGCGCTCTGCCGGCGGGACGGCGGTCAGGGGTCTGTCGAGTTCACCGGCCCCCGTGCTCACGGGCGTCACCGCCGCCGTTCGTGACGTGGACGGAAGAAGTCGCCGAAGTCCATGTCCCCTTCCAGGAACCGGCCGACGACGAAGCCGACGGCGCCCAACGCCGCCACCAGCAGGAAAGCGCCGAATCCACCGAAGTATCCGGCGAATGCCAACGCCATGCCGGCGATCATGCCGACCACGGCCATGCTCATGCGCTCCTCAGCTCCTCAGCCGCTGTGCCGTCCGGTGCCCCGTGCCTCACTGGATCCGCCGCTCGGGTTCCTCTTCCTCCTCGTCCGGCAGCTTCACATCGCTGACCGCGATGTTGACCTCGACGACCTCGAGGCCGGTCATCCGCTCGACGGCGGTGATGACGTTCTCCCGTACGTCGCGGGCGACATCGGCGATCGACACGCCGTAGTCGACGACGATCTCCAGGTCGAGAGCCGCCTGCACCTCGCCGACCTCGGCCTTCACGCCGCGGGTCACCGACTTCGTACCGCCGGGCACCCGGTCGCGTACGGCTCCGAAGGTGCGGGCGACTCCGCTGCCCATGGCGTGCACGCCGTCCACGTCGCGTGCGGCGAGCCCGGCGATCTTCTCCACGACGCCGTCAGCGATGGTCGTCCGTCCGCGCGAGCCCGGGTCTCCGCCACTGCGCTTGGCCAGCGGACTCCTGCGTGCCGCCGGCGATTCGGTCTCTCCGCCCCGGTTCTCCGTCATGTCAGTCATCGGCGTACGTCCTTTTCGGTTGTCGTCCTGCGACCACCGTAAGCACGGTTACGTGGTTGCGCGCCTCTGATGCGGCAGGCTGGAGGAATGACGGCCGACCGGTGGACGCAGGCAGTGAGACATCAGCTGGGCTTCGGCAGGCTCCTGCCGCTGGGTGACGCGCGCGACGGCGCGTGGATCTCCGAGCAGGCGGCCGAGGCGGTGTTGCGGCGCGCGGCCCAGGACGCTCCGGGCGTGCGCCTCGACACGCTCCGGGTCGCGCTCGCCGACCCGGAGGACACCCAGGAGCCGGCCGTACCGGCTCCGCCGAGCGCGCAGCCGCCCGGACCGCTGCGGGTGACGGTTGATTTCGCGGCCACGGCCTCGCAGCCGCTGCCGGCGACGGCGTCCCTCCTGCGGGCGACGCTGGCGACCGCCGCGACACAGCAGCTGGGTCTGACGGTGACGGAGGTGGACCTGCGCGTGGCGGGGCTGCTGGACGAGGAGACGGAACCCGGCCCCGCCGCGGGTCTCCCCGAACCTCCTCGGGCCGCGCGGCCCATGGACGGCGACGAGGGCCGGGTCGCGACCGCCGCCCTCGACGTCCCGGGCGTGCTTCACCTGACCGCCGCGCTGGGCCACCCCGTGCACATCGAGAACCTCCCGGGCGAGGCGGCGCTGCCGCACCGTCATGTCCGGCTGGAACTCGCGGTGGGCGCGGACCACCAGGCCCGTGAGGTGGCCCGCGCGGTGCGCACGGCGGTGCGCAGGACGCTGCCGGACCACCCGACGGTGGCGGTGGTGGTGAGCGGGATCGGCTGAGGTGCCGCCTCAGTCCCCGAGGCCCGCGAGGTCCCGCAGTCGGCGGGCCTGGGCCTGGCGCTCCGCGCCGCGCTGCGCCTCGTATGTGCGGTCCTGGGCGCCGCGCAGCAGCGCCTTGGTCTCGACGACGGCGTCACGGGGCGCGGCGAGGACGGCCGAGGCGAGGTCGCGGACGGTGTCGTCGAGCTGGTCGGCGGGCACGGCCACGTTGGCCAGGCCGGTGTTCACGGCCTCCGCGGCCGTGACGAAGCGCCCGGTCACGCAGATCTCCAGCGCGCGGGCGTATCCGACGAGTCCCACCAGCGGATGCGTGCCCGTCAGATCGGGCACGAGTCCGAGGCTGGTCTCGCGCATGGCGAACTGCACGTCGTCGGCGACGACGCGCAGGTCGCAGGCGAGGGCCAGCTGGAAGCCCGCCCCGATGGCATGCCCCTGGACGGCGGCGACGGAGACGATGTCGCTGCGCCGCCACCAGGTGAACGCCTGCTGGTACTCGGCGATGGTCGCGTCCAGCTCGGCGTCGTCACCACGCGCGAGGTCGATGAACGACGGTTCCCCGTCGAAGCCCTCGGGCGTGAACGCCTGCCGGTCGAGACCGGCCGAGAAGGACTTGCCCTCGGCCCGCAGCACCACGACACGGACGGAGCCCGGCAGCTGCCGACCGGCCTCGGTCAGCGCCCGCCACAGAGCGGGGCTCTGCGCGTTGCGCTTGTCGGGGTTGGTCAGCGTCACCGTGGCGACCGCGTCGTCGACGGTGAGCCGTACGCCGTCCTTGTCGAGTACGGGAACGAGGTCCTTGTCGGGCGAAGCCATGGACGCCTCCGATGTGTGCGGTCAGCTAAGTGACTGCACAGTAACCACCCGGTCGATCAGCCGACCGACCGGGTGGCCACCATCGAAGCCGAGGGGCCACCCGGGGTCAGGCCGTGGCCTTTTTGCCCCGGGTCGCCCCGCCACGCCCTCGCAGCGTGACGCCCGACTCACTGAGCATGCGGTGCACAAAGCCATACGAGCGGCCGGTCTCCTCGGCCAACGCCCGGATGCTCGCACCGGCGTCGTACTTCTTCTTCAGGTCTGCCGCGAGCTTGTCGCGCGCGGCGCCGGTCACCCGGCTGCCCTTCTTCAGAGTCTCGGCCACCCGTGCCTCCTCATGGGAAGTGCGCTCTGGTCTCCTCATGATCACCCCTCCGGGCCTTGATGGCCACCCATTCGGCAAGGTCCGTGAGACAAGGTTGTGACGACGGGAGCACATCCCCACATCCGGAATACGCAATTCCGAAGATCGGCGCCCGTACACCCGAACGGATTGCTCCGGAAAATGCCAGGTCAGAAAGGCGTCGCGGCCGAGCCCGGAAGAATCGGGGGCTCGGCCGCGAAATCGATGTAGGACACACCTCGGTACGAGGAGATCTCACACAGATGATGGATCACCGCTAGGCCGAATGATCCATACGCCGTTGATCACGCATTCGATCAAGCGGCACTGACACTCAGGCCAGGGCGACGAGGTCCGCGTAGTCGGCGCCCCACAGGTCCTCGACGCCGTCGGGCAGCAGGATGATCCGCTCCGGCTGGAGCGCCTCGACCGCGCCCTCGTCGTGCGTGACGAGGACGACCGCGCCCTTGTAGGTGCGCAGCGCGCCGAGGATCTCCTCGCGGCTGGCCGGGTCGAGGTTGTTGGTGGGCTCGTCGAGGAGCAGGACGTTCGCCGAGGAGACCACCAGGGTGGCGAGGGCCAGGCGGGTCTTCTCGCCGCCGGAGAGGACCCCGGCCGGCTTGTCGACGTCGTCGCCGGAGAACAGGAACGAGCCGAGCGTCTTGCGGACCTCCACCAGGTCCAGGTCGGGGGCGGCCGAGCGCATGTTCTCCAGGACCGTGCGCTCCGGGTCGAGGGTCTCGTGCTCCTGCGCGTAGTAGCCGAGCTTGAGGCCGTGGCCCTCGATGACCTCGCCGGTGTCGGGCTTCTCGGCCCCGCCGAGCAGCCGGAGCAGGGTCGTCTTGCCCGCGCCGTTGAGGCCGAGGATGACGACGCGCGAGCCCTTGTCGATGGCCAGGTCGACGTCGGTGAAGATCTCCAGCGAGCCGTAGGACTTGGACAGGCCCTCGGCCATGAGCGGGGTCTTGCCGCACGGGGAGGGCTCGGGGAAGCGCAGCTTGGCGACCTTGTCGGACTTCCGCTCGGCCTCCAGGCCGGCCAGCAGCTTGTCCGCCCGGCGGGCCATGTTCTGCGCGGCGACGGTCTTGGTGGCCTTGGCCCGCATCTTGTCGGCCTGCGAATGCAGCGCGGAGGCCTTTTTCTCGGCGTTCTGCCGCTCGCGCTTGCGGCGCTTCTCGTCGGCCTCGCGCTGCTGCTGGTAGAGCTTCCAGCCCATGTTGTAGACATCGATCTGGGAGCGGTTGGCGTCCAGGTAGAACACCTTGTTCACGACCGTCTCGACCAGTTCGACGTCGTGGGAGATCACGATGAAGCCGCCGCGGTAGGTCTTCAGGTAGTCCCGCAGCCAGATGATCGAGTCGGCGTCGAGGTGGTTGGTCGGCTCGTCGAGCAGCAGCGTGTCCGCGTCGGAGAACAGGATGCGGGCCAGCTCGATACGGCGGCGCTGACCGCCGGAGAGCGTGTGCAGGGGCTGGCCGAGCACGCGGTCGGGCAGGTTGAGCGCGGCGGCGATGGTGGCGGCCTCGGCCTCGGCGGCGTACCCGCCCTTGGTGAGGAACTCCGTCTCCTGGCGCTCGTACTGCTTGAGCGCCTTCTCGCGGGTGCCGCCCGTGCCTGTGGCGATGCGCTGCTCGTTCTCGCGCATCTTGCGGATCAGTATGTCCAGGCCGCGCGCGGAGAGGATGCGGTCGCGGGCGAGGATGTCGAGGTCGCCGGTGCGGGGGTCCTGCGGGAGGTAGCCGACCTCGCCGGAGCGGGTGATGGTGCCGCCGGCCGGGATGCCGTCACCGGCGAGGCACTTGGTGAGGGTGGTCTTCCCTGCGCCGTTGCGGCCGACCAGGCCGATGCGGTCGCCCTTGGCGACACGGAAGGTGGCGTTTTCGATGAGGACGCGGGCACCGGCGCGCAGCTCGATACCGGAGGCGGAGATCACGGACAGACTCCAGGGCGGATACGGGGGCGGGATGGGCGGCTGAGGACGTTCCCGCCGTCTAATGCGCGAGGAGAATGGCCATAGGAGACAGTCTAACGGGGACGTGCAACCACCTTTTGTCTGAGTCAGGCAGCGGGACAACGAGGAAGTGATCGCCATGGCAGGCTCGTCCGGCGGACGTCCGAGCATCTATCCGACGCTGCTCTACGCGGACGCGAAGAGTGCGATCCGGCAGCTCACCGAGGCCTTCGGCTTCACGGAGCTGTCGGTGTACGAGGGCGAGGACGGCTCGGTGATGCACGCCGAGCTGACGCAGGGCAACGGCGCGGTGATGGTCGGCACCAAGGGCCGCGGCGGCGTCTTCGACGCGGCCATGAAGGGCGCGGGCACCACGGGGGTGTACGTGGTGGTGGACGACGTGGACGCACACCACCGCCGCGCCGTCGACCACGGCGTGGAGATCGTGATGCCCCCGACGGACCAGGACTACGGCTCGCGGGACTACATGGCCCGGGACCTCGAGGGCAATATCTGGAGCTTCGGGACGTACGCGCCCGAGATCGCGGGCTGACCCCGCGAATCTCCTAGGGCCTGTCGTTTGGATCAGGTCGCAGGAAATCGGCGGTTCCACGCAATCGCCGGTGAGCGGGGTCTGGTGCGTGCAGCTGCAAGGCGGAGGAGGGCGGCGATGCGGAGCATCGGCAACCGACGACAACGCGGCAGATGTGCGTGCCAGACCCCGCGTCTGCGGCGTGATCCAAACGACAGGCCCTAGCCGCCGCCGGTGTGCACCTGGAACGCGGCCCGGCGTACGGCCTTGGCCAGGGCCGGGTCGGGGTGGGCGGCGGCGAGGGCGACCAGGACCTGCACGGTGCGGGGGTGTCCCACGGCGCGTACCTCGTCGAGGAGCATCGGGACGGTCGGCTGCACCGCGGACTCCAGATGGCGCACCAGCAGCGGGGCCTCACCGTGGTCGGCGACGGCGGCCGCGGTGTCCACCCACAGCCAGGTCGCCTCCTCACGGGTGAGGACCTCGTGGGCGTCCTCCGGGTCGGCCCCGTCGTGCACGGCCAGCCACAGCAGCGCGTACGGCCTGAGCGTCGGCTCGGCCAGCACACCGCGGACGTCGGGCTCGGCGGGGGCGCCGACGACGCGCAGCGCCTCGAAGGCGAGGCCGCGCAGCAGGGCGTCCTCGCCGCGGGCGGCACCGAGCAGTTCGGTGACGGCGCTGCCGACGGGGCGGGCGGCGAGCCAGGCGCGGTACTCGGCGCGGGCCGCGTTCGGGCGGAGCTGGGCGCAGCCGCGGAGCATGTCCTCGGCCGCCTGCTCGATGTTCCCGGCGGGGCTCTGCGCGGCGACGCAGATCTGCTCCAGCTTGACCCAGACGGCCCAGCTCCCGAGCGGGGTGAGCGTGGCCTGGCCGTCGCCGTAGGTGAGGGCGCCGACGGAGGCGAGGGCGCGCAGGGCCCAGTCGAGGAGGGGGGCGAGCGGGGCGTCGGTGGGCTCCGGCTCGGCCACCGGCTCGGGCTGAGGGCCGTAGGGGATCTCGCAGCGTGCGGTGCGCAGCTCGGTGACGCGCTGCTCCAGGAGGTCGAGGAGCTGCTCCACGGGGACGGGTCCGGCGGAGAGCTGGAGGAAGGAGAGCGCCTGCGGCATGGCCGAGACGACCTCGGCGACGGCGGCGGCCTCGCGGTCCCCGGGCTCCGGGTGGGCGAGCGACCAGGCGTCGAAGAGGGCGACCCAGCCGCGCAGGACGGCGCTGTCGTCGCGGTCCCAGGCGCGCAGCCGCCAGCCGGGGCGGGCGCTGTCGCCGTGCACCTCGACGAGGCCGGCGAGGCGGGCGGTGTCCCAGTCGCCTCGGACCTGAGCCGGGGTCAGCCCCAGGTCGCGGGCGGCCCGTTCGGCGGTCGCGTCGGAGAGGGTGGCCTTGCCGTCGGCGGTGGCGCTGTCCCCGCCGGGGCCGAGCGCGGCGTCGGCCCAGCGGGCGACGCGGGCCGCGGCGGCCAGACCTGAGCGCGCCATTCTGGCCAGCTCCGCCGGTGCCGGGGTGCCCTCCGGGGGGCGCGGTGCGGGTCGGCGCGAGCGCCGCTGGTTCATCGCTCTGGGGGCGGCGGCCAGGGGTCGCGGGCGGACGAGTCGAAGCCTGGAGTCGCGCGGGATACGGGACGTCACGGGTGCAGTCTTCCGGTTGACGGTCCGAAAACCCAAACGGAATGTCACGGCGGGCTACGGGGATGGCCAACGCACGGGTTCCCGGGAGCGGCCGAGGCCGGGAACAAGCCAGTGGTACGACGCTAAACGGAATCATCGCGACCGGTCGGCGGGGAGCGGGGCGGGACAGGGGTCGCGACGGGGCGCGGGGGCGGTGGACGGGTCACATGAGCGGCGTCAGGAAGCGGCGCAGCGCCTCCTCGTACCCTTGCGGGTCGGCGTTCCACATCGCCGAGTGGGGCGCGTTGCCGACGGTGTACAGAGCGACCATGTCGGGGCGCGCGTCGGCGAGGTGACGGGAGAACCGCCAGGGAGCCACGGTGTCGTCCGGTCCGTGGACGACGAGCGCCGGGACGTGGAGCCCGTCGAAGGAGGCCGGGCCCGCGACGCCGTCGTCGTGCAGGCCGGTGCGGCCCTGGGCGGCGCGGACCGCGAGGGGCAGCAGCGGGCCCGGGGTGCGGCGGGCCGCGGCGAGGGCGCGCAGGGTGGTCTGCCAGCTGAGCACCGGGGAGTCCAGGACCAGCCCCGAGACGCGGTCGCGCAGTCCCGAGCGGGCGGCGGCGCGCAGGGCCATGGTGGCGCCGGTGGACCAGCCGTGCAGGACGACCTGCCGGGCGCCGTGGCCCACGGCGTAGCGGATCGCCGCGTCGAGGTCGCGCCACTCGGTCTCGCCGAGGTGGTTCAGCCCGTCGGGGCGGCGGGGCGCGCCCAGGTCGCCGCGGTAGGCGAGGGCGAGCACGGGGAAGCGGTTGCGGTGCAGGAACTCCATGACGTTCATGGCCAGTTCCCGCGTGGTGCCCAGGCCGTGCACGGCGATCACCCAGGTGTCCCGGGCGCCGGGCACGAACCACGCGGGCAGGGAGCCGAGTTCGCCGGGGATGTCGACGTCGGTGTGTTCGAGGCCGAGGGCGTCGCCCGGGTTGCCGACGTACACGTTCGGGGTGAGCCAGGCCTTGTCCCCGGACTTCAGGGTGCCGTGCGTGACGCTCTCCAGCCGGCGTACGACGGTGTCGGCGGTGTCGGCGGTGCCCAGCACCGGGCCGACCACCGCGTGGGAGCCGTCACCGGAGAGGCCGTAACGGCCGGGCCGCAGGGCGGCCAGGTCCCGGGTGAGGCTGATCTGCCCGGCGGCGGTGCCGTGCACGGTGAGCCGGGGTTCGGTGGGCAGCGGCCTGCCGGGAGGCGCCTTGAGCGCGGCGTCGCTGGCGAACCGCCCGGCGGCCACAGCGGCCACACCGGCTCCGATCACAGCGGTGACGGCAACGGCCGCCGCGTTGACAGTGCGCACGGCTCCAGTGTCCCGGGGGACGGGGCGAGGGACCAGTGGGCGGGGTCGGTGGGGTGACGGGCGCGGGTGGCCGGCAGGGCGGTTGTGCGCGCCGGGCGGGCCCGGGCGGTCGGCGGAACGGGGGCAGCGCCCTCAGGGCGGGGCGCCGGTGGCCGGCGGAGCGGTGATCGCACCCGCAGGGCGAGCGGCCGCACGAGCGGGCGGGATACCAACGGCCAGCGCAGCCGTGGCCGCGCGAGCAGGACGGAACGCCGGTGACCCACAGCGCGGCGACCGCGCGGGCAGCGGCGCCCTGGGTGCGGGCGGGGAGGGGCGCAGTCGAAGGAGCCGTCGGACGGGAGAGGCCCTCCGTGCCGGTGCGGTGAGGTCCCGGAGGGAGGTCAGCCGCGCTGGCCGTAGCCCCTTAGCCGGTCTTGCACCTCGGCCAGCTGGTCCGTGGACAGCAGGCTCGGGGACAGGCCCGGGACCGAGGTGGCGGTCAGCCAGAGGCGGCACATCCATTCGAGCTGGGCGGTGCGGTCGTAGGCCTGGTCCAGGGTCGCGCCGTGGGTGATCGTGCCGTGGTTGCGGAGGAGGCAGCCGGAGCGGTCGGCGAGGGCGTGGAGCATGTTCTCGGCCAACTCGTCGCTGCCGTACGTCGCATACGGGGCAACCCGGACGGGTCCGCCGAGTGCCGCGGCCATGTAGTGGATCAGCGGGAGCTCGCTCACGAGGGTCGAGACGGCCGTCGCGTGCACGGCGTGGGTGTGGACGACGGCGCGGACGCCGGTCGTGCGGTAGACGGCGAGGTGCATGGGCAGCTCGCTGGTCGGGACGAGCGTGCCGAGGACCTGCCGGCCGTCGAGGTCGACCCCGGTCACGTCGTCCGGCGCCAGCCGGTCGTAGGGCACGCCCGACGGCGTGACCAGCACGGTGTCCCCGACGCGCACCGAGACGTTGCCGGACGTTCCGACGACGAGCCCCTCGGCGACCGTCCGGCGGGCCGTCGCGACGAGGTCCTCCCAGGCGCGCGCCTCCTCCGCTCGCACACCGCTCCGCCGTGACTCCCCCGCATCCTGTCCGCCGCCTCCGATGTCCCCCGTGTCCCGCTCGTCGCCTCGCTGCTCAGCCATGCGGCGATCCTGCCAGGCGGCCCTTCAACGCGCCGCCGGGCGGGGGCACTTTAGGCCGGAAACCGAGCATCCGTAAGGGCGCATACCTGCGCAAATCAGTCGCGGATCACTGCTGGCCGGAGATCATCGGATATTCAACGGTCCTCCAGTACTCTCTGGGGGATTTGCCGTGCACGTTGCCATTCCGGGGGGAATCGCATGGCCCGTGACCACCTGTCGATCCGTCGCCGCGGCCGTTCGCGCGGCGGGCCTCGTCCGCGGCGCCTACCACTTCGCCCTGCCGAACAGGTCGTCCGGCCGGGCCCAGGCGGCCCACTTCGTGCGCAACGGCGGCGACTGGAGCGCGGACGGCTGGACACTGCCGCCGGCGCTCGACATCGAGTACAACCCGTACGACAAGAGGCACAAGTGCTACGGCCTGAGCAAGGCCGGGATGACCGGCTGGATCAAGTCGTTCAGCGACGAGGTCAAGCGGCTCGCGGGCCGCCGCCCGGTGATCTACACGACCACCCACTGGTGGAACACCTGCACGGGCAACAGTCGTGCCTTCGCAGCGAACCACCACCTGTGGGTCGCCCGCTACGACGCGGCGAGCCCGGGACGGCTGCCGGCCGGCTGGGCATCCTGGACCTTCTGGCAGTACGACAACGGCGACGGCACTCTTCCGGGTGACCAGAATCTCTTCGACGGGTCACTCGATCGACTGAAACAGTTGGCGCGGGGCAGTTGATCGTTGGGGCACAAGGGCCGCTGAACCAGGGCGGAATGACGGCCCCCTGTTGCGGACACCCCTGCGCCCCTCCCAGTTCATCTTCCGTTCACTCGGGTTACCTACGTTCGTCCCGCCAACGACGCCGAACGATTGCCTGGGTAAATGGAAAGCTTCTCGCTGATCCTCGCGATTGTGGTGGTAACCGCACTCGCGTTCGATTTCACGAACGGTTTCCACGACACCGCGAACGCGATGGCCACGACCATTTCCACGGGCGCCATGAGACCGAAGATCGCGGTGGCCATGTCCGCGGTCCTCAATCTGGTCGGTGCCTTCCTGTCCGTCGAAGTCGCGAACACGATCTCCAAAGGCCTCGTCGACGAGGCCGGAATCCGCCCCGAGGTCATCTTCGCCGCCTTGGTCGGAGCGATCCTCTGGAACCTGCTGACCTGGCTCGTCGGTCTGCCGTCCAGTTCGTCGCACGCCCTGATGGGCGGCCTGATCGGTGCCACGATCGCCTCGGCGGGCGTCGGCGCGGTGCACGGCGACGTCCTGGTCACCAAGGTGCTGATCCCGGCGGTCGCCGCTCCGCTGGTCGCGGGCATCGCCGCGCTGCTCGCCAGCCGGCTGACGTACTCCCTCGGCAAGAAGGCCGACGGCGAGGCCTCCAAGAAGGGCTACCGCGCCGGCCAGATCGCCTCCGCGGGCCTGGTCTCGCTCGCCCACGGCACCAACGACGCCCAGAAGACGATGGGTGTCATCACCCTCGCCCTGGTCGCCGGCGGCGCCGTCGCCCCCGACTCCGACCCGCCCATGTGGGTCATCCTCTCGGCGGGCATCGCCATCGCGCTCGGCACCTACCTCGGCGGCTGGCGCATCATCCGCACCATGGGCAAGGGCCTGACCGACCTCCAGCCGCAGCAGGGCTTCGCCGCCCAGACCAGCGCGGCGACGGTCATCCTGGCCTCCTCGCACCTCGGCTTCTCCCTCTCCACCACCCACTCCGTGTCCGGCGCGGTGATGGGCGCGGGGCTCGGCCGCAAGGGCGGCGTGGTCCGCTGGTCGACGGCGACGCGGATGTTCGTCGCCTGGGGTCTGACGCTGCCGGCGGCGGCCCTGGTGGGCGCGCTCGCCGAGTACGTGACCGGGTTCGGGAACTGGGGCACGGCGGTCGTGGCGATCTTCCTGGTCGTCTCCAGCGCGGTGATCTGGAAGCTGTCGCGCCGTGAGGTCGTCGACCACACCAACGTCAACGAGGTCGACGAGGAGCCGGCCGGTGTCGTGACCACCGCGATCGCCGCGGTGACGCCGCCTCCGGCGGGCCCGTCCGAGGAACTGGCCGCCACGATCCCGGCCCAGGCCTCCGCCGACCGGAAGCCCTCCACCACGACCACCACGGTCTGATCCCGCCCACCGGTGACAAGGAAGAATCTCTGAGATGAAGATCGACTGGGCGACCCTCGGCTCCGTCTTCGGCGTCAGCCTCGTGGCCACCGTGACCCTCGTCGGCCTGTTCACCCTCGGCATCACCGGCCTGTCGCGCCGCGAGCGTGCGGTGGCGGCGGGCGGGTCCGCGGGACTCGCGGTGACGGGCGCGTACGCGTGCTTCGCGGCGTGTGCGGCGGCTGTCGGGTACGGGATCTATCTGATCGTGGCCTGAGCACGATCGTCTGTTGCCGGGCGGCACGGGGCTTTGGTCCCGGGCCGCCCGGTCGCCGTTCACGGGACAGCCGTCGGCACCCCCCGCCAGGCAGGCGGTGTGGGCTTGTCCACACTCTCCCCTCGCAGGTCAACGGCAAGTTGACGGCTGTTCGCGGCCGTGGTGGACTGCCGGGGCCAATGCGGCGGCAGGAGAGGAAGCCGGTGGAAGTCCGGCGCGGTCCCGCCACTGTCACCGGGGTAGCACTCACCGGGAGCCAGGAACTCTCACCGCCGGTCTCGTCGAACCAGGGCGTGGACACCCTGAGTGAGGACATATCGCCATGTTCGGCTGCCGATCCAGGGTCAGTACCCCGCCGTTGTCCGCCTCCTCGGCCGGCTGAGCCCATGGGTGCCGGTCGCGTCCACGCGTACGGTGCCGCCGCCGGTCTGATCGGTGATCTGCTGCTCGGCGATCCTCGCCGGGGGCATCCGGTCGCCGCGTTCGGGCGGGCCGCGGGCGCGGTGGAGAGGGTGTTGTGGCGGGACCACCGGGGGTGGGGCGCGCTGCACACCGTGGTGTGCGCGGGCGGCGCCGTCGCGCTGGGGGCCGTCGCCGCGCGTGCCGTGCGGACTTCCGCCCCCGCGTCGATCGGACTGACCGGTGTCGCCACCTGGGCCGTCGTCGGGGGGACTTCGCTGGCCCGGGAGGCGCAGGCCATCGGGCGCGCCCTGGAGGCCGGGGACGTAGAAGCGGCCCGCGCGCGGCTGCCGCATCTGTGCGGACGGGATCCACAGGCACTCGACGCCGACGGAATCGCCCGGGCCGTCGTCGAATCCGTTGCCGAGAACACCTCCGACGCCGTCGTGGGAGCGCTCGTGTGGGGGGCCGTCGGCGGAGTGCCGGGGCTTCTCGGGTTCCGGGCCGTCAACACCCTCGACGCCATGGTCGGGCACAAGTCGGCCCGGTACCGGCGCTACGGGTGGGCCTCCGCGCGGCTGGACGACGTCGCGGGCTGGCCGGGGGCCCGGCTGACCGCCGTACTCGCGACCGTGGCCGGGGGCGATCCGCGGGGAGCCGTGGCGGCCTGGCGTGCCGACGCCGCCAAGCATCCGAGTCCCAACGCCGGTCCCGTGGAGGCCTCGTTCGCGGGGGCGCTCGGGGTGCGGCTCGGCGGCACCCTGTCCTACGGCGGGCGTGTGGAGCACCGGCCCGTGCTGAACGACGCGGGGCGCGGCGTCGAAACCCGGGACATCGATCGGGCCGTACGGCTGTCCAGGCGTGTCGGCTGGCTCGCGCTCGGCGTCTGTGTCGCCGCGCGCCACATCGTGAAGGGGCGTACGTCATGACGGGCGGTGGGCTTCTCGTCGCCGGTACCACCTCCGACGCCGGCAAGAGCGTCGTGACCGCCGGGATCTGCCGGTGGCTGGTGCGCCAGGGCGTCAAGGTCGCGCCCTTCAAGGCGCAGAACATGTCCCTGAATTCGTTCGTGACGCGGGAGGGCGCCGAGATCGGGCGGGCGCAGGCCATGCAGGCGCAGGCCTGCCGGGTGGAGCCGACCGCGCTGATGAATCCGGTGCTGCTCAAGCCCGGCGGGGAGCAGAGCAGCCAGGTCGTGCTGCTGGGCAAGCCGGTCGGCGAGCTCAGTGCGCGCGGGTATCACGGAGGGCGGCAGCAGAGGCTGCTCGGGACGGTGCTGGACTGCCTGGAGCAGTTGCGGGGCACGTATGACGCGGTGATCTGTGAGGGGGCCGGTTCGCCCGCCGAGATCAATCTGCGGCGGACGGACATCGTCAACATGGGGATCGCCCGGGGCGCCGGGCTTCCCGTGCTCGTGGTCGGCGACATCGACCGGGGCGGGGTCTTCGCCTCGTTCTTCGGGACCGTCGCCCTGCTCTCGCGCGAGGACCAGGACTGTGTCGCGGGGTTCCTCGTCAACAAGTTCCGCGGGGACGTCTCCCTGCTGGAGCCGGGGCTCGAGATGCTCCACGGCCTCACCGGGCGGCACACCTACGGCGTTCTGCCCTTCCGGCACGGACTCGGGATCGACGAGGAGGACGGGCTGCGCGTCTCCCTGCGGGGGACGGTCCGGGAGTCCGTCGTCGCGCCGCCCGTCGGTGAGGACGTGCTGCGCGTCGCCGTCTGCGCGGTGCCGCTCATGTCCAACTTCACCGATGTCGACGCGCTGGCCGCCGAACCCGGTGTCGTCGTGCGGTTCGTGGACCGGCCCGAGGAGCTGGCCGACGCCGACCTCGTCATCGTGCCCGGGACCCGGGGCACCGTGCGTGCCCTGGAGTGGCTCAGGGAGCGCGGGCTGGCCGACGCGCTGCGGCGCAGGGCCGCCGAGCAGCGGCCGGTCCTCGGCATCTGCGGCGGCTTCCAGATCCTCGGCGAGCACATCGAGGACGACGTCGAGAGCCGCCTCGGTCATGTCGACGGGCTCGGGGTCCTGCCCGTACGGGTGCGGTTCGCGCGCGAGAAGACCCTCACCCGGCCGGTGGGCGAGGCCCTCGGGGAGCCGGTCGAGGGCTACGAGATCCACCACGGGGTCGCCGAAGTCACCGGCGGCGACCCCTTCTTGGACGGCTGCCGGGTCGGCCAGACCTGGGGCACGCACTGGCACGGCTCGCTGGAGTCGGACGGATTCCGGCGTGCCTTCCTGCGCGAGGTCGCGGCCGCAGCGGGCCGCCGCTTCGTACCGGCGCCGGACACCTCGTTCGCCGCGCTGCGCGAGGAGCAGCTCGACCGGCTCGGCGATCTGATCGAACAGCACGCGGACACGGACGCGCTGTGGCGGCTCATCGAGTCCGGCGCGCCGCCGGGGCTGCCCTTCGTCCCGCCGGGAGCGCCCGCATGAGGGCCGTGGCGGTGAGGCCGACCGCCCGCGGGGCGGCCCCGGGCCACCTGAGACGCTGGACCAGCTGCCCGATCCACCCGCGACGCGACATCCATCCGCAACTCGAAGGCGACTTGGAGGACGACGAAAAGTGACCACCCCCTTTCCGTTCACGGCCGTGGTCGGCCAGGACGATCTGCGGCTCGCGCTGCTGCTGAACGCCGTGTCACCGGCGGTCGGCGGTGTGCTGGTGCGCGGCGAGAAGGGCACGGCCAAGTCGACGGCCGTGCGGGCGCTGTCGGCGCTCATGCCGGAGGTGGACGTCGTCTCCGAGTGCCGCTTCTCCTGCGACCCCGGCTCGCCCGACCCCGGCTGCCCGGACGGGCCGCACGAGCCGGGGGGCTTCGCCTCCCGCCCGGCCCGCATGGTCGAGCTGCCCGTCGGCGCCTCCGAGGACCGGCTGGTGGGCGCGCTGGACATCGAACGGGCCCTGTCCGAGGGCGTGAAGGCCTTCGAGCCCGGCCTGCTCGCCGACGCGCACCGCGGCATCCTCTACGTCGACGAGGTCAACCTCCTCCACGACCACCTGGTCGACCTGCTGCTGGACGCGGCCGCGATGGGCGCCTCGTACGTGGAACGCGAGGGCGTCTCCGTGCGGCACGCCGCCCGCTTCCTGCTGGTCGGCACCATGAACCCCGAAGAGGGCGAGCTGCGGCCGCAGTTGCTCGACCGGTTCGGGCTGACCGTCGAGGTCGCGGCCTCGCGGGAGCCCGATCAGCGCGTCGAGGTCGTACGGCGTCGGCTGGCCTACGACGACGACCCGGCCGGGTTCGCCGCCCGCTGGGCCGAGGAGGAGGCCGACGTACGGGCCCGGATCGTGGCCGCGAAGAAGCTGCTGCCGTCGGTGCGGCTGGGCGACGACGCGCTGCGGCAGATCGCGGCGACCTGCGCGGCCTTCGAGGTGGACGGCATGCGCGCCGACATCGTGATGGCCCGGACCGCGACCGCGCTGGCGGCCTGGGCGGGGCGTACGGACGTGCTCGCCGAGGACGTACGGCAGGCCGCGCTGCTCGCGCTGCCGCACCGCCGGCGCCGCAACCCCTTCGACGCGCCGGGACTTGACGAGGACAAGCTGGACGAGACCCTGGAGGAGTTCTCCGGGGACGACGACCCGGACCCCGACCCGGATCCGGACCCCGGCTCGGGGCCGGACGGGCCCGACGGAGGCGGTGGACAGCCGGCCCCCGACGAGGGCCCCCGGGGCGGGGACCAGGAGGCCCGGCCGGAGGGCGAGCAGGAAGGGCAGCCGCAGCCGCAGCCCTCGGGAGCCGGCGAACAGTCGGCCGCACGCCCGTCCGAACCCTTCCGGACCAAGGTGCTGAGCGTGCCCGGACTCGGCGAGGGTGCCGCCGGGCGGCGTTCGAGGGCCCGCACCGAACACGGCCGGACCACGGGCGCCCGGCGGCCGAAGGGCTCCCTCACCAAGCTGCACCTGGCGGCGACCGTGCAGGCCGCGGCCCCGCACCAGCGGGCGCGCGGGCGGTCCGGGCCGGGACTCGTGGTGCGCCGGGACGACCTGCGGCAGGCCACCCGCGAGGGACGCGAGGGCAACCTCGTGCTGTTCGTGGTGGACGCCTCCGGGTCGATGGCGGCGCGGCAGCGGATGAGCGCCGTGAAGGGTGCCGTGCTGTCGCTGCTGCTGGACGCCTACCAGCGGCGGGACAAGGTGGGTCTGGTGACCTTCCGGGGGTCGGGCGCGGACGTCGCGCTGCCGCCGACCTCGTCCGTGGACGCGGCGGCGACCCGGCTGGAGTCGCTGCCGACCGGCGGCCGTACGCCGCTGTCGGCCGGGCTGCTGCGCGCGCACGACGTGCTGCGGGTGGAGCGGCTGCGCGATCCCGCGCGGCGGCCGCTGGTCGTGGTGGTGACGGACGGACGGGCCACCGGGGGCCCGGAGCCGGTCGCCCTGGCCGGGCGTGCGGCGCGGCTGTTCGCGGCCGAGGGCGTCGCGTCCGTCGTCGTGGACTGCGAGACGGGTCCGGTGCGGCTGGGGCTCGCCGGGCAGCTCGCGGGTGAGCTGGGCGGCACCGCCGTGACGCTGGACGAGCTGCGGGCGGACTCCATCGCCGGGCTGGTCAAGGATGTGCAGGGTACTTCGAGGAGGGCCGCGTAATGCCGCAGGGACAGCCGAGTGTCGTACCGGACGACGGTCTGACGACCCGACAGCGCCGCAACCGGCCGCTCGTCTTCGTGCACACGGGCATCGGCAAGGGCAAGTCCACCGCCGCCTTCGGGCTCGCGCTGCGGGCCTGGAACCAGGGCTGGCCGATCGGGGTGTTCCAGTTCGTCAAGTCGGCGAAGTGGAAGGTCGGCGAGGAGAACGCGCTGCGGGTGCTCGGGGCGTCCGGTGAGGGCGGGTCCGTCGACTGGCACAAGATGGGCGAGGGCTGGTCGTGGGTGCAGCGCGACGGGCAGATGGACAACGAGGAGAAGGCCCGGGAGGGCTGGGAGCAGGTCAAGCGGGACCTGGCTGCCGAGACGTACAAGCTGTATGTGCTGGACGAGTTCGCCTATCCGCTGCACTGGGGCTGGATCGACACCGACGAGGTCGTGGAGGTGCTGCGCAGCCGGCCCGGGACCCAGCATGTCGTGATCACCGGGCGGAACGCGCCCGAGAAGCTCGTCGACTTCGCGGACCTCGTGACCGACATGTCCAAGGTGAAGCACCCCATGGACGCCGGTCAGAAGGGGCAGAGGGGCATCGAGTGGTGATGTCCTCCTCCGTCCCACGACTGGTCGTCGCCGCGCCTGCTTCCGGCAGCGGCAAGACCACCGTTGCCACGGGGCTGATGGCCGCGTTCGCCGCGCGGGGACTCGCCGTGTCCCCGCACAAGGTCGGGCCGGACTACATCGACCCCGGGTATCACGCGCTCGCGAGCGGGCGCCTGGGACGGAACCTCGACGCCTATCTGTGCGGGCCGGACCTGGTCGGGCCGTTGTTCCTGCACGGGGCGCGAGGGTGTGACATCGCCGTCGTCGAGGGCGTGATGGGGCTCTTCGACGGGGCGGCCGGTGAGGGCGAGCTGGCGTCGACGGCTCATGTCGCCAAGCTGCTGCGGGCGCCGGTGGTGCTGGTCGTCGACGCGTCGTCGCAGTCCCGGTCGGTGGCGGCGCTGGTGCACGGGTTCACCACCTGGGATCCGGAGGTGCGGGTCGGGGGCGTGATCCTGAACAAGGTTGCGACGGACCGGCACGAGTGGCTGCTGCGGGAGGCCATGGAACAGGTCGGGGTGCCGGTGCTCGGGGTGCTGCGGCGGGCGCCGCAGGTCGACACGCCGTCGCGGCATCTGGGGCTGGTGCCGGTCGCCGAGCGGCGCGAGGAGGCGGTCGGCGCGGTCGAGGCCATGGCCGCGCAGGTCGCCGAGGGGTGCGATCTGGACGCGTTGATGCGGCTGGCCCGGAGCGCGGGCGCGTTGTCCGGCGCGGCGTGGGACGCGGCCGAGGCGGTCTCCACGCCCGACCGCCGTCCGACGCGGTCGCAGCAGAGCGCCCGGCCGCGCGTCGCCGTGGCCGGCGGTGAGGCGTTCACCTTCTCCTACGCCGAGCACACCGAGCTGCTCACCGCAGCCGGTGCCGAGGTCGTGCCCTTCGATCCCCTGCGGGACGAGGACCTGCCCGAGGGAACGAGCGGGCTGGTGATCGGGGGCGGGTTCCCGGAGGTGTACGTCTCCGAGCTGTCGGCCAACGAAGCCCTGCGCAAGGCCGTCGCCGGCCTGGCCGAGAGCGGCGCCCCGGTCGCCGCCGAGTGCGCGGGGCTGCTGTATCTGTGCCGGGAGCTGGACGGGCAGCCGATGTGCGGGGTGCTGGACGCCACGGCCCGGATGACGCGGCGGCTCACCCTGGGCTACCGGGACGCCGTGGCGGTCGGCGACAGTGTGCTCGCGGCCGCGGGGACCCGGATGCGGGGTCACGAATTCCATCGCACCACCGTGGAGCCCGGCTCGGGTCCCGATCCCGCCTGGGGGTTCCGGACCCCGGAGCGGCGGGTCGAGGGCTTCGTACGGCGCGGTGTGCACGCGAGCTATCTGCACACCCACTGGGCGTCAGAGCCCGGTGCCGTCCTCCGGTTCGTGGAGAGGTGCCGGACGTCATGAGCGGCAGGCTGGTCGGCGTCGGGATCGGGACGTCGCGGGGTGTCTGTGCCGAGGAGGTGCTCGGGCTGGTCGAGGACACCCTGCGGGAGGCCGGGCTGTCCGTGGCATGCGTCGCCGAGCTGGCCACGGTCGACGGCAAGGCCGGGGAGCCGGGCGTGGTCGAGGCCGCGCGGCGGCTCGGGGTGCCCCTGGTGACGTACTCCGCCGCGGAGTTGGCGGAAGTCGAGGTGCCGAACCCGTCCGACGTGCCGCTCGCCGCCGCCGGTACCCCGTCGGTGGCCGAGGCCGCCGCGCTCGCCGGCGGGGGTGAACTCCTCGTCCCCAAGCGGAAGTCGGCCGCGAGCCCGGCGCGGGCGACCTGCGCCGTCGTACGGCGGCCGGGGCACGGAGGGCTCGCGGTGGACGGGCTCGGGGCCGATGCCCGACCGGACACCTCTCGCGACATCGAGACGGCCGCGGCGGGCATCGCGTACCGTGCCGCGCTCAACGTCCCGCCGTACCACCCCACTTCCGCCGAGGAGCACCTGTGACCACCCCTCCCGCCCTGCTCATCGCCGGCCAAGGCACCCGCGACGACACCGGATCCGAGGCGTTCCGCGCGTTCGTACGCCAGCTGGGGGCCCGGCGCCCCGAACTGCCCGTCGCGGGCGGCTTCGCCGAGCCGTCGCGGCCGCCGCTGGGCGACGCCGTCGCCGAGCTGGTGGAGCGGGGCGTACGGCACTTCACCGCCGTTCCGCTGGTGCTGGTGCCCGCCGGGACCGCCCAGGGCGGCATCCGGGCGGCCCTGGCCCGTGAGAAGGAGCGGCACCCGGGGATCTCGTACTCGTACGGGCCCCCGCTCGGCCCGCATCCGGCGCTGCTGGACGTGCTGGAACGGCGGCTGGACGAGGCGCTGGGCGGTGCCGGGGCACGCAGGCCGGGTGACCGGGCCGATGTGACGGTGCTGCTGGTGGGGCCCGGGTCCACGGACCCGGACGCCAACGCCGAGGTGCACAGGGCGGCGCGGCTGCTGTGGGAGGGGCGCGGGTACGCGGGGGTCGAGACGGCGTTCGCTTCGCTGGCGGCGCCGGACGTGCCGAACGGGCTCGACCGGTGTGTACGGCTCGGGGCCCGGCGGATCGTGGTCCTGCCGTACTTCCTGTTCACCGGCGTCCAGCCGGACCGGGTGCGGCAGCAGACGGAGGGCTGGGCGGAGGCGCACCCGGAGATCGAGGTGTGCTCGGCGGGCGTCATCGGTCCGGAGCCGGAGCTGCTGGACCTGGTGTGGGAGCGGTACGAGGAGGCCGTCGCGGGCCGTCACGCGGCCGGGCACGTCCACCGGGAGGCGGACTCGCATGCGCACTGAGAGCGGGCACGATCTGCGCCACCACGGGGACGCGGAGGTCCGGGACGACGGCGGCTCGCTCGTCGATCTCGCCGTGAACGTCCGGGCCGACACTCCCCCGGTGTGGCTGCGGGAGCACATCGCGGCGTCGCTGGGCGGGCTCGCGGCCTACCCCGACGGTCGGGCCGCACGGGCGGCGGTGGCGGAGCGGCACGGGCTGCCTTCGGAGCGGGTGCTGCTGACGGCGGGCGCCGCGGAGGCGTTCGTGCTGCTGGCGCGGGCGCTGAAGGTGCAGCGGCCGGTCGTCGTCCATCCGCAGTTCACGGAGCCGGAGGCGGCGCTGCGGGACGCGGGGCACACGGTCGGCCGGGTGCTGCTGCGCGCGCGGGACGGCTTCCGGCTGGACCCGGCGGACGTGCCCGAGGACGCGGACCTGGTGGTGATCGGCAATCCGACGAACCCGACGTCGGTGCTGCACCCTGCCGGGACGATCGCCGGGCTCGCCCGTCCCGGGCGGGTTCTGGTGGTGGACGAGGCGTTCATGGACGCGGTGCCGGGTGAGCGCGAGGCCCTCGCGGGCCGCGTCGACGTCCCCGGTCTGGTGGTGCTGCGCAGCCTGACCAAGACCTGGGGGCTGGCCGGGCTGCGCATCGGGTACGTGCTGGCGGCGCCCGAGACCATCGAGGACCTGGAGCGGGCGCAGCCGCTGTGGCCGGTGTCGACACCGGCGCTGGCGGCGGCGCGGGCGTGCGTGGGCCCCCGGGGCGTGGCCGAGGCGGCCCACGCCGCCCATCGCGTCGCCGCGGACCGCGCCCACCTGGTGGCGGGCCTCGCACGGTTCGCCGAGGCCGGGGTGCGGACGGTCGAGCCGGCCGAGGGCCCCTTCCTCCTGATCCGCCTGCCGCAGGCGGCCGCCGTCCGCAGCCGCCTGCGGGACCTCGGCTACGCCGTGCGCCGTGGCGACACCTTCCCCGGCCTGGACGAGGAATGGCTCCGGCTGGCGGTACGGGACCGGACGACGACGGACGGGTTCCTGCGGGCGCTGGAGCGCGCGGTGACCGGCTGACGGTTCACCGTCACACCCCAGGCGGCTGGTTCACTCAGCCCCGGCGACGTGCCAGGGCCACCGCTCCCCCGCCGACGGCGAGGAGGGCGATCGCGCCGCCCATGATGTACGGGGTCGTCGAGCTGCCGCCCGTGTCGGCCAGGTTCTCCTCGGCGGGCGCGCCCTGGGGCTCGATCGCTGCGGGGGCGTCGGACGGCTCGGCGGAGGGGGCGGTGGACGGGTCGGCCGGTGGCTGTGCGGCGGGGGCGGACTTCGGTGTCTCGCAGGTCGCCTCGGCCAGGGTGAGCGTGCCGTTCACCTCGGCCACGTTCAGCTTCAACGGGTTGACGGACACCTTGAGTCGGAGGGCGGTGGCGGTGGCCGTGCGGGACGTCGTCTCCGTCTTGCGGAGGTCCAGGCGTACGTCGCCGACGCCCGGCACCTTGACGTCCGTCGGGCCGCCGGCGGTGAGGGTGACGCGCTTGCCGAGCACGGTGACCGAGCCGGGCAGGTCGGTCGTGGCGACGGGCTTCCTCCCGGCCTCGCAGACGGCCTTCGCGGTGACCTGCTCGATCTCGATGACCGACAGCAGCGGCAGGCCGGGGACATGGACGCGGGCCCGGGCCAGAGTGGTGCTGCCCTCGGCCTTCGTGGCGGTCGCGGTCGCTCTCGCCTCGGCCACGTCCGCGCGCAGCACGCTGAAGGGCTTTCCGCCGTTCACCCCGTCCAGGCGGGCGGTCAGCGCGGCCTTCTCGGCGCTCTGCGGGGCCTGGACCTCGTTGAGGGAGACGGTGAGCGGGGCCTCGACCGACTTGTTCAGCAGGGAGACGTCGAGGCCGGTGCGCAGGACGACGGCGCTCGCGCGTCCGTGGTCGCCGGTGGCGTGCGCCGGGCTCACGCCGGTCAGTGCCACGGGCCCGGCGGCGAGGGCCGTGGCCGTCGCCACGGTGGCCAGACGGCGTGCGGGCATGCGGAAGGAAGTGCTGTTCACGGTGGGGACTCCTGGAGTGACAGGCTCGGGACCCGGAAAGAATCGCGCACCCGGCGTACAGCGTCAGCGATCTGACGTCTCTTCACTCCAACGTGGCGATACCGTGGAAGTTTTCGAATCCCCCGGCACAGGCGTTCCCTCGTGTCACCCGCTCGGCTACCCGACCACGCGCCCGTTCAGCACCACCCGGCGCGGCGCCGCCAGGACCCCCACGTCGGCCCGCGGGTCCTGGTCGTAGACGACCAGGTCGGCCGGGGCGCCCTCGTCCAGGCCGGGGCGGCCGAGCCAGCTGCGGGCCGTCCAGGTTCCGGCCGCCAGGGCGTCGAGGGGCGGGATGCCTGCGGTGACCAGTTCGGCGACCTCGGC
Organism: Streptomyces koelreuteriae; assembly: GCF_018604545.1. Taxonomy (GTDB): domain Bacteria; phylum Actinomycetota; class Actinomycetes; order Streptomycetales; family Streptomycetaceae; genus Streptomyces; species Streptomyces koelreuteriae. Next base: position 6,642,525 of record NZ_CP075896.1, on the reverse strand, counting down.
CGCCGCCAGGCCGTGGGCGATGCTGCCGCCGGCGTCGGTGCCGACGAAGACGGGGATGCCGGCGTCGTAGGCGTTCCGGACGGTGTCGTAGCGGCGTTCGTGGAGCCGGCGCATATGGGCCGACCATTGCGGGAACCGGGACTCTCCGCCGTCGGCGAGCTGCGGGAAGGTGGCGATGTTGACCAGGGTCGGGACGATGGCGACGCCCCGTTCGGCGAACAGCGGGATGAGGTCCTCGGTCAGGCCCGTCGCGTGCTCGATGCAGTCGATGCCGGCCTCGACGAGGTCCCGCAGGGAGTCCTCAGCGAAGCAGTGCGCGGTGACGCGGGCGCCCAGGCGGTGGGCCTCGGCGATCGCCGCCTCCACCGCGCCCCGGGGCCAGCAGGCCGACAGATCGCCGAGGTCGCGGTCGATCCAGTCGCCGACCAGCTTGACCCAGCCGTCGCCGCGCCGGGCCTCCTGGGCGACGTAGGCGACGAGATCCTCCGGCTCGACCTCCCAGGCGTAGTTGCGGATGTAGCGACGGGTGCGCGCGATGTGCCGCCCGGCGCGGATGATCTTCGGCAGGTCCTCGCGGTCGTCGATCCAGCGGGTGTCGGAGGGCGAGCCCGCGTCGCGGATCAGCAGCGTGCCCGCCTCCCGGTCGGTCAGGGCCTGCTTCTCGGCGACGTCCTGCGGGACCGCGCCGTGCCGGTCGAGTCCCACGTGGCAGTGCGCGTCGACGAGGCCGGGCAGGGCCCAGCCCTTGACGGTGCGGATGTCACGGGCACCGGCGGGACGGTCGTAGGAGACGCGGCCGTCCACCACCCACAGTTCGTCGCGGACGTCCTCGGGCCCGACGAGCACCCGTCCCTTCACGTGCAGCACCGTGCGATCGCTCATGCATCGCACCCTAATGAGCCGCGGACCTCGGCTGCGAGGGGGCACCTACCCGCCGGTTACCCTCGATGCCGTCGGCCCCGGGCAGACGGCGCCCGCCCCGTGAACGAAGAGAGCCCCACCGTGACGCACCCGTTTCTGGACCTGGCCCCGCTCGGCGCGGACCGCTTCGCCGCGATCGAGGACCGTGTGGCGCGGCTGCTGAGCACCGAGCAGGACGTCGTGATCACGCAGGGCGAGGCGCTGCTGCCGCTGGAGGGCGCGATCCGTGCCGCGGCCGGGCCGGGGACGACGGCGCTGAACGTCATCACGGGCCCCTACGGGCAGACCTTCGGCGACTGGCTGCGGGACTGCGGTGCCACGGTGGTCGACCTGGCGGTGCCCTTCCACACGGCGGTCACGGCCGAGCAGATCCGGCAGGCCTTCGCCGAGCATCCGGAGATCGACTTCGTGTCGCTGGTGCACGCGGAGGCGGCGACCGGCAACACCAACCCGGTCGCGGAGATCGGCGAGGTCGTGCGGGCGCACGGGGCGCTGTTCTACCTGGACGCGGTGGCGTCGATCGGGGCCGAGCCGGTGCTGACCGACGCGTGGGGCGTGGACCTGTGCGTGATCGGCGCGCAGAAGGCCATGGGCGGTCCCGCCGGTGTCTCGGCGGTGTCGGTGAGCGAGCGGGCCTGGGCCCGGATGGCGGCGAACCCGAGGGCGCCGCGCCGGTCGTATCTGTCGCTCCTCGACTGGAAGGAGCGGTGGATCGACGGCGGCCGCAAGGCGCTGCCGCACGCTCCGGCGCAGCTGGAGATGCTCGGGCTGGAGGCGTGTGTGGAGCGGATCGAGGCGGTGGGGCTGGATGCCGTGATGGCCCGGCACGCCTCCGCCGCGGCGGCGACGCGGGCCGGGGCGGTCGCGCTCGGTGGTGGCCTTGAGCCGTATGTGTACGAGGCGCGGGACGCGGCGCCCGTCGCGACGACGCTCCGGGTGCCGTCGGGGGTGGTGGCGTCGGAGCTGGTGGCGAGGGCGCTGGAGGCGGATCCGGCACTGCCGGTCGCCGCCGGTGGGGGTGCGCTGGCCAAGGAGATGATCCGGGTCAACCACTATGGGGCGGATGCGACGCGGGGGGCTGTGCGGGCGAGTCTGGCGGCGTTGGGGGTGGCTCTCTCCGAGCAGGGGCTGACGGTGGACGTGGAGGGGGCGCTGCGGGCCGTGGAGGGGGCGTGGCGGTAGTTCGAGGGCTGAGGTCTTGATCGGGGGCTGAGGTGGGGGCTGAGGTTCTCGGTTTTCGCCCCCGCCGCCCCTTCCCGTCCCTGTCCCAGGGGCTCCGCCCCTTCAACCCCGCCGGGGGCTGCGCCCCCAGACCCCCGCTTCGGCCTGAACGGCCTCGTCCTCAAGCGCCGGACGGGCTGGAAGCAGGCACCGGCCGTTGTCACCGGACGGCCTGGAAGGCCGGCGCCCCCCCAATGTCGCCGGACGGGCCGGAAGGCCGGCGCCCCCGTTGCCACCGGACGGGCTGGAAGGCCGATACCGGCCGATGTCACCGGACGGGCCGGATGGCAGACACCGGCCGGTGTCAGTGGCCCGTGCCATGCTCGGCGTATGACGAGCGACACATCCGCCGAACTCACCCCGACGCTTCCCGACGGCCGCCCCGTGCCTCATCTGAGTGGTGACGAGCGGGCCATGCTGGAGAGCTGGCTGGACTTTCACCGGGCCACGCTGGCGCTGAAGTGCGCGGGGCTCGACGACGCGCAGGTGCGGATGCCGGCGGCCGAGCCGTCCGCGCTGACGCTGTTGGGGCTGGTGCAGCATCTCGCCGAGGTGGAGCGGAACTGGTTCCAGAGAGTGACCGCCGGCCTCGACGCGCCGCCGCTGTTCGAGGACCCGACCGGTTACGCGCTGCAGCCGGGGCGGGGCCTCGACGAGGCGCTGGGGATCTGGCGGCGGGAGATCGCGCGTGGGCGGGAGCTGTGCGGCGGGCTGCCGCTGGACCACGTCGGGCGGGTCGCCGAGGGGCCGGTGCCGGGGATGGAGGTCAGCCTGCGGTGGGTGCTGATTCACATGATCGAGGAGTACGCGCGGCACAACGGTCACGCCGATCTCCTGCGAGAACGCATCGACGGAGTGACCGGGGCCTGAATTGCAGATACTTTCCGCTCTGCCCCGCATGTAAGCTGGCCCACAATTAAGAATTCATCAAGGAACAGCTTCCCGTATTCTTCTGCCCGCTTTCCCCGGTCCTAAACCCAGAGATTTTGAGGACACTCGGCGAGGAAATTCGGGCGCATCTCGTGGGGATTACATGGCTGTGACGCGTTACACACAGTGACCGCTTCGCCCGATTTTTCCGGGACGAAACCAGACATTTTACCACCCCCACACCTAAAGACTCGCGCCCGCGCGATAACACAGTCATGGCTCATACGTAACCCCGTCCGGCGATGCGATTTTGAATTTCTCTGGGTAAATTCAATTGGTATGACTGCCGTACAAGCGGACCCGCAAATCGACCGACCCACCGTGGCCGACGGAGCCGCACTGTGGCGGATGGCGAAGGACTCCAAGGTTCTGGACCTGAACTCGTCCTACAGCTATCTGCTCTGGTGCCGCGACTTCGCGGCCACGTCGGCCGTGGCGCGTGACGAGCACGGCGAGCCGATGGGCTTCATCACCGGGTACGTGCGGCCGGACAGCCCGCACACCCTGCTGGTCTGGCAGGTGGCCGTGGACGAGGCTCACCGCGGGCGCGGGCTGGCCGCCACGATGCTCGACGGTCTGGTCGCCCGGACCGTGGCCGAGCACGGGGTGACGACCGTGGAGACCACCATCACTCCGGGCAACGCCGCCTCGGAGCGCCTGTTCACATCGTTCGCCGAGCGTCACGGCGCCCGGCTGGAGCGCGAGGTGCTCTTCGACACGGCCGTGTTCCCCGACGGGCCGCACGACCCCGAGGTCCTGTACCGCATCGGTCCGCTGCCCCACTGAGACTTCCCGTCCCACCCCACTCCCGCAGAGTTTCCCCACGTACCTAGGAGCGATTCGTCGTGACCATCACCCAGCCCGACCTGAGTGTCTTCGAGACCGTTGAGTCCGAGGTGCGCAGCTACTGCCGCGGCTGGCCCACCGTCTTCGACCGCGCCGTGGGCAGCCGTATGTACGACGAGGACGGCCATGAGTACCTCGACTTCTTCGCCGGAGCCGGGTCACTGAACTACGGGCACAACAACCCGGTCCTGAAACGCGCCCTGATCGACTACCTGGAGCGTGACGGCGTCACGCACGGGCTCGACATGTCGACCACCGCCAAGCGCACGTTCCTGGAGGCCTTCCAGAACCTGCTGCTGCGGCCGCGTGACCTGCCGTACAAGGTCATGTTCCCCGGCCCGACCGGCACCAACGCCGTGGAGGCCGCGCTGAAGCTGGCGCGCAAGGTGAAGGGGCGCGAGTCGATCGTGTCCTTCACCAACGCCTTCCACGGCATGTCGCTGGGCTCGCTGGCCGTGACCGGCAACGCCTTCAAGCGGGCCGGCGCCGGTATACCGCTGGTGCACGGCACGCCCATGCCGTTCGACAACTACTTCGACGGCACCGTCGAGGACTTCCTGTGGTTCGAGCGGCTGCTGGAGGACCAGGGCTCCGGCCTGAACAAGCCGGCCGCCGTGATCGTCGAGACCGTGCAGGGCGAGGGCGGCATCAACGTGGCCCGGCCCGAGTGGCTGCGTGCCCTGTCCGAGCTGTGCGAGCGGCAGGACATGCTGCTCATCGTCGACGACATCCAGATGGGCTGCGGCCGTACCGGCGCCTTCTTCTCCTTCGAGGAGGCGGGCATCGTGCCGGACATCGTCACCGTCTCGAAGTCGATCAGCGGCTACGGCATGCCCATGTCGCTGTGCCTGTTCAAGCCGGAGCTGGACGTCTGGGAGCCCGGCGAGCACAACGGCACCTTCCGCGGCAACAACCCCGCGTTCGTCACGGCCACCGCGACGCTCGAGACGTACTGGGCCGACGGTTCCGCGATGGAGAAGCAGACCCGCAAGCGCGGCGAGCAGGTCGAGCAGGCGCTGATCTCCATCACCGAGGAGAACCTGGCCGACGTGAAGGAGTACCGGGGCCGCGGCCTGGTGTGGGGCCTGGAGTTCCACGACAAGGAGCGCGCGAACAAGGTCGCCAAGCGCGCCTTCGAGCTGGGGCTGCTGATCGAGACGTCCGGCCCCGAGAGCGAGGTCGTCAAGATGCTCCCCGCCCTCACCATCACCCCCGAAGAGCTGGACGAGGGCCTGCGCACGCTGGCCCGCGCCGTCCGAGAGACCGCCTGACACACCAACCGAAGCAGCACCCACCTAGGAGGCATCGCAGCACCGTGATTGTCCGTTCGTTCAAGGAGATCGAAGGTACCGACCGGCACGTGAAGTCGGCGTCCGGTACGTGGGAGAGCAAACGCATCGTCCTCGCCAAGGAGAAGGTCGGCTTCTCCCTGCATGAGACGGTCCTGTACGCGGGTACGGAGACATCGATGTGGTACGCGAACCACATCGAGGCCGTTGTCTGCGTGGAGGGCGAGGCCGAGCTCACCGACCACGAGACCGGGAAGTCGTACACGATCACGCCCGGCACCATGTACCTCCTGGACGGGCACGAGAAGCACACGCTGCGGATCAAGCAGGACTTCCGCTGCCTCTGCGTCTTCAACCCGCCTGTCACCGGACGGGAGGACCACGACGAGAACGGCGTTTACCCGCTGCTCACCGAGGAGGTGTGAGGCTTCATGACCGCCACCTACGACACGACCACCGGTATGCCGGACCTCTATCCGAGTCGTGGCGCCGCCGAGGTGCTGACGCCGCGCCAGGATCCGGTCGTCTGGGGCGCGCCCGACGCCCCGGGCCCGGTGGCGCCGGCCGACCTGTTGTCGTTCGAGCGTGACGGCTTCCTCGCCATCGACGAGCTGATCACCGAGGACGAGGTCGCCGTCTACCGGAACGAGCTGAACCGGCTGGTGCACGACCCGGACATGCGGGCCGACGAGCGGTCGATCGTCGAGCCGCAGTCCAAGGAGATCCGCACGGTCTTCGAGGTGCACAAGATCAGCGAGGTGTTCGCCAGGCTGGTGCGCGACGAGCGTGTCGTCGGCCGTGCGCGGCAGATCCTCGGCTCGGACGTCTACGTCCACCAGTCGCGGATCAACGTCAAGCCGGGGTTCGGGGCCAGTGGCTTCTACTGGCACTCGGACTTCGAGACGTGGCACGCCGAGGACGGTCTGCCGCGGATGCGCACGGTGTCGGTCTCGATCGCGCTGACCGAGAACTACGACACCAACGGCGGACTCATGATCATGCCGGGGTCGCACAAGACGTTCCTCGGGTGCTCGGGTGAGACGCCGAAGGACAACTACAAGAAGTCGCTGCAGATGCAGGACGCGGGCACGCCCTCCGACGAGGCGCTGAGCCACATGGCCTCGCAGCACGGCATCAAGTTGTTCACGGGCAAGGCCGGTTCGGCGACCTGGTTCGACTGCAACGCCATGCACGGTTCCGGCGACAACATCACGCCGTTCCCGCGCAGCAACGTGTTCATCGTGTTCAACAGCGTGGAGAACACGGCGGTCGAGCCGTTCGCGGCGCCGGTACGGCGTCCCGAGTTCATCGGCGCCCGGGAGTTCACGCCGGTGCGGTGATACCGCTGCGGTGACGCCCCTTTGAACACCGGGCCGGGCCTCCTCGTGTGGGACGGGAGGTCCGGCCCGGTCATGTCCTCAGCCGGACAGGACGTCCAGGAGCCGGTCGACGTCCGCCGGGGTGTTGTAGAGGTGGAACGCGGCCCGCAGATTGCCGGCCCGGTCGGACACCTCGATGCCCGCCCGGCTCAGCTCGCCCTGCCGGTGGCCGAGCCCCGGCACGGACACGATCGCCGAGCCCGGCGAGGGCACCGGCTCGTGTCCCAGCCCGGTCAGCCCGGCCCGGAAGCGGTCCGCGAGCGCGAGATCGTGGGCGTGCACGGCGTCGACGCCGAGTTCCTCGATCAGCGCCAGTGAGGCGCGCAGCCCGGCGTAGGTGAAGAGGGCCGGGCTGATGTCGAACCGCCGTGCGGAGTCGGCGAGTTGCTCGACGGGGCCGTAGCAGCTGTCCCAGGGGATCTCGCCGGCGACCCAGCCGGCGAGCAGCGGGGTGAGCCCGCCGAAGTCTTGCGGTGCGACGAAGAACGCGGCCCCGTGCGGCCCCATGAGCCATTTGAAGCCGACGGCGGCGAGGAAGTCGTCGGCGTCACCGTCCATGGGCAGCCAGCCGGCCGACTGCGAGGCGTCGACGTAGGTGCGGGCCCCGTGCGCCCGGGCCGCCTCGCGCACGGCCGGAAGGTCGGCGAGCCGGCCGTCGGCGGACTGGGCGGTGCTGACCGCGACGAGCGCGGTGCCGGGCCGGACGGACTCGGCGAGCCGCTCCAGGGGCACGGCCCGCACCTTGAGGTCGCCGCGCACATGGAACGGGTTCACCAGGGAGGCGAAGTCGGCCTCCGCCGTGAGGACTTCGGCACCGGCGGGCAGCGACGCCGCGATCAGCCCGCCGTACTCGGCGACCGAGGCCCCGGTCGCGACACGCTCCGCCGGCACCCCGGCCAGCCGGGCGAAGGACGCGCGGGCGGCCTCCACCTCCTCGTACAGGGGACCCAGGGGCGTGCCCTCGGCCCGCATCCGCACCGCCTGGTGCAGGGCGGTGACGGTACGGGCGGGCAGGAGCCCGTTGCTCGCGGTGTTGAGGTAGGTGTGCTTCGGGGTGAACTCGGCGCGGACGAGGTTCTCGAAGGTCTCCATGGGACCACTCTGCGTCCCGTGGGAACCCCCCGTCCATTGCCGATGTCTGCGTGATATCGCCAAGAGGCGCTTATGGATGCGCCCCGACCTGCGGTTTTCAGTGCTGGGGCACCGCACAGCCGTCCGGACCACACGCGTCCGCGCCGTCGGTGGATCCGCTCTCGACGATCTTCAGCGGCGCGCGCTCGCCGAAGGCCTGTGTCAGGGCCTGGGCGAAGACCTCGGCGGGCTGGGCGCCGGAGACGCCGTACTTGCGATCCAGCACGAAGAACGGCACACCGTTCGCGCCGAGCTCGGCGGCCTCCCGCTCGTCGGCCCGGACCTCGGCGGCGTAGGCCTCCGGGTCGGCGAGCACACCACGGACGGCGTCCTCGTCGAGCCCGGCGGCCACGGCCAGCTCCACGAGCCGCTCGTCCTCGCCGAAGACCGAGCGCTCCTCGGCGAAGTTGGCCCGGTACAGCACGTCGAGCAGCCGCTCCTGACGGCCGTGCTCCTTGGCGAGGTGGAGCAGACGGTGCATGTCGAAGGTGCTGCCGTGGTCGCGGCCCCGGGTGCGGTAGTCCAGGCCCTCGGCGGCGGCCTGCGCGCCCAGATTGTCCTCACCGGCCTCGGCCTGGGCGGCGCTCATCCCGTACTTCCTGGTGAGCATGGTGATCACGGGCTGGATGTCGTCCTTGGCACGGCCCGGGTCCAGCTCGAAGGAGCGGTGCACGACCTCGACCTCGTCGCGGTGCGGGAAGTCCCGCAGCGCCTTGTCGAAGCGGGCCTTGCCCACGTAGCACCAGGGGCAGGCGATGTCGCTCCAGATCTCGACGCGCATGTCTCGGCTCTCTCCAGCTCGTACGGGTTACGGAGACTCCCTCCGCCGAGTGCGTGAACGTTCAATCAGCGGGCTTCATTCCCCGGGACGGTGAGACGCAGCCGCATGTGGTGATCGTCCGGGGCGACCGGCGACTCCGGGTCCGCTGCCCACCCCTGGCGACCGTAGAAGCCCCGGGCCCGCTCATTGCTCACATGCACGTCGAGCCAGGCCGTACGCACCCCGCCGGTCCGCCACTCCGCGACGCACGCGGTGTGCAGGGCGGTGCCGATTCCGGCGCGCCAGCGGTCGGGGTCGACGTGGAACTGGAACAGCGTGACGGTGCCCGCGGGAGCCCCCTCCGCCCGGCGGAAGGAGGCGATCCCGGCCAGGCGCCCGTCACGCACCGCGCACAGCACCCGCCCGTCGGACCTCCCTATCGCCTCCCGCCACCGGCCCTGCCAGTCGGCCCCGTCGTCCGGGAACCCGTCCGGGTAGTAGGTGGCCCGGGCGCGCTGATGTAACGCGGCGACCTCCCCGGCTTCGGCGGGCAGTGCGGTCCTGATCTCCAGACCATCGACATTCGGGTTGGTTTCGATCATGCAGCACAGGACGCGCCGGGCGAGGGGGCGGTTCCCCCCCGGGCGAGCCTCAGCTGCCGTCGCGCAGGTCCTTCGGCCAGTTCGGGCGGAACTCGATGTGGTCGTACGTCACCACGCAACCCTCGCCCATCGGGGACTGGGTCATGAAGCCGACCAGGGCCGCGCCCGTCTCCTTCTCCTCGCCCAGGGTGAAGAGGCGGACGAAGGTCCAGTGTTCGCCGTCCCGGGAGGCGTGGAAGCCGAAGGCCCGGCCGGTGCGGCTGATCCGCAGCCAGACGGAACTGCCGTCCACAGTGAAGGAGTTGGCGTCGTCCGAGTGGCCCCGGGTGACGACCGTGCAGACGGTGGGGACGTCCGGGGAGTACTCAAGACACAGCTTCGCCCAGGCCCGCTCCCCGACATGCACATAGAGCACGCCCGCGTCGAAGGCCGCACCGAACCCCACGGTGACCCGGGCGATCAGCTGGAAGTCCCCTTCGGGCGCCCCGAGCAGCCGCGGCGCGTCGGCGGCGGGGTCCAGCCCCTCCCCGGTGGGCGGCACGAACCGATCCTGCCTGGGCCCGGCCCACCCGGACAGCACCCCGTCCTCATAAGACCAGTGACCATCAGGCCCATACGTACGCAGACCGAAAGGAAGTTCGGAAAGTTCCAGATCCATCCAACCAACTCTTCCAGGTCCCACCTGAAGGGGCGCGGGGAACTGCGCGACAAGCCACAACGAACCGGCAGCCCGCAACTCACCGCACCCCCCACGGCGCTACCGCTCCAACCGCCCGTCGAACCGCCGAGGCAGCCCCAACGGGTTGTCATCCCGAAGCTCCGCAGGAAGCAAAGCAGACGGCGCGTTCTGGTACGCCACCGGCCGCAACCACCGCTCGATAGCCGTACCCCCCACCGACGTGGACATAGAAGTCGTAGCCGGGTAAGGCCCACCGTGATGCTGCGCGGGCGCGACCGCAACCCCCGTCGGCCACCCATTGACCAGCACACGCCCGGCCAGCGGCGTCAGCTCCGCCAGGATCTCGGAACCCCGGCCCTCCCCCGCGGCCTCCTCCTCGGAGAGCTGCACGGTCGCCGTGAGATTCCCCGGCAGCCGCGACAGCACCGCCTTCACCTCGGCGTCGTCCTCGTAGCGGGCCACCACGGTGACCGGCCCGAAGCACTCCTCCAACAGCAGATCGTGCTCGCCCTCCGCGGCCAGCCGGCTCGCCGGGACGGTGAGGAAGCCCGCGCTGACGGTGTGGTCGCCGCCCGAGCCGGGCGTGACCGGGGACTCCACGTCGGCGAGCCGCGCGCGCTCGGCGACACCGGCGACGAAGTTGTCGCGCATGCGGTGGTCGAGCAGGACACCGGCGTCGGTGTCGCTGACGGCGTCGGTCAGGGACTTCAGCAGCGCGTCACCGGCGGCACCGGCGGGGGCGAGGACGAGGCCCGGCTTCACACAGAACTGGCCGACGCCCAGCGTCATCGACCCGGCGAGGCCGGCGCCGATCGCCTCGGCGCGCTCGGCGGCCGCGGCCTCGGTGACGACGACCGGGTTCAGGGAGCCCAGCTCGCCGTGGAAGGGGATCGGGACGGGGCGGGCGGCCGCCGCGTCGAAGAGGGCACGGCCACCGCGCACCGAGCCGGTGAAGCCGGCCGCCGCGACCAGCGGGTGCTGGATCAGCTCGACGCCGGCCTCGAAGCCGTGCACCAGCCCGACGACACCCTCGGGGATGCCGTGCCGGGCGGCGGCCCGGCGCAGCACCACGGCGACGTACTCGGACAGGGCCGGGTGGTCCGGGTGGGCCTTGACGACGACCGGGCAGCCGGCCGCGAGGGCGCTCGCGGTGTCGCCGCCCGCGACCGAGAAGGCGAAGGGGAAGTTCGACGCCGAGTAGACGGCGACGACGCCCAGCGGCACCTTGTAGCGGCGCAGGTCCGGGATCGGCGGGGTCGCGGTGTCGTCGGGGTGGTTGATGACGACGTCGAGGAAGGCGCCCTCGTCGACTATGTCGGCGAAGGCCCGAAGCTGGTAGCAGGTGCGGGCGAGTTCGCCGGTCAGCCGGACCGGGCCGAGCGCGGACTCGGCGTCGGCGGTCTCGACGAGACCGTCCTTGGCCGCCTGCAGCTCGTCGGCGGCGGTGCGCAGGAAGGCCGAGCGGACGGCCCGGTCGGCGAGTGCGCCCCGCGCCTCGTCCGCGGCCCGGACGGCGGCGTCCACCTCCTGGGCTGTGGCCTCCACCGCAACCTGCTCGCGCTGCTTCCCGGTTCGGGGGTCGACACTCCAGACTGGTGCTGCTGCCACCGCGGGTCCCTCCACATTCGTTGCCGCATGCAATGCCGCAGTATGTACGTCATCACCAGGGATGTTCGATATACTGAACGCTGTCTCTGATGATGAATGCTGTCGGAGACTATATCTCCAGCTTCTCGTCGAACGAAGGGGTCAAGGGCGATGTCGGCAGGCGAGACAGGCGGCGGTGCGCAGGTCAAGAGCGCGGTGCGGACCGTGGAACTGCTGGAGTACTTCGCCGGCCGTCCCGGTATGCACTCCCTCGCGGCGGTCCAGGAGGCCGTCGGGTATCCCAAGTCCAGTCTGTACATGCTGCTGCGCACCCTGGTCGAGCTGGGCTGGGTGGAGACGGACGCGACGGGCACGCGGTACGGCATCGGCGTCCGGGCCCTGCTGGTCGGCACGTCGTACATCGACGGCGACGAGGTGGTCGCCTCGGCCCGGCCGACGCTGGACCGGCTCTCGGACGACACCACGGAGACCATCCACCTGGCCCGGCTGGACGGCACGAACGTCGTCTATCTCGCCACCCGTCAGTCGCAGCACTATCTGCGCCCCTTCACCCGGGTCGGCCGCCGGCTGCCCGCGCACTCCACGTCCCTCGGCAAGGCGCTGCTGAGCACGTACTCGGACGAGCAGGTCCGCAAGATGCTCCCGGAGACGCTGCCCGCGCTGACCGAGCACACCATCACCGACCGGGAGAAGCTCATCGAGGAGCTGCACCAGGTGCGGGAGCAGGGCTTCGCCGTGGACCGCGAGGAGAACACGCTGGGGCTGCGCTGCTTCGGTGTGGCGATCCCGTACCGCACTCCGGCGCGGGACGCGATCAGCTGCTCGGTGCCGGTGGCCCGGCTGACGCCGGCGCACGAACAGCTGGTGAAGGACGCGCTGTTCGACGCCCGGGACCGACTGACACTGGCCACCCGTAGGCTCTGAGGCATGAATGTCGAGCTGCGTACGGTCCACGACAGCGATCTGCCGGTCTTCTTCCGGCAGATGAACGACCCCGAGGCGCTGCACATGGCCGCCTTCACCCCCAAGGACCCGGCCGACCGGGCCGCCTTCGACGCCCATTGGGCCAGGATCCGCTCCTCGTCCGCCGTGATCCGCACCGTGCTGGCCGACGGTGACGTGGTCGGCAGCACGGCGGTGTACGGGGAGCCGGGCGAGCGCGAGGTGACGTACTGGGTCGACCGCGCGTACTGGGGCAAGGGCATCGCGACCGAGGCCCTGCGGGCCCTGGTGACGGAGGTGGACGAGCGTCCCCTCTACGCGCGGGCGGCCTCGGACAACGTGGGGTCGCTGCGGGTCCTGGAGAAGTGCGGGTTCCGTGTCGTGGCGTCGGCCCGGGGGTACGCGCAGGCCCGGGACGCCGAGATCGACGAGACGGTGCTGATCCTGGAGGGCTGAGAAACGCCCCAAGGGTCTCCCCCGTGCGGCGGAGGCGGATCGTCACCGTGCAGGACGTGCCGTCCGCCTCCCGCGCGGGAGCCTGATCGCATGACGCAGTCGATCACTCCCGTCGCCGCTCCCCGCCCCGCCGTCCGTCCGAGCCGCCCCCGGCGGTTGCTGCGTGCCGTCGCCGTCCTCTCGTGTCTGCCGTACCTCGGGCTCAAGGCCGCCTGGATCGCCGGTAGCCACATCGGTATCCCCGAGGGGAGCGCCCTGCTCGACGACCGTGTCGGCATGGCCGTGATCAACGCTCTCTCCGTGCTGCTGGACAGCGGGGTGATCGTGCTGGCGCTGGTGCTGACCCGGCCGTGGGGTCTGAGGGTGCCCGCCTGGTTGTTGGCGTTCCCGGTGTGGGTCGCCACCGGGCTGCTCGCGCCGATCATGACCGGGTTCCCGGCGCAGCTGGTCGTGAGGGCGTTCGGCGGCGGAGCCGCGCCGGGCCGGGGGCGTGACGCCTTCCTCCACTCCTGGGTGTTCACCGTGGTGTACAGCGGGTTCATCCTCCAAGGGATCGCTCTGGGCGCCCTGTTCGTGCTCTACGCCCGCGACCGCTGGGGGCACCTGTGGCGCGGCCGGGTGTGGGAGCTGCCGGTCGGGGTGGCCGGGCCCGCCCACCGCGCGCTGGCGGTCGCGGCCGCCGTGCTCGCCCTGCTGCCGCTCACCGTCCATCTCCTGTGGGCCTGTGGTGTGAGCGCCGGGCTCAGTGAGGGCCGGGCGGCGGACCGCACCTCCGACTTCCTCGTCCTGGAGGCCGTGTACGTGGTGTTCCTCGTCGCGGCCGTCGCCGCTGGCTTCCTGCTGGCGTTCCGGCGCGGCCGGGCCCTGCCCGTGGCGGTGCCGCTCGGGCTGGCCTGGGTCGGCTCGGGTGCCGTGGCCTGCTGGGGCGGCTGGCTGTCGCTGGCCTCGCTCGGCGGTGTGGAGGACATCGCCGACCGTCCGACGCCGCTGATGAGCCTCGCCTACGCTGGGCAGATGCTCGTCGGCTTCCTCGTCGCCGCCCTCGGCGTCTACTGGTTCGCGGAGCGCTCGGCCAGGACCGCTCGGCGGGCGGTGTGAGACAGGCCGCCCGGCTTCTGTTCGGCCGGCGGGCGCGGCTGCGCTGGATCCATCTGATCCTCGGCGGCGCGCTCGCCATGCCGTATGTGCTGGTGGGCTCGGTGATCATCGGCCCGGCCACCGGCAGCACGGACGTCTTCGGGTCCTTTCCCCTGCAGCTCGCCTCGTTCGGGGTGGGGCTGCCGCTCGCCGCCGTCACATCCGTGTTCCCGCTGACCCGGCCGCTGGAGGCCGCCGCCGTGCGCTGGCTGTGCGGTGTCGACGCGGACCGGCTCGCCTTCGGACCGGCCCGGACGCGGGGCGAGAAGGGGCGTACGGCGGCCTGGTTCACGCTGCATCTCGGGCTGGGCGGGATCATCGCCGGGATGTCGCTGGCCGTGCCGCCGTTCGCCGTGGCGCTGATCCTGCTGCCGCTCATCGCCGGGCTGCGCGGCACACCGTCCGGAGTGCCCGAAGCCCTGGACCAGGCCTGGGCGTTGGCGCTCATGCCGCTCGCGGGCGCGGCGATGCTGGTCGCCCTCGCGGGCTGCGCGGCAGGCGGCGGTGTGCTGCTGGCCCGCTGGGCGCCCGCCCTGCTCGGCCCGTCTCCCGAGGGCCGGCTGGCGGCGGCGGAGGCACGCGCCGCCGACCTCGCCGTACGCAACCGGCTGGCGCGGGAGCTGCACGACTCGGTCGGGCACGCGCTGAGCGCGGTCACCCTCCAGGCGAGCGCGGCCCGCCGGGTCCTCGACTCCGACCCGGAGTTCGTGCGCGAGGCGCTCGCCGCGATCGAGGACACGACCCGGCGTACCGTCGGCGAACTCGACGCCGTGCTGGGCGTGTTGCGCGAGGGCGACGGCCCCGGGACGGCCCCGGCACCCACCCTCGCCGGCGACCTCGACGGCCTGCTGTCCCGTACCCGGGCGGGCGGGGCCCGGGTCACGGCCACGATCGAAGCCGACCCGGAGGCGCTGCCTCCGCTGCTGTCCCGCGAGGCCTACCGCATCGTGCAGGAGGGGCTGAGCAACGCCCTCAGGCACGCCGGGCACCGGGTCGCCGTGGACGTGCGGATCGCGGTGGCGGACGGGGAGCTGGAGATCACCGTGGAGAATCCGGTGACCGGCCCGGCGCCCTCCCGGCCCGGCGGCGGCCACGGGCTGCGGGGCATCGCGGACCGGGCCAGGCTGCTGGGCGGGACGTCGACGGCCGGGCCGACCTCCGCACAGACCTGGCGGCTGCGCGTACGCCTGCCGATGAAGAGACCTGAATGAAGAGACCTGAATGACGGGACCGTACGAAGGCCCGCGACGACGAAAGGACCCGTATGACGCGCCCGGCACCCGTCCGTGTCGTCCTGGCCGACGACGAGCGCATGGTGCGCACCGCGCTGCGCGCCATCCTCTCCGCCGAGCCGGACCTGGAGGTGGTGGGCGAGGCGGCCACCGGTGCCGAGGCCGTGTCGGTCGTCCGGGAGCTGCGGCCGGACGTCGTCCTCATGGACGTGCGGATGCCGGAGATCGACGGCATCCGCGCCACCGAACAGATCCTGGCCACGCTGGACGAGCCGCCCCGGATCGTCGTCGTGACGACCTTCGAGAACGACTCCTACGTCTACGACGCGCTGCGCGCCGGAGCCGCCGGGTTCCTGCTGAAGCGGGCGGACGCCGACGCGCTCGTGCAGGCGGTCCGGCTGGTGGCGCGCAGCGACAGCCTGCTGTTCCCGGCGGCCGTCCGCACCCTGGCGACCGAGCACGCTCGCGCGCACCCCGCGCCGCCCGCATGGGTGGCGAAGCTCACGGGACGCGAGCGGGAGGTCCTGCGGCACATGGCGGAGGGGCAGACCAACGCGGAGATCGCCCGCCGGATGGAGGTCGGCCCCGCCACGGTGAAGTCGCACGTGGCGGCGGTGCTGGCCAAGACGGGCACACGGGACCGTACGCAGGCGGTCATCGCGGCGTACGAGGCGGGCTTTCTGAACGGGAGATGAGAAAACGGACGGGCGGGAACGATCCGCCCCTCCTGGTTCGTCCTCATGTTCGGGATGAACAAGACGATCAGGCGCGCGTCGGTCTTCGCGCTGCTGCTGGTGTTCGCTCTGCTGGTCAGGGCGACCTGGGTGCAGTTCTACGAGGGTCAGGCGCTCGCAGACGACAAGGACAACCGGCGGAACGCCATCGAGACGTACTCGGCGCCGCTCGGGAACATCATCGTGGGCGGCCGGTCGGTCACCGGCTCGACCCAGACGAAGACGGGCGACCTCAAGTACAAGCGCACATACACGGACGGTGAGCGGTACGCGGCGGTGACGGGCTACGCCTCGCAGGCGTACGCGCCGACGCAGCTGGAGGGCATCTACACCGACCTGCTGAACGGCACGGACAACCGGCTGAAGTCCGTGATGGACACCGTCACCAACCAGCGGGCCGAACCGGGCAACGTGGTCACCACCATCGACCCGGACGTGCAGAAGGCCGCCATCGACTCGCTCGGCGACAAGAAGGGCGGCGCCGTCGCCATCGACCCGAAGACCGGGAAGATCCTCGCGGTCGTGTCGACGCCGTCGTACGACCCCTCGTCGCTGACGGACGCCAACACCGCCGGAGCGGCCTGGAAGAAGCTGACGAGCGACCCGGAGAAGCCGCTGACCAACCGTGCGCTGCGGCAGCCGCTGCCGCCCGGCTCGACGTTCAAGCTGGTCGTGGCCGCGGCGGCGCTGGAGGACGGGCTGTACGACTCGGTGGACGACAAGACCGACAGCCCGGACCCGTACACACTGCCGGGCACCAGCACGAAGCTGTCGAACGAGAACCCGAACGCGCCCTGCACGGATGCCACGATCCGCACGGCGCTGCAGTACTCGTGCAACAACGTCTTCGCGAAGATGGCCGTCGAGCTCGGCCAGGACAAGGTGAAGGCGATGGCCGAGAAGTTCGGCTTCAACGACGACAACCTGGATGTGCCGGTCCGGGCCTACACGAGCGTGTACCCCTCGGACATGTACCCGTCGCAGACCGCCCTGACGGGCATCGGCCAGTTCGACGTCACCGCGACCCCGCTGCAGATGGCCATGGTGTCGGCGGCCATCGCCAACGACGGCAAGCTGGTCTCGCCGCACATGGTCTCGCAGATCACCAACAGCGGCGGGGATGTGCTGGAGGACTACGACGACGAGGCGGACTCGAAGGAGATCGTCAGCTCCTCGACGGCCGAGCAGTTGCAGTCAGCGATGCAGACGGTCGTGAACAAGGGCACCGGCTCGAACGCGCAGATCGCGGGCGCGACCGTGGGCGGCAAGACCGGCACCGCCCAGCACGGCGAGAACAACAGCCAGGTGCCGTACGCCTGGTTCACCTCCTACGGGAAGTCCGACTCGTCGGGCAAGGAGGTAGCCGTGGCGGTCATGGTCGAGCAGTCGAACGCGGCCCGCTCGGAGGTCAGCGGCAACGGCCTGGCGGCTCCGGTCGCCAAGGCGATGATGGAAGCGGCGCTGAAGGGCTGAACCCCCGACTGAACCTTCGCCGTACGAAAGCCGTCTCTACAGACAGATGGGCCGCCCCCTTCCCCCCGGGGGCGGCCCTTCGCCTTGCCCCAGGCCCTACTTGGCGCCGAGCAGCTGCTCGATGGGGTCGATCGCGAAGTACACGAGGAACAGCGCCGAGGTCCCCCACAGCAGCCAGTGGACCTCCTTGGCCTTGCCGAGCACGGTTTTGATGACGACGTAGGCGAGGAAGCCGGCGCCGATGCCGTTGGTGATGGAGTAGGTGAACGGCATCACGGCGATGGTGAGGAACGCGGGGATGGCGATGTCGTACCGGTCCCAGTCGATGTGCTTGACCTGGGTCATCATCAGGAACCCGACGGCGACCAGGGCCGGGGCGGCCGCCTGCAGCGGGACGATGGTGAGCAGCGGGGTCAGGAACAGCGCGAGGGCGAACAGGCCGCCGGTGACGAGGTTGGAGAAGCCGGTGCGCGAGCCCTCGCCGACGCCGGCCGCCGACTCGATGTAGGAGGTCGCCGAGGAGGCGGAGGCGGCGCCGCCCGCGACCGCCGCGGCACCGTCGATCAGCAGCACCCGGCCGAGGTTCGGGACCTTGCCGTCCTCGTCCAGCAGACCCGCCTCGGCGCTGACGCCGACGACCGTGCCCATGGTGTCGAAGAAGTCGGACAGGATCAGGGTGAAGATCAGCAGGACGACGGTGATGACGCCGACGCCGGGGGCGCCGAACGCGCCGAACAGGTCGAAGTCGCCGATGAGTCCGAAGTCGGGGGTGTCGACGAGGTTGCTGGGCCAGGAGGGTGTGGTCAGGCCCCAGGTCTTGATGTCGGCGATGGAGTTGATCACGAGGGCCACCGCCGTCATGCCGACGATGCTGATGAGGATGGCGCCCTTGACCTTGCGGGCGAGCAGGGCGAGCGTCAGCAGCAGTCCGAGACAGAAGACGAGCATCGGCCAGCCGGCGAGGGTGCCGGTGCCGCCGAGCTGAACGGGCACGGTGGTGTTGGCGGCGTCCGGGATGCGGGTGACGAACCCGGCGTCGACGAAGCCGATGAAGGCGATGAACAGGCCGATGCCGACGCTGATCGCCTGCTTGAGCGGCTGGGGTATGGCGTGCATGACGGCCTCGCGCAGACCGGTCACCACCAGCACGCAGATCAGCAGGCCTTCGAGGACGATCAGGCCCATCGCGTCGTCCCAGCTCATCAGCGGGGCGATCTGGAAGGCGACCACGGCGTTCAGGCCGAGTCCGGCGGCGAGCGCGAGGGGCAGATTGCCGCCCACGCCCATGATGATCGTCATGACCGCGGCCACCAGGGCGGTGGCGGTGGTGAGTTGGACGGCGTCCAGCTGGTGCCCGAACTTGTCCTTCGCGCTGCCCAGGATGATGGGATTCAGGACAAGGATGTAGGCCATCGTGAAGAACGTGGCGAAGCCGCCGCGTATCTCACGGCCGAAGGTGGACCCCCGCTCGGAGATCTTGAAGAACCGGTCGACGCTGTTCACCGCTGGTGGTGCGGCGTCGGACCGGTCGGCCACCTTCTGCGATTCGGACATGACGAGTGCTCCTTGATGCCTGGGTGATCGGTGTGCGGGTGCTGGCTGGATTTTCCTCGCGTTGAACCACGTTCAGGTTTTCTTCGTGTTACGGAATCGAAGTCCGGCCCGCCATACGTTGTTCGAAGCTCCGTACGAACCATCCTGATGAACGCTGCTACGCTTCCCGATCTCGTCCGGGCCTCCCCCGGATGATCACATGTCATCTACATGACACGCACTGGCGCCCCCGTCCGGGAGTGCCCGAAGCCGCTGCGAGGAGAGGTCGCCCGTGGGCACAGTCGTCGACGACGCCGCCTCCGTGGAGTTCCACGCCTTCTTCGAGCGCCACTACGCCGAACTGTCCCGCCTGGCCTACCTGTTGACGGGCGAGTCGGACACCGCCGACGATCTGGCGGCGGACGCGTTACTGGCGCTGTGGCACCGCTGGGACCGGGTGCGCGCCGCCGACCATCCGGCGGCGTACGCCCGCGGGGTGGTCGCCAACCTGGCCCGCACCCGCATCCGCAGCGCGGTGCGCGAGCGGCGGCGGATCGCCCTGTTCTGGTCGCAGCGCGAGGAGAACATCGAGAACCCGGACGTCGCGGGCGTGGTCGACGTCCAGGAGGCGTTGCGCAGGCTGCCGTTCCGCAAGCGGGCCTGTGTGGTGCTGCGACACGCGTTCGACCTGTCGGAGAAGGACACCGCGCTCGCCCTCGGCGTCTCGGTGGGTACGGTGAAGAGCCAGACCTCGAAGGGGATGGCCGAACTGCAGCGGTTGCTGGGCACGAAGGGAGTGCCGCAGCGCATGCACGCGACGGTGGGCGCGCCCCGTTGCTCGCCCGCCGTGGAGGGCTTGCGGGCGCGCACCGGTGAGGGCGGAGGGAGGGACCGATGACCATGCGGCGGGACGTGCACGAGGACTTGCGCGCCCGGCTGCACGAGGCGGCCGGGGGGCACGAGCCCGACCGGGAGAGCATCCTGGCCCGGGTCGAGCGCGGCATGGCCGGTCCGGCCGTGTCCGCCCATCGGGCCACGCGTCCGCCGGTGTTCGGCTGGATGCGGGTGGCCGGGGCGACGGCCGCAGTGGCGGGCGTGCTGGCCGTGGGCGGTTACGCGGTCGCGTCCGCGGTGAAGGACGAGGCCGCCCCGCCGCAGCAGGAGGTGGCGACGTCGCCGACGCCCACGCCGTCGCCGGAGGCGACGAGCCGGCCACCCGTGCCACCGGCGGACCCCACGCCGAGCGCCTCGCCGGAGCGCCGCGAGTCCGCCCCGCCGCCCTCCGGGAAGCCGAGCGCCTCCGTCACCCCGCGGCCGCCCGCCGCCTCCACCGCCACCGAGGACGGGCCGCTGTGGTCGGACGGCTCCGTCGACCCGCACAGCAACGACTTCTGGGCGCAGAGCAACATCACGATCAAGACCCGTGAGGAACTGACCGCGCTGACCGTGCGGTTGAGCGTGGCCCAGACCGGCGGGGTCTCCGACGCGGGCGCCTGGCGGTCGCTGCCCGAGAACGACTTCACGCTCACGGTCGGCGAGCGGGACGGCTCCCTCGTCTACACCTGGACCCTCAAGGAGGGCCGCAAGGTCCCGGCCGGCGAGTGGGTCTTCGCGGGCCA
Organism: Streptomyces koelreuteriae; assembly: GCF_018604545.1. Classification (GTDB taxonomy): domain Bacteria; phylum Actinomycetota; class Actinomycetes; order Streptomycetales; family Streptomycetaceae; genus Streptomyces; species Streptomyces koelreuteriae. The sequence continues at coordinate 6,622,033 of NZ_CP075896.1, read as the reverse complement.
GTTCGACCACGACCGCGGGGGGCGTGACGCGGGCGGGGACCGCTACACGGTGACGGCCGCGGCGGGGTCGGAGCGGGTGTCGGTGGGAGGGGGCTTCGCGGCGGTGGCCGGCGAAGACGGTGGGGAGAGCGCGGGCGGTGCGGACGAGGCCGGGGGCGACTCGTAGGGCTCGGTTCGGCTCGACGGGCCGGATTCGGCTCGACGGGCCGGATTCGGCTCGTCATGTCCCGGTTCGGCTCGCAGGGTTCCCCGCTCGACTCGCAGAGTCCCCAGACGGGGCGTGCGGTTCCCGTTCGGGTCGCTGGCTCCCTCGTTCGGCCGTTCGGCCATTCGGCCTCGGTCGGCTCGCGCCGGGCGTCTGCCCAAGGTGGCGTGGATGCGGATGCGTGCCGGCCTCCAACGCGTACGGGCGCCGGGCGCGAGGCCGTGGAGGGCACGAGCATGCGTATATCCCGACCGAGCAGGAGCCGACGGCGTGGTGCCGCGGCCGTCGTCGCGCTGGTGACCTGCTCGACCGTAGTGACCGGGCAGCACCTCGCCGTGGCCGGAGGCGGACCCGCCCCCTCGGGGCCGGCCCCGACGCTGGACTGGAGCCCCTGCGTCCAGGGCAGCCCGTACGACTGCGCGACCGCGAAGGTGCCCCTGGACTACGACGACCCGGGCGGCCGCACCATCGAGCTGGCCGTCGTCAGACGCAAGGCGACCGATCCCGGCCGCCGTATCGGCAGCCTGTTCTTCAACCCGGGCGGGCCCGGCGGGCCGGGAACGGTCCAGATGCCGCAGAACTACGAGGCGTTCCCGCGCGAGGTGCGGGAGCGGTTCGACATCGTGAGCTGGGACCCGCGCGGGATCGGCAACAGCACCGCGGTGAACTGCTTCGGGAGCCCCGAGGCGGCCGCCGAATGGGCCGGCGGGCACGCCGTGGGCTTCCCGGTCGGCGCGAAGGAGCGGGCGACCTGGATCGAGGCGTACCGGGATCTGAGCCGGCGCTGCGAGCGGCGGAACCCCGAGCTGCTGCGCCATGTGTCCACCGCCGACACCGCCCGCGACCTCGACGGACTCCGCCGGGCGGTCGGTGACGCGCAGCTCACCTACCTCGGCATCTCCTACGGCACATACCTCGGCGCCACCTACGCCAATCTCTATCCGGACAAGGTCCGCGCACTGGTGCTCGACAGCGACTGGGATCCCCAGGCCTGGACGAACCGCGGCTCCGACGACGCCCGGCTCCCGAGCTTCCTCCGCCTGGGCTCCGACCGCAGCGCGGCGGCGACCATCGACAAGTTCCTGGAGCTGTGCGGATCCACCACCACCGCGCGCTGCGCCTTCTCCGCGGGCAGCCCGAAGGCGACCCGGGACAAGTTCGACCGGCTCCTGCGGCGGCTGAGGGACGAGCCGGTGGGCCCGTACACCTACTCCGCCACCGTCGACGACATGGTGAACAGCCTCTACATCGTCCACCCGGGGTGGACGCTGCTCGCGGGCCGGCTGCAGGACCTGTGGCAGGGCCGCACACCGGAGCCGCCCCCGCTGCCGCCCGCGCCCCCGGTGCCGAACCCGAACCCGTACGCGGGTGAGGAGCAGGGCGCCGCCGTGCTCTGCGCCGACAGCCCCAATCCGCGTGACCCCGAGGCCTACCACTCCTTCGAGGAGGAGAGCGCCGCCCGCAACGGGGTCGCCGGACGCTTCTGGACCTGGGCCTCCTCGGGATGCGCCACCTGGCCCGCGGTCGCCGCACACCGCTACCGCGGCCCGTGGAACAAGCCGACCGCGCACCCCATCCTGGTCGTCGGCACCGGATACGACCCCTCCACGCCCTACACGGCCGCGCAGGCCATGGCCTCCGAGCTGGCCGATGCCCGGCTGCTCACCAACGACGGGTACGGGCACACGGCCCTGCTCAACCCCAGCAGTTGCGTCCAGGGCCACGAGATCCGCTACCTCATCGACGGCACCCTGCCGCCCGTCGGAACGACCTGCCGGCAGGACACCCCGCCCTTCGCCGCACCCGAGCCGAACGGCGGCATCGCGACGGGCGGCGGCTGGCTGGCTCGGACGTCGGCGACCGGGCGCGACCGGGCCTGAAACACGCGTTTGAAAAAAATCCGAAGACGCGGCAACCCTTTCCTCACCGGTGACGACCCCTACGCGCAAAGAGTCACCCCCCATTCGAGGAATCGGTACATGACTGCACCAGCAGAACAGCGCGTCCGCCATCGCCGCAGCGTCACCAAGCGGCGGGCGGTGATCGCCGGACTGTCCGCGTTCGGCATCACGGGAGCGGCGATCGTCACCACGTCGCTGCTGTCCACCGCGGGCGCCGCGTCCTCCTGGCCCTCGGACACGGGCAGCAAGCCCGTGTCGAAGACCATCCCAGTCTCCGGTGTGCACGACGGCGGGATGAAGAAGTTCTACGGCAGCGGCGCGCTCGGCGGCGACAGCCAGGACGAGGGCCAGGACCCTCTGTTCGAGCTGGCCGACGGCGCCACGCTGAAGAACGTCATCATCGGCACCCCGGCTGCGGACGGCGTGCACTGCAAGGGCAGTTGCACGCTGCAGAACGTATGGTGGCTGGACGTCGGCGAGGACGCGGCCAGCTTCAAGGGCAAGTCCTCCTCGGCGGTGTACAAGGTGATCGGCGGCGGCGCGAAGAACGCCGACGACAAGGTGCTGCAGTTCAACGGCGCCGGCACGCTGAACGTGTCGGGCTTCCAGGTGCAGAACGCCGGCAAGCTGGTCCGCTCCTGCGGCAACTGCGGAACGCAAGCCAAGCGCACGATCGTGCTCAACGACATCGACGTCACGGCGCCGATGAACTCGATCGTCGGCGTGAACGAGAACTACGGCGACACCGCCACCCTGTCGAAGATCCGCATCCACGGCGACAGCAAGAAGAAGATCAAGACGTGTGTGCGCTTCAAGGGCAACAACACCGGCAAGGAGCCGACGGAGCTGAAGCCGCCGGGCCCGGACGGCAAGACCTGCAAGTTCAAGGCCTCCGACATCAGCTACCAGTGATGCGACGCCCCATCTGAACTCCGGCCCGCCCGAATCATCCCTCGGGCGGGCCGGACGCCGGACGTCCGGTCCCCCAGCCGGACCTTCGGCACCCGACCCTCCGGAGCCCCCCTCCGGACGGTCGGACGGTACCGGCCGAGCCCCCCTCGGCCGACCGGCAGGACGCCCCCGTCGGTGCGAACCGGCGGGGGCGTCGGCATGTGCAGCCGTGCGACGGCCGCCTAGTCCATCGTCGAGCCGATGGTCGTGGAGCCGGTCGTGAGGAACGTCGTCGCGGGCAGGGAGCCGTCCGTCTTGCGTGCCGCGTACGCGCCGGCCGCGTCGGTCGACCTGAAGGGCGGGGTGGTGACGCCGCTGTCCCAGTTGTTGCCGGCGGAGACCGTGGAGGAGCCGCGCTTCACGGGGCCGCCCTTGTCCTTGACCGCGAGGTTCTTGCCGAGGCGGGCCTTGCCGGTGGCGAAGTAGAAGCCGTTCTGGGCGTTGGCGTAGGCGGTGTTGCGGTTCAGGGCGATGGCGCCGGTGTTGGAGTTCTCGGTGAAGCCGTGCAGCGTGTTGTCCCAGGCCGCGTTGTTGTTGACGACGTGGGCGACGGAGGCTCCCCCGCCGCCGAGTTTGAAGCCGTTGCCGTTGCCCTCGAAGGCCGGGTCGTTCCAGCGGTTCTTGCCGTTGCCGAAGGCCCAGGAGTGCTCGATGGTCACCGGCGAGGAGAACTGCCAGAGGTCGAGGCCGTCGTCGGAGTTGTTGTACAGCCGGGCGCCGGTGATCCGGTTGCCCGTGCCGGAGCCGAACTTCACGGCGATGCCGTCGGCGTTCTGGCCGTGCCCGGCTGGGTCGTAGTTGCCGTGGCTGTCGAGGTTCTGCACGAGGTTGCCGGTGGTGCCGTCGCCGCGCAGGGTGAAGCCGGAGTCGCCGTTGTCGGCGGTGACGAGGTTCCTGAACACACCGCCGGCCGAGGAGGTGGCGACGAAGCCCTGGGCCGGGGCGTTGACGAAGGACAGGTCCTGGACGGTCCAGTAGTCGCCGTAGATCCCGGCCAGCCAGGATCCGGCGGGCAGCTTGGAGCCGTCGATGCGCACCTTCTCGCTGCCGTACGGCCGCAGGGTGATGCGTGCGGAACTCGTGCCGTTCGCCGTGGACTTGAGGGTCGCGGCCGGGTGGTAGGTGCCGCCGCGGACCTGGATGACGGTGCCGGCGGTGGCGTTCTTCACGGCCGCTTCGAGCTGGGCCGCGGTGGAGACGGTGACCGCGGCCGAGGCGGCCTGGGCGCCGCCGCTCGTCAGCCCGAGGTAGACGCCGCCCGCCCCCGCGGTCACCGCCACGGCGGCGGCGATGGTGAGCGTACGGGTCCTGCGGTGGCGTCCGGTGCTGAGCAGCACGGAGCGTTCCTTTCCTGGGGGGATGAGGGGCGGAAGCGGGTTCGGAGGGGCCCGCTCCGATCCGTTTCCGCCCAGCAGTCGCCGCCGGGCCGGGAAAGGGTTGCCGCCGTTGCCGCCGTCACGTGCACAGCCGCGCCCGGGTTCCGAAACTTTCGGAACCACCGGCCTCATGCACACCCGTTGACGCCCTGCCCCCGTCCGGTGAAACTCCGAGGGCCGATAGCCAACAGAATCCCCCACACTCCGACAGGAAGTGTCATGCGCCCCCGCACGCTTCTGCTTCCCTTCGTGGCCCTGACCGGCCTTCTCCTGACTCTCCTCACGGCGCCGCCCAGCACCGCAGACCCCGGAGCACCACCCGTGAAGCACTCCAAGTACGCCGGTTATCTCTTCGCCTACTTCACGGGCGAGGGCACCGCCGACGGCGAGCAGATCCGCTACGCCCTCAGCCGGGGCAACGACGCGCTGCACTGGCGTGAGCTGAACGCCGGCAAGCCGGTCCTGACCTCGACGATCGGCGAGAAGGGGCTGCGCGACCCGTTCGTCATCCGCTCCCCGAAGGGCGACAAGTTCTTCCTGATCGCCACCGACCTCAGGATGTACAAGAACTCCAGCGGGAGCTGGGACGACGTGCAGCGGCACGGCAGCAAGTCGATCATGGTCTGGGAGTCCACCGACCTGGTCAACTGGACCGACCAGCGCCTGGTGAAGGTCTCCCCGGACACCGCGGGCAACACCTGGGCCCCGGAGGCCTACTGGGACGACAAGCTCGGTGAGTACGTCGTCTTCTGGGCGTCGAAGCTCTACACCGACGACGACCCGGACCACAAGGGCGACACGTACAACAAGATGATGTACGCGACCACGAAGGACTTCCGCACCTTCAGCGAGCCGAAGGTCTGGAACGACCCGGGCTACTCGGTCATCGACTCCACGGTCGTGAAGTACAAGGACGAGTACTACCGCTACACCAAGGACGAGCGGGACCCCACCTCCTCCAGCCCCTGCTCGAAGTTCATCACCGGCGAGAAGTCGACCTCCCTGACCTCGACGAAGTACGACTTCGTGGCCGACTGCATCGGCAAGGGCGCGATGGACCGCGGTGAGGGCCCGACGGTGTTCAAGTCGAACACCGAGAAGAAGTGGTACCTGTTCATCGACGAGTACGGCGGCCGCGGCTATCTGCCGTTCGAGACCACCGACCTCGCCTCGGGCAAGTGGACCCCGTCCACGAACTATCAGCTCCCGGCGAGCCCCCGGCACGGCACGGTGCTCCCGGTGACGCAGAAGGAGTACGACCGGCTGCTGGCGGCCTACCCGAGCACCTCCACCTCGGTGGTGGACGCGACGGCGAAGCACCAGAAGGGCTACTCGATCGTCACGGACAGCGCCTCGAAGGTCGTCCTGCCGATGCAGCCCAAGGCCGACCTGCGCGACCTCGCCCCGAAGCTCTGGGTGGGTGAAGGTGCCGAGCTGAGCCCGAAGTCCGGCACGCGCCGCGACTTCCGCACGCCGCAGAAGTACACCGTCACAGCGGCCGACGGCACCAAGCGCGTCTGGACGGTCGCGGCGGTCCGCACCCGCAGCCCGCTGCTGCCCGGCCTGAACGCCGACCCCGACGTGCACTATCTCGACGGCAGATACTGGATCTACCCGACGACGGACGGCTTCGAGGGCTGGAGCGGCACCAAGTTCAAGGCGTACTCGTCGAAGGACCTGGTCAACTGGAAGGACCACGGCGTCATCGTCGACCTCGGTCCGGATGTGAGCTGGGCCGACAAGAACGCCTGGGCGCCCGCGATCGCCGAGCGGAACGGCAAGTACTACTTCTACTTCTGCGCCGAACAGCAGATCGGCGTGGCGGTGGCCGACTCCCCCGCCGGCCCCTTCAAGGACGCGCTCGGCAAGCCCCTGGTCCCCAAGGGCGGGGCGCTCAAGGGCCAGATGATCGACCCGGCGGTCTTCACGGACGACGACGGCCAGGCGTATCTGTACTGGGGCAACGGCCACGGGTATGTCGTGCCGCTGGGCGACGACATGGTGTCCTTCGACGCGTCGAAGGTGAAGGACATCACCCCGGACAACTTCCGCGAGGGCTCCTTCGTGATCAAGCGGAAGGGCACGTACTACTTCATGTGGTCGGAGGACGACACCCGCAGCGAGAACTACCACGTGGCCTATGCGACGGGTCCGTCCCCGCTCGGCCCGTGGACCAAGCGCGGGACGATCCTTCAGAAGCGGCCCGAGTACGGCATCCTCGGCACCGGCCATCACTCGGTGGTGAACACCCCCGGCACCGACGACTGGTACATGGTCTACCACCGCTTCGCCCTCAACGGCCCGGGTCTGCCGGGCGGCGACGGCATGCACCGCGAGACCACCGTCGACCGCATGGAGTTCGCGGCCGACGGCAGCATCAAGCCGGTGGTGCCGACACTGGAGGGCATCGAGCCGGTCCGGCGGTGAGCCTCACAGGACGTCGTCGAGCCAGTTGACGACCTCGTCCTGCATCACGTGGGTGAAGACGTGGCCGAGCTCCGGCCACGTCTTCGTCCGTATCCGCTCCTCCGCGTGGCGCGAGCGCCAGACGGCACGCAGCTTGTCGTGGGCGACCCGTACGCCCTCGGCGGGGAAGAGCGTGTCGAGCGCGCCGTTCAGGAACAGCATCGGCCTCGGGGCGGCGATGCTCGCCACGTCGGGGATGTCGAGATGCCGGGCGAGCCCCGGGTGGAGCATCCAGTACGCCGACTGCCCGCGCAGCGTGTTGTTGCCGGGCACCATCATCTCTTTCAGGCCGGTCATCCAGCAGACACTCGCGGCGGCGGCGATGTGATCGCTGAGGGCGGCGGTCTGCCAGGCGCGGTAGGCGCCCATGGAGAAGCCGACGGCCGCGACCCGCCGGGCGTCCACCCGGTCGAGGCCCGCCAGGAAGGCGGCGGCCCGCTGGTCCTCCCGGGCCATGAGCCCGGCGAGCGAGGAGCCCAGATTGTAGAAGTTGGACGCCAGCGCCTGCTGCTGCTCGTAGACGAGGGGCCCGCGGTCGCCCCAGCCGAGCGCGTCCAGGCAGAGCACCACATAGCCCCGCCGGGCCAGTTCGTCGCCGACGAACCGCCCGCTGAAGTACTTGTCCGCCCACGCCCGGGCGGAGGCGAGACGCGTGTCGTCGTACCAGGGCCGGACGAGCTTCTCCTTCCCGATGTCGAACTTGGAGCCGTGGTCGTGCAGGAGCAGCACGGCGGGGAAGGGCCCGTCACCGTGCGGGGTGAGCAGGGCGCCGCGCACCCGCTCGTACCGGGTGAGCGAGACGGTGACCAACTCGCGCGTGTAGCCGTCCCCTTGGGTCCGCCCGGTGTACTCCGGCGCGAACGGCACCCGGTCCTGCCGTTCGACAAGGAGGTGCTCCTCGACCGTGGCCCGGGCGGTCCGCCGCCAGGCGCGGAAGTCGCGGATCGGGGACGTCCCCCAGGCGAGCGGGAAGGTCAGCCGTTCCTTCAGCGCCGGGTGGAAGTCGGGCAGCGGCCCGTCCACGACCGCCGCCTCCGCCCCGGTCACCGCTCCCCCGGCCAGCAGCGCCGCACCCGCCCCGACCACGAAGCCCCGCCGGCCGAGCAGCTCATGGGCGTCCATACGGCCTCCCGGCTCCGGCGTGCCGCAGCACGTACCGCTCGACCGCCGCCGGGGAGGTGAGGGCGCGGTAGTCGTAGACATCGGCGGGGTCCCAGCCGACCTCGCTCCCGAGACCGAGCCCGCTCGCCACGTCGTTCAGCCGGGCGGGCCGGCCGTTGAACCAGGAGCCGGTGTCACGGAACCGCTCACCGCCGTAGTCCGCGACGGCGGCGGACGGTGAAGCGCCCGGATAGCGGAAGACATTGCGCTCGGAGAAGATCGCGGACTCCACGCCGACACCCAGGGCGTAGAGGGGCGTCCGCCCCCGGTAGACGTTGTTGACGACGTGCACCTGCCCGAAGCGGACGCGCGGAGCGCGCTGTACTACCTCGCTGAACAGGTTGCGGACGAAGGTCACCTTGAGATGCCCCCGGTCCCGGTCGCCGCGTCCGTCGCCCGAGCCGATGAGGAGCGCTTTGTCGTGGTCGTCGAAGCGGCTGTCGGAGACGGTGACGAAGTCGGAGCCGTCCTCGATGTCCAGCAGCCCGTCGTGCCGCTGGACGCGTTCGCCGTGGAAGCCGAGGGGCGCCTCGCGGTCCGGGAAGCGGCCGTCGGTGAAGGTGCAGTGGTCGATCCAGATGTTCTTGCCGGTGATCACGGTCAGCGCGTCGAAGCGGGCGTTCCAGCTGCCGCGGGTGCCGTCGTCGGGTGACCAGCTGGTGAAGTGGTCGACGGGCGCCTCCAAGTGCAGGTTGCGCACGATGATGTCGCTGCCCGTGTTGACGGTCAGGAACACCCCGAGCAGCCGGGCGTCACGCCCCACGCCCACCAGCGTGGTGTTGCCCGGCACGGTCAGCTGGATCTGCGCCTTCTCCTTGTTCGAGCCGGTCTGGCGCAGTTGCCGCTGCTGCTTGCAGTACTCGAAGCGGGTGTCGGACCAAGCGGCGCCGTCCTCGCCGAAGCAGGACATGTACGTGCCGAGGTCGTAGCCGGGCGCGTAGTCCTGCTCACCGAGCAGGGAACCGTCGTCGGCCTCGTGCCCGGAGATATCGCCGACGACCCGGATCACCTTGGGCGCGGTGGGATCACCGTCGTTCGCGAGAGCCTGCTTCAGCTCGGCCCGCGTGTCCACCGTCCAGATCCGGCCGCCCGCCCCGCCGTCGGTTCCGGTGCCGGTGGAGGCCCAGCCGATGGGCCCGCGTTCGGCGGCGGAGGCCCCGGGAGCCGGCCAGAGCAGGCACACACCGAGCAGGAGCGCAGCGGCCCTACGCACAGGGCCGCCAGTCACCGAGATACGTCTGCCTGGTGTGCGAGGCGGCTTGCGCCCGGGTGAGCTGGGGCCGGTTCTCCGGAACGGACACGACGGCACCGGGCCCGGTGTTGCGGTACTCGGCGAACCGCATCGACTGCCAGGGATGGCCGCTCGCCATGTTCGTGTAGGGCGCTACCGCGTCGATGCCCGGGCCGAGGTGGGTGTCCCGGACGGTGAGCATCGGGCGGGCGGTGGTGTCGGAGCTGGGCACCCAGGGCCGGGCCAGCTTGAAGTGGCCGTCGGGGGCCTCGCTGCTGACACGGCTCCTGGTCACCAGATAGCCGAGGGGGTTGGCGCCGGCCGTCGAGGGGGCGAAGACGAAGCCGTACGGGGCCGCGGGCAGGTCGGTCCGGTTCAGGGTCCGGAAGTGGCAGTGCTCGAAGACGGCGGTGGCCCTGCCGAAGACGAAGTCGACGTCGCCCTCGGCGTAGCAGTGGGCGAAGTGCTGGCGGGCGAAGGTGCCGAGCGCCATGGAGTCGGCGTACAGGGTGTCCTGGTGGCCGAGGAATCGGCAGTGGTGGAAGGCGGACCGGTCGCCCTGGACCTTGAGGGCGACGGCCTGGGTGCCGGTGATGTCGGGGTGGTCGGCGCGCAGCCAGTCGTTGGCGAAGGTGATCCAGCGGGCGGTGAAGCCGTCGGCCTGCACGGTGGTGGTGGCGGAGCCGGTGGTCCCGTGGGTGCCGCCGCCGGGCTTCGGGGTCCCGGCCGCGTTGTCGTACACGAGCACGACGTCACGGGGTTCCTCGCTCGCCCCGATCCAGGTCATCTCCGTACGGGCGGGGTCGACGGCGACGGTCTGCCGGTAGACGCCGGGCGCGATGACCAGGGTGTACCCGCTCCCACTGGCGGCGGCCACGGCGTCCCGGACGGTGGTGAAGTCACCGGCGCCGCCCGGATGGACGTACAGGGTCTTCGGGGTGAGGCGCGCGGCCGGTGAGCCGTACCGGCCGAACGGACGCGGCGGACGGGTCCCGGCCCGCGCGGGGCCGGAGGCGAGGCCGAGGGCGGCGCCCGCCGAGGCGCCGGCGACGAGGAATCCCCGGCGGGAGAGGGAGGGACGGGGTTGCGAGAGCATACGGCTGCTCCTTCGCGGTACGGCGAATACGGGAGAGGGAAGGGCCGGGGCGGGCGCACCCCGGGGCTGGGGGCCTTCTGGTGGAGCTCCGCAGAAGAAGGAGCGGCGTTCGGCACGCACGCTGCGGAGCTCCACCAGGAGGCCCCGAGGGATGCGATGCGGGCCGCCCCGGCCCGTTCATGTGGAGCGGGTCAGATCAGCACACGCGGCCGGCGCCCGCCCCGGCGTCGACGATGCCCGGGACCGCCTTCGCCGGGTCGACACCGGCCCGCAGGGTCGGCGTCCAGCCGGCACCCGACTGGAGCGTCTCCCCGGGGATCTCCGCGTTGTGCACGGCGATCAGGTCGACGGCCTTGCCGTTGACGTAGTTGGAACCGGCGGTGACCGGCGCCTCGTTCCACTTCTTGAGGATCTTCCCCGTGCTGATGCCCTGCGCGAGCGTGAACGCGTTGTGCTCGGCGACGAGCCGGGACTCCTTGCCGATGCCGTAGACATAGCCCCACTTCTGGGCCTTGGTGACCACGAAGTGGTTGTTGTACGAGTCGACCTGCCCGAACCGCACCCGCGGCGCCCGCTCGACGATGCCCTCGAAGCGGTTGTGGTGCAGCGTGACCTTCAGCTTGCCGGTGTCGTCGGCCGTGGCGCTGTCGCTGTTGCCGATCAGCATGGTCTTGTCATGGTCCTTGAACGAGTTCCAGGACACCGTCACATGGTTGGAGCCGCGCACGACGTCGGCCAGCCCGTCGTGCTGCTGATAGGTCTTGCCGAAGTAGGACGGCAGGGAGCTGTCGGGGTAGCGGCCGTCGGTGAGGGTGTTGTGGTCGATCCACACATGGGTGGAGCCGTAGACGACGACCCCGTCGTACTCGGAGTTCCAGGCGCCGGTCTTGTTGTCGTCGGTCGGGTCCCACTGCGGGAAGCAGTCGACCGGGGCCTCGATGGTGAGGTTGCGGACGATGACGTTGTCGACGCCCTTGATCTGAAGGCTGCCGCCGAGGATCCCGGAGTTCTTGCCCACGCCGATGATCGTGGTGTTGGCGGGGACGCTCGCCTTGATGATCTTGTCCTGCTGGGCGGCGGACGCGGCCCTCAGGTCCTCCTGCACACCGCTGACCGGCTTGTCGTGCCCCCAGACGGCGGGGTCGTAGTCCGCGAGGTACTGCTGGAAGTCGTAGCCCTCGGCCTCGAACGCCTCGCACCCCTGCGAAACGGCGTCGATCATGCCCTTCACCTTGATGATCCTGGGCGCGGTGCCGCCGTCCTTCAGGGCGGCCTTGAACTGCTCCCAGGTGGTGACGGTGTAGACGTGCGCGGCATCGGCGGCGGCACCTCCGCTGGTGCCGGTGCCGTAGGCGCCCCATCCGTCGTTCGCCCCGAGGGTCTGGCGCGCCACGTCCCGCGCCTGGGCCTGCGCGCCGGTCCCGCTCAGGGACAGCACGAGCGCGGTGCACCCGACCAGGAGGGCGGCTCTTCCAATGACGTGATCATGACACTTCGGATTCTTCACGGTGCGGCTCTCTTCCTTCTTATGTGTCGAGGGGTGTTACGCGGCGGACTCGGGCCAGCCGATCCAGGACTCCGGGATCTCCGCCTCCAGCCGGCACACATCACGCGGCCCGAGCACCCGGGCCCGCAGCAACTCCCGCGCCACCAGCCGGGCCACGGCGATCGCGCCCGGCGGATTGAAGTGCGTGTTGTCCTGCTCGGTAGCGGTCCAGTTGAAGTACTTCTTCGTCTCCTCGACCCCGAGCTCCTGCCACAGGGCGAGCGACAACGCCTGCATGTCCAGCAGCGCCACCCGCTCCTCGGCGGCGAGCGCCCGCATGGCCGCCGGATACTCACCGTGCGTCGGCACGGCCTTCCCCGCCGCGTCGAACCTCCGCCGCTCGACGGCGGTGGCCAACACGGGCCGCGCGCCGCGCGCCCGCGCCCCGTCGACGTACATCCGCAAGTACTCCTGATACGTCGACCAAGGCTCGGTGTAACGGGTGGGGTCTTCCGCCTTCTCATCATTGTGAGCGAACTGAATGAGAAGAAAATCCCCCGGCTCGATCACATCGAGAATCGCCTCGAGCCGCCCTTCATCCACAAAGCTCTTGGAACTCCGCCCATTCACAGCGTGATTGACCACGGGCCGAGAGCGATGAAGAAAGAAGGGCAACGCCATCCCCCACCCGGTCTCGGGCGCGGCGGCAGCATATTTCTGCGCGGCGGTGGAATCACCGGCGATGTAGAGGGTGCGACTGCGATGCCCGGTGGCAAGTGCCGATCCGGCACCGGAAAGGGCGAGAGGCACAGAGGCAACAGCGGCGGCAGCAACCTGTCTTCGACTGAGAGACATCAGAACCAACTCCATGTCTTTTTTGGGGGCGCGGGGAACTGCGCGACAAGCCAGGGACGGCCCGCACTCTGCCAACAACAGGCCGTCCCACGGCGAAACCCAGCAAAATCAACCGTTCTGCTGATCCCACTCCTCCTGAGCAGCATTCAACTGCTCAGCCATCGTGTCCAGAAATTCCTTCGCACTCATCTTCCCCAGCAGCACCTTCTGGAAGTTCGGCTCATTGTCAGCCTTGGAAATCGTGTTCCAGTCAGGCAGGTAGTACGGCAGCTGCACAATCGTCGTAGACCCGTCCGACAGCGCCCCGGCAGCCAGCTTCGTAGGCTCCGCCTTAGAAATCCACGCATCCGACGCCGCGTCCGTATTCGACGGCACCTGCCCCGCCGCCTCGTTGAACCGCGAGTTCTCCGCCTTGGACGTGGCGAACTCGATGAACTTCCAGGCCGCTTCCTTGTTCTTGCCGCTCTTGAACAGCCCCAGCCCGTCCACCGGGTTGGACACCTGCACCCGCTTGCCCCCGGCCCCCACCGGCTGCGGAATTCCCCGGAACTTCTCGCCCCCCAGCGCCTTCACATGGTCCTGGTACGACCCGAGGTTGTGGTTCAGCATCCCGATCGTGCCGGAGTCCCACTGCGCGACCATCTTCGTGAAGTCGTTGTTGAGGTCGGCCGCCGGGGTGACCTTCTTGTACAGCGCCGCGTACTTCTCCAGCGCCGCCACGTTCTTCGGGTCGTTGACCGTGGTCTTGTCACCACTGGAGTCCCAGAACGACGAGATCCCGGACTGCCCGTACATCGCGTCCAGCGCCTGGGCGATGGACCCGGAGCCACCGCGAATGGTGTAGCCGAACTCGTTCTTGCCCGCGTTCGTGAGCTTGTCCGCGGCCTCGTAGAACCGCTCCCACGTCGTGGGCTCCTCCAGGCCCGCCTTCTCGAACAGGTCGGTGCGGTAGTACAGCACACCGTTGTTCGCGGAGGTCGGGATCGAGTACAGCTTGTCGTCGCCACCGCCGGCCGCCTTCAGCGACTCGACCATGTCCTTGTTGAGCTTGCCGTTCAGCGAGGACTCGCCGAGCCGCTCGTCCAGCGGCTCCAGCGCGCCCTGCGCGGCGAACCCGGCGAGCATCGCCGCGCCCACACCGCCGACGTCCGGCAGACCGCCGCCCTGGATGGCGGTGTCGACCTTGGACTGGTACTCGGTGGCGGCGATCCCGACGTACTCGACCTTGATGTCCGGGTTGGCCTTCTCGAAGTCGGCGATGATCTTCTTCCAGATCTCGGTGCGGACACCGCCGTTGTTGTCCCAGAAGACGATCTCGCCCTTGCCGCTGCCCTCGGCGCCCTTGTCACCGCTCGCCCCGCTGCCGTCGTCGCCGCAGGCGGTGACGGTCAGGGCGAGCGCGGCGCCGAGTGCGACGGCCGTGGCGGCGCGCCTGCTTCTGCGAATGCTGATCTTCATTGGTCGGCTCTCTTCTTCTGGATCCAACTGGCTGTGGATACGTGCTGCGAAGGTGCGGGGGGTCAGTGGTGGCGGGCGTACGGAGCCCAGTCGTCCGTGCCCTTGAGGTAGTGCGCGACGGTGTGGGTCCGCGCGGCGGCGTCGCTCATCTGCGGCCGGTCCGCGGTCACCCCGGCCCCGGGCCCGAAGTTCCGGTACTCGGTGAACCGCGCGTCCTTCCACGAGAACCCGCTCATGTCGGTCCACGGCGAGGACTTGACCGCGGCGGGCAGCTCGGTGTCCCGGATCAGCACCTGGGCGACCGCCTCCGGCTCACCGCCCGGGTGCCAGGGCCGGCCGAGGTGGAAGGTCCCGTCCGGCGCGTCACTCACGATCTTCGACCGGGTGATCAGGAAGCCGTACGGGTTTCCCGTCCAGGTCGAGGCGGCGGTGATGTAGCCGTTGTTCGTGGCCGAGCCGCGGCTCAGCGCCCGGATCACCGACCGTTCGATCACGGTCGTGGCCCGGCCGTAGACGAAGTCGACATCGCCCTCGATGTAGGAGTCCCGGATGTAGACCCGGCTGACGGTGGTCAGCTTGGGGCTGTCCGTCATCAGCGTGTCCTGGTTGCCGAGGAACGCGGTGTCCTCGAAGACGATCCGGTCGCCCGTCGTCTTCATCGCCAGCGCCTGCTCGCCGCCCAGCTCGTGCGCGGCCTCGTCGAAGTCGTTGCTGAAGGTGAGGTTGCGCGCGGTGACGTCGTTCGCGGCGATCCGGACCGTGGCGCTCCCCGTCGAACCCCCTTGCGCGGCGGGCGTGTCGAAGACGATGACGGTGTCGGAGCGGTCGCGCCCGGTCCCGCGCAGTACGAGGTGCGGCTTGCTCGCGGGGATGAACACCTTCTCGCGGTAGGTGCCGGGTGCGACGGCGATCGTGACCGGGGTGTCGTTGCCTTCGGGCACCGCGTCCACGGCGGACTGCACGGTCGGATGGTCGGCCGGGACGTTCAGCACGACCGGGCCGCCGATCCGCTGCTGCGGACCCGAGAACCGCTTCACCAGCGCGGGCACGGCGGCGGCCGGGTCGAGGCGGTAGGCGTAGAACTCGCGGGGGTCGAAGGCCGTGCCCCAGGCATCGTGGCGGCCCGTCGTGTTCCGCAGGATCGAGCCGCGCTGCACCAGCTCGGCGGTGGCGTCGGCCTGGTAGGGGTGCTGGACACCGTCGTAGAAGCTGTTCTCGATGACCATCTTCGTCCGGCCGCGCGACCAGTTCCCGTATGTCCACACGGGGTCGCCGTCGGAGAGCTGCGAGGAGAGGTAGTTGTTGTAGAGGTGTGCGTAGGCGCAGTTGTCGGCGGACGGGTTGCGCTGCTTGGTGCCCCTGAACCAGTTGTGGTCGACGGTGATCTGCGTCTTGACGTTCGAGGTCCAGCCGATGCCGAAGGTCTTGTTGTTGTCGGTGAACCGGTTGTAGGAGACGGTGACGTACTCGCTGTCCTTGCGGATGTCGAGCTGGCCGTCGCAGATCCGCGAGAACCGTATGTGGTCGATCCACACATGGTGGGCGGTGTCGAGGCGGATGCCGTCGTAGTCGGTGTCCTTGCAGTCCCAGTTGCCCTCGATGGCCGTGTCGCGGATGGTGAGGTTGCGGATGATGACGTTGTGCGTGCCGGGGTCGAGGGTGAAGCCGCCGTGCACGATCTCGGCGGTGTCGCTGACGCCGATGATGGTCTTGTCGGAGGCGACGGGTATCTCCGTGCCGAACGGGTCCATCTCCAAGGCGCCCTTGACGCGGATGACGTAGGGCTCCTCGGCCGCCGCGTACTTGGCCAGCGCGGCCTGGTCGGTGACGGTGACGACCTTGCCGCCCGCGCCGCCGCTGGTGCCGCCGGCGAGGGAGGCGAAGCCGTGCGGGCGGTCGGACCAGCGGTCCGCGGCGGGCCCGGTCTGCGACGGCGGGGCCGCATGGGCGTCCCCCATCGCGCCGAGGCTCAGCGCGGCGACGAGGCCGAGGACGGCGGCCACGACCTTGCCGTGCCCCGGTCTCGACAAGCGCTTGCTACGGAAGTGCGTCATTGCGGCTCCCAACAGGCGTACGACGACGGGTGCGTTACGAGGGGCTGATCCGGAACCGGGTGAAGCTCGCCGCGCCGGCGTGTCCCTGACCGGTGGGCGCGAGGGCGAACAGGCCGAGCAGAGCGCCGACCCAGCGCCACGGGGTGGCGGCGAAGACCGGGCCCGAGGGCCGGAAGCCGTCGCCGGTGTCGGCCGAGAAGCGGCAGCGGGCGTCCGCGCCGATCTCGATGCGCAGCCGGGCCCGGCCCTCGGGCGCGAGCCGGGGGTGGGCGGCGTCGCGCTCGGCGTCCGCGACCGCCTCGGCGAACCGGTGCACGAGATGCGCGGTGCCGTCCGTGCACCGCTGGAGGCCGATCCAGCCGAACGCGTCCCCGAGGACGGCGAGTCCGGCGCGGGCCCCGGGCTCGTCGCTGTCGAGCCGCAGCTCCACCTCGACGGTGCGGGGCGCGCCGGGCAGCCGCTGGGTGAGCACGCTGGGCAGTTTGCGCAGGTCGTGGGCGTCGGCCGAGCGGACGCAGGTCAGCCTGAGCCCGTCGGCGGAGTGCTGGGTGGCCCAGCCGTCGCCCGGGTTGGCCGTCCACTGCCACTGGCGGCCGTACCGTCCGCCGGGGAAGTCGTCGTCGGTGGCGGGCGCGGCGGGAGGCTGCGGCGGCAGGTCGGGCAGCGCGTGTACGGCGACGGGGGCGCCGTCGTCCCCGAGCACCGGCCAGCAGTCCTGGCCCCAGCGCATGGGCTGGAGGTGGACGACCCGGCCGTAGGCGCCGCGCTGCTGGAAGTGCAGGAACCAGTCCTCGCCGGTCGCGGTGCGCACCCAGCCGCCCTGGTGGGGGCCGTTGACGTCGGTGTCCTTCTGCTCCAGGACGATTCTTTCCTCGTACGGCCCGAAGAAGCCGCGCGAGCGGAAGGCGCCCTGCCAGCCGGTCTCGACGCTCCCTGCGGGGGCGAGGATCCAGTACCAGCCGTCGTGCTTGTAGAGCTTGGGGCCTTCGAGGGTGAACCAGCCGGGTATGCGGTCGGCGTCGACGATGACCTTGCCCTCGTCGAGGAGTTCGGTGCCGTCGGGGTGCATCCGGTGTCCGGTGAGGCGGTTCTTGATGCCGGAGCGGGACTTGGCCCAGGCGTGCACGAGGTAGGCCTCGCCGGTCTCCTCGTCCCACAGGGGGCACGGGTCGATCAGGCCCTTGCCGGCCTTCAGCAGGTGCGGCCGGGTCCAGGGGCCTCTGATCTCGGGGGCGTTGATCTGGAAGATGCCCTGGTCGGGGTCGCCCCAGAAGATCCAGAAGCGTTCGTCGTGATGCCGGAGGGACGGGGCCCAGACGCCGCAGTCGTGGCGGGGCCGTTCGAACTCCTCTGCCGGTTCCAGGCGTTCGAGGGCGTGGCCGACCAGGGTCCAGTTCACCAGGTCGCGGGAGTGGAGTAATGGCAGGCCGGGGGCGCGGCCGAAGCTGGAGGCGGTCAGATAGAAGTCGTCGCCGACGCGGACGACGTCCGGGTCGGACCAGTCGGCGTCGAGGATCGGGTTGCGGTAGGTCTCGGTGGTCACGGGCTCACCGCCTTGCGGACGAGGGCCGCCGCGGCGTCCCGGCCGAGCCGACCGTCGGCGACTACGGTGACGACCCGGCGGACGACGGTCTCGCCCGGCGGGATCGGCAACCGCTCCTCGTGGGCCAGCGAGGAGCCGACACCCGGGTACTCCCCGGTGCGCACGAACCACGGGTCGCGGCGGGTCTGTTCGGTGGCCCCGGCGAAGACCAGCGTCCAGCCGGAGCCGGCCAGGGCGAGCCAGTCGGCGCGCTTGCCGTGCGCCTCGGTCTCGCCCTCGGTGCCGGCGGTGAAGACGTCCGGCGGCGCGTCCTCCTTGCGGGCGCGCCAGAAGAAGCCGCCGTAGGCCGCGCCCGGGCGCCCGTTCGTCGCCGGGCTGCCGATCGACAGCGGCTCCTTGGTGACGTTGGTGAGGGAGAAGGTGAGGTCCAGGGCCCAGGCCTGGTCGGTGAGTTCGGTGGCCGCGACCGTACGGCGCTCGCGCAGCAGCTCACCGGCCGCCGACACCCAGCGCAGCTCCTCCACGAAGCCGTCCGGGTCGCGCAGCTGGAAGGCGACGTGCCGCTGGGAGCCGTGGTTGTCCAGCTCGGTCGGGCCCTGGTCACGGACGTAGGTGCGCCCGCCCCAGAAGTTGAACCCCTCGACGTCGGGAACGGCTACACCGACGCCGAGGTGGTGTGCGTGGTCGGCGGGGCTCAGCTCGGTGACCGCCGTACCGGACAGGGTGGTGACGGGATGCAGATAGGGGCGCGGGGAGAGCCGGACCGGCAGCTCGGGCCGGGTGACGTACCGGCCGACCGGCCGGCCCGCGACGCGCAGGACCGCGGTGTCGTTGATGGTCATCGGGTGCTCACCTCGTTCGACAGATGCTCCGCGGCCAGCGCCCAGGGGGCGCCGAGTTCGGAGTAGAGGGAGAGGGTGTCGGCTGCTGCCGCGACGAGTCCGTCGATGCCGGGGACGACACGGCGGTTCTCGTCGGGGATGCGGTGCCAGGCGGAGTCGGGCAGCGGCGCCGGGTCGGGAGAGGTGCGGATGGCCTCCACGACCTTCATGAAGGCGCCGGTCTCCTCCGGCGGGACCAGCAGGGCCGCGCCGGTGGTGAGGTGCGCGACGAGGTTCTCCAGCAGGTCGGTACGGCCGTGCTCGGACTCCTGCGGGCCGTGCCCCGCGCGCTGGAGCAGCACCCGGTCCTGCTTGTACCAGAAGGTGATCCGGCCGCTGCTGCCGTGCACGAGGACGTACGGCTCGTCCGACTCCTCGGCGCACAGCGTCGCGGCGACGGTCACCGGGTGGCCCTGTGTGGTGGTGACGCGGACGCAGGAGGTGTCGTCGGACTCGATGGCGTTGGCGCGCAGCAGCTCGGTCTCGATGCCGACGACGTGCTCGGCGCGGGTGCTGCCGCCGAGGGCGAGGGCGGTGGCGACGGCGTGGGCGAGGGGGTTGGTCAGCGCCCCGTCGATCACGTCGACGCCGTTCAGCCGCCGCTTGCCCGCCCAGGGCGCCCGGCGGAAGTAGTCCTCGTCGCGCACCCAGGCACCGGCCCCGCCGAGCCCGACCAGCGTGCCGATCGCGCCCTCGGCGACCATCGCGCGGATGGCGGGCAGGGCGTGCGAGCCCAGCGACTGGAAGCCGATCTGGCAGACGACCCCGGCCGCCGCGACCCCGTCGGCCATACGGCGGAACTCCGCGTACGAGGGGGCGGGCGGCTTCTCCAGCAGGACGTGCACGCCCCGCTCGGCCGCCGTGAGGGCGAGGTCGGTGTGGGTCTGGATCGGTGTGCAGATCACGGCGATCCGCGCGCCGGTGGAGTCCAGCAGGGCCCCGAAGTCGGCGGACTGCTCGGGCGTGCCCAGGTCGCCGAGCTCCTCCTCGGTCAGCGGCGTCAGCTCGCAGACGCCGACGAGCCGTACGAGGCCCTGCTTCTGGAGCCGGCGGATGTTCTCGACGTGCCAGCGGCCATGGCCACGGGCACCGGCGAGGACGACGGGAAGTGGTGTGTTCATGGCGTCGATGATGCGACCGGTCACCGGATCCTCCCCGCTCCCGCGCCGCGGGCCACGGCCCGGTCGGCCGCCTCGGCGCTGTCGATCCGCCCGTGCAGGGTGGGGGTCCAGCCGACGTCGGCGGTCAGATCGCGCTCGCTGCCCGAGTTGTAGGCGTTGTAAATCGCGAGCAGGTCGACCGGGTAGCCGTTGAAAACGGTGCCGCTCTGGTGCAGGGCGCTGCCGTTCCAGCTCTTGACCAGGTCGGCGACCTCCACATGGCCGGGGGCGTGGAAGGCGTTGTTCTCGGCGAAGATCTTCGACTCGGTGGAGACGCCGAGGGAGTAGCGGTGGTAGTCGCCGGTGATGTCGTAGCGGTTGTTGTAGACGTGCACCTGCCCGAAGCGGACGCGCGGGGCGCGCTGCACGACCGACTCGAAGGCGTTGTGGTGCAGGGTGACCCGGAGCTTGCCCCGGTCGCCGGTGGCGGTGTCGCCGTTGCCGATGAGCATCGCCTTGTCGTGGTCGGCGAACCGGCTCCAGGAGACGGTCACCAGGTCGGAGCCGCCTGTGATGTCGAGCAGTCCGTCGTGGCGCAGGTAGTTGCGGGCGAAGTAGGTGGGTTCCTTCGCGTCCGGGTGGCCCCGGTCGGATGCGGTGATGTGGTCGACCCACACATGGGTGGCGCCGGTCAGCCAGATGGCGTCGTAGGCCGCCTTCCAGTCGCCGAGGCCGCCGGTGTTGGGCTGCCAGACGGGGAAGCAGTCGTAGGCGTCGCGTACGTCGAGGTTGCGGATGATCACGTTGTCGGCGTTCTTGACCTGGAGGCTGGCGCCCTTGAGGACGGCCGAGTCGCCGAGTCCGACGAGGGTGGTGTTGGAGCCGACGGGCAGCACGATCCGCTCGGCCTGCTCCGCGGCGGAGGCCTGGCGGGCCTCCTCCTGCGGGCCGCTGGGCTTGGCGGAACCCCAGGTGCGGGGGTCGTAGGCGGCGAGGTACTTCTTCAGGCTGTAGCCGCCGGTGGCGTAGTCGGAGCAGTCCAGGCGGTCGCCGTCGTCGTCGGTGTTGGCGTCGATGGTCCCGGCGATCCTGATGATCTTCGGGGTGTCGCTGCCGCCGTCGAGGGCGCGGACCAGTCCGGCCCGGTCGGTGACGGTGAAGACGTGCTCGGCGTCGGCGGCGGCGCCTCCGGTGGTGCCCGCGCCCTCGGCGGCCCAGCCGTCGTTCGCGGGCAGGGTGTCGCGGCTGATGTCCCGGTCCTCGGCGTGCGCGGGGACGCACAGCAGCGCCAGCAGCCCAGCGGTGACAGCCAGTTGTCTGCCCCTCATCCCTTCACCGCCCCCGCGCTGAACCCGGTGATCAGCCACTTCTGGATGAAGGCGAACACGATCACGACCGGGACGGCCGCGATGATGCCGCCCGCCGCGAGGGCGCCCAGGTCGACGCTGTCCGCGCTCATCAGGGAGTTGAGGCCGACCGGGATCGTCTGCTTGTCCTGGTTGTTCAGGAACATCAGGGCGAACAGGAAGTGGTTCCAGGAGTGGACGAAGGCGAACGAGCCGACGGCGATCAGGCCCGGCCGCAGCAGCGGCAGCACCACGATCCGGAAGGCCGTCATGCGGTTGCAGCCGTCCACCCAGGCCGCCTCCTCCAGGGAGTACGGCACGTTCTTGATGAAGTTGCTGATCAGGATCATCGACAGCGGCAGCTGGAAGACCGTCTCGGCGAGGATGACACTACCCAGCGAGTTGATCATCTGCAGTTCGGCGAAGATCTCGAACAGCGGCACCAGCAGCAAGGCGCCCGGCACGAACTGGGAGCACAGCAGCGCCAGCATGAACGCCCGCTTGATCTTGAAGTCGAACCGGGCGAGGGCGTAGCCGCCGGCCAGGGCGACGAGCGTCGTCATCAGCAGGGTGGCGACGCCGACGAGCACGCTGTTGGTGAAGTAGGTGCCGAAGCTGCGGTCCGTCCACACCTTCTCGAAGTGCTCGAAGGTCATCGGCCAGGGCACGAGCGAGGTCGAGCCGGCCGGGCGCAGCGAGAAGAGCAGGATCCAGTAGAAGGGGATGAGCGTGAAGACCAGGTAGATGCCCAGGGGCAGATAGACCTGCCAGCGGGGTGCCTCGTCCCACGCGCGCTTCCTCTTCGGGTGCCGCGGCGATTCGGGGGTGGCGCGCACGGGAGCGGGCGCCGCCTTGGTGGCTTCCTTGACGCTCACTTGTTGTCGCCTCCGAACTTGCTCAGCCGCAGATAGACCATCGAGCAGAAGAGCAGGATCACGAACGCGACCGTGGTCAGGGCGGACGCGTAGCCGAAGTTGTGGGCGTCGACCGAGGTGTTGGCGATGTACAGCGGGAGGGTCGTGGTCTCCCCCGCCGGGCCGCCGCCGGTCAGCGTGTAGAGCAGGTCGACGTTGTTGAACTCCCACACCGCGCGCAGCAGCGTGGACAGGATGATGGCGTCCTTCAGATGCGGCAGCGTGATGTGCCAGAACTGCTTGATGCGGCTGGCCCCGTCGACCTCGGCGGCCTCGTACAGGTCCTTCGAGACGGACTGGAGGTCGGCGAGGATGAGGATCGCGAAGAAGGGAACGCCTCGCCACAGGTCGGCCACGACCGCCGCCGGGAACACCGTGGAGGTGTCCGACAGCCAGCTCGTGCCGTAGGAGCCGATGCCCAGGTCCGCGAGGTAACGGGTGATGCCCGTCTGGGAGTTGTAGAGCAGCACCCAGATCGCGGAGGTCAGTACGCCGGAGACGGCCCACGGGGAGAAGACCAGGGCGCGTCCCAGGCCCCGGCCCACGAAGGTCTGGTTGACGATGAGGGCCAGCGCGAGACCGAACAGCAACTGGAGTCCGACCTCGACGACGACCCACTTGGCGCTGAAGACCAGGGTGTCCCAGAAGATCGGGTCCTTGGTGAAGGCGTGGACGAAGTTGTCGAAGCCCGCGTAGCCGTTCCGCCACGGCTTGGTGGGGTTGTAGTTCTGCAGGCTGTAGTAGAAGACGCTGATGACCGGGTAGGCGATGAAGCCCAGCATGAGCAGGGCGGCCGGGGCGATCAGCAGGTACGGGAGCCTGCGCGGCGTGGCGGAGGCCCGGCGCCGCCGGGGTGGCGCGGGCGGTTTCGCCACGGCTGCGGCTTGGGCCATGACAGTTCTCCGTTCTCAGTACGTTCGCACTTCGCGCACGGGTTCGCGTGAAGCGCTTTCTTTCCAAGCAGGGTGGTGCCGGGTCGTGCTGAGGTGCGTGGGCGCGCCGAGGGGCGCGGGTGGTGCGTGGGCGCGCCGAGGGGGCGCGGATGGTGCCTGAGCGGTGCGGTGCGGTGGCGCGAGGTGGTGCTGTGGCGCGAGGGTCGTACCGTGTCGCTGAGGTGGTGCCGTGGCGCTGGGTCGTGCCGTGCGCTGCTGTCGTGCCGTGGGGCGTGTCGTGCCGTGGGGCTCAGCCCGCGTACGGGTCCTGCACCTTGCCCGAGCGGGCCAGGAACTCGAAGTCGCAGCCGGTGTCGGCCTGCGTGATCTGCTCGTTGTAGAGCGCGCCGTAGCCGCGCTCGTACCGGGTGAGCGGCGGTGTCCAGTCCGCCCTGCGCCGCTCCAGCTCCTCGTCGTCCACGTGGAGATGGAGGGTGCGCGCCTCGACGTCGAGAGTGATGGAGTCGCCGGTGCGGACGAGGGCGAGCGGTCCGCCGACGTACGACTCCGGTGCCACGTGCAGCACGCACGCGCCGTAACTCGTGCCGCTCATCCGGGCGTCGGAGATCCGGACCATGTCCCGGACGCCCTGCTTGAGCAGGTAGTCGGGCAGGGGCAGCATCCCGTACTCGGGCATGCCCGGGCCGCCCTTGGGGCCGGCGCCCCGCAGCACGAGGACGTGCTCGGGGGTGATGCCGAGCGACGGGTCGTTGATGGTGCGCTGCATCGTCTTGTAGTCGTCGAAGACGACGGCGGGCCCGGTGTGCTTGAGCAGGTGCCGCTCGGCCGCGATGTGCTTGATGACGGCACCGTCGGGGCAGAGGTTGCCGCGCAGTACGGCGACTCCGCCCTCGGCGGCGACCGGGTTCTCGCGGGTGCGGATGACGTCGTCGTCGTGCACGACGGCGTCCCCGATCTGCTCCCCCAGGGTCCCGTTGACGGTGGGCCGGTCCAGGTGCAGCAGGTCGGTGATCCGCGAGAGGAAGGCGGGCAGACCGCCGGCGAAGTAGAAGTCCTCCATGAGGTACGTCTGTCCGCCGGGCCGGACGTTGGCGAGCACCGGCACGGTGCGGGCGATGCGGTCGAAGTCGTCGAGGGTGAGCCGGACCCGGCAGCGCCCCGCCATGGCGATCAGGTGAATGACGGCGTTGGTGGAACCGCCGAGCCCGAGCACCGTGGTGACGGCGTCCTCGAAGGCCTCGCGGGTGAGGATCCGGGACGGTTTGAGCGCGGTCCAGGCGAGCTCCACGGCACGGCGCCCGGAGGCGGCGGCCATCCGCTCGTGCCCGGAGTCGACGGCCGGGATCGAGGAGGCGCCCGGCAGTGTCATACCGAGGGCTTCCGCCGCCGCGGTCATCGTCGACGCGGTCCCCATGGTCATGCAGTGACCGGGAGAACGCGCCAGTCCGCCCTGCAGCTCCCTGAGTTCGCAGTCGGTCAGGTTGCCCGCGCGGTGCTCGTCCCAGTACTTCCACATGTCGGTGCCGGACCCGAGGGTCTCACCGCGCCAGTGGCCCGGCAGCATCGGCCCCGCCGGCGCGAAGATCGCCGGTACGTCGGCCGAGGCCGCGCCCATGAGCAGCGCGGGCGTCGACTTGTCGCAGCCGCCGAGCAGCACCGCCGCGTCGATCGGGTACGACCGCAGCAGCTCCTCCGTCTCCATCGCGAGGAGGTTGCGATAGAGCATCGGGGTCGGCTTCTGGTACGTCTCGGAGAGCGTGGCGACCGGGAACTCCAGCGGGAAGCCGCCGGCCTGCCACACGCCCCGCTTGACCGCCTCGGCGCGCTCGCGCAGATGGACATGGCAGGGATTGATGTCGGACCAGGTGTTCAGGACGGCGATCACCGGGCGGCCCCGGTACTCCTCCGCCTCGTAACCGAGCTGGCGCATACGGGCGTTGTGCGACCAGGTGCGCAGCTGGCCCTCGGCGCCGTACCACTGATGGCTCCTGAGGTCCTCGGGGCTCAGCCTGCCGGTCATATCGACCACCCCGCGGCGATGGCGGCGACCTCGGCGCGCTCGCTCTCCGGGAGCGGCTTGCTCGGCGGGCGGACCTCACGGCGGCACAGTCCGAGGGAGGCGAGGGCCTCCTTGACGACGGTGACGTTGTTGGCGGAGCCGCTGTC
This sequence comes from Streptomyces koelreuteriae, assembly GCF_018604545.1. GTDB lineage: Bacteria > Actinomycetota > Actinomycetes > Streptomycetales > Streptomycetaceae > Streptomyces > Streptomyces koelreuteriae. The sequence continues at coordinate 6,596,950 of NZ_CP075896.1, read as the reverse complement.
GGCGCGCAGTTCCTCGAAGCGGCGGATCTGCTCCCAGACCTTCATGGCGGCCGGGTAGTCGCCGGAGCGCAGCGCCTCGATCATGTTCAGGGAGACGGCGGGGGCGACGTTGACGAGCCCCGAGGTGAATCCGGTGGCGCCCGCCGAGAAGTAGGAGGGGGCGTACGGCTCGGCGAGGCCCGCCACCCACACGAACCGCTCAAGACCGGCGTCCCGGGCGAAGGCTGCGAACCTGGCGGCGTCCGGGACGGCGTACTTCACGCCGATGACGTTCGGGCAGGCGTCGGCGAGTTCGGCGAGCCGGGCCCCGGTGAGCTGCGGGTTGCGGACGTACGGGACGACGCCCAGCTCGGGCACGGCCTCGGCGACGGCCCGGTGGTAGTCGACCCAGCCACCCTGGGAGACGTAGGGGTGGACGGGCTGGTGGACCATCACCATCCGGGCGCCGAGTTCCCGGGCGTGCCGGGCGGAGGCGACGGCGGTCGGCACGTCGTGCCCGACCCCGACCAGGACGACGGCCCGGTCCCCTGCCTCGTCCATGGTCAACTCGGTGACCAGACGGCGCTCTTCGGGGGTCAGGGCGTAGAACTCGCCGGTGTTGCCGTTCGGGGTGAGGGTCGTGATGCCGCCGTCGAGCAGACGGCGCAGCAGGGCCCGGTAGGTGTCCTCGGCGACGGAGCCGTCCTCGGCGAACGGGGTCACCGGGATCGCCACCACGTCGGCCAGGGCCGCCCGCTGGGTCTCGAACGCCACGCTGCTCATTGCTGACCTTCCTGTTCCAGTCCTGCCTCGGGGAAAGCACGCCGTACGAAGGACGCGATGTGGGAGTGGAGGGCGCGGGCCGCGCCGTCGGCGTCGCCGTCGAGGGCGAGCCGGAGGATCTCGCGGTGCTCGCCGGCCTCCCGCTCCCAGGACGGGGAGGCGGCCCAGGCGACGGCGGAGACCAGGGCGGCCTGGTCGCGGACCTCGTCGAGCATCCGGCCGAGCAGCGGGTTGCCGCAGGGCAGGTACAGGGCGCGGTGGAACTCCCGGTTGGCGAGGGACCGTTCGGCGGTGTCGACGGCCGCGTCGGCCCTGGTCAGCGCCTCACGGGCGGCGTCCAGGGAGGCCCCGCGCTGTACGGCGCGCTTCAGCGCCTCGGGTTCCAGCAGCAGCCGTACGTCGTAGACCTCGCGTGCCATGTCCGCGTCCACCAGGCGCACGGTGACGCCCTTGTACTGGCTCATCACGACCAGCCCGGTCCCGGCGAGGGTCTTGAGGGCCTCGCGCACCGGGGTCTTCGACACCCCGAACTGTGCGGCGAGCTCGGTCTCGACCAGCGCCTGCCCGGGCGTCAACTGCCCGGTGAGGATGCGGTGCTTGATCCCTTCCAGCACGAACTGCGTGCGGGAGGGGATCGGCGTGGGCACAGAGGTCATGCGCGCCTCTCGGATCTCGCGTCACGACGGATCGCGTATGGGATCTCGCGTATCGCGTCTCATATATGACGTACGAAGTACGACGCGATGACCGTAGGAGGGCGCGTGTGGTTCGTCAATGCTTTCGACAAAGGAAAGGGAAATCGCTTTCTACGGGCCTGGCGTCCACCCCGGCTTCCGCCCGCTCAGCCCCACCGCCCGGTCCAGCAGCGCCGCGTCCGCGCCCACGGGCACGACGGGGCCGAAGATCTCACCGCGGCCGGGGTCGTCGGCCGCCGCCGTGAGGAAGTCGTGGCAGACCTGGAGCGCGGCCGGGTCGGGGGCGTAGGGCCGGCCGGTGGCGCGGGCCAGGTCCCAGCCGTGGATCACCAGCTCGTCGGTGGCGACGAGGCCCGCGATCTCGCCGGGCAGGTCCAGGCCTCCGGCCCGGGTCATACCGGTCCACGCGGCCGGGTCGCGCCAGGCCTCGGCCAGTTCACCGAGCACCTCGGGCAGCTCCTCGCGCCAGCCGGGGCCGATGTCCGGGAGCGCGGACTGCGGATTGGTGTCGGTCGTGGCTCCGAGGTCCTTGCGGCCGGCGTCACGGAAGGCGGCGGCCAGTCCGGCCAGATGGCCCAGCACATGGCGCACCCTGTACTCGGGGCAGGGCGTCGGGCCCGCGAGCTGCTCGTCGGTGACAGCTTCGGCCAGGCGTGCGACGACCGCCGTCTGGGGTCCGAGGTCGAGGGTCGGGGTCGTGTCGGTCATCGGCTGCTCCTCCTGGTTCCGTTCCTGAGAGGTGGACCGACGGCGACCGCGGAACTCATCGCCCGGACTAAAATATACATAGGGGTTATTTCAGGCATCTTCGGTGACAGGTGATGCGTGATGACACAGGACGGCGCGCTGAGACTGCATCTGGAGTACGAGCTGGACGATCTGTGCCCGGTCGTGTTCCGCAAGCTGACCGAGCCCCGGGAACTGGCACGCTGGTGGGGCCCGGACGGGTTCGACACCCCGGGTGTGGAGATCGATCTCCGCCCGGGTGGTGCCTACCGGATCGCGATGCAGCCCCCGGAAGGCGAGCTGTTCCACCTGGTGGGCGAATACATCGACGTCGATCCCCCGGTAGGCCTGTCGTACACCTTCCGCTGGGAGGAGCCCGACCCCGAGGACCGGGAGACGGTGGTGACACTGTCGCTGCACGACACCGACGTCAGACGGTCCGAGCTCACCCTCGACCAGGGCGACTTCGCCACCGAGCGGCGGCGGGTACTCCACGAGGAAGGCTGGGTGCAGAGCCTCGGCAAGCTGGGGGAAATGCTCGCCTCACCCTGGGATTGATCACTGTCCCCGAGCACGAACTAAGGCACCCTCCCGATCCCTCCGCCCGGTCCTTAGCCCCACGATGGCCAGGCATGACGATCAAGTCGACCTGGCCTCTCGTGCTCGTCCTGCGCGACCGCAACGCGGGGCTCTACCTCTCCTCCGTGGTGGTCTCCGGCTTCGGCACCTCGGCCCTGTGGCTCGCGTCCGGCGTCTGGGTCAAGGACCTCACCGGTTCGGACGGCCTGGCCGCACTGTGCGTGCTCGCCATGTGGCTGCCGACCCTGGCCGGCCCGCTGCTCGGCACCCTCGCCGACCGGGGCAGCCGCAAGCCGCTGCTGATCGGCGTGAACCTGCTCCTGGCCGCCCTCCTGCTCACCCTCGTGAGCGTCGACGCCCCGGGCGACCTGTGGCTGCTGTACGCGGTGCTGTTCCTGTACGGCGCGGCGGGAGTCGTCCAGGACGCGGCCGAATCGGCGCTGGTGGCCGACGCCGTCGACCCATCCCTGCTCGGCGACTTCAACGGCCTGCGCATGACGGCCGCCGAGGGCATGAAACTCCTGGCCCCGCTGGCGGGCGCGGGCCTGTACGCCGCGTACGGCGGTGCGAGCGTCGCCCTCTTGGACGCGGCGACGTTCGTGCTGGCCACAGGGTTGTACGCGCTACTGCGGGTCCGGGAGCGGCAGCCCGCCCCACCCACCGGAAACCACCGGAAGCGAACCGCCGAGGGCGCCCGCCACCTCTGGTCCCACCCCGTGCTGCGCCCCCTGGTCCTGGCGGGCGGCGCGACCATGCTGTGCGCCGGAGTGAACGGGGCGATGGTCTACGCCGTCGTCGACGGCCTCGGGCACTCCCCCGCGTACGCCGGTGTGCTGTACGCCGTCCAGGGCGCCGGGTCGGTGGCGATCGGCCTGCTCTCCGGCACGGCCCTGCGCCGACTGGGCGCGCGGCGCTTCGCGGCGTACGGCATCGCCCTGCTGGCCGTCGCGGTGGCCCTGCGGGCGGTGCCGTCCGACCCCCTGGCGCTGGTGTCCGGCGCGGCGATCGGCGCGGGCCTGCCCGCCGTACTGATCGCCACCCTGACCTCGGTACAGCGCGAGACCCCCGGCCCACTGCTGGGCCGCGTCACCGCCACGGCCAACACGCTGGTGTACACCCCGAACGTGCTCGGCCTGGCCACCGGGGCGACCTTGGTCGAACTGACCGACCACCGGCTGGTACTAGTGGCCCTGGGAGGGGCGCTGCTGCTGACGGCGACCCCGCTGTTCCGGCGCCAGGCGCGGGCGGAACGGAGCGGGTGGAGAGCGCCGTCGGATGCCGACGCGGCGTGATGGCAGCTCGTCGACGCCGAGCCACCGGGGGGGCGGGCCCGGGCCGAGTCAGCGCACTACCGGCCGGTGCCGTCGGGCTCTGGGCGCGGCCCTGCTGGCAACGGCGACCCCGCTGATCGGGCGCCCAGCCACCGGAGGGACCTGACCGAGCTGGCCCGCCACCGGCATGTGCCGAGGCCCCGGGCGCGGCCCTGCTGGCAACGGCAGCCCCGCTGATCCGGCGCCCAGCACCGACGGAACAGACCACTCCGAGATCGCCGTCGGACACCAACCCGACATGACGAAGCCACAGCCCGCCAACGCCCAGCCACCGGGCTCGGCCCCGGCCGAATCAGCACACCACCAGCCGCTGCTGTCAGGCACTGGACGCGGCCCCCCTGGCGACAGCGGCCCCGCCTGAAAGAGCCACCGGCCCGCGCGCCCCCGCAGCCTCAGCGCCCCGCGAGCACGGCGCGGACCGCATCCAGGTCCCCGTCCGATGCCAACCCGGCGTGATACAGCCGCAGCTCGGTGGCCCCGAGGCGGCGGGCCTCGGCCATGTCGTCGGCGAGGGTGTCGAGGCTGCCGCCCATGCCCGAGATGACGGGGAAGTTGGCGGCGATGACGGCGTCCTCCTTGCCCTGGCTCGCGAACGGCGCCAGGGTGCCGGTGCCTCCCGCGCAGGGCACGACCACGCCGTCCGCGACGGAGAGGATGTGCGCCGGGTCGACGCCGGGGTTGGCGCCGACGTGGTAGGACACCGGGTCCGCGTGCAGCAGCACCTGGAAGCCGTCGGGGGCGGCGGCCCGGACCGCGGCGACGGCCTGCTCCTGGAGCGTGCGGGCGGTGTCGTCGCGCCACGCGCGCGTGGTGTGCGCGAGGGTCTCGCCGAGGAGCTTCTCGATGCCGGTCCAGCCCCCGTCGGAGGGCGTCGCCCCCTGCCAGACCGGCTCCAGCGCGGTCCGTACGGCGGCGGCCAGCTCGTCGGCGTCGAGGCCGTGCCGGCCGTAGCCCTCCCGGCAGGACGGGCAGAAGCAGAGCGCCATCAGGTACTGCCCGGCGTCCCCGAGGCCGATGCCGCCGGTCTTGTCGTGGGCGTGCAGATGCTGCAGGCCGTACCAGCCGAGGGACTCCAGCTCGGTGCCCCGCGCCCCGGGCCGTACCGCCGCCTCCGCCGCCAGGTCGGTCAGGTACGCGCGCGTGGCGGGCTGGGCGATGCACGGCGCCCAGGGGTAGTGGTCGCCGTAGGCGTTGACGACCGAGGTGTCCGGGTGCTCGGCGCCGAGGCGGGAGTTGTGCGCGAGGACGACCCAGGTGTGCACCCCGAGACCGGCGTCCGCAAGAGCGACGGCGGCCTCCCCGAAGGCGTCCCCGGGGGCCCAGGCGCCGGCCGCGTAGGGGCGCAGCTCGCGCCCAGCCCAGCGGTCGTCCGCCGGATACAGCACGGAGGCGTGCTCGGCGGTGACGATGCGGTGGCGCGGGTGGCGGGGCGTGAGGGCGCGCGTGGAGTGGTAGGCGGCGGCGAGCGTCACCTGCTCCACACCGAGCGCGGCGATCCGCGCGGGCGCCTCCGGGTCCCCGTTGACGTCCCAGGGATAGACGAATGCCGACGCCTTCACTTGGCCTCCTCCAGCAGCGCATAGCCGCGTTCGATCAGTTCGGCGAGCTGCTTGACATGATCCTCGGTCGGCTCGTGCAGCGGGGGCCGCACCTCGCCCACGTCGAGGCCACGCAGCCGTACACCGGCCTTGACGAGGGCGACGGCGTAACCACGCCCCTGGGCACGCAGTTCGACGAACGGGCGGAAGAAGCCGTCCAGCAGCTTCTCGACGGTCCGTTCGTCGCCGTTGCCGAGGGCCTGGTGGAAGGCGAGGGCCAGCTCGGGCGCGAAGCAGAACACGGCGGAGGAGTAGAGCGTGACACCGAGGGCGCGGTAGGCGAGCTGGGTCTGCTCGGCGGTCGGCAGGCCGTTGAAGTACAGGAAATCGCCCGGGACCTCCGAGCGCACCGCGCTGATGACGCGCTGCATGAGGTCGAGGTCGCCGAGCCCGTCCTTGAGGCCGATGATCCCGTCCGTGCGGGCCAGTTCGACGACGGTCTCCGGGGTGAAGACAGCGTTGTCGCGCTGGTAGACGATGACCGGCAGGGCGGTCGCGGCGGCCACCTCCCGGTAGTGCCGCAGCAGGCCTTCCTGCCCGGCGACGACGAGGTAGGGCGGCATGGCGAGCAGCCCGTCCGCCCCTGCGGCCTCGGCGAGGCGGGCGTAGCGCACGGCGAGCGCGGTGCCGTACCCGGCGCCCGCGACCACCGGCACACGCCCCTCGGTCGCCTCGACGGCCGCCCGGACACACCGCTCGAACTCCTCAGGCGTGAGCGCGTGGAACTCGCCGGTGCCGCAGCAGGCGAACACGGCGGCGGCTCCGGCCTCCACCCCGCGGCGTACATGCGTGCGGTAGGCGTCGAGGTCCACGGAGCCGTCGGGGCCGTACGCGGTGACCGGGAAGAACAGCGGTCCGCTGGGGACGGTGAGCCGAGCGGCGAGAGGGGCTGACGTCACAAGCTCTCCCGGTTCCATATTCATGATTGGCGTCTATATTTCTGAACACCTCCACGCTAAGGCGCCCCCTTGGTGCCGGTCAAGCGCGCGAACCCGCGACGCACCAGCGGATTCGCCGCTCCCGCGCCATACTTGACGGGCTCCACCCCAGCTCCTTAGCGTGTCCACGCATATGAATGCCGTGCGCCCATGTACACGGCGGCCCATTCAAGGAGACCCGAGGATGCCCGCTCCCCGCACCGTTCTGCTCACCGGCGCCGCCGGCGGCCTCGGCACCCTGATGCGGGACCTGCTCCCGGCCTACGGCTACGAGCTGCGCCTGCTCGACCTGCGCCCGATCGAGGACGCGCCGGACGCGATCGTCGCCGACCTCGGCGACAAGGACGCCGTGCGCGAGGCGGTCCGGGGCGTCGACGCGATCATCCACCTCGCGGGCATCTCCCTGGAAGCCCCCTTCGAGAAGATCCTCAAGGCGAACATCGAGGGCACCTACCACCTGTACGAGGCCGCCCGCGAGGAGGGCGTCGGCCGGATCGTCTTCGCCTCCTCCAACCACGCCGTCGGCTACACCCCGCGCCCCCGGGGCGACGACCCGCTCATCCCCATCGACACCCCGCACCGCCCGGACACCTTCTACGGCCTGTCCAAGTCCTTCGGCGAAGACCTCGCGCAGTTCTACTGGGACAAGCACGGCGTCGAGACGGTCTCGGTGCGCATCGGCTCCTGCTTCGCCGAGCCGACCAGCGTGCGCATGCTGTCGATCTGGATGAGCCCGACCGACGGCGCCCGTCTCCTCCACGCGAGCCTGACCGCCGAGAACGTCGGCCACACCGTCGTCTACGGCTCCTCCGCCAACACCCGGCTCTGGTGGGACCTCACCACGGCACGCGCGCTCGGCTACGACCCCCAGGACGACTCCGAGCCCTTCGCCGAGAAGCTGATCGCCGAGCAGGGAGAGCTGCGGGACGGCAACGAGGCCCACGCCTACCTCGGCGGCCCGTTCGTGACGGACCCGCCGATCTGGCCGTACTGACCCGAAGACAGTGCCTCCGGCGGTGAGCGGGCAGAGAACGGACCCGCCCGCTCGGGCATTCGGGCAACGCCGCCAGGGGCGCGGGGAACTGCGCGACCAGCCACAATGCGCCCGCAGACAGCTACGACCTCCCCCCGGCCCATCGCACTGACCGAAGACCGAACGGGCACAGACGGGCAGGATCGCTCCCGCAACAGACCTGGCCACCGTCGAACACCCGCTGTAGAACTTCCCCCAAGGCCCGACCGAGGGCCCGAACGGGCAGCACAGCAGGGAGGCGGGTGACGGCCATGACCAGAACCGCGGAAGAACGTCAGCGCGAGATCGTGCTCGTCGCACGCCGTGACGGCGCGGTCGACGTCACCGCCCTCGCCGACGAGCTGGGCGTGGCCAAGGAGACCGTACGGCGGGATCTGCGCGTCCTGGAGGACCACGGCCTGCTCCGGCGTACGCACGGCGGCGCCTACCCCGTGGAGAGCGCCGGCTTCGAGACGACGCTCGCCTTCCGCGCCACCAGCCACGTCCCCGAGAAGCGCCGGATCGCGGCCGCCGCGGCCGAGCTGCTCGGGGACGCCGAGACCGTCTTCGTCGACGAGGGCTACACCCCGCAGCTCATCGCCGAGGCACTCCCCAGGGACCGGCCGCTGACCGTGGTCACCGCGTCCCTGCCGGTCGCGGGCGCGCTCGCCGAGACCGACACCGTCTCCGTCCTGCTGCTCGGCGGCCGGGTCCGCTCCGGCACCCTCGCCACCGTCGACCACTGGACGACGAAGATGCTGGCCGGCTTCGTCGTCGACCTGGCGTTCATCGGCGCCAACGGCATCTCCCGCGAACACGGCCTCACCACCCCCGACCCGGCCGTCAGCGAGGTCAAGACACAGGCGATCCGGGCCGCCCGCCGCACAGTCTTCGCGGGCGTGCACACCAAGTTCGGAGCGGTCAGCTTCTGCCGGTTCGCCGAGGTCGGCGCACTGGAGACGATCGTGACGAGCACACTGCTGCCGACCGCCGAAGCCCACCGCTACTCACTGCTCGGACCCCAGGTCATCCGGGTCTGACACCACACCGACGTCCCCCCTCGGGCGCAGCCATGCCCTGAACCACCCTTTATCTCCCCATACATCCAGGAGCGATCCATGCGAACCCAGAGCCGACGACGGCCACCGCGAGCCACGCTCGCCGCGGCCGCCGCAGGGACGCTGCTCGCCCCGCTGCTCTCCGGCTGCTGGGTCGGCGCGGGCGGGGCCGGATCCGGCGGCGACGCCATCAACGTCCTCATGGTCAACAACCCCCAGATGGTCGAGCTGCAGAAGCTGACCCGCGCCCACTTCACCAAGGAGACGGGCATCAAGGTCAACTTCACGGTCCTGCCCGAGAACGACGTCCGCGACAAGATCAGCCAGGACTTCGCCAACCAGGCCGGCCAGTACGACGTCGCCACCCTGTCCAACTACGAGATACCGATCTACGCCCGCAACGGCTGGCTGCACGAGATGAACGGCCATGTCGCCAAGGACCCGGCCTACGACGAGCGGGACGTCCTGAAGCCGATGCGCCAGTCCCTCACGGCGGAGGACGGCAAGCTCTACGGCCAGCCCTTCTACGGCGAGTCGTCGTTCCTGATGTACCGCAAGGACGTGTTCGAGAAGCAGGGCCTGACGATGCCCGCGCACCCCACCTGGCAGCAGGTGGCGGACCTCGCGGCGAAGACGGACGGCGCCGAACCGGGCATGAAGGGCATCTGCCTGCGCGGCCTGCCCGGCTGGGGCGAGGTCATGGCACCCCTGACCACGGTCGTGAACACCTTCGGCGGCACCTGGTTCGACAAGGACTGGAAGGCCCAGCTGGACTCGCCCGCCTTCGTGAAGGCGACGAAGTTCTATGTCGACCTGGTGCGCGAGCACGGCGAATCCGGCGCCGCCCAGTCCGGTTTCGCCGAGTGCCTGAACAACATGACCCAGGGCAAGGTCGCCATGTGGTACGACGCCACCTCCGCGGCCGGGTCCCTGGAGGCGGCGAAGTCGCCGGTCAAGGGCAAGGTCGGCTACGCCCCCGCACCCGTCGAGCGGACGAAGTCGTCCGGCTGGCTCTACACCTGGGCCTGGGGCATCCAGAAGTCCTCCCGCAACCCCGACAACGCCTGGAAGTTCGTCTCCTGGGCGTCCGGCAAGGGCTACGAGGAACTGGTCGGAGACAAAGCCGGCTGGTCCAACGTCCCGGCCGGCAAGCGGGCGTCGACATACGCCAACGCCGACTACCGCAAGGAGGCCGCCGCCTTCCAGGAGATGACCAAGGAGGCCATCGAGGGGGCCCGGCCCGACGATCCCGGGGTGCAGCCGCGGCCCGCGCCCGGCATCCAGTTCGTCGGCATCCCCGAGTTCACCGACCTCGGCACCAAGGTCTCCCAGGAGATCAGCGCGGCCATCGCCGGACGCCAGTCCGTCGAATCGGCCCTGAAGAAGTCTCAAGCGCTCGCCGAGAAGATCTCCGAGGAGTACGAGGGACGATGACCGCCACGACAACGGCCCCCGCGGCCTCCCCCGAGCTCCGCACCCCGGCCCGCAGGCCCTCCGCCCGGCTGCGCGCCTGGGCCACCCGGGCCCCGCTGCTCCCCGCCCTGATCTTCATGGTCGTGGTCACCCAGCTGCCCTTCGTGGCCACGCTGGTGATCTCCTTCTTCGACTGGAACGCCCTCTATCCCGACGCCCGCCACTTCACGGGCCTCGACAACTACCAGGAGGTCCTCACCGACGCGGACCTGCGCCACTCGGTGTGGACGACCGTGCTGCTGACGGTGGCGGTGGTCCTGGCCAGCCTGGTGCTGGGACTCGTCCTCGCCCTGCTGCTGGACCGGAAATTCAGAGGCCGGGGCATCGTCCGCACCCTGCTGATCGCACCGTTCCTGGTGGTCCCGGTAGCAGCGGCCCTGCTCTGGAAGCATGTGCTCTACAACCCTGAATACGGCCTGCTCAATGGGTTGTTGCACTATGTGGGCGGCCCACAGCCCGACTGGATCTCCACCACCCCGCTGCTCGCGGTCGAGGCTTCCCTCGTCTGGCAGTGGACGCCGTTCATGATGCTGATCCTGCTCGCGGGACTGCAGAGCCGCGACCACGAGCAGGTCGAGGCGGCCCGGGTCGACGGGGCGAGCGACTGGCAGATCTTCGTCCATCTGACACTCCCCCACCTGCGCCGCTATCTCGAACTGGGCGCCCTGCTGGGCTCGATCTACATCGTCCAGAACTTCGACGCGGTCTTCACGATCACGTCCGGCGGCCTGGGCACAGCCAACCTCCCCTACACCGTCTACCAGAGCTTCTACCAGGCCCACGAGAACGGCCTCGCCTCGGCCGCGGGCGTCCTGGTCGTCATCGGCTCGATCATCATCGCCACCTTCGCCCTGCGCGTGGTGTCGTCCCTGTTCCGCGAGGAGGCCTCCCGCGCATGAACGTCCTACGCCGTAACAGCATGGGCCTCGTTGCCTGGCTGGCCGGGATCGTGTTCTTCCTGCCCATCGCCTGGATGGCCCTGACGTCCCTCCACTCGGAAGCCGACGCGGCCACCAACCCGCCCTCCTTCGCGGCCTCCCTGACCCTGGACGGCTACCGCGAGTTCTTCGGCGCGGGCGGCGGCGCGAGCCCCTGGCCGGCGCTGATCAACTCGGCGGTCGCGTCCCTGGCCTCGACCCTGCTGGTGCTGCTGCTGGCCTTCCCGGCGGCGTACGCGCTGTCGATCAACCGCGTGCGCAAGTGGACGGACGTCCTGTTCTTCTTCCTCTCCACGAAGATGCTGCCGGTGGTGGCGGGCCTGCTGCCGATCTATCTGTTCGCGAAGAACGCGGGGATGCTCGACAACATCTGGCTGCTGGTCATCCTCTACACGTCCATGAACCTGCCGATCGCGGTGTGGATGATGCAGTCCTTCCTCGCCGAGATCCCGGTCGCGGTGATCGAGGCGGCGAAGGTGGACGGGGCCAGACTGCCGACGGTCCTCGCGCGCGTGGTCGCCCCGATCTCCCTCCCCGGTATTGCCGCGACGGCGTTGATCTGCTTCATCTTCAGCTGGAACGAACTGCTCTTCGCACGGGTGCTGACCGGCGTGGTCGCCGAGACCGCCCCCGTCTTCCTGACCGGCTTCATCACCAGCCAGGGCCTGTTCCTGGCGAAGGTGTGCGCCGCGTCGCTCGTGATCTCCCTGCCGGTGCTCGCCGCGGGGTTCGCCGCCCAGGACAAGCTGGTCCAGGGCCTGTCGTTGGGAGCCGTGAAATGAAGGCCGCCGTCATCGAGTCAGTGGGCAAGGCCGTCGTCGCCGAGGTCCCGGACCCGACGCCAGGGCCGCGCGAGGTCGTCGTCGAAGTGGCCGCCTGCGGCCTCTGCGGCACCGATCTGCACATCCTCCAGGGCGAGTTCGCCCCGAAGCTGCCGATCGTGCCCGGACACGAGTTCGCGGGCGAGATCGTTGGGGTCGGCGCCCAGGTCACCGAGGTGTCGGTGGGCGACCGGGTCGCGGTCGACCCCTCGCTCTACTGCTACGAGTGCCGCTACTGCCGTACGGGCCACAACAACCTCTGCGAACGCTGGGCGGCGATCGGCGTGACCACGGCCGGCGGCGCCGCGCAGTTCGCGGTGGCCCCGGTGGCGAACTGCGTGAAGCTCCCGGAGCACGTCCGCACCGAGGACGCGGCCCTCGTGGAGCCGCTGTCCTGCGCGGTACGCGGCTACGACGTGCTCCGGTCCCGCCTCGGCGCGCACGTCCTGATCTACGGCTCCGGAACGATGGGCCTGATGATGCTGGAACTGGCCAAGCGCACGGGCGCGGCCAGCGTGGACGTCGTCGACGTGAACCCGGCCCGTCTGGAGACGGCCCGCCGCCTCGGCGTCTCGGCGTCGGCGGCGAACCCCGACGAACTGGACCGGCCGCAGGGCTGGGACCTGGTCGTCGACGCCACGGGCAACGCGGCGGCGATCCAGGACGGTCTGGACCGGGTGGCGAAGGCGGGCACGTTCCTGCAGTTCGGCGTGGCCGACTATGCGACCCGCGTGACGATCGACCCGTACCGCATCTACAACCAGGAGATCACCATCACCGGCTCGATGGCGGTGCTGCACAGCTTCGAGCGGGCGGCGGAGCTCTTCGCGAACGGCGTGCTGGACCCGGAGATCTTCATCAGCGACCGCATCCCGCTGGAGCGCTACCCGCAGGCGCTGGAGCAGTTCGCGTCCGGTGTGGGCCGGAAGATCGTCGTGGTGCCGTAGCCGGACCGCACGGCCTCATGGACCGAAACCGCGCGTGGGGTGCGACCCTCCGGCCGCACCCCACGCGTCCCCCGAGAACGGCCGACCGTGCAAGATCCTTCCGCGCCAGTCTTGTGCAGCCGGACCCCCGAGGGGAACATCCGCCCGATTCCGATCTCCGACGGATTGATAGCTGTACGGCTGTCAATGGCGCCCGGTGCCGTCGCCGGACGGGACCTCGGGCACCGCGACGGGACGGAGCACCGTCGATGAGTCCTCCTGGCGAGCCACCATCGCGAAGGGGAACCTGTCGATCTCCAGGCAGAGATCGACATCGTCGGGGTGGTAGCCGCTCCGCAGCCCCCCGGCGAGGTCCGCCGCGGCACGAGACGTCCGCGCGCGGTGCAGATACGGGGCCGCCTCCACATCGCGTCCGGTCATCCGCCGACCGATGTATTCAGCGCAGGCCAGGTCCTCGTCGGCCTGGCCTCCCTCGCCGGTGACGACGAAGGTCACGGGACCGGGATCCGCGGCCCGCAGGAACCGCGCGGTCGGGCCGGCCACCACGAAGCTCGCGCACAGGACCAGCGGCGCGTCCGCGACGGCCAGGGCGCCCACGGTTCCCGCCGTCGTCTTCTGCACGAGTGTGCGCCCGGTGAAGTCGCGGGATCTGAGCAGGCCGGGTGAGTTCACCGCGTCGAAGCCCTCCGCCAGGGCCCCGTCCTTCAGAGCCAGCCAGCCCGGGCGGCTCTCCTTCAGGGCGAGTGCCTCGCTCTCCGTCGAGGCCAGGACTATTTTCTCGACTCCACGCGAGAAGGCCCAGGCGGCCACGGTGAAGGCACGCATGACATCGATGACGACGGCGACACGGGGAACTCCGGTCAACTCCGGGATCCCGACGACGTGATGCTCCATCGCCCCATTCTCCGCGGTTCGGCCTCGCAGCCCAGGTGATCTCCGCCTCGCCGACCGGGGCGAAGGCCGCCGACGCGAAAACCGCTGGGGCACCGGTCCCCCGCCCCGTACCCTCACGGCATGCCACGACCTCACGGATTCAGCTACGAGGAACACACCGGCGGAACCGTCCGCATCACCCACCACGGCCGCCCCGCCACCACCCTGAACGGCCCCCGCGCCGCCCAGTTCCTCACCGAGGTCGAGAGCCCCGACCCCCAGCTCGTCATGGCCCGCTGGACCGGCAACTACAAGCGGGGCAACGAACGCACCGCCCGCGATCACCCCCGCAATCGCCGCTGACCCGATTGGCCCCAAGGTAAGGGAACGGCAAAACCGCCTCGCTCGTTCACCCGGCATGACAGCTATGACCCCCGGCTCGAACATCCCCCTGTCCGCCGCCCGCGTGACGGTGGACGTCGCCGCTCCCGTGCGGCTCGACGTATCGGGCCTGCTGCTCACCGCCGACGGCAAGGTGCGCTCCGACGACGACTTCATCTTCTACAACCAGCCGTCGGGCCCGGGCGTGACGTACCGCTCCGGCGGCGGCACCGCGCCCGACGCGATCACGGTCGACACGGCGGCCGTGCCCCCCGGCATCGAGAAGATCATCGTCACCGCCAGCCCGGATGCCGCGGGCCAGACCTTCCAGGGCGTGGAGCCGACCGCCACGATCCGCAACGCGGACGACAGCTCCGTCCTGGCCTCCTTCACCCCGCCGCAGCTCGGCAGCGAGACGGCCCTGGTGATCGTGGAGATCTATCTGCGAGGCGGCCAGTGGAAGGCCCGCGCGGTCGGCCAGGGCTACGCCAACGGCCTCGCGGGCATCGCCACGGACTTCGGTGTGACGGTGGAGGAACCGGCCGCCCCGGCCCAGCCCGTGACCCCCGCCCAGCCGGTGACCCCGCCGCCGGCCCCGATGCAGCCGCCGGTGGCCCCGCCGGCCCCGCCGGCCCCGCCGGTCTCCACGCCCGCTGCGCCCCCGGCCCCGGCCACCCCTCCCCCGCCGCCCGCGCCCGGCGCCGGGAAGATCAACCTCGACAAGGGCCGCGTCAGCCTCCAGAAGAACCAGACCGTCTCCCTCGTCAAGGGCGGCCGCCCCCTGCTCTCCTCGGTCAAGATGGGCCTCGGCTGGGAGCCGGCGTACCGCGGCAAGGACATCGACCTCGACGCCTCGGTCATCGCCTACGGGCCGCAGCGCAACCACATCGACAGCTGCTACTTCGGCAAGCTCCAGATCGTGGGCGGCGCGATCAAGCACTCCGGCGACAACCTCACGGGCGAGGGCGGCGGGGACGACGAGGTGATCGTGGTCGACCTCGGCCGGCTGCCCCAGGAGGTCACCGGCCTGGTCTTCACGGTCAACTCCTTCTCCGGCCAGAAGTTCACCGAGGTCGCCAAGGCCTACTGCCGCCTCCTGGACGGCACGACGGGCGAGGAACTGGTCCGCTTCGACCTCACCAGCGCCGAACCCCAGACCGGCGTGATGATGGCCAAGCTGATCCGCCAGTTCTCCGGCGAGTGGGACATGACGGCGATGGGCGACTTCGTGAAGTCCCGCACGGTCAGGGGCATGGTCAAGCCGGCAGCCCAGGCCCTGTAAGAGAACGGCCTAGACTCCCCGCGCCCCTCCAGGGGCGCGGGGAACTGCGCGACAAGCCCCCACCTCCCGCCCCCCCCAAAAAAAACCCCGCACCCCTACGGCGCCCGGGACACACCCCTCGGCCGCAGCCCCTCCACCAACAGCATCAAATACCGCCGCACATACCCACACTCCGCATCGGCCAGCTCCGCCGCCACAGCGACACCATGGACCAGCCGCAGCACATCGACCGGCTCGACGTCCCCCCGCAGCGCACCCACCTCCCGCGCCGCCCGCACCAGCCGCCCCGCCGCGCCCTTCACCGAGTCACCGCAGGCCGTCCCCACCGGGGCGCCCGTGTCCGTGACGGCCGGACCCAGCAGCGCCTTGAGCCCACGCACCTCGATCAGCCCGGCACCGAGCTCGTACAGCCACTCCACCAGCGCCTCACCCGGCGGCAGCCCGGCCGCCAGCTCGTCCGCCCGGGCCGCGATCGCCTCGATGCGGTCGAGATACACGGCCTCCAGCAGCGCCTGCCGGGTCGGAAAGTGCCGGTACAGCGTGCCGGACCCCACCCCGGCCCGCTTCGCGATGTCGTCGAGCGACGCGCTCTCCCCGTGCTCGGCGAAGGCCTCCACGGCCGCCTTCAGCAACCGCTCGTAGTTACGCCGGGCATCCGCCCGCATGGGCCTGACCTGCGCCACGCAGCAACTCCTCACGAACCGGGGACCCCGCTCCGTACCTTAGATCGAAACCCGGGGCCGAGAACGCCGGCAGGTCAGGCCGGTGTCTGCCCCCTGATCAGAGCGGCGGGGACGGCCCGGTGCAGCACCTGGTCGCGAGGGAGAGTCAGGCCGAACACCTGCTCCACCACGGCGAGGGACCTGGCGTGGGCCGAGCCCCTGTCCTCCTCGTCCGGGACGCCCGCCGCCCGGACCGCGTCGCTGAGCAGCTCCGGGTGCGGGCCGGTGATCTCGTGCGACCAGGTGTGCATGTACATCTGGAAGCCGCAGACGTAGCCGCCGTCACGGAAGTAGCTGAACTCCGGCGGCGGCCGCTTCGGATTCTGCGTCTCGTAGTAGAGCTGGAACACATGATCGTCCTGCCCGGACAGGCCGTCGGTGTAGCCGGGCCCCAGGCGTCCGGGCCACTCCCCGTACGCCACGGCGAAGGACAGGTCCGCGCTCGTGCCGTACCGCACCGCGACACCGTCGTCCCGGCCGCGGTCCCGGTCGCGCCGGTCCAGGAAGTCGACCAGTTCCTCCGCTCCCCGGTCGCCGAGCTCCTCGGGGGGCTCGTCACCGCTGAGACGCCGCACCAGTTCCCCGGGCTCCACACCCCGGGCCAGGGTGACGCAGTACCCCAGCCAGGTGAGATCCTCGCGGGCCAGCCACGCTAATCCGTCGCGCATGTCCCCATCCTTCCCCTTGCTCACGTCGCAGTGTCACCTCACATCTTCATGGCCCCCGCCGCCAAGTCCCGCAGGAAGTGCCGCGCACCGATCAGGAAGACCAGGATCAGCGGGATGACGCTCATCAACGCGCCCGCCATCACCAGGGAGTAGTCGGTGTTGTAGAGGACGTTGAGGTTCGCGAGGGCGACCTGGAGGGTGACCCTGTCCGGGTCGATCATGACGACCAGGGGCCAGATGTAGTCGTTCCACAGGCCGATGAAGGTGAAGATGCCGAGGAAGGCGAGGGCCGGGCGGAACAGCGGCACGGCGACCGTCCAGTAGAGGCGGAAGAATCCGGCGCCGTCGATCCGCCCCGCGTCCAGCAGCTCGTCCGGCAGTGAGTTCTGGGCGTACTGGCGCATCCAGAAGATGCCGAACGCGTTCGCCGCGCTGGGGATGATCAGCGCCTTCAGCGAGCCCGCCCAGCCGAACTCGGCCATGGTGACGAACTGCGGCACCAGGGAGAGCTGCGCCGGGATCATGTACGTCACCAGCAGCATGCCGAAGAGGAACTTCTTCGCCGGGAACTCGTACTTGGCGAAGGCGAAAGCGGCCAGCGAGTCGAAGAACAGCACCAGGACGGTCCCGAGCACGGCGACGACGACGGTGTTGAACAGCGAGCCGAAGAAGTCGACGGTGTCGAGCACCCGCCCCATGTTGTCCAGCAGATGCGGCCCGGGCAGCAGCTTGGGCGGGTAGCGGTAGATGTCCTGCGTGGTGCCGGAGGCCAGCACCACCAGCCAGTAGAAGGGGAACAGCGAGACCAGCACACCGAACAGCAGCGTCGCCCGGACGCCGATCCGGCTGAGCCTGCTGCCGGAGCCGATGGCCAAGTGGGCGCTGGAGGTCGTCCTGTCGTCAGCGGCCATCGCGGGCCCCCTTCCGGCGCAGCAGACCGGCGAGGCCGGGACGGCGGTCGTCGTCCGAGCCGGAGACCAGCCGCCAGTTGATGATGGTGAAGATCGCGATGATCGCGAAGAGGACCCAGCCCATCGCGGCGCCGTAGCCGAACTGGTGCTCCTTGAAGGCCTTCTGCCACAGATAGAGCACGATGGTCATCCCTTCCTGGCCCGGACCGCCCGTGGTTCCGGTGTCGGTCGACTGGAAGAGCACCTGGGACTCGGTGAAGATCTGCAGGCCGTTGATGGTGGAGGTGACGGCGGCGAACAGCACCACGGGCCGCAGTTGCGGCAGCACGACCCGGAAGAGGGTCTGCCGGCTGTTCGCGCCGTCGACGCGGGCGGCCTCGAAGTGCTCGGTGGGGATGGCCTGGAGGCCCGCCAGGAAGATCAGCGCGTTGTAGCCGACCCACCGCCAGATGATCATCAGGGAGACGGAGGACTTGATGCCCCACTCCGAGGACAGCCAGCCGATCCCGTCCACGCCGATCGCCCGCAGCACCGCGTTGGCGAGGCCCGCCTGGGCGAAGACCGAGCCGAAGACGACGGTCATGGCGACCATCGAGGTCACGTTGGGGATGAAGTACGCCACCCGGTAGGCGCCCGTGAAGCGGACCTGCGAGTGCAGCAGGAACGCCAGCACCAGGGCCAGGAACAGCATCGGCACCGTCGACAGGAACCAGATCTCGAAGGTGTTGAGCACCGAGTGCCAGAACACCGAGTCCCGCAGCAGCCAGCCGTACTGCTGGAGTCCGACGAAGCGCATGTCCCCGATGCCGTCCCAGTCCTGGAAGGACAGATAGACGGAGAAGACGATCGGGAAGGCGCCGAAGACGGCGAACAGCACGTAGAACGGGGAGATGGCGAGCAGGGGCGGGAGGTGACGCCTGCGTCCGCCCGGGGTGGTGGACTTGGTACGGCGGGCAGGTGGCCGCTCGTCGGCCGCCGGCGCCCCGGCCGGGTCCAGAACCGTGGCCATGTCAGCTCACCCCCACCCGGGACAGCGTGGTCTCGGCCGTGTTCACGGCGTCCCGCCACGCCCGTTCGGGGTTCTTGCCGAGCATCTCCACATTGGTCAGCTCCTGGAAGAACGGGGTGTTGGCGGTCTCCTCGTAGGGGCTGAACCAGACGACCGGGGCCTTCCGGGCGGCCGGGCCGAAGACGTCGATGGGCTGCTGACCGCCGAAGAAGGGGTCGGGCTTGTGCATCGCCGGGTCGGCGTAGGAGGCCGGAGTGGTGGGGAACAGGGCCATCTCCTGGTAGCTCTTGAGCTGGTTCGCGGGGCTGAGCATCCACTTCAGGAAGGCGAAGGCCGCTTCCGGTTCCCGGCAGTAGCGGGTCAGGGTGACGTAGGAGCCGCCGTAGTTGCAGGGGCCGTCGGGCAAGGTGGTCAGCCGCCAGGATCCGGAGGTCTTGGGGGCGGTGTCCTTCAGGCCGTAGATGGCCCACACCGCCGTGGTCATGGTGGCGACCCGGCCGCCGCTCATGGCCGCGTTGAAGTCCGGTGTCCCGTCGGTGATCCCGGCGCTGAGCTGCTGCCGGAGGATCTCCACGGAGAGATCCCAGGCGCGCCGGACGTGCTCCTGATCGCCGATGAAGCGGTTCTCGGCGTCCACGAACTGCTTCGGGCTCTGCAGCAGGACCTGCTGGAAGACGTTGCCGATGTTGCTCAGCAGGCAGGGCTTGCCGGGCCCCTTGGCCCGCAGGGTCCGTCCGGCGGCGATGAACTTCTCCCAGGTGGGGATCTCCTCGGCGACGTCCGCCGGTTCATGGGGCAGTCCGGCGTCCCGGAAGAGGTCCCGGCGGTAGTAGAGCGCGGTGGGACCGGCGTCCAGCGGGAAGCCGATCATCCTGCCCGTCGGGGTGAAGCAGGCCTTCCACTTCCAGTCGAGGTACTGGTCGCGGACGGACTCCGCGCCGAGCGTGCGCAGGTCGAGGAACTCGTTCTCGTCGGGGAAGAACGTGGCGAGGTTGTCGCTGTTGACGACCGTCAGGTCAGGAACGTAGGCGCGGGCGGCGAGACTTGTACGCACCTTGGAGTCGATGTCGCCGTCCGGGATCTGGGAGCCCTTCACCCGCAGCCCCGGCACCCCGGGGACACCGCGCCGGGCGGTGGCGAGCAGCTGGTCGCTGAGCGAGCCCTTCCAGTACCAGAGGCTGAGGTGGTCCGTGCCGGCGGAGGCAGAGCCCGCCTCTCCCCCGCATCCGGTCAGCCCGAGCAGGCCCGCGCCCGCGCCGCCGAGGGAGGCCCCCAGAAAGCGTCTGCGGGACATCGTTCGGTGTTCCATGGGCGCGCACTCGCTTTCCGGGCGTACCGCGGCCGGGGGGAAGGCACTGCCGCGGGCCCGTTCTCACGGGGATGGGGGGACGCTTCGGATGCTTCAGATGCTTCGGGCGCTTCCGGGATGAGGAAGCGAAGACAACGATGTCGGCGGGCGCCTGGTAGTCGGGCCGACGGTCCCGCGATGGGGACTTCTGGGGGTTCGTGAACGTTCACGTGAGCGTTGCCGTTGAGTATCGGGGCGCCCGAAAACCGGTGTCAAGGGAACGGCACAGCCGATCTGGCGACGGGCACGACGGCCCGGGAGGTCAGGCGGACTCGCGCACGACCAGCTCGGGGGTGATCCACGCGTCCGCGCCCCGCAGCGGCTCCTCACCGGCGCACAGCCGGGCCATCTGCTCCACGGCGAGCCGTCCCAGCTGCCGCTTGTCGATGTGCAGCGTGGTCAGGGCGGGGTCCACCAGCTCGCCCAGGGAGAGACCGTCGAAGCCCAGCACGGCCAGATCGTCCGGCACCCTGCGGCCACGGCGCCGGGCGGTGCGCATCGCCCCGACCGCGATCAGGTCGTTGAAGCCGAAGACCGCGGTGATCTCCGGCCGCGCGTCCAGCAGCCGCTCCATGCCGGACTCGCCCCCGGCCACGCTGTGCTCGGGGCACAGCACGATCCAGCTCTCGTCGACGGGCAGACCGTGCCGCCGTACCTGCTCGAGGAAGGCCTTCCTCCGGGCCCCGGGTCCATGCTCGCCGTCCAGCATGCCGATCCGACGGTGCCCGGACTGCACCAGGTGGGCGATGCCCTGCTCGACACCGGCGGAGGCGTCGATGCCGACGGCCGCGAACCGGGTCTGCTGCGGGCCGCGCTCCAGCAGCACCAGCGGCACGCCCCCGAGGTGCCGGGTGAGCACCTCGTCCGAGTCCTTGAAGTAGCCCACGACCGCGTCCGCCTGGTGGGAGAGCACGTCGAGCGCCTGCCGCTCCCTGGCGTCGTCGATACGGGAGTCCCATACGACGACCTGCCAGCCGCGTTGCTCGGCCGCCTCCAGCACACCGGCGGCCACCTCGGGGAAGAAGGGGTTGCGCAGGTCCGGGATGACCAGCCCCGCCGTCACCGCGCCCTTCTGCACGAGTCCGCGCGCGAACCGGCTGGGCCGGTAGTCCAGGAGCCGCGCCGCCTCCAGCACCCGCTCCTTGGTGCCCGGGTCGATCTCGCCCTTGTCGTTGACCGCCCGGGAGACCGTCTGGCGTGACACCCCGGCCAGCCGCGCGACGTCATGGATCGTGGCCCGGCGCCGGGCACCGTCGGGCCGCTCGTCACCCGGCTCCACCCGCTGATTGTCGGTCCACACGCTGAGCACTTTATCCGGCGCCGGACGCGGCCCGGCAGGGCAGCGGGACGGGCCGCTCAGTCGCCGAGCTCGGTGAACAGCGTCAGCTGCAGGGCGCCGGGGGCCTCCAGCCGGGAGTTCAGGGAGTTCCAGGGGGTGCGCGTCGGCTCGGCGACGACCGCAGCCCCGGCGGCGGCGAGCTTCGCCGTGACGGCGACGGAGTCGTCCACCTGGAAGGCGACCCGGACATGACCGGCCACCCGCCGCCCCACCTCCACGTCGTCGATGAACGCCGCGTGGTTCGGATCGGTCAGCTCCAGCGTGGCCCGCCCGGCGTCGAGGATCGTGACCCGCCCGCCTTCCGAGGCGAAGGCGGCCTGCTCGCTCAGGCCGAGCACGTCCCGGTAGAAGTGCAACGCGGCGTCGTAGTCGTCGGCGGTCACGACGAGTCGCAGCTCTCGGACGGCTGATTCCTCGGGCATGGGGATCCTCCGTGATCTCGGGTATCCGCAGACAACCCGGGCCCCGGCGGGTTGATTCCCGAGAAGCCGTCAGAACAGCGCGCTGTAGGCGTTCAGCGCCGGCTGCCCGCCGAGATGGGCGTAGAGGGCCGTGGAGTCGCGGCCGATCTCTCCGTTCGAGACCAGGTCGATCATCCCGGCCATGGACTTCCCCTCATAGACGGGGTCGGTGACCATGCCCTCCGTGCGGGCCGCCAGGCGCATCGCCGCCAGGGTGGTCTCGTCGGGGATGCCGTAGATGCCCGCGTGGTACCGCTCGTCGAGTTCGACGTCGGACTCGGTCAGCTCACGCTTGAGGCCGATGAGCTGCCCGGTCTTGTGAGCGATCCGGGCGATCTGCGTGCGGGTGGCGGCCGGCTTGGCCGAGGCGTCGATGCCGAGCACGCGCCGGGGCCGCCCGCCCGCCTCCTCCAGCGCGGCGAACCCGGCGACCATGCCGGCCTGCGTCGACCCGGTCACCGAGCACACGACGACGGTGTCGAAGAAGACGCCCAGCTCCCGCTCCTGCCGCACCACTTCATGGGCCCAGGCGGCGAAGCCGAGGCCGCCGAGCGGATGGTCGGAGGCACCGGCCGGAATGGCGTACGGCTTCCCGCCGCCCTCCTCGACCTCCCTGAGCGCCTGCTCCCAGCTCTCCTTGAACCCGATGCCGAACCCGGCCTTCACCAGCCGCACATCGGCCCCGGCGAGCCGGCTGATCAGGATGTTGCCGACCTTGTCGTACACGGCGTCGGGCCAGTCCACCCAGCTCTCCTGCACGAGCACGCACTTGAGCCCGGCCCGGGCGGCGACGGCCGCGACCTGGCGGGTGTGGTTGGACTGCACCCCGCCGATCGACACGAGCGTGTCGCAGCCCTGGGCGAGCGCGTCGGCGACCAGGTACTCCAGCTTGCGGGTCTTGTTCCCGCCGTACGCGATGCCGGAGTTGCAGTCCTCGCGCTTGGCCCAGAGGGAGGCGCCGCCGAGATGCTCGGTCAGCCGCTGCAGACGGTGGACGGGCGAGGGCCCGAAGAGCAGCGGGTAACGCTCGTACGAGGAAAGGGGCATGGGTCCTCCCGGGTTCGGGGGTCGGTCAGTCGGCGAGTGCTTCGAGCCCCCGCCAGATCTCCGCCGTGACGCGGACCGCCTCGGCCACGTCACCGGCCGCGCAGGCCTCGATCAGCCGCTCGTGCAGCCCGGTGGAACGGCAGCTGCCGCCCTGCCCGAAGCGTCGTCGCTCCAGGCGGCGGATGAGCGGGGTGTAGCGGGCGGCGGTCGCCGCGGCGGCGCGGTTTCCGCTCACCCGGACGAGGACCTCGTGCAGCGCGTCGTCGGCACGCAGGGCCGCGTCCACGTCTCCGCTGCCGACGGCGGCGGCGAACCGCTCGTTGGCGGCCCGCATCGCCTCGATGTCCGCGGCCTTCAGCCGGGGCACGGCGACCCGCGTCACCAGCTCGTGCATGGCACCGACCACGGCGGCGGCGTCCCGCACCTCGGAGGCCACGAGCGGAGTCACCCGGGTGTAGCTCTGCGGCTTGCTCTCCAGCAGCCCCTCGTCCACCAGCCGGGAGAACGCGTCCCGCACCGGCGCCCGGGACAGCCCGAGCCGCTCCGCGAGCTCGGCGTCCCGCACCACCGCCCCGGGTTCGATCTCCCCGGCCACGATGGCGTCCCGGATCGCCGCGTACGCCCGGTCCCTGAGCAGGGTCCGGGGCACGGGTCGGATGGCCTCCATGGACTGAAATGTTAGATGTCAGCAGTAGCCGCACACAAGAGGACCGTGGCCCGCACTCCCCACGCGGTGCGGGCCACGGTCTCTCAGGCCGCCCAGGGCCAGTCGGCGTCCCGGGAGGCCTCGATCAGCGGAACCATCCGGAAGCCCGCGTCCGACAGGCCGCCGAAGGTGTGCCGGTTCCCCGTGCCCGACAGGCCGTGGCCCGCCCGGTATCCGGCGAGGTTCCAGGTGTAGACCGGCACCTCGGCCGGGACCTGCTCGGTCGGGTCGCCCCGGTGGTGGTGCGTGTACTGCTCGTCGGTGACGATCAGCACCCGGTCGTGCTTCCGGTAGTGCCGGCGCACCGCCTCCGTCGTGTCGGTGCCGCCCAGATCGCCGAAGCGGTCCAGGATCTTCAGCACCGACTCGCCCTCACGGAACCGCACACGGTCGCTCGTCGAGCCGAACTCGACCAGGTCCGCGCGCTCCGCCCGCAGCGCCAGCGCCGTACCGAAGATCGCCGCCGCGTCGGCACGGGTGAGCTCCGAGCGGTCGGACAGCCGGGACCAGAACATCGAGCCCGAGCGGTCCACGAGCACCAGCGTCCGGCCGGGCAGCACCGGCACGTTGGCCAGCGAGTGCCCGAGGGCCCGCTCCAGCGCGTACGACCAGCGCAGCGACGGCGCGTTCCGGTACGCGGCGAGGTACCGGAAGGGGAACTGCCGCGAGCGCGCGACCTCCGCCGGGTCGCTGATCCGCGCGGCGACCCGCTCGGCGACCTCGTCGGACACCCCGGCCTCGTCGAAGTTCCGCAGGTTGCGCACGAGCGCCATGGTCCCCATCGACGAAATCACGGCCTCCCAGGCCGCCTTGTCCATCGGCCCCTGGATCCAGCCCGCCAGCGTCTCCCACGTCATTCCGGCAGCGGCCAGCCGCTCGGCACCGCCCTCGGCGGTCACGACCGCGCGCCGCTCCTCGACCGGCAGCGCCATCAGCTCACGGTGCGCGCGAAGGACTCGGTCGGCCTCGGGCGGTACCGCGGTGTCGGGGTTGTGCCGCCGGTCCAGGGCGTAGCGGAACAGCTCACCCTGCCACGGCTTGTCCGGGCCCGGGGCCGCGTGCACGAGGTTGAGGATGTCGCCGAAGCGGTAGCCCTTGGAGGCGGTGTCGTACTTCAGCAGCGCCTTGCCGTGGTAGAGGCGGCGGACGGCGTCGGCGATACCGCGCTTGACCGGCTTGGGCACGTTCCGCCCGTACCTCGCGGTCCAGTACGCGAGCAGTTCGCCGGGCTCGTCGGGCCGCTGGAGCACGGAGGCGACGACCTGCCGGTTGGACGGGCCGTCGGTCGCGCCAGCCTCCAGACGTGCGCGCACATACTCGGCGGCACCGACGACCGAAGCCGTACGCAGGTTCCCCTCGCCGCGCAGCCAGCCGAGCAGGCCGGCCGTCCAGGCCGGGTCGGTGACGGCGAGTTCGCGCACGAGCTTCACGAAGCGGTCGTCGCGGTCGGCGCCGGTCTCGTAGAAGGTCTGCTGCGACACGAAGTTCGAGACGGCGAGCAGGAAAAGCTCGGAGCGGGCATCGCGCTCCCGGCCGCGGCCGCCCTGGTAGGTGCGCAGCACACGCCCGGTGGACGTGACGCGCGAGACGGGACGCGCACGGGCTGCCTTGGAGTTGAATCGCGCCATGATGAATTCCCCCGAATTCCTTATTGCTTACGTAATCCAGGGGAGACGCTGCATGCGAGAAAGAGAGGTGGGTGCCCGAGGACAGAAGTCGGCGACGGACTATTCAGATGCTCTACCCATTGAGCTACAGCGACCCGAGGTCGCTGACGGGACTCGAACCCGCAACCTTCCGATCCCATGAAGTAACCGTTGCCTGCGCACCGGGCACCCACCACATGCTGCGCCTCCCGAGATCAAGTCGGCGGCGGCATCGGATTCTTTGACAGAGAAGTAGCCGCTGCCATCGCACCGGGAGGTGCGTGACGTTGTGATCTCACTGTAGGAGGCGCAGCGCCGGCACTGCGACCGAATTTCCTACCGCTTCTGCCGCTTCCAAGGCCCGGTGATGGCCAGCATGATGCCCGGGGTCTGAATGTTGGCGTAGAGCGTCCGGCCGTCGGGAGAGAAGGTGACACCGGTGAACTCGCTGTATTCCGGCTCCTCCTCGGTGCCGGTGTTGAGTTCGTTGCGGGCGATCGGGTACGTCCGTCCGCTGTCGGTGGCGCCGAACAGGTGCTGCACGCCTTCCCCGTCCTCGGCGATGACGAGGCCGCCGTACGGGGAGACGGTGATGTTGTCGGGGCCGTCGAGGGCGCCGTCCTTGGAGGGGTCGGGGTTCACACCGAGCAGGACCTTCAGGGTCAGCGTCCGGCGCTTGGGGTCGTAGAACCAGACCTGCCCATCATGCTGAACGGGGCTCTCCTCACGGGCGTACGAGGAGACGATGTAGGCGCCGCCGTCGCCCCACCACATGCCCTCCAGCTTGCGGGCGCGGGTGACCTGGTCGTCCTCGAACTGCTTGCGCACGGGGACGGTACGGGCGTCGCGGTCGGGTACGTCCACCCAGTCGACGCCGTACACGGTGCCGATCTTCGTGGCCCGGGACAGGTCGTCGACGAACTTGCCGCCGGAGTCGAAGCACTTGGGCGCCTGGAGGACACCGGCGTCGTCGGCGAGCTTGCGGAACTTCCCGGGGCCGTACACGAAGCCCTTCGGCGGGGTCCAGCGGAAGAAGAGGCCGTTGGGGTCGGCGGCGTCCTCGGTGAGGTAGGCGTGGCCGCGCCTGGGGTCGATGACGACGGCCTCGTGGTCGTAGCGGCCGAAGAACTTCAGGGGCTTGGGGCTGCGATTGGCGCGCCGGTCGCACGGATCGACCTCGAACACATAGCCGTGGTCCTTGGTCATGCCGTTGACGCCGGCCTTGTCGGAGTTCTCCTCGCAGGTGAGCCAGGTACCCCAGGGGGTGCTGCCACCGGCGCAGTTGGTGGAGGTGCCGGCGATGCCGACCCACTCGGCGACCCGTCCGTCAGGGCGTACCTCGACGACCGTGCAGCCACCGGCGGCGGCCGGGTCGTAGACGAGGCCCTCGGTGAGCGGCACCGGGTGCTCCCAGTTGGCGCGCGGGCCCTTCAGCTCGTGGTTGTTGACGAGCAGGGTGGTGCCGCGGGGACCGTCGAAGGTGGCGGTGCCGTCGTGGTTGGACGGCGTGAACTCGCCGGACTCCAGCTTCGTCCTGCCGCTGTAGGTGAGGATCCGGTACGTGAAGCCGGCGGGCAGGGCGAGGATGCCCTTGGGGTCCGGGACCAGCGGCCCGTAGCCGACCCCGTGCCGGGAGTCCGCGGCCGCGTCGGTGTCGTAGGACGCCAGCGCGTTCGGTGCGGTGGCGAGGGCGCCGACACTGCCCGCCAGCGCGACACCGGCACCGGTGATCGCGGAAGTTCTGGCGAAGTCCCTACGGGTGAGCGACATGGTGTCTCCTGTGACGGTGAGAATGCCGTGGAGGGTGGCGGACCTCGTTTCGGCGACACCGTGCCGGTCATCCATGAACGCCGGTTGAACAACACCCCAGGGGCGCGGGGAACTGCGCGATAAGCCAAGACGGCGCCGCACCCGCAAAAGCAAGGTCAACCACCCTGCTGCGACCGCGCCTTGAACGCAGCCTTCCGGGCCTCCTTCGCCACCTTCTTGTCCGGATGCAACCGCCCCATCGCCTCCAGCACATCAGCCACAGCAGGATGATCCACCCGCCACACCGCCGCGAAGAACCCACTGTGCTGCTGAGCAAGCCCCTGCACCAGCGCCCGCAGCTCCTCGGAGTTCCCCTCCGCGGCAAGCTGCGCGGCAACCGTGTCGATGGTCAGCCAGTACACCATCGCCTCGGACGGCGCCGGCACATCCACCGCCCCGTGCTCGGTCAGCCACACTCGCGCAAGCCCGCCCAGCTCGGCATCGTCGAGCACCTCCCGCAGCGCCGGCTCGGCCGAGGCACCCACCAGGGACAAGGCCTGCTGGCACCGCAGCCGCCGCAGAGGCGCTCCGGCGTCCGCGCCCCGGGCCGCCGCGAGCAGCTCCCGCGCGGAGGCGAGGGAGTCTCGGCGGGCGAGCCACTGCTGCGTCTCGGCCTGCGCCGCGGCCGGGGGGAACGCCGCCGTGCCGTCGAGCAGGGCGTCGGCGCCCTTGTCCGCGAGGTCGCCGACGGCGGGCGCCTCGAACCCGGCCTCCAGCAGCCGGGCGCGCATCCCGTACAGCCCGAGCGGGGTGAGGCGGACCATGCCGTAGCGGGAGACGTCGGTGTCGTCGACGGGCGCCGCGGGCTCCTCGTCGGCGTCGGCCATGAGCGCCTCGTCCACCGGCTGGTACTCCACGAATCCCACCGGCTCCAGCATCCGGAACTGGTCGTCCAGCCGCATCATCGCGTCGGACACCTGCTCCAGGACGTCGTTGGTGGGCTCGCCCATGTCGCTGGGCACGATCACCGACGCGGCCAGCGCGGGCAGCGGCACCGGCGCCTCGTCGGGCGTGTCCTCGCCGGCGGTCAGCAGATAGAGGTTGCCGAGGACCCCGTCGAGGAACTCGGCCTCGGACTCGGGGTCCCAGTCGAGCCCGGAGAGGTCGATCTCGCCGTCCTCGTCGACGAGGTCGGCGAGTCCCTCCAGGTCGGGCACGCTCGCGTCGGCGAGCACCGTCTCCAGGGCGGCGAGCCACAGGGCGAGTACGTCCTGCGGCGAGCCGCCGGTGAGCAGGGCCAGGTCCTCGCCCGCGCGGACGGTGCCCTCCTCCTCGTCGACGACCTCGACGAGCCCGGCGTCCACGGCCACCCGCCACGCCTCACTGGCGTCGGCGGCGGCATCGTCCCCGCTCAGCCCGAGCGTCTGGGCCGCCGCGGGCAGTTGCTCGTCGACGAGCCCTCCCCCGGCGTCGACGCGGGTGTCCGGCCCGGCCCAGCGGGCGAGCCGGGCGGCCCGGGAGAGCAACGGCGTGGACAGTGCGGCACGTGCCAGCTCCGCTTCGGAGTGCAGCCGCACCGGCGGCAGGGGGGAGCTGTCTGACATCGGCTGTTTCTCCTAGGGCGCCTCATACGACTCAGCCGCTCAGCCTAGACGGATTTCCACCCATGCCGCCCGCTTCATCTCCTCGTCGGCCGTTGTACATGGCCGAAACCTTGACAAGTGACATGAACAGGCTGGAGATTGACGCGCGTAGAAGTCGGCGGACAGTTGTTCACCGGGTCGGCCCCACCTCACCCGCCCGTCCACCACCCCCTACACACGTCACACCGCCCCGCCGCCCCACAGGCAGCGGCGGACAGCCCACGCACCACCCTCGTCCCGGCGCTCTGTCACGTCCCCGGAGGGAAACCCCTTGCCGAGCAAGTCGTCCGCGCGTCTCGCCGCGCTCACCGTCGCCGCCGCGTGCTCCGCGGCTTCCACGATCGTCCTCACCACCCCCGCGCACGCGGACTCGGTCCGCGTCCACGACGTCCAGGGCAGCACCCGGACCTCCCCGTACGCCGGGAAGCAGGTCACGGACGTGGCCGGAATCGTCACCGGCATCCGGACGTACGGCTCCTCCCGCGGCTTCTGGATCCAGGACCCGAACCCGGACGCCGACCCGGCGACCAGCGAGGGCGTCTTCGTCTTCACCAGCTCGGCGCCGAAGGGCGTCGCCGTCGGTGACTCCGTCACGGTCAGCGGCACGGTCGCGGAGTACGTCCCCGGCGGCGCCACCTCCGGCAACCAGTCGCTGACGGAGATCACCAAGCCGACGTTCACGGTCCTCTCCAGCGGCAACAAGCTCCCCGCCGCCACCACGATCAGCTCGCGGTCGGTCCCCGCCACCTACGCGCCCACCGGCGACACGACCGCGAACGGCTCGATCAACGCGCTCCCGCTCAAGCCCTCGAAGTACGCCCTGGACCACTACGAGGCGCTGGAGGGCATGACCGTCCGCGTCTCCGACACCCGTGTCGTGGGCGCCACCGACCCGTACACCGAACTCTGGGTGACGGTGAAGCCGCACGAGAACCGCAACCGCCACGGCGGCACGGTCTACGGCGCCTACGACGCCCAGAACACCGGCCGCCTGCAGATCCAGTCCCTCGGGGCGACGGCCGACTTCCCGAAGGCGAACGTGGGCGACACCCTCACCGGCACGACGGCGGGCCCGCTCGACTACAACCAGTTCGGCGGCTACACCCTGGTAGCGAGCGAACTCGGCACGCTGAAGACCGGTGACGCCAAGCGCGAGACCACCCGCAAGCAGAAGAAGGGCGAACTGTCGGTCGCGACGTACAACGTCGAGAACCTCGACCCGTCCGACGGCACCTTCGCCGCGCACGCCTCCGCGATCGTGAACAACCTCAAGTCGCCGGACATCGTGTCCCTGGAGGAGATCCAGGACAACAACGGCGCGACGAACGACGGCACGGTCGCCGCCGACCAGACCCTCACCAAGCTGATCGACGCGATCGTCGCGGCCGGCGGCCCGAAGTACGACTGGCGCTCGATCGACCCGGTCAACGGCACCGACGGCGGCGAGCCGGGCGGCAACATCCGCCAGGCGTTCCTGTTCAACCCGGAGCGGGTCTCCTTCACCGACCGCGCCGGCGGCGACGCCACGACGGCCACCGACGTGACGAAGATCCGCGGCAAGGCCCACCTCACGCTGAGCCCCGGCCGTATCGCCCCCGCCGACGAGGCCTGGAAGAACAGCCGCAAGCCCCTGGCCGGCGAGTTCGCCTTCCGCGGCCGTACGGTCTTCGTGATCGCCAACCACTTCAACTCCAAGGGCGGCGACCAGGGCCTGACCTCCCAGTACCAGCCGCCGTCCCGCAGCTCCGAGACCCAGCGCCACCAGCAGGCCACCCTGGTGAACGCCTTCGTCAAGGACATCCTCGACACCCAGAAGAACGCGGACGTCGTCACGCTGGGCGACATCAACGACTTCGAGTTCTCGACGACCGCGAAGCTCCTGGAGGGCCGCGGCGAACTCTGGTCGGCGATCAAGTCGCTCCCGCGCAACGAGCGTTACTCGTACGTCTACCAGGGCAACAGCCAGGTCCTCGACCAGATCCTGATCAGCCCGTCGATCCGCCGCGACTGCGACTTCGAGTACGACAGCGTGCACATCAACGCGGAGTTCAACGACCAGATCAGCGACCACGACCCCCAGGTCCTGCGCTTCCGCCCGTAACCGGCGAGGGCCGGCTGAACGACTGCTTCAGCCGGCCCACCTCACACCACACCCCTCACCCGGGCACGAGCCCCAGCGCATGCCGATACCGGCTCCCGCTCGACCCCGTCATCCCCGGATAGCCCCGGACTCGCTCCCACGCGTCACTCCCCGGCGCAGCCAAGGCATCGTCATAGGCCTGGTCGCTCTCCCACTCGGCGTAGTTCAGCACATGCCCGCCATCGGTACTCAGATGGAAGTGAGCGGAGATCAGCCCGGCGTGCGTCTCCGGATCGTCCCCGAGAGCCTTCACCACCAGGTCGACCCACTCCTCCCGGCGCGCCCCGGCCCCTTCCTCGAAGTCGATCCGGACGGTGACGATCACCCCGGGCACCCGCACGTCCCCGACGGCCCGCTCCCGGCTGCGATACCGCCGGTACCGCCCGAGCCCCACTCGCTCGATCCCCGGCACCGCGGTGTCGATCTCGTCGACCCGCTCCTGCCGATGGGTCTTCACGAACGCCTCGAAGGCGTGCTCGCCGCTCCACTGCGAGTGGTGCATCAGCGTGGACCCGTCCTGCCCGGCGTACACGTGATACCCCAGCAGCCCGTCCGCGGGCCAGGGCCGCCGCTCCCACGTCCGCCCGATCGCCTCGACAGTCAGCCCCTGCCGCTCGGGCGTCCCCACGCGCCAAGTACTGAAGAGGGGAGCACCGATACGCGGGTCGGTGAGATCAGGTTGCTGCTCGGTCCGACGGCTCATTGAACACTCCAGTCACGGTTCGCCGAATGCGTTGCACCCACCTTTCAATCTCAACCAAGCTTGAGGTCAAGCAATGGTTCTCACGCACCTCGGCGTCGGCGCTGAAGTCGGCTGGGTCCGCAGCCCGGCGTAGCGGGGTGCCGCTGCGCCCACCCGTGCCGCCCCTAGCGGCACGCATGCCCGCAGCGGGGGCGGCAAGGGCGGACCCGCGGCGGCGCCGGCGGCAGCTCAGCCGGGACGCGCCCGCACCCGCGTACGGCGAGCAGGGGACGTGTCGGGGGGTGTCCGCCCGCAGCGGTTGGCGCGTCAACGGACAGCTAGTCGGTACGCAACCCCATCGCGCCGTTCCGAGGACGGACACCCCCCGGCGCGGCCCCGACCCACCACCCACGGCGTAGGCGCTACCCGCACCCGCACAAGCACCGCACGCACCCGCACTCACCAATGCCCGTAACGCCTCCGCCGCAACACCCCGACAGCCACCACCGCCCCCGCAGCCGCCCCCACCACCAGCACCGGCCGCGGATGCCGCAACCCGGCCTGCACAGCGTTCCGCACCGGCCGAGGCCCCGTATGCGTCGCCTTGTCCTGCACCGTATGCCCCGCCTGCACCGCACTACTGCGCAACTGCACGGTCATCGCCCCGGCCTTGTCCCGGAGATCAGCCGCCCGCGCCCGCGCACGCCCCTTCACATCAGCCTTCCCCGCCAACTCCTCCACCGTGTTGCCGAGTTCACTGCGCGTCCGCTCGATCTGCCGCCGCAGCTCATCGGGCCCCTTGGCCCCACTCGTCGCGTCCGTCATCGATGCGCCCTTTCCCTGATCTCCTCCACGTCCGCCTTCACGCTGCCCAGGGCCTCCTCAGGCGTAGGAGGCGTCGCCCGACGCAACTGCCCCCGGCCGACCACACCCAGCACGGCCGCGATGACGAACAGCACCCCCGTCACGATGAGCGCCGCGGCCCAGACGGAGAGCACCAGCGAGAGGGCGGCAATCCCCGTCCCGGCCAGCGCGAGGAACCCGGCATAGGCGACCGCCCCCGCCGCACCGAGCAGCCCGCCGCCACGCCCCGCACGCCGCCCCTTCTCGGCCAGCTCCTCCTTAGCGAGAGCCACTTCCTGCCGCACAAGCTGGGAGAGCTGCTCCGCGGCCTGTCCGACGAGCTCACCCACGGAGTGGTGCTCGTCGCGCACGACCCGACGTTCCATGGTTCCGGTCACAGTGTTCCGCCTCCTCTCGAAGTGGGAACCCCCGAGTACCCTCACCGCCCTCACACAACCTCGAAGTAAATCTAACCAACACCTGGTAGCAGATTTAAGTGGAGCTACACAATCATGCCGCCGACACTACTGACATGACGACGACGACAGCACCGTTCGGTCGCACCCTCTGCGCCATGATCACCCCGTTCACCGAGACGGGAACCCTGGACCTCGACGGCGCCCAGCACCTCGCCGCCCGCCTCGTCGCACAGGGCTGCGACGGCCTCGTACTCTCCGGCACGACCGGCGAATCCCCCACCACCACGGACGCCGAGAAGTCCGCCCTGATCACCGCCGTCCGCGAGGCCGTGCCCGACAGCGCGTCGATCGTCGCGGGCATCGGCACCGCCGACACCAGGCACACCACCGACCTCGCCCGGGAGGCCGAAAAGGCGGGCGCGGACGGCCTGTTGGTGATCCCGCCGTACTACAGCAGGCCCCCGCAGGACGCGATCGAGGCACACTTCCGCGAGATCGCGGACGCCACCGAACTCCCGCTCGTGCTCTACGACATCCCGATCCGCACCGGCATCCGCGTCGAACCCGAGACGATCCTCCGCCTCGCCGACCACCCCAGGATCGTCGCGGTCAAGGACTGCTCGCAGGACTTCCTGGCCGCCCAGAAGGTCCTGGCCCGCACGGACCTGGCGTACTACGCGGGCTGCGACGAGCACAATCTCGCGCTGTACGCCGTGGGCGGCACGGGCTACGTCAGCACGGTCGCGAACGTGATCTCGGGCCACCTGCGAGCGGTCCTGGACACCTTCGACGCCGGCGACACCGCACGGGCGGCCCACCTCCAGCAGCAGGCCACCCCCCTCATCGAGGCGATCATGTCGGCAGGCCTCCCGGGCACCACCACCACGAAGGCACTCCTCACCGCACTGAACCTCCCCGCAGGCCCGGTCCGCGCCCCCCTACGCCCCGCCGACCGCGCCACGACCGACGCACTGCTGAGGCTCCACGGGGCCCTGACCACCGCCTGACACCCGGCTCAGTTCCAGGCGTACCCGTCGCCGAACAGCAGCGTGTGCTCCAGCACGTCCTCCGCCGGGTCGTCGACCTGCCCGGTGCTGACGTTGACCAGACCGAACCGGTGGCCGTTGTGCGAGTTCGTATTGGTCTCGTCGGCATGCGCGGCCCCCGCCGAAAGCGAGCACACCGCCAGTACCGCGACCGCCCCGGCCAGACAACGCGCCACACCCCGCTCGCGCTCGTTCCTCATGCCCCGGTCGTTGCTCATGCCCGGTCCTCGTTTCATAGGTTCGGCGTCAGATCGGACCCTGCGTCCACCCGTTCATCTGCCTGGCCCGTCACGAGGTCACGCCCGATCATCCCGGGAACACACGAGCGCCCTCCCAGCCGTCCTAGGGCGTGGGAGGGCGCTCGGCGATGACCGACGCGGATCAGTTGTGGCTGTGCAGGATCTCGTTCAGACCGCCCCACACCGCGTTGTTCGGCCGGGCCTCGACCGTGCCGGTGACCGAGTTGCGGCGGAAGAGGATGTTGGAGGCGCCGGACAGCTCGCGGGCCTTGACGATCTGCCCGTCGGGCATGGTGACGCGGGTGCCGGCGGTGACGTAGAGGCCGGCCTCGACGACGCACTCGTCGCCGAGGGCGATGCCCACGCCCGCCTCGGCGCCGATCAGGCAGCGCTCGCCGATGGAGATGATGACGTTGCCGCCGCCGGACAGGGTGCCCATGGTGGAGGCGCCGCCGCCGATGTCCGAGCCGTCGCCGATCAGGACGCCCGCGGAGATACGGCCCTCGACCATCGACGTGCCGAGCGTGCCGGCGTTGAAGTTGACGAAGCCCTCGTGCATGACGGTGGTGCCCTCGGCGAGGTGCGCACCGAGACGGACCCGGTCGGCGTCGGCGATGCGGACGCCCTTGGGGGCCACGTAGTCCGTCATACGCGGGAACTTGTCGACGCTCGTCACCTGCAGGTGCAGGCCCTCGGCGCGCGCGTTCAGGCGGACCTTCTCCAGGTCGTCGACGGCGACCGGGCCCAGTGAGGTCCAGGCGACGTTGGCGAGGTGGCCGAAGATGCCGTCGAGGCTCTGGCCGTGCGGCTTCACCAGACGGTGGGAGAGCAGGTGCAGACGCAGGTAGACGTCGTGCGCGTCGACCGGCTTCTCGTCGATCGAGGCGATGACCGTGCGGACCGCGACCACCTCGACGCCCCGGCGGGCGTCGGGGCCGACC
Source organism: Streptomyces koelreuteriae (assembly GCF_018604545.1). Classification (GTDB taxonomy): domain Bacteria; phylum Actinomycetota; class Actinomycetes; order Streptomycetales; family Streptomycetaceae; genus Streptomyces; species Streptomyces koelreuteriae. Next base: position 6,561,977 of record NZ_CP075896.1, on the reverse strand, counting down.
GCGGCGGTCGCGCCGTCGCCGAGCAGCTCCGCGGCACGCTCGGCGGACAGCCGCTCGGTGCCGGAGGGGCCGGGCTCGGTGGCCAGCTCGGGGGCGGGGAACCAGGTGTCGAGGACGGTGCCGTCGGCGGCGATCGTGGCGAGGCCGGCGGCCACGGCGCCGGTGGTGCGAGGAGCAGTCGTGTCGGTCATAAGGGCAACCTAACCGGCGGACGGCACTCGATGCGAACCGGTACGGGGCCGTCTCACGTGCCGGGCGGTACGTCTCCATGCTGGTCGGCGCCCTGCGGCGCCCACCGCCACCGGCCCCGAGCCCAGAGCCCCGGAAGCCCCGGAACGACCCCACCACCGGCTACTCACCCGCCCCGCCACAACCTCCCACAACCCGCCCCAGCACCTCCCGCGCATACGCCTCGTCGTACGCCACCCCCGTCAGCAGCACCTGCAGACAGATCCCGTCGACCACCGCCACCAGCGCCCGCGCCGTCACGGGATCCGTACGCCGGGACAGCAACTCGGCGACCCCCTCGGCCCACTCGGCGGCGACGGGCCGCAGGGCGGGCCGGCGCAGGGCGGCCAGATACAGCTCGTACTCCAGCTCGACGCCGGTCCGGTCGCCCGCGAGCCACTCTCCCACCCATGCGGCGAGTTCCGCCGCCAGATCGGTCCGGGGATCCTGGAGTCCGCCGCGCCCGGCGACCACCTTGGCGAACCCCTCGTTGGCCTGCCGCAGCGCGGCGACCAGCAGTTCGTCGAGGGTCTTGAAGTGATACGTCGTGGAGCCGAGCGGCACATCGGCCTCGGCGGCGGCACTGCGGTGGCTCAGCCCCGCGATGCCCTTCGCCCCGACGACCCGGATCGCCGCGTCGATGATCCGCTGCCGCCGCTCGGGGTCGTAGCGCCGGGGCATCAGTGACCGCCTCCCAGGTTCAGCACCACGACCCCGACGATGATCAGCGCGATTCCGGCGGCCTTGGCCGCGGTCACGCCCTCGCCGAGGAACAGGACACCGATGGTGGCGATGGCCGCGGTGCCGACCCCGGCCCAGATCGCGTAGGCCGTGCCCACGGAGACGGTCTTCAGCGTCTGCGCGAGCAGGGCGAAGGAGACGACGTAGCCGACGAGCGTGAGCAGCGAGGGTCCGAGCCTGCTGAAGCCGTCGCTGTACTTCATGGCAGTCGTGGCACCCACTTCGGCGGCTATGGCCGAGGCCAGCAGCAGATAACCCATGTGTACCAGCGTACACATCATCTGTACGACCGTACACATCACAGGACGGAAACCGCTCTCACATAACGCCCCCAGTGATCCCGGACGTCCACTACGGTGTCACCGATCACACACCGGGCCACCACAACTGCGCCGCCGTCAAGGGTGCCCCGATGGAGGAACCAGCGCATGACAGAAGACAAGTCCCGGCCGCCACAGGACCGTCCGTGGGAAAGCGGTTGGGCCCCGGACACCACCCGGGCACCGGGAACGCGAAGGCTCTGGCTGGCGGGCGCCCTCGCCCTGGCCACGGTCACCGCGTGCGTGACGGCGATAGCCGTGATGGACAGTCAGGCCGGCGAACCGGCAGCCGAGTCGGCGGAGCCGACGACCCTCAGCAGTTCTGCCCCGGGCGGCCTGATCTCCTTCGCGACGCCCTCAAAGAACGCCACGCAGACGCCCGGCAAGGACCGCGAACGCCCGTCGCCCACCCCCACGACGAGCGCGTCCACCAGCCCGAGCGCCTCGCCGAAGCCGCGCCCGAAGGCACCGAAGCCCTCCAAGTCCGATCGGACTTCACCGGCCCCGAAGCCCCCGAAGTCCAGCGGGACATCCATACGCTCGGTCAACCACCCCGACCGCTACTGGCGGGTGCGCGACGGCTATGTGCGCCTGGACTCGATCGGCTCCGGCCCCGAGCAGCGTGAGGACGCCACGTTCCGGCGCGTCGCCGGACTCGCCGACTCCTCCTGCTACTCCTTCATCACCGCGGACGGCGGCTATCTCCGCCACCGCAGCTTCGTCCTCGTCAAGAACAGCGACGACGGCTCGGCCCTGTTCCGCCAGGACGCCACCTTCTGCCCCCGCCCCGTGTACCCCTCCGGCGCGGTCATGCTGGAGTCGGTGAACTACCCGGGCCGCTTCCTGCGCCACCGCAACTTCCAGCTCCGCCTCGACCCGTACCAGCACTACGGCGACTTCCGCGCGGACGCGTCGTTCCGGCTGGTGGGCGGGCTGAACTGAGCCACCCTGAAACGAACATGACGAAGGGGCGGCACCGGAAAGGTGCCGCCCCTTCGTCATGTATGGATCCCGGGTGGATCTCAGACGTTGAACCCGAGCGCCCGGAGCTGCTCCCGGCCGTCGTCCGTGATCTTGTCGGGGCCCCACGGGGGCATCCAGACCCAGTTGATGCGCAGTTCGTTCACGATGCCGTCCGTGGCCGACTTCGCCTGGTCCTCGATGACGTCGGTGAGCGGACAGGCCGCCGACGTCAGGGTCATGTCGATCGTCGCGATGTTCGCGTCGTCGATGTGGATGCCGTAGATCAGCCCGAGGTTGACGACGTCGATGCCCAACTCGGGGTCGACGACGTCGTACAGCGCCTCACGGACCTCGTCCTCCGAGGCCGGCTTCATCTCGATGGTCTCGCTCATGCCGTCGTCTTCCTTTCGGCGTCGGGCTCGCCCAGGGCCTGGGCCGTAGCGTCCTTCCAGGCCATCCAGCTCAACAGGGCGCACTTGACCCGGGCCGGGTACTTGGACACCCCGGCGAACGCGACCGCGTCCTCCAGGATGTCCTCCATCGCGTCGTCGGGCTCGAGCTTCCCCTTGGACTGCATCAGCTCCAGGAAGGTCTCCTGGATCTTCCGTCCGTCGGAGAGGTCCTTGCCGACGAGGAGTTCGTTCAGTACGGACGCGCTCGCCTGGCTGATGGAACAGCCCTGGCCCTCGTACGAGACGTCCTTGATCGTGGTGCCCTCGTACTTCACACGGAGCGTGATCTCGTCGCCGCACGTCGGGTTCACGTGGTGCACCTCGGCGTCGCCATCCCTAAGACCACGCCCGTGCGGGTTCTTGTAGTGGTCCAGGATGACTTCCTGGTACATCGAATCCAGCTTCACGGTTTCCGCACGCCTCTCAGCCGAAGAAGTTCCGTACGTGCTCCAGGCCGTCGACCAGTGCGTCGATCTCGGCCGGCGTGGAGTACAGATAGAACGACGCTCGTGTGGTCGCGGGAATTCCGTAGCGCAGGCAGACCGGCCGCGCGCAGTGGTGGCCGACCCGGACCGCGATGCCCTGCTCGTCGAGGACCTGGCCCACGTCGTGCGGGTGGATGTCCCCGAGGGTGAAGGAGATCGCCGCGCCCCGCTCCTCGGCCGTGGTGGGGCCGATGATCCGGAGGTCGGGGACCTCCAGGAGCCGCTTCACCGCGTACTCGGTGAGCGCGTGCTCGTGGGCGAAGATCTTGTCCATGCCGATCGAGTTGAGATAGTCGATCGCCGCGCCGAGTCCGACCGCCTGGGCGATCGGGGGCGTGCCCGCCTCGAACTTGTGGGGCGCCGGGGCGTAGGTCGAGGAGTGCATCGACACCGTCTCGATCATCTCGCCGCCGCCGAGGAACGGGGGCAGGTCCTCCAGGAGTTCCTGCCGTCCCCACAGGACGCCGATGCCGGTCGGGCCGCACATCTTGTGGCCGGTGAAGGCCACGAAGTCGGCCTGCAGGGCCTGTACGTCCAGCGGCATGTGCGGCGCTGCCTGGGAGGCGTCGACGCACACCAGCGCACCGACCTCCTGGGCGCGGCGCACGATGGCCTCGACCGGGTTCTGGGTGCCCAGGATGTTGGAGACCAGCACGAAGGAGACGATCTTCGTCTTCTCGGTGATGACCTGGTCGATGTTGGACAGGTCCAGGCGGCCGTCGTCGGTGAGGCCGAACCACTTCAGCTTCGCGCCCGTGCGCTGCGCGAGCAGCTGCCACGGCACGATGTTGGAGTGGTGCTCCATCTCCGTGATGACGATCTCGGTCTCGGCGTCCACGCGGTAGGGCTCGTCGGCCCAGCCCAGCATGTTCGCCACGAGGTTGAGCGACTCCGAGGCGTTCTTGGTGAAGATCACCTCGTTGCGCGAGGGCGCGTTGATGAACTCCGCGACCTTGTCGCGCGCGCCCTCGTACAGCGCCGTGGCCTCCTCGGCGAGGACGTGCACGCCACGGTGGACGTTGGCGTTGTGCTGCTCGTAGTACTCGTCGAGCACGTCGATGACCTGGCGCGGGGTCTGCGAGGTCGCGGCGTTGTCGAGGTAGACGAGCTTCTTTCCGTCATGGACCTGGCGGTCCAGGATCGGGAAGTCCTTGCGGAGCGCCTCGCCAAGAAGATTGGACTCAGTGAGGAGGCCCGGCAGCTGTGTCACGCGGATGCGCCACCCTTCGTGTATGCCTCGTAGCCCTCGTTCTCCAGCTTGTCGGCGAGCTCGGCGCCGCCGGACTCGACGATGCGGCCGCCGGAGAAGACGTGCACGTGGTCGGGCTTGATGTAGCGGAGGATGCGCGTGTAGTGGGTGATCAGCAGGGTGCCGACCTCGCCCGTCTCACGGACACGGTTGACGCCCTCGGACACCACGCGCAGGGCGTCGACGTCCAGGCCGGAGTCGGTCTCGTCGAGAACCGCGACCTTCGGCTTGAGCAGCTCGAGCTGAAGGATCTCGTGGCGCTTCTTCTCACCGCCGGAGAAGCCCTCGTTGACGTTGCGCTCGGCGAAGGCGGGGTCGATGTTGAGGCGCTGCATGGCCTCCTTGACCTCCTTCACCCAGGTGCGCAGCTTGGGGGCCTCGCCGCGGATGGCGGTGGCGGAGGTGCGCAGGAAGTTGGAGACGGAGACGCCGGGGACCTCGACCGGGTACTGCATGGCGAGGAAGAGGCCGGCGCGGGCCCGCTCGTCGACGGACATCTCCAGGACGTCCTCGCCGTCGAGGGTGACGGTGCCGCCGGTGATCGTGTACTTCGGGTGACCCGCGAGGGAGTAGGCGAGGGTCGACTTGCCGGAGCCGTTCGGGCCCATGATGGCGTGCGTCTCGCCCTGCTTCACGGTGAGGTCGACGCCCTTGAGGATCTCCTTCGTGGCGTTGTCGGCCTCGACGGTGACGTGCAGGTCTCGGATTTCAAGCGTTGCCATGGGTGCCTCAGGACTCCTGGGTGAGGGAGACGAGCACGTCGTCCCCTTCGATCTTTACGGGGTATACGGGGACGGGGCGCGTCGCCGGAAGGGCGTCGGGCTTGCCGGAACGGAGGTCGAAGCGCGAGCCGTGCAGCCAGCACTCGATGTGACAGTCGTCGACCTCGCCCTCCGACAGGGAGACGTTCGCGTGCGAGCAGATGTCGTACACCGCGAACACCTCGCCCTCGGTCTGCACGATGGACATGGGCGTGCCGTCGAGTTCCACCCGCTTGGGGGTGTCGTCCTCCAGCTCGCTCAGTCCACAGACGCGTACGAATGCGAGGCTCATGCCACCGACGCCTCCAGCTCTTCCTCGATCTTGGCGATCAGGCGCTCCTCGATGTCGGGGAGGCCGATCTGCTGGACCAGCTCGGCGAAGAAGCCGCGGACCACGAGACGGCGGGCCTCGTGCTCCGGGATGCCGCGGGCCATGAGGTAGAAGAGCTGCTCGTCGTCGAAGCGGCCGGTCGCCGAGGCGTGGCCGGCGCCGACGATCTCGCCGGTCTCGATCTCGAGGTTGGGTACGGAGTCCACGCGCGCCCCGTCCGTGAGGACCAGGTTGCGGTTCATCTCGTACGTGTCGGTGCCCTCGGCCTTGGCCTCGATGAGCACGTCGCCGATCCACACCGCGTGGGCCTCTTCGCCCTGGAGCGCGCCCTTGTAGACGACGTTCGACTTGCAGTGCGGGACGTTGTGGTCGACCAGGAGGCGGTGCTCCTGGTGCTGGCCCTGGTCGGTGAAGTACAGACCGAACAGCTCGGCCTCGCCGCCGGGGCCGGCGTACGTGACGCGCGGGTGCAGCCGGACGACGTCGCCGCCGAAGGTGACGACGACCGACTTGAAGGAGGCGTCGCGGCCGACGAGCGCGTTGTGCTGGGCGACGTGGACCGTCTTCTCGTCCCAGTCCTGGACGGAGACGACGGTCAGCTTGGCGCCGTCGCCCAGGAGGTAGTCGACGTTGGCGGCGAGCACCGCGTCACCGGTGTGGTCGATGACCACGACGGCCTCGGCGAAGGCGCCCAGCTCGATCACCTGGTGGCCGAAGGCGGTCCCGCCCTCGCCGTGCACCGCGATGCGGATCGGCTCGGTGAGGACCGTCTCCTTGGGGACGCTCACGACCGAGGCCTTCTCGAAGGCGGAGTAGGCCTGGGCGGCGACGCGGTCCACCGGGATGCCCGCCTTGCCGAGCCGCGCGTCGTCGCGGCCGACGGCCTCGACGGTGACGCCCTCGGGGGCCTGGACGTCGACCTTCACGCCGTTGCCGTTCGCCACGGCGGTGCCGTCGTGCAGACCGCGCAGGCGCTCCAGCGGGGTGAACCGCCACTCCTCCTCCCGGCCGTGCGGGACGGGGAAGTCCGCCACGTCGAAGGAGGGGGGCGCGCTCATGCGGGTGGCGACGGTCGACTCGGCCGCCACCGCGATCGAGCCGGTGGTGGTGGCGCCCACCGGGATGTTCTGGGCCTCAGCCATGGCTGTCGTAGTGCTCGCTTTCCGTTACGTAAGGGCTTGATGGACTGCGGTGGGGTTAGCCGACCGCGCCTTCCATCTGCAGCTCGATCAGCCGGTTGAGCTCCAGCGCGTACTCCATGGGGAGCTCCTTGGCGATGGGCTCGACGAAGCCGCGCACGATCATCGCCATGGCCTCGTCCTCGGACAGACCGCGGCTCATCAGGTAGAAGAGCTGGTCCTCGGAGACCTTGGAGACGGTCGCCTCGTGGCCCATGGACACGTCGTCCTCGCGGACGTCCACGTAGGGGTAGGTGTCCGAGCGGGAGATCGTGTCGACGAGCAGCGCGTCACAGAGCACGTTGGACTTCGAGCCCGGGGCGCCCTCGCCGATCTCGATGAGGCCGCGGTAGGAGGTACGGCCACCGCCGCGCGCGACGGACTTCGAGACGATGTTGGACGACGTGTTCGGCGCCATGTGGACCATCTTGGCGCCCGCGTCCTGGTGCTGGCCCTCGCCGGCGAAGGCGATGGACAGGGTCTCGCCCTTGGCGTGCTCGCCCATCAGGTAGACGGCCGGGTACTTCATCGTCACCTTGGAGCCGATGTTGCCGTCGACCCACTCCATGGTCGCGCCCTCGTAGGCCACGGCACGCTTGGTGACCAGGTTGTAGACGTTGTTCGACCAGTTCTGGATGGTCGTGTAGCGGCAGCGGGCGTTCTTCTTGACGATGATCTCGACGACCGCGGAGTGCAGCGAGTCCGACTTGTAGATCGGGGCGGTGCAGCCCTCGACGTAGTGCACGTAGGCACCCTCGTCGACGATGATCAGGGTCCGCTCGAACTGGCCCATGTTCTCCGTGTTGATGCGGAAGTAGGCCTGGAGCGGGATCTCCACGTGGACGCCCGGCGGCACGTAGATGAAGGAGCCGCCCGACCACACGGCGGAGTTCAGCGACGCGAACTTGTTGTCACCGACGGGGATGACGGTCCCGAAGTACTCCTTGAAGAGCTCCGGGTGCTCCTTCAGGGCCGTGTCGGTGTCGAGGAAGATGACGCCCTGCTCCTCCAGGTCCTCGCGGATCTGGTGGTAGACGACCTCGGACTCGTACTGGGCGGCGACACCGGCGACGAGGCGCTGCTTCTCCGCCTCGGGGATGCCGAGCTTGTCGTACGTGGCCTTGATGTCCTCGGGCAGGTCCTCCCAGGACTCCGCCTGCTTCTCCGTGGAGCGCACGAAGTACTTGATGTTGTCGAAGTCGATCCCCGACAGGTCCGAGCCCCAGTTCGGCATGGGCTTCTTCTCGAACAGGCGCAGACCCTTGAGACGGAGCTTGGTCATCCACTCCGGCTCGCTCTTCTTGTCGGAGATGTCGCGGACGACGTCCTCGTTGATGCCGCGCTTGGCAGAGGCGCCGGCCGTGTCGGAGTCGGCCCAGCCGTATTCGTACTTGCCCAGGCCCTCGAGCTCAGGGTGGGCAGTCTCCGTGGGGAGAGTCATGCGGGGTTCCTCCCGGCCGTGCTTGCGGATGCGTTGTCAGTGGTGTGGGAAATCTTGGGGATGAACGTCGTGCAGACGCCGTCGCCGTGCGCGATGGTGGCGAGCCGCTGTACGTGCGTACCGAGCAGCTCGGCGAAAAATTCCGTCTCCGCCTCGCACAACTGGGGGAACTGCTCGGCGACGTGGGCGACCGGGCAGTGGTGCTGGCAGAGCTGCTCACCCTTCTGCGGGTGGGGGGCGCTGCGCGCCGTAGCAGCGTACCCGTCCGCGCTCAGGGCCTTGGCCAGCGCTTCGGTCCGCTTCTCGGGCGGGGCGGCCTCGACCGCCTCGCGGTACGCGCCTCCCTGGGCGGCGATCCTGGCGCGGGCGAAGGCGGCGATGGCCTCGCTGCCTCCCTCGCGGTCGGCGATCCAGCGCAGCGCGTCCGCCGCGAGCTTGTCGTAGGACTGGTCGAAGGCGTCCCGGCCGCAGTCCGTCAGGGCGAACGCCTTGGCGGGGCGGCCGCGGGTGCGCGCGCCGTAGACCCGCTGCTCGCGCGCTTCCACGACACCGTCGCCCGCGAGGGCGTCGAGGTGCCGGCGCACGGCCGCATGGGTGAGGCGCAGCCGCTCCGCGAGCTCGGCGACGGTCGACGGGCCGTGGTCCAGGATGGATCGCGCGACGCGGTTGCGGGTGGACCGCTCACCGGTCGCGAGCTCCTCCTGTGGGGCACCCATGGGAGCCTCCCGAGCCTCGCCGACGTTTTTCACAACGCCATTGTTGCGTAATTCTTCAGGACCGGGCAAGCCACGTCCGGCCCGCTCGACGGTGCCTTGCGTCACTTAGGTAAAGCTAACCTGACCTGCGGAAACGATCTTTGATCGATCAAACCGCTGGCATGCCGGAGCACCTTCGGGGACACTCCCGAACCATGGCCACACCCCCTCCGACCGGCCCTCTTGTCACCCGGGACACACTGCGGACGCAGTTGGGCGAACTGGGCGTACGGCCCGGCGAGACCCTCCTCGTGCACTCCTCGCTCAGCGCCCTCGGCTGGGTCAACGGCGGCGCCGTCACGGTGGTGCTGGGGCTGCTCGACGCACTGGGCCCGGAGGGAACCCTGGTCGTCCCCACCCAGACCGGGGACATCTCCGACCCGGCCCTGTGGCGGGGACCGCCCGTACCGCCGGAATGGTGGGCGGCCATCCGCGCCACCATGCCCGCCTACGACCCCCGGATCACGCCCGCACGCGGGGTCGGAGTCGTCCCGGAGACGGTACGGACCTGGCCCGGCGCGAAGCGCAGCGCCCATCCGCAGACCTCGTTCGCGGCGGTCGGGCCGCGCGCGGCGGAGCTGACCGAGGGACACGCGAGCGACTGCAGGCTCGGCGAGCGAAGCCCGCTCGCGAAGCTGGAGGCGACGGGCGCCCGGGTCCTGCTGCTCGGCGCCGGCTACGCCTCCTGCACCGGCTTCCACCTCGCCGAGTACCGCATACCGTCCCCGCGCGTCGCGGTGGGCCGGCCCGGTCCGAACGGCTGGGAGACCGTCACCGAGGTGTCGATCAGCTCGGACCGCTTCGACGAGTTGGGCTACGACTTCGAACGGGACCGTCCCGTCGTACGCGGGAAGGTGGGGGCGGCCGAGGCACGGCTGTTCCCGGTGGCGGACGCGGTGGCCTACGCCGAACGGTGGCTGGCGGTGCACCGGCCGCGTGAGGAGGAGTTCCCGCACCCCCCGGTCTGAGCCCCCGCGCGCCTACCTAGACTCTGGACCCATGCGAAGTGAGCCCGTGGTCCAGGTCCAGGCCCTGGTGAAGCGGTACGGCCCGAAGACCGCGGTGGACGGGCTCGACCTGGTGGCCCGGGAGGGTGTGACCGCCGTGCTCGGCCCCAACGGGGCGGGCAAGACGACGACGGTCGAGACCTGCGAGGGGTACCGGAAGCCGGACGCCGGCACGGTGCGAGTCCTGGGCCTCGACCCGGTCAGGGAGTCCGGGCGGCTGCGGCCCCGCATCGGCGTGATGCTCCAGTCCGGCGGCGTGTACTCGGGCTCCAGGGCCGACGAGATGCTCCGCCACGTGGCCAAGCTGCACGCTCATCCCCTGGACGTGGACGCGCTCATCGAACGCCTGGGGCTCGGCTCCTGCGGGCGTACGACCTACCGGCGCCTGTCGGGCGGGCAGCAGCAGCGGCTCGCGCTGGCGATGGCCGTGGTCGGGCGCCCCGAGCTGGTGTTCCTGGACGAGCCGACCGCCGGTCTCGACCCGCAGGCCCGCCGCGCCACCTGGGACCTGGTCCGGGACCTGCGCGCCGACGGCGTCTCGGTGATCCTCACCACCCACTACATGGACGAGGCCGAGCAGCTCGCCGACGACGTGGCGATCATCGACGCGGGCCGGGTCATCGCGCAGGGCTCCCCGGAGGAGCTGTGCAAGGGCGGCGCCGAGAACACGCTCCGCTTCACCGGCCGCCCCGGCCTGGACGTGGGCTCCCTGCTCAAGGCCCTGCCCGCCGACTCCTCGGCCGCCGAGCTGACGCCGGGTTCCTACCGGGTCATCGGCAAGATCGACCCGCAGCTCCTCGCCACGGTCACCTCCTGGTGCGCCCAGCACGGCGTGATGCCGGAGAAGATCTCGGTGGAGCGGCATTCCCTGGAGGACGTCTTCCTCGAACTGACGGGTAAGGAGCTGCGTTCGTGACCGCCACCGGCATCTATGCGCCGAAGCCGGGGGCCGCGCCCCTGCCCCGCATGATCGCGGCCCAGGCCGTGCTCGAGACGAAGATGCTGCTGCGCAACGGCGAGCAGCTGCTGCTGACGGTCGTGATCCCGACCCTGCTGCTCGTCCTGTTCAGCACCGTGGACATCGTCGACACGGGCGAGGGGAAGACCGTCGACTTCCTCGCCCCCGGCATTCTCGCGCTCGCGGTGATGTCGACGGCGTTCACCGGCCAGGCGATCGCGACCGGCTTCGAGCGCCGCTACGGCGTGCTGAAGCGGCTCGCCTCCTCGCCCCTGCCGCGCTGGGGCCTGATGACGGCGAAGACACTGTCCGTGCTGGTCACCGAGGTACTCCAGGTGGTCCTGCTGACGGTGATCGCCTTCGCGCTCGGCTGGTCGCCGCAGGGCAACCCGTTCGCCGTCCTGCTGCTCCTCGTCCTCGGTACGGCGGCCTTCTCGGGCCTCGGCCTGCTGATGGCCGGGACGCTGAAGGCCGAGGCGACGCTGGCCGCCGCCAACCTGGTGTTCCTGCTGCTGCTCGTCGGCGGCGGGGTCGTCGTCCCGCTGGACAAGTTCCCCGAGGGCGCGCAGGACGTACTCGGCCTGCTGCCCATCGCGGCGCTGTCCGACGGGCTGCGGGACGTGCTCCAGCACGGTGCCGGGACGCCCTGGGCCGACCTGGGGATCCTCGCGGTCTGGGCGGTGGCCGGGCTGGCCGCCGCCGGACGGTTCTTCCGCTGGGAGTAGGCCATGAGGGACCCTCGTGAAAGCGTGCACAAGCGGCGCCCTACGATGGGTCGCGTGCCAAAAGTGACCCGCGCCGACGCCAAGGCCGCCCTGCGCAACCCGCTCGCCTTCATCGCCGCCCGCTGGACCCCGGAACCCCGGACCGTCCAGCGGGCCGCCATGTCCGCCGTCGTGATGTCGGTGCTCATCGTGGTCACCGGCGGTGCCGTACGGCTGACCGGCTCGGGCCTGGGCTGCCCGACCTGGCCCAAGTGCACCGAGAACTCCCTCACCGCAACCAGCGAGATGGGCGTCCACGGCGTCATCGAGTTCGGCAACCGCATGCTGACGTACGTGCTGTGCGCGGCCGTCGGCTGGGCGATCATCGCCGCGCGCTCCCGGAAGCCGTACCGGCCCGGCCTGGTCCGGCTGGGCTGGGCGCAGTTCTGGATCGTGATGAGCAACGCGGTGCTCGGCGGCATCGTGGTGCTGGTGGGTCTGAACCCGTACACGGTCGCGGCCCACTTCGTGGCGACGTCCGCGCTCATCGCGGTGGCCACGGTGATGTGGCAGCGCACCCGTGAGGGCGACACCCCGCCGCGTCCGCTGGTCGGCAAGGCCGTGCGGCAGCTGGTGTGGTTCCTGACCGCGGCCGCCGTCCTGCTCATCCTGGTCGGCACGGTGGTCACCGGCGCGGGCCCGCACGCGGGCGACTCCAGCGAGGTCGAGCGGATGCCGGTCGACTGGGAGACGGTGAGCAAGCTGCACGCCGTGCTGGCGTGGATCGTGGTGACGCTGACCTTCGCCCTGTGGTTCGTCCTCAAGGCGGTCGACGCACCGAAGGGCCCGCTGAAGCGCACCCGGGAGCTGTTCCTGATCCTGCTCGCGCAGGGCGTCATCGGATACGTCCAGTACTTCACGGACCTCCCCGAGGTCCTGGTCGGCCTGCACATGTTCGGCTCGGCCGTGATGTGGATCTGGGTGCTGCTGGTGATGATGTCGCTGCGGGAGCGCACCGAGGCGCCCGTGGACCTGCCCGGCCCCGCCGCCGAGGCCTCCCTGACGAAGGCCTAGTCGAGCCCGTACACCCTGCGCGCGTTCCCCGACGCCAGCATCCCCGCCACCCGCTGCGCGTCGGTCAGGGACCACGCGTCCTCGGCGACCCAGGTGCCGAGCACCCGGCCGAGCGCCTCGCGGAACAGCCGGGCCGCCACCACGTGCAGTTCGGGCAGCCCCTGGGCGCCGCTGGAGAAGAGGATCTTGCCGAACGGGGCCAGCTCCAGCATCTCCGCGAGGACGGTCGCGGCCCGGGCGCCGGTACGCACCAGGGCGGCGCCGCAGTCGACGTAGACATGCGGGAAGACACCGGCGAGATGGGCGGCGTGCCGGTGGTACGGGTAGCCGTGCAGCAGGACGAGGTCCGTGCCGAGCCCGGCCGTGGCCCGTACGAAGTCCGTCAGCAGCACCGGGTCCGTACGGTCGATGCGCAGGCCCGGCGCCCCGAGCCCCGCGTGCAGCTGGAGCGGCAGCCCCGAGGCGACGGCGCTCCACAGCAGATGCCGCAGCAGCACGGGGTCGCTCAGCTCCCCGCCGACCCCGCGCCCCGCGAGCCAGCGGCCGGCGGCTCCCCGCACCTCTCCCGGTCCGGGCGGCTCGGGCGCGAGCGCGAGGCCGTGCCGGACGCCCGCGACCGAGGTGAACGCGACGGCGTGCGCGGCGGCGGCGTGCACGGACTCGGCGAGGTTCGCGAGAAAGGACTCGACGGTTCCGGAGGTGTCGGCGACCTGCTCGGCGAGCAGTTCCAGGCGCACGATCTCGTGGGCCTCGGCGGCGCCGGCGGAGGCCAGTTCGCGGGGCTCGGTGAGGTCGCCGGGGAGGCCGGTGTCGACGAGGTACGTCGTGATGCCGCTGCCGCGCAGGAGACGGCGGCCGGACTCCAGGACGCCCAGTTCACGGCGGCGGGCCAGGTAGTGGGCCGGGGTGCAGTGGGGTTCCAGGCCGAGCAGGGGCGGGCACCAGCGGCGTACGGCGAAGCCGGTCTGGGTGTCGAAGAGGGTGGTGCCGGGGGCGGGTGGGCCCTCGGTGCGGGAGAGGTGGGCCTCGAAGGTGCCGAGGCCCAGCTCTGTGCGGAGTACTCCGTGGCAGTACTGGTCCACTAGGGACGGCGTTTCGATCATCCGGGCTCCCCGGTGTGGACCCTGTTGTTCCAAGGGTCCTAACGGGTGAAGCGGGGTTCAGGTCGCGGTCCGTCGTGGGAGGTGGCGGATTGTTCGGCGGGTGCGGGTGATCTGTGGTTGTTCGCGCAGTTCCCCGCGCCCCTGAAGACAAGAGGCCAGTTGCTCAACCGTTGGACGGGCCGCCTACCTGGATGCCCGCCATGCGGGTCCACTCGTAGCGGCCCGTCGTCACCTTGGCGGCGAATTCGCCGTCGAAGGACTCGTGGCGGGTGATGCCCGACTTCTCCACCGCCTGCTCGGCGATCTCGTGCGAGGGGGCGACCAGGTCGCCCCAGTTGCCGTCCTCGCCGACGAGGACGATGCGGGCGCCGCGTTCGCCGAGGTAGGCGATCTGGCCCTCGGCGCCGCCGTGGTCCTTGGAGAAGGCGGTGATCTGCTTGGCGAGCCGGGCGACCTTGCGCTCGGCCTTCGGGTCAACCTGCTGCGTGTCTGCCATGGTCAGGATGCTACTCACGAGTAGATCGACTGGCGAGGGGAGGGCCCTGTGACGTACGTCAGCGCAGGAACGGGTCGACCGCGACGGCCACGAACAGGATCGACACGTAGGTGATCGACCAGTGGAAGAGGCGCATCTCCTTGAGCTTGGCGCCCGTCACCTCGGCCTTGGCGCGGTTCTGCAGGCCGTGTGCCTCCCACAGCCAGAAGCCGCCGGCCAGCAGGGCGACCGCCGTGTAGAACCAGCCCGTGTAGCCGAGCGGGGTCAGCAGGAGCGAGACGCCGACCATGACCCAGCTGTAGATCACGATCTGCTTGGCGACCACCTTGTTGGAGGCGACCACCGGCAGCATCGGCACGCCCACGCGCGCGTAGTCCTCTTTCACCTTCATCGACAGCGGCCAGTAGTGCGGCGGCGTCCAGAAGAACATGACGAGGAAGAGGATGATCGGCGCCCACGACATGGAGTTCGTGACCGAGGACCAGCCGATCAGCACGGGCAGACAGCCGGCGATGCCGCCCCAGACGATGTTCTGCGAGGTACGGCGCTTGAGGATCATCGTGTAGACGACGACGTAGAACAGGAGCGCGCCGAGGGAGAGCCAGGCCGAGAGCCAGTTGACCGCGAGGCCGAACAGCAGGGTCGAGACGACGGCCAGGGTGATGCCGAAGGCCAGGCACTCGCGCGGGCTGACCATGCCGGTGACCAGCGGGCGCTGCGAGGTGCGGTCCATCAGCGCGTCGATGTCGCGGTCGATGTACATGTTGAGCGCGTTGGCGCCGCCTGCCGACAGGTAACCGCCGACGCAGGTCAGCAGCACCAGCGTCAGGTCGGGCACACCCTGCTGCGCCAGGAACATCACGGGAACCGTGGTGATCAGCAGCAGCTCGATGATCCGCGGCTTGGTGAGAGCCACGAACGCCATGACACGGGCCCCGAGCGGCCGGTGGGCCGGGCTCTGGTCCGTCCCGGTCATCCCCGCTGGACGGGATTCAACGGCCGTCACGCACACCCCTACAGAGACATCCCAGCGAGCCTCAGCCGTGTGAAGTACCGGTAAAGGCTCGCGCGTACCACGCCACTTTAGACGTTGCCCAGACTCGGACATTCGCGGGGGTCGTCTCGTGTTGAGGGGAGGGTTCCGACGGGCGCGTCCAAGCTCGATTGAGCACCCGGATGAGCGGCTCCGTATTCACTTGCCGAATGCGGTACGGCCCAGTCAGGAGGCGGATCGGGATGAGCCCCGGCACTCTGGAGTGACTCGAAAAAACGCACGTCCCACGGGGGTAGGCTCGACTGCGGCCGGTGGGCGCCCCGATACACCGGCATCCGAAACATGTGGAGAGGAGCCCTGACCCAGGGTGAGCACCAAGCCGACCACCACAGACCTCGAGTGGACCGAGTTGGACCAGCGGTCCGTCGACACCGCGCGTGTCCTGGCCGCCGATGCCGTACAGAAGGTCGGCAACGGCCATCCGGGTACGGCGATGAGCCTGGCGCCTGCCGCCTACACCCTCTTCCAGAAGGTGATGCGGCACGACCCGGCGGACGCCGACTGGGTCGGACGGGACCGCTTCGTGCTGTCCGCCGGCCACTCGTCCCTGACCCTCTACACCCAGCTGTACCTGGCCGGTTTCGGCCTGGAGCTGGACGACCTGAAGTCCTTCCGCACCTGGGGTTCGAAGACCCCCGGTCACCCCGAGTACGGGCACACGACCGGTGTGGAGACCACGACCGGCCCGCTCGGACAGGGTGTCGCGAACGCGGTGGGCATGGCGATGGCCGCCCGCTACGAGCGCGGTCTGTTCGACCCGGAGGCCGCCGAGGGCGAGTCCCCCTTCGACCACTTCGTCTACTGCGTCGCCGGTGACGGCTGTCTGCAGGAGGGCATCTCCGCCGAGGCCTCGTCGATGGCGGGCCACCAGAAGCTGGGCAACCTGGTCCTGCTGTGGGACGACAACCACATCTCGATCGAGGGCGACACCGAGACGGCCGTGTCCGAGGACACGGTGAAGCGGTACGAGGCCTACGGCTGGCACGTGCAGCGCGTGGCCCCGAAGCCGGACGGCGACCTGGACCCGCACGCGCTCTACGACGCGATCGAGGCGGCCAAGGCCGTCACCGACCGGCCGTCGTTCATCGCGATGCGCTCGATCATCGCCTGGCCGGCCCCGAACGCGCAGAACACCGAGGCCGCGCACGGCTCGGCGCTGGGTGACGACGAGGTCGCCGCGACCAAGCGTGTCCTCGGCTTCGACCCGGAGCAGAGCTTCGAGGTCTCCGACGAGGTCATCACGCACACCCGCAAGGCGCTGGAGCGGGGCCAGGCGGCCCGCGCCGTGTGGGAGAAGGCGTACCAGCAGTGGCGGGACAACCACCCCGACCTCGCCGCCGAGTACGACCGCGTCGCCAAGGGCGAGCTGCCCAAGGGCTGGGAGGAGAAGATCCCGGTCTTCGAGGTCGGCAAGGGCGTGGCCACGCGTGCCGCCTCCGGCAAGGTCCTCCAGGCCCTCGGCGGGGTCATCCCGGAGCTGTGGGGCGGCTCGGCCGACCTGGCCGGTTCGAACAACACCACGATCGACAAGACGTCGTCGTTCCTCCCGGCGGACAACCCGCTTCAGGAGGCGAACCCGTACGGCCGCACGATCCACTTCGGTATCCGCGAGCACGCGATGGCCGCCGAGATGAACGGCATCGCGCTGCACGGCAACACCCGGATCTACGGCGGCACGTTCCTCGTCTTCTCCGACTACATGCGCAACGCGGTGCGGCTGTCGGCGCTGATGCACCTGCCGGTGACGTACGTGTGGACGCACGACTCCATCGGTCTGGGCGAGGACGGCCCGACGCACCAGCCGATCGAGCACCTGGCGTCGCTGCGGGCGATCCCGGGCCTGAACCTGGTGCGCCCGGCGGACGCCAACGAGACCGCGATCGCCTGGCGCGAGATCCTCAAGCGCTGGACGAAGGAGTTCGGCAAGGGGCAGCCGCACGGTCTGGCGCTGACGCGTCAGGGTGTGCCGACGTACGCGCCCAACGAGGACGCCGCCAAGGGCGGGTACGTCCTCTTCGAGGCCGACGGCGGCGAGCCCGAGGTCGTCCTCATCGCCACCGGCTCGGAGGTGCACGTCGCCGTCGAGGCGCGCGAGCAGCTCCAGGGCGCCGGCGTGCCCACGCGCGTGGTGTCCATGCCGTCGGTGGAGTGGTTCGAGCAGCAGGACCAGGGGTACCGGGACAGCGTCCTTCCGCCGGCCGTCAAGGCCCGCGTCGCGGTCGAGGCCGGTATCGGACTGACCTGGCACCGTTACGTCGGGGACGCCGGCCGCATCGTTTCCCTGGAGCACTTCGGTGCTTCGGCCGACGGCAAGGTCCTTTTCCGCGAGTTCGGCTTCACTGCCGAGAACGTGGCCGCCGCCGCCCGGGAATCGATCGCCGCAGCTCAGCGCTGACGCTCATATACGACACGTAGGAGATGGAATTTCCATGACAGACGCACTCAAGCGCCTCTCCGAGGAAGGCGTCGCGATCTGGCTGGACGACCTGTCGCGCAAGCGCATCACGTCCGGCAACCTCGCCGAGCTGATCGACCAGCAGCACGTCGTGGGCGTCACCACCAACCCGACGATCTTCCAGAAGGCGATCTCCGAGGGTGACGGCTACGACCAGCAGCTGTCGGACCTCGCCGCCCGCAAGGTCACCGTCGAAGAGGCCATCCGCATGATCACCACGGCGGACGTCCGCGACGCCGCCGACATCCTGCGCCCGGTCTTCGACGCCACCGACGGCCAGGACGGCCGGGTCTCGATCGAGGTCGACCCGCGCCTCGCCCACAACACCAAGGCGACGGTCGCCGAGGCCCGCCAGCTCGCCTGGCTGGTGGACCGCCCCAACACGCTCATCAAGATCCCGGCCACCAAGGCGGGTCTGCCGGCCATCGCCGAGACGATCGGCAACGGCATCAGCGTCAACGTCACGCTGATCTTCTCGCTGGAGCGCTACCGCGAGGTGATGGAGGCCTACCTGTCCGGTCTGGAGAAGGCCAAGGCCAAGGGCCTGGACCTGTCCAAGATCCACTCGGTGGCGTCCTTCTTCGTCTCGCGTGTCGACACCGAGATCGACAAGCGCATCGACGCCCTGGGCACCCCCGAGGCCAAGGCGCTGCGCGGCAAGTCCGCCATCGCCAACGCCCGGCTCGCCTACCAGGCGTACGAGGAGGTCTTCTCGGGCGACCGCTGGAGCGCGCTGGAGCGCGAGGGCGCCAACAAGCAGCGTCCGCTGTGGGCCTCCACCGGCGTCAAGGACAAGGCGTACAAGGACACCCTGTACGTCGACGAGCTGGTCGCGCCGAACACGGTGAACACCATGCCGGAGGCGACCCTGTACGCCACCGAGGAGCACGGCTCGATCACCGGCAACACCCTCGCCGGCACGTACGAGCAGGCCCGTGCCGACCTCGACGCGGTCGAGCAGCTCGGGATCAAGTACGACGACGTGGTCCAGCTGCTCGAGGACGAGGGCGTCGAGAAGTTCGAGGCGTCCTGGAACGATCTGCTGAAGTCGACCGAGGCCGAGCTCAAGCGCCTCGCCCCCTCGGAGGGCTGAACAGGTGTCGAGCAGCAACCCGCTGCGTGACCCCGCGGACCGACGGCTCCCGCGTATCGCGGGGCCGTCGGGCCTGGTCATCTTCGGCGTCACGGGCGACCTGTCACGCAAGAAGCTCATGCCCGCCGTCTACGACCTCGCCAACCGGGGTCTGCTGCCGCCGGGCTTCTCGCTGGTGGGTTTCGCGCGCCGTGAGTGGGCGCACGAGGACTTCGCACAGGAGGTCCACGACGCGGTCAAGGAGCATGCCCGCACGCCCTTCCGCGAGGAGGTCTGGCAGCAGCTCATCCAGGGCATGCGCTTCGTGCAGGGCACGTTCGACGACGACGACGCGTTCGAGCGGCTGCGCTCCACGATCGAGGAGCTGGACAAGGCCCAGGGCACGGGCGGCAACTTCGCCTTCTACCTCTCCGTGCCGCCGAAGTCCTTCCCGGTGGTCATCCAGCAGCTGAAGAAGCACCAGCTGGCCGACCAGCAGGGCGGCTCCTGGCGGCGCGCGGTCATCGAGAAGCCCTTCGGGCACGACCTGAAGTCGGCCGAGGAGCTCAACAAGGTCGTCCACGAGGTGTTCGCCCCGGAGCAGGTCTTCCGGATCGACCACTACCTCGGCAAGGAGACCGTCCAGAACATCCTGGCGCTGCGCTTCGCCAACACGATGTTCGAGCCGATCTGGAACCGGTCCCTCGTGGACCATGTGCAGATCACCATGGCCGAGGACATCGGCATCGGCGGCCGCGCCGGGTATTACGACGGCATCGGCGCCGCCCGTGACGTCATCCAGAACCACCTGCTCCAGCTCCTGGCCCTCACGGCCATGGAGGAGCCGGCCTCCTTCGACGCGGACGCGCTGGCCGCCGAGAAGACCAAGGTGCTCGGCGCCGTGCGGCTGCCGAAGGACATGGGCCGGGACACCGTGCGCGGCCAGTACGCGGCCGGCTGGCAGGGCGGCGAGAAGGTGACCGGCTATCTCGACGAGGACGGCATCAACGCCTCGTCGAAGACCGACACCTACGCCGCGATCAAGCTGGAGATCGACAACCGCCGCTGGGCGGGCGTCCCCTTCTATCTGCGCACCGGCAAGCGGCTCGGCCGCCGGGTGACGGAGATCGCGGTCGTCTTCCAGCGGGCCCCGCACTCCCCCTTCGACACGACGGCCACCGAGGAACTGGGCTCCAACGCGATCGTCATCCGCGTCCAGCCGGACGAGGGTGTGACGGTCCGCTTCGGTTCGAAGGTCCCCGGCACGTCGATGGAGATCCGGGACGTGTCCATGGACTTCGCCTACGGCGAGTCCTTCACGGAGTCCAGCCCGGAGGCGTACGAGCGTCTCATCCTGGACGTTCTCCTCGGTGACTCGAACCTCTTCCCGCGCACCGAGGAGGTCGAGCTGTCCTGGAAGATCCTCGACCCGATCGAGGAGTACTGGGACAAGAACGGCAAGCCCGCGCAGTACCCGGCCGGTACCTGGGGGCCCGTCGAGGCGGACGAAATGCTCGAGCGACACGGACGGAGCTGGCGCCGGCCATGAAGACAGACCTGACGGACACCACCGCCAGCAAGATCAACAAGGCGCTGGTGCAGGGGCGCCGGGCGATCGGCACCCCGGCGGTCGGCATGGTGCTCACGCTGGTCATCGTGACGGACGAGGAGAACGCCTACGACGCCCTGAAGGCGGCGAACGACGCCTCGCACGAGCATCCCTCGCGCACGCTCGTCGTCATCAAGCGCGTCTCCCGCTCGCCCCGCGACCGTACGCAGTCCCGCCTGGACGCGGAGGTCCGCCTCGGCGCGGACGCCGGTTCGGGCGAGACGGTGGTGCTCCGCCTGTACGGCGAGGTCGCCGAGCACGCCCAGTCGGTGGTGCTGCCGCTGCTGCTGCCGGACGCCCCGGTGGTGGTGTGGTGGCCGGTGAACGCGCCGCTCGACCCGGCGAAGGACCCCCTCGGGGCCCTCGGCCAGCGCCGTGTCACCGACACCTACGCCTCCGAGCAGCCGGTACGGGACCTGGCGACCCGGTCGGGGACCTACACCCCCGGCGACACGGACCTGTCCTGGACCCGCATCACGCCCTGGCGCTCCATGCTGGCGGCGGCCCTCGACCAGGTCACCTGCGAGGTCAGGGCCGTCGAGGTGGAGGGCGAGGAGTTCAACCCGAGCTGCGAGCTGCTGGCGATGTGGCTCGCGGACCGGCTGGACGTGCCCGTGAAGCGCTCGCTGTCCGGCGGACCCGGTCTGACGGCGGTCCGTATGGACACCAACTGCGGTCCGATCAAGCTGGACCGTGCGGACGGCTCCCTCGCCACGCTCTCCATCGACGGCCAGCCGGACCGCGGAGTGGCGCTCAAGCGCCGGGACACGGCCGAGCTGATAGCGGAGGAGCTGCGGCGGCTGGACCCGGACGACACCTACGCGTCGGCCCTGCGGTACGGGGTGGACCGGCTGAAGTCCTCCTGGTCGGCTCCGGCCCCTCGGGTCTCCGGGGAGCCGGTGGCCAAAGGAGAGAGCGGAGAGCCCAAAAGTGACGGGCGAGGCCGCCTCGCCCTCCCCGCTCCCGTCGAAAGGGCTGCGAAAGCACCCGCTGCGGAAGCGACGGCGCAGGAACCGCTGAAGCAGGAAGCTCCCGCGCTGGAACCGGTACGGAAGGCGACGACGAAGTGAGGGCTACGACGAAGTGAGTACGGCACCGCAGCTGGTCGTGCACCGCGACAAGGAGCTGATGGCGCAGGCCGCGGCGGCCCGGCTGATCACGAAGATCGTGGACGCCCAGGCCTCCCGGGGCTCGGCGTCCGTGGTCCTCACGGGCGGCCGCAACGGCAACGGCCTGCTGGCCGCCCTGGCCGCGGCGCCCGCCCGGGACGCCGTCGACTGGAGCCGGCTCGACCTCTGGTGGGGCGACGAGCGGTTCCTGCCCGAGGGCGACCCGGAGCGCAACATCACGCAGGCGAGGGAGGCGCTGCTGGACACGGTGCCGCTCGATCCGAAGCGGGTGCACGCGATGCCCGCGTCGGACGGCCCCGACGGCGCCGACGTGGACGCGGCGGCGGCCGCGTACGCGGAGGAACTTGCCCGAGCGGCCGGCCCGGAGAACCACGGCCCCGTGCCGACGTTCGACGTCCTGATGCTGGGCGTCGGTCCGGACACGCATGTCGCGTCCCTGTTCCCGGAGCTTCCCGCGGTCCGGGAGACGGACCGTACGGTCGTCGGCGTCCACGGCGCGCCCAAGCCGCCTCCGACCCGGGTGACGCTGACGTTGCCTGCGATCCGGGCGGCTCGTGAGGTGTGGCTCCTGGCGGCGGGCGAGGACAAGGCCCAGGCCGCGGCGATCGCGCTCTCGGGCGCGGGCGAGATCCAGGCCCCGGCGGCGGGGGCGTACGGCCGCAGCCGGACGCTGTGGCTGCTGGACGGGGCGGCGGCCTCCCAGCTCCCGCGCTCGCTGTATCCGCCGGCGTCGGCATAGGCATACCAGGGGGCTCCGCCCCCTGGATCCTCCGGGCCTTGGCCCACCCATCAAGGACAGTTTCGGGTGGTGGGTGGGCACAGGCGGGGGTCCAGGGGGCGGAGCCCCCTGGTACGCGAACAGGCAGCGGCTACTTGACCGACCCCGCCATCACGCCCTGCACAAAGTGCTTCTGGAACGCGAAGAACACGACCACAGGCACGACCAGGGACACGAACGCCCCCGGCGCCAGCACATCGATGTTGCTGCCGAACTGCCGGATCTGCGACTGGAGTTCCACCGTCAACGGCTGCGACGCACTGTCCGCGAACAGCAACGCCACCAGCATGTCGTTCCACACCCACAGGAACTGGAAGATGGCCAGGGAGGCGATCGCCGGCCGCCCCACGGGCAGCACGAGCCGCGTGAAGATACGCCACTCACTGCCCCCGTCCATGCGCGCGGCCTCCAGCATCTCCTTCGGTATCTCGGAGAAGTAGTTCCGCAGCAGGAACACCGCGAACGGCAGCCCGTAGGCGACATGGAAGAGCACGACACCCGGGATCGTCCCGAACAGCCCCAGCTGCCCGAAGAGTTTCGCGACCGGCAGCAGCCCGATCTGCACGGGCACCACCAGCAACGCGACCACGACCAGAAAGATCGTCTCCCGCCCGGGGAAGTCCAGCCACGCGAAGGCGTACCCCGCGAGCGCGGCGATGACGACGACCAGAACCGTGGTCGGCACCGAGATCAGCACCGTGTTCCAGAACGCCGTCGTGATCCCGGCGTTCCCCAGCAGCTCCGAGTAGTTGTCGAAGGACAGCTGCCCCGGGCTGGTGAACACCGTCCACCAGCCGCCCTTCGCGGTCTCCTCGGCGGACCGCATCGAGGACAGGAACAGCCCGGCCAGCGGCGTCATCCACACCAGGCCCACGATCACGAGGAAGGCCTGGACGACTCCGTTGCCCAACCCGCGCCGAACCGCGTTCATCGCTGACTCCTTCGGAAGCGGCGGACGTTGAACACCATGGCCGGGACCACCAGGAGCAGGAGCAGCACTCCGAGTGCGCTGCCGAGTCCCTGGTTGTTGCCGCCGCCGAACGACACCAGCCACATCTGCGTCGCGAGGACGGTCGCGTCTTCCTGTACCGGCCCGGGCGCGATGATGTAGACGAGGTCGAAGACCTTCATCACGTTGATGACCAGGGTGATGAAGACGACGGTCAGGACGGGTGCCAGCAGCGGCACGGTGATCCGCCGGAAGATCTGCCATTCGTTGGCGCCGTCCATCCGCGCCGCCTCCAGCGTGTCGCGCGGCAGCGTCGCCAGTCCGGCGCCGATGAGCACCATGGAGAAGCCGGTCCAGATCCACAGGTACGCGCCGATGATCGCCGGTGTGACCAGGGCCGGTCCGAGCCAGGAGACGCCCTCGTAGGGCGGGGCGAAGTTGGACGAGGGCAACTGCACCGCGTAGGAGCCGGGTTCGAGGCCCTGGAAGCGGAAGGAGCCGTCGGAGGCGGTGGTCGCCGTGGCGACCGTCTTGCCGTCGCGCACCGCCTCGACCTTCATCTCGGGCAGTCCGCTCTCGCTCCGGTCGACCTTGCCCTGCTCCCCTCCCCCGCCGGGCGTGAAGTCCAGGTAGACCACGCCGCGCACTTCGTCGGCGGCGGCCTTCTGTCCCGCCGCCGCGTACGCCGGCTTCGTCCCGCCCGGCAGGTCGTCGGGCAGTACGCCGACCAGCGGGAGCGTCACCGCGTTGCCCGGTGACACGCTCTGGCTCGTGCGGTACGACCCGTCCTTCTCCTTGGTCAGACCCTGCCCGTCACGTCCCCGGGCCGTCGGGTAGGACGAGGAGCCCTCGAACGCGTCGTGGACGGAGACGACCGCCGCGTTGAGGACGCCCTTGTCGGGGTCCTCGTCGTAGGCGAGGCGGAAGATGATGCCGGCGGCGAGGAAGGAGACCGCCATCGGCATGAAGAGGAGCAGTTTGAAGGCGGTGGCCCAGCGGACCTTCTCCACCAGGACGGCCAGGATCAGCCCGAGGCCGGTCAGCAGGGCCGGTGCGACGACGACCCAGATGGCCGTGTTGCGGACGGCGTTGAGGGTCGCCGGGTCGCTGAACATCTCGGCGTAGTTGTCGCCGCCGACGAACGTCGTCCCGGAGGCGTCGAAGAAGCTGCGGCCGATGCTGAACAGCACGGGGTAGACGACGAGCGCGCCGAGCAGCAGCAGCGCGGGCAGCACGAACAGCAGGGCGATGACCTTGCCGCGCCGGCGCAGTCGCCGCGTCCGGTCGGCGATCGTGCCGGGCGGCGGTGGACTCGTCTCTTTCACGAGGGTCGCTGTCATGGCGTATCAGTCCTGGTACGCCTTGGCCGCCGCGGCCTCCAGCTTCGCCGCGGTGCCCTTCGGGTCGGACGGGTCGCGCAGGAAGTCCTGGAGCAGCTTCCACTCGCCGGTGCCCTTGGTGCCGCCGAAGGCCGCGGGGGCCTGGTCGGACATGTCGAAGCGGACCGAGTCCCCGGCCTGGACGAGGGACTTGGCGGTGGCGCGGGTGACATCGTCGCCGTACTTGGCGAGGTCGAGTTCCTTGTTCGGGGAGAGGAAGCCGCCCGCCTCGGCCCACACCTCGGAGGCCTCCGGCGTGGCCAGGTACTCCGTGAGGGCCTGCGCGGCCTTCTGGTTCTTGCCGTCCTTCAGGACGGCGGCCGCGTCACCGCCGCTGACGACCGGAGCCTCACCGCCGCCGACCGCGGGGAACGGGAAGAAGTTCGCGTCCTTGCCGACGGTCTTGCCGAACTGGTCCTTGGCGACGCCGGCGACGAAGTCGCCCTCGTAGACCATGCCGGCCTCGGGCTCGGGTCCGAAGACCTTCTCCACGGAGCCGGGGAAGTCGGTGTTCAGCGCGCCCTTCTGGCCGCCGGCGATGAGCTGCTTGTCCTGGAAGAGCTTGCCGAGCGTGGTGAGGGCGTCGACGACCGACGCGTCGGTCCACTTCAGCTTGTGCGCGGCGAGGGCGTCGTACTTCTCGGGTCCGGCCTGCGACAGGTAGACGTTCTCAAACCAGTCGGTGAGGGTCCAGCCGTCCTGTCCGGCGACGGAGAACGCGGCGAGCCCGGAGTCGGACACGGTCTGCCCGGCCTTGAGCATCTCGTCGTACGACTTCGGCGGCTTCACGCCGGCCTGGGCGAGGGCGTCGGGGCTGTACCAGACGGTCGACTTGTGGGCGGCCTTGAAGTACAGGCCGTAGAGGGTGCCGTCGACGCTGCCGTACTTCTTCCACACGGGGGCGTAGCCCGCGTCGACGGCCTGCTCGGTCTTCTTCGACAGCGGCTTGAGCCAGCCCTTCTGCGCGAACTGCTTGAGCACGCCGACCTGCGGGACCATCACGACGTCGGGGGCGTTGCCACCCTCGATCTTGCTGCCGACGACGGTGGATACGTTGTCGCCGGTGGACGTGAACTGCGTCTTGGCGCCGGTCTTCTCGGTGAAGGCGTCGAGCACCTTCTGGAAGTTCTTCTGCTCGGTGCCGGACCAGACGCCGGCCACGGTGACGGTCTGGCCGCTGAGGGCCTTGTCGCCGCCTCCGGCCGCGACGGGGCCGCCGCCGCAGGCGGTCGCGCCGAGCGACAGGGCGAGGGCGGTGCAGCCGGCGAGCAGGGTGGTACGTCGTCGCATCATCGTTGATGTCCCTTCGGGGAGTTGACTTGCGGGGAGTTCAGGAACGGATCCACCAGGCGGCCGTGGAGCCGGGCAGTACCCCGGCGGGGCAGGGGCCGCTGGCGAGCAGAGGGGTGCCGGGGACCGGCGCGGGGGTGGGTGCCGTACCGAAGTTGACGGCGCACACCAGGTCGTCGCCGCGGGCGAAGGCGAGGACGCCGGGCGGGGCGTCCAGCCAGCGCAAAGTGCCCTCGCCCAGCTGAGGCAGGGTGCCGCGCAGTTGGAGGCCGTCGCGGTACAGGTGCCAGAAGGAGCGGGTGTCGGCGAGGGCGCGGTCGGTGGCGTACTCGGCGAAGTACTCCGGCTGCGGCAGCCACGGCTTGGCGCTCTCCTCGCCGGAGGTGAAGCCGAAGGGCGAGGCCTGCCCCGACCAGGGCAGCGGCACCCGGCAGCCGTCGCGGATGCGGGCCCGGCTGCCGGTGCGGTGGAAGATCGGGTCGGTGAGCACGTCGTCGGGCAGGTCGACGACCTCGGGCAGGCCGAGCTCCTCGCCCTGGTAGATGTAGGCGGCGCCGGGCAGTGCCAGCATCAGCAGCGCGGCGGCGCGGGCCCGGGCGGCGCCGAGGCCGCTGCCTTCGGTGGCGGGTTCGCCGTAGCGGGTGACGGTGCGGACCTGGTCGTGGTTGTTGAGGACCCAGGTGACCGTCGAGCCGGTCCCGGCGATGTCCTGCATGGCCTCGGAGATGACCTTCTGGAAGGCGTCCGGGTCCCAGGGGGCGCTGAGCAGGTCGAAGAAGAAGGCCTGGTGGAGTTCGTCCGGGCGGACGTACCGGGCGTGCTCGCGGGCGGTCGGGACGGAGACCTCGCCGACGAGGAGGCGTTCGCAGCCGTCGCGCTCGGTGTAGTCCTCGCATATGGAGCGCCAGCGGCGCCACACCTCGTGTACCTCGGGCTGGTTCCAGGCGAGCGGGTTGACCGAGTCGCGGGTGCGGGCGTCGGCCTCCGGGTCGTCGGAGTCGGGCAGCTCGGGGTGCTTGTAGAGGCCGGCGGCGACGTCGATGCGGAAGCCGTCGACGCCCCGGTCCAGCCAGAAGCGCAGGACCCGGTCGAACTCGGCGGCGACCTCCGGGTCACGCCAGTTCCAGTCGGGCTGCTCGGGCGTGAACATGTGCAGGTACCACTGGCCGGGCCGCCCGTCCGCCTCGGTCACCCGGCTCCACGCCGGCCCGCCGAACATGGCGTGCCAGTTGTTGGGCGGCTCGTCGCCGTCCGGGCCGCGGCCGTCGGCGAAGTGGAAGCGGGCGCGGGCCTCGCTGCCGGGAGCCGCGGCGAGGGCCTCGCGGAACCAGGGGTGCTCGCTGGAGCAGTGGTTCGGGACGATGTCGAGCAGCACCTTCACGCCGAGCCGCCGCGCGGCCCCGACCAGCTGGTCGAACTCGGCGAGGTCGCCGAAGAGCGGGTCGACGTCGCAGTAGTCGGCCACGTCGTAGCCGTGGTCGTGCTGCGGCGAGGGATAGAAGGGGCTCAGCCAGATCCCGTCGACGCCGAGCTTCTTCAGATACGGCAGTCCGGCCCGGACTCCGGCGAGATCGCCGATGCCGTCGCCGGTGCTGTCGAGGAAGCTGCGGACGTACACCTGATAGATCACTGCGTCACGCCACCAGTGGTGCCTGTTCAACCCATCGACCTGTCTCTGTGGAGGGGCAGCGGTTATGCATGCATGTTAAGTAGGCGTGTCGCGAGGGTGTCAATGAAAAGACAGAAGCTACCGGGGAGTTGAGGTAGTAAAATTGGGCATCAAACGGGCATATCTCAGCCAGATGAGACGTGCGCGTTACCTAACAAGTAACTAGAAGCGGGTCACTGGAAGCCGCTGGAAGCGCTACCCGCGCGAGATGACGTCGAGCTCCCGCGCCAGACGGCGCACCGCGGCCGTCGGCGTCTCGTGCCCGGCCATCGCGTCGTGCACGACGGCCTGGACGACCAGGCTGACCTGGTCGTAGCGCGGGCTCTTGGGGCGCGGCTCGGCCGCGAGCACGCTCTCGCGCAGGGTCGGCAGGTACGGGAACCTGCGGATGAGCTGCGGGTCCTTGTAGAGATCGGCCCGTACGGGCGGCAGCGCGCCACGGGTGAGGACCTGGCGCTGGACGCCCTCACTGGTGAGGTACGCGATCAGACGGGCGGCCGAGTCGGGATGCCGGGCGTGTGAGCTGACGGCCAGGTTGGAGCCGCCGAGGACACTCGTCCCCGGCCCGTCCCGTCCGGGCAGCGGCACGGCGCCGATCTTCCCGGCGACCCGGGACCCCGGGGCGGAGGCGCCGACGTACGCGTACGGCCAGTTCCGCAGGAAGAGCAGCCGGCCGTCCTGGAAGGCCTGCTTGGACTCCTCCTCCTTGTAGGTCAGCGCCTCTTTCGAGATCCAGCCCTCTCGCACTCCGCGGGTCAGGAAGCCGATGCCCTCGCGGGCCGCCGCCGAGTCGACGGTGACGCGCTCGCCCTCGTCGCCGAGGATCGAGCCGCCCGCCGAGTAGACGGCTTCCGCCGCGTTGACGGTGAGGCCCTCGTAGGGGAGGAACTGCCCGGCGTAGCCGTCGAGGCCGTGCTTCGGGGCGATGGTCTTCGCGTACCGCTCCAGCTCCGCCCAGGTGCGCGGCGGCTCGACGCCCTCCTTGTCCAGGATGTCCTTGCGATAGAGGAGCAGGCCGGCGTTGGTGACGTACGGGACGGCGTAGAGCTGTCCGTCGTAGGTCGCCGTGTCGACGACCGGCGGGAGGAAGGTCTTCAGCGGGAAGCGGTCACGGGGCAGGGGTCTGATCCAGCCCGCGGCGGCGAACTCCGAGGTCCAGTTGACGTCGATGTTGAGCACGTCGAACCTGCTGCGGTCGCCGTCGCGCAGGTCGGTGGACATCTGCGCCTGGGTCTCGTCGGCCGAGTCGGGCAGCTCGACGAGGGTCACCTTCTCGCCGGGGTGGGTGCGGTTCCAGCCCTCCAGCAGGGGGCCGAGATAGCCGGTGAGGTCTCCGGCGGTGGCCAGGGTGAGCGGTCCGCGGCCGCCGCCCGCCGGCTCGCCCGCCTGCGCTCCGGCGGCGACGTAGCCGGTCATGACCACGACGAGAACGAGAAGGCCCCTACCCGCGGCATGGATCCACCGCATAGGTTCCTCCCTGTACACCGGCGTCGGGCTCCCTTGCCCGGAATCAGAGGCCATGTATACCTGTTAGGTATGGGCGATACTAGGGTCTGGAGCACATTGACCGGACAGGAGGACTGCACGCGTGCGCCTGCACCTCCTGGCACTCCTCGCCCGCGGCCCCGCCCATGGCTACGAGCTCAAGCAGGACCTTGAGCAACTGCTGGGCTCCGCGTACCCTCAGCCGAATGTCGGCCAGATCTATGTGACCCTCGGCCGCCTCGAGAAGTCGGGACTGATCGAGGGCGAGGACGTGGCGCAGTCCAGCCGGCCCAATAAAAAGGTCTACCACCTCACCGACGCCGGGCGGGAGGCGCTGCGCGCCTGGTTCGAGGAGCCCGAGGACGAGCCGCGGGTACGGGACGACTTCTTCATGAAGCTGGCGCTCGCTCCGCAGACCGGTCTCGCCGACCAGATCTCCCTGATCAACCACCAGCGGCGCCAGTATCTGAACACCATGCGGCAGCTGTCGAAGCTGGCCGCCGCCGAGGACCGCGACAATCGCATCGCGCATCTGCTGATAGAGGGTGCGATGCTGCACTTGCAGGCCGATCTGGACTGGCTGGAGCGGTGCCAGGAAGAGCTGGAGGAGCTGGAGTGAGCGACGACCGTCCCGCTCCTGTGCTGCGCGCCGAGGGGCTGGTGAAGACGCACCACGGCGAGGGCGCGCCCGCCCATGCCGTGCGCGGGGTCGATCTGTGCGTGCGGCAGGGCGAGTTCGTGGCGATCACCGGCCCGTCCGGCGCCGGGAAGTCGACGCTGCTGCATCTGCTCGGCGGGCTCCAGCGGCCGGACGCGGGCCATCTCTGGCTCGACGGCGAGTCCACCGACACCTACGGCGAGGCCCGCTGGGCGGTGGAGCGCAGGAAGCGGATCGGGATCGTCTTCCAGTTCTTCAACCTGGTGTCCAGCCTGTCCGTCGCCGACAACGTGGAGCTGCCCGCCCTGCTCGCCGGAAGCTCGCCGAAGCGGGCGCGCACCGAGCGCGAGCAGCTGCTGGCCGAGCTGGGGCTGACGGGCAAGGAGCGCAGCATGCCGGGCGAGCTGTCCGGCGGTGAGCAGCAGCGGGTCGCCCTGGCCCGGGCCCTGGTCAACCATCCCCCGCTGCTCCTGGCCGACGAACCGGCCGGCAGCCTCGACAGCAAGGGCACCCGCGAGGTGATGCGGCTGCTGTCCCGCTTCCACCAGCGCGGCCAGACGATCCTGCTGGTCACCCATGACGCGCGGCTGGCGAGCGCGGCGGACCGGGTGATCAGCTTCTTCGACGGCCGGATCGCCGACGACGCGGAACTCGACGGCGGCACACCCCCGCGCCGGTCCGGCATCTCCGGTGTGCTGGAACTCAAGGACTGACATGCGGGTGAAGGACTGACATGCGGGTGTACGACGGCTGCCCGGCGTCCGGGCCGAGAGGCTGAGGCCCGTGCGAGCCACCCTGCGCTGGGCCCACTCCGATCTGCGCACGCACCGCGGCGAGGCGCTGTTCCTCGTCCTGGCCACCGCGGGCATCGTCGCCTCGCTGCTGCTGGCCACGGCCCTGTTCGGGTACGCGACCAACCCCTGGCAGCGCGTCTTCACACAGTCGCACGGCGCGCATGTGTGGCTGCACACCGACGCGGCCGCCGACACCGGGAAGCTGGCCGGTCTGGACGGCGTCGACTCCGTCGCCGGTCCCTATCCCACCGCCGATGTCACCGTCTCCTCACGAGGCAGCCGCGCCGCCGTGGAGTTGCGCGGCACTCAGGAACGGCCGTCCGTCGGCAACCCGCCGGTCGTCTCCGGCCGCTGGCTCGACCCTTCGACGCCGAACGGTGTGGTCCTGGAGAGCCGCCTCGCCCGCGCCCTGCTGGCCGAGCCCGGCGACACCATCGGCGTGCCCGGCACCGCCCGCGAGCTGACCGTCGTGGGGCTCGCCGACAGCGCCGAGCCCCGCTACCGGCCCGGTGAGCAGCCGGGCCTGGTGTGGGCCCTGCCGTCGGCCGTGCCCGACCCCGGCGGCCAGGTGATCGGGCTGCGCCTGACGGACCCCGGCGACACCTCCTACGTCGTGCAGCGTGCCGTGACCGTGCTGGGAGCCGGGGCGATCGGCGAGGTGTCCACCTGGCAGCAGGCCCGCGCCGAGGCCCAGGGCGACAACCGGCTCCTCGGCCAGGTGCTGGGCCTGTTCGGGCTGGGCGCGCTGGTCGCCGCCGGGCTCGCCGTGCATGGGGCGATCAGCACCCGTATCCGGGGCCACCTGCGGGATCTCTCCATCCTGAAGGCGATCGGCTTCACCCCGGGCCAGGTGGTCCGCGTCTTCCTGCTCCAGCATCTCGCCTACGCCCTGCTGGGCGCCGTTGCCGCCGCCGCGCTCGCCGAGGTACTGGGCAGCCGCATCCCCGGACGGCTCGGGGACGCGGTCGGGGTGTGGCAGGGCCTTCCCGGGCACACCGTGGCGCTGATCGTGATCCCGGTGGGTGCCGTGCTGTTCATCGGCGCGACCACCGGCCTTGCCGCATGGCGGGCGGGACGAGTCCCGCCGGTGCCGGTGCCGAGGCCCACGGCGGCGCTGGGCGGGCGATTGACCGGGGCGACGGGCCGAAGCCGCGGGCGCGCGCCCGGCGAAACGGAAGCCGGCCACGGAGTGCGGCCGGCGAGCGTCCTGCGCCGCGTCCTTCGACTCCCGCCCGCGGCGCCACGCACCGGACAGCTCTCCGGCATGGCCCGCCGGGCCCTCGGCCTGCGGATTCCGCCCGCGCTGGTGCTGGGCTGGCACAAGGCATTCACCCGCCGCCCCCGCTCCCTCGCCACCGTCGCCCGCCTCACGCTGCCGCTGCTGCTGATCGTCGTGGCGATGAGCGCGTGGACCACCATCGACCGCTTCCACAGCGAGCCGGAGCAGATCGGCCTGCCCACCACCCTCAGCGTCCGCGCCGACGCCGGCCTGAACGAACGGCAGACCCGCACCCTCCTGGAACGCGACCCGCAGGTCGCCGCCGCCTACCCCGGCGTCGAGACGGCCGCCCTGGTCCCGGGCCAGACGGCGACCATCGCCCTGCGCGGCCTCGGCACCCAGCAGGACCCCTACCCCTACACCCTCGCCGAGGGCCGCGCCGCCCGTGGCGCCGACGAGGCGGTGGCCGGGCAGGGCCTGCTCGACCTGCTGGACGTGCACGTCGGCGACTGGGTCCGCATGACCGTCGGCGACCAGCCGCAGATCCTGCACATCGTGGGCCGCAGCATCGAGCCGGAGAACGCCGGCCGGGTCATCTCCACGTCCCTCGACACCCTCCGCGCCAACGACCCCGGGCTCCGCCCGACCCTCTACGAGCTGCGCCTGGACCCCGGCGCCGACCCGGGGGAGGTCGCCGACCGGCTCGCCACGGCCGGGCGCGGCCATCTGGACGTGCACACCGTGGCCAACCCCGCCGACGGGCTCTCCCCACTGCGGGCCGTCGTCGCCGGGCTGATCGCCGTGCTCGCCCTCATCGGGCTCATCGAGCTGCTGACCGCGATCGGCGGCACCGTCCGCGAGGGCGAACGGGACCTGCTGGCGCTGAAGGCCATCGGTCTGTCCCCCCGCCAGATCACGGCGATCACGGTCACGGCCACCGGCTGCACGGCCCTGGCAGCCGTCCTCGCCGCCACCGCCCTGGGACTGCCGCTCGCCCACTGGCTCATCGACGCCCAGGGCAGGTCAAGCGGGATCGGTGCGGGCATCGCCCAGGGCCCGTCGGCCCTGCTCATGCTGCTGCTGGGTGCGGCGGCGGTGCTCTGCGCGGCCGCGCTGGCCGCCCTACCCGCGGCGCGCGCGGCACGCCGCCGCCTCGCGGACACGCTGAGCGCGGTCGCCTGACCCACCTGACCTCGTCGGCTTCGCCGCCCAGCCGCCGTAGAGGTGCTGCCGGTGAGGCGCGTACGGGCTGGCGCCTCCGGTGGGCCCGGGGGGACCGGTAGGCCCGGGAGAACCGGTAGGCCCGGGAGAACCGGTGGGCCCGGGGGGAAGCGGACGGCGCGCAACCGCCCGCGTTCCCGCCCGGCCCGTCTCCCCCGCCGGGCTCGTCGTCACTGCCGTCCGCGCAGCTCCCGGTACGTGGCGACCAGAGCCTCGGTGGAGGCGTCCAGGCCCTCGACCTCGGCGCCCTCGGTCAGCGCGGGCTCGACGCGCTTGGCGAGGACCTTGCCCAGCTCCACGCCCCACTGGTCGAAGGAATCGATGTTCCACACCGCGCCCTGCACGAACACCTTGTGCTCGTAGAGGGCGACCAATTGGCCGAGGACGGACGGCGTCAGCTCGGGCGCCAGGATCGTGGTCGTCGGGTGATTGCCCTGGAACGTCTTGTGCGGCACCAGCTCCTCCGGCACCCCCTCGGCCCGCACCTCCTGCGGCGTCTTGCCGAAGGCGAGCGCCTGCGTCTGCGCGAAGAAGTTGGCCATCAGCAGATCGTGCTGCGCCTTCAGCTCGTCGCTCAGCTCGGCGACGGGCCGCGCGAAGCCGATGAAGTCCGCCGGGATCAGCTTCGTGCCCTGGTGGATGAGCTGGTAGTAGGCGTGCTGCCCGTTGGTGCCCGGCGTGCCCCACACCACCGGCCCCGTCTGCCACTCGACCTCACGCCCGTCCCGGTCCACGTACTTGCCGTTGGACTCCATGTCGAGCTGCTGGAGATATGCGGTGAACTTCGACAGATAGTGGCTGTAGGGCAGCACCGCGTGCGACTGGGCGTCGTGGAAGTTGCCGTACCAGATGCCCAGCAGGCCCAGCAGCAGCGGCACATTGGACTCGGCGGGCGCGGTCCGGAAGTGCTCGTCGACGATCCAGAACCCGTCGAGCATCTCCCGGAAGCGGTCCGGGCCGATGGCGATCATCAGGGACAGGCCGATCGCGGAGTCGTACGAGTAGCGTCCGCCGACCCAGTCCCAGAACTCGAACATGTTGGCCGTGTCGATACCGAACCCGGCGACCTTCTCGGCGTTCGTCGACAGCGCCACGAAGTGCTTGGCGACAGCGGCCTCGTCACCGAGCGCGGCCAGCAGCCAGCTTCGGGCGGAGGTGGCGTTGGTGACCGTCTCGATGGTGGTGAAGGTCTTGGACGCGACGATGAACAGCGTCTCCGCCGGGTCCAGATCCCTGACCGCCTCGTGCAGGTCGGCACCGTCCACGTTCGACACGAAGCGGAACGTCATCGAGCGGTCCGTGTAGGCGCGCAGCACCTCGAACGCCATCGCCGGACCCAGGTCGGAACCGCCGATGCCGATGTTGACGACGTTGCGGATGCGCTTGCCGGTGTGGCCGGTCCACTCCCCGGAGCGGACGCGGTCGGCGAAGCCGGCCATCTTGTCCAGCACCGCGTGCACACCCGGCACCACGTTCTCACCGTCGACCTCGACCACCGCGTCCCGCGGCGCCCGCAGCGCGGTGTGCAGCACCGACCGGTCCTCGGTGGTGTTGATCTTCTCCCCGCGGAACATGGCGTCCCGGAGCCCGAAGACATCGGTGGCGGCGGCCAGTCCCCGCAGCAGTCGCAGGGTGTCGTCGGTGACGAGGTGCTTGGAGTAGTCGACGTACAGGTCGCCGACCCGGAGGGCGTACGCGGTGCCGCGGCCGGGCTCGGCGGCGAACAGCTCGCGCAGCCCCACCTCGCCCAGTTCCTCGCGATGCTTGGCCAGTGCCGTCCACTCGGGCGTCTGATTGAGCCTGGTACGGCCGTCTGCGTTCATCTGGGACTTCAGCCTTCTTTCCTGTCCTGCCTGCGCACCTTGCCCCGCTGCCGGTCCAACCTAATTGATCAGCGCGTGGCGTCGGTTGTCGTGGCACCGTCGGCCGGTTCAACAACAGATACGTTCGCGTGGAGCGTGGGTATCAGCGCGATGACGGCCAGGAGGAAGAACGCGGCGGTCAGCAGGGGCGGGGTGTTGGGGCCCCAGGCGGTGGCGACGGCTCCCCCGAGCAGGGCGCCGAGGGGCACTCCGGCGAAGGCCAGGGTGCGGAAGGCCGAGCTGACCCGGCCCAGGAGCCCGGCGGGGCTGCGCTCCTGCATCAGCGTCGTCGTGTTGACGTTCCACACCATGCTCATGAGCCCGAAGACGGCCAGCATCCCCACCAGCACGGTCAGGCTGCGCACGGTGCCCATGACGACGAGGGCCGCGGTCTGCACCGATCCGGCGAGCAGCACCGACCGCTGCCGGCCGAGCCGCGCCACCAGCCGGCTGTTCACCACTCCCCCGGCCAGACCGCCCAGAGTGAAGGCGGTGCCCGCCGCCGCGTAGCCCACGGAACCCGCCTCCAGCCAGTCGGTGACGAGGACGACCAGCAGGGCGAGCAGGGTGCCCATGCCGATGTTGCACAGGGCGGTGGCGGCGCACAGGCCGCGCAGGGCGCGGTCGCGCCACAGGGTGCGCAAGCCCTCCGCGATCTCACGGCGCAGGGTGCTGCCCGCCGGCCTCGGCTCACGGTCGGTCCCGGCGGCCGGCAGAGTGGCGATCAGCGCGGCGGCCACCAGGAAGGTCACGGCGTCGGCCGCGAAAGGCACGGCGGCACCGGCCGCCAGCAGCAGCGGCACGACCGGCCCGCCCAGCAGGCCGCCCGCGACACGCTGGCCGGTCATCAGCCGGGCGTTGGCGCTGCCGAGCGCGTCCCGGTCGACCAGGGCGGGGAGCAGCGCGGTCGCGGCGTTGTCGAAGAGGGTCTGGAGGGTGGTGAGGGCGACGGCCAGCACGATGAGCAGGCCGATCGAGGCGTGGCCGAGGGCGACGGCCACGGCGAAGGCGGCGATCAGCAGGCCGCGTAACGCGTCCGCCATCCACATGGCGCGCCGCTGGTCCACCCGGTCGGCGACGGCTCCGCCGAGCAGCCCGAAGACGATCCAGGGCAGATAGCCGCAGGCGGTGACGGAGGCGATGAGCAGCGGCTCGTCGGTCAGTGTGACCGCCAGCAGGGGCAGCGCGGCGTTGCGCAGCGCGTCACCGAAGCTGGACAGCACGGCCGCGCTCCACAGCCGTCCGAAGGCCCCGCGCCACGCGGGCGCGCGCACGCTCCCCACCTCGACCGTCGCCACTGTTCCCCCTCACGGTTCGCCCGATGCACAAACCGTAGAGGGCACCACTGACAATCGGTCCGCGAGCGGGCCGCGGCGGGCTCGGAAACCAGCTCCGGCCGGGCACCTACTGGTGTCCGGCCGGTCTCAATTCCTAGATCTCGCCTCGCAGTTTGGCGAGCGCCTCGGCGAGGATCGCCTCGCCGTCCGCGTCGCTGCGCCGCTCCCGCACATACGCCAGGTGCGTCTTGTAGGGCTCGGTGCGCGGCGGGTCCGGGGGGTTGTCCCGGTCCTGGCCGGCCGGGAATCCGCAGCGGGGACAGTCCCAGGTTTCGGGCACCTGCGCGTCGCTGGCGAAGCTCGGCTGGGTCTCGTGTCCGTTGGAGCACCAGAAGGAGATGCGCAGCCGCGGCGCGGACTCGCCGCGCTCGGCCTCGCCCATCGGCCCCGCCCCGACCCGGCTTCCCCGGATCGCGTTGCCACTTGCCACGGTCGTAACTCCCTGCGTGATGGTGCCGCGAAGCGAGTCGGCGTTCCGCTTCGCTGCGAGCGCCTCAGTCTACGTAAGGCCCAACGCGCGTCCAGTGATTGGAGTTACAACCCTCACACAAAGACGCAAGCCCCATGATAGGCCGCGCTCAGCGGCGCGTACCGAACATGGGGCCTTGCGTACGAGTTCCGTGCGGAGTGCGTCTCGGTCAGTTGTTCACCTTCATCAGGATGCCGAGCACGACAATGCACGCGAACCAGCCCAGACCGACCACGACGGTGATCCGGTCGAGGTTGCGCTCGGCGACCGAGGAGCCGCCGACGGAGGACTGCATGCCGCCACCGAACATGTCGGAGAGGCCGCCGCCCTTCCCCTTGTGCATCAGCACCAGCAGCATCAGCAGCAGGCTGAAGACGATCAGGGCGATCGAGAACCCCATAACCACGGCTGGACCAACTTCCTCGGATTCTGACGGACGACGCGGGGCCCAGCACAAGGCTGGACCCCGCAAGGGTACGACGTTACGCCGCTACCGCCTACTCACTGGTCGCGAAAGCGCACGATCTTGACGAACTCGTCGGCGTCCAGCGAGGCGCCGCCGACCAGGGCACCGTCGATGTCGGCCTGGGCCATGATCTCGGCCACGTTGCCCGCCTTGACCGAGCCGCCGTACTGGATGCGGACCTTGTCGGCCAGGTCCTGCGAGTACAGCTCGGCGATCTTGCCGCGGATCGCCGAGCAGACCTCCTGGGCGTCCCCGGCTCCGCAGACCTTGCCGGTTCCGATGGCCCAGACGGGCTCGTAGGCGATCACAACGGTCTCGGCCTGCTCGGCGGGGAGGTCCTTCAGACCGCCCTCGACCTGGGCGAGGGTGTGGGAGACGTGGTTGCCCGCCTCGCGGACCTCCAGCTCCTCGCCGACGCACAGGATGGGCGTCAGGCCGTGCTTGTAGGCGGCCTTGACCTTGGCGTTCACCAGCTCGTCGGTCTCGGCGTGGTACTGGCGCCGCTCGCTGTGGCCGATGGCGACGTACGAGCACTTCAGCTTGGCCAGCATCGGGCCGGAGATCTCGCCGGTGAAGGCACCGCCGTCGTGCGCCGAGATGTCCTGGGCACCGTACTTGATCTTGAGCTTGTCGCCGTCGACCAGGGTCTGCACGGAGCGCAGGTCGGTGAAGGGCGGCAGGACGGCGACCTCGACGGCCTCGTAGTCCTTGTCGGCCAGGGCGAAGGCGAGCTTCTGGACGTGGGCGATGGCCTCGAGGTGGTTGAGGTTCATCTTCCAGTTGCCCGCCATCAGCGGCGTGCGCGCGGTCATGTGGGTCAGTCCTCCAGTGCGGCGAGGCCGGGGAGCGTCTTGCCCTCGAGGTATTCGAGGGAGGCGCCGCCACCGGTCGAGATGTGGCCGAATGCCGTCTCGTCGAAGCCCAGGATGCGCACGGCGGCGGCGGAGTCGCCACCGCCGACCACGGTGAAGCCCTTGGATTCGACGAGTGCCTGGGCGACCGCCTTGGTGCCCTCGGCGTAGTCGGGGTGCTCGAAGACGCCCATGGGACCGTTCCAGAAGACGGTGGCGGCGTCGGCGAGCTTGGATGCGTACAGCTTGCAGGTCTCGGGCCCGTTGTCGAGGCCCTGTCGGTCGGCCGGGATGGCGTCCGCGGCGACGGTCGTGGGGTTGGCCGGGGCCTTGGTCTTCAGGTCCGGGAACTCGGTCCCGGCGAGGACGTCCACCGGCAGGACCAGCTCGACGCCGGTCTTCTCGGCGCGCTCGATGTACTCCTGGACGGCCGGGATCTGGTCCTCCTGGAGGAGGGACTTGCCGATCTCGTAGCCCTTGGCCTTGAGGAAGGTGTAGGCCATGCCGCCGCCGATGAGGATGCGGTCGGCCTTGCCGAGCAGCTGGTCGATCACGGCGAGCTTGTCGGAGACCTTGGCCCCGCCGAGCGCGACGACGTAGGGCCGCGCGACCTCGTCGGTGAGCTTCTTGAGGACGCCGACCTCGGTCGCGATGAGGTAGCCGGCGTAGTGCGGCAGCCGGGCCGGGAGGTCGTACACGGAGGCGTGCTTGCGGTGCACGGCTCCGAAGCCGTCGCCGACGTAGACGTCGGCGAGGGCGGCGAGCCGGTCGGCGAAGGCGCCGCGCTCGGCGTCGTCCTTGCTCGTCTCGCCGGCGTTGAAGCGCAGGTTCTCGACGACGGCGACCTGGCCGTCGCTCAGGCCCGCGACGGTGGCCTGGGCGGACTCGCCGACCGTGTCGGTCGCGAAGGCCACGTCGGCGCCGAGGAGTTCACCGAGGCGCGCGGCGGCGGGCTCGAGGGAGAAGGCCGGGTCCGGGGCGCCCTTGGGGCGGCCCAGGTGGGAGGCGACGACCACGCGGGCGCCCGCCTCGGCGAGGGCCTTGACCGTGGGCAGCACGGCGCGGATACGGCCGTCGTCGGTGATCGACGTGCCGTCCAGCGGCACGTTCAGGTCCGCGCGGACGAAAGCCCGCTTGCCCGCGACCCCTTCGGCGAGGAGTTCGTCGATCGTCTTCATGAAGGGACTCCTGAAAGAGCTCGTAAGCGCTCGTAAGCGCTCGTGATCGAACAGCTCTGATCTGTACGTGCGTCAGGGCTCGGGCAGCGCGTCCTCACGCTGCCCGAGCCCTGCTCTCACACTGTCGTGCCCGCTCGGTTGATCAGAGCTGGTTGCCGACGAAGACCGTAAGGTCCACGAGGCGGTTGGAGTAGCCCCACTCGTTGTCGTACCAGCCGAGGATCTTCACCGAGTTGCCCTCCTGGACCATGGTCAGGGAGGCGTCGAAGGTGCAGGAGGCCGGGTCGCTGACGATGTCCGAGGAGACGATCTGGTCCTCGGTGTAGGCCAGGTAGCCCTTGAGGTCGCCGTCGTCGGAGGCCTTCTTGAACGCGGCGTTGACCTCGTCCTTGGTGACCTCGCGCTGGAGCGTCACGACCAGGTCGGTGGCCGAGCCGGTCGGGACCGGGACGCGCATCGCGATGCCGTCGAGCTTGCCCTTGAGCTGCGGCAGGACCAGCGCGGTGGCCTTGGCGGCACCCGTGGTGGTCGGGATGATGTTCTCGGCGGCGGCGCGGGCGCGACGCAGGTCCGAGTGCGGGAAGTCCAGGATGCGCTGGTCGTTGGTGTACGCGTGGACCGTCGTCATCAGGCCCTTGACGATGCCGAAGTTCTCGTCGAGGACCTTGGCCATCGGCGCCACACAGTTGGTGGTGCAGGAGGCGTTGGAGATGACGTGGTGGTTCGCCGGGTCGTACTTGTCCTGGTTGACACCCATCACGATGGTGATGTCCTCCTCCTTGGCCGGAGCCGAGATGAGGACCTTCTTGGCGCCGCCGGTGAGGTGCTTGGCGGCGTCGGCCTTCTTCGTGAAGATGCCGGTGGACTCGATGACGATGTCGACGCCCAGCTCGCCCCACGGGATGTCGGCGGGGTTGCGCTCGGACAGCACCTTGATGGTGTGGCCGTCGACCGTGATCGTGTCTGCGGTGTGCGACACCTCTGCCTTGAGACGGCCCAGGATGGTGTCGTACTTGAGCAGATGAGCGGTGGTCGCGGTGTCACCCAGGTCGTTGACAGCCACGATGTCGATGTCCGCACCCTGCTCCAGCAGCGCACGGAAGTAGTTGCGGCCGATGCGGCCGAAGCCGTTGATGCCTACGCGGATCGTCACGAACCGATCTCCTCGTTGGTACGCCGGCCATGAAGAGCCGGCGAGCTCTGTTTGGGATGTCCCCGACCGCCTACGACCCTACCTCCCTGAGCCCCAGGTGGTGACATCCAGATGCCCCATACACGGCAGGGCGGTCCGTACCCGCCAGTAGGGGTACGGACCGCCCACCGCTGAGATCAAGATCACTCGATTTCGCTACACGGAGCGCATCCCTGTTGACCAGGGACGTCACCCTTTCGGGTAAGGGGGTGTCACCCGTCCAGGGAAGCGAGCGCCTTCTTCATCAGTGCCGTCCGGTCGGCCGCCGCGGCGACGTGTTCCAGGCCGAAGCCCAGCAGCACGGTGTCGTCCGTGGTGACCGCGCCGAATGTCCGGAACAGTGCCCCGGTGCGCGTCCAGTCCTTGAGGACGGCCGGGCTGCCCGCGGGCGGGCCGGCCGTCTTCCAGGCGCCGAGGGAGGTCTCGAAGCCCTCGGTCTCCTTCGCGGCGCCACCGACGACCAGCGAGGCGTCGTCGGCGAGGACGCCGCGCCCGCCGGTGCCCGGGTCGGTGACGTAGCTGATCGACAGCTCGACCGTCTTGCCGGCATAGGCGCTCAGGTCGAAGTTCACCTGCTGCCAGCCGTTGGAGGCGCCGGTGAGGCTGTGCCACTGGCCGGAGCCGCCCGACGCGGTGCAGCCGTCGTCCGTCACGGTGAGGTAGCGCTTCAGCCAGGGGTGCCCATTGACGTAGTAGCCGGCCGCGCACTCCTCCGGCACGGTGGCCTTGGTGGCGCCGCCCGACTCGGGCAGGGTCGTCCAGTCGTCGGCGCCGGCGGTGTGGGCCTCCAGCAGGACGTGGTCGTAGCCGGGCTCGGTGTCCCACAGCAACTGGGTGCGCAGCGTGGGCCTGTCCGCCGCCGTGGTGCCGGTGAGGTCCACGGTGCGGGTGAGGCGCTTGTAGCCGTCGTTGGTGTGGACGGCCGCCGCCATGTAGGAGCCCGCGTACGGGCCGTACGGGTTCACCGTGCCGGCGAACTGTCCCGCGCCCTCGCTCGCGAACTGCGGGTACGTGGCGGCGGGCAGTTCGCCGGAGGTGACCGCATAGGTGCCCGCCTTGTCCAGCGGGTTGCCGGGGGCGCCGGCGAGTGTGCCCGTGAAGCCGCCGAGCCCGCCGGCGCCGGTGAAGCCGGTCGCCCCGGGGGTCG
Source organism: Streptomyces koelreuteriae (assembly GCF_018604545.1). Lineage (GTDB taxonomy): Bacteria > Actinomycetota > Actinomycetes > Streptomycetales > Streptomycetaceae > Streptomyces > Streptomyces koelreuteriae. Next base: position 6,520,467 of record NZ_CP075896.1, on the reverse strand, counting down.
AGGTGCGGCTGTAGGCACCGAGGTAGTACTGGCTGAAGTCGTTCGAGAGGGTGCCGCCGCCCAGGTCGACGCTGCCGCCGGCCTGCTCGCCCGCCTCGATCAGCCTGCCGCCCTCGTTGAGGAAGGCCCGGAGCTGGAGCTGGGTGGCGACGCCCGGGGTGCCCGCGCCCGTGTAGTGGACGACGGTGTCGTAGTGGCTCAGCACACCGAGCGCGTCGGGCGCGCCCTGCTTGGCGACGTCCCAGACGACCGCCTTGCGGCCGTTGGCCTTGAGGGCGTCGACGTAGGCCTGCGCCTGGGTGGCGGTGGCGCCTTCCTCGGCGACCACGAGGGTGTTCGCCCTGGGCAGCTCGGCCACGGTGTAGGTGAAGCGCTTGCTGGAGACCGGCTTGCCGTTCTTCGTCTCCCCGGTGAACCACACCTCGACCTTGTCGCCCGGGTCGCCGTCCTTGACCTTCGCCCGGTACTCGTCGAAGTAGAGGTTGTCCTCACCGCCGTACGTCTCGCCGCCCTTCCAGGCCTTGAGCGCCATGTCCTCGGTGCGGCCGCCGTTGACGCGGTACCTCAGCTCCTTGTCGCGTACGGACTTGCGTGCGACGACGGAGATCTCCTGGTCGGCGCCGCGCGAGTAAGAGGTGGAGAAGGCCGCCGGGGTGAAGTCGGCGGCGCTCATGCCGACCGAGGAGGAGGGCCGGTCGGGGCGGGCGGCCGACTCGGCGACGGAGAGCGCGAACGGGACGTTCTTGGCGAACTCCTGCTGGATCAGCTTCTCGTCGTCCGGGAAGGTGAAGACCGACCGGCAGTCGGACGCCTTCCACTCGTCGTTCGGGTCGACGTTCGAGGCCGTCGCGCAGGTCGACATCTCGGGGGTGAACATCGCCAGGCCGTTGACGTTCGCCGCGTGGCCGTCGGCCTCGCCGTTCGTCGTGTACAGCTCGGAGGAGACCTGCGGATGGTAGCCGGGAACCGCCGGGTTCTCGGGCGTACCGGCGAGCGCCTCGTACAGGACGTCGTCCGGGGTGGGGGTGGCCACCTGCCAGCCGACTCCGTAGAGGATGAGTTCGGCGGCGGAGTGGTAGTTGATGCCGTACGTGAAGCCGATCCGCTTCTGGAAGGCGTCCAGCGCCTTGGTCTCCGGCTCGGAGCCCGGGCTCGCGCCGCGGTAGGTCTCGCTGGTGGCGTTGGGGGACGAGCCCTCGTCGTCGTAGCCCCACTTGTAGGTGAAGTTGCGGTTGAGGTCGACGCCGTCGCCGGTGCCGATGACGCCGTCGCCGTTGTTGTCCCGCAGGTTCTTGCGCCACATGCGGTTGTCGTCGCTCTTGAAGGTGTGGTCGTAGCCGTCGGGGTTGGCCGACAGGAGGAACCACAGCTCGGTGGAGTCGACGATCTTCTTGACGCGCTTGTCCGTCTTGTACTTGTCCAAGTAATGGTGCATCAGGCGCCGGGTCATCTCCGGCGTGATCCACTCGCGCGCGTGCTGGTTGGACATGTAGAGGACGGAGGGCTTGGAGCCGTCCTTCGTCTTCTTCGCGTTCTTGGTCATCTTCAGCGCGAGGATGTCCTGGCCGTTCACCGACTTGCCGATGGAGACGACCTTGGTGAGCCCGGGGTGCTGCTGTGCGGCGCGGAGGATCTCCTCCTTCAGGCCGCCCCCTCCGCTGTACGGGCGGAACACGCCCTCGGCGGCGTTCTTGACGCGCTTCTCGGCACCTGCGGAGACTTTGTGCTCGTTGAGGCCGACGCCCTGCTTGCGAAGCTTCTTCGCCTGCTGGTCGGTGAGATAGACCTCGACGGTCCCGGTGCCCTTCTCGGGGACCTGCTCGCCGAGTTCATGGCCGTCCTGGCCGGCCGCGAGCAGCAGGGGTACCTGCTTCTGGGTGACCTCGGCCCGGAAGACCTTGACCTCGTCCGAGTCGGACGGGGCCGAACTTCCCGGTTGTGCCTGGGCAATGGGTGCGATGCTCGCTCCGCCGATCAGGAGCGCGCCGACAGCGAGGATCGATCTCGCTCTTCGTCTCATGAACCCCCCTTGCGTGGGTTCGCCACAGCAGCGAACAGATGCCAGGCTCATGACAGTCCATGATCGAGTCAAGAGTGCCTGAACGACACGCAAAAGCCGGTGCCGACCACCCAAGTGGGCGCCGGACACCGGCTGATTGACGGCCTGTGAGGTCAGCCGACGAGGTTGTCGGCGAGTTCGTCGGCGAGGTTGGACTCCGTGCCCGGGATGCCGAGGTCGGAGGCGCGCTTGTCGGCCATGGCCAGCAGGCGGCGGATCCGGCCGGCGACGGCGTCCTTGGTCAGCGGCGGGTCGGCGAGCGCGCCCAGCTCCTCCAGGGAGGCCTGCTTGTGCTCCATGCGCAGCCGGCCGGCGGCGGCGAGATGCTCGGGGACGTCGTCGGCGAGGATCTCCAGGGCGCGCTGCACCCGGGCACCGGCGGCGACGGCCGCACGGGCCGAGCGGCGCAGGTTGGCGTCGTCGAAGTTGGCGAGCCGGTTCGCCGTGGCCCGCACCTCGCGGCGCATCCGGCGCTCCTCCCAGGCCAGCACCGACTCATGGGCTCCGAGCCGGGTCAGCAGGGCGCCGATGGCGTCGCCGTCACGGACGACGACCCGGTCCACGCCGCGCACCTCACGGGCCTTGGCCCCGATCGACAGGCGGCGGGCGGCGCCGACCAGCGCGAGCGCGGCCTCGGGACCCGGGCAGGTCACCTCCAGGGAGGAGGAGCGGCCGGGCTCGGTGAGCGAGCCGTGCGCCAGGAACGCGCCACGCCAGGCGGCCTCGGCGTCGCAGGTGGCCCCCGAGACCACCTGCGGGGGCAGACCGCGGATCGGGCGGCCGCGCCCGTCGACCAGGCCGGTCTGGCGGGCCAGCTGGTCCCCGCCCGCGATGACGCGCACCACGTAGCGGGAACCGCGGCGCAGTCCGCCGGGTGCCATCACGATCAGTTCGGAGCTGTGGCCGAAGATCTCCAGGATGTCCCGCTTCAGCCGGCGGGCCGCCATCGCCGTGTCCAGCTCCGCCTCGATCACAATCCGACCGCTCACCAGGTGGAGGCCGCCGGCGAACCGCAGCATGGCGGAGACCTCCGCCTTTCTGCAGCAGGTCCGGGTGACGGGGAGCCGGGAGATCTCGTCCTTCACCGCTGCCGTCATCGCCATGGGCCGATCCTTCCATGCATCCGAAAAATACGGTCGTACGCGGCGGCCAACAGCTCCGGGTCGTGCCTCGGGGTCCCGTCGGGTCTGGCCACCGGCGCCAGCTCGACCGCGGCCCCGAAGCGCTTGGCGGCGTCGGTCAGGGAGTCACGGTCGGGCACGGCGGCCTCGTCGGCCAGCACCACGTCCAGGGCGAGTTTAGGGGCGTGTCGTCCCAAAACCTCCAAATGACGCTGCGGGGAGAAGCCCTCGGTTTCTCCGGGCTGCGGGGCGAGGTTCAGGGAGAGTACCCGGCGTGCCTTGGTCTGCGTGAGCGCGTCCAGCAGCTCCGGCACGAGCAGATGCGGGATGACCGAGGAGAACCAGGAGCCGGGGCCGAGCACCACCCAGTCCGCGTCCAGGACGGCCTCGACCGCCTCGGGCACGGCGGGCGGGTCGTGCGGCACGACGTGCACGGACTGCACCTCGCCGGGGGTGAGGGCGACGGTGGCCTGGCCGCGGACCGTGTCGACCTCCTCCGGGCGCTCCGGGTCGTGGCCCTTGACCAGGGCCTGGAGCTCCAGCGGGACGGCGGACATGGGCAGCACACGCCCCTGGGCTCCGAGCAGGCGTCCGACCAGGTCGAGGGCCTGCACATGGTCGCCGAGCTGCTCCCAGAGGGCGACGATCAGCAGGTTTCCGACCGCGTGCTCGTGCAGGTCGCCCTGGGACTGGAAGCGGTGCTGGATGACCCGGGCCCAGGTCTGGCCCCAGTCGTCGTCACCGCACAGCGCGGCCAGCGCCTTGCGCAGGTCGCCGGGCGGCAGCACGCCCAGCTCGTCGCGGAGCCGGCCGCTGGAGCCGCCGTCGTCGGCCACGGTGACGACGGCGGTGAGGTCACCGGTGATCCGGCGCAGCGCGGCCAGCGAGGCGGACAGGCCCATGCCGCCGCCGAGGGCGACGACCTTGGGCTGGGTGCCCCGGCGGCGCGGTCTGCCGCCCCGGGCCTCGGCGGGCCGGCCGGCCCGCGCGTCGGCGGAGCCGTCGGGCACCACCCGGCGCAGCCGGCTCAGCCGCGGAGTACGTCGTGTCATTCGCGTCCCATGTCCCGGTGTACGACCACTGTCTCCACGCCTTCGGAAGCGAGCCGGGCGGCGAGCTTCTCCGACATGGCGACCGAGCGGTGCTTGCCGCCCGTGCAGCCCACGGCGATGGTCACGTAGCGCTTGCCCTCCCGGCGGTAGCCGGTGGCGACGAGCTGGAGGAGCTCCGTGTACCGGTCGAGGAACTCCTTGGCTCCGGGCTGGTTGAAGACGTACCCGGAGACCTCCTCGTTGAGGCCGGTGTACGGGCGCAGCTCCGGGACCCAGTGCGGGTTCGGCAGGAAGCGGCAGTCGACGACGAGGTCGGCGTCGACCGGCAGGCCGTACTTGTAGCCGAAGGACATCACCGTGGCCCGCAGCTCCGGCTCCTCCTCGCCCGCGAACTGGGCGTCCATCTTGGCGCGCAGCTCGTGCACGTTCAGGCTGGAGGTGTCGATCACCAGGTCGGCGTCGCCGCGCAGCTCGCGCAGCAGTTCCCGCTCGGCGGCGATGCCGTCGACGATGCGGCCGTCGCCCTGGAGGGGGTGCGGGCGGCGGACCGACTCGAAGCGGCGCACCAGGGCCTCGTCGGAGGACTCCAGGAAGACGATCCTCCGGGTGACGTTCTTCGCCTCCAGGTCGGCGAGGGACTCGCGGAGGTTGTCGAAGAAGCGGCGGCCGCGGACGTCGACGACGACGGCGATCCGGGCCACGTTGCCCTGGGAGCGGGCGCCGAGTTCCACCATGGTGGGGATCAGCGCGGGCGGCAGGTTGTCGACGACGAACCAGCCGAGGTCCTCCAGACACTTCGCGGCCGTCGAGCGGCCCGCCCCGGACATGCCGGAGATGATCACCAGCTCGGGGATGGCCGCGTCCGGGGCCGGTGCCTTGTCGTTGGGCGTGCCCGTGCTCACCTGTGCTCCGTCTCCGGCTTGCTGTTCTTGCCCGTCGTGCTCGTTCACATTCATGTCTCCTGCCCCCGTCGTTCGTCCGGGGCGCCCATCGTCACGGGTTCCCCACTGGCACCCATGGTGCCGGGTTCCGCGCCGGTTTCCGTGCCGGGTTCCTCTTCCATGATCTCTCCGGTCGCCGTGTTGACGGCGGGCGCGGCCGGCGCCGCCCCGGCGAGGGCCGCCGCGATGGTCTCCGCGGTCTTGCGGCCTATGCCGGGAACCTCGCAGATCTGGTCGATGGTGGCGGATCGCAGTTTCTTCAACGAACCGAAGTGTTTCAGGAGTGCCTGCTTCCGCGTGTCCCCCAGACCGGGGACGTCGTCCAGGGGGCTGGAGCGGAAGCGCTTGGCCCGCTTCGCGCGCTGATAGGTGATCGCGAACCGGTGGGCCTCGTCACGGACCCGCTGGAGCAGATACAGGCCCTCGCTGGTGCGGGGCAGGACCACCGGATCGTCGTCACCGGGCACCCAGACCTCCTCCAGGCGCTTGGCGAGGCCGCACACGGCGATGTCGTCGATACCGAGATCGTCCAGGGCCCGCCGGGCGGCCGCGACCTGGGGGGCGCCGCCGTCGACGACCACGAGCTGGGGCGGGTAGGCGAACTTCTTGGGGCGGCCGTCGTCCTCGGTGAGGCCGGGCCCGACGATCTCGCCCTTGCCGTCGATCTCGGGAGTGTCGGCCTCGGGGATCTCGGTCTCGGGGGTGTCCGCGCCCTCGCCGTCGGTCCACTCCCCCGTCTTCTCCTTCTCGGCGAGGTAGCGCCGGAAGCGGCGGGTGATCACCTCGTGCATGGAGCGGACGTCGTCCTGCCCGGCGAAGCCCTTGATCTGGAAGCGCCGGTACTCGCTCTTGCGGGCGAGGCCGTCCTCGAAGACGACCATGGAGGCCACGACGTCGTCGCCCTGGAGGTGGGAGATGTCGTAGCACTCGATCCTGAGCGGGGCGCTGTCCAGGTCGAGGGCGTCGGCGATCTCCTCCAGGGCACGCGAGCGCGTGGTCAGGTCGGAGGCGCGCTTGGTCTTGTGCAGGACGAGGGCCTGCTGCGCGTTGCGCTGGACCGTCTCCATGAGGGACTTCTTGTCGCCGCGCTGCGGGACGCGCAGGGAGACGATCGAGCCGCGCCGCCCGGTGAGCCACTCCTGGACGGGCTCCACGGGGTCGGGCAGGGCCGGGACCAGGACCTCCTTGGGGACGGCGTCGCCGGTCTCCTCGCCGTAGAGCTGCTGCAGGGCGTGCTCCACGAGGGCGCCGGTGGTGATCTCCTCCACCTTGTCGGTGACCCAGCCGCGCTGGCCGCGCACGCGTCCGCCGCGTACGTGGAAGATCTGGACGGCCGCCTCCAGCTCGTCCTCGGCGACCGCGATCAGGTCGGCGTCGGTCGCGTCGGCGAGCACGACCGCGTTCTTCTCCATGGCCTTCTTCAGGGCCTCGATGTCGTCGCGCAGCCGGGCCGCCCGCTCGTACTCCATCTCGTCGGCCGCTTCCACCATCTGCTTCTCGAGCCGGCGGATATAGGTGTTCGTCCGGCCGGTCATGAAGTCGCAGAACTCGTCGGCCAGTTCGCGGTGCTCCTCGGCGGAGACGCGGTCCACGCAGGGGGCCGAGCACTTGCCGATGTAGCCGAGGAGGCAGGGGCGGCCGGTGCGGGCGGCGTTCTTGAAGACACCGGCCGAGCAGGTGCGCACGGGGAAGACGCGCAGCAGCAGGTCGACGGTGTCGCGGATCGCCCACGCGTGCCCGTACGGCCCGAAGTAGCGGACGCCCTTCTTCTTGTGACCGCGCATCACCTGCACGCGCGGGTACTCCTCGTTCATCGTCACCGCGAGGTACGGGTAGCTCTTGTCGTCGCGGTACTTGACGTTGAACCGGGGGTCGTACTCCTTGATCCAGGAGTACTCCAGCTGGAGCGCCTCGACCTCCGTGGACACCACCGTCCACTCCACGGACGCGGCCGTGGTGACCATGGTCCGGGTGCGCGGGTGCATTCCGGCCACGTCCTGGAAGTAGTTCGCCAGGCGCTGGCGCAGGCTTTTCGCCTTTCCGACGTAGATCACCCGGCGGTGCTCGTCGCGGAACCTGTAGACCCCCGGCGTATCGGGGATCTCACCCGGTTTGGGGCGGTAGCTGGAGGGGTCGGCCATGTCTCACACCCTACTGGCGAGCACCGACAGTCCGACGGGAGCGCGGGGCACGATCGCGGGCTTGGCGGGTGGCAGTTTCCAACGGCATGTCCCGCCGCGGGGATTACGGCAGCCCGGTAGCGGGAATGCAGGCTTCCCACGGGGACACGGCGGCGTCCGGCGGACGAGGGCCGTGTCGGTGCAGGCACAGGTTGTCAGTGCGGACCGGCCGCTTCCAAGCGGAGCGGGCGGGCCACGGGTCGGAGGGCTGCGCAGATGAAGCAGATGCGGATCGAGAAGACCCGGCGGACGGTCCGTTCCCGCCGGTACGCGGACGAGGCGTTCGCGCTGCGCGACGCCCTGGACCCGCGCGACCCCGACATAGTGCGGGCCAAGCGTCTCGCTCTCGAGGAGCAGGGCGGACGCGACCGCTCCTAGACACTCGCCGTCTGCCGCGAGCGCCCGGGGTGTACGCCGCCCCGGGCGTTCGTGTGTCCGGCCGGGCGTACATCACTGTCCGGCATCAGGTGTTGTCGGGACCAGGTCAACACGCTTCAATGCGGTGGAACTCGGGGCAGCCGTTGCCGACTCACAGAGAGGCCCCTGCATGCCGCACGCCACACAGCACGCGGACGTCGCCAGCGCGGACCTGGACTCGGCCCTGCGAGGCGGCCCCTTCCACGTCGCCCTGCGTGCGGCGATCGCGGCCCGCGGGCTGCCGCTGCAGCGCGTGCAGCACCATCTGTCCCGCCACGGCGTGAAGGTCGGTGTCACCAGCCTGAGTTACTGGCAGCAGGGGGCACGGCGTCCGCAGCGCCCCGAGTCGCTGCGCGCCGTCCGCGCGCTGGAGGAGATCCTCGAGCTTCCCGAGGAGTCGCTGATCCGGCTGCTCGCCGAGTCCGAGGCCGGCGCGTCCGGGCAGCGGTCAGCGGCCCGGTCCTATCGCTCCCTGGTGGAGGCCTCCGGGGCCCTGGACCAGTTGCTGGCCGAGCTGGACTGCCCGCCGGACGGGGGCCTGCACACCCTCGGGCACCACGAGCGGCTGCGGATCGGGGCGCGGCGCGAGCTGGCCGAGCGCGAGTCTCACCACATCGTGCGCGCCCACCGGGACGGAGTCGACCGCTTCGTCGCCGTCCACCACGGCGACCGGGGCGCCTCGCCGGAGCACATGCGGGTGCATGCCCTGGAGAACTGCCGTACGGGCCGGGTCCGTTGGCACCGCGACACCGGCATGCTCGCCGCCGAGCTGCTCTTCGACACCCGGCTGCGGGCCGGGGACACGTTCCTCTTCCGCTACGGCGTCGAGGACGGGACGGCGGACGAGGCGCGCGAGTACGTCCGCGGTTTCGACGTCCCCGGCGGCCAGTACGCGCTCCAGGTGTGCTTCGACGCGGCGGCCCTCCCGGTGCGCTGCCACCGGTTCGCGCAGCACTCGGCGGCGGCTCCGCGCAACGGGTGCCAGGAGCTGCCGCTGAGCGGCCGGCACCGGTCGGTGCACGTGGTGGAGCCGCGGGTGCGGGCCGGGTTTCTGGGGATCGGCTGGGACTGGGAGTAGTCAGTCGGGTCGGGGGACCCGGGCCTGATCGGACGTAAACGTTTGCGCAAGCGTTTACGTGCGCCGTCGGATGCGATACGTTCCCCGCCGGGCCACCGGCACGCGGAGGAGGGAACGGCATGGCGACCATGGCCGACGTCGCGCGGAGCGCCGGTGTCTCCGTGGCGACCGTCTCGCACGTCCTGAACGGCACGCGGCCGGTGCTGCCGCACACCCGCCAGGCGGTCCTGGACGCCGTGGAGGAGCTCGGCTACACCACGAACACGCTGGCCCGCTCCCTGGTGACGTCCCGGACCCGTTCCATCGGGCTGGCGGTGTCGGCGATCAGCAACCCGTACTTCACGGAGATCCTCCAGGGCGTCGAGGCCTGTGCCCTGGAGCACGGCTACAGCCTGCTGATCGCCGACCCGCACGACGACCCGGAGCATGAGCGCAAGGTCGTCCGGCTGCTGCACGAGCGCCGGGTGGACGGCATGATCGTCGCGCCCTCGGCGGCTCCGCGCGGGCTGCTCGCGTACCTGGAGCGGCACGACGTACCGGCGGTGTTCCTCGACCGGCTGGTGGAGGCCCCCGCGGCGGAGGGCGGTCCGCGTTTCGACCAGGTGTGCGCCGACAACGCCGAACCGACGTCCAGGCTGGTCACCCATCTCGCGGGCCTCGGCCACCGGCGGATCGGGCTGGTGGCCGGGCGGCCCGGGCTCAGCACCACGACAGAGCGGATCACCGGCTACCGGACCGGTCTCGCCTTCGCGGGGCTGTCGTACGACGAACGGCTCCTGGTGCACGGTGACTCGGAGGCGGCCGGTGGCGAACGGGCCACCGCGGACCTGCTGTCCCTGGGCGTGCCGCCCACCGCGCTCGTCACCGGCAACAACGCCATGACCATCGGGGCGCTGCGTGCCCTGCGCGCCCGCGGCCTGTCCGTGCCGGATGACATCGCGCTGTGCTGTTTCGACGACTTCGCCTGGGCGGATCTGTTCTCGCCCCGGCTCACCGCGATCGCGCAGCCCAGCAAGGACATCGGCGCCCGGGCCGTACGCGTGCTCCTGGAGCGTCTCGCCGAGCCGGACCGGCCGGCGCGGACGGTGCGCCTCCCTTCCGCCTTCGTCCATCGCACCTCGTGCGGCTGCCCCGAGGAGTCCGGGCAGCCGCGGCTCGAGCGGTCCGCACAGCCCGAGAAAGGAACCGTCGCATGATCGTCGTCGCCGGTGAGGCACTGATCGACCTGGTACCGCGGGGCGCGGGTGCCCTGGCGGCGCTGCAGCCGGCGCTCGGCGGCGGCCCGTACAACACGGCCGTGGCGCTGGGCCGCCTCGGCTCCCCCGCCGCCTTCTGCTCCCGGGTGTCGTGCGACGCCTTCGGGGAGGCGCTGCTGGACCGGTTGCGCGAGACCGGGGTCGACGTGTCGTCGGTGCAGCGCGGCGCCGAGCCGACGACCCTCGCCGTCGCCACGGTCGACGCGGCCGGCTCGGCGGCGTACTCCTTCTACGTGGACGGGACGGCGGACCGGCTGTTCGCGGCGCCCTCCGCGCTGCCGCCGGGCACTCGTGCGGTCTCCTTCGGCACCTGCTCGCTGGTGCTGGAGCCGGGGGCGAGCGCGTACGAGGAGCTGATGCGTTCGGCGGCCGCGCAGGGCGTGTTCACCGCGCTGGACCCGAACATCAGGGCCGGGCTGATCCCGGACGCGGACGCCTACCGGGCGCGGTTCAAGAGCTGGCTGCCGTCGGTGTCGCTGCTGAAGCTGTCCGCCGAGGACGCCGAGTGGCTCGGCGGCACGCCCCAGGAGTGGCTGGCGGCCGGCCCGGCAGCGGTCGTGATCACCCGGGGCGGCGACGGGTTGACTGTCTTCACCGCCGACGGGGACGAGTTCGCGGTGCCGGGCGAGCGGGTGGAGGTCGTGGACACCATCGGCGCGGGCGACACGGTCAACGCGGCGCTGCTGCACGGGCTCGCGGTACGTGACGCCCTGAGCGAGCGGGCGCTGTCCGCGCTGGGGGCCGACGGCTGGACGGAACTGCTGGGCTTCGCGGCCCGCGCCGCGGCTCTCACCTGCTCACGGGCCGGGGCGGAACCGCCGTACGCGCACGAGCTGGACGGCTGAGTCCGCTCAGCCGGCCTCTCCCACGGCCCGCAGCGCGCCCGGGCGGCGGCCGTCGAGGCGGTCCAGGGCCGCGGCCGTGGCGTCGTCGGCGGGCAGGTGGACGATGAGGCGCTGGCCTTCGTCGGGCAGCACGAGCGTCTCGTGCAGCAACCGCAGCGATCCGGCCTCCGGGTGCTCGATGTGCTGGGATCCCGTCCGCCGCGGTGCCAGGGCCAGGTCGGCGAACCGGTCGGCGAAGTCCGCCCCCGCCGTCACCGTCAGCTCGTCGGCCAGCTCGGCGACGTAAGGGTCCCGGAGCGGGGCCCCGTGCCGGAGCCGGGCGACGAGGTCGTCGGCCACCCGGTCCCAGTCGCGGTAGGCGTCACGTGCCCGCTCGTCGGTGAACAGGTACCGGAGCAGGTTGGGCCGCTCGTCGTCGAGCAGGCCCAGGGAGCCGGCCAGCCGCTCGTAGCCCGCGGTGTGGGCGAGGATGTCGCCGATCCAATTGACCACCAGCGCCGGGGTCGGCTCCAGGCGGTCGAGCACGGACCGGACGGTGGGGCGCGCCGTGCGGCCGAGCGAGGGGGCCGCCGCGCAGACCAGCGGATCGCCGCCGTCCGCCTCCTTGGTCAGGCGGCGCAGCAGCATCCGGTCGTTGAGGGACAGGTGCAGGGCGTCGGCGAGGGCGCCGAGCACCTGGGCGGAGGGGTTGCGGTCGCGGCCCTGTTCCAGCCGGGTGAGATATTCGACGCTGACGCCGGCGAGCGTGGCCAGTTCGGCGCGCCGCAGGCCCGGGGTGCGGCGCCGCTGCCCCGTGGGCAGCCCCACCTCGGCGGGGCTGACGGCTTCACGCCAGGTGCGCAGGAAGGTGCCCAACTCGTTGTCGCTCACCCGCCGAACGTACAGCGCGCGCGGGCGCGGATCGTGGCCCTGCCACTACCAGGCTCCGGACGGTCTCCCTCCCCGGCCGCCCGGCCCTCAGGGTGGAGCACATGACGAACGACATCGCTGACGCCGCTGCCGCCACCGCCCTGCCGCTGGCTCCGGGGACCTGGGCTCTGGACCCGTTCCACTCCTCCGTGAACTTCACCATCCGTCACCTGGGCATCGCCAAGGTGCAAGGGCGTTTCGAGCGGTTGGAGGCCGAACTGTTTATCGGGGAACGGATCGAGGACGTGCGGGTCTCCGCGACCGTCGACCTGGCCTCGATCAACACCGGCAACGCCGACCGGGACGCCCATGTACGCGCCTCCGACCTGCTCGATGTCGCGAAGCGCCCGACGATGACGTACCGCTCGACGCGGGTGTCGGGTGAGGGCGAGGACTGGACGATGGAGGGTGAGCTGACGATCGGCGGGGTGACCCGGCCGGTGACGCTCGACGTGGAGTTCGGCGGGCTGGTCGAGGTGCCCATGGACGGCAGCCGGCATGCCGGGTTCGAGGCGACGGGGGAGATCCGGCGCAGTGAGTTCGGGCTCGACTTCGCTCCGGGGCTGCTCGGGGAAGTGGTGAAGATCCAGCTCGATATGCAGTTCGTGGAGCCGAAGAACGACTGAACGACTGAACGACTTCAGGACAGCCGAGGCGCTGTGCCCCACGGGAGATCGTCACCGATGATCCCGTGGGCGCACAGCGCCTCGGCGCGGTCCTGAGCTCTGTCCTCAGCTCTTGCTGGTCCGCGTCGTCTTCTTCGCGGCGGCCTTGGTCGCGGTCTTCTTCGCCCTGGCCTGCGCCGGGACCGTCTTCTTCGCCGCCGTCTTCTTCGCCGCCGCCTTGCGCGGTGCCTTCACCGAGGAGGCGTCGCTGATGCGGTCGGCGCCGAGGACCTCCCGGAGGAACTTGCCGGTGTGGCTGGTCGGGATGCCGGCGACCTGCTCGGGCGTGCCCTCGGCGACGACCAGGCCGCCGCCCGCTCCGCCCTCGGGGCCCATGTCGACGATCCAGTCGGCGGTCTTGATCACGTCGAGGTTGTGCTCGATGACGATGACCGTGTTGCCCTTGTCGACCAGCCCGGACAGGACCGTCAGCAGCTTGCTGATGTCCTCGAAGTGCAGACCGGTGGTCGGCTCGTCCAGGACGTAGACCGTGCGGCCGGTGGAGCGGCGCTGGAGCTCGCTGGCGAGCTTGACGCGCTGGGCCTCACCGCCGGACAGGGTGGTCGCGGACTGGCCGAGCCGGACGTAGCCGAGGCCGACGTCCTTCAGGGTCTTCATGTGGCGGGCGATCGAGGGGACCGCCTCGAAGAACTCCGTGGCCTCCTCGATCGGCATGTTCAGGACGTCGGCGATGGACTTGCCCTTGTAGTGGACCTCCAGGGTCTCCCGGTTGTACCGGGCGCCGTGGCAGACCTCGCACGGGACGTACACGTCCGGGAGGAAGTTCATCTCGATCTTGATGGTGCCGTCGCCCGAGCAGTTCTCGCAGCGGCCGCCCTTGACGTTGAAGGAGAAGCGGCCGGGCAGGTAGCCGCGGACCTTCGCCTCGGTGGTCTCGGCGAACAGCTTGCGGATGTGGTCGAAGACGCCGGTGTACGTGGCCGGGTTGGAGCGCGGGGTGCGGCCGATGGGCGACTGGTCGACGTGGACGACCTTGTCGACGAGGTCGTCGCCGTCCACGCGCGTGTGCCGCCCGGGGACGCTCTTCGCGCCGTTCAGCTCACGGGCCAGGTGTGTGTACAGGATGTCGTTGACCAGCGTCGACTTGCCGGAGCCGGACACGCCGGTGACGGCGGTGAGCACACCCAGAGGGAAGGACACGTCGATGTCCTGGAGGTTGTTCTCCCGGGCGCCGTGCACCGTGAGCTGCCGGGACGGGTCCAGCGGACGCCGGATGTCCGGCAGCGGGATGGCCTTCTTGCCCGACAGATACAGGCCGGTCTGGGACTCGGCGTTGGCGAGCAGTTCCTTCAGGGAGCCGCTGTGGACGACCTTGCCGCCGTGCTCACCGGCGCCGGGGCCGATGTCGACGATCCAGTCGGCGGTCTTGATGGTGTCCTCGTCGTGCTCGACGACGATGAGCGTGTTGCCCATGTCGCGCAGCCGGACCAGGGTCTCGATCAGGCGGTGGTTGTCGCGCTGGTGCAGACCGATGGACGGTTCGTCGAGGACGTACAGGACGCCGACGAGGCCGGAGCCGATCTGGGTGGCCAGGCGGATGCGCTGGGCCTCGCCGCCGGAGAGGGTGCCGGCCGCGCGGTTCAGCGAGAGGTAGTCCAGGCCGACGTCGACCAGGAACCGCAGCCGTTCGTTGACCTCCTTCAGCACGCGCTCGGCGATCTTCTTGTCGCGGGCGGTGAGCTTGAGCTCGCCCAGGAAGTCCGCGCAGTCGCTGATCGACATCGCGGAGACCTCGGCGATGGACTTGTCCATGACCGTGACCGCGAGGACGATCGGCTTCAGGCGCGTGCCCTCACAGGTGGGGCAGGGCACCTCGCGCATATAGCCCTCGAAGCGCTCACGGCTGGAGTCGCTCTCGGCCTCGCTGTGCCGGCGCTTGACGAAGGGGATGGCGCCCTCGAAGGCCGTGGTGTACCGGCGCTCGCGCCCGTAGCGGTTGCGGTAGCGGACCTCGACCTGGGTCTTGTGGCCGTGGAGCAGGGCCTTCTTGGCGCGCTGCGGCAGGCCCGCGAAGGGGATGTCCGTCCGGAAGCCCAGCGCGTCGGCCAGGGCGCCGATGAGGCGGCCGAAGTAGTCCTTGGTGTGGCCGTGCGACCAGGGGTGGATGGCGCCCTCGTCGAGGCTCTTGTCCTCGTCCGGGACGATCAGCTCCGCGTCGACCTCCATGCGCGTGCCGATGCCGGAGCAGTCCGGGCAGGCGCCGAAGGGCGAGTTGAAGGAGAAGGAGCGGGGCTCCAGCTCCTCGAAGGACAGGTCGTCGTACGGGCAGTACAGGTGCTCCGAGTACATGCGCTCGCGCTCGGGGTCGTCCTCGGGGAGGTCGACGAAGTCGAGCACGACCATGCCGCCGGACAGGCCGAGCGCGGTCTCCACGGAGTCGGTGAGGCGGCGCTTGGCGCCCTCCTTGACCGTGAGGCGGTCGACGACCACCTCGATGGTGTGCTTCTCCTGCTTCTTCAGCGTGGGCGGGTTCGACAGCTGGATCGTCTCGCCGTCCACGCGGGCGCGGGAGTAGCCCTTGGTCTGGAGCTCGGCGAAGAGATCGACGAATTCGCCCTTGCGCTCGCGCACCAGCGGCGACAGCACCTGGAAGCGGCTGCCGTCGGGCAGCTCCAGGACCTTGTCGACGATGGCCTGCGGCGACTGGCGGGAGATCGGGCGGCTGCACTCGGGGCAGTGCGGCTTACCGATGCGCGCGAAGAGCAGCCGCAAGTAGTCGTAGACCTCGGTGATGGTGCCGACCGTGGAGCGCGGGTTGCGCGAGGTCGACTTCTGGTCGATGGAGACCGCCGGGGAGAGGCCCTCGATGAAGTCGACGTCCGGCTTGTCCATCTGGCCGAGGAACTGCCGGGCGTAGGAGGAGAGCGACTCCACGTAGCGCCGCTGCCCCTCGGCGAAGATGGTGTCGAAGGCCAGCGAGGACTTGCCCGACCCCGACAGGCCCGTGAAGACGATGAGCGAGTCGCGCGGGAGGTCGAGCGAGACGTTCTTGAGGTTGTGCTCGCGCGCTCCACGAACGATGAGACGGTCGGCCACGCCGGTCCGCACCTTTCTTGAGAGAAGTGACAGGGGCGGGGCCCCCGTCTTTTCTCAGACTAGGGGGAGCCACTGACAACGCCGGTCGGATTCACGGGTTGCCAACAAACCCCGGCTCTCCAGCATGCCCGACATCACGTCCGACCCTATAGCACGTGCATTCGATTTACGGCACTCGTTCACCACCTTCACCCGAAGGTGTGGCGGGGCTAGGGTCAGCACCATGATTGATCACGGTCATGACCTGGCATCTGTACAGGACGCCACGGAACGGCTGCTCATCGCAGTCGGCAAACTGGACAACGCGTCTGTGACGCAGCCGTCACGGCTTCCCGGCTGGACCCGTGGCCATGTCATCGCCCACCTCGCCCGCAACGCGGACGCCCTCGTGAACGTCCTCGAGGGGCGTCCCATGTACGTCTCCGGCGAGGCCCGGGACGCCGACATCGAGCGGGACGCCCCGCGCGCCCTCGACGTCCAGCTCGCCGACCTGCGCGAGAGCGCGGCCCGCTTCCAGGGGACCGGGGCCGCTCCGGCGGACTGGTCGCGCACGGTGGAGCTGCGGGGCGGGGTCACGGACTCCGCGTCCCGGGTGCCGTTCCGGCGCTGGGTGGAGGTGGAGCTGCACCACGTGGACCTGGGGATCGGGTACGAGCTGGAGGATCTGCCGGCGGAGTTCACCGAGCGGGAGATCGTTTTCCTGGCCGACCGGTTCGCCGGGCATCCCGACGTACCGCCCACACGCGTCACGGACGGCACGCGCGCGTGGAGCACGGGACGGGAGGCCGGCGACGGACCCGAGGTGACCGTCACCGGTCCCCCGGCCGATCTGCTGGGCTGGCTCGCCGGACGCCGAGCCGGATCCGCGCTGGAGACGGCCGGCGGCCCGCTTCCGGCGCTGCCCCCGCTCTAGGACCCGGGCCGCTCCCCCGCTATAGGCTGGCGGACATGACGTACAGCGGAGAGGTGACGGTCGGCGGGCCCGCCGACGTGCACGAGCTCAAGGACCTGATGATCACCAAGATCGCGGTCGGCCCGATGAACAACAACGCCTATCTGCTGCGCTGCAGGGCCACGGACGAGCAGTTGCTGATCGACGCCGCGAACGAGGCGGAGACCCTGCTCGGCATGATCGGTGGCGACGGCATCGCGTCCGTCGTCACCACCCACCAGCACGGCGACCACTGGCAGGCGCTCGCCGAGGTCGTGGCCGCCACCGGCGCCCGCACGTACGCGGGCCGGGACGACGCCGACGGCATCCCCGTACGGACCGATGTCCTGGTCGACGACGGCGACACCGTCCGGGTGGGGCGCGTGGAACTCACCGCGCGCCACCTGGTCGGGCACACGCCCGGCTCGATCGCCCTCGTCTACGACGACCCGCACGGGCATCCCCATGTGTTCACCGGGGACTGCCTGTTCCCCGGCGGTGTGGGCAACACCCACAAGGACCCCGAGGCGTTCGCCAGCCTCCTCCACGATGTGGAGACCAGGATCTTCGACGTCCTCCCGGACGAGACCTGGGTCTACCCGGGGCACGGCAACGACACGACGCTGGGCACGGAGCGCCCGCAGCTTCCGGAGTGGCACGCGCGCGGGTGGTGACCGCTCACGCGGGGCGCATGCGTGGCGGGTGGTGAGCCGCGCACGCGCCCCGTGTGAATCGTTCGCACACGCCGGTGCCGTACATGCGCTCCCCTCGCCCCTGGTCGGGCGGTCAACTGGGAGGAGCCCCGCGCAGGATGACGGCTCCTGGGCGGATGGGCCGCCGGCCTGTCGATCCCCGCCCTCGGCCGGCGGCCCCGGCTGTTCACAAGATTGCAACACCCGTTCCCACCATGCGGAACATGTCGTCGTGACCTCGACAAACGGGTCCGTCGGCTGCCAATCTCCCGCCATGCATCCTGCCCCGCGTGCCCTGCGCCGCGCTGCCGCCGTCGTCGTCCTCCTCGCCGCCGCCGTGAGCTGTGCCCCGCAGCCGGAGGCATCGGACCGGCCGTCGGCGTCCGGCGGAAACACCTGTGAGAAGGGCAAGTTGGCCACCGAGAACTCGGGCAGGCTGACCATCGCGACCGACGAACCCGCCTACGAGCCCTGGTTCAAGGATGACGACCCGGCCGGCGGCAAGGGCTTCGAGTCGGCGGTCGCGTACGCCGTCGCCGAGCATCTCGGGTACGGCAAGGACAAGGTCACCTGGCAGACCGTTCCCTTCAACAAGGCCTTCGCGCCCGGCGAGAAGACCTTCGACTTCGACATCAACCAGGTGTCCGTCAGCGAGGAGCGCAGGAAGGCCGTGGACTTCTCCTCCGGCTACTACGACGTGCGCCAGACCGTCGTCGCGCTGAAGGGCTCCAAGGCCGCGAAGGCGAAGAGCATCGCCGACCTGAAGGACGTGAAGCTGGGCGCCCAGGTCGGCACCACCAGCCTCGACTACATCGACGACGTGGTGAAGCCGAATCAGGCGGCGGCCGTCTACGCCAAGAACGACCAGGCCAAGTCCGCGCTGAAGAACGGCCAGGTCGGCGCCATCGTCGTGGACCTGCCGACGGCCTTCTACATCACCGGGGCCGAGATCACGGACGCGAGGATCGTCGGCCAGTTCGAGAACCAGGGCGGCACGCCGGAGCAGTTCGGTCTCGTGCTCGACAAGGGCAGCGCGCTCACCCCCTGCGTCTCGCGGGCCGTGGACGCGCTGCGCGAGGACGGCACGCTCGCCGAGCTCGAGCAGAAGTGGCTGTCGGACGCCGTCGACGCTCCGGTGCTCAAGTGACGGTGGACAAGGCGCAGGCGGCGGAGGGCTCCGCCGAGCGCGAGGAGCAGGACGGCGGCTACGTCCCCTCGCAGCGGCGCCTGGACCGTGAGCGCTACAAGCGGGCCCGGGCCCGGCGTGCCACCGCGATCGGCGCGCTCTCGACCCTGGTCACCGGAGTGGTTCTCTACCTGGTCGTCGTCAACGCCCCGGGCTGGCCGCGCACCAAGGAGACCTTCTTCGACTGGGGGTACGCGCGCGAGGCGTTCCCGAAGGTCCTCGAAGGGCTGTGGCTGAACGTCCGGCTGCTGCTGATCTGCGGTGCCGCGGTGCTCGTCCTCGGCATGCTGATCGCCGTCGCACGGACGCTGCGCGGCCCGGTGTTCTTCCCGCTGCGCTTCCTGGCCGCCGCCTACACGGACTTCTTCCGGGGGCTGCCGCTCATCATCAACCTGATGATCGTGGTCCTCGGCCTTCCCGCGCTGCGGCTCCAGGGAGTGACCGTCGACCCGGTGCTCCTCGGCGGCACCGCGCTCACCCTGACGTACTCGGCGTACGTCGCCGAGGTGTTCCGCGCCGGCATCGAGTCCGTGCACCCCTCGCAGCGCGCCGCGGCCCGCTCGCTCGGGCTCAGCAACCGGCAGGCGCTGCGCCACGTGGTGCTGCCGCAGGCGGTACGCCGCCAGGTGCCGCCGCTGCTGAACGACCTGGTGTCGCTCCAGAAGGACACCGGGCTGGTCTCGATCGGCGGTGCGGTGGACGCCGTACGGGCCGCCGACATCATCGTGGGCCGCAGCCTCAACTACACGCCGTACATCGTCGCGGGGCTGGTCTTCGTCGCGCTGACCATCCCCATGACCCGCTTCACGGACTGGGTGACGGCACGGATGGACCGCCGGCGGGCCCAGGGAGGAACCACATGAGCGAGACGCCCGTGCTGCGCATGGAGTCCGTCCGCAAGACCTTCGGCGGCTCGGTCGTCCTGCGGGACGTCGACCTGGAGGTCGCCCCGCACACGGTGACCGCGTTGATCGGCGCCTCCGGCTCCGGCAAGTCCACGCTGCTGCGGTGCGCGAACCTGCTGGAAGAGATCGACGACGGGGCGATCTGGCTGGACGAGGAGGAGATCACCGACCCGCGCGTCGACCAGGACGCCGTGCGCCGCCGGATCGGCGTGGTCTTCCAGTCGTACAACCTCTTTCCGCACATGACGGTGCTGGAGAACATCACGCTCGCTCCGCGCCGGGTGCACGGCCTGCCCCGCGCCAAGGCCGAGGCACGCGCGCGTGAGCTGCTGGAGCGGCTGGGGCTGGACGGCAAGGCGGGCGAGTACCCGGACCGGCTGAGCGGCGGCCAGCAGCAGCGGGTGGCGATCGTGCGCGCCCTGGCCGTACGCCCCCGGCTCCTTCTGCTGGATGAGATCACCGCGGCCCTCGATCCCGAGCTGGTGGGCGAGGTCCTCACCGTCGTCCGCGATCTGAAGGGCGAGGGCATGACCATGGTGCTGGCCACGCACGAGATGGGCTTCGCGCGGGAGGTCGCCGACCAGGTGTGCTTCCTGGAGGGCGGCGTGGTGCTGGAACGCGGCACCGCCGAGCAGGTCTTCGGGGAACCGCGGCAGGAGCGCACGCGGCGCTTCCTGCGGCGGATCGTGGAGGCGGGGCGGCTATAGGCGGGGCGAGCCCTGTGTAAGGGGCGCTTGCCATGGCCGTCGGGGCTTACCTCGCGCAACGCGGGCAGGGTCTAGGCGTCCGCCTGCCCCGCCCCCGCCAGCGCCGCGACGCGCTCCACCCCGAACACATAGCCCTGCACCCCGCAGCCCGCGATGACCCCGTCGGCGCGCAGCGAGACGTAGGAGTGGTGCCGGAACGACTCGCGCTTGTGGATGTTGGAGATGTGGACCTCCAACACCGGCAGGTCGTCACAGGTGTTGAGGGCGTCCAGGATGGCGACGGAGGTGTGCGAGTAGGCACCCGGGTTGATCACGATGCCGCAGTGGTTCAGCCGCGCCTCGTGGATCCAGTCCACCAGCTCGCCCTCGTGGTTGGACTGGCGGAAGTCGACCGTGCCGCCGTGCGCGGCCGCCGCCTTGGCGCAGAGGGCCTCCACGTCGGCGAGTGTGTCCGAGCCGTAGATCTCCGGCTGACGCTGGCCGAGCAGGTTCAGATTGGGGCCGTTGAGGATCATGATCGGGGCGTGGGCCAGGGTGCGGGGCACGGTTCCTCCGGTCCGTTCAGGGTCGGGCGGCCCGTGACGGACCGCTGCTCGGACCCGGTTTATCACGGTGCGCCGACAGCGCGCCGGGCCGTAGCCTCCCGGCATGACGAGCCTTGCCTATCCGCCCAAGCCCTCGCCCGGTGACCGTATCGCCGTGATCTCCCCCTCCTCCGGCCTGCCGGGGCTCTTCCCGCTCCCCTACGAGCTGGGGCTGGAGCGGCTGCGCAAGGAGTTCGGGCTGGAGCCGGTGGAGTATCCGGCGACGCGCAGGATGGGCTCGACGCCCCGGGAGCGGGCCGACGACATCCACGCCGCCTTCGCCGACCCGGACATCAAGGCGGTCATCGCGTCGATCGGCGGGGACGACCAGATCACCGTGCTGCCGCTGCTGGACCGGGAGTTGATCCGGGCGAACCCGAAGCCCTTCTTCGGGATGAGCGACAACACCAACCTGCTCGCGTTCCTGCGCAACAGCGGCATCGTCGGCTACCACGGCGGGAGCGTCATGGTCGAGCTGGGCCGTCCCGGTGCCCTGCACCCGCAGACCGCCGACTCCCTGCGGGCGGCCCTGTTCACCTCCGGCCCGTACGAGCTGCAGCCCGCCGAACGGTGGCGTGACCTCGACCGGGACTGGGCGGATCCGGCGACCTTCGACGCCGAGCCGGAGACCCGGCCCGGGACCGGCTGGACCTGGTTCAACGCCGACCGGGTGGTGGAGGGCCGCAGTTGGGGCGGGTGCCTGGAGATCCTCGGGTGGCTGCTGATGGCCGACCGCGAGATCGCGCGCGACCCGTCCGAGTACGACGGCGGGGTGCTGCTGCTGGAGACCTCGGAGGACATGCCGAGCGCCGCGGAGGTCTTCAGCACCCTGCGCAACATGGGCGAGCGCGGGCTGCTCCAGCGCTTCCCGGCGCTGCTGATGGGCCGTCCGAAGACCTGGTTCTTCGAACGTCCCAACACCCCGGAGGAGGCCGCTCGTTACGCCTCCGACCAGCGCGAGGCCGTCCTGCGCGCCATGCGGGCCTACGCTCCCGACACCACGATCGTCTTCGACGTGGACTTCGGGCACACCGATCCGCAACTGGTGATCCCGTACGGGGGAATCGTGCGCGTGGACGGACCGGAGAGGCGCATCACGGTCACCTACTGAAGGACCCCGAGCCCCCGCGCGCCCCCGTAACCGGCCGTCACCGTGGGTAGTTGACGCGGCATGCACGACGTACGCTCCGTAAGGGCACCCTCCATGCCGCGCCTCGCGGCCGCCTCGCTCGCCGGCACGGCCATCGAGTTCTACGACTTCTTCGTCTACGGGACCGCGGCGGCCCTCATCCTGGGGCCGCTGTTCTTCCCGACCTTCTCGCCGGTGGCCGGGACACTGGCCGCCTTCGCCACGTTCGGCGTGGGCTTCGTGGCGCGTCCGCTGGGGTCGGTGCTGTTCGGCCACATCGGGGACCGGCGCGGGCGACGGCCGGTCCTCGTCGCCTCCCTGCTGCTCACCGGCGCCTCCACGGTCGCGGTCGGCTGTGTGCCCACGTACGACACGATCGGTGTGCTCGCTCCCCTGCTGCTCCTGGTGCTGCGCTTCCTGCAGGGGCTTGGGCTCGGCGGGGAGTGGGGCGGGGCGGTGCTGCTGACGGTGGAGCACGCGCCCGCCGAGCGACGGGGGCTGTGGTCGAGCTTCCCGCAGGTCGGGCCCGCCGTGGGGTTCCTGCTCGCCAACGGTGTGGTGCTGGGGTTGTCGGCGACGCTGTCCGAGGCGCAGTTCGCCGCGTGGGGATGGCGGGTGCCGTTCTGGGCGGCGGGCGTGCTGGCGCTCGTGGGGCTGTGGCTGCGCTCGTCACTCCCCGAGAGCCCCAGCTTCCTCGAACTCGACGACCACGCGCGCGTGCCGATCGCCGAGGTCCTGCGCGACCACTGGCGCCTCCTCCTGCTGACCGGCGGAGCCCTCGCGATCGGCTACGCGATCTTCTACGCCGTGACGACCTGGTCCCTCGCGTACGGCACGGAACGGCTCGGGGTGAGCCGCACCGTCATGCTGACCTGCATCATGGGCGCGGTGCTCGTGAAGGGCGCGCTCACGCCGCTGGTGGCGATGCTCGGGGACCGCTACGGCAGACGCCCCATGTGCCTGGCCGGGTGTGCGGCGGCCGCCCTGTGGATGTTCCCGATGGTCGCGTTCCTGGCCACCGGCAGGCCGCTGCCGATGTTCCTCGGCTTCCTGGGGGCGATGCTCTCGTTCATCACGATGTTCGCCGTGATCGCCGCGTATCTGCCGGAGCTGTACGAGCCGCGGGTGCGCTGCACCGGCGCCGCCGTCGGCTACAACCTCGGCGGCGTCCTCGGGGGCGCGCTCACGCCGATCGTGGCGACCGCGCTCGCCGAGCAGGGCGGGCGGGTGCCCTGGGGCGTGGCCGCGTATCTGACGGCGATCGCGCTGGTCAGCCTGGGGTGCTTCGCGCTGCTGCCGGAGACGCGGCCGGTGCCCGGGGAGGCGGGGGCGAAGGCTGAGGTGGAGGCGGAGGCCGAAGCTGGGGCGGGGTCCGGGGCTGGGGCGCCTACGGGTTGATCGCCAGTTCCAGGTACGCCGCGAACAGCACCAGATGGACCCCGCCCTGGAGCGGTGTGGCCCGGCCCGGGACCACCGTCAGGGAGGCCACCACCACGGTCAGCGCGAGCAGCACCATGTGCGTGGCGCCGAGGCCGAGCACCAGCGGGCCGGACAGCCACACGGACGCGAGCGCGACGGCGGGGATGGTCAGGCCGATGCTGGCCATGGCCGAGCCGAGGGCGAGGTTCAGGCTGGTCTGCACACGGTCGCGGCGTGCGGAGCGCATCGCGGCGATGGTCTCCGGGAGCAGCACCAGCAGCGCGATGATCACGCCGACCACGGCCTGGTGCAGCCCGGCGGCCTCCACCCCGGACTCGATGGTGGGCGACACACCCTTGGCCAGGCCGACCACACCGATCAGCGCCAGGCCCAGCAGTCCCAGGCTGATCATGGCGGTGCGGGCGGTCGGCGCCGCGGCGTGCTCCTCGGCGGTGATCACATCGCCCTGCCGGGTGATCGGCAGGAAGTAGTCCCGGTGCCGCACGGTCTGCGTCGCGACGAACAGGCCGTACAGGATCAGCGAGGAGACCGCCGCGAAGGTCAGCTGGACGGTGGAGAACTCCGGGCCCGGTTTGCTCGTGGTGAACGTCGGCAGCACCAGGCTGAGCGTGGCCAGGGTCGCGACGGTCGCGAGTGCGGCGCCGGTGCCCTCGGGGTTGAAGACGGCCGTGCCGTGCCGCAGTGAGGCGACCAGGAGGCACAGGCCGACGATGCCGTTGCAGGTGATCATCACGGCTGCGAAGACCGTGTCGCGGGCCAGTGTCGCGCTCTTGTCCCCGCCGTCGACCATCAGGGTGACGATGAGGGCGACCTCGATGATCGTGACGGCGACGGCGAGAACGAGGGAGCCGAACGGCTCACCGACCCGGTGCGCCACCACCTCGGCATGGTGGACGGCGGACAGAACAGCTCCCGCCAGGACCAGGGTCACCAGCGCGACGACAGCCGCCGGCAGATCGCGCCCCCAGGTGAGGACCAGCAGCACGGCCGCGAGCACGGGCACCAAGGTCGTCCACTGTGCCGTGAGCGGCCTGCGCCGAGCGATCATGCAGTGATCGTCGCAGAGGTCCGGGGGCCCCGCACTCCGGTCGCGCGGGGCCCGGGCCGGGCTACTTGAGCTCGCTCGCGTCCAGCAGGTCGCAGTTGGTGTAGACACGCTCGCCGATGCAGAGCGCGCCCAGCTTCTCCGCCATCCTGCCGGTCTCGGGGTCGTCGCTGTTGCGCATGGCCTCCTCGTGCGACTCGAACTCGATCAGCGCCAGATAGCGGCGGGGGTTGTCACGGTCCTTCAGGAGGATGCGGTGCGTGGGGCCGCCCGTCCGGCCGGCGAAGCGCTGCCCCGCCTCCTCGAACACCTGCTCCATCTCGTCCAAGTGCTCGGTCTCGAAGTCGATGATCTGCACGAACTTCATGGCACCTCCAGCCGGCCACGGCGCCCCCGGACCGGGGAACACGCTCAGGAACCAAGCAAGCACCGGGACCGGTGGTCGGCAATTCGCCGGCCACCGGTCCCGGTGATGGTTGTTCCTAAGTCGTCCGACGCGGTCAGACGTCGATGCTGTCCTTCGGAGCGTTTCCGCTCTCCCCCTGTGCCGCCTCGGCCGCCGCCTGCTTCTTGGAAGCTCGCAGACTGGTGATCGTGGTGACGATCAGGACGGAGCAGATCACGCCGAGCGAGACCGGAATGCTGATCTCGGGGACATGCACCCCGGACTCGTGCAGCGCGTGCAGCACCAGCTTCACGCCGATGAAGCCCAGGATGATCGACAGGCCGTAGCTCAGGTGGACCAGCTTCTTCAGCAGGCCGCCGATGAGGAAGTACAGCTGACGCAGACCCATCAGGGCGAACGCGTTGGCCGTGAAGACGATGTACGGGTCCTGCGTCAGGCCGAAGATCGCGGGGATGGAGTCGAGGGCGAACAGGACGTCGGTGGTGCCGATCGCGAGCATCACGACCAGCATCGGGGTCATGACCCGCTTGCCGTTCTCCTCGATCCACAGCTTGGTGCCGTGATAGCGGTCGGCCACACCGAAGCGGCGCTCGGCCGCCTTGAGCAGCTTGTTCTCCTCGAACTCCTCGTCCTCCTCGTCGGCCCGGGCCTCCTGGATGAGCTTCCAGGCGGTGTAGATGAGGAAGGCGCCGAAGATGTAGAACACCCACGCGAAGCTGGCGAGGATCGCCGCGCCGGCCGCGATGAAGATGGCCCGCAGGACCAGGGCGATGAGAACACCGATCAGGAGAACGCGCTGCTGGTACTGCGAGGGCACCGCGAACTTCGCCATGATCAGGACGAAGACGAAGAGGTTGTCGACGCTCAGCGACTTCTCGGTGATGAAGCCCGCGAAGAATTCACCGGCGGGCTGGCCGCCGCCGAACACCAGCAGACCGAGCCCGAAGAGCGCGGCCAGCACGATCCAGACGATCGTCCAGATCCCGGCTTCCTTGATCGACACGTCGTGCGGTTTGCGGCCGATGAAGAAGTCGACCGCGATCAGGGCGGCGAGACCCACGATCGTCAGGACCCATAGGGTCACGGAAACATCCACTGCGCCTCCGGCAGTCGTTAACGGCAAATGTCAGCGTCGTCGCTGCCGGAGGTCTCTTCCACCCAAGGATGGGCCGACGCCCCGGGATCTGGCCTGATCCGTATTGACGGGCACGTCGCAGCAGACAGGGAGTACTCCCCTCCGTGCCGACAACAGTACCTTCATCACCAAGAAAAGGTAAAGCGGTTGGCAAAAGAAGGATCAAAATCCCAGGTCAGGAGGCTTTACATGTACTTGGTGCGGGCGGCTGCGACCTGGCTGAGCACCTGCTGGAGGACCTGGCTGCCGGTCGGCACGAGCGAGGGCTCGTACGTCCAGGCGTGACCGACCCACGGGTCGGCGAGGTGGTCGTCGGGCACCGGCGTCAGTCGCAGTAGCGAACGCCACAGCGGGTCGAGCAAAGGCCCGTATCCGGAGGACTCCTCCCGGTCGGCGACCATCATCAGGTGGACGCCGAAGGCGGGGCCCTCGTCGGCGAGGTAGCGCAGCTGGTTCACGGCACGATCGTCGAAGCCGTGCGGGAAGTCGTTGACGATCAGCAACTGCTGCGAGGTGTCGAAGCCGGGCGGCAGGGAGTCGGCGGCGCCTCCCCGCACCGCCATCTGCACCAGGTCGACCCGCTGGGTGAGCCGCCCCAGCACGTCCGCCACCCCCGCGGCGCCGAGCGCGGGCGTGGCCGCGAGCACACCGCTCTGCACGAGAGGCGCCAGCGGCTGCGCCCCCGAGCCGGCCGGGTCGATGACATGGACCGTGAACTCGCCCGCCGGGTAGACGGCGAGCAGCCGGGCCGCGTGCGCGACCGCCGTGTCCATGGCGAGACGCCCCAGGGCATGTGAGTCGGCGAACGAACCGTCCGACGATCCGGTCCGGCCGCTGTCGATCCACAGACCGCGCTCCAGCGGCAGCCGGACCAGCATCGGAATGCGGATCCGGTCGGCCTCGGGGAGATGGAGGTCGCCCAGGCGCAGCGCCATGGGGATCTCCATCGGCGGCCGGTAGGCGTGCCACACGGGGTTGTCCCAACGGGCGTACGCCGGGGGCAGGGCCGGTTCGACGACGCCGACCTCGGCCGTGAGCTGGGAGAGGTCCCGGTCGAGGGCCTCCCTGGCCTGGGCGACGAGCTGTGCGTGCCGGGCGCGGGCCGCCTCACGAGCGGCGTCACCCTGTCCGCCGATCCGGCTGCGCGGGTCGGACAGCACCTGCTCGATCTCCTTGTCCATCCGGGACTCGGCGAAGTCGACGGCACTGCGGTAGGCGGCGGTGGTGCGGGCCAGGTCCTCGAACATGCCCCACACCTGGTTGTAGAGCCGCTCCTCCATGGACCAGCCGGTCGCGTCGCCCGCCACGGGCTGGGCGGGCTGCCCGGGCGCGGCGGGGGGTGCGGTGGGCGGAGGCGGGGGCGGAGCGGTGTTCTGGCGGCCGGGGTGGCTGTAGTCGATCGGGCCGCCCGCCGCGGGCGCGGACTGCTGGGTGACGGAGGACGGGTCCGGCGCGGCGCCGGGGTACGCCGACGGCTGCGGTCCGGACTGTCCCGGCCCGCCCGGCGTCTGCCCGCCGTACGGGGACATCGGTGGGACCGGCCCTGGCTGAGGTGCGGTGCCGCCCTGGTCCGGGCCCAGGGCCGGGGCGGCTGTCCGGCGGGAACGGTCGCCGTCCGCGGTGCGCGGCGGCGGTGCCTGCACCGAGCGGGCCACGCCTTGGGACACCGCCTCGTCGATGTTGCCCGCGAGCTGCCGGGCCTCGGGCAGCCCCTGGTCGGTGAGGAGTTCGGCGAGGCCGCCGGCATAGCCCTGGCCGACCGCGCGCACCTTCCAGGCGCCCTGCCTGCGGTAGAGCTCCAGGGCGACCACGGCCGACTCGGAGTCCAGGCCGGTGAGGGTGTAGCTGGCGATCTCGCCGCCGTCGAGGCCGGTGACGGCGACGAACGGGGCGGCGACGGCGCCGAAGCGGACCGGGCCCGCCCCACCGGCGGGCAGGGCGAGCAGAACGCCGACACGGTGGACGGCCTCCGGCAGGGCGTCCAGGTCCACCGCGAGGCGGTGGTCGGCGGCGGCCTGCCGGGAGACCTCGAGACCGGGCTGGGTGGGTGCGCCCGGGTGGGCCACCCATTCCACGCCGCGGATCCTGCCGGTCTCGTCGCTGAGCGCGGCCGCGGCCACGACCGGAGTACCGGCCGAGACCCGGATCTCGAGACGGGCCTGGGAGAGCGGGTGGTTCTGCCCCCGCACCAGCTCGGCCGTCATCGCCTTCGTCCCCCTGTGTCGTTGTGTGGTGTCGTGTGCCGCTCGCCGGCCCGCCCCCGAGCGGTTGCCCCTGCTGTCCTTAGAGGACGGGCAGAATCGTCGGCATGAGGTCCTGGAAGGTACGGCCGTTGGCCGGGTTGCCCAGGGCCGTCATCGACCAGCCCGAGCCCGAGCGGTGCACCTTGGCCATGATCTGGGCCGTGTACTGGCCGCCGCCGGCCAGTGTGTAGCGGGCGAGCTCCTGGCCGTTGGTCTCGTCGACCAGGCGGCAGAACGCGTTCTGCACCTCCTGGAACGTCTGGCCCGTGAAGGAGTTCACCGTGAAGACGATCTGGTCGATGTGGACCGGGACCCGGGAGAGGTCGACGAGGATGGCCTCGTCGTCGCCGCCCTGGCCGACACCGCCGACGAGGTTGTCGCCGGTGTGGCGCACCGAGCCGTCGTCGCTCACCAGGTGGCGGAAGAAGACGACGTCGACCGGCTGCTTGTCCGCGAACAGCACGGCGGAGGCGTCGAGGTCGACCTCGCGCGTCCGGGAGCCGAACAGGCCGCGCCGGGGAGCCGCCTGCCAGCCGAGACCCATCCGCACCGCGGTCAGGCTGCCGCCGTCGTTCTTCTGCAGACTGATGGCCTGACCCTTGGTCATGTTGACGGTCACGCGCTGATTCCCCTCTCGAACGTCCCCTGTTGCCGCGCATTCGCGGTTGACCAGAACCCTACGCAGCGGCACTGACAGTGACGTACCCCGATCGGCGCTTTGTGTCGGTCTTGCAACACTGCGCGTACGCGGTCCGCTGTCAGGCCAGGCCCGCCTCCTTCATCTGGCGCAGTTCCTTCTTCATCTCGGAGACCTCGTCGCGCAGCCGGGCCGCGATCTCGAACTGGAGGTCCGCAGCGGCGGCCCGCATGCGCGTGGTGAGCTCCTCGATCTGCTCGGCGAGTTCGGCCGCGGGGCGGTCGGTCGGCACCGTCTCCTTGGCCTTGCCCTTGCCCTTGGCGGGCTTGGCCCCGTCCGCGGCCTTGCCGCCCAGGGAGGGCACGGGCGCCTTGGCACCTCCGCCGTCCTTGCGCCCCTTGCGGTAGCCCGAGCCGAGCAGCTGCTCGGTGTCGATGTCCTCGCGGGCGATCTGGGCGACGATGTCGTTGATCTTCTTACGGAGGGGCTGGGGGTCGATGCCCTGTTCCGTGTTGTACGCGATCTGCTTCTCCCGGCGCCGGTTGGTCTCGTCGATGGCCTTCTCCATCGCCGGGGTGATCTTGTCGGCGTACATGTGGACCTGGCCCGAGACGTTGCGCGCGGCGCGGCCGATGGTCTGGATCAGGGAGGTGCCGGAGCGCAGGAAGCCCTCCTTGTCGGCGTCCAGGATCGCCACCAGGGACACCTCGGGCAGGTCGAGGCCCTCCCTCAGGAGGTTGATGCCGACGAGCACGTCGTACTCGCCGGAGCGCAGCTCGCGCAGCAGCTCGACGCGGCGCAGGGTGTCGACGTCGCTGTGCAGATAGCGCACCTGGATGCCCAGCTCCAGGAAGTAGTCCGTGAGGTCCTCGGCCATCTTCTTGGTGAGCGTGGTGACCAGGACGCGCTCGTCCTTGTCGGTGCGGGTCCGGATCTCGTGGACCAGGTCGTCGATCTGGCCCTCGGTGGGCTTGACGACGACCTCGGGGTCGATCAGGCCGGTGGGGCGGATGATCTGCTCGACGACGCCGTCGCCGCGGGAGAGCTCGTAGTTTCCGGGGGTCGCCGACAGGTAGACCGTCTGGTCGACGCGCTCCTGGAACTCCTCCCACTTCAGGGGGCGGTTGTCCAGGGCGGAGGGCAGCCGGAAGCCGTGGTCGACGAGAGTGCGCTTGCGGGAGGCGTCGCCCTCGTACATGGCGCCGATCTGGGGCACCGTGACGTGCGACTCGTCGATGACGAGGAGGAAGTCGTCCGGGAAGTAGTCGAGCAGGGTGTTGGGCGGGGAGCCGGGCAGGCGGCCGTCGAAGTGCATCGAGTAGTTCTCGACGCCGGAGCAGGAGCCGATCTGGCGGAGCATCTCGATGTCGTACGTGGTGCGCATCCTGAGGCGCTGGGCCTCCAGGAGCTTGCCCTGCTTCTCCAGTTCCGCGAGGCGCTCGCCCAGCTCCTTCTCGATGTCGTTGACCGCCCGCTCCAGGCGCTCGGGCCCCGCGACGTAGTGGGAGGCCGGGAAGACGTACAGCTGCTGGTCGTCGCTGATGATCTCGCCGGTGAGCGGGTGGAGGGTGGAGAGCGCCTCGATCTCGTCGCCGAACATCTCGATGCGGACGGCCAGCTCCTCGTAGACCGGGAAGATCTCGATGGTGTCGCCGCGGACGCGGAAGGTGCCGCGGGTGAAGGCCATGTCGTTGCGCGTGTACTGGATGTCGACGAAGCGGCGCAGCAGCTCGTCCCGGTCGAACTCGTCGCCGACCCTGAGGGGGACCATGCGGTCCACGTACTCCTGCGGTGTACCGAGGCCGTAGATGCAGGAGACCGAGGCGACCACCACGACGTCGCGGCGGGTGAGCAGCGAATTGGTCGCGGAGTGGCGCAGGCGCTCGACCTCCTCGTTGATCGAGGAGTCCTTCTCGATGTAGGTGTCCGACTGCGGGACGTACGCCTCGGGCTGGTAGTAGTCGTAGTACGAGACGAAGTACTCGACGGCGTTGTTCGGGAGCAGCTCGCGGAACTCGTTCGCCAGCTGGGCGGCCAGTGTCTTGTTCGGCGCCATTACGAGGGTGGGGCGCTGGAGCTTCTCGATCATCCACGCGGTGGTGGCGGACTTGCCGGTGCCGGTCGCGCCGAGCAGGACGACGTCCTTCTCGCCTGCCTGGACGCGCCGGGCGAGATCGGCGATGGCCGCCGGCTGGTCGCCGTTCGGCTGGTAGGGGCTGACGACCTCGAAGGGCGCCACCGTGCGTTCGATCTGGGAAACGGGCCGCATGGGATCCACCGTACGACCCCGCACTGACAACGGGCTCCGATCAGCGATTCTGCGGGGCCCGGGAGCGGCCGCGCTCCACGGGGCGGCGGGGGCGGAACCGCAGTCGGTGCGCGGAGTGGTGGACGGCCGTGTGGGCGTGGGCCGGGATGCCGGGCTTCTGCTCGGCGGGTGCGACGGCGGGCTTCCCCATGACCATCAGCGGGTCGAACATCACCACGACGCCCGCGAGCAGGAGGAAGGCGAGCGGGCCGATCAGCATCGGCGCGAGCAGGGCCGCCGGCGACTCTCCCGAGGTGGGCGTCGCGGTGCCGTGGAGGTGGACGTCGAGGGCGGCCATGCCGGTGTAGTGCATGCCGCTGACGGCGAGCCCCATGACGAGGCTGGCGCCCACGCTCCACAGGAATCCCCGGACCTGGCCGGCCGCCCACAGGGCTGCGGTGGCGGCGCACATGGCGATCGCGACGGAGATGCCGACGGTGAGGGTGTTGTACTCCAGCTTCCCGTCCAGGCGCATGCTGGCCATACCGAGGTAGTGCATCGACGCTATGCCCAGACCGGTGATGGTGCCCCCGGTGAAAAGGGCCGTTCCCCGAGCGCCCTTGTAGCCCACGATGAAGACCCCGACGCCCACCATGACGATGGCCACGGCGAGGCTCGCGAAGGTCATCGCCTTGTCGTAGTGGATCGGTGTCTCCTGGACCGTGAACCCCATCATGGCGACGAAGTGCATGGTCCATATGCCGGAGCCGATGGCGGCCGAGCCGAGGGCGAGCCAGCCGGGGCGCCACGACTGGGCGACGAGCATGGATCTGGTGGTGCACCGCAGCCCCAGGGCGCCGCCGAGGCAGGCCATGAGGTAGGCCACCAGGGGTGTGACCAGGCCGTAGCTGAATCCGTCGACCGTGCCCTGCATGCGCGGCTGCCCTTCCCGCCCTTTGCGTCCCGGAACTCCTGATGTGCCCCCTCCCAGGACCGCACGAGCGGTCAGGGTTGACGCAGAGAGTATGACTCCCACCGGAATGGTCGAACGACTTTCCGGCAAAGAAACACGGCCTTGCCTCAGTTGTGCGGCACCAGTGACCGGAGTTGGGTCATCTGCGTTCAACCTGTGGCCATCCTGCACCCCTCTCGCGTTGACCCTCTGCTGTCACAGTTGATCTGTCTGTGATGTCGCCGAACGCTCACGCGAGGAGTACGCATGCACGCGCGCGCTGTTGCCGCCTCCACCACCGCACTCCTGGGGACCGCCGCTCTCCTCGTCCCCGTCTCCCCCGCCGGGGCCGCCGACGCCGAGCCGGCGCCGCTGGTCATCGCCCACCGGGGCGCTTCCGCGTACGCGCCCGAGAACACGCTGGCCGCCGTCGACAAGGCGGCCGAGCTGGGCATCGCCTGGGTGGAGAACGACGTCCAGCAGACCAGTGACGGCGAGCTCGTCGTCGTCCACGACGACAACCTGCGGCGCACCACGGACGTCGAGGAGGTCTTCCCCGGGCGGGCCCCCTGGAAGGTGAAGGACTTCACCGCCGCCGAGATCGCCCGTCTCGACGCGGGCAGTTGGTTCGGCCCCGACCACGCGGGCGCGCGCGTGCCGACGCTGGAACAGTTCGTGGACCGCGTCGAGCGGCACCACCAGAAGCTTCTCCTGGAGATCAAGAACCCGGAGCTGTATCCGGGCATAGAGCGCCAGACGCTCAAGGTGCTCAGCAACGAAGGCTGGCTCGACACCTCGCATCTGGCGGGCCGGCTGATCGTGCAGAGCTTCAGCGCGGACAGCGTCCGGACGGTGCACGAGCTGAAGCCCGGTGTGAAGACCGGCTTCCTGGGGACGCCGCCGGTGTCGGAGCTGTCCGCCTACGCCGGCTTCGCCGACCAGATCAACCCGTCGCACGGCTCGCTCTCCACGGCGTACGTCTCCGCCGTGCAGGCGTTCGACGGGCCGCACGGCACGCCCATGGAGGTCTTCACCTGGACGGTCGACGACGCGGCCACCGCCCAGCGCGTCGCCCGCTACGGCGTCGACGGGATCATCGCGAACAAGCCGGATGTGGTGCGGGAGGCCGTGGGCGGGTGAGCCGTCGCCCCGGGGGCGTTGTCAGTGGTGGGTCGTACGGTGGGCGCATGGACAGCCATGGGCAGGTCGAGCAGCGGGTCGTGTGGGGCGTCGTCGACAGCGACATCGGTCCGCTGCTGCTGGCCGCGACCCGCGAGGGCCTGGTCAGCGTCGTGTTCCATGCCACGGACGCGGTGCGGGACCGGGCTCTCGAGCGGCTGGCGTCGCGCCTCGGCACCGAGCCCGTCGAGGATCCGGGCTCCCCGCTGCTGGCCGAGGCGATACGCCAGATCGAGGCGTACCTCGCGGGTGGGCGACGCGACTTCGACCTGCCGCTGGACTGGTCGCTGATCTCCGGCTTCAACCGCGAGGTCCTGCGCGAACTGGCCTCGGGCGTGCCCTACGGCACGGTCGTGGGGTACGGCGATCTGGCCGGGCGGGTCGGGCAGCCCGGCGCCGCGCAGGCCGTCGGGATGGCCATGGGCGCCAACCCACTGCCGGTGGTGGTGCCCTGCCACCGGGTCGTCGAGAGCGGCGGCGGCATCGGCGGCTTCGGGGGCGGTCTGGAGACCAAGCGGAAGCTGCTCGCCCTGGAAGGGGTGCTGCCCGAGCCTCTCTTCTGAGGTCCCGCCGAGGTCCGTTCTGAGGTCCCGCCGAGGTCCGCTCTGAGGTCCCGCGCCTGGTCAGTCGTAGTGCCGCGCCTCGAAGACGTTCCCGTCCGGGTCCCGGAAGTAGAAGCTGCGGGTGGCCTTGCCCCGGGCACCGAAGGAGTCGTAGGAGAGGTCCGACATCGGTACGGAGCGTTCTTCGAGCCGGCTGAGAAGGGCGTCGAAGTCGCCCCGGGGCAGGGACAGGCAGACGTGGTTGACGGGGTGGCCGGCGCTGTCGGCGGCGCCGGGCAGCATCGTCATGCGTTCCGCGAAGGTCCGCGGCATGAGGTCGAGGATGGTCTCGTCGTTGACGCGCACGGAGGGGAACGGCACCTTGCCCGCGGCGAACTCGGTGAGCCTGAGCGTCTCCAGGCCGACGGCCTTCTCGTAGAAGTCGGCGGCGGCGACCGGGTCGCGCACCCAGAGGACGACGTGGTCGAGACGTGCTGTGTGGTCCGTCATGCACTCCAGGCTCGTGACCTCCGTGACAGCCCGCAAGGGTTTGGCCCGGCGCGCCGCCCGCCAGAGATGAGGGAGGACCGACTGACAGGAGGCAGGCGTGGTGCTGGTGATGTCGGAAGAGGTGCGGGCGGCGCTCGAGGCGCGGCAGCCCGTGGTGGCCCTGGAGTCCACGATCATCGCCCACGGGCTGCCCCGGCCGCGCAACCTCCAGGTGGCCCTGGAACTGGAGACGGCCGTGCGGCAGGAGGGGGCGGTGCCCGCGACGATCGCCGTGCTGGACGGGCGGCCCCATGTCGGACTGGACAAGGAGCAGCTGGAGCGGGTCGCGAACGAGGACGGGATCCGCAAGCTGGGCCACCGTGATCTGCCGCTCGCGCTGTCCTCCGGGGCCAGCGGAGCGACCACGGTGTCGGCGACCGCGCTGCTGGCGGCGCTGGCGGGGGTCCGGGTGTTCGCGACCGGCGGGCTCGGCGGGGTGCACCGGGAGTGGACGGTGACGCAGGACGAGTCGGCCGATCTGGGGCTGCTGGCACGAACGCGGATCACCGTGGTGTGTGCCGGGGTGAAGTCGATCTTGGACGTGCCGGCGACCCTGCAGCGGCTGGAGACGCTGGGGGTCGCGGTGGCCGGGTACGGCACCGACCGGTTCCCCGGCTTCTATCTGTCCGACTCGGGGCATCCGGTGGACTGGACGCTGCGGACGCCGGAGCAGGTGGCGGGCGTCATGCGGGCCCAGGACGCGCTCGGCGAGCCGGAGTCGGCGCTGATCGTCGCCAACCCCGTCCCCGAGGAGGAACAGCTCGAACCGGAGCTGCACGCGCGTGTGCTCGCGGACGCGCTGCACGCGTGCCAGGAGGAGGGGGTCACCGGCCAGGCGGTCACGCCGTTCCTGCTCGACCATCTGGTGCGGCACACCGACGGGGCCTCGCTGAGCGCCAACCTGGCGGCGGTCCGCGGCAATGTGCGCCTGGCGGCGCGGATCGCGGCGGCCTGGGCCCGGGGGTGACCGGGACCGGGGCCGGCCGCCCCGCGGGTCGTGGAGAGCCGTCCGTGCAGGGCGCGGCGCTGTTGGTCGTCGGGGATGTCATCACCGATGTCGTCGCGCGGCACCGGGGGCCGCTCGCGGCGGGCACGGACACGGTCGCCTCGATCCGGACGGTACCGGGCGGGGCGGGCGCCAATGTGGCGTGCTGGGCGGCGCACCGGGGTGAGTCGGAGGTGCGGCTGTTCGGGCGCGTGGGCGCGGACGCGGCTGCCTGGCACGAGCGTGAACTCGCGGCCCACGGCGTGCGCCCGCTGCTCGTCGTCGACCAGCGGGCGCCGACCGGCATGGTGATCTGCCTGGTGGACCGGGACGCTTCGGCGGAGCGGACGTTCCTCACCGACAGCGGGGCGTCGTCACGGCTCGAACCCGCCGACTGGTCGGACGCGCTGCTCGACGGGGTGGCCCGGTTGCATCTGTCGGGCTATCTGCTGTTCTCCGAGGCGGGTCGCGCCCTGGTGACGGTGGCGCTGAAGGCCGCACGCGCGCGTGGCGTGCCGGTGAGTCTGGACCCGGCGTCGGCCGGTTTCCTCACAGGGCTGGGCGTCGAGCGCTTCCTGGCGCTCGTCGAGGACGTGGACGTACTGCTGCCCAGCCGGGACGAGGCGTGCCTGCTGACGGGGTTGGCGGACCCTGCCGACGCGGCGGCCGAGCTGAGCCTGCGCATCCCGCTGGTCGTGGCCAAGCAGGGGCGCGAGGGAGCACTCGTGGCCCGTTCGGGGAAGGTGTGCGCCCGCGTTCCCGCCGTGCGAGCGACGCCGCGGGACACCACCGGCGCCGGTGATGCCTTCACCGGCACGTTCCTCGGCGCCCTGCTCGCGGGCGCCGGGCCGGAAGAGGCGGCGGTGGAGGGCTGCCGGGCGGGTGCGCGGGCGGTGGAGCGGGTGGGCGGGAGGCCGCCCCTGCCCGGCTGATACAGGGCGGGCCGGCCCTGTCCGGCTGCGGGCCGCCCCTGTCCGGCTGCTGGACCGGCTCCTACGCCGTCCCCTGGCTACCGCTTGCGTCCCCACGCCGAGATCATCGGTGGTGTCGTGAGGTCGAGGGCGCCGGACGTGACGTTCATGAGGTGGCGCTGGATGTCCTGGTCCGTGGCGAGGCCCGCGGTGACCAGCTGGTCGCGGATCTGGCGCATCGTGGCGGACTCCAGGGCCGCACAGGCCGGGGAGGCGATGGGGAAGTAGGCGTCGGCCTGGACGCGGGTCAGGCCGACCTCCCGGAGCAGGCGCGGGAGGGTGCGGCCCGAGGGGAGGTCGGTCCCGCGGTCGGCGAGCAGTTTGCGGAAACTGTGCCGCAGCCGGTTCGCGAGCTGCTGCTCGGGGCCGTACTCGTCGGGGCAGAGCAGGGGCTGCAGGGCGGGGTCGACGTCCTCGACGAGGAGGCGCCCGCCGGGGCGCAGGGAGTCGGCCATGGACCGCAACGCCCGTTTCCGGTCGGTGACGTGGACGAGGGCGAGGCGGGCGTGCACCAGGTCGAAGCCCTCCCCCGGCGGGTCCTGGGCGCCGAGTCGGTGGACCCGGACCTCTACGCGCGGCAGGGCGCTCCGGGCGAGCCGTGAGGTGTCGCTGTCGGTCGCGACGACACGTCCGGTCGGACCGACCTTCTTCGCCAGCCAGGACACCACGGACGGACCGCCGGCGCCGACCTCCCAGCACCGCCAGCCGGATCCCGCGCCGAGAGCTTCGAGATGCCGGAACGTCGTGGGGTCGAAGAGCGCGGCGAAGGCGCTGAAGTGCTCCGCCGCCTCGGTCTGCCGGTTGTCGAGGACATACCCATCGGTTCGCGTCATGCTGCGATCATCCCATTTGTCTTACTTGTTCTTGATTGTCGACGCTCCGGAAAGGAGAACCGCACCCGTACCGGCCCGCGTCGATGTCTAGGAGCGACGGCACCGGCGAGTCGTTCGTCCACAGCCGGGAACAAAGCGGAATGGGTCGTTTCCACAGGCTTACCCGCAGCTCACGTGGGCCTGGCAGACTGGCGCGCCAAGGCGCAGGAACGGCGCGAGGAGTTCCACGCAAGGAGAACCGGATGTCCATGGCAGGGAATCTGCGGAAGGTCACGAGCCTCGGCGGGGTCGGTGGCCTTCGCAAGGTGGCTCGGCTGGCCAGGCGGCGCCCGCGCGTCGACCTGAGTCACCCGGCCCGCTCCCCGCTGGGCTCCTCGGTGGTGAACTGCGTGACGTACCGGGACGGCGTCCGCACCCCCGTGCGCGGCGATCTGGTGGATGTCGTGGAGCGGGTGCGCAAGAGCCGGGAGGGCTTCGTCTGGCTCGGGTTGCACGAGCCGACCGACCAGGAGTTCGCGGGCATCGCCGAGCTCTTCGACCTGCACCCGCTGGCCGTCGAGGACGCCGTCGAGGCCCACCAGCGCCCCAAGCTGGAGCGGTACGGCGAGACACTCTTCGCGGTGTTCAAGACGGTCTGCTACGTCGAGCACGAGGAGCTGACGGCCACGAGCGAGGTGGTGAACACCGGCGAGATCATGGTGTTCGTCGGCGGGGACTTCGTGATCACGGTCCGGCACGGCCGGCACGGCTCGCTCGGTCCGCTGCGCGAGGAGCTGGAGTCCGATCCCGGCCAGCTGGCCAAGGGCCCCTCCGCGGTGCTGCACGCGATCGCGGACCACGTGGTGGACGACTACCTGACGGTCACGGACTCGGTGCAGGCCGACATCGACCAGGTCGAGACGGATGTCTTCGCGGAGACCGGCGCCCGAGCCGACCCGGGGCGCATCTACCAGCTCAAGCGTGAACTGCTCGAGCTGAAGCGGGCCGTGGTGCCGCTCAGCCGCCCGCTGGAGGATCTCGCCACCCGTCCGATCCGAGCGGTCGACCCGGAGATACAGGCGTACTTCCGCGACGTCTCGGACCATCTGCTGCGGGCGAAGGAGCAGATCGCCGCCTTCGACGAACTGCTCAACTCCATCCTGCAGGCGCACCTGGCGCAGGTCACGGTCGCGCAGAACGAGGACATGCGGAAGATCACGGCGTGGGCCGCGATCATCGCCGTGCCGACGATGGTCTGCGGCGTGTACGGCATGAACTTCGAGCACATGCCGGAGCTGCACTGGCGGTACGGCTACGGCATGGTCCTCGGCGTCATATCCGTCGCGTGCGTGACGCTGTACCGGGCGTTCCGGCGCAGCGGCTGGCTCTGACGCGGGGAGTCACCCGGCGGATCAGCGTGTGGTGGTGGAGTAGACGCTCTCGGCCCAGGAGGCGATCTGGTCGTCCGCCAGATGCCGGGCCAGGTCGGCTTCGCTGATCATGCCGACCAGGCGCTTGTCCTGGATCACGGGCAGCCTGCGGATCTGGTGCTCCCGCATCTCACGGAGCACTTCGCCGACATCGGCGTTCGCGTCGATCCAGCGCGGGGTGCCCTTGGCCATCTCACCCGCGGTGATCCTGGCGGGGTCGTGCCCCATAGCGACGCAGCCTACGACGATGTCGCGGTCGGTGAGGATGCCGCAGAGCCGCTCGTTCTCGTCGCTGATGGGCAGGGCGCCGACGTTCAGTTCGCGCATGAGCTGGGCGGCGCGGTCGAGGGTTTCGTGAGCGGGGATCCACTGGGCGCCGCGGTGCATGATGTCTCCGGCGGTGGTCATGGAGTACCTCCCGTTGCCGGACGGCCGGCGCGGCGCGGGACGCACCGCGAGTCCCGACGCCCTTCATTCTCGCCGCGCCACCGGATGCCCGCACACGGAACCCGTCTGACACGGAACGCACCCGTGACCGCCGCACGGGGAGCAGCCGCTCAACCGCTCCACGCCGGATGGCGCGGATCGTCGGCCCGTACCAGGACGTCCGCCGTGCCGGCCGGGTCCGTCTCGTGCTCGTAGCGCTCGAAGGCCGGGAGGGTCCAGTGCTCGTCCTCGGGCGTGCGGCGGCGCAGGGCGCCCGGGGAGAGCAGGACGTGAACACTCAGATCGAAGGGGAACCAGTGCCGAAGGAGGAAGGGTCCGTGCATCAACAGGGCGCCGCCGGGCGGGAGTTCGACGTAGGGACTGCGTGTGGCCCGGTCGGCGGCCGGGTCCCACAGGTCGGGCAGGACACGGCCGTCACCGCCGGTTTCGAGAGGGCCGAACACCTCACGCCAGAGGGCGCCGGTGTCGTACCAGCCGTTGTAATAGGCCTCCACGTCCCGGTGGCCGTACTCCAGCCGCACCGAGGCAGGGCGCAGAAATCCCTCCGTGCCCACGACGAGCGACGAGCGGCCGCGTATGCGCAGCGCCTCGGAGACCCGCCGGGCGAGATCCCCGGGGCGGGCGGCCGGGGCGCCGTCGAAGGCGACGCGCGGCCAGGGAGCGCCGTCGGCGGGCTTCAGGTCGAGGAGGCGCTCGGCGAGCAGGTCGCCGAGCCGGTCCCAGGTGATCGCTTCGAGTCGCACACGGCCCATGATGCGTCAGGCCGGGGCAGGAATTGTCACGCCCGCGGGCTCCTCGGACGCCGGGGAGGGACATTCCGCGGGGAGGCCGCGTCGAGAGGGCCGGGGTCGGTCGTGGCGGGCGTAGTGCGTCCCGTCGTCAGGGGGAATGAACCACGTATGGTCCCCCGCGCGATGCTTCCGCCCCTCACCGGGCTCCTCGTCTTCCAGCCTCTCAAGGGCCGGTACTGCGCCGAGTGCCGGCGTGGGCCGCTGCCGCTGCTCACCCTGGAGGACCGGGCCCCGCGCTGCCTCGACTGCGCCGACCTCGGGCATCTGGTGTTCCTGCCGAGCGGCGACACCGCGCTGACGCGCAGATCGCGGGAGGAGAGCACGCTGTCGGCGGTGGTCGTACGGTTCAACCGGCGCAAGAGCCGTTACGAACGGCAGGGCGTCCTGGTCGAGGAGGCGGCGCTGGCGCGGGCCGAGCGGCGGTGTCTCGCGGACGCCGAGGCACGGCGGCGGCGCCGGGTGCGGGACGCGGGGCGGCGGGCGGCTCAGGACGAGCTCTTCGCCCAGGCCTTCGCGGCGGAGATACGGCGTCTGTATCCCGGATGCCCCGCCGACCGGGCACACGCCATCGCGGCACACGCCTCGGAGCGGGGCAGCGGGCGGGTGGGCCGCAGTGCGGCAGGGCGGGCGCTGACCGAGGCGGCCGTGACCTCGGCGGTCGTGGCGTCCGTGCGGCATCTGGACACGCCGTACGACCGGCTGCTGATGAGCGGCGTGCCGAGACATGAGGCGCGGCGGCGGATCGCGGCGGCGGTGCAGACGGTGCTCGGGGGGTGGGCCGAGGCGGGGCTCGGTTCCGCCGGGTGATCCGGCCGGGCGTCGGCCGGCAGGCCGGGTGATCCGGCCCGGCTTCGGCCGACAGCCCCGTGTGGACTGGCCGGGCTTTGGCCGACAGCCCCGTGTGGACTGGCCGACACGGCCGTTCGAGGGATCGTGGACGTTCGCTTATGGCCCCGCGCCGTTCGGCCATGGTCACGGTGCTCGTACGGGAATTCACTTGTGGTGAGGAAGGGCGCCGGGCAGGATCCCGGCTCGACGGGCGGGAGAGGCTGACATGATCGACGGGCCGTACTTCGTGCTGACGGTGCTGGGTGTGCTCGGGACCGGCCTGGTGGCGGGGGTGTTCTGCGGCTTCTCGACCTTCGTCATGCGGGGCCTCGCCACGCTGCCGCCCGCGCAGGGAGTCGCCGCGATGAACGCGATCAACGTGGCCGCGGTGACGCCGCCCTTCATGGTCGTGTTCCTCGGGTCGGCGGTGCTGTGCGCGGTGATCGCCGTGGTGACGTTCGTGCTGTGGCCGGAGGAGGGGACGGTGGAGCTGCTGGTGGGCAGCGCGCTGTATCTGGTCGGCTCGTTCGGGCTCACCATGGTCGCGAACGTGCCGCGCAACGACGCGCTGGCCAAGCTGGAGCCGGGCACGTCGGAGGCGGCCGCGTACTGGCCGGCGTATGTGCGCGAGTGGACGATGTGGAACCACGTCCGCACGGTCGCCTCGGCCGGGGCGGCGCTCGCGTACGTGCTGGCGCTCACCTGACGGCGCCCACCCGACAACCGCGGCGACGGGCACCGGTCCGGAGGCGGACGTATCGTGGCCGGAGGAGTACCGCCCGACGACGCACGGCCTGTCGAGACGCGCACGCAAGGGAGACGGCCATGGCCGATCCCAAGGGTTTCATGACCACCCCCCGCCAGGACTGGCCGCGGCGGCCGGTCGAGGAACGGGTGCGGGACTGGGACGAGGTCTATGTGCCCGGGGCGCTGTTGCCGATCATCAGCAAGCAGGCCGACCGCTGCATGGACTGCGGCATCCCGTTCTGCCATGACGCCTGCCCGCTGGGCAATCTGATCCCCGAGTGGAACGACCTGGTGTCCAGGGAGGACTGGCGGGCGGCCGCCGACCGGCTGCACGCCACGAACAACTTCCCGGAGTTCACCGGGCGGCTGTGCCCGGCGCCGTGCGAGGCGGGGTGTGTGCTGGCGATCAACCAGCCGGCCGTCACCATCAAGAACGTCGAGTGCGCGATCGCCGACCGGGTGTGGGAGGAGGGCTTCGCTCCGCCGAGGCCGCCGGAGCGGCTGTCCGGCAAGACGGTCGCGGTGATCGGTTCGGGGCCCACCGGGCTGGCCGCGGCCCAGCAGCTGACCCGGGCCGGGCACACGGTCGCGGTGTACGAGCGGGACGACCGGCCCGGCGGGCTGATGCGGTACGGCATCCCCGAGTTCAAGATGGAGAAGCACCATCTGGAGCGTCGGCTGGAGCAGATGCGGGCCGAGGGGACCAAGTTCCGTACCTCGATGTCGGTCGGTCAGGACATCGGTGCCGATGAGCTGCGGACCCGCTACGACGCCGTGGTGCTCGCCATGGGCGCGACCGCGTGGCGCGAACTCACCGTGCCGGGGCGGGAGCTGACGGGGGTTCACCAGGCGATGGAGTATCTGCCGCTCTCCAACCGGGTCTGCGCGGGCGATCTGGAGACGTCACCCCTGTCCGCCGCCGGGAAGCACGTCGTCATCGTCGGCGGCGGCGACACCGGGGCGGACTGCCTGGGCACGGCCGTCCGGGAGGGTGCCGCATCGGTGACGCAACTGGACATCTACGCGCTGCCGGAGGCGCAGCGCGACGAGGACGCCGAGCCCTGGCCGACGTATCCGATACGGATCTACCGGCTGTCCGCCGCGCACGAGGAGGCCCGTGATCTGCGGACCGCTCCGGTCGCCGACGCGGACGCGCGGCTGTTCGCGGCGTCCACGCTGCGCTTCGACGGGGACGCCGCGGGGCATGTGCGGTCGCTGCACCTGGTCGAGGTGGACGCGCGGCGCCGCCCGGTGGACGGCACCGGGCGGACGCTCCCCGCCGACCTCGTGCTGCTCGCCCTCGGCTTCTCCGGGCCCGGCCGGCAGGACGGGCTCGTCGACCAGCTGGGGCTGGCGATGGAACCCCGGGGGACCGTCGCGCGGGACGCCGGTTTCGCCACGAACGTGCCCGGTGTGTTCGTCGCGGGCGACGCCGCCCGGGGGCAGTCGCTCATCGTCTGGGCGATCGCCGAGGGGCGGGCCGTGGCAGCCGCGGTGGACCGTCATCTGACGGGCAGTTCGCGGCTGCCGTCACCGATCGGGCCGTACGACCGGCCCATGGTGGTCTAGAGGGAAGCCCGCTCAAGAAGTGGTCACCGCTCGTCCGTGCCCGCCACCTTCGCCGTGGACAGCGCCACCCGGTTCCAGGTGTTGATCGTGCAGATCACGGCGAGGACCTGGGCCAGTTCCCGTTCCTCGAAGAGGGACGCGGCCCGCGCGTAGACGTCGTCCGGGACGCCGGCGTCGGCGACGAGGGTCATCGCCTCCGTGAGGGCGAGGGCCGCCTGCTCCCGCTCGGTGAAGAAGTGGCGGGCCTCGCGCCAGACGGCGACCATGTGCAGCCGGTCCTCGCTCTCGCCTGCCTTGCGGGCGTCGTTGGTGTGCATGTGGAGGCAGTACGCGCAGTGGTTGAGGTGGGAGGCGCGGATCTGGATCAGTTCGACAAGGGCCGGGTCGAGGCCCTCACGGGCGGCGGCGTCGAAGGCGATGAGGGCCCGGAAGGCCTTCGGGGCGGACTTGGCGAACTCCAGCCGGGCCGTTCCCGTCGAGTGCGCCCGCGTCGTGTTCGTGGTGGTGTCGGTGGTCGTGTTCGTCGTCATGTCCCTCAACCTATGAGCCGCAAAGACCCGCTGTAGGGTGCACTTCCATGGCGAATTCGTGGGTCAATTCCGCGGAACGGATCGGGTCCGACCTGCATCTGGAGCTGTCCGGGCCGGGCGGTCGGCGCACGGCGCTGACCCGGGCGCTGCGCGAGGCCGTACGCGACGGGCGGCTCGCTCCGGGCACGCGGCTGCCGCCGTACCGCTCGCTCGCGGCGGACCTCGGTGTCGCCCGCAACACGGTGGCCGACGCGTACGCGGAACTCGTCGCGGAGGGCTGGCTCACCGCCCGTCAGGGCTCGGGCACCCGGGTCGCCGAGCGCGCGGAGCCGCTGCGTCCCGCCGCTCGCGTGCCGAAGAAGGCACCTCCCCGCGCTCGTGGACCCCGGCACAACCTGCTGCAGGGCACGCCGGACATCTCGGCGTTCCCGCGCGCGGCCTGGCTGGCCTCCTACCGCAGGGCGCTCCAGCAGGCGCCCAACGAGGTGTTCGGCCCGGGCGACCCCGCCGGACGGACCGAACTGCGGGAGGCGCTCACCGAGTACCTGGCCCGTGCGCGGGGCGTGCGGACCGATCCGGGACGGATCGTGATCTGCTCCGGCTTCGCGCACGCGCTGCGCCTGCTGTTCGGAGGCGGCGTCCTGCGCGGGCCACTGGCGGTCGAGGCGTACGGGCTGGGATTCCACCGGGAGGTCCTCGCGGGCGCCGGGGTGCGTACCGTGCCGCTCCCGCTCGACGAACACGGCGCCCAGGTAGACCGGTTGGGGCGCGAGCGTGGTGCGCTGCTCACGCCGGCGCACCAGTTCCCGACCGGCGGGCCGCTGCACCCCGAGCGCCGGGCCGCCGTGATCGACTGGGCACGCGCGCGTGGCGGGCTGGTCCTGGAGGACGACTACGACGGCGAGTTCCGCTACGACCGCCGGCCGGTCGGCGCCGTCCAGGGGCTCGACCCCGAGCGCGTGATCCACATCGGCTCGGTCAGCAAGAGCCTGTCACCGGCGGTACGGCTGGGCTGGATGGTGCTTCCGGAGCGGTATGTCGGGGACGTACTCGCCGTGAAGGGCGAGCGCGAGGCGTGGGTGAGCGTCCTCGACCAGCTGAGCCTCGCCGACTTCATCGTCTCCGGGTCGTACGACCGTCATGTGCGGCGGATGCGGCAGCGGTACCGGAGCCGCCGGGACCGGCTCGTCGCGGCCCTGGCCGAGCACGCGCCGCAGGTCGAGGTCACGGGCGTCGCGGCCGGGCTGCACGCGGTGCTGCGGCTGCCGCCCGGCACCGAGGCATCCGCGGTCAAGGCCGCCGCCTGGCGGGGCGTCGCCCTCGACGGCCTCGGCGCGTTCCGGCACCCGGACACGGACATGGCGGTCAGCGACGGCCTCGTCGTGGGATACGCGACTCCCTCCGAGCATGCCTACGGGCCGGCCCTGGAGGCGCTGTGCGGTGCGCTGCCGCCGCCATGACCGGCCCGTCAGGGTCCTCGAGGGCTACGGCTTGCGCGCCACCGCC
Source organism: Streptomyces koelreuteriae (assembly GCF_018604545.1). Lineage (GTDB taxonomy): Bacteria > Actinomycetota > Actinomycetes > Streptomycetales > Streptomycetaceae > Streptomyces > Streptomyces koelreuteriae. Next base: position 6,475,761 of record NZ_CP075896.1, on the reverse strand, counting down.
CCGTAGCCGGGAATCACCCCGTCGTCCTGCCCTGGGACGGGCTCGCCCAGCTCGGGGTGCCAGTGGTGGGGCACCTCGACGCCGGGGTCGACGAGGTCGAGGCCGTCGAAGAAGCGGGTGAACTCCTCGCGGGAGCGCAGGGCCAGGGTGACTCCGGCGGCGCGGAGCTTCTCGGTCGCCGCCCTGGACTCCTCCGGGGTGAAGTCGGCCGTGGCGTGGGTGATCACCAGGTAACTGCCGGAGGGCAGTTCGGCGAGCAGCCGGCGGACCAGCTCGTGCCCGCCGTCCTCGTCGGAGACGAAGTGCAGCAGCGCGATGAGCGACAGCGCGACGGGCCGGGAGAAGTCCAGGACCTTCCGCGCGCCCTCCAGGATGGCGTCCGGGTCGCGGACGTCGGCCTGGAGGTACTCGGTGGCGCCCTTGTCCGTGCCGCGCAGCAGGGCCGCCGCGTGGGCCAGGACGATGGGGTCGTTGTCGCAGTAGACGACCCGGGCGTCGGGGGCGATCTCCTGGGCGACCTGGTGGAGGTTGGGCTCGGTCGGTATGCCGGTGCCGATGTCCAGGAACTGCCGTACGCCGTTCTGAGCCAGCCAGCGCGTGGCCCGGTGCATGAAGGCGCGGTTGACGCGCGCCATCACCGGCACCCTCGGGTCGAGGGCCAGCATCTGACGGCCCATCTCCTCGTCGACCGGGTAGTTGTCCTTGCCGCCGAGATACCAGTCGTACATCCGCGCGGGGTGGGGTCTGGTCGTGTCGATCTGGACGGACGTCGTGGGGTCCTGCCCGGTCATGAGGCACTCCGTAAGGCGCGAAGGGTGGTCAATTCAACACCAGCGTCGATAAGTTCAGCATCAGCGTCAGGCAGTGGAGCGGCAGCAAGGGCAACGACGTCAGGACAGCAGGAAGTCCGCCTTCCCCGCCTTCGCGCCCTCGATGAAGGCCGTCATCTCGTCGGTGGTGTAGATCAGCGCCGGTCCGTCGGGGTCGGTGGACTGTCGGACGGCGATCCGGCCGTCGGCGAGCTTCATCGCCTCCAGGCAGTTCCCGCCGTTCCCGCCGCTCCACGGTTTGTGCCAGCCTTCGCTGCCCAAGTCACGCGCGGGCATGCCGTTGTAGACCTGTTTGCGCGGCTTGATGCGATCCATTCACAGCTCCTTGCGGAGGTCCCGGAGGATCTCCTTCGTGCGATGTGCCGTAGCGGCCTGCGCCGCCATGCGGTCCATGACCTCGAGGTGGGTCGCCACCTCGGCGCGCGCGTCGAGATAGACCGCGCCGGTCAGGTACTCGCTGTAGACCATGTCCGGCAGTTCGGGCATGGCGAATCGGAACAGCACGAACGGCCCGTACGTGCCCGGGTGCGGCCCGTTGGCGAACGGGGCGACCTGGAGTGTCACGTTGGGCAGCTTCGTGGCTTCGAGCAGTCTGTCGATCTGGGCGCGCATCACCTCCGGGCCGCCGACCGGGCGCCGCAGGGCGGTCTCGTCCATCACGACCCACAGCCGTGGCGCGTCCTCGCGGGTGAGCAGGTCCTGGCGCTGCATGCGCAGGGCGACATGGCGTTCGATATCGTCGGGCCGGGTCTGGCCGATGGCGCCGGAGCGGAGCACTCCGCGCGCGTAGTCCTCGGTCTGCAACAGGCCGGGGACGAAATGGGGTTCGTAACTGCGGATGACGCCGGCCGCGCCCTCCAGGCTCACGTACATCGAGAACCAGCCGGGCAGGATGTCGTGGAAACGCTGCCACCAGCCGGGCTTGTTCGCGTCCTCTGCCAGTTGGACGAAGGCGTCGGCCTCTTCCTCGGAGATCCCGTAGGCCTTCAGGAGCAGTTGCAGGTACGGGATCTTGAGCGCGACCTCGGCCATCTCCATACGACGGACCGTGGCGGGGGCGACGCGGAGGATGCGGGCGGCCTCCTCGCGCTTCATCCCGGCGCGTTCCCGCAGGTCCAACAGGCGTCGGCCGAGGACGACCTGGCCGACCGTCGGCGCGGACCGCGGTTCGCTCACGCTCCACCTCCACGAAGAGTCCTGAGAAGCCGGCCACGAAAAGAACGCTGACAGCCCTGCGGCGCCATGCGAAGACCCTTACGAAGAGCCGATCCGAACTGACGTTTCGAACGAACCTTCGACGATCTCAACTGGCGCCGCGCGGAGTGCTGTTGCGATGCAGTGTGCCACGGCCTTCCAGGCCGTCACAGCGCACTCTGCAATTTTCAGAGTGACACTTGCCAAGTGTTCACGCCGGGGCGATAGTGGCAAGCGTGATTCCGTCCGCGCCCTTAGGAACAGACGCCGCCGCAGGCCCACTCGGCCTCGGTACCGCCGGAGTCGGCCCCGCCGGGGTCGCTGCCGAGCGCCGGTTCCGTTTCGAGCTGGCCGCACATCCGGGTTCCCCCGCACAGGCCAGACGCCTGACGCGGGCCCGGCTGACCGGCTGGTCGGTGTGCGAGGACACGTGCGACAGCGCGGCCCTGGTGGTCTCCGAGCTGGTCACCAACGCCATCGTGCACACGGCGAGCACCCACATAGTGTGCGAGTTGCACGACGGCGACGACCTGGTGCGGATAGCGGTGCGTGACGAGGGCTGCGCCCCGGGCCAGCCCCACGCGGCCGGCCGGACGCGGCCCGAGGAGGAGCACGGGAGGGGACTGCTCCTCGTCGACGCCCTCTGCGAGGCCTGGGGTGCCCATGAGCACGACCTCGGGCTGCTGGTCTGGGCCGAGCTGCCGCGCACGGCCGACACCTCGGGCGACCCGTCCGAGCCCCGGAGTGACCTGGGCTGGGGCGCCCGCCCTAAGCCGGGTCCGTCCGACGACTCGGGCGACGGGGACGGAGACCACCGGACAGGTCACACCCGGACAGGTCACGCCAGAGGCGTGCCGGAGGTTCCAGCCCAGAGGCGACGCCCAGGGCAGGGAGCGGCATGACGTCCGCGCACGGTGGCCGCGTACTGAACCTGGACACCCTCGCCCGCCTCCGGCGCGGGCTGCGTACGCCGGGTCCTGCTCTGCGCCTGCCCGTGCCCGACGGCATGACCGCGCCGCTCGGCTGCGACGCGGTCGCGGTTCCCGTCCGTGTCGGCCGGCTGGTCATGCCCCGGCTGCCCCGCGCGGGCTGCGTCTACGCCGACGGGACGCACTGGTGGTGGCTGGTGCCCGCCGACTCCGACCACGCCCTGGAGTGGCCGGCCCCCGCGCGGTACGCCACCGGCGCGATCGTCCCCGACGCCCCCGAACTCCCCCGGCTGATCCACCGCCCGGACGGCAAGCTTCCGTACACCCCGCCGATACCGCTGTACCTGGCCCTGTGCCGGGTGACGGGGACAGCTCCGGCCTGGTCGCGGCCGGTCAGCGCGTAGGGCCTGTCGAGCAGGGCTCGGCCGAGCACCGCTCGTTCGGCACGCGGCACTCATCAAGCACCGCCGGGCCCGACGCGCGGCACTCGTCGAGCACGGCCCGGCCGACGCACGGTACCCATCAAGCACGGCCCTACCGACGCACGGTACCCATCAAGCACGGCCCTACCGACGCACAGGACCTCTCGCACACAGACCGGCTGGCACTCAGAGCCGGCCGAACCCGACCCGCCGCCACACGCCCCACCCGGCCTGGCTCCCCCGCGCGCAGACCCACCAAGCACGCCCCAGCCACCACGCACCCCCACCCCTGCCTCCCCCCCTCCGGCGCGTAAGACCCCCGAGCACGTCCAGGCCAAGGCATCCGCACCACCCCCACGACCCCGCGCCGCCCCACAACTCCCCGGGTCCGGTCGTGCGCCCGCGCGCATCCGGCGCCCCGGGCTGCGCCCTGCCCGGGCGGGCTCCGCCCCCGCGATAGTGGCCGTTGGTTCACGAGCGGGACCTGAGCGGGGAGGTCGGTCGACGGTGGGGAAGAAGCGGACCGCGCCGGAGGTGTCCGAGTCGGAGCGGCTGCTCTTCGGCGGGCCGCTGCGCTACGACATGGGCTGGAGCCAGCACGCCGACGCGTTCCTGGAACTGAACTTCCGCGCGATGATCACCCGGTTGCCGTCCCTGCTGGCGTCCAGCCTCCGGCTCGCCCGGCAGGCCGACCGGAGCGCCACGCGGATCGTGCTGGCCTGCGAGGCGGGCCGGGGCGTCGCACAGGCGGTGAGCCTGCTCGCGGTCAACAGCGTCCTGGCCCGGCTGATGGGCGGCGGGCCGCTCGACGACCGGCTGCGCGGTGCCGTCCCCGCGCTGGTCACGGTGGCCCTCGTGATGCTGCTCGCGGCACTGCTGCGGGCCGCGAGCACCTACGCCACCGGCCGTCTGGAGCCCAAGGTGGAGCGGGTGGCGACCGAGCGGTACCTGGAGCGGGCCGCGACCGTGGAACTGGCCGCGATCGAGGACCACGCCTTCCACAAGCTGCTGGACACCGCGCAGTACGGCGCCGCCTCCGCCCGTCGGATGATCATGTACGGGACGCGTGTGATCAACGCGATGATCTCCCTGGTCGCGGCGGCCGGCGTACTGACCGTGCTGCATCCGGCGCTGCTGCCGCTGCTGGTGACGATGACGCTGCCGAGTGCCTGGAGCGCGCTGACCGTGGCCCGGCGGCGTTATGAGTCCTTCAATGCCTGGGTGCAGCATGCCCGCGCGGGCCGACTGCTGGGCAATCTGCTGATCGAGCCCGAGGCGGCCCCGGAGATCCGGGTGCACGGCGTGGGCGCCTTCCTGCTGCGGCACTTCCGCGCGATGTCGGAGACGGCCGAGGCCGAGCAGGCCCGTCTGGCCGGGCTCGCCGCCCGTACCGGCCTGATCGCGGCGGCGTGGACGGGCCTGGCGACGGTGGCGACGTACGCGACGCTCGGCGGACTGCTGCTGGCGGGTTCGATGGCGCTGTCGGTGGCGGGTACGGCCGTGATCGCGATCCGGACCGGCTCGCAGAGCCTCGACACACTCGTGGTGGAGGTCAACGCGCTGCACGAGGAGGCGCTCTTCGTCGGCGACCTGCACCGGCTGTACACGGAGGCGGCGCAGCGCGCGATCCCGTCGGGCGGAAGGGAACTGCCGGAGGACCCGCGCGAGATCCGCTTCGAGAACGTCACGTTCCGCTACCCCGGCGAGTCGGCCCGCCCCGCTCTCGACAATGTGACGCTCGCCCTCCCCCTGGGCCGGATCGTGGCGCTGGTCGGCGAGAACGGCTCCGGCAAGACGACCCTGGTCAAGCTGCTCGCCGGGCTGTACACCCCGGAGCGGGGGCGGATCCTGTGGGACGGTGTGGACGCGGCGACCGCCGACCGGCATCTGCTGGCCGAGCGGATCGCGATGGTGGCGCAGGACTTCAAGCGGTGGCCGTTCACGGCCCGGGTGAACGTCGCCCTGGGGCGTACGTCGGCGCCCGTGTGCGAGGAGCGGCTGGCCGCGTCGATCGCGGAGGCCGGGGCGGAGGCGGTGGTCGCGGATCTGCCACGCGGCCTCGACACCCTGCTCGCCCGCAATTTCAGCGGCGGGCACGAACTGTCGGGCGGCCAGTGGCAGCGGCTGGGCATCGCCCGGGCGGCCTATCGCAAGGGCCGCATCCTGATCGTGGACGAGCCGACGGCGGCCCTGGACGCTCGCGCCGAGCTGGAGGTCTTCGAGCGGATCCGCGCCCTGGCCGACAGCGGCCAGACGGTCGTACTGATCACGCACCGGCTGGCGTCCGTACGCCATGCCGATCTGGTGCATGTCCTGGACCAGGGCCGGCTCGTGGAGTCCGGGACGCCGGACGAGCTGCTGGCCACCGGCGGGCTCTACGCCGAGCTGTACGCGCTCCAGGCGGAGCAGTTCACCAAGCCGCCCACGGCGGCCACCCCGCACACAACGACCACGCCGCCCACGACGGCCACCCCGCCCGCGACGGCCCCGCCGATCGCTTCGGCCGCGAAGGTGCCGGCCCCGAAGGCGGGCTGAGCCACGCCTTGCCCGGGCCGTCCGTCAGGCCGTGGCGTCGGCGCTGTCGCCGCTGCGCACGATCACCAGGAACATGTCCGTCGCGAGGTCCATGACAACCTCGGCGGGCAGGCCCTCCAGACGCCGTGCCTGCGCGAACTCCTCCGCAGGCCAGGAGCCACGCGGCCCACCGGCGGGAAAGCGCTCGAGCACCGTTCGCCCGTTCACCACCCTGCACCTCCATGTAGCGCTGTACTCGTAGAGTTAAACGCCAACCATGGGGTGAACGGCTCGCGAAGTGACGGTTCTGAGACGTAGTTGACACTCGTTCACCGCCAAGTGTGACCAACCTCTCAGCCTCTTGGCGGATGTGTTCACTTTGCGTGTCAATCGTCGTACTCGTCGTGATAGCGGACGCGCTCGCTTCCCGCAGGCGCCCCAAGAGCCGACGCCCGCCCCTTGGGCTCCTCCCACGCCTCCTGCCTGCCCAGCGCGGTGAGGTCGAGCAGACTGGTGGTCGAGCCGAGGCCGTCGAGGCCGCGCTCGTACGTCGAGTAGGTGTGGAAGATCCGGTCGCGGTCCCGCAGGAAGCAGCTCAGGCCGGGGCGCTCGGAGAACTCTCCCTCATGGTCGAGCGTCACCTCGAAGTCGCGGTTGAAGTCGCTGCCGTGCGAGGAGTACCAGGGCACCGTCCAGCCCATTCGGGCCTTGAAGGGCAGGATCTTCGGGAAGGGCGCCCGGGAGACGGCCGCGAACGACGTGCCACGGGCCTTGAGATGGGCGAGATGCCCTATTTGATCCAGGAATCCCGAGCAACTGCGGCAGCCGGCGTCCCACTCGGGCGCGAACATGAAGTGGTAGACGACGAGCTGGTGCCGCCCCTCGAACAGGTCGAGCAGGGTGGCCTTGCCGTCCCCGCCCTCGAAGACGTACTCCTCGTCGACCTCCACCATGGGCAGTCCGCGCCGCTCGGCGCTCAGCGCGTCCCGCGCGCGGGTGGCGGCCTTCTCCTTGAGCAGCAGTTCCGCACGCGCCGCGCGCCACCGGTCGCGCGAGACGATCTCCGGAAACGACATGAACCCCTCCTGTACCCCTCCTGTGGCAACGGTCCGTCCGGGGTGGTGACCGGTGGGAGGGGCGGAACTCATCGCCGGCTCGCGAAGTTTTTCCTGGGACTCAGGTGTCGTACTCCTGGATGCGCCGGCCGTGGCCGCGGTCCACGAGCGCGGGCAGGCGCTCCTCCAATTCCCCCGCCACCGCAGGCACATCGATGGTCAGCAGCTCCCGGTCGCGCATCAGGATCCGTCCGTCGACGATCGTGGTGCGGACGTCGGCCGAGCGGGCGCTGTGCACGAGCGTGGCCGCGAGGTCGTGGACGGGCCGGGTGTGCGGGCCGGTGAGATCGACCAGGACGATGTCCGCCCTGCGGCCCGGCGCGATGCTGCCGACGCTGTCCCCCAGCCCCACGGCACGGGCGCTCTGCAGGGTGGCGTGGTGCAGGGCCTGGCGGGAGGTGAGCCAGCGGGGGTCGCCCTCGGTCTGCTTCTGGACGAGTGAGGTGAGGGCCATGGACTCCCACACGTCGAGGGAGTTGTTGGAGGCGGCGCCGTCGGTGGCAAGTCCGACGTCGACGCCGATGTCGCGCAGGGCGCGGACCGGTGTGGTGTCGGGCCAGGCGAACTTGAGATAGCCGCGGGGCGCGGTGGCGACGGCCGTACGACCGCCCGCCCGCTCCAGGACGGGCAGGTCGCGGTCGGTGATGCCGGTGCCGTGGGCGAGGAGCACGTCCGTGTCGAGGATGCCGGTGCGGGCCAGGACCTCGATGGGGGTGACGCCGTGGCGGGCGAGGCTGGTGTCCGTCTGGCCCCGGTTCTCCGCGGCGTGGAGATGCACGGGCAGGCCGTGCGCGCGGGCGAGATCGGCGGTGGCGGCGAGGTCGGTGTCGTCGACGGTGTAGGGGGCGTGGGGCGCGAGCGCGGTGGTGATACGGCCGTCCGCCGAGCCGCGGTGCCGCAGCGCGAAGTCCAGTGACCGCTCCCCGCCCTCGGGGCCCTGGGAGGAGAAATAGGCCTCGCCGAGCAGTGCCCGCATGCCGCACTCGGCGACCACGGCGGCGACCTCGTCCATGGCGAAGTAGTGGTCGGCGAAGCAGGTGACGCCGGCGCGGATCATCTCGGCGCAGGCGAGGCGCGCACCCAGCTCGATGTCCTTCGCCGTCAGGTTGGACTCGACGGGCCAAATGACGTCGTTGAACCACTCCTCGGTGGGCAGGTCCTCGGCGAGTCCGCGCAGGGCGACCATCGGCGCGTGCGTGTGACAGTTGATCAGGCCGGGCAGGGCGACCTGGCCACGGGCGTCGAGGCGCTCGGCGGCGGCCAGGTCCCGGGCCTGGGCGGTGCTCGTGACGGCCTCGACGATCCCGTTCCGTACGACGATCGCGGCGTCCTCCTCGAAGCCGATCCGCTCCTGGTCGTCGTGGACGAGGACGGCACAGGCGCTGATGATCAGATCGGCGGGGCTGTCCGTGGCAGCAGGCGTCATCACGCCAAGGTACGACGGGGCGCTATCCGGCGAGGGGTGTCCGGGGCAGTCGCAGCCCCACCCGTTCCCCGGGTCCGGTGAGTTCGTCGAGGACCTCCGTGAGGCGTTCGGTGTGGCGGGGGCCGATCCGGCCCGTGTCGTCGAGGTGCACGGCGCAGGCGGTGGTGGTGTCGACGAGGCGTTCGAGGAGGTCGGCCACCTCGTCCGCGCCCTCGGTGTGCCGGGCGAGGGCGGGCAGTTCGTGCGCGGACAGGGAGATGGCCGTGCGGGCCTCGGCGAGGGTGCGGTAGGCCTCGCGGCGCAGGGTCCAGCGGGTGGCGCGGTGGTCGGAGGGGGTGCCGGAGCCGCCGATGCGTGGGGCGTCGGCCTCGTCGAGGACATGGGTGAGGTAGGCGAACGCGGCCCGGATCGCCGCCGCCAGCCGGGCGCGTACTCCCCCGCCGCGCTGGCCGGGCATCGGCAGATGCCCGACGATCAGCACGATCGCGCAGGCCAGCAGTGTTTCGCCGATCCGGCCCGCGGAGGCCTGCGCCTCGCCGCCGACCATGACCAGGGCGAGGACGAGGACGGTGACGACGGCGGTCTGGGCGGCGAAGTGCCGGGTGGCGACGGGTATCAGCGCCCCGCTGAGGGCGACGAGCGCGATCAGCCCGTCCGGGCGGGGCAGGACGGCGGCGAACCCGGCGAAGAGGAGAGCGCCGAGGACGGTCCCGGCGGCCCGGTTCAGCACCCGTGAGGCCAGGGGCCCGAGGTCGGGCTTGACGAGGAAGACGGCGGTGGCGGGCAGCCAGTACCAGTGCTCGTGCTCGCCGTACCACTGGGTCTGGTGCAGGGCCTGGGCGACCGCGGAACTGGCCCCGAAGCAGAGGGCGACGCGCAGTCCGTACTCGCGTCCGGCGGTGCCGAAGGCGGCGCGCAACCGGTCCCTGGCGGTACGGGGCCGGGTGTGCAGATCGCCGCCCCCGCCCTGGTCGAACACCTCGGCGGCCTGGAGCAGGGCGTCGTCGAGGGCGCGCAGGGCGGGCACCGAGCGGGAGGGAGCGGGCAGCGGCCCGGTGTGGGCGTTGTCGCGTACGGCGGCGGCGAGCCGCCGGGGGCCTTCGGAAGCCCGTTCGGATACGGCCTCTTCGGCCCAGGCCAGCGCGGTGGCGGCCTCGGCGAGGGGCAGCGCGGCGGCGTACTGCGCGTGCAGCCGCCGCTCGGTGGAGGAGGAGGCGTAGCGCCGCAGCCGGGGCCCGGCGAGGGCGTCCTGGGCGTGATCGAGGGCGGCGGTGAGCGCGGCACGGCGGCGGATGGCGTCCGGCCCGCCGACGGCGTCGAGCAGCTCGGCGACGGCGTCGTAGACACCGGCGACGGCCGCCCGCTCCCCGTCGAAGCGGAAGTCCCCGGCGAGGGAGCCGGGCGTGGGCAGCACGAGCCGGAGCACGAGCAGCCAGCCGGCCCCGGCGAGGAAGGCGAGCGCGCGCTGCCACCCCGACTCGGGCAGGGGCATCCCCGCGCCGATCGCCGCGCCGACGAGCAACTGTGTCCCGGAGGCGGAGGCGACGGGCCCCACGGCGCTCATCCCCCCGGCGATGAGCCCGACGGCCGTGAGGACCAGGGTCAGCACGACCGCGCCGGTCCCCTGCCCGGCATAGGTACCGATCACCAGGCCCAGGGCGCCGCCCAGCGCGGGCACCCCGAGCCGCTTGACCGAGACCCGCCGGCTCCCGGGCCGGTCGTTGATCCCGGCGAGCATGGCAGCGATGGCGGCGACGACACCGAGCGAGGTACGTCCCGTCGCCACTGCCACCAGCAGCAACGGCCCGGCGGACAGGGCCCCCCGCGTCACCGCGCTCCAGGGCACCGGCCCCCGCTGGGCGCGCAGGGCGTGCGCGAGCCAGGGCGGCAGCACGAGGGAAAAGCGGCGGGATCGGGACACTGGGCTCCTGTCGTCTCGTCGAGGGCAGGGGTGGGCCTTCGGGCGACGGTGGCCGGGCGGGGTGTGGCTGTCCACGGTAGGCGGGGTTCCTGGAAGAAAGGTTTCCGGAACGTGACGGAGTGCGGGAGAGCCGGGTTCATTATGAACGCAATCGCCAGGAGCGGGCCGACTCCACGGCCCGTGCGAAGAGCGCCTCCGCGTCGCTGACCACCCGGGCCAGTGGGTCAGATCCCGCCGTCGCCCCTTCTCGGCCCGAGCAGCGTAGAGGGACCGGCCGGATCGCGTGAACCGAAATACGGGTGCGGACGCGCACCGGGCCCCGCATGATCGGTCGGACAACCGCCCAGTCACCGCCCCAGATCGGAGCCCCGCGTGATCCGTCGCGTCACCGTCCCGAGCCTCTTCCCGCCGCCCACCTACTCCCACGCCTCCGTCGTCGAGGCCGGCACCCGGCTGGCGTTCCTCGCCGGGTCCGTGCCGCTCGACGCCGAGGGCAACCTCGTCGGACCCGGAGATCCCGTACTGCAGGCCGAGCAGGTGATCGCCAATCTGCGGGAGCAACTGCACGCCGTAGGCAGCGACCTGCCGCACGTCGTTTCGACCGAGGTGTACGTCGTGAGCGGTGAGACGGCCGTGCTGTCCGCCGTCTGGGAGGTCGTCGAGGCGTCCGGGCTCAGTGCCGGTCCGCACGCGTCGACGCTGATCGGCGTGGCGTGCCTCGGGTACACGGGGCAGCTGGTGGAGATTACGGCGACAGCCGTCGTGCCCGACGGGGCGCCGACCTGAGGAGAACTCCATGCTGATCGAGCACCGCGGGCGGCGCCCCGTCGTCCCCGAGTCCGCGTACGTCGCCCCGACGGCCGTCCTGTGCGGGGCCGTCGTCCTCGGGGAGCGCAGCCGGGTGCTGCACGGGGCGGTGCTCACCGCCGAGGACGGGGAGGTGCGGGTCGGCTCCGACGTCGTGGTGATGGAGAACGCGCTGGTGCGGGGGCGGGCCGGGCACCCCGCCGTGATCGGTGACGCCGTGCTCGTCGGCCCGCACGCCCATGTGAACGGGGCGACCCTGGAGGACGAGGTCTTCGTGGCCACCGGTGCCTGCGTCTTCCCGGGGGCCGTCGCGAGCACGGGCTCAGAGCTGCGGATCCACAGCGTGCTGCACGTCAACTCCGTACTGCCGCCCGGCACGGTCCTGCCCATCGGCTGGATCGCGGCGGGAGCGCCCCGGGCCCGGCTCTTCGCCCCCGGCGAGCACGACGAACTGTGGCAGATCCAGGAGGCGCTGGACTTCCCCGGCACGGTGTACGGCATCCCGCGCGGCACGTCGATGCGGGAGGTCATGGCCCGCCAGGTGGCGTTGTACGGGGCTCACCGCGACGACGTCACCCTCGACGGCCCGTCCTGAACTACCGCCGTTCGGGCCGCCCCCACACCCTCCGCTTCGGCAGCGCCGCCGCGTAGCTGCCCGTACGGCTCGTCGTCAGCCCGAGCGCCACCAGCGACTCGGCCAGTTTGACCGCCGCCGCGACCCCGTCGACGACCGGCAGGCCCAGCTTCTCCCCGACCGCCCGCTGCAAGCCGGTCATTCCGGCGCAGCCCAGCACCAGTACCTCCGCCCCGGCCGCGCAGGCCCGTTCGGCGGCGGCGAGGAACGCCGTCTCCGTGCGCTCGTCGTCGCCGAGGTCGAGCACGTTCAGGCCCGTGCCGACGACCGCGGCGCAGTTCCGCGCCACACCCGCCGTCTCCAGGCTGTCCTCGATCTGGCCGCGCGACCGCTCCAGGGTGGTGACGACGCCGTAGCGGCGGCCCAGCAGGCAGGCGAGATGCGCGGCGGCCTCGGTGATGTCGACGACGGGCACGTCCACCAGCTCCCGCACGCCCTCCCGCCCGTGCTCCCCGAATCCGGCCATGACCACGGCGTCGTACGGCGGTCCGTCGTAGGTCCGCAGCGTGTCCAGGACGGCCGCGGCGGACAGGTAGCTGTCGAGCCAGCCCTCCGCCGACTCGGGTCCCCAGGCTGGGGTCAGTCCGTTCACGGTGGTGCCCGGGCCTGCGGCGGCCCGGGCACCTCGTACGATCTCCTCGGTCATCTCCTGCGTGGTGTTGCAGTTGGTGACGACGATCCGCACGTCTCTCAGACCTCCACCGGCCGGGCGGACACGGCACGTTCACGTCGGCACAGGGCCGCGTACAACCCGGCCGCGAGGGCCGTGCCGATGAACCAGGAGTACGGCGCCACCTCGCTGAAGGTCTTCACCAGCGCGAGGACGGCGGCGACACCGGCCGCGGGCAGGAACGCCCACAGCGCCTTGGGGTTGACGCCCTTGCGGTAGTGGAAGCGGGAGCCGGGGGTCGCGTCGAACAGTTCGTCCACGTTCACCCGGCCGCGCTTGACCCAGTAGTAGTCGACCATGATCACGCCGAACAGCGGTCCGAGGAAGGCCCCGAGGCCGCCGAGGAAGTAGTTCACGACGGTCGGGTTGGAGAAGAGGTTCCAGGGGGTGACGAGCAGCGCCGCGACGGTGCTGATCATGCCGCCGACCTTGAAGGTGATCTTCTGCGGCCAGACGTTGGCGAGGTCGTACGCCGGTGAGACGAAGTTGGCGACGATGTTGACGCCCATGGTGGCGATGGCGAAGGTCAGCGCGCCCACCACGAGCACCCAGGTGTTGCCGATCTCGGCGACCAGGAAGGCGGGGTCGGTGATCTCCTTGCCGAAGACCTCGAAGGCGCCCGCGGTGACGATGACCGACACGATGACGAAGGCCGTGGAGTTGATGGGCAGGCCCCAGAAGTTGCCGCGCTTGACCGTCCGGTAGTCGGGCGAGAAGCGGGAGAAGTCGCAGAAGTTGAGCAGCAGCGTGCCGTACGTGGCGAGGACCAGGCCGATCGCGCCGAACCACTGACGCCACTGCTCGCCCACGGAGACCGGGTGCGGGGTCGAGGTGAGCGAGATCGTCCAGCCGGCCTTGGCCAGGATCCACACGGCCAGCGCGATCATCACGAGCCAGATCGCCGGACCGCAGAAGTCCTGGAACTTCCGGACCGATTCCATGCCCCGGCTGATGATCGCCGCCTGCACCAGCCACAGGGCGATGAAGGAGACCCAGCCGAGTGCGTCGAGGCCCAGGAAGGAGTTGTGCGTCCACGACTCCAGGCCCGGCCAGGCCGCGAGCAGCATCACGTTGACGGCGACGGAGGCCAGGTAGGTCTGGATGCCGTACCACATGATGGCGATCACGGCCCTGATCAGCGCCGGGATGTTGGCGCCCCAGACGCCGAACGCGATCCGGCTGACCACCGGGAAGGGGACGCCGTGGCGCTGCCCGATCTTCCCCATCCAGTTCATGCCGATGTAGATGATCACGAAGCCGACGAGCAGCGACGTGAAGATCTGCCAGACGTTCATGCCGAGGAAGAGCAGTCCGGCGGCGAAGGTGTAGTTGCCGAGGTTGTGGACGTCGGACATCCACATGGCGAAGAGGTCGAAGACCTTCCAGTTGCGCTTCTTCGCGGGCGCGAGGTCTTCGTTGGTGAGCCGGGGATCGGGGACGAACGCGGGGGTGCCGGTGGTCGCGGCACGGTCGGCGAGGGACACGGGGCCTCCATGAGCAAGGGGACGACGGAGGACTGCTCGATGGCAACGGTTCAATGGGCGCGCGTTTGGTATACCAAACTGCGCTCATGGTCTCCCCGTCAACCGTTCTGACCGATGTCGCTGTTGTTAACGCTCCGTAAAACACCCCTCGCCTCGGCGAAGATGGGCTGCATGACGAAGATCGAACCCCTGGGCGCAGTGCGCGAACGCGTCACCACCGAGCTGCGGCAGGAGATCATCGCGGGCAGCCTCCGCCCCGGCGACCGCCTGGTGGAACGCGAGCTGGCGGAGCGTTTCGGCGTCTCCCGCGTCCCGGTCCGGGAGGCGATCCGGGCCCTGGTCGCCGAGGGCTTCGTCCACTTCGAGACCCCGCGCCGCACGGTCGTACGCCGCCTCACCCCGACCGACGTCAAGGAACTGTTCGAACTGCGCGAGGCGCTGGAGGTCTATGCCGCCGGACTGGCCGCGTCCCGCGCGACGCCGGAGGATCTGGCCGAGGTCCAGGGACTGATCGACCGCGCCGCCGCCGCGACCGAGGCCGAGGACGCCGAGGCGATCACGGACGTCAACAGCCGTCTGCACGACCGCATCGTGGCGATGGCGGGCAACAGCCTGCTGACCGAGGCCCTGGAACCGGTCGCCGGCCGGCTGCGCTGGATGACCCGGCGCAACGAGGAGTGGCCCCAGCTCCTCGTCGAGCACCGCGAGTTGTACGAGGCGATCGCCTCGGGCGACCCGGACCGGGCCCGGGCGCACGCGCTCACGCACGTGCGGACCAACTACCGCTCCACGGTGCGGCATCTGTTCGGGGACGAAGAACTCCCGTAGAAGCTCATCCGTCCCGCAGCAGCCCCGCCGCCTCGGCGGCCGTCCGCAGGACGTCGCGCAGCATCTCCGGGGTGAGCCGGCCGGTAAAGGTGTTGCGCTGGCTGACGTGGAAGCAGCCGAAGAGTTCCAGACCGTCGAGGTCGTAGCGGACCCCGTGGCCGAAGGCGGGGCGCGGCCGGGGCACGGACCAGCCCGCCTCGACGAACGCCGGCAGCGCGGCCTGCCAGCCGAAGGCCCCGAGCACGACGACGGCCCGCAGGGTCGGACGCAGCAGCCCCAGTTCCCGCACGAGCCAGGGACGGCACGTGTCCCGCTCCTCCGGGGTGGGCTTGTTGGCGGGCGGTGCGCAGTGCACGGGCGAGGTGACGCGTACGCCGTACAGCTCCAGGCCGTCGTGGGCGTGCTCGGCGATGGGCTGGGAGGCGAGACCCACGTCGTACAGCGCCTCGTACAGGACGTCCCCGGAGCGGTCGCCGGTGAACATCCGCCCGGTGCGATTGCCGCCGTGGGCGGCGGGGGCGAGTCCTACGATCAGCAGCCGGGCGTCCTCCGGCCCGAACCCGGGCACCGGCCGGCCCCAGTACGTCCAGTCCGCGTACGCGGCCCGCTTGACCCGGGCCACCTCCTCGCGCCAGGAGACCAGCCTCGGACAGGCCCGGCAGGCCGCGATGCGCCGGTCGAGGAGGGGAAGGCCACTGGCGTCCATCACTCCACGGTAGAGGCGGAGCGGGTGGTGGTGACCTGCGCGACCCGCTCCTCTCCTCGGCGGGCCCACAGCAGCGCTCCGGCGAGCAGCACCGCACTCGTGAGGAACCACGGCAGCGGGCCCGGCCGCATCGCCCCGACCACCAGGCCGGTGAGCGCGCCGACCAGTTGCAGGGCGAGGGACTGCACGGACAGGGCGGTGGCGCGGCCGGCGCTGGAGACGCGGCGGTGCAGCAGATCGTTCTGGTTCGGGGTCACCGCGCCGACGCCGACGTAGAAGACACAGAAGCCGGTGACCGCGACGGTGACGGCGAGCAGGTGGGTGGAGGAGGCGGTGACCGCGAGCAGCAGCAGGCCGGCCACGCCTGTTCCGAGACAGATCAGCACGGCCCGCTCCCCGCCGCCCGCGACCCGGGCGGTGAACGGGGCGAGATGGCTGCCGACACCGCAGCAGACGAAGCCCACGCAGGCGAGCGCGGCATAGGCCAGTGCCCCGGAGCCGCTCGCCCCGGTCACCTCGACGGTACGGCCGGGTATCAGCAACTCGACGACGCCCAGGGCGCCTCCGGCGGCGGCCGCGCTGAGCATGAGCCGACGGACCAGCGCGTCCCGTCCGCCCAGCCGCAGCCCGTCCAGGACGGTGACCGGGACGCCGCGCAGCACGGAACGCAGGGTGACCCGGGGCCGCGGCGGCTCCCGCAGGACGGCCAGTACGTACACGACGAGCACGATCCTGACGGCGGCTCCCAGCAGCAGGGGCACGGACAGGGGCAGCACCACCCCGGACGTCGCCTCACTCAGCCCGGCACCGAGGCCGGTGCCCGCGCCGAGCAGCCAGGGCAGGGCCCCGCCGAGCAGCAGACCGGCCGCGAGGGCGGCGGAGGTCGCGGTGCCGCCCCGGGCCAGTCCCGTCCGCAGCTCGGCGTCGGGTCCCGCGCTCGCCTGGACGGTGTCGACGTACCAGGCCTCGGCGCTACCGCTGGCCAGCGCGCGGGACATCCCCATGAGGACCATGCCGACGGCGAGCACCCAGACGGTGGTGCCGAGACCGACCAGACAGCAGGCGACCATGTTGAGCGCACCGGCCGTGGCCAGGACCGGCCGCCGCCCGAGGACGTCGGAGAGACCGCCCGTGGGCAGCTCCAGCGCGGCCACGGTCAGCGAGTGGGCGGCGAAGAGCCCCGCGATCGCGGCCAGGGACATCCCGCGCTCACCGAGCAGCAGGACCATCGAGGCGAGGCCGAGGCCCGGCGGCAGCCATAACAGGGCGCAGATGGCGGCATAGCGGCGGCGAACGATCCGTATGCCGGGTGCCTCGTCCGCGCGGTGGGTCTTGTCCGCGCGGTGCGCTTTGTCGGTGCGGTGCGTCATGAGGTGCCCTTGTGGCCGGTGCCCTCACGATTGGCGCCCTCGCTGTCGGCGCCCTCGCCCTCGGGTGCGTCGCCGTCCTCGGGGTCGCGCGGGGCGAGCGGCAGGCCGGCGGTGAGGAGCACGACGTGCTCGGCGCGCGGGTCGTCGGCGTCCCGGGCGGTCAGCTCCTCCAGCTTCCCGGCGACCGTTTCCCAGAGTTCGTTGAGCGAGCCGGGCGTCAGCCGGGGCATGAGGTCGCTGATCCCGGACGCCTCCACCCACTCCTGGCCGAGCCGCCCGCCGGCCATGTCCGCCTCGTGCCGGGCGAGGGACGACTCCAGGTGCTCCAGCTGCCGCCGTCGCGCCAGGCTGACGAAGGCCCGGCCCGCCGCGGAGGACTCCATCGCCTCGTTGCTCCAGGACGTCACGGTGTGCAGCGCCCGCCAGCGCCGCTCCCGCCCGTCACGATGCTCGGCCTCGGCGATGAAGGCGTACTTCGCCAGCACCCGCAGGTGGTAACTGGCCGACGCCGACGACTCCCCCGTCCGCGTGGCGAGCTCACTGGCCGTGGCGGGCCCGTCCTGCCGCAGCAGCCCGAGCAGCCGGATACGCAGGGGGTGGGTGAGGGCCTTCAGGGCGGCGGTGTCGTGCTCGGGGTCGAGTACGCGGTTGTGCTCGTCGCTGTCCATGCCGGGGAGCGTAGGCCGCCACCCGCATTCAGCAAAAGACATTTTGCAAAACTTGTTTTGTAGATGCTGGCCGAAGGACGATTCCCCGCCCGATTGGACCACTCCGAGGACTAAGGTCGGGGACATGGCTTCACAAGGCACGGCGAACGACTCCGGCGACGCGGAGGCGAAGGGACTCGACGCGGCGGCCCTCGACCCGAAGGTCGCCGAGGCGATCGCCTCCGCCGACGCGGCCGGGCCGCAGAGCGGCGAGACCGTCCGCGTCGACAGCTGGATCTGGTCCGTGCGGCTCGTCAAGACCCGTTCCATGGGAGCCACCGCCTGCCGCGGCGGGCACGTCCGCGTCAACGGCGACCGCGTGAAGCCCGCACACGCCGTGCGCGTCGGCGACGAAGTGCGCCTGCGGCACGAGGGCCGGGAGCGAGTCGTCGTCGTCAAACGGCTGATCCGCAAGCGGGTCGGCGCCCCCGTGGCCGCCCAGTGCTACATCGACAACTCCCCTCCGCCCCCGCCCCGCGACGCCGTCGCCCCGGCCGGCATCCGCGACCGCGGCGCGGGCCGCCCGACCAAGCGAGACCGCCGCGAAATGGAACGCCTGCGCAGCGGCCTGCCCGGCCCCGGCGACGGCGGCGGCAGCGGTCTGGGCAGCGACATCAGCAAGGAGATCGGCAAAACCACGCCGTGAGCGGACCGTCGCGACGGATAAGGGTGAAGACCATGGACCCGATGGCCCCGGCCGGGGAGTGCCACAACAGCCGTAGAGCACGGCACCGCCGCGCGTCGGCGCCCGGGACGAGCCCCTCGGCCCGCCCGGACGCCCCCGGCATCGCACTCGACACGGTGTCACCCGGTCACGCCCGGCGCCCCAGCAGTCGCAGCAGATCCGCGTTGTGCCCCCGCCGCGCCCAGGCTATGAGGGCGAGCGGCACGATCAGGATAAGCGGCGTCGCCGCGTACTGCCCGTCGAACACGGCTATCTGCACGATGAACGCGCCCACCATCAACGCGCTCAGCGCGATCGCCGCCACCGACTGGAGCACCGGGATCAACAGCGCCACCGCTCCTGCCAGTTCGAGCACCCCGATGATGTACATCCCCGCACTGCCCCAGCCGAGCTTCTCGAAGGACTCGGCGGCCGAGGGGTGGGCGATCAGCTTGGGCAGGGCGCTCGGGATCGCGTAGAAGAGGGCGAGCAGCACCTGCAGACCACGCAGGGCGATCCGGGCGCGCCGCCCGCGAGCGGTCGCGGACTCGGCGACGACCCCGGCGGGAGCGGAGGCGGGGGTGGCGGGAGCGGTGGTCTCAGACATGAAGGTCTCCTGTGGGAAGCGGTCCGTGGTGGTGTCGAAGAGGTAGACCGCCGCTCGCCCTCGAACTCATCGCCGTCCAGCGGAAGTTCTGGCAGTCACGGGCAGAGCTGCCGGAGCCTCTCCGCCGGATAGGGCGTCGTCCTGCTCACCCCCTGGACTCGCCGGTAGAAGTCCGTCATCACGGCAGCGACAGGGGCGTTGCGGCTGAGGATCTCCGCCATCCCGGGCGGCGAGCCGGTGGGTCGTCGCCCTTCGGCCCATGCCTGTATCAGTGCCTCACGATCCTCACGTGCCTCCCAGTCACCCGTGTACAAGGTGGTGATCAGCCAGTTCACCAGGTAACTGGCCGTGTAGCAGCGGTCGTAGGTGCTGTGCCGGTCATAGAAGTCGGCCTCGGCGCGCGAGAGGTCGAAGCGGCTGGACAGGGCGAGGCCGTAGTCGGCGAAGTACAGGCGCCGGCCGTCGGTCAGGATGTTCTCGAAGTGGGCGTCGAAGTGGAGCAGTCCACGGCTGTTCATGAAGGACGTACCGACCCTCAGTTCCTTCTCCACCAGGGAACACGCCCGGTCGAGCGCCTCGCCACCGGCTCGCGCCTGAGCCGTCAGCCAGGCGTGGAGCGTCTGGGGGACGTACTCCAGGAACAGTGCGACACTCGCCGAGGACTGTCGCAGCGCCTCGATGCGCCGCCGTACTTCCGCGCTCCCTCCCCAGTAGTCCACGGCCTTGTCGACATCGGTGAGTTCCTCCGTCAGGACCGGCGCCTCGTCCGGCAGGACGCGCCAGTGGTACATCAGGGGAACGCCCTGGAACTGCCCGGAGAGCACCCAGTTCGTGGTCATGGTGTGGACGGCGACCTCGCGCCACGCCCCGAACCCGGGCCCGCCGACGCCGTACTGGCAGACCATCGGCAGCCCGAACACATTGGCCGTGGACCGGATGTGTTCCGGTCTCCGCTCCAGGTCTGTCAGGGGCACCCGCTTCACGAAGACCGGCGTACCGGACACGTCCAGCCGGGCCGACTTTCCCCCGATGCCGGTGCCCAGCGGTGTGGCCGTGTCGAGCAGTCGGCGCAGTTCGGCGTCCCCGCACAGTGCCAGGGACGTCGAGACGGTGTCGTAGCCGGTCAGACGCCAGGCCGTCTCCGACCCGTTCACTGTCGCACGCACCCCGGGGCCGCCTACGCCCGCACCGCTCTCACCCATGTCCCGTCGTCCGTCAGATACCGGTCCACCTTCAGCCCCGCCTCCGCCAGCGCTTCCTCGAACTGTTCCTTGGTCAGCGGCCGGGCCCGGAACGTCTGTGTCCAGACCGCGTCCGGGAACTCGTACTCCGCGCGCACCGAGTTGACCCCGTCGCCGACCGGCTCCGCCGACACGATCCGTACGGTGAAGCCGCTCGGGTCCACGCGCTCGCGCGGCAGGTTCGTGTGATAGTCCGCGCCCTCCCGCTGGATCAGCACGGGGCCGCCCTCCGCGACATGGCGCGCACAGGAGCGCAGCAGGCCTCGCCGCACCTCCGCGTCCCCCGCGTGCACGAGGAACGAGGCGAGCAGCACCACGTCGAAGGTCTCGCCCAGGTCCAGATCCTCGATGGGGCTACATATCGTCCGCGCCCCGCGCACGCGCTCCAGCATCTCGGCGGACTCGTCCACCGCGGTGACCGTGAACCCGCGCTCCAGCAGTGCATGGGTCATGCGGCCGACCCCGCTGCCCAGATCCAGGATGTGCGCGCCCTTGGGCACCGCCCCGGCGATGATGTTCGGTTCCTCCCCGACGGGCAGTCGTGAGTAGAGCTCCACCGCGCAGCCGTCCGGGGTGATGGCCCCGGGCCCTGTCCCTTCGTACCCCTCACGCAATTTCATCTCCATGCCCGTCCAACGGGCCACGCCCGCACGCCAGTTCCTCTCCCGGCCGCCTTCACCCGACCGGGTGAACGATGTCCCGCACGGGCCCCAGCTCCCCTGGTGGTCCGTGTTCGCGGCGGGGAGTACGTTGCAAGCAGGAGCGGAGATCGCGATGCGTACAGGCAGTGAACCGGCGACCGCGCGCAGTGCCCTGCGGGCGCGCTTCTGGCTGAGCGTGTGGGGGCTGGTCTGGGCGCTCTTCGGCACGGTCGCGTTCACCCTCGCCGGGCGGACCGGCTGGGCCATCGCCTGCGGTGTGCTGCTGCTGGTCGTCACGATCGACCTGGTCGTCGTCCTCAGGCACATCCGCCAGGGCCCGCATTGGCAGCCGGGCCCCGACATCCCGCCCTACCGGCCACCCGAGGACCACCCCTGAGGCGGACGAGGCAGACGAAGCGGATGAGACAGAGAGGGACAGCCGCTCACGAGTCGAAGCGCGCGGCCTTCTGGAACTGCGGGTTCGGGTCCAGCGCCGCCGCCAGACGGAAATGGCGTTTCGCCTGGTCGGGGCGGTTCTGCCGCTCATAGGTGCGGGCGAGCGCGAAGTGCGCGAACGCGTTGTCCGGCTCCCGCTCCAGGACGATCGAGAACTCGAGCTCGGCCGGCCGCAGCTGCGCCGCCGCGAAGAAGGCACGCGCGCGCAGCAGTCGCGCGGCGGTGTTCTCCGGGTGCGCGGCGATGACTCCGTCGAGCAGCTTCACCGCGCCCCGCGGGTCCCGCGCGGCGAGCAGTTGCTCGGCGGCACGGAAGTCGATGACGTGCGTCTCCGGGGTACGTCCGGTGGAACCGCTGGTCTCGGGCACGGCAGAGTCCTTCCCTCACGGGAAAGGTTCAACGCCCCCTCGGGGTGCCGCTATTCCTGAGGGACCTCTCGTCACTCAAGGACCGGCCGCCACTGAGGGGCCGGCCGCCACTGAGGAGCCGGTCGTCACCGAGGGTCCGGCCGGGACGCGTGGGACCTGCGCGTCAGCTCGGCCCACACGTCCTTCACGCGGCGCTCCAGTTCCTCCAGCGGGACGTCGTTGTCGATGACGACGTCCGCGATCTCCCGGCGCTGCTCGCGCGTCGCCTGGGCGGCCATCCGCGCGTGCGCGTCCTCCTCGGTCATGCCGCGCAGCCGTACGAGCCGGTCGAGTTGGGTCTCGGGGGCCGCGTCGACGACGATGACGAGGTCGTACAGCGGTGCGAGGCCGTTCTCCGTGAGGAGCGGGACGTCGTGGACGACGACCGCGTCGTCGGCGGCGGCCTCCTCCAGCTCGCGGGAGCGGGCGCCCACCAGCGGGTGCACGATCGAGTTGAGGGTGGCGAGCTTCGCCGCGTCGGCGAAGACGATGGATCCCAGCTTGGGGCGGTCGAGGCCGCCGTCGGGGGCGAGCACCTGCTCGCCGAAGGCCTCCACGACCGCGGCGAGACCCGGGGTCCCCGGTGCGACGACCTCCCGCGCGATGCGGTCCGCGTCGATCAGCACGGCCCCGCACTCGACGAGCAGCCGTGACACCTCACTCTTGCCGGCACCGATGCCGCCGGTCAGGCCCACCTTCAACATGCCAGGAAGCCTAGACGCTCCGCTTGGAGGGCGGCTGGGGAGGCCGTGTGGAAAGTGCGGGCCGTACGGAGCCGGTCGCGCGGTTCCCCGCGCCCCTGCGGGGCGCGTCAGGCGTCGCCCTCTCGTTCCGCCAGGAAGCGTTCGAACTCCTTGCCGATCTCGTCGGCCGACGGGATGTCCACCGGCTCGGCGAGCATGTTGCCGCGGGTCTCGGCGCCCGCGACGGCGTCGTACTGGTGCTCAAGGCCCTCGACCAGGGCGGTGAGGTCCTCGTCGCCCTCGCGGATCTGCCGGTCGATCTCCGTCTGGGTGCGGTGGGCGTCGGAGCGCAGGGCGTGGGCGATACCGGGCAGCACCAGTCCGGTCGCCGCCGTGATGGCCTCCAGCACCGTCAGCGCCGCGTCCGGGTACGGGGAGCGGGCGATGTAGTGCGGGACGTGGGCGGCGACACCGAGGACGTCGTGCCCGGCCTGGAGCAGGCGGTACTCGATGAGGGACTCGGCGCTGCCGGGCACCTGCGCCTCCTCGAACGGGCTGCGGTGGCCCGGGACCAGGTCGGTGCGGTTGCCGTGCGGGGTGAGACCCACGGGCCGGGTGTGCGGGACGCCCATGGGGATGCCGTGGAAGTTCACGGACAGACGGACACCGAGCCGCTCCACGATCTGCTGCACGGCCGCGGCGAAGCGCTCCCACTCCACGTCGGGCTCGGGGCCGGACAGCAGCAGGAACGGCGCTCCGGTGGCGTCCTGCACGAGCCGCACCTCGATGGCGGGGTCCTCGTAGTCGCTCCAGCGGTCGCGCTTGAAGGTCAGCAGCGGGCGTCGGGCCCGGTAGTCCACGAGCCGGTCGTGGTCGAAGCGGGCGACGACCTGGTGGGGCAGCGAGTCGAGCAGCCGGTCGACGATCTGGTCGCCCGTCTCCCCCGCGTCGATGTATCCGTCGAAGTGGTAGAGCATGACAAGACCGGCCGACTCCTGGGCGAGCGCCATGTCGACGACAGCCAGCCCCTTCGGCTCCCATGCGTACAAACCCTGCGGATCAAGCACAGTGACCGCTCCTCCTCGTGTTCATACTCCACAACACCCTTGCGGCCGTGGGCATTCCCGGAGGAGGAGACTCATGATCTTGCCGGCGGGACGACGCCCTGAAGGGGCGCGGGGAACTGCGCGACCAGCCCCCACCGGGCCGGCAGCCGACATGCGACCGCCGCTCCCGAGCAGCACTGAGGGGCCGCACCTCGAAAGGTACGGCCCCTCAGTCAGGAGCTACAGCTCAGTGGGCGTTCAGCTCTGCCCACCGGCCAGCTTCTCGCGAAGCGCGGCAAGCGCCTCGTCCGAAGCCAGCGCGCCGGAGTTGTCCGGGCCCTCGGAGGAGTACGAACCGCCACCGCTCGCGGCCGGAGCCGCACCCGCGGTGTCGCCGCCCTCGGCCGCGGCAGCGGCGTCGGCCTCGCGGGACTTGATGACCTGCGCCTGGTGCTGCTCGAAGCGGGTCTGCGCCTCGGCGTACTGGCGCTCCCACTCCTCGCGCTGCTTCTCGTAACCCTCGAGCCAGTCGTTGGTCTCGGGGTCGAAGCCCTCGGGGTAGATGTAGTTGCCCTGGTCGTCGTAGGACGCGGCCATGCCGTACAGGGTCGGGTCGAACTCGACCGCGGCCGGGTCGGCACCGAAGGACTCGTTGGCCTGCTTCAGCGAGAGGCTGATGCGACGACGCTCGAGGTCGATGTCGATGACCTTGACGAAGATCTCGTCGTTGACCTGGACGACCTGCTCCGGGATCTCCACGTGGCGCTCGGCCAGCTCGGAGATGTGGACCAGACCCTCGATGCCCTCGTCCACGCGGACGAACGCACCGAACGGAACCAGCTTCGTGACCTTGCCGGGCACGACCTGGCCGATCTGGTGGGTGCGGGCGAACTGCTGCCACGGGTCTTCCTGGGTCGCCTTCAGCGACAGGGAGACACGCTCGCGGTCCATGTCGACGTCGAGGACCTCGACGGTGACTTCCTGGCCGACCTCGACAACCTCGGAGGGGTGGTCGATGTGCTTCCAGGAGAGCTCGGAGACGTGGACCAGACCGTCGACGCCACCCAGGTCCACGAAGGCACCGAAGTTGACGATCGAGGAGACCACACCGGAACGGACCTGACCCTTCTGGAGGGTCGTGAGGAACGTCTGGCGGACCTCGGACTGGGTCTGCTCGAGCCAGGCACGGCGGGACAGGACCACGTTGTTGCGGTTCTTGTCCAGCTCGATGATCTTGGCCTCGAGCTCCTTGCCCACGTAGGGCTGGAGGTCGCGAACGCGGCGCATCTCGACCAGGGAGGCCGGGAGGAAGCCACGGAGGCCGATGTCGAGGATGAGACCACCCTTGACGACCTCGATGACGGTACCGGTGACGATCCCGTCCTCTTCCTTGATCTTCTCGATGGTGCCCCAGGCACGCTCGTACTGGGCGCGCTTCTTCGAGAGGATCAGGCGGCCTTCCTTGTCCTCCTTCTGGAGAACAAGGGCCTCGATCTCGTCACCGACGGCGACGACCTCGTTGGGGTCGACGTCGTGCTTGATCGAGAGCTCGCGGCTCGGGATCACACCTTCGGTCTTGTAACCGATGTCGAGCAGGACCTCGTCCCGGTCGACCTTCACGATGACGCCGTCGACGATGTCGCCGTCGTTGAAGTACTTGATCGTCTCGTCGATCGCGGCGAGGAAGGCTTCCTCGTTACCGATGTCGTTGACCGCAACCTGCGGGGTCGTTGCGGTGGTCTCGGTGCTGCTCGTCATGTGGGAAAGGGCTCCGGTACGGACATTGAAGTCGTAGGTACTGCTACGCCGGAAGCCCGTTTCGCTCTGCAGAAGCCGGACAGCCAAGGAAGCGCCACAGAAAAACGGTGGCGCCTCGAGAACCGAGGGGACATACATACAGATGCGAGCGCAACCTGCTACGTCTGAGGTGCGCAGGCCCGCAGCGCAACTTGTAGCATACGGGGGCAGCCGGGCAGGGTCAATGCGCGAAGCCGCCCACCCGGGGCAGATCGCCGCATAACCGGCACAAGTCCTGTCTTCCGAGGCCACGCGGGCCCTGCAGCACCCCTTCGTGAAGCCACCGGAGCGAGCTGGACGGAAGAGTACGACGAGGGAGCCGATCATCCAAGAGTTCGAAACGTCCGAACCCGAGGCGACCCGGCGTGCCGCCGGGGTCGCGGAGAGCTCCCGCGCCAATCGTGGCTGGTGGGACCGTAACGCGGACGAGTATCAGGTCGAGCACGGCACGTTCCTCGGGGACGACCGGTTCGTGTGGGGCCCCGAGGGGCTCGACGAGGTGGAGGCCGAGCTGCTCGGCCCGCCGGAGGAGCTCAAGGGCAAGGACGTCCTGGAGATCGGCGCGGGCGCGGCGCAGTGCTCGCGCTGGCTGGCCGGCCAGGGTGCCCGGCCGGTCGCCCTGGACATCTCGCACCGGCAGTTGCAGCACGCGCTGCGCATCGGCGGCCCCTTCCCCCTGGTGTGCGCCGACGCCGGTGCGCTGCCCTTCGCGGACGGCTCGTTCGACCTGGTCTGCTCGGCGTACGGGGCGCTGCCCTTCGTGGCCGACCCGCGCCTGGTCCTGCGGGAGGTGCGCCGGGTGCTGCGGCCCGGGGGCCGCCTCGTCTTCTCGGTGACGCACCCGATCCGCTGGGCCTTCCCGGACGAGCCGGGGCCCGAGGGGCTGTCGGTGTCGGGGTCGTACTTCGACCGCACGCCCTATGTCGAGCAGGACGACGAGGGCCGCGCGGTCTACGTCGAGCACCACCGCACGATCGGCGACCGGGTCCGGGACGTCGTGACGTCGGGCCTGCGGCTGGTGGACCTGGTGGAGCCGGAGTGGCCGGCCTGGAACACCTCCGAGTGGGGCGGCTGGTCGCCCCTGCGCGGGAACCTGATCCCGGGGACGGCCGTCTTCGTGTGCGAGCGAAGCGAGATGGGGGCACCCCCGGCCGGAGGCTGGGCGAGAGACTGAGTGCGTGATCCGCTACGACGCTCTGGACGCCCTGCCCGTACGTGGTGCCCTGCCCGCCCTGGACGACGCTCTGGAGGGGCACGGCACCGCCGTCCTCGTGGCGCCGCCCGGCACCGGCAAGACGACCCTGGTGCCGCTGGCCCTCGCGGGACTGCTCGGGGAAGGCACCGAGCGGCGGGTGGTCGTGGCCGAGCCGCGGCGGATCGCGGCCCGGGCGGCGGCGCGGCGGATGGCGTGGCTGCTGGGTGAGAAGCCCGGCGGGAGCATCGGCTACACCGTGCGCGGGGAGCGGGTCGTCGGGCGGCACACGCGCGTGGAGGTCGTCACGACCGGTGTGCTGGTGCAGCGGTTGCAGCGGGACCAGGAGCTGACCGGTGTCGACGTGGTGGTGCTCGACGAGTGCCACGAGCGTCATCTGGACGCGGACACGGCGGCGGCGTTCCTGTGGGACGTGCGGCAGACCCTGAGGCCCGAGCTGCGGCTGGTGGCCGCCTCGGCGACGACCGACGCGCAGGGGTGGGCGGAGTTGCTGGGCGGGGCGCCCGTGGTGGAGGCCCGGGGCGCGGCGTATCCGGTGGAGGCGGTGTGGGCGCCACCGGCGCGGCCCGTACGGCCGCCGCACGGGATGCGTGTCGATCCGGCGCTGCTGACGCATGTGGCGTCGGTGGTACGGCGGGCGCTGGCCGAGCGGGACGGGGACGTGCTGTGTTTTCTGCCGGGCGTGGGCGAGATCGCCCGGGTGGCCGGGCAGCTCGGGGATCTTGGGGGCACTGATGTGCTCCAGGTGCACGGGCGGGCACCGGCCGCGGTGCAGGACGCGGTGCTCGCCCCCGGTGACCGGCGGCGGGTCGTGCTGGCCACGTCGGTGGCGGAGTCGTCGTTGACGGTGCCGGGTGTGCGGGTCGTCGTGGACTCGGGGCTGGCGCGCGAGCCGCGGGTCGACCACGCGCGCGGGTTGAGCGCGCTGACGACGGTACGGGCGTCGCAGGCTGCCGGGCGGCAGCGGGCGGGGCGGGCCGGGCGTGAGGCGCCGGGGGCGGTGTACCGCTGCTGGGCGGAGGCCGAGGATGCGCGTCTGCCGCGTTTTCCTTCGCCGGAGATCAGAGGCAGAGGTAGGGGCAGAGGACGAGGCCCAGGCATGGACGGATGCCGCCGAAGACCGCCAGGTCGGGCTCGTCGCCGCTCTCGCCTTTCCCGAGCGGGTCGCCAGGGTCGACGGTGGGTCGTGCCTCATGGTGTCCGGGACCCGGGCCGAGATGGGCGAGGGCAGCGCGCTGCGAGGGGCGGACTGGGTCGCCGTCGCCGTGGCGGACCGGCCCGTCGGCAAGGGGCACGCGCGCGTGCGGTCGGGGGCCGTGATCGACGAGGGGATCGCCCGGCTCGCGGCGGGGGCGCTGCTGGACGAGCGGGACGAGGTGTGCTGGGACGGTGGGGACGTCGTGGCGCGGAGGGTGGAGCGGCTGGGGGCCGTGGAGTTGACGGTGCGGCCGCTGAAGGACGCCGATCCCGGGCTCGTACGCGGTGCGCTGCTGGACGGGCTGCGGCGGGAAGGGCTCGGGTTGCTGCGGTGGTCGGCGGATGCCGAGGTCCTGCGGCAGCGGCTCGCCTTTCTGCGGCTGCACCTCGGTGAGCCCTGGCCCGATGTCTGCGACGACGCGCTTCACGCGCGCGTGGACGAGTGGCTGGAGCCGGAGCTGAGCCGGGCACGGAAGCGGGCCGATCTGGCGCGGATCGATGCCGGTCAGGCGCTCGCCCGGCTGCTGCCCTGGGCCTCCGGGGAGGCCGGGCGACTCGACGAGCTGGCCCCGGAGCGGATGACCGTGCCGAGCGGGTCGAGGGTCCGTGTCGACTACTCCCGGCCCGAGCAGCCCGTGCTCGCGGTGAAGTTGCAGGAGATGTTCGGGCTGCAGGAGTCGCCCCGGGTCGCGGGGGTGCCGCTGCTCGTGCATCTGCTGTCCCCGGCCGGGCGGCCGGCCGCCGTCACCGCCGACCTCGCCTCGTTCTGGCGGGACGGCTACAAGGGCGTACGGGCGGAGTTGCGCGGGCGGTATCCGAAGCATCCGTGGCCCGAGGACCCGGCGGGTGCCGAGCCGACCCGGTACACCAACGCCCGGCTCAGGCGCTGACCTGCGACGGTTCCTCCGACGCTCTCGGGACCGAGCCGGAGGGGCGGCGGCCGCGGGCCTCCAGGTACAGCGCGAGGGCCAGCAGGAGGACGCCGAGGGTGAGGAAGCCCCAGGGCAGGTACGACGTCATCAGCAGGATGAGCAGGCGCTGGGACTTGACCAGGTCGACCGTGTGCGTGATGTAGTCCTCGCGCATCTTCACGTGGCCGGCGAACGCGGTGACCTTCTCGCGGTCGCCGAGGAGGGAGCCGCCGCGCAGTTCCTCCTTGTGGATCTCCTCGCCGTAGACGGGGGCGCCGGTGAGGGGCTCGACCCAGAACTTGCGGACCGTGGTGTACCAGCGGGTGGTGCCGGTCTGGGCGACCGACTCGGGGGTGAGGCCCTCCACGGGCAGCGTCTTCGGGATCTTCACCTTGGTCCAGGGGATGGTCTGCTCGAAGTAGTAGACCTCCAGGCCGCGGAAGGTGCGGGTGTCCTGGTAGTGGATGGGGGCGGTGACGCGGGCCTGGGCGTCGAAGTACTGGTAGGCCCGTTTCTCCGTGAGGAAGGGCCATTTGAACTCGATGCCCTCGCGGCGCACCGGGTCGCCGTCGACCGATTCGCCGGTGGCGTGGACGGGCTCCTGGGTGTGGGCGTCGAAGATGTAGCGCTCGGGGATCTTCGACACCATCTCGCCGTCGGGGCCGACGACGTAGGACAGGCCGTCCCAGACGACGACGTCCCGGCCCGCCGACTCCTCGATCCGCTCGGAGGCCTCCACGTTGCCCTTGAGGGTCTGCACGATGGTGACCTTGGGGACCTTCTTCGCCCGCATGGTGCCGTAGTCCAGGAGGGTGGCATCGCGGGCCTCCAGGACCATGTCCTGGTACTGGTTCGCTGGGACCTTGGCGAGGCGCGGGAAGGCGTACCAGCGCAGCAGCGGGGACAGTGCCGTGCAGAACACGGCGAGGGCGAGCAGGATCAGAGCGGCCTTGCGGCGCATCTCGGCCTCCGTCCCGGGCGGGCGGTCAGGGGTGTGCGGGCACCGTCGTCAGCAGCGGCTTCGGGGACGTCCCGCCCGAGGGGGTGCCGAGGGCGGTCAGCGTCAGGACCACGGCGAACGCGAGGGCGAGGCCGGTGGCGGCGGCGACGAGGGTGCGCATACGGGGGCCTCCCCACGGTTGAGCTGATACACCGTCAGGTTTGTCCGCACCGTAGCAACGCGAGGCAGAGATGAGAACACGTTGCACACACAACGACGCCCCTCCTGTAAGAGGGGCGTCGTCCGTAGTACCTGAGAGCTACGCGTCGGGGCTCGTGGACGGGCTTGGCGAGGACGTCTCGGCCGCCGCCACGGTCAGTTCGACGGTGAGCGTCGCACCGCCCGCGGTGTTGATGCGGAGCAGGAACGTGCCGGTGGTGTCGTCCGCGTACAGCTTCGGCAGCTTCAGCAGGCCCTTCGAGTCCGTCTTCAGGGCCTTCAGGGTGCGTACGGCCTTGCCGTCGGCGTCCTTGAAGTAGGGGCCCTTGTCGGTGGCGGTCGGGTCGTCCGCCGACTTGATCAGTGTGGCGGTGGCCGCGACGCCGTCGGCGACGGCGCCCTTGTACGTGGCCTTCACCTCGACCTGGTTCGCGAACTCGCCGCCCGGGGCGCAGGTCAGCGCGGCGTCACCGGTGCGGGCGAGGGCGTCGGCGGCGCGTTCGGTGACGGTGGCCTTGTAGTCGAGGCCGGCGACCGTGCGGCCCACGACGGTGGCGCGGACGGTGACCTCACCCGTCTTCTCCCCCGCTTGGAGAGCGGGAGCGACGGCGACGCCGGAGCTGTTGGTGGCGACCGTGGCCACGTTCTCGCCGCCGGTGAAGGTGGTGTCCGTGCTGCCGATGATCGTGAAGCGGACCCTGACCTTGGCGACGGCCTTGCCGGCCTTCGTCTCGGCGCGGGTGCTGATCCGCTTGGTGAACGCGTCCCCGGCCATGGCGGTGAGCTTGGCGGTTCCGGCGTCCTCCAGGTGGTCCACCGTGTCGGTGTTCGTGGGAGGCGTCGAGGGCGGCGGGGTCGGGGTGCCGCCGGGGTCGGTCGGCGGCTTCGGGGTCGTCGCGCCGCCGCCGGGCTTCTCGGGCGGGCTGGGCCTGGGGTCGGGCTTGGGCTTCGAGTTGCCCGGAGCCGGCGTGGTCGGATTGCTCGGGGTCGTCGGCGTGCTCGGTGTGGAGGGCGAAGGGCTCGTCCCGGCTCCGTCGTCGCTGCGGTTGTCGGGCAGTGTGCCGGTGCCGTCGGGGATCTCGTGCGTGCCCTTGCGGTAGTACTCCACCCAGCGCATGACCAGGTTCAGGTACTCCCGCGAGTTGTTGTAGCTGAGGATCGCGCGGTCGAGGTCGTCCTGGTCGGACAGGTCCCAGTCGAAGCGGCACAGGTAGTGCCCGGCGGCGAGCGCCGCGTCGTAGATGTTGTTGGGGTCCTTCTTGCCGTCGGCGTTGCCGTCGCGGCCGGCCCACTGCCAGGTGGACGGGATGAACTGCATGGGGCCGACGGCCTGGTCGTAGGAGCTGTTGCCGTCGTAGGCGCCGTCGTCGGTGTCCCGGATGAGGGCGAAGCCGTTGCCGTCGAGCTGGGGGCCGAGGATGGGCGAGGTCGTCGTGCCGTCGGCGTCGACGCGGCCGCCGCGGGCCTGGCCCGACTCCACCTTGCCGATGGCGGCGAGGAGTTGCCAGGGCAGGTTGCAGCCCGGCTTGGCCTCGTTCAGCGCGGTCTCGGCCTTCTTGTAGGCGTCGAGGACGGTCGCGGGGATGCCCGCCTCGCTGGTTCCGGGGGTCACGGGGCCGGTGCCGGTGCTCGGGGACGGGTTGGGGCTCTTGAGCGGCGGCAGGTCCGTGTAGTACGGCGAGTTGCCGGTGGCACTGCTCTCGGAGGCACTCGCGTCGGGTGAGGGCGTGGCGTCCGCCGCGGTCTGTCTGCCGTGGTCGTTCACGCCCGGAGCCTGGGAGGCGGACAGTGCCGCGACCGCTACCGCGGCCACGGCGGTGGTAGCCGCCCCCTTGCGCAGCCTCCTGCCGAATTGCGCCGCCATAGAGTGAACCCCTCCCGTGGACGCACCGGCGCCCGTCTCTGTCTGTCGCGCACTTCTGTTGCGTTCGCGTTCTTCTGTTGCGTTCGCTCTGTTGTGACGATCGACCGGCCCCAGTGGTTGCCCTCCGACGCGCCTGTCTCTCGCCCCCGGCACGGTGACCCTGGCGACCCTACGGCAACTTCCTTTGCTCGGGCACCCGTTCGTGCCCGATTTTCACCGGTTGGTCATGTGGCGGGCGTGACGGGCGTCCGGTGTTCGGCTTCCCGCATACTGGGCCGTCCGATCCTCCCGCAACGACCGTCACTTGGAGCAGAGTTGCCGTTCACGCTGAGCCACGCGGCAGCCGTACTGCCCGCCGTACGCACCGACGGGACCGGCCGGGGCCGACTGGTGCCGTCGGTCCTCGTGGCGGGGTCCTTCGCGCCCGACATGACCTACTACGCGGCGAGTGTGCAGTCCGGGGCGATGGAGTTCGGTGACGTCACGCACGCGTTCCCCGGGGTGTTCACGGTCGATGTGCTCATCGCCTGGGCGCTGGTGGGGCTGTGGCTGCTGATGCGCGAGCCGCTGGTGGCGTTGCTGCCGCGGGCCCGGCAGGGGCGGGTGGCGGCCCTGGTGCGATGCGGGGCGCCACGCGCGCGGGTGACGCCCTCCCTGGTGGTGCGTTGGTACGTGTCTGCCGTGCTCGGTGCGCTGACGCACGTCGTGTGGGACGCGTTCACGCATCTCGACCGGTGGGGGATGCGGCTGTTCCCGGTGCTGGGCCGTGAGGTGGCGGGCTCGCCGCTGTACTGGTACCTGCAGTACGGCGGTTCTGCGGTGGCCGCGGTGGTGATCGCCGTGTTCGTGGTGCGCGCGCTGCGGCGGATGCCGGTGGGTGAGCCGGTGGGGGTCCCGGTGCTGGCGGTGCGGGACCGTTGGGCGGCCGGTGCCGTGATCGGCGGTTTCCCGCTGGTGGGTGCGGTGCAGCGGGCGGCGGGGTGGTGGGCCTACTGGGGATCGGCCGCGAAGCCGTGGGAGATCATTCCGACGGTGTGCTTCGGCGCGGGGGCGGGGCTCGTCCCCGCGCTGCTGCTGTACGCCGTGGTGGTCAGGGCGCGGCGTCCGGTTCCGGCCCTCGGTGGTTCTGACCGTGCCGGCGATACGGAGCCGAGCCGTCCGGCCGCTCGCTGAGGGGCTCGCTGGTCGCGATGTACACCGTGATGGTGGTGTGCGCGGGGCGCGGCCGTGGGAGCAGGGTGAGGACGAGGCTCAGATAGCCGCGCGCCCGGTCTGCCCAGGTCCGGCGGGTGGTGGTTCCGCCGGTTTCGCCGGGTGTCTCGGGGCTGCCGGGCAGGTCGCCGGTCTCCGAGGGCCCGGTGGTGGGCAAGCCGCCAGGGTCGGTGGAGTCGGTGGGCCGGCGTCCGAAGGTCAGGCGGCTACGGAGATCCGCCTCCGTCCGGCGCAGGGCCATGGCGAGGGTCTCGGGGACGCGGAGCGTGCTGGCGTCGACCGCGTAGACCCGGACCGGCGCAAGCGCCACGCCTGGTGCCGTGCGGCCGAGGAGCGTGCGTATACCCATGCCCGCATCTTTGCGACGGTCGGGGGCGGGGGCGCCTTCACGGGGGCCACGCGAGTGATGGTTTTGGCGGGGGCCGGGGTGGGGCGGGCTCGGCCGGGGCGGGTGCCCGGATGAGATCGGGGCGAGGGTGGGACCGAGTCAGGGCTGGGCCCGACTGAGGCGGGTGCCCGGATGTGAACGGGGCCAGGGTTGGATGGGGCGGGCCGGGCCCGGCTGAGGCAGTGCCCGGACGGGATCGGGGCCAGGGTTGGATGGGGCGGGCCAGGCCCGGCTGAGGCAGTGCCCGGACGGGATCGAGGCCAGGGTGAGACCGGGAGGGCCAGGCCCGACTCGGATGGGATCGAGGCCAGAGTGGGACCGGCCAGGCCAGGGCCGGTACCTAGGCGGAGGCGGGACGGAACCGCGGCGGCCTTCTCCGGCCACCCGACACGCCCCGGCCCCGAAGCACCACCCCGCCCCTGCTCCCCGCCCAGCCCGGCCCAAGCAGCCCAGCCCAAGCAGCCCAGCCCGACCCAAGCAACCCAGCCCGGCCCAAGCAGCGCAGCGCCTAGTGTGCCGCCGACTCCCAGTCCGCCCCCGCGCCCACCGAGACGCCCAGCGGGACGCGGAGGTGCACCGCGTCGGCCATCTCGCGGCGGACGAGTTCCTCGGCGGCCGCGCGCTCGCCCGGGGCGATCTCCAGTACGACTTCGTCGTGCACCTGGAGCAGCATCCGGGACTCCAGCCCGGCCTCCTCCAGAGCGCGGCCCACCTTGAGCATGGCGATCTTCACGATGTCGGCCGCCGTGCCCTGGATGGGCGCGTTGAGGGCCATCCGCTCCGCCGCCTCGCGACGCTGGCGGTTGTCGCTGTTGAGGTCGGGGAGGTAGCGGCGGCGCCCGAAGAGCGTCGCCGTGTAGCCCGTGGCCCGGGCCTCGTCGACCGCGCGGCGCAGATAGTCCCGTACGCCGCCGAACCGCTCGAAGTACGCGTCCATCAGGGCGCGGGCCTCGGCCGCCTCGATGTTCAGCTGCTGGGAGAGGCCGAAGGCGGACAGTCCGTAGGCCAGGCCGTACGACATGGCCTTGATCTTGCGGCGCATCTCGGCGTCCACGGCGGTCGGCTCGACCGCGAAGACCTGGGAGGCGGCCGTGGTGTGCAGGTCCTCGCCCGAGGTGAAGGCCTCGATCAGGCCCTCGTCCTCGGAGAGGTGGGCCATCACGCGCAGTTCGATCTGGCTGTAGTCGGCCGTCATCAGGGACTCGAAGCCCTCGCCGACGACGAAGCCGCGGCGGATGGCGCGGCCCTCGTCGGTGCGGACCGGGATGTTCTGCAGGTTCGGGTCCGTCGAGGACAGGCGGCCGGTGGCGGCGACCGTCTGGTTGAAGGTGGTGTGGATCCGGCCGTCCGCGGCGATCGTCTTGATCAGGCCCTCGACGGTGACCCGGAGCTTGGCCTGCTCGCGGTGGCGGAGCATGATCACCGGCAGCTCGTTGTCCGTCTGGCCGGCGAGCCAGGCGAGGGCGTCGGCGTCCGTGGTGTAGCCGGTCTTGGTGCGCTTGGTCTTGGGCAGGGCCAGCTCACCGAAGAGGACTTCCTGGAGCTGCTTGGGCGAGCCCAGGTTGAACTCGTGCCCGGCTGCCGCGTGGGCCTCCTTCACCGCCTGCTGGACGGCGCCGGCGAACATCTGCTCCATGGCCTCCAGATGGGCCCGGTCGGCCGCGATGCCGTGCCGCTCCATGCGGGCGAGCAGCGCGGACGTGGGCAGCTCCATGTCGCGCAGGAGATCGGCGGCGCCGACCTCCTCCAGGCGGCCCTCGAAGGCCTGGCCCAGGTCGAGGACGGCACGGGCCTGGATCATCAGGGCCTCGGCCTCGGCGCCTTCGTCCGCGCCGAAGGCGAGCTGGCCGTCGGCAGCGGCGGCCGGGGTCAGCTCGCGGTGCAGGTACTCCAGGGACAGCGCGTCCAGGTCGAAGGAGCGGCGGCCCGGCTTGACCAGGTAGGCGGCGAGCGCGGTGTCCATGCGCACGCCCTCGACGCTCCAGCCGTGCTCGGCGAAGACGCGCATGGCGCCCTTGGCGTTGTGGAAGGTCTTGGGCCGCTCGGCGTCGGCGAGCCAGGCGGCGAAGGCCGTCTCGTCGGCCTCGTCGAGCTGGGAGGGGTCGAACCAGGCGGCCGGTCCGCCGGGCGCGGCGAGCGCGATCTCGGCGACGGAGCCGGTGCCGAGCGCCCAGGTGTCGACCGTGGCGATGCCGAGGGGCCCGGTGCCGTGCTCGGTGAGCCAGGCGGTCAGCTCGCCGGTGCCGAGCACCTTGCCGTCCAGCTCCACGCCCTCCGTGCTGACCGGGGTGGTCTCGGCCTCCTCGGCGCCGGGGTCGACGGCGAAGAGCCGCTCGCGCAGCGAGGGGTTGCGGATCTCCAGGGTGTCCAGGACCACCGCGACGGCCGTGCGGTCGTAGGCGGCCCGCTCCAGGTCGGTGACGCCCTTGGGGAGCTCGACCTGCCGCTCCAGCTCGGTGAGGCGGCGGTTGAGCTTGACCGCTTCGAGGTGGTCGCGGAGGTTCTGGCCGGCCTTGCCCTTGACTTCCTCGACGCGCTCGACGAGGTCCGCGAAGGAGCCGAACTGGTTGATCCACTTCGCGGCGGTCTTCTCGCCGACGCCGGGGATGCCGGGGAGGTTGTCGGAGGGGTCGCCGCGCAGGGCCGCGAAGTCGGGGTACTGCGCGGGCGTCAATCCGTACTTCTCGAATACCTTCTCCGGGGTGAAGCGGGTCAGCTCGGAGACGCCCTTGGTCGGGTACAGCACCGTGGTGTGCTCGCTGACGAGCTGGAAGGAATCCCGGTCGCCGGTGACGATCAGCACCTCGAAGCCCTCGGCCTCGGCCTGGGTGGCGAGAGTGGCGATGACGTCGTCCGCCTCGAAGCCGTCCACCGCGAAGCGGGCGGCGCCCATCGCGTCGAGGAGCTCGCCGATCAGCTCGACCTGGCCCTTGAACTCGTCCGGGGTCTTGGAGCGGTTCGCCTTGTACTCCGTGAACTCCTGGGACCGCCAGGTCTTGCGGGAGACGTCGAAGGCGACCGCGAAGTGTGTGGGCTCCTCGTCGCGCAGCGTGTTGGCCAGCATCGACGCGAAGCCGTAGATCGCGTTCGTCGGCTGGCCCGTCGCGGTGGTGAAGTTCTCCGCGGGCAGCGCGAAGAACGCGCGGTAGGCCAGCGAGTGCCCGTCCATGAGCATCAGTCGTGGGCGGCTGCCGCCGGAGGTCTTGTCGGTCGTCTTCGCTGCTGTCTCTGCCACGTCCCCGATCCTGCCACGCCCCACTGACACTCGGCCCCGCCCCCGGCCGCGCGGGCTCCGGGCGGGTTCGGCCCCGAGCCCGCCCGCACGTGTTGTCACCGCCGCGTGCGAGGATCGGAGAGGTAGCTCACAGCGCAGTGGAAGGGGAGCGTGCGATGGCCACGAAGCCGCCCAAGAGTGATCCGGTTCAGGACGCGCCGCAGGTCACCGGGCCGAAGCACGCGGCAGCGGGCCTCCCCGCGATCGGGCACACCCTGCGCATGGCCCAGCAGCAGATGGGCGTGAAGCGCACCGCGCTGACGCTGCTGAGCGTGAACCAGAAGGACGGCTTCGACTGCCCGGGCTGCGCCTGGCCCGAGCCGGAGCACCGGCACAAGGCGGAGTTCTGTGAGAACGGCGCGAAGGCGGTCGCCGAGGAGGCCACGCTGCGCCGGGTCACGCCCGAGTTCTTCGCCGCGCACCCGGTCGCCGATCTCGCCGGCCGCAGCGGCTACTGGCTGGGACAGCAGGGCCGCCTCACCCACCCCATGTATCTCCCCGAGGGGGGCACGCACTACGAGCCGGTCACCTGGGAGCGCGCCTTCGGCATCATCGCCGAGGAGGTCACCGCCCTCGCCTCCCCGGACGAGGCCGTCTTCTACACCTCGGGACGCACCAGCAACGAGGCCGCGTTCCTGTACCAGCTCTTCGCCCGCGAGCTCGGCACGAACAACCTCCCCGACTGCTCGAACATGTGCCACGAGTCGTCCGGCTCGGCCCTGTCGGAGACGATCGGCATCGGCAAGGGCAGCGTCCTGCTGGAGGACCTGCACCAGGCCGACCTGATCATCGTCGCGGGCCAGAACCCGGGGACGAACCACCCGCGCATGCTGTCCGCCCTGGAGAACGCCAAGGCGGGCGGCGCGAAGATCATCAGCGTCAACCCGCTGCCCGAGGCGGGCCTGGAGCGTTTCAAGAACCCGCAGACCCCGCAGGGCATGCTCAAGGGCGCCTCGCTCACCGACCTGTTCCTGCAGATCCGCATCGGCGGCGACCAGGCCCTCTTCCGTCTCCTCAACAAGCTGATCCTCGACACCGAGGGCGCGGTCGACGAGGCGTTCATCGGTGAACACACGCACGGCTACGAGGAGTTCGCCGAGGCCGCCCGCGCCGCCGACTGGGATGAGACGCTCGCGGCCACCGGGCTGACCCGAGGGGAGATCGAGGACGCCCTGCGCATGGTCCTCGCCTCCGAACGCACCATCGTGTGCTGGGCGATGGGCCTCACCCAGCACAAGCACTCGGTCCCCACCATCAGGGAAGTGGTCAACTTCCTCCTCCTGCGCGGCAACATCGGCCGCCCGGGCGCGGGC
The DNA here is from genome assembly GCF_018604545.1 of Streptomyces koelreuteriae. GTDB lineage: Bacteria > Actinomycetota > Actinomycetes > Streptomycetales > Streptomycetaceae > Streptomyces > Streptomyces koelreuteriae. The sequence continues at coordinate 6,438,131 of NZ_CP075896.1, read as the reverse complement.
GTCTGCCCGGTGCGCGGCCATTCGAACGTGCAGGGCGACCGCACGATGGGCATCTTCGAGCGCCCCGCCCCCGCGTTCCTGGACGCCCTGGAGAAGGAGTTCGGCTTCGCCCCGCCGCGCGAGCACGGCTACGACGTCGTACGGGCCATCCGCGCCCTGCGCGACGGCGAGGCGAAGGTCTTCTTCGCCATGGGCGGCAACTTCGTCTCGGCGTCGCCCGACACGGAGGTCACCGAGGCGGCGATGCGGAGGGCCCGGCTGACCGTGCACGTGTCGACGAAGCTGAACCGCTCGCATGTGATCACGGGCGCGCGTGCCCTGATCCTGCCGACGCTCGGCCGTACCGAGCGCGATCTCCAGGGCGGCGGCGAGCAGTTCGTGACGGTCGAGGACTCGATGGGCATGGTGCACGCCTCCCGGGGCCGGCTGGAGCCCGCGAGCACGCACCTGCTGTCGGAGCCGGCGATCGTCTGCCGGCTGGCCCGCGGTGTGCTGGGCGAGAACAGCCCCACGCCCTGGGAGGAGTTCGAGAAGGACTACGCGACGATCCGGGACCGGATCGCCCGCGTGGTCCCCGGCTTCGAGGACTTCAACGCGCGCGTGGCGCACCCAGGTGGCTTCGCCCTCCCCCACGCCCCGCGTGACGAGCGCCGCTTCCCCACCGCCACCGGCAAGGCCAACTTCACCGCCGCGCCCGTGGAGTTCCCGGAGCTGCCCGAGGGCCGCCTGCTGCTCCAGACGCTGCGCTCGCACGACCAGTACAACACCACGATCTACGGCCTCGACGACCGCTACCGGGGCATCAAGAACGGCCGCCGGGTGGTGCTGGTCAACCCCGAGGACGCGCGGACGCTGAAGCTGGCGGACGGCTCCTACGTCGACCTGGTCAGCGAGTGGAAGGACGGCGTGGAGCGCCGCGCTCCGGGCTTCCGGGTCGTGCACTATCCGACGGCCCGGGGCTGCGCCGCCGCGTACTACCCGGAGACCAATGTGCTGGTGCCGCTGGACGCCACCGCGGACACCAGCAACACCCCGGCCAGCAAGTCCGTCGTGGTGCGTCTGGAACAATCGGCGACCGACTGAGCGTTTGCTCAGTCACAGAGGTAGCCGTAGTGACCAGGACGAACGGAGCCCGGCCCCATGGGTGAGCAGCAGCATGTGAAGTTCCCGCAAGAGGTCATCGACGAGTACGCCGCGCTCGGCGTGGACCTCCTGGCCCTGTTCTCCGCGGGCCACCTCGGGACCCGGATGGGCGTCCAGATCCTCGAGGCGTCCGCGGACCGGGTCGTCGGGACGATGCCGGTGGAGGGCAACACCCAGCCCTACGGACTGCTGCACGGCGGGGCCTCCGCGGTGCTGGCCGAGACCCTCGGCTCGGTCGGGTCCATGCTGCACGGCGGCAGCTCCAAGATCGCCGTGGGCGTCGACCTGAACTGCACCCACCACCGCGGGGCACGCTCCGGCCTCGTCACCGGCGTGGCCACGCCCGTGCACCGGGGGCGCTCGACCGCCACCTATGAAATCGTCATCACGGACGAAAGCGACAAAAGGGTGTGTACCGCCCGGCTCACCTGCATGCTGCGCGATGTGAACCCGGGCGACGAGGAACTGATCCGCTCCGCCCGCTGACCCGGCCGCACCACACAGCCCGACTCGACGCCGCCGCGAGGGAACACCCACGCGGCGGCGTACGCGCGTAGACACAAAACCGGACCCGCCAACTCCCCCGCCGAAACAGGCGGGTTCCGGTTCACCGCGGCAGCACGGTGGAATTAACTGTTTCCAATTGTTCGGAACTCCCCCTGGACAGGGGCCGCCCCTTTCCCGGCGTAACGCTCCGTAACGCGCGCGCAATACAGCACCGCGGCTTCCTCTTCGGCCGCGCCCGCCCCCGGAACCTTTCCCGCCCCGCCCCCGTCACCTGCGCCCCGCCGACCGCACGATCTCGGCCATGGCCAACCGGAAGTGCGGGTTCTCAGAATGCGGACTTCGGAGAAAAGCTGCCAAACCCGCCGAGAGGGTCCGCCGGAGAAGCCGGGCATCCACCGCGTCATAACAAGAAAGTCACAAGCCGTCCCACGCCGCTGACCCTGCCTCCACACCGGGCTTAGAGTCACGGCCAGTCACCGCTCCATCGGGAGTTCGGTACCAGCGCGGCACTACCCCCCGACCAAGGGCGGGCCTGCCTGTGAAAGGACTGATCGTGCGACAGCGTTCCTTGGTGATTCTTACCTCCGTTCTGACGACCGGAGCTCTGACTCTCACCGCCTGCGGGTCCCGAGACGACAGCGGCGACAAGGGCGGAGACAGTGGCGGCGGCACCACGCTGACCATCGGCGTCGACGCCCCCCTGTCCGGTGAGAACTCCACCACCGGCCTCGGCATCCAGTACGGCGCCCAGATAGCCGTCGACGACGCCAACAAGAACAACTGGGTCCCGGGCGTGAAGTTCAAGCTCAAGGCCCTGGACGACAAGGCGCAGCCCGCCACCGGCCAGTCCAACGCCACCAGCATCGTCGGCGACAAGACCGCCGTCGGCGCCGTCGGCCCCCTGAACTCCGGCGTCGCCCAGACGATGCAGCAGGTGTTCGCCTCGGCCAACATGGTCCAGATCTCCCCGGCCAACACCAACCCCGAGCTGACCCAGGGCAAGAACTGGCAGACGGACAAGAAGCGTCCCTACAAGACGTACTTCCGCACCGCCACCACCGACGAACTGCAGGGCAGCTTCGCCGCCGGCTACGCGTACAACGGCCTCAAGAAGAAGAAGGCCTTCGTCGTCGACGACAAGCAGACCTACGGCGCCGGCCTCGCGAAGATCTTCGCGGAGCAGTACAAGAAGATGGGCGGCAAGGTCGTCGCCACCGACCACGTCAACACCGGTGACAAGGACTTCGGTTCGCTCGCCACGAAGATCAAGAACTCCGGTGCCGACCTGGTCTACTACGGCGGCCAGTACGACGAGTCCGCGCTGATCACCAAGCAGCTCAAGGACACCGGCGCCAAGATCCCGCTGTTCGGCGGCGACGGCATGTTCGCCTCCACCTACATCGAGGCCGCCGGCAAGTCCTCCGAGGGCGACCTCGCGACCGCCATCGGCGTCCCCGCCGACACCCTGCCCGCCGCCAAGCAGTTCATCCAGACGTACAAGGACAAGGGTTACAAGGGCGACTACGGCGCCTACGGTGCCTACGCCTACGACGCCACCACCGCCATCATCAAGGCCGTCAAGGCCGCGGCCGACGCCAACGGCGGCAAGGTGCCCACCGACATCAACGACCTGCGCTCCAAGGTCGTCGACGGTGTCCAGAAGTCCGACTTCGAAGGCCTCACCGGCAAGATCTCCTTCGACGAGTACGGCGACACCACCAACAAGCAGCTGACGGTCTACCAGGTCGAGAAGGGTGCCTGGAAGGACGTGGAGACCGGCACCGCCGACCTGAAGTAGTCGGCCCGCCACAACGCCGCACCACGGGCCGCGCGGAAGGAAGACCCCGACCGCGCGGCCCGTTTCCACACCCCCCACAGCACACGACCACGCACACATCCAGTGCACACGACCACCAGCGACATGGAGGCCATGCGGTGAACACCCTGCCGCAGCAGCTGGCCAACGGGCTGCTTCTCGGCTCGATGTACGGGCTGATCGCCATCGGCTACACGATGGTGTACGGCATCGTCCAGCTCATCAACTTCGCGCACGGCGAGATCTTCATGACCGGGGCCTTCGGCGCCCTCACGGTCTACTTCTACATCCTGCCCGACGGCACCTCGATGGCCCTCGCCGTACCGCTGATGCTCCTCGGCGGCGCCCTCGTGGCCATCCTCATCGCCGTCGGAGCGGAACGGTTCGCCTACCGGCCACTGCGCGGAGCACCACGCCTGGCACCGCTCATCACCGCCATCGGCCTCTCCCTGGCCCTGCAGGAAGTCGTCCGCAACTTCTACCCCGGCGCCGACCGCGCCCGCGCCTTCCCCGGGCTCGACGCCACCCACGACATCGGCTCCATCACCATCAAGGACGCCGACATCTTCCTGATCCTGGCCGCCGTCGTCTGCATGGCCGCCCTCGCGATCTTCGTGCGCCGCAGCCGTACCGGCCGCGCCATGCAGGCCACCGCGCAGGACCCCGACACCGCGCAGCTCATGGGCATCGACACCAACCGCATCATCGTCATCGCCTTCGCCATCGGCGGTTTCTTCGCCGCCGTCGCCGCCGTCGCCTACGGACTCAAGTACGGCAACGTCGACTACCGCATGGGCTTCCTGATGGGCCTCAAGGCCTTCACCGCGGCCGTCCTCGGCGGCATCGGCAACATCTACGGCGCCATGCTCGGCGGCGTCGTCCTCGGCATCGCCGAGACACTCGCCTCGGCCTACATCGACGAGATCCCGGGCATGCAGCAGCTCGGCGGTCAGAGCTGGGCCAACGTCTGGGCCTTCGGCCTCCTCATCCTCGTGCTCCTCTTCAGGCCACAGGGCCTGCTCGGCGAGCGCGTCGCGGACAGGGCGTGACGACATGACCGAGACGACCAAGACCCCCGCCCCGGACGCCGTCCCCGCCCAGCCCGCACCGCGCGGCCTCGTCCCGCTGCCCGCAGCGGCCGCCCGCGCGCTGATCCTCGCCGGCGGCATCGCCACCACCGCCTCCGCGTACCTCGCCTGGACCTGGACCGCCGAGTTCCCCGGCAAGCTCACCATCAACGGCTACCCCGGCGGCCTGCAATGGCTCACCTTCACCGCCGGCATCCTCACCGCCCTGTTCGCCCTCGCCTCCTACGGCATCCGCGGACTCGGCTGGCTGCTGCCCGCCCGTAACAACGCACCGCTCGTCCTCACCGCCCTCGGCGGCTTCGCCGTCACCTGGTTCACCGTCATCGCCATCAGCGCCAAACTCGGCGGCGTCGTCAACCTCGAACCCGGCGGCTGGATCGCGGCCATCGCCTCCCTCCTGCCCGTCCTCGGCGCCTTCGCCCTCCCCCAGGAGCGCAACGGCACCGACGGCACCAAGGCGGCCCTCAAGGCCTACATCGCCAAGCCCGACCACATCCCCGCCCCCCAGGCCACCGCGCCCTGGGTCCAGCGGGCCGTCATCACGGTCGTCACGATCATCGGCCTCGGTGTCTTCACCTACGGCATCGACACCGAATACGGCGAACTGTTCATCGGCTACCTCTTCGTGGTCACCTTCGCCATGTGGGCCGTGCACACCGCCGGCCTCATGGACCGGTTCTCCCACCTGGTCGCCGGCAACCGCAGCTTCACCCTCGCCATGGGCTTCGCCGCGGCCATCGCCTTCCCCTTCACCCAGACCGACGACCACTACGCCAACATCGGCGTCAACATCCTGATCTTCGGGACGGTCGCCCTCGGCCTGAACATCGTCGTCGGCCTCGCCGGCCTCCTCGACCTCGGATACGTCGCCTTCCTCGGCGTCGGCGCCTACACCGCCGCCCTCGTCTCCGGTTCCGAGTTCTCCACCATCTCCGGCGTCCACCTGCCGTTCTGGGCCTCCGCCCTGGCCGGCGCCGCCGCCTCCCTGGTCTTCGGCGTCCTCATCGGCGCCCCGACCCTGCGCCTGCGCGGCGACTACCTCGCCATCGTGACGCTGGGCTTCGGTGAGATCTTCCGCATCGCCGTCAACAACATGGACGGCGACTCCGGACCCGACGTCACCAACGGGCCCAACGGCATCCCGGCCATCCCGGACCTGAACCTCTTCGGGTTCAACTTCGGCCAGGCGCACGACATCGGCGGATTCACCCTCGGCCGCTTCGCCAACTACTACCTGCTGATGGTGCTGATCATGGCCATCGTGGTCCTGGTCTACACGCGCGCCGCGGACTCCCGCATCGGCCGCTCCTGGATCGCCATCCGCGAGGACGAGACCGCCGCCACCGCCATGGGCATCAACGGCTTCCGCGTCAAGCTCGTCGCCTTCGCCCTCGGCGCCGCCCTCGCCGGCCTCGCCGGAACCGTCAGCGCCCACGTCACCTACAGCGTGGTCCCCACGCCGTACCAGTTCGCCGGCTCCACCCCGCCCAACTCCGCGTTCCTCCTGGCCGCGGTCGTCCTCGGCGGCATGGGCACCGTCGCCGGCCCCCTCCTCGGCGCGGCCCTGCTCTACCTGCTGCCCGAGAAGCTGGTCTTCCTCCAGGACAAGTCGCTGCTCGCCTTCGGTGTCGCGCTCATCCTGCTGATGCGCTTCCGCCCCGAAGGCATCATCGCCAACCGCCGACGCCAGCTCGAATTCCACGAGACCGGCCAACTCGACGTACCGAAACAGACCACGCTGACCGACGAACCGGCCGTCACCAAGGCGGGGGCGTAAGAATCATGACGACACCTGTACTCGAAGCACGCGATGTCACGATGCGCTTCGGCGGCCTCACCGCCGTCCGCTCCGTCGACTTCACGGTCAACGCCGGCGAGATCGTCGGACTCATCGGCCCCAACGGCGCCGGCAAGACCACCTTCTTCAACTGCCTGACCGGCCTCTACGTCCCCACGGAAGGCACCGTCTCCTACAAGGGCACGGTCCTGCCGCCCAAGCCCCACCTGGTCACCCAGGCCGGCATCGCCCGCACCTTCCAGAACATCCGTCTGTTCTCCAACATGACGGTCCTGGAGAACGTCCTCGTCGGCCGCCACACGCGGACCAAGGAGGGCCTGTGGTCCGCCCTGCTGCGCGGCCCCGGCTTCAAGAAGGCCGAACGCGCCAGCGAGGAACGAGCCATGGAACTCCTCGAGTTCATCGGCCTCGCCCACAAGCGGGACCACCTGGCGCGCAACCTCCCCTACGGCGAACAGCGCAAGCTCGAAATCGCGCGGGCGATGGCGAGCGAGCCCGGCCTGCTCCTGCTCGACGAGCCGACCGCCGGCATGAACCCCCAGGAGACCCGGGCGACCGAGGAACTGGTCTTCGCCATCCGCGACAAGGGCATCGCCGTCCTCCTCATCGAGCACGACATGCGCTTCGTCTTCAACCTCAGCGACCGCGTCGCCGTCCTCGTCCAGGGCGAAAAGCTCGTCGAGGGCACCTCCGAGGTCGTCCAGGCCGACGAACGCGTCATCGCCGCCTACCTGGGCGAACCCTTCGAAGGCGACCCCGGTGAGGCCGAAGTCGCGGAGGTCGAGGCCGCCGAAGCCGCCGCGGAGGCGGCGCCCAGCACCACCAGCAGCACCAAGGGAGAAGCCAAGTGACCGCACTCCTCGAGGTCGAGGACCTCCGGGTCTCCTACGGCAAGATCGAAGCCGTCAAAGGCATCTCCTTCAGCGTCGAGGCCGGCCAGGTCGTCACCCTCATCGGCACCAACGGCGCCGGCAAGACGACCACACTGCGCACGCTGTCGGGCCTGCTGCGGCCGACGTCCGGGAAGGTCCTCTTCGACGGCAAGCCGTTGAGCGGGGTCCCCGCCCACAAGATCGTCGCCCTCGGCCTCGCCCACTCCCCCGAAGGCCGGCACATCTTCCCGCGCCTCACCATCGCGGAGAACCTCCAGCTCGGAGCGTTCCTCCGCAAGGACAAGGAAGGCATCGAAAAGGACATCCAGCGCGCCTACGACCTCTTCCCCATCCTGGGCGAACGCCGCAAGCAGGCGGCGGGAACCCTGTCGGGCGGTGAGCAGCAGATGCTCGCCATGGGCCGCGCCCTGATGTCCCAGCCGAAACTGCTCATGCTCGACGAGCCCTCCATGGGCCTCTCCCCGATCATGATGCAGAAGATCATGGCGACGATCTCCGAGCTCAAGTCCCAGGGCACGACGATCCTCCTCGTCGAGCAGAACGCCCAGGCGGCGCTCTCCCTGGCCGACCACGGCCATGTCATGGAGGTCGGCAACATCGTCCTCTCCGGCACGGGGCAGGACCTGCTCCACGACGAGTCCGTCCGCAAGGCCTACCTCGGCGAGGACTGACGGACCGATCACGCGACGAGGCCCGCTCCCCGGGTGGGGTGCGGGTCTCGTGTGGCGTGCGGGGGGGGATCAGCCCTTGTTGGCCTTCTTCTCGTCGGCGTCCTGAATGACCGCCTCCGCGACCTGCTGCATCGACATCCGCCGGTCCATCGACGTCTTCTGGATCCACCGGAACGCGGCCGGCTCGCTCAGCCCGTACTCCGTCTGCAGGACCGACTTCGCCCGGTCCACCAGCTTGCGCGTCTCCAGCCGCAGAGTGAGGTCCGCGACCTCCTTCTCCAGCTCCTTCAGCTCCGTGAAGCGCGAGACGGCCATCTCGATCGCCGGTACGACGTCGGTCTTGCTGAACGGCTTCACCAGGTAGGCCATGGCACCGGCGTCCCGGGCGCGCTCCACGAGGTCGCGCTGCGAGAAGGCGGTCAGCATCAGCACCGGCGCGATGCTCTCCTCGGCGATCTTCTCGGCCGCGGAGATGCCGTCCAGCTTCGGCATCTTCACGTCGAGAATCACGAGGTCGGGCCGGTGCTCGCGGGCCAGCTCCACGGCCTGCTCCCCGTCCCCGGCCTCGCCGACGACGGTGTACCCCTCCTCCTCCAGCATCTCTTTGAGATCGAGCCGGATCAGGGCCTCGTCCTCGGCGATGACGACACGGGTCGTCAGCGGAGGCACGTGCGACTTGTCGTCATCGGGCACGTCAACAGGCTGGGGCGACTCGGGGGCGCTCACGTGGGCTCCTTGGTACGGGGCAGGCCGGTCTGCTCCCAAGAGCGTACCTAGCAGCAAGGGCGCACGGTGAACCGGTACACTGCTGGTCGGTCCCCAGACCTGCCCGGTTGGAGGAACTGGTCAGACTCGCGGCACTCAAAATGCCGTGCCCTTTGGGCATGTGGGTTCGAATCCCACACCGGGCACAACAAGATCAGTAAGCGGAGGATCACGTTCGCGTGGTCCTCCGCTTTTTGCTGCACGCAGTCACGATCAGTGGCGCAGAGTTACCCCCATGGAGCAGCACAGCCCTTCGATTCGAGCTCAAGCCGTCGCACTGATGCGCCAGGGCGTACCGAACCGCACCGTCGCGGAGCGCCTGAACGTCCCGCGAGGCACTGTCGGCTGGTGGCGCAGCGAAGACCGCAGAGCGCGCGGCGAGACCTACGAGCAACCGACCGACTGCCCCCGGTGCACAGGCCGCGGGTTCGACCAGGTCGCGTACTCCTACCTGCTCGGGCTCTACCTCGGCGACGGCCACATCATCTCGAAGCGCAAGCAGCATCACCTGTCCGTCTTCTGCAATGCCATGCAGACCGGCCTGATCTCCGCCGCCGAAGACGCCATGCGCAAGGTGATGGCATTGCCCAGCGTCAAGCAGCGCCACAAGCCCGGCTGTGTCGAGGTGAAGTCGTACACGAAGCACTGGACCTGCATGTTCCCTCAGCACGGCCCCGGCAAGAAGCATGAGCGCCGGATCGTCCTTGAACCCTGGCAGCAGGAAGTCGTCGACGCCCACCCCTGGGAATTCGTCCGTGGCCTCATCCACTCCGACGGCTGCCGCGTCACCAACTGGACGACCCGCATGGTCGCCGGCGAGCGCAAGCGCTACGAGTATCCCCGGTACTTCTTCACCAACGTCTCCGAGGACATCCGACGGCTCTGCACCGACACCCTGGACAAGCTCGGCATCGAGTGGACCCACTGCACCCGCCACGGCAACCCGTACAACATCTCCGTCGCCCGCAAAGCCTCCGTAGCCCTCATGGACGCCCACGTCGGGGCCAAGTACTGAGGGTTACTCGGCGATGTGGTGGACGCGGACCAGGTTGGTGGAGCCGGAGACGCCGGGAGGGGAGCCTGCCGTGATGACCACCGTGTCGCCGGGGCGGCAGCGGCCGTATGTGAGGAGGAGTTCGTCGACCTGGTCGACCATCGCGTCGGTGGAGTCGACGCAGGGGCCGAGGAAGGTTTCCACGCCCCAGGTGAGGCTGAGCTGGGAGCGGGTGGCCTGGTCGGGGGTGAAGGCGAGGAGGGGGATCGGGGAGCGGTAGCGGGAGAGGCGGCGGGCGGTGTCGCCGGACTGGGTGAAGGCGACCAGGAACTTCGCGCCGAGGAAGTCGCCCATCTCCGCCGCCGCTCGGGCCACCGCTCCGCCCTGGGTGCGGGGTTTGTTGCGTTCGGTGAGGGGCGGGAGGCCCTTGGCCAGGATGTCCTCTTCCGCCGCTTCGACGATGCGGGCCATGGTGGCGACCGTTTCGACGGGGTGCTTGCCGACGCTCGTCTCGCCGGACAGCATCACCGCGTCGGTGCCGTCGATGACGGCGTTGGCGACGTCGGAGGCCTCGGCACGGGTCGGGCGGGCGTTGTCGATCATCGAGTCGAGCATCTGGGTGGCGACGATGACGGGTTTGGCGTTGCGCTTGGCCAGTTTGATCGCACGCTTCTGGACGATCGGAACCTGTTCCAGTGGCATTTCGACGCCGAGGTCTCCGCGCGCGACCATGATGCCGTCGAACGCGGCGACGATTTCTTCGATGTTCTCGACGGCCTGGGGTTTTTCGACTTTGGCGATGACGGGGAGGCGGCGGCCTTCCTCGTCCATGATGCGGTGGACGTCCTGGATGTCGCGGCCGGTGCGGACGAAGGAGAGGGCGATGACGTCGGCGCCGGTGCGCAGGGCCCAGCGGAGGTCGTCCTCGTCCTTTTTGGAGAGGGCGGGGACGGAGACGGCGACGCCGGGGAGGTTGAGGCCCTTGTGGTCGGAGATCACGCCCCCTTCGAGGACCTTCGTGTGGACGCGGGGGCCGTCGATCCCGGTGACTTCGAGGCAGACCTTGCCGTCGTCGACGAGGATGCGTTCGCCGGGGGTGACGTCGGCGGCGAGGCCGGCGTAGGTGGTGCCGCAGATGTGGCCGTCGCCTTCGACGCCTTCTTCGACGGTGATGGTGAAGGTGTCGCCGCGTTCAAGGAGTACAGGGCCTTCGGTGAAGCGGCCGAGCCGGATTTTCGGGCCTTGAAGGTCGGCGAGGACGCCGACGCTGCGGCCGGTCTCGTCGGCGGCCTTGCGCACCCGGTGGTAGCGCTCCTCGTGCTCGGCGTGGTCGCCGTGGCTGAGGTTGAATCGGGCGACGTCCATTCCGGCGTCGACCAGGTCTTTGATCTGGTCGTAGGAGTCGGTGGCGGGGCCCAGTGTGCAGACGATCTTTGCTCGGCGCATAAGGGTGAGCCTATGAGTTACCGGCCGGTAGAGAATTGGTCGCGAGTGACTACTCGACAGACTTTGAATGAAGCGCTCTGGCCAAGTGTTGAATTGTGCGGCGGGGTGCTCCGATGAGCGCCGGAAATCGCAGCGACGGGAATCCCTCGGTCGCGTTTTCGAAATGCAGCCGGAATTCCGGCTACAGGCGCGGCGGCACCATCGTGAAGCGGGCGTTGATCTGGGCGTGGACGCGCTGGCGCTGGGGTTCGAGGTCGAGAGGGGCGGCGGCGGTGTCCTCGGCGCCGGCGTAGGCGGCGGAGCGCATGCGGCCGGGGGCCTGGGGGTAGGCCGGCGGGGTGTTCTCCGCGCCGATGTCGGCGAGTTCGACCAGGGCGGAGAGGCTGGTGTCGAGGGCCTCGGCGTACTCGCGGGCGCGTTGGACGGCTTCCCGTACGGCCTTCTTCCTGGCCTCACGGTGGGCGGGTGAGTCGGGGCGCAGGGCCCACCAGGGGCCGTCGACGCGGGTGAGTTCGAGGTCGGCGAGGCGGGTGGTGAGTTCGCCGAGGGCGGTGAAGTCGGTGAGTTCGGCGGTGACATGGACGCGGCCGTGGTAGGTGCGGATGCGTTCGCCCCGTCCGTGCTTGGTGAGTTCGGGCGTGATGGAGAAGGCGCCGGTCTCCAGGCGTTCGACGGCGTCGCCGTAGGACTTGACCAGGTCGAGGACGCCGGTGTTGCGGCGGGTGAGGTCGTCGAGGGCGGAGCGGCGGTCGCGGCCGCGGGCGGCGACGGTGATGCCGATGCGGGCGATCTCCGGGTCGACTTCGAGGCGGGCCTCGCCTCGGACGGCGATGCGGGGAGCGTCGGGTGTTCCGTAGGGGACGGCGGGCTGGGAGGCATCTCCTGTGGGCGCGGTCATACGCCCCACTCTGTCATGTTGTGGCTGGCGGGAGGCGTGGAGTTGGCCGACTGAGTCATCAGATCGCAACCTGCCGGGGCTGTTGCGGCCGGTCATGAGCGGGTCAGAATCTACGCGCGTTATCTACGCGCGTCGTTCACAGATTCCGCAAGGGGAGCCAGACATGCCGTTGAACCGCCGGAAGTTCCTGGAGAAGTCCGCCGTGACCGGGGCGGGGGTGGCGCTGGCCGGTGCGGTCTCGGCGCCGGGTGCGCAGGCGGCCGAGGCGCGGGGCGAGGGCAAGCGGGGCGCGAAGCGGTACTCCTTCACCGTGATGGGGACGACGGACCTGCACGGCAACGTCTTCAACTGGGACTACTTCACGGACAAGGAGTTCGACGACAAGGACCACAACGACATCGGTCTGGCGAAGATCTCCACCCTGGTGAACCGGATCCGCGAGGAGAAGGGCCGCCGCAACACGCTGCTCATCGACGCGGGCGACACCATCCAGGGCACGCAACTGTCGTACTACTACGCCAAGGTCGACCCGATCACCGCCAAGGGCGGCCCGGTGCACCCGATGGCGCAGGCCATGAACGCCATGGACTACGACGCGGCGGCGCTCGGCAACCACGAGTTCAACTACGGCATTCCGGTGCTGCGGAAGTTCGAGCAGCAGTGTCGTTTCCCGTTGCTGGGCGCGAACGCGCTGGACGCGAAGACGCTGCGGCCGGCGTTCGCGCCGTACAGCATGCACCGGCTGCGCACGCCGTTCGGGCGGGATGTGAAGGTGGCGGTGCTGGGGCTGACCAACCCGGGGATCGCGATCTGGGACAAGGCGAACGTGCAGGGCAAGATGACGTTCCCGGGTCTGGAGGAGCAGGCGGCGAAGTGGGTGCCGAAGCTGCGGTCGATGGGCGCGGACGTCGTCATCGTGTCGGCGCACAGTGGTTCGTCGGGGACGTCGTCCTACGGTGATCAGCTGCCGTACATCGAGAACGCGGCGGGTCTGGTGGCGGAGCAGGTGCCGGGGATCGACGCGATCCTGGTCGGGCACGCGCACACGGAGATCGCCGAGTACTTCGTCACCAACAAGAAGACCGGCAAGCAGGTCGTGCTGTCCGAGCCGCTGAAGTGGGGGCAGCGGCTGACGCTGTTCGACTTCGAGCTGGTCTGGGCGAAGGGCTGCTGGAAGGTCGAGAAGGTGGGCGCGAAGGTCCTGAACTCCAACGCGGTGGAGGAGGACCGGAAGATCGTCCGGCTGCTGTCGGACGAGCACGAGAAGGTCGTGGCGTACGTCAACCAGGTCATCGGCACGAACGCGGCGGAGATGACGTCGGCCGAAGCGCCGTACAAGGACGTGCCGATCATCGATCTGATCAACCACATCCAGGCGGACACGGTGAAGCAGGCGCTGGCGGGTACGGAGCACGCCTCGCTGCCGGTGCTGTCGCAGGCGGCGTGCTTCTCGCGCAGTGCCCGGATCCCGGCGGGCGAGGTGACGATCCGGGACGTGGCGGGTCTGTACGTCTTCGAGAACACGCTGGAGGCGCGTCTGATGACGGGTGCGCAGATGAAGGCGTATCTGGAGTTCTCGGCGAACTATTTCGTGCAGACGGCGCCGGGCGCGCAGGTGGATCCGGCGAAGCTGACGAACGCGAACGGCACGCCGGACTACAACTACGACGTGGTGAGCGGTCTGGCGTATGAGATCGACATCGCGAAGCCGGCGGGTTCGCGGGTGACGAATGTGACGTTCGGTGGGCAGCCGCTCGCGGACGATGCGAAGTTCGTGTTCGCGGTGAACAACTACCGGGCCAACGGCGGCGGGAACTTCCCGCATGTCGCGGCCTCGCAGCTGCTGTGGTCGAACTCGGACGAGATCCGCAACACCATGATCGCCTGGGTGAAGGCGAAGGGGTCCGTCGATCCGGCCGAGTTCGCGGCGGTGGACTGGAAGCTCACGCGGAACGGCACGCCCGTCTTCTAGAGCCCGGTCCTCGGGTTGTCATCACCTTCGGTCCACCAGCGGGGTCAGCGCCGGTGCCTGACGGGCCGGCGGGACCTGCTGTCGCTGGGTGAGGCCGAAGGTGGTGAAGGCGGTGCGGCGCGGGAGGGCGTAGGCCTCCCTGCCCGTCAGGGAGTTGAGGATGATCGCGCTGCGCCAGGCGGCGAGGCCGAGGTCCGGGGCGCCGACGCCGTGGGTGTGGGTCTCGGCGTTCTGGACGTAGGCCGTGCCGGTGACGGAGGGGTCGAGGACGAGGCGGTACTCCTCGTCGATGCGCGGGCGTTCACTGCTGTCGCGGCGCAGGTAGGGGTCGAGGCCGGCGAGGACGCGGTCGAGGGGGCGTTCGCGGTAGCCGGTGGCGAGGACGACGGCGTCGGTGGTGAGGCGGGAGCGGCTGTCCTGCGTGCTGTGCTCCAGGTGCAGTTCCACCTTGGTCGTCGCGACGCGGCCCGCGGTGCGGACGTGGACGCCGGGGGTGAGGACGGCGTCGGGCCAGCCGCCGTGCAGGGTGCGGCGGTAGAGCTCGTCGTGGATGGCGGCGACGGTGGCGGTGTCGATGCCCTTGTGGAGCTGCCACTGGTCGGTGACGAGCCGGTCGCGGGCGGATTCGGGCAGGGCGTGGAAGTAGCGGGTGTGGTCGGGGGTGAAGTGCTCCAGGCCGAGCTTGGAGTACTCCATGGGTGCGAAGGCCTCGGTGCGGCCCAGCCAGTGGAGTCTCTCCTGGCCCGCCGGTCTGTTGCGCAGCAGGTCGAGGAAGATCTCGGCGCCGGACTGTCCGATGCCGACGACCGTGACGTGCTCGGCGGCGAGCAGGGTGGCGCGGTGGTCGAGGTAGTCGGCGGCGTGCACGACGGGGACGCCGGGTGCCTGGGCGAGGGGCTTGAGGGGTTCGGGGACGTAGGGCTCGGTGCCGATGCCGAGGACGACGTTGCGGGTGTAGGTGCGGCCGAGGGCCTCGGCTTCTCCGTCGGCGTCGAGCTGGGTGAAGTCGACCTCGAAGACGTCGCGTTCGGGGTTCCAGCGGACGGCGTCGACCTGGTGGCCGAAGTGGAGGTCCGGGAGGCTCTCGCCGACCCAGCGGCAGTAGGCGTCGTACTCGGCGCGCTGGATGTGGAAGCGCTCGGCGAAGTAGAAGGGGAAGAGCCGCTCGCGGGACCTGAGGTAGTTGAGGAAGGTCCAGGGGCTGGTGGGGTCGGCGAGGGACACCAGGTCGGCGAGGAAGGGGACCTGGATGGTGGCGCCCTCGATGAGCAGGCCGGAGTGCCAGCCGAAGGCGGGGCGCTGGTCGTAGAAGACGGTGTCGAGGTCGCCGAGCGGGTGGGCGAGGGCGGCGAGGGAGAGGTTGGCGGGGCCGATGCCGATGCCGACCAGGTCGCGGGGTGCGTCGGGCTGGTGGTACGGGTGGGGCGTCGGGGTGGGGTCGGGGGTGGGTGCGGGGTTCATCGGGGGGTGTGTCCTTCCACGAGGGTGGCTCGGCGCGCTGCCACGAGGTGCAGCAGGGCGGCCAGGTCGTCGGGCCCGGTGGCGGGGTTGAGGAGGGTGGCCTTGAGCCAGAGCCGGCCGTCGAGACGGGTCCGGCCGAGGACGGCACGGCCGTCGGTGAGGAGCGCGCGGCGTACGGCGGCCACCGTGGTGTCCGTGGCGTCCGCGGGGCGGAACAGCACCGTGCTGATGACGGGCGGGGCCTGGAGTTCGAAGCCGGGGTGGTCCCGGACGAGGGCGGCGAACTCGCGGGCCCGGGCGCAGACCTGGTCGACGAGGGTGCCGAGGCCGCTTCGGCCGAGGGTTTTGAGGGTGACGGCGAGCTTGAGGACGTCGGGGCGGCGGGTGGTGCGCAGGGAGCGGCCGAGCAGGTCCGGGAGGCCGGCCTCGGTGTCGTCGGCGGCGTTGAGGTAGTCGGCGCGCTGTCGCAGGGCGGTGAGGTCGCGGGGGTTCTTGACGGCGAGGAGGCCTGCGGCGATGGGCTGCCAGCCGAGTTTGTGCAGGTCGAGGGTGACGGTGTCGGCGGCGTCGAGTCCGGTGAGCGCGGTGCGGTGCCGGGTGCTGAACAGGAGGCCTCCGCCGTAGGCGGCGTCGATGTGCAGCCGGGCGCCGTGGGCCGCGCAGTGGCCGGCGATCTCGGGCAGCGGGTCGATGAGGCCGGCGTCGGTGGTGCCGGCGGTGGCGGCGACGAGCAGCGGGCCGGGCAGGCGGGTGAGGGTCTTGTCGAGCGCGGCGGGGTCGAGGGTCCCGGCGGGGGCGGGCACGACGACGGGTGCGGGCAGTCCGAGCAGCCAGGCGGCCCGGGTGAGCGAGTGGTGGGCGTTGGCCCCGCACACCAGCCGTACGTGCCCGCCGTACGCCTCCCGGGCGAGGAGGAGGGCGAGTTGGTTGGACTCGGTGCCGCCGGTGGTGACGAGGGAGTCGGGGGTGTCGGACCCTTCTTGGCAGCCGTAGATCTCCCTGGCCAGGGCCCCCGTCACCAGTGTCTCCAGTTCCGATGCCGCCGGGGCCTGGTCCCAGGAGTCGAGGGAGGGGTTGAGGGCGGAGGCGGCGAGGTCGGCGGCGGTGGCGACGGCCAGGGGTGGGCAGTGGAGGTGGGCGGCGCACAGGGGGTGTGCGGGGTCGGCGGCGCCTTCGGCGAAGAGGTGGACCAGGGTGCGCAGGGCGTGTGGGTCGCCCTGGTCGGGGAGGATCTCTCCCGCCGTCTCGCGCACGCGGGCCGCGACCGCCTCCGGTCCGCCCGGTGGGAGGGGCCCGCCGCGCGCCCGGGCGCCGGTGTCCAGCGCTTCGAGCACGGTGTCGAGCAACGGCCGCAGGGCGCGTGGGCCTTCGGGACCTGAGGCGAGGTGCGGCGTGCTCATGGGCGTCCTCCGGGGAGCGGGGCGACGCGCCCGTGAAGCCCAACGACCGGACCCGGGTGGAGGTACTTCCCGACGGGGAGAACCTGTTGGGGTCCGGTCGTCTCAGCCCTGGGAGGAGTCGGGCGCCGGGGAGGTGCCCGGCGCCCGGGGCCCTACGGCCGCGGTCCCTGCCGCACCCTCAACGCCCGTGCCAGATCGTCCAGTTGGTCGACGAGCTTGCGGTGCAGTGCCGGGATCGGTTCGGCGTCGCGCAGGGAATCCTCGCCCAGGCGCAGGTTCTCCGCGTCGACGGCGTGGGCGGGGAAGGCCGAGCGGCCGACGGCCGTGGCGATGGCGGGGCCGCGGCGCTCGGCGACGGCCACCGCGTCGGCGTAGTAGCGCGGCACGTACTCGCGGACCAGGTCGGCCTGTTCGGGCTGCCAGAAGCCCGCGGCGGTGGCGGTGAAGAGGTAGTTGGACAGCTCGTCGGAGCCGAACATCGCCTGCCAGGCGCGGGCCTTGGCCTCCGGGTCGGGCAGCGCGGCCCGGCAGTGGGCGGCGCCCTCCCGGCCGGTGGCGCTGGGGTCGCGTTCCAGCTCGGCGGCGATGGCGGCCTCGTCGGTGGCGCCGAGGACGGCGAGCCGGGCGAGGACGCGCCAGCGCAGCTCGGGGTCGAGCTCCGGGCCGCCGGGGACGGTGCCGTCGGCGAGCCAGGCGGCGATGGTGTCGGGGTGGGCCGCGACGTCGATGCGGTGGCGTACGGCGATCAGGCGCAGGCCGGGGTTGTCGCCGTCCTCGGTGCGGCGGATGAGGTCGCGGCACAGGTCGGAGAGGGTGGCGAGCGCGGCGGGGCGCTCCTCGGGGGTGAGGTAGTGGTCGGTGATGTAGGTGGACGCGAAGGCGAGCACTCCCTGGACGACGGCGAGGTCCGTCTCGAGGGGGAGATGGGCCCGGGCGGTCTCCAGGTAGGCGGCGGGGGCCAGTTCGCCGTCGCGGACGGCGTCGCGCAGGGCGTTCCAGACGACCGCGCGGGTGAGCGGTTCGGGCAGGCCGGACAGTTCCTTGCGGATGGTCTCGAAGGACTCGGGGTCGAAGCGGACCTTGGCGTAGGTGAGGTCGCCGTCGTTGAGGAGGAGCAGGGCCGGGCGCTTGCCGAGGGGGTGGGCGTCGTCGCGCGGCAGGTCCAGCTGGAGGCGTTCGCGCAGGGCGAGGTGCCCGCCGTCGTCGCCGAGGTCCCGGTCGTACAGGCCGACGGCGATGTGGTGGGGGCGGCTGCCGGCGTGGTCGACGGTGAGGGCGCAGGTGCCGTTCTCGCCGGGGACGACCTGGGGGGTGAGGGTGTCGACGCCGGTGGTGCGCAGCCAGGCGTCGGCCCAGGCGTGGACGTCGCGTTCGGTGGCGCCGGCGAGGGAGTCGATGAAGTCGGCGAGGGTGGCGTTGGCGAACTTGTGCCGGGCGAAGTGGGTGTTGATGCCGGCGAGGAAGTCCTTCTCGCCGAGCCAGGCGACGAGCTGGCGCAGGGCGCTGGCGCCCTTGGCGTAGGAGATGCCGTCGAAGTTGAGCAGCGCGGAGGCGGTGTCGTCGACGGCCTCGGGGGCGACGGGGTGGGTGGAGGGGCGCTGGTCGGCGTCGTAGCCCCAGGACTTGCGGGCGACGGCGAAGTCGGTCCAGGTGTCCGTGAAGCGAGTCGCCTCGGTGAGGGTCTGGTAGCCCATGTACTCGGCGAAGGACTCGTTCAGCCAGATGTCGTCCCACCACTTGAGGGTGACGAGGTCGCCGAACCACATGTGGGCCATCTCGTGGGCGATGACCATGGCGCGGGTCTGCCGCTCGGTGTCGGTGACGGCGGAGCGGTAGACGAACTCGTCGCGGAAGGTGACGAGGCCGGGGTTCTCCATGGCGCCCGCGTTGAACTCGGGGACGAAGGCCTGGTCGTAGGAGTCGAAGGGGTAGGGCTCGTCGAACTTCTCGTGGTAGCGGTCGTAGCACGCGCGCGTGACGTCGAAGAGTTCGTCGGCGTCGGCGTCCAGGTAGGGGGCGAGGGAGCGGCGGCAGTGCAGGCCGAAGGGCAGGCCGCCGTGCTCGGTGCGTACGGAGTGCCAGGGGCCGGCGGCGACGGCGACGAGGTAGGTGGAGATCAGCGGTGTGGGTGCCGCCTTCCATACGCCGTCGGTCTGTTCGGTGATGCCGTTGGCGAGGACGGTCCAGCCCTCGGGGGCCCGGACGGACAGCTCGAAGACGGACTTGAGGTCGGGCTGGTCGAAGGCGGCGAAGACGCGCTGGACGTCGTCGAGGAAGAGCTGGGTGTAGACGTATGTCTCGCCGTCGGTGGGGTCGGTGAAGCGGTGCATGCCCTCGCCGGTGCGGGAGTAGCGCATGGCCGCGTGCACGCGCAGTTCGTGCTCGCCGGCGGTGAGGTCCTTCAGGGGCAGCCGGTTGTCGTCCAGGGCTTCGGGGTCCAGGGGGTGTCCGTCGAGGGTGACGGAGCGCAGCTCGTCCGGCCTGACCTCGACGAAGGTGTCTCCGTCGGCGCGGGCGCTGAACCTGATCAGGGTGCGGGAGTCGAAGGTCTCGTCGCCGGTGGTCAGGTCGAGTTCGATCGTGTAGCGGTGCACGTCGAGGAGCTCTGCTCGGGTCTGCGCTTCGTCGCGCGTCAGTACGGACATGCGTGACATGCTGCCTGATCGCACTGGCAAGGCACAGAGGCGGATCGGTACGTGCCCAATGTCCGCCTCTAGGTGCGGTCTTTTTCGAGCTCCCCGGCGTGCGCCCCCATGGGTCGCTGGGTCGGTACGCGCGCGTCGGGATGCGGCAGGGCGGGGCGCGCGGGGTGTACGGCGGCCTCGGTGTGCTCCCGTACGAGGGCGCGCAGCCGGCGCACTTCCCGCTCCAGGGCGAGGTGGCGCTGCTGGGCGTCGTAGAGGTAGCGGACCTTGGTGCGCAGGGCCCAGGGGTCCACGGGTTTCATGACGAGGTCGGCGACGCCCAGGCGGAAGGCGGCGGTGGTCAGTTCGTGGTCGGCGCCGAAGCCGGTCAGCAGGATCACGGGGATGTGCTGGGTCTGTTCGACGCGCCGCATGTAGCGCACCACTTCCAGGCCGCTGACGCCGGGCATGCGCACGTCGAGGAGGAGCAGGCCGACCTGGCCGCGGAGCACCTGCTTGAGCGCCTCGTCGCCGCTGGTGGCCCGGCCGAGCAGATAGCCCAGCGGGGCCAGGGCGCTTTCCAGTGCGTAGAGCGTGTCCTCGTGGTCGTCGACGATGAGGATCCTGGTATCCGACGGCATGGCCCGACGCCCCTCCCTCGTGGAGGACCAGAGTAAGTCCGGGACACTGACGCGCAGTGCTTGTCAGCTGACATGCTGTGCACAGCGCAGCATGCCCCGCGCGGGCCGCCGTGTCACTCCCCTGGGAGCGCTCCTGCGGAGGTCTCTCGCCGCCGGACGTCGTCCGAGGTCAGTTGCCGCCGGAGGCGGAGCCGTTGAGTGTCTCGTCGGCGATGCGCTCGTGGTGGCGGATGACCTCGGCGACGATGAAATTCAGGAACTTCTCAGCGAAGGCCGGGTCCAGTTTGGCGTTCTCGGCGAGCGTGCGCAGCCGGTCGATCTGACGGGCCTCACGGGCCGGGTCGGCGGGCGGGAGCTGGTGCCTGGCCTTGAGGTGTCCGACCTGCTGGGTGCACTTGAAGCGCTCGGCGAGCATGTGGACGACGGCCGCGTCGATGTTGTCGATGCTGGCGCGCAGCCGGGCGAGCTCCTCGCGGACGGCGGCGTCGACATCACCGGTACCGGTGTTGCTGGTGGTCATGGGGCGTCAGCCTACGGGGAGGAGGCCCGGCCGCCGCACGCCGTCTCACGCCTCGGCGACGTCGAGACGCTTGTGGAAGTAGACGTCCTCGTGCCCGCCGGGCACGCCCTGGATGCGGGCCCGTTCCCGGTAGCCGAGGCGGGGGTAGAAGCCGGGGGCCTGGAAGCTGTACGTGGAGACGATCATGTCGGTGCAGCCGCGCTGGGCCGCCTCGGCCTCCGCCGCGCGCATCAGCCGGCCGCCCCAGCCGGCGTGCCGCTGGTCCTCCCGCACCCAGAGCATGTCCACGGAGCACAGGCTGCCCCACGTCCAGGCGGTGAGTCCGCCGATCAGCTCGCCGCTGTCGTCGCTGACGCGGACGGAGAGGGGCTCGGTGACGGCGCCGTCGGCGGCAGCGGTGTTGAAGGCCGTCAGCTCCTCGTCGAGCCGCTCTTCGAGGTCGTCGTCCTGGCCGCCCACCCGGAGCTCGGCGGCGACGGTGCGCTGTTCGCTGGTCACGGCCCGGATTCTGCCAGCGGGGCGCGGGCGGGACGACCGGTTTTCGCGGCGGCGGCGCGGGCCCGTGGCGTCACACTTTCGTACAGTGGAACCGGGTTCTGGGGCGTCTTGGGGGTGAGGCGTGGCGAACGACGGGCCGGTCGAGCACGGCTACCCGCATCTGGAGACGGTGCGGGCCGCCATCACGGCGTTGTACAAGCGACTGTCGTACGACACCATCCAGACGTTCGAGACCAGCGTGGTCCCGGCCGATGTGGCGTTCTGCGACACCGACGACCTGCATCTGGGGGCGCAGCGGGTGGCGCACGAGCTGGTGCGGCACTACCGGCTTCCGGACGCCCGGATGATCGTGAGCTTCCGGGAGATGCGGCACGCGGCGAACGTCGAGCTCGCGGCCGGGCCGGAGTACTTCGTGGAGTTGAACGACCGGTTCCGTACGCATCGGCGGGACATCGGGGCGGCGCTCGCGCACGAGGTGATGCATGTGTACCTGCACCGTCTCGACCTGTCCTTCCCGGGCGTCCGTGACAACGAGATCCTTACGGACACGGCGACGACGTACCTGGGGGCGGGCTGGCTGCTGCTGGACGCGTTCCGGGAGGACGCGGCGTCGTCGCAGAAGCTGGGGTATCTGACGCCGGAGGAGTTCGGGTATGTGCTGGCCAAGCGGGCGCTGGTCTTCGGGGAGGACCCGTCGGTGTGGTTCACGAGTGCGCAGGCGTACACGGCGTATGTGAAGGGGATGGAGCTGGCCCGGCGCGATGAGCGGCAGCCGCCGTTGACGGCGGCGGGGTGGGCGGGGCGGCGGCGGTATGCCAGGGACCGGCGGCAGGCGCCGGCGGGGGTGGGGGTGGGGGCGCAGCCGGGGGTGCGGTACCAGTTCTCTCCTGATGGGGGTGGGCGGTTGCGGGTGTCGTTTCCTTGTCCTACGTGTCATCAGCGGATTCGGGTGCCGGTGCGGGGGCGGGTTCGGGCGCGGTGTGGGTTGTGCCGGAGTGTTTTGGAGTGCGATACGTAGGTGTGGGCTGGTGTCCACTGGGGGCTCCGCCCCTCAGACCCCGGCCTATGCCCACCCGCCGCCCGAATCGGTGGGGCAAGAGGAACTCTCGCCAGGCCCGAATCGGTCGGGCGAGAGGTGCCCTCGCGTCCCCTACGCCCCGTAGACGGCCCCGGGCTCTCCCGCCTCCGCCAGCAGCTTCCGCACCCTCTCCCCCGCCTCCGCCGGGCTCCACCGCCCGCCCTTGTCCGCACTCGGCCCCGGCCGCCACCCCTCCATCACCGTGATCCGGCCGCCCTCCGCCTCGAAGACCCGGCCCGTCACCCCGGCGCTCGCCGCCGAGCCCAGCCAGACGACCAGGGGTGAGACGTTCTCCGGGGCCATCGTGTCGAAGCCCGACTCGGGTGCCGTCATGGTGTCGGCGAAGGTGCGTTCCGTCATGCGGGTGCGGGCGGCGGGGGCGATGGCGTTGGTCTGGACGCCGTAGCGGTGCAGTTCGGCCGACGCGACCAGCGTCAGGGCGACGATGCCGGCCTTCGCGGCGCTGTAGTTGCCCTGTCCGACGGAGCCCAGCAGACCGGCGCCGCTGCCGGTGTTGACGATCCGGGCGTCGGGGCGGCGGCCCGCCTTGGCCTCGGTCCGCCAGTGTGCGGCGGCGTGCCGCAGGGGCAGGAAGTGGCCCTTGAGGTGGACGCGTACGACGGCGTCGAAGTCGTCCTCGTCGAGGTTGACCAGCATCCGGTCGCGCAGGAAGCCCGCGTTGTTGACGAGTGTGTCGAGCCGGCCGTACGTCTGAAGGGCGGTTCGGATCAGGGAGGCGGCGCCCTCGGTCGTGGCGATGTCGCCGCCGTGCGGCACGGCCTCGCCGCCTGCCGCGCGGATCTCCTCGGCGACCAGGGCGGCCGGGCTGTCGGGGCCGGGGGTGCCGTCGGTTCCGGGGGTGCCGTCGAGGCCGACGCCGAGGTCGTTGACGACGAGCCGGGCGCCCTCGGCGGCGAACGCGAGGGCGTGCGCGCGGCCGAGCCCCCGTCCGGCGCCGGTGACGACGACGACCCGTCCGTCGCAGAGTGCGCTCATCTCACAGCTCCTTGTTCGCGGTCGCGGCGTCCAGGAAGGCGGGGCGCTCCCCGCCCCCGTGGACGAGCAGGCTCGCCCCGCTGATGTAGGCGGCCGCGTCGGAGGCGAGGAACACCGCCGCCGCGCCGACGTCGGACGGCTCGGCGAGACGGCCGAGGGGGACGGTGCGGGAGACGGCCGAGACGCCGTCCCGGTCGCCGTAGTGGAGGTGGGACAGCTCGGTGCGGACCATGCCCACGACGAGGGTGTTGACCCTGATGCCGGGCGCCCACTCCACGGCCATCGAGCGGGCGAGGCTCTCCAGGCCCGCCTTGGCGGCGCCGTAGGCGGCGGTGCCGGGCGAGGGACGGCCGCCGCTGACACTGCCGATCATGACGATCGACCCCTTGGTGCGCCGCAGATGGTCGTACGCGGCGAGGGACACGGTCAGGGGAGCCAGCAGGTTGAGCTCCACCACGCGCGCGTGCCGCTCGGCGTCGGCCGCGGTGAGCAGCCGGTGCGGTGCGCCGCCCGCGTTGTTGACCAGGACGTCCATCCGGGGCAGGTCGGCGAGGACGCGGCGGACCGCCTCGGGGTCGCGGACGTCCAGCGGCACGAACTCGGTCCCGGGCTGGGGCACTTCCGGGGCCCGGCGGGCGCAGACCACGACCTTCGCGCCCGCCCGTACGAAGGCGCGCGCGATGCCGGCACCGACGCCCCGGGTGCCACCGGTGACGACGGCGACCTTCCCGTCCAGGTCCATACGCTGCTACCTTTCCACCTAACAAACGTTTGGTGGAAAGGTAGCTGATGCGGCCATGGGTGTCTCCACCTCGTGCGTGGAAAAGGGCATCGCCGTTGTCACGGTCGACTTCCCGCCGGTGAACGCGCTGCCGGTGGCCGGCTGGTTCGCGCTGGCCGAGGCGGTGCGGGCGGCCGGACGCGACCCGGAGGTGCGGTGCGTGGTGCTGACGGCCGAGGGGCGGGGGTTCAACGCGGGTGTGGACATCAAGGAGTTGCAGGCGGACGACGCGCGGCACGGGGCGCTGATCGGCGCGAACAGCGGCTGCGCCGAGGCCTTCGCGGCGGTGTACGAGTGCGAGGTGCCGGTCGTGGCGGCCGTGCGGGGCTTCTGTCTGGGCGGCGGCATCGGCCTCGTGGGGAACGCGGACGCGATCGTGGCGAGCGAGGACGCGGTGTTCGGGCTGCCCGAGCTGGACCGGGGCGCCCTGGGCGCGGCCACCCATCTGGCCCGGCTGGTCCCGCAGCACCTGATGCGCGCCCTGTACTACACGTCGCGCACGGCGAGCGCGGCCGAGCTGCACGCGCACGGCTCGGTGTGGCGGGTCGTACCGCGCGAGGAACTGACGTCCGCCGCTCTGGAGTTGGCGCGCGAGATCGCCGCGAAGGACGGAAGGCTGCTGCGCCTGGCCAAGGCCGCCATCAACGGCATCGACCCCGTCGACGTGCGCCGCAGCTACCGCTTCGAGCAGGGCTTCACCTTCGAGGCGAACCTCAGCGGGGTCGCCGACCGGGTGCGGTCCGGCTTCGGGAAGGAGAAGGAGGGTGCGTAGGTGAGCGACAAGACGATGACCGCCGACGAGGTCGTCTCCCGTCTGCACAGCGGCATGACCCTCGGCATCGGCGGCTGGGGCTCGCGCCGCAAGCCGATGGCCCTGGTCAGAGCGCTGCTGCGGTCGGAGGTCAGCGATCTCACCGTCGTCTCGTACGGCGGCCCGGACGTGGGCATGCTGGCCGCCGCAGGGCGGATCCGGAAGCTGGTCACGGCCTTCGTCACCCTCGATTCGATCCCTCTGGAGCCGCACTACCGCGCGGCCCGCGAGCGGGGCGCCTTCGAACTGACGGAGATCGACGAGGCGATGTTCATGTGGGGGCTGCGCGCGGCGGCGAACCGGCTGCCGTTCCTGCCGGTGCGGGCCGGGCTCGGTTCGGACGTGATGCGGGTCAACCCGGGCCTGCGGACGGTCACCTCGCCGTACGAGGACGGGGAGACGTTCGTCGCGATGCCCGCCCTGCGGCTGGACGCGGCCCTGGTCCACGTCAACCGCGCGGACCGGTCGGGCAACGGCCAGTACCTGGGCCCCGACCCCTACTTCGACGACCTGTTCTGCGAGGCGGCGGACACGGCCTACGTCAGCTGCGAACGGATCGTCGACACGGCCGAGCTGACGAAGGCGGGCCCGCCTCAGACCCTGCTGATCAAGCGTCACACGGTCACCGGGGTCGTCGAGGCCCCGCACGGCGCGCATTTCACCTCCTGCGCGCCCGACTACGGCCGGGACGAGGCCGTCCAGAAGACCTACGCCACCACTGCCTGGCCGGAGTTCGCGGCCCGGTTCCTCGCCGCGGAGGAGGGGGCATGAAGGACGTCACCCGCGCCGAATACTGCGTGATCGCCTGCGCCGAGGCCTGGCGGGGCGACGGCGAGGTGCTCGCCAGTCCCATGGGGCTGATCCCCTCCGTCGGCGCCCGGCTGGCCCGGCTCACCTTCGCGCCGGACCTGCTGCTGACCGACGGCGAGGCGACGCTCGTCCGCCCGGACGGGACGGCGGAGGGCTGGCTGCCGTACCGGCAGCATCTGGCCTGGGTCACCGGCGGGCGGCGGCACGTGATGATGGGCGCGAGCCAGATCGACCGGTTCGGCAACCAGAACATCTCCTGCATCGGCGACTGGGAGCGGCCGAAGCGGCAGCTGCTCGGGGTGCGCGGCGCGCCGGTCAACACGCTCAACAACCCGACGAGTTACTGGGTCCCGAGGCACTCCCGGCGGGTCTTCGTCGAGCGGGTCGACATGGTCTGCGGCGTCGGGTACGACCATGCGGCCGGGGCGCGGTACCACCGCATCCCACGGGTCGTCTCCGACCTGGGCGTCTTCGACTTCGCCACCCCCGACCGCTCGATGCGGCTGGCGTCGCTGCACCCGGGTGTCACGGTGGAGCAGGTCAAGGAGGCGACGGGCTTCGAGCTGACCGTCCCGGACGAGGTGCCGGCGACCCGTGAACCGACCGCCGAGGAGCTGCGGCTGATCCGTGAGGTCGTCGACCCGGCCGGGGCCCGTGCCCGGGAGGTCGCCTCGTGAGGGAGACGGCGCTGACCCGGCTGACCGGTGTCCGTCATCCGGTCGTGCAGACCGGGATGGGCTGGGTGGCGGGCCCGCGTCTGGTGAGCGCCACGGCGAACGCGGGCGCCCTCGGCATCCTGGCCTCCGCGACGATGACGCTCGACCAGTTGCGCGCGGCCGTACGGGAGGTCCGGGCCCGGACCGAGGCGCCGTTCGGGGTGAATCTGCGCGCCGACGCGGCGGACGCGGGCGACCGGGTGCGGATCCTGGTCGAGGAGGGTGTCCGGGTCGCCTCCTTCGCCCTGGCCCCGTCCCGGGAGCTGATCGGCGAGCTCAAGGAGGCCGGTGTGGTGGTCATGCCGACCGTGGGGGCGCGGCGGCATGCCGAGAAGGTGGCGGCGTGGGGCGCGGACGCGGTGCTGGTGCAGGGCGCGGAGGGCGGCGGGCACACCGGTGAGGTGGCGACGACGGTGCTGCTGCCGCAGGTGGTCGACGCCGTGGACATACCGGTCGTGGCGGCGGGCGGGTTCTTCGACGGACGGGGGCTGGTCGCGGCCCTCGCCTACGGGGCGGCGGGCGTGGCGATGGGCACGCGGTTCCTGCTCACCTCGGACTCGACCGTGCCGGACGCGGTGAAGGCGCGGTATCTGGCGGCGACCGTACGGGATGTGACGGTCACCCGGGCCGTGGACGGGCTGCCGCACCGCATGCTGCGGACGGAACTGGTCGACGCGCTGGAACGCTCCGGCCGGGTGCGGGGTGCCGTCCAGGCGGTGCGCAGGGCGGCGGGCTACCGGAGGCTGTCCGGCACGAGCTGGCTCCGGCTGCTCCAGGACGGCCGCGCGCTCAAGCACGGCAAGGACCTGACCTGGAGCCAGGTCCTGCTGGCCGCCAACACCCCGATGCTGCTCAAGGCGTCCATGGTGGACGGCCGTACGGATCTGGGGGTGATGGCGTCCGGGCAGGTCGCCGGGGTGATCGACGACCTGCCGTCCTGCGCGGAGCTGGTGGAGCGGATCATGAAGGAGGCCGACGACATCTGCCGAGGGCTCACCGCCCCACGATGACGGCTCACCGTCTCTCGACGACGGCTCAGAGCCTCTCGATGATCGTCACATTGGCCTGTCCGCCGCCCTCGCACATGGTCTGCAGGCCGAACCGGCCACCGGTGCGCTCCAGTTCGTGCAGCAGGGTGGTCATCAGCTTCACGCCCGTCGCGCCGAGCGGATGGCCGAGGGCGATGGCACCGCCGTTGACGTTGACCTTGTCCGGGTCGGCGCCGGTCTCCTTCTGCCAGGCCAGGACGACCGGGGCGAAGGCCTCGTTGATCTCGACGAGGTCGATGTCGTCGATGGCCAAGCCGGTCTTCTTCAGGGCGTGGGCGGTGGCCGGGATCGGGGCGGTGAGCATCCGGATCGGGTCCTCGCCGCGCACCGAGAGATGGTGCACCCGGGCGCGTGGGGTGAGGCCGTGGTCGCGCACGGCCCGCTCGGAGGCCAGCAGCATCGCCGCCGCGCCGTCGGAGACCTGGGAGGAGCAGGCGGCGGTGATCGTGCCGCCGTCGAGGACCGGCTTGAGCCCGGCCATCTTCTCCAGGGAGGTGTCCCTGCGCGGGCCCTCGTCGGCCGTGACCTCCCCGTACGGCACGGTCTCGCGGTCGAAGCGGCCCTCGTCGATCGCCCGGACCGCACGCCGGTGGGAGCGCAGGGCGAACTCCTCCTGGTCCTGCCTGCTGATCCCCCACTTCGCGGCGATCGTCTCGGCGCCCACGAACTGGTTCACGGGCTTGTCCCCGTACCGCGCCCGCCAGCCCGCGCTGCCGGCGAACGGCCCCTGCGTCAGTCCCAGGGGTTCGGCGGCCTGCCGGGTGGCGAAGGCGATGGGGATCATCGACATGTTCTGCACACCGCCGGCGACCACGAGGTCCTGGGTGCCGGACAGTACGGCCTGCGCGGCGAAGTGCACGGCCTGCTGCGAGGAGCCGCACTGCCGGTCGACGGTCACGCCCGGCACCTCCTCGGGCAGCCCGGCCGCCAGCCAGGCGGTCCGGGCGATGTCTCCGGCCTGCGGCCCCACGGCGTCCAGACAGCCGAGGACGACGTCCTCCACGGCGGCGGGGTCGACGCCCGAGCGGCTCATCAGCTCCTTGAGGGCATGCGCGCCGAGGTCGGCCGGATGGACCGCGCTCAGTCCTCCCCCGCGCCGCCCGACGGGCGTTCGCACCGCTTCGACGATGTAGGCCTCGGCCATGGCAACTCCCTGACAGTTGAGGGCTATTCGCGTACGGCGATCCCGTCCAGCACCATCGAGAGGTACTGCCGGGCGATCTCCTCCGGGCTGTGCTGTCCGCCCGGGCGGTACCAGGACGCGGCGACCCAGACCGTGTCGCGCACGAACCGGTAGGTGAGCCGGACGTCGAGGTCGGCGCGGAAGGCGCGCTCGGCGACGCCGCGCTCCAGGGTGGACAGCCACGCCTTCTCGAATCGGCGCTGTGACTCGGCGAGGAACGCGAACCGCTCCTGCGCCACGAGCTGCTTGCTCTCCTTCTGGTAGATCGCGACGGCCGGGCGGTGCCGGTCGATCTCCCGGAACGACTCGGTGACCAGTGCCTGAAGCGTCTCGCGGGGGCCGAGCCCGGCGTCCAGGACGGCGTCGTAGCCGTCCCAGAGCTCGTCGAGGAAGGTGCGCAGGATCTCCTCCAGCATCGATTCCTTGGAGTCGAAGTGGTAGTAGAGGCTGCCCGCGAGCATGCCCGCGTGGTCCGCGATCTTGCGGACGGTGGTGGCGTTGTAGCCCTGCTCGGCGAAGACCTCGGCGGCGGTGCCGAGGAGTTCGCTGCGACGGGCGGGCGCTGCGGTCACCTGGGGCTTCTTCTTCGTAGGAGGCACGGGTCCATTGTCGTCCTAGGCGTGCCGGCTGCTGACGGAGACCACTTCGCCCGTCATGTACGAGGAGTAGCCGGAGGCCAGGAACACGATCACGTTGGCCACCTCCCAGGGCTCGGCGTGGCGCCCGTAGGCCTCGCGTGCGGTCAGTTCGGCGAGCAGTTCGGGCGTGGTCACCTTCACCAGGTGCGGGTGCAGGGCGAGGCTGGGTGCCACGGCGTTGACCCGGACCCCGTAGTCGGCCGCCTCGACGGCCGCGCAGCGGGTCAGCGCCATCACTCCGGCCTTGGCGGCGGCGTAGTGGGCCTGTCCGGCCTGGGCGCGCCAGCCGACGACGGAGGCGTTGTTGACGATCACGCCGCCCCGGGTGTCCTTCATATGGCGGAGGGCGGCCCGCACGCACCGGAAGGTGCCGTTCAGCGTGACGTCCAGGACACGGGACCACTGGTCGTCGGTCATGTCGACGAGCTGTGCGGTGCCGCCCAGTCCGGCGTTGTTGACCACGACGTCGAGGCGTCCGTGCTCCCGTACGGCCGCCTCGAAGAGCGCGCGCACCTGCGTCTCGTCGGTGACGTCGCAGGGCACGGCCGCGACCGAGGCCGCCCCGAACTCGGCGGCCAGTTCCGCCTCGTGGTCCTTGAGCCGCCGCGCGTGCGCGTCGCTGATCAGCACGCGTGCGCCCTCCTCCAGGAGGCGCCGCGCCGTGGCCCCGCCGATCCCCGCGCCCGCCGCCGCGGTGACGACGGCGGTCCGGCCTTTCAGCAGGCCGTGACCGGGCACGTACGTCGGACTCTCGACGTCTGTCATGGGCTCACGCTAACCTACCAAACACTTGTTAGGGAAGGAGGAGCGGTCGTGGACCTCGCGTTGTCCCCCGCGGACGAGGAGTTCCGTACCGAGGTGCGGGAGTGGCTGCACGCGCACGTGCCGCGCGAACCGCTGCCCTCGCTGGAGACGGCGGAGGGTTTCGCCGCGCACCGCGCCTGGGAGGCGGAGCTGGCTGCGGATGGCTGGTCGGTGGTCAACTGGCCGTCGGCGTACGGCGGGCGGGACTCCGGGCTGCTGCGGTGGCTGCTCTTCGAGGAGGAGTACTACGCTGCGGGCGCCCCGGGGCGCGTCAGCCAGAACGGCATCCATCTGCTCGCCCCGACCCTCCTCGACCACGGCACCGGGGAGCAGCGGGCCCGGGTGCTGCCCGCGATGGCCTGCGGCGAGGTGATCTGGGCGCAGGCCTGGTCGGAGCCCGAGGCCGGTTCGGACCTGGCGTCGCTGCGGGCGAAGGCCGTGCGCACCGACGGCGGCTGGCTGCTGAGCGGGCAGAAGACCTGGTCCTCGCGGGCCGCGTTCGCCGACCGCGCGTTCGGCCTGTTCCGCAGCGACCCGGAGGCCCCGAAGCCCCACCAGGGGCTGACGTACCTCATGTTCGGCCTGGACGCCCCCGGTGTCACGGTCCGCCCGATCGCCCGGCTCGACGGCAAGCCGGCGTTCGCGGAGCTGTTCCTGGACGAGGTCTTCGTGCCCGACGAGGACGTGATCGGGGCCCCGGGCCAGGGCTGGCGGATCGCGATGGCGACGGCGGGCAACGAACGCGGGCTGATGCTCCGCTCCCCCGGCCGGTTCCTCGCCGCCGCGCGGCGACTGGAGGTGCTGTGGCGGGAGCGGGGCGCTCCGGTGTCCGCGCGGGACCGGGTGGCCGACACGCTGATCGGCGCCCGGGCCTACCAGCTCTTCACGTACGCGGCGGCCTCCCGCTTCCTGGAGGGCGAGGCGGTCGGCCCGGAGTCGAGTCTCAACAAGGTCTTCTGGTCCGAGCTGGACATCGCGCTGCAGGAGACGGCCCTCGACCTCCTCGGCCCGGAGGGCGAGCTGGCGGACACCGACTGGGCGGAGCGGTACGTCTTCGCGCTCGCCGGTCCCCTCTATGCCGGCACGAACGAGATCCAGCGCGACATCATCGCCGAGCGCCTGCTCGGTCTGCCGAAGGGGCGCCGCTGATGCGCTTTCTCCTCGATCCCGAGCAACGCGCCTTCGCCGCCTCCCTGGACGCCCTGCTGACGGCGGCCGGTACACCGGCGGTGGTGCGGGAATGGAGCCGGGGCGAGCATGCGAGCGGGCGGGCGCTGTGGTCCAGGGTCGCGGAGGCGGGCGTGTTCGCGCTGGCGGTCCCCGAGGCGTACGAGGGGCTGGGGCCGCTTCCCGTCGAACTGGCCGTCGCATTCGTCGAGTTGGGCCGTCACGCGGTGCCCGGCCCGCTGGTCGAGACGATCACGGCGGCGGTGCTGCTCACGGGGGCCGGCCCGGGGATCGCCAAGCGGCTGCTGCCGGGACTCGCGGCCGGGGAGACGATGGCGACGGTGGCGCCAGAGGGTGCTTACGCCCTCGACGGCGACGCCGCCACCCTCCGCCTCGCCCTAACCCCCGACGGCATCCGACTCTCCCCCGGCCACGGCCCCGTCCGCCCCTCACTCGACCCGGCCCGTCGGCTCACCCCCCTCGCCCCCGGCGGCGAAGTCGTCGACGCGGCCACGGACCAGGCCCTCGTCTGGGCCCGGCTCGCCACCGCCGCCCAGGCCCTCGGCGTGGGCCTCGCGCTGCTCGACAGAACCGTCGCGTACGTCAAGCAGCGCCGCCAGTTCGGGGTGCCGGTCGGCTCGTTCCAGGCGGTCGGGCACCGGCTGGCCGACGCGAGGATCGCCCTGGAGTTCGCGCGTCCGCTGGTGTTCGGCGCCGCGCTGACCATGCGCCCCGCCGATGTCGCCGCCGCCAAGGTCACCGCGTGCGAGGCGGCGTACGGCACCGCGCGCACCGCGCTGCAGTTGCACGGCGCGATCGGCTACACGGCGGAGTGCGACCTGTCGCTGTGGCTGACCAAGGCCCGGGCCCTGCGCACCGCCTGGGGCGACCCCGGGGAGTGCCGGGCCCTGGTCGTCAGTGCGGCTGGTGATCGCCGCTGGTGATCTCCCGGTACTCCTCCACCGTCGGCTTCTCGATCCGCGCGTCGGGCCCGAACATGGCCTTCGCGAGCCGGGCCCGCAGCCGCTCGGAGCGTCTGACCTTGCGGCGGACCCCGCCCGCGTCGACCTCGGCCCCGATCTCGTACGGCGGGTTCTGCTCGTGCTGGGTGAGGGTGAACAGCTCGCTCTGCGCGAGGGGCTCGTGCAGTTCGATGTACTCGCCGTTCGCCAGCCGTTTGATCGTGCCCGTCTCCCTGCCGTGCAGGACTTTGGCTCGGTCGCGGCGCTGGAGGCCCATGCAGATCTTCTTCGTGACGATGAAGGCGACGACCGGCAGCACGAACACGCCGATCCGCACGAACCAGGTGATCACATTGATGGACAGATGCAGATGCGTGGCCACGATGTCGTTGCCGCCGCCGATCAGCAGCACCGCGTACAGGGTCAGCCAGGCCACGCCGAGGCCGGTGCGCACGGGCGCGTTGCGCGGCCGGTCCAGGATGTGGTGCTCGCGCTTGTCGCCGGTGATCCACGCCTCGATGAAGGGATAGAGGCCGAGGGCGAGCAGGATCAGCGGGAAGAGCGAGAAGGGGATGAACACGCCGAGGACGAGCGTGTGCCCCCAGAGGTTGATCTCCCATCCCGGCATCACCCGGATCAGGCCCTCGGAGAAGCCGAGGTACCAGTCGGGCTGGGCACCGGTGGTGACTAGGTCGGGGCGGTAGGGGCCGAAGGCCCACACGGGGTTGATCTGGGCGAGCGCGCCCATCACCGTCAGGACGCCGAAGACGAGGAAGAAGAAGCCGCCCGCCTTGGCCATGTAGACCGGCAGGAAGGGCATCCCGACGACGGACCGCTCCTTGCGTCCGGGGCCCGGGAACTGGGTGTGCTTGTGGTAGAAGACCAGGATCAGATGGGCGGTGACCAGGCCCAGCATGATGCCGGGCAGCAGCAGGATGTGGACCGGGTACAGCCGGGAGATGATGTCGTCGCCCGGGAACTCCCCGCCGAAGAGGAAGAACGACAGATACGTCCCGACGATCGGGATCGACAGGATCGCGCCTTGCGCGAAGCGGATGCCGGTGCCGGAGAGCAGGTCGTCGGGGAGCGAGTAGCCGGTCAGGCCGGTGATGATGCCGAGCATCAGCAGGGTCCAGCCGAAGAGCCAGTTGAGCTCGCGCGGCTTGCGGAAGGCGCCCGTGAAGAACACCCGCATCATGTGCACCAGCATGCCGGTGATGAAGACCAGCGCCGCCCAGTGGTGGATCTGGCGGATCAGCAGCCCGCCGCGCACATCGAAGCTGATGTCCAGGGTGGACTCGAAGGCCCTGGACATGAGCACGCCGTTGAGCTCCGTGTAGGAGCCGTTGTAGACGACCTCCTGCATGCTCGGCTCGAAGAACAGGGTGAGGTAGACGCCCGTGAGGATCAGCACGATGAAGCTGTAGAGGGTGACCTCGCCCAGCATGAAGGACCAGTGGTCGGGGAAGACCTTGCGCATGTTGGCCCTGGCCAGCCCGTAGAGCCCGAGCCGCCCGTCCGCCCAGTCGGCGAGATGCTCGCCCTTGCCGGCGGGCGGTCTCCTGCGAGCGGAGGCCGTCCCGTACACCCGTCGTGCGCCGTCGTCGCCCATACGTCGTCGCCTCCCCGTCGGATCCTTCCCAGCGTGGCACGGCATCGCGACGGTGCAAATGGGGCGTAAGGAGGGATAGGCCAAGGGGACGAGCGGGTGACCGCTCCGGGCTCAGACCGGCGGCACGGTCCCCTGGGCCGGCACGATGCCCTGGGCCCGCGCGGCCACCAGCCACTTCGGGAATTCGCCCACCAGCCGGTCGTACAGCTCGGCGTCCGGCACCCTCCGCGGATCCTCACCCGCGTGGAAGAACCCGGCGTTGTCGACGACCCGCTTGCCCGGCACGGCCAGCTCGTCCAGCTTGCGCAGGAAGTCGAACTGCTTGCTGTCCGGGTCGCCGAAGCCGATGAACTGCCAGAACAGCGGAAGCCTCGCCGCCTTGCACAGATACCGCTCGGCGGCGAGCTTGCTGAGGGGGCCGCCGTCGGTCTGGAAGATCACGAGGGCGGGCTCGGTCGCGCCGCTGTCGAGGTAGTGGTCGATGACGGCGTCCATGGCCAGGTGGTAGCTGGTCTTGCCCATGTGCCCGAGCCCGGCCACGATCCGGTCGATCCGCCCCTGGTGGTCGGCCAGGGCGATCGAGGTCTCGGCGTCGACGTCGGTGGAGAAGAACACAACCGGCACGGTGCCGTCGTCGTCCAGGTGCGCCGACAGTCCGAGCACCCGGTCGGCGAGCGCCTGCACGCTGCCGTCCCTGTAGTACGGCCGCATCGAGCCGGAGTGGTCGACCACGAGGTAGACCGCGGCCCGCAGCCCGTCGAGGCCGTGTTTCGTGAGGGACACCCCGGCGCTCTTGTAGAGGTTCACCAGCGCGGGAGCGGTCTGCTGGACCTTGCTCAGACTGATCGCGACCATGGCCCCACCTTCTCACTCCTCGGCGACCACTCCGTCGCTCAGTTCCAGCACCCGGTCGGCCAGGCCGAGGAGTTGGGGGTCGTGGGTGGCGACCAGGGCCGTGACGCCCTCGCTGCGGACCACGGCCCGCAGCAGCTCCATCACCGCCAGGCCGGTCGCGGCGTCGAGCTGGCCGGTCGGCTCGTCGGCGAGCAGCAGGGCCGGGCGGTTGGCGAGGGCCCGGGCGATGGCGACCCGCTGCTGCTGTCCGCCGGAGAGCTCGGCGGGCCGCTGGGTCTCGTGTCCGGCGAGACCGACCAGGGCCAGGAGCAGCGCGACCCGCTTCTCGCGTTCGCGTGGCTCGGCCCGGCGCAGCCGCAGCGGGACGCCCACGTTCTCGGCGGCGGTGAGGATGGGGATCAGCCCGAAGGACTGGAAGACGAAGCCGATCCGGTCCCGGCGCAGTTCCAGCAGCTCGCTCCCGCTCAGCGCGGACAGGTCGGTGCCGCCCACGACGACACGGCCGCTCTGCGGGGAGTCCAGGCCGCCGATCATGTGGAGCAGCGTCGTCTTGCCGGAGCCCGAGCGGCCCTTGAGGGCGACCAGTTCGCCGCGCCGGACGGTGAAGGAGGCGCCGCGCAGCGCGTGCACGGTCGCGGCACCCGTGCCGTAGGAGTGCCGCAGGTCCTCCACCCGCAGCATCTGCTCGGCGGACGTGTCGTCGGCGAGGGCGGCGCCGGAGCCCGGGCTGGTGTTCTCGGTCATCACCGCATCCCATACGGAACCGGTCCGGATGGTCAAGAGTGGAACAACCCGGATTCGAACTCACGTGCCTGGCCGGTAACTCCGTGATATGCATGCCGGGTTGGGGGAAGAGCGGCTGGGCCGACGGGGTGGGGGAAGAGTGACGGGCTTACTGCTGCTGCGCCTGCGTGCGCATCGGCTGCTTCTCGTGGCCGCCCTGCTCGCCGTACTGCTGACCACCTCGGTGCTCGCCGCCCTCGCCGCCTTCTCCGGCTCCGTCGGGGACGCGGCGCTGCGCGGCGCCCTGGACGGACGGGCCGCGGCCTCCGCCTCCCTGGTCGTCGAGGCGGACGTGCCCCGGGAGCGGCGGGAGGCGGCGCGGCGGGCGGTGGAGCAGGGGGCGCGGGAGGCGTTCGGCGGGCTGCCGGTGACCGTGCGGACGCTGGAGCGGTCCGGGCCGTACGCGCTGCCCCGTTCCCTCCAGGCGGCCGACGCCCCCGCCGGGGAGCCCGACCTCACCCACCTCGCCGCCCTCGACCGCTCGCGGATCAGGCTGGTCTCGGGCGGTCTGCCGGGCCCCGCGCCGACGGCACAAGGTGAAGCCGTGCCCGTCGCGCTGCCCGAGGCGGCGGCCGACCGGCTGAAGCTGCGGCCCGGGGCGCGCGTCACGCTCACCGACCGGCTCGGCGGCAAGCCGCTCCGGGTCCGGGTGACCGGCGTGTACCGGGCGGCCGACAGCGCCGATCCCTACTGGCAGGCGGACATCCTCGGCGGCCAGGGCGTGCGGACCGTCGCCTTCACCACGTACGGGCCGCTGCTGGCCGACGCGTCGGCGCTCGCCTCCGGCCGGGTCACGGCGGACGGCACCGGCTGGGTGGCGACGGCCGACTACCGGACCGTCACCACCGACGGCATCGGCGCGCTCCGCGCGGCGGCCGTGCGCGCGACCGGGGCGCTGCGCGAGGACCCGGCGCTCGGGGGCGACGCCGACGTGCGCACCGAGCTGCCCGAGGTGCTCGACCGGACCGGGCGGTCCCTGCTGGTGGCCCGGTCGACGCTGATGATCGTCTCCGTGCAGCTGGTGCTGCTCGCCGGTTACGCGCTGCTGCTGGTGGCCCGGCTGCTGGACGGCGAGCGGGCGGGTGAGACCGAGCTGCTGCGGGCCAGGGGCGGATCACGCGGCCGGATCGCGGGACTCGCCGCGCTGGAGGCGCTGCTGCTCGCGGTCCCGGCCGCCGTCTGTGCCGCGCTGCTGTCCGGCCCGCTGGCCCGGCTGCTCGCCCGGTGGTCCTCCCTGGAGGGGATCGGGCTGCGGCTCGACGCCGTCCCGGCGGGCCGGGTCTGGCTGGTCGCGGGCGGGGTGGCGGCGGCGTGCGCGGTGGCGGTAGTGGCACCCGCGCTGGCCGCCACGGCGGGCACACCCGTACGGCTGCGGCGCGTCCGTGCCACGGCCTCGGCCGCGCCCGTGCGCGCCGGAGCCGATGTCGCGCTGCTGCTGATCGCGGGCGTGGCGTACTGGCAGCTCGACCGGCAGACCGACGCGACCGGCGGCGGGGTGCTGAGCCGGGACCGGGCCGGGGACCTGGGCATCGATCCGCTGCTGGTCGCGGCGCCCGCGCTGGCGCTGCTGGCGGGCACGGTCCTGACGCTGCGTCTGCTGCCGCTCGCGGCCCGGCTCGCGGAGCGCCGGTCGGCGAGCGGGCGGGGGCTGCCGGCGGCGCTGGCCGGGTGGCAGTTCAGCCGGCGTCCGCTGCGCGGGGCGGGTCCGGTGCTGCTGCTCGTCATCGCCGTGGCGACGGGAATGCTGGCGATCGGGCACGGCGCGTCCTGGGACCGGTCGCAGGACGACCAGGCCGACTTCCGGACGGGCGCCGCCGTCCGGGTCCTCGACTACCGGCCCGGCAGCCCCGGGCAGACCGGCCTCTACGCCGCGCTGCCCGGGGCCCGGGACGCCGCCCCCGCGCACCGCGCCGCCCTGGCCCTCTCCGGCGACCGCGAGGCGACGGTCCTCGCCCTGGACACGGCCCACGCCGGGGAGGGGATGCTGATGCGCGGCGATCTCGCCGACGAGCCCCCGGCGACACTGCTGCGGGCCCTCGCACCGCCCGCGCGGGACGCCCGGCGGGCGGTACGGCTCCCCGACGGCACCCGGCGGCTCGCCCTCGACGCGCGGATCACCGACGCGCAGGCCCGGACGGGGCGCTCCCCCTCAGGCCGGGCGCCCCAGCTCACGGTGGTCGTCGAGGACCGGTACGGCATCGGGTACCGGCTGGGCGCCGGGAACGTCCCGGTGGACGGCCGGGTCCACCGCATCACCCTCGACCTGGACGTGACGGCGACGGGCCGCCGCGCCGCCCCGGCCGGACCGTTGCGGCTGACCGGACTTCAGCTCGACGACACCTCTCCCGTCGGCCGCTCCGAGAAGCACCGGTTCACCGTGGAACGGCTGCTCGCCACCGGCCGCGACGGCTCCGCACGGACCGTCCCGGTGCCCGCCGGAACGCGCTGGCAGGGCCAGGAGGTCGTGACGGAGAACGGCGAGGTCGTCAGCCGCGGGGCGGCGAAGCCCGCCGTAGCGGGGGACGCGCCGCTGACCGTGTCGTACGGCACCGGCGCCGGCCGCGACGAGAATTTCATCGCCCCGTCGATCTACACGGTCGGCGTCACCACCGCCGGGGCGAGGGCACCGAAGGAGCTCGCCGCCGTCGCCACCCGGGACTTCCTGCGGGCGGCGGGAGCCGAGCCCGGCGACACCGTCGACGTCCCGCTGTCCGGGGAACAGCTCCGGGTGCGGATCGTACGGGCGGTCGAGGAGCTGCCGACCGCCGCGACCGACCTGGCCGGGGAGACCGTGAACGGCGGGGCGCTGCTGCTCGATCTGCGGGCCGTCGACGCCGTGCTGGCCCAGCGGTCCAGTGCGCCGCTCTCCCCCACCGAGTGGTGGGTGAGCGCCGCCCCGGGCAAGGCCGACGAGGTCGCCGCCGCGCTGCGGGCGCGCCCCGACCTCGGGCCGAACCAGGTGCTGGTGCGGGACGAGACGGCGGCCGAACTGCTGCGGGATCCGCTCGGCGCCGGGCCGCGCTCGGCCCTGACGGCGGTGGCGGTGGCCGCGGCTCTCCTCGCCGCCG
The DNA here is from genome assembly GCF_018604545.1 of Streptomyces koelreuteriae. Classification (GTDB taxonomy): domain Bacteria; phylum Actinomycetota; class Actinomycetes; order Streptomycetales; family Streptomycetaceae; genus Streptomyces; species Streptomyces koelreuteriae. The sequence continues at coordinate 6,399,683 of NZ_CP075896.1, read as the reverse complement.
GGGGGTTCGCGGTGAGCGCCGCCGGTGCGCGGCGGGAGCGGTCCGCGGAGTTCGCCGTGCTGCGCGCCCTCGGCGCCCCCCGCCGGGATCTCGCCCGGCTGGTCGCGACGGAGCAGAGCCTGCTCATCGGTGTCGGGCTGCTCGCCGGGCTCGGTCTCGGTACCGTCCTGACCCGGGCCGTCGTGCCGCTGATCGTGCTGACGTCCGGTGCGGGGCGGCCGGTCCCGCCCGTCCTCGTCGAACTCCCGCTGTTCCAGGTGGTGCTGCTCCTCGCGGGGGTGGCCGCCCCGCTGCTGCTGATCACCGTCGCGTCGGCGCTGCGCCGCGCCGAACCGGCGGTCGCGCTCCGCCATCAGGGGGAGGACTGAGATGCCGCGGAAGGATCAGGGCGCGCCCTGGGTGCGGACCCGGCTGCGGACCGCGCCGGTGTCCGCCGTCGCCTTCGCGCTGCTGGTGCTGGTCACGGCGTTCCTCGCCGCCCTCCTGCCCCGGGCCGTCGAGGCGTACGAGACGGACGGGCTGCGCGAGGCCCTCGCCGGCGCCTCGCCCGAGTCCACCGTGCTGGAGTTGAAGGCGCCGCAGCCCGGTCTCGAGGAGCCGGACGCGGCCCGGGCGGACGCGGTGCTGCCGGAGGCGCTCCGGGCGGTCGAGGGCTCGGCGCGGGCGCTGCTGCCCGAACCGCTGCGGGCGGACCCGGCCGAATCGGCGTACGGGGTGCGCACCGCGAAGAGCCTGGAGGCGCTGGACGCTTCGCTGCCCCGGCCCGACGGGCTGCCGCCCCGGTTCACCGTGCTCGCGCAGTCGGGAGCGGCCGGCCACGCAGACGTCCGGGAGGGCCGGATGCCCACCGCCGGCACATCGGTGACCGTGGACACCCGACGGGTCGAGGGAGCGGTGACCACCCAGACCGCCCGCGTCCTGCGGCTGCGGGCCGGCTCCGAACTCACCCTGGCCGGCTTCCAGGACCGGCCGCTGACCGTACGGATCACGGGCGTCCTCGAACCCCGGCATCCGCAGCGGAGCTACTGGTCAGCGGAGCCGACCCTGCGCGCTCCGGCCCTGGCGAGCGGCAACGCACGTCCGCCGCAGTTCTACTGGGAGGCGGGTCTCCTGCTGGCGCCCGGGGCCGCTCCCGCGCTCCTCGGCAGCCAGGGCGAGCCGGAGAAGTACTGGCGGTTCGCGCCCGCGACCGGGGGGCTCACCTCGGGGGACACGACGGCGCTCGTCGAGGGGGTCGCGTCCCTGGAGAACGGGCCCGGGCTGGTGCGGATGCGCGGCGCCGCCGGTCCGGTGGCGCAGCTCTCCACCGGCCTGGAACAGGTCGTCGGCTCGTACACGGCGACCCGGGACGCGATCACGCCCGTGGTGGCCGTCGCGGCCTTCGGGATCGCCGCGGTCGCCGTCGTCGTCCTGACGATGAGCGCCGGGGTGGCCGCCGCGCGCCGCGACACCGAACTCGCCCTGCTGCGGGCCCGGGGCGGCTCCCTGCGCGGTATCTCCGGGCGGCTGCTCGCCGAGACCGCGGCCCCGGCGGTGCCCGCCGCGGCCTGCGGGCTGCTGCTCGCCGTGCTCGTCGTGGACGAGGCCCGGTCGCTGCCCGCCGTGCTCGGGGCGGGCGCCGTGGCCCTGCTCGCCTGCGCCGGGCTGCCGGTGCGCGCGGCCCTGGCGCATCGCAGGCCGAGGGCGCACCAGGAGCGGGACGACCTCGCCCACACCAGGCCCGGCCGGCGCCGCACGGTCGCCGAACTGACCTTGCTGGTGCTGGCCGTCGGCTCGGTGGCGGCGCTACGCCGCCGCGGTACGAGCGGCGGGTCGGGCGATCTGCTGGTGAGCGCCGCCCCGGTGCTCGTCGGCCTGGTCGCCGCGCTGGTCCTCGTACGGCTGTATCCCCTGCCCCTGCGGTGGGCCGCCGGCCCGGCCGGGCGGCTGCGCGGTCTGGTCGGGTTCTTGTCGCTGGCCCGTGCGGGCCGCTCGGCGGCGGCGGTCGCCGCGCTGCCGCTGCTCGCCCTGCTGACGGCCCTGACGACGGCCGCGTTCGGCGGATCCGTGCTGGCGGGCGTGGCGGACGCCCGGGACCGTGCCGCTCTGCTGGAGACCGGCGCGGACGCACGGATCTCCACGACCGACGGCACCCCGCTCCCGGCGGGACTCGCCCGGGCGGTGGGGGAAGTGGCGGGCGTACGGCAGGTCACGGCCGTGGGAATCGAGTACGCCGCGGAGCGCGAGACCGACGAGGCGGAGTCGCTGCCGGTGGCCGGGGTCGAGCCGGGCTCCTACGCGGAGCTGGCCCGGCGGACGGGACTCGGCGGTTTCACGGCCGACCGGCTGGGGGCCCGGGGCGGGGTGCTGGACGCCGTCGCCTCCCCCGAGGTCGCGAAGCGGATCGGGCGGTCTCCGCACCGGATCGTGCTGCCGGGCGGAGCCGTGACGGTGCGGATCACCGCGGTGCGCCCCCGCACCCCGGCCGCCCCCGAGGGCGACTTCCTCCTGGTCGACGCGGCGGGCCTGAAGGACTTCGGCGCCCCTTCGGTCCTGCTGGCGACCGGGTCCGGGATCGACGCCGAGGCCCTGCGGACGGCCGTGAACGGCACCGGGGCGGGCCTCTCCGTGACACTGCGCGGCGAGGCACGCGCGGCACTGTCCGACTCGCCGTTGCAGACGGGCGCCGAGCGGATCTACGTCTGGGCCGTCGTGGCGGGCGCGGGGTACGCCCTGCTCGCCCTGGTGCTGGGCCTGCTGCGGTCCGCTCCGGAACGCGCCGCACTGCTGGCCCGGCTGCGCACCCTGGGCCTGACGGCCCGCCAGGGGCGGCGGCTGCTCGGCCTGGAGGCACTGCCCCTGGCGCTGCTCGCGGCCGGCGGGGGCATGGCCGTCGGCTGGGCCACGGTGGGGCTGCTCGCCCCCGGCATCGACCTGGACCGGCTGGCGCTGCCCGACGCGTCCGGCGGGACGGCGCCGGGCGGTGCCGCGCTGCGGGCCGACGTGTGGTCGCTGGCCCTGCCCGCCGCGGCCGCGGTGCTGCTGGCGGGGGCGGTGGCCGTGGCACAGGCCTGGTGGGCGGGCCGCCGGACACCGATCACTCACCTCAGGGCAGGAGACATGCGATGAGCGCTACGACGGAGTCGCTCGCGGAGCTGGAGCGGCGGGCGACGCACCACCGCGACCGGCCCGCCTACGGGCACGACGCCCTGATCGCCTGCGACCGGCTGGTGCGGATCTTCGCCAAGCGCGGGGGCGGGGACGGCATGGAGGTGCAGGCGCTCCAGGGGCTCGATCTCCTGGTGCGGGAGGGCGAGTTGATGGCCCTGGTGGGGGCGTCCGGCAGCGGCAAGTCGACGCTGATGAACATCCTCGCGGGCCTGGACGTCCCGACCGCGGGCGCCGCGAAGGTCGCGGGCCGCGATCTGCTGGCGATGGACGCCAAGGCGCGGCTGCGCTACCGGCGCGAGGTGGTCGGCTTCGTCTGGCAGCAGACGGCCCGCAATCTGCTGCCGTATCTGACGGCCGCGCAGAACGTCGCCCTGCCCATGCAACTGGCGGGCGCGCCGAAGAAGAAGCGGGCCGGACGGGCTGACGAACTGCTGGCCATGCTCGGGGTCGCCGACTGCCGGGACCGGCGTCCCCAGCAGATGTCCGGCGGTCAGCAGCAGCGCGTCGCCATCGCCGTCGGCCTGGCCAACTCCCCCGCCGTCCTGCTCGCCGACGAGCCGACCGGCGAACTGGACTCGGCGACCGGGCAACAGGTCTTCGCGGCGTTCCGCCGGGCCAACGAGGAGCTGGGCACGACGATCGTCATCGTCACGCACGACCAGGCGGTCGCCGGCGAGGTCCGCCGCACGGTCGCGATCCGCGACGGCCGCACCTCGACGGAGGTACTGCGCCGCACGGAGGTCGACGAGGCGGGCCAGGAGTCCCTGGTGGCCCGCGAGTACGCGATGCTCGACCGCGCGGGCCGCCTCCAGTTGCCGGACGAGTACACGACGGCGCTGGGCATGGCGGACCGGGTACTGCTGGAGCTGGAGGAGGACCACATCCAGGTGTGGCCGGACGGACACGGCTGAGAGCAGGCATCCGACGGCATGCGACAGCGCCTGCCCGGTCGTCCGGTCGGGGACTGTAGGGCAGGCGCTGTCTCGGGGGGGCTGGGGGGGAAGCCCCCCCCAGATGACCCGCCCGTACGCCTTTGTACGGGACGTTTCTGGGTGTGCGCGTCAGACCATCAGCGCACGGTCCGTCGGGCGGATCGGAGCCGGCAGCTCGCTGGCGCCCGTGAGGTGGCGGTCCACCCCGCGCGCGGCCGAGCGGCCCTCCGCGATCGCCCAGACGATGAGCGACTGTCCGCGGCCCGCGTCACCGGCGACGAACACGCCCGGCACGTTGGTCTGGTAGTCGCCGTCGCGGGCGATGTTGCCGCGCTCGTCGAGGTCCAGGCCGAACTGGTCCACGAGGCCGTTGTCCCGGTCGGTGCCGGTGAAGCCCATGGCGAGGGTGACGAGCTGGGCGGGGATCTTGCGCTCGCTGCCCGGCTTCGGGGTCAGCTTGCCGTCGATGAACTCCACCTCGGTGAGGTGCAGCCACTGGACGTTGCCGTCCTCGTCGCCCTCGAAGTGGGTCGTCGAGACGGAGTAGACCCGCTCGCCGCCCTCCTCGTGCGCGGAGGTGACCTTGTACAGCATGGGGAAGGTCGGCCACGGCTGGTTCGGGGCACGGTCCTCGCCCGGCTGCGGCATGATCTCCAGCTGCGTGACGGAGGCCGCGCCCTGACGGTGGGCGGTGCCCACGCAGTCCGCGCCGGTGTCGCCGCCGCCGATGACCACGACGTGCTTGCCCTCGGCCGTGATGGGGGGCGCCACGAAGTCGCCCTCCTGGACCTTGTTGGACAGGGGCAGGTACTCCATGGCCTGGTGGATGCCCTTGAGCTCGCGGCCGGGCACCGGCAGATCACGGGCCGTGGTCGCGCCGACGGCCAGGACCACCGCGTCGTACCGCTTCTTCAGGTCCGTCGCCTTGAGGTCGCGGCCGATCTCGATGCCCGTACGGAAGCGGGTGCCCTCCGCGCGCATCTGCTCGATACGGCGGTTGATGTGCCGCTTCTCCATCTTGAACTCGGGGATGCCGTAGCGCAGGAGGCCTCCGATACGGTCCGCGCGCTCGTAGACGGCGACGGTGTGACCGGCGCGGGTGAGCTGCTGGGCGGCGGCCAGACCGGCCGGGCCCGAGCCGATGACCGCGACCGTCTTGCCCGACAGGCGCTCGGGCGCCTGGGGTTCGACGTCACCGGTCTCCCACGCCTTGTCGATGATCGAGACCTCGACGTTCTTGATGGTGACGGCCGGCTGGTTGATGCCGAGCACACACGCCGACTCGCACGGAGCGGGGCACAGCCGGCCCGTGAACTCCGGGAAGTTGTTCGTCGCGTGCAGCCGCTCCGAGGCGGCCGCCCAGTCCTCGCGGTAGGCGTAGTCGTTCCACTCGGGGATGAGGTTCCCGAGCGGACAGCCGTTGTGGCAGAACGGGATGCCGCAGTCCATGCAGCGGCTGGCCTGCTTGCTGATGATGGGCAGCAGGGAGCCGGGGACGTAGACCTCGTTCCAGTCCTTGAGGCGCTCCTCGACCGGACGGGACTTGGCGACCTCGCGGCCGTGGTTCAGAAAGCCCTTCGGGTCAGCCATTGATCGCCGCCTCCATCATCTTCTCGTGGGTCTCGGTCTCGGAGAGACCGGCTCGCTCGGCGGCGTCCTTGGCGGCGAGCACTGCCTTGTACGTGCTGGGGATGATCCTGCTGAAGCGCTCGACGGCGGTGTCCCACTCGGCCAGGAGCTTCTCGGCGACGGTCGAGCCCGTCTCCTCCTGGTGGCGGCGGACCACGTCGTGCAGCCACTGCTTGTCGGTGTCGTCCAGCGGCTCCACGGCGTCCACGTTGCCGACGTTGACGTTGTCGCGGTCGAGGTCGATGACGTACGCGATACCGCCGGACATACCGGCCGCGAAGTTGCGGCCCGTCTCGCCGAGCACCACCGCGTGACCGCCGGTCATGTACTCGCAGCCGTGGTCGCCCACACCCTCGGAGACGACGGTGGCGCCGGAGTTGCGGACGCAGAACCGCTCGCCGGTGCGACCGCGCAGGAACAGCTCGCCGCCGGTCGCGCCGTAGGCGATGGTGTTGCCCGCGATCGTCGAGTACTCGGCGAGGTGGTCGGCGCCGCGGTCCGGGCGGACGATGACACGGCCGCCGGAGAGGCCCTTGCCGACGTAGTCGTTGGCGTCGCCCTCCAGGCGCAGCGTGACACCGCGCGGCACGAACGCGCCGAAGGACTGGCCGGCGGAGCCGGTGAAGGTGATGTCGACGGTGTCCTCGGGCAGGCCCGCGCCGCCGAACTTCTTCGTCACCTCGTGGCCGAGCATGGTGCCGACCGTGCGGTTGATGTTGCGGATCTGCACCTGGGCGCGCACCGGCTGGGCCTCGGTGGCGTCCGTGGCGGACAGGGCGTCGGCGGCCAGCTTGATGAGCTGGTTGTCGAGCGCCTTCTCCAGACCGTGGTCCTGGGCGATGAGCTGGTGGCGGACGGCGCCCTCGGGCAGCTCGGGCACGTGGAACAGCGGCTCCAGGTCCAGGCCCTGCGCCTTCCAGTGGTCGACCGCGCGGGTGACGTCGAGGGTCTCGGCGTGGCCGACGGCCTCCTCGATGGAGCGGTAGCCCAGCTCGGCGAGGATCTCGCGGACCTCTTCGGCGATGTACTTGAAGAAGTTCACGACGTACTCGGCCTGGCCGGAGTAGCGCTCGCGCAGCGTCGGGTTCTGGGTGGCGATGCCGACCGGGCAGGTGTCCAGGTGGCAGACGCGCATCATGACGCAGCCGGAGACGACGAGCGGCGCGGTCGCGAAACCGAACTCCTCGGCGCCGAGCAGCGCGGCGATGACCACGTCACGGCCGGTCTTGAGCTGGCCGTCGGTCTGCACGACGATGCGGTCGCGCAGGCCGTTGAGCAGCAGCGTCTGCTGGGTCTCGGCGAGGCCGAGCTCCCAGGGGCCGCCGGCGTGCTTGAGCGACGTCAGCGGCGAGGCGCCCGTGCCACCGTCGTGGCCGGAGATCAGGACGACGTCCGCGTGCGCCTTCGAGACACCCGCGGCGACCGTGCCGACGCCGACCTCCGAGACCAGCTTGACGTGAATCCGCGCCTGCGGGTTCGCGTTCTTCAGGTCGTGGATGAGCTGGGCCAGGTCCTCGATGGAGTAGATGTCGTGGTGCGGGGGCGGCGAGATGAGGCCGACGCCCGGCGTCGAGTGACGCGTCTTGGCGACCCACGGGTAGACCTTGTGGCCGGGCAGCTGACCGCCCTCGCCGGGCTTGGCGCCCTGGGCCATCTTGATCTGGATGTCGTCCGCGTTGACCAGGTACTCGGAGGTCACACCGAAGCGGCCGGAGGCGACCTGCTTGATGGACGACCGGCGGGCCGGGTCGTACAGCCGCTCCGGGTCCTCGCCGCCCTCACCGGTGTTGGACTTGCCGCCCAGCTGGTTCATGGCGATGGCGAGGGTCTCGTGCGCCTCCTGGGAGATGGAGCCGTACGACATGGCGCCCGTGGAGAACCGCTTGACGATCTCGGAGACCGGCTCGACCTCGTCGATGGAGATCGGCTCGCGGTCCGACTTGAAGCCGAACAGGCCGCGCAGCGTCATCAGCCGCTCGGACTGCTCGTTCACGCGCTCGGTGTACTTCTTGAAGATGTCGTAGCGGCCGGAGCGCGTGGAGTGCTGCAGGCGGAAGACCGTGTCCGGGTCGAAGAGGTGCGGCTCGCCCTCGCGGCGCCACTGGTACTCGCCGCCTATCTCCAGCGCGCGGTGCGCCGGGGCGATGCCGGAGGCCGGGTAGGCCTTGGCGTGGCGGGCGGCGACCTCCTTGGCGACGACGTCGATGCCGACGCCGCCGATCTTGGTGGCGGTGCCGTTGAAGTACTTCTCGACGAAGGTCTCGTCCAGGCCGACGGCCTCGAAGACCTGGGCGCCGCGGTAGGAGGCGACGGTCGAGATGCCCATCTTGGACATGACCTTCAGCACGCCCTTGCCGAGGGCGTAGATGAGGTTGCGGATGGCCTTCTCGGCCTCGATGCCGGGCAGGAAGGTGCCGGCGCGGACCAGGTCCTCGACGGACTCCATCGCCAGGTACGGGTTGACGGCGGCGGCGCCGTAGCCGATGAGCAGGGCGACGTGGTGGACCTCGCGGACGTCGCCGGCCTCGACCAGCAGGCCCACCTGGGTGCGCTGCTTGGTGCGGATGAGGTGGTGGTGGACGGCCGCGGTGAGCAGCAGCGAGGGGATCGGCGCGTGCTCGGCGTCGGAGTGGCGGTCCGACAGGACGATCAGCCGGGCGCCGTTCTCTATGGCGGCGTCGGCCTCGGCGCAGATCTCCTCGATGCGCGCGGCCAGCGTGTCACCGCCGCCGTGCACCCGGTACAGGCCGGAGAGCGTCGCGGCCTTGAAGCCGGGCATGTCGCCGTCGGCGTTGATGTGGATGAGCTTGGCCAGCTCGTCGTTGTCGATGACCGGGAAGGGCAGCAGGACGCTGCGGCAGGAGGCCGCGTTCGGGTCGAGCAGGTTGCCCTGCGGGCCCAGCGCGGAGCGCAGCGAGGTGACGAGCTCCTCGCGGATCGCGTCCAGCGGCGGGTTGGTGACCTGCGCGAAGAGCTGGGTGAAGTAGTCGAAGAGCAGCCGCGGGCGGTCCGAGAGCGCCGCGATCGGCGAGTCGGTGCCCATCGAGCCGATCGGCTCGGCACCGGCCTTGGCCATCGGCGCGACGAGGACGCGCAGCTCCTCCTCGGTGTAGCCGAAGGTCTGCTGGCGGCGGGTGACCGAGGCGTGGGTGTGGACGATGTGCTCGCGCTCGGGCAGGTCGCCCAGCTCGATCTCGCCGGCTTCCAGCCACTCCGCGTACGGGTTCTCGGCGGCGAGCTCGGCCTTGATCTCGTCGTCCTCGATGATGCGGTGCTCGGCGGTGTCGACGAGGAACATGCGGCCGGGCTGGAGGCGGCCCTTGCGGACGACCTTGGCCGGGTCGATGTCCAGGACGCCGACCTCGGAGCCGAGGACGACGAGGCCGTCGTCGGTGACCCAGTAGCGGCCGGGGCGCAGGCCGTTGCGGTCGAGCACGGCGCCGACCTGGACGCCGTCGGTGAAGGTGACACAGGCCGGGCCGTCCCAGGGCTCCATCATCGTGGAGTGGTACTGGTAGAAGGCGCGCCGGGCCGGGTCCATGGAGTCGTGGTTCTCCCACGCCTCCGGGATCATCATCAGCACGGAGTGCGGCAGGGAGCGGCCGCCCAGGTGCAGGAGTTCGAGGACCTCGTCGAAGGAGGCGGAGTCGGAGGCGTCCGGCGTACAGACCGGGAAGATCCGCTCTATGGCCTTGTCATCGGCACCGAACAGGTCCGACACCAGCTGCGACTCGCGGGCGACCATCCAGTTGCGGTTGCCCTTGACGGTGTTGATCTCACCGTTGTGGGCGACGAAGCGGTAGGGGTGCGCCAGCGGCCACGACGGGAACGTGTTCGTCGAGAACCGGGAGTGCACGAGCGCGACCGCGGAGGCGAAGCGGCGGTCGGACAGGTCCGGGAAGAAGGGCTCGAGCTGGCCGGTGGTCAGCATGCCCTTGTAGACGATGGTCCGCGCGGACAGCGACGGGAAGTACACGCCGGCCTCGCGCTCGGCGCGCTTGCGCAGCACGAACGCCTTGCGGTCGAGGTCGATGCCCGTCGAGGAGCCGTCCCCGACGAAGATCTGGCGGAAGACCGGCATGGTCGACCGGGCGGTGGCGCCCAGGAGCTGGGGAGCGACCGGCACCTCGCGCCAGCCGAGCACCGTGAGGCCCTCCTCGGACGCGATTGTCTCGATCTTCGAGACGGCGTCGGCGGTGGAGTCCTCCGGCAGGAAGGCGATACCGACGGCGTAGCCGCCGGCCTCGGGCAGCTCGAATTCGGCCACCTCACGGAAGAAGGCGTCCGGGACCTGCGACAGGATCCCCGCGCCGTCGCCGGAGTCGGGCTCGGAGCCGGTGGCACCGCGGTGTTCGAGGTTGCGCAGGACGGTCAGAGCCTGCTCGACCAGCGTGTGGGACGCCTCGCCTGTGAGGGTGGCGACGAAGCCGACGCCGCAGGCGTCGTGCTCGTTGCGGGGGTCGTACATACCCTGCGCAGCAGGGCGAGCATCCATGAAGGACCAGTTCTGGCCATTCGCGGAGTGCTGGGACGGCTGGCGCGGCGTACGCATCGGCTCTCCCGTCGTCGTCATGTGGCATATACAAGGTGCCGAGGGACGACGTTGGCCCTCTGCGTGATCGCAAAATTTCGTGCAGGTTACATGATGGAGCGGTTCTCGGAAAGCAAGATAATCCGTTCCAACATGCGGACACCGTAGGGGTGCGACAGGGGTTCCGCGCCGACGGTGGAAGCTATGGGGGGCCAGTACGGAACGACCGGGTGAGATCGATGCCCGTCGGGCCCGATGGCGGGAACAGGCGCCTTCGCCCGTCCCGCTGGGGGTGCGCGGCGAGCGTCGTTGCCCGCAGCGCTTACGGCTCATGCCCGGTGATTGCGGATCCGAAACCAGCGAGTAACGGCTATTTATACGGCCTCACGCATAAGTCCGAGCCGAGCTATCCTACGGCCGTTCCGAACAGGGTGCCCAGGGCGTACGTCACACCGGCCGCCGCGCCTCCCAGGAAAAGCTGCCGCAGCCCGCTGTACCACCAGGTGCGGGCCGTCACCTTGGCCACGACCGCGCCGCACAGGAAGAGCCCCAGCAGCGCCAGCAGCACCGCGGGCCACAGGGTGCTCGCGCCCAGCAGATACGGCAGCACGGGGATCAGCGCGCCCAGCGCGAAGGAGCCGAAGCTCGACACCGCGGCGACGGTGGGCGAGGGCAGATCGCCGGGGTCGATGCCCAGCTCCTCGCGTGCATGGATCTCCAGCGCCTGCTCCGGGTCCTTCGACAGCTGCCGGGCGACCTCCCGGGCCAGCTTCGGCTCGACGCCTCTCCCCTCGTAGAGCGAGGCGAGCTCGGCCTCCTCGTCCTTCGGGTGCTTGCGCAGCTCGCGCCGCTCCACGTTCAGCTCGGCCTCGACGAGCTCGCGCTGCGAGGCCACGGAGGTGTACTCGCCGGCGGCCATGGAGAAGGCGCCGGCGGCCAGCCCCGCGAGTCCGCTGATGACCACGGTCTGCTGACCGACGGCCCCGCCGGCGACACCGGTCATCAGGGCCAGATTGGAGACGAGGCCGTCCATCGCGCCGAACACCGCGGGACGCAGCCAGCCGCCGTTCACGTCCCGGTGCGTGTGATTGTCCCGGTGCGCCTCGTGCAGCGTCGCCTCGGTCTCGATGATGGCCATGAAAGATCCCCACTCCCCTTACTTGGACACGTTCCAGTTTTTTACAACACCCAAAGTACGCTCCGAATTCCGCCCTCGCCAGCAAGGAAAGGCTGCGCTAACCTGCGGGTTTACCTTCTTTTGCTCACTTGATAACGATCTTGCACAGATGTCGACCGGGTGATGCTGAGGTTCCTGAGGCTCGGGGGGATCGTCGAAGTGGGACACATCCCGTATGGCATCGATCGCCTGCATCCCCTCCGCCCCGGCGCCCGGGGACGCCGCCGAGCTCCGCGAACGGGCACGGGGCGCACTGCTGGGCCTGGCCGTGGGTGACGCCCTCGGGGCCCCCGCCGAGAACATGAAGCCGTCCGAGATCCGCGCCCGGTGGGGCCGTATCACCGGCTACGTCAGCGACAACCCGTCCGGCACGGACGACACCGAGTACGCGATCTTCTCCGGTCTCCTCCTGGCCCGGCACGGCTGCGCACTCACCCCCGCCCATGTGGAGGCGGCCTGGCACGAGTGGATCGCCGACCGCGACGAGGGCCCCTTCCGGGGCGCCGGCTTCAGCGAACGCGGCACGCTGGAGAACCTCCGCCGTGGACTTGCCGCGCCCATCTCCGCCCAGCACCGGCACGCCTGGAGCGACGGCCTGGCCATGCGCGCGGCCCCCTTCGGGGTGTTCGCGGCGGGCCGCCCGGCGGAAGCGGCCCGTCTGGTCGCCATCGACGGCTCGGTGAGCCACGACGGCGAGGGCATCTACGGCGGCCAGGCGGTGGCGGCGGGTGTGGCGGCGGCGATGGCGGGCGCCCCGGCGATCGCGGTGGTGGCCGCCGCCCTCGCGGTCGTGCCCGACGACTCGTGGACGGCCCGCTCCCTGCGCCGCGCGGTGGCGGTGGCCCACCGCGGCGAGCGCGCGGTCCGCTCCGCCGTCGTCATCGGCGGCTACCCCTGGACCGACCTCGCCCCCGAGGCGGTCGCCCTCGCCTTCGGCGCGTACGCGGCGGCCGACGGCGACTTCGAGCAGTCCGTCCTGACCGCGGTGAACATGGGCCGCGACGCGGACACGACGGCGGCGGTGGCGGGTGCCCTGGCGGGCGCGACGCGGGGCGTCTCGGCGATCCCGGAGGCCTGGGCCACCCCCATCGGCCCGGTCCGCGGCCGCTGCCTCCCGGCGATGGCGGGCTACCACGTACGGGACGTGGCGGACCTGCTGACGGCGAACCGTGAGACGGAGGCACGAGCATGAGCCCTCTACAGGGGCCACCCGCGGCCACCGACGGTGAGAGCGCCCCACGGGAGACCAGGACTCCTTGGGTGACAGTTACGGGCGGTGCGCGGGTGGGAGACAGAAAGGCCGAAGGCCTCCTGCTCGGACTGGCCGCCGGCGACGCCGCCGGCTGGCCCGCCGCCCGCCACAGAGCCGCCCGCATGCCCGACTGGACGCGCCGCCTCACCCGCGAACTGGACACCTTCGCCGAACACAACGCCACCACCACCCTCCCCGTCCCCATCGCCCTGAACCAGCCCCCCGAGCCCCTCCGTCTCGGCCCCTCCGACGACGCCGAATGGGCGGCCTTCGCCGCCGAGGCCCTCCTGCGCGCCGGCGACGACACCGTCCTGAACGACCTCAGCCGGGAACGCCGCACCCGAGCCGCGATCGACCTCACCTGGAACGCCATCGCCAGCGAGGTGGCCGCCGCGGCGGACCGCGCCCCCGAGATCGAGTCCGCCGTCCTCCCCCTGCGCGCCCGCATCTCCGTCCGCGCCGGCCTCGGCAACCTCGCCACCGGCCTGCGACCGCCCGCCACCGGCCACGACAACCCGCACTACTTCGACGACGCGGCCTGCGTACGCGCCTGCGTCCTGGCCATGGCCCACCCGGGCGACCCGGGCCGCGCCGCCGCACTCGCCGAGTTCGACGCCCGCTACACCCAGGACGGCGACGGCGTGCACGGCGCCCGCGCGATGGCCGCCGCCCTCGCTCTCGCCCTGGCCGGCGCGAACGTCGACGCCTGCGTCACAGCGGCCCTCGCCGAACTCCCCGAGGAGACGGAGATCGGCCGCAACGCCCGGCACGCCCTGCACCTCGCCGCCGCCTCGGACAGCGCCTTCGCCCTGGTCCCGCCCCTGGAGCACCAGATCGTCGACCACGTCTACAGCTACGGCATCGCCGCCGCCGAAACGGTCCCGGTCGCCCTCGCCCTGGCCACCGCCGCCCGCGGCCGTATCGCGGAGGCGGTCCCGGCGGCGGCCTGTCTGTCCCGGGTCGCGGACTCCGCCCCGGCCCTGGCGGGCGCCCTCACCGGCGCGCTGGGCGGCGGCGCCTCGATCCCGGCCTCCTGGCGGGAGACCTGCCGCACGCTCTCCGGCTGCGTCCTCCCCCGGCTCACCGGCACCGACCTCGTGGAACTCGCCGAACTCCTCGAAGCCGCACTGCCGGCCCGCCCAGGTGGATGATGCGCCCATGGAGCCCAAACCACACCAAAACGCCCCTCTGGACGAGCGGATCGCCGGTGCCCTGGTCGGCGCGGCCGTGGGCGACGCCCTCGGCGGCCCGGTCGAGGGCTACTCCCCCGAGCAGATCCTCGAACGCCACGGCGGCCGCGTCCACGGCATCGTCGGCCCCTGGCACGGCGACGCCTGGCGCACGGCCCGCCCCCTCGCCCCGTACCACAAGGGCGACGGCCACGTCACCGACGACACCTTGATGACCCACGCCCTGGTCCGCGTCTACGCCACGGTCCGCGACCACCTGGACGCCTACGCGGTCGCCGACCACCTGGTCCCCGACCTGATGACCGAACCGCGCTGGATCCCGGAACTGGAGACCGAGGCCCTCCCCCTCCAGCGGATCTTCCTGGCCGAGAAATGGCTCGTGACGAGGATCCACTACGGCCATGCCGACCCACGCGAGGCCGGCACCGGCAACATCGTCAACTGCGGCGCGGCGATGTACATGGCCCCGGTGGGCCTGGTCAACGCGGCCGACCCCCGTGCCGCCTACGCCGAGGCCCTCGACATCGCGGGCGCGCACCAGTCCTCGTACGGCCGTGAGGCGGCGGGCGTCCTGGCCGCGGCGGTCGCGGCGGCGTGCACGCCCGGGGCGACCCCGGACTCGGTCGTCTCGGCATGCCTCTCCCTCGCGAAGGACGGCACCCGTACCGCCATCGAGCGGGTCTGCGAGGAGGCCTCCCGGCACACGGACTTCGAGTCGGCACTGCGCCCCCTGCGCGAGGCGGTCGCCCCCTACGACACGGTGGGCCCCGACTACCGTTCCCCTTCCCTCGGCGCCCGCCGCCCGTCCCGCCTCCACGCGATCGAGGAACTCCCCGTAGCGCTGGGCCTGTTGCTCGTGGCCCGGGGCGACTATCGCCACGCGGTCCTCGGCGCGGTGAACTACGGCCGCGACTGCGACTCCATCGCCACGATGGCCGGCGCGGTGGCCGGGGCCCTCGGCTCGCCGGTCCCCGAGGACTGGTCCAAGACGGTCGCGGAGGCCAGCCGCCTGGACCTCTGGGAACCGGCCACGACCCTCACGGCCGTCACCCGCGAGATCTTCGCCCGGGACGTGTCCCGCCGCCGCACCCACGAACAGGCCTTCGCCTCCCTCGGAGGCCCGGCATGCTCCGTCTGACCTGGGTCCAGCCGGAGGACCTGATCGGCCACGAACTCCGCCAGGCCTCCCAGGACGGCCGCGAACCGAAGGCGATCGCGGCCCGCTGGAAGGCGGCGGGCGGCCAGGAGGCTCCTCTGACCGCAGGCGCGTCCCCGACTCCCGCGTCCCGCTACCTCCGCCGGTTGGCGATGGACCTCCTGGACGAACTGGCTGACCTGCCGAGCACCTTGACGGACGATGAGCCAACTGACCTGGAGGGAATCAAGGCGACCTGCGCGAACTGGCCGCTGTCTGCGGGCAGTCGTGCCGCTGGGGCGGCTCCCGACCCAAAGAAAGGCAGCACCCCGCCAGCGCGGGCGAGCGCCCCCACCCCGCCCTCAGCAACAACCCCGCAGCACCTCGAAGCCGCCTGGCTGGGCCGAGCCGTGGGCTGCCTCCTGGGCAAACCAGTAGAGAAACTCCCCCTAGAAGCCATCCGCCACTTGGCCAAGTCCACCGGCAACTGGCCCCTCACCACCTACTTCACGGCGAGAGGCGTCCCCGAACAACTCCTCACCACACACCCCTGGAACCGCCGCTCGGCGACCACCTCCCTCGCCGAGAACATCGACGGCATGCCCGAGGACGACGACCTCAACTACCCCCTCCTCAACCTCCTCGTCCGCCAGCGCCACGGCAGCACCTTCACCACCACGGACGTGGCCCGCACCTGGCTCGACGAACTCCCCGCCGGCCGCACCTTCACCGCCGAGCGCATCGCCTACCGCAACCTCCTCTCCGGCCTGGAACCCCCGCACACCGCCCGCCACCGCAACCCGTTCCGCGAATGGATCGGCGCCCTGATCCGCGCCGACGTCCACGGCTGGACCAACCCCGGCGACCCGGCCGCCGCCGCGGAACAGGCCCACCGCGACGCCACGCTCACCCACACCGCCAACGGCGTCTACGCGGCGATGTTCACGGCGGCCACCCTCGCGACCGCAGCGACCGGCGACCACGACATCCACGCCTGCCTGCGCACCGGCCTCACCGTCGTCCCCCCGCGCTCCCGCCTCGCCCGAGCCGTCCGCCACGCCGTCCATCTGGCGGGCGAGCACGACGACTTCGACAGGGTCGTGGACGAACTCCACGCCATCCACTCCCCCACGTACCACTGGGTGCACGCCGTCCCCAACACCGCCCTGATCGCCGCCGCCCTCACCCACGCGAACGGCGATTTCCCCGGCTCCGTCTGCCGTGCCGTGAGCGGCGGCTGGGACACCGACTCCAACGGCGCGACGGCCGGGAGCGTCGCCGGGCTGCTGGCCGGACACCCGGCGGCCCTCCCCGACCGCTGGACGGCTCCGTTGAAGAACCGTCTCGCCACCTCCATCGGCGACTTCGACGGCATCGGCTTCGACGCCCTCGCCCACCTCACGCACCGGGAGACCCACCGCCCATGACCGCTGCCCCGCCCCCGCCCGCACCCATCACCGCGCCCACGACCGCTCCCCTCTCCGGCCTCCGCGTCCTCGACCTCGCCACCCTCTTCGCCGGCCCGCTCGCCGCCACCCTGCTGGGCGACTTCGGCGCCGAGGTCGTCAAGGTCGAGCACCCGTCGAAACCGGACCCCTCCCGCGGCCACGGACCGTCGAAGGACGGCGTCGGCCTGTGGTGGAAGACGCTCGGCCGCAACAAGCGCACCATCACCCTGGACCTGTCGAAGCCCGGCGGCCGCACCACCCTCCTGCGCCTCGCCGCCACCGCCGACGTGGTCATCGAGAACTTCCGCCCCGGTACCCTGGAGAAGTGGGACCTCGGCTGGCCGGAGCTGTCGGCCGTCAACCCCCGCCTGGTCCTGGCCCGGGTCACCGCCTTCGGCCAGTTCGGCCCCTACGCACACCGCCCCGGCTTCGGCACCCTCGCCGAGGCGATGAGCGGCTTCGCCGCGATCACCGGCGAACCCGACGCACCCCCGACCCTGCCGCCCTTCGGCCTGGCCGACTCCATCGCGGGCCTGACGACGGCGTACGCGGTGATGACGGCGCTGGCGGCCCGCGAGCGCACCGGCGAGGGCCAGGTCGTCGACATGGCCCTGATCGAACCGATCCTGGCCGCCCTCGGCCCCCAGCCCCTCTGGTACGACCAGCTCGGCCACGTCCAGCCCCGCACCGGCAACCGCTCCCCCAACAACGCCCCGCGCGGCGTCTACCGCACCGCCGACGGCACCTGGGTCGCGGTCTCCACGTCGGCCCAGTCGGTCGCGGAACGCGTGATGCACCTGGTGGGCCGCCCGGAACTGATCGACGAACCGTGGTTCGCCACCGGCGCCGACCGCGCCCGCCACGCCGACCTCCTGGACGAGGCGGTCGGCTCCTGGATCGCCGCGCGCACCCGCGTGGACGTCCTGGCGGCCTTCGAGAAGGCGGAGGCGGCCGTCGCCCCGGTCCAGGACGTCCGGGACGTGATGGCGGACCCGCAGTACCAGGCCCTCAACACCATCACCACGGTCGACGACCCGGAACTGGGCCCCCTGCGCATGCAGAACGTCCTCTTCCGCCTCTCCGCCACCCCCGGCGCGATCCGCTGGGCCGGCCGCCCGCACGGCGCCGACACCGACGAGGTCCTGACCGAGCTGGGCCTCACCCCGGCCGACCTCACGGCGCTGCGCGCGGAGGGCGCCCTGTGACGGCGGCCTACCCGCTCACCTGGCTGTACGCCCCGGGCGACCGCCCGCACGTGGTGGCGAAGGCCCTCACCTCCGGCGCCGACATCGTCGTCGTGGACCTGGAGGACGCGGTCGACCCGGACCGCAAGGCCTACGCCCGCGCCGCCACCGCCGATCTGCTCGGCGAGCTGCCGCCGATCCCGGTCCACGTCCGCGTCAACGCCCTGGACACCCCTTGGGCCGCCCCGGACATCGCGGCCGTGGCCCGCGCCCCCGGCCTCTGTGCCCTGCGGCTCCCCAAGATCACCTCACCCGCCGAGGTCGTCCGGATCGCCGAGCGCGCCGTCCCTCCGGGGCTGCCGCTGTACGCCCTGCTGGAGTCGGCCCTCGGAGTGGAACACGCGTACGCCGTCGCAAGCGCCCACCCGTCGCTGCGGGGTATCGCGCTCGGGGAGGCGGACCTACGGGCCGACCTGGGCGTACGGGACGACGCGGGTCTCGACTGGTCCCGCTCCCGGGTGATCGTGGCCGCCCGGGCGGCGGGCCTGCCCCCTCCGGCGCAGTCGGTCCATCCGGACGTCCGCGACCTGGCGGGCCTGGCGACCTCCTGCGCCCATGGCCGCGCCCTGGGCTTTCTGGGCCGCGCCGCGATCCACCCCCGTCAGCTGGCGGTCATCGAACGTGCCTTTCTGCCCACCGAGGCGGAGATCGAACACGCGGAGACGATCCTCAAGGCGGCGACGACGCAGCAGGGCGCCCAAGCCCTTCCGGACGGCTGCTTCGTCGACGCGGCGGTGGTGACGGCGGCCCAGCGCACCCTGTCCCTGGCCCGCCGCCGCTGAGACACACCGAGGGCGCCCGGAGATCTCCGGGCGCCCTCGGTCATGTATACGGCTACGGCTACGGCTACGGCTACGGCAGACGGTCAGGTCTTCTTCGCCGACCCGGCCCCGTCCTTGGCCTCGTCGTCCTCGGCCTCTTCGTCCTTGGACTCGGCCTCGGCCTCGTCGTCCTTGTCGGCGTCAGCGGCGGCCTTGGCCTTCTCGCCACCGTCGGCTTCGTCGGCTTCAATGCCGGAGGCGTCCGCGCCGGGCTCCACGACCTCTTCCCGGCCGGGGCTCTTCTTCGCCGAGATCACCAGGTAGGCGACCGCGAGCAGGAACACCAGGATCGCGGTCCACACGTTCAGCCGGAGGCCCAGGATGTGGTGGGCGTCGTCGACACGCATGTACTCGATCCACCCGCGCCCCGCGCAGTACGCGGCGACGTACAGCGCGAACGCCCGCCCGTGTCCGAGCCGGAAGCGGCGGTCGGCCCAGATGACCAGCACGGCGACGCCGATGCACCAGAGCGACTCGTACAGGAACGTCGGGTGGTAGGTGCCCGGCACCCGCCCGTCCGCCGAGGACGTGATCTCCAGGGCCCACGGCAGATCGGTCGGCTTGCCGTACAGCTCCTGGTTGAACCAGTTGCCCCAGCGGCCGATGGCCTGGGCGAGGGCGATGCCCGGGGCGACGGCGTCGGCGTAGGCCGGCATCGGGATGCCCCGGCGGCGGCAGCCGATCCACGCGCCCAGCGCGCCCAGCGCGATCGCGCCCCAGATGCCGAGACCGCCCTCCCAGATCTTGAAGGCGTCCACCCAGTCACGGCCCTCGCTGAAGTACAGCTCGTAGTCCGTGATCACGTGGTAGAGCCGGCCGCCGACGAGGCCGAAGGGCACGGCCCAGACCGCGATGTCGGCCACCGTGCCGGCCCGCCCGCCGCGGGCGATCCAGCGCTTGTTGCCGAGCCAGACGGCAACGAAGACGCCGATGATGATGCAGAACGCGTAGCCGCGCAGCGGAATGGGGCCGAGGTACAGCACCCCGCGCGACGGGCTGGGAATGAAGGCAAGTTCCATGGCAAGGTCGACGCTACCCTGCCGCACCGGGCCCACGGCAGGCAGCCCGGCTACGGGTCCATAACGGGGGCGTGAGAAACGCCTTTACCCCTTGTTCGCCTCCAGCACCATCTGCTTCAGCTTCGCCGGGGTCATCGCCCGGTCCTGGTAGATGTTCTCGCCCTTGAACAGCACGGTCGGCGTGCCCGAGAAACCGCCCTTGTTGAATGCCTGATGCGACTTGGCGACCCAGCCGTTGTGCGTGCCGTTCTGCACGCACTTGCGGAAGGCGGGCGTGTCCAGGCCGTCGACCTTGCCGGCCAGCTCGATCAGCTTGTCGTTGTCGGCGTAGGCGTCGTCGACCTCGGGGGGCTGGTTGTCGAAGAGCACGTCGTGGTACGCGGGGTACTTCCCGGCGTCCTGGGCGCAGGCCGCGGCGTTGGCCGCGTTGCGCGAGCCCGTGCCGCGCATGTTGCCGTCGATGAGGGTGACCAGGTGGTACTCCACCTTCAGCTCGCCGGCCTTCGTCAGCTCGTGGATCACCGGCCGGTACGTCGTCTCGAAGGACTTGCAGGCCGGGCAGCGGAAGTCCTCCCACACCGTGAGCGTGGACTTGGCGCTGTCCTTGCCGACCGGGATGGCGAGGCCGTCCTTGCCCTGCGCTCCCGAGGGAGCGACGACCGGACCCGACGCCTCGCTGTCGTCCTCCTTGCCGGCGTTGGCGGCGACGACGCCGATCACCGCCGCGAGACCCAGGACGGCGACGACGGCCCCGCCCACGATCAGCGCGCGCCGGCGCTTGTCCGCGGACTTCTGCTTCTCACGCTCGACCGCCAGCTTCTCCCGGGCGGTGCGCTTTCCCTCACGGTTCTTGTCGCTCACACCCCGGAAACGAACCGGGGAGGCGCAGCGCGCCTCCCCAGCCCCAGGTCCACCCGTACGAGGGACCGGTATGACTTCCCGTTTTCTTACGCCTGTCGGCGCACGCCCTTCGCGAGGTCGCCGGCGAGCGCGCGGACGGCCTCGACACCGGCCGCGTCGTCCGGCGCGTCCAGCATGGCCTTGACGAACGCCGAGCCGACGATCACGCCGTCGGCGAAGCGGGCGACCTCGGCGGCCTGGGTGGCGTCGGAGACGCCAAGCCCCACACAGACCGGCAGGCCGGTGCCGGTGGCGCGGGTGCGTGCCACCAGGTTCTCGGCCTGCGAGCTGACGGTCGCGCGGGTGCCGGTGACGCCCATGAGGGAGGCGGCGTAGACGAAGCCGCTGCCCGCGGCGGTGATGTCCGCGAGCCGCGCGTCCTTGCTGCTGGGGGCGACGACGAAGACCGTGGCGAGCCCGTGCTTCTCCGCGTGCTCCCTCCACAGCGCCGACTCCTGCACGGGCAGGTCGGGCAGGATGCACCCGGCGCCGCCCGCCTCGGCGAGTTCGGCGGTGAACCGCTCGACGCCGTAGCGGTCGATGGGGTTCCAGTACGTCATGACCAGGATGGGCTTGCCGGTGGCCCGGTGGGCCTCGCGGACCGTGCGCATCACATCGGCGATCTTCACGCCGCCGCGCAGGGCGATGTCGTCGGCGGTCTGGATGACGGGGCCGTCGAGGACGGGGTCGCTGTGCGGCAGACCGACCTCGACGACGTCGGCGCCGCCGTCGATGACGGCCTTGATGGCCTCGATGCCGCCGTCCACGGTCGGGAACCCGGCCGGGAGGTAGGCGATGAGGGCGGACCGGCCCTCGGACTTCGCCGCTGCCAGGGTGTCGCTCAACAGCTGGATGTTGCCGCTCACTTGGCGTCCCCCTCGATCTCTGCGGTGTCGGTGTCCGCGTCGGCGGCGACCTCGGCGTCGGTGTCGTAGAGGCCGAAGTAGCGGGCGGCGGTGTCCATGTCCTTGTCGCCGCGGCCGGACAGGTTGACCACGATCAGCCCGTCCTTGCCCAGTTCCCTGCCGACCTCCAGGGCGCCGGCCAGCGCGTGGGCGCTCTCGATGGCCGGGATGATGCCCTCGGTGCGGGACAGCAGGCGCAGGGCCTGCATGGCCGCGTCGTCCGTGACCGCGCGGTACTCGCCGCGGCCGGAGTCCTTGAGGTAGGAGTGCTCGGGGCCGATGCCCGGGTAGTCCAGACCGGCCGAGATCGAGTACGGCTCGGTGATCTGGCCCTCGTCGTCCTGGAGGACGTACGAGCGCGAACCGTGCAGGATGCCGGGCTCGCCCGCCGTCAGGGTGGCCGCGTGCTCGCCGGTCTCGACGCCGTGGCCCGCCGGCTCGCAGCCGATGAGGCGAACGTCCGTGTCCGGGATGAAGGCGTGGAAGAGGCCGATGGCGTTGGAGCCGCCGCCGACGCAGGCGATCGCCGCGTCGGGGAGGCGCCCGGCGCGCTCCAGGAGCTGGCGGCGGGTCTCGACGCCGATGACCCGGTGGAAGTCGCGGACCATGGCCGGGAAGGGGTGCGGGCCGGCGACCGTACCGAAGAGGTAGTGGGTGTGGTCGACGTTGGCGACCCAGTCGCGGAAGGCCTCGTTGATGGCGTCCTTCAGCGTGCGGCTGCCGGACTTCACGGCGATGACCTCGGCGCCGAGCATGCGCATGCGGGCGACGTTGAGGGCCTGGCGCTGGGTGTCGATCTCGCCCATGTAGATCGTGCACTCGAGGCCGAAGAGCGCGCAGGCGGTGGCCGTGGCGACGCCGTGCTGGCCGGCGCCCGTCTCGGCGATGACGCGGGTCTTGCCCATGCGCTTGGTGAGCAGGGCCTGGCCGAGGACGTTGTTGATCTTGTGGGAGCCGGTGTGGTTGAGGTCTTCCCGCTTCAGGAAGATCCTTGCGCCGCCCGCTTCGGCGGCGAAGCGGGGGACCTCGGTGAGTGCCGAGGGGCGGCCGGTGTAGTTGACCAGGAGGTCGTCGAGTTCCTTGGCGAACTCGGGGTCGTGCTTGGCCTTGTCGTACTCGACGGCCACCTCGTCCACGGCGGCGACGAGGGCCTCCGGGATGAACTTGCCGCCGAAGGCCCCGAAGTAGCCTTCGGGGTTCGGGGTTTGACCCTCCGGGTCGGGGATGAAGAACTGACTGGGCATGCGGAAACCTTCACGGTGAGTTGTGTGTGGAATGCACTAATCGCCGTGGGGGCGGGGATCCGTCAGGCGGCTGCGGGCCGGACGTGGCTGGTCGCGCAGTTCCCCGCGCCCCTGAAGTCCTGCCATCGCATGCCGTTGACCTGCCCGGGCTCGTCACCGATGACGTACCGCACGCGGCGGCCGTGGACCCGGCGGGCCGGGGCTCGGCAGCCGCGGGGGCGGCAGCCGCGCGCGAGGCGGGCGTACCGGTCCACGGTCGTCATGGTGAGAGTCATCGGGGCAAGCCTAGCGGGAGATCAGCTTCGGCCGTGCCGGAGTGCGGGGTGTTCGCCCGCTGCCACCAGGTCGGAGACCGCCGTCTTGGGGTCCTTGCCGGTGACGAGGGACTCGCCGACCAGGACTGCGTCGGCGCCGGCGTTGGCGTAGGCGATGAGGTCGTGGGGACCGCGGACGCCCGACTCTGCGATCTTGATGATGTGGTCGGGGATCTCGGGGGCCAGACGCTCGAAGGTGCCGCGGTCGACCTCGAGGGTCTTGAGGTTGCGCGCGTTGACGCCGATCACCCGGGCACCCGCGTCGACCGCCCGCTCGACCTCGTCCTCGTCGTGCACCTCGACGAGCGGGGTGAGCCCGATGGACTCGGCGCGCTCGATGAGGGACTCCAGGGCGGGCTGGTCGAGGGCCGCGACGATCAGCAGGACGACGTCCGCGCCGTAGGCCCGGGCCTCCCAGAGCTGGTACGACGTGACGACGAAGTCCTTGCGCAGGACCGGGATGTCGACACGGGCGCGGACCGCCTCGAGGTCGGCGAGCGAGCCGCCGAAGCGCCGCTGTTCCGTGAGGACCGAGATGACGGCCGCGCCGCCCGCCTCGTAGTCGGCGGCGAGCCCGGCCGGGTCGGCGATCGCGGCCAGCGCGCCCTTGGACGGGCTGGAGCGCTTGACCTCGCAGATGACCTTGACGCCGTCGCCGCGCAGGGCCGCCGCGCCGTCCTTGGCCGCGGGAGCCTTCGCCGCGCGCTCCTTGAGCTCGTCGAGGCTGACGCGCGCCTGCCGCTCCGCGAGGTCGGCACGGACTCCGTCGATGATCTCGTCGAGCACACTCACGCGAGCGGCCCCCTTCCAGACGGTTGACAGTTCCAGCGACCAGTCGAAAACCGATGGTCACTGCGATGGTATCCGCAGTAAGGCGTAGGCCTCACATCCGGTTGACGCAGGTCCCACTACCTGGACGTCCGCCGCCGGATCAAGGGTGGAGCCAGCCACCGAAGGGCAGGTTCCGGACAACCGTGAAGACCAGCAGCAACGCGCCGAGGCTCCACACCTGCGCCGGCCGGGGATCGAACCGCAGGGGGCGCCCGCGGACCGCGTGGACCACCCATACGGTCCACAGTACGGCGAAGCCCAGATAGCCGAGGACGGCGAGCGCGTTGTCCTGGAGCGCCGCCGCGAGGTCGCCGTGGACGAAGGCGTGCGCGCTGCGCAGTCCGCCGCAGCCGGGGCAGTACAGGCCGGTGTAGCGCAGCAGCGGGCAGACGGGGTAGTGGCCCGGTTCGTTGGGGTCCACCGTGCCCACGTAGGCGAAGGCGGCGGCGACGGCGGCCAGCACCCCGGCGGGGACGGCCAGGCGGCTCGCGACGCCGCGCGTCACCCTTCGGCTGTCGGTGTTCACGGTACGCATTGTGCCCCGCACGCGCGTGAGGGGCGGTTCCGGCATCCCAGTGCCGGCCGCCCCTCACGCGACAAACGCGGTGTGTTCCGGGGTTCAGCCCTCGGCGCGCGCCGGCTCGCGGTCGCCCGTCATCGCGTGCGGCTGGTGCAGGTCCTTGGGCTGGCCCATGCCCATCGCCCGCATGGCCGCGCCGACGACACCGCCGAGCAGCACGACGACCATGCCCGCCCAGAAGCCCAGCGGCTGGTCCAACACCATGAACGCGCCCGCGACGCAGAAACCGATGAAGGCGATCGTGACACCGGTCCAGGCGGCCGGGGTGTGACCGTGGCTGCTGCCCGCCATTGCTTGCTCCTCGTTGCTGTGTACGTGTCTGAGCAGGACGCTCGCGCCCATTGTCCCGCACGCGCGCGCCTCCGGTGAGCGGGGGTGCTCCCTCCGCTTCCCCGTGCCCCGCCCCCGGGGCGGGGTTACGCCCCGGTCGGGTCCTCGCCCCGGTCGAGTGCCTTCCACAGGTCCTCGGGCCGGTCGGGGTCGACCGCGGGGGCCTTGCGGCGCGGCCGGGGCGTGCCGTCCCGCTCGTAGCGGCCGGACATCGCGGGCCACAGCCTGCCGTAGCGCAGGGCGAGCAGCCCGGCCAGCAGGAGCAGGACGCCGCCGACGGCCGCGACGTAGGGCCAGGCGGTGTGGCTGAGGGCCCCCACCGTGGCGGAGGTGTCGCCGGAGGCCTCGGCGGCCTTCTCGTCGAGTGCGGAGCTGTCGGAGGCACCGAGCAGGGCGGCGGCGACGGTGCCCGCGCCGGAGAGGGCCAGCAGGGCGGCCACGACGACGCGGCCGCTCCGGCGGACGGCGAAGACGGCGACGAGCGCGGCGAGGCCCACCACGGCGAGCGCCGCGGGCACACCGGTGACGTCGCTGCCCGTGGCGGTCAGCGGGAAGGCGCCACCGGCCACCGTCGTGGTGCCCTCCGACCAGCTCTGCCGGGTGGCGAGCAACGCCACGGCCGCGCCGAGCGCGCCGCACAGCAGGGCGACGGCGAGGCTCAGGCGACCGGCCCGGGCGGATCCGGAGGCTTGGGAACGTGGGTGCGGTACGGCAGTCACGTACCCCACTATCGCCTGAACCCCGGGCGAACCGTCAGCCGGGGTTCATCTCAGGCCTTTCCCAGCCGGTTCGCCGTGTGGACGGCCCGCAGGACCGCCGCCGCCTTGTTGCGGCACTCGGTGTCCTCGGCGACCGGGTCGGAGTCGGCGACGATACCGGCGCCGGCCTGGACGTATGCGGTGCCGTCGCGCAGCAGGGCCGTGCGGATGGCGATGGCGGTGTCGGAGTCGCCCGCGAAGTCGAGATAGCCGACGCAGCCGCCGTAGAGCCCGCGCCGGGAGGGTTCGAGTTCGTCGATGATCTGCATGGCGCGGGGCTTCGGGGCGCCGGAGAGGGTGCCGGCCGGGAAGCAGGCGGTGAGGACGTCGAAGGCGGTGCGGCCCGGGGCGACGCGGCCCGTCACCGTCGAGACGATGTGCATGACGTGCGAGTACTTCTCGATGGACATGAAGTCGACGACCTCGACCGAGCCGGGCTCGCAGACCCGCCCCAGGTCGTTGCGGCCGAGGTCGACGAGCATGAGGTGCTCGGCGCGCTCCTTGGGGTCGGCGAGGAGTTCGTCGGCGAGGGCCTGGTCCTCCTGCGGGGTGGCGCCGCGCCAGCGGGTGCCGGCGATGGGGTGGACCATGGCCCGCCCGTCCTCGACCTTGACCAGGGCCTCGGGGGACGAGCCGACGACGTCGAACCCGTCGAAGCGGAACAGGTACATGTACGGCGACGGGTTGGTGGCCCGCAGGACCCGGTAGACGTCCAGCGCGCTCGCGGTGCACGGCGTCTCGAAGCGCTGGGAGGGCACCACCTGGAAGGCCTCGCCGGCCCGGATGCGCTCCTTGATGTCCTCGACGGCCTCCTGGAAGTCGGGGCCGCCCCAGAGCGCGGAGTACTCGGGGACCTCGGAGGGCGGCAGGACTGCGGGCGGCTGGGCCACCGCGCGCGAGAGGTCGGCCTCCATGGCGTCGAGGCGGGCGATGGCGTCCGTGTACGCCTCGTCGACGCCGGTGTCGAGGTCGTTGTGGTTGATCGCGTTGGCGATCAGCAGGACCGAGCCCTCCCAGTGGTCCATGACGGCGAGGTCGCTGGTGAGGAGCATGGTCAGCTCGGGCAGCTTCAGGTCGTCGCGCTCGCCGGGGCCGATCTTCTCCAGGCGGCGGACGATGTCGTAGCCGAGGTAGCCGACCATGCCGCCGGTGAAGGGCGGCATGCCCTCCTGGTGCGGGGTGTGCAGGGCCTCGATGGTGGCGCGCAGGGCGGCGAGCGGGTCGCCGTCGGTGGGGACGCCGACGGGCGGGGTGCCCAGCCAGTGCGCCTGTCCGTCACGCGTGGTCAGGGCGCCGGCGCTGCGGACTCCGACGAAGGAGTACCGGGACCAGGAGCGGCCGTTCTCGGCGGACTCCAGCAGGAAGGTGCCGGGGCGCTCGGCGGCGAGCTTGCGGTAGAGCGCGACCGGGGTGTCGCCGTCGGCGAGGAGCTTGCGGGTGACGGGGATGACCCGCCGGTCGGTGGCGAGCTTGCGGAACGTCTCGAGGTCCATGGCGGCTGACCCTACTGATCCGCGGCGGCGGCGTCCGAACCGCCGTCCTTGAGCAGGACGTCCTCGTCGAAGCAGGTGCGGGCTCCGGTGTGGCAGGCGGCGCCGACCTGGTCGACCTTGACGAGCACGGTGTCGGCGTCGCAGTCGAGGGCGACGGACTTGACCCACTGGAAGTGGCCGGAGGTGTCGCCCTTGACCCAGTACTCCCGGCGGCTGCGGGACCAGTACGTGCAGCGGCCGGTGGTCAGGGTGCGATGCAGTGCCTCGTCGTCCATCCAGCCGAGCATGAGCACCTCTCCGGTGTCGTACTGCTGGGCGATGGCGGGCAGGAGGCCGTCGGCGCTGTGCTTGAGGCGCGCGGCGAGCTCCGGGTCGAGGCGGCTGGGCTTGCTGGTCATGTGGTCCATTGTGCCGGGCGCCACCGACAGTGCCGGTGGAGTGTCCACTGTCCGGACCAGGTGCGCGGTCGTAGGCTGGCCGCATGTCGACCCATGCCAAGCGTGAACGACTTCTCCTCGCCGATCTGTTGGAGACCGCGGGCCCGGACGCGCCCACTCTGTGCGAGGGCTGGACGACGCGGGACCTCGCCGCGCACGTGGTGGTGCGCGAGCGCCGCCCGGACGCCGCGGGCGGGATACTGATCAAGCAGCTCGCGTCGCGTCTGGACCGGGTGATGGCCGAGTACACCGGCAAGCCGTACGAGGAGCTGATCCAGCTCATCCGTACGGGCCCGCCGCGCTTCTCGCCCTTCTCCCTCAAGCCGGTCGACGAGATGTCGAACATCGTCGAGTTCTACGTCCATACGGAGGACGTCCGGCGCGCCCAGCCCGACTGGTCGGTGCGCGAGCTCGACGCGGTCTTCCAGGACGCCCTGTGGTCGCGTCTGGAGCGCACCGCCCGGCTGATGGGCCGCGGCGTCCCGACGGGCCTGGTCCTGCGCCGCCCCGACGGCCAGACGACGGTCGCGCAGCGCGGTACGCCGGTGGTCACGGTGACGGGCGAGCCGTCGGAGCTGGTCCTGTTCTCCTACGGCCGGCAGAGCGCGGCCAAGGTCGACCTGGACGGCGACGAGGACGCCATCGCCAAGCTGCACGAGACGAAGCAGCTCGGCATCTGAGGCGGGGCAGGAGAGAGCCCCGGCCGCGCGGCCGGGGCTCCGACGGAGCACGGAAAGGTCGTCACCGCACCGGGTGACCCGCCTCCCGCAGCGTGTCCTTGACCTCGCCGATGCGCAGGTCCCCGAAGTGGAAGACCGAGGCGGCCAGCACCGCGTCCGCGCCCGCCTCGACGGCCGGCGGGAAGTCGGTCAGCTTGCCGGCGCCGCCGGAGGCGATGACGGGGACGGTGACGTGGCCCCGTACGGCCCGGATCATCTCCAGGTCGTAGCCGTCCTTCGTGCCGTCCGCGTCCATGGAGTTGAGCAGGATCTCGCCCGCGCCCAGCTCGGCGGCCCGGTGTGCCCACTCGACGGCGTCGATGCCGGTGCCGCGACGGCCGCCGTGGGTGGTGACCTCGAAGGAGCCCGACTCGGTGCGTCGGGCGTCCACCGAGAGGACCAGGACCTGCCGGCCGAAGCGCTCGGCGATCTCGCGGATCAGCTCGGGGCGGGCGATCGCCGCCGTGTTGACGCCGACCTTGTCCGCGCCCGCGCGCAGCAGCTTGTCCACGTCCTCGGCGGTGCGGACGCCGCCGCCGACCGTGAGCGGGATGAAGACCTGCTCGGCGGTGCGGCGCACCACGTCGTACGTCGTCTCGCGGTTGCCCGACGAGGCGGTGATGTCCAGGAACGTCAACTCGTCGGCGCCCTCGGCGTCGTACACCTTGGCCATCTCGACGGGGTCGCCCGCGTCGCGCAGGTTCTGGAAGTTGACGCCCTTGACGACCCGGCCGTTGTCCACGTCCAGGCAGGGGATGACTCGGACCGCCAGGGTCATGAATCCACGGCTCCTCTATACGCTTCCACTTCGACCGACACCAGGACCCGGGAGTCGATGAACCCCTCCACGACCAGCAGGGTCGTGACCGGTCGCACGGTGTCGAACAGTTCCTTGTGGGCCCGGCCCGCCGCGTCGACGTCCCGCGCGTGGGCCAGATACATCCGGGTGCGGATCACGGAGTCGGGGGTGAGTCCGAACTCGGCGATCGCCTCCAGGGCGGTGGTGAAGGCCACCTTGGCCTGCTCGTAGGGATCGCCCTCGCCGTAGAGCACATCGCCCTTGAAGGCGGTCGTACCCGCGACCAGCACCCGGTCGCCCGCCTCGACGGCACGTGCAAAACCGAAGGACTCTTCCCAGGGACTTCCGCTCCGCACGCGCCGGGGGGTCATGACGACACAGCCTCCAAGGCCTCTTCCAGGGTGAACGCCTTCGCGTACAGCGCCTTCCCTACGATCGCTCCCTCGACACCGAGGGGGACGAGCTCGGCGATGGCCCGCAGGTCGTCCAGCGAGGACACGCCGCCGGAGGCCACGACCGGGCGGTCGGTGGCGGCGCAGACGTTGCGCAGCAGCTCCAGGTTGGGGCCCTGGAGGGTGCCGTCCTTGGCGATGTCCGTGACGACGTACCGGGCGCAGCCCTCCTGGTCGAGGCGCGCCAGCGTCTCGTAGAGGTCGCCGCCGTCGCGGGTCCAGCCCCGGCCGCGCAGGGTGGTGCCGCGTACGTCGAGGCCGACGGCGATCTTCTCGCCGTGCTCGGCGATGACCTTGGCGACCCACTCGGGGGTCTCCAGGGCGGCCGTGCCGAGGTTCACCCGCTTGCAGCCGGTGGCCAGGGCGGCGGCGAGGGTGTCGTCGTCGCGGATGCCGCCGGACAGCTCCACCTTGATGTCCATGGCGCTGGCGAC
Organism: Streptomyces koelreuteriae; assembly: GCF_018604545.1. Lineage (GTDB taxonomy): Bacteria > Actinomycetota > Actinomycetes > Streptomycetales > Streptomycetaceae > Streptomyces > Streptomyces koelreuteriae. The sequence goes on along the minus strand of NZ_CP075896.1, from coordinate 6,369,959 downwards.
CTCGGCGATCAGCTCGCGGTTGTTCCCGGTGCCGAACGCGGCGTCCAGGTCGACCAGGTGCAGCCACTCGGCGCCGGAACGCTGCCAGGCGAGGGCGGCCTCCAGGGGGGAGCCGTAGGAGGTCTCCGAACCGGACTCGCCGTGCACCAGTCGGACGGCCTGGCCGTCGCGGACGTCGACGGCGGGGAGGAGTTCGAGCTTCGGGGAGGACTTCGGGGACATCAGAGGGTTCCGATCCAGTTGTTCAGCAGCTGCGCTCCGGCGTCGCCGGACTTCTCGGGGTGGAACTGCGTGGCCCACAGGGCGCCGTTCTCGACGGCCGCGACGAACGGCTTGCCGTGCGTCGACCAGGTCACCTTGGGGGGTTCGAGGGTCGGGTTGTGGGTCTCCAGCGACCAGTCGTGGACGGCGTAGGAGTGCACAAAGTAGTAGCGGGCGTCCGCGTCCAGGCCGTCGAAGAGCCGCGAGCCGGGCGCGGCCTCCACGGTGTTCCAGCCCATGTGGGGCACGACGTCGGCCTGGAGCGGCTCGACCGAGCCGGGCCACTCGTCGAGGCCGTCGGTCTCCACGCCGTGCTCGATGCCGCGCGCGAAGAGGATCTGCATGCCGACGCAGATGCCCATGACCGGGCGGCCGCCGGAGAGCCTGCGGTCGACGATCCAGTCGCCGCGCGCCTCGCGCAGGCCCTTCATGCAGGAGGCGAAGGCGCCGACGCCGGGGACGAGCAGCCCGTCGGCGTTCATGGCCTTGTCGTAGTCACGGGTGATCTCGACGTCGGCTCCCGCGCGGGCGAGGGCACGCTCGGCGGAGCGGACGTTGCCGAAGCCGTAGTCGAAGACGACCACCCTTTTCTGAGGGGCGCTCAATTCCACACCTCCAGCCGCATCACACCGGCCACCAGGCACATCGCGGCGCCGATCGACAGCAGCACGATCAGGCCCTTGGGCATCTTCTGCTTGACGAAGGAGTAGATCCCGCCCGCGAGGAACAGGCCGACGACGATCAGCAGGGTCGAGATGCCGTTCACAGGGCGCCCTTCGTGGACGGGAGGATGCCGGCCGCGCGCGGGTCACGCTCGGACGCGTAGCGCAGGGCCCGGGCCAGGGCCTTGAACTGGCACTCCACGATGTGGTGCGCGTTGCGCCCGTAGGGCACGTGCACGTGCAGCGCGATCTGGGCCTGGGCCACGAAGGACTCCAGGATGTGCCGCGTCATCGTGGTGTCGTACTCGCCGATCATCGGCGCCATCTTCTCGGGCTCGGTGTGCACGAGGTAGGGGCGGCCGGACAGGTCGACGGTGACCTGCGCGAGGGACTCGTCCAGCGGGACCGTGCAGTTGCCGAAGCGGTAGATCCCCACCTTGTCGCCGAGGGCCTGCTTGAAGGCGGCGCCCAGCGCGAGGGCGGTGTCCTCGATGGTGTGGTGCGAGTCGATGTGCAGATCGCCCTGGGTCTTCACGGTCAGGTCGAACAGACCGTGCCGGCCGAGCTGGTCGAGCATGTGGTCGTAGAAGCCGACGCCGGTGGAGATCTCCGTCTTGCCGGTGCCGTCGAGGTCTATCTCGACGAGGACCGTGGTCTCCTTGGTCGTCCGCTCCACGCGTCCGGTGCGGCTCATTGACTCTGCTCCTTCTTCAGTGCACGGACCGCGTCGAGGAACGCGTCGTTCTCTTCGGGGGTCCCGGCTGACACCCGCAGCCACCCGGGGATGCCGTTGTCCCGGACCAGGACGCCCTGGTCGAGGATCTTCTGCCAGGCCGTGTGCGAGCCGCCCTCGCCGTCGAATCGCCCGAACTGCACGAAGTTGGCATCGGACTCGACGACCTCGTAGCCGGTCGCGCGCAGTTCGCGCACCAGCCGGTCCCGCTCGGCCTTGAGCTGCTCGACGTAGCCCAGCAGCGTCTCGGTGTGCTCCAGGGCGGCCAGGGCGGTCGCCTGGGTGACGGCGGAGAGGTGGTACGGCAGGCGGACGAGCTGGACGGCGTCCACGACGGCCGGGTGCGCGGCGAGGTAGCCGAGGCGCAGGCCCGCCGCGCCGAACGCCTTCGACATGGTGCGGGAGACGACGAGGTTCGGGCGGCCCTCGATCAGCGGCAGCAGCGAGTCGCCGTGGCTGAACTCGATGTAGGCCTCGTCGACCACGACCATCGACGGCTTGGCCGCCTGCGCGGCCTCGTACAGCGCGAGGACCGTCTCGGGCGGGACCGCGTTGCCCGTGGGGTTGTTGGGGGTGGTGATGAAGACGACGTCGGGCCGGTGCTCGGCGATCGCCTTCTCGGCGGCCGCCAGGTCGATCGTGAAGTCCTCGTTACGGGGCCCGGAGATCCAGCCCGTGCCCGTGCCGCGCGAGATGAGCCCGTGCATCGAGTACGACGGCTCGAAGCCGATCGCGGTGCGGCCCGGCCCGCCGAAGGTCTGCAGCAGCTGCTGGATGACCTCGTTGGAGCCGTTGGCCGCCCAGACGTCGGCCAGGCCGACCTCGTGGCCGGACGTCTCCGTGAGGTACGCGGCGAGCTTGGTGCGCAGCTCGACCGCGTCCCGGTCCGGGTAGCGGTTGAGGTTCCTGGCCGCCTCACGGACCCGCTCGGCGATGCGCTCGACCAGCGGCTCGGGCAGCGGGTAGGGGTTCTCGTTGGTGTTCAGCCGTACGGGGACGGCCAGCTGGGGCGCGCCGTAGGGGGACTTGCCGCGCAGCTCGTCCCGTACGGGGAGATCGTCGATGCCTGTCACTTGCCTTCTGGAACCTTCCACCCGAACCGTGCCTTGATCGCCGCGCCGTGCGCGGGCAGGTCCTCCGCCTCCGCCAGCGTCACCACATGGTGCGCGACCTCGGCCAGCGCGTCCTCGGTGTAGTCGACGATGTGGATGCCGCGCAGGAAGGACTGGACGGACAGGCCCGAGGAGTGGCAGGCGCAGCCGCCGGTGGGCAGGACGTGGTTGGAGCCGGCCGCGTAGTCGCCGAGGGAGACGGGGGCCCAGGGGCCGATGAAGATCGCGCCGGCGTTGCGGACCCGGTCGGCCACCGCGGCGGCGTCGGCCGTCTGGATCTCCAGGTGCTCGGCGCCGTACGCGTCGACGACCCTCAGGCCCTCGTCGATGCCGTCGACCAGGACGATCGCGGACTGCTTGCCGGACAGGGCGGGGACGATCCGGTCGTCGACGTGCCGGGTGGCCGCGATCTGCGGCTCCAGCTCCTTCTCCACGGCGTCCGCGAGCTCGACGGAGTCGGTGACGAGGACGGCGGCGGCCAGCGGGTCGTGCTCGGCCTGGCTGATCAGGTCGGAGGCGACGTGCGCCGGGTCGGCCGTGTCGTCGGCGAGGACGGCGATCTCGGTCGGGCCGGCCTCCGCGTCGATGCCGATCTTTCCGGTGAAGTAGCGCTTGGCGGCGGCGACCCAGATGTTGCCGGGGCCGGTGACCATGTTCGCGGGCGCGCAGGACTCGGTGCCGTAGGCGAACATCGCGACGGCGGTGGCACCGCCGGCCGCGTACACCTCGTCGACGCCGAGCAGCGCGCAGGCGGCGAGGATGGTGGGGTGCGGCAGGCCGTCGAACTCGGCCTGGGCGGGAGAGGCGAGCGCGATGGACTCGACGCCGGCCTCCTGCGCGGGCACCACGTTCATGATCACGGAGGACGGGTACACCGAGCGGCCGCCGGGCGCGTAGAGCCCGACCCGCTCGACCGGCACCCACTTCTCGGTCACGGCGCCGCCGGGCACGACCTGGGTGGTGTGCGTGGAGCGGCGCTGGGCGCGGTGGACGGTCCGGGCGCGGCGGATGGACTCCTCCAGGGCCGCGCGCACGGCCGGGTCGAGCTCCTCCAGCGCGGAGGTGAGCGCGGCGGCGGGCACCCGCACCCGGTCGAGCCTGACCCCGTCGAACCGCTCGGCGAAGTCGATCAGCGCCGCGTCGCCCCGATGATGCACGTCCTCGCAGATGGGACGCACCTTTTCCAGGGCGGCCGCTACGTCGAATTCGGCTCGGGGCAGCAGGTCACGCAGGGCGGTGCCCTCGGGGAGGGCGTCGCCGCGCAGATCGATTCGGGAGATCACGTGCTCAATTCTCTCAGACCTGGGTGAGGCGTCGTCCGCGCGTATCAATGGCTGATACAGAACGGCGCGGGAAGCCGGACGATCCCCTTCACTTTTCGCGTTCGGTGCGTCACTCAGCGGGCATGAACTGTTGTACGAAGAAACCAACCCGCGAGTACCCGGGGAGGAAGGGAAGAGCGTGACCGAGGGGGCCGGCATGCGTGCCGGGGATGTGCCCGAGGACCTGACCGCGGCCGAGGCCGGCATGTGGCAGGCCTTCCGCAACGGCAGCGTCTACGACCTGAGCAGCGGCGATCCGCTGGTGGACGATCCGCACGGCGGCAGCCCGTGGGGCGAGGAGCGGACCGTGCGGGCCCGGATCGTCTGCTGGCTGCTTCTCGACGGCCCGCCCGCCCTGGCCGGCCGGGTGTCGGCGCTGAAGCTGGCCGGCATACGCATCAGCGGCTCGCTGGATCTCGCGGGGGGCACGGTGGTGCCGTACGTGGAGATGCGCCAGTGCCGGTTCGAGCAGGACGTGCTGCTGCCGGAGGCCCGCTTCACGACCCTGCGGATGGTGGACTGCTCGGTGCCGCGCCTGGAGGCGGCCAGGGTGCACACCGAGGGCGATCTGCATCTGCCGCGCTGCCGGTTCCACCGCGGCATCCGGATCACGGACGCGCAGATCGGCACGGATCTGATGCTCAACCAGTCGATCGTGCACCGGGACCGCAGCGGCCGGTCGATCGCCGCGGACGGCCTGACCGTCGGCCAGGACTTACAGGCCGAGCTGCTGGAGTCGCACGGCGAGCTGAGCCTGCGCGCCGCCACCGTCGGCGTCTCGCTGAGCCTGCGCGGCGCGCGGCTGGTCAACCCCTACGAGCGGCTCGCGCTGAACGCCCCGCAGCTGACCGTCGAGCGCAGTCTGTATCTGACCCCGGCGGGGGTCGGCGCCCAGGCGATGAGCGGGATGACCCCGGCGCGCGGCACCCGGATCCAGCGGTTCGAGTGCGAGGGCGGGATCCGGCTGGACGACGGGCGGTTCGGCGACGCCGTCGACTTCGAGCGGGCCCGGTTCGCCCTCGGCGAGGACCAGGAGCTGTCGCTGCGCCGGGTGCAGACGCCCGAGCTGCGCTTCCTCGGGGAGCATCCGGCGCGCGGGCGGGTGGTGCTGTCCGGGGCGAAGATCATCAACCTGATGGACCGGGCGGACGCCTGGCCGGGCCCCGGGCGGCTGCACATGGGCGGCTTCGCCTACGAGAATCTCGTGCCGCGCGGCCCGTTCCCACCGGCCGAGCGGCTGGAGTGGGTGGCGGCGGCGACCGCCGAGTACAACCCGGAGCCGTACGAGCGTCTCGCGTCCGTGCTGCGGGCCGGCGGGGAGGACCAGGAGGCCCGTGAGGTGCTGCTCGCCAAGCAGCGCCGGCACCGCGAGAGCCTGCCGCCGGCGGCCAAGCTGTGGGGCTATGTGCAGGACTGGACGGTCGCCTACGGGTACCGGCCGGGCCGGGCCGCCGTATGGATGGCGGTGCTGTGGGCGGCGGGCTCGTTCGCCTTCGCGCAGGCCGGCCATCCGCCGCTGAAGCGGGGCGAGCATCCGGAGTGGAGTCCCACGCTCTTCACGCTCGATCTGCTGCTGCCGGTCATCGACCTGGGCCAGGTGGGGTTCTGGCAGTTGCGCGGGGGCTGGCAGTGGCTGGCGACGGCGATGATCCTGCTGGGCTGGATCCTGGCGACGACGGTGGCGGCGGGGGCCACACGGCTGCTGCGGCGCAACTGATGGTGCCGGTGTGACCCATGTTGTTGAACTGTCACACCTTTACCTTCTCTTGACCATCGGGCGTACAACTTTCGGCGAGTTCACCGAACCATCTGGCGCCGCTGTGACCAGCGGTCTTTCAATGGTCGACACCATGGCTCTGCAGCTCCCGTTCATCCGCGCGAGCCGGATGACAAGGACCGCCCCCCACCCCGTCGGCAGACCGAGCGCCGACGACGAGGTGCTGCTCGACGCGCCCGACGCCCGGCTGAGTCCGGCCCTGGTCGCCGCCGCCCGCGGCGACCACGGACCGGCCGCCGGGCTGCTCCAGGCCACCCGCGCGGCGGCCGAGTGGGAGCGACGCGACCGGTACGTGACCCGGCTGGCCGCCTTCGCCCGCTCCCGCCCCGAATGGCTGGACGCCTGGCTCGCCACCGCCCCGCACGACCCCGACGCGCTGCTGGTCGGGGCCCAGCTCGCGGTGGACCGCGCCTGGCTCTCCCCGGCCCGCGCCGAGCTGCTGCGCGAGGTGAGCCCGCTGCTCACGGCCGCGGCCCGGGGCGAGACGCGGGACCCGGTGCCGTGGCGGCTCGCGCTCGACCACGCACGGGGCGCGCAGGCCGGGCACAAGTACTTCGAGGAGCTGTGGGCGGCGGCCGTACGCCGTGCCCCGCACCACTACGGCTGCCATGTGGCGGCCCTGCGCTATCTGGCCGCCTTCTGGCACGGTTCGCACCAGGAGTGCTTCGACTTCGCCGACCGGGCCGCGCAGGACGCCCCCGCCGACGCGCTCGCCCAGGCGCTCCCGCTGCGGGCGGCCTTCGGCTATCTGACCGACGGCTGCGGACCCGAGGTGCCCCGCGCGCGGCTGGACGCCGCCGCCGACCGCGCGATCGCGCTGTCCCCGCTGCTGCCGGCGGCCGACCCCTGGCCCGCCCGGATGCGGAACATGCTGATCTTCGTCCTGGTGTGCCTGGAGCGCCGGCCGGACGCGGCCGAGCAACTGCGGCTGAACGGCCCGTACGCCACCTCCTTCCCCTGGGACCAGGTGTCGGACGACCCGCTCGGACACTTCCTGCGGGTACGCGACGACATCCGGGCCGGGGCGGCGGGCCGGCCCTCCTGGCATCCACGGAGTGACCGGGGCGGACGAGTCCGCTCCGGCGACCATTAGGCTTTTGCGTCGTGACCACCGTCCGGCTCCCCCTCTTCCCCCTGAACTCGGTCCTGTTCCCGGGGCTCGTGCTCCCGCTCAACGTCTTCGAGGAGCGGTATCGCGCCATGATGCGCGAGCTGCTGAAGACCCCGGAGGACGAGCCGCGCCGGTTCGCCGTCGTGGCGATCCGCGACGGCCACGAGGTGGCCCCGAGCGAGCCCGGCATGCCCGACCCGACGGCGCTGCCCGACAAGGGCCCGCTGGCCGGTTTCGGCGCGGACCCGGTCAGGGCGTTCCACAAGGTGGGCTGTGTGGCGGACGCGGCGACGATCCGGGAGCGGACCGACGGCTCCTTCGAGGTGCTGGCGACCGGCACCTCCCGGGTGCGGCTGCTGTCCGTCGACGCCTCCGGCCCCTTTCTGACGGCCGAACTGGAGACGCTGCCCGAGGATCCCGGCGACGAGGCCGCGCCGCTGGCCGAAGGAGTGCTGCGGTCCTTCCGCCAGTACCAGAAGCGGCTGGCCGGCGCGCGGGAACGCTCCCTGGCGACCGGTGCGGAGCTGCCCGACGAGCCGGGCGTGGTGTCGTATCTGGTGGCGGCGGCGATGATGCTGGACACCCCGTCCAAGCAGCGCCTGCTCCAGGCCCCCGACACGGCGTCCCGCCTGCGCGACGAGCTGAAACTCCTTCGCTCGGAGACGGCCATCATCCGTAATCTGCCGTCGTTGCCGGCGTCGGAACTGACGCGCGGCCCGATGAGCCTCAACTGAAGCGGACCGGCATGGCGAAGAAGTCGAAGAAGCAACAGCAGCAGGGCGGCACGCCCGCGACGGTCGCCCTCACGACGGCGGGCGTGGACTTCACCGTCCACTCCTACGACCACGACCCCGCCCACCCGTCCTACGGCGAGGAGGCGGCCGAGGCGATGGGCGTCTCACCCGACCGGGTCTTCAAGACCCTGGTGGCGGACGTCGACGGCACCCTGACGGTCGCCGTGGTCCCGGTCGCGGGCCAACTGGACCTCAAGTCCCTGGCGGCAGCGGTCGGCGGCAAACGCGCCACGATGGCCGACCCGACCCTGGCCGAACGCACCACGGGCTACGTCCGCGGCGGCATCTCCCCCTTGGGCCAGCGCAAGAAACTCCCCACGGTCCTCGACGCGTCGGCCTCGACCCACCCGACGATCTGCGTCTCGGCGGGGAGGAGGGGGCTGGAGGTGGAGCTGTCACCGGAGTCCCTGGCCACACTGACGGAGGCGGTCCTGGCACCGGTCAGCCGGGCCTAGAGCCTGCGGGCAGTCGAGCCTCCTGCCCCAGCTGCGGGCATGCGTGCCGCTAGGGGCGGCACGGGTGGGCGCAGACGGCGCCCCGCTCCGCCGGGCTGCGGACCCACCCGCGCCCCAGCCCCGACGCCGAGCACCTACGCGGCAGGCGGCGCCTCGTACGCCCCCTCGGGAAACTCCGGCTCAGGATCCCGAGGCCCGAACAACCCCGTAAGCCCCAGATGCAACACCAGCGCGGCCAACGGCCAGGCCAGCAACGCCCCCTTCGCCCCCAACTTCAACGGCGCGGAGAACGTCACCCCCCGCCCCACATCCCTCGCCCGCGCGATGACATCCTCCGCGGGCCCGAGCCACACCCCGAGCCGCCACGCCAGCAACGACCCGAGCAGCCCGCCGACGGCCAGCCCCACCACCAGCGGCACACCCCCACGCCGCCGCAGCAGGAAGACGACCAGCGCGCTGACGACCCCGAAGCCCAGCCCGAGCAGCGTGAACGTCCCGTCGACCCCGACGGCCTGCTCGCCCTCGGTGTCCTTGAGGTAGACGACCCAGTTGCCCTCCACCACGTCACCGACCAGCGGCACGTGCGGCGCGAGCCACCACCACAGCGCCCCGAGCAGCACCCCGCCGAGCGCGACGGCCAGCGAGATCACGGCGGCTTCCCGTACTTCGGTCTTCATGCCGGGGCCGTCCTGTCCGTACCAGCCGTGCCCGGCGCCCTCGGCGTACTCGGCGTGCTGAGACCCGGGAGCCTGGGGCCCGTTCGCCCCGGGCCCGGCGGCCGGCGGCTGCCACGCGTCCTGCGCGGAACGTTCATGCGGTGGCGGTGGCGGAGTCAGTGGTGCGGTCACCCTGCCATCGTGCCAGTCCCGCCTGTGCGCCGCGTCACCGGACGACCGCTCCGCGCTCACCGGACGGCCGCCCGGCGGTACGCCCAGGTCGCCACGGCCAGCGAGACGACGCCCACCACCCCGCACACCGCGAGGTCACCGAGCACGAAGGCCCAGTCGGGATGCGGCTCGAACGTCCGCGCGAAGGCCTCGACCCCATAGGTCGACGGCAGCAGATCCCGCGCGAAGCGCACGACCTCCGGCATCCGGTCCGCCGGCAGCACGCCCAGCAGCAGCGCCGCCGACATGCCCAGCTGCCCGAGCAGCGTGGCCAGCTCCGGCCGGGGCGCGAGCAGCCCCAGCGCCGCCCCCAGTCCGGCGAGCGCGGCGCCCGCGAGCGGGATCACGGCCAGGAGGACCCACAGATGGGCCAGCGGCAGCCCGAACAGCGCGCAGCCGAAGATCGCCGTCACGATGGTCCCCGGCACGGTGAACGAGGCGTACGCGCCCGCCGCGCCCAGCACCACCGCCGCCGGCGGCACCGGCAGGGTCGCGTAGTGGTCGAGTCCGCCGCTCGCCCGAAGCTGCCCGAAATACTGCGCGAGCAGGTTCAGCGCGACGAAGGCCACGACCAGGACCGAAGAGCCGGCGACGACCGCCTGCGCCTCCGCCCCGTCGTCCACGACCCCGCGCATCAGGATCATGATGCCGATCGACTGGAAGGTCGCCACGAACAGCAGCGGGATCCGCGCGACCCGCGCCCGGGACAGCTGCGCCCGGTACACGGCCGCCAGCGAGGGCCACAGCCGCGCCCTGGGCCCGAGCTCGGCCGCGCACGCGGCGGGCTCCTCCACGGCCAGGGCACTGCCCGGCAGGACATCGGCGGGTACGACACTCACGTCGCGCTGCTCCCCTTCGCTCGGGTCCACTGCGGCAGTCGCCCTGTTCGGTACGTATGCGGCGGCCTGTGTACTCAAGCCCCCCGCACTCAAGGCCCCGGTGCTCCTCACGCCTTCACCAGCCCCTGCTGCACGGCACCGCCCAGGGCCAGATAGACGTCCTCCAGGCTGGGCGTGGCCAGCGTGAAGTCGTCCAGGGCGGCGAAGGCGGCCCCGCCGGTGACGGTGGCGACGACCGCCCGGGCCTCCTCGGGCCCGAGCCGGAGCGTCCAGCGGCGGCCCGACTCCACGACGCGGTCCCGCAGCGCGGCGACCTCCGGGACGTGCAGCGGCGGCGCGTCGCGCCAGACCAGCTCCACCCGCACCTCACCGGCGACCTGCTCCTTGAGCCCGGCCGGGGTGTCGCAGGCGATCACCTTCCCCCGGTCGAGGACGGCCACCCGGTCCAGCACGGTCTCGGCCTCGATGACGTTGTGGGTGACGAGCAGCACCGTCGTCCCCCGTTCGGCCCGTCGCCGGTCGACGGCGGACCACACGGCCCGTCGCGCCACCGGGTCCATGCCGGAGGTCGGCTCGTCGAGCACGAGGAGCGAGCGCTCCCCCACCAGTGCCGCGGCGAAGCACGCAAGACGCCGCTGGCCCCCGGAGAGCTTCTTCAGGGGCCGCCCGGCGAGGGCCGAGAGCCCCAGCTCGTCGAGTACGTCGTCCCGCTCGGCCCGCGCGGCCCGTACGTCCAGGCCGCGCAGCCGTCCGGTGGTCTCGGCGGCGAGCGACACGGTCAGCTCGTCGAGGGCGGTCGACTCCTGACCGAGGTAGGCGAGGATGCGCGCGGCCCGTTCCGGGTGGCGCACGATGTCGTGCCCGAGGATCTCCACACAGCCGCGGTCGGGCCGCATCAGCCCGGTGAGCTGTCGTACGAGGGTGGACTTGCCGGCGCCGTTCGGCCCGAGCAGGCCGAAGATCTCGCCGCGCCGGATGTCCAGCGTCACGTCGTCCGTGGCCCGGACCTCGGGTGTTCCCGGCGCGCCGCGCCGGCCCCGGACCGCCGGATAGGTCTTGGTCAGCCCGCGGACCGCGCACACGACGTCACCATCGTGCCGAAATGCCTGTGCCGCGCGCTTACTCACAAGGGACGAGACTACGGGGTCGGGAACCCCGGCCGGCTCTCGGGTCGGTCGATTCCGGGAAATCCGCTCGCGAGGACTCAGTCGTCGACGGGCGTGTGTTCCACGCCCGTGCGCACGCCGATCTCCCGCCAGAAACCGGCCCGGATGGCGTAACGGTCCCGCTCGTCGATCTGGTCGTCCTTGTGGGCGAGCAGGCCGAAGCGGGCGGCGTAGCGCAGCAGCTCCCCGTCGACGCGGTGCGGGATGCGCGGGTACATCCCGGACAGTTTCGGCAGCTGGCTCTGGTCGCCGAGGCGCTCAACCCAGCGCCGCGCGAAGACCTGCCCCACCTCGTAGGGGTCGCCGCCGACCGTGGTGATGTCCTCCTCGCGGTCGGCCCACCGCTGCTCGGCCGTGGTCAGCTGGGCGAGCGTCGGCATCGAGGCGGCCTCGGGGGGCTCGGCCGTGGGCCGGTCGACCCAGCCCTTGTCGGAGGACCAGCGAAGGGTGGCGGAGGCGGGGGGCTGGGCGGGCTGGGTTCCAGGGGCGCGCAGGGCCGCCAGGTCTTTGGGCGTGGGGACGCCTTTGGAGGCGGGGACCCGCTCCTCGGTGCCGTTCGGCCCGGGGCCGGCCGCCGGGTGCGGGGGCGGCGGGGCGGGCCGCTCGGCCGTGGCGAGCGAGGACTCGGGCAGCGGCGCGGAGAGGATCGCGGCGATCTCGGGCCGGGGCACGGGCTGCGGGGCGCACACACCGGTGTACTCCTTGGCGCGGACCGCCTTGGTGATCCACGTGCGGTCCAGGACGCGCCGCTCGTCGGCCTCGGCGACCAGGTCCTCGGACTGGTTGTAGTCGCCGTCGGCGGCCTGGACGGCCCACAGGTGGACGGCGACGCCGTGCTCCTTGGCGGCCATCATGCCGGGCAGCAGGTCGCCGTCGCCGGTGACGAGGACGATGTCGGAGCAGGCGCGGTTGCGGGCCAGCTCGGTGAGCTCGGCGTGCATCGCGGCGTCCACGCCCTTCTGCGCCCAGCGGCCGTCGCTGCGGGTCAGCGCGCCGAGCCGGACGGTGACCCGGGGCATCACGCGCAGCCGGCGGTGTTCGGGCTGCGGGACGCGGTCGGGGGCGCCGTCGAACCAGTAGATGCGCAGCAGGGGCTGCTGCGTATCGGACTCGGCGCGTTCGCGCAGCCCCTGGATGAGGGCCGTGTGGTCGACGGTGATGCGGGATCGTGAGGGCTCCCCGGCGAGGAGACTCGCCGCCGCTCCCAGCAGATACCCGGCGTCCACCAGGACGATGCAGCGGTCCACACGACTCACCCTCTTCCCAGGAGGTTTGCTTCGGGCTTGCTTCGAGTCTGCCCGACGGTGCGGAGGTTAACGGCCGGAACTCGATCTTCGGCGTGGCGTTTCGGGCCTTCCCGCTCCGACCAGCCCTGTCACGCACGGTAATTGTCCGACATGCGATCGTTGTCGGCCTGTGTGAATCTGGTCCCGGCCCTGGCCCCTAGATCCCCCACAGGAGGCATCACCATGGCCAAGAACAAGAACCGTGACCGTAAGCAGCAGCGTCCCACCGAGCGTGGCCAGCGGGCGGACCGCAGCCCCGCGGCGCAGACGGAACCCCAGCCCGAGGTCGAGGTGGCCGCCCCCGGCGACATCGCGACCCGCAAGCGGAAGCGCAGCTTCGGCCACAACTGACATCTGCGTGACGGGTCGTTGAGACCCACTCGTATGCGCATACGCGTGAGGGGCGTACCCGGTACCGGGTACGCCCCTCACGCGCGTCGAGATCCCTCAGCCGGCCAGGCAGGCCGGCCCGAGGAGCACCTTCAGGTCACCGAAGAGCGCCGGGTCCGGCTTCACCCGGTGCCGGTCCAGGCGCAGCACGGTGGTCTTGGTCGGCCCCTGGAGCTTGATCCGGACCTCGCTGTCGCCCTTGTGGTGGCTGAGGACCTCGCCGAGGCGGCTGACCAGCGGCGGGGTGACCCGGGTGGCCGGGATGGTGAGGATCACGGGCGCGTTGGTGCCCGCGTTCGACAGGTCCGGCACCATCAGCTCCATCGCGACGAGCCGCGGCACGTCCTCCCGCTTGTCGAGACGGCCCTTGACGAACACCACGGCGTCCTCGACCAGTTGGGTCGAGACGAGCTGGTAGGTCGCGGGGAAGAACATGCACTCGATCGAGCCGGCGAGGTCCTCGACGGTGGCGATGGCCCAGGCGTTGCCCTGCTTGGTCATCTTGCGCTGGAGGCCCGAGATGATGCCGCCGATGGTCACCACGGAGCCATCGGAGTAGTCACCTCCGGTGAGCTGGGAGATGCCCGCGTCGGCCTTGTCGGACAGGATGTGCTCCAGGCCGAACAGCGGGTGGTCGGAGACGTACAGACCGAGCATCTCCCGCTCCTGGGCGAGCAGATAGGTCTTGTCCCACTCGTCGGGGGAGAACTCCACGTCGAGCCCGAAGCCCGGCTCGCTGGTCTCGGCCGCCTCGCCCATGCCGCCGAAGAGGTCGAACTGTCCCTCGGCCTCCTTGCGCTTGACCGCGACCACGTTGTCGATCATCGGTTCGTAGTGCGCGGTCAGGCCCTTGCGGGTGTGGTTCATGGCGTCGAAGGCGCCGGCCTTGATCAGCGATTCGGTGGTGCGCTTGTTGCAGACCACCGCCTCCACCTTGTCGAGGTAGTCCGGGAAGGAGACGTACTTCCCCTTGGCCTTGCGGCACCTGATGATCGACTCGACGACGTTCGTGCCGACGTTGCGGACGGCGGAGAGGCCGAAGAGGATCACGTCGTCGCCCTGGGCCGCGAAGTTGGACATCGACTCGTTGACGTCCGGCGGGAGCACCTTGATGCCCATGCGGCGGCACTCGTTGAGGTAGACGGCCGACTTGTCCTTGTCGTCCTTCACCGAGGTGAGCAGGGCGGCCATGTACTCGGCGGGGTGGTTCGCCTTGAGGTACGCCGTCCAGTACGAGACCAGGCCGTACGCGGCGGAGTGGGCCTTGTTGAACGCGTAACCGGCGAAGGGGACCAGCACGTCCCACAGGGCCTGGATGGCCTCGTCGCTGAAGCCCTTCTTGCGGGCGCCCTCCTGGAAGAGGACGAAGTTCTTCGCCAGTTCCTCGGGCTTCTTCTTGCCCATGACGCGGCGGAGGATGTCGGCCTCGCCGAGCGAGTACCCGGCGATGATCTGGGCGGCCTTCTGCACCTGCTCCTGGTACACGATCAGGCCGTGGGTGACGTCCAGGACCTCCTTGAGGGGCTCTTCGAGCTCCTTGTGGATGGGCGTGATCTCCTGCTGGCCGTTCTTTCGAAGGGCGTAGTTCGTGTGGGAGTTCATGCCCATCGGGCCCGGGCGGTACAGGGCCGACACGGCGGAGATGTCTTCGAAGTTGTCCGGCTTCATCAGCCGGAGCAGGGAGCGCATCGGGCCGCCGTCGAACTGGAAGACGCCGAGGGTGTCGCCGCGCTGGAGCAGCTCGAAGGTCGTGGGGTCGTCGAGCGGGAGGCTCAGGAGGTCGATGTCGACCCCCTTGTTGGACTTCACCATCTTGACGGCGTCGTCCATGATCGTGAGGTTGCGCAGGCCGAGGAAGTCCATCTTCAGCAGGCCGAGCGACTCGCAGCTCGGGTAGTCCCACTGGGTGATGGTGACCTTGTCCGTGTGCCTGACCCAGACGGGGACGTGGTCGGTGATCGTCTCGCTGGACATGATCACGCCGGCGGCGTGCACACCCATCTGGCGGACCAGGCCCTCGACGCCCTTGGCGGTGTCGATGACCTTCTTCACGTCCGGCTCGTTCTCGTACATCCCCCGGATCTCGCCCGCCTCCGAGTAGCGGGGGTGCTCGGGGTTGGTGATGCCGTCGAGGTTGATGCCCTTGCCGAGGACGTCGGCGGGCATGGCCTTGGTGAGGCGGTCGCCCATCGCGTACGGGTAGCCCAGCACGCGCGCGGAGTCCTTGATCGCGTTCTTGGCCTTGATGGTGCCGTAGGTGCCGATCATGGCGACCTTGTCGGCGCCGTACTTCTCCGTCACGTACCGGATCACCTCGACGCGCCGGCGCTCGTCGAAGTCGATGTCGACATCGGGCATGGAGACGCGCTCGGGGTTGAGGAACCGCTCGAAGATCAGGCCGTGCGGGATGGGGTCGAGGTCGGTGATGCCCATCGCGTAGGCGACGATCGAGCCGGCCGCGGAGCCTCGGCCGGGGCCGACCGCGATGCCCTGCTTCTTGGCCCACATGATGAAGTCGGCGACCACGAGGAAGTAGCCCGGGAAGCCCATCGAGATGATGGTGTCCATCTCGTACTCCGCCTGCTTCTGGCGGTCCTCGGGGACGCCGCCGGGGAAGCGGCGCTCCATGCCGCGGCGCACCTCCTCCTTGAACCAGGTGACCTCGGTGTACCCCTCCGGGATGTCGAACTTGGGCATGAGGTCGCGCTTCTCGAACATGCCCGTGGTGTCGACCATCTCGGCGATCAGCCGGGTGTTGGCGCAGCCCTCCTGCCAGGCGTCCGAGGAGTCGATGGCGTACATCTCGTCGGTGGACTTCAGGTAGTAGCCGGTGCCGTCGAACCGGAAGCGGTCGGGGTCGGAGAGGTTCTTGCCGGTCTGGATGCACAGCAGGGCGTCGTGGGCGGACGCCTCGTGCGAGTAGGTGTAGTGCGAGTCGTTGGTGACCAGCGGGGGGATGCCGAGCTTCTTGGAGATCTCCAGCAGGCCGTCGCGGACCCGGCGCTCGATCTCGATGCCGTGGTCCATCAGCTCCAGGAAGTAGCGGTCCTTGCCGAAGATGTCCTGGTAGTCGGCGGCGGCCTTGAGGGCCTCGTCGAAGTGGCCGAGGCGCAGCCGGGTCTGGACCTCGCCGGAGGGGCAGCCGGTGGAGGCGACGATGCCCTCGGACCACTGGGCGATGGTCTCCTTGTCCATCCGGGGCCACTTCTGGAGCCAGCCCTCCGCGTACGCGTCGGAGGACAGCCGGAAGATGTTGTGCAGGCCGGTGCTGTTCACCGCCCACATCGTCTTGTGGGTGTATCCACCGGAACCGGAGACGTCGTCCCGCTTCTGGTGCGGCTGGCCCCACTGGATCTTGCGCTTGTTGCGGCGGGACTCGGGCGCGACGTACGCCTCGATGCCGATGATCGGCGTGACCCCGGCCTTCTGCGCGGTGTGGAAGAAGTCGTACGCCCCGTGGAGGTTGCCGTGGTCGGACATGGCGATGTGCGACATGCCCATCTCGTTGCACGCGTTGAACATGTCCTTCAGCCGCGCGGCACCGTCCAGCAGCGAGTACTGGGTGTGGACGTGCAGGTGCGTGAACGGCGGCTTTGACACGGCTTCGGCCTCCAGGGAGAACATCGGTCGAATGGGGTCCGACAGGCTGCGCACAGTCTGGGGGACAGCGTCGAAGTCTATGCCTCGGCACTGACACTCCGAGGGCTGACCCGCGTACCTTCGGGCGAGGGTCGCGGGCACTCCCGCGACCCGCCGCACGTTAGTCAAGGGGCGGACCTGCCGCCCCGAACATCTGCACCAGGAGGCACCCAGCGATGTCGTTCCCGCCGCTCGACGACGAGCACCGCGGCGAAGAAATCCTCGCCGTCTTCGACACCGCCTTCGGCCAGCTGCTGGCCGCCGACCCGGCCGCGTTCCGGGTGAAGTTCCGGAAGATGGCGGCCTCGGCCTTCGCCTTCTACCGGGGCACGGCGTGCCTCTTCTACAACGACCTCGAGGCGGAGAAGCGGGGCGGGCCGTACCTGGACGAGCGCACCTCGCGCGTGTGGATCCACGGCGACCTGCACGCGGAGAACTTCGGCACGTACATGGACGCCAACGGCCGGCTGATCTTCAACGTCAACGACTTCGACGAGGCCTACGTCGGCCCCTTCACCTGGGACCTGAAGCGCTTCGCCGCGTCCATCGCGCTGATCGGGTACGCGAAGGCGCTCAGCGACGAGCAGATCTCCGAGCTGGTGACGATCTACGCGGTGGCCTACCGCGAGCGGATCCACGCCCTGGCCACGGGTGCGAAGAGCGACGAGGTGCCGCCGTTCACGCTGGACACCGCGCAGGGCCCGCTGCTGGACGCGCTGCGGGACGCCCGCTCGCTGACCCGGTTCAGCCTGCTGGAGTCGATGACGGAGATCCGCGACTTCGAGCGCCGCTTCGCCCCGGGCGGCGGCTCCGTCGAGCTGGACGCGGCCACGCGCTACAAGGTCCTCGCCGCCTTCGACGGCTATCTGGAGACGCTGCCGGACAGCTCGCTGGCCCGCCCGGACTCCTACCGCGTGAAGGACGTCGTCGGCCGGCGCGGCATCGGCATCGGCTCGGCGGGGCTGCCGTCGTACAACATCCTTCTGGAGGGCCACAGCGACGCCCTGGAGAACGATGTCGTGATCTACATCAAGCAGGCCCAGACCCCGGCCGTCTCCCGGCACATCACGGACCAGGCGATCCGTGACTACTTCCAGCACGAGGGGCACCGCACGGTCATCTCCCAGCGCGCCCTCCAGGCCCACGCCGACCCGTGGCTGGGCTGGACGGAGCTGGACGGCTCGGGCCAGCTGGTCGCCGAGGTCTCGCCGTACGCGGTGGATCTCGACTGGGGCGACATCGACGACCCGGAGGAGATCGCCCAGGTGGTGGCCGACCTCGGCCGGGCGACGGCGACCATGCACTCGGCGGCGGACGACCAGTCCGGGGAGTCGCTGGTGCCGTTCTCCACGGAGCGGGCCATCGACGCGGCGATCGCGGCCGACGAGGACGGCTTCCCGCCGCTGCTGGTCGACTTCGCGCACACCTACGGCGCACGCGCGCGCGGCGACCACCAGACCTTCGTGGACCTGTTCCGCAACGGCCGGATCCCGGGCCTGTAGCCGGGGCTTTCGCCGTCCGCTCCCCCACAGGCATCCTTTAGGGGTCTCTTACCGGCCCCCATGACAGACTCTCCTTTCGCTATGGACATATCCGGGATCCAGCTCAGAGCCGTACGCGCGGCGCTGTTCACGGCAGTGGTCGTGACACTCAGCACCGCGTCGCACGTGCTGCTGTCCCAGGTCCCGCTCCCGATGGGCACGGTGGCCGCGGTCGCCGCCGCCGTGTTCGTGATCGCGTACGCCCTGGCGGGCCGCGAGCGCTCCTTCGGGCGGATCGCGGCCCTGCTGATCCCGCTGGAACTGGCCGCCGACACGGTGTTCACCGCAGGTCAGCACGCCTGCTACGGCCGGGCCGGCGGCCCGGTCGCCGGTCCGCTGCGTTCGGTCGGTCTGGACGTGCTGTGCGGGGGCGGCGAGGTGGGCACCCCGCTGGCGCGGATGGCCGGGGCCACCGGCACCGACCGGCTCGCGGCCGCGGTCGCGCACGCCGACCCGGCCACCGCCTGGCTGCTGCTCGGGGCGCACATCGGCGTGGGCCTGGTCGCCGCCGTCTGGCTGCGCCGCGGCGAGCGGGCCCTGGCCCAGCTGCTGCGGGCCGTGGCGGCCACGACGTTCCGGCCGCTGCTGCTGGCCGTCGCCGCGGTCGCGGTGGAGCGGTCCCCGGCCGGGCGGTGTCTGCCGTCGCGCGCCGCCGACCGCACGCCCACCGCCCGAGACCTGATCCTCGCGTACACCTTGGGGCGGCGTGGACCGCCGTGCTCGCCCGCCTTCGTCTGAGGCGCTCCGGCACTTTTCACTCCTCGGGCTTTCGAGCTCTTGAGCTTTCGAGCACAGGCAGTCCCCCTACGCATTCCGCACACCCACGTGTGCGCGTCCCCTTACGGAGAACATCACCATGAGCAAGCGGAACACCCAGGCGGCGAAGACGGCGGCCCGCGAGCGGCTGCGCGCCGAGCGCGAGCGCGAGGCCAAGCGCGCCAAGGCCAAGCGGCAGATCGTCGTCGCCTGCTCCATCGTCGGCGTCCTGGCGATAGCCGGCGGCATCGGCTACGCGGTCGTCCAGGCCAACAAGCCCAGCTACTGGGAGGGCCAGAAGGACGCCAAGGTCGTCACGCCCGCCAACACCACGGGCACCAAGGGCACCACGGTCGTCATCGGCAAGGACTCGGCCAAGAAGACCCTGAAGGTCTACGAGGACGCGCGCTGCCCCGTGTGCGCCCAGTTCGAGCAGACCGTCGGTCCGACCGTGAAGAAGGACATCGACGACGGCAAGTACAAGATGCAGTTCGTCGGTGCCACGTTCATCGACAACAAGGACAACGGCGAGGGCTCCAAGAACGCGCTGAGCGCGATGGGCGCCGCGCTGAACGTGAGCGACGCCGCGTTCCTCGACTACAAGGCCGCGCTGTACTCGGCGAAGTTCCACCCGGAGGAGACGACCGACAAGTTCAAGGACGACAGCTACCTCATCAAGGTCGCGAACACCGTCCCCGAGCTGAAGGACAACAAGAAGTTCCAGGACGCGGTCAAGAAGGGCACCTACGACGCCTGGGCGATGGCCATGTCCAAGAGCTTCGACGACAACAAGGACGGGGTGACGGGCACCCCGGGCTTCGTCATGGACGGCAAGCAGCTCACCGCCGACAACCAGGGCACGCCGCTGATGACCGTGGCCGACTTCAACAGGGTGGTCGGCGAGGCCCTCAAGAAGTGACGGCGGGTCCGGTCCGGGCCACCGCGTGAAGAGCGGGCGAACTTCCGGAGTTCGCCCGCTCTGGTGCATACTGATCAGTAACCTGATCGACCGTGACCAGTCGATACAGATCATCGAAGACATCCGAGGGCCTCAACTTCCTCCACCCGCGCCGGCGTACGGTCGTCAAGGCCGCGGCGGCGACCGCTGTCCTGGCCGGGCCGCTCGCCGCCTCCCTGCCCGCGCGCGCCGCCGACCAGGCCCCCGCCTTCCTGCACGGCGTGGCCTCCGGTGACCCTCTGCCCGACGGTGTCCTGCTGTGGACCCGCGTGACCCCCGTGCCGGAGGCGGTCGCCGGCTCCGGTCTGGGCCCGGACACCGAGGTGAGCTGGGTCGTCGCCGAGGACCGGGCGTTCACCACGATCGTCGCCAAGGGCTCCACCACGGCGAAGGCCGCCTCCGACCACACGGTGAAGGCCGACATCCGGGGCCTCAGGCCGGCCACCGACTACTGGTTCCGCTTCTCCAGTGGCGGCACCGACTCCCCCGCCGCGCGCACCCGCACCGCCCCGGCGGCCGACGCGGCCGTCGCGAACCTCCGCTTCGGCGTGGTCTCCTGCGCCAACTGGGAGGCCGGTTACTTCTCCTCGTACCGCCATCTCGCGGCCCGCGGCGACCTGGACGCCTGGCTGCATCTCGGCGACTACATCTACGAGTACGGCACCGGCGAGTACGGCACGCGCGGCACGGTCGTACGGCCGCACGCCCCGGCCCACGAGATCGTCACGCTCGCCGACTACCGCATACGGCACGCGCGCTACAAGACCGACCCGGACCTCCAGGCCCTGCACACCGCGGCTCCGGTCGTGGCGATCTGGGACGACCACGAGTTCGCCAACGACGCCTGGCCGGGCGGTGCCGAGAACCACACGGAGGGCGCGGAGGGCGCCTGGTCCGCGCGTCAGGCCGCCGCCAAGCAGGCCTACTTCGAGTGGATGCCGGTGCGTCCGGCGATCGCGGGCACCACCTACCGCCGGCTGCGTTTCGGCAAGCTGGCCGATCTCTCGCTGCTGGACCTGAGGTCCTTCCGCTCGCAGCAGGTCAAGGTGGGCAACGGCGAGGTCGACGACCCGGACCGCACGCTCACCGGCCGCGCCCAGCTCGACTGGCTCAAGGCGGGGCTGACGGCGTCCGACACCACCTGGCGGCTGGTCGGCAACTCGGTGATGATCTCGCCGTTCGCCATAGGCTCGCTCTCCGCCGATCTGCTGAAGCCCCTCGCCAAGCTGCTCGGCCTGCCGCAGGAGGGCCTGGCCCTCAACACCGACCAGTGGGACGGCTACACCGACGACCGCCGCGAGATCCTGGCCCATCTGCGCGCGGGCGCGATCCGCAACACGGTCTTCCTGACCGGCGACATCCACATGGCCTGGGCCAACGACGTACCGGTGAACGCCGGCACCTACCCGCTGTCCCCGTCCGCCGCCACGGAGTTCGTCGTCACCTCGGTCACCTCCGACAACCTCGACGACATCGTCAAAGTCCCCGAGGGCACGGTCTCCGCGGTCGCCTCACCCGTCATCCGCGCCGCCAACCGCCACGTCCACTGGGTCGACACCGACCGCCACGGCTACGGCGTCCTGGACATCACGGCCGAGCGGGCGCAGATGGACTACTACGTCCTCTCCGGCCGCGCGACCCGCGACGCGACCGCCAAGTGGGCCCGCTCCTACCGCACCCGCAGCGGCACCCAGAAGCTCGAGCGGGTCCACGACCCGGTGTAAGCGTTCACAGGCTCTCAAGGAAGCCGAGCGCCACCCGCCAGGTGGCCTCGGCGGCCTCCTCGTCGTAGTCCGGCAGGTCGGGGTCGGTGTAGAGGTGACCGGCCCCGGCGTAGCGGTACACCTCGACGTCCGCGCCGGTCCGGCCCATCTGGAGATACCAGGCGCTGAGCCAGTCGTCCGTCTCGAAGGGGTCCGGCTCCGCCACGTGCAGCTGGACCGGGAGGTCGTCCGCCGTGGCGTCCGGCGCGATGTCCGACGTGCCGTGCAGGAGCAGCAGCCCGCGCGCCTTGTCGTCGCCGAGGGCGAGGGTCTGGGCGATCGAGGCGCCGAGCGAGAATCCCGCGTACACCAGCCCGCGCTCGGAGTAGGGCGCGGCCGCCAGTACGGCCCGCTTCAGCAGCTCGTCCTTACCGATCTTCTCCTGGTGCTCCATGCCCTCCTCGACCGCCTCGAAGGTGCGCCCCTCGAAGAGGTCGGGCGTCCACACCTCGTGTCCGGCCGTGCGCAGCCGGTCAGCGGCCCGGAGCACCGCGGGCCGCAGCCCCTGGGTCGAGTGAAAGAGCATGATGTTCATGAAGCCCATGGTGCCAGCCGGGTGTGACACCGCGAGATCGCGGCAGTACCCAGGACCGGACGGAAGTCACATGTTCATGCCTGCCGGTGCCGGTTAGGTTCGGGGGCATGGAGAACCTGCTACGACCGCTGATCGTGGTCGGTGGCTCGGTCGTGCTCACGCTCGTGATCGGCTGGGCCACCGACTTCCTGCTGCGCAAGGCCGACGAACGGCACCACGAGACCCAGCTCTGGGGTCTGCTCCGCCGCGGCCGTATCCCCTACCAGCTCGTGCTCTTCGCGGCCCTCCTGAGAGGGTCGTACGACGAGGCGGACCTGCTGGAAGACCACCGCGAGGGCCTCGGCCAGGGGCTGACGCTGCTGCTCATCGGCTCGGCCGCCTGGCTGGTGATCCGTATCGCGGGGGCGATCGTCGAGACGTCCTACAGCCGGTACGCCAGCGCCCGCGCCCACCGTGATCCGGCCAGGGTCCGCCGGGTGCGCACCCAGGTGACGCTGATCATGCGGGTGGTGTCCGCGGTCGTCGGCGTGGTGGCCACGGCGAGCATGCTGCTGACGTTCCCGGCGTTCCGGGCGGCGGGCGCCTCGCTGCTGGCCTCGGCCGGCATCCTCGGCATCGTCGCCGGTGTCGCCGCCCAGTCCACGCTGAGCAACATGTTCGCGGGGTTCCAGATCGCCTTCGGCGACATGGTGCGCATCGGGGACACCGTGGTGGTGGACGGCGAGTGGGGCACGGTCGAGGAGATCACGCTGACGTTCCTGACCGTCCACACCTGGGACGAGCGCCGGATCACCATGCCGGTCTCGTACTTCACGTCCAAGCCGTTCGAGAACTGGTCGCGCGGCACCCCGCAGATGACCGGCATCGTCTTCTGGCACCTCGATCACACGGCCCCCGTGGAGGCGATGCGCGAGAAGCTCCGCGACATCCTGCGCGAGTGCCCGGCCTGGGACGGCCGCGCCTACAACCTGTGCGTCACGGACACCACCCCGAGCACGATGCAGGTGCGGGCCCTGGTGACGGCCAAGGACGCGGACGACATCTGGACGGTGCGGGTCACGGTCCGCGAGGAGATGCTCCGCTGGCTGACCGAGGAGCACCCGTACGCCCTCCCCCGGGTCAACACGGCGGACGCGCTCCTGCCGCCGTCCTGGAACGGCAACGGGAGCGGGAACGGCCACCGCCCGTCGCAGGACGGCGTCCCGCCCCAGCAGCGCCGCTACCACGGCTCGGCGAGGCCGGAGCGCTGACGGCACCGGAGCCGGAAAAAAGCGGGCTGCCCGTACCGCGGGCGGCCCCCTTCTCCTTGCTGGCTCTCAGTGACCGCGTTCGGCGCCGCCGTTGACCTGGATGATCTGGGACGTGATGTGCCCGGCCCCCTGGGAGGCCAGCCAGTGCAGGGTCTCGACGACGTCACCGGGGGTCCCGGCCCGCTTGGTCGAGGTCTCCTCGACGAGCCGCGCCCGCCGCTCCTCGCTCATCGCGTCCCCGAAGAACTCGGTGTCCTCGACATAGCCGGGCGCGACCACGTTCACGGTGATGCCGCGCGGCCCCAGCTGCCGGGCCAGATCATGGGCGTATGGGTGCAGACCCGCCTTGGCCGCCGCGTACGCCCCGCTCCCGGACCCCCGGTAGGCGGCGATGGAGCCGAGGAACAGCACCCGCCCGCCGGGCTCGGCGAGGCGCGGCTTCAGTGCCTCGGTGAGCAGGACGGCGGTCAGGGTGTTGAGCCGGAAGTTCACGGTCCAGTCGTGCGCGACGGCCTCGAGCGGGTCGTCGTGCCCGGCGTCCGGTTCGAGCAGTCCGTTGCCCCCGGCGCTGTGCACGAGGACGTCCACGGCCCCGAACTCCCGCTCCACGAAGGCGGCGACACCCCGTACGTCCGCCGGTTCGGTGAGATCCGCCGCGTACGTCCGCGCCCCCGGCACCCCGGCCTTCTCCAGCACGTCGACCCGCCGCCCGAGCAACAGCACCTGATCCCCGCCCGCGGCGAACGCCCGCGCCGCCGCGAGCCCGATCCCGGTCCCTCCACCACTGATCACCACATTCCGAGCCATACGACGACCCTACGACCCGTCAGCCGCCGACGTCGAAGACCCCGCCGGGAAGCCGGTCACCGCATCGACCGCACATCGAGATGCCGCAACACCCGGTCCACGACCTCGGGATCGGCCCCCGGCTCGCTGCGCGCCGCCAGCACCTCGTGCCGCGCCGCACTCAGCATCTCCTGCTGGATCCGCCGCACCTGCTTCAGCCGCCGCGCCCGCTCCCGGGAGGCCTCCCGCCGCTCGTCCTCCGCGACCTCGGGACTGATGCGCACCCCGATGTCGAAGGCCCGCCGCAGCATCTGCTCGGACAACTCCTCGGGGAGCTCCTCTTCCTCCTCGATCTCGCGCAGCCGGCGCTTCGCCGCCTTGGACGCCCGGATCGCCAGTTCCTTCGCGAGTTCCTTCTCGTGGTCCGTGTCGGCCTTCACGCCCAGCCGCCGCACCAGCCACGGCAGGGTCAGCCCCTGCACCACCAGCGTCGCCACGATCACCCCGAACGCGATGAAGATGAGCTCGTCCCGGTTGGGGAAGGGCGCCCCCGCGTCCGTCTCCAGCGGAATGGCCAGCACCAACGCCACCGAGGCGACCCCGCGCATCCCCGACCACCACATGACGACGGTCTCGCGCCAGCTCACCGGGATGTCCTCGTCGTAGTCCCGCCGCGCGTGCAGCCGTTTGGTCAGCCAGGTCGCCGGCAGCAGCCACAGCAGCCGGACGAGCACGACGACGGCCACCACCACGGCCGCCCAGCCGAGCAGTTCGCCCCAGCGGCCGGACGCGGTGCGGATGGCGTTGTGCAGTTCGAGACCGACCAGCCCGAAGGCGACGCCGGTGACGAGGGTGTCGACGATGTTCCAGAAGGTGTGCCCGGCCAGCCGTGTCATGACGTCGTCGGCGTCGGACCCGTACTCCGCGAGGAACACGGCGGTGGTGAGCACGGCGAGCACTCCGGAGCCGTGCAGTTCCTCGGCCATGACGTACGAGGCGTACGGCACCAGCAGGGTCAGCCCGATCTGCAGGGTCGCGTCCCCGAGCAGTTCCATCAGCTTGTTGGCGCCCCAGCCCAGCCCGATGCCCACGGCCGCCCCCACCACGGCCGACAGCACCAGATCGAGCCCGGCCTGCCAGGGCGAGAACGTCCCGCTGACGGCGGCGGCGATCGCCACGTGGTACAGGACGATGGCCGTCACGTCGTTGAAGAGCCCCTCGCCCTCCAGGATCGACACCAGCCGGCGCGGCAGCCCCAGCTGCCCGGCGACGGCGGTGGCCGCGACCGGGTCCGGCGGCGCGACCAGCGCTCCGAGCGCGAACGCCGCGGCCAGCGGCAGCCCCGGCACGATCGCGTCGGCCGTGGCGGCCACACAGGCCATGGTGACGAACACCAGCGCCACGGCCAGCAGGAAGATGGGTCTCTTGTTCGCGGCGAACTGCCGCCATGACGTGCGCCGCACGGCGGCGTACAGCAGGGGCGGCAGCAGCAGCGGCAGGATGAGGTCCGGCGGGATCTCGACGTTCGGTACGAACTCGAGCAGCGCGAGGACTATGCCCAGGAGCGTCATCAGCACCGGCGCGGGCATCCCCAGCCGGTCCCCGACCGGGACGCTGATCACGGCCCCGAGCAGCAGCACGAACAACAGGGCCAACTGATCCACGGTCAGCGCTCCGGGAGGTCAGACGGTCATACGACTGAACTCAAGCCTGCCACGCAACTCCACGGACAAACCGTTTCGGCACCCGCGGCGAACGGCTAGAGCGGACGCCGCATCCCCTGGTGCGGGATGCCCGCCTCCAAGTACTCCGGCCCGTACGCCTCGTAGCCCAGCCGCGCGTAGAAGCCGAGCGCGTGCGTCTGGGCGTGCAGGTCCACGGCCGTGAGACCACGCGCGCGTGCGGCCTCCTCGATGGCCCGCACCAGGGCGACCCCGACACCGAGCCCGCGCGCCCCGCCCGTCACGGCGAGCCGGCCCAGCGAGCCCACGGAGGGGCCGGCCCCGGTCTGCGCCTCGGCCGCCTCGCCGTACAGCAGCCGCCCGGTGCCGAGCGGCTCGCCGTCCTCCCGGACGGCCAGCACATGCACGGCCCCCGCGTCGTACGCGTCGTACTCGAGGTCCTCAGGCACGCCCTGCTCGCCGACGAAGACCTCCTTGCGCACCGCGAAGCACGCCTCACGGTCGGCGGGGTCCTCCGCGACACGCACCGCATACCGCGCGGTGCTCATGCGTACGTCTCCTCCCGGACCTGGTCCAGGGCCTTCTGCAGGTCCTCCGGGTAGTCGCAGGAGAACTCCGCCCACTGCCCGTCCCCGGGGTGCTCGAAGCCGAGGCGCACCGCGTGCAGCCACTGCCGCGTCAGGCCGAGGCGCTTGGCCAGCGTCGGGTCGGCGCCGTAGGTCAGGTCGCCGACGCAGGGGTGCCGGTGGGCGGCCATGTGGACGCGGATCTGGTGGGTGCGGCCGGTCTCCAGCTTCACATCGAGGAGCGATGCCGCGCGGAAGGCCTCGATGAGGTCGTAGTGCGTGACGGACGCCTTGCCCTCGGCGGTGACCGCCCACTTGTAGTCGTGGTGGGGGTGGCGGCCGATGGGCGCGTCGATGGTGCCGCTGGTCGGGTCGGGGTGGCCCTGGACGAGCGTGTGGTACCGCTTGTCGACCGTGCGCTCCTTGAACTGGCGCTTCAGCGACGTGTACGCGTACTCCGACTTGGCGACGACCATCAGCCCCGACGTGCCGACGTCGAGGCGGTGCACGATGCCCTGGCGCTCGGCGGCGCCGGAGGTGGAGATGCGGTACCCGGCGGCGGCCAGGCCCCCGATGACGGTCGGCCCGGTCCAGCCCGGCGACGGGTGCGCGGCGACGCCCACGGGCTTGACGATCACGACCACGTCATCGTCGTCGTGCACGATCTCCATGCCCTCGACCGGCTCGGCCACGACCTGCACCGGCGCGGGCGCCTGGGGCATCTCGACCTCCAGCCAGGCGCCGCCGTGCACACGCTCCGACTTTCCGACCACCGACCCGTCGACCGTGACCTTCCCCGCGGCGGCGAGTTCGGCCGCCTTGGTCCGGGAGAAGCCGAACATCCGGGAGATGGCGGCGTCGACGCGCTCGCCCTCCAGGCCGTCGGGCACGGGCAGGGTGCGGATCTCGGGAATCGTGCTCACCCGTCGAGTATGCCGGACGGGTCCGACAGTCCCGTACGGCGCCTGTCAGTCCTTGTGGACGGTGCCGTCCGGGTCGAGCCCCTTGAAGGACAGCAGCACGATCAGGATGCCGCCGCACACGATCGCCGAGTCGGCCAGGTTGAAGACGGCGAAGTGCTTGGGCGCGATGAAGTCCACGACCGCGCCCTCGAAGACACCCGGCGCCCGGAAGATCCGGTCGGTGAGGTTGCCCAGCGCACCGCCGAGCAGCAGCCCGAGCGCGAGCGCCCAGGGCAGGCTGTAGAGCTTGCGGGCGAGCCGGGCGATCACCACGATCACCGCCGCCGCGATCATGGTGAAGATCACCGTGAAGGCTTCGCCGAAGCCGAAGGCCGCGCCCGCGTTGCGGATCGCCTCGAACTTCAGCCAGTCCCCGATGATCTCGATCGGCGGGTGGTGCTCCAGCTTGGCCACCACGATCATCTTGGTGCTCAGATCGAGGGCGTACGCGAACAGGGCCACGACGAACAGGACCGCGATACGCCGCTTGCCCCGGGGCGGCGCGGCCGCGTCACCCGTGCCGGACTCCCCGGCGGGCCGGGTGCCCTCGGAGTCGGCGCGCTCGCCCGCCGCCGCGTCCTCGGGCCGCTCCTGCCCGTCCCCGGCAGCGTCCGGTGTGTCCGGCGTACCGATGATGCGCTCCGCCTCTGCCACGTGAGTCCCTCAACCTAGGTGCCTGACTGAGCACGAGGGTACGACACGCCCGGTGCCCCCATGTGCTCAGGCGGCATTCGGCCGCCGGTCAGTACCTGCGCTCCTGCTTCTGCTTGCACTCCACGCACAGCGTGGCCCGGGAGAAGGCCTGCATCCGGGCCTTGCCGATGGGGTTGCCGCAGTTCTCGCACAGGCCGTAGGTGCCCGAGTGGAGACGGTCCAGGGCGCGCTCGGTCTGGAGGAGCATCTCGCGCGCGTTGGCGGCCAGGGCCAGCTCGTGCTCGCGGGTGATGTTCTTGGTGCCGGTGTCCGCCTGGTCGTCGCCCGCGCCGTCCCCGGAGTCGCGCATCAGACCGGCGAGCGAGCGCTCCGACGACGTGATCTCCTCCCGCAGCCGGGTCTCCTCGGAGGTCAGCTCGGCACGCGCGTCCTCGACCTCCGCCTCCGTCCAGGGGTCCTCCCCAGGGCGTACCGCGAGCTCACCGGGCTCCGCCGCGGCGACCCGTGCCTTCGGGACGGCGGTCTTGGCCGCCGTCGCCGCGCCAGGAGTCTTCTTCGCACCCACCGTGGTCGCTCCCGTCTGCGTCGCGGCCTCGACCGCGTCCGCCTTCTCGGCCGTGCTCTTCCCGGCCTTGTCCTGTGTGACCGCGCCGCTTTGGGCAGTGCCCTTCGCGGCCGCGCTCTTCGTGGTGGTGCTCTTGCCTCCGGCGCGCACGCCCTCGGCCCCGACGCCCTTCTCGGCGGCGACGGCCTTGGCCGCCTTCGCCCTCTTCACCGCGGCCTTCTTCTCCGCGACCTCACCGACAGCGGCCTTCTTGGCCGTGGCCTTCTTACCCGCGGTCCGGCCGGCTGCGGCCGTCTTCTCCGCGGTCCGGCCGACTGCGGCCTTCTCCCCCGCTGGCCCGCCGACAGCGGCCTCCTTGCCCGCGGCTTTCCCAGCCGCAGCCTTCTGCCCCGCGGCCTCACCGACAGCGGCTTTCCTGCTCGCGGCCTTCCCGGCCGCAGCCTTCGCGCCCGACGCCTTCCCGGCTGCGGCCTTCTTGGCCGTGGCCTTCCGGACAGCGGTCTTCTTGGTCGCCGCCTTCTTGGCAGCAGCCCGCTCGGCCTCGGTCTTCTCGGTCTCGGTCTTCTCGGTCTCGGTCTTCTCAGCGCCGGTCTTCTCAGCCCCGGCATTCCCGGCCGCGGTTCTCTCGACCCCAGCCTCCTCGGCCGCAGGCCCCCCGGCCCCAGTCTTGCCGACCTCAGCCTCTTCGACCTCAGCTTTTTCACCGGCCCCCTTGGCCCCGGCTCCCTCGGCCCCGGCCGCCTTGCCCGCGACCCTCCTCGCCACGGCCTTTCCCGCCGCCGCCTTCTTGGCCGTCACCTTCTTGACCGCCGCCCTGGTCCTGGTGACCGCCGCCTTCGTCCCCTCGGTCGCCTTCTCGGTCGCCCCCTTCGCCGCCCGCCCCGCCGAGCCTCCCTGGGTGGTCTTCTTCCCACCCGGGTCCTTGGGCGCACCACCGGAGGCCTCCGCGGACCTGCCGGACGCCGGCTGCTGTACGGCGGTCTTCTTCGCCACCATGGCCGCGGCCCCTTCACATATTGTGATCTTGCTCGCGAATCGTGCTGGGACGATAAATCGACTTGAGTCCCGCGGCAACGGGGCACACCGCCCGATTCGCCCGCCTCGCGCACGCCGCGCGGCGAACCTGCATCCGTTGTGCCCAGCTCCCCGCCCGGTAATCCGCCGAGCCGGACGTCCCAGGATCCGAACACCCATACCACTCCATTCGGGTCATCAAACCCAAACACCACCCTTTACGCCACCCCTTCCCCCGCGGCCCCGAAAATGCGGTCGGCCGCTGTCCGCCCGGCGCCGTACACTGGGCGGAGCGAAAAGCGTGGATGGGGACGAGTAGCGGCGTACGCAGCCCAGAGCGACCCGGGGACGGTGGAAGCCCGGGGGCGAGCGCGACGTGAAGATCACCCCGGAGCCGCCGGAAGAAAGCCGCAGCCGAACAGCAGCGGCCGGTAGACCCGGCATCGCGACCCCAATGAGGGGGCTCACCGGCGCACACCCCGCACCGGAGGGCCAAGGAGGGTGGTACCGCGGGAGCGCGCCGAAGTCGGCGCAGGCAATGACGTAGCTCTCGTCCCTCCGGACGGAAGGCAGCAAGTCCGCCGGAGGAAGCCCGCTGATGACATCGCCGACGTACCGCCAGGTACCCGCCCAGGTAGACCTGCCCGCGCTCGAGCACGCGGTGCTCGAGTTCTGGCGCGAGCAGAAGATCTTCGCCAAGAGCCTGGAGCAGTCCGAGGGCCGCCCCGAGTGGGTGTTCTACGAGGGCCCGCCCACCGCCAACGGCATGCCCGGCGCCCACCACATCGAGGCCCGCGTCTTCAAGGACGTCTTCCCCCGCTTCCGCACCATGCGCGGCTACCACGTGGCCCGCAAGGCCGGCTGGGACTGCCACGGCCTCCCGGTCGAGCTGGCGGTGGAGAAGGAGCTCGGCTTCTCCGGCAAGCAGGACATCGAGGCGTACGGCATCGCCGAGTTCAACGCCAAGTGCCGCGAGTCGGTGACCCGGCACACGGACGCCTTCGAGGCGCTCACGACCCGCATGGGCTACTGGACCGACCTCCAGGACCCGTACCGCACCATGGACCCCGAGTACATCGAGTCGGTCTGGTGGTCGCTCAAGGAGATCTTCAACAAGGGCCTGCTGGCCCAGGACCACCGCGTCGCCCCCTGGTGCCCCCGCTGCGGCACGGGCCTGTCCGACCACGAGCTGGCGCAGGGCTACGAGACGGTCGTCGACCCGTCCGTGTTCGTCCGCTTCCCGCTCACCTCAGGCCCGCTGGCCGGCGAGGCGGCGCTCCTGGTGTGGACGACGACCCCGTGGACCCTGGTGTCCAACACGGCGGTCGCCGCGCACCCCGAGGTCACCTACGTCGTCGCGACCGACGGCGAGGAGAAGCTCGTCGTCGCCGAGCCGCTCGTCGCCAAGGCCCTCGGCGAGGGCTGGGAGACCACCGGCCAGACCTTCACGGGCGCCGAGATGGAGCGCTGGACGTACCAGCGCCCGTTCGAGCTGGTGGAGTTCCCGGAGCCGGCCCACTACGTGGTCAACGCCGACTACGTCACGACCGAGGACGGCACGGGTCTGGTCCACCAGTCCCCCGCCTTCGGTGAGGACGACCTCAAGGTCTGCCGCTCCTACGGCCTCCCGGTCGTGAACCCGGTCCGCCCGGACGGCACCTTCGAGGAGGACGTCCCCCTCGTCGGCGGCGTCTTCTTCAAGAAGGCCGACGAGAAGCTCACCGAGGACCTCGACAGCCGCGGCCTGCTCTTCCGGCACATCCCGTACGAGCACAGCTACCCGCACTGCTGGCGCTGCCACACCGCGCTGCTCTACTACGCGCAGCCCTCCTGGTACATCCGCACCACGGAGATCAAGAACCGTCTCCTCGCGGAGAACGAGAACACCAACTGGTTCCCGGACACGGTCAAGCACGGCCGCTACGGCGACTGGCTGGACAACAACATCGACTGGGCGCTCTCCCGCAACCGCTACTGGGGCACGCCGCTGCCCATCTGGCGCTGCGAGGACGACCACCTCACCTGCGTCGGCTCCCTCACCGAGCTGACCGAGCTGACCGGCACCGACCAGTCGGGCCTGGACCCGCACCGCCCCTACATCGACGCGGTCACCTTCACCTGCCCGCAGGACGGCTGCGGCAGCACGGCCACGCGCGTGCCCGAGGTCATCGACGCCTGGTACGACTCGGGTTCGATGCCGTTCGCGCAGTGGGGCTACCCGTACAAGAACAAGGACACCTTCGAGTCCCGCTACCCGGCGCAGTTCATCTGCGAGGCCATCGACCAGACCCGCGGCTGGTTCTACACGCTGATGGCGGTCGGCACCCTGGTCTTCGACAAGTCGTCGTACGAGAACGTGGTCTGCCTCGGCCACATCCTCGCCGAGGACGGCCGCAAGATGTCCAAGCACCTGGGCAACACCCTGGAGCCCATCCCGCTCATGGACCGGCACGGCGCCGACGCGGTCCGCTGGTTCATGGCGGCCGGCGGCTCCCCCTGGGCGGCCCGCCGCGTCGGCCACGGCACCATCCAGGAGGTCGTCCGCAAGACGCTCCTCACCTACTGGAACACGGTCGCCTTCCAGGCCCTGTACGCCCGTACGTCGGGCTGGGCCCCCTCCGAGGCCGACCCGGCCCCGGCCGACCGCCCGGTCCTGGACCGCTGGCTGCTGTCCGAACTGCACGCGCTCACCGACCAGGTCACCCAGGCGCTCGACGCCTACGACACCCAGCGCGCCGGCAAGCTGCTGTCCGCGTTCGTCGACGACCTGTCGAACTGGTACGTGCGCCGCTCCCGCCGCCGCTTCTGGCAGGGCGACAAGGCGGCCCTGCGCACCCTGCACGAGGTCGTCGAGACGGTCACGCAGCTCATGGCCCCGCTGACCCCGTTCATCGCCGAGCGGGTCTGGCAGGACCTGATCGTCCCGGTCGCCCCGGGCGCCCCGGAGTCGGTCCATCTCTCCTCCTGGCCCGAGGCGGACCTCACGGCCATCGACCCGGAGCTGTCGAAGCAGATGGTGCTGGTGCGCCGGCTCGTGGAGCTGGGCCGTGCCACGCGCGCGGAGTCGGGCGTCAAGACGCGTCAGCCGCTGTCCCGCGCCCTGATCGCCGCGTCGGGCTTCGACGCGCTGGACTCCGGGCTGCGCACCCAGATCACGGAGGAGCTGAACGTCGAATCGCTCGCGACCCTGAGCGACGTCGGCGGCTCCCTGGTCGACACCACGGCCAAGGCCAACTTCCGCGCGCTGGGCAAGCGGTTCGGCAAGCGCGTCCAGGACGTGGCCAAGGCCGTCGCGAACGCGGACGCGGCCGCCCTGTCCCTGGCCCTGCGCGAGGGCACGGCCTCGGTGGAGGTCGACGGCGAGACCATCACGCTGGCTCCCGATGAGGTGATCATCACGGAGACGCCGCGCGAGGGCTGGTCGGTGGCGTCCGACTCGGGTGCCACGGTCGCCCTCGACCTGGAGATCACGGAGGAACTCCGGCGTGCGGGCCTGGCCCGTGACGCGATCCGGCTGATCCAGGAGGCCCGCAAGAACAGCGGCCTCGATGTGGCCGACCGCATCGCGCTGCGCTGGACGGCGACCGACCCGGCCGTCACCGAGGCGCTGGCCGAGCACACCGGCCTGATCGCCGACGAGGTCCTGGCGACGGACTTCGTGGAGGGCGAGGCGGACGACACGTACGGCGAGCCCTTCACCGACGAGGGTCTGACCCTGACCTTCCGCCTGCGCAAGGCGTAGCGCTCAGCCCGAAGGCCCGGTCCCGCCAAAGATCTTGGCGGGACCGGGCCTTCGGCGTTGCGTACGCACGAACAAGCATGCAAAAGAGCGAGGCCCCGGGATCACCCCGGGGCCTCGCCCTGAACGCTGCCGATGTCTACGCCGTACTACTGGCCATCAGGCCGTCAGTTGTCATCCTCGTCGATCAGGAAGCCCCGCATGGGCGAGGGCGCCTGACCCATCGGCGAGGGGCCCTGCGGACGCACGGGCGCCATCGGCTGGGTCATCGCCGGAGACATCTGCTGCTGACCGCCGTAGGACGGACCGGACGGCGACGGGCCGCCGCCCATCGTCTGGTTGCCACCGCCGTAGGACGGGGCGCTCGCGCCGGCCGGAGCCATGGAAGGCGCCGGGGACGGCGGGAGGGACGCGGCAGCCGGAGTGCGCGGCGGAGCCAGCGAGTCGTCGGCCTGGGTCTCCAGCTGACGCAGCTGCGACTCCAGGTACGACTTCAGGCGCGTGCGGTACTCGCGCTCGAAGCCGCGCAGGTCCTCGACCTTGCGCTCCAGCGTGGCGCGAGCGGACTCCAGGGAGCCCATCGCCACGCGGTGCTTCTCCTGCGCGTCCCGCTCCAGGGCATCGGCCTTGGCACGGGCGTCACGCTCCAGACCCTCGGCACGCGAACGCGCTTCCCCGACGATCTTGTTGGCTTCGGAACGGGCCTCGGCGATCGCCTGGTCGGCGGTCTGCTGGGCCAGCGAGAGGACACGGGCGGCGCTGTCGCCACCGGGGCCTCCCTGACCGGGGCCGCCCATCGGAGGACCGCCCATGGGGCCGCCCATCGGGCCACCCATCTGCTGCTGCATCTGCTGCTGCATCGGGCCGGGACCGCCCGGACCCTGGCCCATCGGACCGGGGCCCTGCGGACCACCCTGACCGCCGGGACCGGCGGGCAGCTGCGGGGCACCGCTCGGCAGCTGGGGCGGACCACCCATGGGGCCACCCATCTGCTGCTGCGGCGGGCCCGATATGCCGGCGGGTACAGGACCACCCGGACCGCGCATGCCCTGCTGCTGCTGTTGCTGCTGATCCTGCTGGGGCTCCGGAGGCTTGCGCATGTTCTGCTGATTCTGGGCAGCAGCGCGCGTGGCCGCGGCCAGCTTGGCGCGCAGGTCCTCGTTCTCGCGGAGCAGGCGGGTCAGTTCGGCTTCGACCTCATCGAGGAAGGCATCGACCTCGTCCTCGTCATAGCCTTCTCGGAGGCGGACGGTCGTGAACTGCTTGTTCCGCACGTCCTCGGGGGTCAACGGCATCTCTTCACCTCAACGTAGTCGTCGGCATTCGGCAAGACGGTAGGTCACATCGCTCATCACAGCCGGCTCACGATCGAGATCAGGATGTAGACGATGATCATCAGTACGAAGAAGGACAGGTCTAGCGCCACGCCCCCGAGACGCAGCGGCGGAATGACCCGCCGCAGAAGCTTGAGCGGTGGATCAGTGACAGTGTAGGTGGCCTCCAGAACGACCACCATCGCCTTGCCGGGTTGCCATGAGCGGGCGAACTGGAAGACATAGTCCATGACCAACCGGAAGATGAGCACGATGAGAAAGCACATCAGCGCGATGTAGATGACATCCAGAACCACGCTCATGACCTGCGCTTCCCTCTCCCCTGTGCCCTGCTGGGTACTGCTGTTTCCGGTGGTGCGTCTCAGCTCTGGTTGAAGAACCCGCCCTCTGCGATGCGGGCCTTGTCCTCCGCCGTGACATCGACGTTAGCAGGCGACAACAGGAACACCTTCTGCGTCACCCGCTCGATACTGCCGTGAAGACCAAACACCAGACCAGCCGCAAAGTCGACAAGTCGCTTCGCATCTGTGTCATCCATCTCAGTCAGATTCATGATCACCGGAGTGCCTTCACGGAAGTGTTCCCCGATGGTACGGGCCTCGTTGTAGGTCCGTGGGTGGAGTGTGGTGATCCGGTAAGGCTCTCGTTCGGACACGACCTTGGGCATGATCACCGGTGCGTTCTTCTCCAGACTTGCGCGTTCTTGTGTGATGGATGCCACGGGCGCGATACGCGCCGGGCGTCCGGATTCCGCGGGGAGCGAAGCGGAACGGGGGGCCGGTTCGCGAGGCACGGACGGCTGTACGACTCGTACCTCTTCGTCCCTTTGGGGCTGATGTGAGACGTGCGGCTGATGGGACGGCTCGTGCCGTCGGTGGTCCCGCTCGGGCTCCGGGTCCAGTTCGGGTTCGAAGTCGTCGTCGGGGTCGAATCCGCGGCCGTCGTACCCATCGTCCTCCACGAGGCCGAGGTAGACCGCCATCTTGCGCATCGCGCCGGCCATGCTCTGAGTCCTCCGCTCTGTGGTGGATCTGCTGACGACTGCCAAGTGCCTGCGATCCACGAGGTCCTTGAGTCCGCCTATCGGCGGCAATGACCATATTTTCTGCTGTGGTCCGACTTCTTGGCGACGTTACCCGAGCCTGGGGCGGACTCCGAGTACCGCGCTGCCGACGCGCACATGTGTCGCTCCGGCCGCCACGGCCTGTTCGAGGTCCGCACTCATCCCTGCCGAGACCATGGTGGCAGTCGGATGACTCCGGCGCAGGTCGGTCGACAAAACCATCAACCGCTCGAACGCCGCCTGTTCGCGTCCCGCATATTCGCCGGTGAGCGGCGCGACGGTCATCAGTCCGCCGAGCCGCAACCCCGGCGCGTCGGCCACGAGGCCGGCCAACTCCTCGATCCCGCCGGGGGCCACGCCGCCCCGCTCGCCCCGCGCGCTCTCCCCGGCGTCGAGCGCGACCTGGAGCAGACACCCCAGTTCGCGCCCGGTCCGCACAGCCTCCTTCGACAGAGCTGTGACGAGCTTGGGACGATCGACGGACTGCACGAAGTCCGCGTAACCGACCACCGATCGCACCTTGTTGGTCTGGAGTTGACCGACGAAATGCCATGAAAGGGGCAGATCCGTACAGGCGGCGGCCTTGGGGGCCGCGTCCTGGTCGCGGTTCTCGGCGACGTGCCGCACCCCGAGTTCCGCCAGCATGCGCACATCGCTCGCGGGATACGTCTTGGTGACCACGATCAGGGTCACTTCCTCGCGCCCCCGCCCGGCGGCCGCGCACGCATCGGCGATACGTCGCTCAACTTTCGCCAGATTCGCGGCGAGTTCGTCCTTACGGTCCGTCATGCCCCATCAGTCCAGCCATACATAGCCCGCGAGCCGACCCGTGGTCCGGTCGCGGCGATACGAGAAGTGATCGTCCGACTCCAGCGTGCACACCGGAGCCTGCGCCCGGTCGCGCACCCCGAGCCGTTCAAGCTGGGCGTGCACTCCGGCACTCACGTCGACCGCCGGAGTGCCCCAACTGGTTTCGGCGTACGCCGCCGGCTCGACGGCGGAGACCTCGGCGCGCATCGCCTCGGGCACTTCGTAGCACCGGCCGCAGACGGTGGGCCCGGTGCGGGCGACGATCCGGGAGGGCTCGGCGCCCAGGTCCGTCATCGCGCGTAGAGCGGCCGGGACGACCCCGGCGATCATGCCGGGCCGGCCCGCGTGAGCCGCCGCGACGATCCCGGCGACGGGGTCGGCGAGCAGGACCGGCACGCAGTCCGCGGTGAGCACCGCGAGGGCGAGCCCCCGCTTCACCGTGACGATCGCGTCGACCGAGGGGATCTCGGACGAAGATCCCCACGGCCGGTCCACCACCGCCACGTCGGCCCCGTGCACCTGGTTCATCCAGACCACCCGGTCCGGCTCGACGCCCAGGGACTTGGCGGCCAGGTCCCGGTTGGCGCGTACGGCGTCGGGGTCGTCGCCGACCGCTCCGCCGAGATTGAGCTCCTCATACGGAGCGGCGCTCACTCCGCCCCACCGGTCGGTGAAGCCGAAGTGCGCGCCGCTCACGCTTTCGCGCTGTCCTATCACGACTGAAGGATCACTTGAGGAAGTCCGGTACGTCCAGTTCCTCGGCCGCGCTGTCCGAGTAGGTCCGCGGCGCCGGCGGGACCGGCGGGGCGACCGGGATGTCGTTCGCCGGTTCCGGAGCGGGCTCCGGGTCCTCCTTCGGGGTCACGCTGCCGAGCGAGCCGAAGGACGGCCGGCTCTCGGTCTGCCGCGCCGGGGCCGGCTCCTCGCGCTTGGCCGAGGACGAGCCGAGGACGTTGTCCCGCTTGGAGGGCGGCTGTCCGCCGTCGAAGCCGGCCGCGATCACGGTGACCCGGACCTCGTCGCCGAGGGCGTCGTCGATCACCGCGCCGAAGATGATGTTGGCCTCGGGGTGAGCGGCCTCGCTCACCAGCTGGGCGGCCTCGTTGATCTCGAACAGACCGAGGTCGGACCCGCCGGAGATGGAGAGCAGCACACCGCGGGCGCCGTCGATGGACGCCTCCAGCAGCGGCGAGGAGATCGCCATCTCGGCGGCGGCCACCGCGCGGTCGTCGCCGCGCGCCGAGCCGATGCCCATCAGCGCCGAGCCCGCCTCGGACATGACCGACTTGACGTCGGCGAAGTCGAGGTTGATGAGGCCGGGGGTGGTGATGAGGTCGGTGATGCCCTGGACACCGGAGAGCAGGACCTGGTCGGCCGACTTGAACGCGTCCAGCACCGAGACCTGGCGGTCCGAGATGGACAGCAGCCGGTCGTTCGGGATGACGATGAGGGTGTCGACCTCTTCGCGGAGTTCGGCGATGCCGTCCTCGGCCTGGTTCGCGCGGCGCCGCCCCTCGAAGGTGAACGGGCGCGTGACCACACCGATGGTGAGAGCGCCGAGCGAGCGGGCGATGTTGGCCACGACGGGCGCGCCGCCGGTGCCGGTGCCGCCGCCTTCACCG
Source organism: Streptomyces koelreuteriae (assembly GCF_018604545.1). GTDB lineage: Bacteria > Actinomycetota > Actinomycetes > Streptomycetales > Streptomycetaceae > Streptomyces > Streptomyces koelreuteriae. The sequence continues at coordinate 6,331,925 of NZ_CP075896.1, read as the reverse complement.
GCTGTCACGAAGACCATGTCGGCCCCCTTGAGGACCTCCTCGATCTCCTCGCGGTGGTCCTCGGCGGCCTTGCGGCCCACGGCCGGGTTGGCTCCGGCGCCGAGTCCGCGGGTGAGTTCACGGCCGACGTCCAGCTTGACGTCGGCGTCGCTCATCAACAGAGCTTGCGCGTCGGTGTTGATGGCGATGAACTCGACGCCCTTGAGACCGACCTCGATCATCCGGTTGATGGCATTGACACCACCGCCGCCGACACCGATGACTTTGATGACTGCGAGGTAGTTCTGCGGTGCTGCCACGTCGAAGGCCTCTCGCCTCGAGTTACGTGTCGCCGAATCACCGTGACGCGCTGCGCCCCGCGACCCGACGACTGATGCCGAATGGGACGGTCCGTATCGCCGACCCGAACCCTAACCCTGAAGTTTAGGGTTACCAGTGTGTCTGTTCCTTGGAGTCTTCTGAACAGGACACTAAGTCGACAAGTGGCGCACGTTCAACGAACACGCCGAACCTCCCGTTTTTCTTTTCACCCTATGTGATCAGCCGTAGCACTGCCCAACCAGGGTGCTGGCCTGCGCGGATGTGCGTCAACTTACTGATGACGCGGGCGCGGTGGGGACGCTCACGTCGAAGTAGCGCGCGCCGGGCGAGGCTTTCATCAGGGCGGTGAGCGTACGGGCCTTGACCGCGCCCTTCTCGCTGCTGCCCCAGACGACCGTGCGGCCGTCCCTCAACTCCAGTGAGATGTCGTCGTAGGAACGGACCTTGACGGTCTGTGTGGCGCGGGCGACGGCGGCCGGAACGGCTCGGGCGACGACGACCGCCTCGCGTACCAGCCGGGCCTCGCCGAAGCGGCGCAGGCTCGCGGCGGCGGAGCTGGACCGGGACAGCGTCAATTCCAGTGCGGGCACGCCTTTGGGCGCCTCGGGAACCGTGGCGAAACGGACACCTTCATCGTCCACCTCGACGAACTTTCCGCCCTTTTGGACAATCAGAACCGGAGTCCGCTCGACCACTTTCAGCCCGATTCCATCGGGCCAGGAACGGACCACGTCAACCGAGTCAATTCGGGGCAATTTCCGGCGCAGTCGCGACTCGATCGCGTCGGTGTCGACGGAAATCAGCGGCTTCCCGAGCGGAACGTCGGCGGCGGCACGCACCTGAGCCGGTGTCAGGACCCTGGTGCCCGACACGGACACGCGCTCGGCGCGCAGCCAGTCGGAGCCGTAGAACAGCCATACCGTCGGGAAGCCGAGGAAGACCAGGGCGAGGCCCAGGATGACAATCACACGAAGCCGGGCCCGCCTGGACCGTGGACGGGGCGGCGGGCCGGACGACTTCTGCTGGCGTTCACCGCGCTCGGCGGTGGTCGATCCGGCCACGCTCCCCTGCCTTCCGTCATACAGTCCTAGCGGTGTGCACGACTGGCGGCGATCGCCTCGTACACCATGCCGACGAGCAGGTCGTCGGCGTCCCGGCGGCCGAACTCGGCGGCGCTGCGGGACATCTGGTACAGCCGGTGCGGGTCGGCGAGCACCGGCAGGACGTTCTGCTGGACCCACTCGGGGGTCAGCTCCGCGTCGTCGACCAGCAGACCGCCGCCGGCCTTGACCACTGGCTGGGCGTTGAGCCGCTGTTCGCCGTTGCCGATGGGCAGCGGGACGTAGGCGGCCGGGAGCCCGACGGCGGAGAGTTCGGCGACGGTCATCGCGCCCGCGCGGCAGAGCATCATGTCCGCCGCGGCGTACGCGAGGTCCATCCGGTCCAGATAACTTACCGGGATGTAGGGGGGCATTCCCGGCATCTGGTGGACCTGCGGCAGTTCGTTCTTCGGACCGACCGCGTGCAGGATCTGGATTCCGGCCTGCTGGAGCCAGGGCGCGACCTGCTGGACGACCTCGTTCAGCCTGCGGGCGCCCTGGGAGCCGCCGGTGACCAGCAGCGTGGGCAGGTTCGGGTCGAGACCGAACGCGGCCCGGGCCTCGGGGCGTACGGCGGCCCGGTCCAGGGTGGCGATGGAGCGGCGCAGCGGGATGCCGATGTAACGGGCGCCCCGCAGCTTGCTGTCCGGCGTGGAGACCGCGACCTGGCTGGCGTAGCGCGAACCGATCTTGTTGGCCAGGCCCGGGCGGGCGTTGGCCTCGTGGATGACGATCGGCACACCGAGGCGCTTGGCCGCGAGGTAGCCGGGCAGGGCGACGTAGCCGCCGAAGCCGACCACGGCGTCCGCCTTGGTGCGCTCCAGGATCTGCTCGGTCGCCTTGATCGTCCCGCGCAGCCGGCCCGGCACGGTGATCAGCTCGGGGGTGGGCTTGCGCGGCAGCGGCACGGCGGGGATCAGCGCGAGTTCGTACCCACGCTCGGGTACGAGACGTGTCTCGAGGCCGCGCTCCGTTCCCAGGGCCGTGATGCCCACGCTCGGATCCTGCCTGCGCAGGGCGTCCGCGAGGGCGAGCGCGGGCTCGATGTGGCCCGCGGTTCCTCCGCCGGCGAGTACGACATGCACCGAAATTCACCGCTCTCCGGACGAGCGCGCCGCCGAGGCACGTCGTCGCATCGTGTTCCATCTCCGGGGACTCCGAATGGAACCGGTGCCCCCAGTCCCCCGCTTTCTACCAAAGCGGGGTTGCCGCATCGCAAGCGCCGCCCGCGCAGCGGGCTCGTCGCGTGCGAAGGCGATCAGCAGCCCGATGGCGAACATGGTCGGCAGCAGGGCGGATCCCCCGTAGGAGAACAGCGGGAGGGGGACACCGGCGATCGGCAGCAGACCGAGCACCGCACCGATGTTGATCACGGCCTGCGCCGTGATCCAGGTGGTCACGCCTCCCGCGGCATACCTCACGAAGGGGTCCTCCGTGCGTCCGGCCACGCGGATACCCGCATAGCCTAGAGCCGCGAAGAGGGCGAGTACCGACAGCGTCCCCGCCAGGCCCAGTTCCTCACCGGTGACGGCGAAGATGAAGTCGGTGTGGGCTTCGGGGAGTTGGCCCCATTTCTCCACACTCGCACCCAGCCCGGAGCCGAAGATTCCGCCCGAGGCCAGGGCGTAGATGCCGTGCACGGCCTGCCAGCAGTCGACGGGACCCGACTGAGGCTCGGTGGCACCGAGGCACTGCAGCCGGGCCATGCGGTTGGCGCTGGTCTTGATGAGGATCAGGCCGAGCACGGCGGCGATCGACAGCACACCGGCGAACAGCCGCGTGGGCGCGCCGGCGAGCCACAGCAGGCCGAACAGGATGGCCGTGAGGATGATCGCGGTGCCCATGTCGCCGCCGATCATGATCAGCCCGAGCAGCATGAAGGCGGCCGGCACCAGCGGGACGAGCATGTGCTTCCACTGGGTCAGCAGCTTCCGGTCCTGCTTGCGGGCGAGCAGGTCGGCGCCCCACAGCACGAGGGCGAGCTTGCCGAACTCGCTGGGCTGGATCTGGAAGGAGCCGCCCACCGCGATCCAGTTCTGGTTGCCGTTGACCGACACTCCTATCCCGGGGATCTGCACCAGGATCATCAGGAAGACGGCGCCCGCGAGGATGGGGTAGGCCAGCGCCCGGTGCAGTTTCACCGGCATCCGTGAGGCGGAGAACAGCAGCCCGGCGCCGATCACCGCGGCGAGCAGCTGCTTGCGGAAGAAGTACGAGCCCGGCAGCGACATCTGCAGCGCGGTGATCTGGGAGGCCGAGTAGACCATCACCAGCCCCAGCACGGTGATCAGCAGACTGCCGCCGAAGATCAGGTAGTAGGCGGTCAGCGGCCGGTCCCAGCCCCTGCGCGCCCGCAGATACAGCCCCAGGACACCGCTCTCGCGCGACGTCCGGGCCACGGCGGGCCGGCGGACGGGCCGCTGCGCGGGCGGCCCTCCGGTACGGCTACCGGGCATGGACGGCTCCCGCGGACGCGCGTGGAAGGGGTGGGGGCGTCGGCCCCGGGTCGGCGGCGGGTGTCCGCCGGCTGGTCTCGGGCCACATCCGAGTCACGCGTCCCTCCAAGGGTCCCGAAGCACCCGTCGTGGCCGAGACCGACCGTCAGGTGCCCGCGCCGAGTTCGCGAACCGCCTCCGCGAACGCGTCACCGCGCTTGTTGTAGTTGGTGAACATGTCCATCGAGGCGCAGGCCGGGGCCAGCAGCACCGTGTCGCCGGGCTGTGCGAGCCGCCGCGCCTCCTGGACGGCCTGGAGCATCGCCCCAGTGTCGGTCCGGTCGAGGTCGACGACGGGTACTTCCGGGGCGTGTCGCGCGAGGGCTTCCCGGATGAGCGCGCGGTCCGCGCCGATCAGCACGGCGCCGCGCAGCCGCCCCGCCGACTTGGCGACCAGCTCGTCGAAGACGGCGCCCTTGGCGAGCCCGCCCGCGATCCACACGATCGGCTCGTAGGCCGCCAACGAGGCTTCCGCCGCATGCGTGTTGGTGGCCTTGGAGTCGTCGACGTACGCGACGCCGTCCACGTCGGCCACGTGCGCGATGCGGTGGGCGTCCGGGGTGAAGGCCCGCAGACCGTCCCGTACGGCCTTGGCGGGCACCCCGTAGGCCCGGGCGAGGGCCGCCGCCGCGAGGGCGTTGGCGATGTTGTGCGGGGCCGGCGGGTTCACGTCGGCGACCTCGGCGAGCTCCTGGGCGTTCTTCTGCCGGTTCTCCACGAAGGCGCGGTCGACCAGGATGCCCTCCACGACACCGAGTTGGGAGGGCCCGGGCGTGCCCAGGGTGAAGCCGATGGCGCGGCAGCCCTCCTCGACGTCGGCCTCGCGGACCAGGTCCTCGGTGGCCTTGTCGGCCGCGTTGTAGACGCAGGCGATCTGATTGCCCTCGTAGATCCGGCCCTTGTCGGCGGCGTACGCCTCCATGGAGCCGTGCCAGTCGAGGTGGTCGGGGGCGAGGTTCAGCACGGCGGCCGAGTGGGCGCGCAGCGACGGCGCCCAGTGGAGCTGGTAGCTGGACAGTTCCACGGCGAGCACGTCGTAGCGCTCCTCGCCGAGCACCGCGTCCAGGAGCGAGACGCCGATGTTGCCGACGGCGGCGGTGCGCAGGCCCGCCGCCTCCAGGATCGAGGCGAGCATCTGGACGGTCGTGGTCTTGCCGTTGGTGCCCGTGACGGCCAGCCAGGGGGCGGCGTCGGGGCCGCGCAGGCGCCAGGCCAGTTCGACGTCGCCCCAGATCTCCAGACCCGCGGCACGAGCCGCCGCGAACAGCGGCTTGTCCGGCTTCCAGCCGGGCGCGGTGACGATCAGCTCGGAGCCCTCGGGCAGGGTGTCGCCGTCACCGAGGCGCACGGTGATGCCGAGCGCCTCCAAGTCGGCCGCCTGCGCCCGGGCGCGCTCGTCGGCGCCGTCGTTGACGACCGTGACGATCGCGCCGAGGCCGTGCAGCACCTTGGCCGCCGGGACGCCGGAGACGCCGAGCCCGGCGACGGTGATGTGCTTGCCCTGGAAGGCGAAGGGCTCCGAGGAGGTCACTTGTCCGCTGCCCATCCTGCGTAGAAGAGGCCTAGTCCGACGATCACACAAATGCCCTGAATGATCCAGAAGCGGACCACGACAAGCACTTCGGACCAGCCCTTGAGTTCGAAGTGGTGCTGGAGTGGCGCCATCCGGAAGACGCGCTTCCCGGTCAGGCGGAAGGAACCGACCTGGATCACCACGGACATGGTGATCAGGACGAAGAGGCCGCCGAGGATGGCGATCAGCAGCTCGGTGCGGGAGCAGATCGCGAGGCCGGCGAGCACACCGCCGAGCGCGAGCGAACCGGTGTCACCCATGAAGATCTTGGCCGGCGAGGTGTTCCACCACAGGAAGCCGAGGCAGGCGCCCATCAGCGCCGAGGCGACCACCGCCAGGTCGAGGGGATCTCGCACCTCGTAGCACGCGCCCGGGTTGGTCAGGGTCTGCGCGTTGGCGCAGGACTCCTGGAACTGCCAGACGCCGATGAAGGTGTAGGCGCCGAAGACCAGCACCGAGGCGCCGGTGGCCAGACCGTCCAGACCGTCGGTCAGGTTCACGCCGTTCGACATCGCGAGAATCATGAACAGCGCCCAGACGACGAACAGCACGGGTCCGATCGTCCAGCCGAAGTCCGTGATGAACGACAGCTTCGTGGAGGCGGGGGTGTTGCCGCGGTTGTCCGCGAACTGCAGCGACAGCACGGCGAACCCGATGCCGACGATCAGCTGGCCGGCCATCTTCGCCTTGGCCCGCAGACCCAGCGAACGCCGCTTGACGATCTTGATGTAGTCGTCGAGGAAGCCGACCAGGCCCATGCCGACCATCAGGCCGAGCACCAGCAGACCCGAGAAGGTCGGCGCCGCGTCGGCCTCCGGGTCCAGATAGCCCGTGATCACCTTCGCCAGGAAGTACGCGGCGACCGTCGCCAGGATGAAGGCGATACCGCCCATGGTCGGCGTACCGCGCTTGCTGGCGTGCTCGCGCGGGCCGTCGTCGCGGATGTACTGGCCGTAGCCCTTGCGGGCGAGCAGCTTGATCAGCAGCGGGGTGCCGACCAGGGTCAGGAAGAGGCCAATGACTCCTGCGAACAGGATCTGCTTCATCATCGGGCGGAAACCTCACCCTCGGCACCGGACTCGAGGAGCGCCTGCGCCACGCTCTCGAGGCCGACCGAACGGGACGCCTTCACGAGCACGACATCCCCCGGGCGCAACTCGCTGCGCAACAGGTCGACCGCCGCCTGTGCGTCGGACACGTGCACCGACTCCTCACCCCACGAACCCTCGTTATATGCGCCCAGTTGCAGCCAGGCGGCTTCCCTGCCACCGACCGCGACGAGCTTGCTGACGTTGAGCCGGACGGCGAGCCGCCCGACCGCGTCGTGCTCGGCGAGAGCCTCGTCCCCGAGCTCGGCCATCTTGCCGAGCACCGCCCAGGTCCGCCGCCCCTTGCCCATCGCCGCGAGCGCGCGCAGAGCGGCTCGCATGGACTCGGGGTTCGCGTTGTAGGCGTCGTTGACGATCGTCACGCCGTCCGGGCGCTCGGTGACCTCCATCCGCCAGCGGGAGAGGGAGCCCGCCTCGGAGAGCGCCACGGCGATCTCGTCTGCGGACATGCCCAGTTCGTGGGCGACGGCGGCCGCGGCGAGCGCGTTCGACACGTGGTGCTCACCGTACAGGCGCATGGTCACGTCACTTGCACCGGAGGGTGTGTGAAGCCTGAACGAGGGCTGTCCGCTGTCCGTGAGTCGCACGTTCTCGGCGGAGACGTCCGCTTCGCCGGACTCTCCGAAAAAGATCACCTTCGCCTTCGTACGGGCGGCCATGGCCCGCACGTAGGGGTCGTCCGCGTTCAGGATGGCGGTTCCGCCCTCGGCCTCGGACGGGAGCGCCTCGACGAGTTCGCCCTTCGCCTGGGCGATCTGCTCACGGCCGCCGAACTCGCCGATGTGGGCGCTGCCGACGTTGAGGACGAGGCCGACCTTCGGGGGCGTCAGACCGGCGAGGTAGCTGATGTGCCCGATACCCCGGGCGCCCATCTCCAGGACGAGGAACCTGGTCTCCTCGGTGGCGCTGAGCGCGGTCAGCGGCAGTCCGATCTCGTTGTTGAGGGAGCCGGGCGTGAACACCGTCGGCGCCTTGCGCTGGAGCACCTGCGCGATGAGGTCCTTGGTGCTGGTCTTGCCCGCCGAGCCGGTGAGGGCGACGAGGGTGGCACCGAGACGGCGTACGACGTGCCGGGCGAGGGCGCCGAGGGCGCTCTGGACGTCGTCCACGACGATCGCGGGCACGCCGACGGGCCGGGTGCCGAGCACGGCCACCGCTCCCGCCTCGACGACCGCCGCCGCGTAGTCGTGTCCGTCCACGCGCTCGCCGGCGAAGGCGGCGAACAGGCTGCCCGGCACCGCCTCGCGAGAGTCACGGACGACCGGTCCGGTGACCTGGACGGACGGATCCGGTATGTCGTGTGTCTGCCCGCCGACGACTTCTGCGATCTCGGCGAGGGAGAGGGCGATCACAAGTTCATCCCCTGGGTCTTCTGGATTTTCATCCCTGGGTCTTCTGGACGGCTTCGCGAAGTACCTGGCGGTCGTCGAAGGGACGGACCACCCCGGCGATGTCCTGGCCCTGCTCATGGCCCTTGCCCGCGACCAGCACGGTGTCGCCGGGCTCGGCACGGGCGACGGCGGCGGCGATCGCGGCGGCCCGGTCCTCGAAGACCTGCACCTCGCCACGCTCGAACGCGGGCACGGAGGCCGCGCCCTGGAGCATCGTGGCGAGGATCGCGAGGGGGTCCTCGGAGCGGGGGTTGTCGGAGGTCAGTACGGCGGTGTCGGCGAGCCGGGCCGCGGCGGCGCCCATGGGCTCGCGCTTGGACTTGTCCCGGTCGCCGCCGCAGCCGAGGACGATGTGCAGCTTGCCCTCGGTGACCTTGCGGAGGGCCTTGAGGACCGATTCGACCGCGTCGGTCTTGTGGGCGTAGTCGACGACCGCGAGGTAGGGCTGACCGGCGTCCACGCGCTCCAGACGGCCCGGCACGCCGGGTACGGCGGCGACACCGTCGGCGGCGGCCTGCGGGTCGAGGCCGGCGACGGCCAGGGCGACGATCGCGGCGAGGGTGTTGGCCACGTTGAAGGGGCCCGGCAGCGGTGACTTGGCGCTGATCCGCTCACCCTTGGGGCCGATGACGGTGAACGTCGAGTCGAGTTGGCCGACCTCGACGTCCTCGGCGCGCCAGTCGGCGTCGGGGTGGCCCTCGGCGGAGTAGGTGACGACCGGGACGGTGGCCTCGTTCGCGAGCCTGCGGCCGTACTCGTCGTCGATGTTGACCACGCCGAGTTTGCCGCGTCCCGGCGTGAAGAGCTGCGCCTTGGCCTGGAAGTAGTCCTCCATGCCGGAGTGGAACTCCATGTGCTCCGGGCTGAGGTTGGTGAAGACGCCGATGTCGAAGACACAGGCGTCGACCCGGCCGAGGACCAGGGCGTGGCTGGAGACCTCCATGGCGACGGCGTCGACGCCGCGTTCGAGCATGACGGCGAACAGGGCCTGGAGGTCGGTGGCCTCGGGGGTGGTGCGCTCGGACTTGATGCGCTCGTCGCCGATGCGCATCTCGACCGTGCCGATCAGGCCGGTGGACCTGACGGTCTTCAGGCCGCCCTCGACGAGGTAGGCCGTGGTGGTCTTGCCGGAGGTGCCGGTGATGCCGATCTGGAGCAGGTCCCGGCCGGGGTGGCCGTAGATCGTGGCGGCCAGCTCGCCCATCTGCGCGCGCGGGTCGTCGACGACGAGGACCGGCAGCCCGGACTCCGCGGCGCGCTCGGCGCCGGTGGGGTCGGTGAGCACGGCTGCCGCGCCGAGGCCGGCGGCCTGCGTGACGAAGTCGGCGCCGTGCAGGCGAGCGCCCGGGAGGGCGGCGTACAGATCGCCGGGGCGTACGGCGCGCGAGTCGTGGGTGATGCCCGTGACCTCGGCGGCGCTCTCCGGCGTGGGAACACCCAGCTGATCGGAGAGTTCCGCGAGGGGTGTGGCGGAGACCTGCACCGGCCTGGGCGGCCCGGGGTATGTCACGGGATGGCCCTTCTGGGTGGTTTGGGACTGATCAGCGTGTGGCACGGCGGTGAGCGTACCGGGCGCACCCGCCTCCGGGCGAAGTGAGGGGGCGGGGGTGCTCTGGTTCCCGGGGTCGGGGGTGATCGTTGTCACGGGGGCGGTCCTGGTGGCTCGGTGATGCTCGGTGCTGATCAGGGCTCGGGGTTCGGTTCCGGTCAGTTCTGGAAGGAGACGGGCAGCTTCGCGGCCTTGGCGCCGGTCGGCGGGACCTGGAGGGACTTCAGTGCGAACTCCATGACCCGCTTGTAGACGGGGCCGCAGATCTGGCCGCCGAAGTAGCTGCCCTGGGTGGCGTTCTGGATGGCGCAGTAGACGGTCACGCGGGGCTTGTCGGCGGGCGCGAAGCCGGCGAAGGACGAGGTATAGCCGTGGTACTTGCCGGTGGCCGGATCCACGCGGTTGGCCGTGCCCGTCTTGCCCGCGACGCGGTAGCCGGGGATGCGCGCCTTGGTGCCGGTGCCCTCCTCGTCGTCCACGACGGACTCCAGCATCTGGGCGAGGGTCTTCGCCGTCTTGGTGCTGACGACCCGCGTCTTCTTGGGCTCGGGGGCCGGGGCGAAGCGGCCTTCGGGGCCCTTGGTGCCGCGGACGAGCGAGGGTTCGACGCGGACGCCGCCGTTGGCGATGGTCGAGTACACGGACGCCGCCTGCATGGCGTTGATGGAGACGCCTTGGCCGAAAGGAATCGTGTACTGCTGCGAGGTCGACCACTTGTCGGGCGGGGCGAGGATGCCCTTGGTCTCGCCGGGGAAGCCGAGGCCGGTGTAGTCGCCGAGGCCGAACTTGCGCAGGTAGTCGTAGAGGACCTTGTTGGACTGGGCCTGGGTCTTGCGGAGCTGGCCGGTGGCGAGGATGGTGCCGATGTTGCTCGACTTGGCGAGGACGCCGTTGAGCGTCAGGTACCAGGTCGGGTGGTCGATGTCGTCCTTGAAGAGCCGGTCGCCGCGGTGCAGCCGGTTGGGCACGACGACGTGGGTCATCGGGGTGGCGGTGTTCTCCTGGAGGACGGCGGCCATCGACATGACCTTGGCGGTGGAGCCGGGCTCGAAGGCGTCCTGGACGGCCGCGTTGCCGAGCGCCGCCGAGTCGGCGTCCGACAGGTCGTTGGGGTCGAAGCCGGGTGAGTTGGCCATGGCCAGGATCTGTCCGGTGCGGGTGTCCTGGACGATGACGTAGCCGCGGTCGGCCGCGGACTCCTTCACCTGGTCGCTGATGGCCTTCTGGGCGGCCCACTGGATGTCGCGGTCGATGGTGAGCTCGACGTCGCTGCCGGGCACGGCGGGGGTCTCGGTGGAACCCACGGTGGGGACGAGACGGCCGCCGGACTGGGCGTAGCGGATCTTGCCGTCCTTGCCGGCCAGTTCCTTGTCCAGCTGCAGTTCGATGCCGCCGCCGGGCTTGCCCTCGCCGTTGACCCAGCCCAGTATCCCGGCGGCGAGGTCGCCGTTGGGGTACACGCGCTTGCTGGTGGCGACGGAGAAGACACCCGCGAGGACGTTGTGCGCTGACTTGTCCGTCTCCTCCTTCTTGGCCAGCGCGGACTTCAGGTCCTTGATCTGCTTCCAGACCTGCGGGGTCTGCCGGGAGGCCAGCTTCGCGTAGCGCAGGTTCTTGTTCTTCGGCCGCAGCTTCTCGACCAGGGCTTCCTGGTCCTGGCCGAGGATCGGCGCGAGGAGCGCGGCGGCCTGCTCGGGCCCGTCACCGATCTTCAGGTGGTCCGGGGCGAACATGGTGGGGTCGGCCGTGATGTCGTAGGCGTCCTCACTGGTCGCCAGGGCCACACCGGACCGGTCGGTGATCTCGCCCCGGTCGGCTGCCAGCACCTGCCCGACATAGCGGTTCTGCTCGGCCTTGGCCGCGTACGTGCTCGCGTCGACGGCCTGCACCTGGAACAGCCGCACGACGAAGGCGATCATCACCAGCGTCAGCGCGAGCCCGACCAGCCGCAGCCGGGGCCGGGGACTGCCCAGCCGCAGCGGCCGGGACGCCCCCGGCCGTCCCTGACCCGGCCGCCGCACCGGCCGCGCACCGGGCCCCGGCCGCCGCCGGGCATCAGACCGAGCGGGCCTGGCAGGACCGGGCACACGCCGGCGCGGGGGTTCCCTGTCGGACACTTCCGTCACCTGCCGGGGGTCGGGGTGGACTGGGGACTGACGGACACGGCTGGGGCCCCACGGCCGATCCGGCCCCGGGCCTCGGGGCCGAGGGCGCACAACGGCGACGGCCCGGCGAACACCCGAGCGGCCGCGAGCCCACGAGGGGACACCGCGCCAGGGGCCGGACGAACGCCGGGATCACGGAGACAGGCGGACCCGGCCAGGCCCGCCGCACGGCGGCACCGGGCATCGAGCCCGCCGGCCCCGGCACCGCCACGGGCTTGACCCAACGGAGACCACCCGGCAGACACCCGAGCTACCCGGCCCGAGACCCGAGCCACCGCGAATCCGCGAGCGGAGACCGCGCCAAGAGCCGGGCGAGCGCCGGGATCACGAGGGCAGGCGGGCTCGGCGAGGGCCGGGGCACGCCGGCGCGGGGGTTCCCTGTCGGACACTTCCGTCACCTGCCGGGGGTCGGGGCGGGGCCGTTGGGCATGGCCTCGGGGGCGAGGACGAGGGGGATGTGGGCGGCGGTCTGCCAGGCGCCGGGGGCGGCACTGGGGACGCCCTTGACGGTGCCGTCGCGCTCGAGGAAGGCCGGGTCGCCGCCGGGGACCATGCCGAGCTCGCGGGCGCGGCGCTGAAGGGCCTCGGGGGCGGAGTAGGCGTCGATGTCCCGCTGGAGGGCCTGTTCCTCGTCGGTGAGGCTCTTGGTCTCGCGCTGGAGATCGTCGAGCTTGAACGCGCCTTCGCTGAGCGCCGAGTTCAGCACCAGGAGACTGATGAGGCCGCCGCCGAGCAGGAGGACCACGAGGAGCACGAACGGCATGCGGGCCGCCTGTGCCTTACCGGTCGGGAAGAGCCGCGCGAGACCGGCCGCCCTCCCCTTGAGTTCGGGTTTACTGCTCACTCACGCTCCCTCGGGTCACGTGGCTCACTCGACGTCCTCCCTGATGCGCTGCGCCCCGCGCAACCGCGCCGGTGCCGCCCGCCGGTTCTCGGCGATCTCCTCTTCCGTGGGGAGTTCGGCACCACGGGTGAGCAGCTTGAGCCGCGGCTGGTAACGCTCGGGCACGACGGGCAGTCCGGGCGGCGCGGTGGTGGCGGCGCCCGCCGCGAAGACCTGCTTGACCAGACGGTCCTCCAGCGAGTGGTACGACAGCACCGCGATCCGCCCGCCCACGTCGAGCGCCTTCACCGCGGCCGGGATCGCCCGCTCCAGGACGGACAGCTCGCCGTTGACCTCGATGCGCAGCGCCTGGAAGGTGCGCTTGGCCGGGTTGCCGCCGGTGCGCTTGGCGGCCTGCGGCAGGGCGTCCCGGATCAGCTCGACGAGCCGCGCGCTGTTGCTGAACGGCTCCTTCTCGCGCTCGCGCACGACCGCGGCCACGATCCGCTTGGCCTGCTTCTCCTCGCCGTACGCCCGCAGGATGCGGACGAGTTCGCCCGGCGGGTACGTGTTGAGGACCTCGGCGGCGCTGGCTCCCGTCGTCTGGTCCATCCGCATGTCGAGCGGGGCGTCCTGGGCGTAGGCGAAGCCGCGGTCGGCCTCGTCGAGCTGCATGGAGGAGACGCCGAGGTCGAAGAGAACGCCCTGCACGCGCGCGATGCCGAGCTTGTCCAGCACCTCGGGCAGTTCGTCGTACACCGCGTGGACGAGGGTGGCGCGCCCCCCGTAGGACGCGAGGCGCTCACCGGACAGGCGCAGGGCCTCCTTGTCGCGGTCGAGGGCGACGAGCCGCGCCCCGGGGAACCGCTCGAGCAGCGCCTCGCTGTGGCCGCCGAGGCCGAGGGTGCAGTCGACGACCACCGCCTCCGGGCCCTCCAGGGCGGGTGCCAGCAGGTCCAGGCACCGCTGGAGCATCACCGGGACGTGTCGACTCTGGCTCAAGGGGGCCTCTCAGATCCGGCACGGGCCCACGCACCGCCGGGTCCCCGCCCGCTGCTGAAGGGGAGGCCTGCCGGCGCCGGAAGCGTCAGCCGACCGGGAGCGGGAGGAGGCCGAGCCGTACGTACGCGCCGCGCACGTGGGGAGATCGCCGGGCGTCGCCGGGTCTCCGGGGAAATCAGTCCAGCGGGGAGAGTCTCGCCTCCCGCTTCGCGTCACTTTAGTCCACCGTGTCTCCCGGTCAATCAACCGGCCTGCGCGTCGCGACCGGCGGGCACACCACCCTTGTGGGTTACCTCACCACAAGGCCCGATGGCGTTCTTTGTCCCCTCTCACAGCGGCCCCGGAACGGTCGTGACCAGTACCGTCATGGATATGACGACTTCTGCATCATTTCCCACGGGTTCGGAGAGCGCCGGCACCGGAAGCGGCACGGTCACCGACCGCATCGTCGACGCCAACACCCGCTACGCCGCCGACTTCGGCCACGCCGGGATGGCCGCCGCACCCGCCCTGCACGTGGCGGTCGTGGCCTGCATGGACGCCCGCCTCGACCCGCTCGCCACGCTCGGCCTCGAACTCGGCGACTGCCACACCATCCGCAACGCCGGCGGCGTGGTCACCGACGACGTGATCCGCTCGCTCACCATCAGCCAGCGCAAGCTGGGGACGCGCAGCGTCGTCCTCGTCCACCACACCGGCTGCGGCATGGAGACCCTCACCGAGGACTTCCGGGGGGAGCTGGAGGCCGAGGTCGGCCAGCGCCCGGTCTGGGCCGTGGAGTCCTTCCAGGACGCCGACCAGGACGTACGGCAGTCGATGCGGCGCCTGCGCACCTCGCCGTTCCTGCCGCACACCGACGACATCCGCGGATTCGTCTACGACGTCAGGACGGGCCTGCTGCGGGAGATCGACCCCGCCTCCTGACCTGGTCACCCGCCCCCGGCCCCACCCCGGAGCCGGCCTCTCGCGGCTGTCGAAATCCTGTCAGTCACACGTTCGAAAGGGTGCCAAGGCCGACATATCGCGGCCAGTTATCCACAGTCGAGTGACACGAATCGGTAACGGCAGCAAGAATGCGGGAGTGACGTCACGCTGAGCGTTTCACGCGTGGTGTCCGTGGTTCGGGGTGGGCCGACGCGCGGCATGCGGCGTCGGCCGGGGAAAATGGGGTATCCCGTGCTCCCCGGGAGTACGGGAAAGGCCGAGGAGGGCCGGGTGACGACCTATGACGATCGAGCGAGCCTCACTGATCTGACCGCCGTGGTGGAGCGGGTGCGGGAGTCGGTGGAAGGCGTGATCGAGGGCAAGCCCGAGGTCGTACGGCTCTCGCTGACCGTGCTGCTCGCCGAGGGACATCTGCTGATCGAGGACGTCCCGGGAGTCGGCAAGACGATGCTGGCCAAGGCGCTGGCGCGGTCCATCGACTGCTCGGTGCAGCGCATCCAGTTCACGCCCGACCTGCTGCCCTCGGACATCACCGGTGTGTCCATCTGGGACCAGCAGCGCCGTGACTTCGAGTTCAAGCCGGGCGCGATCTTCGCGCAGGTCGTGATCGGCGACGAGATCAACCGCGCCTCGCCCAAGACGCAGTCCGCGCTCCTGGAGTCGATGGAGGAGCGGCAGGTCACCATCGACGGCGACACCTACGAACTGCCCAGCCCCTTCATGGTGGTGGCGACGCAGAACCCGGTCGAGATGGAGGGCACCTACCCGCTGCCGGAGGCCCAGCGCGACCGTTTCATGGCCCGGGTCTCGGTCGGCTACCCCAGCGCGGAGGCCGAGTTGCAGATGCTGGACGTGCACGGCGGCGTCTCGCCGCTGGAGGACCTCCAGCCCGTGGCCCACGCGCACGAGATCCTCAAGCTGATCGAGGCGGTGCGCGGCGTGCACGTCGCCGAGCCGGTCCGGCGCTACGTGGTGGACCTGGTCGGCGCCACGCGCACGCACCCCGACCTCAGACTGGGCGCCTCCCCGCGCGCGACGCTGCACCTGCTGCGCGCGGCGAAGGCGTCCGCGGCCCTCAGCGGCCGGGAGTACGCGCTGCCGGACGACGTGCAGGCGCTGGCCGTCGCCGTCCTGGCCCACCGCCTGCTGCCCACCGCCCAGGCCCAGCTGGGCCGCCGCACCTCCGAGCAGGTCGTCGAGGAGATCCTGCAGCGCACCCCGGTGCCGGCGGCGCCGCAGCCGCAGAGCGGCTTCGGCGGCCTGGGCCGCGGGGTTCCGGCGTATCCCCAGCAGCCGCCGCGGAGGCTGTGATGACCACCGCGGGGACGGGGCACGCGGAGGCCGACCAGGACGAGAAGGGCGGCATCCGCACCGCCCTGGCCGGTCTGACCACCCGCGGACGCTCCTTCCTGGCCGCCGGCGTCGCGGCCGCCGTCTGCGCCTATGTGCTCGGGCAGAGCGACCTGCTGCGCGTGGGGCTGCTGCTGGCGGTGCTGCCACTCGTGTGCGCGACGGTCCTGTACCGCACGCGCTACCGGGTCGCGGGCAGCCGCCGCCTCTCCCCCGCGCGCGTGCCCGCCGGCAGCGAGGCCCGGGTCCACCTGCGGATGGACAACGTCTCGCGGCTGCCCACGGGCCTGCTGATGCTCCAGGACCGGGTGCCGTACGTGCTCGGCCCCCGGCCGCGCTTCGTGCTGGACCGAGTGGAGGCGGGGGGCCGCCGCGAGGTGTCCTACCGGGTGCGCTCGGACCTGCGCGGCCGCTACCCGCTGGGCCCGCTCCAGCTGCGCCTGACCGACCCGTTCGGCATGTGCGAGCTGACCCGGTCCTTCTCGACGTACGACAACCTCACGGTGATCCCGCGCGTGGAGCCGCTGGCGCCGGTGCGCCTCAGCGGTGAGGCGAAGGGGTACGGCGACGGACGGCAGCGTTCGCTCGCGCTGGCCGGCGAGGACGACGTGATCCCGCGCGGGTACCGCTACGGCGACGATCTGCGCCGCGTGCACTGGCGCTCCACGGCCCGCTACGGCGAGTTGATGGTGCGCCGCGAGGAACAGCCGCAGCGCGCCCGCTGCACGGTGCTGCTCGACACCCGGGGCATCGCCTTCCAGGGCGCGGGCCCGGACGCGGCCTTCGAGTGGGCCGTGGCGGGCGCCGCGTCCGTGCTGGTGCACATGCTCGAACAGGGCTTCTCGGTACGGCTGTTGACCGACACCGGCAGCGCCGTGCCCGGCGAGGGCGGCGACGGCTTCGCGGGCGCGAGCCAGGGGTCGGCGGACGCGGCCGGGCTGATGATGGACACCCTCGCGGTGATCGACCACTCCGACGGCGCGGGCCTGTCCCGGGCCTACGACGTCCTGCGCGGGGGGAACGAGGGGCTGCTGGTGGCCTTCCTCGGCGACCTGGACGAGGAGCAGGCGGCCGTGGTGGCCAGGATGCGCCAGCGCGGCGGAGGCGGCGTCGCCTTCGTGCTGGACAGCGAGACCTGGGTGCGGGAACCGAGTGACGTGACCGGTCCGTCGGACGGGAGCGAGGAGCGGCTGCGCATGCTGCGCGAGGCGGGCTGGACGACCGTGGGCGTGCCCCGGGGGGCTTCCCTGGACGAGTTGTGGCGACAGGCGGACCGGGAGCGCAGGGGCGTGGCCGCGGCGGGCGGGGAGGGACCGTGATGAGCGGGCGGATACGACTGACGCTGGGCGCGTGGGCGGCCGCCGTGATGGCCTCGTGCGCCCTGCTGCCCCTCGTCAGACCGGCCACGTGGATCGTGCAGGCGGCCTTCCTGCTGGGCGTGCAGGCGGGCGTGGGGGCCGCGACACGCAGGGTGCCGCTGGCCAGGCCGCTGACGGTCGCTGCGCAGGCCGTGGTCATGGTGTTCCTGCTGACGTTCGTCTTCGCCCGTGAGCAGGCCCTCGCCGGGCTGGTCCCGGGGCCGGAGGCCCTCGACCGCTTCGCGATCCTGCTCCGGCAGGGCGGGGACGACATCGCGCGGTACGCGATCCCGGCCCCTCTGGAGTCCGACGGCATCCGGCTGATGCTCATCGGCGGGGTCCTGATCATCGGGCTGCTGGTGGACGCCCTCGCGGTGACCTTCCGCAGCGCCGCTCCGGCCGGGCTGCCGCTGCTCGCGCTGTACTCGGTGGCCGCGGGGCTCTCCGACGGGGGCACGGACTGGCTGTGGTTCCTGGTCGCGGCGGCCGGCTATCTGATGCTGCTGCTGGCCGAGGGGCGGGACCGTCTCTCCCAGTGGGGGCGGGTCTTCGGCGGGGCCCCGCGCACGGCCGGAGAGGAGCAGAGCGGGGCGGTCGCCCCGGTCCGCACCGGCCGGCGCATCGGTGTGGTCGCGCTGGGCATCGCCCTGGTGGTGCCGCTCGGCCTGCCCGCGATGAACGGCGGCCTGCTGGACTCGGTGGGGGCGGGCGCCGGTTCCGGCTCGGGCGGCGGCGGCACGATCTCCGCCGTGAACCCGCTGGTGTCGCTGCGGGACAGCCTGAACGCGGACGAGGACCAGCAGGTCCTGTCCGTGAAGACCAAGGTGCCGGACGTCTCGGACCTGTATCTGCGGATCGTGTCCCTGGACGACTTCGACGGCACGACCTGGAAGCCGTCCCGGCGGTCCATCACCGCCCTCCCCGACGGCACGTTCCCGACGCCGATCGGTCTCGGCCCGGACGTGAAGCGCACGGAGTTCGACACCACGATCTCCGCGGCCGACTGGTACGCCCAGGACTGGCTGCCCATGCCGTATCCGCCGAGCGGGGTGAACATCCGGGGCAACTGGCGCTACGAGCCCCTGGGCATGACGCTGGTCGGCGATCACGGCCAGAACACCCGGGGCCTGACATACCAGGTCAAGAGCCTGGACGTGCAGCCGACGGCGGAACAGCTCGCCTCGGCGCCGAAGCCGCCGGCGTCCATCGACCGCGATTTCACCAAGCTGCCCGACTCGCTGCCTTCGGTGGTGGCGAGCACGGCCCGCAAGGTCACCGCGGGCGCGGCCAACCCCTACGACCAGGCGGTCAAGCTCCAGGACTGGTTCGCCGTGACCGGCGGCTTCGAGTACGACACCCAGGTGCAGGTCGGCAGCGGTTCGCAGGCGATCGCCCGCTTCCTGAAGGACAAGCAGGGTTTCTGCGTGCACTTCTCCTTCGCGATGGCGGCGATGGCCCGCTCCCTGGACATACCGGCCCGGGTCGCGGTGGGCTTCGCGCCCGGTTCCCCGCAGGCGGACGGCTCGGTGTCGGTGGGCCTGCGGGACGCGCACGCCTGGCCCGAGCTGTACTTCGAGGGCGTGGGCTGGACCCGCTTCGAGCCGACTCCGAACCGCGGCTCGATGCCGTCGTACACGCTGCCGGAGGACCAGGGCAGCTCGGTGCCGGACCCCGCGCGCCCGACCGAGACGTCCTCCGCCGCGCCCTCAGCGGCGCCCTCGACGCGCGAGAGCTGCACGCCGGAGCAGAAGAGGCTGGACGGCGGGTGCGCGAGCGAGTCGCCGCAGGCGGCGCTGCCCACGGACGACGACGGCCCGAAGTGGTACGCGATCCTGGTCTGGGCCCTGGCGGGCCTCGCCGCCCTGGCGCTCCCGCTGGCCCCGATGCTGTGGCGTCTGCGGACGCGCACGGTCCGGCTGGGGGCGCACGGCCGCGGCGAGGCGGACGCGGCTCCGCACACGCTGGCCGTCTGGCAGGAGCTGACCGACACCGCGTGGGACTTCGGCATCACCCCGGACGAGTCACAGACCCCGCGCAAGGCGGCCGCCCGCATCGTCGCGCTGGGCGGGCTCGAAGGGGCGCCTGCGGCCTCGGTGCACCGGGTGGCGAACGCGGTGGAGCAGGTCCTGTACGCGCCGCAGCCCCGCCCGACGGCGGGCATCGCGGACGACGTCCGCCGGGCGTCGGCGGGTCTGAGCGCCGCGGTCGGCAGGGGCGCCAGGATCCGCGCGGTTCTCGCGCCGCGCTCCACGGTGCGTGTGGTGTGGACGGCGTCGGCCTGGTGGTCGGGGGTGCGGGAGCGCGTCCTGGCGATGCGGCCGACGTGGCGGAAGGCCTCGGGGCAGCAGGGCTGAAGCCCGCCGGGCGCCGCCGGGCCCCGGCGGCGCCCGGCGTCGACGGCATGCGTCAGGGGGTGACCACCGACTCGGTGGTCACCCCCTGATTCACGTCAGCGGTGGGGACCAGTCCCGTGGGGACTAGACCCGTGGGAACTAGTGGCCGCCCTGTTCGTCGCGGCGCTTCTGCCAGCGCTGCTCGATGCGGTCCATCATGGAGCGCTTCTGCCGGCCGCCCTGGCGGCGGGCCTGCGGTCCGGCGGCGCCTGCCGCCTGTTCTCCTGGCTTGGGGGCCTTGCGCCAGCCGGTCACGGCGAGCACCGCACAGCCCAGCATGACGAGGAAGCCCACGACGCTGAGCCAGACCTGCTTGGCGACCATACCGGCCATGAGGAGCGCAATACCTACGAGGAAGCCGGCGACCGCCTGGTAGACCCGTCGCCGGGTGTACGTACGCAGTCCGCTTCCCTCGAGCGCCGTCGCGAACTTGGGATCTTCGGCGTACAGCGCTCGCTCCATCTGCTCGAGCATGCGCTGCTCGTGCTCCGAGAGCGGCACGGAGTCCTCCTCATCGTGCAGTCGCCGGGGGCGACCCGGGGGGTCTCTTCAGGATAGGCAGGGAATCGCCCCCGTGAAACCCGCCCCTCTGCGCCAACTGACCAACCGGTACCCGACATGGACGTCCCGGCTCGCTGAGGCTTCCATTCCCCGGCGGCCGACCCGTCATGCCGGAACGGTCTCCCTCGATCATACGGCGCCAAGCCCCCATTCGGGGGGCCTGTGGCGTACTCCATGCACAGTCAAGGCGCTGATCAGGGGTGGTACCCCATGAAGCGGCTCAGGCCCCGGCCGCCTCACCGGTCTCGCCGGCCCCACCGGTCCCAGCGGCCCCGGCGGTCTCACCCAGCACATGCAGTTGCGTGGCCACCGAGTGGAAGGCCGACAGCTCGGCCGCGGCCTCCTCCAGCTTCAGCAGCGCTTCCAGGGCCCCGGGCTCGGTGTCCACGAGGACGCCGGGCACGAGGTCGGCGAAGACCCGCACGCCGTGCACGGCCCCGACCCGCAGGCCCGCGCCCTCCACGAGGTCCGTGAGCTGCTCGGCGGTGAAGCGGCGCGGCACGGGGTCACCCGTGCCCCATCGGCCGTTCGGGTCGTCGAGGGCCTGCTTGGCCTCCTTGAAGTGACCTGCGAGGGCGCGGGCGAGCACGGCACCCCCGAGACCGGCGGCGAGCAGGCTCAGGACGCCCTCCGGGCGCAGGGCGGCCACCGCGTTGCGGACGCCCTCGGCGGGATCGTCCATGTACTCCAGGACGCCGTGGCACAGCACCACGTCGTAGCCGCCGCGCTCCGCCACGTCGAAGAGGCCGTGGGCGTCGCCCTGCACGCCCTTGACCCGGTCGGCGACGCCGGCCTCGGCGGCGCGGCGCTCCAGGGCGAACAGCGCGTTGGGGCTGGGGTCGACGACGGTGACCCGGTGGCCGAGGCGGGCGGCGGGCACCGCGAAGTTGCCGCTGCCGCCGCCGGTGTCGAGGACGTCCAGCGATTCCCGGCCCGTGGCCTTGACCCGGCGCTCCAGGGCGTCCTGGACGACCTCCCAGACCACGGCCGTACGCAGTGAGGCACGCGACCGGGAAGGGCCGGAGCGCGACGACGCCGGTTCAGCGTGGTGAGGGGAGACGGGCGGGCGCATCGGGTCCGACACGGCAGTTGACTCCTCGGCGCGGCACCGCCTCTTGCGCGGCGGAGCGAACGGGGCGCCTCCCCCGGCCCCGGCTACGGGGAGGGAAGACTTCAGGCGTCTCCCACCCTATTGCCTCGGACACGGCGGCCCGCATGAGCGGTCCCGCCCCGGACCGGAGGCAGTGCCGGCCGGGTGGATCCGGGGCGCAGCCCGCCGGTCAGCCGGCGTCCGGCATGCCCCTCCCCACGCCGGGATCCTCCGGCCGGTCCCGGCCCCTGTCCCGGTTCCGGTCCCGGTCGCGGTCCGGGCGCGGCTGTGGGAGGACCGGCTGGAGGACGAGCATGCGCTCGACGAGGCGGAGGAACATCGACACGTCCCGTATCAGGTCGTCGGCGTCCCGGACGCTCGCCGCGCCCTCGATGCCCGCCTCGGCGCGGGCCCGGCGCCGGGCTCCGGCGGCGAACAGCGCGCTCCACTCGGTCAGTTCGGGTGCGATCTCGGGGAGGACCTCCCAGGCGCTCCTGATCTTGGTCCGGGCGCGGGTCGAGGTCTCGGGCCTCCCCCGGGCCGCGAGGACGGCGGCGGCGGTGCGGAGGGCGGCGAGATGGGCCGTCGCGTAGCGCTCGTTCGGAGTGCCCAGGGCGGTGGCCTCGTCGAGACCGGAGCGGGCCTGGGCGAGCAGGTCGAGGGCGGCGGGCGGGGCCGTGGCCCGGCGGAGCACGGGGTGCACGTCGCTCGCGGGGCCGGTCAGTGAGGGGGCAGGGCCGGTGGCGCGGCGCCGGCGGGCGGCGGCTGCGTGATAGCTGGCCATGACGAACCTCCTGTCGTCGTGTGACGGCGGCTCCTCCCAGGGAGTGCCGTATGTGACCCATCGTGAGGTATGGCACTGACAATCCGTTCTGACCTGCGGTTTTGCTTCGATCGCAGGTTCGGAGTAGTTTTTGCACTGACCAGTCAGTTCAAATTCATGCACCATCAGGGGAGCCCCGTGGGGGAACAAACGGGAGGGGCGCGGGTCGCCGCCGAGGGCCTTGGGATCAAGGGGCCGCGCGGGTGGGCGTTCCGCGGGATGTCCGTCGACGCAGAGCCGGGATCACTCATCGCGGTCGAGGGCCCGTCCGGCTCCGGCCGTACGTGCCTGCTGCTCGCGCTGACGGGCCGGATGAAGATCACGGAGGGCACGGCGACCATCGGCGACGCCGGCCTTCCCAAGCACATGTCGGCGGTGCGCCGAATCAGCGCCCTGGCCCATGTGCCCGGGGTCACCGACCTCGACCCGGCGCTCACCGTCGGCGAGCACCTGCGCGAACGGGCCCTGCTCCACAGGCGGTTCGGCGACTCCCTGCGCGGGCTGCTGCGGCCCCGCGGCGAGCGGGCGGCCGAGGCGAAGCGGCGCGTCGACGCGGCGCTGACCGCGGCCGGACTGGACCTGGAGGCGCTGCCCAAGGGTCCCCGGACCGCCGTACGCGATCTGGAGCGGCTGGAGGCGCTGCGGCTGTCGGTCGCCCTCGCCCTCGTGGCCCGGCCGCGGCTGCTCGGGGTCGACGACACCGACCTCAAGCTCTCGGACGGCGAGCGGGACGAGGTCTGGGCCCTGCTCACATCCCTCGCCGAGGCCGGGACGACGGTCGTCGCGGTGTGCAGCGAGGCCCCCGAGGGCGCCGTCAAGGTGTCCACCCGGCAGAGCGCCCCTGAGGAAACCCCGCAGGACACCTCTCAGGACACCCCGCAGGACACCCATCAGAGCGAGGACAAGGAGAAGGCCGATGCGCTCGCCGAGACTGGCCGCGCTTGAGCTCCGCCGCTTCGGCCGGGGGAAGCTGCCGCGCGCGGCGCTGGTCGCGCTGCTGGTGCTGCCGTTGCTGTACGGCGCGCTGTACCTGTGGTCGTTCTGGGACCCGTACGGCCGGCTGGACCGCATCCCCGTGGCGCTCGTGAACGACGACAAGGGGGCGACCGCCGACGGGAAGAAGGTCACGGCGGGCGACGACATCACGAAGAAGCTGCGCGACAGCAAGACCTTCGACTGGCGCGAGGTGAGCGCCGCCGAGGCCCGCAGGGGCGTCGAGGACGGCACCTACTACCTGTCGCTCACCATGCCGGGCGACTTCAGCGAGCAGGTCGCCTCCAGCTCCGGCAAGGCCCCGGAGACCGGCGCCCTCCAGGTGCGCACCAACGACGCGAACAACTACATCGTCGGGCAGATCTCCCGGTCGGTGTTCGGCGAGGTGCGCCAGGCCGCGTCCACCAAGACGTCGCGGTCCTTCCTGGACAAGATCTTCGTCTCGTTCTCCGACATCCACGGCGAGACCGTGAAGGCCGCGAAGGGCGCCGACAAGCTCAAGGGCGGCATCGGGAGGGCCGAGAAGGGCTCCAAGGACCTCGCCGACGGCCTCAAGGACGCCAAGGACGGCAGCGGGAAGCTGTCCGCGGGCCTGAAGAAGCTCGACAAGGGCGGGGGCGACATCGCGTACGGCACGAAGGAGGTCGCGGAAGGCACCCAGCGTCTCGCCGACAAGGTCAACACGAACGCCGGCAAGGTGGCCCCCTTCCTGAAGGGCAACGAGAAGTCCATCGGCGACACGGCCCAGTTCGTGGCCGACGCCTCCGGCGCGGTCCGCAAGCACCTGGACGCCCTGGCGGAGCGGGCCCCGGCCGCCGCCAAGGAGGCCCGTACGTCCTCGGACACGCTGAACGGCACCTACGCCAGGCGCTGCGACGACCCCGTGGTGCCCGACGCCGCCTGCGCCGACCTGAAGAAGGCCAAGGACGCGGCCGCCGGCGTGGCCACCCTCGCCGGTGACCTCGACACGCTGATCGCGGACCAGAAGGGCGATCTGACCAAGCTCGACAAGCACCTCGCCACCCTGCAGAAGCAGTCCCAGGCCCTCGCGGACCGCGCGCCGCATCTCTCCGAGGACCTCGCCGACGCCGTCAAGAAGATCAACAAGCTGAACGACGGGGCGGGCGAGGTCGCCAAGGGCGCGAAGAAGCTGCACCAGGGGATCCGCTCGGCCAAGACCGGAGCGACCGACCTGGACAAAGGCGTCGGCGATCTGGAGACCGGCGCGGTCGACCTCAACGGCGGCATCTACAAGCTGGTCGGCGGCTCCGGGAAGCTCGCCGGCGGACTGCACGACGGGGCCGAGCAGATCCCCGACTACGACAAGCAGGACCGCGACCGGCGCACCGAGGTCATGGCCGACCCGGTGCGGCTCGCCTCCCAGGACCTGCACAAGGCGCCCAACTACGGCACCGGCTTCGCCCCGTACTTCATCCCGCTGTCGCTGTGGGTGGGCGCCATGGTGGCGTACATGCTGATCGCGCCGATGAACCGGCGCGCGCTCGCCGCGGGCGCCTCGGCGTGGCGGATCGCGCTGTCCGGCTGGCTGCCGGTGGTGGCGATCGGGGTGCTCCAGACGGTGGCCCTGATGTCGGTGCTGCACTGGGCGGTCGGGCTGGAGATGGCGCGGGCGGCCGGGACGGTGGGCTTCCTGTTCCTGGTGACGGCGTGCTTCGCGGCGATCGTGCAGTGGCTGAACGCGCGCTTCGGGGCGGCGGGCCGGATCCTCGTCCTCGCCGTGCTGATGCTCCAGCTGACCTCGGCGGGCGGCACGTACCCCGTGCAGACCAGCCCCGGCTTCTTCAACGCGCTCCACCCCTTCCTGCCGATGAGCTACGTCGTGGAGGCCCTCAGGAGGCTCATCACGGGCGGCGGTATGGAACCGGTGTGGCACGCGTGCGTGGTGCTGACGGCGTTCACCGCCGGTGCCCTCGCGCTGACCGCCGTGGCGGCCCGGCGCCGCCAGGTGTGGACGCTGGACCGGCTGCACCCGGAGCTGACCCTGTGAGCCCTTCCGTCACGTCTCCCGGAAAGGTTCCTGTGACAATCAGGGCCATGGAAAGCAGCAGTGCAACGTCGGGCGGCAGCACACGCCGCGAGGCCACCCGGCAGAAGCTCTACGAGGCGGCCGTCACGCTCATCGCCGAGCAGGGCTTCTCCGCCACGACCGTGGACGAGATCGCCGAGCGTGCCGGAGTCGCGAAGGGCACGGTCTACTACAACTTCGCGAGCAAGTCCGTACTCTTCGAGGAACTGCTGCGGCACGGAGTGGGCCTCCTCACCGCCTCGCTCAAGGAGGCGGCCGAGCGGACCGCCCGGGAGGGTGGCAGCAAGGTCGACGCGCTGGACGCGATGATCCGCGCGGGTCTGGTCTTCATCGACCGCTATCCGGCCTTCACCCAGCTCTACGTGGCCGAGCTGTGGCGCACCAACCGGACCTGGCAGTCCACGCTGATGGTGGTCAGGCAGCAGGCCGTCGCGGTCGTGGAGGACGTCCTGCGCGAGGGCGTCGCGGGCGGCGAGTTCAGCGAGGAGATCGATGTCCCGCTGACGGCGTCCGCGCTGGTCGGCATGGTCCTGGTGGCCGCGCTCGACTGGAAGTCCTTCCAGGCGGAGCGCTCCCTGGACGATGTGCACGCGGCCCTGTCCCGGCTGCTCCAGGGCAGGGTGAGCGGCTGCCGCTGAGGAGGCGGCCGGCGCACACGTGAAAGCGCCGGTCCGCTGTGGCCGCGTCCCCCGCGGGCCACCTCGAACCGGCGCCTTCCCTGCTCCCCCTTTTTCCTGCTCCCCCGTGCGTCCCCCGCAGGACCCCCGTGCGGTCGTCCCCCGGTTCTCCCCCGTGTCTCGCTCCCGCCGACAGGGCCGGCGGAAGGAGCGGATCGCGGGCCGGCCCCGTTCCGGCGCCCCGTGTCGCCGGTGCCGGAGCCGTGCCCCTTTCCGTGCCTCCACTCTCTCGTTCCCGCCGGGCCCGCCCCATCCGCGCGCGTACTCAACTCCCCGGCTAGGTACGGGTACTCAGCCCTGCGCACACGGCACCAGAAGGCGCTGTCGGTGGGGGCCGATAGAGTCCATGGCATGGCACGGATTGCGGTGATCGGCGCCGGGATGGGCGCGCTGACGGCTGCCGCCCGGCTGGCCGTCGCGGGCCACCGGGTGGCGGTGTACGAGCGGACGGACACATACGGCGGGGCCCTGCGCCGCTTCGAGCGTGACGGGTTCTCCTTCGACACGGGCCCCGGCCTGCTCCCGCTCCCGGCGGTCTACCGCGATCTGTTCCTCAAGACCGGCAAGGAGCCGCTGGAGGCGTGCGTCGACCTGGTCCAGGTCGATCCCTCGTCCCGGCATGTGTTCGCGGACGGCACCTGTGTGTCGCTGCCGAACGCCTCGCGCGCGGGTGTCGTCACCGCCCTGGACGAGGGCCTCGGCCCGGGCGCCGGGCAGCGGTGGGGCGACTTCCTGGTCCGGGCCCGCGAGGCCTGGGACCGCACCCGCCGCCCGCTCCTGGAGGAGCCGCTGTGGCCGAACTGGCAGGTGCTGGCCGAGCGCGAGCCCTACCCCGCGGTGCCCCACAAGCGGCTGGTGCGCACCCGCCGGGCCGGCACCCTCGCCGAGATCGGCGCCTGGGAGCTGCGCGACCCCCGGCTCACCGCCCTGCTGGAGAGCCACGCCCTCGCCCAGGGCCTGGACCCCCGCGCCACCCCGGCGAGCGCGGCCGTACTGCCGTACATGGAGCACGCCTTCGGCGTCTGGTACGTGCGCGGTGGCCTGCGCGAGCTGGCGCGGGCGGTGTACGAGCGGTGCGTGGCCAGAAAGGTCGAGTTCCGCTTCGGCGCCGATGTGACCGGGGTGCTGGAGAAGGACGGGCGGGCATCCGGGGTGGAGCTCGCCGACGGGACGGTCGCCGAGGCGGACTTCGTGATCGCCGGTGTCGCACCCGGCGTGCTGGAGCGGCTGACGGCGGGCACCGCGGTGCGGGGCGACGGGGAGGTGCCGCCGCAGCCCGCCTCGGCCAGTCGGCTCACGCTGCTGCTGGGCCTGCGCGGCGCCCGCCCCGAGGACACGGCACACCGCACGGTGGTGCACACGGCGGACCGGGAGGCCGAGCTGGACGCCCTGTTCGGCACGACTCCGTCGCACGCGCGGCCCACGGTCACGATCCTGCGGCCCGACGACCCGGCACTGGTCCCGGACCGGGACCACGAGGCGGTCACCCTGACGACGGTGGTGCCCGCCCGGCCCGACGAACCCGCCATGTCCTACGACGACCTCGCCGACACCATGATCGGCGTCGCCGAACGGGCCATACCCGACCTGCGCGAGCGTCTCCTCTGGCACGAGGTGCGCACCCCGGCCGACATCGCCGGGGCGACCGGCGCGGAGGGCGGGGCGGTGCCGGTGCAGGCACTGGCGGCGGCCGACGGGCGGCTGCTGCATCCGTCCAACGGCACGCGCGTGCCCGGACTGTTCACCGTCGGCGGCTGGGCGCACCCCGGCGGCGGACTGCCGCACGCGGGCATGTCGGGCGCGCTGGTCGCGGGACTGATCGTGGAGGGGCCGGGGTTCCGGGGCTCCCAGTGAGCCCGCCGCCCCCGGCGGGGTTCAGCCTTCAGAAACGGTACTGCTCGTCGAAGCCGTTGCCCTGCGGCTGCTGCTGCCCGTTGTCCTGGTACGGGTACGGCTGCTCCGGCGGCAGCTCCTGCCCGTACTCGTCGGTGCGCTGCTGCGGGACCCACACACCGCCGGGCGGGGACTCGCCGCCGTAGGTGCCGGCGTACTGGTCCTGGCCGTAGCCCTGCTGCTGGCCGTAGTACTGCTGGTCGCCGTAGCCGGTGTCGTACGAGGTTCCGCCGCCGTAGGTCCCGTTGCCGACGTACGGGTCGGAGTAGGCCGCGTACTGCTGCTGGCCGGTGGTGTCGTAGCCCTGCTGCTGGCCGTAGCCCGAGTAGTCGTAGGCGTAGGACTGGTCGGTGCCCTGGGCCGTGGCGGCGTACTGGTCGTGGGTCGAGCCCTGCTGCGGGTAGCCGGTGTCGCCGTAGACGCCGTAGGAGCCGGTGTCGTCCGGGATGGGCTGCGGCTCGTAGACGGCGGCACCGTCGGCGGCCGTCGACTGGAGGGGACGCGCGGGGGTGAAGACGTCGTCGCGGTCGTAGTCGTCGCCCTGCGCGTAGGAGGCCGCGTCACGGCGGTAGTCGCCGCGCTCGCCGCCCTCGTCGCCCTCCGCCGACTCCAGGCCGGAGACCTCGAGGGTCGGCTCCTGGCGGCCCCGCTCACCGCGGCCGCGCTTGCCGCCGCCCAGGATCGGGGCGTTCATCGCCCAGCCGGCCGCGAAGCCGCTGCGGAACGACAGGGTGACGTAGGTCTGCCCGACCGCGAAGGCGGCCGCGCCCAGTCCGATCACGACGACCGACGGGATCAGGACACCGACGACGACGCCGAGGAAGCCGCCGAAGGCCAGCAGTCGCCAGCGCAGCCGCGCCTTGTACTGCAACAGCACCTCGCCCAGCAGCCACAGCGCGACGACGCCGAACGCGATGTAGAGGACCGCCCAGCCCATGTACGCCCCTCTCCCAGTGGCCGCTACGCAGTGTGTCGTATACCGGTGCGAACGGTCTAGGCCTGCGATGGGTGGTGCAGGCCCAGGTTCTCGTAGATTTCCAGAGTCGCCGTGGAGTTGTTGAGCGTGATGAAGTGCAAGCCGGGCACTCCCTCGGCGAGCAGCCGCGCGCAGAACTCCGTGGCGAATTCGATCCCAATGGAGCGTACAGCGGCCGGATCGTCTTTTGCTGTGAGGATCCGCTCTTTCAGGGCGTCCGGGAAGACGGCGTTGGTGAGGGACGGGATCCGCGCCAGCGACTTCACGCTGGTGATCGGCATGATCTCGGGGATGACCGGGGTGTCGCAGCCGGCGGCCGCGACCCGGTCACGCAGCCGCAGATAGTCCTCCGGCTGGAAGAACATCTGCGTGATCGCGTAGTCCGCGCCCGCGCGGCACTTGTCGACGAAGTGGCGGACGTCGGTGTCCCAGTCGCTGGAGCGGGGGTGCATCGCGGGGAAGGCGGCGACTCCCACGCAGAAGTCACCGGAGGCCTTGATCAGCTCGACGAGCTCGGCGGCGTAGGCGAGGCCGCGGGGGTGCGGCACCCAGTCGCCCATCGGGTCGCCGGGCGGGTCGCCGCGCAGGGCGAGCATGTTGCGGATCCCGGCGTCGGCGTACTGGCCGATGATGTTGCGCAGGTCGGCGACGGAGTGGTCGACGGCGGTGAGGTGCGCGATCGGGGTGAGGGTGGTGTCGGAGGCGATCGCCTCGGTCGCCTTGACCGTGCCCGCGCGGGTGGAACCGCCCGCGCCGTAGGTCACGGAGACGAAGTCGGGCGCCACCGCCTCGACCCGGCGGAGCGCGTTCCACAGGTTCCGCTCGCCCTTCGGGGTCTTGGGCGCGTAGAACTCGAACGAGTACGTCGTCTTTCCTGTCGCGAGCATGTCGCGGACGGTGCGGGCGTGGTCCGACCTGATGGATGCGGTGCCGAGGGCCATACCGGCAGGTTAGCCAGGGGCGGTCGGTCCCCCAACCGGGCATCGATATTTGACCGATTTGTGTACTTGTTGTCCACCCCTTGGACAACCGGCCCACCGGCGTACTACTTCTCCCGCAGCCGCTTGGCGAACTCGGCCGCCGCCGCGCCGGGGTCGTCGGCCTCGGTGATCGCCCGTACGACGACGACCCGCCGGGCGCCCGCTTCCAGGATCTGGTCGAGGTTGCCGAGGTCGATGCCGCCAATGGCGAACCAGGGGCGGTCGGTGCCGAGGGCGGCGGTGTACCGGACGAGGTCCAGGCCGGGGGCGTGGCGGCCGGGCTTGGTGGGGGTGGGCCAGCACGGGCCGGTGCAGAAGTAGTCCACGCCGTCCTGTGCGGCGGCAGCGGCGGCCTCGGACTCGGCGTGCGTGGAGCGGCCGATCAGGACGTCCTCGCCGAGGATCGCGCGGGCAGCGGGGACCGGGAGGTCGCCCTGGCCGAGGTGCAGCACGTCGGAGGCGGCGGCGTGGGCGATGTCGGCGCGGTCGTTCACCGCGAGGAGCTTGCCGTGCCGGGCGCAGGCGTCGGCGAAGACGGCCAGATGCTCCAGCTCCTCGCCCGCCTCCATGCCCTTGTCCCGCAACTGCACGATGTCGACCCCGCCGGCCAGCGCGGCGTCGAGGAACTCGACGAGATCGCCCTGCCGCTTACGGGCGTCGGTGCAGAGGTAGACCCGGGCGTCGGCGAGCCGAGCCCGTGCGGTGGTGGCGGTGTCGGGCATGCGTGTCCCCCTGGGTGTCGGTGTCGGTGGCGTTCGGGGCGCGACCGGGGCGCCGGAGCGCCCCGTGCCGGTGCCGGCAGGGCGGCGAGGCCACGCCGCCGATGGCAGGCGGGCGGCGGCCCACGCCCCGAACGGGCGCGAGCCGCCCCGGGGCCGTGGCCCCGGGGGCCGCGGCCCGCGCTCCGGGCAGTGGTTCAGGTCCGGCCCCGCTCGCACGGCACCGGACGGCGTTTCGGTCCAGGCCGGGTCAGACCGCCAGCGCCTGGGCGCGGCGCTTCACCTCCGTGCCGCGATTCTCACTCAGGGCCTGCGCCGGGGTGCCGGGCAGGCTCGGGTCGGGGGTGAAGAGCCACTCCAGCATCTCCTCGTCCGTGAAGCCGTCGTCCCGCAGGAGCGTCAAGGTCCCGGACAGGCCCTTGACGACCTTGTCCCCGTCGATGAAGGCGGCGGGGACGTGCAGCGCGCGGTTCTCACCTCGGCGTACGGCGATGAGCTGGCCGTCCTTGACCAGCTGCCGCACACGCGTCACCTCGACATCGAACTGTTCGGCGATGTCGGGGAGGGTGAGCCAGGCGGGGACGAGAGCATCGATCTTTGCGTCAATCTCGGTCACGGAAACCAGCCTGCCATCCCCCACTGACAGTCGGAAGTCAGCCCGGCCCGCCCGGACCGGCCACGGGCTCCCCGAAAGCTACGCCGTCGCCGCCTTCAGTGGCCTGGCCGGGTCCTCCAGCAGCACCGGATTCATGGCGGCGCCGGACTCGATCAGGCGCCGCCCCTGCGCCAGGTCCCGGGGACGGCCCACCGCCAGCAGCGCCACCAGCCGGTCACCGCGGAGCCAGCACACCGTCCAGGCCGGCCCGGTCGGGTCGCCCCGCCACAGGGTCGTGTCGGCGCCCGCGTGATGCCCGGCGTACTGCACGAAACGCCCGAACTGCTCGGACCAGAAGTACGGCACCGGGTCGTACACCGCCGGTGCCTCCCCCGAGGCCAGGCCGACGATGTTCAGGGCCACCGTGCGCGGCCCCTGGAGGGCGTTGTCCCAGTGGTGCACCAGCAGGCGCTCGCCGTACCGGCCCGAGGGGAAGGAGGCGCAGTCGCCGACGGCGTACACGTCCGGCGCCGAGGTCCGCAGGTGCTGGTCGGAGATGATCTCGCCCTGGGGACCGAGCTCCACTCCGGAACCGGCCAGCCACGCCGTCGCGGGGCGGGCGCCGATGCCGACCACGACCGCGCCCGCGGGCAGCCGTGTGCCGTCGTCGAGGAGCACCGTCCCGGGCTCGACGCGCTCCACGCGCGCGTGGGTGCGCAGGACCGCACCCGCGTCGGCGTACCAGCCGGCCATCGGGGCGGCGACCTCGGCGGGCAGTGCCCCGGCGAGCGGCCGCTCGGCGGCCTCCACGACGGTCACCGCGCAACCGGCCTCGCGCGCGGCCGTGGCGAACTCGGCGCCGATCCAGCCGGCGCCGACGACCACGATGTCGTGCTTGCGGGCCAGCACGGGCCGCAGCCGCTCGGCGTCGTCGAGGGTGCGCAGCAGATGCACGCCCGGCACGCCCTCCGCGCCGGGCAGCCGGACCGGTTCGGCGCCGGTCGCGACGACGAGGGCGTCGTAGGGCACGGGCCCGTCCTCGGTGTCCAGCTCATGGTCGCCGGGGCGCAGGCCCAGCACCTCGCAGCCGAGTCGCAGTTCGATGCCGAGGGCCTCGAAGTCGAGGTCGAAGGCGGAGCCCTCGGCCTTGCCGAGCAGGACGGCCTTGGACAACGGGGGCCGGTCGTAGGGCTGATGGGGCTCGGCGCCGATGAGGGTCACGGTGCCGGTGAAGCCCTGCTCCCGCAAGGCGACCGCGGTCTGCACACCGGCCATGCCCGCACCCGCCACGACCACGCGCC
This sequence comes from Streptomyces koelreuteriae, assembly GCF_018604545.1. Lineage (GTDB taxonomy): Bacteria > Actinomycetota > Actinomycetes > Streptomycetales > Streptomycetaceae > Streptomyces > Streptomyces koelreuteriae. The sequence goes on along the minus strand of NZ_CP075896.1, from coordinate 6,299,696 downwards.
GCGGCGCGGACGGACCTGGTTCCTGCGTCTGCTCGCTCACCTGATCACCATAGACACCTGACGTTTTGTCAGTCAGTGCTCATGCGCAGTGACCTGCTCCACAACGCTCGTCCCGCTGCCCTGCTGGGACTCCCACTCCCACGTCTCCTCCAGCCGCACCCGCCCGTCGGGCAGTTCCACGACCGTCGACACACAGTGCCCCGAGGACGTGGTTCCGTCCTGCTTGAGTTGTACGTAGCGGAAGTCCAGCCGGTCATCTTCCCGGGTACCCACGAGATGGCCGCGTACGACGTCGCCGCCCGTGTACTCGGCCCAGATCTCGCCGTCCTTCTCGTGGTACGTGAACCGGGTGCGGGTCCCCACCTGGCCCGGCGCCTGGTCGGCGACCGGGGCGAGGAGAAGACCGTCGAGGGATCGGGCCATGGACGGAGGCTCCCTTACTGCGACATACGGCATCGGGCTAGGGTGGCCAACGTAGAGCACTCGCGGGAGCCCGGACGCACCGGGCTGAGAGGGAGGCTGGCGGCCTCCGACCGTACGAACCTGATCCGGGTCATGCCGGCGAAGGGAGGGGCTGGACGCCCATGTCGCGTACGCGAACCTCAGACGTCCTCGTCATCGGGGGCGGCATCATCGGCCTGGTCACCGCGTGGCGGGCCGCACAACGCGGGCTCGCCACGGCCGTGGTGGACCCCGAGCCGGGCGGCGGGGCCGCGCAGGTGGCGGCCGGCATGCTGGCCGCCGTCACGGAGCTGCACTACGGCGAGCAGACCCTGCTCGGTCTGAACCTCGCCTCCGCCCGGCGCTACCCGGACTTCGCGGCGGAGCTCACCGACCTCACGGGCCACGACCTCGGCTACCGCCGCTGCGGCACCCTCGCCGTGGCCCTGGACGCCGACGACCGGGCCCATCTGCGTGAACTGCACGCCCTGCAGCAGCAGTCCGGCCTGGACTCGCAGTGGCTGTCGGGGCGCGAGTGCCGTCGCCTGGAGCCGATGCTCGCGCCCGGCGTGCGCGGCGGGCTGCGGGTCGACGGCGACCACCAGATCGACCCGCGGCGGCTGTCCGCGGCGCTGGTGACGGCGTGCGAGCGGGCGGGTGTGGTCTTCCACCGGGCATGGGCGGAGCGGCTCACCGTCGTACGGGAGCGGGCCGCGGGCGTCGTCACGGCCGACGGGACCGCGCTGGACGCCGGGCAGGTGGTGCTGGCCGGGGGCAGCCTCAGCGGACGGCTCGCGGGCGTCCTCGAGGACGTGCTGCCTCCCGTGCGGCCGGTGAAGGGGCAGGTCGTACGGCTGACCATGCCGGGGCGGCACGGGCCGTTCCTCAGCCGGACCGTGCGCGCGGTGGTGCGCGGCAGCCATGTCTACCTGGTGCCGCGCGAGAGCGGCGAGCTGGTCATCGGGGCGACCAGCGAGGAGACGGGCTGGGACACCACCGTGACCGCGGGCGGCGTGTACGAGCTGCTGCGCGACGCGCACGAGCTGGTCCCCGGCATCACCGAGCTGCCGTTCACCGAGACCCGGGCCGGACTGCGGCCCGGCTCCCCCGACAACGCGCCGCTGCTCGGCCCGACCGGCCTGGAGGGACTGCTGCTGGCCACGGGGCACTATCGCAACGGTGTCCTGCTCACCCCGGTGACCGGCGACGCCATGGCGCACGCCCTGACGACGGGCGAACTGCCCGAAGAAGCACGCCCCTTCACCCCGAAGCGCTTCAGTACCGCCACCGCACTCACGGAGCAGCCCGTATGAACATCTCCGTCAACGGGGAGCCCCGGGACGTCCGGCCCGGCACGGCTCTCGACACCGTCGTGAGGTCGCTCACCACCTCGCCCTCCGGAGTGGCAGCCGCCCTCAACGAAACCGTCGTCCCGCGCACCCGGTGGCCCTCCACGGCCCTCGCCGAGGGTGACCGCGTGGAAGTCCTCACCGCCGTCCAAGGAGGCTGACCATGGCCGACGATCCGTTTGTCCTCGGTGGTACGTCCTTCACGTCCCGCCTGATCATGGGTACGGGCGGGGCGCCCAGCCTCGATGTGCTGGAGCGTTCGCTGGTGGCGTCCGGGACGGAGCTGACGACGGTCGCGATGCGCCGGGTGAACCCCTCGGTGCACGGTTCCGTGCTGTCCGTCCTGGACCGGCTCGGCATCCGGGTGCTGCCCAACACGGCGGGCTGTTTCACCGCCGGAGAGGCCGTCCTCACGGCCCGTCTCGCGCGCGAGGCCCTCGGCACCGACCTGGTCAAGCTGGAGGTCATCGCCGACGAGCGGACGCTGCTGCCGGACCCGATCGAGACGCTGGAGGCGGCCGAGACGCTGGTCGACGACGGGTTCACGGTGCTGCCGTACACCAATGACGACCCCGTGCTGGCGCGGAAGCTGGAGGACGCCGGCTGCGCGGCGATCATGCCGCTCGGCTCGCCGATCGGCTCCGGTCTCGGCATCCGCAACCCGCACAACTTCCAGCTGATCACCGAGCACGCGCGCGTGCCGGTGATCCTGGACGCCGGGGCGGGTACGGCGTCGGACGCGGCGCTGGCGATGGAGCTGGGCTGCGCGGGTGTGATGCTCGCCTCGGCGGTGACACGGGCGCAGGAGCCGGTCCTGATGGCCGACGCGATGCGGCATGCCGTGGAGGCGGGGCGGCTGGCGTACCGGGCCGGGCGCATTCCGCGGCGGCATTTCGCGGAGGCGTCGTCACCGACGGAGGGAAGGGCCGCGCTGGATCCGGAGCGCCCCGCTTTCCAGTAGGCGCCGACCTACACGTCACAGGTCAGTCGCAGTACCGGGCCCGAGAGCGGACGGGGCGGCGGGCTGTCGGTCGTGGCTCGTACACTCGCCTGCGTGGACACGACCCTTCAGGACCCCTTGGTCGGGCAGGTGCTCGACGGCCGGTATCGCATCGACGCGCGCATCGCCGTCGGCGGGATGGCGACGGTCTACCGGGCTGTGGACACCCGGCTGGACCGCGTTCTCGCGCTCAAGGTGATGCACCCCTCGCTCGCGGTGGACGGCTCGTTCGTCGAGCGGTTCATCCGCGAGGCGAAGTCCGTCGCCCGACTGGCCCATCCGAATGTGGTGCAGGTCTTCGACCAGGGCACCGACGGCAGCTACGTCTATCTCGCCATGGAGTACGTCGCGGGCTGCACCCTGCGGGACGTCCTGCGCGAGCGCGGGGCCCTGCAGCCGCGCGCCGCCCTGGACATCCTGGAGCCGGTGCTGGCCGCGCTGGGCGCCGCCCACCGCGCCGGATTCGTGCACCGGGACATGAAGCCCGAGAACGTCCTCATAGGGGACGACGGCCGGGTGAAGGTCGCCGACTTCGGACTCGTCCGAGCCGTGGACACGGTGACGAACACCACAGGCACCGTGCTCGGCACGGTCGCGTACCTCGCGCCCGAGCAGATAGAGAACGGCACCGCGGACCCCCGTGTCGACGTGTACGCGTGCGGCGTGATGCTGTACGAGATGCTGACCGGCGACAAGCCGCACGACGCGGACTCCCCGGCCGTGATCCTCTACAAGCACCTGCACGAGGACGTCCCGCCGCCGTCGGCCGCCGTACCCGGTCTGGCCTACGAGCTGGACGAGATGGTGGCCTCGGCGACCGCCCGCACCCCCGACATCCGCCCGCACGACGCGGTGGCGCTGCTCGCGCGGGTCCGCGACGGGCGCGCCGGGCTGAGCGCGGAGCAGCTCGACGTGGTGCCGCCGCAGGCGCTCAGCGCGGAGCACGACGGCGCCGACGACCGTACGAGCGTGATCCCGCGCGCCCTGACCACGCTGCGCCCGCTGCCGGTCAACGAGGACGACGAGACCTCCGAGGCGGCGCTCAACCGCACCAGCCGTTTCGAGTCCCCGCCGCCCCCGCCGTCCCGGCGCCGCCCGGGGTCCCGGCGCGGCCCGCTGGCGATCGTCGTCGCCGTGCTGCTGGTGCTGGGCCTCGGCGGCGGCATCTGGTACATCAACTCGGGCCAGTTCACCGAGGTCCCCCCGCTGCTGGCGAAGACCCAGAGCCAGGCCGAGAGCCGGCTGCAGGACGCCGGGCTGGATCTCGGCAAGGTCGAGCACGCCTACAGCGACACCGTGGAGCGGGGCCAGATCATCAGCACCGACCCGAAGCCCGGGGCGCGCATCCGCGGCAACGACGCGGTGAGCATCACCGTCTCCGACGGCCCCGAGACCGTGCGGGTGCCCGCCCTGGAGGGCCAGAAGCTGGTCGAGGCGCGGGCCCAGCTGAAGGAGGACGGTCTTGAGCCGGGCATGGTCACCCGGGAGTTCAGCGAGGACGTGCCGAGGGGCTCGGTGATCTCCGCGCGGCCCGCCGACGGCACCAAGGTGCGCTCGGGCACGGCCGTCGCCCTGGTCGTCAGCAAGGGCAGCCCCATCGACATCCCCGACGTCACCGGCGCGGACGAGGCCGACGCCCGGGCTCAGCTCCAGGAGGCCGGGCTCAAGGTGAAGATCGCCACCGAGCGGGTCAACTCCTCCGAGTTCGACAAGGGCCAGGTCGCCGAGCAGACCCCGAACGCCGGCGGCCGTGCGGCCGAGGGCGACACGGTGACGCTGACGCTGTCCAAGGGCCCCGAGATGATCGAGGTCCCGGACGTGGTCGGCCAGAGCGTCGACGACGCCACGCGGGCGCTGGAGGGCGCCGGGTTCCAGGTCGACGAGGACCGCGGTCTGCTCGGCCTGTTCGGCGACGAGGTCAAGGGCCAGTCCGTCGAGGGCGGCGAGACCGCGCCCAAGGGTTCGACGATCACCATCAAGATCAGGTGACGGGCACGGGCCGGGAGCCCGTGGACGGAGCGGGGCCGGCAGCGTGACACCCTGAACGGGTGAACAATCAGCTGTCCGGCCCCTCCCGCAACCCGGTGGGCGGCCATGTCCCCGTGGCCGGTGGGCTGCACTCCGTCGGTCTGTCGTACGCCCGTGATCTGAGGGCGGAGACCGTCCAGGTCTTCGTCGCCAACCCGCGCGGCTGGGCCACACCGGCCGGGAATCCCAAGCAGGACGAGGCGTTCCGTGCGGCCTGCGAGGCCGAGTCGATCCCGGCGTACGTGCACGCCCCCTACCTGATCAACTTCGGTTCGCACACCGAGGCGACCGTGGAGAAGTCGGTGGAGTCGCTGCGGCACTCGCTGCGCCGCGGGCGGGAGATCGGGGCGCTGGGCGTGGTCGTGCACACCGGCAGCGCGACCGGCGGCCGGGAGCGGTCCGTGGCGCTGAAGCAGGTGCGGGAGCGTCTGCTGCCGCTGCTGGACGAGCTGACCCACGACGACGACCCGTATCTGCTGCTGGAGTCGACCGCCGGCCAGGGCGCCTCACTGTGCTCGCGGACCTGGGACTTCGGCCCGTACTTCGAGGCGCTGGACGCCCACCCGAAGCTCGGCGTGTGCCTGGACACCTGCCACATCTTCGCCGCCGGGCACGATCTGACCGGCCCGAGCGGGATGCACCAGACGCTGGACCTGCTGGTGGACACGGTCGGCGAGGGCCGGCTGAAGCTGATCCACGCCAACGACTCCAAGGACGTGGTGGGCGCCCACAAGGACCGGCACGAGAACATCGGCGTCGGCCACATCGGCGAGGACCCCTTCCGGGCCCTGATGACGCACCCCGCGACCGAGGGCGTGCCGCTGATCATCGAGACGCCGGGCGGCAAGGAGGGGCACGCGGCGGACGTGGAGCGGCTGAAGAAGCTGCGCGACTGCTGACGGCCTGACGGCCTCGGATCAGAGGTCGGGGCCGTCCCCGGGCTCCTCCTGGTACGAGTAGCGCTGCTCCTGCCACGGGTCGCCGACGTTGTGGTAGCCGCGCTCCTCCCAGAAACCGCGCCGGTCTGCGGTCATGTACTCCACGCCGCGCACCCACTTGGGGCCCTTCCAGGCGTAGAGGTGGGGCACGATCAGGCGCAGCGGGAAGCCGTGCTCGGCGGTGAGGAGTTCGCCGTCCTTGTGGGTGGCGAACAGGGCCTGCTCGGAGGCGAAGTCGGACAGCCGCAGGTTGGAGCTGAAGCCGTACTCGGCCCACACCATCACATGGGTGACGTCGTCCGCGGGCGGAGCGATGTCGAGGATGGTGCGCGCGGGGACGCCTCCCCATTCGGCGCCCAGCATGCTGAACTTCGTGACGCAATGCAGATCGGCCACGACAGTGGTGTACGGCAGGGCCGTGAACTCCTCGTGGGTCCAGCAGTGCTTGCCGCCGCCGGCGGTGGCGCCGAAGACCCTGAACTCCCAGCGCTCGGGCCGGAACTTGGGGACGGGCCCGTAGTGCGTGACCGGCCAGCCGCGCTGCAATCGCTGTCCCGGCGGAAGCCCGGGCTGCGTCGCTCCCGCCGAATCGCGCCCTTCTCCCGATTCGCGTCCCACCGGCTGACCCATGGGTCCATCCTGACAGACCTGGGGTGATGCCCTTGACCCGGGCCATCTCAAAACGGGGCATTACGAACTAAGCATGCCCTAACTTACTAAGTGAAGACTTACTGGACGATCTTCTTCCGCGGTGGAATCATGCGGCGCAACCTGCCAGTTCTTACGCGTGGAAGGAGCCTCTGCGATGCAGGGCGACCCCGAGGTCCTCGAATTCCTGAACGAGCAGTTGACCGGCGAGCTGACGGCGATCAACCAGTACTGGCTGCACTACCGGATCCAGGACAACAAAGGCTGGACCAAGCTCGCCAAGTACACGCGTGAAGAGTCCATCGATGAGATGAAGCACGCGGACAAGATCACCGAGCGCATCCTCATGCTGGACGGTCTGCCCAACTACCAGCGGCTCTTCCATGTCCGGGTCGGGCAGACGGTGACCGAGATGTTCCAGGCCGACCGACAGGTCGAGGTCGAGGCGATCGACCGCCTCAAGCGGGGCATCGAGGTGATGCGCACCAAGGGCGACATCACGTCCGCGAACCTCTTCGAGTCGATCCTCGAGGACGAGGAGCACCACATCGACTATCTGGACACGCAGCTGGAGCTCATCGAGAAGCTCGGTGAGGCGCTGTACCTCGCGCAGCAGATCGAGCAGCCGAGCTAGGACCCGCCTAGGCGGCGTCCTCCAGATCCGACAGGTCCGAGAGAACCGGTTCGCCCCGGTCGGCCATGTCCCGGCGAGGGCACGCGCCCCTGCCGAGGAGCGCCTGGATACGGCGTACGCACGACCCGCAGTCGGTGCCCGCCTTGCAGGCGGAGGCTATCTGGCGGGGGGTGCAGGCGCCGCTGTCCGCGTGCTGCTTGACCTGCTGCTCGGTGATCCCGAAGCAACTGCAGATGTACACGCGGCTCACCTCCCGGCGGGGTTTCGTTCCTGGTGCCGTCCCGTTGATCGGTGAGGCTAACCTAACCTTACCCGCCGGGCCGGAGCCACAAAAGTGGAGAGGGGCGCGGATCCTGTGATCCGCGCCCCAGTCCATGCCCGGTAACAGGCGAGCCCGCTACTGGTCCCTGTACATCTCGGCCACGAGGAACGCCAGGTCGAGCGACTGGCTGCGGTTGAGCCGCGGGTCGCAGGCCGTCTCGTAGCGCTGGTGCAGATCGTCGACGAAGATCTCGTCGCCGCCGCCCACGCACTCGGTGACGTCGTCGCCGGTCAGCTCCACGTGGATGCCGCCCGGGTGGGTGCCGAGGGCCTTGTGGACCTCGAAGAAGCCCTTGACCTCGTCGAGCACGTCGTCGAAGCGGCGGGTCTTGTGTCCGGAGGCCGCCTCGAAGGTGTTGCCGTGCATCGGGTCGGTCACCCAGGCCACGGTGGCGCCCGAGGCGGTGACCTTCTCCACCAGCTCGGGGAGCTTGTCCCGGACCTTGTCGGCGCCCATGCGGACGATGAAGGTCAGCCGGCCCGGCTCACGCTCCGGGTCGAGGCTCTCGATGTACTGCAGCGCGTCCTCGGCCGTGGTCGTCGGGCCCAGCTTGATGCCGATCGGGTTGCGGATCTTCGAGGCGAACTCGACATGCGCGTGGTCCAGCTGCCGGGTGCGCTCGCCGATCCACACCATGTGCCCGGAGACGTCGTACAGCTGCCCGGTGCGCGAGTCGACCCGGGTCAGGGCGGACTCGTAGTCGAGCAGCAGCGCCTCGTGCGAGGAGTAGAACTCGACGGTCTTGAACTCCTCCGGGTCGGCCCCGCAGGCGTGCATGAAGTTCAGTGCCTGGTCGATCTCGCGGGCCAGCTGCTCGTAGCGCTGTCCCGAGGGGGACGACTTCACGAAGTCCTGGTTCCAGGCGTGCACCTGGCGCAGGTCGGCGTAGCCGCCGGTGGTGAAGGCGCGCACCAGGTTCAGCGTGGAGGCCGACGCGTGGTACATCCGCTTCAGGCGCTCGGGGTCCGGGATGCGGGCGGCCTCGTTGAACTCGAAGCCGTTGACCGAGTCGCCGCGGTAGGTCGGCAGGGTCACGCCGTCGCGGGTCTCGGTGCCCTTGGAGCGCGGCTTGGAGTACTGGCCGGCGATCCGGCCGACCTTCACCACGGGCACGGACGCGGCGTACGTCAGCACGGCGCCCATCTGGAGCAGCGTCTTCAGCTTGTTGCGGATGTGGTCCGCGGACACCGCGTCGAAGGCCTCGGCGCAGTCGCCGCCCTGAAGGAGGAACGCCTCTCCCTTGGCGACGGCCGCCATCCGGGCGCGCAGCTGATCGCACTCGCCCGCGAAGACGAGCGGCGGATACGACTCGAGGTCCGCAACGACTGCGCGCAGAGCCTCGGTGTCGGGGTACTCGGGCTGCTGCGCCGCGGGCAGGTCTCGCCAGGTGTTGCCAGCACTCGCGCTGGTCTTAGCGTTCACGGTCACGACCTCAACATTACGGGGTCGTGTCGGGCGTCCTGACCCATGCCCAGCAATTGAGACACGGCGTACGCTCCTCGGACATGGGGTAGGGTGCGCTGCATGTTCGCGCATTCGATCCAGACCTGGTGGTGGACCGCTCATCCGGCGGCCCACTGACTGCGCGTACGACTGACTTCGCGAAGGCCGCCCGAGGGGCGGCCTTCGGCGTTTCCGGGGTCCGTTCCTCACCGACATCGATCCGCATCGATTACCGACGTCGATCGGCATCGATCGACATCAACGGAAGAGGAACCATGGACCTGGCACAGCTCCTTCACGATCCGCGCCCCTTCGCGCTGCTGCGCCGCCGCACCCCGGGCCAGGACCATGATCAGGTCGAGGTCCTGATCGGCCCGGTCGCCACCTGCGACCGGCTCGCCGACCTCCCCGACGAGGGCCTCGCGCTCGTCCCCTTCCGGCAGATCCGTGAGCGCGGCTTCGACGTCCGCGACGACGGCACGCCCCTGGCGGTGCTGACGCCCGAGGAGTCCTGCGAGATCCCGCTGGCCGAGGCCCTGGACCAGCTCCCGGGGCATGACGTGCGGGTCGAGGGCGGCGGCTTCGACGTCGGCGACGAGGAGTACGCGGAGATCGTCGGGCGGGTGCTGCGGGAGGAGATCGGGCGCGGCGAGGGCGCGAACTTCGTGATCAGGCGCACATACGAGGGGGAGATCCCCGGGTTCGGGCGGGCCGACGCGCTGGCTCTGTTCCGGCGGCTGCTGGAGGGCGAGCGGGGCGCGTACTGGACGTTCGTCGTGCACACCGGGGACCGGACGCTGGTCGGGGCGAGCCCGGAGGTGCATGTCCGGATGTCCGGCGGCACGGTCGTCATGAACCCGATCAGCGGCACCTACCGCTACCCCGCCGAGGGGCCGACCCCCGAGCATCTGCTCGGCTTCCTCGCCGACGGCAAGGAGATCGAGGAGCTGTCGATGGTCGTCGACGAGGAGCTCAAGATGATGTGCACCGTCGGCGACATGGGCGGCGTCGTGGTCGGACCCCGGCTGAAGGAGATGGCGCACCTCGCGCACACCGAGTACGAGCTGCGCGGGAAGTCCTCGCTGGATGTGCGGGAGGTGCTGAAGGAGACGATGTTCGCGGCGACCGTCACCGGCTCGCCGGTGCAGAACGCCTGCCGGGTGATCGAGCGGCACGAGACCGGAGGACGGGGCTACTACGCCGGGGCGCTGGCCCTCATCGGGCGGGACTCCGGCGGGGCGCAGACCCTGGACTCCCCCATCCTCATCCGTACCGCCGACATCGACGCGGACGGCGGTCTGCGGGTGCCGGTGGGCGCCACGCTCGTGCGCGGGTCGGACCCCGAGGGCGAGGTCGCGGAGACCCATGCGAAGGCGGCGGGCGTGCTGGCGGCCCTGGGTGTACGGCCGGGCAGGCCGCGTGCGGAGTCCGTGCGGCCGAAGCTGGCCGAGGATCCACGCGTGCGTGCCGCGCTCGACGGGCGCCGGGCGTCGCTGGCGCCGTTCTGGCTGCGGATGCAGGAGCGCTCCGAGGGGCTCGCCGGGCACGCCCTGGTCGTCGACGGCGAGGACACCTTCACGGCGATGCTCGCGCACCTGCTGCGGTCGAACGGCCTGGAGGTGACCGTCCGGCGCTACGACGAGGCGGGGCTGCGGGAGGCGGTGCTCGCGCACGAGGGGCCGGTCGTGCTCGGCCCCGGCCCGGGTGACCCCGCCGATCTCACCGGCCCCAAGATGCGGATCCTGCGCGGCCTCACCGCCGAGGTCATCCGCGGCCATGCGCACGGGGTCCTCGGCGTCTGCCTCGGGCACGAGCTGATCGCGGCCGAGCTGGGGCTGGAGATCGTACGGAAGGACGTGCCGTACCAGGGCGCGCAGACGGAGATCGAGCTGTTCGGGCGGCGCGAGACCGTCGGCTTCTACAACAGCTTCGTGGCGCGCTGCGACGAGGAGGCCCACCAGGAGCTGGCCGCGCACGGCGTCGAGGTCAGCCGGGCCGCGAACGGCGAGGTGCACGCGATGCGCGGGCCCGGGTTCGCCGGGGTGCAGTTCCATCCGGAGTCGATCCTGACGCTGAACGGCGCGGCGGTCGTACGGGAGCTGGTGGGGCAGTTGCGCAACACGACCGTGTAGCCGTCCGGGGGCCGGCGCCCCCGGACGTCCGTGTCCCGGTCAGCCGAAGAAGACGCCGACCTCCTCGTACAGCGTGGGGTCCACCGTCTTCAGGCGGGCCGTCGCGTCGGCGATCGGGACCCGGACGATGTCCGTGCCGCGCAGGGCGACCATCGTGCCGAAGTCGCCGTCGCGGACGCAGTCGATGGCGTGCAGGCCGAAGCGGGTGGCGAGCCAGCGGTCGAAGGCGCTGGGGGTGCCGCCGCGCTGGACATGGCCCAGGACGGTGGTGCGGGCCTCCTTGCCCGTGCGCTTCTCGATCTGCTTGGCCAGCCACTCGCCGACGCCGGAGAGGCGGACGTGCCCGAAGGAGTCCAGCGACTGGTCCTTGAGAACCATGTCGCCGTCCTTCGGCATCGCCCCCTCGGCGATGACGACGATCGGCGCGTACGACGCCTTGAAGCGGGACGTCACCCAGGCGCAGACCTGCTCGACGTCGAAGCGCTGCTCGGGGATGAGGATGACGTTCGCCCCGCCGGCCAGGCCCGAGTGGAGGGCGATCCACCCGGCGTGCCGGCCCATCACCTCGACGACCAGGACCCGCATATGGGACTCGGCGGTGGTGTGCAGCCGGTCGATCGCCTCGGTCGCGATGCCGACCGCGGTGTCGAAGCCGAAGGTGTAGTCGGTGGCGGACAGGTCGTTGTCGATGGTCTTCGGGACGCCGACACAGGGCACGCCGTGGTCGTCGGACAGCCGGGCGGCCACGCCCAGGGTGTCCTCGCCGCCGATGGCGATGAGCGCCTCGACCTCCAGCGCGGCGAGGTTGTCCTTGATACGGCGGATGCCGTTCTCCTCCTTCAGCGGGTTGGTCCGCGAGGAGCCGAGGACGGTGCCGCCGCGGGGCAGGATGCCGCGCACGGCGGGGATGTCGAGCCGGACGGTGTCGCCTTCCAGGGGTCCTCGCCAGCCGTCCCGGAAGCCGGTGAAGTCGTAGCCGTACTCCTGCACGCCCTTGCGGACGATCGCCCGGATGACGGCGTTGAGGCCGGGGCAGTCGCCGCCTCCGGTCAGTACTCCGACGCGCATGGAACAGTCCCTTCGCCGCAGGTGCCTGACGAAGGGTCAGTGTGACGTGCGCCTCACTCGTCGTCGAGGCCGCGCTCTATCGCGTACCTGACGAGCTCGACCCGGTTGTGCAACTGGAGCTTGCCGAGGGTGTTCTGGACGTGGTTCTGCACCGTGCGGTGGGAGATGACCAGGCGTTCGGCGATCTGCTTGTAGCTCAGGCCCTTGGCGACCAGGCGCAGCACCTCGGTCTCGCGGTCCGTGAGCCGGGGCGCCTTCGGTTCGTCGGTGTCGGGGGCGGGGGCGGGTTCGGAGGCCAGGCGGCGGTACTCGCCGAGGACCAGTCCGGCGAGGCCGGGGGTGAAGACCGGGTCGCCGACGGCCGTACGGCGCACCGCGTCCTGGAGTTCCCCGGTGGAGGCCGACTTCAGCAGGTAGCCGGTCGCGCCGGACTTCACGGCCTCCAGGACGTCGGCGTGCTCACCGCTCGCGGACAGCACGAGGACGCGCAGCGCGGGGTTGGCGGCGACGACCTCCTTGCAGACCTGGACGCCGGGCTTGGCGGGCAGGTTCAGGTCCAGCACGAGGACGTCGGGTGCGGCGGCCTTGGCGCGGCGCACGGCCTGGTCGCCGTCGCCCGCGGTGGCGACCACCTCGAAGCCCGACTCGGCCAGGTCACGGGCGACGGCGTCGCGCCACATGGGGTGGTCGTCGACGACCATGACCTTGATGGGGTCCTTCGCCGGGTCCCGCGGGTTCTCCGTGGTGTCCGTCATGGCCGCTCCGCCTTCCCCCGTGCGTCCGTCACTGCTTTCGGTACCTTCAGCTCGACCTCCGTGCCCTGGCCCGGCACCGAGATCAGCTCCGCGCTGCCGCCGAGGTCGCGCAGCCGGCCGCGGATCGACAGGGCGACACCGAGCCGCCCCTCGCCCTCGGCCTCGGCGAGCCGGCCCTGCGGGATGCCGGGGCCGTCGTCCCGGACGGTGACGATCACCTCGTCCGGCTCGTCCTCGACCAGGATCCACGCGCGCGCCTGCTCCCCGGCGTGCCTGCGGACATTGTCCAGGGCGGCCCCGACGGCCGCGGCCACCTCGCGGGCGGCGACCGGGGTCAGCGGCACGGGCGCGCCGGGCTCGGCGAGGCTGACCCTGGCCCCGGCGTACGGCGCGAGCAGGGCGCGCAGGTCGACGGGGCCGCTGTCCTGCGGCTCCTCCTCGACCGTCCGGACGACCGCGCCCTCGGCGGCGTCCTCCGAGACCCGGGAGACGGGCACGAGCCCGCCGGAGACCAGGGTGCGCAGCGCGACCTCCTGCTCGCCCGCCATCCGGCCCAGCTCGGCCGCCTCGCCGCCGATCACCGCCCCGCGCCGCTGCACCATCGCCAGCACCTGGAGCACGCTGTCGTGGATGTCCCGGGCGAGCCGCTCCCGCTCCCGGGTGGCGGCCTCGATCTCCAGGGCGCGGGCGAGGGTGCGCTCGGAGGCGCGGGCGACCTCGACGACGTAGCCGATGGCGACGGAGGCGATGCAGACGAGGATGACGTTGTGGACGGTGTCGCGGGCCGGGGTGCCGCGCTCGACCAGGTTGGCCACGGCCACGAGGCCGGAGGCGAGGGCCGCCCAGCGCCAGCCGCCCTTGACCGCGAAGGCGAGGACGGCTCCGGCGGTCCAGATCGACGGCAGGGTCGGGCCGCCGGCCTGGACCCGCTCGTGGGCGTCGGCGACGGGCGTGAGCATGATGCCGGTGATCGCGATGGTGAGGTCGGCGGCGAGGAACCGCTTGGTGCAGCCGGCGGCGTTCGCGACCCGGGGCAGGGTGGCCAGGGTCCACACGCTCAGCACGGCGTAGTAGGCGACGGCGACCCAGGGGCGGGTGAACTCGTCGTAGGCGGTGGCGAACAGGCCGACCGCGTACAGCATCGTGAGCACCCGGTAGCCGGACAGGGCACGCCACAGCGGCAGCTCGACCGACATCCTCATGACTCGCTCGCGCTTGGCCATCTCCCCCGCCCCCCGGCGTCGAGCCCCGACTAGGGCTCGGTCCGCCGCTGCTCCGTCTGGTCCTTCTCGGCCCGGTCCTTCTCGGCCTGCTCGCGCTCGGCCTTCTCCTTCGCGGCCTGTTCCTTCTCCGCCCGCGCGAGGGCGGCCTTCGCCGCCTTCTCGGCTTCCTTGTCCGCCTTCGCCGCGTCCGCGATCTGCCGCTTCATGGCCGTGGCGTACATGTCGACGTACTCCTGGCCGGAGAGCTTCATGATCTCGTACATGACCTCGTCGGTCACCGCGCGCAGCACGAAACGGTCGTGCTCCATGCCCTGGTAGCGGCTGAAGTCCAGGGGCTTGCCGATCCGGATGCCCGGGCGCATCAGCTTGGGCATGACCTTGCCGGGCGGCTGGATCTTCTCCGTGTCGATCATCGCGACGGGCAGGACGGGGGCGCCGGTGGCGAGGGCCACGCGCGCGAGGCCGCCCGGCTTGCCCCGGTAGAGCCGGCCGTCGGGCGAGCGCGTCCCCTCCGGGTAGATCCCGAACAGCTCGCCCCGCTCCAGCACCTCTATGCCGCTCTTGATGGCGGCCTCACCCGCGCCGCGCGCACCGGAGCGGTCCACGGGGAGCTGGCCGACGCCCTTGAAGAACGCGGCCGTCATCCGGCCCTTCACCCCGGGCGTCGTGAAGTACTCCGCCTTCGCGATGAACGTGACCTTGCGGTCCAGGACCGCGGGCAGGAAGAACGAGTCCGAGAAGGACAGGTGGTTGCTCGCCAGGATCGCGGCGCCCTCTGCGGGAACGTTCTCCAGGCCTTCCACCCAGGGCCTGAAGGCGACCTTCAGCGGTCCCCCAACAGCGACCTTCATCGCGCCGTACAACAACCGAGTGCCTCCTGTATGTGTCGGTCAGACCATAACCCGGAGCGCTGTCAAAGGCGCCGACGGCCCTGGTCGGTGTCAGTGCGGTCGCGTACGGTGAAGGTCCCGCGAACGACGTGCGACCCCCTCCATGACGTTCCGTGACATTCCGTGATCGTGTCAGTCCCTTCTCACGACCAGGAGGCCGAAGGTGCCGGTCCTTTCCGGAGCCGAGCCGTTTCGCCACGAGGGCGGGGAGGTCGCCGTCCTCCTCTGCCACGGTTTCACCGGATCACCGCAGTCGCTGCGCCCCTGGGCGGAGCATCTCGCCGAGCGCGGCCTGACCGTCTCCCTGCCGCTGCTGCCCGGGCACGGCACCCGCTGGGAGGACCTGCGGATCACCGGCTGGCAGGACTGGTACGCGGAGGTGGACCGCGAGCTGCGCCTGCTGTGCGAGCGCCGTGAGCAGGTGTTCGTGGCCGGTCTGTCCATGGGCGGCGCCCTGGCCCTGCGCCTCGCCGCGAAGCACGGCGGCGCCGTGAGCGGCGTGGTGGTCGTCAACCCCGCGAACAAGGTGCACGGGCTGGCGGCGCACGCGCTCCCGGTGGTCCGCCACCTCGTCCCCGCGACGAAGGGCATCGCCAGCGACATCGCCAAGCCGGACAGCCGGGAGCTGGGCTACGACCGGGTCCCGCTGCACGCGGCGCACTCCCTGCGCCAGTTCTTCCGGATGACCGACGGCGAGCTGCCGCAGGTCACCCAGCCGGTGCTGCTGCTGCGCAGCCCGCAGGACCATGTGGTGCCGCCCGCCGACTCGGCCCGCATCCTCAGCCGCATCTCCTCGACGGATGTGAAAGAGGTCATCCTGGAACAGAGCTACCACGTCGCCACGTTGGACCATGACGCGGACCGGATCTTCGAGGAGAGCGTCGACTTCATCGGCCGGCTCGCGTCCGGCCTCGGCAAGGGGCCCGGTCTCGGCAAGGAAGGGACGACCGCAGGTGGCTGAGCACGACTCGGACCGCGAGGACCGCGAGGGCCGTGAGCCGGACGAACAGGGCGTCCCGTTCGACGAGGAGGCCGCCTGGGCCGCGATCGTCGCCGCGTACGGCGAGGAGCCGCCGGACCCGCCGGGCGCCAAGCCGTTCAAGTCGATCGAGGACCTGGCGCTGCCGGCGACCGGGACCAACGACGACCGGGTGGACACGGCCGGGGCGGCCGGGGAGGCGGTCAAGCCCGCCGAGCCCGAGGAGGCCGCGAAGCCCGGGGACAAGCCGGTCGAGCCGGTCACCCCGCTGGGCGGCTCGGTCTCCTTCGCGCCCGGTGTCGGACCGCGCGACTACTCCGTGCCCGAGCCCGCCGAGGAGGACTTCGACGAGGACGACGAGGGCCACTTCGTGCCGCCCGAGCCGCCCCCGCTGCCGACGGCCGACGTCACCGCGAAGTTCGCCTGGCTGGGCGTGCTCGGCGGGCCGGTCCTGCTGCTGCTGGCCGTGGTGCTCGGCTGGGAGATGGAGTGGTGGCTGGCCACGGCGGGGATCGGCGGTTTCCTCGGCGGGTTCGCGACGCTGGTGATGCGGATGCGGACGGACGACGAGGACGACGAGGATCCGGGGCGCGGGGCGGTCGTCTAACCGGCTGGGATTCTGAGGGCGGCGAGGACCGGGAGATGGTCCGTGGCCGCCCTCAGGTCTGTCCCGGTCACCCCGGGGAGTCCGTCCGGCACGCCGCAGCCCAGCACCTCGATGCCCTTGGTCGCGAAGATCGCGTCGATGCGCTGGTAGGGGTCGGCGGGGGTCCAGGTGTGCTCGCCGCCCCAGGGCGCGGCGGCCCGGCAGTCGGTGAGCTGCTCGGTCAGCAGGCGGAAGGTGCGGCCGTCGGGGCGCTCGTTCAGGTCGCCGCCCGCGATCGCGTGCTCCACGCCCATCCCGGCGAGCCGGTCCAGGAGCATGCCGCCCTGCTCGTGGCGCTCGTCCTTCTGCAACGAGAGATGGCAGCTCAGGACGCCGATCCGGGTGCCGGCGAAGCGGACGACGGCGGTGGCGAAGCCGCGGCGGTGCAGGCCGGGGGTGGGGGGCAGGAGGATGTCCTCGGTGCGTTCCACCCCCGCCCGGAGCGAACTGAGGATCGCCGGTCCGGTGGTGGTGGCTCCGCCGGTGACGATCACCAGGTCGGCCGCGCGGGCCAGGCGGGCGAGTTTCTTGCGCCAGCGGAAGAAGCGGGGGGCTTCCTGGACGAGGACCAGGTCGGGTTCGCATGCCCTGATGACGCGGGCCAGGGCGGCGGTGTCGTCGCGCATCGAGCGGATGTTGTAGGTGAGGACCCTGATGACCGCGGAACCGTCGGGTTCGGTACGGGAGTTGGGGAGCGGCGGCATGTTGGTCAATTTACGCCCAATGGGGCGGGGCGCGGGGATTGTGCGCGAGTGCCGGTTGTTCGTGGCTGGTCGCGCAGTTCCCCGCGCCCCTGAAGACAAAGGCAGGGCATTACATGATCGGGTCGGGTTCCCTTGCCAGGTCCGCTGCTCCTACCAGGCCTGCCTTGTTGCCCAGTTCGGCCGCTCTTACCTCCGCGACCGGGCGCCAGTTGCCGCCGACCAGCCAGCGCTTGTAGGACTTGCGGATCGGGCCGAGGACCAGTTCGCCCTCGTCGGAGAGGCCGCCGCCCACGATGAACGCGGAGGGGTCGAACAGGGAGGCGAGGTCGGCGAGGCCCGCGCCGACCCAGCGGGCCAGTTCGCGGTAGGAGTCGACGGCCACGCGGTCGCCCTGGCGGGCGGCCATGGAGATGTGCTTGCCCTCGATGCCCTCGGGCGTGCCGTTGCCGAGGCCGAGCAGGATCTCGGCGTTCTCCGGGGTGGCGTTGGCGCGCTGCTTGGCGTACCGGACGAGCGCGCGCCCGGAGGCGTACTGCTCCCAGCAGCCCTGCGAGCCGCAGCCGCACAGCAGGCCGTCCGGCACCATGCGGATGTGGCCGAACTCGGCGGCCACGCCGAAGTGCCCGCGGCGCAGCTTGTTGCCGATGATGATGCCGCCGCCGAGGCCGGTGCCCAGGGTGATGCAGATGACGTTGCGGTGGCCCTTGCCGCCGCCGAACTTGTACTCGCCCCACGCCGCGGCGTTCGCGTCGTTCTCGACGACCACCGGAAGGCCCACACGGGCCTCGACCTTCTCCTTGAGCGGCTCGTTGCGCCAGTGGATGTTAGGCGCGAAGTAGACCTCGGAGCGCTGCCGGTTCACATAGCCGGCGGCGCCGATGCCCACGCCGACGATGTCGTGTCCGACGCGCGCGCCTTCCACCGCCGAGGCGATGGCGTCCACGATGCCCTCGGCCGTGCCCGGGGTCGGCACCTTGTGGGTCGAGAGGATGTTGCCTTCCTCATCGACCACGCCGGCCGCGATCTTCGTGCCGCCGATGTCGACGCCGATGGTGAGTCCCATGAATCCCTCAGTTTCGGTCGAGCCCCGCTACGGCCAACGGTACCCGAGAGGCCGGGGGCTCGGCCGGGGGCTCAGTCCAGGTCGATGCGCTCTCCGGGGCCGTCGTCGTCGCCCCGGTCACGGCGTTCGTCCAGGTCACGGGGATCGGTGTCGTCGTCGCGGCCGGTCCAGCGCCGCTCCTGGGCCTGGACGGCGGAGCGGTAGGCGGCGAGCAGTTCGTTCCCGGCCGCCGCCAGGTGGTCGAAGACGTCCGGGTTGCGCTCGATGACGGGTTCCACGGCGTCCTTGGCCTGCTGGACGACCTGGCGGACGACCTGCTGGGCGGCGGGCCCGGCGACCGCGCCGAACAGCGGGGACTCGAGGCCGGACAGCTTGTCCGCGACGGCGTCGACGAGCTTCTTCAGTTCCTCGGCCGCGGAGCCCGGGGGCGGGCCGTACTCGGCGCGGCGGCGGGCCTTCTCCGCCTCGAGGTCCTCGGCGCACGCGGTCGCCCAGGCGTCGGCGTCGGTCGCCCGTACCTCGTCCACGGCCTCTTCGCGGGCGGCGTCGGACGGGGGGAGCTCTTCGCTCATGACGGACTCCTGACTACGGTTCGTCCCTACGACGTTACCCGAACGGGCGTACCGCGCTCACCGGGCCTTCGGCCACAGTTTCGGGTCGGGTGCGAAGCGGATGCGCAGCTCGCCCTCGCGCAGAGCGGCCCCGTCGACGGTGCAGCGGCGCAGCGCGGAGGGCAGCGGGACGATACGGCGGAACCGCCCCGCGGTGACGACCAGTTCGTCGCCTCGCCGGACGAGGTCCAGTTCCTCGCGTATGGCGCCGGGCAGCGGGATGTGCCAGACGAGCACACCGTCCTCGCCGAGCCGGTCGGTCACGGGCCATTCGGCCGGGGCGCCGGTGGGCTCGGCGCCGGGCGCCGCGAGGGCGGTGAGGTCGTCGGTGCCGCGCGGGTCGTGTCCGAGATGGGTGACGGTGCGCACGTCGTACGCCTCCCGCCACTCCTCCAGTGTCTTGCGCTGCTGGGCGACCGGCCCGGCGAGCCAGGTGTCCGGGGACGCCTCGGGCAGGACGCGATTGGCGACCACGACGTCGGTGCGCAGACCGCGCAGGGCGAGACCCAGGCCGGCGCCGCGGACGGCGTCGGCACCGGCCGGGCCGGGCTCGGCGACCAGCCGTACGACGGTGTCGCGGTCGGCGACGACCGCCTCCACGGCCGCCAGCTCCAGATCCCAGCGGCCCGCCGTCTCGTACAGCCACTCGGCGGGCATGGGCACGCCGGCGAGCCGTCCCAGCACGGGGCGCAGGGCCCGGGCGGCCTGCCGTTCCGGCGGCAGCAGCCGGCGCAGATAGCGGCGCAGTTCCTCGGGCAGGGCGAGAAGGGCGAGGGCCTGCGGCGTCGGCGGCAGGTCGACGACGAGGAGGTCGTACGACTCCGACAGTGCGGCGTCACGCAGGGCCCGCAGCAGGGCGAGTTCCTCCGCGCCGGGCAGCGGCGTGAGTTCCTCGGGGTCAAGCCGGGAGGCGCCGAGGAGATCCAGGGCGGAGGAGGCACGGTCCTGAAGGGCGGTGAGGTCCTTGCGGAAGTCCTGGGCGGGGTCGGGCCGCCAGGCGGTGAGGCGTGGCGCGGCTTCGACGGGGGTGGGGCCCGTGCCGATCCCCAGCGCGGCACCGAGGGTGTCGGTGCGGTCGGCGCTGAGGACGAGGGTGCGGGTGCCCGCGCGGGCGGCGGTGACCGCGGTGGCAGCGGCGAGCGTGGTACGCCCGCTACCGCCGGGGCCCATGATCAGGATGGTGCGCATGGGAAGGAACGGTAACCGAGTCGCCCCCTAAGGGGCGCGGGGCTGTGTTGAACATGCGGCTCCGCCGCGTGGGCGCGAGCAACCACAGCGCACCGGCACCCGGTCAATCAGCTACGCCGACTCAACGCGCTTCTTCAACCCGGCCAACGCCCGGTCGATGATGACCTTCTCGGCCTTCCGCTTGATCATCCCCAGCATCGGGATCTTGACGTCCACGGTCAGCACGTACGTGACCTCCGTACCCCCCGCCCCGGCCGGCTTGAGGATGTACGAGCCGTCCAGAGACCGCAGCATCTGGGACTTGACCAGCGTCCAGGACACCTCGTTCTCGCCGGTCCAGGTGTACCCGAGCACCTGGTCGTCCTTGATCGCCCCCGCGTCCATGACGAGGCGGACCTGCTCGGCGCGGCCCTGCTCGTCGGTCTTGAGGACCTCCGCCTCCTTCACCTCACCCGTCCAGTCCGGGTAGCGGGCGAAGTCGGAGATGACCGCCATGACGTCGGCCGGGGCTGCCTCGATGGTGATGCTCGAGCTGGTGTGTTCCGCCATCGCCGTGGCTCCTCCAGATACGGGCCGGTAAGACGTCGTCGTGCGCACGTGTGTGCAGCGTGAAGGCTACCGCGCACGGGGCCCGCCGATCTCACCCGACCTGGGGCGTCCTCACCATTCCAGCGCCCAGGGCGTCCCGGTCGCCGCGAAGTGCCCCACGTTCACGCACTCGGTGGCCCCGATCCGCATCCGCCGGGTGAGGGGCTGGTGCACGTGCCCGAACAGGGCGTACCGGGGCCGGGTGCGGTGGATGGCGTCCAGCAGGGCGCGGCTGCCGCGCTCGAAGCGGCGGGCGACGGTGTCGTAGACCAGCTCGGGAACCTCGGGCGGGATGTGGGTGCAGAGCACGTCGACCTCGCCGACGGCCTCGATCTTCGCCGCGTACTCCTCGTCGCTGATCTCGTACGGCGTCCGCATCGGCGTGCGCAGGCCGCCGCCGACGAAGCCGAAGACCCGGCCGCCGATCTCGACGCGCTCGCCGTCGAGGACGGTCGTGCCGGGCCCGGCGTACTCGGGCCACAGCGGCGGCATGTCGACGTTGCCGTAGGTGGCGTACGTAGGGGTGGGGAACGCGGCGAACATCTCGGCGTACTGTCTGCGCACCGCCTTCTCGATCACCGAGGCGCGCTCCGCGCCGACCCCGGCCCACAGCCGGGCCCCGAGTTCCCGCGCCTCCTCGAAGCGGCGGGCGGTGCGCAGGGCCACGAGGCGGTCGGCGTTCTCGACGCCGAACAGGTCGGGGAAGATGCCGCGCGAGTGGTCGGCGTAGTCGAGGAAGAGGACGAGGTCGCCCAGGCAGATCAGGGCGTCGGCGCCCTCGCCGGCCCTGGCCAGGTCACGGGCGTTGCCGTGCACGTCGCTCACCACATGCACGCGTGTCCTGTGGTTTCCGGCTGGTGTGGGTGCCATGGCGATCAAGGGTAGGCCGAGCGCTGTCCTTGTGAACAGTGGCGGTCCTACCTGCGGTTACTGGTCAGTCAGTTAGTACGTGGACTACTGTGCGCGAAGGAATACCCGAGTGTGTGACGCACCGAACATCTCGACAGGACCCCCTGTCGCAGAAGCCATACCGGCGGGTAACGTCCGGGCCGTCCAGTCGTGCTCTGCATTTCAACAAGTGAATGCCTGAGTACCTGCCCGAGCCTTGGACCACACCGTCGCAGCACAACGTCGTGGCGCCGGCGCCCTATGAGGAGCAGCAGTCTTGCGCGAGTTCAGCCTTCCGGCTTTGTACGAGGTCCCTGCGGACGGAAATCTCACCGACATCGTCCGCAGAAACGCCGCGCAGCACCCGGACGTCGCCGTCATCGCCCGCAAGATCGGCGGCACCTGGCAGGACGTCACGGCCACCGCGTTCCTCGCCGAGGTGCACACGGCCGCGAAGGGGCTGATCGCCGCCGGTGTCCAGCCGGGCGACCGGGTCGGGCTGATGTCCCGCACGCGCTACGAGTGGACGCTGCTGGACTTCGCGATCTGGAGCGCGGGCGCGGTGACCGTGCCGGTGTACGAGACCAGTTCGGCGGAGCAGGTGCAGTGGATCCTCGGTGACTCGGGCGCCACCGCGTGCATCGTGGAGTCGGACGCGCACACGGCCGCCGTCGAGTCGGTGCGTGACCGGCTACCGGCGCTGAAACACGTGTGGCAGATCGAGGGCGGCGGCCTCGACGAACTGGGCCGGCTCGGGCAGGACGTCACGGACCGGACGGTCGAGGAGCGCGGCTCGATCGCCAAGGCCGACGACCCGGCGACCATCGTCTACACCTCGGGCACCACCGGCCGCCCCAAGGGCTGTGTGCTCACCCACCGCAGCTTCTTCGCCGAGTGCGGCAACATCGTGGAGCGGCTGCGTCCGCTCTTCCGCACGGGCGAGTGCTCGGTGCTCCTCTTCCTGCCGCTCGCGCACGTCTTCGGGCGGCTGGTGCAGATCGCGCCCATGATGGCGCCGATCAAGCTCGGCTGCGTCCCGGACATCAAGAACCTCACCGACGAGCTGGCCTCGTTCCGCCCGACGCTGATCCTCGGGGTGCCGCGCGTCTTCGAGAAGGTCTACAACTCGGCGCGCGCCAAGGCGCAGGCCGACGGCAAGGACAAGATCTTCGACAAGGCCGCCGACACCGCGATCGCCTACAGCAAGGCGCTGGACACCCCCTCGGGCCCGTCCTTCGGCCTGAAGATCAAGCACAAGACGTTCGACAAGCTCGTCTACAGCAAGCTGCGCGCGGTCCTCGGCGGCCGGGGCGAGTACGCCATCTCCGGCGGCGCCCCGCTGGGCGAGCGCCTCGGCCACTTCTTCCGCGGCATCGGCTTCACGGTCCTGGAGGGCTACGGCCTGACCGAGTCCTGCGCGGCCACCGCGTTCAACCCCTGGGACCGGCAGAAGATCGGCACGGTCGGTCAGCCGCTGCCCGGCTCGGTGGTCCGGATCGCCGACGACGGCGAGGTGCTGCTGCACGGCGAGCACCTGTTCAAGGAGTACTGGAACAACCCCGGCGCGACCGGGGAGGCGCTGGCCGACGGCTGGTTCCACACCGGTGACATCGGCACCCTCGACGAGGACGGCTACCTCAGGATCACCGGCCGCAAGAAGGAGATCATCGTCACCGCGGGCGGCAAGAACGTCGCCCCGGCCGTGATCGAGGACCGCATCCGCGCGCACGCGCTGGTGGCGGAGTGCATGGTGGTGGGCGACGGGCGGCCGTTCGTGGGCGCGCTGGTCACCATCGACGAGGAGTTCCTGGGCCGCTGGTGCGCGGACCACGGCAAGCCGGCGGGTGCCACCGCGGCGTCGCTGTGCGAGGACCCGGACCTGCTGGCCGCGATCCAGGCGGCGATCGACGACGGCAACGCCGCGGTGTCGAAGGCGGAATCGGTGCGGAAGTTCCGCATTCTGTCCTCCCAGTTCACGGAGGAGTCGGGCCACCTGACCCCCTCACTGAAGCTGAAGCGGAACGTGGTGGCGAAGGACTACGCGCACGAGGTCGAGGCGATCTACGCCAAGTAGTGCGCGAACGGCGTCATGGCGCGGTGTCCTCGGCGAGGACCCGCGCCATCGTGCGTTCGGCGAGGGCCGTGATGGTCACGAAGGGGTTGACCCCGATCGAGCCGGGCACGAGCGAGCCGTCGACGGCGTAGAGCCCGCGGTAGCCCTTGAGCCGGCCGTAGCCGTCCGTCGCCCGGCCCAGGACGCAGCCGCCCAGCGGGTGGTAGGTGAAGTCGTCGGCGAAGACCTTGTTGCCCGAGCCGAACAGGTCGTAGCGGTAGATCGTGGCGTTCGCCCTGTTGATCCGGTCGAACAGTTTCTTCGCCATGCCCACCGACACGGCGCTCTGCGCCGCGCTCCACCCGAGCCGCACGGCGCCGCTCGCCGCGTCGTACGAGAAGGACGCCCGTTCCGGGTTCTTGGTGATCGCCAGGTAGAGGCTGACCCAGTGTTCGAGCCCCATGGGCAGGGGCGCGATCTCGGCGAAGACGGGGTTGGCGGTGTTGGCCCAGTCGTCGATGCCCATGACCGGCATGGTCGACTGGTTCGCGCCGACCGTGTCCCACAGGTGGTTGGCCCGGCCGAGCATCACATTGCCGTTGGTGCCCCAGCCGGTGCCGACGCTCGCGTCCAGGGCGGGCAGGGTGCCCGACTCCCGGGCGCGGACGAGGAGTTCCGTGGTGCCGATGCTGCCGCCGCCGAGGAACAGGTACGTGCAGGCGTACTCCTTGGTCTCGACGACGGTGCCGGTGTCGTCGATCCGCTCGACGCTCAGGACGTAACCCCCGTCGGCGGCCCTGCTGATCGACGTCACCCGCTCCATGGTGTGGAGGGTGACGTTCCCGGTGCCGAGCGCGGAGGCGAGGTAGGTCTTGTCGAGGCTGCGCTTGCCGTGGTTGTTGCCGTAGATGACCTCGCCCGCGAGCGCCGATCTGGTCGCCGTGCCGGCCGCCTCGCGCTCCATGTGGCCGAAGTCGTAGACGTTGGGCACGAAGGTGGTCCTCAGCCCGGCGTTGTCCGCGTG
Source organism: Streptomyces koelreuteriae (assembly GCF_018604545.1). Lineage (GTDB taxonomy): Bacteria > Actinomycetota > Actinomycetes > Streptomycetales > Streptomycetaceae > Streptomyces > Streptomyces koelreuteriae. Next base: position 6,275,081 of record NZ_CP075896.1, on the reverse strand, counting down.
TTTACGGGAGATCCGGGTGAAGCGGTACCACTCGGTGGACTCGAACCAGGCCGGGTCGATGGTGTTGACGCCGAGCATGGAGCGGGCGCGCGGGAAGTACGTGTCGTACATCTCCGCGGTGTCCACGGTCGGGAACTGCTCGGCGAAGTAGGACCGGAGCGGGGTCACCGCCATGCCGCCGTTGACCAGGGAACCGCCGCCGACGCCCCGGCCGACGTACACGGACATGTGGTCGTAGTGCACGCGGTCCAGGACGCCCGGGTAGGAGCTGATGTCCCTGTTGACCAGGTCCAGCCAGAGGAAGGTGGCCAGCGGGGCCTCCGTGCGGGTGCGGAACCACATGGAGCGCCGGTCCGGGGTGCGGGTGGAGCAGAAGATCTTGCCGTCGGGGCCGGGGGTGTTCCAGAGCCGGCCCATCTCCAGGACGAGGGTGCGGATGCCGGCCTGGCCGAGGCGGAGGGCGGCCACGGCGCCGCCGTAGCCGGAACCGATCACGATCGCCGGGGCGTTGTCGACGGCTGCGGGTTCGGCGGCTTGGGCCGATCGGAGGCCGATTCGGGTGAAGCCGAGGGCGGCCGCGGTCTGGATTGCCGCCATTCCTATGATCTGACGTCTTGTCAGCTGACGTCGCATCAGGTTTGCTGTCATGTGCGCAGCATGGGCGGATTATTGGGTTCCGCCTAGTGGGGTGCGCGTTTTTCGTCGTGGGCGGGTGCGGGTTCGTTGTGGTTGATCGCGCCCACGCGGCGGAGCCGCACATCGACACAGAGCCTTACAGCAGCGTCTGCAGCTTCTCCGCCAGCAAGTCCCAGCGCCACTTCTCCTCGACCCACGCCCTGCCCCGCTCCCCCATCCGGTGGCGGAGCTCGGCGTCTCCCAGGAGGGTGACGATGCGCTCGGCCGCCTCCTCGGGGGAGCCGCCCCGGACGACCCAGCCCGTCTCGCCGTCGAGGACCGCGTCCGGCGCGCCGCCCGAGTCGCCGGCGACGACGGGCAGGCCGGTCGCCGAGGCCTCCAGGTAGACGATGCCGAGGCCCTCGACGTCGAGGCCGCCGCGCCGGGTCCGGCAGGGCATCGCGAAGACGTCCCCGGCGCCGTAGTGCGCGGGCAGCTCGGACCAGGGCACGGCGCCGGTGAAGCGGACCGAGGCGGCGACGCCGGTCTCCCGGGCCAGCTTGCGCAGGTCGCCCTCGTACGGGCCGCCCCCGACGATCAGCAGGACGGCGTCCGGCTCGGCGGCCAGGATCCGGGGCATGGCCCGGATCAGCGTGTCCTGCCCCTTGCGCCGCACCAGCCGGGACACGCACACGATCACCGGGCGGTCGGTCAGCCCGAGCCGGGCCCGGATCTCGTCGCCGCCCGAGTCCGGGTGGAAGGTCTTCTCGTCGACGCCGGGCGGGAGCTGCGCCATGCGCGCGGCGGCCTGGGGGCTCAGCGCGCCGGCGATCCGCGAGCGCGTGTACTCGCCCAGGTAGGTGATCGTGTCCGTGGAGTCCCCGATCCGGCGCAGCAGCTGCCGGGCCGCGGGCAGCTGGGCCCAGCCGGCCTCGTGGCCGTGCGTGGTGGCGACCAGCCGCTCGGCGCCCGCGCCGCGCAGCGCCGGTGCCATCAGGCCGAGCGGCGCCGCCGCCCCGAACCACACCGAGGCGCAGCCGTGCTCCCGCAGCAGCCCGACGGCACGCCGGGTGACGGCGGGCGTGGGCAGCAGCATGGTCGTACGGTCCCGTACGACGGTGAAGGGCTGCTCGGCGTCGAAGGCGGCGGTCGCCTCGACGCCCTCCCGGCTCCGCTTCCACGTCGACGCGTAGACGACCAGCTGCTGCGGGTCCAGCCGCAGCGCCATGTTGTGCAGAAACGCCTGGATGCCACCGGGCCGGGGCGGGAAGTCGTTGGTCACGATCAGGGTCTTGCGCACGCCGCCGACCCTACCGAACCCGACCCTCAGCGCCGTGCGGGGCAGCTCTTATGGCACGCTCACAGCTGTCCGGGACATCATGAGCCCATCGACAGAGCACGCGGACGGGCAGGGATCAGGTGAAGACGACGGGCGCGAGGCGGTCCCTGGCATGGCTGCCGGTGGTCTGGTGTCTCACGAGGCTGGCGCTGCTGCTGTTCGTGATGAAGGTGTACGTCTTCCCGGGCCCGGACGTGACGAGCGACGTGCACGCCATCTACCAGGGCTGGTACGAGGTACTGCGCACCGGAACGTTTCCTCAGAACGATGTCACCTGGCAGTACCCGCCTGCCGCCGCCCTGGCGATCCTCTCCCCCGCGCTGCTGCCCTTCCTGCACTACGCGACCGCGTTCTTCGTCCTGGTCTGCGTCACCGACCTGATCGTCCTGGCCCTGCTGATGTACGCCGGACGGCGGCCCGGCAAGACCCTGCGCGGCGCCTGGGTGTGGGTGGTGGGCGTCCCGCTGCTGGGGCCGACGGTGTACTCGCGCTACGACGTGATGGTCACGGCCGTGGCGATGGCCGCGCTGCTCGCGGGCGCCCGGCACCCGAAGACCATGGGGGCGCTGGCGGCCTTCGGCGCGCTGCTGAAGGTCTGGCCCGCGATGCTCCTGCTGGCCGCCCGCCGCCGGAGCGCCTGGGCGTCGGCCCTGGTGACCGGCCTCGCGGTGACGGGCGCCTTCGCCCTGGTCATGCCCGGCGGGTTCGCCTTCCTGACCTTCCAGCGGGACCGGGGCACCGAGGTGGAGTCGCTGGGCGCGCTGGTCTTCCATGTCGCCCGGCACTTCGGCTGGAACGGCGAGGTGCGGCTGAACTACGGCTCGATCGAGTTCCTCGGGCCGTATGTGAGCGAGGTGAGCACGGCCGCGCTGTTCCTGACGGGGGCCGCCTTCGGCTGGCTGGTGCTGTGGCGGCTGCTGGCCCGGCGCTTCGAGGAGCACACGCTCGCCGACGCGGCCTTCGTGGCGGTGCTGATGTTCACGACCACCAGCCGGGTGATCAGCCCGCAGTACATGGTGTGGCTGGTCGGGCTGGCCGCGGTGTGCCTCTGCTTCCCCGGGAGCCGGATGCGGCTGCCGGTCGGTCTCGTCCTGGTGGCGTGCTTCGTGACGGTGCTGGAGTTCCCGCTCTACTTCGCCAACGTGGTGGCCAGCGACGGCCTCGGCATCACCCTGCTGTTCCTGCGCAACGGCCTCCTGGTCGTCGCCACCCTCCTCGCGGCCCGCGCCCTGTGGAAGGCGACGGTGCCGCGCACGGTCCCCGCTCCCCTGCCCTCTCAGCCGGCCCGCGCGGGCGAGACCCCCGTCTCCTCCTGAGCCGGGGCCCGCCGGAACAGCACACCCGCCAGCCCGCACTGCACCGCCGTCGCGAGCCCCAGCGCGAGACACACCCCCGGCAGCCCGAGCCCCGTCAAGCCGTACGCGAGCGCCAGCTGCACCGCGGTCCCGAGCACGGTCACCCGCAGCAGCGCCGAGGCGCCCCCGCTGCCCTCGAAGACCCCGCCGAGCGCGACGAGACAGGCCATGAGCAGCAGACAGGGCCCGACGCAGCGCAGAAACAGCACACCCTCGCCCGCGACCCCGGGCCCGGACCCGAAGGCGGCCATGAGCCACGGGGCACCGGCGGCCAGCAGCACGGCCGCGCTGAGGCCCAGGGCGCCGGAGACGAGCACGGCCTGCCGCCCGATCGCCCGCCGCTCGTCCTCCCCCGCGCCCCGGGTGTGCGCGGTGTGGATGGCGGCGGCCTGGCGGACGGCGTAGAAGGCCATGGTCGCCACGTACATGACCTTGTAGGCGATCGCGTACGCGGCCACCGACGTCACCCCGAGCCGCGCCACGATCGCGACCAGGACCAGGGCGCCCGTCTGCCGCACGGTGAAGTCGGCGGACATGGGCAGGCCGGTCGACAGGGTCCGGCGCAGGGAGACGGCCAGGGACTCGCCCGTCTCCGCCTCGCGTGCCTCGCGCAGCAGCGCGTTGCGCCGTACCGCGAGGAGTCCCGCCCCGAGCGCCACGGACCGGGACAGCACCGTGGCGGCCGCGGCGCCCCGGACGCCGTAGAGGTGGATGAAGAGCGGGTCGAGGGCCAGGATCAGGCCGTTGGAGAGCAGGGCGAGCCGTAGCGGGGTGCGTGTGTCGCCGGTGCCTTTGAGGAGGCCGTCGACGAGTTGCTGGGCGAAGAAGACGGCCATGCCCGGCAGGGAGAGCGTGAAGTAGGCGACGGCGAGCGGGAGGGCGGCGCTGTCGGCGCCGCCCAGCACCAGCCGGGCCAGCGGTTCGCGTCCCAGCAGTCCGCCCGCCACCACCAGGGGTGTCACGAGCGCCCACAGCGCCCATCCGCCGCGCATGGCCGCCCGTACGGCCACGGGGTCGTGGGCGCCCCGGGCGTGTGCGACCAGCACGGTCGTGCCGGAGCCGAAGACCAGGGCGATGCCGAGCAGCACGTTCTCCGTGTTGGTCGCCACGGCCACGGCGGCCACGGCCGGGCTGCCGAGCCGCGCGACCCAGACGGTGTTGATGATCCCCGCGGCGACGGAGGCGAGCAGCGAGAGATAGACGGGTCCGGCGAGCAGGAGGAGCTGCTTGCGATGGGCGTTCACCGTGACCGTCCCCCTGACCCCGAGTCCCCATGGCCCTCGATACGAGCTACCTCTGTACGAGCTATCTCGATTCGAGGTAGCTCGTTAAGAGGTAGCATGCGTCAGACGTCACCCGCAAGGAGGACCAAGGGAGGACCATGCTGGAGCTGTCGATCCTCGGCTTCCTGGCCGAGGAGCCCCTGCACGGCTATGAGCTCAAGGAGCGCATCAAGGCGCTGACCGGCCATGTCCGGCCCGTGAGCGACGGCGCGCTCTACCCGGCGATCACGCGCCTGGTCGGGGCGGGCCTGCTCGACCAGCACACCGAGCCGGGCGCGAGCGCGGCCCCGCGCCGGATCCTCGCCCTCACCGACCGGGGCCGCGAGGAACTGCTGGAGCGGCTGCGCCGGCCGAAGCAGACCGAGATCACCGACCACGTCCGCTTCAACACGGTCCTGGCCTTCCTGCGCCACCTGCCCGACCGGCACGAGCAGGCCGCGGTGCTGCGCCGCCGGCTGGCCTTCCTGGAGACCCCGACGAGCTTCTTCTACGACTCCGGCAAGCCGGTCCGCGCCGAGGATTCGGACGACCTGTTCCGCCAGGGCATGCTCCGGGTCGCGCGGGCGACGGGCGAGGCGGAGCGGGCCTGGCTGCGGGAGACCGTCGCGCTGCTCGATCAGCCGAGCTGAGCCCGCAGATACTCCTGCCACTGCTCGGTGAAGGCCTCCGGCGTCGTCCCCAGCACGTCCCGCATCGCCTCCGCCACCGCCCCGGCCCGCTTCCGGTGGTCCCCGACGGCCCGGTAGAACTCGCCCAGCCGGGCCTCGCCCCAGCGGTCGGCGATCAGCCGGCACGCCGTCCAGCCGCTCTCGTAGGCCCGGGCCAGGCGGCTCGCGTCGCCGGTGAACCCGAAGTCCTCGTCCTCCGGCAGCGCCTCCGGGAGCCGCCCCTGGCTCACCGCCCGGGACAGCTCGGGCGCGGCCTCGGAGGGGACCCGGCCGGTGGCGCGGTAGCCGGCCCAGTCCGCGTACCCCTCGGACAGCCAGAGGGGCGTGGCGGCGCTGGTGTGGGCGCGGGTGGCGACATGGGTGGTCTCGTGGGTGACGACGACCTGCTCGCCGAGGCCGCCGAGGAGCGCGAAGGCGTCCGGGTTGACGATGACGCGGTCCGCCGGTGCCCGGGCCGGAGCGCCCGTCTCGCCTGTGGTGACCGCCGCGATCCCCCGGTAGGAGGAGGCGGGCGAGCCGAGCAGCCCCGCCATCCCCTCCAGGGACTTCGGCACGAGCAGGACCACCTGCCGGGACCAGTCCGTGCCCCACGCCTCGGACACGGCGGGCACCGCACGGTCGGCCAGGTCCGCGAAGTCGCGCAGCGACCGGCCGGACTGCCCGACGCCGAGGACGAGGCTGCGGGCGCCCCGGACGGCCTGCACCGCCCCCTGGTCCCACAGTTGCTGTGCGGACTTCTTCGCGGGCCGGTCGGTCTCGACGGACCACCGCCCCGCCGTGTCCCGGCTCAGCCGCAGGGTGCGGCCCGCGGTCACCGGCGCCCGGTCGTACCCGGCGACGCGGTAGCGCAGTTCGGCGTCGGCGGTGGCGGTGTCGCCGGTGCGGCGCACTTCGGTCACCCGGTACGACCAGGCGGCCAGCGGCACCGCGCGCAGCCGGGCGAAATCCACCCCAGTGCCCGTGCGTTCGTAGGCCCGCTCGTCGCGGTCCAGGACGGCGGCGGCCCGCCGGTCCAGGAGCCGCTGGACGTCGGCCGTGGCGCTGTCGGCGGCGGACCGGCCGCCGCACCCGACCAGGGCGACGAGCAGCACGACGAGCGCCACCACCGCGGACCCCGACCTTCGACCAGCCACGTTCCCGATCGTACGGGCGCCGGGGCCGCTCCGGTCAGACCCTGGTGACCGAGGAGACGGGCATCATCCCGACGGGGTCGTAGCGCACGGGTGCGCCGGGGTAGGGCGCGTGGATGACCTGGCCGTTGCCCATGTACATCCCGACATGGCTGGCGTCGTCCCGGTAGACGACCAGGTCGCCGGGGCGCGCCTCGGACAGCGGGACCTGCCGGCCGGCGTACCGCTGGGCCTGCGAGGTGCGCGGCAGGGCCACCCCGGCCTGCGCGTACGACCACTGCGTCAGGCCCGAACAGTCGAAGCCGGAGGGGCCGTTGGCGCCCCAGACGTAGGGCCGGCCGACCACGCTGCGGGCGGCCGCGACGGCGGCGGCCCCGCGTCCCGAGGCGGGGGTGGCGTTCCCGAGGTAGGGCAGGTCGCCGCGGCCGGAGCGGGAGGCCCGGTCGTAGGCGGCGCGCTCGGCCTCCGGCAGGGAGTTGAGCAGCCGCCGGGCCGTGGCGAGCTTCCGCTCGACGGACTTCTTGTGGACGGCGACGGTCCTGCGGCTCTTCTCCAGTTCGCGGAGCTTGCCCGCGGCCTCCTCGCGGTCCTGGGCGAGTGTGCGCATGGCGTCCTGGAGGTCTTCGAGCTCACCGGCCTGGTGGGCGGTGAGGCGGTCCAGCCGGGCGGCCCGGTCGAGGTAGTCCTCGGGGTCGTCGGAGAACAGCAGGGCGAGGGACGGGTCGAGGCCGCCCGAGCGGTACTGGGCGCCGGCGAGCGAACCGAGCTGCTCCCGCATGGAGTTGATGCGCTGCTGCTGCCGGGCGATCCGGTCCCGGGCGGTTCCGGCCTCCTCGCGCAGTGCGTCGGCGCGCTCGTCGGCCTTGTTGTAGGCCTCGGTGGCCTTCTCGGCCTGCGCGTAGAGGCGGTCCACCTCGGCCCGGGTGTCGTCGTGCGGTGCGGACGCGGCCGGTACCGCGCACAGGGCGGTGGCCGCGACGGACAGGAAACCGACCGCGGCACCGGCGCCCCGGTCGAACCCGGACGGTGCAAGTCGGCGATGGGACCCCACGGGAAGCCGCACTCCTTCCGCTGACGGACTTGGAAACGCGGCAGACAGTAGCCCCGCGACCGGGAGCAGCCAACGACCATCCGTGGGGGTGCGGCACGACGCCCCGCCGCTGACGCAGGTCACCGGCGGGGCGTGGGCTTACTCGAGACTGTGGTGATTCCCCCGAATGGCGGACACGGTGTCCTCGGGGGCGGTGCCGTTCGTCAGACGCGGACGCCGAACATGAACGGGCCGCCGATGGTGTCCATCGACTCGTAGCGGACGACCGTGCCGGTGCGCGGGGCGTGGATGATCTGGCCGTTGCCGGCGTAGAGGCCGACGTGGTGCAGGTCGTTGAAGAAGAAGACCAGGTCGCCGACCTTGAGCTGGCTGACCGAGGAGATCCTGGTGCCGATCTGGGACTGCGCCTCGGAGGTGCGCGGGATCTGCATGCCGGCCGCCGCGTAGGCCCGGGAGGTGAGGCCGGAGCAGTCGTAGGAGCTGGTGCCGGTGGCGCCGTAGACGTACGGCTTGCCGAGCTGGCTCTGGGCGAAGGCGAAGGCGGAGGCGGCGCGGCCGGAGCCGGGCGGGACGTTGTCGGTGAGGGCGTCGCGCTGGCTGTCGCGGCTGGCGCGGTCCTGCTCGGCGGCGAGCGCCTGCTTCTCGGCGGCGGTGAGGCTGTTGAGCAGCTTCTGCGCGGAGCCGAGCTTGCCCTGGACTTCCTTCTTCTTCTTGCCGAGTTCGGTGCGGGTGGAGGCGAGGTCCTTGAGCTTCTCGGAGGCCTCGGCGCGCTCCTGGGCGAGTTCGCGCTGCTTCTCCTGGACCTTCTTCAGCGCCTCGACCTGCTGGCTGCTCAACTGGTCGAGCGTGGAGGCCTTGTCGAGGTAGTCGTCCGGGTTCGCGGAGAGGAAGAGCTGGACCGAGGGGTCGATGGAGCCGGTGCGGTACTGCGAGGCGGCCGCGAGGCCCAGGCTGTCGCGCAGCTCGTTGAGCTCCTCCTGGCCGCGGGCGACGTTGTCCTGGATGGTGGAGATCTCCTTCTGGAGCTTCTCCTGCTTCTCCTTGGCCCCGTTGTACTTCTCGGTGGCCTGCTCCGCCTCTTCGTAGAGCTTGTCGACCTTGGCCTTGACCTCGTCCTTGCTCGGCTTCTCGCTGGGAGCCGCGTTGGCGGCCTGCGCGCTGAAGGCGACGGCAGCGGCGGCGGCGGTGGTCAGCACGGTCACACGTGCGCGGCTCGGCTGCTTCGGACGACGGTGGGACGCCACGGGTGAAAGCTCCTTCTGCCCCCTCCGCCGTCTCTCCCGATGAGTGATCACCCGAGCGGAGGTTTCGGAGCCTGACCCTAGTGACCTTCCTGTGATCAGTTCAAATCCTCAGATGAAAAATTGCGTCACAGTGAGCCAACTTTTCCCCTGGACTCACAGGCGGTGAGACTCACTTGACTTAACGTGGCCCACAGGTCTCACCAATTCGGGCATCACGCCCGGACGTTACGCATCGCCCGTAGGGGCGCCTAGGACCGCGAAAGGCGCCTGAGGAGCATCGCCGAGGCCACCGGGCGGGCACCGGCCCGGGCCACTCCGTCGGCGACCTCGCGGTCCGTGGACGCCACGATGACCGGCCTTCCGGGTGGTTCGGCGCGCACCAGTTGACGGATGAGTTCGTCGGCGGTGACGCCCGGCTTCGAGAACAGCACCCGTACGCCGCGCGGCGGCGCCAGCAGGACCGGTGCGGCCAGTTCGGCGCCGTCGAAGACGCACGTCACCTCGGCGCCGCTCTGCGCCGCCAGTTGGGAGAGCTGCCCCAGCAGCCTGAGGCGCTGCTTCTCCAGGGGCATCTGCGGATAGCCGGTCTTGGTGACGTTGTAGCCGTCGACGACCAGATGCGCCTGCGGCAGCGCCAGGAGCTGGTCGAGGACCTGCGGGTCGTCCTCGGAGAGGGCGCGGGCGGCGATGTCCTTCGGGGTCATCCGGCCCGGCTCGACGGCGTCCACGGTCTCGGCGGGCCGCACCGACACCGGCGGCAGGGCCAGTTCGCGCCGGAGCCCCTGGGTGGCGTCCAGCAGGGTGTCCAGCAGCAGCCGGACCCGCATGTCCTCCACGCTGCGGCCCTCGCGGGCCGCCCGGCGCGTGGCCTCCAGGGCCGCCTCGGTCTCCCCCAGCCGGGCCTTGAGCCGCCGGCTCTCGCTCTCGGCGGCGGACACCTGGGCGTGCCCCTCGGCGCGGACGGCCTCCATCTCGCCGTGCGCCTTGCGCAGGGCCGCCTCGCCGCGCTTGACGTCGCTGAGGGCGGCGCGGAGCTTGCGGTGCAGCGACTCGGTTTCCTTCTTGGCCGATTCCAGCTCCATGCGCAGCCGCTCGGTCTCGGTCCTGGTGTGGTCACGGGCCCGGGCCAGCTCCTCACGCAGTCGCTCCAGCTCGGCCCGGCTCTCCTCGTCGGCCCGCTCGGCGTCGGCCCGCTGGGCCTCCTCGCCGGCCGCGGTCACCAGCTTCACCCAGTCGGTGGGCCGCAGTACGTAGGCCGCGGCCGCCACGTCGAGCGGGTCCGCGGCCGGGGGCGGGGAGCCTGAGTCGAGGGCGCCGGCGAGTTCCGGCTGGGCCTCTCTGAGCTTCTCCCCGATGCGCTGACGGAACAGCGGGTCGGACTCCAGCGCCGAGGCCATGGCATTGCCGGCGAACTTGGCTCTGCGGTTCGGGGCGAACCGGGCGTACTGCCTGAGCTGTGCGGGCAGCTCGCCGACCGTCAGCGCTCCGAAGCCGTCGGAGACGATCTGCACGACCCTGCGGCGCACCCCGTCGGGCAGCGGACGGTCGAGCACCTCGGCGGCGCCGTCGCCCGGCCCCCCGCCTGTGGTCTCCACCATCCGTCACACCCCTATGCCTGTGCGGGGGCCCTGCTCCCCTCAGGAGCCGGCGCCCGGCCTGTCCACGAGTTCCACCTGGTCCACCGCGTTGCACCAGCGGCAGCGCACCGACTCGATGGTCTCACTGAGCACGTCGCGCTCCTCGACCTTCGGCTCTCCGGCCAGGTCCAGGTGGACGTACTCGACGACCTTCGACGAGCGGGTCACGTCGAAGCGCGTGAGGTTGCCGCAGAGGGTGCAGCGCCACCGCGTCTCGGCGGTCGGCAGGGGAACCGTCATCGTGGCCTGTTCTCTTTCCTTCTAGTGTCCGTGACGCCACCGGCTTCCCCGGTGCGTGTGGCTCGTAACCCTACGGCCTGCGAGGTCCTCGTCGCCTGCGTGTCCACGGCGGCGAGGCGGTCTGTGCGGTTGCGTCCGGTTACGTCATGCTCTGTAGCCATGATCAGCAAGTGGAGTGCGTCGATCGCCCGGGCGAGCGGATCGATCAGGGGTTCGTCGGCGCCGGTGACGTACTCACTGATCGCCCTGTGCTGCACGGTCTTCCTGGCCGGGCCCGCCTCGGGCATCGGCCCGGCGTACGGCTCGGGCGACGATCTGCTCGCCGCGCAGCGGGCCTACTTCCGGCACTGGGGCGTGATTCCCGCAGACCTGTTCGAGGCATCCCCCGGGGCGGCCCTCACCCCGGTGACGGCCCTCTTCGTCCACGGCACCTGGGTGCACCTGCTCGGCAACATGCTCTTCCTCTACGTCTTCGGGGCGATGACCGAGGAGCGGATGGGGCGGGTGCAGTTCACCCTGTTCTACGTAGGCTGCGGCTACCTGGCCCTGCTCGGGTACGCCGTCGCCAACGCGGATTCCGAGCAGTCCCTGGTCGGTGCCTCCGGGGCGATCTCGGCGGTCCTCGGCGCGTTCCTGTACCTGTTCCCCCGTGCCCGGGTGACCAGTCTCCTGCCGTTCCTCTTCTTCCTGCCGGTGCGCTTCCCGGCCTGGGTCGTGCTGCCCTTCTGGGCGGCGCTGCAGTGGCTGGCGGCGGGGCGGGCCCCGGAGGGGCCAGGGGTGGCCTACCTCGCCCACCTGGTCGGCTTCGGCCTGGGCTTCTGCTACGCCTCGGTCCGCTACGGCCGTCCCACCGGCCCTACTAGAGTGAGGAAAGCCCCTGCACCGGCCCCCGAGGGAGAGAACCAGCCGTGATCACCGCGATCGTCCTGATCAAGACCAGCGTGGACCGGATCCCCGAGATCGCGGAGTCGATCGCGGCGCTGGACAGCGTCAGCGAGGTCTTCTCGGTCACCGGCACCTACGACCTCATCGCGATGGTCCGGGTGAAGGAGCACGAGGACCTCGCCGAGGTCATCCCCGGCCGGATCAGCAAGATCCCCGGCGTCGAGGGCACGGACACGCACGTGGCGTTCCGTACGTACTCGCAGCACGACCTGGAGGCGGCGTTCTCGATCGGGCTGGACAACTAGGGCTCGCGGGGCCGACCGGAGGGCCCGGCGGCCCGACCGGCTCCGGATGAAGGGTTCTTCATCCGGGGTTCATCATCCGCGGCGGGTTCCGTCCGCAGGATCGGGCGCATGGCATTCTCCCGTCGTATGGCCGCCCTCTCCGCGGTCGTGCTGATCCCCCTGGGCATCGCGGCGACCAGCTACGCCCTCGCGGACAGCCCCCGGTCGCCGAAGGTCCCGTCCCAGCAGGTGGAGCTGGACAGCGGCACACCCACCCCCACCTCCACGCTCGGGCCCACCCCGAAACCCACGCCCGGCGACGAGGTCGTCTCGCGGCCTCCGGTGACCGACAGCTCGGCTGGTGACGATGATGACGACGACAGCGGCCAGGGCAACGGGGACGACGGACCCGGCGACGACGGACCCGGCTCCGACAACTGACCCCGGCCGGCGGCGGGTCTCCGCCCGGGTCCGCATCCTGCTCTGGCTGCTGCTGGTGATGGCGGTGGCGCTCGCCTCGGTCGCCATGACCACCCGCTCCTTCCTGCTGCGGGACGTCGACAACCGGATCAACCGCCTGCTCACCCAGGAGACCGGCGAGTTCGCCAACTTCGAGGAACGGGGCGGGGATCCGCAGACAGGCCGCCCGTTCACCGACGCGAACCGCCTGCTGACGGTGTTCCTGGAACGGCAGTACCCCGACGCGGACGAGGAGCTGATCGGCCTGGTCGGCCGGGCGGGCGGCGACCCCCGGCAGATCCGCCAGCGGCACGACCTGCCCGTCGCCCTGCCCCTGCACCGGGATCCCGCCGCCAAGCGCGCCGTCTTCGACTCGCCCGAGTCCTCCGGGGTGCTCCGGCGTCCCGAGGGCGAGATCCGCTGGGCGAAGGTCACGGTGGCCCAGCAGGGCCGGGCGCCGGAGGCCGCGTTCGTCGTCGCCTTCCACCCGGAACGCGAACAGGCCCGGGTGAACGACATGTTCCGCATACTGCTCGTCATCTCCGGGGTCGCCCTGCTGCTGACCGTCGGCATCGCCTGGGCGGTCGCCGGGCGGATCCTCAAACCGGTGCGGGTGGTGCGCAGCGCGGCGGCGCAGCTCACCGAGCAGGGGCTCACCCGGCGGATCCCGGTGCACGGCAACGACGACATAGCGGCCCTCGCCGTCACCTTCAACGGCATGCTCGACCGGCTGGAGCGGGCCTTCGCCGCGCAGCGCGAGTTCGTCGACGACGCGGGGCACGAACTGCGGACCCCCATCACCATCGTGCGCGGCCATCTGGAGCTGATGGGCGACGACCCTGCCGAACGCGAGGAGACCGTCCGGCTCGTCACCGACGAGCTGGACCGGATGAGCCGCATCGTCGAGGACCTGCTGCTCCTCGCCAAGGCGGAGCGCCCCGACTTCGTCACCCCCGAGCCGGTCCAGGTCGCCGAACTCACCGCCGATGTCTACGTCAAGGCCCGCACCCTGGGCGAACGCGACTGGCAGCTCGACGGGGTCGCCGACCTGGAGGCCGAGCTGGATCCGCAGCGGATCACCCAGGCCATGGTGCAGCTCGCCCAGAACGCCGTGCAGCACACCACCACCGGCCAGACCATCCGCATCGGCTCCCGCACCGAGGGCCCGGACCTGGAGCTGTTCGTGGCCGACACCGGCCCCGGGGTGCAGCCCCAGGACGCCGAGGTCATCTTCGAACGCTTCCGGCGCGGCACGGCCCGCCGCGGCACCCGGGGCTCCGGCGCGGGCCTCGGGCTGTCCATCGTCAAGGCCATCGCCGAGGGCCACCGGGGGCGGGTACGGCTCTACGACCCGCCCGGTGGCGGCGCCGGCTTCGCCCTCGTCCTGCACCACGCACCCCGGGCACCGGAAGGGGACCCCTCGTGAACCGCATCCTCATCGTCGAGGACGAGGAGCGCATCGCCTCCTTCGTGGAGAAGGGCCTGCGCTCCAACGGCTTCACCACGACCGTCGTCACCGACGGCGACGCGGGGTACGAGTACGCCCTGACCGGCGGCTTCGACCTCGTCGTCCTGGACATCGGGCTGCCCGGCCGGGACGGCTTCACCATCCTGCGCGAGTTGCGGGAGGCGCGGGTGTCGGTGCCGGTGATCGTGCTGACCGCGCGGGACTCCGTACGGGACACGGTGGCCGGCCTGGAGGGCGGCGCCGACGACTGGATGACCAAGCCGTTCCGCTTCGAGGAGTTGCTCGCCCGGGTGCGGCTGAGGCTCCGTACGGCGGCGCGGGCGCCGGAGGTGACGGTGCTTCGGTCGGGCTCCCTGAGCCTCGATCTCCGTACCAGGCGTGCGCGGTCCGGGGAGCGGACGGTTGATCTGACGGCGCGTGAGTTCGTGCTGCTGGAGCTGTTCCTGCGGCATCCCGGGCAGGTGCTGTCGCGGGAGCAGATCCTGTCGCATGTGTGGGGGTACGACTTCGATCCGGGATCCAACATCGTGGATGTGTATGTGCGGACGCTGCGGAAGAAGTTGGGGGCGGAGCGGGTGGAGACGGTGCGGGGGATGGGGTATCGGGTGCCGTAGTGCCACGTCGTCGAGTTGGCCGGGTGCGGGCTCGTTGTGGCTGGTCGCGCAGTTCCCCGCGCCCCTGGGGCACCGTAGTGAAGGTTCCTTCATGTGGAACTCATCGACGACTCACCGCCCGGGCGAATCCTCGATGGCGTGACCCTGAATCTGCGCTCCACCATCGCCTTGTGCGTGGCGCTGTCGTTGTGTGCGCTGCTCGCGATACCCGTGAACTTCCCGGGACTCGGCGGTGACGCCCGATTCACGCTGGGCGTGTTCGTGCTGGCGACCTGTGCGTGGATCGGGACGTCGATCGACGACACCTATATCGCGCTGGGTGCCGGGCTCGCGCTCACGGTGACCGGGGTGATCAGCAGTGACACCCTGTTCGGCACGCTCGGGGACGACACGGTGTGGCTGCTGATCTGCGCGTTCGTGCTGGCGGCGGCGGTGAGTCGGACCGGGCTCGCGGGCCGGGCGGCGGTGTTCCTGGTCAGTGGGGCACGCACCGTACGGCAGCTGGTGCACCTGACGACGGCCGCGCTGGTCGTCACGGCGTTCGCGGTGCCCGCCACCTCCGGCCGGGCCGCGCTCGCGCTGCCGGTGTTCCTGGCCCTCGCGAAGGTTCTCGCCGACCGGAAGCGACTGGTGGTGATGCTGGCGTTGCTGTTCCCGACCGTGATCCTTCTGTCGGCGGTGGCAACACTGATCGGTGCGGGCGCGCATCTGATCACCGTGTCGGTGCTGTGGGAGACGACCGGGCAGCACATCGGCTTCACTCAGTGGCTGCTGCTGGGGCTGCCGCTGGCCGTGGCCTCGTCCCATCTGGCCGCCGAGCTGGTGCTGCTGACGACGACCCGGCGGGCGGATCGCCGGGGCCCGGTCAGCATCGCCCCGGAGCAGATCCAGCAGCACAGCGAGCAGCCGGTGACCGGCCCCTGGAGCCAGGCCGAGAAGCTCTGCGCCCTGCTCCTGGCCACGGTGGTGCTGCTGTGGTGCGCTGAGCCGCTGCACCGGGTGCCACCCGCCCTGGTCGCGCTGATCGGCGCCGTCATCGCCTCCTCCCCCGCGCTCGGCACCGTCCGTCTGAAGGACGCCCTGAAGACCGTCCCCTGGTCGCTGCTGCTGTTCATGGCGGCGACGATGGCGATGGGCGTCGCGCTCGCCGACTCGGGGGCGGCGAAGTGGCTGGTCTCGGGGCTGCCCACGGGTGAATCGCCGGTGCTGTTCCTCGCGATCGTGATCGCCGTCAGTACGGCGGCCCATCTGGTCCTGCAGTCCCGTTCGGCCCGTTCGTCGGTGCTGGTCCCGCTGGTGGTGGCCGCCGCGATCGGCGTCGGGGTCAACCCGGTCGCCGCCGCGCTCGCCTCCACGGCCGCCGCCGGCTTCTGCCACACCCTGCCCGCCTCGGCCAAGCCGGTGACGCTCTTCGCGCAGGTCCCCGGCACCCCCACCTACACCCCGCGTGACCTGCTGCGGCTGTCCGCGTTCCTGGCGCCGCTGACCGCCGCCCTCGTCCTGCTCTTCGCCGTCGCGGTGTGGCCGCTGCTCGGCGTGTCCGTCACCCGTTGAGGAGAGTCCTGATGCTGACCCGTGTCGTCGTAGCCCCCAGTGGCTTCAAGGAGTCACTGTCCGCGGAGGCGGCGGCCGACGCCATCGCCGCGGGCGTCCGCCGTGTCCTGCCCGACGCCGAGATCGACCTGGTTCCGCTGGTCGACGGCGGCGAGGGCACGGCCCTCGCCCTGGCCGCGGCGACCGGCGGCCGGCTCGTCACCGTGCCCGCCACCGGCCCCGTCGGGGACACCATCGGCGCCCATTTCGCCCTGCTGGGCTCCGGGGACACGGCGGTGGTGGAGATGGCGGCGGTCGCGGGCCTCTCCCTCGTCCCGCGCGACCTGCGCGACCCGGGCGCCACCACCACCTACGGCGTGGGCGAGCTGATCCGCTCCGCGCTCGACCTGGGCGTCCGGCGGATCCTCGTCGGCTGCGGCGACTCGGGCACCTCGGACGGCGGCGCGGGCGCGCTCCAAGCGCTCGGGGCCCGGCTCCTGGACGAGGAGGGCCGGGAACTGCCGCATGGTGGAGCCGCGTTGGCGCGTCTGCACCGCATCGATCCGCGGGGCCTGGACTCCCGGCTGGCGGAGGTGGAGCTGCTCGTCGCCTGCAACCCCTACAACGTGCTGTGCGGCGAGCGGGGCGTCGCCCGGGTCTTCGGCCCGCAGAAGGGCGCGACGCCGGTTCAGGTCGAGGAGCTGTCGGCCGGCCTGGAGAACTGGGCGTTCGTCCTCACCCGCGATGTCGCCGTCCCGGACACCGATCTCCGCTCCGGTCCCGGCACGGGGGCCTCCGGCGGTCTGGGCGCCGGTCTCGCCGCCCTGGGCGCGCGTCTCCTCCCCCGTTTCGACGTGCTGCTGAACCATCTCGACCTGGACGCCCGGCTGGCCCGCGCCGACCTGGTCGTCACCGCCGAGGGCGCCCTGGACCACCAGACACCGCGCGGCAAGGTCCCGGCCGAGGTGGCCCGCCGGGCCAAGCTCCACGGCCGCCCGGTCCTGGCCCTCGCGGGCACCCTCGGCGAGGGCGCGCACGAGGTGCCGGGCGTGGACGCGTGCAGCGGCATCCTGCCGGCGCCGATGGCCCTGGCGGAGGCCCTGATCCGGGCCTCCGAACTCCTCACGGACGCGACCGAACGCGCCCTGCGGATGATCGTCCTGGGCGCCCGGCTACCGGCTCAGGCGGAGGTGTCCGGGACGCAACGGCCGTCCTCCGTGCGGTAGTTCCACCGCGCGCCGTCCTGGACCAGCTCCTTGACGGCGCTCACGAACCGGTCGACGTGCTCGTCGGGCGTGCCCGCGCCGAAGCTCACGCGGATGGCGTTGAGGGACTTCTCGCCGGGAGCCGCCTCCGGGGCGCCGCACTCGCCCTGGGTCTGCGGGTCGCTGCCCAGCAGGGTCCGCAGGAGGGGGTGGGCGCAGAACAGCCCGTCGCGCACCCCGATGCCGTACTCGGCGGAGAGGGCGGCGGCGAAGTGGGAGCTGTTCCAGCCCTCGACGACGAAGGAGAGGACACCGACGCGCGGGGCGTCGTCCCCGAAGAGGGAGAGGATCCGGACCTCCGGCACCTCGGCGAGGCCCGTACGCACCTTCTCGATCAGGTACCGCTCGCGCGCGACCAGGTTGTCGAACCCGGCCTCGGTGAGCGCCGCGCAGGCGGAGGCGATGGCGTAGGCGCCGATGACGTTCGGGGAGCCGGCCTCGTGCCGGGCGGCGCTCTCGTGCCACTCCACGTCGACGCCGCCGTCCGTACGCCGCGCGACCTTGCGCGAGGCACCGCCGCCCGCGAGGTAGGGGTCCGCCTCGCGCAGCCAGTCGGACCGGCCGGCCAGGACACCGGAGCCGAAGGGCGCGTACAGCTTGTGCCCGGAGAAGGCGACCCAGTCGACGTCGAGGTCCCGGACGGACACCGGGTGGTGCGGGGCGAGCTGGGCGGCGTCCAGCACGATCCGCGCGCCATGGGCGTGCGCGGCCGCCGCGAGCTCCCGTACGGGCCACAGCTCGCCGGTGACGTTCGAGGCGCCGGTGACGCAGACGAGGGCCGGGCCGTAGGGCTCGCGGTCGGCGAGGGCGCGCTCCAGGGTCTCGACGGCCTGGCGCGGGCTGCTCGGGGCGTCGAGGTAGGTGACGCGCGCGTTCCGCCAGGGCAGCAGGGAGGCGTGGTGCTCGGTCTCGAAGACGAAGACCTGGCAGTCGGCCGGGAGGGCGGCGGCTAGGAGGTTCAGGGAGTCGGTGGTGGACCGGGTGAACACCACCTGGTCGCCGTCCCGGCAGCCGAGGAAGTCCGCGACGGTCCGCCGGGCGTTCTCGAAGAGGTCGGTCGAGAGCTGGGACAGGTACCCGGCACCGCGGTGGACGCTGCCGTAGTACGGCGCGTAGGCGGCGACGTCGTCCCAGACGCGCTGGAGCGCCGGGGCGCTGGCGGCGTAGTCGAGCGCGGCGTAGGTGACCTCGCCGCCGGTCACGAGCGGCACGGTGACATCCCGGCCGAGAACGGGCAGCGAGGCACAAACGGACCGGTCGGCGGCAGCGGTGGAGACAGACATGGGGGAACTCCCGTGAAGGCAGGTGGAATCCGCCCGCGAGCGCATGCGGCTCGAGCGGGGGCGAAGGAAAAAGGGGGTGCGGAGGCGGGGCTCTGCGGCCCTATCGCATTCGCTGGTTCACGAGAAACTCCTCGTCACGCGCTTGCCACAGACCTCGCTGCCTGCGGCCTGGTCTTCACCCGGGGCACCCCGCCACGGACGGAGGGTTGCCGGACAGTCGGCCGGGGCCTCATGACTGTCACTCATGACCTGATCAGGAAAGTACGGGAAAAGATCGGCGTCCCGCAACCCGAGTCCGGATCGCGGGACGCCGTACGAAATCCGCTAGGCGTTGCTCGCGGCCACCCAGCGCTCCAGAGTCCGCTTCGCGGCCCCTGAGTCGATCGACTCCGCGGCCTTCGCCATCCCGGCACGGACCTGGTCGGCCAGCGGTGCCGCCGTCGGCTCCAGGGCCACCAGCGCGGCCGCCGAGTTCAGCAGGACCGCGTCGCGGACCGGGCCGGTCTCGCCCTCCAGCAGACGGCGGGCGACCTCGGCGTTGTAGGAGGCGTCCGCGCCGCGCAGGGCCTCCACGGGGACCAGTTCGAGGCCCACGTCGCGCGGGTCGAAGGGCTCCTCGGTGACCTTGCCGTCGCGGACGATCCACACCCGGGAGGTGGCGGTGGTGGTCAGTTCGTCCAGGCCGTCGTCGCCCCGGAAGACCAGGGACGAGTTGCCGCGCTCGGCGAAGACGCCCGCGACGATCGGTGCCATGCGCGGGTCCGCCACACCGACGGCCTGGGAACGCACCCGGGCCGGGTTGGTCAGCGGGCCGAGCGCGTTGAACACCGTACGGATGCCGAGCTGGCCGCGGGCCGCGCCCGCGTGGCGCAGGGCCGGGTGGAACTTCACCGCGAAACAGAAGGTGATCCCGGCCTCCTCGGCGACCTCCGCGACCCGGTGCAGGGGCAGCTCCAGATTGACGCCGAGCTTCTCCAGCACGTCGGAGGCCCCGGACGCCGAGGACGCGGCGCGGTTGCCGTGCTTGACGACCTTCGCGCCCGTGCCGGCGACGACGATCGAGGACATCGTGGAGATGTTGACCGTCTTGGCGCCGTCACCGCCGGTGCCGACGATGTCGACCGTCGCCCCGGGCACCTCGATCACATTGGCGTGCGCGTACATCGTCCGGACGAGGCCGTTGATCTCCTCGACGGTCTCGCCCTTGGCCCGCAGGGCCACCACGAAGCCCGCGATCTGCGCCTCGGTCGCCTCGCCGCGCATGATCCGGTCCATCGCCCAGGCGGTGTCGTCCGCGCTCAGGTGCCTGCCGTCCAGCAGGCCGTTCAGCAGGGCGGGCCAGGAGCGGCCCGCCGCGGTGTCGCCTCCAGCGGGGGTCACAGCGCTCATCAGCCGCTCCTGGGTCGTCGTACGTCGCGTAAAGCAGTGGTCCCACCCTATCCAGCCCCGGGCACCACGAAGGGCCCCGTCCGAACACCGGACGAGGCCCTTCTGTGGCGTGGCGAAGCAGCGATCAGTGGTGGCCGTGGCCGCTCGTGATCTCCCGGTACTCCTCGGGGGTGGGCTTGGGGATCTGGGCCCCCTCGCCGAAGTAGGACTCGCTGAGCTTGGCGCGCAGCTTCTCGGAGCCCTTCACCTTGCGCTCGACACCGTTCTCGTCGGTCGTCGCACCGATCTCGGCCGGCTGGTACTGCTCGTGCGCGGTGAGCGTGTACATCTGCTCCTGGCTGAGCGGCTCGTGCACCTCGATGAACTCACCGTGCGGCAGGCGCTTGATGATGCCCGACTCACGGCCGTGCAGCACCTTGTCCTTGTCCCGGCGCTGCAGGCCGAGGCAGATGCGCTTGGTGACGATGAACGCGAGGACCGGTCCGACGAAGAACCCGATCCGGACGAACCAGGTGACCGCGTTGATCGACAGATGGAAGTGCGTGGCGACGATGTCGTTGCCACCGCCGATCAGCATGATGATGTAGCCGGTGATCCAGGCGACACCCACACCGGTACGGGTCGGGGCGTTGCGCGGCCGGTCCAGGATGTGGTGCTCGCGCTTGTCCCCGGTGACCCACGACTCGATGAACGGGTAGAGGGCGATGATCCCGAGGAAGACACCGAAGAGCACCAGCGGGATGAACACGCCCAGGACCAGTGTGTGGCCCCAGAAGTTGACCTCCCAGCCAGGCATCGCGCGGATCAGACCCTCGGCGAAGCCCATGTACCAGTCGGGCTGGGCACCGGTCGACACCTGGTCGGGACGGTAGGGGCCCAGGACCCAGATCGGGTTGATCGTCGCGATGCCGGCGAGGGCCGCGATGACACCGAAGACCAGGAAGAAGAAGCCTCCGGCCTTGGCCATGTAGACCGGCAGCAGCGGCATGCCGACGACGTTCTTGTTGGTCCGTCCGGGACCCGCGAACTGGGTGTGCTTGTGGTAGAAGACCAGGATCAGGTGGCCGACCACGAGCCCGAGCATGATGCCCGGCAGCAGCAGGATGTGGATCGAGTAGAACCGGGCGACGAAGTCGGTGCCCGGGAACTCCCCGCCGAACAGGAACATCGAGATGTACGTGCCCACGATCGGCACGGACAGGATCGCGCCCTGCGTGAAGCGGACACCGGTGCCGGAGAGCAGGTCGTCCGGGAGCGAGTAGCCGGTGAAGCCGGTGAACATGCCGAGGACGAACAGCAGGAAGCCGAACATCCAGTTGATCTCGCGCGGCTTGCGGAACGCGCCGGTGAAGAAGACGCGCATCATGTGCACGAACATGCCGGCGAGGAAGATGATCGCCGCCCAGTGGTGGATCTGCCGGATCAGCAGACCGCCGCGGACGTCGAAGCTGATGTCCAGGGTGGAGGCGAACGCCTCCGACATCAGCTGCCCCTGGAGCGGGACGTAACTGCCGTGGTACTCCACCTCGTTCATCGACGGGTGGAAGAACAGCGTCAGATACACACCCGTGAGGATGATGATGATGAAGCTGTAGAGGCAGATCTCACCCAGCATGAAGGACCAGTGGTCCGGGAAGATCTTGCGCATGTTGGCCTTGGCCAGGGAGTAGATCCCGAGGCGGCCGTCGGCCCAGTCGGCGACCCGCTCACCCGCGGGTGCCTTGCGGCGTGTCTGTGCAGTGCTCATCCGCGCTCCCAGAAAGCAGGGCCGACGGGCTCGTCGAAGTCGCCGAGCGCCTCAAGATAGCCCTCGTCGTTCACGCCGATGCGGAGCTGCGGCAGGGCGTGACCGGCGGGACCGAAGATCACTCGGGCACCGTCGGAGAGGTCGAAGGTGGACTGGTGGCAGGGGCAGAGCACGTGGTGCGTCTGCTGCTCGTACAGGGAGATCGGGCAACCGACGTGGGTGCAGATCTTCGAGTACGCGACGATGCCCTCGTGCGACCACTCGAGCTCGCGCTTGTCCTTGATGTTCTCCGGCTGGATCCGGACGATCATCAGGGCGGCCTTGGCGATCTCGTTCTGGAAATCGTGGTCGTGCTCCTCCAGGCCCTCGGGCTTGGCGAAGGTCAGCGAACCGACCGCGACGTCCGAGGGACGCAGCGGCTCGTCCGTGTTCATGTTGACGAGCAGCTTGCCCTTGGACCACAGGGTGTGGCGGAGCTTGGTGCCGGGCAGCGGGCCGAGGTCGCGCAGCAGCACGACGCCGGAGAGCGGCACCAGCGTGAGCGCGCCGAGCATGGTGTTGCGGATCAGCTTGCGGCGGCCGAGCGCCGACTCCTTGGCGCCCTGCTTGAAGTCCGCGAAGACCTTCTCGCGGACCTCGGGCGTCGCCGCGATCGCGTGCCGCTCGTCGGCGACCTCCACGTCGGACATCAGGGTGCGCGCCCAGTGGACGGCGCCCGCGCCGATGCAGAACAGCGCGATGCCGAGCGTCATGCCCAGCGCGAAGTTCAGCGCGCTGATGTGACCCAGCGGGAAGATGAAGACCGACTTGTCGACCGGGATCGCCACGAACGCGGCGATGAAGGCGACGGTGGCCAGCATCGACACCGTGAACAGCAGGGCGACCGTACGCTCGGACCGCCTGGCGGCCCGCTCGTCGATGTCCTGGATCCGGTGCTCGTGGGGAGGCAGGCCCGGGTCGGCGAAGGGGTGCTTGTCGTCCGGGACGCTCACCGCGTCGTGCCCGTGCTCGTCACGTCCCGCGTGCTCGGCGGGCAGGTTCTCTTCTGGAATGTCTTGGCTACTCATGACTTCTTGGCCTTTGCGGTCCGGGCGGCGACCCACACGGCGACGGCGATCAGTCCGCCGAGACCGAAGATCCAGCCGAACAGGCCCTCGCTGACCGGCCCGAGGCCGCCGAGCTCGAGGCCGCCGGGGCTCTCGGTCTGGTCGCTGTTGACCGCGTCGAGGTAAGCGATGATGTCCTTCTTGTTCTTCTCCGACAGCGTGGTGTCGGGGAAGGACGGCATGTTCTGCGGGCCGGTCTGCATGGCCTCGTAGATGTGCTTCGCGGAGACGCCCTCGAGGGTCGGCGCGTACTTGCCGTGCGTCAGCGCGCCGCCCTTGCCGGTGAAGTTGTGGCACTGCGCGCAGTTGGTGCGGAACAGCTCACCGCCCTTGGCGATGTCGGCGCCCTCGGGGCCGTACTGCTCCTCCGTCGGAACGGACGGACCGGCACCCAGCGAGGCGATGTACGCCGCGAGCTGGTCGATCTCGGCCTGCGAGTAGATGTTCTTCTTCTTCGGGACCTGCGGGCCCTGCGAGGTGGCGGCCGGCATACGGCCCGTGCCCACCTGGAAGTCGACCGATGCCGCGCCCACACCCACCAGGCTCGGCCCGTCGGAGGTGCCCTGACCGCCGGTGCCGTGGCAACTGGCGCAGCCGACCGAGTAGAGCTTCTTGCCCTCCTCGATGGTGAGGGACTGGGCGGTTTCGTCGGCCTTCGCCGGGCTCGTCGGTGCGAACACGGCATACAGCCCCCCGGTGCATGCCAGCGCGAGGAGTAGGACGACGAGCGCCGCCAGCGGGTGGCGTCGTCGTGCGGAGAGCTTTTTCACGGATTACCCCGGTGTCAGGATCTTCTGCGTCGATGCTTCTGGGATGCGCGCTTCATGGAGCACGCGTGGATGCGGGCCCTGCTACTTGATCATGTAGATCGTGGCGAAGAGGCCGATCCAGACGACATCGACGAAGTGCCAGTAGTAGGACACGACGATCGCGGCCGTCGCCTGCTCATGGGTGAACCTGCTGGCCGCGTAGGTCCGGCCGAGGACCAGCAGGAAGGCGATGAGGCCGCCCGTCACGTGCAGGCCGTGGAAGCCGGTCGTCAGGTAGAACACCGAGCCGTAGGGGTCGGAGGACAGGGACAGGCCCGCCTCCTTGACCAGCTCCGTGTACTCGAGGACCTGACCGCCGATGAAGATCGCACCCATCACGAAGGTGACGATGAACCACATCCGGAGCTTCTTCACATCACCGCGCTCGGCGGCGAAGACGCCGAGCTGGCAGGTGAGGGAGGAGAGCACCAGGATGGTGGTGTTCGCCGCCGAGAACGGGAAGTTGAGATGGCCGGCCATCTCCTTCCAGTGCTCGGCACCGGTCACCGATCGCAGGGTGAAGTACATCGCGAAGAGGGCCGCGAAGAACATCAGCTCGGAACTCAACCAGATGATGGTTCCGACGCTGGTGAGGTTCGGCCGATTGACCGACGGGTGCGCGTGCCCGGTTTCTGCTGTCGTTGCTGTCGCCACGACCGACATTATGTCGGTCGCTTATCCCGCCCTCACTCCGGGGGGTGCCGTTCGGAGTGTCTTCGCCTGTCGTACCGGTGTTGACGTGGTGTTCAAGGGAGTAGCATCCCGCCCATCGGGCCTGTCCTTACGACGCTGACGTCACGGAGGAACAATGCAGCCGACCGCCACGGTGCTGGTCTACAGCGACAACTCCAACACCCGCGAGCAGGTGCGGCTGGCCACGGGACGGCGGCCGGCGCCGGATGTTCCCGTGGTGGAGTTCCTGGAGTGCGCGACCCCGGACGCGGTGCTCAGGGAGCTGGACCGGGGCGGGATCGATGTCTGTGTGCTGGACGGTGAGGCCGTGCCGATGGGCGGCATGGGGGTCTGCCGGCAGATCAAGGACGAGGTGTTCCACTGCCCGCCGGTGTTGCTGCTGATCGGGCGGCCGCAGGATGCGTGGCTGGCGACCTGGAGTCGGGCGGAGTCGGCTGTGACGCTGCCGGTGGAGCCGGTGGAGTTCGCGGCCGCGCTGGCTGCTTTGCTGCGGGAGAAGAAGGCTCTGAACGCCTGAGGGCTCGGGGCTGCCGGTTGTGTGGCGGGTGCGGGTGTGTGGGGGTTGTTCGCACAGTTCCCCGCGCCCCTTCAGGTCAGATGCTCTGAGGGCGTAGACGGGCCCTGTCGGCCTCTGCGGGGCCGTCCGGGGTGCCGCCGAGGAGGGCGCTGCCTGTGCGCCACTTCTGCCAGTCGAGGTTCCAGTCGCCGAAGCCGTTGCCGAAGGGGGCCATGGTGTCGCCGCCGGAGTTGATGACCTTGACGATGTCGCCCTCGCGTACGGTGTCGTAGAACCAGGCGGCGTTCTCGGTGCTCATGCCGGTGCAGCCGTGGCTGACGTTGGCGGCTCCCTGGGAGCCGACCGACCAGGGGGCGGCGTGGACGTACTCGCCGCTGTTGGTGACCCGCACCGAGTGGTGGACGATCAGGTCGTAGAAGTCCGAGGCGCCGATGCTGGCGCTGGTCATGCGGACGGTGCCTTCCTTGGCCAGGACGACCTTGACGCCGTTGCGCGTGTCGTAGCCGGGCATACCGGTGGTCACCGGTATCTGGCGGATGATCTCGTCGTTCTTGTAGACCGTCATCTGGTGGGCCGAGGCGTCCGTGACGGCTATGAGCTTGTCGGCGGTGCTGAAGGTCAGCGGTTTGGCCTTGCCGCCGCCCCACAGCCGGTCGCCGATCTTGATGCCCTCCAGGTTGCTGCGGACCTGGACGGTGGCCTGTGCGGGCCAGTAGTCCTTCGGGCGGTAGTGGAGCTTCTTCTCGTCCACCCAGTGCCAGGCGCCGTCCACGGCGGGCATGGAGCTGACCTTGAGCGCGCGTTCGACGACGGCCCGCTGGGCCCTGTCCTTGACGGCCCGGCTCAGCTCGGCGGTGACGGGCTGGCCGACGCCGTAGGTGCCCGTCCTGGGGCCGAAGGTGACGTCCAGGCGCTTCTTGGTGGTGGGCTTGCCCGTGTCGAAGGTGAGGACCTTGCGGCCGGGCGCGCCGTCCTCGTCCTCGGTGCTCACCCGGACCGTGTAGCCGGCGTTGGCGGCGAGCGGCGCGGTGCTGTGCCAGCGGCTGCCGTCGGCGGCGAGTTCGCCCGCCAGGTAGCGTCCGGTGGCGTCGTAGGCCGTGACGTCCGTGATGCGCCCGTCGGAGTCCTCGGCGACCACTTCCAGGGGCTTGTCCGGGTCGGCCTTCTCGCGGCCCTCCACGGGGCCGTTGAAGGAGATCTGGTCCGCCGCGTCGTAGGGACGGTGGGAGAGCGGGTTGCCGTCCGCGCCGCAGGCGGTGGTGACGCCCGCGCTGAGGGCTATCACCAGCAGCGTGCAACCGACGACGGTGCGGGGCCGGGGTATCGCTGAGTGGCTCATGACCTCACGCTAGGAAGGCCCGTCAACGGCGGCACGCCGAGAGACTCGTACGAGTGACACATATTGCGGCGGAAGGGCGGCATGCGGCAGGGGCCCGGACGCTCCTCGCGGAGTGTCCGGGCCCCTGTGGCATTTGGGCGCGTGTTACTGGGTGCGGTTCTCACCGCGGTAGTACTCGAAGACCCAGCCCCAGACGCCGATCAGGATGATCGGCAGGGAGAAGTACATCAGCCACCAGCCGATGGCGACCGACAGGAAGGCCAGGGCGCCGCCGATGGCCAGGGACAGCGGCTGCCAGCTGTGCGGGCTGAAGAACCCGACCTCGCCGGCGTCGTCCGCGACGTCCGCCTCCTTGTTGTCCTGTGCGCCGACGTCGACCCGCTTGGCCGTGAAGCCGAGGTAGAAGCCAATCATGATGCACAGGCCGAAGGTCATGAAGAGGGCCGTGGTACCTACCGGCTCCTTCGACCACACGCCATAGACGACCGCCATGACGAGGACGAAGAAGCTCAGCCACATGAACATCTTGCCCTGGATCTTCACTTGCCGGCCTCCTTGCCGCCGGCGAGGGCCTTCTCGCCGTGCCCCGCGTTCTCGAGCTGGTCGAGAGCGGCGATCTCCGGGTGGTGCAGGTCGAACGCCGGGGATTCGCTGCGGATCCGCGGCATGGTGATGAAGTTGTGGCGCGGCGGCGGGCAGGAGGTGGCCCACTCCAGGGAGCGGCCGTAGCCCCACGGGTCGTCGACCTCGACCGTCTTGCCGTACTTGGCCGTCTTCCACACGTTGTAGAAGAACGGCAGGATCGACATGCCGAGCAGGAACGAGCTGATCGTCGAGATCGTGTTCAGCGCGGTGAAGCCGTCGGCCGCGAGGTAGTCCGCGTAACGGCGCGGCATGCCCTCGGCACCCAGCCAGTGCTGGACCAGGAACGTGCCGTGGAAACCGATGAACAGCGTCCAGAAGGTGATCTTGCCGAGGCGCTCGTCCAGCATCTTGCCGGTCCACTTCGGCCACCAGAAGTGGAAGCCGGAGAACATCGCGAAGACCACGGTGCCGAAGACGACGTAGTGGAAGTGCGCGACCACGAAGTACGAGTCGGAGACGTGGAAGTCCATCGGCGGCGAGGCCAGGATGACACCGGTCAGACCACCGAAGGTGAAGGTGATCAGGAAGCCGGTCGCCCAGAGCATCGGTGTCTCGAAGGACAACGAGCCCTTCCACATCGTGCCGATCCAGTTGAAGAACTTCACACCGGTCGGGACCGCGATCAGGAAGGTCATGAAGGAGAAGAACGGCAGCAGCACACCGCCGGTGACGTACATGTGGTGGGCCCACACCGTCACGGACAGACCCGCGATCGCGATGGTCGCGCCGATCAGACCCGTGTAACCGAACATCGGCTTACGGGAGAAGACCGGGATGACCTCGGAGATGATGCCGAAGAACGGCAGCGCGATGATGTACACCTCTGGATGGCCGAAGAACCAGAAGAGGTGCTGCCACAGCAACGCCCCGCCGTTGGCGGAGTCGAAGATGTGGGCGCCGAACTTGCGGTCCGCCTCCAGGGCGAACAGCGCGGCCGCGAGGACCGGGAAGGCGAGCAGGACCAGCACACCGGTCAGCAGCACGTTCCACACGAAGATCGGCATGCGGAACATCGTCATGCCCGGGGCGCGCATGCAGATGATCGTGGTGATGAAGTTGACCGAGCCGAGGATGGTGCCGAAGCCGGAGAAGGCCAGACCCATGATCCACATGTCGGCGCCGATGCCCGGGCTGCGGACGGCGTCCGAGAGCGGGCTGTAGGCGAACCAGCCGAAGTCGGCCGCGCCCTGCGGGGTGAGGAAGCCACCGACCGCGATGAGCGAGCCGAAGAGGTACAGCCAGTAGGCGAACATGTTCAGCCGCGGGAACGCCACGTCGGGCGCGCCGATCTGCAGCGGCATGATCCAGTTCGCGAAGCCGGCGAACAGCGGCGTCGCGAACATCAGCAGCATGATCGTGCCGTGCATCGTGAACGCCTGGTTGAACTGCTCGTTCGACATGATCTGCAGACCCGGCCGGGCCAGCTCGGCGCGCATGAACAGCGCCATCACGCCACCGATGACGAAGAAGGCGAACGATGTAATCAGGTACATCGTGCCGATCGTCTTGTGGTCGGTCGTCGTCAGCCACTTGACCACGACACTGCCGCGGTTCTGGCGCCTGACCGGCAACTCGTCCGCATAGTGGGACCCTGCTGCCGCGGCACCCTGGGGTTCGTTGAGGATGCTCACAGGTTGTTCGTCTCCCGGTTCTTCTCGTGGCTCGTCTGCGCGATGCCGGCAGGAACGTAACCGTTCTGCTGCTTGTCCACGAGGTCCTTGAGGTGCTGCTCGTAGCGCTCGGGGGAGACGACCTTCACGTTGAACAGCATCCGAGAGTGGTCGACGCCGCAGAGCTCGGCGCACTTGCCCATGAAGGTGCCCTCCTTGTTGGGGGTCACCTCGAAGGCGTTGGTGTGGCCCGGGATGACGTCCTGCTTCATCAGGAACGGCACCACCCAGAAGGAGTGGATGACGTCACGCGAGGTCAGCACGAAGCGGACCGTCTTGCCCTTGGGCAGCCAGAGCGTCGGACCGGGGTTGCCGTTCTGCGGGTTCCGCGTACCGGGGGTGCCGCAGTCGTAGGCGCCGCCGGCGTTCGCCGGGAAGTCTTCCTTGAACCGGTCCGGGATCGCGTCCAGGTCCTTGGAGGTCTTGGCGTCACCGGTGGAACCCGCGACGGGCTCGATGTAGTTGAAGCACCAGCTCCACTGGAAGCCGACCACGTTGACCGTGACGTCGGGCTTCTTCTTGAGGCTGAGCAGCTCGGACTCGTCACGGGCGGTGAAGTAGAACAGCACCGAGACGATGATGAGCGGGACCACGGTGTACAGCGCCTCGATGGGCATGTTGTACCGGGTCTGTGGGGGAACTTCGACCTTGGTGCGGCTGCGCCGGTGGAAGAAAGCACTCCACAGGATCAGACCCCACACCAGCACGCCAACGGCGAGCGCAGCCGCCCAGGACCCCTGCCACAGGGAGAGGATCCGAGGAGCCTCTTCCGTGGTCGGGGTGGGCATACCAAGGCGGGGGAAGTCTTCCCAGTTGTACGAGCAACCGGTGGCTGTCGCCAAGACCAGGCCCGCGGTCAGTGCCTGCAGCAGCTTCCGCCGCATCGGGCGCCGCGGCGAGCGGTCGGAGCCGTTGGGACTCACGTAGCGCCTTCCCGAGAGTCTCGCCCGCGCGGATCGGCTGCGGCCTGGCCTTCTCGCTGGTCGGTCGCCGCCCTGCGTCGGGCAGGGGTTTGGATGTTTATGCGGACCAAACCCTAGCCGACGCCCTCCGGGGGTTCTCTAGGAGGGGTGCCTAGTGGGGTGGGGTGTTCGCTTGATTGGCGGGTGCGGCGGTCGTTGTGGCTTGTCGCGCCCCGCGGCGGAGCCGCAGATGTCTCAGGCCCGTGCCCCTTGGGGCATCTCCCAGCTGCACGTTCTAGCGTTGCTGTGTGGCCTACTTCGATGCTGCTTCTGGTGCTCCGCTTCATTCTGTTGCCCGGCAGGCTCTGCTGGCCTCCCTTGATGAGGGGTGGGCGGATCCGGCGCGGTTGTACAGGGAGGGGCGGCGGGCTCGGATGCTGTTGGACGCCGCTCGGGAGGCCGCTGCCGAGGCGGTGGGGTGCCGGGTGGACGAGCTGGTGTTCACCTCGTCCGGAACGCGTGCGGTGCATACGGGGATTGCGGGGGCGCTGGCCGGGCGGCGGCGGGTCGGGCGCCACCTGATCGTGTCGGCGGTCGAACATTCTTCTGTCCTCCATTCGGCCGAGGTGCACGAGTCGGGCGGCGGGTCCGTCACCGAGGTGCCGGTCGACCGGGGCGGGGCGGTGGACCCGGCGGCGTACGGCGACGCCCTGCGCGCGGACACCGCGCTGGCCTGTCTCCAGTCGGCCAATCACGAGGTGGGCACGGAGCAGCCCGTCGCGGCGGTGGCCGGACGGTGCCGGGAGGCCGGGGTGCCGTTGCTGGTGGACGCCGCGCAGTCGCTCGGCTGGGGGCCGGTGGAAGGGGACTGGTCGCTGCTCACGGCCAGTGCGCACAAGTGGGGTGGGCCGTCCGGGGTCGGGCTGCTCGTCGTGCGCAAGGGTGTGCGGTTCTCGGCGCAAGGGCCGGTGGACGAGCGGGAGTCGGGGCGGGCGCCCGGTTTCGAGAACCTTCCGGCGATCGTGGCCGCGGCCGCTTCCCTGCGGGCCGTACGGGCGGAGGCCGCCGCGGAGGCCGCGCGGCTGCGGGAGCTGACGGAGCGGATCCGGGCCCGGGTACCGGGGCTGGTGCCCGACGTCGAGGTGGTCGGGGACCCGGTGCGCCGGCTGCCCGGGGTCGTCACCTTCTCCTGTCTCTATGTCGACGGGGAGGCTCTGCTGCACGAGCTGGACCGGGAGGGTTTCTCCGTCTCGTCCGGATCGTCCTGCACGAGCAGCACGCTGACGCCGAGCCATGTGCTGCGGGCGATGGGCGTGCTGAGCGAGGGCAATGTGCGGGTGTCGCTGCCGGTCGGGGCGGCGGAGGAGGATGTGGAGCGGTTCCTCGCCGTACTGCCGGGGGCTGTGGCGGGAGTGCGGGAGAAGCTGGGGGCGCCGGTCTCCGGGGCGGTGGTGCGGGAGGCGGACGTCCTCGTCGTGGACTCCCTGGGCAAGCGGTGCCCGATCCCCGTGATCGAGCTGGCGAAGGTGATCGGCGATGTGCCGGTGGGGGGCCTGGTCCGGGTCCTGTCCGATGACGAGGCGGCGCGGCTGGACATTCCCGCGTGGTGCGAGATGCGGGGCCAGGAGTACGTAGGGGAGGAGCCGGCGGACAAGGGAACGGCATACTTGATCCGCCGGGTGAGCTGAGAAACCCAGGGGCGCGGGGCTGTATCGATGTGCGGCTCCGCCGCGTGGGCGCGACCAGCCCCCACGCCCCTGAACTCGGCAACGGTCAGGCCAGATGCCCCTGAACCTCGGTCGCCGCCTCGTCGCCGTACGCCTTGGTGAATCGCTCCATGAAGTGCCCCCGCCGCAGCTGGTACTCCTGCGTCCCCACCGTCTCGATGACGAGGGTCGCCAGCATGCAGCCGACCTGCGCGGCCCGCTCCAGGGAGACACCCCACGCCAGGCCCGACATGAAGCCCGCGCGGAACGCGTCGCCGACGCCCGTGGGGTCGGCCTTGCGCTCCTCGTCCGGCGTGCCGACCTCGATCGGGTCCTCGCCGACCCGCTCGATGCGGACGCCGCGCGCGCCGAGGGTGGTGACGCGGTGACCCACCCTGGACAGGATCTCGGAGTCGCTCCAGCCGGTCTTGGTCTCGATGAGGCCCTTCTCGTACTCGTTGGAGAAGAGGTACGTCGCCCCGTCCAGCAGGATGCGGATCTCCTCGCCGTTCATCCGGGCGATCTGCTGGGAGAAGTCGGCGGCGAACGGGATGGACCGGGAGCGGCACTCCTCGGTGTGGCGGAGCATCGCCTCCGGGTCGTCCGCGCCGATGGAGACCAGGTCGAGTCCGCCGACCCGGTCGGCGACGGTCTTCAGCTCGATGAGGCGGGCCTCGCTCATGGCGCCCGTGTAGAAGGAGCCGATCTGGTTGTGGTCGGCGTCGGTCGTGCACACGAAGCGGGCGGTGTGCAGCGTGTCGGAGATACGGACGGAGTCGGTGTCGACGCCGTGCCGGTCGAGCCAGGCGCGGTACTCGTCGAAGTCCGCGCCCGCGGCGCCGACCAGGATCGGCCGGGTGCCGAGCTGACCCATGCCGAACGCGATGTTCGCGGCGACGCCGCCGCGGCGGACGTCGAGCTTGTCGACCAGGAACGACAGCGAGACCGTGTGCAGCTGGTCCGCTACGAGCTGGTCGGCGAAGCGACCGGGGAAGGTCATGAGGTGGTCGGTGGCGATGGAGCCGGTGACTGCGATGCGCACGGCGTGGATTCTCCTGAGGGAGGCGGGCCTTGACACTTCACGCTATCGGGTGGACGGGCCGGCGCTGAAGGCAGCGAAACTACCCGATAGTAGATCTTTCTCCGCGAGCTCGAGCGTGCCTACGGTGCGGCTATGACGAACCTCAAGGTCCAGGTACCCGTTCCGGTCGACCTCGAAGGCGATCTCGCCTCGCTGCCGGGTGACGGGGCGCGGATGGCTCCCCACTGGGCGGCTCCCGACCGCATCGCCTCCCGGCCCGTCTCGCCGGCCCTGATCCACGGCGTGACCGTACCCACGGCGTCGGCCCGGCTGCTCGACGCCATGTCGGACTACGGGGACTGACCGGCCCCCCGCGGGAACCGTGTGCTCCCCCGCTGCGTCCCATCGCTGTCCCCCGTAAAGGGGAGGCGGGATACGACCCACCAGCCGCCCGTGAGTGACCGGTCCGGGTCCCATGGGACGGCTGTGCAGCCGAAGGAGCGATGCGGTGAACACCGAGCGACCCGACAACGACGACGACGCCAGGGAAGCGGGCGGCGCCGGAGCCGCCGACCCTGCCCGTGACACCGGGGGCGTCTGTGACGGTGAACGGGGTTCGGCGGACGCGCAGGACGCGACCGAGGCCGCCGAGCCCCGTGAGGCCGACACGCCCGGGGTCGCTGAGACGGAGCAGGACGCCGACGCCGATCAGGCCCCTGAGGCTCCCGCTCCGGAGGCATCCGAGGTGCGTGAGTCCGAGGCCCGTAAGGACGACACGGCCCCGGAAGCGGAAGCGGAAGCAGAAGGGGAAGCCGAAACAGAACCGGACACCGACGCGGACACGGCAGCGAAGGCCGAATCAGAAGCCGCCGCGACGCCGGACGACACCGACCCGCTCCGTGACACCGGCACGCCGGACAGCGAGCTGCCCCGCAGCGAGGAGGACCTGGTCCACCCGGGCGGCGGTCGGCCCCGGACGCCCGCGATCATCGCCTCCGTCGCCGCCGCCGTACTGCTGATCGGCGGGGGCGGGGCCTGGCTCGCCACCAACGTGGCCGGTGGGTCGGGCGACGGGCAGACGTCCGGCGCGCCCGGCGGGGACGACACTCCCCCGCCGCTGGCGCTCGACGGGTACTCGGATTCGACCTCCGGCGAGGGCAACGGCATCGCGCCCGGTGAACCCAACCCCTACGGCGCCACCTACAAGCTCGGCGGCGCGCTGCCGGACGGCCCCGGCGAGGCGCCGGTGTACCGGGCGCAGGGCGAGGTCACCAAGGAGGACGTGGCCCGGCTGGCGAAGGCCCTCGGGGTCGAGGGAACGCCGGTGACGCAGGGCGAGGCCTGGAAGGTCGGAGCCGGTCAGGACGGTTCGGGGCCGAGTCTCCAGGTGAACAAGCAGGCGCCGGGAGCCTGGACGTTCAACCGCTACGCCCCGGGCACCGACGACTGCAAGGGCACCGACACCTGCACGGCTCCGCAGTCCGGCGGCAGCCCGGTGAGCGAGGCGGAGGCCGAGAAGGCCGCGGCGCCGGTGCTGAAGGCGCTGGGGCAGGACGCCGCGAAGCTGGACGCGAGCCAGGTCATGGGCGCCCAGCGGGTGGTGAACGCCGCTCCCGAGATCGGCGGACTGCCGACGCACGGCTGGAACACCGGGGTCACGGTCGGCTCCGAGGGCGAGGTCGTCGGCGGCAGCGGTCAGCTCAAGGCGCCGGCCGAGGGGGACACGTACCCCGTGGTCAGTGCCAAGAAGGCGCTGGAGCTGATGGAGGAGCGGCCGACGAGCGATCACCGGATGGGCATCGGCGGCTGTGCGAGCGCCGTGCCGCTGAAGGACCGGCTGGAGGAGCCCTGCGGATCATCCGCGAGCGGCTCTCCCGGGCAGGGGCAGCAGGACTCCGTCACGGTCGAGGGCGCGGTGTTCGGACTGGCCTCGCACTTCGTGGACGGGCGCCAGGCGCTGGTGCCGTCCTGGCTGTTCGAGGTGACGGCGCCGGGGGCGAAGGACCCGTTCACGGTGACGTACCCGGCGGTCGACCCGAAGTATCTGACGTCCTCCGCGCCGAGCGAGCCGAGTGACAAGGCGACGTCGGCCCCCTCGCCGCGCGACGTCGAGGTGGACGGCTACCGGGCCGAGGGTGACGAGCTGACCGTGACCTTCATGGGCGGGGTGTGCGCCGACTACGACGTGAAGGCGAGCGAGAAGGGCGGCGAGGTGACGGTCGAGGTGACCTCCACCGCGTGGCCGGACAAGGTCTGCATCATGGTCGCGAAGAAGTTCCAGGAGACCGTGCGGCTGGACGAGCCGCTGGGTGACCGTGCGGTCGTGGACTCGGACGGCAAGGCGGTCCCGCTGGCCAAGGAGGGCGCGCGGCTGCCGGCTCCCCCCACGCGGGAGCGCTAGGACCGGCCCGGGCAGGTAGCGAACACGAAGGCGGCGGCCCCGTCGGAGGGGGCCGCCGCCTTCGTCATGTCCGCTGCCGCTCGGTGGCGGCCCGGCGGGCTCAGCTGAAGGAGTCGCCGCAGGCGCAGGAGCCGGTCGCGTTCGGGTTGTCGATCGTGAAGCCCTGCTTCTCGATCGTGTCCACGAAGTCGATCGTGGCACCGATCAGGTACGGGGCGCTCATGCGGTCCGTGACGACCTTCACACCGCCGAAGTCCTTCTCGACGTCGCCGTCGAGGGAACGCTCGTCGAAGAAGAGCTGGTAGCGCAGGCCGGAGCAGCCGCCGGGCTGGACGGCGACGCGCAGCGCGAGGTCGTCGCGGCCTTCCTGGTCGAGCAGGGTCTTGACCTTGTCCGCGGCGGCGTCGGTCAGGATGATGCCGTCGCTGACGGTGGTGGTCTCGTCCGATACGGACATCTACATCTCTCCCGGGTTGTACGGAGACTGCTTGCCGACGTGTCCAACCGGCGGGGCCGCGGATTCATTCCGGGCCGGGCGCTCGATTTACGGCTTCGTTTCATGCTCGCACACACGCCGGGAACCGGAAAACGGCTCATTCCCGGTCTTCCCGGGAATGAACGGCGGCCCACCGGGATTCACGTCACACAGACGCTATGGCCATCGTCAAAGTGACGTGAAGCAGTTATGATAGATAGCGTCATATCGACGAAAAGTCGCGGAACAGAAAGGGTGCGTGTCGTGACCACCGCCCAGCCCCAGGAGCTCGACGTACAGCCGACGCCCCTCGCCCTGCTGCTCCTCGGCCGTGAGGCCGACCCCAGGAGCGAGCGCGGCGTGGAGTGCCCCGGCGACCTGCCCTCGCCGTCCGACCCGGACCTGGTGGAGCGCGCCCGCAAGGCCAAGGAGAAGCTCGGGGACAAGGTCTTCGTGCTCGGCCACCACTACCAGCGCGACGAGGTCATCCAGTTCGCCGACGTCACCGGTGACTCCTTCAAGCTGGCCAAGGACGCCGCCGCCCGCCCCGAGGCCGAGTACATCGTGTTCTGCGGTGTGCACTTCATGGCCGAGTCCGCGGACATCCTGACCTCCGACGACCAGAAGGTGGTCCTGCCCGACCTGGCCGCCGGCTGCTCGATGGCCGACATGGCGACGGCCGAGCAGGTCGCCGAGTGCTGGGACGTGCTGACCGAGGCCGGGATAGCCGAGCAGGTCGTGCCCGTCTCGTACATGAACTCGTCCGCCGACATCAAGGCGTTCACGGGCAAGCACGGCGGCACGATCTGCACCTCCTCGAACGCGAAACGGGCCCTGGACTGGGCCTTCGAGCAGGGCGAGAAAGTGCTCTTCCTCCCCGACCAGCACCTCGGCCGCAACACCGCCGTGCGGGACATGGGCATGTCCCTGGAGGACTGCGTCCTCTACAACCCGCACAAGCCGAACGGCGGCCTCACGACCGAGGAACTGCGCGCCGCGAAGATGATCCTGTGGCGCGGCCACTGCTCGGTCCACGGCCGCTTCAGCCTCGACTCGGTGAACGACGTACGCGAGCGCATCCCGGGCGTGAACGTCCTGGTCCACCCCGAGTGCCGCCACGAGGTCGTGGCCGCGGCGGACTACGTCGGCTCGACGGAGTACATCATCAAGGCCCTGGAGGCCGCCCCGGCCGGCTCCAAGTGGGCCATCGGCACGGAACTGAACCTGGTCCGCCGCCTGGCGAACCGCTTCGCACCCGAGGACAAGGAGATCGTCTTCCTCGACAAGACGGTCTGCTTCTGCTCCACGATGAACCGCATCGACCTCCCCCACCTGGTCTGGGCCCTGGAGTCCCTGGCCGAGGGCAACCTCGTCAACCGCATCGAGGTGGACAAGGAGACGGAGGCGTTCGCGAAGCTGGCGCTGGAGCGGATGCTGGCGCTGCCGTAGCCCTTAGCCCTTAGCCCGTAGCGGGTACGAGAGGGGTGACGCCGACCGGCACCGTGCCCGGCGTCGCCCCTTCTTCACGCAGGACACAGGACGCAGGCCAGCGCGCATTTCATGTTTCGTGCGGACAGTTCCGCATTCCTCGTGTCCGGCCCGCTCTACCGTCATTACGCTGACCCCTCACAGCACGACGTGCACCATTCGGGGGCGGCATGACGACACAGCGCTGCCGGGTCGACGATCTCGTGGTCGTGGTTCCGGGGATCATGGGCAGCCGGCTGACGGACGCGGACGGGAACGAGTTATGGGGGCTCTCGGGAAAGGCCCTGCTACGAGGGATCAGGACCTTCGGAAAGTCCGTGACCCGGCTGGCCCTCCCGTCCGACCTGGGAGACGGCCACCCCGGTGACGGCGTCCGGCCCGCCGGGCCGATGCCCGATCTGCACGCCCTGCCCGGGGTCGGGCCACTCGTCGACGGCTACAACGGGCTGCTGGACTGGCTGGAGCGACACTTCACCCTGCGACGGCGGCTGCCGGGCGACGACCCTCGCACACCGGTGAACCTGGTGGACTTCTCGTACGACTGGCGGCTCTCCTGCCGGTACAACGCCGAACGGCTCGGCGAACGGGTGGAGGAGGAACTCGGCCGCTGGCGTGCCTCTGCACCCGGGCGGGCGGAAGCCAGGGTCGTGTTCGTGGCCCACTCGATGGGCGGGCTGGTGACCCGGCAGTACATCGAGATGGGCGGCGGCGCGGAGGTCGCCCGGCAGGTGATCACGCTCGGGACGCCGTACCGGGGCTCACTGGACGCCCTGCTGTACCTGGTGAACGGGCTGCGGCCGGGCTTCGGCCCGCTTCGGCTGAATCTGGCGCGGTTCGCCCGCAGCCTGCCGTCCCTGCATCAGCTCACCCCGGACTACGCGTGTCTGGAGGGTGGCGGCACGGACGCGGACAACCTCCGATACGCGCGTGAGGTCACCGGGCTCCCTGGGGTCGACGAGGCCCTGCTCAAGGACGCGGCGCTGTTCCATGCGGCGTTGCACGAGTCCCGGACGGGGGCCGCGTACGGGGTGGAGTACCTGCCGGTGAGCGGGGTTCTGCAGCCCACTCCGACCACGGCCCGGCCGGGGGACGACGGCCGGCTCTCGCCGCTGCTCACCATCGGCGGCGCGGACGAGGGCGGCGACGGGCGTGTGCCCCGTCTGTCCAGCGCCCATCTCACGGGCGTACGGCGACCCGCGTACACCCCGTGGGAACAGCACGGTTCGCTGCAGAACAACTCCGCCGTCCGCTGGGCGCTGTGGGGGTGGCTCACACCTGAGCTGCCGGTGCACCGGGGTCCGGAGGAGTACGCGGCGGCAAGGCCGCTCGGGGTGCGCGTGCCGGAGGTGCTGGCGGCAGGCAAGGCGGCGGAGGTCGAGGTGTCGGTCCCCAGGGACGTCCCCGGGCACGACGAGCTGGCGCTCGCCCTGAGTGTGGACGACGGCCCCGAACGCTCGCTGCGGAACCGGGGCGACGGGCGCTACACCGCTCCGCTCACCGGTCTCGCCCCCGGAGCCCACCGGCTGAGGGTCGGCGCACGGCACGCTCCGGAGGCCTCGGTGACGGCGTTGACGCTGGTGATGGGGCACGAGGGGGAAGAGGGCACCGAGGATGAGTGAGGCTCCGGAGTTCAGGGCCACCGCGCTGTGTGTGGTGTGCGAGTCGTACGACGACTCTCGTACCTTCCCTCAACTGGTGGGCGTCAAGGCGCAGATGGAGGAGATCGCCGGCCTCCTCGAAGGGCTGGGCTTCGACGTGCGGCTGGTGGGCGGGGGGAACCCGGACCGGGCGGCCTTCGACCGGGAAGTCGAGGAGTGGAGCGAGGGCTGGCGGCGCTCGGGGGGCCGCAAGCCGGCGTTGATCCTCTGGTCGGGGCACGGCGTCCTCGCCGACGACGAACTGCGGCTGGTCCTCAGTGATCTGAAGCCCGGCGACCATGTGGGGACGCGGAAGGTCCGGATACGCAGGCAGGGCGTGTCCACCGAAGAGCTGATCGGATACGCCGTCTCCTCGGATGCCGATCAGATCCTGGTGGTCGTCGACACCTGCTACGCGGGCGACGGCGTCGGGGACGGCATCCAAACCGCCCTGAAACACTGGTCCGAGATCTCCCTTCCGCCCGGCCGGACCAAGTGGCTCGGCAGCATGGCGAGCTGCCAGCGCAACGAGACGTCGGACGGCGGCGGACCGCTGCTGCGGGCACTGGCGGCGGTGCTGCGGGAGGGGCCACGCACGGACGAGTACCTGAGCGCGTGGAGCGCGCACAACGAGCTGGTCAGTGGGGTCGAGCTGCTGACGGCGCTGGCGACCAGGTGCGAGTCGGAGGGCCAGCGGCCCGCGCGTGGCACCGCGGGCGACGAACGACCGGCGTTTCCCAATCCTCTCGCCCGGCCGGGGACCGCGCCGACCCTCGTGGAGCACCTGGTGCTCGCCGCGCGCGGCGTGGGGCACCGGGAAGAAGGCTGGTTCTTCAGCGGACGGCAGCGCGTACTCGGAAAGATCATCACGTGGATGGAGGCGGCGGCTCCCGGTCTCTTCCTGGTCACCGGGCCCGCCGGGTGCGGCAAGTCTGCGGTGCTAGGACGCGTCGCGACGCTCGCGGACCCCGAGCAACGACAGGAGGCAGAGCGGCAGGGAGCCCTCCGGGAGGGTGACCCGGACCCGGGTGTACGGGACGTCCGGACCTTCGCGGCCGTGCATCTGCGGGGCCTGGACGCGACACAGGCCGCCGCGGAACTCGCCGCCCGGCTGGGGTTGCGCGAGCCGAGGAACGCGGACGCCCTGAGAGCCGAGCTGCGTGAGCTTCCGACGCTTCCCGTCCTGGTCCTCGACGGTCTCGACGAGGTGCCGGCCGAGCACACCCAGGGCGTGATCGAGGAGCTGGTCTTTCCGCTGAGCCGGATGCTCCCGGTGCTGGTCGGCTCCCGGGAACGGCCCTTCCGGGGCAGGCTGAAGGAGGGCGAGACCCTGCCGGACGCCCTGGTCCGCCACATCGGCGACAGCGTCACGACGGTGGACCTGGAGGCCGAGCCGGACACCCGGCGGGACATCGCCGAGTACGTACGGCGGCGCTGCGAGGCCGCCGAGGTCGACGGGGCCGGGGTCGCCGAGGCCCTGGCGGACCGCGCGACGGCACAGGACGGGGGGTTCCTCTTCGCCCGGCTGGTCACCGGCTTCCTCGTCGCACGACTCCAAGAGCCCGGGAGCCTCCGGGACACCGATGACCTGCTCGCCGGGCTGCCCGAGTCCGTGGAGGCCGCGTTCGAGGAGGATCTGCGTTCCGGCCCCCAGCGGGTACGCGACGACGGCACCGAACTCCCCTCGGCTGCGCGGGACCTCCTCACGGCGCTCGCTTGCGCCGCCGGCCGGGGCATGCCCGCGGGCGGAGTCTGGGAGGCGGTGGCCTCGGCGTTCGGCGGTCAGGGGGTTGTCTACGACGAGGGCGACCTGGACTGGGTTCTGTCCGCCTACGGCCGCTACATCGTCGAGGACGGTGCGGGCTCACAGGCCGTGTACCGGCTGTACCACCGGGAGTTCGTCTCACATCTGAGGAGGCGCGAGGGGCCCGAGGGGGCGGCCGCCGAGGTGGTCGTGCTGTGGGCGGTGGTGGACCTCCTCAAGCGGCAGGCCGAGGCCGGCGGCTGGGAGCGGGTCGATCCGTACGTACGGACCTGGCTGTCCCGCCACGCTGCGTGGGCCAGCGTCCCGGGGCCGGGCATCGACGTGCTGCGTGACCTTGTGGTGTGGGATCGGGAGAACGCGCTGCCGCATCTGGGGAAGGCGCTGCTTGAGGTCTCCGTCGCCTTGTCGGGGAACGCTCATCACACGGTTGCCGCAGAATTCGCTCGTGAGGCAACCGACATCTATAGGGACCTGGCTGACAGGGACAGGAGCTATCTCCCCGACCTCGCCGGATCGCTCAACAACCTCGCCATCTGCCTGGCCGAGACCGGAGACCGCCAAGCTGCCCTCGAACCCGCCCACGAAGCCGTACGCATCCGACGCCAACTCGCCCACACCAACCCCGCCGCCTACCTCCCCCACCTCGCCACGGCACTCAACAACCTCGCCAACCACCTAGCCCAGACCGGAGACCGCCAAGGCGCCCTCGAACCCGCCCACGAAGCCGTACGCCACTACACCCAACTCACCCACACCAACCCCGCCACCTACCTCCCCCACCTCGCCGGATCACTCAACAACCTCGCCATCCGCCTGGCCGAGACCGGAGACCGCCAAGCTGCCCTCGAACCCGCCCACGAAGCCGTACGCCACTACACCCAACTCACCCACACCAACCCCGCCGCCTACCTCCCCCACCTCGCCACGGCACTCAACAACCTCGCCGCAACCCTGGCCCAGACCGGAGACCGCCAAGGCGCCCTTGAACCCGCCCACGAAGCCGTACGCATCCGACGTCAACTCGCCCACACCAACCCCGCCGTCTACCTCCCCGACCTCGCCGGATCACTCAACAACCTCGCCAACCGCCTGGCCGAGACCGGAGACCGCCAAGGCGCCCTTGAACCCGCCCACGAAGCCGTACGCCACTACACCCAACTCACCCACACCAACCCCGCCGCCTACCTCCCCCACCTCGCCACGGCACTCAACAACCTCGCCAACCGCCTGGCCGAGACCGGAGACCGCCAAGCTGCCCTTGAACCCGCCCACGAAGCCGTACGCATCCGACGCCAACTCGCCCACACCAACCCCGCCGCCTACCTCCCCCACCTCGCCACGGCACTCAACAACCTCGCCAACCACCTAGCCCAGACCGGAGACCGCCAAGGCGCCCTTGAACCCGCCCACGAAGCCGTACGCCACTACACCCAACTCACCCACACCAACCCCGCCGCCTACCTCCCCGACCTCGCCATGGCACTCAACAACCTCGCCAACCGCCTGGCCGAGACCGGAGACCGCCAAGGCGCCCTTGAACCCGCCCACGAAGCCGTACGCCACTACACCCAACTCACCCACACCAACCCCGCCGCCTACCTCCCCGACCTCGCCATGGCACTCAACAACCTCGCCAACCGCCTGGCCGAGACCGGAGACCGCCAAGCTGCCCTTGAACCCGCCCACGAAGCCGTACGCCACTACACCCAACTCACCCACACCAACCCCGCCGCCTACCTCCCCGACCTCGCCGGATCACTCAACAACCTCGCCGCAACCCTGGCCCAGACCGGAGACCACCAAGGCGCCCTCAAACCCGCCCACGAAGCCGTACGCCACTACACCCAACTCACCCACACCAACCCCGCCGCCTACCTCCCCGACCTCGCCATGGCACTCAACAACCTCGCCAACCACCTAGCCCAGACCGGAGACCACCAAGGCGCCCTCAAACCCGCCCACGAAGCCGTACGCCACTACACCCAACTCACCCACACCAACCCCGCCGCCTACCTCCCCGACCTCGCCATGGCACTCAACAACCTCGCCAACCACCTAGCCCAGACCGGAGACCACCAAGGCGCCCTCAAACCCGCCCACGAAGCCGTACGCCACTACACCCAACTCACCCACACCAACCCCGCCGCCTACCTCCCCGACCTCGCCATGGCACTCAACAACCTCGCCAACCGCCTGGCCGAGACCGGAGACGAACCAGCCGCCATCCAGGCCTACACGGACACAGCCGCCGGGCTCGCTCAGGCCCACCCGGCCGCCGCACGCACGATCGAGTACGAGCGTGCGGCCTTCCAGCTCGGACGTCCCGAGCCCACGCGCGCGTTCGGTCTGCTGGGACTCATCCGCATCGTCAACGACGAAACGGCCGAGCAACCAGGTGAGATCGTCCTGCACGCCAGACAAATGATCCGGGCCCAGGCCCACACATCCCGTGACAGTCGCGAGTCTCTGGAGCACACGTGGCGGCAGGAGACAGACACCGCCACCCCGGACTGGCTGTCGCTCTCGGAGGACACTCTGAACCTGGTCGTCGAGTGGGCGAACACGCCCACCTGGACGGACAGCCGGACCTTCTGGTCACGTCACGCCGACGCCCTCGGCGCTGACGAAGCCGCGACAGCATTGGCGGAGTTCGCGCTCGCTTGGCCGGTCGCCGAGCAGCACCAGCGCATCAGGGAACTGGTCCTCTCCGAAGGCATGGACGCCGTCTTCTCGGCCCTGATCCTCCGGGACACGCTCTCAGGCTGGTTGGAGTGCGAGGGCTGGGACGACTCGAAGCGCTTCTTCCAGGAGAACAGCGAAGTCCTCCTCAACGAGTCCGCAGAGAAGGCCCTCACCGAAACCGACGACGTCACCCCTGGCGTCGCGGTTCACCCGGCTCTCCTGCGCATCGCCCGCTCTGAGGACATCGACACCGCGTTCCAGTGCGTCCAGGACCGAGGCGCCCTCCAGCGGCATGTTCTCCGTGCTCTGAACGACGGTGACGCCCAGGCACTCGCGTACGGCGC
Source organism: Streptomyces koelreuteriae (assembly GCF_018604545.1). GTDB lineage: Bacteria > Actinomycetota > Actinomycetes > Streptomycetales > Streptomycetaceae > Streptomyces > Streptomyces koelreuteriae. The sequence continues at coordinate 6,232,392 of NZ_CP075896.1, read as the reverse complement.
CGCCATCGAAGGCTCGGTCTTCAACGACGCGTTCTCCTCCGCCACCCACCACCAAGCCGCCCTCCTCCTCGCCGGCGACCCGGAGTCCCTGGACCTGGACGCCCTCGCCGAGGCGGCGTCCGAAGCAGACCCGGAGACCCGCAACCGGCTCACCTCCGAACTGGCGGCCCTCGCCACCCGCTCCCCCGACCCGCAGCACACCGCTCACTGGTTTCGCCTGGTGCAAGCCCTTACCCAGACCCGTCCATGACACCGGTGTACGTGGTCTGCCTGGTCCTGGCAGCCGCCCCCGCTCTCCCGAACGCGCCCAACGTGCTGGAGGAGCACCGCGACATCCAGCAGAGCATCACGTACTCCCGCTACGGCCACACCGTCCGGCTGGACACCCTCCCAGCCGCCCGCTGGGACGACCTGACCCAGTACCTGGCCGACACCACACCCCAGGTACTCCACTTCGCGGGGAGGGGTACACCCGACAGCGGCCCCCGGTTCGTCACCGACGACGGCGGTGAGGCACCGGTCGCCCTGGACGGCCTGCGTCGCTGTGTCACCGCTGCCACCGCCAACGGCCTTCATCTGCTCGTCCTGAACGCGTGCTGGACCGCCCACCTTGCCAAGGAGTTAAGCGACGCCGTTCCCGCCGTCATCGGCTGGCAGGCCGAGGTCGCCGACGTTCACGCACGCGGCTATGCACGGGTCGTCCACCGCAATCTCGCCGCGGGCGAGTCCGTGGCCAAGGCCCACGGGACCGCTCGCATGATGCTGGACCTGGCCGGTTGCACGAGCCTGCCGACGCTGCACACCGGCGATGGGCGCATCCCCGAGGCACACTTCCTCATCGGTCCGGAGGCACGCTCCGTACCCCGACGGGAACCGCTCAGCCTCCGCTACCAGCAGTCCGGCGCCCACCTGCGCAAACCGCGCTTCCGCCCGCCGCCCCCACAGTTCTGACCAACCACCGGGCTCATTCGCCCGACAGCCGCGCGCCCCGGCTCGCCGCGATCCGCAGCGCGTCCGTGAGCGCCTCGGCGAGTCGTTCACCCGCAAACCTCAACTCCCTGCCGCCCACCGCAGGTTCACCGAGGAGCGACCTGGCCGCGGTGAGGACGTACGCGGCCGAGTCGAGCAGTTCGGCCTCCAACTCGTCGGCCATGCGGGAGAGCCGGCTGCCGTCGTCGTCCGTGCTGAGGTAGCACGGGCGTCCGTCCGGAGTGGTCCATGGCAGCAGTCTCAGGGGCGCACCCGTTCCGTCGCGCATCATCCGCCGCTCCTTTCGAACCCGTTCCGCTGACAGGCGTGAACACCGGTGATTACCGTGTGTGCCTCCATCGTCGCGCTGCGGCATACGTCCTCGACAGGAGCGCCGCGTCCCGGGACCGAGAACGGGACATCCATAGCAACCTCAACGGCTACAGAGAGGCCAGACCATGGCGTTCAAGCCACAGACCCTCACCCCGTACCTCTCCGCGCGCCACTACTTCGGCGCCGAGCAGCGCCGTCACCGTGAGGCCGCGAGGCTCTCCCTCGTACAGCTCGCGGGCATCGTGAACTCCAGCAAGAGCACCCTCGCCCGCATCGAGACCGCCGAGTTGATGCCTCCCCCGGACCTTCCCGACCGGCTGGACGCGGCGTTCGGCACGGACAAGCACTTCCACGGGCTGTACGAACTGGCCAAGCGGGAGGCGCATCCGGATCAGTACCGGCGGTTCATGGACTTCGAGGCGCAGGCGGAGGTCGTCGAGAACTTCGTAGCGCAGGCGGTGCCAGGGCTGTTGCAGACCAAGGAGTACGCCCGCGCGCTGCTCAGCGTGCAGGAGGCCCTGACTCCGGAGCAGGTGGACGAGCGAGTCAACGCCCGACTCTCCCGGCAGGACCGGCTGCGCTCGGCCGAGCGTCCCCTGCGCTGGGCGATCATCGACGAGGCGGTTCTCCGGCGAAGCGTCGGCAGCGCAGAGTGCATGCACAAGCAACTGGCCCGGTTGCTCGAACAGGTGGATACTCCGGACAGCAAGGTCCAGGTGCTGCCCTTCAGTTCCGGCCCGTACTCGTTGATGGGCGGCACCCTGACTCTGCTGACCCTTCCCAACGGCTCCGCCATGGCCTACGAAGAGGGAATCCGGGTCGGGCATCTCTACGAGGACCGAACCTCGGTGAAGGAATGGCGACGGCAGTACGAGGTGCTGCGCGCCAACGCCCTCCCTCCGGCCGCTTCGGCGGAGCTGATCCGACAGGCGATGGAGGACCACAAGCCATGCGACACACCCCCGAACTGAACTCCGCCCGCTGGCGCCGGAGCAGCTACAGCAACACCAACGGGGGCGACTGCGTCGAGATCACCGAGGACTTCCCCGGCGTCGTCCCCGTCCGCGACAGCAAGAACCCCCACGGCCCCGCACTCGTCGTCCCGGCCACCGCCTGGGACACGTTCGTCACGTCCCTCAAGGGCTGAAGTCGAAGGGGGCGCCCCGTGACCATGAGCCACGGGGCGCCCCTCGCCATACCTACTGCTGTCAGACCTGCGCCGGCTCCGGCTCCTCCGCCGTCTCCGAGCGCTGGGCCGGGAGGCCCTTCTTCGCTGCCCGCTTCTTCGCCCGGCGCTCCTTGCGGAGTTCGAACATCGCGTACAGCGTCGGGACGAGGAGGAGGGTGAGGAGGGTCGACGTCACCAGGCCGCCGATCACGACCACGGCCAGCGGCTGGGCGATGAAGCCGCCCTCGCCGGTGATGCCGAGGGCCATGGGGAGCAGGGCGAAGATCGTCGCCAGGGCGGTCATGAGGATCGGGCGCAGTCGGTGCCGGCCGCCCTCGATGACGGCCTCGACGACGCCGTAGCCCTGCTTGCGGTACTGGTTGATCAGGTCGATCAGGACGATCGCGTTGGTCACCACGATGCCGATCAGCATGAGCATGCCGATCATGGCGGGGACGCCCATCGGGGTGCCGGTGGCCACCAGGAGGCCGATGGCGCCGGTGGCGGCGAACGGGATGGAGACGAGCAGGATCAGCGGCTGGACCAGGGACTTGAAGGTGCTGACCAGCAGCATGAAGACGATCGCGATAGCCGCCAGCATGGCCAGGCCCAGGTTGGCGAACGCCTCGTCCTGGTCCTCGGAGACACCGCCGATCGACGCCGTGGCGCCCTCCGGGAGCTTCAGCGCGCTGATCTCGGACTGGAGCTTGGTGCTCACCGCGCCGGTGTTGTCGCCGGTCGGCTTCGCGGAGATGGTGGCCGCGCGCTGGCCGTCGATCCGGGTCATGGAGACCGGGCCGTCGATCTGCTTCACCGTGGCGATGTCGCCGAGCTTCACCGCGCCGAGGCGCAGGTCCTGAAGCTGCTTCAGGGTCTGTGCGGGCTTCGCCGAGCGGATGACGACGTCGCGCTCGCTGTCGTCGAGGGTGGCCTTGGCCGCGTTGGTGCCGCGGATCGCCTGCGCGACGGCGGCGCCGAGGGTCTGGTCGTTGAAGCCGGCCGCGGCCGCCTTGTCGTTGGCCTTCACCGAGATGCGCGGCACGCTCTGCGCCAGGTCGCTGGTGACGTCCGTGACGTCGTCGAGCTCGGCGACCGTCTTGCGGACCTGCTCGGACGCCTTGCGCAGGACCTCGGAGTCGGCGGCCTTCACCACGACGCTGAGGTCCTGGCTGCCGAAGCCGTCACCGGCGGCGATGGTGGTCGTGCCGATGCCCTTGAGACCGGCCAGACCCTTCTCGATGTCGTCCTGGACGTCCTCGAACGGCACGGAGTCGTCCAGCATCACCTGGTACGAGGCCTGGTTGGAGTCCGTGCCGCCGCCGAAGGCGGCCATGAAGCCGGAGGAACCGATGGTGACCTGGTAGTCCTTGACGCCCTTGGTGTCGGCGAGCAGCCGCTCGACCTTCTCGGCCTGGGCGTCGGTCGCCGCGAGGCTGGTGCCGGGCTTCAGCTCCTGCTTGACGTTGAGGACCTCCTGCTCGCCCTGGTCGAAGAAGTTCGTCTTCAGCAGGGGCGCCATGCCGAACGTGCCGATCAGGACGACGATCGCGATGGCCACGCTGGTGAGGCGGCGGCGCGTCGCGAAGCGCAGGACCGGGACGTAGATGCGCTGGAGGCGGCTCTTGGCCTCCTTCTCCTCGGCGATCCGGCGTGCCTCGTCGGCGTCCTCGGGGGTGCCCTTCGGGGGACGCAGGAACCAGTACGACAGGACCGGGACGACCGTCAGGGAGACGAGAAGGGACGCCAGCAGGGCGGCGGTCACCGTCAGGCTGAACGAGCCGAACAGCTCGCCCACCATGCCGCCGACCAGGCCGATCGGCAGGAACACCGCGACCGTGGTGAGCGTCGAGGACGTCACCGCGCCGGCGACCTCACGGACGGCCTGGAGGATCGCCGAGTTGCGCTCCTCGCCGTAGCCGAGGTGCCGCTTGATGTTCTCCAGGACCACGATCGAGTCGTCGACGACGCGGCCGATGGCGATCGTCAGGGCGCCCAGCGTCAGGACGTTCAGCGACAGGTCGCGCGTCCACAGCACGATCAGGGCGAGGACGACCGACAGCGGGATGGACACCGCCGTCACGAGGGTGGAGCGGATCGAGGCCAGGAAGACCAGGATCACCAGGACCGCGAAGAGCAGACCGAGCGCGCCCTCGGTGGTCAGGCCCTTGATGGACTTGGAGACCGCGGGGCCCTGGTCGCTGACGACCGTGAGGTCGGCGCCGGAGCCGAGGTCCTTGCGCAGGTCCGGGAGCTTGTCCTGGACGGCCTCGGAGATGGCGACCGCGCTGCCGTCGCGGTCCATGGTGACGGCGACGGAGAGGCTGGGCTTGCCGTCGGTGCGGGTGATGGAGTCGGCCGGGGCCTCCTGCTGCTTCACCGCGGCGACGTCGCCGAGGCGCACCGGCTTGCCCTTGCCGGGCTCGCCCGTGACCATCAGGTCCTGGATCTGCTTCAGCGAGGTGAAGCCGCCGCCGACCTGGACCGTGCGGTTGGCGCCGTCCTCGTCGAAGGAGCCGGCCGGGACGGTCGCGCCGCCCGCCTGGAGCGCCTCCATGAGGGACTGCGGGGTGAGACCCGCCTTCGCGAGCCCCGCGTTGTCGGGGGTGACGGCGACCTGGAGGTCCCGCACACCGTCGACGGTGACCTGGCCGACGCCGTCGATGTCCTTGAGGTCCGGTACGACGGTCTTGTCGAGCTGGTCGGCCAGGGCCTGCTGGTCCCGCTCGGAGCTGACGGCGAGGACGACGGTCGGCATGTCGTCCGTGGAACCGGCGACGATCTGCGGGTCGACGTCGTCCGGGAGCTGGACGCGGGCCCGGTTGACGGCCTGCTGGACGTCGGCGACGAGCTGCTTGGTGTCGTTGCCGTAGTCGAAGGACGCCATGATCACGGCGTTGCCCTCGCTGGCGGTGGAGGTGACGCCGCTGATGCCGTCGACGGCTTCGAGGTTGTCCTCGATGGGTTCGACGACCTGCTTCTCGACCACGTCCGGGGACGCGCCCTGATACGGCGCCAGCACGGACACCATGGGCAGTTCGATGGTGGGCAGGAGCTGCTGCTTGAGCTGGGGTATCGCGATCGCCCCGAAGACGAGCGCGATGATCGACATCAGCCCGATCAGGGCCCGTTGCGCGAGGCTGAATTTCGACAGCCAGGACATGGGTGAGGGTCTCTCTTCTGTTAGCGGCAGAAGCGGCAGCGAGCGCGCAGATGAGCACCCGCCCTAACACCCTGAGCCATGGAGGACCCCGGATTCGTAGGCCCCAGGTCCATTTCCTTATGCCGCGCATACTCCGGGCGCAGTACACCCGGGTCGGGCTCACTCCACCCTTGGACGGACCAGTCCGGACTCGTACGCAGTGACCACGAGCTGGGCCCTGTCCCGGGCGCCCAGCTTGGCCATGGCCCGGTTGACGTGCGTCTTCACCGTCAGCGGGCTGACCTCCAGACGCTCGGCGATCTCGTCGTTGGAGTGCCCGCCGGCGACCTGGACGAGCACTTCGCGCTCCCGTCCGGTCAGCGAGTCGAGCCGCTCGGCGCGGGCCGGGTCGCGCTCGCCGTCGTCGGCCGGGTCCTGGGCGAGGAAGCGGGCGATGAGGCCCGTGGTGGCCGCCGGGGACAGCAGGGCCTGGCCGCCCGCGGCGGTCCGGATGGCGGTCAGCAGCTCCTCGGGCTCGGAGCCCTTGCCGAGGAAGCCGGAGGCCCCGGCGCGCAGTGACTGCACGACGTAGTCGTCGACCTCGAACGTCGTCAGGATGACCACGCGGACGTCGCCCAGTTCGGGGTCGGCGCTGATCATGCGGGTCGCGGCGAGACCGTCGGTGCCGGGCATCCGGATGTCCATGAGGACGACGTCGGCGTGCAGTTCCTTGGTCATCCGCACCGCTTCCGCGCCGTCGGACGCCTCCCCCACCACCTCCATGTCGGGCTCGGAGTCGACGAGCACTCGGAAGGCGCTGCGCAGCAGCGTCTGGTCGTCGGCGAGCAGGACACGGATGGTCATGCGGGGTCCTCCCCGGTCGGTGTGCGGTTCTTGACGGGCAGGATCGCATGGACGCGGAAGCCGCCGCCGTAGCGGGGACCGGTGGTGAGGGTGCCGCGCAGGGCGGTGACGCGCTCCCGCATGCCGAGCAGGCCGTGCCCGCCGCCGTTGCCCGGGTCCGCGTCCTCGCCGCTGCCGTCGTCGAGCACGGTGATCTCGATGTTCGGTCCGACCCGTACGACGCTCACCTCGGCCTTGGCGTGCGACCCGGCGTGCTTCTGCACGTTCGTCAGGGCCTCCTGGATGATCCGGTAGGCGGCCAGGTCTACGGCCGCGGGCAGGGCGGTGCCCTGGTCGGTGCGGGCCACCTCGATGCGCTGTCCGGCGTTGCGGAAGGTGCCGGCGAGTTCGTCGAGGCGGTCCAGGCCGGGGGCGGGTTCGGTGGGGGCCTCCGGGTCGCCGGACTGCCGGAGCAGGCCGACGGTGGCCCGCAGCTCGTTGAGGGCGGAGCGGCTGGCCTCCCGGACGTGCGCGAGCGCTTCCTTGGCCTGGTCGGGGCGTTTGTCCATGACGTGGGCGGCGACGCCGGCCTGGACGTTGACCAGGGCGATGTGGTGGGCGACGACGTCGTGCAGATCCCGGGCGATGCGCAGGCGTTCCTCGGCGACCCGGCGGCGGGCCTCCTCCTCGCGGGTGCGTTCCGCGCGTTCCGCGCGTTCCCGGATGGCCTGGATGAAGGCGCGGCGGCTGCGGACGGCGTCGCCGGCGGTGGCGCCGATGCCGGCCCAGGCCACGATGCCGAGGTTCTCCTGGGCGTACCAGGGCAGGGTGCCGGCGGCCATGGCGGTGCCGGTCAGCACGGTCGTGGTGAGCAGGCCGACCCGCCAGGTGGTGGGGCGGTCGGTGGTGGAGGCGACGGTGTACAGGGCGATGACGGCCGACATGGCGACGGGGGTGCGGGGGTCGCCGGTGACGGACTCCACGACGGAGACCGTGCCGGTGAGGGCCAGGACCGTCATGGGGGCGCGGCGGCGGAAGACCAGCGCGGCGGCGCCGAGGACCATGAGGACGAGGCTGAGGGGGTCGGGGGTGCGCAGGGCCCAATTGACGGTGTCGCGGTGCCTGGGCTCCACGAAGGAGCCGGCGACCATGCAGGCCAGGACTGCGGTGGCCAGGACGGCGTCCACGGCCAGGGGGTGTGCCTTGGCTTGGACTCTGACCCGCGCGAGTGTGCTCACGGCTGTTTACGGTAGCTGGGCGGGGTGTGCGGGGGTATGGGGGCCGGGTGTGAGGTGCTCGGCGTCGGGGCTCGGGTCGGGTGGGTCCGCAACCCGGCGGCGCGGGGTGCCGCTGCGCCCACCCGTGCCGCCCCTTGCGGCACGCATGCCCGCAGCTAAGCAATCAGCCGGGGATCAGGCCGTCGTCGCTCAGGAAGTCCCGGACCTCCTCCAGGGTCGCGTCGGGGGACGGGAGGATCAGTTCGGATGGCTCCAGAGAGTCGTCCGGGAGGGGGTCGCCGAGGTCGCGGACTCTGGTCAGCAGGGCCTGGAGGGTGCGGCGGAAGGCCGGACCGTCGCCGTTCTCCATTTCCGCCAGGAGCTCGTCGTCCAGCTTGTTCAGCTCGGTGAGGTGGCCGTCGGCCAGCCTCACCTGGCCCTCCCCCATGATCCGTACGATCATGTCGCCCTCCTAGGCGTGGGCCCCTACTGCTTGTCGAAGCGCGGGGTGTCCTGCGACTGCTGCCGGTCCTGCTGCTGCGACTGGCTCGTGCCACCTTCGATGGCCTGCTGGTCGGCGGCGGGGCCCCCGGCCAGCTCCTGCTTCATCCGCTGCAGTTCCAGCTCTACATCCGTACCACCGGAGAGCCGGTCCAGCTCGGCCTGGATGTCGTCCTTGTGCATGCCGGAGGGGTCGTCCAGCGCCCCGGAGGCGAGCAGTTCGTCGATCGCGCCGGCGCGGGCCTGGAGCTGGGCCGTCTTGTCCTCGGCGCGCTGGATCGCCAGGCCGACGTCGCCCATCTCCTCCGAGATGCCGGAGAAGGCCTCGCCGATCCGGGTCTGCGCCTGGGCCGCCGTGTACGTCGCCTTGATCGTCTCCTTCTTCGTACGGAAGGCGTCGACCTTGGCCTGGAGCCGCTGGGCCGCGAGAGTGAGCTTCTCCTCCTCGCCCTGCAGCGTCGCGTGCTGGGTCTCCAGGTCGGTCACCTGCTGCTGGAGGGCGGCCCGGCGGGACAGCGCCTCACGGGCCAGGTCCTCACGGCCCAGCGCGAGCGCCTTGCGGCCCTGGTCCTCCAGCGTGGAGGACTGCTTGTTCAGCTGGGCGAGCTGCAGTTCCAGGCGCTTGCGGCTGGTCGCCACGTCGGCGACGCCGCGGCGCACCTTCTGGAGGAGCTCCAGCTGCTTCTGGTACGAGTAATCGAGGGTCTCGCGCGGGTCCTCGGCCCGGTCAAGGGCCTTGTTCGCCTTCGCGCGGAAGATCATCCCCATACGCTTCATGACACCGCTCATGGGCTTCGCGCGCCCCCTTCTGACCGAACCGGCTCCAGCTCCTGCGACAGAACCCACAGTACGGGCCCTGCATCCATTACCGCACTGTTCGGGGACGGATGCGCTCATCCCCAAGGACGACTGTGGACGGCACCGCTCCGGCGTAGGGAGTAGGTGATCCCCGGGTTACCGGAGGCATACATCCCGGGAAACGACCGGAGCCGTACACATCGTCCCCTCTGTCCCCATACAGACGACTGGTGTTGCCGGATCGTTCCCCACGGGACTGGGGTCCATGCCCGGAAGCCCTTACCCTTGGGTTTTGTGTTCCGTAGCCGTGCGAAGGATGAGAAGGCCCAGGACGCCGTGAAGGCGCCGGAGACCGACTCCAGTCAGCCCCGTCACCCCGAGGCCCGCAAGGGCCGCCCCACGCCCAAGCGCAGTGCGGCCCAGTCGCAGCGCCGCAGCGTGGCCAACACGTCGACGACGCGCAAGGAGGCCGCCAAGCGACAGCGCGCGGAGCGCCGTACCGCGATGGAGCGCCAGCGTCAGGCGCTGGCCAGCGGCGACGAGCGGTATCTGCCCGCCCGCGACAAGGGACCGGTCCGCCGGTTCGCGCGCGACTTCGTCGACTCGCGGTTCAACATCGCGGAGTTCTTCCTGCCGATGGCCGTGGTCATCCTCGTGCTGAGCATGGTGCGCGTGCCCGCGCTGCAGAACATCGCGCTGCTGCTGTGGCTCGTGGTGATCGTGCTGATCGTGCTCGACTCGTTCCTCTCCGCCTTCCGCCTGAAGAAGCAGCTCGCCGAGCGGTTCGCCGGCGAGAACAAGCGGGGCGCGGTCGCCTACGCCCTGATGCGCTCCCTCCAGATGCGCCGGCTCCGGCTGCCGAAGCCGCAGGTCAAGCGCGGAGAGCGGCCCTGACCACGACGCCGTTTTCCGAGAGCGCGGCGAAAGCCCCGGTGACCGGGCCGGGCGGGTTGCGCGATGTGGTCCGGCAGGAGCTGGTCGCCCGGCAGCTGGACGAACAGATATCCGGGCGGTTCCCGGTCGGGCAGCGGCTGCGGGTGCTCGACGTGGGCATGGGCCGAGGCACGCAGGCGCTGCGGCTGGCCCGGGCCGGGCACCAGGTGACCGGTCTGGAGCAGGACCCGAGGATGGTCGCCGTGGCCCGGGAGTCCCTCGCGGGGGAACCCGAGGGCATCCGGAAGCGGATGCGGATCATCGAGGGCGACGGCCGGGACACCGGTGTGCACTTCCTGCCGGGCGCCTTCGACGTGGTCCTGTGTCATGGCGTGCTCATGCACGTCGAGGAGCCCGACCCGCTGCTGGCGGGTCTCGCCCGGATGCTCGCGCACGGCGGACTGCTGTCCCTGCTCGTGCGCAACGGGGACGCGCTCGCCCTGCGGCCGGGGCTGTCCGGCGCGTGGGCCGACGCGCTGACCGCCTTCGACACGACCGCCTACCGCAACCGGCTGGGGCTCGACGTACGGGCCGACCGGCTGAAGGATCTGACGTCCACGCTCGCGGGCATCGGGGCGCCGCTGCACGCCTGGTACGGGGTGAGCGTGTTCACCGACTCGGCGGCGGACGACGCGGAGGTCCCGGGTGACGCCCGGACGCTGCTCGCGGTGGAGGAGAAGGCCGGGCGGACGGATCCGTACCGCGGGGTGGCGGCGCTGCTGCACCTGTGCGGTGTGCGGGGCTGACGCCCCCGGGGCCATGGAAGAGGGGGTGGGCGAGGGCCTTCGGCCCCCGCCCCGGGCTCACGCCTCGGCCGCGTGCAGACTCATCGGGCCGTAGATCTCCGTGGCGTCCTCGAACAGACGCACCTGGTCGGCACCGCCCTCCTGCAGGGCCTTCCAGTGCTCGCCGATCCAGGACTCGGCGTCCCCCTGGGTGGGGAAGTCCTCCGGCGGCACCGCGGGCTGGACCTCAGTCCCGTCGGTCTTCTCGAACCGCCACGTCCATGCCGCCATGTACGCCTCCCATGTGTGAGCACCTTGCACAGCAGGAGCCGGATCTTGGTCCGGCTCCTGTCCCCGAGCGTAAGCGTTCCGCTGGGTGGGGCGTTATAAGCGTTGCGGGAGTGCGGGTTCTTGGGTGTGTGCGGGTCGTATTGGGCTGGTCGCGCAGTTCCCCGCGCCCCTTGGGGCGTCTCCGTCACGCATGACCCATGGTCACGGGTGAGAATCGGGGGCGTGGAACTTACTCTGCTCGGTACTGGCGCTCCTGCGGGGCTTCCCCGGCCCGACTGTCCCTGTGCTAATTGTTCGGCGGCTCTTGGGCCGGATTCTCGGGCGGCTACCGCGTTGCTGCTGGACGGGGCGTTGTTGCTTGATCTGACGCCCGGTGCGGCGTTCGCGGCGGCTCGGGCGGGGCGTTCGCTGACCGGTGTGCGGCAGGTGCTGTTGTCGCATCCGCATGACGGGCCCGCGGTCGAGGTGCCGGCCGGGGTGCCGCAGCCCGGACGGGTGCCGGACGGGCAGGAGTTGACGCTGCTGACGGGGCACCGGGTGCGGGCGGTGGCGATGGACGCGCCGGGCACGGGGTACGCGGTGACCGGGCCGGAGGGGCAGCGGCTGCTGTATCTGCCGCCGGGCGGGGCGCCGGCGGGGCTGGCGGAGCTCTCCGAGCCGTACGACATGGTGCTCGCGGATGTCGGAGGGCGGCCGGACGCGTTGGCGAAACTGCGGGCCGTGGGGGCGGTGGGGCCGACGACCGATGTGGTCGCCGTCCATCTGGACCATGACGTGCCGCCGGGCCCCGAACTCGGGCGGCGGCTCGCGGCGGCCGGGGCGCGGGCGGTGCCGGACGGGGCGACGCTGGCGGTGGGGGCGTACGAGGACGTGCCGGACGTACCTCGGCGCACGCTGGTGCTGGGCGGGGCGCGGTCGGGCAAGTCCGTGGAGGCCGAGCGGCGGCTGGAGGCCTTTCCCGACGTGCTGTACGTGGCGACGGGCGGGTCGCGCAACGGGGACACCGAGTGGTCGGTGCGGGTGGCCGCGCATCGGGAGCGGCGGCCGGGGTCGTGGCGGACGGTGGAGACCTGCGATCTGGTGCCGTTGCTGGCGGAGGAGGGGCCGCCGCTGCTGGTCGACTGTCTGTCGTTGTGGCTGACGGACGCGATGGACTCCGTCGGGGCGTGGGACGACGCGGTGTGGGCGGAGCGGGGGGAGAAGGCGTTGCGGGAGCGGGTGCGGGAGTTGACGGAAGCGGTGCGTTCGAGTCGGCGGGCTGTTGTCGCCGTGTCGAACGAGGTGGGGTCGGGGATTGTGCCGGCGACCGCGTCGGGGCGGCGGTATCGGGATGAACTCGGGCGGCTGAACGCGGGGTTCGCTGAGCAGTGTGAGCAGGTGCTGTTGGTGGTGGCGGGGCAGGTTGTGGTGCTGCGGGGGTGAGCCGTGCGGGCCGCCTTGGGCTGGGGCAGGTGGGTGCGCAGCCCGGCGTAGCGGGGTGCCGCTGCGCCCACCCGTGCCGCCCCTAGCGGCACGCATGCCCGCAGCGGGGGGGGGCGGCTCGCGGTTAGGCCGGTTTGCGGGCGATCACCCTGTACGTGTTCGCCATCCGTGTGCGGCGGGCCAGCGGAGCCAGTGCGTGGTCCGCCAGGGCCGCCAGCCCCACCAGGGGAAGGCCCGCTCGTAGCAGGGCCTCCCTGGCGTGGCGTTGGAAGGGGGGTGGGGGGATCGCTCGCCAGGGGGTGTCCGGGGTGGGGAGGGCGTGGGAGAGGGCCAGGGAGGTCGCGCCGGAGAGGTCGTGGGGGATGTGGGTGGGGCGGTGGTCGAGGGTGAGGACCGTGCAGCCGGTCGTCTCCAGTTCGGCCCGGAGGTTGCGCGGGGGCAGCAGGTGGAGGTGGCGGGGCTGGTCGTAGGGGAGCCACCAGCGGCCGAGGAGCGCGGCGAAGACGCTGCGGGGGTCGAGGGTCTCGACGAGCAGGTGGCCGCCGGGGCGCAGGACATGGAGGGCGGCGCGGAGTTCGGCGCGGGGGTCGGGGGCGCCCTCCAGGTGGTGGAGCATGCTGACGACGTCGTAGCGGGCGCGCAGCGGGCCCGAGATCCGGGGGTCCGACAGGCGGCCGACGTGGGCCTCCTCGACGCGTTCGGCCGCGACGGCCCGGGTCACGTCGGGGTTGACGTCCAGGCCGTCGAAGGAGGTGTAGGGGAAGAACTCCCGGGCCGTCGCCGGGAAACGCGCGCTGCCCGTCCCGACGTCCAGCCAGCTCTCCGGCTCCCCGAACGGCCGCATCGCCCGGACGGCCGACAGATGGCGCTGCCGGCTGCCGCGCAGGGCGACGAGGGCGTCGGCCGTGGGGTCCAGGGGCGCCCCGCGCACGGTCCGGTGGTAGTGGGCGAGGCCCTCGGCCGTGAGGCGGGGGTTCTGGAAGGTGTGGCCGCAGTCGCGGCAGTCGTCGACGGTGAAGCTGCCCGGCTTGTACTGCCGCAGGTCACCGGTGCGCAGCCGGTTGCGCAGCCGGCCGGAGCCGCACCAGGGGCAGTCCTCGCGGCGCGGTTCGTGCACCGGCGCGGGCGCCTGGGGGACGGAGGGGGCGGGAAGTTCGGGCATGGGCGGCTCCCGGGCGCGAGGCGTACGGCAGGGACGTACGACAATCCGCTGCAAACGGGAACGTATGGGATGCCGATCTTGGGTGCAACGACGTCGCCGTGACGGAGTCGCGATGTGGCGCCGTGCTGTTCGATCGGTGCCGGTACTGTTCGGCGAATGAGCTCGCTTAATCTCGACGACTTCACCGATCTGATCGAGCGTCCGGACGGCGGGATCCGCCGTGACGCCGAGGCACGCCGGGAGCGGCAGATCGTGCCGCCAGGGTCGCTGGGCCGGCTCGACGACCTGGGTGAGTGGCTGGCGGCGGCGCAGTCCGCGGTGCCGGTGCGTCCGGTCGAACGGCCGCGGGTGGTGCTCTTCGCCGGTGACCACGGCGTCGCGGAGCTGGGTGTCTCGGCCCGTCCTGCGGGCGGTGCCGGGGAGTTGGCGCGCGAGGTGCTGGAGGGCGGCCGGCCCGTCTCGGTGCTCGCGCGGCGGCTCGGCGTGCCGGTGCGGATCGTCGACATGGGCCTGGACTGCGATCCGGAGACCCTGCCCGAGGATGTCGTACGGCATCGGGTGCGGCGCGGCAGCGGGCGGATCGACATCGAGGACGCGCTGACGGCCGAGGAGGCCGAGGCGGCGTTCCTGGCCGGGGTCGCGGTGGCCGACGAGGAGGCCGACTCCGGTACGGATCTGGTGGTGCTCGGCGATGTCAGCGTCGGCGGGACGACGGCCGCGGGCGTGCTGGTCGCGGCGCTCTGCGGGGTCGACGCGTCGGTCGTCACCGGGCGGGGCGGGCTGGCGATCGACGACCTGGCGTGGATGCGCAAGTGCGCGGCGATCCGTGACGCGCTGCGCCGGGCCCGGCCGGTGCTCGGGGACCAGTTGCAGTTGCTGGCGACGGTCGGCGGGGCCGATCTCGCGGCGATGACGGGCTTCCTGCTGCAGAGCGCCGTGCGGAAGCTGCCCGTGGTGCTCGACGGGGTCGTGACGGCCGCGTGCGCGCTGGTCGCGCAGCGGATCGCGTTCCGGGCGCCGGACTGGTGGCTGGCCGCGCACGACAGCGGTGAGCCCGGGCAGGCGAAGGCGCTGGACCGGATGGCCCTGGAGCCGCTGCTGACGCAGGGCGTGACCGTCGGGGAGGGCGCGGGCGGGCTGCTGGCGCTCCCCCTGGTGCAGGCGGCCGCGGCGCTGGCGGCGGAGCTGCCCGAGAAGCCGAAGGAGTCCGAGCGGCCGGTGGAGCCGGAGGGCACGGAGGACTCCGAGGTTCCCGCCGAGCAGTAATCGCCCTGGAGATCCAGGTCACGCACACCTGGCTCAACTTCGTCCCGTTCCGGTCGGTCTTCGCGTGTGGTGTCGGTTTGACTGAGCCACAGGCACCGCGCACATCCGCTGCCGCACCGGCCCCTGGACGAGGACGACCCGATGACCACGCTCGCCCGCTGGGCCCGCGCCGAATGGGGGCGGCTGTACGCCGCGGTGCGCGGGCCGCTGCGGGAGCGGCGGCTGCGGGCGGTGCCGATGGCGGCCGGGGCCGTGTGCCTGACGTCCGTGCTCCACTTCGCGCACAACCAGCCGTGGGGTTACGGGTTCGTGCAGGACATCGGTGCCGTACGGGCCGAGGACCCGCTGTGGCTCGCGCTGCTGCGGACGCCGCTGTCGCTGTTCGTGCCCGCGCTGGATCTGCCGGCGTGGGGTGCGCTGGCGCAGATCCTGCTGGTGTTCGGCATCGCGGAGATCTGTCTGGGGTGGCGGCGGACCCTGCTCATCGCCTACCTGGCGACCCTCGCGGGCACGCTCTACGCCCGCCTCGGCATCTGGCTGGGCCCGGACTCCCCGCTGGGCCTGCCCGCCTCGGACGCGCGGGTCGTGGACACCGGGCCGTCGGCGGCGGTGGTGGGCCTGGCGGTCTACCTGGGCCTGCGCTGTCGGGCGTATGTCACGGCGGCGGCGGTGATCGTGGCCATGGCGGTCGAGGTCGTCCTGAAGGAGAACCTCGCGGGCAAGGAGCATCTGGCGGCGATCGCGGCCGTGCTGGTGCTGTGCGCGGCCGAGGCCCTGCGTCAGTGGTGTTCGAGGGACCGGACGGGCTCGGGGTCGGGCGCGCCGCCGATCCAGTCCTGAAATCTGCGCCGGGGGCCCACCCAGCGGCGGTCGTGGTGGTAGGCCCGCAGGCCGGACTTGGCCCGGGCGTGGGGACGGTTGCGGTAGAACCGCTTGGCCCAGGGGGAGGTGGGGCGGGCCAGCCGTACGGCGCCGACCAGGGCGACGAGGGGGATGATCACGCCCAGGACGGCGATGCGGACCTTGCCCTTGAACAGGGCGATGAGGGCGAAGCCGAAGTTCACGAGGACGTTCCCGAGGACGACGGCGCGGTTCTGCTGCTGGTCCTCGGAGAGGTCGTCGACGCCCAGCGGCGAGAAGCCGAGCAGGAGCAGGCCGACGAGGGACGCGGTGAGGACGACCATCTCGACGCTCTTGCGGCCGTCCGGGGTCCAGTAGACGTCGGCGAGGTGCAGGACCAGGGCGAACTCGTCGAGGACGAGTCCCGCCCCGATGCCGAAGAGCACCGCGGCGAGGCAGGAGCCGAAGCCGTACTGGCCGCCGGCGACCGCGCCGAAGCCGCCGATGATCGTCAGGATGACGCCGGGCACCACGTGGTGGACATGGACACCGCCGCTGCTGCTGATGTTGCGGAAGGGGCCCTTGCCCGCCCGGATGAGGCGGGTGATGCCCCGGGTGATCACGAACGTCATCACGAAGGAGACGAGAGCGAGAAGCAGCGGCAGCTTGCCGGGTTCCATGATGTTCCGCTCGAACCATCCCATATGTGAACTTTATCCTCGGCTACCGTGCCCGCTCTCCTGACCGGCCGGTAGCCTGCGCCGGTGTCCAGAACCTCGCCCCTCGACGGTCTCCGCTTCGCCTTCGGCACCCTGACGGTGTTCCCGGTCCGGGTGACCCGGTGGGACCGGGAGGCCGCGCGCGGCGGCATGCTGTGCGCTCCCCTGGCCGGGCTGGCGGTCGGTGCCGCTGCCGCCGCCGTGGGGCTGGTGCTGCTGTTCCTCGGTGCGGGCGGGCTGCTCGCCGCCGTGGCCACCGTCGCCGTGCCGGCCGTCCTCACCCGGGGGCTGCATCTCGACGGGCTCGCGGACACCGCCGACGGCCTCGGCAGCGGCAAGCCCGCCGAGGACGCGCTGCGGATCATGAAGCAGTCGGACATCGGGCCGTTCGGGGTCATCGCCCTCGTCCTCGTCCTGCTCGCCCAGGTCACCGCCCTCGCCCAGGCCTACGACGCCTCCTGGGCCCGGGGCGCCTTCGCCGCGGTCGTCTCCGCGACGGTCGCCCGGCTGGCCCTGACCCTGGCGGCCCGGGCCGGGGTGCCCGCGGCCCGGCCGGAGGGGCTGGGGGCGGCGGTCGCGGGCGTGGCGCCCCCGCGCGGGGCGCTGCTCACCGCCGTCGCCGTCACCGGGGCGGCGGCAGCGGGGAGCGCCTTCTGGGGGCCGTACGACGTGGTGCGGACCGGGTGCGCGGTCGTCCTCGCCCTGGTCGCCTCCGAAGCGCTGCTGCGGCACTGCACGCGCCGCTTCGGCGGGGTCACCGGGGATGTCTTCGGCGGGCTCGCGGAGACGGCGGCGACGACGGCGCTGGTCGTCCTGGTGCTGGGCTGACGGATCGAGCCCGGGCTCAGCAGGCCTGTCGCCAGACCCCCAGTTCGTACTTCTTGAGCAGCGAACTGAGCTTCAGACGGCGGGACTCGGCACAGAAGCGGCGGGTGGGCACCTCGTACTCGACGTGGAAGACCGCCTTGCCCGCGTCGACGAACGGCTTCAGGGCCGCGCACTCGCGGTACTGGGCGCACTGCTCGTTGACCGCGAAGTCGAAGTCCTTGACCAGCTCGGGGATCTGGTCCAGGTCGTTCTTCAGGCCGACGGCCAGGCCCCGGTCGTGGGCCAGGCGGGCGATGAGGCGGTTGTAGCGGAGCTGGTCGGCGGCCTTCAGCGGGAAGCCCGTCTCGTTGCGGTAGCCGTCCATGTTGTCGGGCTCGACCGCGTCGAAGCCCTTGTCGCGGCACATGTCGATCCGGGCCGCCATGAGGGGCTCCAGGACGTCGGTGCGGCGGATGTCCAGCCAGCGTTCGCCCTTCCAGCCGTTGCCGCGCCCGAGGACGGACTTCGGGAACTCCTCGGCGTCCGGGCGGAACTCCTCCCAGGCGCCGGTGGACAGATAGCAGATGACCTTGCGGTCCTCGCGGTGCAGGCGGGTGACGGTGGCCTCGGAGTGGTCGAAGCCGTCGATGTCGTAGACCGGCACGTCGACGGAGGTGTCCAGCTTCCCGCTGAGCTGCCACTGCCAGGCGATGCCCGGCCGGGGCTGCCAGCGGGGGCCCGGTTTGTCGTCGGCGGGCTTCTGGGTGCAGCCGGCGAGCAGCAGGACGAGCAGGGCGACGAGCGAGGACGTGCGTCTCACGGGGTGTTCTCCGGGTGGTGCAGGGTGTACGGCAGGGTGCCCCAAGGATGATCGCCGGTGCCGGGCACCGCACAATGCACCGCCGCGCCCCGCGCCCTGGCCAGGCCCTCCGGGTCGGCGTCGGGCGGCACGTCGTACACCAGGTGGCACAGCCGCACGTCGCCGCCGCCGGGCCACGGCTCGGGGCGCAGCGCGCGGTAGGACGCCCAGGTGCCCTCGAAGGTGACGAGGACGTCGGCGATACGGGCGTAGCAGGGGTGGGGTGCCGTGCCGTGGTTGAGGACGAGGGTGCCGCAGCCGACGCCCCAGGCGGCCACCGCCAGCCGCTGGTAGTACTCGAAGTGCTCGGGCCCGGAGGGGACCTGGTCGAGGAAGGCGCCGTCGGTGCCGTACCAGTCGCGGTGCCGGGTGAGGTCGCGGACGACGTCGGTGGTGGCGCGGCGGGCGTAGTCGGTGTCGGCGTACCCGAGGACCCGGACGCCCGCGTCCCGCAGCCGGGCGGCGACCTCCGCGAAGGCCGTGTCGGGACGGTCGCCGGGGCCGCTGGCCGGGTTGAGGACCACCCCGTAGAGGCGGGGCGCGGCGGCCAGGATCGCCTCCCATTCGGCGGGGCGGACGGAGGGGTGCTCGTAGTACGGGACCAGGAGAGTGCTCATCGGTGGGCTGTTGCCCTCCCCAGCAGGGCGCACACCAGGGCGCCTTGGACCACGGCCGCCGTGCCGTACACGGCCGGGCCCACCAGCTGCGGGTCCCCGGTGCGGGTGACGAGGAGCAGGGTCTGGGCGAGGGCGGCGGCGCAGCACACCGCCGTCGCGCCGGTCACCGCGCCGAAGGACTGGAGCAGCAGGCCCGTCCACAGCACCACGCCCAGCAGGAGCAGCCCGGCCAGCCGGACACCGCCGGGGACCGGGGCGTGCGGCCACAGGGCGGATGCGGCGAGGCTCAGTAAGAGCAGGGCGGTGAGGTAGGCGGCCAGGCAGGCGACGACGGTGAGGACGGTGGTGCGGCGGAAGGCCCCGGTGGTGCCGCTGGAGCGCAGTGCGGCGAGGCCGCCGCTGCGGAATCGATACAGCAGCCACTCGGCGGGGCCCATGCTGAGGGTGAGCGCCACGGCGGCGGGGGCGGCGACCGCGCTGCCGGCCTCACCGGCTAGGACGTCGCCGAGGGCCGCGTACAGCACGAGAACGCCGGTGGCGAGCCCGAACAGGGCGTACGGCAGGGAGCCCGTGAGCCGGGGTCCGGCGGGGCGACGGGGTGCGGGGGCGGTGCCGGACGCGCCCGGCGGGAGCAGGGCGGTGAGAACGGCGGTCCACCCGCCCTCCTCCTTCACGGCCGGTGCCACTTCGCGCGCGGCGAGGGCCGCCACGGCCGCCAGGGAGCCCAGCAGGAGAACCAGGCTCACGGCCTCGGGCAGCGGGTCGGCCAGGGACAGCACCGCGCCCGCCGCCATCGGCGCGAGGGCGGCCAGCAGGAGCCGTTCGCGGCCCAGCACCAGCAGGACGGTCGCCGCCGCCAGATAGCAGGACTGCCCGGCGGCGAAGGCGACTGCGGCCGGGGCGGCTCCGGCCGCACAGGCCAGGGCGACCACCGAGCCGAGCAGGGCCCCGGCCGGGGCACCGAGCAGCAGGGCGCGCCGGGCGGCCGTACGGTCGCCCAGCCCCAGCCACGCATAGGCCCGGTGGGCGAGGCCCTGGTTCCAGGTCCAGCCGCACAGGGCGCCGGCGAGCAGCGGGACCGTGCCCGGCGGGAGGCCGAAGTCCGCGTCGCCGGCGAACAGGGGCGCGCCGAGGACGTAGGCGAGACCGGGCAGGGCGAAGACGACACCGCGCAGCAGACAGCCGAGCAGGCCGGTCCGCCAGGGGTCGGCGGCGGGGCCGTCGGGCTCGGGGTAGCGGCGTTCGACGCGTTCGTAGAGGGTCTCGGCGAGCGCGAAGGAGTTCTTGACGCCGTACCGCTCGCGTATCTGGTCGTCGGAGAGGCCGTCGGACTCCAGCAGCGCGGCGATCTCGTCCGGGTGGACGGCCGCGGCGATGAAGTCCTGGAGGCGGGCGGCGAGTTCGTCGACCGGGTCGGGCAGGGCCCAGCTCGGGGTGGCGCGCTGCCGGGGGATGTAGGGCAGGGTGTCCGGGCGGGAGCCCGGCGGGAGCCAGACGCTTCCGCTCACCAGCCCGTGCCGTTCGTCGCCACGGCCGCGTACCAGGGATCACGCAGTTCCAGGGTCCAGTCGGCGACCATCTCCAGCGTGGGCTCGTACACCTCGTCCTCGCCCGCGAGTTCCTTGTAGATGGTGCGGAAGGCGTCCACCGAGCGGCGCAGCGTGAACCGGTCGATGACGCGCTGGCGCGACAACGCGCCCAGTTCGAGACGCCGTTCGTCGTCCTTGAGCAGGGTCAGCGCGGCGGCGGCCATCTTCTCCGGCTCGCGCGGCGGTACGACCAGTCCCGTGTCGCCGACGGCCTCGCACACCCCGCCGACGTCCGTCGACACCGTCGTACGGCCGCAGGACATGGCCTCGATGATGGAGAACGGGAAGCCCTCGGAGATCGACGACAGCATGACGACGTGCCCGGCAGCGTAGGCCCGCCAGACCTCGGTGATGCGGCCCTCGAAGGTCAGGCCGTCGGTGACGCCCAGTTCGGCGGCGAGCTTCTCCAGCCGGGTGCGGTAGGCCTCGCCGCCGGGCGGGACCGGGCCGAAGAGCCTGAGCCGGGTCGCGGGGATCTCCGCGCGCACCATCGCGTAGGCGCGGATCAGGGTCTCCAGGTCCTTGATGGGGTCGATCCGGCCGCACCAGGAGAGGGTGGGCACCTCGGGCTCGGGGCCGGCGTGCGGGAAGGCGGCCGGGTCGACGCCGTTGTAGACCGTGCGGATCTTGCCGGCGTCGGCGCCGCCGCGCTCCTCCCAGCGGCGGTTGTACTGGTTGCACGGGGTGATCAGATCGGCGGCGCGGTAGCCGTAGGAGTTCAGCTCGCGGTAGAAGCCGAGCATGAAGGCCTTCACGGGCCAGCGCTGGGCGTCGTTGCGGTAGCCGAGGTAGCGCTCGCGCAGATAGATGCCGTGCTCGGTGAGCAGAAACGGTACGCCGTCCAGGTGGCGGGCGGCGAGCGCGGGCAGGGTCGCGAGGCCGCTGCTGACGGCGTGGGCGACGGAGTCCTCGGGGATGCGGACGCCCAGGGGCCTGAGGGCGTGTTCCAGGAGGTCGGTCGCGGTGAGGGCGTCATGGACCGTGGGGCGTGCGGCCGCGGTCGGCAGATGCGGCATCGTCCAGATCCACATCAGGGACTTCAGCGCCGACTCGGTGCGCAGGGCCGCCGACAGGCGGCCGTCCCGGGCGAGTTCGGCCAGCTCGTTCAGGGACGTGCCGAAGTCGGTGGGCGAGCCGGGGTCGAGGAAGGAGAGCAGGAAACGCTCGTAGGTGTCGGTGAAGCGGCGGCGGGCCTTGCCGTAGGGGGGCCTCGCTCGGCCGGGGCGGGGGCCCCAGGTGGGGACGGAGGTGTGGGCGTAGACGTTGGGCGGCAGGTCCCAGGTGACGGGTTCGCGGCCGTTGCCGGTGAGGGAGACGATGTGGAAGTCGACCTCCGGCATGCCCTTGACGAGTTGGTCGCACCAGGTGCTGACGCCGCCGTGAACGTGTGGGTAGGTGCCTTCTGTGAGCATGGTGACGTGGCGGCCTGTTCGCCTCATGCGGTGTTTCCCCCTGTAGTGCGGTTTTGTGCGGGGAACTGCTGCCCGGATGCCGGGTGCGGGCATCGTGTGGCTGGTCGCGCAGTTCCCCGCGCCCCTGAAGTACGTATCCCTACGGCAGCTTCAAGGTGAGAGCCGACGAGAGTGCTGCCGGGCCGGTCCACGCCGAGCGGGATCCCGCGTACGGGGTGCCGAAGGCCGTGGTGCCCAGGAGGAGTTGTTTCTTGGTGCCCTCCGGGGCGGTCACCGGGATCTGGGTGCCGGACGGGGCCGTGACGGTCACGGTGGTGCCGATGCGGTAGGCCGTCACGCGGCCGTTCGCCAGGGCGGTCTGCCAGGCGGCGCGGCGCTGGACCTCGGTGCCGATGGCGCTGTGCCGGGGGTTCTCCAGCGGGGTGCTGTCGGCGAACAGGGATCGATAATCGGCCAGCACCTTCTCCATGACCGGGTAGAGCAGCCGGTCCTCGGCCAGGTTGGACTGGTGCGCGTAGTGCGGTCTGGGGTCGCCCGCGAGGGCGTGGCCCAGGGCGGTGCGCGCCTCCTGGGGGACGATGTGCTCGGCGTAGCCGGTGGTGGTGTCGAGCGGCTCGTCCAGGCAGGTCGAGGTGGGGTTGTCCTCGCAGACGCCGCTGCCGCCGTCGCCGCGCGAGGTGTAGATCCAGTTGTACTCGTCGGCCATCTCGGCCGCCGTGCCCACGTTGTAGTACACGTTCATCGGGTGGCGCGGGACGGTCAGCGCGTTACCGATCGCCCGCTGCTCGGGCTCGCGTGAGTTGTCCGAGGCGATCCACTTGACGCCGGTGTCGGCGAGGGCGCGGGACAGGTTCGGGTTGTCGGCGGGCTGCTGGGGCAGCGTCTTCAGGCCCGAGTGCTCACCGGTGACGAGTTCGGCGCGGTCGACCGGAAGGCCCTTGCCCACGGCCCAGTTGTGGTTGTCGCGGATCTGCGCGGCGATCTCGGCGCGGCTCGTGTACTTCACCGAGCCGTCCGCGTTCTTCGCGCAGCTCCACGGCACGCTGGAGGTGTCCTGGACACAGCCGAGGAACGGGTGCGTGTAGGTGTGGTTGACCCAGCGGTACTGCGCCTCGTCGGCGAGCAGCCGGTCGGTGAGGGCGTCGGTGCCGCCGTGTTCGGCCTTCCACTCCTCGCCGGAACCGGCGTTGTAGACCATGTCCATGGTGAAGCCGTGCTCGCGCTGCCACCGGGCGGCGTAGGCGGCGTCGTCCGCGGTCATGCGGATCGGCGTGGTGCCCTCGCCGTCGCCGCCCGCGCAGTCGAAGTCACCCGGGGTGCAGTTGCGTTCGGTGTCCCAGCGGCTGTCCGGGGCGAACACGTCGTCGACGTGCACCGCGAAGGAGTTGCGGGTCTGCCCCAGGTGCACGCCCTGGGTGAGCCACTCGACGATGCCCCGGGCCAGCAGCCGGAACTGCTGCTGGTTGTTGTTGTACGCGAAGGTCACGACGAGTTCGCGGCGGCCGTCGTGGGCGTACTCGCCGACGAGGCTGCCGCGGCCGGTGCCGCCGGGCACGGGGATGTCGACATAGCTGGTGAAGCCGGCGCGGGGCCGGGCGACATAGCCGTAACTCTCCTGCACGTCCGGCGCGTTGTCCTCGAACCGGAACGCGCCCTGGAGATAGCCGAACCGGCCGGCCTTCCCGGCTGCGGTGACCGATGCCTCGCGCCCGTCGAGGGTGCCCGCCCAGCCGCCTTCACTGGTGTAGTCGAGGCCGACCCTCGGGTGGGCCCAGGTGTAGGCGTCGACCTGCGGGATGCCGTACGTCCGTTCGTACGTCTCCAGGGCGGTCTGCTCGGCGGAGCCCGCGCCGAACGGGGCCTCGTTCGGCAGGACGACGCCCTGGTACTTGGCGCGGGGCCTGCCGCTGACCGTGTCGCTCAGGAACGACTCGGTGATTCTCGGGCGGCCGGAGTCGTTCAGATCGACGGTGGTGTACGGGACACCCGTGCTTCTGAGCTGGGCGGTGACGGCCTTGACGGGACTGTCGCCGTTGTCCACCACCAGCACCTTGAGATCGATGCGCGGCTCTTCCGCTGCCGCCGCCCCGGGCGCCGTCGCCCCGGCCGTGATCATGCCTGCCGCCGTCATCGCCGCGGCCGTGTTTCTCCACCTGCGCGCACGCTGCGCCATGGTTCCTCCCCCAAGAAGATCCCAGAGATCCCCTTGCGGTCGAACAAAGGCCGAACAGAGGAGGATCAGTGAAAATCATGCAAAGCGGCGAGCGAGACTCTTGCCGGATCCGAGCGAGTGTGACCGAGTTCACCGCCTTGAGGGATCAAGAAATGGCTACTTCGCGACCGACAGGTGAACACCCGCAGTAATGAGCGAACGCGACCACGCGCGTAGTCTCGTCGTCGAGTGTTCGCCGCACCGGGGAAGGCCCCGTGATCGCCGGCCCCGAGTCGGAATAGGGTCGGCTCGGGCCCGGTCGACCCACACCGTTCGACCATCGCAACTTCACATCGGAAGCGAGATTTCACCACCGTGACTGCTCTCACTCTCAGCACCGCCGCGGCGCCCGGCCTGCGGGCCGACGCGATCGTGATCGGTGTCGCCAAGGGTGCCAAGGGGCCGGTCGTCGCACCGGGCGCCGAGGCCGTGGACAAGGCGTACGACGGCAAGCTCGCCGGCGTCCTGGAGACTCTCGGCGCCTCCGGTGCCGAGGGCGAGTTGACGAAGCTGCCGGCACCGTCCGGCTTCAAGGCACCGCTCGTACTGGCGGTGGGCCTGGGCGCGGTACCCGAGAAGGACGCCGACTACGACACCGAGGCCCTGCGCAGGGCCGCCGGCGTCGCCGCCCGCGCCCTGTCCGGGACCAAGAAGGCCGCCTTCGCCCTGCCGCTGACGGACGCCGCCGACGCCGGCGCGATCGGCGAGGGCGCGCTGCTCGGCGCGTACTCGTTCGACGCCTACAAGGAGAACGGCAAGGACCCCAAGGCGAAGAACGGCAAGGCCCCCCTCGCCGAGGTCACCCTGCTGGGCGGCAAGCCCCGCGACAAGGCGTACAAGGCGGCGATCGAGCGTGCCGCCGCCGTGTCCGAGGAGCTCAACCGCGCCCGCGACCTGATCAACACCCCGCCGAACGACCTCAACCCCGAGGCGTTCGCCGCGGTCGCGCAGACCGCGGCCAAGGAGCACGGCATCAAGGTGCAGGTGCTCGACGTGAAGGCCCTGGAGAAGGGCGGCTACGGCGGCATCCTCGGCGTCGGGGCCGGCTCGGCGGCGGGACCGCGCCTGGTGAAGCTGTCCTACACCTCCTCGAAGGCGAAGAAGCACCTCGCCTTCGTCGGCAAGGGCATCACCTACGACTCGGGCGGCATCTCGCTGAAGCCGGCCGGTCACAACGAGACGATGAAGTGCGACATGAGCGGCGCGGCCACCGTGTTCGCCGCGGTCGTCGCCGCCGCGCGGCTGGGTCTCGAGGTCAACGTCACCGGCTGGCTCGCCCTGGCCGAGAACATGCCGTCCGGTTCCGCGACCCGTCCGGGTGACGTGCTGCGGATGTATAGCGGCAAGACGGTGGAGGTGCTCAACACCGACGCCGAGGGCCGGCTGGTGCTGGCCGACGCCCTGTGGGCGGCCTCCCAGGAGAAGCCGGACGCGATCGTGGACGTGGCGACGCTGACCGGGGCGATGGTGCTGGCGCTGGGCAACCGGACGTTCGGGATCATGGGCAACGACGACGCGTTCCGCTCCGCGGTGCACGAGGCCGCGGAGGAGGTCGGGGAGCCGGCGTGGCCGATGCCGCTGCCGGAGCACCTGCGCAAGGGGATGGACTCCCCCACGGCCGACATCGCGAACATGGGCGAGCGGATGGGCGGCGGGCTGGTCGCCGGTCTGTTCCTGCGCGAGTTCGTGGGCGAGGGGATCACCTGGGCGCACCTCGACATCGCGGGGCCGGCGTTCAACGAGGGCGGGCCCTTCGGGTACACGCCGAAGGGTGGTACGGGGTCGGCTGTGCGGACGCTGGTGCGGCTGGCGGAGCTGACGGCCGCGGGTGACCTCGGCTGAGTTCGCCTATTGGCTCGGCCTCGCCGGTTGTGTGGCGAGTGCGGGGGCGTGGGGGTTGTTCGCGCAGTTCCCCGCGCCCCTGAAGGCGTGCCCCCGCTGCTCGTCGCAGGCGAGCGTGGGGGCTGGTCGCGCCCGCGCGGCGGAGCCGCAGATCGAACACAGCCCCGCGCCCCTGAAGGCGTGACCCCGCTGTCCGTCGCAGGCGAGCGTGGGGGCTGGTCGCGCCCGCGCGGCGGAGCCGCTGATCGAACACAGGCCCGCGCCCCTTGGGGCGTGCCCCCGGGGGCACTCTCATCTGAACGTGGGGCGTCTCACACAGCAGCCCGGCGTCTCTTTGTGTGTCGACAAGTGCGAAGATGGGGCTCGGCAGGACAGGGCCCCACCGAAGGGCCGAAGAACGAGCGGCCGGACACCAGCCGCCTGCCGGTCAGTGAAGACCGGCGTACGGCGCACATGCATGGAGGACGTGACGTGGCGAACGACGCCAGCACCGTTTTCGACCTAGTGATCCTCGGCGGTGGCAGCGGTGGTTACGCCGCGGCCCTGCGCGGGGCGCAGCTTGGCCTGGACGTCGCCCTGATCGAGAAGGACAAGGTCGGCGGGACCTGCCTGCACCGGGGATGCATCCCCACCAAGGCTCTGCTGCACGCGGGCGAGATCGCCGACCAGGCCCGCGAGAGCGAGCAGTTCGGTGTGAAGGCCAGCTTCGAGGGCATCGACATCGCCGGCGTCCACAAGTACAAGGACGGCGTGATCTCCGGCCTGTACAAGGGCCTGCAGGGCCTGGTCGCCTCGCGCAAGGTGACGTACATCGAGGGTGAGGGCAAGCTCTCCTCCCCGACCTCCGTCGATGTGAACGGCCGGCGCGTCCAGGGCCGCCACGTGCTGCTCGCGACCGGCTCCGTGCCGAAGTCGCTGCCCGGCCTGGAGATCGACGGCAACCGCATCATCTCCTCCGACCACGCCCTGGTCCTGGACCGTGTGCCGAAGTCGGCCATCGTCCTCGGCGGCGGTGTCATCGGCGTCGAGTTCGCCTCCGCCTGGAAGTCCTTCGGTGCGGACATCACCGTCATCGAGGGCCTGAAGCACCTCGTGCCGGTCGAGGACGAGAACTCCTCCAAGCTGCTCGAGCGCGCCTTCCGCAAGCGCGGCATCAAGTTCAACCTGGGCACCTTCTTCGAGAAGGCCGAGTACACCCAGGACGGTGTCAAGGTCACCCTCGCCGACGGCAAGGAGTTCGAGGCCGAGATCCTGCTGGTCGCCGTCGGCCGCGGCCCGGTCTCGCAGGGCCTCGGCTACGAGGAGCAGGGCGTCGCCATGGACCGCGGCTACGTGCTGGTCGACGAGTACATGCGCACCAACGTCCCGACCGTCTCCGCCGTCGGTGACCTGGTCCCGACCCTCCAGCTCGCGCACGTCGGCTTCGCCGAGGGCATCCTGGTGGCGGAGCGTCTGGCCGGTCTGAAGACCGTTCCGATCGACTACGACGGTGTCCCGCGGGTGACGTACTGCCACCCGGAGGTCGCCTCCGTCGGCATCACCGAGGCCAAGGCCAAGGAGATCTACGGCGCGGACAAGGTCGTCGCTCTGAAGTACAACCTCGCGGGCAACGGCAAGAGCAAGATCCTGAACACCACGGGCGAGATCAAGCTCGTGCAGGTCAAGGACGGTGCCGTGGTCGGCGTCCACATGGTCGGCGACCGCATGGGCGAGCAGGTCGGCGAAGCCCAGCTGATCTACAACTGGGAGGCGCTGCCCGCCGAGGTCGCGCAGCTCGTCCACGCCCACCCGACGCAGAACGAGGCGCTCGGCGAGGCCCACCTGGCCCTGGCCGGCAAGCCCCTCCACTCGCACGACTGACCCCCTCGGTCGAAAAGCGACGACACAGACTTCCGCACTTTCCGTAAGGAGCAACCGAAACCATGGCGGTTTCCGTAACCCTTCCGGCGCTCGGCGAGAGCGTCACCGAGGGCACTGTCACCCGCTGGCTGAAGGCCGAGGGTGAGCGCGTCGAGGCCGACGAGCCGCTGCTCGAGGTCTCGACCGACAAGGTCGACACCGAGATCCCCTCCCCCGCAGCCGGTGTCCTGGCCTCCATCAAGGTCGCCGAGGACGAGACCGTTGAGGTCGGCGCCGAGCTGGCCCTCATCGACGACGGCAGCGGTGCCCCCGCCGCCGCCCCGGCCCCGGCCGCCGAGCAGGCCCCCGAGCCCGCTCCCGAGCCGGCCGCGGCCGCCCCGTCCACCGAGCAGGCCGCCCCGGCGCCCGCTCCCACCACCGACGCCGCCGCCGGCGGCGGCTCCGCCGAGGGCACGGACGTCGTCCTGCCCGCGCTCGGCGAGTCCGTCACCGAGGGCACCGTCACCCGCTGGCTGAAGTCGGTCGGTGACAGCGTCGAGGCCGACGAGCCGCTGCTCGAGGTCTCCACCGACAAGGTCGACACCGAGATCCCGGCGCCCACCGCGGGCACGCTGCTGGAGATCGTGGTCGGCGAGGACGAGACCGCCGAGGTCGGCGCCAAGCTCGCCGTCATCGGTGTCGCGGGCGCGGCTCCGGCCGCCGCTCCGGCGCAGGAGGCCCCGGCCGCCCCGGCCGAGCCCGCCCCGGCGCCCCAGCCGGCCGCCCCGGCCCCGCAGGCTCCGTCGGCCCCGGCCCCGCAGCAGCAGGAGACCCCGGCTCCCGAGCCGGCCCCGGCCGCTCCGGCGCCCGCCCCGGCTCCGGCCCAGGCCCCGGCCGCTCCGGCCGCCGCCCAGCCGACCGACGACGGCGCCTACGTCACCCCGCTGGTGCGCAAGCTCGCCGCCGAGAACGGCGTCGACCTGTCCACCGTCAAGGGCACCGGCGTCGGCGGCCGTATCCGCAAGCAGGACGTCATCGCCGCCGCCGAGGCCGCGAAGGCCGCCGCCGCTGCCCCGGCTCCGGCCGCGGCCGCCGCTGCTCCGGCCGCCAAGAAGGCCCCGGTGCTGGAGACCTCGCCGCTGCGCGGCCAGACCATCAAGATGCCGCGGATCCGCAAGGTCATCGGCGACAACATGGTCAAGGCCCTGCAGGAGCAGGCCCAGCTGTCCTCGGTCGTCGAGGTCGACGTCACGCGTCTGATGAAGCTGCGCGCCCGGGCCAAGGACTCCTTCGCGGCCCGTGAGGGCGTGAAGCTGTCCCCGATGCCGTTCTTCGTCAAGGCCGCGGCCCAGGCGCTGAAGGCGCACGCGCCGATCAACGCCAAGATCAACGAGGCCGAGGGGACCATCACCTACTTCGACACCGAGAACGTCGGTATCGCGGTGGACTCCGAGAAGGGCCTGATGACCCCGGTCATCAAGAACGCCGGTGACCTCAACCTGGCCGGTATCGCCAAGGCCACGGCGGAGCTCGCGGGCAAGGTCCGTGCCAACAAGATCACCCCGGACGAGCTGTCCGGCGCGACCTTCACCATCAGCAACACCGGTTCGCGTGGCGCGCTCTTCGACACGATCATCGTGCCGCCCGGCCAGGTCGCCATCCTCGGCATCGGCGCCACGGTCAAGCGCCCCGCCGTCATCGAGACGGAGGAGGGCACGGTCATCGGCGTCCGCGACATGACGTACCTGACCCTGTCCTACGACCACCGCCTGGTGGACGGCGCCGACGCCGCCCGCTACCTGACGGCGGTCAAGGCCATCCTGGAGGCGGGCGAGTTCGAGGTCGAGCTCGGCCTCTGACCTTTTTGCACGGCTGAACAGTGCCCCCGCCCGGACATCACCGGGCGGGGGCACTGCCTGCTTTCAGGGGCGCGGGGAACTGCGCGAGCAACCACCACGGCACGGCAGCCGAACGACGAAGTCACACCCCCCATGTAAGTCTCGTCTCACCTGCACCAAGACACCCCCACCCATCCCGCCCGCGGAGCGACCCGGCCTTATTGTCTAAACGTCAAACCCCTTTAAGGAGCTCACATGACCGCGCCCGTCATCCACTCGCTGCGCGAGCAGATCCGCGAGCACATCCTGGAGGGGATCATCAGCGGACGCTGGCAGCCGGGCGAGCGGATCGTCGAGCGCCGGATCGCCACGGAGCTGGAGGTCAGCCAGACCCCGGTCCGCGAGGCCCTGCGCGAGCTGGAGTCCCTGCGCCTGATCGAGTCCGCTCCGAACAAGGGCGTCCGCGTACGGAACCTCACCGCCGCCGACCTGGAGGAGAGCTACCCGGTCCGGGCCGGTCTGGAGGCCATCGCGGCGGAGCTGGCGGCCCAGGGCCTCGCCGAGGACTGCGGGGCGCTGGAACCGCACGTCACCGCCCTGTACGAGGCCGACCGCAGGTCGGACGGCACCGCCCAGGTCCGCCACACCGTCGCCTTCCACCGCGAAATGGTCCGCGCGGCGGGCAACTCCGTCCTGCTGCACACCTGGGAAGGCCTCGGCATCGAGGTGTTCACGGCCCTGTCGATCCGCTGGCTGGGCACCCAGCAGCAGTCGTACGCGGAGGAGCACGAGGAGCTGGTCGCCGCCTTCAAGCGCCGCGACCCCCGGATCGCCGAACTGGTGAAGGCCCACGTCCTGGGCTGCGCGCCCCGGGCGTGACATTCGGGCACACCTCCGCTCATACGCCTCTCACCTGCGAAAACCAGCCCAAAACCCGTCACCGCGTGCCACTCCCGGAGGCACCGCGTGCCTACTTTCTCGTGATCAAGAGGTTTTACGCCTCAACCCTTTGATCGATCATCGATCAGAGAGTTACAGTCGCCGACGGGCTTGCCACCCAAGCCCCAGCCCTGTCCTGCCAAAGACAAAGGGCACCCCCGAACCCTTACCGATGAGGGAACCCCCTTCGACTGAGGAAGGCGGCGACATGACCGACCCCAAAGCCATCCAGCCGAGCGAGCTCGACCAGCTCCCGGACCGGGACCCGGAGGAGACCGCCGAATGGCAGGCCTCCCTGGACGCGGTGACCGAGGCGGCCGGACCGCATCGTGCCGCATACCTCATGCGGCGCACGCTGGAGCGTGCCGAGGGCGCCGGCCTGGCGCTGCCGAAGCTCCTGGAGACCGACTACGTCAACTCCATCCCCACCGCCGCCGAGCCCGGCGTGCCCGGTGACGAGGCGATGGAGCAGCGGATCACCGCGTGGAACCGCTGGAACGCGGCCGCGATGGTGACCCGGGGCAGCAAGTACGGCGTCGGCGGCCACATCGCCACCTTCGCCTCCGCGGCCTGGCTCTACGAGACCGGCTTCAACCACTTCTTCAAGGGCAAGGAAGCCGACGGCTCCGGCGACCAGCTCTACATCCAGGGCCACGCCTCCCCCGGCATCTACGCCCGCGCCTTCCTCGACGGCCGGCTGAACGAGAGCCAGCTCGACAACTTCCGCCGCGAGGCGGGCGGCGACGGCCTGCCGTCCTACCCGCACCCGCGCCGTCTGCCCTGGCTGTGGGAGTTCCCGACGGTGTCGATGGGCCTCGGCCCGCTCTCCGCCATCTACCAGGCGCGCTTCAACCGCTACCTGGCCAACCGCGGCATCAAGGACACCGCCGGTTCGCATGTGTGGGCGTTCCTCGGCGACGGCGAGATGGACGAGCCCGAGTCGACGGCGGCCCTCGCGCTCGCCGCGCGTGAGGAGCTGGACAACCTCACGTTCGTCATCAACTGCAACCTGCAGCGCCTCGACGGCCCGGTCCGCGCCAACTTCAAGATCGTGCAGGAGCTGGAGGCCCAGTTCCGCGGCGCCGGCTGGAACGTGATCAAGACGCTGTGGGGCACGGCCTGGGACGAGCTGTTCCAGCTCGACACCAGCGGCGCGCTCGTACGCCGTCTGCGTCAGGTACCGGACGCGCAGATCCAGACGTACCAGACGCGTGACGCCGCCTACATCCGCCAGGACTTCTTCGGCGCCGACCCGGCGCTCGTGGAGCTGGCGAAGCTGCTGAGCGACGACAAGATCCTCGAGTGTTTCCACTTCTCGCGCGGTGGTCACGAGGCGCGCAAGGTGTACGCCGCCTACCGTGCGGCCGTCGAGCACAAGGGCGCGCCGACCGTGATCCTGGCCCAGACGGTCAAGGGCCACACCCTCGGCGAGGGCTTCGCGTCGAAGAACGCCAACCACCAGATGAAGAAGCTGACGGTGGACGAGTTCAAGAACATGCGCGATCTGCTGGAGCTGCCGATCAAGGACGGCGACTTCGTGGACGGCGTGGTGCCCTACGGCCACCCGGGCGCCGACTCCCCCGAGGTCCGCTACCTCCAGGAGCGCCGCGCCGCCCTCGGCGGTCCGGCCCCGGCCCGTCGTGTGCACCCGGTCGCCCCGCTGCCCGCCCCGGCGGAGAAGGCGTTCGCGTCCTTCGACAAGGGCTCCGGCTCGCAGAACGTGGCGACGACGATGGCGTTCGTCCGCCTGGTCAAGGACCTGGTCCGCGACAAGGAGTCGGGCAAGCGCTGGGTGCCGATCGTCCCGGACGAGGCGCGCACCTTCGGTATGGAGTCGCTGTTCCCGTCGCTCGGCATCTACTCGCCCAAGGGCCAGACGTACGAGCCGGTCGACCGCGACCAGCTGATGTACTACAAGGAGGCCAAGAACGGCCAGATCCTCAACGAGGGGATCACCGAGGCCGGTTCGATGGCCGACTTCATCGCCGCTTCGACGTCGTACGCGACGCACGGCGAGGCGATGATCCCGTTCTACATCTTCTACTCGATGTTCGGCTGGCAGCGCACGGCCGACCAGATGTGGCAGCTCGGCGACCAGCTCGGCCGCGGCTTCCTGATCGGCGCCACGGCCGGCCGCACCACCCTGACCGGTGAGGGCCTGCAGCACGCCGACGGCCACTCCCCCGTCATCGCGGCGACCAACCCGGCGGCCCTGTCGTACGACCCGGCGTTCGCCTACGAGGTCGCGGCGATCGTCAAGGACGGTCTGCGCCGGATGTACGGCGAGGCGGCCCCGGGCGAGGACCAGAACGTCTTCTACTACCTGACGGTCTACAACGAGCCGATGCCGCAGCCGGCGAAGCCGTCCGTGGACGGGGTCGACGAGGGCATCGTCAAGGGCCTGTACCGCTTCAACACGGCGGAGTCGGCGGGCATCACGCCGCCGGCCAACGCCCCGCGGATCCAGCTCCTCGGCTCCGGTACGGCGATCCACTGGGCGCTCAAGGCGCAGCAGCTGCTCGCCGAGGAGTGGGGCGTGGCGGCCGACGTGTGGTCGGCGACGTCCTGGGGCGAGCTGCGCCGGGACGCCCTGGAGGCGGACGAGGCGCTGCTGCGCGGCGAGGAGCGGGTGCCGTTCGTCCGGCAGGCGCTCCAGGGCGCCGAGGGCCCGGTGCTGGCGGTCTCCGACTACATGCGCCAGGTCCCGGACCAGATCGCGCAGTGGGTCGAGCAGGACTATTCCTCGCTGGGCGCCGACGGCTTCGGCCTCTCGGACACCCGTGAGGCGGCCCGCCGCCACTTCGGCGTGGACGCCGAGTCCATCGTCGTCGCGGCCCTGGCCCAGCTCGCCAAGCGCGGCGAGGTCAAGGCGACGGCCGTGAAGGAAGCGCGCGAGAAGTACGGTCTGTGAGAACCGACCGGTGATCGGCAGGCCCTCGCTCCGGCGGGGGCCTGCTGCATGATGTGCCCATGCGTGCTGCCCGGCTCATCAAGATGGTGCTGCTGCTCCAGTCCCGGCCGGCCATGACGGCCGCCGAACTCGCCCGTGAGCTGGAGGTGTCGGAGCGGACCGTGACCCGGGACGCCCAGGCGCTGTCGGAGGCGGGTGTGCCGGTGTACGCGGACCGGGGCCGGGCCGGCGGGTACCGGCTGATCGGCGGGTACCGGACGCGGCTGACCGGGCTGCACCGGGGCGAGGCGGAGGCGCTGTTCCTGTCCGGGGTGCCGGGGGCGCTGCGTGAGATGGGTCTGGAGGACGCCGCCTCGGCCGCTCAGCTGAAGGTGTCGGCGGCGCTGCTGCCGTCCCTGCGGGACGCCTCGAAGACGGCGGCGCAGCGGTTCCATCTGGACGCGCCGAACTGGTTCAAGGAGCCGAGGACGCCCGCGCTGCTGCCTGCCGTCGCCGACGCCGTGTGGGACGACCGGCGGGTCGTCGCCCGCTACCGGCGCGGGGAGGACGAGGTCGTCCGGGAGCTGGAGCCGTACGGGCTCGTGCTGAAGGCGGGCGTCTGGTACCTGTGCGCGCGGGTGGCCGGGGGCGGGTCCTTCCGGGTGTACCGGATCGACCGGTTCACGGCGGTGGAGCCGGGCGAGGAGCGCTTCGAGCGGGAGCCGGAGTTCGAGCTGCCGGCCTTCTGGGAGGAGCGGGCGGAGCAGTTCGCCCGGTCCATCCTGCGGGCACGGGTGGTGGTGCGGCTGTCCCCCTACGGTGTGCGCGCCCTGCCCCATGCCCTCGACTCGCTGTCCGCGCGGGAGGCCCTGGCGGACGCGGAGGAGCCGGACGCCGACGGATGGGTGACGGTGGCTCTGCCGGTGGAGTCCGAGGAGGTCGCCCACACCCAGCTCACGGCGCTCGGCGCGGAGGTGGAGGTGCTGGCGCCCGAGGGCCTGCGCGAGCGGTTCGCGGCGGACGCGCTGCGGCTGGCCGGGCTCTACCACCCCGGGCACCGGCCCCGGGGCGGCGCATAACGATCCCGCGCACTCCGGGTGCGCCCGTGTGTCCCAGGGCCGATGCTTGTCCCGTGATGGACGAGACGGAGTTCTGGGAGCTGGTGGACGACTCGCGCGAGGCCGCCGAAGGCGACCCGGAGGAGCAGGCCGACCTGCTCGTGGAGCGGCTCTCGCAGCTCGACCCGGACTCGGTCCTGGACTTCGCCCGTCACTTCGAGTCGCGCTACAACCGCGCCTACCGGTGGGACCTGTGGGGTGCCGCCTGGGTGCTGCTGGACGGGGCGAGCGACGACGCCTTCGACTTCTTCCGGTGCTGGCTGATCGGCCAGGGCCGCCATGTCTTCGAGGGCGCCGTGCACGACCCGGACGCGCTCGCCGAGCTGCTGGACGACTTCGACGAGGAGATCGACGGCGACGGCGAGGAACTCGGCTACGCGGCGGACGAGGCCTACGAGCAGCTCACCGGTGTGGTCGCCCCGGATCTGGCGATCCCGCCCGCGCCCCCGGAGCCGGAGGGCACCTCGCTCGACTTCGAGAACGACCGGCTTCTCGCCGACCGCTATCCCCGGCTGTGGGAGCGTTTCAGGGGCTGACCGCCAGGCTCCGGGGCTCGGCCTTCACCTCGTGGTGCAGCGGGGCCGCGTTGGCCTGGTCGAGGGCGGACGCGGTGGCCGCCGCCGGGCCCAGGACGACGGTCGCGACCGCGCAGAGCACCGCCCAGGGGCCGCGCGTGGCCGCGCTCCAGGTGTGCGGGTTCTTCGTACGAACGTCGTTCATGGTCCCCACCTCCGGTCGGCTGCCTGTGGTGGCGACCGTAGGGGGCCGGGATCTGAGGACACTGCGCGTCGGCTGTGGCCTTGCTGTGGGTCCTTCGGCCGGTGCTGCAGACGGGCCGCCAGCTCTCTGATCTCCGGCAGGCGGGCGTGCAGGGCGGCGCCGGGGCAGCTGGTCATGTAGCCGTCGTTGTGGCCCGCGAGGGCGGGCAGTTTCGCGGTGGTGCCGGCCGCGTACCGGCTCAGGCCGTTGCTGGAGACCAGGCGGACGCTGGCCCGCGGGTCGGTGCCGGACAGGCCCAGCTTCCAGGCGGACAGCGCGGCGATGGCCTGGACCATGGCCTGCGGTACGGGCATGCCCTCGGTGAAGGTGCCGAGGGCGGCGATGCCGGTGGTGCCGTGGTTGAAGCCCTGGGTGTGGGCGCCGGTGACGGCACGGTCGACGCCGCCGGCGCGGCCCTCGTAGATGGTGCCGCAGCGGTCGACGACGAAGTTGTAGCCGATGTCGTCCCAGTCCCGGACGCCGGTCTGGCCGGTGTACACGTCCCGGATGATGCGGGGCGAGTCGGCGCAGTCGTAGCCGTTGGGTGTGTCGGTGTGGTGGACGAACACGGCGGAGACCCGGTCGTCGTAGCGGGGGCGCGGCTGGGTGCGGGCAGCGTCGCCCAGCCACTGCGACCGGAGCACGATGTGCGGCCGGGGGGCGGTGTGGGGCTTGGCGGTGGGGCGGGCCGCGGCCGGCTCGGGGGCGCTGTCGGCGGCGTTCTCGACGCCGTAGGCGCACAGCACCAGCGCGACGGCGGCACAGAGGCCCGGCAGGCAGCCGAGGCCCACCCGGGCCGCACGCGGCAGCCCGGTTATGCCGGGTGTCCTGGCGGCGCGGTGCCTGCGCGCACCCTGCCGTCTTCGGAAGACACGCATGTGCTCACTGTCGACCCGATCCGGTCCGTCCGCGATGTGTGATGTGCCACCCGGTGGAACCATCGTCACGGTCCGCGACGTTTTTCCTGGTGCACGGACGCGTGGCCGGTTCTGATCATCCACGCGCGTGTGACTGATCACCGGGCCCTCCCCCCACGTACTAAGGGGTTCCGAATGAAAGGCGGCGTGCGTGGACCTGCTCGACATCCTGCTGTTGCTGGTGGTCCTGGCCTATGCGGCGTCGGGGTACCGGCGCGGGCTGGTGGCCGGCTGTGTGTCACTGGCGGGCTTCGTGGGCGGCGCCGTCATCGGCGTGTGGGCCCTGCCGTGGGTGATGGACCTGGTGACGCCGGGGACCACGGGGGCGACGCTGACAGCGGTGTTCACGGTGCTGCTCCCGGCGGTGGTGGGGCACGAGCTGGCGGGGCGTCTCGCGCTGCGGCTGCGGCGGGAGCTGGACAGGGGGCCGCTCAGAGTGGCGGACGGGGTCGGCGGGGCCGTGGCCAACTCCGTGGCCGTGCTGATCGTGGCGTGGGTGGCCGCGAGCGTCCTGGGCGTGTCCTCGTCGCCGCTGGTCACCTCGGCGATCCGGGACTCGAAGGTGCTGGACGCCGTGCAGCGGACGATGCCGGACACCACGCCGGCCTGGTTCTCGGGGGCCACCTCCGCACTGACCCAGGCGGGCTTCCCGCAGGTCTTCAACCCGTTCGAGAACGAGTCGACCGCCGAGGTCGCCGCGCCCTCCGGTGACAGCGTCACGGCGGCCGCCACCGACGCCGCCAAGCGGAGCACGGTGAAGGTCGAGGGCGTCGCCGGCACCCAGGGCCGCGAGGGCAGCGGGTTCGTGTACTCCCGGGAGCATGTGATGACCAACGCGCATGTGGTGGCCGGCATCGACGAGCCGACCGTGCAGATCGGCGGGGTCGGGCGGACGTACGAGGCGCGGGTGGTGCTCTTCGACTCGCAGAAGGACGTGGCCGTGCTGTACGTGCCGGGTCTGAAGGCGCCGGTGCTGCGGTTCGACGACGCCGCGGAGCGCGGGGACTCGGCGGTCGTCGCGGGCTATCCGCAGGACGGCGACCTGAACCTCCAGGCGGCGACGGTCGCGAACCGGGTGCGGGCGACGGGCCAGAACATCTACAACGACGGGACGGTCACCCGCGAGATCTACTCGATCCGCTCCACCGTCCGCCCCGGCAACTCCGGCGGCCCGCTCCTCACCACCGACGGCCGGGTCTACGGCGTGGTCTTCGCCCGCTCCACCTCGGACGCCGAGACGGGCTACGTCCTGACGGCGGCCGAGGTCGCCGCCGACGCGCGCCGGGCGGCGGACGCGACGGCCCCGGTGGACACGGGCGAGCTGGCCGCGTCGTAGATCCGGCTCAGAGGGAGCGCCCCATCAGTACGTCGTCGACGTACTTCCCATCGAGCAGGAACTCCTCGGGCAGGATCCCCTCCACCACGAACCCCTCGGACTCGTAGAGTCCCCGGGCCGGAACGTTGTGGGCGAGGACGCGCAGGGTGATGCGGCGGGCGCCGCGGCGGCGGGCCTCGTCGACGGCGGCGCGGACCAGCGCTCGCCCGACGCCCCGGCCGCGCGCGTGCTCGCCGACGGCCAGGCCCTGGATCTGGCGGACGTGCCGGCCCGCGTCGACCGGGGTGGGGAAGCCGAGGTGGACATAGCCCGCGAGGCGGTCGCCGACCTCGGCGACAAGGCAGTCCTCGGGCGCGTGCCGCTCGTTGAAGAAGGGCGGGTACGGCGGCTTCGGCTCGGGCAGCACGGCATGCAGAGGTGACCATGCGGCGCGGTCGAGCAGCCCGAGCGCCTCCTCGTCGTCGAGCCGTGCGGGTCGTATGTGCGGAGTCGGCATGGCGGTCACGTTACGTCGGCGCCAGCGGTTCCCGACGGGGCTTTTACGGGCGCGACCGGCAAGATTGAGCCATGCGACGCATCGCGGTGACCGGCGCCTCCGGTCTGATCGGCAGCGCTCTGGTGCGGTCCCTGACCGCGGACGGGCACGAGGTGGTGCGCCTGGTGCGCCATGAGCCCCGGGCGGCGGACGAGGTCCGCTGGGACCCGGAGGGCGGGCGCGTGGACGCGGCCGGGCTCGCCGGGTGCCACGGGGTGGCGAACCTGGCGGGTGCCGGGGTCGGCGACCGCCGCTGGACGGACGACTACAAGCGGAGGATCCGCGACAGCCGGGTGAACGGCACGGCGGCGCTCGCCGAGGCCGTCGCCGCGCTGGACGACAAGGACCGGCCGGGGGTGTTCGTCAACGGCAGCGCCATGGGCTACTACGGCGAGACCGGGGACCGGACCGTCGACGAGAGCGCGCCGGCGGGTGAGGGCTTCCTGCCGTCGCTGTGCGTGGAGTGGGAGGGCGCCGCGGCACCGGCCCAGGAGGCCGGTGTGCGCACGGTGTTCACACGGACCGGACTGGTCGTCTCCCGCGACGGCGGCGCGTGGGGGCGGCTGTTCCCGCTGTTCCAGGCGGGGCTCGGCGGGCGGATGGGCGACGGGCGGCAGTACTGGTCATTCATCGCCCTGCACGACGAGGTCGCCGCGATCCGGCATCTCCTCGACACGGACGGTCTGTCCGGGCCGTTCAACCTCACCGCCCCGAACCCCCTGACGAACCGTGAGATCGTCGCGGCGATGGGACGCGTGCTGCACCGCCCGACCGTGTTCGCCGTGCCCGCGCCCGTCCTGCGGAGCGTGCTCGGCGAGATGGCCGGGGATGTGCTCGGCAGCGCCCGGGTGTTGCCGACGCGGCTGCTGGAGTCGGGCTTCCGGTTCGCGTTCCCGGAGATCGAGGGGGCGATCCGGGCGGCGCTGTGACGAGTCCCGTACGAGTCGCGGCCGTTTCGGCACAGCTCCTCGAGTCGCCCACAAGCAATCTGCGACCACTTCATGCCCACAAGGCATCCGTATGCGACCGCCGTGCGACCGTGCCCTGTTGATGCGCGACCCCATTTGACCGATCACAGCCCTACCCTCGACCAGAACTCGCGTATCCCTGCGGCCTGTTGAGGGCATGACGTCTCCAGCGCCCGCGCAACCTCGAGGAGGGGCACGTGCTTGAGCCCGCGTACCAGGCGGACGTGGTCGTCGTGGGGGCCGGGGTCGCCGGACTCTCGGCCGCGAACCGGCTCACCCGCGCAGGAGTGACGACCATGGTCCTGGAGGCCGCCCATGGGGTCGGCGGCCGCATGGCGACGGAGAAGGTCGACGGCTTCCGGCTCGACCGGATCGGCCAGTTGCTGTCCACGGCGTATCCGGAACTACGACTGACACCCGGACTGGGCGGGCTGGTGCTGCGGCCCTTCGCGCCCGGTGTCCTGCTGCACGGCGACGGCCGCCACCATCGCGCGGGCGTCCAGGCCGGTGCAGGGGGCGCACGGGGCGCACGAGGCGCGCTCCATGCGGTCCGTGCCCTGGCGAGCGCTCCTCGGTCTCCGGTCGCGCCCAGGCCGCCCAGGAGGCCGGTGGCGGTACCGGGGCGGCAGGTCTCCGTGCCCCGGAGCCGGTCCGGCGCCCCGCTCGGCACGGCCGTCGACCAGGCCCGGCTGGGGGCCGCCCTCACCCGGCTGGCGAGCACCCCGGCCGAACGGCTGCTGACCCGCCCGGAGCTGCCCGCCGGTGAGGCCCTGGCGGCGCGTGGGCTGCCCGCCCGTACGATCGACGGCTTTCTGCGTCCGCTGCTCGCCGCCCTGCTGTGCGACCCGGACCTGACCACGTCCAGCCGGTGCGCGGACCTGGCGCTGCGGGCCTTCGCGAGCGGCCGGCTGTGCGTACCGGAGGGCGGCGCGGAGGCCCTGCCGGAGCTGCTGGCCCGCACGCTGCCGCCGGGCACCGTGCACACCGGCGTGCGCGTCACCTCCGTCTCCACGACCTCGGTGACCACCGCCGAGCACGGCGAGATCCGCTGCCGGGCGGTGCTGGTGGCGACCGGTGCCCGGGCCGCGGCGGAACTGCTGCCCGGGCTGCGGGTACCGGAGTTCCATCCGGTCACGGTGGTGCACCACACGACCGACGAGCCGCCGGAGACGGGGGCGTCGCTGCTGCTGGACGCGGATCTCGGCGGGCCGGTGGCGCATACGGCGGTGGTGAGCCAGGTCGATCCGTCCCGCGCCCCGGCGGGGCGGGCGCTGGTGTCCTCGACGGTGCTGGGGCGGCCTCCGGGGGATGTCGACACGGCGGTGCGGATGCACTTGGCGCGGTTGTACGGGATGCCGACGGCTCGGTGGGAGACGTTGGCCGTCCATCAGACGGTGGAGGCTGTGCCGGCGATGCGGCCGCCGCATGATCTGCGGCGGCCGGTGCGGTTGATCGCCGGGCTGTATGTGTGCGGGGATCATCGGGATACCAGCACGGTGCAGGGGGCTTTGCACTCCGGGCATCGGGCTTCTGCGGCGATCTTGGCGGACTTGGGGGCGGGGCGGTCGATGCATGTGGCCGATCCGCTGCCTACTGTGCCCCGGGCTGCTTAGGTGCTTCGTCGGGTGCGGGTGCGTTGGGGTTGTTCGCGCAGTTCCCCGCGCCCCTGAAAAGCAGACACCTCAGCCAAGGGCCGCTACCTTGTCGCGGTAGCTCCGCACCGGGGCCGCGTCCCTGTACGGCTCGAGTCTCCTTTCGAAGTCCCTCACGTACTCCACCGCCCGCACCGAACGCATCTCCGCGGCCTGGCCCGCCGCCTCCGCTCCGAGTTGGCAGGCCTGGTCGAGTTCGCCCAGGC
The DNA here is from genome assembly GCF_018604545.1 of Streptomyces koelreuteriae. Taxonomy (GTDB): domain Bacteria; phylum Actinomycetota; class Actinomycetes; order Streptomycetales; family Streptomycetaceae; genus Streptomyces; species Streptomyces koelreuteriae. The sequence goes on along the minus strand of NZ_CP075896.1, from coordinate 6,191,731 downwards.
CCAGGCGGGCGGTGGCCAGGACCACGCGGCAGAAGAGGCGGCTGCGGGCGTAGGAGGGAGCGCGCAGTTGCAGGGAGCGTTCCGCGTGCTGGGCGGCGGCGCGGAACTGTTGCAGGTCGCGGTGGCAGTGGCCGAACTCGTCGGCGAGCTGGGCCTCGTCGAAGAATTTCGCCCAGTGCGGTACGTCGTCCCCGGGCCGGGCCGTCTCCAGGGCGCGCTCGGCGCGGACCAGGGCCGCGGTGCAGGCCCGGACCTCGCCGAGCACTCCGTGCCCGCGGGCCTCGGAGGCGTGCAGCAGGGTCTGCACGACGGGCGGGGCGGAGGTGCCGACGCCCTGCTGTGCCACCCGGGCGAGCTGCACGGCCTCCCGCCCGTGCCCGAGGTAGACGGCCTGCCGGCTCATGGTGACCAGCACATACGCCCCGTACGTCCGGTCCCCGGCGGCCTGGGCGAGCCGGAGCGCCTGCACGAAGTAGCGCTGGGCGAGTCCGTGCGCGGCGATGTCGTACGACGTCCAGCCCGCGAGCCGGGTGAGGTCGGCGGCGGCCGCGAACAGCCTGCGGCCGGTCTGCTCGCCGTAGGTGCCGCGCAGCATCGGCTCGCACTCGTGCTCCAGATAGCGCACGAGGGCCTGGCGGGCGTGACCGCCGCCGTAGGCGTCGTCGAGGGTGCGGAAGAGCTCACCGACCGAGCGCAGGGCGGCGATGTCGCCGGCGGTGACCTTCTGGCCGGGTCCGCGCTCGGCCTGGCCGCGCTGGCGGGGCAGGGACGGTACGCCCGGCACCCCCGGCTCGGTTGCCCCCGGGAGGCGGACGGGGACGCGGCCCTGGGCGGGGATGCGGGCGGCGGGCGGCTCGCCCCGGGCGACCTTCTCGTCGGCCCGGCCGATCAGCCAGTCCCGGCTCGGCACGACGAGCCCGGCCGGGGTGAAGGCGATCTTGCGCAGCTCGGCGTGGCTGCCGGAGTCCTTGCGCCACAGCCCGCTGACGATGTCGACGGCCTCCTCGGGGGCGGCCGCGAACTCCAGCCCCGCGTAGACCGGGGCGCAGGCGTCCAGGCCGAGGTCCTGGGCGGTGAGGCGGCGGCCCAGGCGCCGGGTGAAGACCTCGGCGATGAGCGCGGGCGTGGTGCCCCGGGGCTGCTGGCCGCGCAGCCATCGGGTGACGGAGGTCTTGTCGTATCTCAAGTCGAGCCCGTGTTCGAGACCGAGCTGGTCCACGCGACGGGCGAGTCCCGCGTTGGAGAACCCCGCTTCTGCGATGAGCGCGGCGAGCTGTCGGTTGGGGGTGCGCTGCGCGGGTCGTTCCGTCATGGTGCGGTGCGGTCTCCTGCCTTCCGGTGTCGGTGCTGTGCCGGATTGCCTGTGAGCAGGCCTTTTGGCTTGCTGGACGGCGCGAATGTAGCGGAGAGTAAGCACCCCATCACACATTTTCGCGGACATTCATCCGATCGTGTGAGGATTGGCCCCGGGACTGACGTGTTCGGGCCGGACGTACAGTGGCTTGGGCGCGATACGTGCCTGACACACCTGTCCGAGGGAGGCGCTTGCCGTGAGTGGGTTGCGGTTCGTCCGCATGGGGTTCGGTGACGAGGCCGTCGAGTACCAGGAGGCCTGGGACGAGCAGCGCCGGGTGCACGCGGCGCGGTTCGCCGACGAGATCTCCGACACGGTCCTGCTCCTGGAGCACCCCCCGGTCTACACGGCGGGCCGGCGCACCGCGGACAACGAGCGGCCCCTGGACGGCACGCCGGTCGTGGACGTGGACCGCGGCGGCAAGATCACCTGGCACGGCCCCGGCCAGCTGGTGGGCTACCCGATCCAGAAGCTGCCCCGCCCGGTGGACGTCGTGGCGCACGTACGCCGTCTCGAAGAGGCCCTGATCCTGACCTGCGCGGAGTTCGGCCTGGAGACCACCCGGGTCGAGGGCCGCAGCGGCGTGTGGGTCCTGGGCGACCCGGTCGAGCAGCGCCCCGCGCTCGGCGGGCTGGCCCTGGACTTCGACCCGCGTCTGCACGACGAGGAGTTCGACCCTCGTATGAACGGCCCGGAGTACGCCCCGTCCAACGCGGGCCAGCGTCGCGAGGACCGCAAGATCGCCGCGATCGGCATCCGCGTGGCCAAGGGCGTCACCATGCACGGCTTCGCGCTGAATGTGAACCCCGACAACAAGTGGTTCGACCGGATCATCCCCTGCGGCATCCGCGACGCGGGCGTCGCGTCCCTGGCGAACGAACTGGGCCGCGACGTGACGATCGAGGAGGTCCTGCCGGTGGTGGAGCGGCATCTGAGGGACGTACTGGAGAACGCGGAACCGAAGCCGCGAGCAATCGAGAAAACACCAGCAACCGTCAGCCCGTCCGGCGCTTGAGGACGAGGCCGTTCAGGCCGAAGCGGGGGCCTGGGGGCGGCAGCCCCCAGTAGGGGAGAACACCCACGCCGGGTTTCAAATCAACGGGCGTACCCTAGAGGGCGCCGAAGAATCAATCGCTAGGGAGCCGGTCGTGTCCGCAGTCGCACCCGACGGACGCAAGATGCTGCGCCTGGAGGTCCGCAACAGCCAGACCCCCATCGAGCGCAAGCCCGAGTGGATCAAGACCCGGGCGAAAATGGGCCCCGAGTACACCAAGATGCAGAACCTCGTGAAGAGCGAGGGCCTGCACACGGTCTGCCAGGAAGCCGGCTGCCCCAACATCTACGAGTGCTGGGAGGACCGCGAGGCGACCTTCCTCATCGGCGGCGACCAGTGCACCCGGCGCTGTGACTTCTGCCAGATCGACACCGGCAAGCCCGAGGCGCTCGACCGTGACGAGCCCCGCCGGGTCGGCGAGTCCGTGGTCACCATGGACCTGAACTACGCCACGATCACCGGCGTCGCCCGCGACGACCTGGAGGACGGCGGCGCCTGGCTGTACGCCGAGACGGTCCGCCAGATCCACCAGCAGACGGCGGACCGCGAGGACGGCCGGACGAAGGTCGAGCTGCTCGCGCCCGACTTCAACGCGGTCCCCGAGCAGCTCGCGGAGGTCTTCTCCTCCCGCCCCGAGGTCTTCGCGCACAACGTCGAGACGGTCCCGCGCATCTTCAAGCGCATCCGACCCGGCTTCCGCTACGAGCGCTCCCTGAAGGTCATCACCGAGGCCCGCGACTACGGCCTCGTCACCAAGTCGAACCTGATCCTCGGCATGGGCGAGACCCGCGAGGAGGTCAGCGACGCGCTCAAGCAGCTGCACGACGCGGGCTGCGAGCTGGTCACCATCACGCAGTACCTGCGGCCCTCCGTGCGCCACCACCCCGTGGAGCGCTGGGTGAAGCCGCACGAGTTCGTGGAGCTGCAGCAGGAGGCCGAGCAGATCGGCTTCTCCGGCGTGATGTCCGGCCCGCTGGTGCGCTCCTCGTACCGCGCCGGACGCCTCTACCGGATGGCCATGGAGCAGCGGGACGCGCGCATCGCGGCCCAGGCCGTCTGACACATCGTCACCACCCCGCCCGTCACAGGGTGAGACAAGCGTGTGAATTCCCGCACAAGACGCTACTCGCCAGTAGCGGCCGATTTGACGCGGTCCTGACCGTCCTCGCAGATGAGGGCACATGTCAGGACCGCGTCGGCGTTTCACCAGTCCCCGCCGGGGCTTCATGGGTGTTTGACCGGCCGGTCACGCCCTGGTAACACCAATCAGTGACGCTGAACTCACAGCACGTACACCCATACCGAGGGGGGACCTCACCCATGCAGGCCGCGCCGGTCCGCGCCACCGCGATTCCGTCCTTCACCACCGCACTGCGTGCCGTCGAGTCGCTGCTGATGAGCAGCGGTCAGCGCACCGCCCGCCGCAACGCGTGGACCTCCGTGCTGGAGGACCGCCGTCGCGCCAAGGACCGGGTCGAGGCGCAGCGCGTGCTCGACCAGTCCGTTTCCCGGTCCGTCTCCGTCCGCCCCTGAGCGCGGCCCCTCCCCCACGGGGCCCCCGCGGGCACTGCCGTCGTCGGCGCTTGTGGAGGCACGTAGACTTCGTGCCATGGCGAGGAAGGAACCTGCAGCGGACGCTGCGAATCCCGGGCGACTGAAGCAGATCGCTCTGACCTACAAGATGACCCGCAGGGCCGACAAGAAGATCGGTCTTGTACTCGCGGCAGTCGGAATCGTCACCTTCGGTGTCTTCCTCGCGATCGGTTTCTTGATCGGTCACCCCATCTATCTCGGCATCCTGGGCCTCCTGCTCGCCTTCCTCGCGTCGGCGATCGTGTTCGGGCGCCGGGCCGAGCGGGCCGCCTTCGGGCAGATGGAGGGACAGCCCGGCGCCGCGGCGGCGGTGCTCGACAACGTCGGCCGGGGCTGGACGACCACCCCCGCGGTGGCGATGAACCGCAACCAGGACGTGGTGCACCGCGCGGTCGGCAAGGCCGGCATCGTCCTGGTCGCCGAGGGCAACCCGAACCGGGTGAAGTCGCTCCTCGCCTCCGAGAAGAAGAAGATGAACCGCATCGTCGCGGACGTGCCCGTGCACGATCTGGTCGTGGGCACCGGCGAGGGCCAGGTCGACCTGAAGAAGCTGCGCACGACCATGCTGAAGCTGCCGCGCGTGCTGACCGGCCCGCAGGTCACCGCCACCAACGACCGGCTGCGCGCCCTCGGTGACCTGATGAGCAACATGCCGCTGCCCAAGGGACCCATGCCGAAGGGCATGAAGCTGCCGAAGGGCGGGCCGAAGGCCCGCTGACACTCCGCACACGAATGATGAAGGGGCGCCCGGATCACACCGGGCGCCCCTTCGTCATTCGTACTGGACGCGCTAGATACGGACCTCGACCGTGCCCGCCATCCGGTCGTGCAGACCGCGGCCGTCGCGGTCCCAGATCAGGGCGGGGATCGCGAGGAAGAGCAGGACCGTGCGCAGGAGCGCGCGCCAGGGGCTGACGCGGCCGGTGTCCAGGGCGAGGACCCGCAGGCCGAGGAGCCGCTTGCCCGGGGTGAAGCCGACCGTACCGACCGTGAGCACCATGAGGGCGAACAGGATGAGCGGCGCCCAGATCTGGGCCGCCTCGTTGTAGCTCTGCGTGATGAGACCGTATGCGATCAGGAGGCTCAGGCCCCAGTCCACGGCGAGGGCGCCGAGGCGGCGGCCCGGGCGGGCGATCGAGCCGGATCCCTCCTCGGGCAGACCGAGCTGCTCGCCCCGGTATCCGAAGTCGACACCGGCCTCTTCCGCCGCCGCGCGGGGCCCGGAAAGCCACGATCCGAGTGCTTGCCTGTTGTCCACCCGTCCACGGTACTGCGCCCGTAAATGACCAGGGCACGGCGGGGTGTGATCGGGCTACGGTGGAGGGTGAGCCGGTTAACTTGTGCGAAACAAATGAGTCACGCCAGAGAAATCACCCGTCCCTAGGGTCTACGTCAGCGTGTGCCACCCGCACTGGCAGCACGAACGAACTACCACCCCGGCGGGACGGTCGGGAGTAGGAGGAGCTGGATGTTCCAGAACGCCGACGAGGCCAAGAAGTTCATCGCGGACGAGGACGTCAAGTTCGTCGACGTCCGCTTCTGCGACCTGCCGGGCGTGATGCAGCACTTCACGATCCCCGCCGAGGCCTTCGACCCGGCCGAGGAGCTGGCTTTCGACGGCTCCTCGATCCGCGGCTTCCAGGCCATCCACGAGTCCGACATGGCGCTGCGCGCGGACCTGTCGACCGCCCGTGTGGACCCGTTCCGCCGTGACAAGACGGTCAACATCAACTTCTTCATCCACGACCCGATCACGGGTGAGCAGTACTCCCGTGACCCGCGCAACGTGGCGAAGAAGGCCGAGGCCTACCTCGCGTCGACCGGTATCGCGGACACCGCGTACTTCGGCCCCGAGGCCGAGTTCTACGTCTTCGACAGCGTCCGCTTCGCGACCAGCGCGAACGAGTCCTTCTACCACATCGACTCCGAGGCCGGCGCCTGGAACACCGGCGCCCTCGAGAACAACCGTGGTTACAAGGTCCGCTACAAGGGCGGCTACTTCCCGGTCCCGCCGGTCGACCACTTCGCCGACCTGCGTGCCCAGATCTCCCTGGAGCTGGACCGGGCCGGCCTGCAGGTCGAGCGCCAGCACCACGAGGTGGGCACCGCCGGCCAGGCCGAGATCAACTACAAGTTCAACACGCTGCTCGCCGCGGCCGACGACCTGCAGCTCTTCAAGTACATCGTGAAGAACGTGGCGTGGCAGAACGGCAAGACCGCGACCTTCATGCCGAAGCCGATCTTCGGTGACAACGGCTCGGGCATGCACGTCCACCAGTCGCTGTGGACCGGCGGCCAGCCGCTCTTCTACGACGAGGCCGGTTACGCGGGCCTGTCGGACACCGCCCGCTACTACATCGGCGGCATCCTCAAGCACGCCCCGTCGCTGCTGGCCTTCACCAACCCGACGGTGAACTCGTACCACCGCCTGGTGCCGGGCTTCGAGGCGCCGGTCAACCTGGTCTACTCGCAGCGCAACCGCTCCGCGGCCATGCGTATCCCGATCACGGGCTCGAACCCGAAGGCCAAGCGCGTCGAGTTCCGCGCGCCCGACTCCTCCGGCAACCCGTACCTGGCCTTCTCGGCGCTGCTGCTCGCGGGCCTGGACGGCATCAAGAACAAGATCGAGCCGGCCGAGCCGATCGACAAGGACCTCTACGAGCTCGCCCCCGAGGAGCACGCGGGCGTCCCGCAGGTCCCGACCTCCCTCCCGGCCGTCCTCGACCGCCTCGAGGCCGACCACGAGTTCCTCCTCCAGGGCGACGTGTTCACGCCGGACCTGATCGAGACGTGGATCGACTACAAGCGCGCGAACGAGATCGCTCCGCTGCAGCTGCGTCCGCACCCGCACGAGTTCGAGCTGTACTTCGACGTGTGATCGACGCCTGATCGAAGCATTGCGGCCGTGCCCCCGCTGTCCGTCCGGACAGCGGGGGCACGGCCGTATGTTCTATTCTTCTCTCAGGACCACACGGGGGTGGAGTGGGAATGTCCGAACACGAACAGGACGGCCAGGAGCGCGAGTTCGACCTCAGATGGGCGGACGACGCCGAGCACAAGGAGCCCTCGGCCCGGGCCCGTATGCTCGCCGCGCGCTGGAAGGACAATCCTCCCGGCCCCGTCCCCTTCCGTCCCGACCCCGACCACCGCTCACGCGGCCGCCGCGCACGCTCACGCTCCCACTCCCGCTCGTCATGGGTCTCCACGGCCGTGGTGTTCGGCTGTGTGGCGGCGGTGATCGTGCTGCTGGGGTACATCAACTTCCGGGCGCCGTAGCGGGCCGAGGCGCCGTACCGCACCTGGCCTTCTCGCCCGCACCGCACCTGATCTTCTCCGCCCGTACCGCACCTGACCTCGCTATTCGGTGCGCAGGGCCGTGGCCGTCCGGGCTCCGGCGGCCCAGCCGGCGGGCAGGAGCGCGCCCAGGGCGGCGATGAGCAGGCCGCCGAGTGCGAGCGGGAGCAGCTCGGCCGCTTCGTAGACGGCGATGACGGAACCGGGGAGGCGGAGCCCCACGCTGTCGCCCATCGCGGGGAGGACCCAGCCGTGCAGGGCGACGCCGAGCGGCACGCCCAGAGCGCCCGCGGCCAGGCCGGTCACGACGACCGAGGTGAGGACCATCGCGACGGTCTGCCGGGGGGCCATGCCGAGCGCTTTGTGGACACCGATCTCCCGGACGCGTTCGCGGGTGTCGAGCAGCACGCCGTTGAACACGCCGAGCGCGGCGACGGCGACGAGCATCAGGGTGAGGATCATGGACAGCGCGTTGAGGGTGACGACCACGTCGCTGCCGCCGTCGAGCCCGCCGGACTGAGCGGTGGCCCCCAGCGGTGCCAGGTCCTTGTTCAGCGCGTCGACGTAGCCGGTGACATCGGTGCCTGGTGTGACCGCGATGTGGTGGCTCGTCTCCGTCAGGTCGGGACGCGCGGCCGTGAGGGTCGAGGCGTCGGCGAAGACCTGCATGCCGTCTTTGCGGGGGTCGAGGACCTCGCCGACGATCCGGACCGTGACCGGCTGGGCCAGGCCGTTCAGGGTGACGGTGTCGCCGACGCGGGTGCCGGTGGCGGCGAGGAAGGGCGTGGGGACCACGGCTTCGCCGGGCCTGTCGATCCAGCGGCCCGAGACCATCGTGTAGCCGCCCCAGGAGGCGTCGCCGGTGAAGGCGATCACGTCGGTGGTGCCGGTCAGGCCGGACACGGTCGCCCGTATCGTCGCCGCGCTGTAGTGCTTCCCGGTTCCGGCGGCGGCCTCGACGACCGCGGCGACGGCGGCGGGGTCGGCCTCGGACCGCTTCCCGGTGTCAGGGCCCTGAGGTCCGAAGTCCGGCAGGGGCGCGGGCACCACGACATCGGCGGCGTCGTGGGCCCTGGCCTTCATCACCAGGCCGAGCGAGGCGCCCATCCCCACGGTGAACGTGACGGCGACGGCTCCGAACAGGATCGCCGTGCCCATGGCCAGCGCACGGGCGGGCCGCGCGAAGGGCCGGGCCAGGCCCAGGGCGACCGGCTGCGGCAACGGCAGCCTCCCGGCCAGGCGGGCCGCCCACCGGCCGCGTCCCGCCGAAGCGCCGCGCCCGACGGCGAGCGCGTCGACCGTACGCAGCCGCCCGGCCCGCCAGGCGCTCGCCCACGCGGTCACCGCCACCAGGCCGAGCACCCCGGCGATCACCGCCAGGTCGACCCAGGGGGCGATGGTCAGGGACGGGGCGCCGTAGACCTCCTCGGTCTCGGCCAGGACGGGGACGGCGAGCAGGTGGCCGGCGAGGACACCGAGGGCCGTGCCGCCGGCGGCCGGGATCAGCGCCTGGCCCACGTACGCGCGCACCACCTGGGACGGGGTGAAGCCGACGGCCTTGAGGATGCCGATGCGGCGCGTCGCCGTGCCGACGGCCGACGCGACGACGTTGCCGACGATGAGCACCGACATGACCAGGCCCAGGGTGCCGAAGGCGATGAGGAACGGGACGTAGAGGGCGGTGTCGCGCTCGGCGTTCTTCCTGACGGTGAGCCAGGACGTCTCGCCGACGGCCGCTCCCGGTGGCAGGGACCGCGTCACGGCCTCGGTCCCCGCGGTGATCCGCGCGGCGGTGCCCGCGGCGGTGAAGCGGTAGAGCATCTGGTAGCCGCCGCTGTCCGGACCGGTGAGCGCCGGCATCTGGGACGGGACCACCCAGGCGTCGGCGGTCCGTGTGACCGACCGGGCCACGCCGACCACCGTCAGGGCCGGACCGCCGGGCAGATCGGAGAAGGCGATCTTCATGCCCAGGGTCGGGAGGAGCGAGGAGTCGGCGGACAGGGCGATCTCGCCGGAGCGCGTGGGCCACCGCCCGTCCAGCAGGGCCACCTCGTCCACGGCCCGGCCCGGATCTCCCCGGCCGACCACGGTCATCGGCCCTCCGGGGCCCGCCCCGTCCGACCGCGGTGTGACCGTCGCCGTACGGAACGGCCCGGCCGCGTCGCTCACCCCGCCGGTGTCCCTGGACCGCGCGAGCTGCCCGGCACTCACCTCGCCCGCGTCGAACTCCACGGACAGATGCGCGCCGTGCTGTCCCGCGAAGGCGTCGTCGAAGGGCGCGCCGGAGACCACCAGCAGGGTGCCGCCGAGGACGGAGGCGGCCACCGCCATCATCGTGGCCAGCCCGATCACCAGCGTCTGCACCCGGCGTCGTCCCACCCCCGAGCGCACCACCTTGCCGAGCGCGCTCATCGGGCGGCCTCCGGGGTGACGGCCCGCGACGGCACGTCTTCGGTGATCCGGCCGTCGGCGATCCTGACCGTTCGGTTCGTGCAGGACCGGGCCAGAGCCAGGTCGTGGGTGACCACGACGATGGTCTGGCCCTCGGCGTTGAGGGCGGTGAGCAGCCCGCTGACGTCCTGTCCGGCGGCCGTGTCCAGGGCCCCGGTCGGTTCGTCGGCCAGGAGCAGCGCCGGCCGGTTCATCAAGGCCCGGGCCACCGCGACGCGTTGCCGCTCGCCGCCGGACAACCGCCCCGGGTAGGCGCGGGCGTGCCGGTCGATGCCCAGTAGTTCCAGCACTTCCACCGCCCGGCGGTGCGCCACGCCCCGTGCCAGGCCCGCGAGGCGGGCGGGCAGGACGACATTGTCGATGACGGTCAGATCGTCGAGCAGGTTGAAGAACTGGAAGACCATGCCGATCCTGGAGCGCCGGTAGAGCGCCGACGCGGCTTCGCCCAACCGGTCCACCCGCAGCCCGTCCACGGTGACGGTCCCCGTGTCGGGCCGGTCCAGGCCCGCGATGAGATTGAGCAGCGTGGACTTGCCGCTGCCGGAAGGGCCGAGGATCGCGACGGCCTCGCCGGGCCGCACGGTCAGCGTGGCCTCGTGCAGCGCGGGCGGGCCGTCGTCGTACCGTCGGCTCACCTCGCGCAGTTCGATCATCGGCTGGGTCATGAAAGGCTCCTCGGGTACGGGCGGTTGGCCGCCTGAACGCTAGGAGCGGGTCCGGTCCGAGCGCGTCGCCCGCCCGAACCCCTTGCGGTACCGCGCTGGGAGGATGCGTGCAGACGTCATCCCTGCGATGTAGTCGCGTGGTGTATCCGGTGCGGTGGGAAATGACCGTCGGGACGGACTCCGCGGTCCCCGCGCGGCGACGACAATGACCCGGTGACGGACGTACGTACGACGCTGGAGCGGTTACGGGAAGCGGCCCGCCGGACGCTCCGCGAGGCCGGGCTGCCGAGCGGTCCCCCGCTGCGCCCCACCCCGCGCGCGTGGCGGTTCGACGGCCTGGTGGCGCTGGCACTCGCCGTCGCCACCGTCCACTACGGCATCGACAACGTGAACGTCGTCGTGATGCGGGAGATCGCGCCCGGCGTGGAGATCGTCGTGCCGCGCCCGTCCGGGCCCGGCGGCCTGGCCTACATGGTGACCCTCGCGGTCGTCGCCTCCGGTGCCCTGGCGCTGCGCCGCCGCTACCCGCTCGCCGTGCTGTGCGTCGTGACGGCCGCGACGCTGGCGACACCGCAGAGCGTGATGCGGCTGACCTTCTACGCGTTCGTCATCGCCGTCTACAGCGCCGCCGTGTACAGCCCCTACCGGGTGGCGACCCTGGCGGCGCTGCCGGTGTCGGTCGTCCTGGTCGGCACCTCGGGGAACTCGGTGATTCCGATCGTCCCCCACCACTACATCGCCCTGCTGATCCTCGTCCCGATGGCCGTGGCCGCCGTCGGCCTGCGTACCTGGAAACTCCGCACCGACGAGGGCCGCGCCCGGCTCCTGGCCCTGGAGCGCGAACAGGCCGAGGCGCTGCGCCGGGCCGTCGAGCACGGGCGGGCCAGGATCGCCCGCGAACTGCACGACGTCGTCACGCACAACGTCAGCGTGATGATCATTCAGGCGGGCGCAGCCCGCAAGATCATGAAAGCCTCCCCCGAGCAGGCCGGTGAGGCGCTGCTCGCGGTGGAGGCGGGCGGGCGCGCGGCCATGACCGAACTGCGCCATGTCATGGGGCTGCTCACCATGGCCGACGAGGGCGAGGGGAGGGACACCGCCGATTCGGTTGCGGTGCCGGCCCCTCAACCGGGCCTGGACCAGCTGGAAACACTGGTCGGGCGGGTCCGGGACACGGGACTGCCCGTCGGCCTGACCGTGACCGGCCCGCCCCGCCCTCTCCCGCCCGGCCTCGAACTCGCCGCCTACCGCGTCGTCCAGGAAGCCCTGACCAACACCGTGAAGCACGCCCGCGGGGCCACCGCCGCCGTGACCGTCGAGTACGGCCCGGAGCGGCTCCGGGTGGAAGTCACCGACACGGGTGGGCAGCCGGGCGCGGGCGCGGCCGCCGGGAACGGCCGGGGCCTGATCGGCCTGCGGGAGCGCCTGGCCGTCCACGACGGAACCCTGCGCACCGGCCGGCGCCTGACCGGCGGCTACCGCGTGGAGGCCCTGATCCCCCTGGAGACGCCGTGACCGAGCCGCTGCGCGTGCTCCTCGCCGACGACCAGACCCTGGTCCGCACCGGATTCCGGCTGATCCTCGGCGCCGAGGGCATCGATGTCGTCGCCGAGGCGACCAACGGGACCGAGGCGGTCGAAGCGGTCCGCCGCACCCGGCCCGACGTGGTCCTGATGGACGTCCGGATGCCCGAGATGGACGGCCTGGAGGCCACCCGCCGCATCCTCACGGGCGCCCTGGACGCACCCCGCGTCATCATCCTGACCACCTTCGACCTCGACCGGTACGTCTACGCCGCCCTGTCCGCCGGGGCCAGCGGCTTCCTCCTCAAGGACGTCACCCCCGAGCAGCTGACCGCGGCCGTCCGCACGGTCCGCACCGGCGACGCCCTCCTCGCGCCCGCCATCACCCGCCGCCTCGTACAGAGGTTCACCCAGCGCGGCAGCGACACCGCCGCCCTCCACCGCGACCTCGCCTCGCTCACCCCGCGTGAACTGGAGGTCCTCGGCCTGCTGGCCCGAGGCCTCAGCAACGCCGAACTCGCCGCCCGCCTCCACCTGGCCGAGACCACCGTCAAGACCCACGTCGCCCGCGTCCTCGCCAAACTCGGCCTCCGCGACCGCGTCCAAGCCGTCATCGTCGCCTACGAGACAGGGCTGGTCAGCGCAGGCGTCGGCGAGGACGCCCAGGGGTCCGGCGAGCAGACGTAGCGGCCCGGACGACCGGGTAATTCGCGCGACCAGCCCGGACGGGCGCCCTACGCTCCTCCGGAAGAGCAGGTCGAGCGGGGGCGGAGATGGACGAGGACGTCAGGAGTGGGGAAGCGGCTGCGGCGCGGCTGGCCGGCGGGGGGCTGCTGGCGGAGGTTCTCGACGTGGCCGATCCGCGTGCCTGGACCGCTCTGGACGCCGGGGTGCGTTCCTGGGGGTGGTACCGGGCACGGGATCTGCCGGACCGGGCCTGGGTCGAGGGCCGGGTCCGTCAGATCCGGAAGCCGGCCGAAGGCAAGGACCGTGGTCTGCTGCGGCTGGCCCGGCGGCGGCCGGAGCCCGTTCGCGCCGAGGAGCCGGTCGAGTCGTGGCTCGCGCTCGCCCTGTGCCACCCGGACGGCCGGACCCGCGAGGCGGCCCTCGCCCTGGCCGCTGAACATCCCGCGCTGGTGCCCTTGGTCGTCGTGCGCGCCGCCGACTGGGCCGGGCCGGTGCGGGAGGCGGCGCGGGAGCTGTTGCGGGAGTGCCTCGACGTGGACACCGCCGTCTCCCTCGCGCCCCTGATCCTGCGCGTCGGCCGCCGGGAGCGGGGGACGTACGGCGTGGAGCTGCTCGGTGAGGTCCTCCGGCGGGCACCCCGGGGGATGTTCGACTCGCTGTTCGGGCACCCGGACCGCGGACTGCGGCGGTTCGTGTACCGGGTGGCCGTGGAGGAGTCGTTCCTCTCCCCCGCCCGGCTCGCCCGCACCGCCGCCCGGGACGACGATGTCGTCGTCCAGAACCTGTGCGCCGAGGCGGCCCTGGCCGCCGTACGGGAGGGCGGGGACGGGGAGGACGTGCTCGAAGCGCTGCTCGGCGCCCGCAATCCACGGGTCCGGTCCGCCGGTGTCACCGCGCTGCGCCGGGCGGGGCGGGCCGAGCGGGCCGCGGAGTTCCTGATCGACCGGTCGGCGGTGGTGCGGGCCTGTGCGCGGTATGTCGTACGGCAGTCCGGGGCGGAGCCGCTGCGCCGGTACCGGGAGCTGTGCGCGGACGCGGGGGACCCGGCCCTGCCGCCGGGCGCGGCCATCGGGCTGGCGGAGTGCGGGGAGCGCGGGGACGCCGAGCTGCTGTACCCGCTGCTGACCCACCCGGCGCCGACGGTCCGGGCCCGGGCCGTTGCGGGGCTGCGCACGCTGGACGTGACGGACACGGAGCGGCTGCGTCCGCTGCTCGATGATCCCGCTCCCGGTGTCGTACGGGAGGCCACCCTCGCCCTTCTGCCGTCGGCCGCGCTGCTGCCCGAGGCATGGCTGGCGGAGCGCCTCGCGCCGGGGCGGTCCCGGCCGGTGCGCGTGGCGGCGTTCCGGTTGCTGGAGGCGCGGGGCGGGGTCGTACGGCTGCGGGCCGCGGTACGGCTGTTGGACGATCCGGACGGGAAACTCCGTGCACGGGCCGCCCGGTCGGCGCGGGCCTGGTATCCGGCGGCGGCGTTGCGGGCGGACGCGGAGGCGGATGAACTCCTGGCGCGGGCCCGGCGTCTGCTCCGGAGTGGCTGCTAGCGTCCCGGCGCGTGGACGACTCTGTGTATGTGGGCAACGCGGGTGTGGACGCGGCGTTGGACCGGGGGTGGTTGCTCGGGCATTTCAAGGGGGGTGGGGATCCTCGGCGGAGTGAGGCCGTCGAGGTCAAGTGGGGGGTCCATCCCAAGGGTGACGAGCGGGCGGAGTGGGTGCGGGGGGAGGAGCGGACCGCGCTGCTGGTGCTGATCAGTGGGCGGTTCCGGGTGGAGCTGCCCGGGCGCGGTGTGGTGCTGGAGCGGCAGGGGGACTACGTCGTGTGGGGGCGTGGGGTCGATCACTCCTGGGTGGCGGAGGAGGAGTCGGTGGTGCTGACCGTGCGGTGGCCGTCCGTGCCCGGGTACGCGGTGGACGCGGGCGGCTGACGGCTTTGCCTGTCCTGGGGGTGATCACGACCCGTTCATGGGCGGGGCCGGGTGCACACTGGCAGTGGGACGAGTGCCTGACTGCGGGGTGATGCAGATGCACAGCCGCTTCCGGAGCGACCGGCGGTTGACCACCCGTATGGGGATCACGCTGTTCCTGCTCGGGTTGTTGTACGTGGGGTTCGTCGCGGCGCTGATCGTGCTGCTGAGGTCCTGGGTGCTCGTCGTGGTGGTCGCGGCGGGGCTGTTGGGGGCTCAGTACTGGTTCTCCGACCGGATCGCGCTGTACGCCATGCGCGGGCGGGTCGTGGAGCGGGAGGAGTTTCCCGAGCTGCACGGGGTCGTGGACCGGCTGTGTGCCATGGCCGACATGCCCAAGCCGGTGGTGGCCGTCTCCGATATGGACATGCCGAACGCGTTCGCGACCGGGCGGAATCCGGACCACGCCGTGGTCTGTGTGACGACCGGGCTGCTGCGGCGGCTGGAGCCGGCCGAGCTGGAGGGCGTCCTCGCGCACGAGCTGTCGCATGTGGCGCACAAGGACGTCGCCGTGATCACGGTCGCGTCCTTTCTGGGGGTGATCGCGGGATTGATCGTGCGGTTCGCCTTCTACTCGCAGTTGTTCGGCGGGGGACGCAGGGACCAGAACACCGCGGTGATCTTCGCCGCGGTGATGGGTGTGTCCGCGGCCGTGTACGCGCTGAGCTTCCTGCTGATCCGGGCCCTGTCCCGGTACCGGGAACTGGCCGCCGACCGGGCGGCCGCGCTGCTCACCGGCCGGCCCTCGGCGCTCGCCTCCGCCCTCACCAAGGTCTCCGGCGACATCGCCCGCATCCCGACGAAGGACCTGCGCACGGCCCAGGCCTTCAACGCCTTCTACTTCACCCCGGCGCTGGGCCGCGAGCCCGGTGTCGCGCGGCTCTTCTCGACCCACCCGAGCCTGGAGCAGCGCCTCGACCAACTGGGCCGGATCTCCGCCGAGCTGGGCGAGGCGGCGGCACCCGGAGGGGTGTGAGCGGGGCATGGGGCTGCTGGACATTCTGCTCGGCCGGACCAAGCCGGTCGCGCCGGATCTCGACCGGCTGTTCGCGCTGCCGTCGGCGGCCGTGACCCTGGAGGCCGCGGCGGGTTTCACCCCGACCGGGCAGGGCGCGGTGTGTTACGCGACGGTCGAGGGCGCGGCCTTCGAGCAGAGCCACCGCGAGGTGCAGGCCCTGCT
Source organism: Streptomyces koelreuteriae (assembly GCF_018604545.1). Taxonomy (GTDB): domain Bacteria; phylum Actinomycetota; class Actinomycetes; order Streptomycetales; family Streptomycetaceae; genus Streptomyces; species Streptomyces koelreuteriae. The sequence continues at coordinate 6,175,967 of NZ_CP075896.1, read as the reverse complement.
GGACGCCGACACCGAGCGCGACGGTCCACCGGTGGAACTGCGCCAGGACGGATACGGCTACTCCTGGCTGGTCTCGCACCGCGCCCCCGACCAACTGCACGCGCTCGTGAACGACCTGCACGCCGTGAACAGCCAGATGGAGGTCAACGGCTTTGGGCCGCAACTGCTGTGCTCCCTCGCCGGGTTCCGGGACCGGGCCGGGCGGCGGCTCGCGCTGGTCTACCTCTACAAGCGCGGCACGTTCTACCCGTTCGCTCCCCTGCCCGGCGGCGAGGCGCAGCGGCGCGACAACGCGCTGGAGCTCCAGGTGCGGTCGGCGCTCGCCGGTGATCTGCGGATCGAGCAGGATCTCGGCCGCTGGTTCCCGGTGTGGGGGGCGCCCGGGCTGTGACCGCCCCTCGTCGGTCGCGCCTCCCCCACTCACCCGTCACCGCCCTGCGCGGCGTGAGTGAATGGCCGTATGAGTGAGCTGGAGTTGACCCCTTTCACGCACGCCTTCGGCGGTGAACGACTCAGCGGGCTGTACGGCGGAGCCCGTGCGTCGGCGAGAGCGACCGCCGTGGTCCTGCACGGCGCGGGCAACGGCAGCAAGGAGCGGCTGATGCCGCTGCTGTCGGAGTTCGCCGCGCACGGCTGCCACGTCCTCGCCTTCGACTTCTCGGGGCACGGGGAGAGCACCGGCCTGCTGCGGGAGCTGAGCCTGCGCCGCCGCTTCGAGCAGGCCGTGTCCGTGATCGACGCGCAGACACGCGGGGACGTGCCGATGGTCCTGGTCGGGTTCAGCATGAGCGGTCAGACGGTGGCCGATCTCGCCCGGCACTACGGGGACCGGGTGGCGGCCCTGGGGCTGTGCGCGCCCGCGGTGTACGCGGCCGAGGCGTGGGACGTGCCGTTCGGGCAGGGCGACGGACGGTTCAGCGAGATCATCCGCCGGTCCGGCGGCTGGCGTACGTCGTCCGCGCTCGACGTGCTGGGGTCGTACGAGGGGCGGGCGGTGCTCGCGGTGCCGGGCACGGACGAGGTCATCCCGCCCGCCGTGACGGAGGCCGTCTCCCAGGCCCTGGCCCGGCGCGCGCAGTTCACCCACTGGGAACTGCCCGAGGCGGAGCACCGGTTGGGCCTGTGGTTCCGGGACCGTCCCGACGACCGGCGGGCGTTCGTCACGGCCCTGCTGGCCGGGCTCGGCGAGCAGGGCTGGACGGCGACCCGGGCGTGGGTGGCCAAGCAGCTCCCGGAGAGCCGTACGGTCGACAAGTCGGCTTATCTGCAGGGCGGTTGGAGCGCCCAGATGCGGCGGCTCACCCTCGACGACGGCACCGCCCTCGCCCTGCGGACCTTCGTGAAGCCCTTCTTCCGGCGGCACGCCCCCGGGCTGCTGTCCCGCGAGGCGGACGTGCTGACGCTGCTGGGCGGGGAGGAGGGTGTGCCCGCCCCGGAGCTGATCGGCGTGGACGCGACCGCCGAGCACTGTGACCATCCGTCCCTGCTGATGTCGGTGCTGCCGGGGCGGGTCCGGGTCGACGAGGAGGACCTCGACGCGCGCGTGGAGCTGCTCGCGGCTCAACTGGCCCGGATCCACCGGGTCGTTCCCGAGGAGCGTCCGCGCTCGTACCAGGCGTGGACGTCACCGGAGGGCGTTCCGCCGGGCTGGGAGCGGGCCGTGGACGTCATCCGCCGCGATCCCCCGCCGTACGAGGGCTGTTTCCTGCACCGGGACTTCCATCCCGGGAACGTGCTGTTCACGGGCTCGGGGGCCGGGCTGCGGATCGGCGGTGTCGTCGACTGGGTGGAGACCTCCTGGGGCCCCGCCGACCTGGACGTCGCCCACTGCTCGACGGCGCTCGCGCTGCTGCACGGCCCGGAGTACGGCCTCGGCTTCCGGGAGCGCTACGAGGCACGCGGCGGCCGGCCCCTCGCCGACGGCCCGGACCATCTGTACTGGCGGCTGCTCGACGCCCTGGCCTATGTCCCCGACGCGGCGAAGCTGGCGGTTCCTTGGCGGGAGCTGGGGCGGACCGACCTGACACCTCAGGTGCTGGGCGGGCGGCTGGAGGCGTATGCGACGGGGCTGATGGAACGGTACGTCTGAGGCCGGCGCCGCCCCGGGCCCTCAGGCCCGTACGTACACACCCGCGCGCGCCGCCGTCGCGGCGGCCTCGGCGGCCCGGTCGGCCGTGGCGCCGTCGAGGCGGGCGCCGCTGATCAGCAGGTGGTAGTAGAGCGGGGCGGAGACGGCGCGGATCACCTCATGCGTGTCGGTGCCCTCGGGCACCTCGCCCCGGTCGACGGCCTGCCGCACACAGGGAGCCCATTCCCTGACGCGGATGTCGTAGAAGCGCCGGAGCGCCGCGGCCGTCCTGGGGTCGCCGGTGGCGGCGGCGATCAGGGCCTTGAACAGGGGCCCCTGCCGGGGGTCCGTCAGGGTGCGCTGGACGAGCCGGGCGTTGGCCGTGAGGTCGCCGAGCAGCGAGCCGGTCTCGGTGCGGGGCGCGGACTGCTCGGCCATGTCCAGCAGGAGGTCGGCCACCAGCCCGGTCACGGTCGCCCAGCGGCGGTAGACGGTCGTCTTGCCGACCCCGGCACGGCGGGCGACGTCGGCCAGGTCCAGGCCGGTGAAGCCCTGCTCGGTCAGGGCGTCCTCGGCCGCCCGCAGCACCGCTTCCCGTACCCGCGCCGTGCGCCCTCCGGGCCGCACGGTCCCCGGCTCGCCTCCGTCAGCCATAACGGCACTCCTGTTCCATTAACCGTCTCGCCCTGCTACCTTAGTGACCACTAACGGAACCATAGACCCGTTAGTGGAGATCGAGAGGAGCCGAGATGGAATACAGGCGACTGGGCGCGTCCGGACTCATGGTTCCCGCGCTGAGCTTCGGAGCCGGCACCTTCGGCGGACAGGGCCCGCTGTTCGGCGCGTGGGGCACGACCGACGCGCGGGAGGCGCGCCGTCTGGTGGACATCTGCCTGGACGCCGGGATCACGATGTTCGACACCGCCGACGTCTACTCCGCCGGGGCCTCCGAGGAGGTGCTGGGGCAGGCGATCAAGGGCCGCCGGGACCAGGTGATCGTCTCCACCAAGACCGGCCTGCCGATGGGGGACGGACCGGGCGACGCGGGTTCCTCCCGCACCCGTCTGATCACCGCCTGCGAGGACGCCCTGCGCAGACTGGGCACGGACCACATCGACCTGTTCCAGCTCCACGCCTTCGACGCGGGGACGCCGGTCGAAGAGGTCCTGGCCGCCCTCGACACCCTCGTCCAGGCGGGCAAGGTGCGCCACACCGGCGTCTCCAACTTCTCCGGCTGGCAGGTGATGAAGTCCCTCGCGACCGCCGAGAAGCACGGCCGTCCGCGCCCTGTGGCCCACCAGGTGTACTACTCCCTCATCGGCCGCGACTACGAGTGGGAGCTGATGCCGCTCGCCCTCGACCAGGACCTCGGCGCGATCCTCTGGAGCCCGCTCGGCTGGGGGCGCCTCACCGGCAAGGTCCGCCGGGGAGCACCGCTCCCGCCCGGCAGCCGGCTGCACCGCACCGCCGAGCACGGCCCGCCCGTCACCGACGAGCACCTCTACGACGTGGTCGACGCGCTGGACGAGATCGCGCAGGAGACGGGCAAGGCCGTGCCGCAGGTCGCCCTCAACTGGCTGCTCCAGCGGCCGACCGTGTCCTCCGTCATCATCGGCGCCCGGGACGAGCGGCAACTGCGCCAGAACCTCGGCGCCGTCGGCTGGAACCTGACCCCCGGGCAGGTGGCGAGGCTCGACGCGGCGAGCCACCGCCCGGCGCCGTACCCCTACTTCCCCTACGAACGCCAGGAGGGCTTCGCCCGGCTGAACCCACCGGTGTTCCCCGCGCCGGGAACACCGGTGGACCGGCTTCAGCGCGCGTAACGCATGAACGCCCGCACCATGTGGCACGTCGTGCCCGACGGCGGGTGGACACCGATCTGCTCCGCCGCGCGGCGGATCGTCTCGTCGCGGGCCTGGTTCGGCATGTAGACGCCGGAGTCGAGCAGGGCGATGGCGAGCCGCATCGCCTTGAGGCGGCGGTTGTGCGTGACGTACCACTCGCGCGGCCGGCCCGGCGGCAGCGGCCGCTTCTCCACGGGCGCGTAGGGCAGGTCGAGCAGGACGGGACGCTTCGCGGTGGACTGGGTGGGCAACGGCTTCGACTTCAGAGCGGCAGCGGGCACAGACATCCTCCTGTCGCGATCGGGCGGCCACCGGAAGTCCTCTGCGACCCCGGCGCCACCCTCGAACACTGCTTATATTCTACCGCCGGGCACTGACAACGGGGAGTCCGCCAAGCCTGGCAAAAGCCCTGGTGAGCAGGGAAATTGGCGCCATGTCACGGCAGCTCCGCGAGGGGCGTCTGAGGTCGGCTGAAAATCGAACAGCGACGGCTGCGCGTACCGTGGGCGCATGGAGATCTGGATCAATCCGGCCTGTTCGAAGTGCCGTAGCGCCGTGTCGCTGCTCGACGCCGAGGGCGCCGACTACACCGTCCGCCGCTATCTGGAGGACGTGCCGAGCGAGGACGAGATCCGTGGCGTTCTCGAGCGCCTCGGCCTGGAGCCCTGGGACATCACCCGCACCCAGGAGGCGGCCGCCAAGGAACTCGGACTCAAGGAGTGGCCGCGGGACGCCGGTTCGCGTGACCGGTGGGTCAAGGCGCTCGCCGAGCACCCGAAGCTGATCCAGCGCCCGATCATCACCGCGGACGACGGCACGGCCGTGGTGGGCCGGACCGACGAGGCCGTGCGGGACGCCCTGGCGCGCTGACCACCCCTCTTTTCCCGTGTGGCGCAGGTCACTTCATTGACTCCTGTAACTGCTGAGTAACCTCGTTCGGTATCTCGTACATAGCGGCGTACGCTCCCCTACCTCTTCAGGAGGCGCGCATGTCGCGTAGGAGAACTCTCGGCCCAACGAAGAAGATCGCGCTGCTGGTGAGCGCGGCGGCGGTGGCGGGAGGCGGGGCCTTCGTCATGGCGAGCACGTCGAACGCCTCACCGCCGACCACCCGGTCGGCGGCGGAGTCGACGGCCTGCCTGGGACTCGCCACCGCCCTCGGCAACAACGAGAAGTTCATCGCCGACCAGCAGGCCAATCCCGACGCGCAGTCGGAGGCCCGGATCGCCAACCGCGAGGCGGTCATCGAGGAGATCAAGCGGAAGCAGGAGGCGTCGGGGTGCACGGTTGGGGAGTCGGCTCAGGACTCCCAGGCCGCGCAGCCCTCGCAGCCCGCGCAGGGCGGTGAACAGGCCGGCGGCGAGCAGGCCGGTGGCGGTCAGGACGCGGCCGGGGGCGGCGCCGAGGCTTCGCAGCCCGCGGAGTCCGCACCGGCGGAAGACGCCGGTGGCGGCGCCGCCGCGTCGGGACAGCAGGTGTGCAACGGCTCCACCGTCACGCTCTCCGGCGAGGGCGGTGCGCCTGCCGCGTCCAGCAACCAGTTCCCGGTCGGCACGCAGCTGAAGGTCACCAACCTGGACAACAACAAGTCCACGACGGTGGAGGTCACCTCGGCCTCCGGCAGCTGTGCGCTGCTCAACAACGCCGCCTTCGAACAGGTCCGTGAGCCCGGCAAGTTCCTCATCCGCCGGGCCCTGATCGAGAAGGTGGGGTGACGCCGGACGGCCGACTGAGTCACTGAGGCGGCGGCCAACCCCTCGGCCGCCCCACGTACGTGTCACCGGTCCTGCTGCTCCCGGCCAGGAGCAGCAGGACCGGCGCGTGCGGGTGACGCGGGCGCCGGTCACCGGCTTGACGGAGGGAAGCCGGTGACCGCCCCCAGCCTCGGGCGGAGCGCCCTCTCGGCATGAAGTACGGCACGGCAACACCAGGTAACACGGGGTTCACATCCGAGCAATGGCCGGGAAATCGCCTGTTGACAGGCTGCCGGACAGTTGACGCGGCGCACCGGTGCCGCAGCGCCGCAGCACCCGCGATACGCGCCCAGACACACCCCCGAAGGATGTGGCCCGTGACCTTCAAGGCTGAGTACATCTGGATCGACGGCACCGAGCCGACGGCCAAACTGCGTTCCAAGACCAAGATCATCACGGGCTCGCCCGAGGGTCTGGACGCGCTGCCGATCTGGGGCTTCGACGGGTCGTCCACCAACCAGGCCGAGGGCCACGCCTCGGACTGTGTCCTCAAGCCGGTCTTCACCTGCCCGGACCCGATCCGCGGCGGCGACGACATCCTGGTGCTGTGCGAGGTCCTGAACATCGACCTCACCCCGCACGCCAGCAACACCCGTGCCGCGCTGGCCGAGGTCGCCGAGAAGTTCGCGGCGCAGGAGCCGATCTTCGGCATCGAGCAGGAGTACACGTTCTTCCAGGACGGCTACCCGCTCGGCTTCCCCAAGGGCGGCTTCCCGGCCCCGCAGGGCGGCTACTACTGCGGTGTCGGCGCGGACGAGATCTTCGGCCGTGAGGTCGTCGAGGCGCACCTGGACAACTGCCTGGAGGCGGGCCTCGCCATCTCCGGCATCAACGCCGAGGTCATGCCCGGCCAGTGGGAGTTCCAGGTCGGCCCGGTCTCCCCGCTGGAGGTCTCCGACCACCTGTGGGTGGCCCGCTGGCTGCTCTACCGCACCGCCGAGGACTTCGGCGTCTCCGCGACCCTGGACCCCAAGCCGGTCAAGGGCGACTGGAACGGCGCGGGCGCGCACACCAACTTCTCCACCAAGGCGATGCGCGAGACGTACGAGGCGATCATCACCGCCGCCGAGTCGCTCGGCGAGGGCTCCAAGCCGCTCGACCACGTCAAGAACTACGGCGCGGGCATCGACGACCGCCTGACCGGTCTGCACGAGACCGCCCCGTGGAACGAGTACTCCTACGGCGTCTCCAACCGCGGCGCCTCGGTCCGTATCCCCTGGCAGGTCGAGAAGGACGGCAAGGGCTACATCGAGGACCGCCGCCCGAACGCCAACGTCGACCCGTACGTGGTGACGCGACTGCTCGTCGACACCTGCTGCTCGGCCCTGGAGAAGGCCGGCCAGGTCTGACCGGTACCTCCCGGCTCCCGAGGGGGCGCTCACCGCTCGCGGTGGGCGCCCCCTCGCGTTGTCAGTGGGGCGTGTCAGGGTGAGCGGCATGGAGAACGACGGGGGCCTCACGGTCAAGGTGAGGACAGAGAGCGGGCAGGCGTACACGCGGATCGCGGCCCGGGAGCTGCGCGAGTTGGTGGAGCGGATCGGCGGGGACGACGACCACTTCCTCATCGTGCAGCGGATACCGGACCGGCCGATGGTCTTCATCCAGACGGCACGAGACGGGGACGGGGCCTACGACCTCCAGCACCGCACGGGGTCCGTTCCGCACCTGTGGGTGACCCGGCTGACCGATCCGGGCCTCGTCGCCGAGGTAATGGTCCGCTGGGCGCGCCAGGAGGACGGCTGGGACACCGGAGTCACCTGGGAGCGCGAGAAGTTCGGGCTGCCCGCCGCTCCGCCCCCGCTCGCCCCCGAGGTCTCGGCGCGGGCCGAGGGGTACGTCCACGAGATGCTCCGGGACGGCTACCTGGACATCGAGACGATGATCCGCGAGGCGGTGTACCTGATGCAGGGCAAGGAGGACTCCTCCCCCGTCTCCCCGGCGCAGGCTCGCCAGATCGTCGAGCGGCTGTGGCTGGAGCGCGTCGACGAGCAGGAGACCTGGAGCGAACCGACCGACCCGGACCGGCTGGAGCGTGCTTTCGCGGCCCTGGACCGCGGCGGCATCGTCGCCCGTGAGGACTTCACCTGCTGCCGGGGCTGCGGCATGGCGGAGATCGGCGCGGAGGCGGACGGCACGCCGGGGGTGCGCGGGTTCGTGTTCTTCCACCACCAGTGCACGCGCGGCGCGGCGCGGGGGCACGGCCTGTCGCTGTACTACGGCGGATTCGACGGGTCCGAGGAGACCACGAAGGCCGTCGGGCACGAGGTCGTGGCGGCGCTGGCCGCCGCCGGGCTGTCCACGGAGTGGGACGGTGATCCGGGCAAGGCGATCGATGTCGGGCCCCTGGAGTGGCGGAAGCGGCTGGTGGGATGAGGTTCCGGCGGGGCGGTCCGATGTCCGGCGTGTGTCCAAGGTGTGAGAGGAGGGTCCCGGCGCGGGGGCCTCTCTGCTTCAATGGGGCCATGGCCAGCTACCAGAAGTACACCGCGACGGGTCGTCATGACCTCGAGCCCTTCTGGCCGTCCCGTCAGGACTACGACTTCGACCGGGTGTGTTGCCGCGCGACGAACGCGCCGGCCCTCTAACGCCGTACACCCCGGCCTTCGGCCAGCGCGAACCGCGTACGTCCTCGGCGACCCCGACCACGAACTCGCGGCCGTCGATCTCTCCGACGAACTCCTCGCGCGAAAGAGCTGACCTCTCATGGCGACCACTCGTTCTCTGTCCACCGCCGCCCTCAACACCCCTCCCGCGAACACCGCCCGGCATCGACTGCGGGCCGTCGACCGGGACGAGGTGGTGACCGTCGCGGACCTGCTGCCGCCGGGCGCCACCTGGCTCCCGGCGCCGCAGCACACCCTGCCCGCGCTGCCCGGCCAGCCGCCGATGATCGGCTATCTGGTGCTCGTCCCGGCCGACCAGCAGCCGCCGTTCCCGGTGGCGGTGCCGGACCTGCCGGAGCCCGTCGCCCCCGAGGCCGCTCCCGCGCCGGGCGGCGAGCAGCTGATCCGCGTCGACACCGTGCAGCGCACCGCCCAGGTGGCCGGCCGACCGCTCGACCTGACCTATCTGGAGTTCGAGCTGCTCGCCCACCTGGTGGCGCACCCGGGCCGGGTGCACACCCGCGACCAGCTCGTCGGCACGGTGTGGGGCTACGGGCACGTGGGGGACGGCCGCACGGTCGACGTCCATGTCGCCCGGCTGCGCCGCAAGCTGGGCGCGGAGCACCGCGACACGATCCGGACGGTGCGCCGGGTCGGCTACAAGTACGTGCCTCCCGTGGGCCGCTGAGCCACCGGCCCCCACCCTTCTGCTGACGGCAGATCCCGTTCCGTACCGCCGCCCCACCGGGCAGAGTCGGCGGCATGAGGCTTCTGATGCTGGGTGGTACGGAGTTCGTGGGGCGGGCCGTCGTGGAGGCGGCCCTGGGGCGGGGCTGGGACGTGACCGTCTTCCACCGGGGGCGGCACGAGGCGCCGGAGGGCGTGCGGTCGCTGCTGGGCGACCGCACCGCGCCCGACGGTCTCGCCGCCCTCGCCGACGACCCGGGCGAGTGGGACGTCGTCGTCGACACCTGGTCGGCGGCGCCCCGCGCGGTGCGGGACACGGCGCGGCTGCTGCGGGGTCGCGCCGGCCGGTACGTGTATGTGTCGAGCTGCTCGGTGTACGCGTGGGCCCCGCCCGCCGGGTACACCGAGGACGCGCCCCTGGTGGAGGGCGCCTCGGCCGACGCGGAGCAGACCGCGTACCCGCAGGACAAACGCGGCGGTGAACTGGCCGTGCTGGACGCCTTCGGCGAGGACCGGTCGGTGCTCGTCCGGGCCGGGCTGATCCTCGGCCCGTACGAGAACATCGGCCGGCTGCCCTGGTGGCTGGGCCGCATGGCGCGCGGTGGTCCGGTGCTCGCCCCGGGGCCGCGCGAGCTGCCCGTGCAGTACGTGGACGTCCGTGACCTGGCCCAGTGGATCCCGCACGCGGCGGAGCGGGCGCTGAGCGGGCCGTACAACCTGGTCAGTCCGCAGGGGCACGCCACGACAGGCGCGTTGCTGGAGGCGTGCGCACGCGTCACCGGGGGCGGTGCCGAACTGCGGTGGACCGAGCCCGAGGTGATCCTGGAGGCGGGCATCGAGCCGTGGACCGAGCTGCCGGTGTGGGTGCCGCCGGGCAGCGATCTGCACGACGCCCTGCACAGCGCGGACGTCTCCCGGGCGGTGGCGGCGGGGCTGAACTGCCGGCCCGTCGCGGAGACCGTGGCCGACACGTGGCGGTGGCTCCAGGACATCGGCGGCACGGCGCCCCAGCGGCCGGACCGGCCGACGGTGGGGCTCGACCCGGAGAGGGAGGCCAAGGTGCTGGCGACCGGGCTGGGCGCTTGAGGCGTAGGAACCACCCCGTGGACCACCGCGCCGCCTCCCGAGGTGTACGTAGCACCACCCCCTGACCGGGTGTCCCGGCCCAGTGACCCCGCACCCCCGCTCGGCGAGACTGACGCCATGACCATCGACACGAAGAGCGGCTACAGGGCAGCGAAGGGGCGGGGCGGGGCGCTGGCGGCGCTACGGGGGCTGGGGGTGGCCCTCGTCTCGCTGCCGGGGGCGGTGCTGTGCTTCACCCTGTCCCTGGTGTCCATGGCGCTCATCCCGATCGGGATCGGGATCGTCACGACGCCGTACGTGCTGAAGGGCGTACGGGGGTTCGCGAACTGGCGGCGGGTGCTCGCGGCGGAGTGGGGCGGGGTGCGGATCCCGCCGGCGTACCGGCCGCTGCCGAAGGACGCCAATCCGTGGGCGGCCACGTTCGGGATGCTGCGCGACCCGGCGACCTGGCGGGATCTGATGTGGCTGCCGGTCGACATGACGGCGGGGTTCCTCACCGCGCTGCTGCCGGCCGCGCTGTGGCTGTACCCGCTGGAGGGCTTCGCGCTCGGGGCCGGGCTGTGGCGGGTCTTCCCCGACGGGTACTGGTACGGGTTCGTCAAGGTCACCGGGCAGGTGTCCGCGCTCGGTGCGGCCTTGCTGGGCCTGGTCGTCCTCTTCTTCGCGCACTTCCTCACCCCGCGGCTGCTGGACGTCCACTTCCGGCTCACGCAGGCCGTCCTGGGCTCCGGCCAGGGCGAACTGGCCGAGCGGGTACGGGTGCTGACCGAGACGCGGCGCGACGCCGTCGACACCTCCGCCGCCGAACTGCGGCGCATCGAGCGGGACTTGCACGACGGGGCCCAGGCCCGGCTGGTCGCGGTGGGCATGGACCTGGGCACCATCGAGGCGCTCCTCGACAAGGATCCGGCCCGGGCCAAGGAGCTGATCGCGCAGGCCCGAACGTCGTCGGTCGAGGCCCTCGCCGAACTGCGCGAGCTTGTGCGCGGCATCCATCCGCCGGTCCTCGCCGAGCGGGGCCTCGGTGACGCCGTACGGGCGCTGGCGCTGCGGCTGCCGGTGCCGACCGAGGTGAGCGTGGACCTGCCCGGGCGGGCGGAGGCGCCCGTGGAGTCCGCCGCCTACTTCGCCGTCAGCGAGGTGCTCACCAACGCGGTGAAGCACTCCGGGGCCGACCGCATCTGGGCCGATCTGCACCACGCCGACGGGATGCTGCGGGTGTCCGTCACCGACAACGGCAAGGGAGGTGCGGTGATCGGCACCGGTTCCGGACTCTCCGGGGTGGAGCGGCGGCTCGGTACATTCGACGGCGTCCTGGCCGTCAGCAGCCCCGCGGGCGGTCCCACCATGGTCACCATGGAGATCCCTTGCGCGTTGTCCTAGCCGAAGACCTCTTCCTGCTGCGCGACGGGCTCGTCCGGCTGCTCGAGGCGCACGACTTCGAGATCGCGGCGGCCGTCGAGTCCGGTCCCGAACTGGCCGCCGCGCTGGCCGAGCTGGAACCGGACGTCGCCGTGGTCGACGTACGCCTGCCGCCGACGCACACCGACGAGGGGCTGCAGTGCGCGCTCGACGCCCGCCGCAAGCGGCCCGGCCTTCCGGTGCTGGTGCTCTCCCAGCACGTTGAGCAGCTCTACGCGCGTGAGCTGCTCGCCGACGGCAGCGGCGGGGTCGGGTATCTGCTGAAGGACCGGGTGTTCGACGCCGAGCAGTTCGTGGACGCCGTACGGCGGGTCGCCGCCGGGGGGACGGCGATGGACCCGCAGGTCATCCAGCAGTTGCTGGCCCGGCAGTCGAGCGACGACGGGCCGCTGGCGCGGCTGACGCCCCGGGAGCGGGAGGTGCTGGAGCTGATGGCGCAGGGCCGGACCAACGCGGCGATCGCCGGCCGGCTGGTGGTGACGGAACGGGCCATCGCCAAGCACACCGCGAACATCTTCGCCAAACTGGGACTGGAGGTCTCGGACGACGACAACCGCCGCGTGCTGGCGGTTCTGGCCTATCTCGACCACGGCCGGTGAAACCGGACCCGACGGTTCACCGACCGTGCGGGATCAGCAACTGCCGGTATGAAACGGGCTGTTGAGAACACAGAGCCCTCACGAATCTCGCATCAATTTCAGAGACATCTGAACACCCGTGGGACCACCTGCGTATGGAAGGGAGCCGCTTCACTCCTGTCGGGCGCCTCGATGCCCCCGAAAAAGGAAGTCAGAGGAGTTCCATGGGACGCAACACAAGAAAACGCCGGACGCCGATGGCCACCAAGGCCATAGCCGCATCGGCGGCCCTAGCGCTCGGTGGGGGCGGGCTGATCTGGGCAAACTTCTATGCCTCGGCGCATGAGGAGAACTCGGCGAACCAGACGAAGTCCGCGGGTGCGCAGGTCGCCACGATCCAGTGCCCGGACGTCGGACAGAGCCTGACCGACGTGCCGGACGGCGCGCGCAAGGGCGTGGACAAGGAGCTTGCGAACCTCGACAAGCAGATCAGCGAGGCCTACACCCGGCTCGCCTCCACGCGTCAGGCCCAGGCCGGTGACTCCGGCTTCGTCAACAACGCCATCCTCGGCCCGCTGAAGTCGAAGCGGACCGCCGCCATCGACCGCATCGGCATCAACATCAAGCGGGTCGGTGGCAAGGCGCCGGGCAACCTCGCCCAGATGGCCGAGTGCCAGGGCATGAACGCCGACGCCAACACCAACGACGGCCAGGCCGGGGGCGGGCAGAACAACAACGGCGGCCAGAACAACGACGGTCAGGACCAGGGCCAGAACAACGGCGGCCAGGACAACGGCCAGGACCAGGGTCAGGACCAGGGCGGTCAGGACAACGGCCAGGGCCAGGACCAGGGCCAGGGCGGCAACGGCGGTCAGGGCGGCAACGGCCCGGCAGCCGCGGACTTCGTCAACATCGAGGAAGTCCAGCCGAACTCCCGCAACCTGCCGAACGGTCTCGCGGCGAACGGCGACGGCGGCTCCACGGGCACCTTCACCACGCAGTGCGGCACCAACGAGAACGAGAACCGCAACTCGGACAACGTGATCGTGGCGCCCGGTGTCTCCAACGGCGCCCAGCACCAGCACGACTACGTCGGCAACCAGGCCAACACCGCCTTCGCGAGCGACGAGGACCTGGAGAACGGCGAGACGACCTGCCAGAACCAGGGCGACAAGTCCACGTACTTCTGGCCGGTCATCCGGATCCAGGACGGTTCGGACGACATCGACGCGGGTCAGCCGGGCGGTGGCCAGGACGGCAACGTCGGCCAGATCGTCGAGCCCGCGCAGGCGGAGCTGAAGTTCGTGGGCAACCGCACCAGCGATGTCGTCGCGATGCCGAAGGCCCTGCGGATCATCACCGGTGACGCCAAGTCCCTGACCAACGGCCTCAACAACGCCAACACGTCCTGGACGTGCACCGGCTTCGAGGACCGTCAGGTGACGGACAAGTACCCGATCTGCCCCGAGGGCAGCAACATGGTCCGGCTGTCCAACTTCCAGAGCTGCTGGGACGGCCAGAACATCGACAGCGCCAACCACCGCACCCACGTCGACTTCGTGGAAGCGGACGGCAGCTGCTCGAACGGCTTCCAGGCCATCCCCCAGCTCCAGGTCCGTCTGGTCTACGACGTCCCGGCGCCGCAGATCAACAATGGACAGGTCCAGAACGCGTTCGCGGTGGACTCCTTCCCGGAGCAGCTGCACAAGCCGATCACGGACCACAACGACTTCATCAACTTCTTCGACGAGAACGTGATGAACGAGATGGTCCAGTGCATCAACAACGGCGAGAACTGCCAGTAGTACTCGGCGGGTAATACTCAGCCAGCGGATAAGCCGGCGGTGGGAATTCCCACCGCCGGCTTATCCACGCTCAGAAGCTGTGCCAGATGTCCTCATGCCACCTTGATGACGACCTTGCCCGAGGTGTGCCCGTTCTCGACGACGGCGAGGGCGGCCGGGGCGTCGGAGAGCGGATGGACCGCGGTGATCACGGGTGCGAGGACTCCGTCGAGGGCCAGCCGGGCGGACCGCTCCAGATTCTCGCGGTCGACGCGGCGCTCGACGAAACGCCCACCGAGATCGGGCACGGACATGTCACCCACGGCGATGACGTCGCGGGGATCCCGGGCCAGCGGAGCGACCGTCCGCAGCGAGGCGCCTCCGACCAGGTCGACGATCCCGTCGAAGCCGTCCGGAACCAGCTCGCGTGCCGCGGCGGCGACGTCCTCGGCGGTGTAGTCGACGAACCGCACCCCGATGGCCTCGGCGTGCTCGCGTTTGGCGGTGCTCCCGATGCCGAGAACGCGCAGTTCGCGCCCGACGGCCAGCCGGGCGACGGCGAGGCCGACGCCGCCTCCGACCCCGTTGACCAGGACCGTGGCACCGGCCGGGAGGCCGAGCTGGTCGAGCACGTCCACCGCGGTCGTCCCGGCCACCGGCAGCGTCGCCGCCACGGTCGCGGACAGACCCTCAGGGATGCGTGCGGTGTTCGGCGCGGACAGCACCGTGGTCTCGGCGTAGGTGCCGCCACCGGTGAGTGCGAAGCCGAAGACCGCGTCACCCACCTCGAGCCCGTCGACGTCCTCGCCGCGGGCGAGCACGGTTCCGGCTGCCTCCATGCCCAGCACGCGGGGAAACGGACGCCCGCCGTCGAACCCGTCGAGCAGACCTGAGCGCACCATGTGGTCGAGGGGATTCACGCCGGCGACGTCGACCCGGATCAGCACCTCGCCGCGACCGGGCACGGGATCGGGACGATCGAAGAACTCCTGTACCTCGGGCCCGCCGTACCTGCCGAAACCCCACGCCTGCCCCATCTTCCGCCGCCTCCCGTGCGACCGGCCCGGTGATTCCGGGCGTTGTCGCCATCCTCACCTCTGACATCGATGTGAGGGGCAACCGGCTGAGGCGCAGATCACAGCATCAGGCCGACCGCGCCACCGGTTCCGGGGCCGTGGACAGCTCCGCCCGGTGCCGGCTGTTGGCGCTGATCAGCACGTCGAGCGCAGCCCGGGTCTCGATCAGGTGCGCGATGTCGGCGTCGATCCGGTCGCGCTCGCGCATCATCGCCGTGAACGTCTCCTCGGCGACGCCCAGGTCGTCCGGGACGTCCACACACGGCAGCACGGTCGCGATCACCCGGCTGGACATGCCCGCGTCGAACAACTGCCGGATGAGCGACACGCGCTGGACCGCGGCATCGGAATAGTGACGCTGCCCCGCGCCGGAGCGTGAGCTGGTCAGCAGGCCCTGCTCTTCGTAGTACCGCAGTGAGCGCGGACTCACGTTCGTGCGCTTGGACAGCTCGCCTATCCGCATCCGTGAGAGCCTACGCCCGCGCGTGCCCCAGGTTCAGCCGCTGTGACCGCCACTGCCGTGACCGCCCTTGTTGTGGCTGCCGCCGGGGTTCATGTGCTCGGAGCCTTCCTCCATGGTCCCGCCGAGGCTGCTCTGCAGCGCCGTGACCGTCTTCTGCTCCCCCACGGCGACCCACTTGCGGCCGACGAGGTAGTAGCCGCCGTAGTCCTTCGCGCCGTTCAGCCACTCGCGCTGGCCGCGGTCGGTGGAGAAGGTCGCGAGGACGTACTTCTCCTTGCCCTTCTTGCAGAGGGCCTGGCGGATCGTGTCGGCGTCGGTCTGCATGTTCGGCTTGCACTTGGCCTCGGCCGCGATGTGCTCCAGGCTGCCGGTCACTTCCTTCGGCACGGCCGCCTCGTCCTTGCCGCCGGATCCACAGCCTGCCAGCGCCAGTATCGCCACCGCGCCGCTCAGCGCGAGCATCGGTCGGGTCACCCTCATCTGTTCCTCCGGTCCTTGTCACGGCACGGTCCGGACGCATGCCGCACGGAGCCCCGGCAAGGGCTCTCGCCTTCGATACGGCTGCGGAGCCCGTAGCGCTCAAATTCCGCTGCCTCCGTAGGCACGCCTGTGCGAGGGTGGCACGGTGAACCAGGACTGGGAAGATCGCACCGCCGCACTGTGGGCCCGCTTCGACGACTACGCCGAGGACGAAGCGGACGAGGCGCGCTTCCGTGCCGAGGTCGACGCCCTCGTCGCCGAGCTGCCGGAGGGCAGCCCGCTCGGGCCGTTCGAGCAGGCCTGCGCCTGGGACTCCACGGGCCGCTCGGACCTGGCGGTGCCCCTGTACCAGGAGGCGCTGCGGCGCGGACTCTCCGACGTCAGTCCCTACAAGGCCCGCCGGACGAAGATCCAGCTCGCCAGCTCGCTGCGGAACGTCGGCCGGGCTCAGGAGGGCGTGGCGCTGCTGACGCCCGAGCTTCTCGCCCCGTCCGACGAACTCGACGACCCGGTGCGCGCCTGCCTCGCCCTGTGCCTGTCCAGCCTGGGGCGGGACCGCGAGGCGCTGTCGCTGGCGCTCGGCGCCCTGGCCCCGCACCTGCCCCGCTACCAGCGGTCGATGGCGAACTACGCCCGGCTGCTCGTGGAGCAGGAGCAGCCGCGGGGGTGACGCTGCGCGGTCAGGTGACCATCCGACCATTCGCTCGTTCTGCTGAACGTGCAGTCACAGGATGTCGCCCAGCGCCCCGCACCCTCCTCCCCCGCCGGCCCGGTCGTCGACGTCGAGCAGGCCGAGGCCGCGCTCGTCGAGCACTATCCGCGGCTCGTGCGGCTCGCCTATCTGGTGCTGCCGCCGGGCCTGGGCCGCAGCAGGCGCGTGGTGACCGCGCACGCCCTCACCCAGCGCGCCCTGCCCCGCAACCGCACTCCGGCACCGGTCATCCCGGCCCAGTCGACCGGCCGTGACGGCGATCCGGGCTACGCCCTGGTCCGCCTCCAGGTGCTGCGCACGGCGCTGGAGGCGGGGCTGCCGCTGCGGCGCCGGGCCTGGCCCAAGCGCTCCCAGCTGCCGCCGCTGCTGCCCCAGGTGTGGGGCCTGAAGCTGTTCCCGCGCTCCGGCGGCGCCGACGAACTCGCCCTGGACCAGCGGCTGTCCACCCTGTCGGGTCCGGCCCGGGCCGCCTACGCGCTGCGCGGCTTGGAGCGGCTCGCGGACGACGAGACGCGCGAGGTGCTCACGGCGGCGGGAGTCGCCGACGCGGACGGCGCGCTGCTGGAGGCCGGCGGGGTCCCCGCGCAGTTCGGGCTGCTCGACTCCCCCGAGTTCGACCCCTGCTCGCTCCAGGCCCGCCCCACCGACCTGATGCGGCGCCGCCAGCATCTGAAGGCCGCGCTGGCGGCCGGGGCGGCGCTGCTGGTGTGCGGGGCGCTGCTCGGTCTGCCCGGCGAGGGCTGGGGTCCCGACGGCGCCGCCGCGCCCCCGTATGCGCGCAACCCCGCCGCCCAGGCCGCCCTCGACCCGGCGAAGCTGACCCGGGTCCCCGCCGCCGCGTGGCAGAGCTCGGCGCGCACCGACTTCTCGGTGTGGCCGGCCCGCGGCGACCTCACCGGCGACTCGGCCCTGCTGCGCCGCGCCCTGGCCGTCTGGGCCCGCCCCGGCGAGGCGGTCCAGGTGTCGGCGACGCCCGGCACCCTCTCCGGCGGCCCGGCCGGACCGCCCCAGTTGCTGTACGCGGGGACGGTCGACGCCGCCCGTGTGGTGATCCTCTACGACGGTCTGCGCATCGCCCGGTACGCCGAGCCGAAGGACGGCACGCAGGGCGCCGCCCTCGACTTCGCCCGGGTCGACGGCGCCGGCCGGGCCGAGGCGGGCGCGGTGGTCCTGGGCCGGACCGACGGCAACGTCCGCTATCTGACGGCCCCCTGGGTGTCGAAGGCGGGCGAGCGGGATCTGCTGAAGCCGGGCTCCGGGGCGATGGACCTCGCCCTCACCGACGGGGTGACCGCGCCGCTGGCCAGCCCGGCCCTCAGGTCCGGTCCGTGCACGTCGTGGAACGTGCTGCAACTGGCCGACGGCGAGCGGACCCGGCTGCTGAGCGACCTCGGCGAGCTGGTCCCGGCCCGGCTCACCAGCGGCCGGCCCGGCTCACCGGGAGAGGCGTCCGGCGCGGAGGCGCTGCGCACCTGGCAGCCGTACGCCTGCTCGCTGGGCTCGGTGCGCTCGGCGGGTGTGCGGAGCGTCAACGCCTGGGCGTTCAACGAGCAGCCGCTGCCCGATGCGAGCGGGTCGGCGGCGTGGGTGTGCACGCGGGCCGAGACCTGGCGGGGCGGCGGGGCGCGGGTGCTGGCGCAGTTCCACACGCCGGGCGGGCGGTACGGGGCGGTGGCGGCGAAGGCCGAGAACGTCCCGGCGTGCGGGGCGCGTGATCCGCATGTGCTGGCCGGGGTGCTGTGGAAGTCGGAGGCGGGCACCTGGTATCTGCTGGCCGCGGGCAGCCGCCGGATCGAGTCGATCCGGGCGACGGGCGGGATCAGCGGATCGGCCCGGGGCAGTCTGCTGACCGTGCGGGGCGAGCAGGGGGCGCGGGCGGAGCTCAAGGGGACGCTGCGGGACGGGCGTTCGCTGGGCGGGCTGCGCTGACCGGGCCTTTGTCGTGACCGCGCGGTGCGCCCGGCGGAACATCGGCGATCGATCCGGTCCGTTCGAGGCTGGAATCGATCGGTAAGGTGTTCGTATGACTACCGGGGTTCGCCGCAGATTGGGAGTCGAGGAGCGGCGGCAGCAGTTGATCGGCGTCGCCCTCGAACTGTTCAGCCGCCGCTCGCCCGACGAGGTCTCCATCGACGAGATAGCGTCGGCCGCGGGCATTTCGCGGCCGTTGGTCTATCACTACTTTCCCGGCAAACTCAGCCTGTACGAGGCCGCGTTGCAGCGGGCGGCGGACGAACTCGCGGCCCGTTTCGTGGAGCCGCACGAGGGTCCGCTGGGGGCGCGGCTGCATCGCGTGATGGGCCGCTACTTCGACTTCGTGGACGAGCACGGGCCGGGTTTCTCCGCCCTCATGCGGGGTGGACCCGCGGTCGGCTCCTCGACGACCAACGCGCTCGTCGACTCCGTACGGCAGGCCGCGTATGTCCAGATCCTTTCGCACCTGGGCGTGACCGATCCGCCCGCGCGGCTGGAACTGGTCGTCCGGTCCTGGATCTCGCTCGCCGAGTCGACGGCGTTGATCTGGCTGGACGGCCGGCGCATCCCGCGGGAGGAGCTGGAGAGCCAGCTCGTGCACGACTTCGCCGCGCTGGCCTCCGTGAGCGCCGCCTACGACGAGGAGATGGGCGGCCTGCTGCGCCGTATCTTCAAGGAGGAGCCGGCCGACGGCCCGTTCGCCGATCTGGCCGGCCGGCTTCTGACGCTGGCGACCTGAGTCCGCTCAGCCCTCGAACTTCCGGTAGGAGGCGTCCAGGTCGCGCACCTCGGCGGAGGCGTGCAGCACGATTCCGTCGGCGGTCTTCAGATGGGTGCGCAGCAACTCCAGCGCGGCTTCGGTGAGCCGGGCCTTGGTGCCCTCGGTGCGGCCGGCGAGCAGCGCGATGTGGACGTGCACATGGGCGTGCCCCTCGGTGTCGGGCCCGACCACGATGTCCTCGGTGGGGCGGAACCGGCTCTTGCACGCCGTCGGCTTGGCGGCCGCGATGTCGACGGTCGCCTCGTGCAGCGCCTTGGCGAATCCGGTCCGGTCGAAGCCGTCCGCGAGGTCGGCGGAATAGTCGACGGTGATCTGCGGCATCGGTGACTCCTGGTCTGGGCGGGCAACGAGGTCACCCTAACCGGAGGGCCAGCAGGGCGATGTCGTCCTCCCGGTCGTGGCCGAAGCAGCCCAGGAGCACGTCGCAGAGGGTGTCCAGGCCGGTGGGGGCGTCGGCGGCGGCTGTGCGGAGTTGTTCCAGGGAGGTGTCCAGGGGGATGCCGCGGGTTTCGATGAGGCCGTCGGTGACCATGAGGAGACGGTCTTCGGGGGTCAGGTGGTGCTCGGTCGGCGGGGGGCGTTCCAGGCCCAGGCCGAGCAGCGGACCGGAGGCGTCGACGTACTGTGCGCCGCCCCCGTCGCGCAGGATCAGCGGCGGGATGTGACCGGCGTTGGCGATCCGCACCCGGCCGCTGCCGGGGTCGACCAGGGCGAGGCACACGGTGGCCGTGAGGTCGGGGTGGTAGCGCTGGAGCATCCGGTCGAGCCGCCCGGCCAGCACGACCGGGTCGCTCTCGTCGACGCAGTAGGCGCGCAGCGCGTGCCGTATCTCGACCATGACGGTGGCGGCGTCCAGCGAGTGCCCGACGACGTCGCCGACCGCGGTGAGCACCCCGTCGCCGGTGCGCAGGGCGGCGTAGAAGTCCCCGCCGATCTCGGTCTGCCGGGAGGCGGGCACATAGCGGACCTCGATGTCGACGCCGGGCAGGTGGGGCAGCTTGTGCGGCCGGGGCAGGAAGCTGTGCTGAAGGGTGAGGGCGACATGCCGCTCCACCTGGTACAGCAGCAGCGGTTCGGCGGCGAGCGCGGCGGCCTGGGCGAGCCGGGCGAGCAGCCCGTCGTCCGCCGGGCCGTTGATCGCCGTACGCCGTACGGGCGTGGCCAGGCACACGGCCGTACGGCCGTCCTGCGCGGTCGCCACGGTCAGCAGGGCGTCCTCCTCGACGCCCGGCCGGAAGATCCCGGCCGGCCACAGCGGTGCGGGGACGACGGCGCTGTGCACGCCCGTGCGGCCCTCCGCGAGCCGGGCGGCCAGGCGGGCCGCCGCCTGGTGCGCGCCGCTGTCCGTCGGTGCGGGGCGGCTGCGGGCCGTGCCCTGGTAGGGCTCGCCGTCGGGGGCGATCACGAACACCACGGCGGGCGAGCCGGTGAGGCGTGCGGTGCCGTCGGCGGCCGCGGTGGCGAGTTCCCGGGGGCAGCGCGCCGTCTGGACCGTGATGACGGCCTCTGACAGCAGGGTCAGCCGGTGGACGACCGTCTCGGCGCCCGTGCTGCGGCGCGCTCCGCGCACGGCGGCCCGGACGACGGCCTGGATCTCCTGCGGTTCGGCGGGCACGGTCAGATAGGCGTCGCCGCCCGCGTCCAGTCCCCGGCACCGGTCCCCGGGCGCGGTCCGGGCGGCGGAGAAGTGCACGACGGGCAGCGCGGCCATGGGCGGCCGGGCCCGCAGCCTGCGGCACACTTCGAAGCCGCTCATGTCCGGCAGACCCACGTCGACGAGGGCCACGTCGGGCAGGGTGCCGTCGCGCAGCCGGACGTCGAGTTCGACGAGTGCCTCGCCGCCGCTGGCGACGGGCACGACCCGGTGGCCGGCCCGGCTGAGCACCGCGCCCATGGCGTACCGGCTGGCCGCGACGTCGTCCACGACCAGCACGGTGGTGCCGGGGGTGTGCTGTGTGCCGTTGCCGTCCATCTCGAGGAGCACCTCGGGCCGTACCTGGGTGGGGCGGGCCGCCGGTCGCGGCCCGCACCGCCCAACGTAGTGCGCTACTCGGCGGCCCGGGTGAAGACGGCGACCGTGCGCCCCGGAACGGCGAACGTGCCCGATTCAGCCGCGTAGGCGGACGACTTGACGGTAGGGTCCGCCCCCGCCGCCTGCACCGGGTGCAGCCGGTAGCCGGTTCCGGCGAGCGCGGTGACCCGCT
This sequence comes from Streptomyces koelreuteriae, assembly GCF_018604545.1. Taxonomy (GTDB): domain Bacteria; phylum Actinomycetota; class Actinomycetes; order Streptomycetales; family Streptomycetaceae; genus Streptomyces; species Streptomyces koelreuteriae. The sequence continues at coordinate 6,154,451 of NZ_CP075896.1, read as the reverse complement.
GTTCCCGCCGCTCGGGTGTGGCGTTGAAGACGACGACGAGATCACCGAGCCGCATGGTGATCACGCCGGGCGTCTCCTCCTTGCCGGACAGCGGGAAGGAGAGCTTCGACTGCACCTGGCCGGCCGTGGCAAGGGAGAACGCCGGCTCCGTGGAACGGATCCTCAGCAGGTCCCGGTACGCGGCCGAGGTGCCCTCGATCTGCTCGCAGCCGACCTTGACCGAGCTCAACAGGGGCTTGCCGTAGGGCCACTTGTCCTTGTTGTCGGCCGCCATGGGCAGGCCGCGGCCGAAGCCGTTGCCGTCGGCGCAGTTCCAGTGGACGGCGTTGAACCAGTCGCCGCTGTCGTAGGAGTTGCGGTCCAGGGACTTGGAGCGCAGCAGGTCGGTGCCCGCCTGGGAGAGGGCCGGGCCCTGGGAGAGGGTGGCCGTCGCCATGGCGAGGACCTGCATCCGGGCCCGGTCGGACGCGCTCGTCGTCGCGGGCAGTTTGAAGGCGAGGGCGTCGAAGAGCGACTCGTTGTCGTGCGCGTCGGCGTAGGCGAGGGCGTCTCCGGGGGCGGCGGCGTATCCGGCGGGTTGGCCGTTGTAGTCGACGTCGGCGCCGGTGACCTCCTTGCCGTCGGTGTCGGTGAACCGGTAGCCGGCGAGGTTGCCGGAGAGGCCGACCTTGATGAGGTCCTGGTAGTGCAGCAGACGGGCCTTCTGCTCGGCCGGGGTGCCGTTGTGCTGCGAGGAGTTGGGGTCGGTGTACAGGCCGGACGCGAAGCCCTGCACGCCGGGATCCTCGTCGAAGGGGCCGCCGCCGCGTACGGCGTCACGGGCGCGGTCGGAGAAGGTGGCGATGCCGGTTCCGGCCATGTTCTTCTGCGTGGCCTGCTCGAACCGGGCGTCGTCGGCGATCTCGCCGAAGTTCCAGCCCTCGCCGTAGAGGATGATCTTCTTGCCGTCGACGCCGTCCTTGGCGAGGGTGAGCGCGTCGAGGGCCCCCCGGACCGCGAGGATGTTGGCCTTCGGGTGGTGGCCCATCAGGTCGAAGCGGAAGCCGTCGACCTTGTACTGCTTGGCCCAGGTGACGATCGAGTCGACGACGAGCTTGCCCATCATGGCGTTCTCGGTGGCCGTGTTGGCGCAGCAGGTGCTGTTCGCGACCGAGCCGTCGGCGAGGAGCCGCTGGTAGTAGCCGGGCACGATCCGGTCGAGGACGCTCGTCCGCTCCTGGCCGCTCGCCGCGGTGTGGTTGTAGACGACGTCCATGACGACCCGCAGTCCGTCCTCGTTCAGCGCCTTCACCATCTCGCGGAACTGGACCGTGCGGGCCGTGCCGTCCGGGTCGGTGGCGTAGGAGCCCTCGGGGACCGTGTAGTGGTACGGGTCGTAGCCCCAGTTGTAGGCGTCCTTCGCGGCGATCTTCCCGACGCACTCCTGCTGCTTGTCGGAGTCGGCCGGGTAGGAGGCGAGGTCGCAGTCGACGCCCGCCTGGTCGGCCTTCTTCTCCGGGATGGTGGCGATGTCGAAGGCGGGCAGCAGATGCACGTACGAGGTGCCCGCCTTCGCCAGCTCGCGCAGATGCTTCGGGCCGTCGCTGTCCTGGTCGGTGAAGGCGAGGTAGCTGCCGGGGTGCTTCGCCGTGCGGTCCTCGACGGAGAAGTCCCGGATGTGCAGCTCCTGGATCTGGGCGTCCCTCAGCGGTACGGCCTCGGGCTTCTTCAGGGACTTCCAGCCACGCGGGGCGAGCGATCCGTCGCCCAGGTCGACGACGAGGCTGCGCTCCGAGTCGGCGGTGAGGGCCAGGGAGTAGGGGTCGGTGACCTTGTTGGTGACGACCTCGCGGACGCTGGGGGCCCAGACCTTCACGACGTACCGGTAGGGCTTGCCCTTCCAGGACTTCGGGCCGGTGGCGGACCAGACGCCGGTGGTGGCGTCGCGCCGCATCGGGACGGTGGAGTCGCCGATCTCCAGGGACACCCGCTGTGCGGTCGGCGCCCAGACGGACAGCGTGGGGCGGCCGTGGGAGAACGTCGGGCCCAGGTCGGCCTTCGTGGCGTCGTAGAGGTCGTCGAGGACACCGGCGAGCTGGACGCCGGTCGCCGCGAGCACGGCGCCGTTCGCGGCGTGCTGCGTGGCGACGACCTGGCCGCGCAGGGCCTCGCGCACCCGGTCGCGGTCGCGCGGGTCGACGGTCCAGGCGTCGTACGCCTTCAGGTGCGGGAACCTGGCCTTCTGGGCGTCGGTGAGCTCGGTCTTCGCCAGGCGCAGCCGCTTGGCGTCACCGGTGAGGGCACCCTCCTTCACCGCGATCGAGCCGTCGCGGGCGTAGAGCAGCTGGGTGGAGGCGGCCGCGTCGGAGCCGTTCCAGGCGAGGGTGTTCCGGTCGATCCAGACCGCCTTGGACGTGGTCAGGTCGAGCGCGGCGGCGGCGCCCACCGGCTGCGGAAGCAGGTACTTCTCCTGGCCGCTCAACAGCCACACCTCGTGGCCGTTCGCCTTGAGGTCGAGCGACTGGTCGGACGGCAGGTCCTTCTCGTCGCCCTTGTGGAGGATGTAGCTGAGGCTGGTGGCACCGTCGGTGAGCGGTACCTCGAAGACCGCACCATAGGTATCAGTCTTGACCGGCTTGAGGGGGTTCGACCAGTCGGTGGGGTTCGCGGCGCCGGTCCAGACGTGCAGGCCCCAGCCGTCGTACTTCCCGTCGGCCCGGTGGTAGTGCAGGACGGCCTTGGTCTTGTCCGGGGCCGGGTAGTCGGCGGCCGGCTTCTCCGTGCGGACGGTCTCCTTGCCCTGCTCGATCCAGACCTCGCCGGTCTTGGTGACGTCGATCGCGCGGTCGGCGGAGACGTCCTTGTCGCCGTCCTTGTCGATGACCAGGAAGTTGACGTTCGAGGCGCCGGGCTTGAGCTTGACGTAGGCGAAGGCTCCGTAGGCGTCCCGGCCGGTGAAGGGGTGGCTCTCGGGCCAGGGCGTGGCCTCGCCGTCGGCGAGGTCGCCCCAGGCGTACAGGCCCCAGTCGGCGTAGTTCCCGTCGGCGCGCTTGTAGTGGACGATCGCGTAGTCGCGGGAGGAGGCGCCGGGCGGCTCCTCGACGGGCGGGGTGCCGGTGGTGGAGGATGCCAGGGCGCTCGCGGTACGCCCGCCCGAGTCGACCACGACGGCCTTGTAGCGCAGGGCCGTGCCGGGCGGTACGTCCTCGGCGATCGTGTGGGTGACCTTGTAGGGGGCGTGGTCGGCGGAGCCGAGGGTCCGCCATGTGCCGTTGCCGGTCTGCGCCGCGAAGACGACCCGGTTCAGCTGTCCCCCGTCGACGTCGGCGGACAGTTCCACGGTGCCCGTGGCGCCCGCGGCCGGGGCCTTCAGGGTGATCGTCGGCTTCGTGACCGGCTCGGCGAGCTTGCCGGCCGCCTTGAGGACGATCGCCGAGCCGGCCGGGACGGTGACGGTGAGCTTCTTGTCGCCGTCGCTCTTCAGGGCGGCTTCCGTGCCGTAGACGCCCTTGAAGGCCATGCCCGGCGAGCCGGTGGCGAAGGTCGCGGTCTTCTTCTCGGCCGCGTTGTTGAAGGCGACGACGTACTCGGTGCCCCGCTTCGCGTCCGTGCGGGAGAAGGCGTACACCCCCGGGCCGTCGGCCGCGTACCGCTCCTGCTGGACGCCGTCGGCGAGAGCGGGATGGGCCTTGCGGAGCTTGGCGAGAGCGCTGATCTGGCGGTAGAGCGGTGCCTTCGTGTCGTAGGCGTCCTCGGCGTGGGTGCGGTCGGTGCCGATCCGGTCGTCGTCGAGGTAGTCGGCGGTGCGCGAGGCGAACATGCTCTGCCGGGCGTCCTTGTCGCCGCCCGCGCCCGTGAAGCCCTGCTCGTCGCCGTAGTAGACGACGGGGTTGCCTCGGCTGAGGAACATCAGCTCGTTGGCGAGCCGGTCCTTGGCGAGGATCCGGTCGTCGGTGGCCTTGGGGTCGTCCTGCTTGAGGAAGGTCCCGATCCGGCCCATGTCGTGGTTGCCGAGGAAGGTGACCTGCTCGTACGCGTTGGCCTTGCCGGTCGTGTACAGGTAGTCGTCGCCGAAGACGCCCGCGAGCTGCTGCGCGCTGCCGCCCTGGGAGGCGTACTGGCGGGCCGCCTCCTGGAAGGGGAAGTCCAGCGTGGCGTCGAGCCGCCCCTGGGTGACGTACGGGGAGGTGACGGCGGTGTCGGCCGAGTACACCTCGCCGAACATGAAGAAGTCGTCGCGCCCCTGCCGTGCCGCGTAGGCGTCGAGGGCGGTGGCCCACTGCGTCCAGAACTCCATGTTGACGTGCTTCACGGTGTCGATCCGGAAGCCGTCGACGTCGAAGTCCCGCACCCAGCGCTGGTAGATCCTCTCCATGCCCCGGACGACCTCGGGCCGCTCGGTCCACAGGTCGTCGAGGCCGCCGAAGTCGCCGTGCTCGGAGCTCTCACCGGCGAAGGTGGAGTCGCCGCGGTTGTGGTACATCGTCGGGTCGTTGAGCCACGACGGGACCTTGACGTTCTTCTTGGCGGCCGGGACGGTCGGCGTCCTGGGGAAGGAACCGGCGTCGACCGGCGGGAACTTCTTCTTGCCGTCCGCGTAGTCGGTGTCGTCGAAGGGCTTGCCGTCCTTGGTCAAGTACGGGAAGGCGCCCTTGGAGAGGTAGTCGTACGACTTCTCCTCATAGTCGACGACATCGGCCGTGTGGTTGGTGATGACGTCGAAGAAGACCTTCATGCCCTTGGCGTGGGCCTTGTCGATGAGGGTCTCGAGGTCCTTGTTGGTGCCGAAGTGCGGGTCGACCTGGGTGAAGTCGGTGATCCAGTAACCGTGGTAACCGGCCGACGCGTTCGCCCCCGTGCCCTGCACCGGCTGGTTCTTGAAGATCGGGGCCATCCACAGGGCGGTGGTGCCGAGGCCCTTGATGTAGTCGAGCCTCTTGGTCAGGCCCTTGAGGTCGCCGCCCTGGTAGAAGCCCTTGTCGGTGGGGTCGTAGCCGGTGGCGAGGCGGGAGCCGGTCAGGCCGCCCTTGTCGTTGCGCGGGTCGCCATTGGCGAAACGGTCCGGCAGGACGAAGTAGAACTGCTCACGGGTGGCGTCGTGACGGGCGGGCTCGGCGGCGAGCTTCGCGTCGGACGGAGGCGCCGGCGGGGTGGCCGCTCCGGCGGCGAGAGGCTGGACGAGTGCTGCGGCCAGCGCGGTGGCGGTGACCGCGGCGACCCGTCCGGCACGGGAGGTTCGGCGCCTTGAGGGCGCACGCCATCTCGGTATCACTGACGTGGACTCCTTGCGATTGCGGCTCTCACGGGTCCGACCCCGCGCGACCGTATCGCCGCCGAAACGCTTACAGCAAGAGCCCTGAAACCATCGGAAAGAACTTTCAACAAGTGGAGTTGGTCTGCGTCAGCAGCCCCAGCCGCCATGGGAGCGTGTTGTAGGGGCCGCTCGCCGAGGGGTTCAGGCCCTGGTAGAGGTACTGGAGCCGGCAGGGATTGACCGTGAGGGTCTGGTCGTTGGTGTGGCGGACCATCTCGCCGTGGCTGATGTCCTGGCTCCAGGGCGTGCCGCTGAAGGTGACGTTGTTGGAGCGCGCGAAGGGGTTGGACTCGGTGTCGGCCAGCGGGGTCCAGCTCCCGGCGATGCTGCCGGACGTCCAGGAGCGGAAGTACCGCTTGCCGTTGCCGCCGATCGCCTCGTTGAGCAGCAGATAGGTGTTGGAGTCCTTGAGCTTGTAGACGTTGGCGGCTTCCCAGAGGCGGTACTTGTTGGAGTCCTGGAGCGCGATGACGGTGTTGGTGAAGCCGTTCGGGAAGGCGGCCAGGCTGGTCTCCGAGCGGTACAGGTGGCCGTTGTCGTCGGAGGAGAACAGATAGCACTTGGCGCTGTCGCAGACGTTCCAGAAGTCGACCCAGTAGCCGCTGCCGATGTTGTCCTTGATGATCTGCGGCATGCCGTTCGCGTAGAACTTCTTCGGCGCGGTCCAGGACTTGGGGTTGGCGATGTCCGCCGTCGTCGAGTAGGCCGCGTTGTCGCCGGTCTGGTAGACGAGGTACCAGAGCTTCTGCGGCGCGAAATAGAACACCTGCGGGGCCGCCTTGTACCCGGCGCCGATCGCCGTCTGGTCCAGGTAGTGGTGCTGCGCGGAGGCGGCCTCCTGCCAGCTGGCGAAGTTCAGATACACCATGTTGTAGGCGCCGCTGGTGCTGGCGGTGCTGGCGAACACGTGCCAACGGCCGTTGTGGTACACCACCGACGGGTCCTTGATGGCGCTGAGCTGGTGGGTCGCGTCCGACTTCGGGGAGATCAGCACATTGCTGGAACTCCACTTGAAGCTGCCGGGCAGGGCCGCCGCCCGCGCTTGCGAGGACGCGGTGGACGGCGCCACCAGGGCACCCAGCAACAGGGCCAGGCCTCCGATCAGGACTCCCAGGAGTCTTGTCAGGCGCATCGTGTCTCCTATCGCTGGAGGGTGTAGGTGACGAGCGAGCGGGCCGGAACCGTGGCCTTCAGCGACCCGCCGGTGACCGGCACGGCCGGCTGCCGGGAGGTGCTCTGGGAACCGTTGGTCAGGTACGGGGTGGCCGTGCCGGTGGTGAACCCGATGTTCTGGAGACCGAAGGACACCTGGGTGGCACTGGAGGCCGCGTTGAGCGCCACGACCGTCACCGTGCCGTCGGTGTTGCGGAACGCCGAGAGCCTGAGGTTGCCGTCGGAGGTGGTGGCGCCGATGCGGGTGGCCCCGGGCCGGATGAAGCGGCTGTAGTTCGCGAGGGCCCACAGGCGCTTGGAGACGTGGTAGTTCGCGCCGTCCATCTGGATCAGCCCGCGGGTGGCGCCGGTCGAGGCGCCGTACCAGTACACGTAGCCGCTGGTGTTGCCCTTGGTCAGGGCGTCGTGCACGGCGCCCGCGACCGTGAAGCCGTCGTAGCCGCTGCCGTCGTCCCAGGCCTCGTTCCAGGTGGTGCCGTCGGGCGACCACTCCGACATCCAGGTCCGCTTGCCGGTCGGCAGCGGCCCGTCGATCTTGCTGGCGTATGTGTGGCCGGCGTGCGTGTCGACGAAGCCCCGGGCCGTGGCGTCGGCCTCGATGGCGCTGGTGTAGTTCTTCTGCTGGTTCCAGCCGAAGGAGTCGCAGCAGACGACCTGGTACCCGCCCGCTCGCGCCACGGGCCCGAAGACCTTGGTGAACTCCACCGCCTGGGCGGGCGTGAGCCGCATGGAGTCGTAGGTGGCCGTCCAGTCGGGCTCGTTGGTGAACCCGAGGTCGTTGATGCGAATGCCCTCTTGGGCGTAGAACTTCGCGTACTGGACCAGGTAGTTCGCGTACGCCTTGCGCCAGTCGCCGCTCGCGCAGCTCGCACCCGCCAGGCCGCACAGGGTGCCGCCGTTCGCGTCGGTGCCGTTGGTCTTCATATAGCCGGGGGCCGTCCAGGCGTCGGCGTAGAAACGGTTCACGCCGTAGGCCTTGGCCTGCTGGGCGAGCCAGACCTGGCCCTTGTCGTTGCGGTCCCACACATACTTGGGGGTCGCGTTCGGCCCGCCGGGGTCGGTCGGCTGGATGCCCGAGTCGATACCGAGGCGCAGGATGCTCAGCCCGACGCCGGTGCTCCGGCTGAACAGCAGGTCGAGGATCTCGCGTTGGCGCTGGGCGGGAAGTCCCTGCGAGCCGCGCATGATCGCGGCCCGGCCGAAGTGCTCGGAGATGCCGAAGCCGTCGATGGGCTGGTGCCGGGTGGCCCCGTCGATGGTCGCGGAGGCGTCCGCCCGGGTGTCCGTCGGCGAGGCCCCGGCGGTGACACCGACGGTGGTCATCAGCACCGCCAGGGACGTCACCGTCCACCGTCTGAGACCTCTGAGTCCGCGCAGCGTGATCCGTCCCGTCATGGGAGCGCTCCCAGTGGTATGAGGTCGCCCCCCGGGGTTTCCGAGGGGCGAGTGTTCGAGATGCTGAACAACGTTCAGGGAGTTGCCACTGTGGAGGGAACGTAGGGCAGCGTTCCGGAAGCGTCAATCCCTCATGCGCCGCAACTGGAGCCCGGCGCTCAGCAGTTGGACCGGCCCACGTGGATCGCGAGGGCCGTGTTCGCGCCGAGGGTTGCGGTGAGCTGACCAGCGGAGTTCACGGTCACGGTCGTGTTGTTCTGCACGTTGCAGTACGTCCCCGCCGGCAGCGAGGTCTGATAGGTCCGGCTCAGCGAACCCGACTCGTGATTGATGGCCACGAAGCCCTTGCTCCCCCGCCCGAACGCGATGGCGTCGCCCCCGTTGTCCCACCAGTTGGTGACGGCCTGCCCGCGCGTGGCATTGCGGAAGCCGACCATGGATTTGATCTCCGGCCAGTTGTGCTGACACTTCCAGCCATCCTGCCAGCAGGCGTTCACCTGGCCGCCGTTCGGCGGACCGGCGTCGTGATCGCTGAACTCGTAGCCGGAGTTGATGTCCGGGGCGCCGTAGGGCCAGGCGAGCATGAAGACGTTGGCCAGGGTGTAGTTCGCGTTGTCCTTGTAGCTGAGGGTCGAGCCGTTGCGCTCGGTGTCGTGGTTGTCGACGAAGACGCCGGAGACTCCGCTGCCCATATAGCCCCAGCCCTCGCCGTAGTTCTTCAGATAGGCGAGGTTCTCGTTGTTGAAGACCCGCTTGAGGTCGTAGGCGTAGCGGAACTCCTGGACGTCGCCGTTACTCGTGTATTCAGTGGGCTGGACGGCCTCGCCGGAGCCGTGGATCACCTCCTGCTTCCAGTAGACCGACGGGTTGCTCAGCCGGGACTTGATGTTCGCCAGGTCGGCCGCGTCCATGTGCTTGGCCGCGTCGATGCGGAAGCCGTCGACGCCGAGGGAGAGCAGGTCGTTCAGGTACCCGGCGATCGCGCCGCGCACATAGTTCTCGCCGGTGTCGAGGTCGGAGAGGCCGACCAGTTCGCAGTGCTGGACGTTCCAGCGGTCCTGGTAGTTGCTGATCTGGGAGGTGCAGTCGTCGAAGTCGGGCGCGGAGTACAGGCCCGGGTAGGTGTACTTGCCGTACGACGAGCCGCCGGTGCCGGTGCCGCTGCCCGCCGCCATGTGGTTGACGACCGCGTCGGCGACGACCTTCACCCCGGCCGCGTGGCAGGTGTTCACCATGTCCCGGAAGGCCGTGCGGTCACCGAGCCGCCCGGCGATCTTGTAGCTGACCGGCTGGTACGACGTCCACCACTGGGAGCCCTGTATGTGCTCGGCGGGCGGGGAGACCTGGACGTAGCCGTATCCGGCGGGGCCGAGGGTGTTGGTGCACTCGCGGGCGACGGAGGCGAAGTTCCACTCGAAGAGGACGGCGGTGACGTCCTTGGTGCCAGGTGGGGAGGCCTGTGCACTAGTCGGGTTCATGACAACCGAAGCCGCCGCGAGCGCGGTGGCGAGGGCGAGGAATCTGCGTGCCATGTGGGGTTTCCTTCTTCGTTGAAGGTTCTTGCAGCAAGGTTCAGAAACCTTGCAGTGACGCAGATGATAGAGGCCCGCCACCCGAAAGGGCAGCGGGCCGTACGAAATTCAAAGGAAAATCAGGCGGTGGTCGCGGTGGTCCACCACACCGTGCCGTCGGCCGGCACCTTCGCCTCGTCGTCGACCAGGACGACCTCGCCGCTCGCGACCAGCACCCGGCCGTACGCCGGCATCGCCACCGACTCCCCGGTGGTGTTCGCGACGCACACGAACTCCCCGCGCCGGAAGGCGAGCACACCCTCGGGCGCCCGCAGCCACTCCACGGACGTACCGGCGCCGAGGTCGGGCTGCTCACGGCGCACGGCGAGCGCGGCCCGGTACAGCTCCAGGGTCGAGCCGGGCTCCCCGGTCTGCGCCTCGACGCTCAGCTCGCCCCAGCCGTCGGGCTGCGGCAGCCAGCTGCCCCCGTCGCCGAAGCCGTACGACGCCCCGGTCCGGGTCCACGGGATCGGCACCCGGCACCCGTCGCGGAAGCCGTCCTGCCCCGCTCCCCGGAAGTACGCCGGGTCCTGACGCACCTCGTCCGGCAGGTCGACGACGTCGGGCAGCCCGAGTTCCTCGCCCTGGTAGACGTAGGCCGAGCCGGGCAGCGCCAGCATGAGCAGGGACGCGGCCCGGGCCCTGCGCAGCCCCAGTTCCCGGTCGCCGGCCAGCCGGATCTGGGTGCCGAGGCCCGCCGGGTTGGCGAAGCGGGTGGCGTGCCGGGTCACGTCGTGGTTGGACAGCACCCAGGTGGCGGGGGCGCCGACCGGGCGCATGGCGTCCAGGGTGCGGTCGATGACCTCGCGCATCTCCTCGGCGTCCCAGTGGGTGCTGAGGTACTGGAAGTTGAACGCCTGGTGCAGCTCGTCCGGGCGGACGTAGTGGGCGGTGCGCTCGATGGTCGGGGTCCAGGCCTCGGCGACGAAGATCCTCTCCCCCGCGTACTCGTCGAGGATGAGCCGCCACTGCCGGTAGATCTCGTGCACGCCCTCCTGGTCGAAGAACGGCATGACATCGTTGCCCAGCAGCTTCACCTGGTCGTGGGATCCGAGGTCGGGCAGCCCCGCCGCCTTCACCAGACCGTGGGCGACGTCGATGCGGAAGCCGTCGACGCCCATGTCCAGCCAGAAGCGCAGGATGGAGCGGAACTCGTCGCCGACCGCCGGGTGCTCCCAGTTGAAGTCGGGCTGCTCGGGGGCGAAGAGGTGCAGGTACCACTCCCCGGGCGTGCCGTCGGGTTCGGTGACCCGGGTCCACGCCGGCCCGCCGAAGATCGACTCCCAGTCGTTGGGCGGCAGTTCGCCGTGCTTCCCCTTGCCGGGGCGGAAGTGGTAGCGCTCCCGCAGCGGCGAGCCCGGGCCCTCGGCGACGGCCCGCTTGAACCACTCGTGCTGGTCGGAGGAGTGGTTCGGGACCAGGTCGACGATGATCCTGAGGCTCAGCTCGTGGGCGTCGCGGATCAGCGCGTCGGCGTCCAGGAGGTTGCCGAACATGGGGTCGACGGCCCGGTAGTCGGCGACGTCGTAGCCGGCGTCGGCCTGCGGCGAGGCGTAGAAGGGGCTGAGCCACACGGCGTCCACGCCGAGGTCGCGCAGATACGGCAGACGGGTGCGGACACCTTCCAGGTCGCCCATGCCGTCGCCGTCGCTGTCGGCGAAGCTGCGCGGATACACCTGGTAGATCACCGCGTCCCGCCACCAGTCGCGGCGCTTGGCGACGGCCGTGGCGGAAGTCGGGGTCGGGGCGGCTGAGTGCTGCTGGCTCATGTCGTCCTTGGTGCGTAACAGGGGTGTGGTCATGTGAGACGTGGGGTGGGGTGACGAGGTGGCCGCGGTACAGCGGGGTCGGATGGGCACCGCGGCCACCTCGGGCTTCTGGAGTGCGGTTCGGCAGCGCCCCAGGGGCGCGGGGAACTGCGTGAGCGACCACGACGGCGCCGCGGCCGAGCGACGACCTGTCCCGGCTCCACCGGCGGAGCGTGCGTCACCCCTTCGTGCCACCGGCGGTAAGCCCGGTCACCAGATTCTTCTGCACGAGATAGAAGAAGATGGCAGCCGGTATCGCGATCAGCACAGCCGTCGCGGCCATCAGATTCCGCTGCGCGTCATGCTCGCTCACAAAGGTCTGCAGACCGACGGCAAAGGTGTACTTGTCGTCGCTCAGCATGAACGTCGAGGCGAACGCGACCTCCCCGAAGGCCGTGAGGAAGCTGTAGAACGCCGCGACCGCGAGGCCGGGCTTCGCGAGCGGCAGGATGAGCCGCGCGAACGTGCCGAAGGGGGTCAGCCCGTCGACGCGCCCGGCCTCGTCGATCTCGAACGGGATGGTGTCGAAATAGCCCTTCATCAGCCAGGCGCAGTACGGCACGATCGTGGTGCAGTTGACAAGGATGAGACCAAGGTAGCTGTCGATGAGCTGGAGATCCGAGAGGATCTGGTACATCGGCACGATCAGTACCGCGATGGGGAACATCTGGGTGACCAGCAGCGCCCACATCAGCTTCCGGTAGCCGGGGAACCTCATGCGGGAGACCGCGTAGCCGGTGGACGCCGCGACGACGACGCCGATGAGCGTCGTGCCCAGCACCACGACCAGCGTGCTGGTCAGCCAGTCGAAGAAGCTCGTGTCCTTCAGGACGAAGGCGTAGTTGTCGAGCGTCATCTTGCTCCAGATGCGCCCGGGGTGCAGGTAGTCGTCCTTGTCCGGGCCGAGGGACAGGAAGACCAGCCAGGCGATCGGGAAGAGCGCGGTCAGGCTCGCGCCGATCAGCACGGCGTGCGAGGCGAGGGAGCCCGCGCGGCTCTGCTCGCCGCGGCGGCGGACCTTGCGCGGGTCGCCCGCGGGGCGCCGCTCGCCGGCCGCGGCGGGGGTCTCGACGGTGGTCGTACTCGTCGTACTCATGAGAACTCCTGCCTCAGATCGCGAGCTGCTGCTCGTTGCGGTCAATCCAGCGGCGGTAGAACGAGGTGAAGACGATCAGGAGGGACAGGAGCAGGATTCCGTAGGCGGCGGACTGGGCGTAGTCGCGCGGCTGCTGCCCGAAGCCGAGCTGGTAGGCCCAGGTCACGAGGATCTGGGCGTCGGGGGCGGTGTTGCCGAACAACAGGAAGATGATGGCGAACTGGTTGAAGGTCCAGATGACACCGAGGAGGACGACCGTCGTGCTGACGGACCTCAGGCCGGGCAGGGTGACGTAGCGGAACCGCTGCCAGGCGTTCGCGCCGTCCATCTCGGAGGCCTCGTACAGGCTCGCGTCGATCGACTGCAGTCCGCCGAGCAGCGAGACCATCATGAACGGCACACCGCACCAGGTGTTGACCATGATCGCGGAGAACCGCTGCCAGAAGGTGTCCTCCAGCCACAGCGGCGTCGGCAGATGCAGCAGCTCCAGGCCGGAGTTGATGATGCCGCCGTCGGCGAGCATGAAGCGCCAGCCGAAGACGGTGACGAAGGTCGGCACGGCCCAGGGCAGCACCAGGAGCATCCGGTAGAGGGTGCGGCCGCGCAGCTTCTGGTTGAGCAGCAGCGCCAGGCCGAGACCGATGCCGTAGTGCAGGGTGACGCAGGCGGCCGTCCAGAAGACCGTCCACAGGAAGTGCGACCAGAAGCGGTCGTACGCCGTCGGGCCCCACAGGATGTCGGCGTAGTTGTCCAGGCCGATGAACTTGTAGGTGGCGTCGATCTCGTTGACGCCGATCGTGCGGGCGGTGTTGAGGCTGGTGGCGTCGGTGAGCGTGAGGTACAGGCCGTATGCCAGCGGGTACAGCACGAGGACCCCGAGGACGACCGCCACCGGGGCGACCATCGCGTAGGCGTACCAGTGCTTGTGGAAGCCGTTCTTCAGCCGCCGGCCCGGCCCGGGACGCGGTTCCCGCTCACCGCGCCGCTTGCCGGTCGCTCGGTCGATGACGACTGTCATGGTTCGACACCTTCTGGAAGTTCAAGGAGTTCTAGGGGGCTGCCCAGGCGCAGGCACGGGCCGGTGGCCGCCGGATCCCCCTCCCCAGTGCCAGGGGGATCCGGCGGCCACCCGGCGGTCACTTGGAGAAGTCGGGCACCAGCTTGGTGATGGCGGTCTCGGCGTTGCCGAGGCCCTTGTCCAGGGACTCCTTGCCGCTCGCGATCTTGAGCAGCTCGTCGTCGAGCGGGACCCACAGGGAGCTGTACTCGGGCAGCGCCGGGCGCGGCTGGGCGGCGGACAGCACGCCCTGGTAGCCGGCGATGCCGGGGTCGGCCTTGACCTCGGCGGTGTAGGCGTCCTCGCGGGTGGGGAGCGTGGAGTTCTTCAGCGCGATGGTCTCCTGGGCCTTGGCCGAGGTCATGAACTTCACGAACTTCAGCGAGGCCTCCTGGTGGGCCTTGTCCGAGCCCGCGTACACGGAGAGGTTGTGGCCGCCGGTCGGGGCGCCCGCCTTGCCGGTGGAGCCGGCCGGGACGGTGGCGATGCCGAGGTTGTTCTTGTCCTTGAAGGCGGAACCCTTGTAGAAGTTGGTGATCTCCCACGGGCCCTGGACGATCGAGGCGACCTTGCCGCTGACGAACGCCTCCTGGATGTGGGCGTAGGCGTCCGCGGTGGTGTCGGCCTTGTGCAGGCCCTTGCCCTTGAAGAGGCCCTGCCAGGTGCCGTAGCCCTTCTTGGCCTCCGGCGAGGTCACGGTGATCTTCTTGGCGTCGACGTCGACGGTGTCGGCGCCCTCGCCGTAGAGGAAGCTCTGCGCGTAGTAGGCCTGGGTGGAGCCCCAGTAGCCGTCGACGCCGGTCTTGTCCTTGATGGTGGCGGCGGCCTTCTTCAGGTCGTCCCAGGTCTTGGGGGCCTCGACGCCGGCCTTCTCGAACAGTTCCTTGTTGTAGACGAGGGCGAGGGTGTCCGTGGTGAAGGGGACGCCGTAGGTCTTGCCGTCGTACGTGGCCTGCTCGATCAGGCTGGGCTGGAACTTGTCCTGCTCGGCGAGGGCCTCGGTGCCGTCGAGCGGGGCGAAGAAGCCCTTCTTGGCGAAGGCCGGGGTCCAGCCGACCTCGGAACGCAGCACGTCGGGGGCGCCCTTGGAACCGGCGGCGGTGTCGAACTTGTTCTGCGCCTGGTCGAAGGGGACGTTGACGTAGTTGACCTTGACGTCCTTGTTGGCGGCCTCGAACTCCTTGACCAGGGCCTTGTACGTCGGCGCCTCGTTGGTCGCGTTGGAGGTGTCCCACCAGGTGATGGTGACCGGGCCGCCGGCCTCGTCGCCGCTGTCGCTTCCGCCGCACGCCGTCGCCGCCAGGGCGAGGGACGCCACCAGCGCGGTGGCCGCTATGCCACGCCGCATGAGTTCTCCTTGAGGGTCAGCCCGTTCGTGCTGCCGACTGCGCCGTTGGCCGCCGGGCGTCGGTGAGATTAGCCGCGCTTCACGGACTTGCGAAAGACCTTGCAGCAAAAAGTTGCAAGCGGTGCGGATGGTTACCCCGCCGTGACCTCTCCCCGGCCCCTCCCGGACCCGGATTTCCGGCTGTTCGGCAGGGACTCGGACAGCTGTGCAAGACTCTGCAAGCACTTGCCATCCGCTTCCGTCGGGGGAATCATTCGTTGCGGATCGGACGCCGGCCACGACCTCTTCTCGACCATTTGGGGACCGCGATGACCCAGCAACCCGCCGCCGGCCGTGGGACGGCACGCACCAGGCGTCCCGTCGGTGCGCAAGGAGATCCCCGGCCGCTACAGTCCGGTCCTGTGACCACACGGCTTGCCGACATCGCCGCCCAGGCGGGGGTGAGCGAAGCGACCGTCAGCCGCGTCCTCAACGGGAAGCCGGGCGTCGCCGCCACCACCCGCCAGTCCGTCCTGGCCGCCCTCGACGTACTGGGCTACGAACGCCCGGTGCGGCTGCGCCAGCGCAGCGAGGGCCTGGTGGGACTGATCACCCCCGAGCTGGAGAACCCGATCTTCCCGGCCCTGGCCCAGGTCATCGGCCAGGCGCTGACGAGGCAGGGCTACACGCCCGTCCTCGCCACCCAGACGCCGGGCGGCTCGACGGAGGACGAGCTCACGGAGATGCTCGTCGACCGCGGGGTCGCCGGCATCATCTACGTCTCCGGGCTGCACGCGGACACCACCGCCGACATGCAGCGCTACGACCGGCTGCGCGCGCAGGGCGTGCCGTACGTGCTGGTCGACGGCTTCTCGCCGAAGGTGCAGGCGCCGTTCATCTCCCCCGACGACCGTGCCGCGATGAGCCTCGCGGTCACGCACCTGGTGTCCCTGGGGCACCAGCGGATCGGGCTGGCGCTGGGGCCGAAGCGGTTCGTGCCGGTGCAGCGCAAGATCGAGGGGTTCGTGCGCACGATGCAGGACCAGTTGGGGCTGGGCGCCGAGGCCGTCGAGTCGGAGCTGGTCCAGCACTCCCTGTACACGCTGGAGGGCGGGCAGGCCGCGACGACGGCGCTGATCGAGCGGAACTGCACGGCCGTGGTGTGCGCGAGCGACATGATGGCGCTGGGCGCGATCAGGGCGGCGCGGCAGCTGGGCCTGGACGTGCCGAAGGACATCTCGGTGGTCGGCTTCGACGACTCCCCGCTGATCGCCTTCACCGACCCGCCGCTGACCACGATCCGCAAGCCGGTCCCGGCGATGGGCCAGGCCGCCGTCCGCACGCTGCTGGAGGAGATCGGCGGGACTCCGGCCCCCCACAGCGAGTTCGTGTTCATGCCGGAACTGGTGGTGCGCGGTTCAACCGCTTCGGCACCCGGGGATCGCACTCGCTCCTGACGTCATGGCCTGATCTCGCCGTAGAGAGAACATGCGACCCGGCCCTCACCGGGGGATGATCGGTGGGGAAGTCCTTTTCTGGCAGACTTTGTGCCTATGGGTGACACGACCGTGACGAAGCCGGAAGGCCGGGAATCGGCCCTTCCGCAGCCCGTTACGGCCGAGAGCGGCCCGGGTTCACCGCGCCGGCCGCGCACCCCGCGCCGGCCCCGGTTCTGGTTCGAGATCCTGCTGATCGCGGTGAGTTACTGGACGTACTCGCTGATCCGCAACGCCGTGCCCGAGCAGAAGACCGAGGCGCTGCGCAACGCCGACTGGATCTGGAAGGCCGAGCACCATCTGGGCATCGCCGTGGAGGAGTCGGTCAATCACGCCGTGAACACGGTGACTTGGCTGATCATCGGCATGAACTACTACTACGCGACGCTCCACTTCGTGGTGACGCTGGGTGTGCTCGTGTGGCTGTTCCGTTGGCATCCCGGCCGGTACGCGGCGACCCGGCTGGTGCTCTTCGCGACCACCGCCGTCGCCCTGGTCGGCTACTACCTGTATCCGCTGGCGCCCCCGCGGCTGATGAACGGCGGCAATTTCATCGACACCGTCATGGTCCACCAGACCTGGGGTTCGATGGCCTCCGGCGACCTGAAGCACATGTCCAACCAGTACGCCGCGATGCCGTCGATGCACATCGGCTGGTCCCTGTGGTGCGGCCTGACGATCTTCGCCCTGGCGTCGGTCCCCTGGGCGCGGGTGCTGGGCCTGCTGTACCCGGCGCTGACCCTGGTCGTCATCGTCGCCACCGCGAACCACTTCTGGCTGGACGCGGTGGGCGGCCTGCTCTGCCTGGCCTTCGGCTTCACGGTGGCACGGCTCTGGTACGGCACCCAGCCGTACGCGCTGCCGCGCCTGGTACCGGCGAGACCCTGACCCCTGCCCGGGCAGGGCTAGCGCTCCGCCGCCCCGTAGAAGAGTTCCTCCACCACGCCCCGTGCCCTGCGCGCCGTGCGGCGGTAGGCGTCGAGCATGTCGCCCGCGTGGCCGGGGCCGTAGCCCAGGTAGCGGCCGACGGCGGCCAGTTCCCGGGGCTCGGTGGGGAACGTGTCGCCGGCCCGGCCTCGGACCAGCATCACCGCGTTGCGGACGCGGGTCGCGAGGACCCAGGCCTCGTCCAGGGTCGCGGCGTCCTCCTCCGTGATGAGCCCGGCCGTGCGGGCGGCGGCCAGGGCCTCACGGGTGCGGGTGGTGCGCAGGCCCGGCTCCGCCGAGCCGTGCCGCAGTTGCAGCAGCTGCACGGTCCACTCCACGTCGGAGAGACCGCCGGGGCCCAGCTTGGCGTGGAGTTTGGGGTCGGCGCCGCGCGGCAGCCGCTCGGACTCCATCCGGGCCTTGAGCCGCCGGATCTCGCGGACGGCCTCGTCGTCGAGCCCGTCCGCCCGGTAGCGCAGCGGGTCGATCAGCTCGATGAACCGGCGCCCCAGGTCCTCGTCCCCGGCGACGGGCTCGGCCCGCAGCAGCGCGTGCGACTCCCAGGTCAGGGACCACCGGCGGTAGTACGCCTCGTACGACTTGAGGGTCCGCACGAGCGGCCCGGACTTGCCCTCGGGGCGCAGATCGGCGTCGATGAGCAGGGGCGGGTCGGCGCTGGGGATCTGGAGCAGGCGGCGCATCTCGGAGACGACCTTGTTGGCGGCCTGCCCGGCCTCCTGCTCGTCGACGCCGTCCCGCGGCTCGTGCACGAACAGCACGTCCGCGTCGGAGCCGTAGCCCAGCTCGTGCCCGCCGAAACGGCCCATGCCGATGATCGCGAACCGGGTGGGCAGACTGTCGCCCCAGCCCTCCCGCACGACGGCCCTGAGCGTGCCGGCGAGCGTCGCCGCCGTCAGGTCCGACACCGCGCCGCCGACCCGGTCCACCAGCGCGCCCTGGTCGGCCTCGGCGGGCTGCTCCTCGGTGCCGTAGGAGCCGACGATGTCGACGGCGGCCGTACGGAACAGCTCGCGGCGCCGCACCCCGCGTGCCGCGGTGACCGCCTGGGCGGACCCGTCGGCCCGTTTCACGGCGGCGAGTATCTCCTGCTCCAGATGGGTGCGGGAGCGGGGCTCCAGACCGCCGCCGTCCCCGTCGCCGAGCAGCGCCACCGCCTCCGGGGCGCGCATCAGCAGGTCGGGCGCGAGCCGCCCGGCGGACAGCACCCGGGCGAGGTTCTGCGCGGCGGCGCCCTCGTCCCGCAGCAGTCGCAGGTACCAGGGCGTCTTGCCGAGCGCGTCCGACACCTTGCGGAAGTTGAGCAGGCCCGCGTCCGGGTCGGCGGAGTCGGCGAACCAGCCCAGCAGGACGGGCAGCAGGGTGCGCTGGATGGCGGCCTTGCGGGTGACGCCGGAGGCCAGCGCCTCCAGATGCCGCAGGGCGGAGGCCGGGTCGGCGTAGCCCAGGGCGACCATGCGCTCCCGGGCCGCCTCGGGCCGGAGCCGGGCCTCTCCGGGAGCGAGCTGGGCGACCGCGTCGAGCAGCGGCCGGTAGAACAGCTTCTCGTGCAGCCGGCGTACGACGGTGGCGTGCCGCCGCCACTCGCGGTGCAGGTCGGCGACCGGGTCGGCGCGCAGGCCGAGGGAGCGGCCGATGCGGCGCAGCTCGGCCTCTTCCTCGGGGACGAGGTGGGTCCGGCGCAGCCGGAAGAGCTGGATCCGGTGCTCCATGGAGCGCAGGAAGCGGTAGGCCTCGTCGAGCTTGGCGGCATCCGCGCGGCCGACATAGCCGCCGGCGGCGAGGGCCTTGAGGGCGTCGAGGGTGGTTCCGCTGCGCAGGGAGGTGTCGGTCCGGCCGTGCACCAGCTGGAGCAGCTGCACGGCGAACTCGACGTCCCTGAGGCCGCCCGGGCCGAGCTTCAGCTGGCGGTCGACCTCGGCGAGGGGGATGTTCTCCACGACCCGGCGGCGCATCTTCTGCACGTCGGGGACGAAGTTCTCGCGCTCGGCGGCCTTCCACACCAGGGGCTGGACGGCGGCGACGTACTCCTCTCCGAGGTCGAGGTCGCCGGCCACCGGGCGGGCCTTGAGCAGCGCCTGGAACTCCCAGGTCTTGGCCCAGCGCTGGTAGTAGGCGAGGTGGCTGGAGAGGGTCCGTACGAGCGGGCCGTTCCTGCCCTCGGGCCGGAGGTTGGCGTCCACGGGCCAGATGGAGCCCTCGACCGTGGTCTCCGAGCAGATCCGCATCATGTGCGAGGCGAGCCGGGTCGCGGCCCGCACGGCCTTGGTCTCGTCGGCCCCCTCGATCGCCTCCCCGACGAAGATGACGTCCACGTCGGAGACGTAGTTCAGCTCGTGGCCGCCGCACTTGCCCATCGCGACGACGGCGAGCCTGCACAGGGCCGCGTCCTCGGGGGCCGCGGCCTCCGCGATGCCGAGGGCGGCGCGCAGGGTGGCGGTGGCGAGGTCGGCCAGCTCGGCCGCGGACTCGGCGACGCCGGTGGTGCCGCACACGTCCCGGGCGGCGATGGACAGCAGGCAGCGCCGGTAGGCGACGCGCAGGGAGACCGGGTCGTCGGCCTCCGCGAGGCCGGCCTCGAACTCCTCCACCCCGGGGTGGAGGTCGTACGCCTCGTACATGACGAGCGCCTGCCAGTCGCCCGGGTGCCGGGTGAGGTGGTCGGCGAGGGCGGTGGAGGCGCCGAGCACGCCGAGCAGGCGGTCGCGCAGCGGCTTGGCCGCGATCAGCGTGTCGAGCAGTTCCCGGCGGGCGCCGGGGTTCGGCTGGGCCTCCAGCAGCCGGACGAGGCCGAGCAGCGCGAGATCGGGGTCGGCGGTCCCGCCCAGCG
Source organism: Streptomyces koelreuteriae (assembly GCF_018604545.1). Lineage (GTDB taxonomy): Bacteria > Actinomycetota > Actinomycetes > Streptomycetales > Streptomycetaceae > Streptomyces > Streptomyces koelreuteriae. The sequence goes on along the minus strand of NZ_CP075896.1, from coordinate 6,134,460 downwards.
CTTCCAGCAGCACCGGGTCGTCGCGCAGGAGCACGAGCTCGGCGCTGTCCAGGAGCCGTTCGGCGGCGGTGGCGTCGGTGAAGCCGTGCCGCAGCAGCCGTGTGAAGGTACTGCTCCTGCGCCCCGGCGCCGCCGTCATCCCGGGCCTCCCTCGGACTCGCCTCGGTCTTCTTCGGTCTTCTTCGGATCAAGGTCGTACGGCTTTGAGCCTAACCGCAGAGTCCGGGTCAGGCTCCGATGAGTTCGCCGGACGGACAGGGTCTGCCCTGTGAAGCGAGGGGGGCGAGACGCCGGGAGGACACCCATGACCACCATGCACCCCAAGACCCGCCTGGACCGCCGCTACAGCGACGCGACGGCCACCGCGACCGACTGGCGGGAGGCCGAAGCGCGGCTCACGGCGGCGGAGCTGTTCTGGATCACGACGGTACGACCGGACGGGCGCCCGCACGTCACCCCGCTGCCCGCGATCTGGTCGGAGGGCGCCCTGCACTTCTGCACGGGCCCGGAGGAACGCAAGGCGAGGAATCTCGCGGAGAATCCGCACGTCGTGCTCACCACCGGCACGCCCACCTGGGACCAGGGTTACGACCTGGTGGTGGAGGGCGAGGCGAGGCGCGTCACCGACGACGCCCGGCTACGCGAACTGGCCGCCGGGTGGGAGGCGAAGTACGGCAGCTTCTGGCACTTCGAGGTACGGGAGGGCTATTTCCACCACGGCGCCGGGCATGCCGCCGTCTACGCGGTGGCGCCCCGGACGGTTTTCGGCTTCGGTAAGGGGGAGCCGTTCAGCCAGACGAGGTGGCGGTTCGCCTGAGCCGTGATCCGATGCCCGACGCATGCCGCCGAATGCCGGACGGATGCCTGACCGGTGCCCGCCGAACCGCATGCCTGACGGATGCCTGACCGATGCCCGACGAACCGGATGCCTGACGAAGGAGTCACGCCATGGACTTCACGCTCGAAGTGATCCCGCTGCCCGTCACCGACATCGACCGCGCCCGGGACTTCTACCGGGACAAGGTCGGCTTCCATGTCGACATCGACCAGGAGGTCATGCCCGGGATGCGGATCATCCAGCTGACCCCTCCGGGCTCCGGCTGCTCGATCGCCCTCGGCGAGTCCATCTGGGAGATGACCCCGGGCCCCACCCCGACCCCCGGCTCGTACCAGGGCCTGCAACTGTGCGTCGCCGACATCAAGGCCGCCCACGCGGAGCTCGTCGAACGCGGCCTCGACATCTCGGAGCCGGTCCAGTACGCACCGGACGACGGCGCCACGTTCATGCACTTCACGGACCCGGACGGCAACGGCTGGGCGATCCAGGAGTACCGCCGCCGGGCGACGGAACCGCTGCATCAGCTGCTGGCGGACCTCAAGCGACAGGGGGCGTGACCTCGACGGTCGTCAGACGCGTGACCGCCAGCCGCGTCAGCTCACGGCTCCGCGGCTCGGTGTCGAGGGCTCGGTGCAGGGTCAGTCCCTCGATCAGCGCGTCCAGCTGACGGGCGGTGTCCGCGTCGAAGTGCTGCTCGAGGAGCAGCCGGCTGCGGCGCATCCACGCGTGGGTGAGTTCGCGGTACTCCGGGCGCCGGGCGGCCAGCGTGTACAGCTCGTTGGCGAGGACGACATCGCGGCGGGGCCCCTCGGAGAGGGCGTGCACGAGGTCCGTGACGGCCTCACGGGCCTCTTCGACGGTCCCGGCACGGCCGAGATACCGCTCGAAGACGGCCACGATGTGGTCGGCGAAGCGGGTGAAGGCCTCACGCAGCAGGTCGTCGATGCCGGTGAAGTGGTAGGTCATCGACCCGAGCGGCACCCCGGCCCGGACGGCGATCTTGCGATGGGAGACGCCGGCGACTCCCTCGTCGGCGATGTGGTCGAGCGTGGCGGCGAGAATGCGCTCGCGCCGCTGCGGGTCCGCGTGTCCGGTGGCCATGAGCGGGCGCCGGTCAGAAGTTGCGTACGGGGCGGGCGGGGTTGCCGACGGCGACGACATTGGCCGGTACGTCCCTGGTGACCACCGCCCCCGCGCCGATCACCGCGTTGTCGCCGATGCTCACTCCGGGGCACACGATCACTCCGCCGCCGAGCCAGACGTTGTCCCCGATCACGATCGGCCGGGCCGCCTCCAGCTTGTCCCGCCGCGGCTCCGGCTCCACGGGGTGGGTGGGTGTGAGGAGCTGGACGTTGGGGCCGATCTGGCAGTCCTCGCCGATGGTGATCCGGGCGACGTCCAGCGCGGTCAGGTTGTAGTTGACGAAGGTGCGGGCCCCGATGGAGATGTTGCTGCCGTAGTCGACGTACAACGGCGGCCGCACGTCAGCCCCCTCCCCCACCGAACCGAGCAACTCACCCAGCATCGGCCGAGCCGCCTCGGCGTCCTCGGTATAGGCCGCCAGATACCGCGCGGCGATCCGCATCGCCCGCTGCTGCCGCCGGGCGATCTCCGGGTCGTCGGCGATGTAGAGGTCGCCGGCGAGCATCCGCTCCAGGTTGGTGCGCGGGTCGTTCGGGAAGTGGTCGATGGCCATGCGTACGATCGTACACTCATGAATGTACGGACGTACACTCCTGCTCGCCTCCGGATCCGTCACATGCGATGGGGCTTCACCCGGGGCATGCCGTCAACGGCCGGCCGGGTGTGTCACTCGGCGGCGTCGAACGCGGGTGCGAGCGGGGCCAGTGCCGCGCGGAGCTGGTCGGGCAGTGGACCTGAGGGCACGACCAGCCCTCCGGCACCGAAATCCCCGGCGATCCCCGTGGTCTCGGCCGGCCGGAGCCAGCCTTCCAGTGCGATGCGAACCGCCGCGGCCACGCTCGCCGCGAGAACGCGGGCCGTGTGCGCTCCGGCGTCACCCAGGCGTTCGGCGATCACCGCCGCGAGAGGGAGCTCGATGTCGGCGGTGGTATCGAGGAACGCATCACGGAGCGCGGTCCGGGTGATGATCAGCAACAGCGCCCGCTGTTCACGCTCACCGGTGTTCGTGTACTGCTCGACCACTGCTTCGGTGACGGCGTCGGCCAGGCGCACTCCTGCGGGCCGGGCCGCGACCGCCGCCGCGATCCGCGCCTCCCGGTCCGCGGCGACAGCGGAGACGATCGCCTGCTCCCGGCTGGCGAAGTAGTTGTTGTAGGTGCGCGGCGAGACCCCGGCCGCCTCGGCGATGTCCTCGACCCGCACCTGATCCGGTCCACGCTCCACGGCCAGGCGCAGGGCCGCCTCACGCAGCGCCTCGCGCGTGGCCCGCTTCTTCCGCTCCCGCAGCCCTGATGGTGGTGTCGTCACGGTGTCAGCGTTCCACACAGAGCTGCGTGCACGCAAACTTGCGTACACGCACTTTTCTTGTCAGTCTCGACCGACCGAGACCGAGGGAGAGGACGTCACCATGCGAGCCAGAGGGATGACCTACGACACCGGATTCGTCGTGCACGGCCAGATGTCCCGCGCGCATCTCGACCCGGCGGTGGTCCGGCGCGAACTCGCCATCATCCGCGACGACCTGCACTGCAACGCGATCCAGATCATCGGCGGGGACCCGGACCGGTTGGAGCTGGCCGCCGGTGCCGCCGCCGAGCTCGGCCTGGAGGTCTGGTTCTCGCCCTATCCGCTGGAGCTGGATCCGGAGCAGATCCTCACGCTCTTCCGCGACTGCGCCGAGCGAGCGGAACGACTCCGGCAGCAGGGGGCCGCGGTCGTGTTCGTCGCAGGGGTCGAGCTGAGCGTGATGAACCGCGGGTTCCTGCCCGGAGGGAGCCCCGAGGAGCGGGTCGAGCGGCTGATGAGCCGACCCGAGCAGCGGGCCGAGGGGATGCGCGAGCTCGGCGTGCGCGTCAACGCCTTCCTCCGCGATGCCGCGGCCACGGTCCGCGAGCGCTTCCAGGGCAAACTCACCTACGCATCGATCCAGTTCGAGCAGGTCGACTGGACTCCCTTCGACATCGTGACGTTCGAGCTGATCCGCTCCGCCGAGGTCGCCGACCGGTTCCGGGACGCGGTGCGCACCCTGGCCCAAGGCCCGAAGCCGCTCGCCATCACCGGGTTCGGCACCGCGGCCTATCGCGGCGCGGGAGACCGCGGTGGACGGGTGCTGGAAGTGGTCGAGCACGACCCGGAGACCAGGGCCCCGGTACGGCTGAACGGCACATACGAGCGTGACGAGGCCGGCCAGGCCGCATATCTGAGCGAACTGCTGGAGATCTTCGAGACCGAGGGCGTGGACAGCGCGTTCGTGTTCCTGTTCGCCCTGCCCGGCTACCCGCACCGCCCCGACGGCGACCCCAGGGACGACTTGGACCGGGCCGGCCTGGGCATCGTCAAACTCCTCGAAGGGCGCCGGGGGCAGACCTACCCCGACATGGAATGGGAACCCAAGGCCGCCTTCGCGGCAGTGGCGGGGCGGTATCGGAGGTGACGGGCCCCGTGCACGGGAAGTGAGATGGCACGAGGCCGACGGTCCACGACCGTCGGCCTCATCCGCCGTATCAGCGGGAGAGCCCGCCCTGACCTGCCCTTACAGTGCCGGCAGGTTCTTCCGCAGCTCGAACGGGCCGGTCTGACGGCACTCGCGGTGGAGGCCCTGGTGACGTCGCTGTTGCGCGAGGGTGCACACGGGCGAGTACAACGAGATGTCGGCCGCGGTCGCGCTCATCCGAGCCATCTCCTGCCGCTGGCCAGATTGAGCGCGTGGTTGCGTTCCCCCAGAGCCGCGAGCCGCTCGGCTTCCGTGGCGGGGCGAACACGAACCGGGTCGGCATCCCAGCCTCGCCCACCCGCGACCGGCCGGATCCGGACGCATGGGCCCTCAAATCCGGCTACGAAGCCGAGCCGGTCGCCGTGCGTGTCGACGACCATCGCATCGACGCGGAGATCCACGCCGGCCGACACTCCACCCCCTGCCCGCAGCACGTCCGCAAGCCGCAGCGCCACAGCGGCGCCGATGCGTCCGAGTTCGATCAGCTTGAGTTCAGGTGACCCCAGGTCCACCCCGAGCGAAGGGAAGCGGACTCCGACGTCCCCCAAAGCCGTTCTCAACGACTCGACCGCCGCGTACGGGTCGATGGCCTTCTCTGTGTCTCTCGTGACCATGACCGCGACGGTAGAGGCAACGAGTTGCTCCATACCTCGCTGATTTCTCGATGTTTCTTGACTGGCCGCCCTTGTTGCACGATGTTTCTGACACAGGGCAACGCACCAGCGCATTCGCGACGTTGGGACCGGGGAGGCTGCTTCAGCCAGCGGCTCACACGGAGGACACCATGCGACGGCTTCGGTTCAACGGGACAGGCTCGGGGGGCGGCGGTTGCCCCGGCGTGCACGAAGATCTCGAGTCAGGTGAGGTCATCGTCCACGGCCCGCCGCTCACCGACCCCGAGGATCTCGACCAGCTCAGGCACTTCGACGAGGGAGAGGTCGCCGTCGTCGTACCGCGCAACACGCTCGTCGACTTCGGCCCGCGTGACGACACCCCTCGGTTCATCAACGCCGACGACCAGTTCGGCCGGCTCTTCGAGACCTTCGAGCACACCGCCTGGCGCCTGGAGTCCCGGCGCCGGTACGCGAGTGACGAGGACACGGAGACCTGGGCTCAGTTCGCGGCCGGAGAAACGGTGCGATGGGACTACGACGACGCCTGGTGCCGCAACGTCAGGACGCAGACCGAACAGGGCAAGCGCTTCGAACGCGTGCGCCTCGTCGACTCCCCCGCCACGCAGGGGCAGCTCTACCTGCTCGACAACGCCGTGCGGAACTGCGCCGTCGGTGAGGACATCCGTAACCTGTCCCGCACGGAGGCCGAGCGGCTGCGACTGCCTGTCGAGGACTTCTGGATCTTCGACTCGCGATTGGTCGCCCGGCTCGTCTTCGACGGCGAGGACAACCTGACCGGCGCCGAGCTCATCACCGAGCCGGCCGCCGTGAACCGCTACTGCCAAGCGCGGGACGCCGCCTGGCACTACGCGATTCCGTACGACCGATTCAAACCCGACCGGATGTGAAGTGAGCTTCGGTACCGACTATCAGCAGGCCCGTGAGGCTCTCGGAGTACAGCTGCGGGAGCTGAGACTCACATGCCCTGACGGCCGGCTCACCGGTGCCCAGCTGGTGGAGCGGCTCGGTCCTGGGTGGACCAGGTCCAAGGTCAGCAAACTGGAGAACGGCAGGCAGACGGCCACCGCCGAGGAACTCAGGGCCTGGGCCGAAGCGGCGGGCCACCCGGGGGCGTACGACGGTCTGCTCGCCCGGTTGCGCGGCTTCGAGTCGCACATCCGCTCCTGGCGGCGGCAGTTGGCGTCCGGGCACAAGCCCGTGCAGGACGCCATCACGGCCGAGCACGACCGCACCCGCGTGCTGACCATCTGGGAGAACAACCTCGTCCCCGGCATGGTCCAGACGGCGGACTACGCCCGGCACGTCTTCATCCGGCATGCCGACCTGATGCGGTCCCCCCGGGACACCGAGGAGGCGGTACGGGCCCGGATCCGACGGCAGGAGGGTCTCTACGAGCCGGGCAGGAAGTACCGGATCATGATGTGGGAGGCGGCTCTCTACTCCCGGGTGTGCCCACCACCCGCCCTCGCCGCCCAGCTCGACCGGCTCACGAGCGTCATCGGACTGGACACGGTGGAACTGGGGATCGTCCCGTTCGCGGCCCCCTTGAAGATCTACGCGGGCAACAGCTTCTGGATCTACGACGATCGCCGCGTGGTCGTGGAGGACTGGCACGCCGAGCTGTGGCTCGACGACACCGACACGATCGCCACGTATCAGCGCGTGTGGGACACGCTGTGGGAGTCCGCCCTGCGCGGCCCGGACTCCCACAAGGTGATCAACACGGCCCGCCGGGCGGTCGATACGCCCTGAGCGCCGGCCCGAGAAGGCCTCGTCAGATCGACTCCCGCCACCCGTTCGTGATGGGCAGCCGTCGGTCCTTCCCGAAGCCCTTCGCCGAGATCTTCGTGCCCGGCGGGTACTGGCGGCGCTTGTACTCGGCCGTGTCGACCATGCGGAGGGTCTTGGTGACGAGGTCGTGGTCGAAGCCCGCCGCCACGATCTCGTCGGCGCCCTTGTCGTGGTCGACGTAGAGGTCGAGGATCGCGTCCAGCACCGGGTAGTCGGGGAGCGAGTCCGTGTCGACCTGGCCCGGGCGGAGTTCCGCGCTCGGGGGCTTGGTGATGGAGTTCTCGGGGATCGGCGGGGTCTGGCCGCGCTCCCGGGCGGCCCTGTTGCGCCACTCGGCCAGGCGGAAGATCGACGTCTTGTACACGTCCTTGATGGGGCCGTACGCCCCGACGGAGTCGCCGTAGAGCGTCGAGTAGCCCACCGCCAGTTCCGACTTGTTGCCGGGGGCCAGGACGATGTGGCCTTCCTGGTTGGAGAGGGCCATGAGGAGCGTGCCGCGCAGGCGTGACTGGAGGTTCTCCTCCGCCAGGCCCGTCAGACCCAGCGAACCCATGTACGCGTCGAACATCGGCTCGATGGCCACGGTCCGGAAGTTCAGGCCCGTGCGGCGGGCCATCTCCGCCGCGTCGTCCTTGGAGTGCTCCGAGGAGTACTTCGACGGCATCGACACGCCGTACACGTTCTGCGCGCCCACCGCGTCGCACGCGATCGCCGCGACCAGCGCCGAGTCGATGCCGCCCGACATGCCGATCAGGACCGACTTGAAGCCGTTCTTCGCGACGTACGCCCGCAGGCCCACGACCAGCGCCGAGTAGACCTCCTCGTCGTCGTCCAGGCGGTCCGCGTAGCCACCGGAGAGCTCCCGCTCGTAGGGGGCGAGCGGCTTCTCCGAGAGGATCACGCGGTCGATGCGCAGACCGTCGTCGACACGCTGTCCATCAGCGACTCCGTCGCGGGCCGTGGGTGCGTCCTCCGACGCCTCCGGCAGGTCCAGGTCCAGGACCACACAGCCCTCGGCGAACTGCGGCGCCCGCGCCACGACCTCGCCGTCCTTGTCCACGACGATCGAGTCACCGTCGAACACCAGCTCGTCCTGGCCGCCGATCATGGCCAGGTACGCCGTCGTGCAGCCGGCCTCCTGGGCCCGCTTGCGGACCAGCTCCAGGCGCGTGTCGTCCTTGTTGCGCTCGTAGGGGGAGGCGTTGATCGACACCAGCAGGCCCGCCCGCGCCGAGCGCGCCGCCGGGACGCGGCCGCCGTCCTGCCAGAGGTCCTCGCAGATGGCCAGGGCGACATCCACGCCGTGGACGCGCAGGACCGGCATGCTGTCGCCGGGCACGAAGTAGCGGAACTCGTCGAAGACGCCGTAGTTCGGCAGGTGGTGCTTGGCGTAGTTGAGGACGACCTCGCCGCCGTACAGCACCGCCCCCGCGTTCTGCGGCGCGCCGGCCGGCTGGCCGTACTTCGGCTGGGCCGTCGCGCTGCGGTCGAGATAGCCGACGATCACCGGCAGCTCCCCGAAGCCCTCGTCGGCCAGGCGGCCGGCCAGAGCGCGCAGCGCCGCCCGGGAGGCCTCCACGAAGGACGACCTGAGGGCCAGGTCCTCGACGGGATACCCGGTCAGCACCATCTCCGGGAACGCCACGAGATGCGCTCCCTGCTCGGCGGAGTGCCGGGTCCAGCGGACGATCGACTCGGCGTTCCCGGCGAGGTCGCCGACGCTCGAATCGATCTGGTTCAGGGCGAGACGTAGTTGAGGCACGCCGCCCAGTGTAATCGTCAGTGCGACGCAATGGGGTGGTGTGAGTCACCCCACACCACCCCGTCCGCTCGGAGATCAGCCCACTCGGTGATCAGCGGCGTCGGTACGACTCGACGTAGCCGCTCGCGGGCGAGCCCACGCCGGTGACGTCGTCGTAGCCCTTCACGGCCGAGAGCGAGCTGTCCTTGCCCAGGCTGCGCACGGACGTGGCCAGACCGTCCGTCGCGTCGTAGCCGTTCACGAAGTCGACGCGGGCCACGGCGAGGCCGGAGCCCGTCGGGTCGTCGGTGACGTCGTGGTAGACCTTCGAGCCGGCCTTGGCGTAGATCGCCGGGTTGGCGAAGCCGATCGGCTTGCCGCCCCGGGCCTCCTGGGCCAGGGCCTGGACGGCCGCGACGGTCGGCGCGGCGAGCGAGGTGCCGCCGATGCGGTACTCGCCGTACGCCTGCGACTTCCCGTCCGGCAGGGTCTGGGTCTGGCCGACCAGGAAGCCGGTGTTCGGGTCGGCGATCGCCGCGATGTCGGGCTCGACCCGGTTGCCGGTGGCGCTGTTGGCCTTCGCCAGCGTGTCCGGTACGACGCCCTGCTGGTAGCCGGGCTCCGCCACCGTCCTGCTGGTGCCGCCGCCCGCGCCGGAGGTGAAGGCGCCGGGGAAGTCCGTCCAGCTCTTGCCGTCGGCCGACAGGTTGGCCTTCTCGGTGCCCCAGCCGGTCTCCCAGAGGTACTGGTCGCCCTTGCCGACGGCCAGCGAGGTGCCGCCGACGGCGGTGACCCACGCCGAGTCGGCCGGGGAGTCGACCTGCTTCGTCCCGGAACTCGCGACCTCGTCGCCGTCGTCGCCGGAGGAGAAGTAGAAGCCGATGCCCTCGACCGCGCCGAGCTGGAAGACCTGGTCGTAGGCCGCCGCGAGGTCGGGTGTCTGCGCGGCCTCGACCTCGCCCCAGGAGTTGGACACGATGTCGGCCAGGTGGTGGTCGACGACCTTGCCGAGCGCGTCGAGCAGGTCGGCGTCGGTGCAGGACGCGGCACCCACGTAGGTGACGTCGGCGGCCGGAGCGACCGCGTGCACGGCCTCGACGTCCAGGGTCTCCTCGCCGTACCAGCCGGAGGCGGAGCAGTCCGTGGTGTTGGTGTACGTCGCGGGCAGCACCTGGTGCAGCTGCCCGGTCTTCCACGCCGCGTCGCCGTTGCGCTTGGCGTAGGTGCCGGCGTCGTAGGCGATGGTCGGCGAGGCGTACGCGTCCGTGATGGCGACCCGGACACCCTTGCCGGTGCGCTTGCCCGCGCCGTAGGCGGCCCGCAACTGCTTGCCCGTGTAGCCCTTGATCGCGTACGGGATCTTCGTGCCGTAGGCGTCCGGCAGCGTGCTCGCCGTCTTCGAGCCGTAGTACGAGGAGAACGGCCCGGCGTTGCGGAACACGGTGTCCGGAGGCGGCAACCGGTCGTCGTGCGTGACCATGTGCGGCGCGTTGTCCAGGCCGGTGACGGTCAGTACGGCTCCGGCCAGGCTCGCCGGGACGGAGGCCGTGCTCGCCGGGGCCCGGTAGGTCTTCGCGCCCTTGGCGAAGTTGTGGAGCTGAGCGCCGAACGCCTTCTCGGCGGCGGCCACGTCACCGGTCACGGAGACGTAGTGCGGCGTGACCCCGGTGACCTTCAGGCCCGCGGCCGTCAGCCAGGACGTCACCGCCGCCACCTGGGCCTTGGTCGCGCCGAAGCGGGCCCGTGCTTTCGCGGCGGTCAGATACTTGCCGTACGAGGCCGACCTCGGGTCGGACACGGCCTTCGCGTAGGCGGCGAGACCGGCGGCGTCGCGGCCTCGGAGATACACCCGGGCCGACATCCGGGCGCCGTCGGAGGTGGCGCCCTGGTCGGCCTTGGCCGTGGCCCACGCGGGCCGGGTCCCGGCCAGCAGGTCGCGGAGCGGGTGGTCGGCGGCGTGCGCCGCGGGTATGCCGAGCGCCAGCGCACCGGCGAGCATCGGCAGTGTCGCCGCGATGCTCACCCCAGTGCGCGCCTTGGCGCGATTGGATCTCATGGAACCCCCTGTGCGGTTCGTCGCGAGTGATCACTCGACCGTCGCCACTCTCGCGACGAACCGTTCATGTCAGGGGAATGCGAAACCCAAGAAGCGCCCCGCGCAGGCCAAGAAGTGCCCAAGGCGCCGCGATGCGGGGCGATTTGAGGCTTACGCCCCAGGATCCGGGCGCTACGAGCGCGGCGCGGCGCCCCGCTCCTTCAGCAGGTCCGTCATCAGGCCGATCTCCGACTGCTGCGCCTCCACCATGCCCTGCGCGAGCCGCTTCTCCACCCCGACCGTGCACCTCTCCACACAGCCCTCGGCCATGTGGACACCGCCCTTGTGATGGTCCGTCATCAGCTGGAGGTAGAAGATCTCCGCCTGCTTGCCGTTCAGTGTGCCGAGCTTCTTCAGCTCGGTGTTGGTCGCCATGCCCGGCATCAGCGCGCCGTCCTTGCCGGAGGCCATGCCGCCCATGTCCATCCAGGCCATCGGCTCGGAGGACACCTTGGGCAGCCCCCACAGATCGAGCCAGCCGATCATCATGCCGCGCTGGTTGGCCTGCGTCTGCGCGATGTCGTACGCGAGACGCCGCACGTCCTCGTCCTTCGTGCGGTCGCGCACGATGTACGACATCTCCACGGCCTGCTGGTGGTGCACCGCCATGTCCCGCGCGAACCCGGCGTCCGCGGACTCGGCGGAAGGGGTCCGGCTGCTGCCGTCGTCCCCGGCGACGGCGTAGCTGATCGCACCGGCCGCGACGAGCGCCGTCACGGCCGCCCCCGCGATCAGACCGGCGTGCCTCACTGCGACAGCCCGTTCGTGCAGGCGGCCCCCGGCTCGGGCGTCTGCTCGCCCTGCACGAACTTCTCGAAGAACTTGTCGACGTCCGGGTCGCTCGCGCCCTTCACCGTGCGCTGGTGGCCCCACGCCGACAGCATGATCGGGTCCTTCTGGTCGTCCATCGGGCTCATCAGCGTGTACGGCGTCTTCTTCACCTTCGCCGCCAGGGCGTCGATGTCGGCCTTCTTCGCGTCGGCGTTGTACGTCACCCACACCGCGCCGTGCTCCAGCGAGTGCACGGCGTTCGTGTTGTCGAGCTGCTTGGTGTAGACGTCCCCGTTGCAGTTCATCCAGGCCTGGTTGTGGTCGCCGCCGACCGGCGGCTCGGAGGCGTACTTCACGTCCTTGGTGACGTGATTGCGGGCCAGCTTCCCCTCCCACGTCTTCACGCCGTCCTCGCCCGTGACGAACTTCCCCTTGGCCGAGGAGTCGCTCGCCGCGGTGTCACTTCCGCCGTCGCCGGACTGGGACCGCACGAGCACGACACCGCCGCCCACGAGACCGCAGACGACCACCACGCTCGCCGCGATGACGAGGATCCGGTTGCGGCGCTCACGGGACTGCTCGGCGCGCCGCATCTCCTCTATCCGCGCCTTGCGTGCCGTGCTGCTCTTGTTGGCGGAGCCCATGAGATGTCCTTCGTGGGAAAGATGGGACGGTCGGGTGAGCTGATCGTAATGGGGGGAACGGGGCGCCTCGTAGAGCGGCGGAGGGAATGGGCCGAATCGATACGGCACCGACAGGTGCCCGACAGCTTCGGAGATCCCGGCGCCGGATAATTTGAGCCGCAGATTCCCATTACATACGCTGCGTGTATGCGGCTGCTGCGCTCCACCGACCTCGCCCTGCGGGTTCTCATGCGGCTCGCCGTCGCGGGCGAGTCGAGTCCGACGACCAGGGAGGTCGCGGACGGCATGGACGTGCCGTACACGCACCTGGCGAAGGTCGTCGCCGAACTTCAGCACATGGGGCTGCTCGAGGCCCGCCGCGGCCGGGGCGGCGGCCTCACTCTCACGGAGCGGGGCCGTACGGCGTCGGTGGGGGCCGTGGTGCGCGCCTTCGAGGGTGACGGCGACGTCGTCGACTGCGAGGGCTCCACCCCCTGCCCCCTGAACTCCGCCTGCCGGCTGCGCGGCGCCCTGCGCCGGGCCCAGGAGGCGTTCTTCGCCTCACTGGACCCGGTCACGGTCGGGGACATCGTGGCGGAGCCGACCGGGGCGCTGCTGCTGGGGATCTCCCGGAGAAGCTAGAAGCCGGCGCGGGGCGCCTTTACGGCCGCCCCGCCAGCCACAGATCCGGCCCGAACACCTCGTAGTGGATGTCGGCCGGGGCCACGCCCTTCGCGATGAGCTGGGCCCGCACCGCCCGCATGAACGGCAGCGGCCCGCACAGGTACGCGCGCGTGCCCGGCGCGACCGGGACGCCGGTGAGGTCGACCAGCCCGGAGTGGGTGCCCGAGGGGGCGTCCTGCTCATACCAGAGGTGGACGGCCGAGTCCGGCAGCTTGGCCGCGTAGGCCTCGTGGTCGGTGCGCAGGGCGTGGGTGTCGGGTGAGCGGTCGCCGTGTACGACGGTGACCGGGGCGCGGTGACCGGAGCCGGCGAGGTGCGCCAGCATCGCGGCCATCGGGGTCACGCCGATGCCCGCCGAGGCCAGCAGTAGCGGTGTGTCGGGGTCGGTGTCCAGGACCAGGTCGCCGTAGGGCTCGGACAGTTCGAGGACGTCGCCCTCGCGCACGCGCGCGTGGAGGTGGTTCGACACCTCGCCGTCGGGAGCGCCGTCGCCGTGCACGCGCTTCACGCTGATCTGCCGGAGCAGCGGGCCGGGCGCGCCGGAGAGGCTGTACTGCCGGATCTGCCGGGCGCCGTCCGGGAGGGCGACGCAGACGGAGACGTACTGGCCCGCGAGGAAGTCCCGCACCGGGCCGCCGCCTGTGGGCCGCAACCGGAAGGTGACGACGTCCGCGGTCTCGGGGACGCGCTCGACGACCTCCCAGGTCCGCCAGGCGGGCCCGCCGCTCTCCTCGCTCAGCCGCTTCTCCACGGCGATCAGCGCGTTGGCCATCAGCCAGTAGACCTCGTCCCAGGCGGCGGCGACCTCGGGCGTCACGGCGTCGCCGAGCACCTCGGCGATGGCGGCGAACAGGTGCTCGTGGACGAGGCCGTACTGCTCGGGCGTGACGCCGAGCGAGGCGTGTTTGTGGGCGATGCGCTGCAGCATCGCGTCCGGCCGCTGCTCCGGACGGTCCAGCAGGTGGGTCGCGAAGGCGGCGATGGAACCGGCGAGCGCCTGCCGCTGGGTGCCGGCGGCCTGGTTGCCCCGGTTGAACAGGTCGCGCAGCAGTTCGGGGCGGGCCGCGAACAGACCGGCGTAGAAGCGCTCGGTGATCGCGCCGAGGGCCCCGCCGACGGCGGGAAGCGTGGCGCGGACGGTGACGGCGGACTGCTCGGACAGCATCGGGGCTCCTCGGTGCTCGACTGCGGGCACAGTATTTAAAGTTGTATCTGAGATGCAACTTTAGCGGGTGGAGCAACGAAGCGGACCGGCCGTTACGGATGTCACTGCGAGCAGGCACTATGGGCGGAAGAGCAGTTCACCCGCCGTAGGTGCGGCGTTCGGCCCGGGGCCGGCCGGGCGATCATGGTGCGCAACGCGTACGAAATGGTGGTGTGGTGGGATGCTCAGGTGCCCGACCGCCTCCCGTGGTACGGAAGAGAAGGCGGCCTGACCAGCAAGGATGGGGAAGCGGAAGATGGACAAGCAGCAGGAGTTCGTGCTCCGGACCTTGGAGGAGCGCGACATCCGGTTCGTACGCCTGTGGTTCACGGACGTGCTGGGCTTCCTCAAGTCCGTCGCCGTGGCCCCGGCCGAGCTGGAACAGGCCTTTGACGAGGGCATCGGCTTCGACGGCTCCGCGATCGAGGGCTTCGCCCGGGTCTACGAGTCCGACATGATCGCCAAGCCGGATCCGTCGACCTTCCAGATCCTGCCCTGGCGTGCGGAGGCCCCGGGCACGGCCCGCATGTTCTGCGACATCCTCATGCCGGACGGCTCCCCGTCCTTCGCCGACCCGCGCTATGTCCTCAAGCGCGCTCTGGCCCGGACCTCCGACCTGGGCTTCACGTTCTACACCCACCCGGAGATCGAGTTCTTCCTGCTGAAGGACCGGCCGCTGGACGGCAGCCGTCCGACGCCCGCCGACAACTCCGGCTACTTCGACCACACCCCGACCAACGTCGGCATGGACTTCCGCCGCCAGGCGATCACCATGCTGGAGTCGATGGGCATCTCGGTGGAGTTCTCCCACCACGAGGGCGCCCCCGGCCAGCAGGAGATCGACCTGCGGTACGCCGACGCGCTCTCCACTGCCGACAACATCATGACGTTCCGCCTGGTCATGAAGCAGGTGGCGCTGGAGCAGGGCGTCCAGGCGACCTTCATGCCGAAGCCGTTCTCCGAGCACCCCGGCAGTGGCATGCACACACACCTGTCGCTCTTCGAGGGCGACCGCAACGCCTTCTACGAGTCGGGCTCGGAGTACCAGCTCTCCAAGGTGGGCCGCTCCTTCATCGCGGGCCTGCTGCGGCACGCGGCGGAGATCTCCGCGGTCACCAACCAGTGGGTCAACTCCTACAAGCGCATCTGGGGCGGCGCTGAGCGCACGGCGGGCGCGGGCGGCGAGGCCCCCTCGTACATCTGCTGGGGCCACAACAACCGCTCGGCGCTGGTCCGCGTCCCGATGTACAAGCCCGGCAAGACCGGCTCGGCGCGGGTGGAGGTCCGCTCCCTCGACTCGGGCGCGAACCCCTACCTGGCCTACGCCCTGCTGCTCGCCGCCGGCCTCAAGGGCATCGAGGAGAGCTACGAGCTCCCGCCGGGTGCCGAGGACGACGTCTGGGCCCTCTCCGACGCCGAGCGCCGCGCGATGGGCATCGAACCCCTCCCGCAGAACCTCGGCGAGGCCCTCACCCTGATGGAGCGCAGCGACCTGGTCGCCGAGACCCTCGGCGAGCACGTCTTCGACTTCTTCCTGCGGAACAAGCGGCAGGAGTGGGAGGAGTACCGGTCCGAGGTGACCGCGTTCGAGCTGCGGAAGAACCTGCCGGCGCTGTAGGGGCAGGTCAGAGGTAGTCTCCCGCTGATTCGGCGGATGGGGCCGACGGTCCATGACCGTCGGCCCCATGGCGTCTCACTGCCTCTGGGTCTTCTTCAGGCCGTCTGGCGCCCAGCGCCCCACCCGGTCTGGATGCTGCTTGCGTCCTCCAGATCGGCACGCACCTGGTCGCGGACCTCCAGCCCAACTGAACGGGTGCCACCGCGATGGCGTCTCACTCGTGTCCCGGCGAAATGCCTTTCCGAAGTCCGCATCCGCCTCCGAGGCCAATCGTCGTGCGGTGTCGCTCCGGTAGCGCCGCTCGTACAGCGAAGACGCGCTCTGCGCTTCAATGCCCAACGCGGCCACTTCCCGCAGCAGACGGTCGCACTGATAGCGTGCGGCAGGGAACATCACGCCGCGCCGACGCCTCGCGAGGCCCGTGGGCATGCGCCACGTCCACCCGAGGGAAGGCGAATACCGGCAACCCGATGAAGCCGAACACTCGCTTGCGACAGCTCCGCGAGCATGTCGTTCACGGGAGACTTCAGGCGGTCCCGTCCGATCTTCGCAAACCAATCGGTGCTACGCCCAACCAGACCAGCGATCACCTTTTCTGTGTGACCACGCATTACGTGCCGCCTCCTGTTGTGTGTGGGCGGTACAGAGCAGGGGTTGGAGCGGGTAGTCGGCCTCGCTGTGCACCCCGTATCTGCGCTTCGCCTGCGGACCTCCTCCTTCCGGCGGTGTCGTGCCAGAAGGGGCTGCCTATACGGTCACGATATGGAACTTCGCCAATCACTGTTTCGCCCGATTGGGTCTCGGGCCGACACCCGGCCTCGCCCCGCAGATGAGGAAGAATCGTGGTTCACAGAACACCGCGGCTGGAGTTCCTTTCTGGTCATTCTCTTGGCCGTCAATGCTGGGGTTTTCTTGGGTTTCTGCATCCCAGACTTGGGGCGGGCCGAAAACACGGTTCACTCACTGTCAGTTGTGATGCGATTCACCCTTTTCATTCTCAATGCCATCGCCTTCGTCGGTGTGATGAAAGAGTTGAGAGGTCGGGCAAGGAATTGGGATTTGTGGCCATGGATTTTTGCTGCTCAACTAGGCGCTCTCCCGTTCCTCTTCATCCCGATCCTGATCGAAGCGCGTAGCCCTTTCCACGATCGCCTGGATGCTCTCATCGTCCTCATTTCGGCAGGCTTGACAGCTGGCGCCCTGATGGTGGTTTTCTTTGTTTGGGTCACAGGAAGGATTCACTTCGGCGCAGCCTGGGCTTTCTTTGTCGCCCTATTCCCCTTGGCCGGACTCCTCCAGTTCTGGATCCAAAGTTACTATCAGCCAGCTCACAGTCGTCCGGGGGTGAATGTGAACGTCAAAATGGAGGAACTGAGCCGATCCGGCAGCATTTCGCGAATGCGAGGTACAGTCACCGTCCAGAACAACGGCAAAGCCGCTGTCGACTCGCTCGGGTCCCTTTATAAGGCCGTCGGCTATGACCTGAAACCCGACAAAGGCAGTATGGATGCAGCCATGGATGTGGTGGGTCCCGACCTGAACTACATGGCGGAGAGTGAAAGGATCCTCAGGATTGGCGATGTTTTGCCGGGAGAGGAATCCCTGACTCCTAGCCAAAAGTATGAGACTTCATTCGTTTTCGATGCCGACAGCAGGAAGGAAGAGGTTGTTCGCCTCGTTGTGAACCTCGTCTTGATTACGCGCGGATCAGTGAAGAGTACTACTACTGACTGCGAATATAAAATGTGCGCGAAAACGCTATTCAAGCGCTCCACTGCTATGCGTGAAATTCTTGACGACGATCCATATGCCGAGACTTACATCGACTTCCATCCTCCAGGGAAGCCGAACGATACGTCGGAATTGCCATACCTGCATATCAAGTATGGCTCCTTGGAAGGCCTCGGCAAGGAATCTCATGAAGAAGTTGATGCACTCGTGAGAGATGTGACGCCGGAGATCGTCGCCGAGTATCGACTCAAGCCGTAATGGGTGCATCAGGTCGAAGATCTCGCCTCCGCTACAGTCCGCGAATTCACTACCGTCTGTCCCGCCGCCGTTGACGGGCGAAGTGGCCACTGCTTGGCCGACCAATGACAACCGTTTGAGTGCACGGCAGCGCTGCGACTTGCTCGATCGCATGAGATCGCTCCGGAGCAGTGACACTTCCCAACAAGCGCCAGGAGCGGGAGGAGTACCGCAGCGAGGTCACGGCGTTCGAACTGCGGAGGAACTTGCCGACGCTGAGCGTTTCACCAACGTCCCAGGACAGCACACCTAGACAGCTCCCCGCCTCCGCGCACGATAAGCCGCCGCCTTCACGCGATTGCCGCACTCCTCCATCCCGCACCAAGCACGCCGCGCACCCCGTGACCGGTCGAGGTAGACGCGGGTGCAGCCGGGGCGGCCGCACTCCTTGAGGCAGGCGTGGGGGTCGGCCAGCAAGGTGATGGCGCTCCGGGCCAGTTGAGACAGGGCCGCGGGGAGGTCCCCCGAGGTGCGCAGGCCCGCGTCGCTGAGCTCGATCGCGCACGGCGGCACCGCAGCCGCGCCGTTGACGATGTCGAGACTGCCCGGATCGAAGGGGCGGTCGAGCACGCGGTCGAGGGCCAGTCGGTAGAGCGCCTCTCGCAAGGACAGCGCCGACTCGAAGGTCCGCGCGTCGGCGGTCACCCGGTCGGGAAGTCCGTCACACGCGACGACCCACCGTTCGAGATCCGCGGGCGTGGTCAGGAGGTCGACGGGCTCGTTCCGGCGGCTCAGCACGGTTCCGGTCAGGTCGAGGGCCGGGTCGCCGCTCACGAAGGTGAAATCCACGTCACCATCTTGACCGGTGACAAGACTGCTGGGCAATATCGTCACCTGTTGAAGCGGTGACGATGAGCCGGGGGGCGGGGAGGACGCATGAGAGGAATCCGCGACATCGAGGTCGTCGTCTTCGATGTCCTCGGAACGCTCGTCGACGAATCCAGCGGGCTCAGGGCAGCGATCCGTGAAGCGGCCCCCACATCCGACGAGGCGGCCGTCGACGAGTGGGTCGGCCTGTGGCAGCAGCACTGCGAGCGTGAGCAGCAGCGCATCCGGCAAGGGCACCGCCCCTACGCCAACACCGAGGTCATCGACGCGGAGGCCGCCCGGAGCATCGCCGAGCAGGCCGGGGTCGACGATCCGAGCGTCGTCGACCGGCTGGCCAGGGCGGGGCAGCGCCTGCCCCCGTGGGACGACTCCGTCGCCGGGCTGGAGCACCTCGCGCGGCGGCTTCCCGTGATCGGGCTCTCCCATGCCAGCCGCACCGCCCTGCTGCGACTCAACGCGCATGCCGGGCTGCGCTGGCATCAGGCCCTGTCCGCCGAAGCCGTCCACGCCTACAAGCCAGCACCGGAGGTCTACCGGCTCGCCGTCGACACCGCCGGATGCCCACCGGAGCGCGTCCTCATGGTGGCCGCGCACGCCTGGGACCTGCGCGGAGCGCGGGAGGTGGGTCTGCGGACCGCCTACGTCCGTCGCCCGTCCGGAGATCCGCCGACTGGCTCCGACGACTTCGACGGGCGGTTCGACGGGCTCGATCAACTGATCGGCGTGCTGTCAGCGGGCCAGGTAGGGTCCAGCTCACCGCGAAGGGGGGCCTGATCATGGCAGAGCAGCGTGCCCTTCCACCCCGGGTCGAGGTCGCGGGGCGGCTCGCCGTCGAGGCCGGGTTCAAGAAGAGCTGTGTCCCCGAGGTGGGCAGGCTGCTCGCCATGGTCGCCGCTTCGAAACCGCACGGGGTCGTCGCCGAGAGCGGTACGGGGTCGGGTGTGGGAACCGCCTGGCTGCACAGTGGGCTCGGGGCCGGTGCGCGGCCTGTCACCGTGGAGCGTGACGAGGAGCTGGCCCGGCGTGCGGCCGGTGTGTTCGCGGACGACAGCCGGGTCAGCGTCCTGAGCGGGGACTGGCGGCTGCTCGAAGAGCACGCGCCGTTCGATGTCTGCTTCTGCGACGGCGGGGGCAAGCGGGACGCCCCCGAGCGGGTCGTCGAGTTGCTCGCTCCCGGTGGGGTTCTCGTTCTGGACGACTTCACCCCGTCGGCGGACTGGCCGCCGAGGTTCGAGGGCGGCGTGGACGAGCTGCGGCTGTGCTACCTCACCCACCCGGACCTCGAAGCCACCGAAGTCCTCACCACGCCCACCAGTTCGGCGATCGTCGCGGCGCGCTGTCGGGGCTGACCGTCGTACGAACGACGACGCGGCGGCCCGCAGGGTTGCCCCCGCGGGCCGCCGCCCGAGTCGCAGCACCGGCGTACCGGCCACCGTCAGTGACGCACCGCCTCCGCCTCCTGCGGGACATGGCTCGCCACGATCCGCTCGCGTCCGGCGGTGGCCGGTGCGCGGCGGCGGTCGACCGTGTAGGCCAGGGATGCCACGGCCAGGCCGAGGACGGCCAGGGCCGCGCCGGCGAGGGCCGGGGAGGTGACGCCGAAGCCCGCGGCCAGGGCGAGGCCGCCGATCCAGGCGCCGCCGGCGTTGGCCAGGTTGAAGGCGGCCTGGTTGGCGGAGGAGGCCAGGGACGGGGCCGAGGAGGCCTTCTCCATGACCATGAGCTGGAGCGGGGAGCCGGTGGCGAAGGCCGCCATGCCGAGCAGGATGACGGCGACGGCCGCGGTCAGCTCCGTGCGCATCAGCAGCGGGAAGACCGCCAGGACCACGACGAGGGACCCGAGGCCGCCGAAGAGCGTGCCCCGCAGGGAGTGGTCGGCGAGGCGGCCGCCGAGCAGGTTGCCGGCGGTCGCGCCGACGCCGAACAGCGCCAGCAGCAGGGTCACGCTGGCACCGGCGTAGCCGGCGGCGTCCGTGAGCATCGGCGTGATGTAGCTGTACGCCGAGAAGAGGGCGCCGAAGCCGGCGACCGTGGTGCCGAGCGACAGCCAGACCGGCAGGGAGCGCAGGGCGGCGAGTTCGCCGCGCAGGCCCTGGGCGGTGGTGTGCTCGTGATCGCGCGGGATCAGCAGCGCGAGCGCGGCGATCGCCGCCAGGCCGATGGCGCTGACACCGAGGAAGGTCGCCCTCCAGCCGAGGTTCTGGCCCATGAGGGTCGCCACGGGCACGCCCGCGACGTTCGCGACCGTCAGGCCGAGGAACATCAGGGAGACCGAGCGCGCCTTGCGCTCGGGGGCGACCATGTTCGTCGCGACGACGGCGCCCACACCGAAGAAGGCGCCGTGCGGCAGACCGCTCAGGAAGCGGGCCGCCAGCAGCCAGCCGTTGTCGGGCGCGAGGGCCGACAGCGCGTTGCCCGCGACGAACAGTCCCATCAGGCTGATGAGGACCGTGCGGCGGGACATCCGGGCCGTGACCGCGGCCAGCAGGGGGGCGCCGATGACGACGCCCAGCGCGTACGCCGACACCAGGTGGCCGGCGCTGGGTATCGAGATGTGCAGGTCGTCCGCGACATCGGGCAGCAGCCCCATCATCACGAACTCGGTGGTACCGATGCCGAAGGCGCCCACGGCGAGGGCGAGCAGGGCCAGGGGCATGAGGAAGCCTTTCGAGTCTTGCTGGGGGATCCGTACGTTCGTATGTTCAAGTACGGAACAAAGTCTCTCAGGCCTGCTATTCCGCCTACGGCCGTCCTCAGCCGTCTGTGGCGACCTTCACACGGGCGGCGATCGGCAGATGGTCGCTGCCCGTCTCCGGGAGCGTCCAGGAACTCTCCGGCTTCAGGCCCCTGACCATGATCTGGTCGATACGGGCCATCGGGAACGACGCCGGCCAGCTGAACCCGAAGCCGTTGCCGGCCGCGCCCTGCGTGGAGCGCATCTGGGAGGTGACGGCGTTGAGCGCGCGGTCGTTCATGGTGCCGTTGAGGTCGCCGAGCAGGACGACGTTCTTCAGGGGCTCGTGGGCGATGGCCTCGCCCAGGAACTCCGCGCTCCGGTCACGCTGCCGGGCCGTGAAGCCGGCCTCCATCTTCACCCGTACCGACGGCAGGTGGGCGACGTAGACGGCGACCTGCCCGGACGGGGCGGTCACGGTGGCGCGCATCGCCCGGGTCCAGCCCATGTCGAGGTCGACGGCCTTGACGCCGGTCAGGGGGTACTTGCTCCAGACCCCGACCGTGCCCTCCACGGAGTGGTAGCGGTAGGTCGACGCCAGCGCCTTCTCGTACGTCGGGACGGCGGATGCCGTCAGTTCCTCCAGGGCCACGACGTCCGCGCCGGAGGCGGCCACGTCACGGGCGGTGCCGGACGGGTCCGGGTTCTCGGCGTTGACGTTGTGCGTGGCCACGGTGAGGTCGCCCCCCGTGGCGGTCTTGTCGCTGAGCTGGCCGCCGAAGAGGTTCAGCCAGACCAGCGACGGCAGGATCAGCGCGATCAGCGCGGTCGCGGACTTGCGGACCAGGGCGAGCAGGAGCAGCACCGGGATCAGGAGCCCCAGCCAGGGCAGGAACGTCTCGATGAGGCTGCCCAGATTGCCGATGGCGTTGGGGATGTGCGAGTGCACCAGCATGACCACGGCCAGCAGCACCGCGCAGCCGGCCACGAAGAGACCGCGCCGCCACATCCTCGGGTCGCCCCGTCGGCCGCCCGCCATACGGTCGAACAGGCGGCGAAGCCGGTTTCCCCGGCGCTCGGGCCCCGAGCCGCCGTTGTCCGTCTCCGTCATGTACGCCTGCTGCGCCATACCGTCGCCTCACTGCCTGCCGTGCACACCATCGCCCCCGTGTCCTTACGACCCTAGGGGATGATCCGTTCCGTTCCCGCCGTCCGCGGACGGCCGTACGGGGGCGAGGACGAACGAGTCGGCGCGGCGAGTTCCGGTTACCGGCTGTGAAAGCGCCCTCTGTGACGAAACGCGCACACTAGGACGGCCGCGAGCCCGAACTGACGGACGGTGAGCCGTCGGGACGCCCGCCGGGGCGCAGTCCTTCGAGCAGCGTGTCGACGACCTGTTCGGCGAGGCCCTCCGGCAGGTCGGCCTCCGGGTGCAGGACGGAGCGCAGGAGCATGGGGCCGACGAACAGGTCGTTGAGCAGGTCGAGGTCGACGTCCGTGCGCAGTTCGCCGTTCTCCTGGCCGCGGCGCAGGACCTCCAGGCCGAGCCGGCGGCGTGGTGCGACGACGGTGGAGTGGTACGCGGCCCAGATCTTCGGGCTGCTCTTCATCTGGGCGTGCGCGTTGTGCAGGATCGCCGACGAGCGGCTGGCCAGGCCGCGCCGCCGCACCTGTTCGAGCAGGAGCACGAGGTCGTCGCGCATGGAGGTGCCGGGGAGCGGCGGGTCGGGGGGTTCGGCGGCGCGCAGGACGTCGACGAAGAGTTCCTCCTTGCCGCTCCAGCGGCGGTAGATGGTGGCCTTGCCGACGCCGGCGGTGCGGGCGACGCGCTCGATGGACAGCTCCGCGAGGGGCACGCCCTCCTCCAGGAGCCTCATCACGCCCTCGATGATGGCGCGTTCGACGGCCTCGCTTCTGGGGCGGCCCCTCGGGGGGCCGTCGTTCGGGGGGTGCCGTTCGGCGAGGCTCACGTCGCTCCGTCCTTTGCCGCCAAGTGAGATTGCTGGCTGGTGGGTTGCATTGTCGCGCAGGGTCACGACCGCGCGTCGGACAACTCCTTGTCTCCCTCCCCCTGCTGGGGTGCCGGGGGCTTCCCGGGCAGGAACAGGGCCACGACGACCGCGCCGATGAGGGCGATGCCCGCGCCCCACAGGGCGGTGATGTGCATCGCGTGCAGGAACGCGTCGTAGGCGGGGGTGACGAGGGACTTGCCCTCGGGGCCGAGCTTGGCCGCGATGCCGAGGGTGGCCTCGATGGACTCGCCGGCGGTGTGGCGCAGGGCGGGCGGCAGCGCGCCGAGCCTGTCCTCGATGCCGTTGCGGTACGCCGTGGACAGCACCGAGCCGAGGACGGCGATGCCGAGGGCGCCGCCGACCTGCCGGAAGGTGTTGCTCAGCGCGGAGGCGGAGCCGGCCTTCTCGCGGGGCAGGGCCTGCATGATGACGACGCTGACCGGGGTCATGATGTGCGCCATGCCGGTGCCCATGAGGAAGAAAATGACCTCCAGGATCCAGATGGGTGTGTCCGCGTCCAGGGTCGCGAAGGCGGCCAGCATCGCGGCGATGAGCAGCATTCCGGCGGTCGTGGTGGCCTTGTTGCCGAAGCGGTCGACGAGCAGCCGGGCCCGTGGCGCGAAGATCAGCTGGGCGGCGGCCAGCGGCAGCATCAGCAGACCGGTCTGCAGCGGCGAGTAGCCGCGCACGCTCTGGGTGTAGAAGACCGAGAAGAAGGTCACGCCCATCAGCGCGAAGAACACCAGCGCGATGGCGGCGATGGCGGACGAGAACACCTTGTTCTTGAAGTACGTGACGTCGATGGACGGGTGATCGCTGCGCTTCTCGAACACCACGAAGGCGACGAGGACGGCGAGACCGGCGCCGATCGTCGACAGCACGGTGGCGTCGGTGAAGTCGGCGAGCTGGCCGCCCTTGATGATGCCGTAGACGAGCAGGACCAGGCCGACGACGGAGAGCACGACGCCGACGGGGTCGACACGGCCCGGCTTCGGGTCGCGGGAGTCGGGCACCAGCCACAGCATCAGCGCGAGGGCAAGCAGCACGATCGGCACGTTGACGAGGAAGACCGAGCCCCACCAGAAGTGGTCGAGGAGCACACCGCCGGTGATGGGGCCGATGGCGATGGCGAGGCCGACGCCGCCGGCCCAGATGCCGATGGCCTTCGGCTGCTCCTCGCGCTCGAAGACGTTCATCAGGACGGCGAGGGTGGCGGGCATGACGAACGCGGCGCCGAGACCCATCACGGCCCGGAAGGCGATCAGCTCCCCCGGCGAGCCGGAGAACGCGGCGAGCGCGGACCCGATACCGAACACGGCGAGGCCGCCGAGCAGCACCTTCTTGCGGCCGAGCCGGTCGCCGAGCAGCCCGGCGGTGAACAGCAGGCCCGCGAAGACCAGGGTGTAGGCGTTGATCGCCCACTCCAGCTCGCTCTGCGTGGCGCCCAGGCCGGTCGGGGCCGGGGTGGAGATCGTCTTGATGGCGACGTTCAGGATCGAGTTGTCGAGGACGACGATCAGCAGGCTCAGCATCAGCGCACCGAGGATCGCCCAGCGGCGCCGGTGCACCGCTTCCGGTATCGGGGGGCCGGTGGGGGCGGCGCGGTCGGCAGGAGTAGTCATACCGTCGAGCGTAGAACCATTTCGATACGAGACCGTCTCGTATTGGAATACCCTTACCGAGCTCTTACTCGCACGGCCCCATCGGCGCGCCGGGCGGAACTCACAGGGCCTCCCCTAGCCCTGCTTGGCACGAGGTGCCACCATGGACGTGGTCCGGGGACGCCGTCAGGGCGCCTCGAGATGACGTGTGAGGAGCCGTGCAATGACGCAGCTTTCGGCTGCCCAGAGCGCCAAGACGCTGTACGGGGGCAAGGGAACCCGCCGTATCACCGTGCGCGACATCGCCGCCGCCAAGGAGCGGGGCGAGAAGTGGCCCATGCTCACCGCCTACGACGCGATGACCGCGTCCGTGTTCGACGAGGCCGGGATCCCGGTCATGCTCGTCGGCGACTCGGCGGGCAACTGCCACCTCGGGTACGAATCGACCGTGCCCGTCACCCTCGACGAGATGACCATGCTGTCCGCGGCGGTCGTACGGGGCACCTCGCGCGCCCTGATCGTCGGCGACCTGCCCTTCGGCTCCTACCAGGAGGGTCCGGTGCAGGCGCTGCGCTCGGCGACCCGGATGGTGAAGGAGGCGGGAGTGCAGGCCGTGAAGCTGGAAGGGGGCGAGCGGTCGCACGAGCAGATCCGGCTGCTCGTCGACTCCGGCATCCCGGTCATGGCGCACATCGGCCTGACCCCGCAGTCCGTCAACGCGATGGGCTACCGCGTGCAGGGGCGGGGCGAGGAGGCGGCCCAGCAGTTGCTGCGGGACGCGAAGGCCGTGCAGGACGCGGGCGCGTTCGCGGTGGTGCTGGAGCTGGTCCCGGCGGAGCTGGCGGCCGAGGTGACGCGGACGCTGCAGATTCCGACGGTGGGCATCGGGGCCGGCCCCGAGTGCGACGCGCAGGTGCTGGTGTGGACCGACATGCTGGGTCTGACCGGCGGGCGCGTCCCCAAATTCGTCAAGCAGTACGCCGACCTGCGTGAGGTCATGAGCGGCGCGGCGAAGGCGTTCGCCGAGGACGTCGTCGGCGGAACGTTCCCGCAGGAGGAGCACTCCGTCCACTAGAGCCACAGCGGTACCACGGACGGCCCGCCGACCTTCCCCCAGTCGGCGGGCCTTCCCTCTTTTCTCTGTGGTGTCGGCGGGCTGTAGGCGGCTTGTCGGTGGTTTGTCGGTGGGCCCTGAGACCGTCTGTCCCATGACGCGAATCGACACACACGCCGGCGGCGCCGCGGTCACCGTGCGGGGGCTGGTGAAGCACTACGGCGAGACCAAGGCACTGGACGGGGTCGACCTGGACGTGCGGGAGGGCACCGTGATGGGGGTGCTCGGGCCGAACGGGGCCGGCAAGACGACCCTGGTGCGGATCCTGTCCACGCTGCTCGCCCCCGACTCGGGCCGGGCCACCGTCGTCGGCTACGACGTCGTACGGCAGCCCCGGCAGCTGCGCCGGGTGATCGGCCTCACGGGGCAGTACGCCTCCGTGGACGAGAAGCTCTCGGGCTGGGAGAACCTGTACATGATCGGGCGGCTGCTCGATCTGCCCCGCAAGAGCGCCCGGGCCCGGGCCGACGAACTGCTGGAGCGCTTCACGCTCACCGAGGCCGCCAAGCGGCCCGCGGCGACGTACTCCGGAGGCATGCGGCGACGGCTGGACCTGGCCGCCTCGATGATCGGCCGACCGGCCGTGCTCTTCCTGGACGAGCCGACCACCGGGCTCGACCCGCGCACCCGCAACGAGGTGTGGGACGAGGTCAAGCGCATGGTCGGCGACGGCGTCACCGTGCTGCTCACCACTCAGTACATGGAGGAGGCCGAGCAGCTCGCCACCGAGCTGACGGTCGTGGACCGCGGGCAGGTCATCGCGGGCGGCGCCATCGAGGAGCTGAAGGCGAAGGTCGGCGGCCGTGCGCTGCGGATACGCCCGGCCGATCCGGTGCAGCTGCGGCCCCTCGCCGCCGCTCTGGACGACTTGGGCATCACCGGCCTCGCGACCACGACCGTGGACAGCGACCGGGGCGACGTCCTCGTGCCGATCCTCAGCGACGAGCAGCTGACAGCCGTGGTCGGCGCGGTCACCTCGCGTGGCATCACGCTCTCCTCCATCACCACCGAACTGCCCAGCCTGGACGAGGTGTTCCTGTCCCTCACCGGCCACCGCGCCAGTGCCCCGCAGGACACCGTGCCCGCCGACGACCGTCAGGAGGTCGCCGTATGAGCGCCGCCACCGCAGCCATCCACGAGGGCGAGGCGGACGCCCGTATCTCGCCGCGTGCCCATCTGCGCCACACCGGGGCCCTGGTCCGCCGCAATCTGCTGTGGATCCGCAAGGACCCGGAGTCGATGGCCGACGCGCTGCTGATGCCGGTCATCTTCACCCTGCTGTTCGTGTTCGTGTTCGGCGGCTCGATCGGGCAGGCGCTGGGCGGCGGGCAGGACCAGTATGTGCAGTACGTGATCCCGGGCATGATCGCGATGATGAGCATGACGCTGTCCCAGGGCGTCGGCACCGGCTTCAGCCAGGACTTCAACTCCGGTGTCATGGACCGCTTCCGGTCCCTGCCCATCGGGCGCGGCTCGGTGCTCTTCGCGAAGATCTCGGTGGAGCTGCTGCGGATGCTGTTCGCGACCGCCGTGCTGATGATCGTCGCCGTCGCGGTCGGGTTCGAGATCACCAACTGGCCCGGTCTGCTCGCGACCGTGGCGCTGTCCACCGCGTTCGCCTCGTCGATCATGTGGGTGTTCCTCACCCTGGGCGTGATCATGAAGAACGCGCAGTCCGTGCAGGCGATGGGCTTCCTGGTGCTGTTCCCGCTCCAGTTCGGCTCGTCGATCTTCGCGCCGACGACCTCGATGCCGGGCTGGCTGCAGGCCTTCACCGACTACAACCCGCTGTCCACGCTGGCGGACGCCGCGCGCGGGCTGATGGTCGGCGGGCCGGTCGCGCACGATCTGTGGGTGACGCTCGGCTGGTCGGTGGCGATCACGGCGGTGATGGCTCCGATCGCGATCCACAAGTTCCGCACCAAGAGCTGAGCGGAGAGGCCGTCTTCGCGTCGTTCGCGTCAGACCAGGGCGGTGGCCTCCTCGGCGGAGAGGCCGCCGCCTTCCGCGTACGCGCTCTCGTACGCCGGGTCGCCGAGCACCGCCCGGGCCCGCAGCTCCGCCCGCTCGCGGGTCTCGCGCTCCTGCCGCGCGGCGACATGGCCGGGCGGCAGAAGGCCGTCGGCGGCGCCCAGGCAGCGGGCCGCGTCGTGGGCGCGGTGCCCGCCGTCGAGGCCGGCCAGGGCTCCGGCCCCGATGGTCAGGTACACCGCGCGCATATGGGGGGCGATGAGCTGCGAGCGCGGGTCGGCGGCACGCTCCAGCGCCTTGCGGATGAGGTCAAGGCACTCCGCGTGCCGCCCCTCCACGGCGTCCAGCCAGGCCTCGGCGCCGAGGATGAACGCATCGAAGACGATGAAGTGGGCGATACGGAAGTCCTGCCGCAGCCGTCGCAGTTGCTCGCGTGCCTCGGGCACCCGGTCCGTCAGGCCCAGCCGGACGGCCAGGTAGAGGCGGGCGGCGGGCATGGCCTCGCTGATCGAGTCCCCGCGCTCGGCGATCACCTCGCGCAGCAGCCGCTCGCCGCGCTCCTCCTCGCCGGCCTCCAGCAGCGCGTTGCCGAGCCGGGCGGTGAGCACGGCCGTCTGGCCGTGGGCGCCGAGGTGGTCCGCGTGGGCGATGGCGGCCTCGTAGTCGGCGGCGGCCAGGGCGTAGGCGCCTCTGCGTTCATGGGTCTCGGCGCGGGCGGAGAGGGCCTCGGCGGTGCCCCAGGCGTCGCCGAGGCGCCGGTAGATCTCCAGCGACTCGTCGGCGTCCCGGGCGGCGTCGCCCGCCCAGTCGGTGCGGTTGGCGAGGAAGTTGGCCCGCATCTGGAGGCCGGAGGCCAGCTCCCATTCAAAGCCGGGGGTCTCCCGGCAGGTGCGGATGGACGCCTCCATGACGACGCGCAGCCGGTCCATGTCGCCGGTCAGCATCACGGCGAAGAGCCAGAGCAGGCCGGGGAGCCGGCAGGTCTGCGGGAGGCCGGGCTCGTAGGTGTCGGCGATGGTGTTCAGCTTCTGCTGGGCCCGCGGGGTCTGCCAGGCGTCCAGTTCGGTGTCCATGCAGGCGAGATGCGCCAGGTGGATCCCGCGCCGGGCCTCCTGGAGGACCTCGCCGGTCATCGGGGGCGGGGCGTCGGTGCAGCGCTGCCAGACCGGGGCGGCGGGGCGGACGGGCTCGGTGAAGGGGTCGGGGCCGAGGGTCATGACCTCGCGGCACCAGGTGCGGGCCTCGATGCGCAGGTCGCGCATCTGCCAGTACCAGACGAGGGACAGCGCGAGGCAGAGCGCCTCCTGCTCGTCGCGCAGGGCGACGGCGTGGCGCAGGGCGGTGCGCAGATTCTCGTACTCCCGCTCCAGCCGGTGGATGGCGGCGAGCTGGCCGGGGCCGTGCAGCAACGGGTCGGTGCGGCGGGCGAGTTCGCGGAAGTACGTCAGATGGGCGCGTTCGGCCTCGGCGCGCTGTCCGGCCTCGTCCAGCCGCTCGGCGGCGTACTCGGCGACGGTCTCCAGCAGCCGGTAGCGCATCTCGCCGTCCGAGGACTCACCGGGCGGCGCGGCCACGACCAGGGAGCGGTCGACGAGCGAGCCGAGCACCTCCAGGGCGACCGGCCCGCACACCGCCTCGGCGGCGGGGAGGTCGCAGCCGCCCGCGAACACCGACAGCCGCCGCAGGACGTCCCGTTCGTCCTCGTCGAGCAGGTCCCAGGACCAGTCGACGACGGCTCTGAGGGTCTGCTGGCGGGGCAGGACGGTGCGGCTGCCGGAGGTGAGGAGGCGGAAGCGGTCGTCGAGCCGCTCGGCGATCTGGCGGGGGGTGAGCATCCGCAGCCGGGCGGCGGCGAGTTCGATGGCCAGGGGCAGACCGTCGAGGCGGCGGCAGATCTCCGCGCACGCCCCGGGGTCGTCCTGGACGCGGAAGCCGGGCCGGGCCGCCCCGCCCCGCTCGGCGAGCAGCCGCAGCGCGACCGGCTCGGGCAGCGGCTCCACGGGCCGCAGCAACTCCCCCGGTACGCCCAGGGGTTCACGGCTGGTGGCGAGGACGGTCAGGCCCGGGCAGCGCTCCAGCAGTTCCTCGGCGAGCCGGGCGGCTGCGTCGGCGACGTGCTCGCAGTTGTCGAGGATCAGCAGCATGCCGGGGCGGGAGCAGTGCTCGGCGAGCCGCTCGACGGGGTCGTCGAGCCGGTCGGCGACAGCGGCCCGCATGCCCTCGGCGCCGCCGCCGTACAGCACGGTCTCCCGGGCGCCTACGGCGGTGAGTACGGCTTCCGGGACGGCGGCCGGATCGTCGACGGGGGCGAGTTCGGCCAGCCACACGCCGCCGGACATGGCGGGCCGTACGGTCTCGGCGGCCTCCTGCGACAGCCGGGTCTTGCCGGCCCCGCCGGGTCCGAGAAGGGTGACCAGCCGGGCGGTGGTGAGATCGCCCCGGATGGTCTCGATGTCGCTCTCACGGCCGATGAAGGAGGTGAGCCGCGCCCGCAGATTACCGACGGGCCGGGGCTCGACGACGGGCGCGGGGCCGCCCCCGAGGCTCAGCAACTCCGCGTGCAGGGAGCGCAGTTCCGGCCCCGGGTCGGCGCCCAGCCGATCGGCGAGCGAGCGCCGGACCTCCTCGTAGGCGTCCAGCGCCTCCGCCGTGCGGCCGGCGTCGCGCAGGGCGCGCAGACGCAGGGTCTGGAGGGGTTCGTCCAGGGGGTGGCCGTCGCACAGGGCGGTCAGCTCCGGCAGGGACTGTTCGGCCTGGCCGAGGGCGAGGGCGGCGGTGTGGCGGGCGCGCAGGACGTCCAGGCGGCGGGTGTCCAGGCGGGCCGCCTCGGCGGTGCGGTCGGGGAGGTCGGCCAGGGCCGGGCCGCGCCACAGCGCGAGGGCGTCGTCGAGGATCACGGCGGCCTTGGCGGGGTCGTCGTCGGCCAGGGCCCGCAGTCCCTCGCCGGCCAGCCGCTCGAACCGGTGCAGGTCGACATCGTCGGGCGCGGCCGTGAGCCGGTACCCGCCCTCGGCGGAGGCGACCGCGTCCGCCCCGAGCGCCCGCCGCAACCGCCCGATCAGCGCCTGGAGCGCCGCCGGACCGTCGGCGGGCGGGGCGCCGTCCCACACCTCGTCGACGAGCAGCCCCACGGGCACGGTACGGCCGGCCCGCAGGGCGAGCACGGTCAGCAGCGCACGCAAACGCGCCCCGCCCACCGAAACGACCGTGCCGTCGGTGCGGAGCGCTTGCGTGGTGCCGAGGATGCGGTAGCGCACGGGGTCCATTGTCTCCGGTGGTACGAGAACGGGTCACGAGGTTTCTACGGCGCGGCGGACGCCCTTGGCTGCGGAGCCACCCGGCCTCAGCCCCGACGCCGCCCAGCGCCCTCTGTCCCCGGTGGGGCCACGCCCACACTCGGGGACTCCAGCGCCACCATCACCCCCGACTCCCTCCACCGTCGCCCCTGCTCCGCGTCACCGTCGGCGAACCACTTCGGGCACCGCTCGACCGCCCTCAGACTCCGCTCCCCCGGGACCGGCTGCCAGGAGCGCGAGCCGGGCGGGGTCTCGGCGTAGCCCTGGGACAGCACCCGCACGGCCCGTACCCGCCCGGTGACCTGGGGCCAGGACGCGCCGTGCCGCTCGACGGAGAGCAGCCCGACCGAGCGGGTAGCCCTCCGGGGCTGCCCGCCCAGGGCCACCGTCAGGCCCGACTCCTCCCGCACCACCCGGACGCCGCCCACGTGCTCCACCGGTCCGGCGACCTTGGTGAGCTGGTCGTGCCAGCCGCCGCCGTACACGTCGGCCGGGTCCAGGAGCAGCAGGGGCCAGCTCACCTCGTCCCCCACCGAGAACGGTGTGCCGCAGCACTCCATCTGCCAGTCCGCGTAGAACACGTGCCAGAGCCCCATGCCCCCACCCTCTCCGGAACCGACCGCCCCGCGCGAGACGTTTTCCCCGTGCGCCCGGTACGGTCGGGCAGTCCCATCGCGTGTCCGAAGAGTGCGAAGAGTGCAGGGAGCCCCATGACCACCGCCACCAGCCGCCACAGCGAGCGGCGGATCAGTCCCGTCTTCGTCGGGATTCTGGCCGTGACGGCGGTCACCGGGTGGGCGACCTGGACCGGTTTCGCGGAGCAGCCCGGTGTCGCCGTGTTCCTCTTCGTGACGGCGGCCTGGATCGTCTCCCTGTGTCTGCACGAGTACGCGCACGCGCGCACCGCCCTGCACAGCGGCGACATCTCGATCGGCGCCAAGGGCTATCTGACGCTGAACCCCTTGAAGTACACGCACGCGCTGCTCAGCATCGTGCTGCCGGTGATCTTCGTGATCATGGGCGGGATCGGCCTGCCCGGTGGCGCGGTGTTCATCGAGCGGGGGCGGATCCAGGGGCGCTGGAAGCACAGCCTCATCTCGGCCGCGGGTCCGCTGACGAACGTGCTGTTCGCGATCGTCTGCACGGCCCCGTTCTGGCTGGACGCCCTGGACGGCGTGCCGACCGACTTCCGGTTCGCCCTGGCCTTCCTCGCCCTGCTCCAGGTGACGGCCGCGCTGCTGAACTTCCTGCCGGTGCCGGGCCTGGACGGCTACGGCGTGATCGAGCCGTGGCTGTCGTACAAGATCCGGCGCCAGGTGGAGCCGTTCGCGCCGTTCGGCCTGCTGTTCGTGTTCGCGCTGCTGTGGCTGCCCGCGGTGAACGGCGTGTTCTTCGACGTGATCGACACGATCCTGAAGTCTCTGAAGATCAGCGACTTCGAGACGTACTGCGGTCAGGAGCTGTACCGCTTCTGGCAGGGCTCGAACGAGTTCTGCTCGGCCGCGCCCTGAGGGGTCAGCCCGTGGGCGACTTCTGGGCCTTGGCGCGCTTCACGTAGTACCAGGTCATGTTCGACGACAGTCCGGCGAGCAGCACCCAGACGATCCCCAGCCAGCTGCCCTGCACGAAGGAGACCACGGCCGCGGCCACGGACAGGACGCAGAAGATGGAGGCGTAGAGGGCGAGGCGGGGCATGGCGGTCGGCTCCTGTCGGGGGACACTGCGGGTCATACGGTCACTGCTGGTGCCGTCCAGTGTCCCCCATCGGCCTCACCGGCTCACACGTCGGTGACGCGCAGCCCGGCGTGTGCCTTGTAGCGGCGGTTCACGGAGATCAGGTTCGCCACCAGCGACTCCACCTGGTGGGCGTTGCGCAGCCGCCCCGCGAAGATGCCGCGCATCCCGGGGATACGGCCGGCGAGCGCCTGGACGATCTCGACGTCGGCCCGGACCTCGCCGAGCACCATCACGTCGGTGTCGATCTGCTCGATCTCCGGGTCCTCGAGGAGCACGGCCGACAGGTGGTGGAAGGCGGCCGTGACGCGGGAGTCCGGCAGCAGGGCGGCGGCCTGCTCGGCGGCGCTGCCCTCCTCGGGCTTGAGGGCGTAGGCGCCCTTCTTGTCGAAGCCGAGCGGGTTGACGCAGTCGACGACGAGCTTGCCGGACAGTTCCTCGCGCAGGGATTCGAGGGTCTTGCCGTGGCCGTCCCACGGCACGGCGACGATCACGATGTCGCTGCGGCGCGCGGTCTCGGCGTTGTCGGCGCCCTCGATGCCGTGTCCGAGTTCCCCGGCCGCCGCCTGGGCGCGCTCGGCGGCCCGCGAGCCGATGATCACCTTCTGGCCGGCCCGGGCCAGCCGGTAGGCGAGGCCCTTGCCCTGGGGCCCGGTCCCGCCGAGCACACCGACGACGAGTCCGGAGACGTCGGGCAGGTCCCAGGGGTCCTTGGCGGGGGCCTTCTGGGCGTTGTCGGTGGCAGCACTGTCGGTAGAGGTCATGGCCCCGACTCTACGTCCGTGCCCGTGCCGCCGATGTCTCCCCCAGCCGTTCCCTCATGGCACGGGTGAGCGACCCAACTGCCCGGGCCGGGCGAATCCGTGGAGACTTCCTCCGCACCCGCGACCGGCTCGGGCAGGATGCGGCTCCATGGATGCCGTACGGGTCGCGCTGCTGCGGGAAGTGCTCGCCGGGACCGAGTGGCTGGGCGCCACGCGGAGGTTCGCCGGGGCGCTGCGGGGGTCGGTGGTGTCGCACGGGGGCGGGCTGCTGCTCGTCGGCACCCCGGAGTACGAGCCGTGGCACCTGGCCGCGCACCTCGTGGACGAGGCCGCCTGGTCGGGCACACCGGAGCTGGCCCCGACGCTGGTACGGCACGACGCCCGCGCCTGCGACCCGGCGCACCTCGCGGTCGGCCTGGGACGGCTGGAGGCGGCCCGGCGGGGCGAGACGCTGCTCGTGGTGTCCCCCGAGGGACCCGGACCCGCCGCACCACTCCTTGAACGCGTGTCCGACGCCCGTCGCGCCGGGGCGACGGTCCTCGCCCTCGGCCCCGACGCGGGCGAACTTCCGGCGATGGCCCACGAGTCCCTGTCCGTCCCCACCGGCGCGGAACTGGACCTGGACACGGTCCAGCACCTGGTCAGCGCGGCAGCCGGGGAGAACGCGCTACCGGCCCCCGCGCGAGGCCCCCGGCGCCTCAGGGACAGGCTGTCCCGACTGGCGGACAACCTGACGGCGCCCCCGCCGGCCCGCTGGTGACGACTCCCGCGTGCGTCTCCCGCGCGTCTCCCGCGCGATGAGCAACCGAGCCCCGAAAAGCAGTTGCCCGCCCGCGCCCCTCCCCCGACCATGACCCTTCGTGACCGACGACCTCCCCGAACGTTCTTCCGGCCTCCGCGCCATGCTCCCCGACCTGTCCCCCTGGCGGGCCTCCGCCGACTTCCGGCGGCTGTGGGTCTCGGGGCTGATCACCAACTTCGGGACGTTCCTGACGTTCGTCGCACTGCCCGTGCAGCTGAAGGAGCTGACGGAGTCGGCGGCGGCGGTCGGGGCCATCGGGGCCGTGGAACTGGTGCCGCTGGTCGTGTTCGGGCTGTACGGCGGGGCTCTCGCCGACGCCTGGGACAAACGGAAGCTGATCCTGTGGACGGAGGCGGGGCAGGGGCTGCTCAGCGTGGTGCTGCTGGCCAACGCGCTGCTTCCGCGGCCCGCTGTCTGGCCGCTGTACGTCGTCGCCGCCCTGTCCTCCGCCCTGGTGTCCGTGCAACGGCCCGCACTCGACTCGCTGTGGCCGCGGATCGTGGCCTACGAACATCTGCCGGCGGCGGCCTCCCTGAACTCGCTGCGCTGGACGGTCGGCGGCGTCGCGGGCCCGGCGCTGGCGGGGGTGGTGGTCGCCTACGCCGGTGTCGGCTGGGCGTACGGCGCCGACCTGGCCACGTTCGTCGTGTCCGTGGTGCTGATCACGCGCATCGCGGCCTCGCCGGCCTCCCACGAGGCGGTGAAGCCCTCGCTGCGGGCCATCGCCGAGGGCGCCCGCTACGCGTGGAGCCGCAAGGAACTCCTGGGGACCTACGCCGTCGACCTGGCCGCGATGTTCCTGGCGATGCCGCTCGCCCTGCTGCCGTTCCTGGCGGACGAGCTGGACGCGCAGTGGTCACTGGGGCTGATGTACGCGGCGGTCCCGGCGGGGGCCCTGCTGGTGAGCCTGACCAGCGGATGGACCTCGCGGGTGCACCGGCACGGCCGGATGGTGGTGCTGGCGGCCGCACTGTGGGGCCTGGCCATCGCGGGCGCCGGGGTCGTCGGCAATGTGTGGCTGGTGCTGCTGTTCCTGACCCTCGCCGGCGGCGCCGACATGGTCAGCGGCGTCTTCCGCGCGGCCATGTGGAACCAGACGATCCCGGACGAGCTGCGCGGCCGTCTGGCCGGGATCGAGCTGCTGTCGTACTCGGTCGGACCGACGGTCGGTCAGATGCGCAGCGGCGGTTTCGCGGCCTGGCTGGGAGTGCGGACGTCGGTCTGGTCCGGCGGGCTGCTGTGCGTGGGCGCGGTGGCGCTGCTGGCGGTGTGCCTGCCGAGGCTCATGACGTACGACGTGCGAAGCAACGAGCACGCGGTGCGGCTGCGCGAGAAACGCGCAGCCGCCGCTGTGGCCGCCGAGGCGTGATCAGTCCTCTTCCCGGCCGCCCGTCGGGGCGTCGTGCCACTTGGGGTCGTTCTCCCACTGGAGGTTGCGCTCGCGGGCGGTCGCCATCGCGTGTTCGGCCTCCGGGCGGGAGGCGTACGGCCCGAAACGGTCCTTGTTGGGGCACTCCGGCCCCTCTTCGACCTTCTTGTGCTCCAGGCAGTAGTACCACTCGCCCGGCTTGCCGACCGTGCGCTTCTTGAACAGGGCCATGACCAGCTCCTCTCGCCATCGACATGTTCCCCCATGGGCGCTGGTTAGACTCGCTGGCATGTCTGGCCAGTCGCTGCTCGTCCCGGGGGAGCTGTCCCCCACCCGTCCCGTGCCCGGAAACATCCGTCGCCCCGAGTACGTCGGCAAGCCCGCGCCGACGCCGTACACCGGTCCGGAGGTGCAGACCCCCGAGACGATCGAGGCGATGCGCGTCGCCGGCCGGATCGCCGCCCGGGCAATGGCGGAGGCCGCGAAGCTGATCGCCCCCGGGGTGACCACGGACGAGCTGGACAAGGTGGCGCACGCATACATGTGCGACCACGGCGCCTATCCCTCGACGCTGGGCTACCGCGGTTTCCCGAAGTCGCTGTGCAGCTCGGTCAACGAGGTCATCTGCCACGGCATCCCGGACTCCACCGTCCTGCGTGACGGCGACATCATCAACCTCGACGTGACGGCGTACATCGGCGGCGTGCACGGCGACAACAACGCGACGTACCTGGTGGGCGAGGTCGACGAGGAGTCGCGGCTGCTGGTGGAGCGGACGCGGGAGTCCCTGACTCGCGCGATCAAGGCGGTCCGCCCGGGCCGGCAGATCAACATCATCGGCCGGGTCATCGAGTCGTACGCGAAGCGTTTCGGCTACGGGGTGGTCCGGGACTTCACCGGCCACGGCATCAACAGCTCGTTCCACTCGGGCCTGATCATCCCGCACTACGACAGCCCGCACGCGACGACCGTGATCCAGCCCGGGATGACGTTCACGATCGAGCCGATGCTGACGCTCGGGACGCACGAGTACGACATGTGGGACGACGGCTGGACGGTCGTGACGAAGGACCGCAAGCGGACGGCCCAGTTCGAGCACACGCTCGTGGTGACGGACACGGGCGCGGAGATCCTCACGCTGCCGTAGCGCCCCACACACCCCATGAAACGGCCCGCTCCCCTCGGAGGGCGGGCCGTTCGCTTGCCTTCGGCAGGTTTTTACCGACAGCGCGTCGGGAAGGTTACCGACAACAGGTCGGAAAGGCTATTGACTTAGGTTAGCCTAACCATAGAAAGTATCGCCCATGGATTCCTTCTCGACCCTCATTCGGACGGCTTCCCGAGAGCAGCACGAGGAGGTCAGGGGCTCGACCTTCATGAGCGACCTGCTGGGGCGCAAACTCGGCGTCGACGCGTTCGCGCGCTACACGGAGCAGCTGTGGTTCGTGTACGGGGCACTGGAGTCGGCGGCCGCGCGGCTCACGGCGGATCCGGTGGCCGGACCGTTCGTCCGCCCGGAGCTGTTCCGTATGGCCTCGCTGGAGCAGGACCTGGAGTATCTGCGCGGCCCCGGCTGGCGGTCGGGCATCAGCGCGCTGCCGGCCACGCTGGAGTACGCGGAGCGGATCACCGAGTGCGCCCGCGACTGGCCGGCCGGCTATGTCGCCCACCACTACACCCGCTACCTCGGCGACCTCTCCGGCGGGCAGATCATCCGCGACACGGCCGAGAAGGCGTGGGGTTTCCCGAAGAAGGGCGACGGGGTCCGCTTCTACGTCTTCGAGCAGATCTCCAACCCGGCCGCCTTCAAGCGGAGTTACAGCGCACTGCTGGACGCGGTGCCCGGTGACGAGCTGGAGCGGCAGCGGGTCGTGGCCGAGTGCAAGCGGGCGTACGCGCTGAACAACGCGGTGTTCGAGGAGCTGGGCGCGGAGTTCCCGCTGACGGCGTAGGGCCGGGAGAGCTCCGTCGGTTCAGCGTTCGAGGTGGACCCGGCCGCCGACCTCGGTCCAGCCGCCCGGCTGGGGTGCGGTCAGGAGCTGGGAGCCGGCGCCCTGGGTGATGTTGAGGGCCCGGCCCAGCCGGTCGGTGAGCAGCAGGGCGGCCGCCCCGGTCGCCTCGTCCTCGTCGATGCCGTCGCCGCGGCCGGGGAAGGCCCGGGCGCGGATCCGGCCGGCGGGCTCGTCCTCCCAGGCCCAGGCGTAGACCCACTCCCCCGGCGGCGGTACGGCCAGATCGTCGACCTCGGCGGCGCTGCCGTACTGCCGCAGGGTGCGCGGCGGCACCCACTCCGCCCGCGCCTCGATCCAGCAGAACTCGCCGTCCTGCCGGGCCCCGACCACCCCGGCGGGGACGACCAGTTCGGGCACGTCGAGCAGCCACGCCGTCCCGACGCAGGGGTGCCCGGCGAAGGGCAGCCGCAGGGTCGGCGTGTAGATGTCGATCACGCCGCGCTCGGGATCGTCGACGAACACGGTCTCGCTGAAGCCGAGTTTCGCGGCGAACTCCTGCCGCTCGCTCTCCCCGGGCAGCACCGAACCCTCGCGAACGACCCCGAGTTCATTGCCGTATCCACCGCGCGGCCCGCAGAAGACACGGAGTACGTCGTAGTCAGTCACGAGGGCAATTCTGCCTTGAACCTTCACCGCCACGACGACCGACAGAGAGCGCAGGTAAGGCTGGATGACCGTCCTGGAGAGGCCCACCACGAGCGCCCCGCCCGAGGTCCCGCCCCGAAGACGCCGTACGACGGCCTGGCTGCTGACCGCCGGGCTGGTCTCGGCCCTTCTCGTCCTGGTCCCGGTCGCCGCCGGCACCGGCGCCTATCCCGTCCCGGTCGGTGACGTCCTCGCCTCCGTGCAGCACCGGCTGGGGCTGGGCGGCGGGGAGCTGGACCGGGTGGCCGAGTCGGTGCTGTGGAACGTGCGGTTCCCGCGGATCGTGCTGGCCCTGCTGGTCGGCGCCTCGCTGGGCTGCGCGGGCGCGCTGATGCAGGGCGTGTTCGGCAACCCGCTCGCCGAGCCGGGTGTCATCGGGGTCTCCTCGGGCGCGGCGGTCGGCGCGGTCGGGGCGATCGCCCTCGGGGTGAACGTCCTCGGCACCTGGACGGTGTCCGTCTTCGCCTTCGTCTCCGGTCTGGCGACGGTCCTGCTCGTCTACGCGGTGTCGCGTTCGGGCGGCCGTACGGAGGTGGTGACGCTGATCCTCACCGGTATCGCGGTGAACGCCTTCGCGGGGGCGCTGATCGGCCTGTTCCTGTTCTTCGCGGACACGGCGGCGGTCAACCAGATCGCGTTCTGGCAGCTGGGCTCGCTCTCCCAGGCGACCTGGCCGAAGGTGCTGGCGGTCCTGCCGTGCGCGGTCCTCGGCCTGGCGGTCGCGCCCCTGTACTCCCGCCGCCTGGACCTCCTGTCCCTCGGTGAGCGGCCCGCCCGGCATCTGGGCGTGGAGGTGGAGCGGCTGCGGATCGTGCTGGTCCTCGTCATCGCGCTGCTGACCGCGGCGGCGGTGAGCGTCTCCGGGATCATCGGGTTCGTGGGTCTGGTGGTCCCGCATCTGCTGCGCATGCTGGCAGGGCCCGGTCACCGCTTCCTGATCCCGGGCAGCGCGCTGCTCGGCGCGCTCGTGCTGCTGGCGGCGGATCTGACGGCCCGTACGGTCGCCGCGCCCGCCGAACTCCCCCTCGGGGTGCTGACGGCCCTGCTCGGCAGCCCGTTCTTCTTCTGGCTGCTGCGCCGCACCCGGCGCCGACAAGGAGGCTGGGCGTGATCCGCCTGCGTACCCGACGTCCCACTCCCCCGGCCCGGCCGTCGCCCGGCGATGTCCTGGCCGAGACCCAGGATCTGTATGTCCGGCTCGGGGCCCGCGAGGTACTGAAGGGCGTCGACCTCACGGTCCGCGCCGGTGAGGTCCTCGCCCTGGTCGGTCCCAACGGGGCGGGAAAGTCGACGCTGTTGAGCGCGCTGGCCGCCGATGTCCCGGCCGCCGAGGGGGTCGTACGCGTCCACGGCCGCCCGGCGGCTGAGTGGCCCGCGCCCGATCTCGCCCTGCGCCGGGCGGTGCTGCCGCAGTCCGCGGCGCTCTCCTTCCCCTTCACGGTCGAGGAGGTCGTCCGCATGGGCCGCGCCCCGCACGCCGCCTCCCCCGCCTCGACCCCGGCCGACGACGACCGGGCCGTCGCCGAGGCCATGGCCGCCACCGAGGTCACCGGCTTCGCCACGCGCCCGTTCTCCGCGCTCAGCGGCGGCGAGCGGGCCCGGGTCGCGCTCGCCCGGGTGCTCGCCCAGCAGGCCCCGCTCCTGCTGCTCGACGAACCGACGGCGGCGCTCGATCTGCGGCACCAGGAGCTGGTGCCGCGGCTGTGCCGGTCAAGGGCGCACGCCGGTGACGCGGTGGTCGTGGTGGTGCACGACCTGGGTCTCGCCGCCGCCTACGCGCACCGGGTCGCGCTCCTGTGCGCCGGTCGCGTCGCGGCGGACGGCCCGCCCGCCGAGGTCTTCTCCGAACGCCTGCTGAGCGAGGTCTACGACCAGCCCGTGGAGGTCTTCCCGCACCCTCGGACCGAAGATCTCCTCATCACCCCGAGACGCGACCTTTGACCTTCCTTTGACCGGTTCATGAGGGCGATTTTGGGCCACTTAGGTAATCCTTATGTGCCCTAGGGGTGAGCGCCTTAGGTGAGCCTCACCTTCCCTGCCTGCCCTGCCTTCACTGGAGCCCTCATGCGACCCGTCAGACCCGCCACCGTCGCGATCGCCGTCGCGGCGGCCCTGACCGCCGTCACCGGCTGCACCGAGAAAGGCGGCGGGAAGGACGGCGACCGCGTCGTCCACGTCACGGCGACGGACGACAAGTGCGAGGTGTCGAAGAAGGAGTTCCCGGCCGGGCACGTCGAGCTGGCCGTGGAGAACAAGGGGTCCAAGGTCACCGAGGTCTACGTCCTCTTCCCCGACGACCGTGTGGTCACCGAGCGGGAGAACATAGGCCCCGGCACCGAGCAGCGCGTCACCGCCGAGGTGAAGGCCGGCGACTACCAGATCGCCTGCAAGCCCGGCATGAAGGGCAAGGGCATCCGCCAGGCCGTCAAGGTCACCGGCGGCAAGGCCGTCCAGCGCGACCCGCGCCTGGACAAGGCCGTCGCGGCCTACCGCGCCTACGCCCAGACCCAGGCCGACGAGACGCTGCCCAAGGCCGAGGCGTTCGCGCGGGCCGTCAAGGACGGCGACCTCGACGCCGCGAAGAAGGCGTACGCCCCCTCCCGCATCGGCTGGGAGCGCACCGAGCCGGTCGCCGAGTCCTTCGGCGACATCGACCCGAAGGTGGACGTCCGCGAGGACGGCCTGGAGGACGGCCAGGACCCGGCCACCGACTGGACCGGCTGGCACCGCCTGGAGAAGGCCCTCTGGCAGGACAAGAAGATCGGCGACCGCGAGAAGGAACTCGCCGACACGCTCATCACCGACCTGAAGGACTGGCAGAAGCGGGTCGGCAAGGCCGAGATCACCCCCACTTCGATGGCCAACGGCGCCAAGGAACTCCTCGACGAGGTCGCCACCGGCAAGGTCACCGGCGAGGAGGAGCGCTACTCGCACACCGACCTGGTCGACTTCAAGGCCAACGTCGAGGGCGCGCAGCAGTCGTACGAGCTGCTGAAGCCGGTCGCCGAGGAGAACGACGCGGCCCTCGTCACGGAACTGGACCGGCAGTTCGCGGCGCTGAACACCCTGCTCGACAAGTACCGCCCGAACACCGCGTCCTACGACTTCACCTCGTACGACAAGGTCGGCAAGGCGGACCGCAAGGAACTCTCGGACGCGGTGAACGCCCTCGCGGAGCCGCTGTCCAAGCTCGCCGCAGCGGTCGCCAAGTAGCGGGACACACCATGACGGACACCAACCCACCGTCCCCCTCCCGCCGTTCACTGCTCGGCTGGGGCGGCGCGGGCCTGGCGCTCGGCGCCGCCACGGCAGGCGGAGCGGTCGCCCTGGCCCACGGCAACGACGCAGCCCCGGCAGACCCCGGAGCGGCGGTCCCCTTCCACGGCATGCACCAGGCGGGCATCGCCACCCCGGTCCAGGACCGCCTGCACTTCGCCGCGTTCGACGTGACGACCGACGACCGCGCGCAGTTCGTCCAACTGCTCAAGGACTGGACGCAGGCCGCCCGGCGGATGACGGCCGGGCACCCGGTCGGCGAGGGCGCCTACGGCGGGCTGCCCGAGGCGCCCCCGGACGACACGGGCGAGGCCCTGGGCCTCAGACCCTCCCGCCTGACGCTCACGATCGGCTTCGGCCCGACCCTGTTCGAGAGGTTCGGCCTCACGGACCACCGGCCCGAAGCACTGATCGACCTGCCGAAGTTCGCGGGCGACAACCTCGACACGGCCCGCAGCGGCGGCGACCTCTGTGTCCAGGCCTGCGCGGACGATCCGCAAATCGCCGTGCACGCGATCCGCAACCTGGCCCGTATCGGATTCGGCAAGGTGGTCATCCGCTGGTCGCAGCTCGGCTTCGGCAAGACGTCCTCGACGACGCCCGAGGCGCAGACCCCGCGCAACCTGATGGGCTTCAAGGACGGCACGCGCAACATCGCGGGCACGGAGACGGACCGCTTGCGCAAGCACGTCTGGGTGTCCGAGAAGGACGGCGGCCCGTCCTGGATGACCGGCGGCTCCTACCTCGTCGCCCGCCGCATCCGTATGCACATCGAGCC
This sequence comes from Streptomyces koelreuteriae, assembly GCF_018604545.1. Classification (GTDB taxonomy): domain Bacteria; phylum Actinomycetota; class Actinomycetes; order Streptomycetales; family Streptomycetaceae; genus Streptomyces; species Streptomyces koelreuteriae. The sequence continues at coordinate 6,091,919 of NZ_CP075896.1, read as the reverse complement.
GTGGGACCGCACCTCGCTCCAGGAGCAGGAGGACATCTTCGGCCGCGACAAGGGCGAGGGCGCCCCGGTCGGCAAGGCGAAGGAGCGCGACGAGCCGTTCCTCAAGGCGATGAAGCCCGACGCACACGTCCGGCTCGCGCACCCCGACTCCAACCGGGGGGCGACGATCCTCCGCCGCGGCTACTCCTTCACCGACGGCACGGACCGCCTCGGCCGCCTGGACGCGGGCCTGTTCTTCCTGGCCTACCAGCGGGACGTCCGCGAGGGCTTCATCCCGATCCAGCGCAATCTGGCGACAGACGCGCTCAACGAGTACATCCAGCACGTGAGTTCGGCGCTCTTCGCGATCCCGCCGGGCGTCCGCGACAAGGACGACTGGTGGGGCCGGACGCTGTTCTCCGGGGAGGCGTAGACCCGATGTTCTCCAACTACCTGATCGGCCTGCGCGAGGGTCTTGAGGCGAGCCTCGTCGTCTGCATCCTCATCGCCTATCTGGTCAAGACGGACCGCAGGGACGCCCTGAAGCCGATCTGGACCGGCATCGGGGTCGCGATCGCCCTGTCCCTCGGTTTCGGCTGCGCGCTCGAATTCGGCTCCCAGGAGCTGACGTTCCAGGCCCAGGAGGCGCTCGGGGGCTCCCTCTCCATCGTCGCGGTCGGACTCGTGACGTGGATGGTGTTCTGGATGCGCCGCACCGCACGGCATCTCAAGGCGGAGCTGCACGGCAGGCTGGACGCGGCGCTGGCGATGGGGACGGGGGCGCTGGTCGCGACGGCGTTCCTGGCCGTGGGGCGGGAGGGCCTGGAAACGGCCCTGTTCGTCTGGGCCTCGGTCCACGCGGCGAGCGACGGCACGCCCCGGCCGCTGGTCGGTGTGGGTCTCGGCCTTGCCACGGCAGTGCTGCTGGGCTGGCTGTTCTACCGGGGCGCGCTGCGGATCAACCTGGCGAGGTTCTTCACGTGGACCGGCGGCATGCTCGTGGTCGTCGCCGCGGGTGTACTGGCGTACGGCGTCCACGACCTCCAGGAGGCCGACTTCCTGCCCGGCCTCACGAACAGGGCCTTCGACATCTCCGGCACGATCCCTCCGGACAGCTGGTACGGCACCCTCCTCAAGGGCATCCTCAACTTCCAGCCCGACCCGACGGTCCTCCAGGTGACGGTATGGCTCCTGTACCTGATCCCGACCCTGGCCCTGTTCCTTGCCCCCTCGGGCCTCGTACAACGCCGGGCAATTACAGACCCGACCCGGGACAGCTGAGGCCGGGTGGGTCCGCAGCCCGGCGTGGCGGGGTGCCGCTGCGCCCACCCGTGCCGCCCCTAGCGGCACGCATGCCCGCAGCGGGGGCGGCAGGGCGGGCCCGCGGCCAGGCGGCGAGGGCGGGCCCGCGCGGCGGCCTGCGGCAGCCAGGGCGGGTGCGGCGGCTGGCGGAGCGCCACGACGCGCCCGCACCCGCGTACGGCGAGAAGGGGACGTGTCGGGGGGTGTCCGCCCGCAGCGGTTGGCGCGTCAACGAACAGTCAATTGGTCCCCGACCCCATCGCGCCGTTCCGAGGACGGACACCCCCCGGCGCGGCCCCGACCCACCACCGGCGCCTAGGCGCGGACGCGCCACCCGACGTCGGACGCGAACCCACCACCCGACGTCAGGCACAGACGCACCACCCGCCGTCAGGCGCGAACCCACCACCCGACGTCAGGCACAGACGCACCACCCGCCGTCAGGCGCGAACCCACCACCCGACGTCAGGCACAGACGCACCACCCGCCGTCAGGCGCGAACCCACCACCCGACGTCAGGCACAGACGCACCACCCGCCGTCAGGCGCGAACCCACCACCCGACGTCAGGCACAGACGCAGGGCCAGACCTACCCACCCCGCCCCAACCGCCGGAGGCACCCGGTAGGGTTCGCCTCCGGAAAGGGGAAGGTGAAGGCACCCGATGATCAGGGATCGCGACCCTCGAACACTCCGCACGCTGGGCCGGAGGAGCCTCATATCGGCCTCGGTGACCGCTTTGTCGTTGACGGCGAGCGGATGCGTCGTCGTGCACGGCGAACGGGAGATCCTCCCGTCCACGACCCGCGCCGAAGCCGCCAAGGCCCTCCAGGAGTTCACGGCCGCGTACAACGAGGCCGACAAGGCCTACGACGCCTCCCTGGACGCCGAGCACACCACCGGCGCCCTCGCCGACATCGACACGGCTCGTCTGGAGGCCGGCCGGAAGAACAACCCGGGCGGCAACCCGAACCACTCAGCACTGAAGCTGACGGACGCGAAGTTCACGATCCCGAAGAAGGCCGGCTGGCCCCGCTGGTTCGTCGTCGACGCCGCCGGCAACAAGGGCGGCACCGCCCGCTGGCTGCTGGTGTTCACCCGCAGCAGCCTCGACGACCCCTTCCAGGTCGCGTACCTGACGCTCGTCGCCCCCGACAAGGTCCCGGAGTTCAAGAAGGACGCGGACGGCTGGGCCGAGTCGGTGCCGGTGAACACGCCCGGCCTGGCGGCGCAGCCCGGCGATCTGAGCCAGACGTACACGACGTATCTGAAGAACGGCGGGGCCGTCTTCGCGGACGGCGCGCACACCAGCCAGTGGCGTGCGCTGCGCGAGAAGAACACCAAGAGGCCGGGCCTGGTCACCCAGTACATCGACGAGCCGCTGACGAACGGCGACTACGGGCCGCTGGCGCTGCGCACGACGGACGGTGGCGCGCTGGTGTTCTTCACGACGCGGCACTACGAGAAGCAGACGGCCTACGCGGGCACGGAGTTCCCGACCCCCAACAAGGACGTGCTGGCCCTGACGAAGGGCGAGATCAAGCAGTCGCTCACGCTGGAGTTCGTCTCCAACGAGGTGGCGCTGGATCCGAAGGGCCAGGGCAAGGTGACGATCCTGGGCCGGATCCAGGGCATGACGTCCGCGGAGGGCTCGTAACCAAGGGCCTGAGCCCGACTCAACACTCGCCCCGGCTCGGAGGCCTCAGCGTCGCGAGGGCCACGCCGACCCCGCCGAGTCGGCGTCGACGTACCGCCCGCAGACCTCGGTGAGCACCTCCAGCAGACTCAACGGGTCGGGCAGCTCGTGCTCGGGCCCGCGCACCCACCGCACGGCTTGGCCGTCACCGGGCAGCCGGGCGGGCGGCACGAGGACGTAGGAGCCGCGGCAGTGCCAGCGCAGCCCGGGGTGCTCGTCCGCCGTCTCGGGGTGACAGTCCAGCTCGCACGGCCACCACTCGTCCTCGTCCTCGGGCGTACCCCGGGTGAGGGTGAAGAAGAGCATGCGGCCGTCGTCGCTCTCGGCGACCGGCCCGACCTCGACACCCTCCGCGAGCAGCCGCTCCAACGCGTCGCGACCGGCGTCGAGGGGCACGTCGAGGACGTCGTGCATCATGCCGGTCGCGGTGATGAAGTTGGCTTCGGGCTGATGGCGGGCCCAGCGCTCGATCTGGGCGCGGTCGGTGGTGGACTGCGTCTGCCAGGCGAAGGACACGGGGTGCCGGGCCGGGGTGGGACAGCCGACACGGTCGCAGGAGCAGCGGTAGCCGGCCGGGTGGGCGGCGGGCGCGAGCGGCAGTCCCGCTCCGGCGGCGGCGAGCAGCAGGGCCTCACGGCCGCCGTCACCGGCGGCCTCCTTCGGCGGGCGCCCGGCACGCAGCCACTGGGTGAGTTTGCCCCGAAGGCCGGTCCGGCCGCCGAACTCCGCGCTCATCTATCCCCTCGCCTCGCCGTCGTGCGGAACAGCATGCCCTATGGTCCCATCTTCCCGCGCACCGGGGGGCCAGTGCCCACATCAGGGGCAGGAGCTATGAGACGGGTACCGGTGGGGCGAGCGAGGCATATGCCGCACCAAGATCGGTGTCATTGCCCGCTTTGACCCGATATAGCGCCCTACCGTATCGCCATGGTCACAACGATCGCGCTGACGGGCCTGGCCACCGCGGCTTCCGTGGTCGCGCTGACCCTCACGGCACACGGCACCGCCCCGCTGCCCCTGGAGTGGGGCAACGGCCCGCTGACGGTGGCGGCGCTCCCCCGGATCACCTACGTCGCGCACCGCGGCGGCGCCCACGAGGTCCCCGAGAACAGCATGGCGGGGCTGATGGCCGCCTACCGGCGCGGTACGGCGCAGGTGCTGGACTTCGACACCCGGCTGCTGCGCGACGGCACGCCGGTGGTGTTCCACGACGAGACCCTGAACCGCACCACCTATCTGGGCGGCGCGGTGCGCGGCCTGGACGCCCGGGAGTGGCAGGGCGTACGGCTGCGCCCGAGGGATGTGCTGCCGGGGAGCTGGCGGTCGGAGCGGCCGCCGACGGTCGCGGAGGTCCTGGACCGTTTCGGCGGGCGGATCGTGCTGATGCTGGAGGCGAAGGATCCGCGGAGTCTGGACCGGCTGGCCGCTCTGATCCGGGCCCGCGGCCTGACCCGCTCGGTCTTCGTGAACTCCAACGACCCCCGGGTGGCCCGGCGCGCCCACCGCCTCGGCCTGCTCACCCAGCTGTGGCGCTCGGCGCGCCAGATGCGCACGGACCGGCCGGAGCGCTGGCGGTCGTACGTCGATCTGCTGGACGTGGACCACCGGGCGCGCGACGCGGATCTGGTGCGGGCGGTGAACTCGGGGATCGCGCGGGTGTGGGCGCACACGGTGATGACGGACACCCAGCGGGACCGGGTGCTGGAGCTGGGGTGCACCGGGGTGATCACGGACGCGCCGGGGCGGCTGGCTCGGATCGCCGAGCGGGAGTCCTGGCAGGCCCGGGAGGCCCGGGAGGTCGCCCAGCGGGACGCCCGCAGGGCCTTTCAGCGGGGCGCGAGGCCCTGAAGGGCGTAGTCGACGAGGGTGTCGGTGTACTCGTAGGAGATCGGGCCGGTGTACTGCAGCCAGCGCTGGGCGAGGGGGGAGACCCAGAGTTCGAGGGCGATGCGCGGGTCGACGTCCGGGCGGACCTGGCCGGCCTCCTGCGCGGCGCGCACCCGGTCGGCGTACAGCCGGAGCGAGGGTTCGAGCAGATTGGCCACCATGACGCGGCCCAGCTGCTCGTCGACGACGCCCTCGGCGGCCAGGGCACGGGAGGGACCCTCGAAGCGGGGGTCCCGGAGCTGGTCGACGGTGAGACGCAGGACGGCCTTGAGGTCGGCGGCGAGGTCGCCGGTGTCGGGGATGGCGAAGTCGTACTCCCCGCCCGCGTCCCGGGACGCCTGTTCGCTCAGGTCGAGGAAGGCCTCCAGCAGGACGTCGGCCTTGGAGGACCACCAGCGGTAGATCGTCTGCTTGCCGACACCGGCCCGGGCGGCGATGCCCTCGATGGTGGTCTTGGGGTAGCCGACCTCCGCGACCAGGGTGAGGGCGGCGTCGTAGATGGCGCGGCGGGACTTCTCGCTGCGCCGGGTGGAGTCGGGGGCGGGCTGCGCGGGCTTCTTCGGGCTCATGGCTCGAATTTATCAGGTTGACAAGACGGTGCGTCTCGCCTGACAGTGGTGAAGGCAAGGAACGAGACGAAACGTCTCGTCGCATCACCATCGTACTCACGTACTCAGGAGAGGAGCCCCGACATGACCCGAGGCGGAGCCGGAAACATGCTGGGCGTCGGCGGATCACGCAAGAACCTCGGCCGCAGCGCGCTGCGCGGCGACGGCCGGGGCGGCCGGATCGGCGGCGGTCTCGATCCGCAGGCCCAGAAGCGCGAGCTGCTGCGCAAGCTCCAGGAGAAGCGGCAGCAACAGCAGGCAGGACAGGAGGGCGGTACGACCGGCCGGTCGTCGTGAGCCTCCCCCGTCCGGGGGAGGGCGTCCCCTCGCGCGCGGGATCCTCCCGGGACGTCCGGCGGATGTACTGAAGCGGTCGCGACACCGCGACCGCACACCGCGACCGACGGACACCCGGGAGGAAACACGATGGGCGTGTGGACGAGACGACGGCTGCTCACCTCGGCGGCCTCGGCGGCCTCCGCCGTCTCCGCTGCGGGCCTCGCCGTCACGGCGGCCGGACCGGCGAGGGCGGCGGACGGAGGGCCCCGGCCGGCGGACGCCGACATCGCGGACACCCTGCGGGCGCTGCCCGGACTGCGGCTGATCGAGGAGCGGCGGGACGCCGGAGCGGGGTACCGGCACTTCGTCCTCGGCCTGCGCCAGCCGGTCGACCACACCGACCCCTCGGCCGGCACCTTCGAGCAGCGCCTCACCCTGCTCCACACCGCCGCCGACCGGCCCACGGTGCTGTTCAGCACCGGCTATCACGCGGTCCTCACCCCGCGGCTCACCGAACCGGCGACGCTGCTGGGTGCCAACCAACTCCAGGTGGAACACCGCTACTTCGGCGTCTCACGCCCGGCGGACCCCGGCTACGCCCACCTCACCATCCGCCAGGCCGCCGACGACCACCACCGCGTCGTCCGCCTGTTCCGCCGGGTCTACCCCGGCGCGTGGCTGTCCACCGGCAGCAGCAAGGGCGGCATGACGAGCCTCTACCACCGGCGCTTCCACCCCGGTGACGTGGACGGCACGGTGGTCTACTCGGCCCCGAACAACGTCGACGACCGCGAGGACTCCGCCTGCCTGCGCTTCCTGGAGACGGTCGGCACCGCCCCCGCCCGTGAGGCCGTCAAGGCCGCCCAGCGCCGGATGCTGCTGCACCGGGCCGAGCTGGTCGCCCGCTACGAGGCCTGGGCGTCCGCCTCCGGCGACACCTTCCGCATCGTCGGCAGCGCGGACAAGGCCTTCGAAATCGCCGTGCTACGGGTGCTGTTCATGTTCTGGCAGCGCGCGACACCGGCCGACACCGCCGCGATCCCCGGCCCGGAGGCGACGACGGACGAGCTGTACACCTGGCTGGACAACTGGGCCGGGCTGTCCCTGTACGCCGACACGGCGGCCGGGCGGTACATCCCGTACTGGTACCAGATCGGCACGCAGCTCGGGTACGGCGATGTCCCCACCGGCCACCTCGCGGACCTGCTGCGCCATCCGGACGGCATCGCGGCGCGCAACTTCGTGCCCCGGGACATCCCCATGGTCTTCGACACGCGCGCCATGCCGGACATCGACCGCTGGGTCCGCCGCCGCGGCAGCCGGCTGCTGTTCGTCAACGGCGCCCAGGACCCGGCCGTGGCCGAGCACTTCCGGCCCGGGGGTCCCGACTCCCGGACGCTGTGGGTGCCGGGCGGCAATCACAGCGTCGACATCGCGAACCTGTCCCCCACCGACCGGGCGTCGGCGGAGGAGACGTTGCTGCGCTGGGTCGGTTCGGCAGGAGGCCGGTGATCAGGGGGCGGGCGGCCAGGCGTCTCCCCAGTCGGCGTCGCGTGCGGCCTTGTACAGGTCGCCGTGGCGCTTGGTGACGGTGGTGCGGTTCAGGGCCGGGTCGGTCTCGCAGAGGTCGAGGAGGACCTGGCCCTTGCGGATCTGGGGCTTGCGTACGACGCGTGCGGGGGCCGGTTCGACGGGGAAGCGGGCGGCGGCGACGTAGCTGAACTTCTCGTCCTCGTACGGCAGGGAGCCGCCCTTGACCTGGCGGTGCAGGGAGGAGCGGCTGACCCGGGCCGAGAAGTGGCACCAGTCCGTGCCGGGGGCGATGGGGCAGGCCTCGCTGTGCGGGCAGGGGGCGGCGATGTGGAAGCCGGCGGCGATCAGCCGTTCCCGCGCCTCGATGACGCGGGCGTAGCCGTCGGGGGTGCCGGGTTCGACGATCACGACGGCCTGTGCGGCGGCCGCGGCGGCGTCGACGAGGGCGGTGCGGTCGGGGGCGGTCAGCTCGTTGAGGACGTAGGAGACGGTGACGAGATCCGTGCTCTCGAGGCTGAGCGCCGCCCCGATCCGGGCGCGCTGCCACCGCACGTCCCGCAGGGCCGGGTCGGCCGCGGCGATCTCCCGGCCGAGGGCCAGCGCGGGCTCGGCCCAGTCGAGCACGGTGACGGGCCGCTCCCCGTCCCAGGTCGCGGCCACGGCCCAGGCCGCGGCCCCCGTACCGCCGCCGACGTCCAGATGCCCGCCGGGCACCCACTCGGGCACGGCATCCGCGAACGCCTCCAGCGCCGACCGCACGGCCTCGAAGGTCGCCGGCATCCGGTAAGCGGCATAGGCGGCCACATCGGCCCGGTCCCGGAGGATCGGAGCGTCGGTGGGAGTCGCCCCCCGATAGCTGGCGATCAACCGCTCCACCGCCCGCGAGGCCTGCCGAGGCGGCAGCCCGTCGAGCAGACCGGCAAGAGCGGCACGGAGGGTTTCGGCGGCCGGGGGTGCGGGGGCGTTCACCCGGCGATTCTACGAGGGCCGAGGGGGAGGGAGAGAGCGGTGCTCACGGGGCTCGTGCGACAGGGCGTGCTCACGCGGCAGGGCCGGCCGAGGCGCGCTCCCCTGGGAGAGCCGTGCTCTCAGATGCCCCGTACCGCTCGTGCCACCCGTGCCGCCGCCGCTGCCCTCGGTGCGTTGTCCGGGCGGCGGCGGACCGGGTGGACCGTGTTCGTGAGGAGGATCAGGAACGTGTCCGTCGCCGGGTCGAGGACGAGGGACGTGCCGGTGAAGCCGGTGTGGCCGGCCGCTCCTCGGCCGGCGAGGTCGCCCATGAACCAGGGCTGGTCGAGGGAGAAGCCGAGGCCGGGTGGGGTGAAGAGGAGGTCGACGAAGTCGGGGCCGAGGATGCGGGCGGGGCCGTGGGAGCCGCCGGCGAGGAGGGTGCGGCAGAACACCGCGAGGTCCCGGCCCGTGGAGAACAGGCCAGCGTGGCCGGCCACACCGCCCAGCGCCCAGGCGTTCTCGTCGTGGACCTCGCCCCGCAGCATGCCCCGGTCCGCCTTGGCCCACGGCCGCCGCTGGTCCTCCGTGGCCGCCGCCCCGGGGCACGGCCCGAACTCCGTCGCCGTCATGCCCAGCGGCCGGGTGATGCCGTCGCGGACGAGGACGTCGAGCGTGCGGCCGGTGACCCGCTCCAGGACGTACTGGAGGAGCAGCATGTTCAGGTCGGAGTAGCAGTACGTGCCGGGCACCCCGACCGGCGGTTCCGCCTGGAGCATCGCCAGCCGGTGCGCGGCATCCGCGCAGTCGTACAGCGGGAGTTCGGGCCGCAGCCCGGAGGTGTGGGTGAGGAGCTGTCGTACGGTGACGCCGTGCCGGGCTGCCGCCGTGAAGTCGGGCAGATACGCGCCCACCCTCGCGTCGATGCCCAGCGTGCCGCGCTCGATCTGCTGCACGGCGGCCACGGACGTGAACAGTTTCGTGAGGGACGCCAGGTCGAAGGGTGTGCCGACGGTCATCGGGACCCGGTCCTCGGCGGGCAGCTCCACACCGGCGTCGGCGTCCTCGTCGTAGGCCGAGTAGCGCACGGCCCAGCCCGCCGCCTCCTCCACCGCGATCACGGGGCCGCGTCCGACGACCAGGACGGCGCCCGGTGCCCAGGGGCGCTGCCCGGTGGTGAGGACGTGCACCTCCCGGATGAGGTGGCGCAGTTCCACGGGGTCGAGTCCGGCCCGTTCCGGCGTGCCGTCGCGCAGTCTCGGTGCGCTCAGCTGTCCGCTCCCTCCGCGCTCGCGGTGCTGTTCTCCGTCTCCGAGGCCTTCGGGGTCTTCGGAGCCTTCCAAGGTCGGCACATTCCCACGAAGCAGGCCACCGCCACCAGTGCGGCGGCCAGTTGGACGACAGCCATCGGGACGGCGGTGTCCTCGCCGGCGACGCCGACGAGCGGGGAGGCGATCGCGCCGATGAGGAACGACGACGTGCCGAGCAGGGCGGACGCGGAGCCCGCGTTGTGCTTGGTGCGCATCAGGGCGAGGGCCTGGGTGTTGGGCAGGGTGATGCCCATCGCGGACATCAGTACGAAGAGCGCGACGGCGACGGGCGTGAGGCCGACCTCGCCGAAGACGCCCGTGGACATCAGCAGCAGCGCGGTCGCGGCGGTGATGACGATCGTCAGGCCGATGCCCAGCACCCGGTCCAGGCTGACCCGGCCGACCAGGACCTTGCCGTTGATCTGGCCGACGAGGACCAGCCCGACCGAGTTGACGCCGAACAGCAGGCTGAACGTCTGCGGGGAGGCGCCGTAGATCTCCTGGATGACGAAGGGGGACGCCGAGATGTAGGCGAAGAGGGAGGCGAAGGCGAAGCCGCCGGTGAGGGTGTAGCCGGCGAAGGAGCGGTCGGCGAGCAGGCCGCGCATCGCGCGCAGGGCCTCGCCGACGCCGCCGCTGTGGCGCTCGGCGGGCGGCAGGGTCTCGGGCAGCTTCGTCCAGACCAGGACGCCGATCGCGATGCCGATGCCGGTGAGGACGACGAACACGCCCCGCCAGTCCGTGACGCGCAGCACCTGTCCGCCGATCAGCGGCGCCACGATCGGGGCGACCCCGGAGATCAGCATGAGGGTGGAGAAGAAGCGGGCCATGGCCATGCCGTCGTAGAGGTCGCGGACGACGGCCCGGGCGATGACGATCGCGGCGGCGCCCGCGAGGCCCTGCGCCAGCCGGAAGGCGACCAGGGACTCGACGGTGGGGGCGAGGGCGCACAGGACGGTGGCGACGACGAAGACGGCGAGCCCGGCGAGCAGCGGCCGGCGGCGCCCCCAGCGGTCGCTCATCGGCCCGACGACGAGCTGGCCGAGGGCCATGCCGGCGAGGCAGGCGGTGAGGGTGAGCTGGACGGTCGCGGCGGGCGCGTGCAGGGAGCGGGTGACCTCCGGCAGTGACGGGAGATACATGTCCATCGCCAGCGGCGGTACGGCCGTCAGGCTGCCGAGGAGGAACGTGACGAGGAGCCCGGTGCGGCGCTGCGCTGTGAGGTCGGGGCGCTCCGTGCCTGCTGCGGCCCCCTGTGCGGTGTTCGATATGGACGCCCCACCCTCGGGCATGAGTCCCTCCCTGTTCGATTCGATCGCCCCCTATGCTCTCAGCTCGTACGGACTGCTCGGGGTCACAAGGCGAAGGCGGCGCGGTATGACGGCGGACACGGTGCGGTGGGGCGTCCTGGCGACCGGTGGGATCGCCGCCGCGTTCACGGCGGATCTGTTCGACCTGCCGGACGCGGAGGTCGTGGCGGTGGCGTCACGGTCCGAGGAGTCGGCGAAGGCGTTCGCGGAGCGGTTCGGGATACCCCGGGCGTACGGCGACTGGAACCGGCTCGCGCGGGACGAGGACATCGATGTCGTCTACGTCGCCACACCGCACACGGCGCACCGGACCGCCGCCGGTCTGTGTCTGGCGGCCGGGCGGAACGTGCTGTGCGAGAAGCCGTTCACGCTGAACGTGCGCGAGGCGGCGGAACTCGTCGCGCTGGCGCGGGAGCACGGGCGCTTCCTGATGGAGGCGATGTGGATGTACTGCAATCCGCTGGTGCGGCGGCTGAAGTCCCTGGTGGACGATGGTGCGATCGGTGAAGTGCGCAGTGTGCAGGCCGATTTCGGGCTGGCCGGGCCTTTCCCGCCCTCGCACCGGCTGCGGAACCCGGAGCTGGGCGGGGGCGCGCTGCTCGATCTGGGTGTGTATCCGGTGTCGTTCGCGCAGCTGCTGCTCGGGGAGCCGTCGGACATCACGGCGCGAGCGACGCTCTCGGACGAGGGCGTGGACCTCCAGACCGCGGCCCTGCTCTCCTGGGAGAGCGGCGCCCTCGGCTCGGTGCACTGTTCCATCGTCGGCGGTACGGCGACCTCCGCCTCGGTCACGGGCTCGCGGGGCCGGATCGACGTCCCGGGCGGGTTCTTCTTCCCGGACCGTTTCGTGCTGCACCGGGACGGCCGTGACGCCGAGGAGTTCACGGCCGATCCGGCGGACGGGCCGCGCAACAGCCTGCGCCACGAGGCCGCCGAGGTGATGCGCGCCCTGCGCGCCGGTGAGACCGAGTCGCCGCTCGTCCCGCTCGACGGCACGCTCGCCGTGATGCGGACGCTCGACGCGATCCGGGACCGCGTCGGCGTCCGCTACCCGGGCGAGACGGGCGAGTACCCCGATGAGACGGGCGAGCCGCGCCTCACGCCGGCTTGAGCCCCTGCTCCCCCACCTCCGTCACGAAGGACGCGGCGGCCGAGTTCACAGTCGCCGTCCGTCCCGCCGCGTGACGCGACCCTCACCGCCGCGCGGGCCGAATGGCGCGGCCCACCACCGGAGCCTCTGCCACGCTGGCATCGTGCAGAAGCCCACCTCCGTCACCCCTGACCCGTCCGCCGCCATACCCGTCCCGCTCCTCACGCAGCAGTGGCTCGACCTCTCCTTCATCCACTGGGCCGTCGACCCGGACGCCGTGGCGGGTCACCTTCCGCACGGCACCGTTCCCGACACGCACGACGGGGTCACCTACGTCGGACTCGTCGCCTTCCGGATGCACCGGGTCGGGTGGCTCCGGCTGCCGGGGGTCCCGTATCTCGGGACGTTTCCGGAGACCAACGTCCGCCTGTACTCGGTGGACGCCGACGGGCGGCGCGGAGTCGTCTTCCGGTCGATGGACGCCTCCCGGCTGATACCGGTACTGATGGGCCGCGCCGGCTTCCGACTGCCGTACCTGTGGTCCCGGATGACCGTCCGTACCGCCGGAGACACCGTCACCTACACCAGTTCCCGCCGCTGGCCCGGCCCGCGCGACGCGTACAGCCGCATCACCGTACGCACCGGTGAACGTATCGAGGAGCCCACCGAGCTGGAGCATTTCCTCACCGCCCGCTGGGGCATGCACAACGCGTTCCTCGGCGGAACGGGGTACCTGCCCAATCACCACCCGCGCTGGCCCCTGTACCGCGCCGAGTTGGTCCGTTGCGACGAGAACCTGATCACGACGTCCGGCCTCCCGGCGCCGAGCGGCGCCCCGGTCAGCGTCTTGTACTCCCCGGGCGTCCCGGTCCGCCTCGGCCGCCCGGCACGCCCGGCGGGCATCCCCACTCCCTGAGGGGAACCGAAGAAGCACTTGAAGGAGCACTGGTGGAAACGGACAGGCAGCACGTCGAGCGGGCGGAGGCGCGGTCGAGGATCGCGGTGGTGACCGGGGCGGGTTCCGGCATCGGCCGGGCGGTGGCCGTGGAACTGCTGCGCGCGGGCTGGCCGGTGGCGCTGGCGGGCCGGCGCGTGGAGACCCTGGAGGAGACGGCGGCCCTGGCGCCCGAGGGGACGGCGGCAACGGCTCCGGGTGGCGCGGCTCTCACCGTACGGACGGACGTCTCACGCCCCGAGGACGTGGCCGCCCTCTTCGAGGCCGCCGTCGGGCGCTTCGGGCGGGTCGACCTGCTGTTCAACAACGCGGGCACGTTCGGGCCCGGCGGTGTGCCGGTCGAGGAACTGCCCTACGACGCGTGGCGGCATGTGGTGGACACCAACCTCAACGGGGCGTTCCTGTGCGCGCAGGAGGCGTACCGGCGGATGAAGGAGCAGGACCCGCGGGGCGGGCGGATCATCAACAACGGCTCGATCTCGGCGCACACGCCCCGGCCGCACTCGGTGGCCTACACGGCGACCAAGCACGCGCTGACCGGCCTGACCAAGGCGCTGTCGCTGGACGGGCGGCCGTACGGGATCGCGGTGGGGCAGATCGACATCGGCAACGCGGCGACCGACATGACGTCCCGTATGCAGACGGGAGCGCTGCAGGCGAACGGGGAGGTGGCCCCGGAGCCGGTGATGGACGTCGCCGATGTGGCCCGCACCGTGCGGCACATGGCGGAGCTGCCGCTGGAGGCGAACGTGCAGTTCGCGACCGTCCTCGCCACGGCGATGCCGTACATCGGGCGCGGCTGAACGCCGCCCGCGCGGTCGTCAACGCGTCAACCTGCACAACCGGAATTTCAACGTCCGCCCTATTGCGGCCGGTCCGGCGCATATGCTCAACTCTCCTACACCAAAGCTTCACACTTGGAGCAGAGAGCTTCCGTCAGCCACATCCAGGGGGGAGGCGGCAGTCGTTCCACGGCACCGGGTGGGGGTGGACCCCGCGTGGGACCGCGGGGTACGCACCGGTACGTGGAACGACTGCCGCACAGCTCGACGGGGCTACCGCCCGAGCAACCGGTCGATCTCGGCCAGTTGCCCGCCGGTCAGTGCTCCCTTCGCCATCGCCCCCGCGTTCTCCTCCGCCTGCGCGACCGAGCGGAAGCCGGGGATGGGGACGGTGGCGGGGCTGCGGGCCCACAGCCAGGCCAGGGCGCCCTGGGCGAGGGTCCGGCCCTCGCTGGTGAGCAGGGAGCGGAGGGCCTCGACGCGGGCGAGCCACTCGGGGTCGGCGCCGGATCCGTCACCGAACCCCTGGAGCCAGGCCGGCGGCCTGCTGCGGATGTCCCCGCTCTCCGGCGGCTGATGGGCCCGGCGCTTCCCGGCGAGCAGCCCCATGGCGAGCGGGCTGCGGTTGATGCTCGCCAGCCCCGCCTCCTCGCACAGCCGGAGCATCTCGGGCGCGTCCTGAAGGACGTTGAGGGCGTGCTGGACGGCGGCGCAGTGCGGGCCCTCGGCGAACACGGCGGCACGGGCCGGGTCGTCGGTGCTCCAGGCGTAGGCGCGGATCAGCCCTTCGCGCACCAGGTCCTCGCAGGTGTCGCGGAGCAGCGCGGCCTGCTCGGGTTCGGCGTCCCCGATGTGGAACTGGTACAGGTCCACATGGTCCGTGTCGAGGCGGCGCAGGGACGCGGTCAGCGCACGGCGCAGATGGGCCGGGGAGGCGTCGCTGCCGTCGGCGGTCCGCGTCCGCTCGTCGAAGAGATAGCCCCACTTGGTGGCGACGACGACATCGGCCCTGCGCTTGCCGAGGGCCCGGCCCAGCACGCGCTCGCTGTGCCCGGTGCCGTAGTTGTCGGACGTGTCGAAGAAGGTGACACCCAGGTCGAGGGCGCGCCGCACCGCCCGTACGGACTCCTCGTCGTCGACCTTGCCCCAGCCGAACGGCTGCCCCTCGGGCCCCTGCCACTCCCCGCCGATCGCCCAGCAGCCGAAGCCCAGGGCGCTCACCTCGATGCCGCTGCGTCCCAGTGTGCGTGTGGTGTCCATGGCCGGGGACGCTACGAGTTGGAGCGCAGGCGAGGACAAGGCCCCGGGTAGGAGGTTTTTACGGTCTTTCAGGCCTGCCCGGTCTCGAAGCGGGAGATCCTGCCGTCCTCGTCGACCGTGAAACTCCACCGGGTGCGCATCTCGCCCCAGGTGTCGTTGTTGTAGTGGGCGACGAGGGAACGGCCGTCGTTGGACTCGCTGTCGACCCGCATATGGCCGTGGGAGAAGAAGATCTCCCGGTCCACCCAGTCGGCGAGGTCGCGGTCGGAGCCGTCGTCCGCCATGGTCGCGCCCGGCGCGAGGAGCTCCATGAAGCTCTCGCGGTCGTGGTTGTTCACGGCGGTCACGAAGGCGCGGACGGCCGGGTCACTGAGGCGCGTGGTCTGAATCGTCATGCCAGTCAGCCTCGTACCGGTCGGCGGCCCCCGCCACCCGTGCCACCCGAACGGCGTCCCGGGCGGCTCCGCCGGGTGTCGCGGCAGGCCAGGGGTGCGACGGTGGGAGCGTGACGAGGAGTACTCATCCGCTGTGCCGTCCGCTCCGGGAGACGACGTGAGCCGTTACGACCGACGTGATCTGGGCCTGCTGCTGCTCCGGCTGGGGACGGGCGGTGTGCTGGCCGCCCACGGCACGCAGAAGCTGTTCGGCTGGTTCGGCGGGGGCGGCATCGAGGGCACCGGGCAGTTCATGGAGGCCGTCGGCTACGTCCCGGGCAAGGTGAGCGCGACGGCGGCCGGTCTCGCGGAGACCGGCGGCGGCACCCTGCTGGCCCTGGGCCTGGCCACTCCGGCGGCCGGTGCGGCGGCGGCCGGTGCGATGGCGGGGGCGGCCGCGGTGCACACCCCGAACGGGTTCTTCAACCAGGGCGGCGGCTACGAGTACGCGGCGGCGCTGGGCCTGACGGCCGCCGGCCTGGCCGTCACCGGCCCGGGTCGGCTCTCCGTGGACCATCTGCTCGGGCACGCGGTGAACCGCGGCTGGATGATCCCGGCGGCGTTCGCGGCGACGGCGGCCGGGACGGTGCTGGTCGTGGGGGCGCGGACCAGGCGGCTGCGGAAGGCGAAGGAAGGCGAGCAGGACCCGCTGTTCGACGAGGAGTACCTGGAGTAGGGCGACGGCTGGGGGGCGTTGTCAGACCCTCGTGGCAGGCTGCCGGCCCATGAACGATCAGACATCGCCCGCCCCGGCCTCGCCCGAGCTGTGGGGCACCATCGACACCCTGTGGGAGTGGCTCGAGACCCACCGCCCCGTCGAGGGCCGCGAGGGCTTGCTCCTGCGCATCCTGAAGCTGTCCGAGGAGGTCGGGGAGGTCGCCGAGGCGGTGATCGGCGCGACCGGCCAGAACCCACGCAAGGGCGTCACCCACGGCTGGGACGACGTCCAGTCGGAGCTGTGCGACGTGGTGATCACGGCCCTGATGGCCCTGCGGACCCTGACGCCGGACGCGCGCGAGGTGTTCGCCCGAAATCTGGAGCGGGTGCGGGAGCGGTCGTCGGCCTCGCCGGGCTGATCATCCGATACGCGCCGATGCCGATCGCCCGATACTCCACAACACCCCGCCCCCGCCGCTTCGTCGGGCTACGCTGCGAGTGAATATGCCGAGCGGCCGAATCCTGGCCCTTGCGGGTTGAGGAGTTTGGTGACGGGGGTGGACTTAAGGTTCCGGTCCCTGGTGGTCGCGCACGCCGTGTCGGCCTACGGGACCTACCTGAATCTGATCGCGCTCAGCCTGTTCTCGTACGAGGTCACCGGCAGCGCCCTGGGCGTGGGCGCGGTGATGGCGGTGCGGCTGCTGTCCGGTGTCACGGCAGGTCTCACCGCCGGGGCCCTGACCGCGAGGCTCACCCGCCGGACCGTCATGGTGGCGACGGACCTCGCCCAGACCCTCGCCATGGTGGTGCTCGCGCTCTGGGCGACGCGCACGCCGCTGTGGGTGCTGCTCGCGGCGGTGGTCGTGCTGGGCGCGGGGAACACGTTCTTCAACGTCGCCCTGCGCAGCGCGGTTCCGGTCATGGTCGGGCAGGACGACCGCGCCCGCGCGAACGGCGTGCTGGTCACGGCCCGTTCCATCGCCACGGTGCTGGGCTTCGCGTCGGCCGCGCCGGTCATCGCCCTCGGCGGTTTCGGCGTCGCCTTCGGGGTCAACGCGGCGAGCTTCGCGGTGTCCGCGGGTGCGGTGCTGCTGCTCCGGCCGCGTACGGACACGGGCGGCGACGGGGGGTCGGTGAGCGACCCGGGCGGTACGGAGGACAGCGGGAGCGTCACGGAGGACGGCGGGGACGGGTTCTCGTCACGGCGTGGTGGGTGGCTGCGGGGGCGCATCGTGGGGCTCGCGGGCCCGTTGCTCGCCCTGATCGCGCTGCGGGGGCTCGACGCGCTGGCGTCCGCGTCGCACAACGTGGCCCTGCCGCTGGCGGCGCACGCGGCCGAGCCGTCCGAGCCGGCCGTGTTCATGGCCCGGTTCTGGGCGGCGTGGGCGGTGGGCACCCTGATCGCCCACCAGGTCCTCAAACGCCGCTCGCACGGGACGTCCTGGGGCGAGCGCGCGTTCGCCGTCGGCACCTGCGCGATGTCGCTGTGCTTCGTGGCCGCGTTCACCGGACCGCCCGCCCCGGCCCTGATCGCGGCGGCCGTGGCGGCCGGGTTCGCGGACGGCTGGACCGAGATCGTCTACACCTCACGCCTCCAGGCGGCCCCCGACCGGCAGCGCGCCCGGCTGTTCGGACTGTCCGCCACCGCCGAGCAGTCCGGGTTCGCCCTGGGCACGATCGCCGCCGCGGCCGCGCTGGAGGCGCTGCCCGCGCTCGCCGTCGTGGGCGTCTTCCACGGGGCCGCGGCGTGCGGCGCGCTGGTGCTGCTGCTCACCGTCCGGCGGCGCGACGCGCGTAGAGACCGGGACCACTCAGACCGATCGTCCACCAGCGGAGAACCGGACCGTTCGTCCACCAGCGGGGAAAAGGGAGAGAACACGCATGGAACGTCTACGGGGGCACGCCCTCTGCCAGGGCCCTGAGCCCGAGCGCACCGAGGCCGATCCGGTCGACGCCGTGCGGGCGCTGCTGAGCGCCGCCCGGTCCGCCTCCGGCGGAGCCGTCGTCACCGTCGCCGCCGACGGCACGACCGCCTCGCGGTCGTATCCCGAACTGCTGGACGCGGCCCGCCGTATGCTCGCCGGCCTGCGGGCCCACGGGCTGCGGCGCGGCGACGCGGTGGTGCTGTGCGGGCTGCCGCTCGCCGAGTTCTTCCCCGCCTTCTGGGCCTGTGTGCTCGGCGGCGCCCTGCCGGTGGCCATCGCCGAGCATCCCGCGCCGGGCTCCCCGGCCTTCGAACGCCTGCGGCAGACCTGCGCGTTACTCGGCCGGCCCCTGGTCCTGACCGACGCGCCCGGCGCCGCCGCGCTCGCCCACGCCTCGCCCGCGCCGCGTGTCGCCCTCGCCGGGGACTGCCTGAACGCGCAGGCCGGGGACGCCGACGACGACCACCTCACGCCGGACCCGTCCGACACCGCCCTGCTGATGCTGTCCTCGGGCAGCACCGGCGTACCGAAGGCGGCGCGGCTGACGCACGCCGGGCTGGCCGACTTCGCGGCGAGCAGCCGGCGGATCCTGGACGTCCGCCCGGACGACACCATGGTGAACTGGCTGCCGGTCGACCACAGCGGCGCCTTCCTGCTGTACCACCTGCTCGCGGTCTTCACCGGCTGCACCAACGTCCACGCGCCCACCGAGCATGTGCTCGCCGACCCGCTGCGCTGGCTGGACCTCGTCCACGAACACCGGGCGCGGCACAGCTGGGCGCCCACCTTCGCCTACCGGCTGGTCACGGACGCGCTCGCCGAGCGGCCCGAGGGCCACTGGGACCTGGGCGGCCTCAAGTCCCTGCTGTGCGGGGGCGAGCGGGTCGCGCTGCCGGTGCTGCGCCGCTTCCTCGACGCGACGGCCCCGTACGGGGTGCGCGAGGAGCACATCGTCCCGGCCTGGGGCATGGCCGAGACGGTCACGGCCGTCACCTACGGCCGCCTCGACCGGCCCGGGACCGTGCACCGTCTGCTCAAGAGCAGCCTGGGCGGGGACCTGGTCCCGGCCGGTGCGGACGCCCCGGACGCCGACTGCGTCACCTTCGTCGCCTCCGGCTCGCCCGCGCACGGCGTCACCCTGCGCGTCGTCGACGACCACGGCGACCTCGCCCCGCCGGGCCGGATCGGGCGGCTCCAGGTCCACTCCCCCGCACGGCTCACCCCCGGCTACGTCGACAACCCCGAGGCGGACGCCGCCGCCTACCCCGCCGGGCGGGACTGGCTGGACACGGGCGATCTGGCCTTCCTCGACAGCGGCCAGGTCGTCATCACGGGCCGCCGCAAGGACCTGATCATCCTCAACGGCCACAACGTGTACTGCCACGAGGTGGAGGAGACCGCCACCACCGTCGAGGGCGTCCGGCAGGGCGAGATCGCCGCCTGCGGCATCCCGCATCCGGAGCGGGGCACCGAGGAACTCGCGGTGTTCTTCGTCAGCCGCGGCGCCCCCGAGGACACCCGGATCGCCAAGGAGCTGAAGGCGGCGCTGTTCACCCGCCTCAGGCTCACCGCCGCGTACGTCCAGCCCGTGCCGCCCGATGAGTTCCCGCGCACACCGGCGGGCAAGGTGCGCCGCGCGGAGCTCCAGAGCAGGTTGATCGACGGCGGCTTCGGCACCACGGCACCGGACGCGGACACCGTGACCCGGGCTGTCCGCGAGGAACTGTCCGCCGTACTGGGCCGCCCGGCCGACGCGGACGTGCCGTTCTACGAACTCGGCCTGACCTCCGTACTCCTGGTGCGCCTGCGGAACCGGCTGGCGGAACGTCTCGGCATACCCATCGCGCAGACCGCGTTCTTCGAGCATCCGACGGTCACGGCGCTCGCCGCGCATCTCGCGAGCGGGCCGGTGGCGGAGGCGGCCGGGCCCGAGGCGGTCACCGACGAGGTCACATCCCCCGAGCGACGTATCGCCGTCATCGGACTGGCGCTGCGCTTCCCCGGAGCGCACTCGGCGGAGGGGTTCTGGGCCAACCTGCGGGACGGCGTGGACAGCGTCCGGGTGTTCGACGCGCCGCAGCCCTCGGCATCCGGGCACGTGCCCGTCGCCGGAGTCCTCGACGGTGTCGAGGAGTTCGACACGGACTTCTTCGGGCTGAGCCCCAAGGAGGCCGGACTCACGCATCCGGCGCACCGGCTGTTCCTGGAGTGCTGCCACCAGGCGCTGGAGGACGGCGGCCACGCGGCGACCGCGCCGGGCGTCAGGGTGGGGGTGTTCGCCGGTTCGGGCATGAACCTCTACGACCACCAGCAGCCGTCCGTCACCGGCTCTCAGTACGACCCGGCCGACCCGGCCGCCGGAATGCAGACCGCCATCGGCCAGGAGCCCGACTTCCTCGCCACCCGGGTCGCCTACCGGCTCGGTCTCACCGGCCCGGCGATCGGTGTGCAGACGGCCTGTTCCACCTCGCTGGTCGCGGTGCACCTGGCGGTCCAGGCGCTGCTGACCGGCGAGACGGACCTGGCGCTGGCGGGCGCGGCGGCCGTGCATCTGCCCCAGGAGTCCGGCTATCGCAGCCACCCCGGGTCGATCCTGTCCCCCACGGGACGGTGCCGTGCCTTCGACGCGGAGGCCGACGGCACGGTCGGGGGCAACGGTGTGGCCGCCGTCCTGCTCAAGCGCCTCGACCGGGCCCTGGCCGACGGCGACACCGTGCACGCGGTGATCCTGGGCTCCGCGGTCAACAACGACGGAGCCGCCAAGGTCGGCTTCAGCGCGCCCGGAGTCGAGGGGCAGGCCGACGTCGTACGGCAGGCCCTGCGCAGGGCCGACGTACCGGCGGAGACGATCTCGTACGTGGAGGCGCACGGCACGGGAACGCGGCTCGGCGACCCGGTCGAACTCACGGCGCTGGCGCGGGTTCTGGGCGAGGACGCGGGGAACTCGGGCCGCTCCGGCGATGGTTGTGTCGTCGGCTCGGTGAAGCCGAACATCGGGCACCTCGACAGCTGCGCCGGAATGGCCGGGCTCATCAAGACGGTCCTGATGCTGCGCCACCGCACCCTGGTGCCGACACCGCACCTGAACCGGCCCAACCCGGAACTCCCGCTGTCCGACGGCACGTTGACGCTGGCCACGGAGCTACGGCCCTGGGCGGTGCCGGACGGTGTGCCCCGCCGGGCCGGGGTCAGCGCGCTCGGCGTCGGTGGCACCAACGCCCATGTGGTGCTGGAGGAGGCCCCGCCCGTCCGCCCCCGGCCGGCTCTCGAACTCCCCGTCCTGGTGCCCGTGTCGGCGCGTGACTCCGAGTCCCTCGCCGCACTCACGGCAGGGCTCCGCGACCGGCTGCTGGCCCTGCCCGACCTCCCGGCCGCCGACGTGGCCGCCACCCTCGCCCTCGGCAGACCGCACCGCACGGCACGCACCGCCGTGGTCGGCCGCACGGCCGGTGAACTCGCCCGCGCGCTGGAGGAAGACGTCCGCTTCGAGGCCGCGCCTCCGGGCCCGGTCGCCTTCGCCTTCCCGGGCCAGGGCAGCGCCCGCCACGGCATGGCGAGCGGCCTGTACGCCGCGTACCCGGCCGCGCGGGCCACGCTCGACCGGTGCGAGAAGCTCTACGCCGGGGAGTTCGGCGGCAGCCTGCTGGAACCACTCCTGACCGCCCCCGGTCACGCCGGTCCCTCTACGCAAGACGACATCTGGCCCACCGAGACCGCGCAGGCCGCCCTCTTCACACATCAGGCGGCGCTGGCGGACGCCTGGCGGGCCGCCGGAATACACCCCGGGCTCCTGCTCGGCCACAGCGTCGGCGAG
Source organism: Streptomyces koelreuteriae (assembly GCF_018604545.1). Taxonomy (GTDB): domain Bacteria; phylum Actinomycetota; class Actinomycetes; order Streptomycetales; family Streptomycetaceae; genus Streptomyces; species Streptomyces koelreuteriae. The sequence continues at coordinate 6,070,151 of NZ_CP075896.1, read as the reverse complement.
TACGCCGCCCTGTACGCGGCCGGTGCCCTGAGCCTGGAGGACGGGCTGCGGCTCACCGCCTGGCGCGGGCGCCTCATGCAGGCCCTTTGCCCGGCCGGGGGCATGCTCGCCGTCCGGGCCGACCTGGCCACCGCACGACGCGTCGCGGACGCCGCCGGTGCGGAACTCGCCGCGGTCAACGGCCCGCACGCCCAGGTGCTCTCGGGCTCGCCGGGGGCCCTGAAGGAGGCGGCACGGCTGTTCGATCTGGACGGCCTGCGCTGGCGTGCGCTGCCGGTCGACCGAGCGTTCCACTCCTCGGACGTCGACAGCGCGCTGGACGAGTTCCGGACCCGGGCGCGCGAGGTGACGTACCGGCCGCTGCACACCCCGTTGGTGACCACGGCCGACGGCGAGTGGCGCCCGGTCGGCTGGACGGTCGACGCCGACTACCTCTGCCGTCAGGCCCGGCAGCCGGTCCGCTTCGACCTCGCCATGGAGACCGCCGTCGGACAGGGCTTCCGGGACTTCGTGGAGACCGGCGCCGGGCGGACCCTCACCGGGCTCGGCCGGCACTGCGTCACCGACAGCCGCTGGCTGAGCGGGCAGGGCGAAGGGGACGAGGCCGCCGAGCAGGCCCACGGATTCCTGACGGCCCTCGGCTCGCTGTACCGCAGGGGTGCCGACCTGGACTGGCGGGCGCTCCTCGACGACAACGGCGGCCGGGTGCCGCTCCCCGGGCATCCGCTGCGGCGGAGCAGGGTGCCGTACCGAACCGGGACGCCGGTGGCGGCACCCGAGCGACCGGAACCGCGCACGGATGAAGTCCTGGACTCGATAAGGCAGTTGACGGCGGACAAACTGGGCCGCCCGACCGCCGACGTCACCCCCGACAGCTCCTTCTTCGAACTCGGCGCCGACTCGCTCTCCCTGATGAGCATGACGACCGAGCTGGAGCAGCGGTACGGCGTCCGGGTCCCGGTCCGCGAGGTGTTCGACTCGGCCGACACACCACGCCGACTGGCCGAACGGGTCGCGGGACTGCGGGGCGACGAAGCGCAGGTGGCCGCGCCGGTGATCGCGCCGGTGGTGCGGGAGGAGCCCGTGGCCGAGGACCCACCGGCGGCGCCCGCCGCTCCCCAGGAGGCGCCCTCGGACCTCCACGCCCTGTTCGGCCAGCAGCTACGGCTGGCGGAGCAACTGGTCGACCAGGTGGGTGGGATGATCTCCCGCCAGCTGGACGTACTCGCGGCAACGCCCGGCACCATCACGGCACCGACCACTCCGGAACCGGTACCGACCCCTCTCGCCCCCGAGCCCGCCGCATCCTCTTCCGGAGCCGTCGACTTCAGCCTCTACTTCTTCGGCGACTACCCCCAGCACTCCGACGACGACAAATACGGCCTGATCATGGCCGCCGCCGACTTCGCCGACCAGCACGGCTTCCACGCCCTGTGGTTCCCCGAACGGCACTTCAACTCCTTCGGCGCGCTCTTCCCCAACCCCTCCGTGCTGGCCGCGGCCCTCGCCGCGAGGACCAGCCGGGTCCGGCTGCACGCCGGTTCCGTGGTGCTGCCGCTGCACCATCCGGCCCGGGTCGCCGAGGAGTGGTCGGTCGTCGACAACATCTCCGGCGGCCGGACGGGCCTGTGCTTCGCGAGCGGCTGGCACGCCACCGACTTCGCACTCGCCCCACAGCACTTCGGCCGGCACCGCGAGGTGATGTACGAGCAGCTGGCGGCCGTACGGGACCTGTGGTCGGGGCAGGCGCTGAAGACCACGGCGGGCGACGGCACCCCGGTGGAGGTCCGCCTGCATCCGCGTCCCGTACAGGAACGGCCGCCGATGTACGTGGCCGTCGTAGGGAACCCGGACAGCTACCGCCGGGCGGCCGCCGAGGACCTCGGCGTGGTCACCAATCTGATGACGCAGACGGTGGAGCAACTGGCCGAGAACATCGCGCTGTACCGGCGCTGTCGTGCCGAGCACGGTCTGGACCCGGCGGCGGGGCGGGTCGTGGTGCTCGTGCACACGTACCTGGAGGACGACGCGGAGCGGGCGCGGGCCGAGGCGTACCGGCCGTTCCTTTCGTATCTGCGGTCGTCCCTCTCCCTCTTCGACCAGGTCACCAACAGTCTCGGCTTCCAGGTGGACCTGGAGAACACCCCGGAGGAGGACGTGGAGTTCCTCCTCGGGCGCGCCTACGAGCGCTACTGCGAGTCCCGCGCGCTGATCGGCGACGAGCACACGGCGGCGGAGACCGTAGGGCGGCTGCTGGCCGCCGGAGCGGACGAGATCGCCTGCTTCGTGGACTTCGGCGTACCGAGGGAGAAGGTGCTGGCGGCGCTGCCGGTACTGGACCGCCTGCGCCGGACGACCCCCGCGGTTGAGGCGCGGCCCCTGCCCGAGCCCCGCCGTACGCCGCCCCGCGCCCCCCTCACCCCGGCCCAGCGCCGCATCTGGTTCCTGGAGCAACTGCACCCGGGCACCGCCATGTACCACGAGCCCAAGGCGATCCGGCTCGACGGCCCCCTGGACGTACCGGCGTTGCGCTGGGCGCTGGACCGTGTCGCGGACCGGCACCCGGCGCTGCGCACGGTCTTCGGTGACACGGCCGGTGTCCCGTACCAGGAGATACGCGACCGTATGCCGCTGGACTGCCCGGTGGAGGACCACACGGGATCGACGGAAGAGGCGGCTCTACGGGCGACGCTCGCGGCGGATCACGGACTCGACCTCGTCTCGGGCCCGCTCGTGACGGCCCGCCTGCTCCGGCTGTCCCCGGAGCACCATCTGCTGTTCCTCATGGCGCACCACATCGTCTTCGACTCCTCCTCCACGGCCGTCCTGGCCCGCGATCTGGCCGCGTACTACCGCGCACGGCGGGGCGGAGGTTCCGCACCGGGGCCGCTGTCCGAGCCGCCGACGGCCGTCGAGCCGGACCCCGCGTCCCTCGACTTCTGGCGGCAGCGGCTCGGCGGCGCACCGGAGCTGACGCTCCCCACCGATCGCCCCCGCCCGCCGGTCAGATCGGGAGCGGGCGCGAGCCTCACGCACGCCCTCGACGCCGAACTGACCGGCGGGCTGCGGGCGTTCGCGGCCCGCCACCGCGCCACGCTCTTCATGACGCTGACCGGCGCGATCGGCGCGGTCCTGGGCCGGTTCAGCGGGCAGCGGGACGTGGTGATCGGTACCGCGGTCGCCGCGCGTCCCGCCGGTGCCGAGGACCAGGTGGGCCTGTTCCTCGACACCGTGCCGCTGCGCCTGGACCTCACCGGGGACCCGGACTTCCCGGCCCTGCTGCGCCGGGTCCGCGAGAGCAGCACCTCGGCGTACGAGCACAGCGGCGTCCCGTTCGACGATCTGGTGGGCGCGCTCAACCCGCGTCGCGACCCGGGGCGCAATCCGCTGTTCCAGGTGATGGTGGAGTACGAGAACGAGGGCGAGGCCCTCTTCGACCCGCCGAATGTGACGGCCACCCTGCTCGATGTGCCGAGCGCCCGCGCCCCGTTCGACCTCAGCGTCTATCTCACCCATCACGCGGGCGGCGTCCGGTTCATGGTCGAGTACGACACGGCCCTGTTCGACGAGGCCACGGTGCGCCGTTTCGTGGACTACGTCGAGCAGGTGCTGCGCCGCGCCCTGGCCACGCCCGAGGCGCCCCTGCCCGAACTGACCGCCCTCACCGCCGCCGACCGCGCGTCCCTGGCCCGCTGGGAGCACCCGGCGGGCGTGGACGACGGGGCCTCCCCCGGCACCCTGCACGGCCTGTTCGAGCGTCAGGCCCGCCGTACCCCGGACGCCACAGCGCTGATCAGCGGGGACGATCGGCTCTCCTACGCGGATCTGGACGCGGCGGCCGACCGCCTCGCCCGGCAGCTCCGGGCCCGGGGAGCAGTACGCGGGGAGCGGGTGGCGGTGCGCCTGCCGCGCGGCCCGCACCTGATCACGGCCCTGCTCGGGGTGCTCAAGAGCGGGGCGGCCTACCTCCCGCTGGACCCGTCCCTGCCCACCGCGCGTCTCGCCCTGCTGCTCTCCGACGCGCCCCCCGTCCTCCTGCTCACCTCCGACGCCGCCCTCACCGCACACCCGGAGCTGGCGACCGGACTGCCCGTCCAGCGGGTGGACCAGGTGGACGACACGCTCCCCACCGGCCCCGTACCGGACAGCGCCCGCCCGGAAGACCCGGCGTACTGCATCCACACCTCGGGCTCGACCGGCCGTCCGAAGGGCGTCGTCGTACCCCACCGGGGCCCGGCGAACCTGGTCCGCGCCCACCTGGACCGCCACCCGGCCCTGCGCACCCTGCAGTGGACGTCACCGGCGTTCGACGTCAGCGTGCAGGAGATTTTCACGACGCTGGCCTCGGGCGCCACGCTGGTCCTCGTCGACGACGCCGTACGGCACGACCCGGCGGCGGTGGCCGAGGCGGTGCGCCGTCATGAGGTGCAGCGGATGTTCATGCCCTGCACCCCGCTGAAGTACCTGATGGAGACCGCCCCCGAACTGCCTGCCCTGCGCGAGCTGTTCTCGGCCGGTGAGGCGCTCCAGCTCACGGCCGGCTTCCGCCGCTTCCTCGCCACGCACCCGCGCTGCGCGCTGTACAACCAGTACGGCCCCACGGAGACCTCGGTCATCGTCACCTCGCACCGCGTCGACCCCGACGGCGAGGAGTGGCCGCCGATCGGCACCCCGGTGCCGGGAGCACGCGTCCTGCTGCTGGACGGCACGGGCCGTCAGGTCCCGGTCGGGGCGGTCGGCGAGATCCATGTGGGCGGGATCCCGGTGTCGTACGGCTACCACGACCGCCCCGCCGAGACCGCCGCCGCCTTCCTCGACGACGGAACGGGCGGGGTGCTGTACCGCACGGGCGACCTGGGCCGTCTGCGGACGGACGGCACCCTGGACTACCTGGGCCGGGCGGACGACCAGGTCAAGATCCGCGGCTACCGGGTCGAACCCGGCGAGATCCAGGCGGCGTTGGCGGCACTCCCGTCCGTCCGGGACGCGGCGGTCCTCACGCGCCGCGACCGCCACGGCGACACGGAACTGGTCGCGTACGTGGTCCCCACCGACCCGACGGCCGGCCTCGACTCCCTGCGCGCCGCGCTCGCCGCCGACCTGCCCGACCACTTGGTCCCCCGCCGCTGGGTGTCCCTGGACCGCCTCCCGGTGAACGCGTCGGGCAAGCTGGACCGCGCCGCCCTGCCCGAGCCGGGCGACGGCTCCGGCGAGGCTCCGGCCGCCGTACCGGCCACGGCCCTGGAGAAGACGCTGCACGACCTGTGGTGCGAGGAGCTGGAGGCTGACCCGGTCCCGGTCACGATGTCGTTCTTCGAACTCGGCGGCCACTCCCTGAGCGCGATCAGGCTGCTGAACCGTATGCGGGACGAGGCCGGTGTCGACCTCACGATGGCCGACTTCTTCCTGGACCCGACGATCCGGGGCATCGCGACCCGCCCCCGTGTCGAGGACACCGCACCGATGCCGTCCACCCTGCGCCGACTGTGGCGCCGCCACCACGCGCTCACCGACCCGAGCGTCTACAACATCGCCCACCGCACGGACCTGCGCGGCGATGTGGACCCCGGCGCGCTGCACCAGGCCCTCACGGATCTGGTGGCCCGCCATCACGCCCTGCGCAGCCGCGCGGTACGCAGGCAGGACGGCCGCTACGAGGTGGAAGTCCTGGCGGAGGTCCCCGTCCCGCTGCCGGTCACCGACCTCACGGGGGCGTCGGCGGACGCGGTGGACCGCTGGTGCGACGAGCAGGTGTCCACGCCCTTCGCGATGGACCGGGCCCCGCTGCACCGCTTCCGCCTGGCGAGGCTCGCCCCGGACCACTGGATCCTGGTGACGGTCTTCCACCACGCGGTCTGCGACGGCTGGTCCCTGGGCATCGTCCGACGCGACCTGGCGGAGCTGTACAACGCGCGACGGGCGGGAAGGACTCCTCAACTACCAAGCGATATAAGGCAGTTCACCGACTTTGCCCGATCGGAACACGCCCTGCCGGACGACCGCAGGACAGCCCTGGAACGCTTCTGGCGCACGGAACTCGACGGCATCCCCCTGCGCCCGTCCCTGCCCTACGACCACCCGCACCCCGGCACGCTGTCCGGCCGGGGCGCCCTGCACACCTGGGTCATCGACGACGACACCCCCGCCCTCCTGGCCGACACGGCGACCCGCCTGGGCACCACCACCTACACGGTCCTGGCGGCCCTGTTCGCCAGGTGGCTGGGCGAGCTGTGCGGCGAGGGGAACGACATCGTCCTGGCGGCGTCGAGCGCGAACCGGGTTCAGCGGGACCGTTCGGAGATCGTCGGCATCCTGGGTGACGCCGTACTGCTGCGGGCCCGGCTCGGTGAGGCGGAGACCTTCGGCGACCTGGTCGCGCAACTCGGCGCCTCCCTCTTCACGGCCCTCGACCACCAGGAACTCCCCCTGACGGATGTGGTGTCCCTGGTGGCACCCGACCTGGAGGGCGCCCTGTTCCCGACGGTCCTGTTCACGGTGATCACCACGGAGCCACCGGCCCTGGACCTCCAGGGCGTGACGACCTCCGTGCACGCCCTCTCCGTCCGGGGCGTGGCCCGCAACGAGCTGTACGTGGTGATCGCGCCCGAAGGCGACCGCATCACGGTCGCCTTCGAGTACTCGACGGATCTGTTCACCAGGGAGACCGTCGAGGGGTGGGCCAGGTCCTTCACCCGGTTCCTGCGGGGGTAGGCCGGGCGGCGTCACCGCTGGGCCGACTCCGCGTACTCCTCGTCCCGGTCCGCCTCCGCCACCGGGTCGTCGTCGCCGGGCTTGACCGTGGCCTTGCGGCCGGGCAGCACGGCGATGACGATCATGGTTCCGGCGGCCATGATGACGGCGCCGACGAGGCTGGTCTGGGCGATGGCGTGGGCGAAGGACTCGTGCACCGCGTCGATGAGCGCCTGGGCCTGCCGGACGCCGCCGTCGGGGGTCTTCGCGACCTGCTGGGCGACCGCGAGGCCGCCGCCCACCGAGTCCTGGGCGGTGTCCATCGCGGCGGCCGGGAGGTGACCGCCGACCAGGTCGGTCAGCTTGTCCTTGTAGGACGTGGCGAGGAGCGAGCCGAGGACGGCGATACCGAGGGCGCCGCCGAGTTCCAGGGCGGTGTCGTTGGCGCCGCCGCCGACACCCAGTTCCGACTCGGGGAAGGAGCCCATGATGGTGTCGGTGGCCGGGGACAGGCTCAGGCCGATCGCGAAGCCGAGCAGCAGCAGGGGCGCCAGGAAGTCGGTGTAGGTGGAGCCCGACTCGATCCGCGTGAGCAGCAGGACGCCCACCGTGCCGAGCGCCATACCGGTCCCGACCACCAGCTTCACGCCCAGCTTCGGGGCCAGCCGGCCGGTGACCGCGGCACCGGCGAAGACGGCTCCGGCCAGCGGCAGCAGCCGTACGCCGGTCTCCAGCGCGCTGAAGCCGAGGACGAACTGCAGGAACTGGGTCGCGTAGTAGATCGAGCCGAAGGTGCCGAAGAAGAAGAACAGCACCGCGAGCATCGACCCGCTGAAGGGGCGCTCCCTGAACTTGCGCACGTCCAGCATGGGGTTGGGGTGGCGCAGCTCCCAGGCGACGAAGGCGAGCAGGCCGACACCGGCGACCACGGCCGCGGTGATCGGGCCGGTGCCCCAGCCGAAGTGCGGGCCCTCGATGGCCGCGTAGACCAGGGAGCCGATGGAGACGATGGAGAGCAGCCCGCCGACGTAGTCGATCGCGCCCATCCGCTCGGCCTTGGACGGCGGCACCAGAAGGAGCGCGCCGACGACGCCGAGGACCGCGATGGGGACGTTGATCAGGAAGGTGGAGCCCCAGGCGTGGCTCTCCAGCAGCCAGCCCGCGGCGAGCGGCCCGGCGGCGATGGCAAGGCCCGAGGTGGCGCTCCAGGCCGTGATGGCCTTGGCCCGCTCCCGCCTCGGGAAGATCGCGACCAGCAGGGACAGGGTGGCCGGCATGACGACGGCGGCACCTATGCCCATGATCGCGCGGGCCGTGATGACCAGGGTGGTCTCGTCGACCATGCCGCCCATCACCGAGCCGCCCGCGAAGATCAGCAGACCGAGGATCAGTGCCCCGCGGCGGCTGTACTTGTCGCCGATCGCGCCCAGGACGAGCATCAGCGCGGCGTACGGGACGGTGTAGCCGTCGACGACCCACTGCAGGTCGCTGCTGGTCAGGCCCAGGTCCTTGGTCATGTCCGGCGCCGCCACGATCAGCGACGTGTTCGCCATGACGACGATCAGCAGGCTCAGGCAGAGCACCAGCAGGGCCCACCAGCGCCGTGGATAGGGGGCTGTCATCTTCTCGGCGGGTGTGTCGGCAAGCAGCGGCATCGAAGGCTCCTCGGGGGCGAAGCGGCGGGCAAAGCAACGGGGCAGTTATTTGCCCAACGATGTGCAGACTAGTTTATTGCCCACCGGTGTGCAAATATCGAGGCGCCCGTCGAGCCGCCCTCCCTCGTCGCCCGGAGGTCAGATCCGCCATGACCCGCCCACGCCGCCCGGCACCCGCCACGAGGGCCCGCATCCTGGAAGCGGCGAGACGGGAACTGGGCCGCGACCCCGACAGCAGCCTCACGGACATCGCGGCGGCAGCCGGGGTGGTGCGCCGCACGGTCTACGGCCACTTCGCGGGCCGGTCCGCGCTGGTGGAAGGCCTTGCCGCCGAGGCCGCGGAGGCGCTGCGCGACGCCCTGGCGACGGCCCCGGATCCCCCTTCCGACGCCGTCACCGCGCTACGGCGCTTCGTCCTGGCGCTCTGGCCCGTCGGCGACCGCTATCGCATCCTGCTGAGACTCGCGCCGCAGGACCTGGGGACGGCACGGGTCGACGAGATCCTCGCCCCCGCACGTGACAGGGCGACGGCGATCATCGAACACGGACAGCGACAGGGCGTCTTCCGCACGGCCATCCCACCGGCCCCGCTCGCCAGAGCACTGGAGAGGCTCCTCCTCGCCCTCCTGGACTGCGTGAACGCCGGCACCTGGAGCGACGACGGGACGCGCAGCGCGAGGGCGGCACTGATCACGGTGGGGGCGGATGCCCCTGTGGACCCCCGGGATGAACTCACAAGCGGGTCAGAGGCCCACTGAACCCCGCAATCAGCTGTCGGAAGCGTCGCCGTCCCGCATCTCCGACGCCACATCCCGCACGATCGACGTCGCGGCCTCGTCCGACACCCCCGCGGCGACCAGCGTGGCCACCGCCGTCCGGGTCCCGTCGTCCTCCCAGGCGCCCGTGTTGACGCTCTCCAGAAGGGAGAGGGTGACGGCCTCCAGCGCCGCGCTCAGCACCGCCGCCGGCAGATGATCGTGGAACACCCCCGCACGTTGCCCGCGCTCCAGGATCGCGGTGGCCTCGTCACGGGCCGGGGCGAGGGTCTCGGACACCCGCTGCGTGCCCAGGTCCTGGCGGGCGAGGGAGAGGAGCAGCCGGTAGCGGTCGCCGACGGGCCAGATCGACAGGACGAACCGGGCCAGGGCCCGCTCCGGCGCCTCCTCGGCGTCGGGCACCCCGGCCGCGATGCCGCGCAGGGTCTCGGACGCCTCCTCGGCGAGCGCCTCCAGCAGGGCCGCGCGCCCCGGGAAATGCCCGAAGAGCGTACGGCGGACCACCCCGGCGGCCCGGGCGATCTCCTCCAGGGTCACATCGGGGTTCCGGCCGAGTTCCTGCCGGGCGGTGGCGAGGATGCGGGCGCGGTTGGAGCGGGAGTTGCGGCGCAGCGGTTCACGGACGACGGGTTTGGTCATGGCGCTGAAAGCCCCTGTCAGTCGAGGTCGGGCAGGGGGCGGCGGGCGACGTCACGGGCGTCCTCGGGCGGCACTCCCAGCATGCGCAGCAGCATCTCGGCCAGGTTGGACGCGGCCTCGTCGCCGTCGAGCTCGGGCCGGGCGAACCGCAGTTCCACCAGCGCCAGCAGGGAGCCGCCCAGGGCGGTCACGGCGACGGTGGGATCGGTGACGGTGAACCGGCCGGAGGCGATCCCGGCCTCCAGATCGCGCACCGCGCGCGGGGCGAGGCCCGATTCCGAGTGGATGTGTCCGAGGCCGCGGTGGCGCAGTACCTGCATCAGCTCGGGCCGGGAGTCGGCCATGCGCGCACTGAGGCGGAAGCCGGTCGCGACGAGTTCCGCCGGGTCGTCGACGCCGTTCAGATGCTCGTCGAAGGTCTGCCCCAGCTCTTCGAGGGCGTCCCGCACCGCCGCGTCGAACAGCTCCGTCTTCGACTCGAAGTGGTTGTAGAAGGAGCCGAAGCCGACGTCCGCGCGCTCCGCGATCAGCTGGATGCTCGCGCTGGTGTCCCCGGTCTCGGCGAGGATCTGCCGCGCCGCGCGGACGAGTGCCTGACGGGTCTCGGCACGGCGCCGTTCGAAGCGGTTGCGGGGCGGGGCTGACGACGGCATGCGCGCGAGTCTAACAACCCCCCGCGGGGCGCCACAGTTCTGACGAAATCCTCAGTTTCAGCGCGGGCGACTATTGACGATCGAAGAGTCAAAGCTGATGATTTCCTCAATTCAGCGATGTCGCATGGAGGACGTCATGTCCAAGACGGCCCATCAGGACCTCCACAGCGAGCGGGGCGCCCTGCGTGGCGAGCACGTTGGCCGCTCCCGGAACCCGGTGATCAAGGTGGCCGACCTGGCCTGGCTGGAGTTCGAGAAGCCGGACCTGGACCGAGCCGAGGTCTTCGCCCGGGACTTCGGCTTCGCCATCGCCGCCCGCACCGAGCGGGAACTGTGGCTGCGCGGCACCTTCGCGGGCTCACCGTGCATGGTGATCCGGCGCGGCCGTACGTCCCGCTTCATCGGCCCGGCCTTCCGCGCGGCGGAGCGGCCCGACCTGGACCGGCTGGCCCGGGCCACGGGCACGGCCGTACGGGACGCCGATGTGCCGGGCGGCGGAAAGGCGGTCGCCCTGCTCGACCCCTCGGGCTTCCCCGTACGCGTGGTGGTGTGCGGCGAGGACCTGTCGGCCCTGCCCGAACAACGGCCGCTCCCCCTCAACACCGGCACCGGGCACCCCCGTACGAACGCCACGCAACGCCCCCCACGCGAACCGTCCCGGATCCAGCGACTGGGCCATGTCGTCCTGGAGACCCGCGTGTTCACCCGGGCCCTGGACTGGTACCTGGACACGCTCGGCATGATCGTGTCCGACTTCCTCTTCCTCGACGGGCAGCGCGAGCGCGGCCCGACCATGGCGTTCATCCGCTGCGACCAGGGCGGCCTCGCCGTGGACCACCACACGCTGGCGATGCATCTGGGGCCGGGCACGGGCTACGTCCACTCCGCCTACCAGGTGACCGACCTGGACTCGATCGCCGCCGGCGGCGAGTACCTGTCCGAGCGCGGCTACCGGCGCAGCTGGGGCATCGGCCGGCACATCCAGGGCAGCCAGCTCTTCGACTACTGGCGCGATCCCGACCGTCTCATGCTGGAGCACTACGCCGACGGCGACCTGTTCTCCTGCGACATCGAGCCGGGCTGGGCGCCCATGTCGACGAGCGGCCTGGCCCAGTGGGGCCCACCGGCCACCCGCGACTTCCTCGGCGCGAGCCCCTCCCCGCAACGGGTCCGCGACGTCGTCCAGGCCCTGCGGGGCGACAACGAACTGGACCCGGCACGGCTGCTGGGCCTGCTGAAGGCCGCGAATTCCTGACCACCGCCCACGAGATGAAGGCACCGACGTGAGTACGAACGTCCTGCGCACCACCGACGGCTGGTGGGTCGCCCTCGGCGACCGCGCCGTCCCTGTCGACACCAAGGCCGTCACCACGGCCGAACTGCTGGCCGACCGGGCCACCGTACGGGAGGCGGCTCTGTCCGGCGAGGCGGGCACACCGGTCGCCGAACTGGCACCCCTCTCCCCGGTCACCACCCCCTGCCGGGTGATCGCCCAGATGGTCAACTACCGCAGCCACGCCAGCGATTCGGGCTTCACCGGCGACATCCCGCCCGCATTCTTCCGCAAGGCGTCCGGCTCGATCAGCGGCCCGCAGGACACCATCGTCCGCCCGCCGCACGTGCGGCTCCTCGACTACGAGATCGAACTGGGCCTGGTCATGGGCGCGCCGCTGAGCGTCGGCACCGTCGTAGAGGAAGGCGATCTGCCGTCGTACGTCGCCGGACTCGTGATCGCCAACGACGTCAGCGCCCGGGACGTACAGCTGACGAAGACCCAGTTCTACGAGAGCAAGTCGTACCCCACCTTCACACCGACAGGCCCCGCCCTCTGCCTCCTGGAACCGGAGGACTTCGCCCATCTCCCCGACCTGCGCCTGCGGTTGTCGGTCAACGGCGAGCCACGCCAGGACCGCACCCTCACCGACATGATCGTCCGTCCGGCCCGGGCACTCACCCTGCTGGCCCGCTTCCAGACCCTCGACCCTGGCGATCTGCTGCTGACCGGCACGCCCGGCGGCACCGCCCTCAAGGCCCCGCCGAAGCCCGTCGAGAAGATCGCCGCGCTGCTGCCGCCCGCCGTGAAGTGGAAGACGTTCTTCAAGACCCAGGCGAAGAACCCCCGCTACCTGCGCCACGGCGACGTGGTGACGGCGACCATCGCCACCCCGGACGGGCGCATGGACCTCGGGGAGCAGCGCACGCCGGTGTCCCACGCGGAATGACCCGCGCGACCGAAACCGAAGACCAGACTCCGACACCCGAATGAGCCGCACATGACCGTCGAGTCCCCCTCGGCCTCCGCACCAGTGGTGATCGTCGGAGCCGGCCCCGTGGGCGTGACCGCCGCCCTCCTCCTGGCCCGGCGCGGCGTGCGTACCGTCGTCCTCGAACGCCACCACGACGTCTACCCCCTGCCGCGCGCCGTCGCCGCCGACGACGAGGTCCGCCGCATCCTCCAGGCCGCCGGGGTCGAGGCGGAGTTCGCCGCGATCGCCCGCCCCGCACGGGGCCTCCGGCTGCTGGACGCCCGACACCGGGTGCTGGCGGAGTTCCCACGCGCCGCGCGGGGCGCCCACGGCTTCCCGCAGACCAGCATGTTCGACCAGCCGGAGCTGGAGCGGGTCCTGCGTGAGGCGCTGGCACGCAGGCCGGAGTGCGAGCTGCGCGGCGGGGTGGAGGTCGTCGGCGTGGAGCAGGCCGAGATGGACGACGACGGTCCGGTGCGCGTGACGTACCGCGACGACACGGGCGAACACGTACTGCGGGCGAACGCCGTCCTGGGCTGCGACGGCGCCAACAGCCTCACCCGCGAGGCCATCGGCGCCGGCTGGGAGGACCTGCGCTTCGAGGAACGCTGGACCGTCGTAGACGTCCGCACGAGCCTCCCGGTCCGCTGCTGGGAAGGCGTGGAACAGATCTGTGATCCACGGCGCCCGGCGACGTTCATGCGCATCGGCGAGGACCGCTACCGCTGGGAGTTCCGCGTCCAGGACGACACGGAACCAACTCGGGAGCGGCTGCGAGAACTGGTCGCCCCATGGGTGGACTTGGCGCACGCCGCCGAATTCGAGGTGCTGCGCCAGGCGCGCTACACCTTCCGGGCACGGATCGCCGACCACTGGCGCCGAGGCCGGGTCTTCCTGCTGGGCGACGCGGCCCACCTGACCCCGCCGTTCATCGGGCAGGGTTTGTGCGCGGGCCTGCGGGACGCGCACAACCTGGCGTGGAAGCTCACCGCCGTCCTCCGGCGGGGAGCGGACGAACGGTTGCTGGACACGTACGAGACCGAACGCAAGCCGCACGCCCGCCACATGATCCGGCTCGCAGTCGCGATGGGCTGGGCGATGACCGGCGGCCAGGACGGCGCCGCGGCCCTCCGCCGCGGCGCCCTGAACGCGGCGGTCCGTATCCCCGGCCTGAGCACGGCGGCCGCCCGCGACCTCACTCCGGCCCTGACCACGGGCCCGCTGGTCTGCCGCCGCCCTCTCGGGGCGGGCCGCCGTCTGGTGGGGCACGTCTGCCCGCAACCGTGGGTGACGGCGGCCGGGCCCCCGGAACACCGCACCCGCCTGGACACCCTGCTGGGCGACTCCTTCGCGGTCCTGATGACGGGGCCACCGTCCCCCTCTCTCCAAGCGCTGGCCAACGCCCTCGGCGCCAGGACGATCCTCGTGACCGACCTCGGCGACGACGGCCGACTCGCGGCATGGCTGCGCACGGGACGAGCGGACGCCGCACTCCTGCGCCCGGACCGGGTCGTGATGGACGTGATCCCGCACGGGGACGTCGAGTTCACGGCAGCCACGACCTGGGCGCCCCTGCTGCACACCACCACCCACACCCCACCACTGCTCGAAGCGCGCCGAGGAGCACCGAGATGAAGTACCCGGACTCTTTCTTCACTCCCGATCCGGAGGCCGCGGCAACCAGCCGCATCGCGGACTTCACCCGCTGGGCGGCGGCCCGGCACCGGGACGTGGCGGCCGACGCCGACTACAGCGCCCTGCACCACTGGTCGGTCACCGACCTGGAAGGCTTCTGGGGCGCGGTGTGGGAGTACTTCGCCATCGAGTCGGACACCCCGTACGAGCAGGTGCTGGCCGAGGAGACCATGCCGGGCGCCCGCTGGTTCCCCGGAGCCACCCTCAACTACGCCCACCACGCCCTGCGCAACCTCCCCGACGACGACGTGGCGATCATCGCCCTCGACGAGACCGGCTCCGGATACGAGGTGACAGGGAACCGCCTGCGCGCCCAAGTCGCCTCGCTCGCCGCGACCCTGCGCGACCTGGGAGTGGGACGGGGCGACCGGGCGGTCGGCTACCTGCCCAACACCCCACACACGATCGTCGCGTTCCTGGCCACCGCGAGCCTGGGCGCGGTCTGGTCGGTGTGCGGCCAGGACTACGCGCCCCGAGCCGCCTCCGACCGGTTCGCCCAGCTCGAACCCACGGTCCTGATCGCAGCCGACGGCTACCTCTTCAACGGCACGACGCACGACCGCCGCGACGCCACGCGCGAACTGGCGCAAGCCCTCCCGACGTCGAAGGCCACGCTCCTGGTCGACCACGTAGGCCTCCCCTGGCCCGGCACCACCCACCCCTCCCTGACGATCCCCTGGGAGGACGCCACCACCCGCACCGAGGAACTGGTCTGCACCCCGGTCCCGTTCGACCACCCTTTGTGGGTCGTCTTCTCCTCCGGCACCACCGGCCTCCCCAAGGGCATCGTCCATGGCCACGGCGGCGTCCTGCTCGAACACCTCAAGACCCTGACCCTGCACTCGGACCTGGGCCCGGGCGACCGCCTCCTCTGGTACACGACCACCCACTGGATGATGTGGAACCTGGTCGCCTCGACCCTGCTGACCGGCGCCACGACCTGCACGTACGACGGCAGCCCGGCGCCGCTCTCCCGCCCGGACATCCTCTGGGACCTGGCCGCCCGCCACCGGGTAACCGTCTTCGGCACCAGCCCCCAATACCTGCTGGGCATGGCCAAATTCGGCATCGACCCGTCACCCCACGACCTCTCCTCCGTCCGCGTGATCGGCTGCACCGGCTCCACCCTCCCGGCCTCCGCCTACCCCTGGGTCCGCGACCACGTCGGCGCCGATGTCCTGCTCGCCTCCATCAGCGGCGGCACGGACGTGGTCTCCGCCTTCGCCGGCAGCGCGCCGACCACCCCCGTATGGGCAGGCGAGCTGTCGGCACCCCACCTGGGCGTAGCGCTGTCCGCCTACGACGAGGCAGGCCTCCCAGTCACCGCCCAGGTAGGCGAACTGGTCATCACCCGCCCCCTGCCCTCCATGCCCCTCCATTTCTGGAACGACCCCGACGGCACCCGCTACCACGACGCCTACTTCTCCTCCTACCCCGGCGTCTGGCGCCACGGCGACTGGATCACCCTCACCCCGCACGGCTCGGTCATCGTCCACGGCCGCTCCGACAGCACCCTCAACCGCAACGGCGTCCGCCTGGGCAGCGCCGACATCCACGACGCGGTGGAACGCCTCCCGGAGATCGCCGAGGCCCTGGTCATCGGAGCGGAGGAGCCCGACGGCGGCTACTGGATGCCGCTGTTCGTGGTGCCGGCGACCGGGGTCCCCCTGGACGAAGACCTCCGCGAAGGGATCAGAACGGCGATCCGCACCGGCGCCTCCCCGCGCCACGTCCCCGACGAAATCCTCCAGGTCCCGGCCATCCCCCACACCCGCACCGGCAAGAAACTGGAGATCCCCGTCAAACGCCTCCTCCAGGGCGCGCCTGCGGAGCAGGTCGTCAATCCTGCAACAGTGGATACCCCGGAGCTCATCGAGTACTACGCGCGGCTGGGGGCGGAACACCGTGAGCAGAGGGGCGGGACATGAGAACGACGGCGTCCTGAAGCAAGGCATACGACGCGGGCTGTACGGCCTGTCGAAGACGCTCTGCCCTGCGCGGTCGGCGACGACGCGGACCGGACCGGAGAGTATGTCGGCCAACCGCCGGGAGGTTCCCGACAGTCGAACCACCAGCTCTTTCCCGCGACGCGACATCTCCCACAGGTCACGTCGGCGGAGCGGCCATGAATGAGATGACCGCGGTGGCGGATCGTTGACGGTATGCAGGAACCGGTACGCATGACGTCTACACGCACAGGCGCTCCCGGCCTCCACCCCGCGGCCTACGGCGCTCTAAATCCAGCAAACCGCCAGGTTGTTGGCCCGATCAGGAACGCATCGCGTTGCGATAAGCTCCTACTGCTGCGCACCTTCCCGGAGGGTACGAGGCGGAGTCCACGGTCCAGTCCGCTGGATGTGAGTGACGGATGGGACGGATGCCCGGTAGGGCGGTCCTACCGTTCCGAACTCACACCATGGAGTGGGCCTATATGGAACCGGTCGAGTACAAGCCTGCGCGTCGTCCTTGGATCCGCGAGATCCTGGTCGGCGTCGCCGCGAGCGTGATCTCCAACCTCGTGTGGGAGGCACTGGCGGTGGCAGCGCGCCACCTCATCTGAGGTAGGCCTGTGGCGGGCCCGGCGAGCCCGCCACTCTTCCGCCTGTCTGGCCTCGGCCATGCGACGAGGATCCCTCAGAAGAGCAACTCCTGCCCGGGAGAGGTGTCGTTACCCCTCCTATTCGGGCTGGGAAGATGCGGCACCCGCGCCTCGGCAGGGAGATTTTCCCACGTAGGCCGCAGGCCGTGTACCTGCAAGTCACCCACGCAGGTCTTGAGGTACTCCTGTGTCTCCTCATCCGTGGAGTACAGCACCGTCGCCCGGCTCGCTCTGGTCATGAGCACGTGGTAGGCGTGGCGAATGCAGCGCGCGAACTCCTCCTCTCTTTCCGCCTCACTCCCCGTCCCCTCCCGGAGCTTCATGTCGAACGAACCGGGCACTTTGACCCGTTTGACATTGTTCTCGGAGTCCTTGTACCACTGCCCCTTGCGGTAGACCCAGCGGTCGCCGCGTCTCACCATGTCCTCGCCGAGGATCACCCCGCACCAGTCCCACTCCAGGCCCTGAGCCGTGTAGACGCAGCCGATCTGGTTGATGCCATACGGGTGCACTGACCACTTCGTGGACGGGGGCACCAATCCGTTCTCGCGGAAGGAGTCGCCCTTTGCATTCCACGGACGGTGCCAGTCACCGATCCGCACGTCTGACTCCAAGCGCGCGGCCCTCCCCTTCCCCACCGGCTCGGTCCACGGCCAGCAGAAGCCGGCCACCATGCGCGCCGTGGCTCCCGCCTCCGCCTCGGTCCTGATGATGTGCTCGAGTTCCTCTGGGCTGTCGGCCACCTCGACATGCATCAAGCCGTCGGGGGTCCACTCGGTGGTTCCTGCCTCGATGTCGAGGACGGCCCGCACCCAGCGGATGTAGGCGTCGCTGCCCCCGCAGCGCCATTCCTCCCTGAGCTTGTAGTGGAGTGGAACGATCCCCCGCGCCCTTGCGGCCTCCTCGACCAGGCTCACCGTGCCGACTTCCTTGGGTCGCACGGACTGGCTCTCGTCGAGAAAGAACACCGTGAGGCGAGAGGCATCCAGCAGATCGTCCACCTGAGGCTGCTTGCCCGACTTCTCCTCTCGGCGATACATGTCGATGGTTCGCTCTCTCATGCGATGCGCCTCGTCGCAGATGAGGACGTCCAAGGGAGGGTCCGGAGGCGTCACGAAGTGGCTGAAGTAGGCGAACCTCTTCCTGAACTCGTTGTCGGTGTAGCCCACCTGCTCCTGAAGTGCCCCGTTGAAGGCACGGCTTCCGCTGGCGTACTTCACCGTTTGGCCGGCTGCCTCAAAGTCGGCCCTGAGCTGTAGGCCCACTGCGCTCTTTCCCGTACCTGCACCACCCGTCACGATGAACACCGCTCGTTCGTCATCCGGCGGCGGAGCGGGCTGATCAGGATTGCCGAGAACAAGGGCGGCTCGTTTCAGAACACTCGCCGCCACTCTCTTCTGCTGTCCACGCAAGGTGAACACCGTGTCCTCTCCGCGCGATCTGATCATCGCGTCGAGAAGCGGCGTGTTGCGCAGATTCATGAACCGCAGTAGTTGCTCGACCTCGGAAGCCGCGCCATCCTCCGCGAAATGTCGACGCAGGTCCGCAAGGAGCAGGTCACGACTGTCGTGGGTGTACACACGCTCATAAGCTCCGGTCGGCGCCAACGTATCGAGCAGCGGTCGAACCGAGTCATCGGTAGCATTGTGCAGGTACGCGAATCCGCCGCATTCGACCGTGATGCCACGTAGCGGCCCCTGGTCTCCAGAGAACAATCGGTATGTTTTCCTGAGTTGCAACGCAGGGTGCTTCTTGGGCGTCTTGTATCCCGGGACACTC
The DNA here is from genome assembly GCF_018604545.1 of Streptomyces koelreuteriae. Classification (GTDB taxonomy): domain Bacteria; phylum Actinomycetota; class Actinomycetes; order Streptomycetales; family Streptomycetaceae; genus Streptomyces; species Streptomyces koelreuteriae. The sequence continues at coordinate 6,051,419 of NZ_CP075896.1, read as the reverse complement.
ACGAGCTCCGCGGTGGCCGCTTCAACCCGCGTGACCATTGACCATCGCTTCAGCTCGACGAGTTGGAACGACGGCAGGCACGTCTCCGGGTGTCGGCCCACAAGCACGACATCGATAAGGGGCGGCTCCCCCTTCTGAGGTTCGTCGACCGTCGCAGCGCACTCGACGACCATCTCGACATTGCCCCGCTCCGCCTCAACCAGGTCTTCCGCCAGCACGACCAGGCTTTCGGCCCATGCCTCCCGTTCCGTGTTTGACACATCGCGCCCTCGGAAATACCGGTATCTGGCGGCGAGGTGCGGCACCATCCGGCGCCTCGAGTTCAGAGTGAGCAGGTCCTGCGCAGACAGCTTCAGCAGGAGCATGGACACGAGGTGGTTCCCCCAGGGCACGAGTGACTCGTGCGGGTGGGGGCGTGTCCTCGCTCAGAGGAAGCCCGTCGGGCCGCGATTGGTATGGGTGATCTTAGGGAGCACGGCAGCTTGTGCGAACTCCTCCCGCCGACTCACAACATGTCAGCGGCAAGTTGACGGAATAGCTGCAGGGTCCGGCCGATCGTTCACACCGTAACAGTCACGCGCCGCCCGACCCCCAGCAGTTCTCGTAGCTTTTCTTGCGTCTCCCTATCCGTGGAGTAGACCACCGTGCCGACCATTCCGCGGGTCAGCAGCACCTTGTACGTGTTGCGGATCAGGCGATCCACATCGGCGTCTGGTGTCGAGCGCTTGAACACCGGATCCTTGGACGCCGTACGGTCCGTCACCCATCGGTCGCCGCGCCACACCAGGTCGGGGCCGATAATGACGCCCGACCAGTCGTACTCGAAGCCCTGCGCGGTGTAGACGCATCCGATCTGACCGAAACCCGCAGGGTCCGTGGCCCACAAGGCGGACGGGGGTGCGCCGGAGACTGAGCGATCGCCGCGCAAGTTCCAGGGCCGCGCCCAGTCGCCGATTCTCACGTCGGCCGGAAGGGGCTGTCCCGGCTTGGGTTCCGGGGACCACGGCCAGCAATAGCCAGCTGACATGCGAGCGCTGTATCCCTGGCCGCGGCGGCCATCCAGGAAGCTCTCCATCTCCTCCGGGCTGTCTGCCATCAGGAGTGCCATGCGGTCATCGGGTTCCCACTCGACCGGGCCGCCTGGCTCCAAGTCCAGAAGCCGTACCACCCAGCGCAAGTAGGCGTCGCTCCCGCCGCAGCGGAACTGGCTTTCGAGCCTTACGACCGGGCAGTTCAGACCCCTGCGTGCCGCTGCGGCTCGGATGTCTTCCACTGTGCCCATCTCCCCCGGGCGCACAACCTGGTGCTCGTCGAGCAGGAAGACGGGCACTTTGGCCACGTCTATCAGTTCGTCGATCTGCCGCTTGCCGGTCCGGCGCGCGGCCGGCGTGTACCGGTTGGCCGACGTCTCACGGATGCGATGGGCCTCATCACAGACCAGCACGTCGAGACTGTTCTTCTCTGTTGCCATGAAACTGTTGAAGTACTTGAAGAGATCCTGCACCTCACGCTTCCTGACACCCGCCACCTTGCGCATCGTCTTGGTGAAGGACTGGGACCCGGTCGCATGCAGAGCCGGGATGCCACGCCGGTACAACTCGCCGAGCAAGGAGAGGGCGATAACGCTCTTGCCGGTGCCAGGACCGCCGGTGATCACCACGACCTCCTTGTGGTCCGACTGCTGGGCCTTGCGCACCGCGTTGAGGACCTTGCGGTAGGCAACCTGCTGCTCGTCGAGGAGCACGAACTGCTCCCTCTCACGAACTTCCTGTGCTGCGACCGCCATGAGCTGCTTCGACGGGACTGTCTTGCCCGCGAGCAACGCGTCAGCGGTTGCGGCACCCGGATGCCCAGAGCTGAGCCGGGCACGGACGTAGTCGATGAACTCACCGCGGGTGTCGCCCGCGAACAACTGGCCCCACTGGTCGGACTCGATCTCGCGCAGTGGACCCACATCGAACTCGGTTGCGTTGTGCAGGAAGGCCACTCCCCCGACCCTCTCCGGATGGCCGGCGACCGCGCCGTTGAAGTTGACCAGGTACTCGCAGTAGCGACGAACCTGCTCGATGGGGTTGAGGACCGGCTGAGTAAAGGAAGCGACATGGCAAAGGACCGGGTCGTCCTCGTCCGGGACGACGTCACTCCACTGCTTGAGTTCCACCACGACATAGGAGGGGTCTCCCGTGCGTGGGTGAATCCCGGCGAGAACCGCGTCGGCTCGCTTGCTGTTCATCGGGAGCGCGTACTCGAGCATGACCTCCACGTCACCGAGACCCGCGTCATTGAGCGCCGCGGTCAGCGCTGGGATGCTCCGCTCCCAGGACCGCGCCTCCGAGGGGTTGGGCCGGTAGCCGTGCATATGGGTGAACTGCTCGGTGAGGTGGAGATAGAGCGAACTGTCGAGCGCCATAGCGGCGACCGTTTTCGCAGACGCGCGGAACAGCAAGGACTTCCCTCGGGCAGCACGAAGAGGCTCGTGCGGGTGGGGGCATGTCCTTCGAGGTTCCACCGGCGTGGAACGGAAGCCCGTCGGGCCGCGTTGACGATGTGTTTTAGGGTACCTGGCGGTGCGGGCCGTCGTACCGGGGATCTGAGTGGCGGTAGCACATGTCGTGCCTGATCTCCTCCGCCAACGCCCTGACGCCCGTCTTCAATTGTCGAACCGTGCTTCGCACTCACGGCAGGGCCCGATGTGGAGCGGCAGACGAGTCGGGCTGTACGCCGGGTTCTGTTCCGGCGGGTCCTCGCGGTCCCGTCGGCGACGGCCATCCATCTAGGGCCGGCGTTGCCACCGGCCTCGTGCGGTCTACCCGCGGACTCGGGCGAGCAGCCCTCGAACATCCGCGCAGGGACGCCTCCGAAAAGGCGGCCCCTCTTGACCTTGCTCCGGGTGGGGTTTACCTAGCTGCCCAGGTCACCCTGGGCACTGGTGGTCTCTTACACCACCGTTTCACCCTTACCGAGGACCAAAGTCCCCGGCGGTCTGTTTTCTGTGGCACTGTCCCGCGGGTCACCCCGGGTGGCCGTTAGCCACCACCCTGCCCTGTGGAGCCCGGACGTTCCTCGGGGAGCTCCCCGTCAGGGGGACTCCACGCGGCCGTCCGCCCGGCTCGTCTGCCGTGTCGACCATGGTACCGGGCGGGAGAGGCGCTTTCCGCCGGGTCCGGCCGTCGCCAGGACCGAGCCCGCGAGGATCAGCGTGAACGCCGCCGCGATGCCCGCCGTGAGCGGCTCGTCCAGGAAGATCGCGCCCGCCGCCACCGCGACCGCCGGATTGACGTACGTGAAGACCGTCGCCCGGGTCGGGCCCGCCTCCTTGATCAGCTCCAGGAAGGCCACGAAGGCGATCGCCGTGCAGACGACGCCCAGGGCCGCCAGCGCGGCCAGGACCGAGGGGGAGGGCATGGTCGACGGCCAGGTCATCGCCGCCGCCGGGGCGTAGACCAGTGCCGCCAGGGCCAGGCAGGGGGCGATGAGCTGGAGGGTCGGGACGTTCCTCAGGTGGCGGGCCGCTATCAGAGGCGCCGTCGCGTAGCCCACCACCGTCACCAGTACCTCGGCCAGGGACTTCGCGTCGCCGCCCGTCAGGTGCGGGACCGTGAGGACCCCTACGCCGGCCAGGCCCAGGCCGAGTCCGGTCATCCGCCTCGTCCCCAGCCGCTCCGTCTCGCCGAAGAAGCGGGCCAGGGCCACGCCCACGATGGGGACGCCGGCGATCAGCAGGCCCGCCGTCGAGCTGGAGAGGTGGCGTTCCGCGTCGGTCAGGGTCCACCAGGGGCCGACGATCTCGATGACGGCGAACGCCAGCATCGGCTTCCAGCGGGCCCGGACGGTACGACCGAGACCGCCCTGGCGTATCGCGAAGGGGAGCAGGAGCACGGCGCCCAGCGCACAGCGCGTGAACACCACCATGGACGGGGACACGGCGTCCACCGCCACCTTGATCATCAGGTAGGGAACGCCCCAGACCACTCCCATCAGGGAGAACAGGAACCAGCCGCGTGCAGTCATGCGGCGAGTCTCGGCCGTCTCACCCTGCCGTGTCTTGAACGCTGTTGCGGTATGCCGCCGGGGTCACGCCCAGCACGCGGCGGAACCAGCGGGTGAGGTGCGCCTGGTCGGCGAAGCCGACGAGGCCGGCGACCTCGGCGGGGCGCAGGCCGGACTCCAGGAGGCCGCGGGCCTTGGTGACCCGGTGCTGGGCGAGCCAGGCGTACGGCGGTACGCCCATGGTCGTGCGGAAGGCGCGCAGCAGTTGGTAGCGGGACAGGCCCAGGTCGGTGGCGAGGTCGGCCAGGGAGGGTGGTTCCAGCAGTTCGTCCGCGAGGCGGTCGCGTACGGCTCTGGCGATGGGGCCGGCGCCGGGGACCGTGTCGTCGATCGCCCGCGCTGTCGAGTGGCGGCGGGCCAGGGCCGTGAGCAGCCAGGGCAGCCGGGACTCAGCCTCCAGGGGGTCGGGGCAGGTGCTGATGTCCGTATGGGCGCGGCGGAGGGCGGTGGCCAGGTCCGGGTCGTGGAGGACGGCGTCCCGGAAGTGCGGGAGCCCGCCGCCGAGGGTGCCGTCGGTGAGGAGGGACGGCTCGGCGTAGAGGGCCTGGTAGGCGTAGCCGTCGGCGGCGGCCGGGCCGCCGGTGTGCATCTCGCCCGGTTCCAGGACGACGATCGAGCCGGGGTAGGAGTGGATCCGCCCGCCGCGATAGGCGATGACCTCCGAGCCGCCGACCGTGACACCGATGGTGAACTCGGTGTGCGCGTGCGGCGCGTAGACATGCTGGTCGAAGTGGGCGGTGAGGAGGTCGAGGGGCGGGCCGGCCCGGCCCAGGCGTGCCCTGGTCCAGCGGGCCTGTTCTCGCATGCGGTGCTGTGTGCTCACGTCGTACCCCCGACTCACAGAGGATCAGAGGAAGTCGGTGGTGTCCAGGCCGAAGGCGAAGGGGTCGGGGAGAGTGAGGGGTCTACCGAAGGCCGCTGTGCAGAGCCGGCGGTAGTCGTCCTTCTCCGGCTCGCTGAACAGGGTTGTCGAGGAGGCGTCGCGGTCGACGAGCAGGTAGAGGGGGATGCCACCACGGGCGTAACAACGGCGTTTGACCTCGCTGTCGATATCCGGCCTGGTGAAGGTCACCTCCAGCACCATGGTGACTCCCTCACAGGGCATCCAAGGGGGCGCCCCTCGGAAGAACCGTGGTGCGCGGGCGACGATCGTGCCATCCGGGATCACGTGGTCCTGAGGAAGGCCATGCGCCTGCCCCAGCTTCAGACCCTTGTTTCCTGAGAACTGAAGGTCGAACTCGGAGCGCCGGTGGAGCTGCCTCACGATCCGGCTGATGCAGTGCTCGTGATGCCCGTCCGGCACCGGTGTAAGGACGAACTCTCCCTCGACCAGCTCCGCCCGGAAGCCCTCCGGGGTGTCCAGTTCGACGAACCAGTCCAGCAGCAACTTCCGGGTGTACGGGTCCTGCGCCACGGCGATGATGCTCCTCTCCGACGATCACTGACCAGACTGGGCCACGGCGTGGATCACGTCCGGGGGAAGGGGAGGCGTTCCCTCGATGGTGGTCGCTTGACCTTGCCGCAACGTCAACGTCTTCACTGGTCCCATGCGGATCGGAGAACTCGCCGCCGCCGTCGGCGTCACCACGCGGGCTGTGCGGCATTACCACCAGCTGGGCCTGCTGCCCGAACCGGAGCGGCTGGCGAACGGGTATCGGGAGTACGGGCTGCGGCACGCTGTCGTGCTGGCGCGGATCCGGCGGCTGACGGAGTTGGGACTGGGGCTGGCCGAGGTGCGGGATGTGCTGGCGGACGAGGCCGGGAAGGACCTGGTCGAGGTGCTGACCGAGTTGGACGAGGATCTGGCGCGGCAGGAGGAGGCGATCCGGGAGCGGCGGGGGCGGTTGCGGGTTCTGTTGGAGGCGGAGGGCGGGGTGCCGGTCGAAGGGCCGGTGTCGCCTGAGCTGGCCGCGTTGTTCGCCGGGTCGGCGGGGCTGTCGGAGTCGCCCATGGCCGCCAAGGACCGCGAGATCATGGCCTTCCTGGAGACGGCCATGCCGGACGAGGCACGGGAGCAGCTCGTGTCGTCATTGGGTGAGGCGCTGGGGAGTCCCGAGGCGGTGGCGCGGGCCCATGAGGCGTACGCGCTGCTCGACGCGCTCGCCGGGGCGGAGCCGGACGATCCGCGTGTCGACGGGGCCGCCCGGGCCCTGGCCGGCTGCATTCCCCCGGGGCTGTTCCCGGAGGTCGGGGAGCTCGACCACGACGACGGTGTCATGCGGGCCTTCTACGACGACCTGGCCCCGGCCCAGGCGGAGGCGGTCCGCCGGACCCTGCGACTGCTCGCCGAGGAGCGACGATGAGGATCGTGCGGCTGCTGGTCCGGCACGAGGTGCGGGTGCTCGTGAGTCTCGTGTTGTGGGTGGCGCGGCGTACGCACGGGGTCGGGGGTGGTGGTCAGGGGTTCGGGTACGCGCGCGGGCAGGGCGCGATGATGTTCGGGTTCGGCTTCGTGTGTGTCGTCGAGACCGTGGCGATGTCCGTGCTGCTGCGGGACTGGCCGACCGTGCACGCCGTCTTCCTCTTCGTGGACGTGTACAGCGTCGTCTTCGTCGTCGGGCTGCACGCCTCGTCGGTCGTACGTCCGCACGTACTGGATTTGGTCGGTGGTGAGCTGCGGATCCGGCGGTACGTCCATGTCGATCTGCGGGTGCCGCTGGAGCGGATCGCCTCGGTGCGGCGCGAGCTGCGGATGACGCATGAGCCGGCAGACGGGGAGCTCAATGTGGAGGTGGGGTCCCAGACCACCGTCACGGTCGAGCTGACGGAACCCGTCACTCATGTCGGCTTCTTCGGGCGTCGGCGCCCGGTCGGCGTCATCCGTTTCCACGCCGACGACGCCGACGGGCTCGCGCGTGCCCTCGGCCGGGCGCGGGTCTGAGGTCGACGCCGGTCCCCGTACGCTGTCGGCGGAGTTCGATCGAAGGAGTACGCGTGCTTGTCCTGCTGCCGCCGTCCGAAGGCAAGGCCCCCTCCGGCCGCGGTGCCCCGCTGAAGCCGGAGTCGCTGTCGCTGCCCGGGCTGGCCGACGCCCGGGAGGCCGTCCTCACCGAGCTGGTCGAGCTGTGCGTCGGCGACGAGGACAAGGCGCGCGAGGTGCTCGGGCTCAGTGAGGGGCTGCGGGGCGAGGTCGCGAAGAACGCGGAGCTGCGGACGGCGGGGGCGCGGCCGGCCGGGGAGATCTACACCGGCGTGCTCTACGACGCCCTCGGCCTGGCGACCCTGGACGCCGCCGCCAAGCGGCGGGCGGCGCGCTCGCTGCTCGTGTTCTCCGGGTTGTGGGGTGCCGTGCGGGTGACGGACCGGATTCCGTCGTACCGGTGCTCGATGGGGGTGAAGCTGCCGGGGCTCGGGGCGCTGGGCGCGCACTGGCGTACGGCGATGGCGTCGGTGCTTCCCGAGGCCGCCGGGGGCGGGCTGGTGCTGGATCTGCGGTCCGCCGCGTACGCCGCCGCCTGGAAGCCGAAGGGCGAGATCGCCGGGCGCACGGCGTCGGTACGGGTGCTGCACGCGCCGACGCGGAAGGTCGTCAGCCATTTCAACAAGGCGACCAAGGGGCGGATCGTGCGCGGTCTGCTGACCGCCGGGGCCGATCCGAAGGACCCGGGCGAGCTGGTCACGGCCTTGCGGGACCTCGGGTACGTCGTGGAGGCCGAGGCACCGGCCAAGGCGGGGCAGGCCTGGGCGCTGGATGTGCTGGTGGACGAGGTGCACTGACCCGACCGAGGTCGATCGTTGCAGCATGCGCAATGAGCTTTGCGCATGCTGCTGCGGGGGCGGCAGGATACCGCCATGGTCTCCTCCCTGCCCGCCTCCGTGCTGGATCTCGCGCCCGTCATCCCCGTCGTCGTCATCGAGGACGCGGGCGACGCCGTACCGCTGGCGCGGGCGCTGGTGGCCGGTGGGCTGCCCGCGATCGAGGTGACGCTGCGGACGCCCGCGGCGCTGGACGCGATCCGGGAGATCGCGGGGCAGGTGCCTCAGGCGCTGGTCGGCGCCGGGACGGTGATCAGCCCCGGGCAGGTCGACGAGTCGGTGGCGGCGGGCGCGCGGTTCCTGGTCAGTCCCGGCTGGACGGATCTGCTGCTGGACGCCATGCGGGCGTCCGGGGTGCCGTTCCTGCCGGGGGTGTCGACCACATCGGAGGTCGTGGCGCTGCTGGAGCGCGGGGTGCGGGAGATGAAGTTCTTCCCGGCCGAGGCCGCGGGCGGTACGGCGTATCTGAAGTCGCTCGCCGGGCCGCTGCCGCAGGCCCGCTTCTGCCCGACGGGCGGGATCGGCCCGGCCTCCGCGCCGGACTATCTGGCGCTGCCCAACGTCGGCTGTGTGGGCGGGAGTTGGATGCTCCCGCAGGACGCGGTCGCGGCCCGCGACTGGGGGCGCGTCGAGGCGCTGGCCCGTGCGGCGGCGGGGCTCAGCGCAGGTGGGACGTGTCGTTGAGGAGGCGGACGCTGGCGTTGCCGTCCGCGTAGTACGCGACCACCGACAGGGACGCGGCCGAGAGTTCCATGCGGAACAGGGACTCCGGAGGGGCGCCGAGGGCGAGCCGGACCAGCGTCTTGATCGGGGTCACGTGGGTGACGAGCAGGACCGTGCGGCCCGCGTACGCCGCGACCAGCTTGTCGCGGGTGGCGGCGAGCCGGGTGCCCGTCGCCGCGAAGCTCTCTCCGCCGCCGGTGGGTTCGACGTCCGGAGAGGCCAGCCAGGCGTTCAGGTCCTCGGGGTGGCGCTCGCGCACCTCGGCGAAGGTGAGTCCCTCCCAGTCGCCGAAGTCGGTCTCGCGCAGCCCGTCCTCGATACTCACGTCGAGCCCGAGCCGGTCGGCGACGATACCGGCGGTCTCCCGCGTCCTGGCCAGCGGCGACGACACGACGGCCTGGATGGTGCCGCGCCTCGCCAGCAGCGCGGCGGCGCGCTCGGCCTGTTCCCGGCCGACGTCGGAGAGGGAGGGGTCGGTGCCGCCGCTGCCGGAGAAGCGCTTCTGGGGGGTGAGAGGGGTCTCGCCGTGGCGCAGGAGGACGAAGGTGGCGGGGGCGCCCATGTCGGCGGGTGCCCAGCCGGGCGCGGCAACGGCTTTGGCGGCACGGGCGTCGGCGTCGGCCTTCGCCCCTGCCGAGCGGGCGTCGGCCTCGGCTGCGGCTCGGACGTCCTGCGCACTGGCGTCGGGCTCGTCGGGGTCGGCCTTCGCATCGAGAGCAGCGTCCAGCTCAGCCGTCGACGCCGCCTCCGACCACTGCTCCCCCCTGGCCCCCGCGTCCATCGCCTCGTTGGCCAGCCGGTCCGCGTGCTTGTTCTGCTCCCTCGGCATCCACTCGTACGTGACCCGGCCCGGCGGGAAGACCCGGGCCGACTCCGCCGCCAGCGGCTTCATGTCGGGGTGCTTGATCTTCCAGCGGCCCGACATCTGCTCGATGACGAGCTTGGAGTCCATCCGGACGTGGACCGTGGCCGCCGGGTCCAGTTCATGGGCGGCGCGCAGGCCGGCGAGGAGACCGCGGTACTCGGCGACGTTGTTGGTGGCGACGCCGATGTACTCGGCGGCCTCCCGCAGGGTCTCCCCCGTCGCCGCGTCGCTCACCACGGCCCCGTAGCCCGCGGGCCCCGGGTTGCCCCGCGACCCGCCGTCGGCCTCGACGATGAACTCCCGCACGGCCACCGCCCCTGTCGCCCTTACAGACCCGACTCGGACGTGCGCACCAGGATGCGCCCGCAGTTCTCGCAGCGGATCACCGTGTCGGGCGCCGCCTTGCGGATCTCGGCGATCTCCGTGAGGGCCAGCTCCTGCCGGCAGCCCTGGCAGCTGCGCGCGTACAGCTTCGCCGCGCCGATGCCGCCCTGCTGCGCGCGCAGCCGGTCGTAGAGCTTGAGCAGATCGGCGGGCACGGACCCGGCGACGACCTCGCGCTCCTTGGTGGCGGTGGCGGCGTCGCCGTCGAGCTGCTCGAAGGCGGCGTCCCGGCGGGCGGTCGCGTCGTCGATCTTCGACTGGACGGAGGAGACCCGCTCGGTCAGCTCGGCCGTCCGCTCCTGCGCGGACTCCCGGCGCTCCATGACCTCCAGCACGACGTCCTCCAGATCGCCCTGCCGCTTGGCGAGGGAGGCGATCTCGCGCTGGAGGTTCTCCAGGTCCTTGGGGGAGGTGACGGCGCCGGAGTCCAGGCGCTGCTGGTCGCGGGTGGCGCGCTGGCGCACCTGGTCCACGTCCTGCTCGGCCTTGGTCTGCTCGCGGGCGGTGTCGCTCTCCTCGGTCTGCGCGGCCACGAGCAGGTCGCGCAGCTGGATGTGGTCCTTGGCGAGCGACTCGATCTCGGCGTGCTCGGGCAGCGACTTGCGCTTGTGCGCGAGCTGCTGGAGGCGGACGTCGAGGTCCTGGACGTCGAGGAGTCGGATCTGGTCGGCGGGCTCGGCGTTCAGTTCGGGGCTCCCAGGGGGTCAGAAGTGGTGGAGGCCGCGTGCGCGGTCCAGGGGTCGGTGACCGTCTTCGAGACGTGGACGCGCAGGTCCCATCCGTGCCGGTCGGAGATCTCGTCGAGCTGACTCGCGGCCAGCTCGCACCAGGGCCACTCGGTGGCCCAGTGCGCCGCGTCGAGCAGCGCGAGGGGGCTGTGGGCGCGATCCGCCAGGAACTCGGCCGCGGGGTGGTGCCGCAGGTCCGCCGTGAGGAAGGCGTCGACACCCGCCGCGCGTACATGGTCGAAGAGGCTGTCGCCGGAGCCGCCGCTGACGGCGACCGTACGGACGACCGCCTCGGGGTCGCCGGCGACGCGGATGCCCTGCGCGGTGGCGGGCAGTCGCTCGGCGGCACGGGCGGCGAACTCGCGGACGGTCAGCGGGGAGTCCAGCGCGCAGACGCGGCCCAGGCCCCGGCGGCCCTCGGGGTCGGTGGGGTCCGGGACGAGCGGTCCGGTGACGCGCAGGTCGAGCGCGCCCGCGAGGGCGTCGGAGACACCCGGGTCGGCGGTGTCGGCGTTGGTGTGGGCGACGTGCAGCGCGATGTCGTTCTTGATGAGGGTGTGGACGACACGGCCCTTGAAGTGGGTCGCCGCGACGGTCGTCGTGCCGCGCAGATAGAGCGGGTGGTGGGTGACGAGCAGGTCGGCGCCCAGCTTCACCGCCTCGTCGACGATCTCCTGGACCGGGTCGACGGCGAACAGGACCCGGGTGACCTCCTGGTCCGGGTCGCCCACGACGGTGCCGACCGCGTCCCAGGACTCGGCCCGCTCGGCGGGCCACAGGTTCTCGAGCGCGGTGATGACTTCAGACAGACGGGGCACGGGAGCAAGGCTACCCGTCTGATCTGTGGCGTTGAACCGCCACCGCCACCGCTACCGCCACCGCGGCCGGGACCGTCCCGGCCGCCACCCCGGCCACCGACACCGGCCCCGTCGGCCGCCTGTCGCCCCGCCGAGCACAAATGCACCCTTTTCCTCAGGCGAATCGTTCCTGGAACACCCTTATGTGTGAAGCCGGAGCGCCCGGATTCCCCACCTGTGGCATGAAAACTACGTTCGTCACTGGAGGTGACCGAACGATGACTGCCTGTGCGATCGAGCCTTCGGCGGGACACGAGGACGGTGACAGGGCGGGGCCGGTGAGCTGCGCGCTCTCCGCCGACGGTGCCTACGCCGCACGCCTGGCGTCGGCCGGCGACTCCTGGTTCCCGGAGCGCTGGACCCTGAACGGCCCCGAGCCGTACGCGGTGCCGCTGCCCCGCAACCAGCCGGAGGAGCCGGGCACCGAGGTGCAGCCGATGGCCGACGGGCGGGTCCTCATCCACCGTCTGGTGGCCGGGCGGCACGCCTTCTCCCTGCTCTACCCGACCGGCCCCGGCACCGGCGAGCTGCCCCTGGGCGCGATCCGGTGCCCGGACACGGCGGCCCGGCTGTGGCTGCTGCCGCCCGCCCCCGGCGGCGAGCGGGCGTACGCCCTGGCGGTCGGCCGGCGTTCGACGGCGGTGTGGCTGATCGCGGGCGGCCCCGCCGGACCTCAGCAGGTGGCCGAGTTGCCCGGCCGCTGCTCGGGCGGGGTCTGGCTGGACCCGGCCGGGCGGCTGCTGGCGCTGGACCGGGAGACCGGCGGGCCCACCAAGACCGTCGTGGTGGATCTGGAGTGCGGCGGCCAGGTGTCGCCCCTGCTGCAGATCACCGCCTACAGCGACGACCGGCTGCTGCTCGCCGACCACGACAGCGGGCTGCTGATCGTCCGCTCGGACGCGCCGTCGCCGGGTCATGGCCGGCTGGGCTGGGGTGTCCTGGGCAGTTCCCTGCCGGTGCGTTTCCCGGAGTGCCTGCGGTTGCGGGACTGCGCGGTCACACCGTTCGCGATCCAGCCGGGGCAGGTGCTGACACCGGAGAGCTGCGCGGTGGCGTTGCGCGTGGACGGGCCGGCGGGCAGCTGGGTCGCCGTGTGGCGGCCGGCCGAGCGGCGGGTGCACCATCTCCCGGCGCCCGAGGGGTGGTTGGCGGGCACCGGCCTGTGGACCCCGGAGGGAGTGCTGCGGCTGCCGTACGCGACGGAGGTCGTGCCGTGCGGCGTGGCGCAGGTGAGCCCACCCGGGGCTGCGGTGCCGTTGCCCGAGCCGGGCGAGGAATCGGGGCAGGAGGCGGGCGCGCGGACAGCCGGCCCGACCGCCGCACCGGGGCATCCCCCTGAACCGGGACCGGCAGCGGAAGCGGCTGCTCCGACCCCCTCCGCCCCTCGACCGGTGCCGCTGCAGCAAGCGCCGCTCGGACGGATGTAACGAACTAGTGCCGGTTGGCGTGGCCGCCTGGATCACGGGTGAGGGGTGCCGGTTACACTCGCCCGGCTGTAAGAAAGATCATGTTGACGGGGTGAATTCCATCCGATGAGCGACGCCGGCACGAACCAGTTGCATGCTGACGACGTCCAGGAGACTTCCGCCGGCCACGGCCGGCACCGTGGTGAGGTCTCCACGCACGACGGCGAGACGGCTCCGCGCGGTCGCCACCGCAAGCCGGTGGCGGAGACCGAGCAGACCGAGACGGCGGCCTGACGAAACGTCAGTGCCCTGAACAGCGAACGGCCCCACCCCTGATATGGCGGGCGGGGCCGTTCGGCGTTCCTCAGCCGCGTTTCAGTCCCAGCACCTCCGCCGCCGCGAAGGTCTCCCCCTCCGGCCGGTCCGCGTAGTACGGCCCGAGGACGGCGTCCAGTTCGTCGTACGTGAAGGTGTCCTGCTTGCTGTCGAACTTGGCGGCGACCCGGGGTCGTTCGACGACGGCGACCATCCCGCCGTGCACCACGAGGAGCTGCCCGTTCACCCGGGCGGCGGCGGGCGCGGCCAGATAGCCGACGAGCGGGGCGACATGCTCGGGGGCGAGCGGGTCGAGGCCGGTGCCACAGGCGCCCTCGACGCCCGCGAAGACGTCCTCGGTCATCCGGGTGCGGGCGCGGGGACAGATCGCGTTGGCCGTCACGCCGTACTTGCCGAGGGCGAGGGCCGTGGAGGTGGTGAGGCCGACGATCCCGCCCTTGGCCGCCGCGTAGTTGGGCTGCCCGGCGGAACCGGCGAGGAACGCCTCCGAGGAGGTGTTCACGATCCGCCCGTACACCGGCGCCCCGGCCCGCTTGGACCGCTCCCGCCAGTGGGCGGCGGCGTACCGGGTGGTGTTGAAGTGGCCCTTGAGGTGCACCCGGATTACGGAGTCCCACTCCTCCTCGGCCATCGAGAACACCATGCGGTCGCGCAGGATGCCCGCGTTGTTGACGAGGATGTCGAGCTTGCCGAACGCGGCGACGGCCGACTCGACCAGTTCGCCGGCCTGCCGGAAGTCGGAGACGTCACCGGTGTGCGCGAGGGCGGTTCCGCCCGTCGCCCGGATCTCGGCGGCGACCTCCTCGGCGGGCCCGGCGGAGGCCTCGCCGCTGCCGTCGCGGCCCGGCTGCCCGTAGTCGTTGACGACCACGGCGGCGCCGAGCCGGGCGAGTTCCAGCGCGTCGGCCCGGCCTAGCCCGCGGCCCGCGCCCGTGACGACGGCGGACAGTCCCTGGAGAGGCAGCGTCATGGTGGACGTCCTCACATCTCGATGCAGGTACGCAGGGCGGTCCCGGTCCGCATCTGGTCCAGGGCCTCGTTGACGTCGGCGAACGGGACCCGGTGGGTGATCAGGCCCGCCAGGTCGACCCGGCCGGCGCGCCACAGGGCGATGGTGCGTTCGTAGGAGCGCAGGACGTCTCCGCCGCCGTACATGGAGGGGAGTATGCGCTTCTCGTCGAAGAACAGCTCGAACATGTTGAGCTGGAGGGAGTCGTCCATGGCGCCCGCGCCGACCACGACGAGGGTGCCGCCGCGCCGGGTGGTGTCGTACGCGGTCCGTGCCGTGGCCGACTTGCCGACGACCTCGAAGACGTAGTCGAAGCCCTCACCGGCGGTGACCTGCTGCTTGGCGTCGGGGAGTTCGTCCGGGGAGATCGCTCTGGTGGCGCCGAACTTGAGCGCGCTCTCTCGGCGGGAGGCGATGGGGTCGACGGCGACGATCTCGGCGGCGCCCCGCAGCCGGGCGCCCTGGATCACGGAGATGCCGACGCCTCCGCACCCGATGACGGCGACCGACGAACCGGCCTCCACGTCGGCGGTGTTGAGCGCGGCGCCCAGCCCGGTCGTCACGCCGCAGCCGATGAGCGCGGCGATGTCGAACGGCACGTCGTCGGGTATCGGCACCGCGCAGCCGGCGTCGACGACGACCTCCTCGGTGAAGGTGCCGGTGCCGGCGAAGCCGAAGACGTCCCCGCCGGGGCGCTTGAAGTTGGGCGTGCCGGCGTTCATGAACCCGGCGAGGCACAGTTCGGTCTGGCCGCGCTTGCAGGCGGGACAGGCGCCGCAGGCGGGCAGCCAGCAGACGACGACCCGGTCACCGGCCTTCAAGTGGCCTACGCCCTCGCCGACTTCGAGGATCTCCCCCGCTCCCTCGTGCCCGGGCACGAACGGCGCGGGCTGCGGCAGCACCCCGCTCATCGCGGACAGGTCCGAGTGGCACAGCCCCGTGGCGCGCACCCTGATCCGCACCTTGCCGGGTCCGAACCCCACCGCCTCGACGTCGTCGAGGACCTCCAGTTTGTCCTGGCCGATCTCGTGCAGTACGGCTGCGCGCATGGTGCGGCTCCCCTCGTACGGCGTGCTGGACTCGACATCGTTGTGGACTCAGGTGTGTTCGACGATGGTGTCGGCGAGGACGGGCGCGTCCTCCCGCTCGGCGGCGCTGACGGCCACGCGTGTGGACTCGGGCTGGTGCCACATACGGATCCGCAGGGTCTCCCCCGGGTACACGACTCCGGCGAACCGGGTGGTGTACGTCCGCACCCGGGTCACATCCCCGTCGAGGAGGGTGTCGACGACGGCCTTGAGCGTGATGCCGTAGGTGCACAGCCCGTGCAGGATGGGCCGCTCGAATCCGGCGACCTTGGCGAACTCGGGGTCGGCGTGCAGGGGGTTCCAGTCGCCGGAGAGGCGGTAGAGGAAGGCCTGGTCCTCGCGGACGGGCCGCTCGACGATCCGGTCCGGCTCACCGGCGGGCGGGTCGAGCCGGGCGGAGGGGCCGCGGTCGCCGCCCCAGCCGCCCTCGCCCCGGATGAAGATCTGGGCGTCGTTGGTCCACAACGGGCCGTCGGCGTCGCCGACTTCGGTCCGCAGGACCAGGACGGCCGCCTTGCCCTTGTCGTACACGGCGGCGACCCGGTTGGTGGCGGTGGCGGTGCCCGTCGCCGGGAGGGGCCGGTGGAGGACGAGGCTCTGGCCGCCGTGCAGGACCCGGGCGAGGTCGACCTCGATGCCGGGCATGGACAGCCCGCCGGTCACCCCGGGCTTTCCGCCGCCCGCGACCGTGGCGAAGCTCGGCAGGACGTGCAGCCGGGACTCCAGGGTGTAGCGCAGCTCGTCGGGGTCGGTGGCGGGGGTGCCCGCGCCGATGCCGAGGTGGTAGAGCTGCACGTCCCTGTGGTCCCAGGTGATCTCGCCGGTCCGGGGCTCGGCGGCGAGCGCCTTGGCTGCGTCGATGGGCATGGGGCTCCTGATCGCCGTGGGAAAGGGCCTCGGCATCGCCGTGGAAGAGACCTCGGCACGGCCGTCCGCACCGTCGGCCGCACCGAGGCCGTCTGGGACCGAACTGGAACGCGTTCCAGTCCTGCGACCTCTGTATAGCCCAGGCCCGCGGAGTTGTGAAGCCTCCTGACGTCGTGTCAGATGCCGGGGTTCCGGGAGGGCGGACACCGGTGACATTCGTCCTGCCGGACTCCGTACAACCGCCTCTGCCGCCGGGGGCGGCGGATCCGTAGCGTCACCGACATGACCACGAGCGGAGGCGGGGACATGTCCTGGACGAGCAAGGTCGGGTGCCACGTCGAGGCGACACGGTCGGCCGCCCGGCAGGCCAGGAAGCACCGGCGCCGGCACGCCACGGACACCGAGAGCCCCGGCCCGCCGCCCAGCGGTTTCACGCTGCTGCCCTGGCTGCTGATGGGGATGGGCGCGTTCTCCAACCTCTTCCAGGACCGGACGACGGACCCGTGGATCGGCGGGCTGGGCCTGTTCGGGTTCAACTCGCTGTACATCTACGTGGCGTTCCGCGCCTTCGACCGGGAGAAGCGCGAGGCCCTCTCCACGCGGGTGGCGCTCGCGGTGCTGGCGGCCGTGACGTGCGCGCTCGGCGCGGGCTACGGCGGCACCTGGCTGCTGTTCTTCCCCCTGCTCGGACTCGCCACGGGCGCGGCCTTGCGGCTGTCGCATCTGCGGCCCGCCGGTACGGCCGTGGCGGTGCTGGCGGGTGCGGTGTCCTGCTACCACGACGGCTGGGGCGGCCTCGACATCGCGTACGCCACATGGATCTCGGCCATGGTGACGGCCGCGATCATCCGGCTCTCCGAGGCCGTACGGGAGCTGCGCGCCGCCCGTGAGGAGCTGGCCCGCCGGGCGGTCGAGAAGGAACGGCTCCGTTTCTCCCGGGACCTGCACGATCTGCTCGGGCACACGATGTCGGTGATCGTCGTGAAGTCGGAGGCGGCCCGCCGCCTGGCCGCCCGCGACCTGGACGCGGCGCTGGCCCAGATCACGGATATCGAGGCCGTGGGCCGCCAGGCCCTGACGGAGATCCGCGAGGCCGTGACGGGCTACCGCCAGGGCAGCCTCGACACGGAACTCGACCGCGCGCACTCGGTCCTGACGGCGGCGGGCATCGCCCTGACCGTGTCCCGCACCGGCCCACCGCTCGGACCGCAGACCGAGGCCCTGCTGGGCTGGGTGGTGCGGGAGGCGGTCACGAACGTCGTACGGCACAGCGGGGCGGAGCGTTGCGACATCGCGCTGGCGGGGGTGGACGGGGAGCGGGTGCGGGTGCGGGTGTCTGTGGTCGATGACGGGGTGGGGGTGGTTGCTGAGGGTGGCGCGGTCGGTGGTGAGCTCGGGGCCGTGAGCGGGCCCCGGGGTTCCGGTGGACTCGGCGGCACGGGGCTTACCGGGCTGACGGAGCGGCTCGCGGTGGCGGGCGGATCGCTGACGGCGAGGCCTCGGGCCAAGGGCGGATTCGCGGTGACGGCGGAACTGCCGCTCGATGTCGAGAGGGCGGATACGCGCGCGGCGGTGGCGGAAGCGGTGTGACGGGTTCGCTGTCCGGCGGTCGCGGAACCGACGCTATGGGTTCGCCGCCCGGCGGTGCCGGAATCGGCGTGACGGTTCGCCGCCCGGCGGTGGCGGAACCGGCGTGAGCCTTCGCCGCCCGGTGGTGGCAGCACCGGCGCCACGGTTCGCCGCCCGGCGATGCGGAACCGACGTGACCGTTCGCCGCCCGGCGGTGGCGGCACCGGCGTGAGCGTTCACCGCCCCGGCGGCAGGCGCCCCCGCCGCTCCCTCCGCCCGCCGGAGGCAGGCAGGCCCCCTCCGCCCACCGGGGGCAGGCCCCCTGCCGAAGAACACCCCCGTGTACGTTGGCCGACGGGTCGCGCCGTATCTCGAGGCGTGGGCAACTGCTGGGGGAAATGGGGCACATGGGACGCGTCGCTGTCATCACCGCGCCGAACATCGGGTATCGCAACACCGGGATGCTGACCGTCGACTTGGCGTTCGAGTCGCTGCGGCGGCGGATGGCCGCCGAGGGCCACGAGGTGGAGGCCGACTGGTTCACTCTGCACACGCCGGAGACCGTGCCGCTGCGGGAGTGCGCGCGAGGCACCGACTTCCCGTTCCGCTTCCGGCCGCTGGCCGAGCACCTCGACACGCTCCGCGACCATGACGCGGTCGTCTTCTGGGGCGACTTCCTGCACACCCGGCACTATCTGGCACAGGACGCGACGAACCGTCTGCTCGACTTCGGTTTCGCCGCGGACCGGGACGCCGCCCGGGCCCTGCTGAACCGGACCCTGCTCTTCGCGGACCAGCCCGACGAGCTCCTCGCGCGGACCCTCAGCTACGGCGGCACCATCCTGCACAACACGCAGTCCGACTACGAGGACAAGGAGTACGGCCCCCTGTTCTCACGTCTGGTGACGCGAGGCCACCGCACCTGGGTGCGTGACCCGCTCTCCGCGGCGAAGATCACGCATCTGCGCGGGGACCGTACGACCGACCACTTCGGTTCGGACGCGGCGCTGCTGTCCCGCCCCGGCGACCTCGACCACCTCCCCACCACCGACTGGTCCCGGTCCCTCCCGGAGGGCGGGGCGATCGGTGTGTTCCTCGGCGCCAGGACGCCCGTCCCCGACTGGCTGCCCGCCGCCTGCCAGGACCTGTCCGACCGCCTGGGCGCCCCGCTGGAGTGGCTGCCCTGGTTCGACCGGGACGTCCCCGCGCCGCTCGGTCACATCGCGGCCCGCCCGGGCAAGCACACCATCGGCGACCTGGTGGCGGTGCTGCCCCGCTACCGGCTGGTCATCACGGACACCTACCACCTGGCGGTCAACGCCTGGGGCGCCGGCACCCCGGCGGTGTGCGTCGGCGCGCCCGAGCCGACGCCGAAGACCCACGACGACTACCTGACGCTGAGCGATGTGAAGAAGCACGTCTTCCACATGGCCTACGACGCGACGGACTTCTACCTGTCCACCCACGCACCGCACGAGCAGACCGTCGACCGCGTCGTGCGGCTCGTGGAGGGCGGCGGAGCCGACGCCGTGGCGACCCGCGTCCGCGCGCACGCCGATCATTCTGCGGCGGCCTTCACCGAGACGCTGACCTCGCTGCTCGGCTCGCCGCGGCCTGTCCGGCCTACCCTGGGCGCGTGACCGACAGACCCGTCCGCGTACTGCTCGCGGAGGACCAGGGCATGATGCGCGGCGCGCTCGCGCTGCTGCTCGGCATGGAGGACGACATCGAGGTCGTTGCCCAGGTGGCGGCGGGTGACGCGATCCTGGACGCGGCGCTCGCCCACCGCCCCGACGTCGCCCTCCTCGACATCGAACTCCCGGGCAGGAGCGGCCTGGACGCCGCCGCCGACCTGCGGACCCGGGTCCCGGACTGCCGCGTGCTGATCCTCACGACGTTCGGCCGGCCCGGCTATCTGCGCCGCGCGATGGAGGCGGGAGCCACCGGCTTCCTCGTGAAGGACGGCCCCGTCGAGGAACTGGCCGCCGCGATCCGCCGTGTCCTGGCCGGTGAGACCGTGGTGGACCCGGCCCTCGCCACCGCCGCGCTCAGCGCCGGGCCGAACCCCCTGACCGGCCGCGAGAGCGACGCCCTCAAGGCCTCGGCGGACGGGGCGACCGTCGCGGACATCGCCGCCCGGCTCCATCTGTCGGAGTCGACCGTCCGCAACTACCTCTCCTCCGCCATCGGCAAGACGGGCACCCGCAACCGCATGGAGGCCCTACGCGAGGCCCGCAGCCAGGGCTGGCTCTGAGGGGTCCTGCGCCCCCGCCCGGCGGAACAGGGCCGTCCACAGGAAGCTCTCCCCGAAGTACGCCGACTCCTGCGGCTCGTCCCGCATCCGCCGCAGTTCTACGTCGGTGAGCCCCGAGAAGATCCCCCGCAGCGACTCGGGCGTGTACGCGAGCCCGCCCCGCAGTCCGCCCGCCTCCCGGTAGAAGTCCGCGTCGGACAGCTCCGACCCCATCCCTCCGGCCCCGGCGGCGAAGCAGGTGAGGCCGAACAGGCCCCCGGGCGCCAGGACGTTCTCCAGCAGGGCCCGATAGCTGATCCGCCGGTGCGGGGGCAGATGGTGGAAGCAGCCGGAGTCGTAGACGAGGTCGTACGGCCCGGTGAGTTCCGTACCGGCGAGGGCGAACGCGTCGCCGAGGTGGAACCGTACGCCCTCCACCCCTGCCTCCCGGGCGCGCTCCCCGGCCCATGCGACGGCCGCCGGGGACAGGTCGACGGCGTCCACCTCGAAGCCCCGGGCCGCCAGATACAGCGCGTTGCGCCCCGGGCCGCACCCGAGTTCCAGCGCGCGGCCCCCGCCGGTCTTCCCTTGCTCCACCCAACTCGCCAGGTTCTCGTCCGGCTTCGCCACGAAGAACGGCACCGGCCGGGAACGGTCGGCGTAGAACCCGTCCCACCAGTCGGCACCCCGGTCCGTCCATCGATCGGCCTCGGGTGCGAACAGCCCGTCGAGCAGGGCGAGTACGTCGTCGACGGTGCGCATGTTCCGGTCCATCCGGCCCCCTTCCGCGTCCGCCAATCGTACGCCGGGATCCATCAAAACCCCAGGTCAGAGCAGGTTTTCGGGCGTCGGCGAAACGCCGTCCACGGCCCTCAGCGCCGCCGGAACACACCCCGCCGACGCACCCCTTCACCCCCGGCCCGATACAGCGGCGGAACACCGTCCAGGGGCCTCGAAGCCCCCTTCCCGGGCCACGCGACCCGCCCTGATTTCCACCGCCCGGCAGATGGCAGACGTCCGGCCGCCCTACCGTTCCCCCGCACTCCGCGGCAGCCAGACCCACATCAACAGCACGCCCGCGACCAGCACCCCGATCCCCACCCGGAACGCCAGCGCGTAGCCCTCCGTCAGCGCCGCGGGCGACTCGCCGCCCGCCGTCCGGGCCGCAGCGAGGGTGGACAGGACGGCCAGGCCCAGTGAACCGCCCATCGTGCGGGAGGTGTTGACGAGGCCGGACACCAGACCGGCCTCACCGGGGGCCGCGCCGGACGTGGCCAGGGCGGCGAGCGGGGTGGACGCGAGGCCCGCGCCGAACATCATGAGGAGGCCGGGGACGAGGATCGCCGTCGCGTAGGAGCCCTCGGCGGTCATCGTGGACTGCCAGCCGAAGCCGGTCACGGCGACCAGCGTGCCCAGCACCGCCACGGTACGAGGGGCGGCCGCCCGCATCAGCCGGGGCGCGAGCTTGGAGCCGAGGACGACGGCCAGGGAACTCGGAGCCAGGGCCAGCCCGGCCTCCAGGGGCGTGTACCCCAGGACGTTCTGCGCGTACAGGGTCATGAAGAACCACATGCAGAACATCGCGAAGCCGCACAGGAACATCGCGACGTTCGCGGACGCCACCGACCGCAGGCGCAGCAGCCCGAGCGGCATCAACGGGCTCGCGGTACGGGCCTCGACCGCGAGGAACAGGGCGAGCAGCGCGAGCCCGGCGAGCAGCGGCAGCAGCGTGGCCGCCGCCGTCCAGCCCTCCGCCTCCGTCTGGGAGATGCCGTAGGCGAGCGTGCCGAGCCCGGTCGTCACGAGCAGCGCGCCCGGCAGGTCGAGGCGCCGCCGGTCGCCGGCCCGGGCCTCGACGAGGAACCAGGCGGCGGCGCAGAGCACCACGACGCCCACGGGCACATTGATCAGCAGCACCCAGCGCCAGTCCAGCGCCTCCACCAGGAGCCCGCCGGCCAGACCGCCCGCCGCGCCGCCGGCGCCCCCGACCGCGGTCCAGGTCCCTATCGCCCGGGCCCGGGCCGGGCCCTCCGGCACGGCCGAGGTGAGGATGGTCAGCGTGGAGGGCGCCAGCACCGCCGCGCCGAGCCCCTGGGCGGCCCGGGCGACCAGCAACTGCCAGTCGTCCTGCGCCAGTCCGCCCGCCGCCGAGGCCAGGGTGAACACACCGAGTCCGACGAGGAACATCCGCTTGCGGCCGTAGAGGTCTCCGGCCCGACCGCCGAGCAGCATGAACCCGGCGAAGGCGATGGTGTAGGCGTTCACCACCCACTGCAGGCCCTGCTCGCTCAGCCCGAGCCCGGTCCGCATCGAGGGCAGCGCCACGTTGACGACGGACACGTCCAGGACGACGAGGAACTGCCCGGCACAGGTGAGCGCCACCACCAGCCAGGTGGGCGGCGACGCGGCACGGCGAGGTGTTCGGGTCCTTTCGGCGGCTTCAAGCATGGGTGTCATGCTCTCAACCGCTTCATGCTCATGGCATCGGGATTTCGGCCTAGGGCTTGCGACCGCAGACCTAGGCCCCCGCCCCAAGAGATGGTCAAGAATTCGTTAGAGTGCCGAAGCAACGGAATAGTTGCCTACGCATACAAGTTCAGGCACCACGTAACCATGTAACCCCGCCCTGGAGGCCCCCCTCAATGACGCAGACGACGACAGAACGCCCCGCCGGCAGAGCGAGCGGGGCCGTGGTCCCGGTGCTCGCCTTCGCGGGCATCGTTGTCGCGGTGATGCAGACCCTGCTCGTCCCGGTCATCAAGGATCTGCCGCAACTGCTGGACACCGACCCCGGCAACGCGACCTGGGTCCTGACCTCGACCCTTCTCTCGGGTGCGGTGGCCACCCCGATCATGGGCCGCCTCGGCGACCTGTTCGGCAAGCGCCGCATGCTGATCCTCAGCCTCGCCGTCATGGTGGCCGGCGCGCTGCTCAGCGCCCTCACCAGCGATCTGCTGCTCATGATCACCGGCCGTACGCTCCAGGGCTTCGCGATGGGCGCCATCCCGCTCGGCATCGGCCTGATGCGCGACATGCTGCCCCGGGAACGCCTCGGCTCGGCGATGGCCCTGATGAGCTCCTCCATAGGCGTCGGCGGCGGCCTCGCCCTGCCCGCCGCCGCGCTGGTCGCCCAGCACGCCGACTGGCACGCCCTCTTCTACGGCGCCGCCGGCCTCGGTGTGCTCTCCATCGTCCTCACCCTCCTCGTCGTACCGGAGTCCCCGATGCGCGCCGAGGGCTCCTTCGACCTGCTGGGCGCGCTCGGTCTGTCCGCCGGTCTCGTGCTGTTCCTGCTGCCGATCACCAAGGGCAGCGACTGGGGCTGGACCTCCGGCACCACGCTCGGCCTGTTCGGCGCGGCCGTGGTCGTGCTGCTCCTGTGGGGCGTGATGGAACTGCGCCTCAAGGCCCCCCTGGTGGACCTGCGCACCACGGCCCGCCCGGCCGTCCTCTTCACCAACCTCGCCTCGATCATGGTCGGCGTCTCCTTCTACGTCGTCTCCCTGGTCCTGCCGCAGCTGCTCCAGCTGCCGACGTCCACCGGCTACGGCCTCGGCCAGTCGATGGTCGTCGCGGGTCTGCTCGTCGCGCCGCTCGGCCTGACGATGATGTTCACGGCGCCCGTCTACGCCCGGCTGTCCGCGAAGTACGGCCCCAAGGTCACCCTGATCCTCGGCCTGCTGATCATCGCGATCGGCTACGGCGCCGGCCTCGGCCTGATGAGCGCCGCCTGGCAGAGCCTGGTCATCTCGGTGCTGCTGGGCGCGGGCATCGGCCTGGCCTACTCCTCGCTGCCCGCGCTGATCGTGGGCGCGGTCCCGGCGTCGGAGACGGGTGCGGCGAATGGCCTCAACACCCTGATGCGTTCCATCGGCACGTCGGTGTCGAGCGCCGTGATCGGCATGGTGCTGGCCAACACCGCGAACCACGTCGGCGGCGTCGCGATCCCGACCATGCACGGCTTCCGGGTCTCCTTCCTGATCGCCACCGCCGCGGTCGCGGTGGGCCTGGTCCTGGCCCTCTTCCTGCCCGGCCGCCGCCCCGCCGCCCACCCGCAGCTGCGGGCCAGCAGCGAGGAGGACGCCAACCTGGAGCACGCCGAGGCGGTCCTGCGCGGCTTCCGCGGCCGGGTCCTGGACGCCGACGGCGCCCCGGTCGCCCGCGCCAAGGTCACACTGATCGACCGGCGGGGCCGCCAGGCCGGCGCGACCCTCTCCGCCGAGGACGGCAGCTACGCCCTCACCGTCCCCGCCCAGGGCTCCTACGTCGTGGCCGCCCGCGCCCCGGGCCACGCCCCGCTCGCCTCGTCCGCGACCCACACGGGCGACGACCGCCCGGTCGACCTGGACCTGGACCTGCCGAGCAGGACGGTCCCCGCCTGACCGGCCCGCCGCTCCCCTACTCACCGGTACCCCCTGTCGCCCGTCGGCAGGGGGTACGGCAGCATGGCGCCCACAACCGTCGTACGACCGGAGGGAACCCCATGCCGCCCGCGGCCCCGAAGCCCGAGATCCTGGCCGCGTTCGAGGCGGCGAAGGGGTTCATGCCCGTGGACGAAGGGCTGGCCCTGTACGCGGCGGCGGTGGAGGCCGGGGGGCTGGGGCTGCCGTTGCTGGAGGTCGGGACGTACTGCGGCCGGTCCACGATCCTGCTCGCCGACGCGGCCCGGGAGGCCGGGGCGGTCGCGCTGACCGTCGACCACCACCGCGGCAGCGAGGAGCAGCAGCCGGGCTGGGAGTACCACGACCCCGAGACGGTCGACCCCGAGCTCGGCCTGATGGACACGCTGCCCACGTTCCGCCGCACCCTGCGCGGGGCGGGCCTGGAGGACCACGTGGTGGCCCTGGTCGGCCGCTCCCCGCAGATCGCCGGGTTCTGGCGCACGCCCCTGGCCCTGGTCTTCATCGACGGCGGCCACACCGACGAGCACGCCAACGCCGACTACGAGGGCTGGGCGCCGCATGTCGCCGAGGGCGGCCTGCTCGTCATCCACGACGTCTTCCCGGATCCCCAGGACGAGTTCACCGGCCAGGCCCCGTACCGCGTCTACCTGCGCGCTCTCGCCTCCGGCGCGTTCACCGAGGTCTCGGCGACGAACTCCCTGCGTGTGCTGCGGCGCACGGGGCCGGGCGTCTGAGAGCGGGCGCGGCCGGGTGCAGGCCGGGGCACTGCGCCCCCGGCACCCGGCGGCGACGGCGGGACGCCTGCCTGCACCGGGCCCGGGCCGGATGCCGGGCATCCATGGAGCGGGCGGCCGGCTGAGCGCCGGGCGTCAGCGAGCTCGACGACTTGACGCCGGGCCCCGGGTGTCCGAGGAACTCGACGGCCGGGCGGCCGGCCGGTCCCCGGGCATCCGCAGAGCGCGGCGGCTGGCCGGGTGAACCGGGCCCCCTCCGCACTCTCCCGGTCGGCCCACGGGCGGCGTGGCGCGTCGGCGGGGGACGGCCGCTGTTCGAGGATCCGGCCGCGTGGCACACACCATCGCATTCGCAGAACTCGTGGAGAAGCAGCGCGCGGCGGACGAGGCGCACGCCCGTATGCGAAAACTGCGGGACGCCTACGGTCCGCCCACCCAGACCAAGTGGAGCGACCAGCAGACCACGACGTGGGAGACCGCCTGGCGCGCCTGGCGCGACCTCGCCCGCGACGTCCAGGCGGCGCTGACGGCGTACGCGAAGCAGGAGGACACACCCCGCCAGGAGATCGAGGCGGAGGTGAAGGAGGCGGTACGCCGCGAAGACCCCGACGGAAACGGCAGCTAGCCACCACCCGCCCGGCCGTGCTCGGCCCACGGACGGCCTGGGCGGGCGGCTAGGGTGAGGGACGTGTCGTACGTAGGCCCGGACTTCGAACCACCCCAGCCCCGCCGCTCCCGCCGCGGCCCCCTGACCGTCGCGCTCGCCGCGCTGGTGCCGGGGGCGCTGCTCGGCTGGCTGGTGTACGAGACCGTGGGCGGCTCGGGGGACGGAGACGGCTCGGGTCAGGCGACCGTGCGGTCCTCCCCGCCGGCCGCGTCGAGCCCGCCCGCCGAGGACGCCACGGACGAGGCCACCGACGACGCGACCGACGACGGCAAGAAGCCGGGCGCCGATCCCACGCCCACCGCGTCCGGCCCACTCAAGGGCAAGGTCGTCGTCATCGACCCCGGCCACAACCCGGAGAACTTCCAGCACCCGTCCGAGATCAACCGCAAGGTGAACATCGGGACGAACTGGAAGGAGTGCGACACCACGGGGACGTCCACCAACGACGGTTACACCGAGGCCAAGTTCACCCTGGACGTCGCGCACCGGATGCGCGCGCTCCTCGAAGCGCAGGGCGCCACGGTGAAGCTGACGCAGGACGCCGACCGGCCGTACGGCCCGTGCGTGGACGAGCGGGCCCGGATCGGCAACGAGGCGAAGGCCGACGCCGTGGTCTCGATCCACGCGGACGGCTCGGGCACCGGCAACCGCGGCTTCCACGTCATCCTGCCCGGCGCGGTCCACGCCGGCTCCGCGGACACCCGCGCCATCGTCGCCCCCTCCCGCGACCTCGGCGAGCGCGTCGCGGGCCGCTTCGTCGCCGTCACCGGCAACGCCCCGTCCAACTACATCGGCGACGGCTCCGGTCTCGTCACGCGTAAGGACCTGGGCGGTCTCAATCTGTCAACGGTTCCGAAGGTGTTCATCGAGTGCGGCAACATGCGCGATAGCAAGGACGCGGCGTTGTTGACCAGTGGCGCGTGGAGGCAGAAAGCGGCGCAAGGGATCTCTGAGGGAATCGTGAGTTTCCTGCACGGGTAGTTCTCGACGGGCGGATCCCGGCGGACACCCTGACAGGGCGGACGATAGTGTCTCCCTACGATGAGGGGCCACCCCCGCGCTTCACACAGGGGCCTGACGGCGACATGGTGACAGCGACGCCTCTACCGACGATGAGACGACCTACGAAGGACCTGAAGTGAATATCCGCTCCCTCACTCGAGGCGATGGCGTGGTGCTCGGAGCAGCGGTGTTGCTCTTCATCGCGTCGTTCCTCGACCTGTACTCCTTCGACGATGTCCCCGACAGCGTCGACCTCCCCATGCTGTGGGGCAGCGGCCCGGTCGTGTTCAGCGTCGTGCTGGCCGGAGTCATCGGCGCCGCGCTGGTCGTCGTGGCCCGGGGCCTGCCGCAGGTCCCGAAGGTCGCCGGCCTCGACCTCGGCCAGTTCGGCGTCGCGTTCACGGTGTTCGCCGCGTGGAGCGCGCTCGGCAACATCGTCGACGTACCGGGTGGCTTCGACAACATCGGTGACAACGCGAGCGAAGGCGCCCCGAGCCCCGGCATCGGCATGATCCTCGCGCTCGTCGCGACGCTGCTCATGGCCGCCGCCGCGATCGCCACCCCCCTCGTCCCGGCGCTCAAGGGCGCCCTCCTCCCGGCCCCCCGCCCGGCCGCCCCGCAGCCCTACGGCGCTCAGCCCCCCGGTGGCTACGGCTACCCGGGCGCGCAGCAGCCCGGTGGCTACGGTCACCCGCAGCCCGGGCAGCCGGGTCAGCCCGGGCAGCCGCAGCAGGCGCAGCCGTTCGGCGGGCAGCCTCAGCCGCAGCAGGCGCAGGCGCCGCAGGCTCCGGCCGGGGACTTCTCGCCGTTCTGGTTCGCGGTGCCGGTGCCGCGTCCGCTGTTCGCGGAGGACGGTTCGCCGACGCCGATCGCCGAACTCGCCCCGGGTACCTGGTACCTGGCCGTCGAGCAGCGCGGTCCGGCCCTGGTCGCGCAGACGCAGGACGGCCGCCGCGGTGTCCTCCAGGACACGTCGGGCATCCAGCGCGGCTGAGCCCACGGCCCCTTTCACGGCCCCTCGCCCTTCCGGGCGGGGGGCCGTTGCCGTACAGTCGTCGCCCCAGTCGGCTGACGCACCGTCAGGAGGCAGGTATGCGGCTCGGTCTCGCACTCGGCTACTGGGGCCGCGGCCCCTCCCCCGACCACATTCCGCTGGCGCGGGAGGCCGAGCGGCTGGGCTACGACTCCGTGTGGACGGCGGAGTCCTGGGGCTCGGACGCGTTCACGCCGCTCGCCTGGATCGCCGCCCACACCTCCACCATCAAGCTGGGCACGGCGGTCGCCCAGATGGCGGCCCGCCCGCCGACCACCACCGCCATGCAGGCGCTCACCCTCGACCATCTCTCCGGCGGCCGCATGATGCTGGGCCTCGGCCTGTCCGGACCACAGGTCGTGGAGGGCTGGTACGGCCGCCCGTTCCCGAAGTCCCCGCTCACCGCCACCCGCGAGTACGTCGATGTCGTACGGCAGGTGCTGCGTCGCGAGGCCCCCGTCGAACTGGAGGGAGGTTTCCACTCCCACCCCTACCGGGGCCCGGACGCCACCGGCCTCGGCAAGCCCCTCAAGCCGATCACGCATCCGCTCCGCGCCGAGCTGCCGATCCTGCTCGGGGCGGAGGGGCCGAAGAACGTCGCCCAGACGGCCCGGATCGCCGACGGCTGGCTGCCGCTGTACTGGTCGCCGACCCGGCCCGAGGTGTACGGCCCGGCCCTGGCCGATCTGCCCGAAGGGTTCCTGGTGGCACCGATGGCGCAGGCCCGGGTCTGCGACGACGTCGCCGAGGGCCTGCTGCCCGTCAAGATGATGCTCGGCTTCTACATCGGCGGCATGGGACACGCGGCCCGCAACTTCCACGCCGACCTGATGGCCCGCATGGGCTACGAGGAAGAGGCCCGCCGCATCCAGGACTTGTTCCTCTCCGGCCGCCGGGACGAGGCCGTCCGTGCCGTCCCCGACGCCTTCGCCGACGAGATCTCCCTGGTCGGCCCGCGCGAACGGATCGCGGAGCGGCTGGAGTCGTGGCGCAAGGGCCCGGTGACGGACCTGCTGGTGCTCAGCCCCGACCGCCACACGCTGCGCGTTCTCGCCGAGTTGAACGCCTGAGCGAATCCCCGGGTTTCATCCAGAGTTCAAGGGCAATCCGAATGCCATGTCCCCTCGAAGTCGCAACGGTGCGAATCAGGTCGGCACGATCGTCGCGGTCGTGGCCGACATCATGGCTCTCATCCTGGGTCTGTGGATCCTGATGTACCTGCTGGACGCCAACCAGGCGAACAGCTTCGTCCAGTTCATCCACGACGCGGCCCGCTGGCTCGCCGGCTGGTCACACGACCTCTTCACCTTCGACGAAGCCTGGGCCCGAGTGGTCTGCGGCTACGGCTTGGCAGCGGTGGTCTACCTGCTCGTGGGCCACGCGATCGCCAATCGCGCACACCGGCACTAGAACGCCTGAAGGGGCTCGTCCTTCAGGGGCGCGGGGAACTGCGCGACAAGCCACGCACAACCCGCGCCCGCACAACCGGCGAGCCCTCGAACTCCTAGGCGCAGCAGTCCGAGTCCAGCCCGCTGGGCAACTCGTCCCCACCGAACACCTGACACGTGGCCTCGTGCCCACCCAACGCGGCCACGGCCAGCAACAACGACCCGGCCGTCCACGTGGTCAACTCCCGCGGCCAGATCGCCTCGTCCTCGAAGACGAACCCGGTCCAGTACAGCCCGCTCTCCGGATCGCGCAGATGCTGGATCGACTGCAGCACCTCCAACGCCCGGTCGGACTCGCCCATCGCCCAGAGCGCGAGGGCGAGTTCGGCCGATTCCCCACCCGTCACCCACGGGTTGGGCACGACACACCGCACACCCAGCCCCGGGACGACGAACCGGTCCCAGTCCTCCTCGATACGGGCCTTGGCCTCGGCCCCGGTCAGCGCACCGCCGAGCACCGGGTAGTACCAGTCCATCGAGTACCGGTTCTTGTCGAGGAACCGCTCCGGATGCCGACGTATGGCATGCCGCAGCGCACCCGCCGCCAACTCCCAGTCCGGCTGCGCCTCCTCCCGCTGCTCGGCGATCGCCAGCGCGCACCGCAGCGCTTGGTGGATCGAGGAGCTGCCGGTCAGCAGCGCGTCCGCCGTGTCCGTGCCGTCGTCGTCGCGCCGCCAGCCGATCTGCCCGCCCGGCTGCTGCAGGTGCAGCACGAACTCGATCGCCGCGTAGACCGCCGGCCACATCCGCTCCAGGAACGTGTCGTCGCCGGTGGAGAGGTAGTGGTGCCAGACGCCCACGGCGATGTAGGCGACGAAGTTGGTCTCCCGGCCCCGGTCGGTGACGTCGCCGGCCTCTCCGTCCGCGTAGGCGGCGTACCAGGAGCCGTCGTCGTTCTGGTGCCGGGCCAGCCACAGGTAGGCCCGCTCTGCGGCCTCGTGCTCGCCTGCCGTGTCGAGGGCCATGGCCGCCTCGACGTGGTCCCACGGGTCGAGGTGATGCCCCCGGAACCAGGGGATCGCACCGTCCTCGCGCTGCACGGCGAGGATGCCGGCGACGGTCGCGGCGGCCTGCCCTGCGGTGAGGACCCCGGGCAGGACCAGATGTTCCGTCCGGGGAGTGGTCACTGGGCGTCCGCCCCGGCGTCGGAGACACGCGGCAGGTGCGGCTTGGTCGCGTACGCCACGAAGCTCTTGCCGATCAGCGGGTTCAGGGCCTGCTCGGCGACCCGGGTGGCCAGCGGCTTCTTCATGATGTCCCAGACGAGGAGCTTGTGGTACGCCCGCACCGGCAGCGCCTTGTCGTTGTCGACGCCGAACGCGCACTTCAGCCACCAGTAGGGCGAGTGCAGCGCGTGCGCGTGGTGGGTGCCGTAGGGCTTGAGGCCGGCCTCGCGGATGCGCGTCAGGAGTTCGTCGGCCTTGTAGATGCGGATGTGGCCGCCCTCGACCTCGTGGTAGGCCTCGGAGAGGGTCCAGCAGACCTTCTCGGGGCCGTAGCGCGGGACCGTGATGGCGATGCGGCCGCCGGGCTTGAGCACCCGGACCATCTCCGCGAGGACGCCCTTGTCGTCCGGGATGTGCTCCATCACCTCGGAGATGATGACGACGTCGAAGGACGCGTCGGGGAAGGGCAGCGCGAGGGCGTCGCCCTCCATGGCCGTGGCGGTGGCGCCCTCGGGGGCCTCGCCGGCCTCCTTCATCGCCGCGAACCACTTGGCGACCTCGCGGATCTCCTCGGCGTTCTGGTCCAGCGCCACGACCTGCGCGCCGCGCCGGTAGCACTCGAACGCGTGCCGGCCGGCACCACAGCCGAGGTCCAGTACGCGGTCGCCCGGCGCGAGCGGGAACCGGGAGAAGTCGACGGTCAGCACGTGGCCCTGCTTTCGGAGTTGACGCCTTGTACATCTGTGGGGGCTGTGGAGGCGGGGGCCGTGGGCACGGCATCCGTGACAGCCACGCGCTCTGCACCCGGCAAGGCCGTGGAGCGGCCCGCCCCGACGCCCTCGGACCCGGCGATCGCCTCGCGGTACCGGGCCACCGTCCCCTCCGCCGCCCTGGCCCACGTGAAGTGCCGCAGCACGCGTTCGCGACCGGCCGCGCCGAGCCGGGCCCGCAGTTCGGGGTCGCCCAGCAACCGGTTCAGACCGGCGGCCAGCGCGCCCGCGTCGCCCGGGGGTACCGCCAGGCAGGTCTCCCCGTCGCGGCCCGCGACCTCGGGTATGGCGCCGCCGGTCGTGGCGAGCAGGGGCGTGCCCGTCGCCATGGCCTCGGCGGCCGGCAGCGAGAAGCCCTCGTAGAGCGAGGGCACGCACGCGACCTGCGCCGAGCGCACCAGGTCGACGAGTTCCGCGTCGGAGATGCCCTTGACGAACTCGACGGCGCCGGCGAGGCCGTACCGCTCCATCGCCTGGGCGACGGGCCCCTCCGTGGGCCGCTTGCCGACGACGACGAGGTGCGCGCCGGGGTGCTCGGTGCGCACCTTGGCGAGCGCCTCGACGAGATGGACCAGGCCCTTCAGCGGCACGTCCGCGCTGGACGTCGTCACGATCCGGCCCGGCACGACCGGCACCGAGGGATCCGGCGAGAACAGGTCGGTGTCGGCGCCGATGTGGACCACATGGATCCGGTCCTGGCGTACACCGAGGTGGTCGACGATCTCCTGGCGGGACGTGCCGGAGACGGTGAGCACGGAGGGGAGCCGGCGGGCGACGCGCTTCTGCATGCGGGTGAAGGCGTACCAGCGGCGCACCGACAGGCGCCGCTTCCAGCCGTCCGCCGCGTCCAGCTCCAGCTGCCGGTCGACGGTGATGGGGTGGTGGATCGTGGTGACGAGGGGCGCGCCCACGTCTCCCAGCAGTCCGTACCCGAGCGTCTGGTTGTCGTGGACGACGTCGAACTCGCCGCGGCGGGCGCGCAGATGGCGGCGGGCGCGCAGCGAGAACGTCAGGGGCTCGGGGAAGCCGCCGGTCCACATGGTCGCCACTTCGAGCGCGTCGACCCAGTCGCGGTACTCGTCGCGCTTCGGGGTGCGGAAAGGATCCGGCTGGCGGTAGAGGTCGAGGCTGGGCAGCTCGGTGAGGCTCTGGCCGTCGTGGCCCTCGTCGAGGACGGGGTAGGGCTGGGCACCGATGACCTCGACGCGGTGGCCGAGGCGGGACAGCTCGCGCGAGAGGTGCCGGACGTAGACACCCTGGCCGCCGCAGAACGGGTTCCCTTTATAGGTGAGGAGCGCGATGTGGAGCGGTCGCAAGCCGTCGGCGGCGGGGTCCTCCGAGGGCCCGGCCTCCCTGGCCTCAGCGGTCACTCTGGGCCCCCTTCTCCCTGCACTGTCCCGCGAGATTACGCCGGGACGCTAATCTAGAACAAGTTTCAGACTTGATCGTTCGGAGGCACTGAATCTACCGGCAGGTAGCGGCGCTGTGAGCAGTGGATCAGGTGATTCACGCCACGGCCGAGCCGTGCCATGCTGTGTGATCACTCGCCCTCACGGACCGTCACGGAACGGGACCCCAGCCCCGCGGAAGCCAAGGTGAACACAGTGGCCAAGGTGGAAGCCAGAGCCGCAGCCCCCGCCTCCCCTCCCCTCACGGAGCGGCAGGAGGCCCGCCGTCGCCGCATCCTGCACGCGAGCGCGCAACTGGCCAGCCGGGGCGGCTTCGACGCCGTGCAGATGCGCGAGGTCGCCGAGTCCTCACAGGTGGCACTCGGCACCCTCTACCGCTACTTCCCTTCCAAGATCCATCTGCTGGTCGCCACGATGCAGGACCAGTTGGAGCACATGCACGGCACGCTGCGGAAGAAGCCCCCGCAGGGCGATTCGGCGGCCGAGCGGGTCGCGGAGACGCTGATGCGGGCCTTCCGCGCCCTGCAGCGCGAGCCGCATCTGGCCGACGCGATGGTCCGCGCCCTCACCTTCGCCGACCGCAGCGTGAGCCCGGAGGTCGACCAGGTCTCGCGGCAGACGACGGCGATCATCCTGGACGCGATGGGGCTCGACGACCCGACCCCGGAGCAGCTCTCGGCGGTCCGGGTCATCGAGCACACCTGGCACTCGGCGCTGATCACCTGGCTGTCGGGCCGCGCCTCGATCGCCCAGGTGCGGATCGACATCGAGACGGTGTGCCGGCTGATCGCCCTGACGGCCCCGGACACGCGGAACTGACCTGGTCGCACGGAAGAGACCTACGAGACGGGTTCCCTTCGCCGGCATGGTCCGGATCAGGTGCTGGGGGTCGCCTTCCGGTCGCCCGGCCTCTCGGCCTCGCTTCCTTCCGGCCTCTCAGCCCTACCGTCGCAGTCGGCACCGGCGGAAACCCAAACCCCTGGCTTCCTGCCACCGTCGGCTACTCCGGTCGGACTCCCTCACTCGCCTCGTAGGCCGACTTCCAGAATAGAACACTCGACCGGGAATGAACCCCCCGGAAGCATTATTTTTCGGGCACTCTCCGGAAAGCTATTCCTCCGGCGGGAACACCGCCTCACCACCACCCCCCAGCGTGATCACGATCGCCTCCACCGGACAGCTCTCCGCCGCCTCCAGCACCCGCTCGTTCGCGTCCGTGTCCGGGGCGACCGGATGGGACTGGCGGGCCGGGTCGAGGCGGAAGCCGTCCGGGGCGTGGTGGACGCACTGGGCGCTGCCGATGCACAGCGAGCGGTCGACCTCGACATGCCAGCGGTCGCCCATCGCTACGCTTCCGCCGGGAGGTGGATCATCTTGTGCTCCAGGTACTCCCCGTACCCCTCGGGCCCGAACTCCCGCCCCAGGCCGGAGTTCTTGTAGCCGCCGAAGGGGCCCAGCATGTCCAGGCTGAAGGTGTTGACCGAGTACGTGCCCGTGCGGACCTGGCGGGCGATGTCGATGCCGCGCTCGACCTCCGCGGTCCAGACGCTGCCGCTCAGTCCGTAGTCGGAGTCGTTGGCGATCTTCACGGCGTCGGACTCGTCGTCGTAGGGCAGCAGGCAGATGACCGGGCCGAAGATCTCCTCGCGGGCGATGCGCATGGAGTTGTCGACGTCGCCGAAGAGGGTCGGTTCGACGTACCAGCCGCGGTCCAGGCCGGCCGGGCGGCCGCCACCGGTGATGATCTTCGCGCCCTCCTCCTGCCCGATGCGGATGTAGTCGAGGTTGCGCTGCTGCTGCCGCTTCGCCACGAGCGGGCCCACCTGGGTGGCGGGGTCGAGCGGGTCGCCGACGACGAGCGCGCCGGCCGCCGCGGCGAGGGCGTCGGCGAACTCGTCGTAGCGGGAGCGCGGGAGCAGGATGCGGGTCTGGGCGACGCAGGCCTGGCCGTTGTTCATCCAGGCCGCGGGGGCGATGCCCGCGACGGCCGCCTCGACGTCCGCGTCGGGCAGGACGACGGCCGCCGACTTGCCGCCCAGTTCGAGCGTCACCCGGGTGAGATTGCGGGCCGCCACCTCCATGACACGCTTCCCGGCCGCGACCGACCCGGTGAAGGACACCTTGTCGATGCCGGGGTGCCCGACCAGGTACTCGCTCACCTCCCGGTCGGCGGGCAGGATCGACAGCACGCCCTCGGGCAGCCCTGCCTCGCGGGCGATCTCGCCCAGCAGATACGCGTCGAGCGGCGACTCGGGCGAGGGCTTGAGGACGGCCGTGCAGCCGGTGAGCAGCGCGGGGGCGAGCTTGGCGGCGGCGACGAACTGCGGGACGTTCCAGGGGGCGACGGCCGCGACGACCCCGACGGGCTCGCGCCGTACGAGGATGCGCCCGAGCACGCCGTCCCGGCGCTCCTCGTAGGTGAAGTTCCGTGCGACGGTGATCGCCGAGTCCCAGACCATCACCGCGCCGAAGGCCTGGGCGAGGACGCTCCAGGAGTACGGCGAGCCGTTCTGGCCGGAGATCACGCGGGCGATCTCCTCGTGCCGGGCGACGATCCCGTCCTTGATCCGGCTCACGACCTCGATCCGCTCGTCGAGGCTCATGCGCGGCCAGGGCCCCTCGTCGAACGCCCGCCGTGCCACCCCCACGGCCCGGTCGACATCGGCGGTCGAGGCGTGCGGGACGCGTCCGATGACCTCTTCCGTGTGCGGCGAGATCACCTCGATGACGTCCTGGCCCAGGGGGTCGGTCAACTCCCCGCCGATGAACAGCTGTCCGTGTTCCACGAATCCGGTCATGGCCGACTGCCTTCGCATCTGACGGTGTTTCAGAAACTGATACCAGTTCTAGTTATAGTGGGCAATGGCCGTGGGACGGACGGAGGGCAGATGACAGGCAGCCAGGACCGCGAACCCACACCGGCGGTGTACGACCACGGCGGAGGCGTCCGGTCCCTGCGGGTCCCGATCCCGGACAACCCCCTCGGCCACACCCTGGTGTACGTCGTCGACACCGACCGAGGGCCGGTCCTCATCGACACCGGCTGGGACGACCCGAAGTCCTGGGACACCCTCGCGTCCGGCCTCACGGCCTGCGGCACCTCGATCTCCGAGATCCACGGCGTGGTCATCACCCACCACCACCCGGACCACCACGGCCTGTCCGGCCGGGTCCGCGAGGCGTCGGGCGCCTGGATCGCGATGCACGCGGCGGACACCGCGGTCGTACGACGGACCCGGGACGCCCGTCCCGAGCGCTGGTTCTCGTACATGACGGCCAAGCTCACCGCCGCCGGAGCGCCCGAGGAGCACATCGCCCCGCTGCGCACACCCCGGCCCCGCTCCCTGCCCGGCCTCTCCCCCGCCCTGCCCGACCGCGACATCATCCCGGGCGAACTCCTGGACCTGGCCGGCCGCCGCCTGCGCGCGATCTGGACCCCGGGGCACACGCCCGGCCATGTCTGCCTCCACCTGGAGGAGAACCACCCGGCCCGACTCCCCGGCCACGGCCGCCTCTTCTCCGGCGACCACCTGCTCCCCGGGATCACCCCGCACATCGGCCTCTACGAGGATCCCGACGACGCCACGGTCACCGACCCCCTCGGCGACTACCTCGACAGCCTCGAACGCGTCGGCCGCCTGGCCCCCGCCGAGGTACTCCCGGCCCACCAGCACCCGTTCCCGGACGCCGCCGCCCGCGTACGCGAACTGCTCCACCACCACGAGGCCCGCCTCACCACCCTCCACGCCCTCCTCGCCGAGCCCCTCACCCCCTGGCAGCTCGCCGAACGCATGGAGTGGAACCGCCCCTGGGCCCAGATCCCGTACGGCTCCCGCAACATCGCGGTCTCGGAGGCCGAGGCCCATCTGCGCCGCCTGGTGAAACTGGGCCGGGCGGAGGCGGTACCGGGGAGCGAGCCGGTGAGGTACGTGGCGGTGTAGGGGCCGGCGTGGCTGGGTGTCTCCGTGCCCGTCCGGGCCGGGTGCTAGAACCGAGCCCATGGACTCCACAGACCCCATGGCCCCCATCGAGCACCTCCTCGCCGAGCGCGCCTGCGAGCGTCTGATCCTCGACTTCGTCCACCGGCTCGACCTGGGCGACCCCTCCTCCGTCGCGGAGCTGTTCACCGAGGAGGGTGTCTGGCAGTGGCCGGAGGACGGGCGGCTGGTCAAGGGCCGCGACGCCCTGCGCGCCTACTTCGGCTCCCGCCCCGCCGACCGGCTCTCCCGCCGCATGATGTCCAACGTCCTGGTCACGGTGGAGTCCCCGGACACCGCCAGGGCGATCTCGTACTTCACGACGTACCGCGTCGACGGCTACGACGGCGGCATCGTCCCGCCCGGACCGCCGGTCCAGGTCGGGCACTACGAGGATGTCTTCCACCGGACCGACGGCACCTGGCTGCTCGCCTCCCGGACGCTCCACCTGCCCTTCGGCGGGCCCACTCGTCGGCCGAACTCGCCTTCGGCATAAGCCGGATCGCCTCAGGGCAGGGCCTCTAGGATGAATGAGCCGCGGCGTCCCCACGCGTGCGGCGTTGCGTACCACCGCAAGGAGACATGCCCATGGGCACCGAAGAGGCCGCTCGAACGTCGCCCTTCAGCGGAGTCCTGGACGGGAGATCGGCCGGGCCGATGGTGCCTCGGCTGGCGTTGGGCGCTCGGCTGCGCAGGCTGCGGGACGGGCGGGGCATCGGCAGGGCGGAGGCGGGGGACGTCATCCGGGCCTCCCCCTCCAAGATCAGCCGCATGGAGGCCGGGCGCCACGGGTTCAAGCTGCGGGATGTCGCCGACCTGCTCACGTTCTACGGCGTCACGGACGAGGCCGAACGCGCCACGCTGCTGGCGCTGGCCGAACAGGCCAACACCCACGCCTGGTGGCAGTACTACAGCGACGTGGTGCCCTCCTGGACGCAGAGCTACCTCGGCGCCGAGCAAGCCGCGAGCGTCATCCGCTGCTACCAGATACAGCGCGTTCCCGAGCTGCTCCAGACGCCCGACTACGCGCGTGCCGCCGTCCGGCTCGTGCACCCCGACGCCGACGCGCGGGAGACCGACCGGCGGGTGGCGCTGCGGATGACCCGGCAGCGGATCCTGCACCGGCAGCCGGGCACGGCCCGGCTCTGGGCGGTGATCGACGAGGCGGCGCTGCGGCGTCCGGTGGGCGGGGCGGAGGTGATGCGCGCTCAGCTCAGGCATCTCATCGAGGTGTGCCGGCTGCCGCAGGTCACCGTGCAGATCCTGCCGTTCCGCTCCGGCGGGCATGCCGCGGAGGGCGGTCCGGTCACCATTCTGCGGCTGCCCGGGGGCCAGTTGCCCGACGTGGTCTACCTGGAGCAGCTCACCACCGCGCTCTATCCCGACCGGCCGGCCGACATCGAGCGCTACTGGGACGCCATGAACCGGTTGGTGGTCGAAGCCGAGTCGCCGGACGAGACTCCGACCATCCTGCACCGCATACTTCAGGAGACCTGAGTTCAGCGCTTGAGGGCGACACCGCCGTACTGGTGCACCTCCGCGGGCAGGCCCAGGGCCTCGGCGTCGGGACGCCAGCGCGAGCAGGACGTGACGCCCGGCTCCAGCAGCTCCAGACCGTCGAAGTAGCGGGCGATCTGCTCGGGGCTGCGCAGGATGTACGGGATCGAGCCGCCGTCGTTGTACTGCCCGATGGCCCGGAGGTAGTCCTCGCTGGTGTCGGTGGAGTCGTACTGGACGAGGTAGCTGCCGGGCGGCAGCGCGTCGACCAGCTGCCGCACGATCTCGCGGGCCTCGTCGTGGTCCTCGATATGGCCGAGGATGCCCATCAGCATGAGCGCGACGGGCTGGTCGA
This sequence comes from Streptomyces koelreuteriae, assembly GCF_018604545.1. Taxonomy (GTDB): domain Bacteria; phylum Actinomycetota; class Actinomycetes; order Streptomycetales; family Streptomycetaceae; genus Streptomyces; species Streptomyces koelreuteriae. The sequence goes on along the minus strand of NZ_CP075896.1, from coordinate 6,013,087 downwards.
AGTCCAGGGTCTTCCCGGCTTCCCGGACGATCGTGCTCGGCTTGCGCAGGTCGGCGTCGACGTAGTTGGTGACGCCTTCCGGTGTGCTGGTGAGCAGCGCGCGGGCGTGTGCCAGGACCAGCGGGTCGTTGTCGACGTAGACGATCCGGCTCTCCGGGGCCACCCGCTGGGCGATCTGGTGGGTGTTGTCCACGTTGGGCAGCCCGGTGCCGATGTCCAGGAACTGACGGATGCCCTCTTCGGCGGCGAGATGGCGGACGGCGCGGGCGAGGAAGTAGCGGGCGGCGCGGGCCCCGGTCTCGATCCCGGGGAAGATCTCACGGAACGCGTCACCGGCCACACGGTCGACTTCGTAGTTGTCCTTCCCGCCCAGCCAGTAGTTCCAGATCCGCGCCGAGTGCGGAACCGAGGTATCGATCTTGGAGAGCGGCTCCTGCTCGGAGTTCTCCACCTGATCAGTCATGGACGCTCCTGCGTGTGGTCGTGGAGCTTCACGTTAACCCGTTTTGCCTCACGGACAGGATCAACTCCTCGGCGTGGTGCAGCAGTTCGACCTCACCGCACATCCGGGCGGCGACCCGAGTCCAGGAGGCGTCCAGGTGGTGTTGTCGGCACGGGAGGAAGGTACTCTCGGCCGTTTTGCTACTTCCGGGTACAGTGGGCGGGTCGTCATCACCCGTACAGGGAGAAGCCGGTGCAATTCCGGCGCTGACCCGCAACCGTGGACCGCCCTGCCAGGCGGAAGCCGGATCGCCCCGTACGGATCGTGACCGGCTCACGTGCCCGGCGCCTGCCGGTGCACGGCACCGTCGAGGTATACGGAGCCGAGCCGCCGGGGTGTCCCGTGCTGCCCGGCTCCCTCACAGGGAGAGGCACCCGCCGATCATGAACGTCCGCCGCAGCGCCGCGGTCCTGGCCGCCGTCACCGTGATCGGCGCCGCCACGCCGGCCGCCGCCGCACCGTCGCCGAGTCCGTCCCCGTCGCTCCCCTCCGCCCTGTACGGCGACAAGGACCCCAAGTTCGACGGCGTCTGGCGCCAGTCGCTCGCCCTGCTGGCCCAGGACACGGTGGGTGAGAAGCCGGCCGCCAAGTCCGTCGAGTGGCTGGTCGGGCAGCAGTGCGCGGACGGCGGGTTCGCCGCGTACCGTCCCGACCCGGCCGCCGCGTGCGACGCCAAGACCATGCTCGACACCAACGCCACGGCCGCCGCCGTCCAGGCGCTCGCCGCGCTCGGCGGGCAGGACGCCGTCACCGACAAGGCCGTCGGCTGGCTGAGGTCCGTACAGAACAAGGACGGCGGCTGGGGTTACGCGCCCGGCGGCGCCAGCGACACCAACTCCACGTCGGTCATCATCGGCGCGCTCGCCGCCGCCGGTGAGAAGCCGGACCAGGTCGAGAAGGGCGGCAAGTCGCCCGACGACGCCCTGCTGAAGCTCGCCCTCCCCTGCGGCGGGGACGACGACGGCGCCTTCGCGTTCCAGCCGGACAAGAAGGGCGAGCTGGCCGCCAACGCGGACGCCACGGCGGCCGGTGTCCTCGGCGCCCTGGGCAAGGGCATGGTCGTGGAGGAGGGCAAGAAGTCCGGCGCCACGTGCGCGGACCCCTCCACGCCGCGGCAGGCCGCCGACAACGGCGCCGCGTACCTCACCCAGACCCTCGCCAAGGACGACGACCACCTCACCTCCGCCCTCGCCGGCGCGGACCCCCAGCCCGACCACGGCAACACCGCCGACGCGGTCGTGGCGCTCGCCGCGCAGGGCGAGACCGCGCAGGCCGAGAAGTCCGTGCAGTGGCTGGAGAAGAACTCCGCCGACTGGGCCGAGCAGGGCGGCCCCGCCGCCTACGCCCAGCTGATCTTCGCCGCCCACGCGACGGGCGTGAACCCGCGTGACTTCGGCGGCACGGACCTGGTGAAGCAGCTCAACGCGACGGGCCCGGCCCCGCAGGCCCCCGACCAGGCCTCGGCGACCGACGAGAAGGACGACTCGGGGTCGGGCTTCTTCGGCGTCTGGTGGTACGTCGGGGTCTGCCTCGTCGCCGGTATCGGCATCGGCTTCCTCTTCACCGGCCGCAAGAAGAGGCAGCAGTCGTGATCCGCCGGGCCGCTCTCCTCCTCCTGGCGGCCTCGCTCCTGCTGATCGCGGGCGCGGGCCAGGCCCAGGCCGCCGGTTACCGGTACTGGTCGTTCTGGGACCGCGAAGGCGACCGCTGGGTCTACGCCACCCAGGGCCCGTCCATGGCCCGCCCCTCGGACGGCGACGTCCAGGGCTTCCGCTTCGCGGTGAGCGAGGACTCCTCCGAGGCGGCCCGGCCGCGCGGCACGGCCGACTTCACGACCATCTGCGCGAAGACCCCCGCGCAGGACGGCAAGAAGCGCGTGGCGCTCGTCATCGACCCCGGCACCAAGGCGGACGCCCCTCAGGGCGAGGCCCCGCCCCCCGCCCGGACGGCCTGCGCCCGCGTCTCCCCCGACGCGACCACGGCGGAGGCCCTCGCGAGTGTCGCCAAGCCCCTGCGCTACGACACGAACGCCCTGCTGTGCGCGATCTCGGGCTATCCGGAGAAGGGCTGCGGGGAGCAGGTGGCGAGTTCCCGGGAGTCGACACCGGCGGCGAAGAAGGACACGTCCGACGGCAACACGTCCGACGACGACGGCCCGTCCCTGGGCCTGCTGGCGGGCATCGGCGTGGTGGCGGTCCTGGGCGCGGCGGCGATCTGGCAGGTACGGCGGCGTGACCAGGCTTAGCAGCATGGACCGGATCGGCCAAGGCCCGGCACGCCCCCGGCGCCCGCGCCGAGCGCCCCTGCACCCGGGCGCCTGGTGGCTGTGGTCCCTCTCCCTGGGCACCGCGGCCACCCGCACCACCAACCCCCTGCTCCTGTGCCTCCTCATCGCGGTCTCCGCCTACGTCGTGGCGACCTGCCGCCCCCCGACCCCCTGGTCCCGTTCCTACGGCGCCTTCGTCAAACTCGCCCTCGCCGTCCTGGTCATCCGGCTTCTCTTCGCGATCGTCCTCGGCTCCCCCATCCCCGGCACGCACACCGTCGTCACCCTCCCCGAGGTGCCCCTCCCCGACTGGGCGCAGGGCATCCGCCTCGGCGGCGAGGTCACGGCCGAGGCCCTCACCTTCGCGCTGTACGACGGTCTGAGACTGGCCACCCTGCTCATCTGCGTCGGCGCAGCGAACGCCCTCGCCAACCCCTCCCGCCTCCTCAAGTCCCTCCCGGGCGCCCTGTACGAGATGGGCGTCGCGGTCGTCGTCGCCCTCACCTTCGCGCCGAACCTCATCGCCGACGTCCAGCGTCTGCGCGCCGCCCGCCGGCTGCGCGGCCGCCCGGACAAGGGCGTCCGGGGCCTGCTCCAGGTGGGCCTGCCGGTCCTGGAGGGCGCGTTGGAGCGCTCGGTGTCCCTGGCCGCGGCGATGGACGCGCGCGGCTACGGCCGTACCGCCCAGGTCCCCGCCGCAGTCCGCCGCACCACCGCCGCCCTCACCCTCGGCGGCCTGCTCGGCGTCTGCGCCGGAACGTACGGCCTGCTCACCGCCGAGGGCGCCGCCTACGGCATGCCCGTCCTCCTCGTCGGCCTCGCCGCCGCCCTCGCGGGTCTCCGGCTCGGCGGCCGACGCTCGCTGCGCACCCGGTACCGCCCGGACCGCTGGGACGTGCGCGCCCTGCTGGTCGTCGCCTCCGGCGTGGCGGTCGCCGCGCTGCTCGTGCTCGCCGCCGTCCGGGAGCCCACGGCCCTGCACCCCGGCGTGGTGCCGCTCGTGGCCCCCACGCTCCCCGTCTGGCCCGCGGCGGCGATCCTCCTCGGCCTGCTGCCCGCGTTCGTCGCCCCCGAGCCCAAGGAACCGTCGTGATCCGCTTCGAGGACGTCTCCGTCACCTACGACGGTGCCTCCGAACCCACCGTCCAGGGCATCGACTTCGAGGTCCCCGAGGGCGAACTCGTCCTCCTGGCCGGTCCCTCCGGCGTCGGCAAGTCCACCGTCCTGGGCGCGGTCAGCGGGCTCGTGCCGCACTTCACCGGCGGCACCCTGCGCGGCCGGGTCACGGTGGCCGGACGCGACACCCGCACCCACAAGCCCCGCGAACTCGCCGACGTCGTCGGCACGGTGGGCCAGGACCCGCTCGCCCACTTCGTCACCGACACCGTCGAGGACGAACTCGCCTACGGCATGGAGTCCCTGGGCCTCGCCCCCGACGTGATGCGCCGCCGCGTCGAGGAGACCCTCGACCTCCTCGGCCTCGCCGACCTCCGCAACCGCCCCATCGCCACCCTCTCCGGCGGCCAGCAACAGCGCGTCGCCATCGGCTCGGTCCTCACCCCGCACCCCAGCGTCCTGGTCCTGGACGAACCGACCTCCGCCCTCGACCCCGCAGCAGCCGAAGAGGTCCTGGCGGTCCTCCAGCGCCTCGTCCACGACCTCGGCACGACGGTCTTCATGGCCGAACACCGCCTGGAACGAGTCATCCAGTACGCCGACCAGGTCGCCCTCCTCCCGACCCCGGGCGCACCCCCGATCGTCGGCCCCCCGGCGGAGGTGATGGCGGTGTCCCCGGTGTATCCCCCGGTGGTGGCTCTGGGCCGACTGGCAGGTTGGACACCGTTGCCGCTGACGGTCCGTGACGCGCGACGAAGGGCAGCGGATCTACGCGGACGGCTGGACATCGCCCCCAAGGGGCGCGGGGAACTGCGCGACCAGCCACAACCAACCCGCACCCGCGAACGGTCCACACCCCCCACCCTCCTGGGCGAAGTCCAATCCCTCTCAGTAACCCGCTCCCGAATCCAAGCCCTCACCCACATCACCCTCACCATCACCCCCGGCGAAACCATCGCCCTCATGGGCCGCAACGGCGCCGGAAAATCCACCCTCCTCAACGCCCTCGTCGGCCTCATCACCCCCACCTCGGGCACCGTCAAACTCGGCGAATCCACCCCCCACCGCACACCCCCCAAGGACCTCGTCCGCAAGGTCGGCCTCGTCCCCCAGGAACCCCGCGACCTGCTCTACGCCGACACCGTCGCAGCCGAGTGCACGGCAGCCGACCAGGACGCCCAAGCAGCACCCGGCACCTGCCGAGCCCTGGTCACCGAACTGCTCCCGGGCGTCACCGACGACACCCACCCCCGGGACCTCTCGGAGGGCCAGCGCCTCGCCCTGGCCCTGTCCGTCGTACTGACCGCCCGCCCCCCGCTGCTCCTGCTGGACGAGCCCACCCGAGGCCTGGACTACGCGGCGAAGGCCCGCTTGGCCGGTGTGCTGCGCAAGCTCGCGGAGGAGGGGCACGCCATCGTGCTGGCGACGCACGACGTGGAGCTGGCCGCCGAGATCGCCCACCGGGTGGTGCTCCTGGCCGAGGGCGAGGTGATCGCCGACGGCCCGACGGCGGAGGTCGTGGTCTCCTCGCCGTCCTTCGCCCCGCAGGTCACCAAGATCCTGGCCCCGCAGCACTGGCTCACGGTCAACGAGGTCCGCGCGGCGCTCCAGTCCGGGACGGACGCGTGAACGCCCAGCGCCAGGCCCGGGCCGTCCGCCTCGGCCCCCGCTCCCTCGCCGCCCTGCTCCTGGTCAGTGCCGTGGGGGTGGCCGCGTTCGGCTGGCCCTTCCTCGCCCCGCCCACCTCGCAGCTCAGCGCGCACGCGCAGGACGCGCCGTGGCTCTTCGCGGGCCTGCTGGTGCTGCTCGTGGGGGTGGTGGGCGCGGCGATCTCCGAGTCCGGTCTCGGCCCGAAGGCGGTGGCGATGCTCGGCGTGCTGGCCGCGACGGGGGCGGCCCTGCGGCCGATCGGCGCCGGTACGGCCGGGATCGAGCCGATGTTCTTCCTGATGGTGCTGAGCGGCCGGGTCCTCGGCCCGGGTTTCGGGTTCGTGCTCGGCTCGGTGACGATGTTCGCGTCCGCGCTGCTCACGGGCGGGGTGGGCCCGTGGCTGCCGTTCCAGATGCTGGCGATGGGCTGGTTCGCGATGGGCGCGGGCCTCCTGCCGGGCCCGGACCGCCTGCGCGGCCGGACGGAACTCGTCCTCCTGGCGGCCTACGGCTTCCTCGCCGCCTTCGCCTACGGCACGGTGATGAACATGGCGGGCTGGCCCTTCATGAGCGCGCTCGCCTCGAACGTCGCCTTCGACCCGCAGGCGACGGTCCCCGCCAACCTGGCCCGTTTCGTCGCGTACTGCCTGGCCACCTCGCTCGGCTGGGACCTGGGCCGGGCCGTCGTCACGGTCGTCCTGACCCTCACCCTCGGCCCGGCGGTGCTCAGGGCCCTGCGCCGCGCCACACGCCGGGCGGCGTTCGAGACGCCGGTCACCTTCGACACCCCGCCGAGCGTGAAGCACCCCACGTGACTCAGGTCACATACGAAGCGAGGCCGTAGAGACCGCCCCCGGTCACAGGCCGGACCGCCGCTCCGCATGCGGTCACCCCTAGTAAAAGGGGGCATTGCGGGCATTCGCGAAGACTGTTTCCGTGGACGACTGCCCCGCCCACGACGAAAGGTCACCGCGTGCCCGCCGCATCCGTCCTCCGCCGTGCCGCCACCCCGAAGAACGCCCTCGCCGGTACCGCCCTGGCCGCGGCCACCTGCGGCACCCTGATCGCCGCCGCGCCCGCCCACGGCGCGACGACGGGGGCCTCCTCGGCGAAGACGGTCGCGAAGAAGATGATCGGCGACGACGCCCAGTACGAGTGCTTCTCCGAGATCGTCGAGCAGGAGAGCGACTGGGACGTGAACGCCCAGAACACCTCCAGCGGCGCCTACGGCCTGGTCCAGGCCCTGCCGGGCGCCAAGATGGCCTCGGCCGGTTCCGACTGGAAGACCAACGCGGCCACCCAGATCGAGTGGGGCCTGGACTACATGAAGGACCGCTACGGCAGCGCCTGCGGCGCCTGGGACCACTGGCAGTCCCACGGCTCGTACTGAGCCGGCCCCACCCCCAAGACCGAAGGCGGCGGCCCCCCGATCCCCGGGGCCGTCGCCTTCGCCCCACTCAGCCGGCCGTACTCACCCGGAGCTCCTTCACCCCGTTGATCCACGCCGACCGCAGCCGACGCGGGTCCTCGACCAGCCGCAGCCCCGGCATGGCGTCGGCGATGGCGTTGAAGATGAGGTCGATCTCCAGCACCGCGAGGGACTTGCCCAGGCAGAAGTGCGGGCCGCCGCCGCCGAAACCGAGGTGCGGGTTGGGATCGCGGGTGACGTCGAAGTCGTCCGGGTCGTCGAAGACCTCGGGGTCGTGGTTGGCGGAGGCATAGAAGAGGCCGACGCGGTCGCCCTTGCGGATCCGCTTGCCGCCCAGCTCGGTGTCCTGGGTGGCGGTGCGCTGGAAGGCGGCGACCGGGGTCGCCCAGCGCACGATCTCCTCCGCCGTCGTCGACGGCCGGTCCCTCTTGTACAGCTCCCACTGCTCGGGGTGGGTGAGGAAGGCGTGCATGCCGTGGGTGATGGCGTTGCGGGTGGTCTCGTTGCCCGCGACGGCCAGCATCAGCACGAAGAAGCCGAACTCGTCCGAGTTGAGGTTGCCCTCGTTCTCCGCCGCGACCAGCTGCGTGACGATGTCGCGGGCGGGGCACTGCTTGCGGTCGGCGGCCATGTTCATCGCGTAGGCGATGATCTCCGTGGCCGACTCGGCGCCGACCTCGGCGGTGATGGCGTACTCGGGATCGTCGTACGCGATCATCTTGTTCGACCAGTCGAAGATCTTGTCCCGGTCCTCCTGCGGGACGCCCATCAGCTCCGCGATCGCCTGGAGGGGCAGTTCGCAGGCGACCTGGGTGACGAAGTCGAACGGCCCGGAGTGCGCGCGGGCGTTCGCGACGATCGCCAGGGCCCGGGCCCGCAGCCGTTCCTCCAGGGCGCGGATCGCCCGGGGCGTGAAGCCGCGCTGCACGATCTGCCGGACCCGTGTGTGCTCCGGCGGGTCCATGTTGAGCAGGATGAACCGCTGCGCGTCGATGGAGTCCCGGTCGATGTGCTCGTTGAAGCGGATGATCGCCGTGTTGAGGTACGACGAGAACAACTCCGGGTGCGTGGAGACGTACTTGACGTCGGCGTGCCGGGTGACGGCCCAGTACCCCTCGTCCTGGAAGCCGGCGACATTGGCCGGCTGCGGCACCCAGCAGACCGGCTCGACCCGGCGCAGCTCGGCGAACTCCGGCAGGGGCACGCGTTGATGCAGCAGGTCCGGGTCGGTGAAGTCGAATCCCTCGGGCAGCGCGGGACAGGGCATGGGCGGCTCCCACCACTCGTACCGACTCTTGTTCTGACGGCCCATCAGCTGTGCGGAGTTGCGGTGACGGTAGTAACGGGTTCTACAACTAGCAAGAGGCATGGACCCCTCAATTGCCCGCACGACCCTTGCGGTCACCGAGTGGCGCTCAGCACACTGCTGACAGAACTAGAACGCGTACTAGTTCCGCGTAGCCTCCCGGAGAGGACCCGCACCCATGGCTGCCGAACCCGTGATCGTCGAAGCCGTACGCACCCCGATCGGCAAGCGCGGCGGCGCGCTCGCCCATCTGCACCCGTCCTACCTGCTGGGTGAGACCTACCGTGAACTCCTGGGCCGCACCGGCATCCCCGCCGACTGCGTCGAACAGATCGTCGGCGGTACGGTCACCCACGCCGGCGAGCAGTCCATGAACCCCGCGCGCACGGCCTGGCTCACGATGGGGCTGCCCTACGAGACGGCCGCGACGACCGTCGACGCGCAGTGCGGGTCCTCCCAGCAGGCCTCCCACATGCTGGCCAACATGGTCGCCGCCGGCGTGATCGACGTCGGTATCTCCTGCGGCGTGGAGTCGATGTCCCGGGTGCCGCTGGGGTCGGGCTCCAAGCACGGGCCCGGGAAGCCGTTCCCCGACGAGTGGAACGTCGACCTCCCGAACCAGTTCGAGGCAGCCGAGCGCATCGCCCGCCACCGGGGCCTGACCCGCGAGAACGTCGACGCCCTCGGGCTCGCCTCCCAGGAACGGGCCGCCCACGCCTGGGCGGAGGAACGCTTCAAACGAGAGACCTTCGCCGTCCAGGTCCCGACGACGGAGGAGGAGCAGCACGCCGGGCAGGGCATGTGGCGCCTGGTCGACAAGGACGAGGGTCTGCGCGACACGTCGGCGGAAGCGCTGGCCTCCCTGAAGCCGATCATGCCTACGGCGGTGCATACGGCCGGCAACTCGTCGCAGATCTCCGACGGGGCGGCGGCGATCATGTGGGCGTCGAAGAGGATGGCTCGTGCGTTGAAGCTGCGGCCTCGGGCGCGGATCGTGGCCCAGGCGCTGGTGGGAGCCGACCCGCACTTCCATCTGGACGGGCCGATCGACGCGACGAACGCCGTGTTGGGCAAGGCCGGGATGTCCCTGAAGGACATCGACCTCGTCGAGATCAACGAGGCGTTCGCGTCCGTCGTCCTGAGCTGGGCGCAGGTCTTCGAGCAGGGCCTGGAGAAGGTGAACGTCAACGGCGGTGCGATCGCACTCGGGCACCCGGTGGGAGCCACCGGGGCCCGGCTCATCACGACGGCGCTTCATGAACTGGAGCGCACGGACAAGGAGTTCGCGCTGATCACCATGTGTGCGGGGGGCGGTTTGGCCACCGGCACGATCATTCAGAGGCTGTAGTCGCCGTCCGTCGTCGTCCAGTTGACGAAGGTCGTGAACGCGGCGGGGTCGAGGGTGAGGATCGGTCCCGCCGGGTTCTTGGAGTCGCGTATGGCGATGGTGGTGTGGGGGGTTTCGGCGATCTCGATGCAGTTGCCGCCCTGATCGCTGCTGTATGTCGACGCGCGCCAGGCCAGGGCCCCGATCGGCGCGCATTCGACGCAGTTGCCGCCTTGATCGCCGCTGTAGCTGGACTTACGCCACCGGATCCCCGTCGGAATCGCGTTGCTCGCCATAGCGTTCCTCCATCACTCGCCGCATCAACTCCGCCGAATCCCTGAGGGAGAGCGCGGCGGCCTGAAGATGATCGTAACGGAGCGAGCAGTCCTTGACGGTGTCCGGATTCGCGGTGGGATGCCCGCTGCCGTAGCCCTCCGTGTAGACGATGGCCGGGTCGCTCGCGAAGCGGTAGACGTCGAACGAGCCTTGCAGTCCCGCGTGTGCTCCGGCCGAGAACGGCAGCACCTGGATGTTGATCCGAGGGTTGTACTCGAAGGACAACAGGTGGGCGAGTTGCTCGCGCATGGTCTCCCGGCCGCCGACCTCCAGGTACAGTGCGGCCTCGCTGAGGATCGCCCAGAAGACAGGCGGCTCCTCCTTCTCGAAGATGCCCTGGCGCGCCAGTCGTACGGCGGTGCGGTCTTCGAGGTTGCTCTTGTCCAGCACACCGAGCACGGCACACGCGTACGCACGGGTCTGGAGCAGGCCCTGGACCATGAGCGCCTCGAAGGAGCAGATCTCCACTGCTCTCGCCTGGAGCTCCGCCACCTGCTGAAACCAGGCCGGAAGTTGGCTACGCAGCACCAGGTCGACCAGTCGGGACAACTGCCCTCCCGTCTCCAGCGCCGCATCCGCCCGTTGACTGAACTCCGGCGTCGGGAGCTTCCGGGCCGTTTCGATCTGGCCGACGAGCGAGCCGGTGTAGTTGACGATCTCCCCGAGCTGTTTCTGCGTCAGCCCGGCCGCCTCTCTGTGCCGCCTCAGCTCGAAGCCGTAGTAATCCAAGGGGGACGCACCCGGGTCAAGGGCGTTGATGTGGGTCACGGCAGTAGCCCCTCTCACGCAACACGGCCCACTACAGGACCGGTTGTATCCGTTCCGTAGCCGAGGGTAGTCACCGCACGTCAGCCTCGTCCTGTGAATGAATACTTTCCCGCCCAGTACACGATCCGGCTCACCGTCGGTGAACACGCCGCCCAGCACATCCGCCGTATCGCCCGCTCCTTCCTCGAAGAGTGGCGCATGCCCGAGCTGTCCGACGCCGTCGAACTCGGCGTCACCGAACTGCTCGCCAACGTCGTACGGCACGTCCCGGACCGGCGCTGCACCCTGCTGTTGCTGCGGCAGCCGCACGGCGTGCGCGTGGAGGTGTCGGACGGCAGCAACCGACTGCCCGTACCCCCGCCCCGGCAGGACCCGGAGTCCGAGAGCGGCCGGGGACTGCTCCTGCTCGACGCGATGGCCGACAAGTGGGGCGTGTCGGTGTGGCGTGACGGTGGGAAGACCGTGTGGTTCGAATGCGGGGCCGGGGCCGTCGCCCTAGAGTGAAGGGTCCTGCTGAGCTCGGGGGACGGGTGCGATGGCGCGGATCGTTGGTGTGCACGGGGTGGGGAAGCAGCGGCTGGGGAGCAAGACGCTGCTGAAGGAGTGGGAGCCGGCGCTCGCCGACGGGCTCGACCTGGCGGGCGGTCCGGAACTCACCCCCGGTGACCTGCGGATGGCGTTCTACGGCGATCTGTTCCGGCCCCCCGGGCACACCCTGGCCGTCGGCGACCCGATGTTCACGGCGAAGGACGTGGAGGACGGGTTCGAGTCGGAGCTGCTGCTGGAGTGGTGGGCGGAGGCGGCACGGGTCGATCCGGGCGTGCCCCCGCCCGGTGGGGACACGCTGGTCCGCTCCCCGCGTGCCGTGCAGGCGGCCCTGCGCGTCCTCCAGCACTCGCGCTACTTCGCCGATGTGACCCTGCGGGGGCTGGTCTTCGACCTGAAACAGGTCCGCCGCTATCTGCTGGACGGGGAGCTGCGGGCGGCGGCCCGGAGCCGGGTCGAGGAGGCGATAGGCCCCGACACACGGGTGGTGGTGGCGCACTCGCTGGGCTCGGTCGTCGCCTTCGAGGCGCTGTGCGCGCTCGAAGGGCACGGGGTGCGGGCGTTGGTGACGCTGGGGTCGCCGCTGGGGATGCGGATGGTCGTCGACCGGCTGCGTCCCGGGCCGGAGACCTGGCCCGGGACGGCGTCGTGGACGAACATCGTCGACGAGGGCGATGTCGTGGCGGCCGTGAAGGACCTCTCGCTGTTCTTCGGGGCGAACGTCGTCGGCAAGGTCGTACACAACGGCTCGCACGCGCACGACGCCACGCTCTATCTGACGGCGAAGGAGACGGGCGCGGCGGTGGCGGAGGGCCTGGCATGAGCGGGCCCGAGCCCCGGCGCTTCCTCATCGCGACCGCGGTCAGCCACTACCCGAACGCGGCGGCGGAGCTGGAGTGGGACCGGCCCGGACTGGTGGAGGCCCGTCGCAAGGTGGTGGAGCTGTTCACCGGAACGCTCGGCTACACCCACGTGTCCGACCTGGGGCTGAACCCGACCAAGCCGCAACTGCTGCGCGAGTTGCGTGAATTCTGCCGTGCCCCGGACCGCCGCCCGGACGACATCGTCGCCGTGTACATCGCGGGGCACGGGGAGATCCTCGACAACGGCGACTATGTCCTGCTCACCGCCGACACCGAGCCCGACGACCTCTACGACGCGCTGCTGCCCGGCACGCTGGCGCGCAAGATCCTCGCCGGGACGCAGGTACGGCGGCTGCTGCTGATGCTCGACACGTGCTTCTCCGGGCAGGGCGGCAACGAGTTGCTGGCCGCGATGTCCCGTTGGAAGAGCGACTGGCGGGAGGAGGAGTCCGGTCTTGCGGTCATCACCTCGGCGCAGCCCCGGGAACTGGCGCGGACGGGCGCCTTCCCGGAACTGCTGACGGAGGCGGTGACCAGCCTCGCCACGGCCGGTTACACCCCGCCGCTGCTGGCCCTGGACGCGGTCGTGAACGCCACGCGCACCAACCCCAAACGCCCGGACTTCCAGCACATCGGCCTGGAGATCATCGGGCTGACCGGTGAGATCCCGCCGTTCCTGCCCAACGCGAAGCACAGCCAGCGCCTCTCCCACACGGACTTGGCGCTGCAACAGGCCGCCGAGTGGGACGAGCAGGACAAGCGCCGGGACGTGGAGTTCCGGTCGCGGCTGCTGCGGCGGGCGATGGGGCACAGCGATCCGAGCAAGGTGGGCTGGTGGTTCTCGGGCCGTCACCGGGCGCTTCACGACATCACCGAGTGGCTGGGCGACCCGACGGCGGAGGCGTGTCCGGCGCTGGTGGTCACCGGGGCTCCGGGTTCGGGCAAGACGGCCGTACTGGGTCTGCTGGCGGCGGTGAGCGACCCCGAGTACCGGCGTACGGTGCCGCTCTCGTCGATCGGACTGCGCGAGCATCAGCTTCCGCCCGAGGGGGCCATCGGGACGACCGTGTACGCGCAGAGCCTCACCGACCAGCAGGTCGTGCGGGCGGTCTGCGCGGCGCTGCGGTTGCCGCCGGCGGAGGCGGTGGCGGACCTGCTCAACCACCTCGGCGCCCGGCCCGCACCCGACCGCCCTCACGTCATCCTCATCGACGGCCTGGACGAGGCGGCGACGCCGACGACCCTGTGCGGCCAGGTCTTACGTCCGCTCATGGAACTGGCGGCCCCTCACCTGCGCCTCCTCCTCGGCACCCGCCCCCACCTCTTCGGGCCCCTCGGTCTGTGCCAGGACGACCACGTCGACCTCGACTCGGACCGGTACGCCGACCCGGACGCCGTCCTCGTCTACACGCTGCGCAACCTCCTGGACGCCCACCAGGACTCCCCGTACCTCGATTGCCCGCACCGGGTGCGCATGGGTGTGGCGGAAGCGGTCGCCGACGCCGCGGGCAACTGCTTCCTGGTCGCCCGCATCACGGCGGGCACGCTCGCCGCGACCCCGGCCCTGCCCGACCCCCGGGACCCCGTCTGGCGCCGCTCCCTCCCCCGCGCGGCGGCCGACGCCATGCACCACGACCTGCACCAGCGCTTCGCCGACGACGCCGACCGCATCCTCGACCTCCTGCGCCCCCTCGCCTACGCCGAGGGCCAGGGCCTCCCCTGGGAGGACATCTGGGCCCCACTCGCCTCGGAGCTCTCCGGCCGGACGTACACCAACGACGACCTCTACCAACTGCGGCGGGACGCCGGGGCATACGTCGTCGAGGCGAAGGAGGACGAGCGGTCGGTGTACCGGCTCTACCACGAGTCGATGGCGGAGTATCTGCGCCAGGGGCAGGACTCGGGGCGGGCGCATCGGGCGTTCACGGTGGTGTTGCGGGGGGCGGTGCCGTATCACCTCGACGGCGCGCGCGACTGGGGGCGGGCGCATCCGTATGCCTTGCGGCACCTGGCGACGCATGCGGCTGCGGGTGGGCTGCTGGACACGCTGCTGGCCGATATCGAGTACCTGGTGCACGCGGAGTACGAGACGTTGATGCCGCGTCTGCTGGAGGCGGAGGGCGAGGAGGCGCAGCTGAACACCGCGGTGTTCCGGTCCTGCCTGCATGTGCTGCGTGATCTCGACGCGGCGGCTCGGCGGCAGGTGCTCGCGGTGGAGGCCGCGCGGTTCAATGTGCCGCGTCTTGTCGAGGCGCTCAACGGGAGGGCGGATCGCCGTGCTTGGAAGCCTTTGGCGGCGTCCGGTTCCCGGCTGTCGAGCAATCTGCGCAACGCGCTCACCGGGCACACGGGGCTGGTGAAGGCCCTGGCCTGCACGGAGGTGAACGGCCGCCCGGTCGCCGTCACCGGGTCGCAGGACAGGACCGTACGGATGTGGGACCTGATCACGGGGGCACCCGTCGGCAACGCCATGACCGGACACAGCGACGACATCGAAGGAGTGGCCTGTACCGAACTGGACGGACGCCCGGTCGCCGTGTCCGTCGCGCGCGACAAGACCGTACGGCTGTGGGACCTCGGAACCGGCCGGGCGGTCGGCGAACCGATGCGCGGTCACACCGAGCCCGTCTACGCCGTCGCCTGCGTGGAGCTGGACGGCCGCCCGGTCGCCGTCACCGGGGGCTGGGACAGCACCGTGCGGGTGTGGGACCTGGCGACCGGCCGGGCCGTGGGCGAGCCGGTGAAGCACGTCGGCCAGGTGAACTCCCTGGCGTGCGCCGTGCTGGACGGCCGCCAGGTCGTCGTCACCGGCTCGACGGCATCCCTGGACCTCTGCGACCTGAGAACCCGTCGGCGCCTGAAACGGCTGGACCGGCGTAGCCACTCCCCCTGGTACAAGGGCGTGGCGTGCACGGTTCTGAACGGCCGCCCGGTCGTCGTCAGCGCGGACAGGGCAGGGCGGGTACGAGTCCGGGATCTCGGGAACGGCCGGATGATCTGGGAGTTCAACGGGCACGAGGGCTGGGCGTCCTCAGTGACATGTGCGGTGCTGAACGGCCGACAGGTCGTTGTCGCCGGGTACCAGGACGGCACGGCGGAGATCTGGGACCTCGAAGCCGGCCGCTCGGCGGGGCCGCCCCTCAGCGGCCACGCCTTCCCCCTGCTGACGGTGGCGTGCATCGAGCTGGCCGGGCGGCCGGTCGTCATCACCAGCGCCTTCGACACCCTCCGGATCTGGGATCTCTCCCGCCGGTCCTTCGGCAGCCCGATCGTCGGGCACACCCAGCGCGTATCCGCGGTGGGCCACGCCGTGGTGGACGGCCGGCGGATCCTCGTCAGCGGGTCCGAGGACACCACCATGCGCAGGTGGGAGCTGTCGGCGGGCCTCAGCTCCACCGAGCCGCTCCCCCACCACCGCAGCGAGGTGAGGTCCGTGACCTGCCGGGTGCTGGACGGCCGTCCGGTCGCTGTCTCCAGCCCCAGGAAGGGCGCCGCGCTGGTCTGGGACATCGCCACGGGCCGGGCGGTCCACACGCCCCTGGAGCACGAGGGCGAGGCCGACCTCTTCCAGTCGTTCACGGCGTGTGTGGAAATGGACGGCCGCGAAGTCGTGGTGACGGGCAGGACGGACGGCTCGGCCCGGGTGTGGGACCTGGCGACCGGCGAGTTGAGAGACCGCTTCGACTGCCCCGATCTCGGAACGTATGCCGACTGCGGCGTCATCGACGGGCGCCCGGTCATGGCGGCGGGCTCACCGTACAGGCCGCTGTACGTCCATGACGTGACCACCGGCCGCAGGCTCGGCCAGGCACCGGACTCTCACACGCTCAGAGACGTCGCCATCGGCCGGCTGCACGACCGTCCCATCGCGGTGACCACCGCTGAGGACGGGACCGTACAGATCTGGGAGCTGCCCGGCTGCCAACCCCTCGGCGAGCCGCTCACCGGCCACACCAGGTCGGTCTGGAGGGTGACCCTGACCGAACTCGACGGCCGCCCCGTCGCCCTCACCGGCTCCGCCGACAACACCCTCCGCATCTGGGACCTGGAACAGCGCACCACCCTCCACGTCATCCACCTGCCCGGCCCGTGCAACGCGCTCTCCCTCAGCGACGACGGGCTCCTCGCCTGCGCCTTCGGCAACGACGTCGCCGTCTTCAGCAGAGACGCCCGTCAACTGTCCTGATGCGCCAGCTGCGGATGGACGTCGTTCGGGCTCCCCCCGTCCACCCTGACGGTCGTGGCGACCGGCGCGTACCCGCTGGCGATCAGGGAGTAGTCCCCCGCGTCCAGGTCCGTGAAGGCGTACGCCCCGTCCGTGCCGGTGGTGGCCGTGCCCACGACGTTCCCGGCGGCGTCGACGAGGGTGACGCGGGCGTCGGCCACGGGGGTGCGGTCGGCGCCCGTGCGGACGACGCCCTGCAACCGCGCGCCGGGGTGCAGGAGCAGCTCAAGGCCGGTGGTCGGGGCGCCGGGCGGCAGGGGGAGGGCGGCCGGGCGGTAGCCGGTGGCGTTGACGGCGATCGTCAGGTCACCGGCCGGGAGGGGGCCGAAGCCGAACGCGCCGGTGGCGTCGGTCGTGCCCGTGGCCAGGACGTCGCCGCGGATGTCGGTCACGACGACCATCGCGCCTTCGACCGGCAGCCTGTCGTCGGCCGTGGCGACCGTGCCCGCGAGGCCGCTGCCGCCGGACAGGACCACGTCGTGGGGCAGCGGCTCCTCGCCGAGTACGAGGGTGGTGGCCTGGGGCTGGTGGCCGTCGGCCGCCGCGATCAGGACGTAGGAACCGGCTCCGGGGGCGGTCAGCCGGTAGTGGCCGCCGGTGTCGTGTGACACGGTCCGGCCTACCTGGCGTCCGGCCAGGGAGATCAGGGTGAGCGTGGCGCCCGTCATGGCGTTTCCGGCGCCGTCGGTCACTCGGCCGGTGACGACCGGGCCCGTCTCGGCGACAGACGCGGGCTCGCGCTCGGGCTCCGGCTTCCGCTTCGGCTTGCGCAGCAGCACCGCCCCCACCACCGCCGCCAGCAGCGCCAGCGACGCCGCGACGATCAGGCAGAGCTTGAGGCCGTCGAGGAAGGACTCGGACAGAGCGCCCAGGGCGCGGCCGGTGTCAGGGCCGAGGTTCAGGCGGGACACGGCTCCCAGCCCTGCCGTGTCGACGGCGGCGGTGACCTGATGGGCCGTCGAGCCGTGGACGCCGGCGTCGGCGAGGTGGCCGGGGAGGGCGTCGGTGGCCTTGGTGGTGAGCAACGTGCCCAGGACTGCGGGCCCGAGGGCGCCGCCGACCTGGCGGAAGGCGTTGTTGCCGGCCGCCGCCATACCGGCCAGGTGGTGCGGGACGGACGCGACGGCCGTGGCGGTCATGGGGGTGATGACGAGGCCCATGCCGAGGCCGAGCAGGGCCAGTCGCCAGGCGAGCGGACCGAACGCGGTGTGCGCGTCGAGGGCGGTCAGGGACAGCAGCCCGCCAGTCGTCGCCAGCAGGCCGGTGGTGATCAGGGCGCGGGCCGGGATGCGGCGCATCAGCGGTCCGACGACCACTCCGAGGAACAGGCTCACCGCCGTCACCATCAGCATGCGGTAGCCCGCGTCGAGGGTGTCGAGCCGCTGCACCATGCCGAAGTAGAGGCTGAGGACGAAGAAGAAGCCGATCAGGCCCAGGAAGCTGATCATCGCGATGAGCGTGGTCGCGCTGAAGGCGGCGCTGCGGAACAGCGTCAGGTCCAGCATGGGGCTCGGGCTGCGCCGTTCGGCCAGGACGAAGGCGAGGGCGCCGACGGCCGCGAGGGCCAGGGCGACGACGACCCGGGGCTCGGAGAAGGACTGGGCGCCGCCCTCGATGACGCCGTAGACGAGCGCGACGATGGTCAGCGCGGCGGTGAACTGGCCGGGCCAGTCCAGCTTGCGTGAGCCGGGGGCGCGCGAGTCGGCGACCAGGGGGACGGCGAGCGCCATGGTGAGGAGGGCCACGGGTATCGCGGGCAGATAGATCCAGTGCCAGGCGGTGTGCTGGAGGATCACGCCCGCCATGAGGGGGCCGACGGCCAGCGCCAGCGACAGGGAGGCGGCCCACAGTCCGACGAACTTGGCGCGTTCGTGGGGGTCGGGCACGGCGTGGCTGATCAGCGCCAGTGTCGTGGGCAGCAGCGCCGCCGCACCCGTCCCGGCCAGCGCCTGCCCGGCCCACAGCACCTGGACCGACTGCGCGCTCATCGCGACGGCGGCCCCGACGGCCGAGAACAGCAGGCCCGCCTGGAAGACCTTCTTGCGGCCGTGCACGTCTCCGACGACCCCGGCCGTCAGGATGAGCGCGGCCATGGGCAGCACGAACGCGTCCGAGACCCAGGACAGTTGGGAGGTCGAGGCGTGCAGGTCCCGCTGGATCGCGGGGAGGCTGACGGAGACGGTGGTGACCGGCAGGTAGGCGACGAACACCCCGATGCAGGCCATCAGGAGTGTGCCTTTCGGACTCCGCCGAGGTCCGTCAGCCGTCGTTGCCACGTTCACAGAACCCTCCATGTCGCTCTTCGGGTGGACAGCGAGGCACACCTTTCAGCCACCCGTGGCCGAGAGCCAGCCAGCGCCCGGCCGGGCACCGAAAACCGACATGTGGAGGGCATTTTCGACGGTTTTCCGACACACCGATCCGGCCGGTGGGGCACGTCAGACGACGTGTGTCAGCCGACGGAACTGGTCGAGCGGCCGGTGCTCGGGTCCGCCTCCCGGGACGCCCGGCGCGCGGCGGCGGTGTCCGCCCGGGGCCCGGACAGCAGATACGTGAGGCCGAAGCCCGCCCCGACCACCACCGCTCCCCCGGCCGCGTCCAGCACCCAGTGATTGGCCGTCACGACGATCGCGGTGCCGGTGAGCAGCGGATGCAGCAGGCCCAGGGCCTTCATCCACCACCGGGGTGCCAGCACCGCGATCACCACTCCGCACCACAGCGCCCAGCCGAAGTGCAGGGACGGCATGGCCGCGTACTGGTTGGTGACGTCCGTGAGGGTGCCGTAGTCGGGCCGGGAGAAGTCCTGGACGCCGTGGACGGTGTCGATGAAGCCGAGGGTCGGCATCAGGCGTGGCGGGGCGAGGGGGTAGAGCCAGAAGCCGACCAGGGCGAGGAGAGTGGCGAAGCCGAGGGCGGAGCGGGCCCAGCGGTATGCGGCGGGGCGGCGCCAGTACAGGACGGCGAGGACGGCCAGCGGGACGAAGAAGTGGAACGACTCGTAGGAGAAGTCGAAGAAGGCCCGCAGCCAGTCGGTCCGCACCACGGCGTGGTTGGCCCAGTGCTCGATGTCGAGGCGCAGGGCGCGTTCCAGGCGGAGGATCTGCCAGGCGTGCTCCTCGGCCTCGGCCCGCCCGGCCGAGACGCTGCCGCCGTTGGCCGCCAGCCGGACCTGGGAGTAGGCGGCGTAGGCGATGCGCAGGAGGAGAAGCTCCAGGAAGAGGTTCGGGCGGGTGAGGACCCGGCGCAGGAAGGGCAGCAGCGGCACGTGCCGGAAGCGGGACGGGACGGCGGGCGCGTACTCGGTCGGGATCGGTGACCGGTAGTACGGGGAGGCGCGGGACAGGAACGGGACGGCCACGGCGGCGGCGAGGGCGGCGAGCAGGACGAGTTCGGTGCGCAGCGGGTCCAGTGCCGTGATGTCCGGGAGCAGCAGCCTGGTCGGCAGGGTCATGACCAGGATGACGGCGACGGGCCATACGTACCGGTCACGGGCGCGTCTGCCGGCCAGGCCGACGATCGTGAGCAGCACCCACAGCAGCTGGTGCTGCCAGGCCGTGGGCGATACGACGATGGCGGCGCAGCCGGTGACCGCGACGGCGAGGAGGAGTTGCCCGTCGGCGACGTAGCGGACGGCGCGGCGCAGGGCGAGGACGGCGACGGCCGCGCCGAGGGCCAGGAAGAGCGCGACTTCCAGGGGGCCGTGCAGGCCGAGCCGCAGCAGGGCGCCGTGCAGGGACTGGTTGCCGAGGTCGTCGGCCCGGCCGCCGAGGCCGACGCCGGCCAGGTGGTGGACCCAGTAGACGGAGGAGTCGTGCGGCATCGCAGCCCAGGCGAGCGCGGTGCAGGCGGCGAAGGTGACGCCGCCGGAGAGCGCGGCGCGTCTGCGGCCGGTGCACCACAGCAGGGGCGTGAAGAGCAGCAGGGTGGGCTGGAGCGCGGCCGCCACCCCGATGAGCAGTCCGCTGGTCCGCTGTCCGTGGGCGACGAAGCAGCCGAGCAGGACGAGCAGGACCGGGATGATGCTGGTCTGCCCGAGCCACAGGGTGTTGCGGACCGGCAGGGACAGCATGAGCAGGCCGATGGCGACGGGGGCGGCCAGCAGCGCGGTGCGGCGGCCGACGGGCTGGGGCAGGGCGCGGGCGGCGATCAGGCCGAGGGCGGCGACCAGCAGCAGCGTGCCGAAGGTCCAGCCCCAGCCGAGGGCCTGTTCGGCCGAACGGGTGAGGGGCTTGAGGGCGAGGCCGTTGAAGGGGGTGCCGGTGAAGCGGGTCGAGTCGTAGAGCGAGCCGTTCACCTGGAGGACGCCGCTCGGCCCGACCCAGGTCTCCAGGGCCGTCAGCCGCTCCCCGCGCGGGGTGCCGAGGACGACGGCTACCTGCCGTGCGGCGAGGACGGCGACGATCAGCCACAGCCCGAGGCAGGCCAGGCGCAGGCGTGCGTGAGGCCTGCCGACGGCTGTCGCTCCGAAGGCTTCCGTCGGTCGTCCGCCGCGCTCCGCATTCGCCACGCCTCGTCGGCCTTCTACCCGGTATGACCTTTACGCCCCCTTCATCCGGTTGACGATAGTGCGCGGGGCGCGCGGTTGCCTCCCGTGGACGCGATAAGGATCACATCAAGATCACGTGGGAACGGCACGTGAACGGGCATGCGTGCCTGCACAGCCGGTGTTTAGATGCACCCTGCAACGAAAGGCATACCGCCCGTGAGCGGGCATTCTCCGCCTATCGTCGCCTTTTCGGCCCGTTCGACAGCGCCGCCGCGCGGACCGCGTTCCTGTCCCCGATGAAAGGTAGGCGAGCGAGTCTTGTGACTGCCTCAGTCATTGCTCCCACGTCCGCGCTCAAGAACCGCACGAAGGCCCAGGACACCACCGTCACCGACCCCGCGCTCGTCAAGCGCGCCGTGAAGGCGGCCGCGCTCGGCAACGCGATGGAATGGTTCGACTTCGGTGTCTACAGCTACATCGCGGTCACCCTGGGCAAGGTCTTCTTCCCGTCGGGCAACCCCACCGCGCAGCTGCTCTCCACGTTCGGCGCCTTCGCCGCGGCCTTCCTGGTCCGCCCCCTCGGCGGCATGGTCTTCGGCCCGCTCGGCGACCGCGTCGGACGCCAGAAGGTCCTCGCGCTCACCATGATCATGATGGCCGCGGGCACCTTCGCGATCGGTCTGATCCCGTCGTACGCGACGATCGGTGTCGGCGCGCCGATCCTGCTCCTCGTGGCCCGCCTCGTGCAGGGCTTCTCCACCGGCGGCGAGTACGCGGGTGCCTCCACCTTCATCGCCGAGTACGCCCCCGACAAGCGGCGCGGCTTCCTCGGCAGCTGGCTGGAGTTCGGCACCCTCGCCGGTTACATCGGCGGCGCGGGCCTGGTCACCCTGATGACCGCCCTGCTCTCCACCGACGACCTGACCTCCTGGGGCTGGCGCATCCCGTTCCTGATCGCGGGCCCGATGGGCATCATCGGCCTCTACCTGCGGATGCGCCTGGAGGAGACCCCGGCGTTCGCCGCCGAGGTCGAGAAGGCCGAGACGAACCGGCCCAAGGTGCCGCTGCGCGAGATGGTCACCGGCCAGTGGCGCGCGCTGCTGCTCTGCGTCGGCCTGGTGCTGGTCTTCAACGTCACCGACTACATGCTGCTGTCGTACATGCCGAGCTACCTGACCAGCGAGCTGCACTACGACGAGACGCACGGTCTGCTCGTCGTCCTCGGTGTGATGGCGCTGATGATGATCGCCCAGCCGTTCATGGGAGCGCTGACCGACCGCGTCGGACGCCGCCCGGTGATCGCCGCCGGCTGTGCGGGCTTCCTGCTGCTGTCCGTCCCGGCCCTGCTGCTGATCCGCGAGGGCAGCCTGCTCGCGGTCGGGCTCGGCATGGGCGCGCTCGGCATGCTGCTGGTGTGCTTCACCGCCGCGATGCCCTCGGCGCTCCCGGCGCTCTTCCCGACCCGGGTCCGCTACGGCTCGCTCTCCATCGGCTTCAACGTCTCCGTGTCCCTGTTCGGCGGCACGACCCCGCTGGTGGTGACGGCCCTGATCGGCGCGACCGGGGACATGATGATGCCCGCGTACTACATGATGGCCGCGGCCGTGATCGGTGGTTTCGCGGTGTGGCGCATGACGGAGTCGGCGGGCCGCCCGCTGCCGGGCTCGGCGCCGTCCGTCACGGAATGAGACACGCCGGGTGAAATCCCCCTGGCAGCGGACCGCCGCACCAACTATCTTCGACAGCGCCAGTAGTTAGGGAATCTAACTATGCGTACGAAAGGTAGAGGTGCATGAGCGAGTCGCACGTCTGGGACGAGGTCGACGCCTACTTCACCACCCACCTCGCACCGGACGACGAAGACCTGGCGGCGGCGCTGCGCGACAGCGACGCCGCCGGGCTTCCGCACATCAACGTCGCGGGCAACCAGGGCAAGCTCCTCCAGCTCCTCGCCCAGATCCAGGGCGCCCGCCACATCCTGGAGATCGGCACCCTCGGCGGCTACAGCACCATCTGGTTGGGCCGCGCCCTGCCCGCCGACGGGCGGCTGGTCTCCCTGGAGTACGACCCCGTGCACGCCGAGGTCGCCGTCCGCAACATCGCCCGCGCCGGTCTCGACAAGCTGGTCGAGGTGCGGGTCGGCCCGGCCCTGGAGTCGCTGCCCAAGCTGGCCGACGAGAACCCGCCCCCGTTCGACCTGGTCTTCATCGACGCCGACAAGGCCAACAACCCGCACTACGTCGAGTGGGCCGTGAAGCTCACCAGCACGGGCAGCCTGATCGTCCTCGACAACGTCGTCCGCGGCGGCCGGGTGACCGACGCCGGCAGCACGGCCTCGGACGTGGTGGGCACCCGCACCGCGATCGAACTGATCGGCAGCCATCCGAGGCTGAGCGGGACGGCGATCCAGACGGTCGGCACGAAGGGCTACGACGGGTTCGCGCTGGCGCGGGTGCTCGCCTGAGATCCCCTGGTCGGGGTCAGACCTCGTGGTAGAAGCCCACGTTGACGCTGCGCGGGGCGGTGCGGTCCTGGATGATGATCTCGCCGCTGCCGCCCCGGGGAAGCGGGACGGTGCCGCCGTAGGCGATCGGCTGGGCGTACTCCCCGACCGTCAGCCGGACTTCGGAGGACGGGTCGGGCTGGGAGCCGCGCAGCCAGGTGAGCTGCCAGGTCCCCTCGGGGCCGCACAGGAACTCCAGATGGACGCGGGAGACGAACAGCCAGTCGTCCGGCGTGGAGAGCCGGCACACCGACTTGTCGCGGCCCACCCGCAGCACGGCACCCGGCTCGCTGGGCGCGTCGGCCATGAGCATGCCGGCCGTGGCACCCTCCTCCGCCGGGGACACGGCGGCCATGGTGAGTTCGAGCACGTGCGCTCCTCCTGAGACGTCCTGGTGGGTCTGCCGGAGCCTGTGTGTCAGACAGGTCCCGGGCCCGCCGCATGATAGAACGCCCGACTGCGCGCTGTCCGGCACAATGGCCTCATGACCGAGCGAAAGCCACCCGGCGTCGACTTCGAATCCTGGGTCGACAAGCAGATCCGCGACGCGGAGACCCGCGGCGAGTTCGAACGGTTGCCGGGGGCGGGCAAGCCGCTGCCGGCCGATGTGGACTCCGGCTACGACGAACTGTGGTGGATCAGGCGGAAGATGGCCCGCGAGGGCTTTTCCGTCCTGCCGCCGGCACTGGCGCTGCGCAAGGAGGCCGAGGACGCGCTCCTCGCGGCCCTCGCGGCGCCCTCGGAGCGGATCGTGCGGAAGATCATCACGGAGGTCAACGACAAGATCCGCGAGATGATGTTCAAGCCGCCGCCCGGCCCCCCGCTGGGCAAGAAGCCGTACGACGTCGAGGACGTCGTACGGCAGTGGCGGGAGCACCGGGCGGATCGGTGAGCGTCTCTCACGCGTGCAGGAGCCGCTCCGCCAGTTCGCGGTAGTCCTTCAGGGCCAGCCTGAGCTGCTCGGTGTCGGAGCTCGACACCGGCTTGCCCTCGCCGCTCTCGACGGACTGCCAGGAGTGACGCAGGGTCCGGCGACGCTGCGCCACGGCCTCGGTGAACCGGGCCGCGATCTCCTCCAGCACATGGTCGGCCTCCTCGACGGAGGCCCGGGGCCCGTCGACGAACCCGGCGACGGCGTGCTGCAACTGCAGGCCGAGCTTGTCGGACTCGTCGTGGGGGAAGAGGTGGGCGTGCGTGCTCTTGCGGGGGATGCTCTCCTCGGGGGCGCCGGGGGTGCCGGGGGTGCTGGTGTCCTTGGGGACGGTGATCTTGCTTGTGGCGCCGCGGCCGGTGCCCAGGGCGCTCTCGCCTCGGGCGTCGGGGGCGGCGGGGGTGGCGGGGACGGCGGGGGTGTTCTCGCCGGGCGGTCGGGTCACGTCGGACATATCCTCAACTCTCCTTGGCCTGGCGTCGGTTGACGGCCCACGGCAGGTGCCCGCCACGGGTGTTCGCGGCCTTGCGGCCGCCGTTCAGTCCGGCACGGCGGTGACCGTCCTCGTGGCGTCGGTCCTCATGACGCCCGCCGTCGTGACGGCCCGGCCGCACCAGTTCCTCGAACAGGGCGCGGGCCGCCACCATGGCCTCCCGCATGTCTTCCGTACCGGTGCCGCCGTCGCGGGCGTCCTCCGCGCGCAGATGGGCCGCACGGTGCACACGCCGGTAGCCGTCGACGTGGTGGGCGTGGTGCACGGACAGCGCGGCGAGCTGTTCCTCGTACTGGCCGCCGTCCGGGAAGCCCCGGGCGCCGGCGAGCTCGGCGAGCAGCCGGTCCGCCTCGGCGACCGCCTCGCGCGGCGAGTCGACGAACCGCTCCTGGGCGGCCGTCCAACGCGCCTCGTAGCGCTCGCGCTCCGCCGGCTCCAGCGACCGTTCGCGCAGGTCGCCGTGGCGGTGCACCCGCTCGGTGAGTTCGCGCTCGGCGGCCTTGGCGTCGCCGTCGTGGCGGGCTACGGCCCGGTCGTACTCGGGTCCGAAGCGCCGCTTCAGGTTCGGGCCGCGACGAGGCCCGCGAGCGCGCAGGGTCATGGCCGCCGCGATGATGACGACGACCGCCGCGATCACGATCAGAGCAATGATCAGGCCAGTGGACATGGATGCCTTCCGGGTTCTCGGCCCAACCGGCCCTCCTCGCGGACCGGTTCGCCGCGTCGAGTAGCCCGGAAACCCGCCCCCAAACGGCACACGGCGGTCACACAAATCCGGTTGCGGGCCCGGTGCGGCCCTGGCCGAGAATGCGCTCATGATCTGGACCGTGGCCCCGGAGCCGTACGACTCCCCCGTCGCCGCCGCTCTCTGGCGGGCGTACTACACCGAGGTCAGCGACCGCTGGTACCTGCTGCACCAGGGCCGCCGGACCGACCCGGAGGAACTGGAGCGGGAGATCGCCGCGCAGTCCGGCGCCGATCTCGCGCCGCCGCGCGGGCGGTTGCTGGTCGCCCGGTACGGCGGTGAGCCGGCCGGCACCGCGGGCGTACGGCGGTACGACGACACGACCGCCGAGCTCACCCGGGTGTTCCTGCACCCCTCGATGCGCGGCAGGGGCGGCGCCGCGCTCCTGGTCCGGGCCGCCGAGGACGCCGCCCGCGCGCTCGGCGCCCTACGGCTGATCCTCGACACCCGCGGCGACCTCGTCGAGGCCCGCACTCTCTACGCCAAGCTCGGCTACACGGAGACCGAGCCGCACAACGACGACCAGTACGCCGAACACTGGTTCGCCAAGTCCCTCGTCTGAACCGGCGGTTCAGACCAGAGGGGCCGCCCGCCGCTCCTCGTAGGGCCGGTCGTCGTAGGGCCGCTCGCGCCGCGACCCGCACAGTTCGCCGTTCAACTCCTTTACGAGTTGGACCAGATCGGTCGGACGGTCGGGGCCCCACCAGTCGCCGAGCAGTTCGGCGAGGGACTCCTCGCGGGCCCGGGCCAGCCGCTCGGCGACCTCGCGCCCCCGGTCGGTGAGGACCAGGCCGAGGCCCTCGCGCACGGCGAGGCGCCGCTCCTCGACCTGGCGGGCGGCCTCGATGATCACGGTCAGCGGCACGGGCATGCTGTCGGCCAGCACGGCGGGCTCCACCTCGCCGAATCTGCGGATCCGCAGCAGCAGCCAGCTCGCCGCGGGCTGGAGGTCGTAGCCCGCCCGGTCGGTGATCGTCCGGTAGATCTCGCGGCGCCCCGCGCGGGTGCCGAGCACCGACAGCGCGCGGCACACCTCGTCGTACGAGGTCCGCTCGACGGGGTTGCTGGCCAGGGTCTCGGTGACGTCGGGCGCGGTGACCGAGCCGCGCAGCCGGTCCTCCTTGAGGAACCAGGCCAGCACGAAGCCGAGGAGCGCGACCGGGGCGGCGTAGAGGAAGACGTCCGTGATGGAGACGGCGTAGGCGTGCAGGGCCGGTGACTGC
Organism: Streptomyces koelreuteriae; assembly: GCF_018604545.1. Classification (GTDB taxonomy): domain Bacteria; phylum Actinomycetota; class Actinomycetes; order Streptomycetales; family Streptomycetaceae; genus Streptomyces; species Streptomyces koelreuteriae. The sequence goes on along the minus strand of NZ_CP075896.1, from coordinate 5,986,372 downwards.
AGGCCCGACGGCAGGGCGGCGATGCCGCGCGGGTCGGCCTCCAGCGAGTCCACGGAGACGCCGGGCGGCAGCGACGCACCCCGGAAGGCGTCGGTGAGCTGGTCGCCGAGCCGGCTCGCGAAGATCGTGCCGAAGACGGCGACGCCGAAGGAGGCGCCGATCGAGCGGAAGAAGGTCGCGCCGGAGGTGGCGACGCCCAGGTCCTCGTACGGGACGGCGTTCTGCACGATGAGCACGAGGACCTGCATCACCAGGCCGAGGCCCAGCCCGAAGACGAGGAAGAAGCCGCTCAGCTGGACGGTGGAGCTGTTCTCGTCGAGCTGGTGGAGCAGGAGCAGCCCGAGCGTGGTGACGCCGGTGCCGGCGATCGGGAACACCTTCCAGCGGCCGGTACGGCTGACGATCTGGCCGGAGGCCGTCGAGGCCACCAGCAGACCCACCACCATCGGGAGCATGTGCACACCGGACATGGTGGGGCTGACGCCCTGCACGACCTGGAGGAAGGTCGGCAGGTAGGTCATCGCGCCGAACATGGCGAAGCCGACGACGAAACTGATCACGGCGGCGAGGGTGAAGGTGCGGACGCGGAACAGCTTCAGCGGCAGCACGGGTTCGGCGGCGCGCCGCTCGACGGCGACGAAGGCGAGGGCGAGGACCACGCCCAGCACGGCGAGCCCGATGATCTGCGCGGACCCCCATCCCCAGGTCGTGCCGCCGAGGGAGGCGACCAGCACCAGGCAGGTGGCGACGGCCGCGATGAGGAAGGTGCCGAGGTAGTCGATGACATGCCGTCGGGAGCGGCGCGGGAGGTGCAGGACGGTCGCGATCACGGCGAGCGCGACGATGCCGACGGGCAGGTTGACGTAGAACACCCAGCGCCAGCTCACATGCTGGGTGAACAGCCCGCCGAGCAGCGGCCCGAGCACGCTGGTCGCGCCGAACACGGCCCCGAACAGGCCCTGATATCGCCCGCGTTCCCTCGGCGGGACGAGATCCCCGACGATCGCCATCGACAGCACCATCAGCCCGCCCCCGCCCAGCCCTTGCAGGGCGCGGAAGGCGATGAGCTGGGTCATGTCCTGTGCCGCCCCGCACAGCGCGGAGCCGATGAGAAAGATCACGATCGCGGCCTGGAACAGCCTCTTGCGGCCGTACTGGTCGCCGAGCTTGCCCCACAGGGGGGTCGCGGCGGTGGCGGCCAGGAGGTAGGCGGTGACGACCCAGGACAGATGGTCCATGCCGCCGAGGTCGCTGACGATGGTGGGCAGCGCGGTCGACACGATGGTCTGGTCCAATGCGGCGAGCAGCATGCCGAGGAGCAGGGCGCCGATGGAGACCAGCACGTTCCCGGGAACTTGTTCCGGGGCGAGCGTTTCCGCAGGTGAAGGCGTGGGTGACGGTGTCGTGTCGTGCACATCCCCGGCCATGAGACCTCCCGAGGGTCCTGTGACATTTTCCATCGTGACCGGTGTGGCGGGGTATGGCCTGCCGAGTCCTTTTGGAAGCCGTCATTCCGGGGGCTCCTCGACCGCACTGTGGAGAAGATCTGGATAATCTCTGGAGTTCGCGAGGGGAGGGAGGAACGCGTGGAACCGCCTAATGGACACCCGTGCCCGGAGTGCGGCGCGCCCAGACTGCAGGACAAGTCCCCCACCTGCACCTGCACCCACCGAGCCGCCGAGGCCCTCCACGACACCCGCACGGCCCAGGCAGCAGCAGCGGAGGACTTCGACCCGCTCCGGATCCGCCCGTACGTCGAACTCGACGACGGGGCGGGGCTTTCGGGGGCCGGGGGGCGGGAGGTTCGTTCCGCACCGGTACGGGACACTGCCGAGCGCGAGGACGCCGCCCTGCGGGGGCATGTGACGGACGCTGCGGGGGGTTCGGGCGCGGGGGCTTCGCGTGCGGGAGGCTCGCAAGCGGGGGCTTCGCACGCGGGGGTTCCGGGCAGGGAGACTTCACGGGCGGGGGCCTCGTACCCGGGGGTTCCGGGCGCGGAGACTTCACGGGCGGGGGCCCCGTACCAGGGGGTCCCGAGCACGGAGACTTCACGCGCGGGGACCTCGCACGCGGGGGTTCCAGGCACGGAGGCCTCACGCACGGCGGCCTCCCACTCGGGGGTCCCGAGCACGGAGACTTCACGCCCGGGGGGCTCCCACGCGGGAGTTCCGGGCGCGGAAACGTCACGCACCGGAGCCTCGCACCCGGGGACCTCGCACGCGGGGGTTCCAGGCACGGAGACCTCACGCACGGCGGCCTCCCACCCGGGGGTCCCGAGCACGGAAACCTCACGCACGGCGGCCTCCCACCCGGGGGTCCCGAGCACGGAAACCTCACGCACGGCGGCCTCCCACCCGGGGGTCCCGAGCACGGAAACCTCACGCCCGGCGGCCTCCCACCCGGGGGTCCTGGGCATGGGGGACTCCCACTCGGTGGTCCCAAACACGGAGGCTCCACGCACCGCAGGAGCGGCGCAAGCGCCCTCGCCGGACAGTCGGCACACGCAGGCCCCGCGTACGGGGAACGCCGCGCAGGCGCCCGACGGAGCCGAGCGACACGCCCGGACGGACCAGGCGAAGGCCTCTCCCGCCGCAGGGGCCGCGCAACCGCCCCCGTCGACCCCGGTCGTCCTCCCGCTCGCCGAGGTCCCGAACCCGGGAGGACCCGGGCAGATACCCGACGGCCCCCCGCGACGGCCGCTCACGGACCCTGCGGGAGCTTCGCAGCCGCTCTCCTCTGACGTCCCGACCACGTCCTCGCACGCAGCGGGGGCACCTGACAGCACCCCGCGACACCCCCGGCCGAACCCGGCGGATGCCCCGCACACCGCAGGCCCCGCGCAACTGCCCTCACCCGGCACCCCGGCCGCACCCCCGCACAACGCAGCCCAGCCCCAGGCGCCCCACAGCTCCCCGCACCAGCCCTTCGCGGCCCCTACGGGAGCCACCGCCTCGGCCGCACGCCCCCATACTCAGGCCCCCCACCCTGGAGGCCCCGCGCAGGCGACCAACAGCACCCCGCGACACCCCCGGCCGAACCGGGCGGAGGCCCCGCGCACCACAGGGACCGCGCAACCGCCCTCACCCGGCACCCCGGCCGCGCCTCCGCACACCGCAGCCCGCGCCCAGGCGCCTCACGACACCCCGTACCAGCCGCTCACGGACCCGGCGGCCCCGGACAGGGCCGAGCAACGCCCCCCGGCGGAATCTGCCGCGACTTCACGCGCTGCGGGAGGAGCCTCACAACCGTCCTCGACCAAGGCCCCGCGCCCCGGCAGCACCGCCCCGCCGCCCTCCCCGGCCGGTACGACCATGCCCCTACGGCCGGTGGACCCGGACGCAACCACCGTGCTGCCGGTGACCCCGGCCTCGGATGCGACCACCGTGCTGCCGACCACCCCGGCGTCCGACACGGACGCCACCTCCGTACTGCCCGCCGTCCCGGCCACCCCCGCCCCGGACGCCACCGCCGCGCTGCCGACACCCCTGGTTCCCGACGGGAGCGAGCCGAGTGTCACCGATCTGCGGATGTTCGACGGCGGCGGACGTGCCGGGAAGGCGGCCGGGGTGCGGGGCAGGTCGGAGTCGGTGGGGTCCGAGTCCGGTGGCGGGTCCCGGCGGCGTCGGGTCGCTCTCGTCGCCGCGGCCGGGGCGTGCGTCGCCGTGGTGACGGCCGCGGGATACGCGAGCGGGCTGTTCTTCTACGAGGGGCCCTCCCGGAACACCGCGCTGCCGGACGGCATCAGGGCGAGCGTGCCGGACGCCCCGTCGAGCAGCGCGGCGTCCCCGTCGCCGTCGGAGAGCACACCGGCCACGCCGTCGACCCCCGCCGCACCACCGCCGGCCCCGTCCCGCACCAGCAGCCCGTCGACCTCCCCGTCGCCGTCCGAGACGAGCGCCTCACCGAGCCCGTCCCAGACGGCCTCCCCCTCGGCGCCCGAGACGTCCGCGTCGGCGTCCGGCTCCGCGAAGAAGCCGCCGGACAACTCCCGCCAGAACGGCGAACCCACCGTCCTGCGCCTCGGCGACCGCGGCCCGGAGGTCTCCGAACTCCAGTCGCGCCTGCGCCAGTTGTTCCTCTACGACGACGACACCGACGGCACCTTCGACGACCGCCTCCAGGACGCGGTCCGCAACTACCAGTACTCACGCGGCATCCAGGCCGACGACCTCGGCGTCTACGACCGCGACACCCGGACGAAGCTGGAGTCGGAAACCCAGGAGCCCTGACAGACCCCCGCACCGTACGGTGACGCCGTGACCACACAGGTGATCGTTCTCAACGGCGGCTCCAGCTCCGGCAAGTCCGGACTCGTACGGTGCCTGCAAGAGGTTCTGCCCGACCCCTGGCCGGCCTTCGGCGTCGACTCGTTCGTCGAGGCTCTGCCCGCGAGGATGAAGGGCTCGGACGGCGGCATCACCTTCACGCCCGACGGCGGCGTGGACGTCGGCGCGGACTTCCGGGCCCTGGACGCCGCCTGGACCGAGGGCATCGCGGCCATGGCCCGCGCCGGGGCCAAGGTCATCGTCGACGACGTCTTCCTCGGCGGCGCGGCGTCCCAGCGGCGCTGGGAGAAGGCCCTGGCCGGCCTCGACGTGCTGTGGGTCGGCGTCAGGTGTGACAGCGCGGTCGCCGCGGCCCGTGAGATCGCCCGGGGAGACCGGGTCAAGGGCATGGCCGCGGCACAGGCACAGCGCGTGCACGAGGGCGTGCGCTACGACCTGGAGGTGGACACGACCCACACCGAGTCACTGGAGTGCGCCCGCGCCATCGCCGCTCGGATTCGCATCGGGTGATCTGCCGGCGCCCGGTGGGCTACCCGACGTGCAGGCGGATCGTCCCGTCCCCGGCCGCCTCCACGCGTACTCGCGTGAGGTCCTCGACCACGACATCCGGCTCATGGACCGCGGCCCGGGGCCCGACCCCCACGACGGTCATCCCGGCCGCGCGCCCCGCCGTGATCCCGGCCCCGGAGTCCTCGAACACGACACAGTCCGCGGGCGCCACGCCCAGCTCGGCGGCGCCCTTCAGGAAGCCCTCGGGGTCGGGCTTGCTCGCCCCGACGGACTCCGCCGTCACCCGCACCTCGGGCTGCTCAAGCCCGGCCGCCGCCATCCGCGCCGTCGAGAGCGGCACATCGGCCGAGGTCACGAGCGCGTGCGGCAGCCCGCGCAGCGAGGCGAGGAACTCCGGCGCCCCGGGGATCGCCACGACCCCGTCGGTGTCCGCGGTCTCCTCGGCGAGCATCCGCGCGTTGTCGGCGTAGTTCTGCTCCATCGGCCGGTCGGGCAGCAGCAGCGCCATCGACGCGTAGCCCTGCCGCCCGTGGACGACCTTCATGATCTCGTCCCCGTCGAGCCCGTGCCGCTCGGCCCAGCGCCGCCAGACGCGTTCGACCGCGGCATCGGAGTTGACGAGGGTGCCGTCCATGTCCAGCAGGAGGGCGCGGGCGGTGAGCACGGCGGTGGCCGTCATCGGCTGCTCCAAGGCATCGGCTGCCCCAAGGCTCGGGGCGCGGGTCCAGCGCGGGGCCGGGCGCGGGAGGGGGCGGACGGCGGGTTCGCCCCGCACCCCGGAGGGACAAGGCGGCCCCGCCCGCCGGTCAGGGAAAACGGGCGAGGGCCACTTTGTTCCCCCACGGTACAAAACAATCCCCGCTTCGCGCCAGACCCCCCCTCCAGACGTTCACCGACCGTTCAGCTCACACCGGCCCGCCGAGCCCAGGCTCACGGAACCCCGAGCCACCGAGCCCGGGCCTACCGAGCCCCCGCTCACCCGGCCACGGCCTCCCACAGGCTCCACACCCCGAGCGCGAGCATCACCAGCGCCGCGATCTGCGTGATCAGCCGCAGCGGCACCTTCTTCATCAGCGCCTTTCCGCCGACGATGCCGATCCCGGCCACCGCCCACAGCGCGAGCACCGCGCCCAGGCCGACGGAGAGCGGATCGTCGTAGCGGGCGGCCAGGTTCGCCGTCATGATCTGGGTGAGATCGCCGAACTCGGCGACCAGGATGAGCATGAAGCCGGCGCCCGAGACCTTCCAGAAGGACTGGTTCTCGGGCTTGCGGACCTCTTCCTCGTCCTCGCCCTTCCGCAGCAGCAGCACGGCCGCACCGCCCAGGAAGAGCACGCCGGTCAGCGCCTGCACGATCTGCTGCGGCAGCAGCGTCAGCACACTGCCCGCCGCGACGGCGAGCACGACATGCAGCGCGAAGGCGGCGGCGACACCGGCGAAGACGTAGGAGGCGCGGTAGCGGGTGCCGAGGACGAGGCCGGCGAGGGCGGTCTTGTCCGGCAGTTCGGCGAGGAAGACGACGCCGAAGACGACGGCCGTCACGGTCAGGCTGATCAAGGGTTCCTCAATCGGTCGGGGCTGCCCCACCGAGAGTGCTGAACCTTCACGCGACACACCTCGGCACGGCAGCACACACGGCACCCGTACCGGTAGGCACGGGCGTGCACTGCTTGCCGAAGGTCTCGCTGGCGGGGCCCCTGGATGGACCAGAAGGACCGCCTCCGGGCGCCGGCTCAGACGAGCTGAGCAGTATGTCGACGGTCCGGCGAAGAGCTACTCCCCTTCTGCGCCGTCCATCGTACGCGACGTGTTCGAACCGACAGTTCCGCCTCGAACTCTTGTCATGTCATGAACTCGTCACTACCTTCTCACCTCACGCACATCTCCCCGCAACACGGCGCGGCGAGCATTCTCCCGCTCGCTGCCCAACACCCCCACCCCACAAGGGAGTTCGTATGCCGAAGTTCTACGCGCGTCGACGGCTCAGCATACTCGCGGGCCTCACCGGCCTCATAGCCGCGGCCGGACTGATCAACGGTCCGGCCGCCTCCGCCGCCCTCCCCACGCCCGTCAGCGCGGCCACCGCCCGCACCTACCTGGCCTCGCTCACCGTGGCCACCGAGGACCGCACCGGCTACGACCGCGACCTCTTCCCGCACTGGATCACCCAGTCCGGCGCCTGCAACACCCGCGAGGTCGTCCTCAAGCGCGACGGCACCAACGTCCAGCAGAACTCCTCCTGCGCCGCCACCAGCGGCAGCTGGTACTCGGTCTACGACGGCGCCACCTGGTCCGCCGCCTCCGACGTCGACATCGACCACCTGATCCCGCTGGCCGAGGCCTGGGACTCCGGCGCCGACTCCTGGACGACGTCCCGCCGCCAGTCCTTCGCCAACGACCTGACCCGCCCGCAGCTCATCGCGGTCACCGACAACGTCAACCAGGCCAAGGGCGACCAGGACCCGGCCACCTGGATGCCCTCCCGGACGGCGTACCGCTGCACCTACGTCCGCGCCTGGGTGCAGGTGAAGTACTACTACGGCCTCTCGGTCGACTCCGCCGAGAAGTCCGCGCTGACGAACTATCTCGCGAGCTGCTGACACCCAGGTATTTCCGGCCGGGATCTCCCCGCTGACCTCAGTCGTTCCGTACCGTACGGGGCGACGGAGAGGGGACCATCATGGCCGGACTGCGCCTCGGACCACTGCTGAGGTACACCGACGGCTCGTCCGCGACCGTATGGGTCGAGACGAGCCGTCCGTGCTCCACCGAGGTGCGCTGCGCCGACGGCGCGGGAGGCTCGGCCCACACCTTCCAGATCGCGGGGCACCACTACGCGCTGATCCCGGTGACCGGCCTGACCGCCGGTACGACCACGACGTACGAGGTCCTCCTCGACGGCACCCGCGCATGGCCGCTGCCCGGCTCCCCCTTCCCGCCCTCGGCGATCCACGCGCCGGGCCCGGAGGACGGTCTGCGTGTCGCCTTCGGCTCCTGCCGCTGGGCCGCGCCGCCCGCGGGCGGGCACGATCCGGTCGGCCCGGACGCCCTGGACGCGCTCGCCACCCGTCTCGCGGCCGACCCGGAGGGCGAGCGGCCCGACGTCCTGCTGCTGCTCGGCGACCAGGTGTACGCCGACGAGACCTCCGACGGCACCCAGCGCTGGCTGGCGGCCCGCCGCGATCTGAGCGACCCGCCGGGCGACGGGGTCGCGGACTACGAGGAATACACGCACCTCTACTACGAGTCGTGGCTCGACCCGCGCATCCGCTGGCTGCTGTCCACCGTGCCCAGTTTCATGATCTTCGACGACCACGACGTGATCGACGACTGGAACACCTCCGCCGCCTGGCTCACCGACATGCGCGCCACCGACTGGTGGCAGGAGCGGCTGCTCAGCGGCCTGATGTCGTACTGGGTCCACCAGCACCTGGGGAACCTCTCCCTGGAGGAGCTGGCGGCCGACCCGGTGTACGCGTCCGTGTGCGAGGTCCCCGACGGCACCGACGCGCTGCGCGCCTTCGCCGCCCGGGCCGACGCGGACGCGACCGCGGCCCGCTGGAGCTACCGGCGCGACTTCGGGCGCGTACGCCTGCTGATGGTGGACAGCCGGGCGGCCCGCGTCCTCGCCGAGGACGACCGCGCGATGCTCGACCCGGGCGAGGAGGCCTGGCTGCGCGAGCAGGTACGGGACACGCCCGAGGCCTACGACCACCTCCTCATCGGCACCTCGCTGCCCTGGCTGCTGCCGCATCTGGTGCACGACGCCGAGGGGTGGAACGCGGCGCTGTGCCGGGGTGAACGGGGCGAGCGCTGGGCGCGGTTCGGGGAGAAGGTGCGGCGGGCCGCCGATCTGGAGCACTGGTCGGCGTTCCCCGAGTCCTTCGCCGGGCTGGCCGAGCTGATCGCCGAGGCCGGCTCGGGGCCCGACGCGCCCGCGACGGTGTGCGTGCTGTCCGGGGATGTGCACCACGCCTACATCGCCGAGCCCTCATGGCCCGGCACCGGGCCCGACGCCCGGGTGATGCAGCTCGTCTGCTCCCCCGTCCACAACTCCGTCCCGCTGTCGATCCGGATGGGCTTCCGCATCGGCTGGACCGCGCTGGCGCGCACCCTCGGACGCGGCCTCGCCCGGCACGGGCGGCTCCCCCGTCCGCCGGTCACCTGGCGCAAGACGGGCGGCCCCTGGTTCGGCAACCAGCTCATGACCCTGACCCTGCGCGGCCGTTCGGCCCGGCTGCGGCTGGAGCACGCCAAGGCGCGGCAGGGGGCGGGCCCTCGGCTGACGACACTCCTGGACTCCGAACTTGCCCCGTAACACGCCTGTTCCACCCCTTTGCGACCGGCGTGTCCCTTGATGCTTGTGACGCATCCCACAGCGAGTGTCAATCCTTCCCCACGGACAGCGGTTCCCGCTTCCGGCGACGGCATGATGAGGCGGACCGTCCGCTTCCCGACCGGCGGACCGCCGATACGCGCCCCACACGCCCGGGAGTACCACCCTTGTCTGCGTCGACCGAGGAATCCCCACCGGCCGAGACACCCGCACCGGTCTCCGTCGCCCTGGTCGGCGCCGGGCCACGGGGCACCAGCGTCCTGGAGCGCCTGTGCGCCTCCGCCCCGGAGCTCCTCCCCGACGGTGCCCGGCTGACGGTCCACGTGATCGACCCGGACCCGCCGGGACCCGGCCGCGTCTGGCGTACGGCCCAGTCGCCCGAGCTGCTGATGAACACCGTGGCCTGCCAGGTGACCCTGTTCACCGACGACAGCGTGGACTGCTCGGGCCCGGTCCGCCCGGGTCCCAGCCTGTATGAGTGGGCACGCGGCACGCTGGGCCCGGACGAGTACCCGAGCCGGGCCGACTACGGCCGCTATCTGGAGTGGGTGTTCGCCCGGGCCGTACGGGACGCGCCGCCGAACGTGCGTGTCGAGACGCACCGGGCCCGCGCGGTCCGGCTCGACGACACACCGGGCGGCCGGCAGGCCCTCACCCTCGACGACGGCCGCACCCTGACCGGCCTGTCCGCGGTGGTCCTGGCGCTGGGCCATCTGCCGGCGACCGCGGACGCGGCCGGGCGGCGCCTCGCGGCCCATGCCGCCCGGCACGGCCTGCGCCACATCGCGCCCGCCAACCCGGCAGACGTCGACCTGTCCTCCGTCCCCGCGGGCGAGCCGGTCCTGCTGCGCGGCCTGGGCCTCAACTTCTTCGACCACACGGCCCTGTTGACGACCGGCCGCGGCGGCCGTTTCGTCCGGGACACCCGGGGCGGCGGCCTGCGCTATCTCCCCTCCGGCCGGGAGCCGCGGCTGTACGCCGGTTCGCGGCGCGGCATCCCGTACCAGGCGCGCGGTGACAACGCGAAGGGGCCGTACGGCCGGCATGTCCCGCTCGTCCTCACACCGGAGACGATCGCGGGCTTCCGCAAGCGCGCGGACTCCGGGGAGGCGCCCGACTTCCTGGCGGAGATATGGCCGTTGGTGGCGAAGGAGGTCGAGGCGGTCTACTACGCCGCGCTGCTCGGGCGGGCTGGAACCGCCGAGGGACGGCGCTCGGAGTTCACCGATCGCTTCCTGGCCGTACCGCACGGCGACTCCCGGGAGGCCGTACTGCTGGACGAGTTCGAGGTGCCCGGCGCCGACCGCTGGCGCTGGGAGCGGGTGTGCCGGCCGCACGCGGGGCGGGACTTCGCGCACCCCGGCGAGTGGCACGACTGGCTGCTGTCATATCTGCGCGAGGACGCCGCGCAGGCCGCCCTGGGCAATGTCCGGGGCCCGCTGAAGGCGGCCCTCGACGTGCTGCGCGACCTGCGCAACGAACTCCGGCTGATCGTCGACCACGGCGGTCTCGCCGGTGCCTCCCGCCGGGACCATCTGGACCGCTGGTACACCCCGCTCAACGCCTTCCTCTCCATCGGCCCGCCCCGGCGCCGTATCGAGGAGCTGGTGGCCCTGATGGAGGCGGGCGTGGTGCGGGTGCTCGGGCCGCGTCTGGAGGTGACGGAGGAGGACGGGGCCTGGGCGGCGCACTCCCCCGAGGTGCCGGGCTCGGTCGTCCGTGTGACAACACTCATAGAGGCCCGGCTACCGGAAGCGGACTTGCGGAGCACGGCCGACGGGCTGCTCGCCGGGCTGCTGCGGACGGGCCAGTGCCGCCCGCACACCGCCGACGGTTATGAGACAGGCGGGTTGGACGTCACACCGCGGCCGTATCGTCTGATGGATCGTCAAGGTGTTGTACACGAAAGGCGGTTCGCCCTCGGAGTGCCGACGGAAGGTGTGCACTGGGTGACCGCCGCAGGGGCTCGCCCGGGTGTGGATTCGGTCACGCTTTCGGACGCGGACGCGGTCGCCAGAGCGGCTCTACGTGCGGTTGCGACCGAGAGTGACACCCAAACGGAGGCAAACCCGTGGCCAAATGTTGAACTTGCAAGCATCAATTAGGCACACCTAACGTGGGCTACTCATCGGTTCTGTCCCCCGACCGGCCTTCCCCTGGCCGGCCGCCCGAAGGAGTCCCCCACATGACCGCACGCCTCAACGGCGCTCAGCCGTACGCTCTCGGGCTGTTCCGGATCGTCATCGGCCTGCTGTTCTCCTGCCACGGCGCCGTCGCGCTCTTCGGCGTCCTCGGAGGCGTGGACGGCAAGGGCGGCACCGCGGCGACCGGCGCCTGGCCGAACTGGTACGCGGCCGTCATCGAACTCGTCGGCGGCATCCTGGTCCTGCTGGGCCTGGGCACCCGCGCCGCGGCCTTCATATCCTCCGGCGCCATGGCCTACGCCTACTTCAAGGTCCACCAGCCCGAGGGTCTGTGGCCCATCGAGAACAACGGCGAGGGCGCGGCCATGTACTGCTGGGCCATGTTCCTGCTGATCTTCACCGGCTCCGGCGCGTTCGGCGTGGACCGGCTGCTCGCGCGGCGCACCTCCGCGCAGGGCCAGCGCTCCTCGGAGCAGACGCCGGTGGCCGCCTGAGCCACCCGGACACCATCACGGAGAACGGCGCCTTCCCTGCCCGGGGAGGCGCCGTTCCGCTGCCCGGCGGGTCGCCTGCTCGTCGTCCGGGGAGGCGCCGTTCCGCTGCCCGTGGCGGGTCGCCTACTCCTCTGCCCTGTCCACCGGCTCGAACGGCACCGTGAAGCAGGCCGCCCGCTCCCCCGCACCGCCCGGCACGTCGTGGATCACGACCGAGGACGCCTCGCCCGGCCGGAAGCCCCAGTCGTGCCGGGCGCTCGCCGCGCCCGCGCCGCGCCGGTCGGCCGTGAAGTCCAGCCAGACCTCGTTGTCCGGGCTGACATGGTGCGGATCGCTCGACGGCCGGTGCTGGTAGTGCCCGCCGGCGGCCTCCGGATCGACGCCGCAGGGCTTCTGGTGCACATGGACGCCGTAGGCGTGACCCGGCTTCATGCCGGCCACCTTCAGCCGTACGGTCGTCCCGCCGCCGGGCACGGTGTGCTGGCGGACCTGGATCCACGAGCCCACGGGCACCAGACCCCGGTCGTACGTCAGCGCCGCCGACCCCTGAGCCGCCCCGGCCGCCACGAACCGGGCCTCCGCCCGCACCGAGTAGCCCTCGACGTAGCCCTCGACAGCCCCGGCACCGCCCGGACCAGCGGCGGACAAAGCGGCCGCGACGGCGCTCGCGCATATCCCTGCCAGCATGATGTGTACCGTTCCTCGCCTTGTGTCTGATTCAGCCCCTTCTGTTGCTACGGGACACCCGCGCCCGCCGCCCTCCGGGACATGGCAGCCGGGTGACGACCGAGGGCGAACCCCGTGAACGGACCGTCACACCCCAGGCGTACGCTGTATGGCTGTCATGGCCACACCTGCCGCTCCCCGCGACATCGCGGCACGGTCTGGCCCACGGGGGATTCACGGGGAGTCGCGGTGCTGGAGCAGTTGGGGTCGCTGATGGGCAGCCCATGGATCTACGCGGTGGTGGCCCTGTCCATCCTGCTCGACGTGTTTCTGCCGGTGCTGCCCAGCGGCGTCCTGGTGATCACGGTCGCCACGGCGGCGGCCGCGGGCACGGCGACCGATGTGCCCGACATCCTGGCGCTGACCCTCTGCGCGGCCACCGCCTCCGTCCTCGGTGACCTGGTCGCCTATCGCCTCGCCTGGCGCGGCGGCGCCCGTCTGGACCGGGCGATCTCCCGCTCCCGGCGCCTGACCACCGCGCAGGAACGTCTCGGCGCGGCGCTGGCCCGGGGCGGCGGCGCGCTCGTCGTCCTCGCCCGCTTCGCTCCCGCCGGCCGCTCGGTCGTCTCCCTCGGCGCGGGCGCCGCCCACCGCCGCGCCCGCGACTTCCTCCCCTGGTCGGCCCTGGCCGGCCTGACCTGGGCGGCGTACAGCGTCGCCCTCGGCTGGTTCGGCGCCCACTGGCTGGGCGCGAGCTGGCTGGCGACGGCAGTGTCGGTGGGGGCGCTGTTCGGGGCGGGGGCGGGAGCGGCGTACGTCATGAAGAGGGCGCCGCGGCCCTCGGAGGCGTCGTAGGAACCCTTGTCGTACGGTCCGAGACCTCAGCTCGCGCGGCGAGCGGCGGCCCCCCGGATCTCCAGTCCGTCCAGCAACTCCTCCGTGGCCTGCGCGATCGCCTCCACGGCGCGGTCGAACACCTCCTGGTTGTGAGCGGCGGGGGCACGGAATCCCGAAACCTTCCGCACGTACTGCAACGCGGCAGCCCGAATGTCATCCGCCGTGGCCTCCTCGGCCATCGCGGGGGGACGCAGTGTCTTGATGCTCCGGCACATGCCCCCAGTCTCACCCTTTCGACCCCCGGACGACAGCGACCACTGTCATGATCTCCGCGAGGCGGCCACCACTGTGGGGCGGACCGACGAGAGGAACCCGACATGGGGAACGAACTCACCGTGGCCGTCCTGGGCCCCGGCGGCGTGGGCGGCCTGCTCGCCGCGCTGCTCTCCCGCGCCGGCCACCGGGTGATCTGCCTGTCCGGCGAGGAGACGGCCCGGACCCTGCGCACGGACGGCATCCGGGTCCGCAGCACGCACTTCGGCGACTTCACGGCCCCGGTCGAGGCGGACACGGAGCTGCGCGAACGGGTCGACGCATGCCTGGTGACCGTCAAGCACACCGCCCTCGACGCCGCCCTGGCGCGCGTCCCCGCACCCACGCTGTCCGACGGCCTGCTCGTGCCGTTCCTGAACGGCGTCGAACACCCGGCGACCCTGCGCGCCCGCTACCGTCCCGACCTCGTCGCCCCGGGCGTCATCCGCGTCGAGTCGACCCGGACCGCCCCGGGTGTCGTCGAACACGGCAGCCCCTTCGCGGAGATCGACCTGACCGGTACGGCGGTGCCCCGCGCCCGACTCGACGCCCTCGCCGAGGCCCTCACCGCCGCCGGGCCGGTCACCCGCGTCCAGGACGACGAGACGGCGACCCTGTGGGCGAAGATGTCGTTCCTGGCCCCGTTCGCCCTGCTCACCACGTACTACGGCCTCCCTCTCGGCGAGGTCCGCAGCCGCCACCGCGACGAACTGACGGCCCTGGTGGAGGAGACGGCCGCGATCAGCCGCGCGTGCGGCGGCCCGGCCGACCCGGGTCAGGCCCTCGCCCGCTACGACGCCTTCCCGGCGTCGACGAAATCGTCGATGCAGCGCGACGCCGAGGCGGGCCGCCCTCTCGAACTGGACGCCATCGGGGGCGCGTTGCTGCGCGCGGCCGAGCGGTACGGCGTTCCGGCGCCGGTGACGGCTCGGGTGACGGCTCGGGTGCTGGGCGAGCTGTCGGGAGAACACGGACTCACCTGAACCACGGGAAGAGACTCGCCACCCAAATTCGAACAGGCGTATCATTGATGCGTGGCTACGACCTATGACTTTCCGAGTGACCTCCTCGCCGGTCAGGAGGAACTCCATCAGGTCCGCGCCGAGCTGTCGGTCCTGCTGAAGCGGCTGCCCTGGTCGGTCGAGCCGGTGGACGGCTTCAGCGACGACAACGGCTGGCGCAAGGTCGAACGCCCCGCCTCCCCCGGCTGGAGCGCCGACGAACAGGCCGAGGTGGAGAAGCTCCGCCGACGGGAGCACGAACTGGCGGTGTTCCTCAGCACCCACCGCTACTGGTCCGAACTCACCGGCCCCGAGCGGGTGTCGGCCCGCTCCCAGCTGAAGCACGCGCACGAGGCTCCGCCGGAGGAACCCGACGGAGCCTCGTAACCGCGGGGGCGTCAGCCGCGACTCTTGCCCAGGAGCTTGTTCATCTGGCCGATCTCGGCGTTCTGCGCGGCGACGATGTCACCGGCCATGTCCTTGGCGGGCCCGTACCGCCCCTCGCTCTCCTCAAGGGCGGCCATCTTCACGGCACCCTCGTGGTGCTCGACCATCAGGGCCAGGAACTTCGTGTCGAAGGCCTTGCCCGCGGCCTTCTCCAGCTCGGCCATGTCCTCGCCGCCCATCATCCCGGACATGCCGGAGTGGCCCGCGGCGGAATGATCCATGCCGCCCGCCGACTCGGGGGCGTCCTCACCCCACTGCTCCAGCCACCCGGTCAGGGTCTTGATCTCCGGGCCCTGCGCCTTCTCGACCCGCGCCGCCAGCGCCTTGACCGCACCGGACGCGGCCCGGCCCTCGGCCAGTTCCGCCATCTCCAGCGCCTGCCGGTGGTGCGGGATCATGCCCTGCGCGAAGGAGACGTCCTGGGCGTTGTGTGCGGCACCGCCGCCGTCGCCGCCACACGCGGCGAGGAGGAAGGCACCGGCACCGGCAGCCACCACGAGGGCGGCCCGGCGCGTGAGAGTACGAATGCTGTTCATACGTGAACTCCTGCTTCTGCAAGGAGGGGGAACGGAACTAGGACACGACGACGCACCACACCGCACCGGCAAGGGCGTCGGCCCCGGCGCGATGCGTGCGCGGCGGTGTCTAGATCCGCAGAAGCTGAAGCTCGGCGAGCGAAGGCGGAGCACGCGCACCATCCGCCTCCCCGACCGCCAACACCCGTACGACGCCCTCCCCCACACCCCCGGCAACGGGGTCGGGCACCAGCGCGGGCAACACCGGCCCACCACTCAGGGCACCCGAAGCACAGGTCGCGTCGGCATGCTGAACGGACCCGCCACCGCAATGCCCGTAGGACATGCCCTGGGAATGGCTCTGGTCCGCGTGACGGTGGGGCGAGTGCGTCGCCTGCTCCGCGTGCGTCCCCCACGGGACACCCCCGGGCGCCAGCCCGTGCATCCCCAGCAACCCCGCCAACAGCCCCAGCACACACAGCACACGCCACCGCCGGACGACGGGGCGCGGGGCACACGGGACGGGGCCGTTCACGCTGCCCATCGTAGAGAAGGTGTGCGACCGCTCATGCCCCGATCGGGCGAACTGGTTCAGCCGCCTGCAACCGCGCCGCCCCTCCCCAGGTCATGCACCCCGCACGACACGAATGACCCCGAGGGGAAACCATGAGCCAGCAGTACCCGCAGCAGCCCAACCAGCCCTACCCGCCCCAGCAGCCGAAGAAGCGCAGTGCCGGCAAGATCGCGGGCCTCGGATGCGCGGGCATCATCGGCCTCTTCGTCATCGTCGCCGTCGCCACGGGCGGCGGAAGCAGCGAGAGCACGGACACCTCGAACAAGGACAAGGCCATCGCCGCCGACAGCAAGCCCGGAGACGGCGGAAAGAGCAGGGCAAAGCCGGCCGACGAGAAGTCCCAGGCCGAGCAGTTCCTCAGGTGCGTCGCCAAGAACGGCACGGACACCGAGAAGGCCGCGGTCGAGCACGTCACCAAGGTGACCGGCGCGGACAAGCGCAACGACATCCTCGACTCGGCCGAGGTCTTCACCGACTACACCGGCGGCATCATGGGCCCCCACCAGGGCGAGGGCAAACTCATCGCCTCCGCGTTCACATCCTGCTACGAGTCCGAGAACGGCCTCGTGACCGTCTACGACAAGGACGGCGAACTGCTCGCCAACGCGAACTACTGATCCCACATGCGAAATGCCTTCCGGAACTCCCCGGAAGGCATCCGCCCTGCTACGTCCGGATGTTCAGCGTGCGCCAGACACGACTGAACACGTTCTGGGCGTGGACCCGGTACACCGCCGAGCGGGATCCTCCCCCCCCAGCTCCACGGCGTCCAAGCCGATGGTTCCGAATACCAGGGCAATCACGGCGTCCGACTCTAGCCCGCCGTGAGGCCTATCCCGGGCAATTCGAAGAAGCCGAAGGAACGTAACAGATCAGGCAATTCGACTTCACGCGGCACCGACAGGCGCGCATGATGCCGCCCTGCACAACATCCCTGGGGGGACCCATGAAACGCCGCACCATCACCATCATCAGCGCCGCCGCGCTCGCCTTCGTCGGGCTGGCGACCGGGCTCACCATCTGGCTGCTGCAGCCGTCATACGACGACATCGTGAAGGGCTGCCAGAAGGCCCTCGCCGCACAGTCGAAGGCCGGCAGAGAGGGGAAGCCGAACGCCTGCAAGGATGTGAAGGAGGACGACTACGGGGCGCTGGTGATCAGCAACGCGTTCGACAACCTGCCGCAAAAGGACCAGGACGTCCTCGACTACTACGACGACGGCTCGATCAACGACAGTATCGGCGGCGATACGCCGTAGCTCCCGCGCTGCTGGTGCGCGCCACTACGATCCGGCCTTCTCGGCATGCGCCATCGATCGACGGTTGGATGGCCCTCATCAGCGAGACCCCCGACAAGGCAGCCGCGCGGGAGGAGCGGCCGCACCAGTTGCAGCCGGCATGCCCGGAAGCGGCTGCAACTAGCACTCATTCGTGTCACAGGAACGTCACTCAGTGTCCACACATACTTCACGTGACGCATGATGCTCCCCCAGCACCTGCACCACCCAGGGGGACACCATGATCAAGCACACCACCGCCACCGCACTCATCGCGGCCGCCCTGCTCACGCTCACCGCCTGCGAAGGCACCGACGCCAGCAGCGGCAGTTCCAAGAGCAGCCAGGGCACCAACGAGAAGGCCGACACCGGCAGCAACACCAGCGCCGACACGACGAAGGCCGAGATGGCGTCACTGCCCGACATGACCGGCAAGGGCCTCCAGTCTGCGCAAGACCAAGCCCAAGACGCAGGGTTCTACACCCTCACCTCGCACGACGCACTCGGCCGCGACCGCATGCAGGCATTCGACCGGAACTGGAAGGTGTGCTCCCAGACCCCGCAAGCCGGCGAGCACCCGACCGACACCAAGGTCGACTTCGCAACGGTCAAGCTCGAAGAGGACTGCCCGGCCAAGGACGAAGGCGCAGCCCCGGAGGCCGCCGGCGGCACGATGCCCGACTTCACGGGCAAGGCCGTCAAGGTCGCCCGCCAGGCCCTCGACTCCTCGACGAGCATCACCGTCACCGATGCCTCCGGCCAGGACCGCATGGTTCTGATGGAGTCGAACTGGAAGGTGTGCAGTCAGGAGCCTGCGGCCGGCGCCAAGTTGGACGGCCAGCCAGTGACCCTCACTGCGGTGAAGTTCAAGGAGTCCTGCTGATCTGACCCCGTTGACCGGCCCGGCCGCCCCGTTCCCGCGGCCGGGTCTTCGCACGTCCCGATGAGCTGGCTATGCCGTCACGGCAACCGGCCTGATCGACACCGTCACGCCTACGCGATGCCCCTCCTCTCACCTTCGGGCAGGAGAGGGCCCTGCGTCGCGCCCTGGTTCAGTGCAGAGCCTCAATCGCGCGCAAGATCAACGCACGGGCCTCGGCGCCGTACACGGCCATAGCGCGCAGTTGCTCGAACGTCTTCAGGTACAGAGCGACCTCGCAGGGCTGCGTTACCTTCACCTCAGCGGAGACCAACTCAACCGACACCATCTGGTCGTCGTACACCTGGAACGTCTCCTCCGGCCACTGCCGGCGCTCACCCGCCGCCATGGGGATGATGCCGAGCGATACCGCCGGCAGGGCACCGGCCGAGAGCAGGTTGCCCAACTGGGCTGCCATCGCGTCCGCGTCGGCCATCTGGCAGTGAAGGACAGCTTCCTCGAGCACGATGACGAACCGGTGGCCTTGCTCGTAGATCACACGGGATCGTTCGACGCGGGCGCGGGCCGCCTCGGCACTGTCGTCGGTCGGCAGGTCCCGGAAGCGTGCGGCGGCGCGCAGGACTGCGGTCGCATATCCCTCAGTCTGGAGCAGGCCCGGAACGATCGTGGAGGAATAGACACGGAACAGCTGGGTGTCTCGGTAGAACTGGGCAACCGAGTCCTGGAGATGCTTAAGGCCGGCGCGCACCTGGTGCCGCCATTCCCGGTACATGGACTCGGCGTTGAGGGACTGAACAATGAGGTCCTGCACCTGGTCCGTGGCGCCAGTGGCGGAGCACCACAGGCGGATGTCCGTGGTGGTCGGTGATTGCAGGGCGTTCTCGACGCGGGACGTCTTGGAGTGGTGCCAACGGCACGCGGCGGCCAGCTGGACGATCGTCAATCCTGCCTCCTTGCGGAGCTCGCGTAGGCGTCTGGCGACGGCTTCGCGGGCGGCCTGGGCGGAGGACGAGGGGGAGACGGACATCAAGCTGGCCTACCGGTGTTTCCCTGTCAGTGGATCTCGTACTGGTCGTGTGGAACGGCGCGTGCCCACACGGCCTCGAAGGACTCGGCGCACAGCTTGGCGTTTGTCGGATCCGCGGAGATCTCCTGGCGGACCCATGTTCCGTCGCCAGCGAAGTGATGCCAGCGGATCACGTGGTCGTCAAACAGCCAGAAGTCGTTGCCGGGGAGTGCCAGGTCCGAGGCATGGCTACGAGAGAGCCAGCGCACCTGTTCGCCTGCCTGGACGTTGACACCCGTCGCGGCGTGCTCGTACCGGATGTAGTCGGAGACGGGCTCGGAGACGATGCGAGCGCGCCGTACGACGACGCCCCGGGCCACGGTGTCGGAGATCAGGTCAACCCAGGGTGTCCAGTATTCCGAGGCGGGGTCGGTGTCCCGCTGCCCCGTACTGAGCCAGGTGCTGAAGTCCTGGGCCTCGTCACCGACGGCGTAGGCGTCCCGCATCTCCAAGTGCACAGCGGAGCGTGCGCAGTCCGCCAACAGCTCAGCGAATGTCGGCTCGTTCGACGGCATCGCACGCCTCCCTGATCATCGACACCATCCGGGCCGGGATTCGGATCACTGCCTCGTCGTCCGGGATGCCCTTCGCGTGTCCCGGCACGTCGAACGCAGCGCAGGCCGCCTCGGTTTCGGCGTCCGGCTTGTACCCCTGCAGAACGATCTCTCGCTTCGCCTGGTCGATCCACACGGTGGGGCTCTTGTCCTGGCCGGTCTCCGGATCGATCCCGATGAACAGTAGCGGCACGTCAGGCACCTTCCACGCGATGTGGGGTTTTCTGCACCACCGTCCCGCCGGGGGTACGCCTGGTCAAGGGCGCGAAGCAGTCAACACCCGCTCTGTGTACGTCTGCACGCACACATTCGCACACCACTGGCTGTGGCGCACACCACGCTTCTAGCGTCAGGAGTCACGACAGAACCCCGGCGAGGTGGAGGCCTCCCGGGGCGTGGCCCCACGCTGCGAGGAGCGTCGACGCCGTGACCGCTACAGCCCCACCGACCCTGGTCGAAGCCCCGCCGGACATCGCGACGATGCGCGAGACCGCGCACCGCGTGCTGGGCCCGGACAGCACTCCCGACGCCGTGCCGCCGGCCGGTGAGGAGCTGGACACGCTCACCGCCGCACTGCGCGGGCACATCGAACTGCTCGCACCGGAGGTCGAGCGGGCGGCCGGACTGCTGCCGGAGAATGCCCCGACCGGTTCCAGCGCCCGGGCCTGTGCAAGCGAGGCCGGCGGCCAGCTCCGTGCGCCCGAACTCGCCTTCGCCCCACTCAGCGGCAGCGTGATGTACGCGCGGCGACTCGCGCGCGTCCTGGTCGCCCTGTGCGACCACTACGAGATCGTCAGCGCGGGAGTCGAGGAGACGCCCGTGCAAAGGGCATTCGTGCGCCTGGCAGATCACTGCGTGAGGTGCCCGACCTGCCGAGCCATGAACGACCAGGGCGCGAACGCCGGACTTCCCTGCGAGGAAGAAGAGCGGCTGTACGAGGAGTACCGGCAGGCCCGGCGAGCGATCCGCCAGGGACAGCAGTAGCCCTCCCGGACTCCCCGCCCGGCCGGTGAATCCCGCGAAGAACCCCGGCGCGGGCGGGGCCAACCCCATACGCGAGAAGCGAAGGAGTCATCGTGAGCGTACCGCCGAACCCCGGACCCGACCCCGAGCCGATCCCGGCCCTGCCCCGCATGCTCATCACCGACAAGCAGTTCGACAGCTGCCGCCGCACCGTCATGGACGCCAACCCGAGCATGACCGAAGAGCTGGCCGGCCGGATCGTCGAGGAGGGCCTGAAGTTCGTCGCCGTCTGTTCCCGGAACCCGGGGGTCGGCCTGGCTCCGTCGCGCATCGTGGACGAGGGCTGGCACGCCCTCATCCTGCACACCGCGATCTACACCGACCTGTGCCAGTCCCTCGGCGGCGAGTTCGTGCATCATTTCCCGGGCTACGACCCCACGAACTACGACCCGCCGATCCTGGACCGGACGCGCGAGAAGATCACGGAGCTGGGATGGGATGTGGATACACAGCTGTGGGGGCCGCCGTCCGAGGAGACCTTGGCGTCGGTGGCGGCGAAGTGCCAGCACGCCCCGGAGTGCACGATCGTCGTCACGCCGAAGCCGAAGCCGAAGCCGAGCGTGGCGTAGCCTGCCGGCGAAGGGAGGCGCCGTGTCCGAGTGGATCGATCCTCGCTATGCGGAACTGGTGGCGGCGTGGAAGCGCACGCAGCAGCCCGCATCGCGCGACCCGAAGGAGCAGCGGCCTGTCCGGGGGTTCGTGATCCCCCGCAAGCTCTGAACCTCGGCCAGGTCTGCGGGCTGAGCCCGGGGCCCCGGCCGGCGTCCCCTCGACGCCCCGGGGCCGCCCACACACGATCTGTCCGACAGCGAGTCCACAAGGTCGGCTTGGCGCTGCCTGGTCATCCGCAGGGAACAACCGGAGAGGCCCCCCAGTTACTCCCTGGAGGGCCTCTGACCAGCTGTCTAGCCTGTGGGCGCGGACGGTTTCGAACCGCCGACATCCTGCTTGTAAGGCAGGCGCTCTACCCCTGAGCTACGCACCCGGGTCCCGGGGCATACGCCCAGGACGAGTCGACAGCCTACATGGCCCGGGGTGCTGACCGGCAATCCTCTTTCGGTGGGGCGGGCCGGGGGTTATCCCCCGTTCGGATCCGGGAGTGGTCCGGATCCTCAGGCGGGGCCGGGGTCCATACGGTCGTAGAGCGCTCAGGGGAGCGCCTGTAGTACGTCCAGGGGGAGATCGTCATGGCTCGCATCGTCCGTACCGTCGGCACCGTTCGTACCGCCTCCGCCCGCGCGGTCGCCGTCGCCGGTGCCGTGGCCGTTCTCGTCGCCGGGCTGAGTGCCTGCGGGGCGTCCGCCGGGGACGACACCGAGCCCGAGCAGCGGACGTTCGACCTCCAGGGGCGCACTCTGACCGTCGACTCCGACGACTCGGCCCTGGAGATCGTCGCCGCCGACGCGAACCCGGAGGGCAAGATCGAGGTCACCCGGTGGTTCCAGGGCTCGGTCGTCGTCGGCAAGGAGCCGAGGGTCACCTGGTCGATGCGGGACGATCGGCTGGTGCTGCGGCTGAAGTGCTCCGGTGTCGTCGCCGACTGCGCGGCCAAGCACCGCGTCGAGGTGCCCCGCGGCATCACCGTGAAGGTCCGGGAGGGCGACGGCAGCGTGCGCGCACGGGGCTTCCGGGATCCGCTGAGTATTCGTACGGGCGACGGTTCCGTCCGGGTCACCGACACCAGCGGGCCGCTGGAGCTGCGCACCGGTGACGGATCCATCCGTGCGGAGGTCTCCTCCCGTGACATCCGCACGCAGACCGGCGACGGCTCGGCCCGCCTCGAACTCGGTGTCGTACCGGACCGTGTGGAGTCCCGTGGCGGCGACGGTTCCGTGACCATCGCGCTGCCCGAGGCGACCTACCGCGTGAGCACGCGGACGGGCGACGGCGGGGTGGATGTGTCCGTGCCCCGCGACGAGAGCAGCCCCCATGTGGTGTCCGCCCGGACCGGCGACGGCAGTGTGACGGTCCGAACAGCGAACTGATCGGCCCGTGTGTTCGTCCTCAACCGGTGGGAGAATGACACGGGGCAGGGCGGACCACAGCACGGGAGAGGGATGTGACGGCGACACCAGGGCAGCCGGATTCGCCGTCGGTGCCGTGCGCGCCCAGACCACGCCGCCCGCTCCCACGGGTCCCGGACCGTCCGCGCGGTCCGCTGAGGGACGCGTTCGCCCTGATGGCGCTGCCGCTGGTGGCCGCGCTGGCGCTGCCCGCCGCCTTCGCGGGCGGGGGCACCCGGCGCTGGTTCGGCGGCCGTGCCGAGAACCAGCGGGCCGAGGCCCAGGCCGCGAAGGACGCCGCGGCGGCCGCCTTCTACGAGCTGGACACCGCCCAGCGTGACCTGCGCATCTCGATAGAGACGATCACCGCTGTCGACGACTCCCCGGCCGCGCGGCGCGCCGTCGCCGATTTCGACGCCCTGGGCCGCCGTATCGACGAGGTCAGCCACCGGTACATCAACGCCGTCGACGCGCACGATCTCGACCGCGACGACCTGGAGGCCTCGACCGCCTCCCGGGCCCGAGGCGAGCTGACCGCCGCCAAGGAGGAGCTGGACCGGGTCAAGCAGGAGCTGGACCGGTTCACCGAGGGCCTCGGCCCGCTGCTCGGCAAGGCCGAGACCCAGCTGGCCCGTCTCGCCCCCGCCGTAGAGCGCGCCCGCCAGGCCCTGCTCGGCGCCTCCAACGCACTCGACTCCGTACGGGCGTCGCAGCTGAAGGCGGACGATCTCGCCGCCCGGCTCGCCGCGCTCTCCCCGGAGCTGACCAAGCTGAACCAGGGCGCCGGCCGGCACGGCGTGCCGGAGACCCTGGAGCGGGCCGAGCGGGTCACCCGCGAGGCAGAGGCGATCCGGGTGGAGGCCGAGCGGCTGCCGGACCGGGCCGCCGAGATCGACCACCGGCTCGTCTCCCTGCGCACCCGCGCACAGGCCCTGACCACCCGCTCCGAGCAGGTGGACCCGATCCTCAGCGAACTCCGCCGTCGCTTCACCGCGGCCTGCTGGCAGGACCTCCAGCGCGTCCCCGACGACGCCGCCGAGCACGTCCGCCAGGCCGAGACGAAGCTGGCCGAGGCCCGCTCCGCCCGCGCCGAGCAGCGCTGGGCCGACGCGACGGCCCTGCTGTCGACCGTGCGGGCCCTGCTGAACAGCACCGACGAGGCCGTCTCGGCCGCCGGCGACCGCCTGCACCGGCTGAACGCGGTGCAGAAGGACCCCCAGCAGGAGATCGAACGCACCCGCTTCGCCATCCGCGACGCCCAGCGCCTCGCCATGGCCGGCCGCAACACCCCCGACCCGCAGGACGCCCGCCCCCTGGACGACGCCGTCTCCCGCCTGGACCGCGCCGTCGCCACCCTCGACGGCCGCCACCCGGACTACTGGCACTTCCTCACGGAGACGGAGGCCGTACGCCGGGCGGTGGCCCGGGTGGTCTCCCGGATCCGCGAGGAGCGAGGGACCGGGCACTGAGCCCGGCCCCGGCCCGGTCTCAGGTGCGGAAGGCGTAGTAGTACGCGTTCGGATCCGACGCGACGAGGCTCGCCACCGACCTGCGGAACGTGTTGGTGGAGTGGTACGTCACGTAGGGCATGCCGCCGGTCTTGGACGTGACGATCATCGTGTGGTCCTTGGACCCGTCCCGGTTGAAGTCCATCTGGAGGACGTCACCGACCTCGAGCTGGTAGACGTTGGCGAGCGGCTTGGTCCGCTTGGAGTTCTGGGCGAACCAGGACCACTCGTTGACGCCGATGAACGAGTGCGACTGGATGTCGGCGTTGCCGAACCACTTGGTGTAGTCGTACACATAGCCGGGCGCGTGCTTCCAGCCGCCCGCCTTCAGGGCCTGGCTGACGAAGTTGGTGCAGTCGCCGCCGGCGCCGCGGCCGCTGAAGTCCGGGTAGTCCTTGTTGTAGACGTTCCAGTGCTTCTCGGCGTAGGCCGCCATGGCCTTGTAGTCGTACGTCGTGCCGGTCTTCGGTACGGCGGCCGGGTTGCCGGTGGTCGCCGCGCGCGGGGCGCTGGGCATGGTGTCGTCGGCGGCCTTCGCCTTGACGGGGGCCGGCTTGGAGAGCGTGTTCACCGCGAGACCACCCTGGTCGGTGTCGCGGATGCCGGTCAGCTTCCAGTCGCCCCGTCGGTCGGCCTTGAAGGTCAGCTCGTGCCGGGTCTGGAAGCCGGTGGTCTTCGGGGCGTCGCCACGGGCCTGGGCGTAGGTCAGGGTCGTGGTCTCGGTGACCTCGGCCTTGGCCGTACGGCCGGTCACCCGCGTGGCGTCCAGGGTGACGGTGGTGGCGGCCTTGCCGTACTTCTCGCCCGCCTTCGCCAGGCTCTCCTTGCGCTGCCCCAGCGCGGAGAGGGTGGCGTCCTCGGAGCGGGCCGTACCGGAGGACAGCTCGACGTCGCCGGAGAAGCCGTCGGTCAGCGGCTTCTGCTGATCAGCCCGCCCGCCGTCGACGAGGGCGTTGGTGCGATCGGTGAAGACCGCGTCGGCCAGCCGCTGGAAGGTGGCCTTGGTCCGCGCGTCCACCGTCGGGTCGTCGAGGACCGCCGCGCCCGCGTTCCAGTTGGGCAGCAGGGCGACTCCGGCGACGACCGAGGTGGCCGCGGCCCCGAGTATCGTGACGCGCCGTCGCGTCCCGTTCAATTTCCTTGACTTCACTGAAGTTCCCCTCTAGCCCCGGCCAAGGGTTGCCGGGGTGAGAGATCTTTGCATGGGGTGTGTGGTCTCTGTGAAGAGGGTTGCCCCTGTTACTTCACGACGGTCGACCAGTCGGGCGACTGCGCCGGGTCCAGGCCGCGCAGCCGCTGCAGCGTCTCGGGCTTCTGCACATCGAGCCAGTCGGCCAGTTCCCTGAAGGACACGCACTTGACGTCCTTCTTGGTGCACATGTCCTTGACGACCCGGTCCACGGCCCGCATGTAGATGCCGCCGTTCCAGTCCTCGAAGTGGTTGCCGATGAACAGCGGGGCCCGGCTGCCGTAGTAGACGCGGTTGAAGCCCGACATGTAGGAGGCGACCGTCTCTTCCTCCCACTCGGGGTACTTCGCCGGATCGCCCTCGGTCTCGCCCTCGGACTGGTTGTAGAGGAAGTTGAAGTCCATCGACAGGCCCTGGTACTTGCCGCCCTCGTAGGGGAGCATCTGCAGCGGGAAGTCCCAGATGCCCTTCTTCTTGACGGGCCATATCTGGAAGTCGCCCGCGGAGCTGGCGTCGTAGCGCCATTTGTAGCCCTCGGCGGCCTTCAGCAGGTTCTTCTGGCCCTCCAGGCAGGGCGCGCGGCCGCCGGTGACCTCCTTCCTGATGTCGAAGGGCAGCGGGTCGACGTCCTGGAAGCCGGTGTTGGTCTTCCACTTCTCGACGAAGCCGTAGAACTGGTCGATCTCGCTCTTCCACTCCTCGACGCTCCAGTCGCCGCCGCCCTTGTCGCCGCAGAAGTGGCCGTTGAAGTGGGTGCCGATCTCGTTCCCGCCCTGCCACGCCTTGCCGAGCTCCCGCACCGTGGTGCGGATGTGCTCGTCGGTGGCGTAGCTGATCGCCGCCGAGCCTTTGTCGTGCTGGGGCGGGGAATAGAGCTCCTTCTTGCCCTTGGGCACCAGGTAGATGCCCGTGAGGAAGAAGGTCATGTTCGCGTTGTACCGGTCGGCCAGTTGCCGGTAGTGCGAGAAGAGTTCGTCGTCGCCCTGCAGCGCGCCGTCCCAGGAGAAGACCACGAACTGGGGCGGCTTCTCACCCGGCTTGAGCGGCACGGGCTTCAACTGCCCCTTCTGCGGACCGGTGTAGGAGGTGGAGCCGTCCCCGAGGACCTTGGTCCGGCCGTCCCACCGGGGCTCCTGGTCCCCCTTCGCGGAGGTCTGTCTGTCGGCCTCGGAGGAGGCGGTGGGAGTGGTGGTGCCCGGGCGGTTCAGTACGAGGTAGCCCGAGACCAGGGACGCGGCGACGAACAGGGCCGCCAGGGTCAATATCCCCGGGGACGGAGTGCGGCGGGATGCGCGGGGCCGGCGGCGGCGGCCGGACGGTGACTTCATGCGCGGCTCATTCTGCGAGGGGGGCGGGGATGGTGCGGTCGGGCCGGGGCGCGGGGGTCAGCCGAGGCCCCGGGCACCGGACCAGATGCGGTACGGCACGCTGTCGTCCGCGATCCCCTGCAACGGCAGCGGTTCGAGGCTCTTGCCGAGGTCGATGCGGTAGGCCACGACGGCCGTCGACACGGAACTGGCCGTGCCGACGTACCAGGACGCGGTGTCGTTCTGCACGGTGCCGGCCTTCCCGGCCACCTCGGGCGCCGGGTCCGCCCCGGCGTGGGCGGTGCGGAAGGCGTCCTTGAGGGCGGACTGGACCGCCTCGGCCACGCCCGCCCGCATCGCCCGGCGGGACTGCGGCTTCGCCAACGGGACCGTGGAGCCGTTGCGGGTGATCCGGGCCACCGAGAACGGCTCGACGTGTGTACCGGCGGCGGCGAACGTGGCGTACCCGCTCGCCATGCGGATCGCGCTGGGCGTGGCGCTGCCCAGGGACAACCCGGGCACCTGCGGGCCGAAGCTGGAGGAGAGCAGGCCCGCCGCCTGAGCGGTGTCGCGCACCTTGTCCAGGCCGGTCTCCATGCCGAGCTGCATGAACGGTGTGTTCGCCGACAGGGCGAGGGCCCGGCTCAGGCTGATCCGCCCGTAGGACCGCTTGCCGTCGTTGTGGGAGGTGACCTTCTTGCCACCGCGGTCCCAGTAGGGCCCTTCGGGGGTCATGACGGGGATGCCGTCGTCCGCGTCGTACAGCGACTGCGGGGTCACCCGGGTCACGGGGCCCTCGCGGGTCTTGCGCACGCCGTGCTCCAGGGCGGCGGCGTAGACGAACGGCAGGAAGGCCGAACCGGCGGGCACGGTGGTCGCGTTCGACTCGTTGTAGCCCTGCCTGCGGTGGTCGGGGCCGCCATGGACGGCGAGGATCCGCCCGTCGGCGGCCACCGAGGCGGCGCCGAAGTGCAGGGTCTTGGCCTTGGCCGCGTCGTCCTTGCGCGCCTGCTTGCGGGCCTTGGTCACGGCGTCGGTGAGCGCCGTCTCCTGCTTGCGGTCGAAGGTCGTGTAGATCTGGTAGCCGCCGAGGTCGAACTCCTTGTCCGAGATGTGCGTGGCCTTCTTGGTGTACTGGGCGGCCAGCTCCACGAGGTAGTCGCTCTGCTTGCCGGTGTCGAAGCTCTGTGCGTGCTTCAGCGGCTCGGGGAACTCCTTGTACGTGGCCCGCTCGGACTTCGACAGCATGCCGTTGTCGACCATGCGGTCGAGGATCCAGGACCAGCGCTCCACGGCCCGGGCGTGGTTGTCCTTGCTCAGGGCCGGGTCGTAGAGCCCCGCGCCCTTGAGGAGGGAGGCGAGGAAGGCGGCCTCGCCGGCGTCGAGTTCGCCCACCTCCTTGCCGTAGTAGGCCTGGGACGCGCGCTGGATCCCGTAGGTGCCGCGGCCGAACCAGCTGGTGTTGAGGTAGCCCTCGAGGATGTCGTCCTTGCTCATCTGGTTGTCGAGCTTGAGGGCGAGCATGGCCTCGGTGAACTTGCGGCTGACCGAGCGGTCCTGGTTGAGGTAGACGTTCTTGACGTACTGCTGGGTGATGGTGGAGCCGCCCTGGGTGTTGCCCTCGCCGACGGTGCGCCACAGGGCGCGGGTGATCCCGCTGACGGAGATGCCGGGGTCGCTGTAGAAACTCGCGTTCTCCGCCGCCAGCACCGCGTTGCGGACGTCCTCGGGTATGTCCTCCAGCGGCATCGCCTGCCGCTGCACCCAGCCGGTGCGCGCCATGGGCGTCCCGTCGGACCAGTAGTAGACGTTGTCCTGCTGAGTGGCGTACGAGTTGAGGTTCTCCGGGATGTCGGTGGCGGCGTAGGCGATACCGAGGAAGCCGAGGGCCAGGCCGGTGAAGGTCAGCGCGGCACCGAGCCACTGCCGCCAGGAGGGCGCCCAGCGACGCCAGCCGGTGCGGTCGGCGTGCGGGTAGCAGGGCCTCAGGCGGCGGGCGTAGGGCGCCGCGCGGGAGACGAGTGGGGCAAGCCGCGGTCCTGCGGCGGCGCGCACGCGGGACAGCGGGGTAGGCCGGGGCGCTTTGCGCCGACGGCGCGGCCCGTCGGACCCGCTCCCCTCCGTCGCCGACACCGCCGCCGTACGCAATTGCACGGTCTCGTCCGCGCGTTCCGTCCGGTCCGCGTCTTCGGTATCTGGGGAAGCGGGAACCTTCAACTGCATGGTCTCGTCCGGTTCCCACCCAGCCCTGGTCACGGCTGTGTCTCCCCTCCCCCGCTTACGGTGGTGCTCGCGCGGAGGGGCCTGGCTGCGGCTCCTCGCGACGATCGAAAGTTACCAGTGGCCTTTACATATTCTCCACACCGGATCGGACAAGAATGATCCCGGACCAGTCCCGAAGGGCGTCCTTCCGGTAGCCGGCGACTAATCTGTGCGCATGCCTCGCTATGAGTACCGCTGCCGGACCTGCGGCGACACCTTCGAACTGAGCCGTCCCATGGCGGAGTCCTCCGCTCCCGCGGCGTGCCCGTCGGGTCACGACGACACGGTGAAGCTCCTTTCCACGGTCGCGGTGGCCGGCTCGGGCTCCGCCCCGGCACCGGCGCCTCCCGCGGGCGGTGGCGGCGGCGGTTGCTGCGGGGGCGGCTGCTGCGGCTGACCCCGGCGACGCCCACCGCCGCGGGCTTCCTCAGGAACCCTTCAGGTCCGGTTTTCTAGCGTGGTCGGCATGACAGCCATCGCCGCCGCCGCGGACGCCGGACCGCAGTGGGTCAACGACCTCATGGACGCGCTGGGCGCCCCGGGTGCCGGTCTCGCCATCGCCCTGGAGAACCTGTTCCCGCCGCTGCCCAGCGAGGTGATCCTGCCCCTCGCCGGGTTCGCCGCGAGCAGCGGGCGGATGAGCCTGCTCGCGGTCCTGCTGTGGACGACGGCCGGCTCGGTGATCGGCGCGCTCGCGCTGTACGGCGTCGGCGCGCTGCTCGGCCGGGACCGGACGGTGGCGATCGCGGCACGGCTGCCACTGGTGAAGGTCTCCGACATCGAGAAGACGGAGGCGTGGTTCCTGAAGCACGGCACCAAGGCCGTGTTCTTCG
Organism: Streptomyces koelreuteriae; assembly: GCF_018604545.1. Lineage (GTDB taxonomy): Bacteria > Actinomycetota > Actinomycetes > Streptomycetales > Streptomycetaceae > Streptomyces > Streptomyces koelreuteriae. Next base: position 5,956,349 of record NZ_CP075896.1, on the reverse strand, counting down.
GCCGGATGATCCCGATCTTCCGCAGCCTGATCTCCGTACCGGCCGGTGTCGAGCGCATGCGGCTGCCGGTGTTCCTCGGTCTGACCACGCTGGGCAGCGCGATCTGGAACACGGTGTTCGTCCTCGCGGGCTACTTCCTCGGCGCGAACTGGCACCAGGTCACGGACATCGTGTCCACCTACTCCAAGGTGGTCCTGGTCGTGGCGGCGCTGGCGGTGGCGGTCTTCGCCGGAGTCCGGCTCCTGCGACGCCCCAAGGCGAAGCGCCCCGAAGGGGCGCGGGGAACTGCGCGACAAGCCACCGCGAACCCGCACCCGCACGACGACCAGGACACCCGAGTTCTCAGGCGCCCCGTACTGTCTCCAGAAACTCCCGCAGAATCCGCTCCCCGGCGAGGACGCCACGCTCGGGAAGCACCCTGACCGACGGCGCCGTGAAGCCGGTGTCGGCCAGCTCCCCATGGCCGGGCCGCCAGCCCCGGTCGGCCGCGAGAAGCAGGTCCGCGTCGAGCAGGGAGTCCCCCGCGGCGAGGGTCAGATCGGCGCCCGTCCTCCGGGCGACCTCACGCAGCGCCGCGCTCTTGGTGAGCGGCCCCGGGACCGCGTAGATCTTGCGGCCCTGCAGCGACACGGTCCAGCCGCGGTTCTCCGCCCACACCGCGAGTTCCTTCACCCAGTCCTCGTCGAGCAGTTCCCGCTCGACGACGAGGTAGGCGAACAGATCGTCGGCGACGCGGTGCTTGCGCACCCAGACCGGGTCGGCGGCCCTCAGCAGGTGCTCCTGCACCTCGGCGAGGGACGCGCACTCCTCGGCCAGCCGCGCGGTCACCCGGGCGTGCCAGTCGGGGTCGGAGACCCCGTCCACCAGGAGGTGGCCGCCGTTCGCGCAGATCGCGTACGTGGGCGCGGGGCCCGGCAGGTTGATGCGCTGGTACTGCTTGCGCGTCCGGGTCGTCGTCGGCACGAACACGGCCGCGTCGCCCAGGTCGGTGAGAAGCCCGGCCGCCGTCTCCGTCATGTACGACAGCGGCTTGCTCTCGTGCACCTCCACGCACAGCAGCCGGGGCGCCCGGGCGTCCGGCATGGTCAGCGCCAGGGCGGCGGCGGAGTAGATCAGGGTGCGATCGAGGTCGCTGGCGACGAGTGCGCGCATCAGAGGGACACCGCCTTGCCGTCGGCGCCGGTCGCACCCCGGGTGTACTTGGGGTGGATCAACCCGACGCAGGTGTAGGGCAGTTCGGCGGTCTCCTCGACGGGTACGCCGCGCTGCTCGGCCAGCAGGCGTACATGGTCGAGGTCGCTGCCCGCCCCGGCACGGGCCAGGATCTTCCAGGGCACGCGGCGCAGCAGCACCCGGGTGGTCTCGCCGACGCCGGGCTTGACGAGGTTCACGTCGTGGATGCCGTACTCCTCACTGATGCGCTCGACGGCGGCCCAGCCCTCCCAGGTGGGTGAGCGGTCGGCGGCGAGCAGGTCCTTGGCCTGGGCGCAGGCCGCGTCCTCGATCTCGGGGAAGCGGGCGGAGACGGCGTCCAGGAAGGCCACCGAGACGTCGGTGGCGGCGAGTTCGCGGTAGAACTTCGCGCCGTGGAAGTCGTGCGGACCGACCAGGTCCGCCCGCAGCACGGTCCGCGAGATCAGGCCGGAGACGGTGGAGTTGAGGCAGGCGGAGGGGATGAGGAAGTCCTCGCGGGTGCCGTAGGTCCGTACGCAGGAGCCCGGGTCGGCGAGCACCGCGATCTCGGGGTCGAAGCCGGTGATGCCGTCGGACTTCTCGAACTCCTCAAGGGCCTGGGCGAGTTCGCGGGTGATGGCGCCCTTGCCGGTCCAGCCGTCGACGAAGACGACGTCCCGGGGGTCGTGGTGCGCGGCGAGCCAGCGCAGCGCGTTGGCGTCGATGCCGCGGCCCCGGACGATCGAGACGGCGTAGTGCGGCAGGTCGAGGCCATGCCGGTACTGGGCCCAGCGGCGCATCAGGATGCCGACGGGGGTTCCCGCGCGGGCCAGGGAGACCAGCACCGGGCGCGGCCCCCGCTCGGCGAGGATCGTCTCCGTGACGACGCCGGTCGCCCGGGCGATACGGGCCGCCGAGTCGGCCAGCGCGGCGTGGAACAGCTCCTGGTACCGCTCGCTCGGCTGGTACTCCACGGGCAGCGACTCCGCGTAGTGGGCGCCACCGCTCTGGATTGCCTCCTCGCGCTCCTCGGTCGGCGCCTCCAGCGTCACGTCCGAGAGGTCCTGGAGCAGCCAGCCGACCTCCTCGGGCGCGTACGAGGAGAAGTCGGGGCCGCGCAGGGGCTCGGGCAGCATGGAGGGCCTTTCGGGGACGTACGACGGTATGACGGCGAGCAGGACCCGCGGCGTGTGCGCGGCGAGCCGGGCCGTCAGACCGTCGGGCGCGTGCAGCGCGGGGGTGTCCCCGGCCGAGTCGACGACCACGACGACGGCGTCGAATCCGGCGCCGGCGACGTTGTAGGCGTATCGCTCCCCCGGGCCGTCGGCCGGGTCGTCGTGGGCGGGGAAGGCGAGGCGGGTGCGTATCGCGTAGCCGGGGTCGTCGACGGCCAGGACGGGTGAGCGGGTGGTGGTCGAGTAGCGGACCTCGATGTCCGGCGCGGTCCGCTCCAGCGCGGCGGCGAGTCGGAGGGGGGTGTACATCAGCTCTTCGAAGCCGAGGATGTGCACGCGGCGGGCGTCTTCGGGCAGGGCGTCGGCGATCCTGGCCGCCATGCCGGGCAGGGCGGCCTCCAGCCGCTCCCGATGGGCCGGGGTGAACCCATGCCGGGCGCCGTCCGGCAGGTTGGCCGGCCAGTGCAGGTCGATGCGGTTGTCTTCCGGGTGCGGGCCGGTGGGGGCTGTTCGCGCAGTTCCCCGCGCCCCTTGAGGGCGTTGGCGATACGCCCCTATTGGGGGCGCGGGGAACTGCGCGACCGGCCACGACGCAGCCGCACCCGCCGACGAACCCTCCGCCGCACTCTCGGCCTCGTACCGCGCCACCAACTCCTGCCCCCGCTCCAACACCCCCTCAGGCAGCCGCACAGTCCCGGAAGCCGCAGCGACGAGATCCACCCGCGCCCCGATCTCCCGAGCGAACCCCTCCAACCGCCCCGCGTCCTCCGCCGACCGCATGTCCACCAGCGCCACCACGACATACCTCCGCCGCGGATACCGCCCATGAAGATCTCGTACGGTGTTCAGCACCGTGTTACCCGTGGAGAACTCGTCGTCGACCAGGACCAGCGGCCCTTCCCCGCTCAGCAGCGCGGGATCCTCCGGCAGCAGCAGATGCGAGGTCGCGTGCGAGTGGGCCTCCTCGAAGCCGCCGGCCGCCGCGAGACCGGCGACGGGGCGGCGCGTGGAGTGCAGGTAGGGCGCGAGGCCCAGCCCGTCGGCGACGGAGTGGCCGAGGCCGGTCGCGGTCTCCGCGTAGCCGAGGACGACCGCCCGGGCCGACTCCTCCTCGCCCAGCAGCGCTCGCACCCGGCGGCCGAGCTCGACACCGTGGCCGTAGACGACGGACGGCGACTGCGGCACGTGCTTGCCCAGCACGTTCGACACCAGCAGATGGGCCCGCTTGGGGTTGCGGCGCAGCGCCAGCCCCAGCAGGCCGGTCAGCCGGTCGTCGCCGACGAGCTCGACGCCCAGCCGCTCCGCGACCCAGCTGCCGGACCAGACACCGCCGGCTTCGTCGCGCACCTCGCCGCGCACCCCCTCGTTCACTGCCTTCTCCACCAACCGTTCGAATTCGTCGGATGCCCCGCGGATGCCGGGCCGCGTCAGCCGGGCAGGCCGGCGGCGAGCAGTTCCACGAAGCCGATGTCCTCGTTCGCCACGCCGAAAACCTCGGCTCGCAGCAGGGTCCGCTCGGCCCAGGCCCGATGCGGCTTCACCTCGTTCATCTTGTTCGTGTACGACGATCGAAGCACACCCCCGCCGCCCCGCTCGGGGCGCAGGATGTCCTGGGCGTCGGAGAACTCCTCGTGGCTGACGACCGACAGGGCGTGCACCGGGAGCACATGGGAGGGGTGGATGCAGGTCTTGCCCAGCAGGCCGTTGGCCTGGTCGAGGGAGATCTCCCTGAGCAGGCCGTCCATGGCGTGCTCGATCAGCTTCTCGCGCAGTTCCGCGGCCTGCACCTCGAGGAAGGGGCTCTGCCGCAGCAGCGGCTTGAACATGCGCTCCTGGACCCGGAAGTACTCCCACACCGGCCCGGTCACGGTGAAGCCGGTCCCGTCGGCGCGGCCCAGCATGTTCACCACGTCGGCGATCACGGAGGCGACGATCTGCACGTCGTACGCCGTCATGTCGGGGCCTCTGCGCAGCCCGTAGGAGGAGCAGAAGTCAGTGACGCCGAGGCGCAGGGCGAGCACGCGGTCGCGGTACTTGTCGACGGCCCGGGAGATGCCCTCCAGGGTCTCCACCCGGGACTCGCGGTAGAGCAGCTCCGGCGACTCCAGCACCGGCATGGCGAAAAGGCGACGGCCGCTTTCGGCCTCGGCGCTCGCCAGTGCCTCGAGGAAGGGGATGCCGCGCTCCGCGGTGAACTTCGGCAGTACGAATCCGGACAGCAGCCGGGCCGAGGTGCCGAGCCGTCGGACGAGGTCGGGGATCTGCTCGGGGGCGCGGACCCGGATGAACAGCAGGGGCAGGTCCGCGTCCGGGAGGCCGTCGAGGGCCTCGAACTGGCGGACGAGGTTCTCCTCGCCCGGGCCGACGTCCGCGTCGTCGATCGAGTCCTCCAGGCACAGCACCATGGAGACGACTCCGCGACCGGCCTGCTTGAGGACGTCGTCGGCGAGGCGGGGGCGGGTGGCCGGACTGTAGAGCGTGGCGCCCAGGGCCGCCGCGAGCAGCCGGGCCGGGGAGTCCGGCGTGAACACACACGGCTCGCGGTGGAAGAGACGCTTCCGCACCTCAGGCGCGATGTGCCCGAAATGACGCATGGAACTCCCCCGTGGTTGTCGTGCGGCCTGCGAATCGTCGAAAGGTGGCCGGTAATAGTACGTAGAAGTCCATGTCAGAGGTTCCCGTCAGGCATGAATTTCAGGTAACGCGGGCAAGCACAGCCAGGCCCGGCCATGACGACGGTAGTCCGCGACGGCCGTCGGCGCCGCTCGTGGAGCCCGGCCCCGCGTTGTCGTGAGCAGGACCGAGAAGGCAGGATGACCGCATGACGCACGCGATGCTGAAGGGGTCGAACGTCCCGCTGGAAGCCACCACGGTGCGCGCCGTGCTGCGCTGGACACCCGGACAGGGGGTTCCGGACGTCGATGCCTCCGCGCTGCTCCTCGGCCCCGACGGTCGTGTGCGCTCCGACGAGGACTTCGTCTTCTACAACCAGCCCCGGCACCCCTCGGGGAAGGTGTGGCGGCTCGGCAAGAAGCGGGCAGCCGAGGGCCTGACCGACACGATCCAGACAGAGCTCACCGGTGTCGAGTCGGGAGTCAGCCGGATTCTGCTGGTCGCATCGGCGGACGGCATCCCGTTCGACCGCGTACAGGCGCTGCGCATCCTGCTGTACGACGCGGCGGGCACCGAGGCGGAAGCGCTGGCGTACTTCGACGTCAAGCCGGAGACGGGCGAGGAGACCGCGCTGATCTGCGGCGAGCTGTACCGGCGCGGCGAGGGCTGGAAGTTCCGGGCGCTCGGCGAGGGCTATTCGAACGGGCTGCAGGGGCTCGCGACCGACTACGGCATCTCGGTGGACGAGTCGGAGGCCGCGCAGGAGACGTCGGCCCTGCCCACCACGGCCGCGACCACGCAAGCGCCCGCCCCCGAGGTGTCGCGGCCGCTGCCTCCGGAGCAGCCGACCGTCGTCCCCGCGCAGCCCGCCTACGGCTATCCGCCCCAGCAGCCCGCGACGACGCAGCCGGCGTACGGCTACCCGCAGCCCGCGAGCCAGCCCGCCTACGGCTATCCCCAGGCTCCGGCCGCGGCCGGCGTCACGGGGGCGCAGACCGGCTACGGCTATCCGCCGCCGATCACCGCGGCCCCCGACCCGGACTTCCGCCTGCCCCCGCAGGGTCCGCAGTTCATCGGACGCTGAGAAGCCCCGGGCCCGCCCCCTCAAGGGCGGGCCCTCAGCGCTCGACCTTCGTCTTGTAGCCCCGGCCCCACTGCAGACCCCACCCGTACAGCCGGTCCAGCTCGGCCTGGAAGCCGTAGACGAACTTCGCCTCGCGGCGCACGATGATCTCGTCGTTCTTGACCTTCTCGATCATGACGACGGCACAGGAGCGCGCCTGCGGCTGGCGTTCGTCGAGGTGGATCTCGATGCGCGGGCCGCTGCTCGGGTAGAGGGTGACGCTGGCGTGGGTGCGGTCGAAGGCGGGTGTCTGGTCGTAGATGTAGACGAAGACCAGGAGCCGCTTGATGTTTTCGCGGTGGTCGAGGTTGATGTACATCGTCTCGCCGGACCCGGAGCCGAAGCGGTCGTCGCCGCTGAGCTTGACGTACGGCGGGGCGTTGACGTCGCCGAAGTAGCCGCCGAGGGGCTGGACGACGCCCTTGGTGCCGTCCTGGAGCTCGTAGAGGCAGCCCAGGTCGAGGTCGACGTTGACCATGCTCTGGCTGTGGCCGACGACCTCAGGGGGCTTCAGGGCCCGGAAGGGGTGCCGCAGCAGGCTCTCGCGCTGGGGGCCGCCGATGTCGGACGTGCGCATCCGCCAGCTCAGATTGACGCGCAGATGGCCGGTGGCCGCGTCCTGCTTGGTGAGTGATATCTGCGCGTGCCGCTTGGTCAGCTCGATCGCGTTCGTTGCCGCGTGGCCCGAGTCGAACTGCGTGTTCCGCCCGCGCCCGAGTCCGTCGAACAGGCCCATTCCGCCCCCCACCTTCACTTGGAGACCGCAGGTCATCGCATGTCCCACGGTCGTGACAGCCCGACGGGGCGGCGCCGAGGACTCGCCTCGGCAGCCGCCCCGCACAGAGCGTTCCTCACCCGGAGGGGTGTCACACCCCGGACGAGACCTCAGTCTTCTCGTCCGAGCCGGCTTTTCCCTCGGCCGCCGCGATGGCGCGGTTGCGGCGCACGGAGGACCAGAAGGAGGCGCCGATCAGCACGACACCGATGAGGCCGGTGATGAACTCGTTGATCTCGTACTGGATGGTGACGAGCAGGACCAGGGCGAGCGCGCCGATCGCGTAGTGCGCGCCGTGCTCCAGGTAGACGTAGTCGTCGAGGGTGCCCTCGCGGACCAGGTAGACCGTGAGGGACCGGACGTACATGGCGCCGATGCCGAGGCCGAGGGCCATCAGGACGATGTCGTTGGTGATGGCGAAGGCGCCGATCACACCGTCGAAGGAGAAGGAGGCGTCCAGGACCTCGAGGTAGAGGAACATGAAGAACGCGGCCTTGCCGGCCAGCTTGACGGCCGACTTGGGCTTGCCTTCGCGGGCGGCCTTCTCCTCGGCCTCGTGCTCGCGCTCCTCCTCCTCTTCGAGCTTGTCCTCGAAGTAGCCGGAGAGGCCGCCGACGATCATGTAGGTGATCAGACCCATGACACCGGAGAGCAGGACGGTCTCCGCCTTGTCGGCGTGGGTGCCGCCGTGCTGGTGGGCGTTGGCGCCGAAGGTCATCGAGGAGATCAGCAGGATGATCAGGGCGATGCAGACCGACAGCATGTCGACCTTGCCGAGCTTGGCCAGCGGGCGCTCCAGCCAGCCGAGCCACTTGATGTCCCGGTCCTCGAAGATGAAGTCGAGGAAGATCATCAGCAGGAACATGCCACCGAAGGCGGCGATCGACGGGTGGGCGTCGGTGACGTACTGCTGGTACTGGTCCTTGTCGGTGAGCGCGAGGTCGACGGCCTCGATCGGCCCCAGCTGGGCGCTGATCGCGACGATCACGACAGGGAAGACCAGTCGCATGCCGAAGACGGCGATCAGGATGCCGATCGTGAGGAAGATCTTCTGCCAGAAGGCATTCATCTTCTTCAGGATCCCGGCGTTGACCACCGCGTTGTCGAAGGACAGCGAGATCTCGAGGACGGACAGGATCGCTACGACGCCGAACGCGGTCCACCCTCCGTAGAGAATCGCTGCGACCAGGCCGAGCGCGGTGACCGCGAACGACCACCCGAAGGTTTTCAGAACCACTGGCTACCCAATCGTGTGTGTACGGGGCTCCCCCGCGCCGTACCCGGCTTTACGAACTTTTGAAGCCGAAGTCTAGTCCGGCCCCCTCCATACCCCACCGGGCCCCGGATTTTGCTCATAACGCGTTATGAGACGCTGACTCCGAAGTCCAGCGCGATCCCCCGCAGCCCCGACGCGTACCCCTGTCCCACGGCCCTGAACTTCCATTCGCCCTGGTAGCGATAGACCTCACCGAAGATCATCGCGGTCTCGGTGGAGGCGTCCTCGCTCAGGTCGTAGCGGGCGAGTTCCTGGCCGTCGGCCTGGTTCACGACGCGGATGAAGGCGTTGCTGACCTGGCCGAAGGTCTGGCCGCGCTCGTCGGCCATGTGGATGGAGACGGGGAACACGATCTTGTCGCACTGCGGCGGCACCTTGGAGAGGTCGATCAGGAGCGACTCGTCGTCGCCGTCGCCCTCACCGGTGAGGTTGTCACCGGTGTGCTCCACCGAGCCGTCCGGGCTCTTGAGCTGGTTGTAGAACACGAACCACTCGTCCCCGAGCACCCGCCCGCCGCCGCACACCAGGGCGCTGGCGTCGAGGTCGAAGGGGGCTCCGGTGGTGGAGCGCGCGTCCCAGCCGAGCCCGATCATCACCTGCGTGAGGTTCGGTGCGGCCTTGGACAGGGAGACATTGCCTCCCTTGGCGAGCGTGACGCCCATGATTCCCTCCCCTGTTCCTTCTCAGGTGGTCCTGCGCGTCCGGCGCCGCACGTAAACCGTGCGGCGCCGGATGGTGAGGCCTTGAGCTCGTCCGCTCAGACGTTCACGCCGAAGTCCTGCGCGATGCCGCGCAGGCCCGAGGCGTAGCCCTGGCCGATGGCGCGGAACTTCCACTCCGCGCCGTGGCGGTAGAGCTCACCGAAGACCATGGCGGTCTCGGTGGAGGCGTCCTCGCTCAGGTCGTACCGGGCGATCTCGGTGCCGCCGGCCTGGTTCACGACGCGGATGAACGCGTTGCGCACCTGGCCGAAGGACTGCTGGCGGGTCTCGGCGTCGTAGATCGAGACCGGGAAGACGATCTTCTCTACGTCGGCCGGGACGGTGGCGAGGTCGACCTTGATCTGCTCGTCGTCACCCTCGCCCTCACCGGTGAGGTTGTCGCCGGTGTGCTCGACGGAGCCGTCCGGCGTCTTGAGGTTGTTGAAGAAGATGAAGTGCTGGTCGTTGCCGACCTTGCCGGAGTTGTTCAGCAGCAGCGCGCTGGCGTCCAGGTCGAAGTCCGTGCCGGTCGTGGTGCGGATGTCCCACCCCAGACCGATGATGACCGCGGTCAGGCCCGGCGCCTCCTTGCTAAGCGATACGTTGCCGCCCTTGCTGAGGCTGACTCCCACGAGTCCTCCATTGGTGTTCTGGGGCGGGATGCCCCGTTGTGCTCGGATGTCGGATCAACGAGTCGATCCTAGTGACGGGTTCCCGCACCACCCAGGCCCTGAAGCCCGGAATTCAGCGGGTGTCGGGCACATGACGCCCGACCGGCGTCACAGGGAGTCGAGCGCCTTCACGTAGTCGTTCAGGTCGCGCGCGTCCGGCAGGCCGTTGACGACGGTCCACCGCACGACGCCCTCCTTGTCGATGACGAAGGTGCCGCGCGCGGCGCAGCCCTTGTCCTCGTCGAAGACGCCGTAGGCCCGCGAGACGTTGCCGTGCGGCCAGAAATCCGACAGCAGCGGGTACTCCAGACCCTCCTGCTCGGCGAAGACGCGCAGGGTGTGGATGGAGTCGTTCGAGACGGCGAGGAGCTGGGTGTCGCGGTCGGCGAACTGCGGCAGGTTGTCACGCAGCTCGCACAGCTCGCCGGTGCAGACGCCGGTGAAGGCGAAGGGGTAGAAGAGCAGCACGACGTTCTTCTCGCCGCGGAAGTCGGACAGCCGCACGCTCGCGCCGTGGTTGTCCTTGAGCTCGAAGTCGGGGGCCTTCTCGCCGGCCTGGATCGCCATCGTGGTGGATGTCCCTTCGTGCGGCTTCTCGGATGGAAGCCACCCTACGCAGGCACCGGGGCAGGCCGATGGGCGGGCCGACGGCTGTCGGCCCGCCCCGTCCAACGACTAACGCTTGGACTTGGCGGCCTTCGGCGTGGCCAGCCGGCTGCCGCTCCAGTCCTTTCCGACGCTGACGCTCTTGGACGCCGTCAGACCCGCCGTGGTGGCGGCCTCCGAGATGTCGCTCGGCTCCACATAGCCCGAACGGCCGGTCTTCGGCGTGAGGAGCAGGATCGCGCCGCCCTCTTCGATGTACGTGGTGGCATCGACCAGCGAGTCCGTCAGGTCGCCGTCGTCGTCACGGAACCACAGCACAACGGCGTCGGCCACGTCGTCGTAGTCCTCGTCCACCAGGTCGCTCTCCACAATGCCTTCGATGGCTTCACGGAGTTCCTGGTCCACGTCGTCGTCGTAGCCGATCTCCTGGACCACCTGCCCGGGCTGGAACCCCAGCCTGGCGGCAGGGTTCGTCCGCTCCTCCGCGTGGTCCGCGGTCGCGCTCACGGGTTGCCTCCTGATCATGTTTTGGGAATGTCTCAGCCACGCGCGTGCGCGAAGCATTGGCCGTAGTCCACACGGGCGGGGCGGATCGCGCAAGTACCCGGCCGTTCAGACCGCCGAAACGGTGACGATCCTGGCCGTGTCGCCGCAACTCCAGGCACACCATCATGGTCCGAGGTGACGTACACCACACCTTTCTGCCCTGTTTGGGCGTTTGGGAATCGTCTGTGGGTACGAGACTCGAATGTATTCGTCCCATACGTCACAGAGCCGAGTTCCCGCCGGCGTCACGCCTGGGGTTACCGATCGGTAGAGATGACGTTTACGGCGTCGAGGTAGACCATGGGTGGCGGCGCAGCCCAGCGACATCGCCCAGCGACCCCAGCGAAGCAGCGGCCCCGGCACGGCCCTCCGACAGGTAAGGAACAGCGTGGCTTCCGCATCCGATCGCAACCCGATCATCATTGGCGGCCTTCCGAGTCAGGTTCCTGACTTCGACCCCGAAGAGACGCAGGAGTGGCTCGACTCGCTCGACGCCGCCGTGGACGAGCGCGGCCGGGAGCGCGCCCGCTATCTGATGCTGCGGCTGATCGAGCGGGCCCGCGAGAAGCGCGTGGCCGTGCCGGAGATGCGCAGCACCGACTACGTCAACACCATCCCGACCAAGAGCGAGCCGTTCTTCCCGGGCAACGAGGAGATCGAGCGGAAGATCCTCAACGCGACCCGCTGGAACGCGGCCGTGATGGTGTCCAGGGCCCAGCGCCCCGGCATCGGCGTCGGCGGCCACATCGCCACGTTCGCGTCCTCCGCGTCCCTCTACGACGTCGGCTTCAACCACTTCTTCCGCGGCAAGGACGAGGGCGACGGCGGCGACCAGGTCTTCTTCCAGGGCCACGCCTCACCGGGCATCTACGCCCGCGCCTTCATGCTGGACCGGCTCAGCGAAGAGAACCTGGACGGCTTCCGGCAGGAGAAGTCGAAGGCGCCCCACGGCCTGTCCTCGTACCCGCACCCGCGTCTCATGCCGGACTTCTGGGAGTTCCCGACGGTGTCGATGGGCCTCGGCCCGATCGGCGCGATCTACCAGGCGCGGATGAACCGCTATATGCACGCGCGCGGGATCGCCGACACCTCCAAGTCGCGCGTATGGGCGTTCCTCGGCGACGGCGAGATGGACGAGCCGGAGTCGCTGGGCCAGCTCACGCTCGCCGCCCGCGAGGGCCTGGACAACCTGACCTTCGTCGTCAACTGCAACCTCCAGCGCCTCGACGGCCCGGTGCGCGGCAACGGCAAGGTCATCCAGGAGCTGGAGTCGGTCTTCCGCGGCGCCGGCTGGAACGTGATCAAGCTGGTCTGGGACCGCAGCTGGGACCCGCTGCTCGCCCAGGACCGCGACGGCGTGCTGGTCAACCGAATGAACACCACGCCCGACGGACAGTTCCAGACGTACGCGACCGAGACCGGCGCGTACATCCGCGACCACTTCTTCGGCGACGACCACCGGCTGCGGGCGATGGTCGAGGGCATGACCGACGACCAGGTCCTGCACCTGGGGCGCGGCGGTCACGACCACAAGAAGATCTTCGCGGCGTACAAGGCGGCGGCGGAGCACAAGGGCCAGCCGACGGTGATCCTCGCCAAGACGATCAAGGGCTGGACGCTGGGCCCGAACTTCGAGGGCCGCAACGCCACGCACCAGATGAAGAAGCTCACGGTCGACGACCTCAAGCGCTTCCGCGACCGCCTCCACCTGCCGATCCCGGACAAGGAGCTGGAGTCCGGCGCGCCGCCGTACTACCACCCGGGCCGGGACTCGGAGGAGATCCAGTACATGCACGACCGCCGCAAGGGACTCGGCGGTTACGTCCCGACGCGTGTCGTGCGGTCCGAGCCGCTGTCCCTCCCCGAGGACAAGACGTACGCGACCGTGAAGAAGGGCTCGGGCCAGCAGTCCATCGCGACGACGATGGCCTTTGTCCGGCTCCTCAAGGACCTCATGCGGGACAAGGAGATCGGCAAGCGGTTCGTGCTGATCGCGCCGGACGAGTACCGCACGTTCGGCATGGACTCGTTCTTCCCGAGTGCGAAGATCTACAACCCGCTCGGCCAGCAGTACGAGTCGGTCGACCGCGATCTGCTGCTCGCCTACAAGGAGTCGCCGAACGGCCAGATGCTGCACGACGGCATCTCGGAGGCGGGCTGCACGGCCTCGCTGATCGCGGCCGGATCGGCCTACGCCACCCATGGCGAGCCGCTGATCCCGGTCTACGTCTTCTACTCGATGTTCGGTTTCCAGCGCACCGGCGATCAGTTCTGGCAGATGGCCGACCAGCTGGCGCGCGGTTTCGTCCTGGGCGCGACCGCGGGCCGTACGACCCTGACCGGTGAGGGCCTCCAGCACGCCGACGGCCACTCCCAGCTGCTGGCCTCCACGAACCCCGGCTGCGTCGCGTACGACCCGGCGTTCGGCTTCGAGATCGCCCACATCGTGCAGGACGGCCTGCGCCGGATGTACGGCGGCTCCGAGGAGCACCCGCACGGCGAGGACGTCTTCTACTACCTGACCGTCTACAACGAGCCGATCCAGCACCCGGCCGAGCCGGCGGACGTGGACGTCGACGGCATCCTCAGGGGCGTGTACCGCTTCAGCGAGGGCACCGAGGGCTCGATCCCGGCGCAGATCATGGCGTCCGGTGTCGCGGTGCCGTGGGCGGTCGAGGCGCAGCAGATCCTGGCCGAGGAGTGGAACGTCAAGGCGGACGTCTGGTCGGCGACCTCCTGGAACGAGCTGCGGCGCGAGGCCGTGGACTGCGAGCGGCACAATCTGCTGCACCCCGAGGAGGAGCAGCGGGTGCCGTATGTGACGCGGAAGCTCGCCGACGCGCAGGGGCCGGTCGTGGCCGTGTCCGACTGGATGCGGTCGGTTCCGGACCAGATCGCGCGCTGGGTGCCGCAGACGTACCAGTCGCTCGGCGCGGACGGCTTCGGCTTCGCCGACACGCGGGGCGCGGCCCGCCGGTTCTTCCACATCGACGCGCAGTCGATCGTGGTGGCGGTGCTGACCGAGCTGGCCCGGGCGGGCAAGGTCGACCGGTCGGCGCTCAAGCAGGCCATCGACCGGTACCAGCTGCTCGACGTGGCGGCGGCCGACCCGGGGGCCGCGGGCGGCGACGCCTGACCCGCTGAACACCGTCAAGGGGTGGTGCGCGTCACGGGTACACCGTGGGCGCACCACCCCTTCACGTTTTCTACGATGCGGCCATGCAAGAGCAGTCGGCCCAACTCCGTTGGGAACAGCACACTCAGCGGCCCCTCTTCGGCCTGGCCCTGGCCTTCGCCGTCGCCTACGCCGTGCCCATCGTCCGGCCGGACGCGAGCCGGGACGTGGTGGAACTGTGCACCGCGGTGGAGTGGGTGGTGTGGGGCGCGTTCGCGCTCGACTACGTGATCCGGCTGGCGCTCGCGGAGCGGCGGCTGCGGTTCGTACGGACGCACTGGCTCGACCTGTGCGCGGTGTTGCTGCCGGTGATCCAGCCGATGCGGCTGCTGCGGCTGGTGTCGACGCTGCTGCTGGTCGGGCAGCGGGCGCGGATGGCCTCGCAGATACGGCTCACCACGTATGTCGCCGGCGCGGTGGTCGGGTTGCTGATGTTCGGGTCGCTGGCGGTGCTGTCGGTGGAGCGGGACTCGCCGGACGGGAACATCAGGACGCTGGGTGACGCGGTGTGGTGGTCCTTCACGACGATGACGACCGTCGGGTACGGGGATCACGCGCCGACGACCGGTCTGGGGCGGATGCTGGCGGTCGGGCTGATGCTCTCCGGGATCGCGCTGCTGGGTGTGGTGACGGCGAACATCGCGGCGTGGTTCATAGCGCGGTTCGAGAAGGACGACGTGGAGGAACGCCGGCAGACGGAGGCGATACGGGAGCTGACGGAGGAGGTGCGGGCGCTGCGGGGGGAGTTGGCGGCGCTGAAGGGGACGCCGGTGGAGTGAGACCCGAAAGGGCCGCCGGCTCGGTGCCGGAGGCCCTTTTCGTTTGCCGGTCGCTTCCCCGGGTCAGAACAGCAGGCCGTTGCCCGGAGTCGTCGCTCCGGCCAGCCAGATGATGGCCAGGAGGGTGTCGATGGCGCCCAGGATCAGGGCGACCACGGCCGTGGTCGGGCGGGAGCCCGACCACGTGCGGCCCATGGCGAGCCAGCCGCAGACGATCGCCGCGGGGCCGAGGATGATCCCCAGCACGAAGAATCCGGCGACCGCGCAGATGACTCCGATGATTGCGAGCGTCGCGCGATCCGGCCCGGTCCGTGACCCCGTCCGGCCACGTGAGCGGGGGTGCCTGCGCGTACCGTGTCCGAAGCTCGCCATCATCGACTCCCGTAAACCCTCGGTCGGTTGGGGTTGGTGCGGGTACGACATGGCGGGTACCACACGATGCGAGGCTCAATCCCGCTGCCTGCGCGCTGCCCCCCTCCGGCAGCGCGCCGCAGCGACCGTCCTCCATGCCCTGCGGAGGACTTGACCCACTGTGACCTGCGAGGCCCGCCGAAGGGGAGGGGTCAGCGGTCTGGTTCACCCTGATGAGCGAACGCCCCGTCAGGGAGCGTCAGATGTGCGCCGCTCCCGCGCCGGCCTCCGCGTTCTCACCGCGCTTGGTGAGGAACGCCACCAGCACCGCGACGACGGCGACCCCGGCGGCCACGAGGGACGCCGCGCTCATGCCGGAGATGAACGTGTCGTGCGCGACGCCCGTGATCTTCGCGGCGATCGCGTCCGGCGTCCCGGGCGCCAGCGGCGGGACACCGACCTGGACCGCCTCGGACGCCTGGTGCTCCTGCTCCGGCGTCAGCGGCGGAAGGCCCGCCTTCGCCCAGTTGCCCGCGAGGTCGCTGTTGACCTTGGAGGCCATCACCGCGCCCAGCACGGCCGTACCGAGGCTGCCGCCGATCTGCATGGCGGCCTGCTGAAGACCGCCCGCCACGCCCGAGAGCTCCATGGGCGCGTTGCCGACGATGACCTCCGTGGCACCGACCATGACCGGCGCGAGGCCGAAGCCCAGCAGCGCGAACCAGAGCGACATGACGCCGCTGCCGGTGTCCGTCTCCAGGGTCGACATCCCGTACATGGCGATCGCGGTGAACGCCATGCCGCCGGCGAGCGGGACACGGGGGCCGAACTTGGTGATCATCGCGCCGGCCAGCGGCGAGCCGACGATCATCATGCCGGTGAGCGGCAGCAGATGCAGACCCGCGTCGATCGGGCTCATGCCGTGCACGTTCTGGAGGTAGAACGTCACGAAGAACAGGCCGCCCATGAAGGCGATGGCCATCAGGATCATCAGCACGACACCCGCGGACAGCGCCACCGAACGGAACAGCGCGAGCGGGATCAGCGGCTCCTTCACCTTCGTCTCCCAGAAGGCGAAGAGCACGAAGCACAGCACGGAAGCGCCGAGGAACGACAGCGTCTTGACGTCGCCCCAGCCCCACTCGGACGGCGGGGCCTTGATGAGCGCCCACACCAGGCAGAACACGGCCGTCGACAGCAGGGCGATGCCCAGGAGGTCGAAGGAGCGCGGGGCGTTCTCGGCGCGGTGGTCGAGCAGGATCAGCACGCCGAGGACGACGGCGAGGATGCCGACCGGCACGTTGATGAAGAACACCGACTGCCAGTTGACGTGCTCGACGAGCACACCGCCGAGGATCGGGCCGCCGGCGGTGGACGCGCCGATGACCATGCCCCAGATGCCGATCGCCATGTTCAGCTTCTCGGCCGGGAAGGCGGCCCGCAGCAGGCCGAGCGCGGCCGGCATCAGCAGCGCGCCGAACAGGCCCTGAAGGACGCGGAAGACGACGACGAACGCGATGCTGTCGGACAGGCCGATCGCGCCCGAGGCGGCGGCGAAGCCGACGACGCCGATGAGGAAGGTCTGCCGGTGGCCGAAGCGGTCGCCGAGCTTGCCCGCGGTGATCAGGGAGACCGCGAGGGCGAGGAAGTATCCGTTGGTGATCCACTGGACCTCGGCGAAGGTCGCGCCGAGGTCCTTCTGTATGGCCGGGTTGGCTATGGCCACGATGGTGCCGTCGAGGGCCACCATCATGACCCCCACAGCGACGGTGATGAGGGTGAGCCAGGGGTGTCCCCGCAGCCCCTTGCCCGGCGTCGCGTCCGACGGCGCCACCGGTGCCTTGCCCCCCGACCCCGTCGTGTCGATGGTGGTCTGACTAGTCATGCGACGAGGCTAATGACAGCCACTGACAATTGACAAACCGATTCACAAGTCGGTAACTGACAGGACACCCTCGGATAGCCTGAACTGCGAAAACGGCCCGGAGGGGGGCCGGAGCAGACTCGGAGGAGAGAGAGCCGCTTGAACCTGCGTGAACGCAAGAAGCAGCGCACCCGGGACGCGCTGCTGCGCGCCGCCCTCGAACTGTTCGCCACGCGCGGGTACGACGAGACCACCGTCGACGACATCGCCGCCGCCGTCGACGTCTCGCAGCGCACCTTCTTCCGCTACTTCGCCGGCAAGGAGGAGACGGCGTTCTTCGTGCCGCGACTCGCGGAGGGACTCGTCGTCCAGGCCCTGCAGGTGCGCCCGCCGGACGAGGCCCCGCTGGAGGCGCTGCGCCGGGCCGTGCTGGAGAGCTGGGACACGATCAACGAGGCCGTCGAGGAGATCGTGCCGATCGACCTCCATCTGCGCGTCTACCGGGTGATCGAGTCGACGCCCGCGCTGTTCGCCGCCCATCTGCGGCGGTCGGCCGAGCTGGAGGAGCAGCTCGCGCGGATCATCGCCGAGCGCGAGGGGCTGGACGTGGACGCGGACCCGCGGCCGAGGATCATCGTGGCCCTGTTCGGCGGGGTGATTCGGGTCACCGAACGACTGTGGTCCGCGGGGGACGAACTCAGCCTCGCGGGAATGCGCCAACTCACCACGACATACCTGGATCAGGTGGGTCCGGCACTGGCCGGGAACTGGCGTACAGAACAGTCCCCTTAGCACACACACCGAAACGTGATCCCGGTCACTTGGTTAACGCGAGACCCTCTCGTTCTCCTAGTGTGTCCTTTCAGTGACTTCCTTCGACACCACCCCGCAATTGAACGTCTGGCGCGCGCTGCTCGCTCTGGCCGTCGTGTTCGTGATGCTGGCGACCACCGGCTGGACGGCCCTGCGCAACCAGCGGGGCGACACGCCGCTCCAGGCCTCGCTCTCCGCATGGGAGCACGGCCGGATCGGCGGTCACGGACTGCCGGACCCCGAGACCGAGCCGAAGAAGCTGGCCCGCTTCTTCGCCTCCCTCACCGCGCAGGACCGCGCGAGCCTGGTCCGCAAGTATCCGCTCGCGGTCGGCAACATGAACGGCGCCCCGGTCGAGCTGCGCTATCGCGCCAATCGCGTCGCGCTCGAACAGGCGCGCAAGGTCGAGCGGGAACGCATGCACGACACCCGTCTCACGGCGGTCGGGAAGCAAGAGGCCGGCCGGAGGATGCACCGCTTCGAGGACCTCATGGAGCCGGGGCGTCACATCCTCGCCTTCGACCCCGAGGGCTCGGGCCGGGTGGCGGAGGTCTTCGGCAATCTGCGCAGGGCGGACCGGGTCTCGGTCGTCGTGCCCGGCGTGGACACCGACCTGCTCACCTTCCAGCGCACCGAGCGCAAGTACTCGGCGCCCGTCGGCATGGCCGAGTCCCTGCACGCGGCCGAGCGGAAGGCTAGCCCCTCGACCCGTACGGCCGTGATCGCCTGGGCCGACTACACGGCCCCCAGCGGACTCGGCATCGACTCGGCCACGGCGATGCGCGCCGCGGAGGGTTCCGTACGGCTGAACGCGCTGGTGCGGGCGCTGCCCGGCGACAAGCCGGTCTCGCTGTTCTGCCACAGCTACGGCTCCGTGGTGTGCGGCGTCGCGGCGGGTTCGCTGCCCTCCAAGGTGTCCGACATCGCGGTGGCCGGCAGCCCCGGCATGAGCGTCGAGAAGGCCGCCCAACTGCACACAGGCGCCCGGGTGTGGGCCATGCGGGACGCCGACGACTGGATCCAGGACGTGCCGTACCTGAAGGTCGGCGGTCTCGGCCACGGGGCCGACCCGGTGTCCTCCGCGTTCGGTGCGCGGGTCCTGTCGGCGCAGGGCGCGAAGGGTCACGCCGGCTACTTCGAGCCGGGCACGGCAAGTCTGATGAATTTCGCAGAGATCGGCGTTGGCGCATACCGCTCGGTGCACTGCGCGCACGAAGACGGCGTCTGCCGGACCGGTTTGTCCGGCACGGCGGCGGCCTGACGCGCGTAGAGACGAAGAAATTGCGGTCTGCTCGGGAGGGGGACGGAGGGGCGCGTGCCGCATACGATGAGCCGCATGGGTGACGTACTGGCCGGATTTCATGCCGCCTGGGAGTTCGAGTCCGACTCCGTGCTCATCCGCTACGAACGGGGGATTCGAACACCGAAGCTCTTTCAGGCGCTCGGGGAACGCCGTGTCCCGCTGGACGCGATCGCCGGGGTGACGCTGACCCGCGGGAAGCGCGGCACAGTGGTGCTGCGCGTCGAGCCGCGACCCGGGGCGGACCCCTTGATGGAGGCGGCCGCCGGGCAGCTGAAGGAGAGCGGTGACCCCTACCGGCTGGTGATGCCCGCCGAGCGCGAGGTGCTCGCGGAGTACTACGCCGACGAACTGCGGGGCCTGCTGACGGAGTCCGGGCCGGCGGATCGGTTCCTCGTGGAGCCGCCCAAGGGGCCGTTGTCGTTCAAGGCGTACGACGGGAAGGCCTCGTTCGACGGGCGGACGGTCAACTTCCGGTGGTTCTGGACGGGGGCGTCGTCGGCGAAGTGGAAGGCCGGCGACCAGAACTTTCCCGTCGGGGAGCTGAACGGGGTGGAGTGGCGCTCGCCCGAGGTGTTCGAGGGGCATCTGCGGTTGCTGGGCCGGGACACGGGGTCTGCTGCGGCGCAGGCCGATCAGGATCCGGCGGCGGTGGTGTTCGGGCTGGGGTATGGGCCGGTGCATGAGTCACTGCCGTTCGCTGCGGCGGTGTTGGCGGCGGTGCGGACGTCTCAGCCGGTGGCTGCTGTGTCTGCGGCTGGGCCGCGCCGTGATCCTGCGGATATCGCTGAGCGGATTCGGCATCTTGGGGAGTTGCATCAGGCCGGGTTGGTGACTGATGAGGAGTTTTCGGTCAAAAAGGCCGAGTTGTTGGCGGAGCTTTAGCGTCTGCGGGCTGCTGCGCGCCGGCGGGTGCGGGTTGAGTGTGGCCGGTCGCGCAGTTCCCCGCGCCCCTTATGTCTGCTTCACTCCCGTCCGGCAGAAGTGAAAGCCATGTCCGCGTACCTGTTGCCTGCCACCTTGGCCGCTATCTGGTTCAGCTGGGTCAGTTCTTCGTCGGTGAGGACGATCCTCGTTGCCGCTGTGTTTTCCTCCACCCTGGACGGCTTGCGGGTGCCTGGGATCGGGATGACCGGGAGGTTGTGGACGGTCGACTGCTGGTGGGTCCAGGCCAGGGCGATCTGGCCTATCGATGCGTTGTGGGTGTCGGCGATCGTGCGGATGGGGTCCAGCAGGGCGCCGTTGGCCGTCGCGTTCTCACCCGTGAAGCGGGGCTGCTGGCGGCGGAAGTCGCCCGAGGACAGGTCATCGGCGCTGGCGAAGGAGCCGGTGAGGAAGCCGCGGCCCAGCGGTGAGTACGCGACGAGGGTCACACCGAGGTCGCGGGCCGCCGGGACGACGTTCGTCTCGATGTCACGGCTGAAGAGCGACCACTCCGACTGCACGGCGGCGATGGGGTGGACGGCGTGGGCGGCGTGGAGTTCGCCGGCCGTGACCTCGCTCAGGCCGAGGTGCTTGACCTTGCCCTCGCGGACCAGTTCGGCCATGGTGCCGACGCTCTCCTCGATCGGCACGTTCACATCGCGCCGGTGCATGTAGTAGAGGTCGATGGCGTCGACGTCCAGGCGCTTCAGGCTCGCCTCGACGGCCTCGCGGATGTAGGGCGGGTCGTTGCGGACGACGCGGCGCGTCGGGTCGTCCGGGGGGATCGACAGGGCGAACTTGGTCGCGATGACGATCTCGTCGCGGTGGGCCTTGAAGAAGGGCGACAGAAACCGCTCGTTCTCCCCGGCCCCGTACGCGTCGGCCGTGTCGTAGAGGGTGACGCCGAGTTCGAGGGCCCGCTCCAGGGTCGCCCGGGAAGCGTCGGCGTCCGAGGGGCCGTAGCCGAAGTTCATGCCCATGCAGCCGAGGCCCTGGACGCCCACCTCGGGGCCGTCGTCGCCGAGCTTCGCCGTCGTGATCCTGCCGTCCGTCATCGGGACCTCTCCGACGCCAGGGCACGCCCGGCGTCCGCGTAGAAACTGATCTTCCGGTCGAGCACGGCGAGCGTGCCGCGGAGTTCGTCGATCCTGGCCAGGACGTCCTCGCGGGTCGTCTTGAGCAGGCCGAAGCGCTCGCCGTAGGTGTGGTCGCCCTCGCGCACCAGTTCCGCGTACCTGACCATGTCGGCGACCGGCATGCCCGTCAGGCGGAGCTTGCCGACGAGGTCGAGCCAGTCGAGGTCGCGGTTGGTGTAGCGGCGCTGGCCGGTGTGGGACCGGTCGATGTGCGGCATCAGGCCGATGCGCTCGTACCAGCGCAGGGTGTGCGCGGTCAGGCCGGTGAAGGCGACGACCTCGCTGATCGTGTACCTGTCCTCGCCGTCCGGGCGGCGGTCCTGCTGCGGCGGGCCGGCGCAGGTGTCGGTCCTGGTCCCCGTGGTGGTATCCATCACCGTCATGGCCCCAACGCTAGAACCTTGGAGTGCACTCCAAGCAAGCGCCGACGGTAAGAAATCGGCAGGACGTTTCTTGATCCGTCTGGTTAGCGTACGGAGTCATGAGTTCAGTACGTCGTGCCCTGCCCGAGGACGCCGAGGAAGTCCTGCGGCTGCGCCAAATCATGATCGAGTCGCTGTTCGCAAGCGACACCTCCACCCGCTGGCACGGGGAGTCCCTGCCCACGCTGAAGGCCGAACTGGGCAAGCCGGAGGCGGACTTCGTGGCGTTCGTCGTGGACCATCCGGAGCGGCCCGGGGCGCTGGCGTCGCTGGTGGCCGGGACCATCGACTACCGCATCGGGAAGTCGGGCGACCCGCAGGGCAAGGTGGGTTTCGTGTTCAGCGTCGCCACCGACACGGACGCCCGGCGGCGCGGGTACGCGCGGGCGTGCATGCAGACCCTGCTGGAGTGGTTCCGTACGCGCGGCGCCCGGCGCGTCCAGCTCACCGCCTCCCCCGAGGCCGAGCCGCTCTACGTCTCCCTGGGCTTCCGGCCCAAGCCCGACCCCTTGCTGGAGCTGACGCTCTGAGCGCATAGGGTCGAACGCATGTCGCTCAAGAGCCTCGCGTTGATCGAGAACTGGCCGGTTCCCACCGCCGCGGCGGGTGTCGTCCGGGCGGACGGCACCGTCGTCGGCACCCACGGTCCGGCCGGGCAGCGGTTCCCGCTCGCCTCGGTGACCAAGCCGCTGGCCGCGTACGCGGTGCTCGTGGCGTACGAGGAGGGGGCCGTCGAGCTCGACGAGCCCGCCGGTCCCGCCGGGTCGACGGTGCGGCATCTGCTCGCGCACACCTCGGGTCTCGCCTTCGACGAGCACAAGGTCATGGCGCCGCCCGGGGAGCGGCGGCTGTACTCGAACGCCGGTTTCGAGCAGTTGGGCGACCATCTCGCGAAGGCGACCGACATTCCCTTCGGGGAGTATCTGCGGCAGGCCGTGCTGGAGCCGCTGGGGATGGCCTCGACGGTCCTGGAGGGCTCCCCGGCCAAGGACGGGGTGTCCACGGTCGAGGATCTGCTGCGGTTCGCGGCCGAGGTGCAGGCGCCGCGGCTGCTGGATCCCCGTACGGTCGCCGAGGCGATGACCGTGACCTACCCGGGCACGAAGGGCGTCCTGCCGGGGTACGGCCACCAGAACCCCAACGACTGGGGGCTGGGCTTCGAGATCCGCGACTCCAAGTCGCCGCACTGGACGGGGGCCTCGTCCTCGCCGCGCACGTTCGGGCATTTCGGGCAGTCCGGTACGTTCCTGTGGATCGACCCCGACGCGCGTGCCGCGTGCGTGGCGCTGACGGACCGGGCGTTCGGGCCGTGGGCGGTGGAGGCGTGGCCGGCGTTCACGGACGCCGTGCTCGCGGAGCTCTAGGGCCTAGGACATCTCCCAGATCAGCAACTCGGCGTCGGTCACGCCCTCGGCCTCCAGTGACTTGGCGTCGGTGATGCGGGCCGCGTCGCCCGCGGCCAGTTCCTCGCCGTCGAGGCGTACGTCACCCCGTACGACATGTACGTACGCGTGCGCCCCGTCCGGCACCGCCGTCCGCTCCCCCGCCGCGAGGCGCCGCACGTGCAGCATGGCTCCGGCCTCCGGGACGGCGTAGGGCGTCGAGTCGGCGATGCCGTGGACGACCTCGTAGGAGGGGTCGCCGCCGGGGCGGAGCGGGGCCAGCCACATCTGGACGAAGGTGAGGGGGCCGGGGCCGTCGTTGCGCTCCACGTGACGTACCCCACCCGCCGAGCTGAGCCGCTGCACGTCGCCGTGGCGCACCACCGACTCGTGGCCGGTGGAGTCCCGGTGCGTCAGCTCGCCCTCCACGACCCAGGTGACGATCTCGGTGTGGCTGTGCGGATGCTCGTCGAAGCCGGCCCCCGGCGCCAGCCGCTCCTCGTTGCAGGCGATCACCGCGCCGAAGCGGAGGTTGTCCGGGTCGTAGTGCGGCCCGAAGGAGAAGGCGTGCCAGGTCTCGATCCCCGCGGCGGGTTCCCCACCGGGGTAGCGCTCGTGAGCGCGCCGTACGTCCATCACGGAGACCACCGTAGACCCGCCGACGCACCTTCCCGTCCGGATAAGGCAGTCTTGTCCCGTGCCCGAACCCGAAACCAGTAAGAACGCAGCCGCCCCACACGACACCCACGCGCATGCCGCGACGCTGAAGCGGCTGGTGGAGTCGTCCGGATCGCTCGCCGCGCAGGCCATCGCGCGGATGGACGAGACGCTGCCCTGGTACCGGGCCATGCCACCGGAGAACCGTTCCTGGATCGGTCTGGTCGCGCAGGCGGGTATCGCCGCCTTCACCGAGTGGTTCCGGCAGCCGGACGCCCCGCAGGCCATCTCCACCGATGTGTTCGGAACCGCGCCGCGCGAGCTGACCCGGGCGATCACGCTGCGCCAGACCGTGGAGATGGTGCGCACCACCATCGAGGTCATGGAGAGCGCGATCGACGAGGTCGCGGCCCCCGGCGACGAGAGCGTGCTGCGCGAGGCACTGCTCGTCTACGCCCGGGAGATCGCCTTCGCGACCGCCCAGGTGTACGCGCAGGCCGCCGAGGCACGCGGTGCCTGGGACGCCCGGCTGGAGTCCCTGGTCGTGAACGCCGTGCTCAGCGGCGAGGCCGACGAGGGCGCCGTGTCCCGCGCCGCCGCCCTCGGCTGGAACTCACCCGAACACGTGTGCGTGGTGCTCGGCACCGCCCCCGACGGCGACTCCGAACTGACCGTGGAGGCCATCCGGCGGGCCGCCCGGCACGCCAAGCTCCAGGTGCTGACCGGTGTGCTCGGGGACCGCCTCGTCGTCATCGCGGGCGGCAGCGACAACCCGCTGGCCGTCGCCAAGTCGCTGATCGGCCCGTACGCGGCCGGCCCGGTCGTGGCGGGCCCGGTGGTGCCGGACCTGCTGGCCGCGACCCGGTCCGCGCAGGCCGCCGCGGCGGGGCTGAAGGCGGGTTCCGCCTGGCAGGACGCCCCGCGCCCGGTCCTGGCGGACGACCTGCTCCCGGAGCGCGCGATCGCCGGTGACCCCTCGGCCCGTGAGCAACTGGTGGAGGAGATCTACAGACCACTGGAGGAGGCCGGGGCCGCGCTCCTGGAGACCCTCAGTGTCTATCTCGAACAGGCGAGCAGTCTCGAGGGCGCCGCCCGGATGCTGTTCGTCCATCCCAACACCGTCCGCTACCGGCTTCGACGTGTGACTGACGTCACCGGTTGGTCACCCTCCGATGTACGCTCTGCCTTCACGCTGCGGATCGCTCTGATCCTGGGGCGTCTGGTCGATGGAGATCTCCAGCCCTAAGGTTTTGTCGGAGCCCGACAAAACCCCCTCGTGTTCTTCGTCCCTGTCCCCACGGGCGGCCGTGCCCGTCCCCAAGAGAGAGTGTGAGAGTGCTCGTACTCGTCGCTCCCGGCCAGGGCGCCCAGACGCCCGGCTTCCTGTCAGCATGGCTCGACTTCCCCGGTGTCCGCGGTGCCCTCGAGGCATGGTCCGACGCCGTGGGCCTCGACCTGATCCGTTACGGCACCGAGGCCGACGCGGAGGAGATCCGCGACACCGCGGTGGCGCAGCCGCTGCTGGTCGCGGCCGGACTGGCGTCCGCGTACACGCTGTTCGACGACCCGGCGGAGCTGCCGCGCAAGGTCGGCGCCATCGCCGGCCACAGCGTCGGTGAGTTCACCGCCGCCTCGCTCGCCGGTGTGCTCCCGCACGAGGAGGCCGTCCGCCTCGTCCGCACCCGTGGACTCGCCATGGCCGAGGCCGCCGCCGTCACGGAGACCGGCATGGCGGCCCTGCTGGGCGGCGACCCCGAAGTGACGGTTCCGCACCTGGAGAAGCTGGGCCTGACCCCGGCGAACATCAACGGCGCGGGCCAGATCGTCGCGGCCGGTACGAAGGAGCAGCTCGCCGCGCTGGAGGCGGACAAGCCCGAGGGCGTGCGCAAGGTCGTCGCGCTGAAGGTCGCCGGCGCCTTCCACACCCACCACATGGCTCCCGCGGTCGACACGCTGGCGAAGGCCGCCGAGGCCCTGACGCCCGGTGACCCGCAGGTGAGCTATGTCTCGAACAAGGACGGGCGGTCCGTCGCCGCCGGCACCGAGGTGCTGGACCGTCTGGTCGGTCAGGTCGCCAACCCGGTCCGCTGGGACCTGTGCATGGAGACCTTCAAGGAGCTCGGCGTCACGGCCCTGATCGAGGTGTGCCCGGGCGGTACCCTCACCGGTCTCGCCAAGCGTGCTCTGCCCGGTGTGAAGACGCTGGCCCTGAAGTCCCCCGCCGACCTCGACGCGGCTCGCGAGCTCATCGCAGAGCACGCCTGACCGCCGCCCCCAAGGAGCCGTCCGCATGGCGAAGATCAAGCCCAGCAAGGGCGCCCCGTACGCGCGCATCCTCGGCGTCGGCGGGTACCGCCCGACCCGGGTCGTGCCGAACGAGGTGATCCTCGAGACGATCGACTCGTCCGACGAGTGGATCCGCTCGCGCTCCGGCATCGAGACCCGGCACTGGGCGAACGACGAGGAGACCGTCGCCGCGATGTCGGTCGAGGCCTCCGGCAAGGCGATCGCCGACGCCGGGATCACCGCCGAGCAGATCGGCGGCGTGATCGTCTCGACCGTCTCGCACTTCAAGCAGACCCCGGCCGTCGCCACCGAGATCGCCGACAAGCTCGGCACCAACAAGGCCGCCGCCTTCGACATCTCGGCCGGCTGCGCGGGCTTCGGCTACGGCCTCACCCTCGCCAAGGGCATGATCGTCGAGGGCTCCGCCGAGTACGTCCTCGTCATCGGCGTGGAGCGCCTGAGCGACCTCACCGACCTGGAGGACCGCGCGACGGCCTTCCTGTTCGGCGACGGCGCCGGCGCGGTCGTCGTGGGCCCGGCCCAGGAGCCCGCCATCGGCCCCACGGTCTGGGGCTCCGAGGGCGACAAGTCCGAGACGATCAAGCAGACCGTGCCGTGGACGGACTACCGTTCCGGCGAGGTCGCCAAGTTCCCCGCCATCACGCAGGAGGGCCAGGCGGTGTTCCGCTGGGCCGTGTTCGAGATGGCGAAGGTCGCCAAGGAGGCGCTGGACGCCGCCGGCATCTCCGCGGACGACCTGGACGTCTTCATTCCGCACCAGGCCAACGAGCGGATCATCGACTCGATGGTGAAGACACTCAAGCTGCCGGAGTCCGTCACGGTCGCCCGTGACGTACGCACCACCGGCAACACCTCGGCCGCCTCGATCCCGCTCGCGATGGAGCGGCTCCTGGCGACCGGCGAGGCGAAGAGCGGCGACACCGCGCTCGTCATCGGCTTCGGGGCGGGTCTCGTCTACGCCGCGACTGTCGTTACCCTCCCCTAGGCACTCCGTGCCGGATCATGCGGTCCGGCACGGGAGGAAACACCTGCCACACCCTCTGGATATCTACGAAGGAGCGCCAACATGGCCGCCACTCAGGAAGAGATCGTCGCCGGTCTCGCCGAGATCGTGAACGAGATCGCCGGCATCCCGGTTGAGGACGTCCAGCTGGACAAGTCCTTCACCGACGACCTGGACGTCGACTCGCTGTCCATGGTCGAGGTCGTCGTCGCCGCCGAAGAGCGCTTCGACGTCAAGATCCCGGACGAGGACGTCAAGAACCTCAAGACCGTCGGCGACGCGACCGACTACATCCTCAAGCACCAGGGCTGATCGACCGACCAGCCCCTGGGCCGACTGCCCCGCCACCCGGCGGTGGCGCCGCTTAATCCTCGTATCCGTTGGAGAAAGAATTCCCGTGAGCCCGACCAATCGCACCGTGGTCGTCACCGGTATCGGCGCAACCACACCGCTGGGTGGCGACGCAGCCTCTACCTGGGAGGGCCTGATCGCCGGCAAGTCCGGCGTCAAGCCCCTGGAGCAGGAGTGGGCCGCCGAGCAGGCGGTCCGTATCGCGGCCCCGGTCGCCGTGGAGCCGACCGAGGTCATCCCCCGGCCGCAGGCCCGCCGTCTGGACCGCTCGGCGCAGTTCGCGCTGATCGCGGCCAAGGAGGCCTGGGCCGACGCCGGTTTCGAAGCGAGCGCCGACGAGGACCCGAACGTCGACCCCGACCGGCTCGGCGCGGTCATCGCCTCCGGCATCGGCGGCGTGACGACTCTGCTCGACCAGTACGACGTGCTGAAGGAGAAGGGCGTTCGCCGCGTCTCCCCGCACACCGTTCCCATGCTGATGCCCAACAGCCCCTCGGCCAACGTGGGGTTGGCCGTGGGCGCGCGGGCCGGCGTGCACACGCCGGTGTCCGCCTGCGCCTCGGGCGCCGAGGCCATCGGCTACGCCATCGAGATGATCCGCACGGGCCGCGCCGACGTCGTCGTCGCGGGTGGCACGGAGGCGGCGATCCATCCGCTGCCGATCGCCGCGTTCGGCAACATGATGGCGATGTCCAAGAACAACGACGACCCGCAGGGCGCGTCGCGTCCCTACGACGTGGCCCGTGACGGCTTCGTCCTCGGTGAGGGCGCCGGTGTCGTCGTCCTGGAGTCCGCCGAGCACGCCGCGAAGCGCGGGGCCCGGGTGTACGCCGAGGCGGTCGGCCAGGGCATCTCGGCCGACAGCCACGACATCGTGCAGCCGGAGCCGGAGGGGCGTGGCATCTCGCAGGCGCTGCAGCACCTGCTGGAGCGCAACGAGCTGGACCCGGCGGAGATCGTGCACGTCAACGCGCATGCCACGTCGACGCCGGCCGGTGACATCGCCGAGTTGAAGGCGCTGCGGAAGGTGTTCGGTGACGACGCCGACCACTTCGCGGTGTCCGCGACGAAGTCGATGACCGGGCATCTGCTCGGTGGCGCCGGTGGTGTCGAGACGGTGGCCACGGTGCTCGCGCTGTATCACCGGGTGGCTCCGCCGACCATCAATGTCGAGAACCTGGACCCGGAGGCGGAGGCGAATGCCGACATCGTCCGGGGTGAGGCTCGGAAGCTGCCGGTCGATGGGCGGATCGCCGCGTTGAACGACTCGTTCGGGTTCGGTGGGCACAATGTGGTGCTGGCGTTTCGGACGGTTTGATCGCTGAGTGTTGAATGGCCCGAACTCCCTGGTGGGGGTTCGGGCCATTCGCCGTTTTGTGTTCCGTTGTGGGGCGGGTGCGGCGTGGTGGGGGTTGTTCGCGCAGTTCCCCGCGCCCCTAACTACTCACACCACCTGGTGGAGCCAGCGGACCGGGGCGCCTTCTCCTGCGTAGCGGAAGGGTTCCAGTTCGTCGTCCCAGGGCTTGCCGAGGAGTTTGTTGAGTTCGGCTTCCAGGTCGGTCTCGCCGCGCTGGGAGCGTTGCAGGGCTGCTCTGAGGCGGTCCTCGGGGATGAGGATGTCGCCGTGGATGCCGGTGACGGCGTGGAAGATGCCCAGGTCGGGGGTGCAGCTGTAGCGCTCGCCCTCGGCGGTGGGGCAGGGTTCGGACGTCACCTCGAAGCGCAGCAGTTGCCAGCCCCGCAGGGCCGACGCGAGTTTCGACGCCGTGCCCGGCTGGCCCTGCCAGGAGAACTCCGAGCGCCAGGTGCCCGGCGCGGCGGGCTGGCGGATCCAGTCCAGGCTGACGCGTGTGCCGAGCACCCCGGCGATGGCCCACTCGACGTGCGGGCACAGCGCGCGCGGCGCGGAGTGCATGTACAGAACCCCACGTGTCGTCACCGGAACCTCCGGGCAGAGCGGACCATCTTTGAACGGGCGGAACGGCTGTGACCGGGCGGGTCACGTTGATGGCGAGGCTACCGTGCGGTGGCGCAAGGAGTGTGACGTACGGTCGGTCCAGGTGCCGGGAAACGCCCACCATTCACCCAGGGGGACGCTTGTACGGGTGTGAGCCGTTGCACCTGATCGGTCGGGAACCCTCGTGCGTTGTTAATGGGTGGGGAGACAGCCATGGCGCGGCGAGGGGATGGAACAGGCATGCGGAAGCGAAGCCACCGCTCACGGATCGTTGCCGCCGTGGCCGTGGCGACTGCCCTGGGAGTCACGGGATGTGACGCCGTGGGGGGCAATTCCCCCGCCCCGTCGGCCAGTGCCGAGCCGTCGCCCAAGCCCACTCCGCTGTGGGACAGCAGCCCCAGCTCTATCGCCGCCGTCGGTGACTCCATCACGCGCGGTTTCGACGCCTGTGATGTGCTGCAGGACTGCCCGGAGGCGTCCTGGGCGACCGGCGTCAGCCCCGAGGTGGACTCGCTCGCCGTCCGGCTGCTGGGGAAGGGCAAGGCCGCCGAGCGGAGCTGGAACCACGCGGTGACCGGGGCCCGGATGGCCGATCTGCCCGGGCAGATGACCCAGGCGGTGCGGCGGAAACCGCAGCTGGTGACGGTGATGGCCGGGGCGAACGACGCCTGCCGGTCCTCCGCGGCGGCGATGACCCCGATCTCCGCCTTCCGCAGCGACTTCGAGGACGCGCTGCGCACCCTGCGCGAAGCCCTGCCCAAGGCCCAGGTGTTCGTGGCGAGCGTGCCGAACCTGAAGCGGCTGTGGTCGCAGGGCCGCAACAGCCCGTTGGGCAAGCAGGTGTGGCAGCTCGGCATCTGCCCGTCGATGCTGGGCGACGCGGACGCCCTGGACTCGGCGGCGACCCTGCGGCGGGACACGGTGCAGAAGCGGGTGGAGGACTACAACAAGGTCCTGAGGGAGGTCTGCGCGGAGGACGAGCGGTGCCGGTACGACGGGGGCGCGGTGCACGACTACCGCTTCGGCACGGCTCAGTTGAGCCGCTGGGACTACTTCCACCCCAGCGTGAACGGACAGGCCCGGTTGGCGGAGATCGCGTACCGCACCGTCACAGCGAAGGGCCGCTGACTTAGAGTTCCGCACATGAACGAACTCTTCGGCACACTTTCCGACGGCACGCCGGTGCACCGCTGGACCCTGGAGCGGGCGGGCGTACGGGTGCGGGTGCTGTCGTACGGCGGGATCGTGCAGTCCGTCGAGGTGCCGGACCGGGCGGGCCGGGCCGGGAATGTGGTGCTGGGGTTCCCGGACCTCAAGGGCTATCTCGCCCACCCCGGGCCCTACCTGGGGGCTTTGGTCGGGCGGTACGCCAACCGGATCGCCGGCGGCCGTTTCCCGCTGGACGGGTGTACGTACGCTCTGGAACCGAACAACGCGCCGAACTCGCTGCACGGTGGGGTGTACGGCTTCGACCAGCGGGTGTGGGACGCGGCCCCGGTCGAGCACGGGGTGCGGCTCACCCGGGTCAGTCCGCACGGCGAGGAGGGGTTCCCCGGGCTGCTGGAGGTCTCGGCGACGTACACGCTGCTGGAGAGCGGCGCGCTGCGGATCGCCTACGAGGCGGTGACGGACGCGCCGACCGTGGTGAACCTGACGAACCACAGCTACTTCAACCTGGGCGGTTCCGGTGACGCGGGCGGCCATGAACTGCGGCTGGCCGCCTCCCGGTACACGCCGGTCGACGCGGATCTGATCCCGACCGGCGACCTGGAGGATGTGACCGGCACGCGCTTCGACTTCCGCGAGGCCCGCAAGGTCGGCTCCGGCTACGACCACAACTTCGTGCTCGACAAGGGCGTGGCGGACGTCCCGGTGGAGGTCGCCGAGCTGCACGACCCGGCGTCGGGGCGGGTGCTGACGGTGGCGACGACCGAGCCCGGACTCCAGCTGTACACCGCCGACCACCTGGGCGAGCCCTTCGCGCCCGGCGACGGCATCGCGCTGGAGACCCAGCACTTCCCCGACTCCCCGAACCGGCCGGACTTCCCGACGACGGTGCTGCGGCCGGGCGAGGTGTTCCGCTCGGAGACGGTGTACGGGTTCGGCACGCGCTGAATCAGGGGCTCGGACAAGAACTCACGAGCCCCGGTCCAGGGGTCAGGTCCCGGACCGGGGCTGCTCAGTGGGGAACGCGTCCCGGTCAGACGTTAATCGTCGCCGTGATCCTGCGGTCGGTGATCGAGCGCGCCACCTGGATCTCGTACGAACCCTTCACAAACGACCACGAGGCGTTCGTCTCGTCCCAGGTCTCGAAGGCGCGGCGCGGCAGTACGACCGTCGCCTCGACGGTCTCGCCGGGTGCGGCCTCGACGCTCGCGAAGCCGGCCAGCGTGCGTGCCGGGCGGGTGGGGCCGGGCTCGCTCGGGGCGAGGTAGAGCTGGACGGTCTCGCGGCCGGGGCGGTCGCCGGTGTTGCGGAGGCGGACCGTCGCGGTGGTCCCTTCGGCGCTCCCGGCGACCTCGACCGACTCGTAGGTCCAGTCGGTGTAGCCGAGGCCGTGGCCGAAGGGGTAGGCGGGGGTGCGGCCCTGCTGCTCCCAGGCGCGGTAGCCGATGAAGACGCCCTCCTCGTAGGGGAGTTCGCCGTCCTCCGGCACGACCTGGGTGACCGGGGCGTCGGTCAGGGAGCCCCAGGTGGTGGGCAGGCGGCCGCCGGGCTCGTGGGCGCCGGTGAGGACGTCGGCGAGGGCCGCGCCGCCCTCCTGGCCGGGGAACCAGCTCAGGAGCACGGCGGCGACGTCGTCGCGCCACGGCAGTTCCACCGGGGAGCCGGAGTTGACGACCACGACGGTGTTCGGGTTGGCGGCGGCGACGGCGCGGACCAGGTCGTCCTGGCGGCCGGGCAGACGCAGGTCGGTGCGGTCGAAGCCCTCGGACTCGACGCGGTCGGTGGTGGCGACCACGACGACGGCCGTGTCGGCGGCGCGGGCGGCAGCGGCGGCCTCGGCGATCAGCTCGTCGGGGTCGCGCTGCGGGTCCTGGTGGGCGAGGGTGAAGCCGATGACCCGCATGGGGTGCCCGTCGGGCGGCGGGACGGTGTAGGTGAGGGAGACCTCGACCGGTTCGCCCGCGGTGAGTTCGACGCGGGCGTGGGGCACCGGGGCGCCGAAGAAGGCGGCGAAGGGGTCGCCGTCCTCGGCGGGGCGCTGGACGTCGTCGAAGTACGTGGTGCCCGCGACGGTCAGCCTGAAGGGGCCGAGCCCCTTGAAGCCGAGGGTGTGGGTGCCGGTTTCGCGCGGGGTGAGGGTGCCGGTCAGTTCGACGCTGTGCAGGGTGTCGTGGGTGACGCCGTCGGGCAGGTCGTCGCCCATCCACTGGATGTGGCCGCTGGGGGCCGAGCGGGTGCCGAGGACGGTGCCGTCGCTGTCGCGGCAGACGGCGCGCAGTGCGAAGCCCGGGTCGGCGACGGGGAGTTCGGTGTTCGGGTCGGCGCCGAGGGAGTAGGTGAGGCCGCCGTCGGGGAGGGCGGCGGTGAGGCCGTCGAGCGGGGAGACGGTCCGGGCGGGGAAGACCGTGGCGGAGCCGCCGCCGAGGACGCGGGCGTCGCGGGCGGCGGCTCCGATCAGCGCGACGCTGCCGGGCCTCAGCGGCAGCGCGCCACGCTCGTTGCGGACGAGGACGAAGGAGCGGCGGGCGATCTCGCGGGCGAGCGCCTCGCCGTCGACGGGCGCGGGCGGTGCGGTGACGACCGGTTCGACGCCGTCCAGGATGCCGACCCGGGCGGCCAGGCGCAGGACGCGGCGGACGGCCTCGTCGACCTGGGCCTCGTCCGCCTCGCCGTCCCGGACCGCCTGCGCGAGGGCCTCGCCGTAGACGGTCCGCGGGCCGGGCATCGCGATGTCCAGGCCGCCGGCGAGGGCGCCGCTGGTGGAGCGGGCGGCGGTCCAGTCGGAGACGTTGATCCCGTCGAAGCCCCACTCGCCGCGCAGGACCTCGTTGACCAGGTGGTGGTGCTCGGTCATCGTCGTGCCGTTGACGGAGTTGTAGGCGGTCATGATGCCCCAGGGGTGGGCGTTCTCGACGATCGCCTCGAAGGGGGCGAGGTACAGCTCGCGCAGGGCGCGTTCGCTCACCAGGTTGTTCACCGTGAGGCGGTCGGTCTCGGCGTCGTTGGCGACGAAGTGCTTGACGGTGGTGCCGACGCCGCCGGACTGGACGCCCCGGACGTACTCCGTGCCGATCCGGCCCGTGAGGTACGGGTCCTCGCTGTAGGCCTCGAAGTGACGGCCGCCGAGCGGGGAGCGGTGCAGATTGACCGTGGGGGCGAGCAGGACATGGACGCCCTTGCGGCGGGCCTCCTGCGCCAGCAGCACCCCTGCCCGGTACGCGAGTCCGGGGTCCCAGGTGGCGGCGAGGGCGGTCGGTGAGGGCAGCGCGACGGAGGGATCGTCGGCGCTCCACTGCACCCCGCGGACGCCGATCGGGCCGTCGGACATCACCAGCGAGCCCAGCCCCACCTCCGGCAGCGCGGGCAGGCTCCACATGTCCCGCCCGGCCAGCAGCCGTGCCTTGGCGTCCAGATCGAGCTTGCCGAGAGCCGCCTCGACGGCGGCCTCGCGGGCCGCGTCCTGCATCGCCTGTGCTGTATCCGCCACGCCGGCCTCCTCGTTGCAGTCGAGTACGTCCTCATCCTGCCTCGGCAGAATGCGAAGGACTCGGGACGGCGACCAATAGTTGAGCCCAAGGCAAACGAGAGCACCGACTGAGCACCCATGGCGTAGATCACTCCCGTCACGCGATACTGCGGCCGTCCGGCACCACGCCACCGCAGTACCCCCACCGTGACGGAAGGCCTGAACCTCCTTGAATTCCATACGCGTTCGCCTCGGCGTCCTCGGTCTCGCCCTGTTGACCGGTCTCACCACCCCCACCACCGCGAGCGCCGCCGAGACGGCCCCCGCTCCCACCGTCGAGGAGCAGCGGCTCGGCAAGGCGGTCCCGCAGGAGATCCTGCGCCGCTCCGGGTTCGACACCGTGGCCCCGCGGCTGGTCCGGGCGCTGGACGGGGCCCGGTCCTACGGGGAGGCCCGCCGGGCCGTCGCGGCCGAGGGCGCGCAGCTCTGGCGGCGTGCGGTGGACCGGGCGCAGGGGCGTGGACCGGCGGTCGGTGATCTGAGCCGGGACGACGACCGGCCGCTGTACTGGGCCCGCCTCGGCATGACGCGTGAAGTGCGGACCTGGGAGCCGGAGTTCGGGCTGACGGACGGACAGCGGGCCGCGCTGCTGGACGAGCTGGAGCGCACCTCACGCGGCCAGAACGCCATCCGGTATCCGCACGGCAAGGGCCTGAAGCGGATCCTGCTCACCGGCTTCGACCCGTTCACCCTGGACCGGGACATCCGTATCTCCAACCCGTCCGGCGCCACCGCGCTCGCCCTCGACGGCACGGTCATCGAGACGGCGGACGGCCCGGCCCGGATCGAGACGGCCGTGTTCCCGGTGCGCTGGCAGGACTTCACGGAGGGGACGGTGGAGCGGACGCTGCGGCCGTATCTGCCGAAGGTCGACCTGTTCACGACCGTGAGCCAGGGCCGGGTCGGGAAGTTCGACATCGAGCGGACCAACGGGGCCTGGCGGGGCGGCTTCGGGGACAACGACACCATCGGCCGTACCGAGACCGTCCCCGTGACCGACCCGGCCTCACAGCCGCAGTGGACGACGACCACGCTGCCCTACCGGGCGATCGTCGACGCGAACACCGGCCGCTTCCCCGTGTACGACAACACGAGCGTCACCGAGATCCCGGCGGGCGGCACCCAGCCCGTCGTACGCCCCGACGGGCCGACCCCCGGCTCGACCGCACGGCAGGGCGGCGGCGGGGACTACCTCTCCAACGAGATCGCCTACCGGGCGACGCTGCTGCGGGACCGGCTCGGGCTGCACGACCGGCTGCCGGGCGGGCATGTGCACACGCCCGTGCTCCAGTTCGGCGCCGGGAACACCACCGAGGTCACCGACCCGGAGTTCGTGCGGAACCGGCTGGACATCATCGCCCAGGTGCGGGCCATCCTGAAGGCGGCTGCGGAAGAGAGCTGACGTCCCCGTCGCCCTCCACGGCGGAGCCACCCTCCTGAATGTCCTCACCGAGCAGTTCCCGAGCCATGAGGGTGGCTCCCGCGACCGCGCCCGGCATCAGGAACACCGCGACGACCGGCACCAGGAAGGCCGCGGCCAGCGGCGTGCCGAAGCCCCAGACCAGGGTCTTGCGGGAGCGGAGCAGGCCCAGGCGGGTGCGCAGGTCGACGCCCCGGCGCTGGAGGGCGACGGCGGTCAGCTCCTCGGTCAGGAAGAACCCGGTGACGAAGAACCCGAGCACCGGTACGGCCGTCTGGCCGATCACCGGGATGAAACCGCAGGCGAAGAGCAGCACACCCCACAGGGCGGCCCGCACCACGATGCGCAGGCTGTCGCGGCCGGAGATCCACAGTTCGCGCCAGAGCGGCAGGTCCGACTCGGGGGCGTGGCCGTCGGGGGACACGTCCCGGTCGACCTTCTCGGAGAGGCTCTCGTAGAAGGGCTGCCCGATCAGCAGCGTCACCGCGGTGAAGGTGACGACGGCGAGGAGCAGGGCGAGGGCGAACAGCACGGCGGTCAGGAAGCCGCGGAAGAGCCCGAGCCAGGGGCTGGACCAGTCGTCGGCGAACGGCGTCGCCCAGGTGACGGCGTCCTGGCCCCACAGCGCCAGCGCGACCAGCGCCGCCGCGTACAGGACCAGGGTGATCAGGCCCGGGAGCAGCCCGAAGCCGTATTGCTTGCCGTGCCGGGCCACCCATCGCTGGCCCTTCAGCAGGTACTGGAAGCCCACCCCGAGATCGCGCATGGGAAAACCCTATCGGGGCAGGCCCGGACGCCCTCCGCAGGGGCCATCCGGGTCAGCGGTGACACCGACGCGCACTTGTTGCCGTTGAGTCGAACCGGTACACCTCGCCGTACCGATCTCAGTAAGCCCAGGAGGAGGTACACGTGCGCACCACGAGAACCGTTCCTGCGAGACCTGTACTGATCGTCACCCTCGGTCTCGCGACGGCGGGCTTACCCCTGCTCGCCCCGCACGCCGCCGGCGCGGACCCGAAGCCCGTCGTCCGGGAGGGCGCCGCCGTCGACGACCGCGCGGCCGCCCGGGCACCCGCCAGCGCGGCCGGACGCGCCCTGGCCGACGAGACCTCCCCCGCCCCCGCGACCGCCACCCGCGGCTATCCGCGCCGCCAGGTCCTCTCCCCCGGCCCGGAGAACCCCGGCGACAAGTCCCTGAAGCTGGGGCTCACCCCGTACCACGCGATCGCCCCGAAGCTGAACGCCCTGCAACGCCTCGGCGACCGCGTCAGCGTGGAGGTGACCGGCCGCTCGGCCGGCGGCCACCGGCTCTACCTGGTCACCGTCACCGCCCCGGAGACCACCCGCCAGGCCCGCGCCCAGGAGCGGATGCGCGCACTGATCGAGAACGCGCCCGCCACGGCCGCGAAGTCCCGTGAGATCAAGCGCGCGTACAAGGCCCCGGTCTTCGTCAACAGCAACATCCACGGCAACGAGTGGGAGGGCACGGACGCCTCCCTGAAGGTCATCGAGCGGCTCGCGACGGCCAAGGACGCGGCGACCAGGGAGCTCCTCGCGCACAGCCGCCTGTACTTCAACGTCACGGCCAACCCGGACGGCCGTATCGCCGGCACCCGCGCCAACGCGAACGGCTTCGACCTGAACCGCGACTTCGTCACGGCCTCCCAGCCCGAGAGCCGCGTGATGCGGCAGATCGAGCTGGACAAGCAGCCGGCCGTCCTGCTCGACCTGCACGGTTACGTCAACGGCACGCTCATCGAGCCGACCACTCCCCCGCACGGCGAGAACTACGAGTACGACCTCTTCCTGAAGAACTCCTACGCCAACGCCCTCGGCATGGAGTCCGCCGTCAACGCCCTCGGCTACACGCCCGCGAAGGACGGTGTGGAACCGGCGCAGATCCCGTTCCGCGACCAGGAGGAGGGCTGGGACGACTGGCCGCCGATCTTCACCCCGCAGTACGCGGCCTTCCACGGCACGGTCGCCGCCCACACGGTGGAGATCCCGCTGGCGGTGAACAACGAGGAGTACGACACCCTCCTCGTCCCGGAGCTGCGCCGCCGCTCTGCGGTCAACACGGCCGTGGCGGGCGCGGCCGTCCGCGCGACCCTGAACCACGTCCGCGAGCACCGCGCCACCCTCGTCGCCGACCAGATCGAGACCTTCCGCCGCGGCGCGGCCGGCGCCCCGCAGGTGCCGGTCTCACCGAGGACGGTCCCCGGCGTCCCCGGCATCGGCCCGGAGGACGTCTACACCACCGACTTCCCGCGCGCCTACGTCATCCCGCCCGGCGACTCCCGCACCCAGCGCTCGGCCCCGGCCGCCGCCCGCCTCGTCGACCATCTCCTCGCCAACGACGTCCGCGTCACCCGCGCCACCCGCCCCTTCCGCCTCGCCGGACGGACGTATCCCGAGGGTTCGTACGTCGTCGACCTGCGCCAGCCCAAGCGCGGCATGGCGAACGTCCTGCTGGCCGACGGCCGGGACATCAGCGACAAGGTGTCCGTGATGTACGACATCTCCGGCTGGAGCCTGGGCCGGCTGTGGGGCGCCACCGTCGAGCGGGTGACCTCGGGCAGCCTGCGGGGCGCGCCCCTGCGCCCGGTCACCGAGGCCGCACCCGTCGCCCACGTGCCCGCGCACGGCACCCTGCGTCTGCGCCTGACCGACCCGCGCGAGATCGCGGCCCTCAACTCCCTCCTCGGGCAGGGAGTCCCGGTCCGGCAGGCCCGGGACGGCAGCGCGATCGTCCCGGCGTCGGCACGCCGCGCGGCGCTCACCGCCGCCCGCGCGCACGACGTCTCCTTCACGGCCACGCGACTCAAGGGCGAGACGCCCCTGCACCGCCTGCGCGTCGCCGCCGCCGTCACCCCGGGTGAGCTGTTCGCCCTGCGGGAGATGGGCTTCGACGTCACACCGGTCTCGACGGGCGTCCTGAACGCGGGCTTCGACTGGTCCGGCACGGACGTGCTGTTCGTCTCCGCCGGCCTGGACCACGCCGCCCTCACCTCCCCCGCCCGCAAGGCCCTGGACGCCTTCCTCGACGGTCACGGCCTGGTCGGCCGGGGCGCGACGGGAGCGGCCCTGAACGCGGCGGCGGATCTGCTGGCCGTCAAGCCGGTCGAGGGCAACCCGGACGCCAACGGCGTCGTACGCGCGGTGAACTCGGGCCGCCTCACCCAGGACGCCCCCGCGCACACCTTCGTCTACGCCCCGCTGTGGTTCACCGACCTCGGCCCGGGTGTGCGCGAGGAGCAGTCGTACGCGACCGGGAATCCGCTCGTCTCCGGGCACTGGCGTCCCCTCCGGGACGGCACCGGCGGCCCCTCGGCGGCTGCGGGGCAGGCCTCGGTGGTCAGCGGCGGCAGGACGGCCCTGTTCGGCACCGAACCCCTCTTCCGGGACCACCCCAAGGGGGAATTCCCGCAGGTGGCGAGGGCATTGTTCACAGTGGCACACAGCGGTTCAGATGAGGAGAACGGATGACGCAAGAGATCCACGGCACCGTAGCCGACGGCTTCGAGGGGGTACGCGAGGAGTTCGCCGCGTTCGTGGCCGGGGAACGGCCCGACTACGAGGGCCAGCTGTGCGCCTACGTGCGGGGCCGGAAGGTCGTGGACCTGTGGGCGGGGACCGAGGCGGACGCCCTCTACGGCGTGTTCTCGTCCACGAAGGGCGCCGCCTACCTGGTCGTGGCTCTCCTCGTGCAGGACGGCACACTCGAACCGGACCGCAAGGTGACGTACTACTGGCCGGAGTTCGCGGCCGAGGGCAAGGGCGAGCTGACCCTGCGGGATCTGCTCGCGCACCGGGCGGGCGTGGTCGGCACGGACACCGGCTTCAGCCTGGCGGAGCTGGCCGACGACCGTCAGCTCGCCGAACGCCTCGCCGACCAGCGGCCGTTCTGGCGTCCCGGCACGGCGTTCGGCTATCACGCGCTGGTCGCCGGCGCCCTGGCCGGTGAGGTGGTACGCCGTGCCACGGGCCGCACGCTCCAGGAGATCTACCAGGAGCGCGTCCGGACCCCGTACGGCCTGGACTTCCACCTCGGACTGCCGGCCCCTCAGGAACCCCGCTTCCGCAGCACCCAGCCGATGATCCCGACCCCGGAGCAGCAGGCCCTCCTCGACGCCACGCCGACGGGCCCGCACACGCTCGCCTCGATCGCCTTCAACCGCAACGCGAGCGAGCCGACCGACCTGGCCTCGCTGCCCAACATGCCGCTGGTCCGCGCCAAGGGCCCGGCGTCGGTGGGCGGGGTGGCGTCCGCGCGGGGCCTGGCCGGGATGTACGCGGCGGCGATCAGCGGTCTGGGCGAGCAGGCGCCGCTGCTGAAGCCGGACACGGTCGCGGAGTTCGGCCAGTTCCACTCCGTCGGCCACGACCTGGTGGCACGGGCCCACAAGTCGTTCGGCCTCGGCTTCCAGACGACGGCTGACACGTGGCACCCGTTCCTCGGCGCGGGGACGATCGGGCACAGCGGCGCGAGCGGCTCGCAGTCCTTCGCGGACCCGTGGAGCGGCCTCGCCTACGGCTACACGCGCCGCCGGTTCGCGTTCCCCGGCGGGGCGGCCCCGGAGAACGACCGCCTGGCGCGGGCGATCCACAGGGCGGCGCTCGCCTCCTGACCCCGGGCACGGGCGGAGGCCGCACCCCACGTCCAGGGGTGCGGCCTCCGCGTACGCAACGACTGAGGTCAGACCAGCGTCACGGTGATGTTCCCGCGGGTCGCCTTCGAGTACGGGCACACCTCGTGCGCCTTCTCGACGAGCGCCCGCGCGGCACCCGGCTCCACCTTGGGCAGGTCGGCCGAGATCTCGACGATGATCCCGAACCCGTCCCCGTTCTTCCCGAGGCCGACCTTGGCGGTGACGGTCGACCCGGTGAGGTCGGCGCCCGTCTCCCGGGCGACGACGCCGAGGGCTCCCTGGAAGCAGGCGCTGTACCCGGCGGCGAAGAGCTGCTCGGGGTTGGTGCCGGCGCCGCTGCCTCCCATGGCCTGCGGCGGGTTGACGACGACGTCGAGCCGGCCGTCATCGGTGGCCACGCGCCCGTCGCGCCCGTTCTCGGCGGTGGCGACGGCGGTGTACAGGACGTCGGACTGCTGGATCGGCATGCGGTTGTGTTCCTTCGGTCGTCCGCCGCGGCTCGCGCCCGGGCCGAGCGGATTCGGAAAAAACTTACCGCATACCGAAAACCAACAGAAGGCGTCAGAGCTTGACGATCATCTTCCCGGTGTTGTCGCCGCGCAGCACGCCCATGAACGCCTCGAGGTTGTTCTCGATGCCCTCGACGACGGTCTCGCGGTACTTCAGCTCACCGGAGGCGACCCAGGGGGCGACCTCGCGCACGAACTCGGGCTGAAGGTCGTAGTGGTCCCCGACCAGGAAGCCCTCGATACGGCCGCGGGTCGCGATCAGACGGGCGAGGTTGCGCGGGCCCGGGGCGGGCTCGGTGTTGTTGTAGACGGAGATCATGCCGCAGACGGCGATCCGGCCGCCCTGGTTGAGGGAGCCGATGGCGGCCTCCAGGTGGTCACCGCCGACGTTGTCGAAGTAGACGTCGATCCCGTCCGGGGCGGCGGCGCGGAGCTGCTCGCTCACGGGCCCGTCCTTGTAGTTGAAGGCGGCGTCGAAGCCGTACTCCTCGACGAGGAGCTTCACCTTCTCGTCGGACCCGGCGGAGCCGATGACCCGCGAGGCGCCCTTCAGCTTGGCGATCTGCCCGACCTGGCCGCCCACGGCACCGGCGGCGCCGGACACGAAGACGGTGTCGC
Organism: Streptomyces koelreuteriae; assembly: GCF_018604545.1. Taxonomy (GTDB): domain Bacteria; phylum Actinomycetota; class Actinomycetes; order Streptomycetales; family Streptomycetaceae; genus Streptomyces; species Streptomyces koelreuteriae. Next base: position 5,915,380 of record NZ_CP075896.1, on the reverse strand, counting down.
CCTCCTTGAAGGAGGCAGTGCGCAGCAGGCCCGCGTAGGCGGTGAGGCCGGTCATGCCGAGCACACCGAGGTACGTCGACAGCGGCGCGGCGTCCGCGTCCACCTTCACGGCGTTCTTGGCGGCGACGACCGCGTACTCACGCCAGCCGAGGAAGTGCAGTACGTGGTCCCCGACGGCCAGCCCGTCGACGTTGGAGGCGACGACCTCGCCGACGGCACCGCCCTGCATGACCTTGCCCAGCTCGAACGGGGCGACGTAGGACTTCGCGTCACTCATCCGGCCACGCATGTACGGGTCCACGGAGAGGTACTTGTTCCGCACGAGGACCTGTCCCTCGCCGGGCTGCGGAATCTCCGCCTCGACGAAGGCGAAGTCCTCGGGCTTCGGCCAGCCGACGGGGCGGCTCGCCAGGTGCCACTCGCGGCTGACGGCGGGGAGGGTGGGGGTGTCGGTCATGATGCGCCTGTCCTCACTGGCTCGATGCGGATGTTTCAGTAACTGAAACAACCATGCGCCTGGAAATTTCATGTTGTCAAATAAACGGGTACCCTCGACGGCATGGTTTCCACCTCACCGACCCCGGACTCCCCCCATCCCGACGCACTGACCCTCGAGGTCGTCGAGCTCATCGGGGAGGTCGTGGCCCGGTTCCACGAGGACTACGAGGAGGCGGCGGCGGACCACTCCCTGACCGGGGCGCAGGCGCGGCTGCTGAGTCTGCTGTGCCTGGAGCCGCTGCCGATGCGGAGGCTCGCGCAGCGGCTGAAGTGCGAGCCGTCCAATGTCACGGGGATCGTGGACCGGCTGGAGGCGCGGGGGCTGGTGGAACGACAGCCGGACCCGGCCGACCGGAGGGTGAAGGTGGCGGCGGCGACGGGTGAGGGTCGGGCGGTGGCCCGGAGCCTGCGGGAGTCCCTGCGGTTCGCGCGGGAGCCGTTGGCGGGGCTTTCCGAGGGGGAGAGGGTGGCGTTGCGCGATGCGCTCAGGGGGATGCTGGGGGCTGCGTGACGGGCTGACCCGTATCGGTGCTCGGCGCTTCCGCTGAGGCCGGGGCGTTGCTGCGGGGCGGGTTTGCGGGGTACTCGGCGTCTGCGCCGGGGCCGGGCGGGTCCGCAGCCCGGCGTAGCGGGGTGCCGCTGCGCCCACCCGTGCCGCCCCTAGCGGCACGCATGCCCGCAGCTAGGCGGGATGGGGCGGCCCCCGTAGCGGCGGCCGGCGGCAGCTCAGCCGGGACGCGCCCGCACCCGCGTACGGCGAGAAGGGGACGTGTCGGGGGGTGTCCGCCCGCAGCGGTTGGCGCGTCAACGCCAGTCAATTGGTCTCTCACCCCATCGCGCCGTTCCGAGGACGGACACCCCCCGGCGCGGCCCCGACCCACCACCACCGCGTAGGCGACTACGCGCACCACCACAGGAAGCGGTTGCACGTTCTTGTCGGGGACGGTTCCGGGGTCGGCGTCGGGGTTGTCGGGGCCGCGGTGCGGGTCGGGGGCGGAGGGGGCGTCGTGGGGGCCGAGGTCGGGCGGTTCGGGGACGTTTCCGGCGAGGGGGGCCGGGTCGGCTCGGGGGGCTTCGACTTCTCGGGCTTCGGGGAGGTGGAAGCCGACGGTGAGTCAGATGTACCTGGGGAAGGGGATTTCGGCGCTTCCTCGGACCCGGCCTTGTCGCCCGCGGGGCGGATCGTCTCGCCGGCCTCCGCCGGGTCCCCCTCCGCTTCCGCCGGCTTCGACGTCGACTTGGGCGCGTCCATGCCCAGCTCGGCGAGGCTCAGCCCGCCCGCCGCCAGGATGAATCCCGCCGCGATGAACAGGGTCCGGCGCCGCCTCCGACGGTGCGCGGCCGCCTTCCGGTCCCGCCGGCTCGCCCCGCCCGGGCCGTCACCACGCCGCCGAGCGGCACGCCCCAACGGCTCTTCGTCGTCGTAGACGTCGCCGTCGCGGTCGGCATCGACCCCGCCCGAGTCGTCCTGATCGCCGTACTCACGCTCACGCCGGCGCAGCGCATCCGCCGAGGTGCCGCACCCCGGGCACGTCAGCGCGCCGTTGAGGTGCCGTCGGCACGGGTCGCAGTAGTCCATGTCGCGGGAAGGTTAAGTTCCGCACAGGTCACGTTCCTAGATCCAGCTGTGAAGGTTCTGCACGGACCCGCCTCTCCCCTGGTTTCGAAACTGTCGAAACCGTTATGCGCGCGACCCATTGACACTCCCACCACCCCGTCCTTACTGTCACGCCAGCATTTCGAACGTGTGCCGAAATTTCGAACACGTCGAACTGACAGAACTGAGCCGACGAAGCTGCGAGGGACAACCGCCGTGCGCATCACCGGAATCAGCACACACGTGGTCGGGACGCCGTGGCGCAACCTGACGTACGTCCAGGTGCACACCGACGAGGGGATCACCGGAGTCGGCGAGACCCGGATGCTGGGACACACCGACGCCCTTCTCGGTTATCTGAGGGAGGCCGAGGCCAACCACATTCTCGGCTCCGACCCGTTCGCTGTCGAGGACCTCGTCAAGCGCATGAAGTACGGCGACTACGGCCGCGCGGGCGAGATCGTGATGTCCGGTATCGCCGTGATCGAGATGGCGTGCTGGGACATCAAGGGCAAGGCCCTCGGCGTCCCCGTCTGGCAGTTGCTGGGCGGCAAGGTCACCGACAAGGTCAAGGCGTACGCCAACGGCTGGTACACCACGGAGCGGACCCCCGAGGCGTACCACAAGGCCGCCCAGGGCGTGATGGAGCGCGGCTACCGCGCCCTCAAGATCGACCCCTTCGGCACGGGCCACTTCGAGCTGGACCACCAGCAGAGCCTGTACGCCGTCTCCCTCATCGAGGCCGTCCGGGACGCCATCGGCCCCGAGGCCGAGCTGATGCTGGAGATGCACGGCCGCTTCTCCCCCGCCACGGCCGTACGCCTGGCCAAGGAGCTGGCCCCGTTCAACCCGGCGTGGCTGGAGGAGCCGGTCCCGCCGGAGAACCTCAAGGCGCTGGAGAAGGTCGCCGCCAAGGTCGACATGCCCGTCGCGACCGGTGAGCGCATCCACGACCGGATCGAGTTCCGCGAGCTGTTCGAGAGCCAGGCCGTGGACATCATCCAGCCGGACGTCGGCCATATCGGTGGAATCTGGGAGACCAGGAAGCTCGCGGCGACGGCCGAGACCCACTACATGCTGGTGGCCCCGCACAACGTCGGCGGCCCGGTGCTGACCGCCGCCTCCCTCCAGGTCGGCTTCACCTCCCCGAACTTCAAGATCCTGGAGCACTTCAACGACTTCGCGGACGCGGAGATCAAGAAGGTCGTCAAGGGCGCCCCGCAGGTGAACCCGGAGGACGGCTGCTTCCACCTCTCCGACGCCCCCGGTCTGGGTGTCGAGCTGGACGTGGACGCCGCCGCCGAGTTCCCGCAGCAGCAGGCCCGTTTCGACCTCTGGGCGGAGGGCTGGGAGCAGCGCAAGCCCAAGGGCAGCCAGTGAGCACCGAAGGGCTGCCCGCGAGCGCCGAAGGGCCGCCCGCGAGCGCCGAAGGGCCGCCCGCGAGCACCGCGGTCGTCATCGACGCCCCGGGCGCGCACCGCCTCGTCCCGCACGAGCCCCGGCGGCCCGAGGCCGGCGAGGCCCTGGTCCGGGTCCACGCCTCCGGCATCTGCGGCAGCGACCGCGAGGTCTACCAGGGCAACCGCCCCGAGGGCTACGTCCGCTACCCGCTCACCCCGGGCCACGAGTGGTCCGGGACGGTCGAGGCCGTGGGCGCGGGTGTCCCGGAGTCGCTCGTCGGCCGCAAGGTCGTAGGCGAGGGCTTCCGCAACTGCCAGGTGTGCGACCGCTGCCACGCGGGCGACACGACGCTGTGCACGGCCGGTTACGAGGAGACGGGCTTCACCCAGCCGGGCGCGATGGCGACGACGCTGACGCTCCCCGCCCGGCTGCTCCACACCCTCCCCGACGGCTGCGACCTGACCGCCGCGGCGCTCCTGGAGCCCGCCGCCTGTATCGCGGCCGCCGCGCTGAAGGCGAACGCTCGGCCGGGCGAGCGGGTCGCCGTGGTCGGCACGGGCACCCTCGGCATGTTCGCCGTGCAGTTCCTCAAGGCGAACTCGCCGGCGGAGCTGCTGGTCGTCGGCACCCGCCGGGACCGTGAGGCGCTGTCGCGGCAGTACGGCGCGACGGACTTCCTCACGAAGGACCAGGAACTCCCGGACGACATCGACGTGGTGATCGAGACGGCCGGCTCCGCGGACGCCGCCCGGATCTCCGCCGCCCTGCTCCGACGGGGCGGCCGGCTGGTCCTGACGGGCATTCCGGCGCCGGGCGCGGACGGTCTCGACCCGACCGATCTCGTCGTGAAGCAGCTGGAGGTGCACACCGTCTTCGGTGCTTCGCCGGACGCCTGGGCGCACACGGTGCGGGTGTTCGCCGCCGGTCTGCTCGATCCGCTGCCGCTGGTGACGCACGAGCTGCCGCTCGCCGAGTTCTCGCAGGCCATCGAGCTGGTGGGGGCCGGTGATCCGAAGGTGGGCAAGGTGTTGCTCCGCCCGTAGACGTACGCCGGTACGGGGGCAACCTGACGGCTCCCGTACCGGCGTACCCCACTGACCGCACCTTGCCGTACCCAGAGCCGCGAACCTCGTCCGAAATATCGAACCGAAGGACTTTCCTGTGACCGACGCTCCCGCCACGGCAGCCCGCAGGCCCGGTGAGCAGGCGCTCGCCGATCTCGGCCTGAAGGCCCCCGCCCTCGACCCCGCCGACGCCTCGCCGCACTCCTTCCCCGGCGGCGGCCGCTGGCGCACCGAGATCCCGTCCTGCGAGGGTCCCGAGGCGCTGGCGGTGGTGCTGAAGGAGGCCTCGCGGCTGGACGTGCCGATCCACCGGATCAGCCAGGGCAGCGGCGTCTGGATGCTGACCGACGCCGAGATCACCGAGATGGTCGAGTCGACGGCCGAACGCGACATCGAGCTCTGCCTGTTCACCGGCCCGCGCGGCACCTGGGACATCGGCGGCTCGACCCGGACCGACTCGCGAGGGGCGGGTCTCAGGGCCCGCGGCCACGACGCCGTCGCCGGTTGCGTCGAAGACGCCGTCCGGGCCACGGAGTTGGGCGTCACGTGCCTGCTCGTCGCCGACGAGGGCGTGCTGTGGACCCTGCACCGGGCGCGCGCGGCCGGCATCATCCCGGCCGACACGACCCTCAAGGTGAGCGCGCTCATCGGGCCCGTCAACCCGGCGGCGTACGCGGTGTACGAGAGACTCGGCGCCGACTCGGTCAACGTGCCCAGTGACCTGACGCTCGATCACCTCACCGAGATCCGCCGGGTGTCGGGCGCTCCCATGGACATGTACATCGAGGCCCCCGACGACCTCGGCGGCTACGTGCGGATGTACGAGGTCGCCGAACTCATCCGGCGCGGCGCCCCGTTGTACCTGAAGTTCGGCCTGTCGAAGGCGCCCGGGATCTACCCCTACGGGCACCACATGCGGGAGTTGACGCTGGCCACCGCCAAGGAACGCGTGCGGCGCGGCCGGCTCGCCCTGGACCTCCTCGCGCGCCACGGGGCGGACGGCGACATGGCCCCGCTGGGCTCCCGACTGCCGGGCGCTCTGCAACGGTTCGAAATCTCGGCATAACGTTCCGGAAACTCGGCTTCACAAAAGAAGACACAGCCGACCACAATCCGACACATCTCTTCTCGGTCTTTCCGGCACGACCACCCGGAGCGACTTCGCGCCTCCCAGACCGAGCCCTGCACACAGATCAAGGATGATCAATATGCGTAACCGCAGAGCCGCTCTCGCCGCCATAGCCGGAGCCGCGTCCCTCGCCCTGACCCTGTCCGCCTGCGGCCAGAACAGCGAGGGCGGCAGCAACGAGAGCGACGGGGACGCCAAGGGAGGCACCATCGGCATCGCGATGCCGACCAAGTCCTCCGAGCGCTGGATCGCCGACGGCAACAACGTCGTCAAGGAGCTGGAGGCCAAGGGCTACAAGACCAAGCTGGTCTACGGCGAGGACGACCCGGACCAGCAGGTCTCCCAGGTCGAGAACCTGATCACGCAGGGCGTCAAGGCGCTGATCGTCGCCGCCATCGACAACAAGTCGATGAACAACGTGCTCCAGCAGGCCAAGGACGCCAACATCCCGGTCATCTCCTACGACCGCCTGATCCTCGGCACGCAGAACGTCGACTACTACGCCTCGTTCGACAACGAGAAGGTCGGCGAGCTCCAGGGCACCTACATCGTCGAGAAGCTCGGCCTGAAGGACGGCTCCAAGAAGGGCCCCTTCAACATCGAGCTGTTCGCCGGCTCCAACGACGACAACAACACCCGCTACTTCTTCGGCGGCGCGATGAAGGTCCTGCAGCCCTACATCGACAAGAAGCAGCTCGTCGTCCGCTCCAAGCAGACCAAGCTCAACCAGGTCACCACCCTGCGCTGGGACGGCGGCACCGCCCAGAAGCGCATGGACGACATCCTGACCTCGGCCTACAAGAGCGAGCGCGTCGACGCGGTCCTCTCCCCCTACGACGGCATCTCCATCGGCATCCTGTCGGCGCTGAAGTCCGACGACTACGGCTCCAAGGCCAAGCCGCTGCCGGTCGTCACCGGCCAGGACGCCGAGGTCGCCTCGGTGAAGTCGATCATCGCCGGCCAGCAGTCGATGAGCGTCTTCAAGGACCTCCGACGGCTCGCCAAGGTGTCCTCGAACATGGTCGACGCGCTGCTGAACGACAAGAAGCCCGAGATCAACGACGACAAGACCTACGACAACGGCTCGAAGGTCGTCCCCGCCTACCTGCTGGAGCCGGTCGCCGTCGACAAGAGCAACTACCAGAAGGAGCTCATCGACTCCGGCTACCTCAAGGAGAGCGACGTCAAGTAGTCCCCGCCACCGACCGACGATTCACCACTGACTGGAAGGCACGACCATGGCGGGACCCGTCCTGGACATGCGCTCGATCGTCAAGACCTTTCCCGGCGTCAAGGCGCTCTCGGACGTCACGCTGACCGTCCGGCAGGGCGAGGTCCACGCCATCTGCGGGGAGAACGGCGCCGGCAAGTCGACCCTGATGAAGGTCCTCTCCGGCGTCCACCCGCACGGCACCTACGAGGGCGACATCCTCTTCGAGGGAGAGGTCTGCCAGTTCAAGGACATCCGGGCCAGCGAAGAACGCGGCATCGTGATCATCCACCAGGAACTGGCCCTGGTGCCCTACCTCTCCCTCGCGGAGAACATCTTCCTCGGCAACGAGCACGCCACCCGCGGGATCATCAGCTGGACCGAGACCCTGCGGCACGGCACCGAACTGCTGCGCCGGGTCGGTCTCTCCGACCACCCGGACACCCGCGTCGCCGACATCGGCGTGGGCAAGCAGCAGCTCGTGGAGATCGCGAAGGCCCTGTCGAAGAAGGTCAAGCTGCTCATCCTGGATGAGCCGACCGCCGCGCTGAACGACGAGGACAGCGGCAAACTCCTCGATCTCATCCTGGAGTTGAAGAAGCAGGGCATCACCTCGATCATCATCTCCCACAAGCTCAACGAGATCCGCAAGGTCGCCGACTCGGTGACGATCATCCGCGACGGCCAGAGCATCGAGACCCTCGATGTGAAGGCCGCGGAGACCACCGAGGACCGGATCATCAGCGGCATGGTCGGCCGCGACCTGGAGCACCGCTTCCCGGAGCGGTCGCCGCACGAGCCCGAGGAGGGTGTGGCGCCCGCCCTGGAGATCCGCGGCTGGACCGTGCACCACCCGATCGACCAGCAGCGCAAGGTCGTCGACGATGTGTCGCTCCAGGTGCGGCGCGGGGAGATCGTCGGCATCGCGGGCCTCATGGGAGCCGGCCGCACCGAACTGGCGATGAGCGTCTTCGGGCGGACGTACGGCCGGTACGCGGGCGGCACGGTCCTCAAGGACGGCACCGAGATCCGTACGAAGTCCGTCCCCGAGGCGGTCAAGCACGGCATCGCGTATGTCACCGAGGACCGCAAGCACTACGGCCTCAACCTCATCGACACCATCAACCGGAACATCTCGTTGTCCGCCCTGGGCAAGGTCGCCAAGCGCGGTGTGGTCGACGAGCACGAGGAGCGGCACGTCGCCGAGGGCTTCCGCAAGTCGATGAACATCAAGGCGCCGACCGTCTTCGAGCCGGTGGGCAAGCTGTCCGGCGGCAACCAGCAGAAGGTCGTCCTCAGCAAGTGGATCTTCTCGGGTCCGGACGTGCTGATCCTGGACGAGCCGACCCGGGGGATCGACGTCGGCGCCAAGTACGAGATCTACACGGTCATCGACCAGCTGGCCGCCCAGGGCAAGGCGGTCGTCTTCATCTCCTCCGAGCTGCCCGAACTGCTCGGCATGTGCGACCGCATCTACACGATGGCCGCGGGGCGGCTGACCGGTGAGTTCTCGAAGGCCGAGGCCTCCCAGGAATCGCTGATGCGGCAGATGACGAAGGACAAAGAGGTATCCCGATGAGCACGGACGTGACCGCCAAGACGCCGGCCCCGGCGCCGACCGGCAAGGGAGGGGAGGCCACGGGGGGCGGACTGCTGCAGCTGATGCTGGACGGCATGCGCCGCAACATGCGGCAGTACGGCATGCTGTTCGCCCTCGGTCTGATCGTGGTCCTGTTCGCCGTGTGGACCGACGGCGACCTGCTGCTGCCGCGCAACGTCTCCAACCTGGTGCTGCAGAACAGCTACATCCTGATCCTCGCGATCGGCATGATGCTGGTCATCATCGCGGGCCACATCGACCTCTCGGTCGGCTCGCTGACGGCGTTCGTCGGCTCGATGGCCGCCGTGTTCATGGTCAAGCACGACATACCGTGGCTGCTCGCCGTGGTGCTGTGCCTGGCCGTGGGCGCCATCGCGGGCGCCGTCCAGGGGTTCTTCATCGCGTACGGCGGCATACCGTCGTTCATCGTGACCCTGGCGGGCATGCTGATCTTCCGCGGTCTGACCGAGATCTTCCTGGAGGGCCAGACGCTCGGCCCGTTCCCGGAGGGCCTGCAGAAGGTCGCCAACGGGTTCCTGCCCGAGGTCGGCCCGCAGACCAACTACCACAACCTGACGCTGCTGCTGGGCTTCGCGATGATCGCCTTCGTGGTCTTCCAGGAGGTCCGTGACCGCAGGCGGCAGCAGGAGTTCTCCCTGGACGTCCCGCCCTTCAAGCTGTTCCTGCTGAAGCTGGTCGCGCTCGGCGCCGCCATCCTCACGCTGACGATGCTGCTGGCCAGCTACAAGGGCGCCCCGATCGTGCTGCTCATCCTCGGTGTGCTGCTCGTCGGTTTCGGCTACGTGATGCGCAACGCGATCGTCGGCCGCCACATCTACGCCATCGGCGGCAATCTGCCCGCGGCCAAGCTGTCGGGTGTGAAGGACAAGAAGGTCACCTTCCTGGTCTTCCTGAACATGGGCATGCTCGCGGCCCTGGCGGGTCTGGTCTTCGCCGCCCGCTTCAACGCGGCCTCTCCCAAGGCCGGCCTCAACTTCGAACTGGAGGCGATCGCGGCCTCGTTCATCGGCGGTGCGTCGATGAGCGGCGGTGTCGGCACCGTGCTCGGCGCGATCATCGGCGGCCTGGTCCTGGGCGTGCTGAACAACGGTATGAACCTCGTCGGCATCGGCACCGACTGGCAGCAGGTCATCAAGGGCCTGGTCCTGCTGGCGGCGGTCGGGTTCGACGTGTGGAACAAGCGCAAGGTCGGTTCGTAAGTCAGATCGGGGCCCCGCCGGGAAGGCGGGGCCCTCTCCTTATACGGGAGCCGCACGCATGGAACTGAACAGACGCACGGTCATCGCCGGAGCAGCGGCGGCGGGCATGGCCGCCACCACCCTCGGCGGCACGGCGCACGCCACGGGAGGCAGGAAGCCGGTGAAGACGCTCTTCGGCAAGCTCGCCGACGGCACCAAGATCTACAGCTGGGCCCTGGAGAACGGCGGCACCCGCCTGAAGGTCCTCTCCTACGGCGGCATCGTCCAGTCCCTGGAGATCCCCGACCGCCGCGGCCGCTACGCCAACGTCTCCGCGGGCTTCGACAACGTCGAGGACTACGTCGCCAAGAGCCCCTACTTCGGCGCCCTGATCGGCCGCTACGGCAACCGCATCGGCAAGGGCAAGTTCACCCTCGACGGCAAGGACTACCAGCTCTCCGTCAACGACGGCGAGCAGAGCCTGCACGGCGGGGCCAAGGGCTTCGACAAGCGCGTATGGGACATCGAGCCGTTCACCAAGGGCTCCGACGTCGGTCTGCACCTGTACTACACGAGCGTCGACGGCGAGATGGGCTACCCCGGCACGCTCAAGACGAAGGTGACGTACACGCTCACCCGGCACGGCGACTGGCGCGTCGACTACGAGGCCACCACCGACAAGGCCACCGTCGTCAACCTCACCAGCCACGTCTACTGGAACCTCGCCGGCGAGGGCAGCGGCACGATCGAGGACCACGAGCTCCAGATCGCCGCCTCCCGCTACACGCCCACCGACGCGGGCCTGATCCCCACGGGCGAGCTGGCCAAGGTCGCGGGCACGCCCTTCGACTTCGGCCGTGCCAAGCCGATCGGCCGGGACATACGTGTCGCGCACCCCCAGCTGGTGACCGCCAAGGGCTTCGACCACAACTGGGTCCTCGACAAGGGCCGCACCGCCCGGCCCGAGCATGTCGCGACCCTGCGCGACCCGGCCTCCGGCCGCACCCTGAGGATCGCCACGAACGAGCCGGGCCTGCAGTTCTACTCCGGCAACTTCCTCGACGGCACGCTGACCGGCCCGTCCGGCCGCACCTACCGGCAGGGCGACGCGCTCTGCCTGGAGACGCAGCACTTCCCGGACTCGCCGAACAAGCCGAAGTTCCCCTCCACGGTGCTGCGGCCCGGGCAGACGTACCGGACGACGACGATCCACTCGTTCGACTGCTGACACCTGTGGCGCCACTGACAAGCCTTCACAGGTAGGACACAAGTTCTGACCGTATTCCCAACGGTTGAACAGTGTCACCACAGTCTCCGTATGTAAGGGCGGCCCGCGCTCCCCCGCGCGGGCCGCCCTTAAACGTCGGGTCCGGCCGTCCCCAACGGACCCGCCTCATACGGAGGTTCCATGGCCGACAACGTCACGTCGCTGTTCCGCAGCACCGCGGCTCACAGCCCGTCGATGGCGGCGTTGACACGTGAGGGCGGCGAAGGCGCCGGGCCGGTGGACTTCTGTATCCCCTGCAACCCGTACTTCCCGACCCCGGCCATGTTCGACGACATGGGGGCCAGACTCCGCGACATCATCACGTACTACCCGAGCGGCGCCGACACCATCACGGCCGAACTGTGCAGCCTGCTCCAGCTGCCGCCGCAGTGCGTGGCCATGGGCAACGGCTCCACCGAGCTCATCACCTGGATCGACCACCTCCTCGTCCGCGAGTCCCTCGCCATCCCCGTCCCCACCTTCGGCCGCTGGACCGACCAGCCCATGGAGACCGGCAAGCGGGTCGACATGTTCCCGCTCCAGGAGTCCAGCGGCTTCGCCCTCGACCTCGCGCAGTACGCCGAGTTCATCCGCGCCCGGGGCACGCGGGTCGCCGTCATCTGCAACCCCAACAACCCCGACGGCGGCTTCCTCCACAAGCACGCCATCGTGCAGTTCATGGACGCCATGGCCGACCTCGACCTGGTCGTCATCGACGAGTCGTTCCTGGAGTTCGCGGACGCCGAGGCCGAGCCGTCCGTCGTCCAGGAGGCCATGCTGCGGCCCAACGTCATCGTGCTGCGCAGCCTCGGCAAGAACTTCGGCCTGCACGGCATCCGCTTCGGCTACCTCGTCGCCAACCCGTCGCTCGCGGGCCGCGTCCGCTCGATGCTGCCGAAGTGGAACCTCAACTCCTTCGCCGAGCACGTCGTCTTCATGCTCAAGGAGCACGGCGCCGAGTACGCGCAGAGCCTCCAGCAGGTGCGCCGCGACCGGCTCGACATGGCCAGCCAGCTCTCCTCCCTGCCCGGGCTGACGGTCTACCCCTCGCAGGGCAACTTCCTCTTCGTGCGCCTCCCCGTGGGCGCCGAGGGCACCGTGGTCCGGGACAGGATGCTCACCGAGCACCGGATCCTGGTCCGCGAGTGCGGCAACAAGATCGGTTCGTCCAGCCGCTTCCTGCGTCTCGTCGTGCGCCCCCAGGTGGACGTGCGTCGCCTGGTGTCCGGCCTGGAACAGGTGCTCTACGGGACGTCCAGGAGGGGAGCCGCCGTACCGGAGCTGAGCAACGGGACCAGCTACAGCTCCGGTACGGCGGCCGTGGACCGCCTGGTGAGTGAGACCAACGGGTCGGGCATGCGCGGGCTCGCCGCTCAGGCCACCGGTTTCGGTGGTCCGGGGCCCGCCGCACCCCCTGCCGCCGTCGGCACCGGCATGCCGCTCCCCGCCACCGCGTCCGCCGCCCCGGCGGGCCCGGGCGGAGGGATGCCGATGCCGGCGGCGGCACAGATGGGCCAGATGGGCCAGATGCCGCAGATGGGCCAGATGGGTCAGCAGCAGATGCCGCAGGCCGTGCCGCAGCCGGTACCCCAACCCGCTCCACAGCCCATGGCCGCACCGCTCCAGCAGCCGCTGGCCCCCGTGGCCCAGGCCCCTGCTCCGGCCCCCGTCCCCACCCCTGCCCCTGCTCCGGCCCCGGCTCCCATGCCGACACCGGCACCCGCACCGGCCGCCGCCGGCCCCACCCCGCCGGGCGTTCCCGCCCGGGGCGGACTGACCGCCGCGCAGGTCAGGGGCACGAACGGCCTCTCTCCCGCCCCGGCCACGGGCTGGCCGGGCACCCAGGCCTGGCCCAACGCGGCGGGCATGGGGGCGGCGGGCTAGGACCGTCTCGCCGCCCTACGGGGCGCCCGGCAGATCGACCTCGGCGCGAACCGTCTTGCCGGGGTCGCGCCGCAGCACTTCCCACCGGTCGGCGAGCGCGTCCACGAGGAGGAGACCCCGGCCGTGCTCGTCGAGAGGGCCCGGGGGAGGCACCTCTCGCGGCCCGGGCGGGCAGGAACCCGCACACGCGTCACTGACCTCGATCCGCACGCCACCCGTGACGAGACCGAGCCGCAACTCGAAGTCCCTCCCCGGCACACGCCCGTGTATCACGGCGTTGGCGGCCAGCTCGGCGACGATCAGAACGACGGTCTCGGAGGCGTCGGTGCCGTGCGGGATGCCCCAGCCGTCCAACTGGTGAGCGGCCAGACGCCGGGCGAGTCGCGCACCGCGCGGGGTGGCACTGAAGCGCTGACTGAACACACGTACGGTGACCGGGGGTTGGGGCGTCGCGGGGGTGGTCCTTGCTGTCATGCGCCCAATGTGGCGACTGAGGGCCGGAGTTCTCCAGGTCGACGCCGCGTACGCTGCGGCAGCGTACGCGGTGACGGACTGGACAGTACCGATCACGCCCCGTAACCATGCTCCGGGAGGTGACCGACAGTGGTCGATGGCGCGATGGGGACGGGCAGCGAGCCGGAGTCGTCGGACAGTCTGCGGACGTTCGGGGCGGTGGTCCAGGGCTTGCGCGAGCACGCGGGGTTGAGCAGGGAGGAGTTCGGAGAGCTGGTGAGGTTCTCCAAACACACGGTGGCTTCGGTGGAGCTGGGGAGGCGGATGCCGGATCCGGAATTCGTGACCAGGGCGGAGGAGGTGTTCGGCAGGACGGGGGCGTTACGGAAGGCGGCGGGGTGCCTGGAGAGGCAGCCGGGGTTGGCGGCTTGGTTTCGGCGGTGGGCTCAGTTGGAGGCCACGGCTATCACGCTGTACACGTACGAGTGCCGGTTGGTGCCGGGCCTGCTGCAGACCGAGGCATACGCCCGGACGCTCTTCACGAACCAGCTCCCTCCGCTGAGCGACGAACAGATCGAGGCACAGTGGGTGGCGCGGGCGGAGCGGCAACGCCTGCTGCGGGAACGGCCGAACACGGCATTTGGCTTCATCCTGGAGGAGCACCTCTTCCGGCGTCGCACTGGCGGAGTGGAGGTCACGCGTGAACTCATCGACCACGTTCTGGAGATCGGCGAACTACGCAACGTGGAGATCCAGATCATGCCAACGGAGCAGGACACACACGCGGGTCTGGACGGGCCCATGCAGTTGCTGGAGACCCCGGAGAACAAGTGGTTCGCATACTGCGAAGGGCAGGAAAGCGGGCAGTTCATCGCTGACCGAAAGGTGGTCAGCATGCTCCAGATGCGGTATGCCAGGATGCGCTCACAGGCTCTCACTCTCAAGGACTCCACGAGCCTGTTGCAGCGGATGCGAGGGGACCTATGAGCACCAGCGAACTGGCCTGGTTCAAGAGCAGCTACAGCAGCGGGGGCTCCGGCGACTGCGTAGAAGTCGCTCTCACCTGGCACAAGTCGAGCCACAGCAGCAGCGGCGACGGCGACGGCGACTGCCTCGAGATAGCGACCCGCCCCGAGGCCATCCACATCCGCGACTCCAAGAACAAGCAGGGCCCCCAGCTCACTCTCTCCCCCACCACTTGGACGGCCTTCCTCACTCACGCCGCCAAGTAACAACTGTCGGGGCCGCCCGCTTCTTTGCAGTGTCGTGCTTCCACGGCCTGCATCAAGGGCGCTTCGCGTCGCCTTCGGCGATGACCCTTCGGGTCACCCTTGACCCAGCCCGCTCCAGCACGGGAGAGAAGCGAGCGAGCGGCCCGAAAAGGCGGGTGGCCAGGGCAGTCGGGCCCTACGGCTGACTCCATGGCCGCTCGGCGATGCGGGGCGCGTCAGCGGAGTGGCGGCACGCCGGGTTGCTAAGCGACCGCAGGCGGGTGGGCCATGCCCTTCGGGCGACTCACCCGGCGTAGGCGGTGAGGGACGACAAGCGGACGCCGGCGCACCCGACCACCCCGCCCACGGCCCAGTTCGCGAGGGCGCCACCGCCGATTGGAGCGTTTGGGCCTGCCCGCTACCTCCCAAGGGGCATCCAACCTGGGCATCTCCCCCTCACGGACTGCCCGAATGCTCCGATCGCCGCACCAAGCCGCACCAAGCCGCCCCCAGCGGCCGGACCGCCCGACATTCGGCAACGGGATCCCGGCCGGGGCGCCCCACCTGCCGGTAGCCGCTAAACCCGCCCGGCGTGCCGCCGCTCCGCTGACGCGCCCCGCGTCGCCGATGGCCATGGAGTCGGCCTGAGGGGCCGACGCCCCTGGCCACCCGTTGCTCCCTGGCCGCTCGCTCGCTTCTCTCCCGTGCTGGAACGGGCTGGGTCAAGGGTGACCCGAAGGGTCATCGCCGAAGGCGACGCGTAGCGCCCTTGATGCAGGCCGTGGAAGCACGACACTGCAAGGAAGCGGGCGGCCTCGACAGCACCACACAACTCCGGTGTCTCACAACACACTTGACGCCTCGTCATTTTACCGAACACACAGCTCTCCAACAGCAAGCCTCCTTACGGTGCCGTGTCCATGACAGACACGCAGAAGGACCCCACACCCAACCCCGTAGGCCGCCGGACCGTACTGCTGGCAGGAGGTGCCACCGCAGCTGCCCTGGCCGTAGGCGCAGCTGCACAGCACACCCCGACCACCGCCACCACCCCGAGCACAGAACCCGTCGCCGCCGCAGCCGTCTGCACGCTCACCAAGCAGATGACCGAAGGCCCGTACTACCTCGACGGACAGTATGTCCGCTCGGACATCAGCGAGGACAAGACGGGCATCCCCCTGAACCTGACCCTCACCGTCGTGGACGACGACACCTGCGTCCCGCTCAAGAACGCCCTGGTCGAGATCTGGCACTCGGACGCCCTCGGCGAGTACTCCGGCTTCGTGGGCAACAACGGCCACGACGAGCCGGACAACGGCACGTTCCTGCGGGGCGGCGTCCTCACCGACTCCAGCGGCGTCGCGAAGATCACCTCGGTCTACCCGGGCTGGTACCGAGGCCGCTGCGTCCACATCCACATCAAGGTCCACACGGACGTCACCCTGACCCCCGACGGCTCCTTCACCGGCGGCGAGGAACTCCACACCGGCCAGCTCTTCTTCAGCGAGACCATCACCACCAGGGTCGCGGCCCTCGCCCAGTACGCGGTCAACACGGTCCCCCGCACCACCCTGGCCCAGGACTCCATCTACGACGAAGGCGGCGCGGCCTCGGGCCTCCTCACCCTCACCCCCCTCGGCAGCACGACCTCCGCCGGTTACGCCGGCACGCTGACACTGGGCGTGGAACAGGGCTGACGCCCGACGCCCGACACCCGACGCACGGCTCCGGGCCGAAGAGGTCGACAGTCCGTAGTCTCCTTAGTCTCCTTCTGCCGGTCCGGGGCCTCTCGTCATCGCCGTCCCCCGAACTCCCAGGCCCGCACCTCGACATCCGCGTACCGCCCTTCCGTCAGGACGCCCCGCGCCGCCTCCGCGTCCGAGGCCCGCACCAGCACAGCCGTACCCACCCACACCTCACCGTCGTCCGACAGCAGGGGCCCGTAAGCGATCAGGTCGTCCCGGGCCTTGGAAGGCGGCGGCTCAGGGGCGGTGGCCGGGTCCGGGCCGAGGCCGATGACCAGGTAGTGGTCGCCGGTCGTCCGGTCGCCGGGGAAGTCCCACATGGTGCGGCCCAGGGCGTTGCGCCACCGCCGCAACAGCACGTCCCGGTACGCCCCGGCCTGGTAGTTGGGCTCGTCGAAGGCGAAGGCGCGGGCGGCGGTGGGGTCGGGGAGGTCGACGATGTGGACGCTGCCGGTGGGAGTCTCGCCGTCGTCGGCGAAGGTCGGGCCACGGGCGATCAACTCGGCCTCGTACTGGTCCATATAGGCCCAGTGCGCCTCCCCCAGTTCCTCACGCAGTTTCAGGGAGCCGACCCGGTCACGGTGAAAGCAGAAGAACTCCATGGATCCAGACCCTTCCATCCCAACCCCTGGCTACTCTCGTCTCTCCACTCATTCGTGACCGCGGATGAACAAAGATGAACAAGATGAACGACAGGAGAGCAGCAGACCGTGCGCGCCGCCGCCGTAACGCCCGAGGGCGATCACATCCGCTGGGTCGAGTTGCCGGGGCAGGAGCCGCCGCGTGTCTATGTGCACGGGCTGGGCGCCACATCGCCCGCCTACTTCACGGAGGTCGCGGTCGATCCCCGGCTGGCCGGACGCCGGTCGCTGTTGATCGACCTGTTGGGGCATGGGATCAGTGACCGGCCGGCCGGCTTCGACTACACGCTGGAAGGGCATGCCGACGCGCTTGCCGGTGCCCTGGCCCAGGACGGAGTCGAGGGCGCGGAGCTGATCGCGCACAGCATGGGCGGCTCCGTGGCCATCGTCCTGGCCGCCCGGCATCCCGGCCTGGTGTCCCGGCTGGTTCTGATCGACGCCAACCTCGACCCCGTCCCGCGTGTGCCCGGGTCGTCCGGCAGCAGCGGTATCGCCTTCTACTCCGAGGAGGAGTTCCTGGAGGGCGGTTGGGCGGAGGTCCGCGACCGGGTCGGGGCGCACTGGTGGTCCACCATGCGGCTGGCCGGCCGGGAGGCCCTGCACCGCAGCGCGTTCCACCTCACCCGTGGCACGGTCCCGACCATGCGTGAACTGCTGCTGGACCTGAAGATCCCCCGGAGCTTCCTGCTGCCCGAGGCCGACGGTCCGCTGCCGGGCGCGGACGCTCTCACCGAGTCGGGGGTGTCCGTCGTCTCGATTCCCGACTGCGGGCACAACATCATGCTGGACAACCCGGAAGCCTTCGTGAAGGCGACCGCGGCGGCACTGGAAGAGCGGTAGGGAAGCAGGCGATGAAGCCGTTCGACCCGAAGATGCGACTCGTCAAAGGCGCCGTCACCGTAGCCGCCGCCACCGTGATCTGCCACAGCCTCATGTACGCCGGTTTCGCATGGGCACGCGACATCGCGGCCGAGGAGAACGAAGGCAACACGTTCGCCGGCGCCTTCGAGTTCCTGCTCACCATGGCCGCCTCGTGGGCACTCATGCCCCTGCTGCTGTGGTTCGGCATGCTGGTGCTGCGGGAGAGCGGCAACACCGTGCTCGTCCTCGTCGGTGGGCTGGCCTGGGTGGGGGTCTCGGGGTATTTCACGAACGACATCGACCGCGCGGGCGGGCACATACCGATAGCGGCCCTCATCGTCTTTGTGCTGCTCGGTACGGCGCTGGCCGGGGCCGGACCCGGCCGTCCTCGCGACTGAGGCTGCGAGGGGGGGGCGGCCCGCCGGGCCGGAGGGCCGCCCCTTCACGCCGTCAGGGCTACGGGCATTCCTTCCAAGCCAAGTGGTACACCGTGCTGATGTCCCCGTCCGTCGAGTCCATCGTCATGAAGCTGACCTTGTCGGCCGACTGGGTGCCGGCGTTGACCCGGATCTCGGTGTTGATGTTGAAGTTGCGCTGGACTCCGCAGGGTGCGTAGACCAGTTGGGCCCAGTCCGTCTCGTCGGTGGCCTGCCAGTTGTCGTTGAGGGGGCCGCTGAAGGGGTGGTTCTTGTAGACCGTGCTGGGCGAGCCCTGGAAGTAGTACGAGGCTCGCTGGGTCGCGCTCGCGCCGCGCTGGAGGGCGGCGAAGCCCCGGTAGTCGGCGCTGGCGATGGCGTAGGTGAAGCCGCCGGGGACGTGGACCTTCAGGTTGAGCTGGCAGTTCCTGCGGAACGCGGTCGGGTCGGAGTTCCCGCCGGCCTGGGCGAGGTAGTCGCTGTAGGTCACCGTGAAGGCGGTGTTGTCCTCGGAGACGGCGACCGCCGCCGTGCCCTGCGGACAGCCGGAGCCGTTCACCGTGGCGACCTGGATGACGATCTTGTCCGGGGGCGGGTCGTCGAACCCGGAGGACGGGGATGTTGCGGGGAGTGCGCTGGTGAGGAGCGCGGCTACCGCGCCGCTCAGAAGCAGGCCACCGGCCATGGTTCTCCCATCCGTTCGTGGGGGGTGGAACACCGAAGGGCATGGACATGTCAAGACGACAGTGCATGCGCACCCGACCTGTGACCGTCCCATGAAGGAGCTGTGAAGGCCGGGGGCGGTCGCATCGTACGCAGGGCGGCAGAGGTCGGCCAGGTCGCTGCCCGGCCATTCACAGTGGCGGGATTTCGTCCGGGGTGTGGGCGGGCGCATAGGGTGCGTTCCACCGACGCGTCAGACCGAGGACACTCCGAGGACGTCATGAGGATCACGCACAGTGCGGCGAGCGGCCGCCGCCCCTCACGGGTTCTCCCAGGCCGCCGGTTCCGCCGCCAGCCGCTCCACCTGCTCGGGCAGCGCGCCGGCCGCGAGGTCGGCGACCGTCACGCCCTCCAGGATCCTGCGCACATTGGCCCGCAGGGCGATCCACAGCGGCAGCAGCGGCTCGGCGGTGCCGCTGTAGGCGAGGCCGGTCGGCCGCTCGCCGCGTACCGAGACGATCGGTCCGTCCACCGCCCGGATCACATCGGCGACGGTGATCTCCGAGGCCTCCCGGGCCAGCCGGTAGCCGCCGCCCCCGCCCCGCCGGCTGTCGACGACGCCTCCGCGCCGCAGATCGCCGAGGATCCCCTCCAGGAACTTGTGGGGGATGTCCTGCGCGGTGGCGACGGCCTCCGCCTTGACCGGCCCTTCCTCCTGCCGGGCGGCCAGTTCCACGACCGCTCGTACCGCGTAGTCCGCACGTGCCGAGATCCTCATAGGACCATTGTCGCGGCGGGCTGTGGACAATGACGCACAGCACCACCCGGGCACCACGCACCCGGCACAACCCACGCACCACGTAAGCACCACGCACGGCACGGCAGCACAACAGGAGGCGCTCCCTTGGAGCTCAGCAGGCGTACCTTCCACGCTCTCGCCGGCACGGCGGCGCTCGGCTTCGCGCTGACCGGCAGCGGGTCGCCGACCTCCGCCAACCCGGGACGGACCGCGCCCACGGGCCCGCCGCCCCCGGTGCCGAGCGCGGACGGCGAGCGGCACAGCATCGGCTTCGACCGGTACTCGCTGCTGGTCGACGGCCGCCGTCTGGTGCTCTGGTCGGGCGAGATGCACCCCTTCCGGCTGCCGAGCCCGTCCCTGTGGCGGGACGTGCTGCAGAAGATGCGCGCCCATGGCTACAACGCCGTCAGCGTGTACGTCGCCTGGAACTATCACTCCGCAGCGCCCGGCCGGTACGACTTCACCGGGGTGCGTGATCTGGACCTGTTCCTGCGGATGGCCGCCGAGACCGGCCTGTACGTGATCCTGCGGCCCGGCCCGTACATCAACGCGGAGGTCGACGCCGGTGGCTTCCCCGGCTGGCTGACCGCCACCGAGGGCACGGCCCGGACCTCCGACCCGACGTATCTGAAGTACGTCGACGAGTGGCTGACCGCCGTCAACGCCATCGTGGCGAAGCGGCTGTTCACGCGGGGTACGGGCACCGTGCTGCTCTACCAGATCGAGAACGAGTACGACGCCCACGTCGACGAGCCGGCCGGGCGCGCCTACATGTCGTATCTGTACGAGAAGGTCCGCGCCGACGGCATCGACGTCCCGCTGTTCCACAACGACAAGGGGCGGGGCGGCCACTGGGCGCCCGGGACGTTCGACACCGGCGGCGAGAAGGGGCGCTGGCTGTACGGGTTCGACGGGTATCCGGAGCCGGACGAAGTGCCGCCCGACTGGGGGCACTTCGGGGCGGGAGGGGTGAAGGGCGGGGCGACCGCCAGCCCTCGGACGCCCGGGTTCGTGCCCGAGTTCGGCGGGGGCTGGTTCGACCCGTGGGGCGGGTCCTGGTTCGACGGGAAGGGCTACGCCGAGGCGCGCCGGACCCGGGACGCGGCGTACGAGCGGCGCTTCTATCTGACCAACCTCGCCAACGGCATCACGCTGCACAACGTCTACATGACGTTCGGCGGCACCTCCTGGGGCTGGCTGCCGGCGCCGGCCGTCTACACGTCGTACGACTACGGCGCGGCCATCGACGAGGCCCGCAACGTCACCCCCAAGCTCGCCTCGATGCACCAGATCGGGCAGTCGGTGCGCCATCTGCCCGACCTCGCCAAGCTGGACCGGGCGAAGGCCGGGCGCGCCACCGACAAGCGGGTCAAGGTCTATCCCCTGACCAACCCCGACACCGGCGCCCGCTTCTACGTCCTGCGCAACGACTCCGCCGAGGCGGTCTCCGTGACGCTGCCGGGCGCCGGGATCGATGTGCCGGTCATGGTCCCGGCGCGGGACGCCAAGCTGATCGCCGCCGATCTGAGGCTCGGGAAGCGGACGCTGGTGCACTCCACCGTGCAGCCGATGCTGAGCCTGACGGCGGGGCGGCAGGACATCGCCGTGTTCGCGGGCAGGCGGGGCGATCTCGCACAGGTCGTGCTGGAGTGCGTCGACGAGCCGACACCGATGCGGCTGGACGCGGAGCCCGCGTGGTCCTGGAACCTCAACAAGCTGAACATCACCGCTCCGCTCGGCGCGGGCGGGCTGAGCCGGGTGCGGGTCGAGGGCGACGGCGTGGACACGCCGATGCTGGTGCTGTTCGCCGACGACGCGACGGCCCTGCGGCTGTGGCCGTACGAGACGCCCTCCGGCCGGCTCCTCGTCTACGGCCCGTCCCTGCTGCGGTCGGCGACGCTGCGCGGCTCCACGGTCCATCTCACCGGCGACACCACCGGCGCGACCGGCCTGGAGGTGTGGGGGCCGCGCGGGATCACCCATGTCACCTGGAACGGACGGCCGGTGCCCGTGCGGATCAGCGCCTCCGGCAGCCTGCTGGCGCTGCGGCCGCTCCCCGGCGTGACCCGGCCCGCGCTGCCCGCGCTCGACGGCTGGCGGCGGCGGACCGAGAACCCGGAGTCCGAGCCCGGTTTCGACGACTCCGGCTGGACGGCGGCCGACAAGACGACGTCCTTCAGCACGACGCCCGTGCCGGACGGGCAGCCCGTCCTGTTCGCCGACGACTACGGCTTCCACTACGGCGACGTCTGGTACCGGGGTGAGTGGAACGACGAGAACGGCGTCGAGTCCGTCTCCCTCGCCTACAGCACGGGCACGCAGGGCCTGCTCATGGCCTGGCTGGACGGCGAGCCGCTGGGCACCCACCGGATGCCCGTACCGGACAAGAGCCGGGCCCGGCAGGGGACATGGACCGCCAAGGCCACCTTCGCCCTGCCGGAGGAGGTGCGGGAGAGGTTCCGTGAGGCGCGGGACGGAGAGCGCGACCGGCATGTGCTGTCCGTGCTCGTCCGGCCGATGCCGCACGACATGGACGGCAAGGCGCTCGACACGCACAAGGCGGCGCGCGGCCTGACCGCCGTCACCTTCGAGGGCGGTTCCCCCGAGGTGACGTGGCGCGTCCAGGGCGCGTCCACGCCCGACCCGGTGCGCGGGCCGATGAACAACGGCGGGCTGTACGGGGAGCGCGAGGGCTGGCATCTGCCCGAGCACGACGACGCGGACTGGAAGGACGCCGAGCTGCCCCGGGCCGACCGGCGGCAGGGCGTCACCTGGTACCGGACCGATTTCCGGCTGGACGTCGCCCCGGACGTCGACGCCTCGGTCGGGCTCGTCCTCGACGACGACCCGGGCCGGGCCTACCGCGTGCAGATCTTCCTCAACGGCTGGAACCTGGGCCAGTACATCAACGACGTAGGGCCGCAGCACACCTTCGTGCTGCCGAACGGGATCCTCCGCACACGGGGCGCCAACACACTGGCGCTGGCGGTGCTGTCGGACGGCAGCACACCTTCCGGGCCGAAGGACGTACGGCTGACCCTGCTGGGCGCGGCGGCGGGCGGGGTGCCGGTCAAGCCCGTGTGACCGGATCGAGCCGTCCTCGTGCATTGCCTTCTGCGGCCCGCTGGTTGACCGTGTTGACCTTTCAAGGGCTTACGACCGGGAGGGGAACTCGTGCGAAGACGGCGTTTCATCAGCGGATTAGTCGGTGCCGGGGTGGGTCTCGGACTCGCCCCGGCCGCGATCGCCCGGGACACCGGCGCACCTCATGCGTGGCAGGCCGTGCCGACACCGGCGGCCACAGCGGCCGCCCAGTTGCGGGACGTCGCCGCCGCCGGGGACGGTCTCGCGTGGGCCGTGGGCGAGGAGGGCCGCAGCGGGAGCACGCTCGGCTCGCCGCTGGCCCTCGTGTGGGACGGCACGGCATGGGCGCGGACCGGCCTCGGCCACCTGGGCTTCCGCGGCTATCTGCACTCCGTGGCCGGTACGTGCGCCGGCTCGGCGTGGGCGATCGGCACCGACACGGCCGGGGTCACGCACCTGCTCGCGTGGGACGGAGGAACCTGGCGGGAGACCGACTTCCCCGGGCGGGGGCAGTCCGGCACCTCCCTGACCGGTGTCGCGGTCGACCCGGGTGGCGGGGCCTGGTTCTCCGGGCGCACCTCGGAAGGCCGACTGCTCCTGCACCGGGACGGCGGCACCTGGACCTGGCTGCCCGCGCCGCCGAGCGCGACCGCCGCCACGCCTTCGGGCGTGCAGCTCACCCCGGCCGGTGACGTCTGGTTGTACGGCGTCGGGGTCGTGGCCCGCTGGGACGGCTCGGCGTGGAGCGAACTGCCCGCCTATCAGGGCATCCGGGCGAGCATCACCGGGCTGTTGCCGGTGGCGGACGACGACCTGTGGCTCGTCGGATACGACTACGGGGTGGGCGGCCCGCCCGGCAAGCCCCCGGGTGTGCTGCTCCTGCACGGGGACGGCAGCACCTGGCAGGGCGTGACCGGGCCGTTCGGCGTCGGCATGCTGAACGGGATCGTCGCCGACGCGCAGGGGCGGCCGGACCGTATCGCCGGGTGGGACTTCTGGGACCAGACCCGGGCCCACTATCTGCGGTGGGACGGCACGGCCTGGGTGAGCGAGCGGGGGCCGGTGGCCTCGACCCCCGTCGTCATGAACGCCCTTGCCTCGGTGCCGGGTTCGGCGGGCGGCTACTGGGCGGTCGGTACGACGTCGACTTCGGCGTCCTCGGCCGCCCTGCTCCGCGTCGAGCGCTGACCCGGCCGGTCTCTCACGCCAGCCGGATCACGTTCCAGGACAGCGGCTCCAGGACGGCGCTCAGGGTGCCGTCCTGGAGAGCCGTGCCGTCGACGGTGTGCGGGGTGACCCGCTCGGGCTCGTCGAGGGTGTTGCGGGCGTCGGGGTCGGCGTCCGCGAGGGCGCTGTGCTCGACGACCGACGTCAGACCGAGCCCGCCCAGGGCGACCTCCAGCGGCAGCGCCTCCGTGCGGCTTCGGTTGACGGCGAAGACCGTGACCGTGCCGTCCTCGGCGCGTACGGCGGTGGCGTGCAGCAGGTCGGCCTCGCCGTACTTCTTCGTCTTGTACGTCGGTGAGTCGACGCGGACGTCGAGGACCTGGCCGCGGCCGTAGCGGCTCGCCTGCGCGAACGGGAAGAACGTGGTCTGGCGCCAGGCCGAGCCGCCCGGCTCGGTCATGATCGGCGCGATGACGTTGACGAGCTGGGCGAGGCAGGCGACCGTGACGCGGTCGGCGTGCCGGAGCAGGGCGATGAGGAGCGAGCCGAAGACGACGGCGTCGGTGACGCTGTAGTTGTCCTCCAGGAGGCGGGGGGCCTCCGCCCAGTCCCGGTCACCGGAGTTCTCGATCTCGTGCCACTTCGAGATGTACCAGACGTTCCACTCGTCGAAGGAGAGGTTGATCTTCTTCTTGGACTTGAGCCTGGCGCCCACGTGGTCGGCGGTGGCGACCACGTTCTCGATGAAGGACTCCATGTCGACGGCGGAGGCCAGGAAGGAGTCGATGTCGCCGTTCTCGGGCTGGTAGTAGGCGTGCAGGGAGATGTGGTCGACGAGGTCGTACGTCTCGGCGAGGACCGTCGCCTCCCACTCGGCGAACGTGGGCATGGACTGGCTGGAGGAGCCGCAGGCGACGAGTTCGACGCCCGGGTCCATCTGGCGCATCGCGCGGGCCGTCTCGGCGGCGACCCGGCCGTACTCCTCGGCCGTCTTGTGGCCGGTCTGCCAGGGGCCGTCCATCTCGTTGCCCAGGCACCACAGCTTGATGCCGAAGGGGTCCTTGTCGCCGTGCGCGGCGCGGAGATCGGACAGGGCCGTGCCGGCCGGGTGGTTGGCGTACTCCTGGAGTTCGAGGGCCTCGGCGACGCCCCGGGTGCCGAGGTTGAGGGCCATCATGGGCTCCGCCTGGGGGCCGATCTTCTTCAGGAAGGCGATGTACTCGGAGAGGCCGAAGCGGTTGGTCTCGGTGGAGCGCCAGGCGAGGTCGAGGCGGCGGGGGCGGGCCTCGGCGGGGCCGACCGAGTCCTCCCACTTGTAGCCGGAGACGAAATTGCCGCCGGGGTAGCGGACGGCGGTGACGCCGAGTTCCCGCACCAGGTCCAGGACGTCCCGGCGGAGGCCGGCCTCGTCGGCCGTGGGGTGGCCGGGTTCGAAGATGCCGGTATAGACGCAGCGGCCGAGGTGTTCCACGAAGCTGCCGAAGAGGCGGGGGTTCACCTCGCCGACGGTGAAGGCGGGGTCGAGGGTGAAGCGGGCGGTGTGCATGGTCGCCTTTCTCCAGGACTGCCGGTTTCTCCACAACGGCCGGCGTTCGGCATTTCGAATTATGCTCGTGACTTCGAACAGGACCGTAAATTCGAAGCGCTGGCGCGTCAATGGTGCGGCCGGACTCCGGACACCGCTTTCAGCGCGAAAACGGTCATTCTGCATTGAACAATGGGCGTCGGATCGCATGACGTGAACACATTCGGGCGCGTAGTCTCGGACCCGCTGCCGAGCCGCCGGCCGGCGGTGAAGAAGGGGGAGCGATGGACATCGCGGGCGCGCGGGCGCTGGCCGCCCGGGTCACCCGTGCCTGTGGACGTTCACGCAGGGGCTCGGGAATGCGCGAACTCGCCGCCGGGCTCGCCGCCGGGATCCGGGCGAGGGAGCAGTCCCCCACCGACGTACGGTCGTTGTGCCGGGCGCTGTGCGAGGAGATGAGCGCGCGGCGCGGAGGGCGTCCCGTCGAGCTGCGTTTCGAGCGTTTTCCCGATGAGATCGAAGTGACCGGGCTGTGGGTCGAGTTCCAGGACTTCGACCTCGTCATCGTCGAGGAGCGGGCCGAGGCGGTGCAGCAATTGGTCATTCTCGGGCATGAGTTGTGGCATCTGCACGCCGGGCACGGACATCACCACGTCGCCGGTACGGCGGCGGTGCGGGCGCTGGAGGGGGAGCCCGGCTGGAAGTCCGCAGCGCTGACGGTGGCCGCCCGCGACGGCTCGCGTGAGCGTGACGAGGCCGAGGCCGACACGTTCGGGCACCGGCTGGCGGCGGCTTTCCGCTCCTTCGCGGACGGTCCCTCACGCGACACGGACGCCGCTCTCGATCCGGTGCGGCGGTCGATGGGCTACCGGGGACGCGGAGGCGGCGCCCGATGATCCACGCCCGGGACGTCCTCGACGGCTTCTCCGTCTCCTTCTGGCTGCCGATCGGGGCGCTGACCGTCGCCCTGGTCATCAAGCTGCCCAGCCTGGTGAAGATGTGGCGGGACCCGATGCTGCGCGCGGTGGGCGGGCTGCTGCTGTTCGCCTGCGCCGTGTTCGTCTTCGCGTCCCCGGCCGTCATCGGCTGGACCAACCGCGTCACCGGCGTGCCGAACATCGCGGCGCCGCTGGTGTACTCGCTGCTCACCGCACTGTGCGCGTCCTGGCTGCTGCTGATCGTCGCCTGGCGCAACGGCCTGTCCGACCGCTCGGCCTCGACGCGCCGTGCCGCCCGCTGGGTCGTCTTCGCCTATGCCGGTGTGGTCGTCGCCCTGTGGGTGCTCTTCTGGCTCGCGGACGTGCCCGTGGAGCGCCGCCAGGATCTGGACACGTACTACGCCAACACGCCCTTCATGCGCGAGGAGATCCTGCTCTATCTCCTCGCCCATACCGTGGCCTGCTCGATCACGGCCCGGCTGATCTGGAACTGGGTCCGCACCGACGGCCTCGACGCCTGGCTGCGCTGGGGCCTGAGGTTCCTCGGTGTCGGCTACGCGACGAACCTGCTCTTCGACGCCGCCAAACTCACCGCCGTCATCGCCCGGTTGACCGGCAACAACCTGGACTGGCTGAGCACGTATCTGGCCCCTTCGGCCGCGTGCCTCTCGGCCACCATGGTCGCGACCGGGTTCATCATTCCGCACGGCGGCCAGTATCTGCACGAACGGTGGCGCATCCGGCTCGCCCACTGGCAGTTGCGTCCCCTCTATCTGCTGCTGCGCACCGTCAACGGCGGCGGGGCCCCCTTCGCCCCGCGCGCCACCGGCGAACTGCGCCTGATCCGCCGCGAGACGTACATCCGCGACGTGCTGCTCCAGCTCTCCCGGCACCTCGACGAGGAGCTGCGGGAACGGGCGTACGACGCGGCCCTGGAGCTCGGCTTCGAGGCCGGCCGGGCGAAGGCGCTGGCCGCGGCCGTCATGATCCTGGACGCCGTCGACGCCCGGGAACAGGCTCCGCAGTCCGACAGCGCCGCCTCCCCCTCCGGCCCCGACACCACCTATCTGCTGCAGGAGATCCAGGCCGTGTCCCGCGCCCTGCGGCACCGCGACCACATCGAGGCGGTACGCTCGCGCGCGGCCGCCCCCGGGAGAGAGAACGCCCGCGCATGACTGACAGCTCCACCCCCGCCAGAACCGCCGTCGTCCTGGGGGGATCCCACTCCGGCATGCTCGCGGCACGCGCGCTGGCCGATGTCGCCGACCGGGTCGTCGTCGTGGAGCGCGACGCGCTGCCCGCCGCTCCCGGCCCCCGCAAGGGACTTCCGCAGGCACGGCACGCCCACATGCTCTGGTCGGGCGGGGTGCGGGCCATGGAGGAACTGCTGCCCGGGATCACCGGGGCGCTCAGGGAGGCCGGGGCGAACCGGCGGCCCGTCACCACGGACATCGTCGCCCTCGGCACCCGGGGCTGGTTCCGGCGCTGGCCCGAGTCCCACCATGTGGTCCTGGCCGGCCGGGATCTGCTGGACGCGACGGTCCGCGCGCGGGTCCTGGCCGACGAGCGGATCGAGGTCGTCGAGCGCGCGGAGGCGGTGGGCCTCACCGGCACGGACGGCGCGGTGACGGGCGTACGGATCCGGCCCCACGACGGCCCCGAGCGGACCCTGGAGGCGGACCTGGTCGTCGACGCCTCGGGCCGCGGCTCCCAGGCCGCGAACTGGCTGACCGCCCTGGGTCTGCCCCCGGTGGAACGGCGCGAGGTCGACGCGGGCCTGGCCTACGCCAGCCGCCTGTATCTCGCGCCCGCGGCGGCCCGCGACGGCTTCCCCATCATCAACGTCCAGCCCGACCGGCGGGACGGCGGGCCCGGCCGGGCGGGGTTCCTGCTGCCCATCGAGGAGGGCCGGTGGATCGTCACCCTGTGCGGCACGCGCGGCGGCCGGCCGTCCCGGGAGAACGACGACTTCGTCAGCTTCGCCCGTGAGGATCTGCGGCACCCGCTGATCGGCGACCTGCTCGAACAGGCCGAGCCGCTGTCCGACGTGTCCTTCACCCGCACCACCCTCAACCGCCGGCACTTCTACGAGCGGATGCCGGCCTGGCCGGAGAACTTCGCCGTCCTCGGCGACGCCCTCGCCTCGTTCAACCCGGTCTACGGGCACGGTCTGGCGGTCGCCGCGCAGAGCGCCCTGCTGCTGCGCGACACGGTACGGCGGCACGGCTGGGCCGCGCCCCGGTTGTCCCGGCGGATCCAGAAGGCCGTCTCCCGCCCGGTCGGCGCGGCCTGGGACCTCGCCATCGGGCAGGACGTCTTCTACCCGGGCGCGACGGAAGCGGGCCCCACCCTCCGGGACCGGCTCGTGACCGCGTACGTGGACCGGCTGATGTACACGGCGACGGGCAGCGGGCGTATCGCCCGCCGGGTGACCGATGTGACGTCGCTGGAGCGGGGGGCGGGGGTGCTGCTGACTCCGTCGGTGCTGCTGGCGGCGGCGGTCGGGCCGCTCAAACCGTCGTTGAGCGGACCGCCGTTGACGGCCGCGGAGCGGAAGGCGGCGGGGCTGGAGCCCTAGGGCTCCAACGGGACTAGCCGGCGAACGCGGGCTGTGCCATGCCCTTGCCCGCCCCCGGCACCACGAACAGCGACCCGGCGAGCGCGGGCGGTTCCGTCAGGCCCACGCGGGCCGTCGTGATGTACAGATCGCTCAACCCGGCCCCGCCGAACGCGCACGCCGTCACCAACGGCACCGGCAGCTCGATCACCCGGTCCAGCTCACCGTCGGGCGTGTAGCGCCGTACGGCCGAGCCCTGCCACAACGCGACCCACACGCACCCGTCTGCATCGACGGTCAGCCCGTCGGGGAAGCCCGCGCCGTCCTCGATCTCGGCGAGGGTCCGGCGGCCGGACACCCGCCCGTCCACGTGGTCGAAGACGTCGACCCGCCGGGTCGGGGAGTCGATGTAGTACAGGAGCCGCCCGTCGGGGCTCCACCCCGTGCCGTTGCTGACGGCCACGTCGTCCAGGACGACATCGACCGTGCCGTCACCGGCGATCCGGGACAGCGTGCCGCCGCCCGGGGCCTCGTCGTAGCGCATGGTGCCGGCCCAGAGCGTGCCGTCGGGCGCGACGGCGGCGTCGTTGGCGCGGCGGCCGGGCACGGGCTCGTGGTGCAGCCAGCGGAACCCGCCGTCGGGATCGAGGAGGCCGACCCCGTCACGCAGGTTCATCACCAGTCCGCCCCCGGCGCGCGGCTTGACCGCGCCCACGTGCTGTTCGGTGCGGCGGACCGTGCGGTGGCCGGTGGCCGGGTCGTAGGTGTGCACCCGGCAGCCGAGGATGTCGATCCAGATCAGCCGGCCGGTCGCCGCGTCCCAGGTCGGCCCCTCGCCGAGCTCGGCCTCGGCCCGTACGGCGACCTCGTACGGCTTCGCCGTCATGCCATGCTCCGGTGGCCCAGGTGCTCGGACAGCTCGGCGGCGCCCTTCGCGGCGAGCTGCTCCAGCTCGGCGCGGCGCTCCTCGCTCCAGCGGATCATCGGCACGGAGATCGACAGGGCGGCGACGACCTGGCCGGTGCGGTCGCGGACCGGCGCGGCCACGCAGCTCACGTCCGGGTTGGACTCGCGGCTCTCCACGGCGATGCCCCGCTCACGGATCTCGGCCAGGGCCTCGCGCAGGGCGGCCGGGTCGGTGATGCTGTTGGGGGTCATCGCGACGAGCGCCGCCATGTCGGGGATGCGCGTGGCGAGTTCCTGCTCGGGAAGGGAGGCCAGCAGCATCTTGCCGACGGAGGTGCAGTGGGCGGGCAGCCGGCGTCCGGCCGCCGACACCATCCGCACGGCGTGCGTGGAGTCGACCTTGGCGATGTAGATGACGTCCGCGTCCTCGAGGATCGCCACGTGCACGGTCTCGTCGCAGGTCTCGGCGACGGACCGGGCGACGAGCTGCCCCTCGGCGGCGAGGTCGAGCTGCTCGGCGTAACGGGCGCCGAGCTGGTACGGCCGGACGCCGAGCCGGTAGCGTCCCGGCTGCCCGGGCACCTGGACGATGTACTTCCGGGCGGCGAGCGTGGTCACCAGCTCGTGCACGGTGGTGCGCGGCAGCTGCAGCTTGCGCACGATGTCGGGGGCGGAGAGCGTCCCGTCCCCGTCGAGGAAGAGCTCGAGAATGTCGAGAGCCCGGGTCACGGCTGGTACGAGTCGTCCCACGACCGGCCCCTCCCTATGTGTCTCAGGCGCCTGTGTTCGAGATATCAACAGGCGATCGGCATGACGAACACAGGCTAGCCATAGAGGTTTGGCCGGGCAATGGGCAGACGAGGCAGACGGACAGCGGGCGGAAACCGAAGAGCGGCCCACGAGCGCGTTGCGTGCACATTAAAGTGCCGTATGTGCGACACGTCACAGGTGTCGCAGAGGTGGGGGGATTTCTGTGCGTGACATGACCAAGGGCTCGAACTTGTCCTTAACGGCCCTGAGCGAGAACGTCGGTTCCGCGATCATCAGCCTGGGCTGGTCCAGCCCGACCGGGGAGGGCGACGCCGATGTGTCCGTCCTGCTGCTGGACGCCGGCGGCAAGGTGCGCAGCGACGCCGACTTCTACTTCTACAACAACCCGGTGGCGGCCGACGGCAGTGTGCAGCTCCTCGGCAAGGAGCCAACGGGGGACGGCAGCGAGGACCGGATCAGTTTCGATCTGACGGCGGTCCCGGCCGAGGTGGAGCGGATCGTCGTGGCCGCGAGCCGGTACGAAGGTGCCCGCTTCGGGGAGTTGGACGATCTCAAGGTGACGCTGGCCGACGCGGGGGGCGAGAGTCTGCTGCAGTTCGTCATCGAGGACGCCGGTGAGGTGAGCGCGATCATCTTCGGCGAGCTGTACCGGCGGGCGGACGAGTGGAAGTTCCGGGCCGTCGGGCAGGGCTACGAGAGCGGGCTCGCGGGGCTGGCGACGGACTTCGGCGTGGACGTCGACGATGACGAGCCGGATTCCGAGACGGCGGCGGCCCCGGAGGTGCCCGTGCCCGTCGTACCGGCCGCCGCGGCCGAACCCGAGACCGGACCGGCGGCGATGCTGGAAGCCGTCCCGGCGCCGCGCGGGCCCGTCGACGCGACGGAGGAGACCGCTCCGAAGAAGCGGGCGGCGCGGCCCCGGACCGCGAAGAAGAAGGTCACGCCGCCCAGGGCGCCCGTGAAGAGCCTGGCGGAGAACGAGTCCTGGCGGCAGGCCCGGCTCTTCCCGGTGTCGGCGCTCAAGAGCGACCGGGACCGGGAGACGCGGGCCACGTCCGTGCTGTTGTCGGTGATGGCCCAGGTGCCCCGGTTCGGCAGGCGGGTCACCGCCCCCTTCGGCGCGCCCTCCGGCCGGATGGAGACCTTCACCGAGGTCTCCCTGCCGCACGGTGACACACCCCGGCGCCCCGACGGAGTGATCCGCGTGGAGCGCGCCGGCAAGCTGTGGACGGCGCTCGTCGAGACCAAGACCAACGGCAACCCCCTCAGGTCCGACCAGGTGCAGGCCTACATGGACATCGCGGCCCGGCGTGGCTACGAGGCCGTGATCACGCTGTCGAACGATGTCGCGCTGGAGGGCAGCCCGCTGGTCGATGTGAAGATCGACCGGCGGCGCAAGCACCAGGTGGCGCTCTGGCATCTGTCCTGGGCCGAAGTGGCCCACCAGGCGCAGATGCTGATCCGGCACGAGGGCGTCGGCAACGCGGCCCGCACCTGGCTGCTCCAGGACCTCCTGCACTACCTCCAGCACGAGAACTCCGGCTGCCACGGCTTCCAGAACATGGGCGCGGCCTGGGTGCCCGTGCGCAACGGGATCGGCGACGAGACCCTCTGCCAGGGCGACCCGCGCGCCCTGGAGGTGGTGGAGAGCTGGGAGCGGCTCATCCGTCAGGTGTGCCTGCGGCTCGGCGGCGAACTCGGGCAGAAGGTGCTGCCCGCCCAGCGCACCCGGCGCGGCACCGACCCCGGGGCCCGGCGTGCCCGGCTCGCCGACCAGCTCTGTCTGGAGGGCAGGCTCCAGGCGGAACTGCGGGTGGAGGGGGCGCCCGGCCTGCTCACCCTCAGCGCCGATCTGCGAACGGCCAAGCTGCGCACGTCCGTGGAGATCCCGGCACCCGAGCAGGGCTATCCCCTGACCTGGGCCAAGCGTCTGGTCCGGCGGCTCGCCGAGGCACCGGCGGACCTGCATGTCGAGACGCTGGTGGAGGGCGAGACCGGCGGCCCGCGGGGCACGCTGGAGCGGCTGCGTCCGGAGCCGGCGGATCTGCTCCCGAGGGACGGCTCCACCCGGATCACCGGCTTCCGGCTGTCCCTCTTCAAGGGCATGGGCAGCGGGCGGGGCAGCGCCGAGTCCGGCTTCATCCGCAGCGTCGACGACGCCGTGCAGCGGTTCTATTCGTCGGTGGTGGTCCACTTGGACGCCCCGGTCTCCGGGCGGGCGGCGGCGACGGCGACGGCGAAGGAGCGGGCGTCGGTGTGACATCCGCCGGGGGGGAGCATGGCCGGGGGCATCGCCGGGGGGCGGTCATCGCCGGGTGCGCATCGCCCCCAACTGCCCCCGCAGCCGCTGGGCCCGCAGCACCAGTTCCAGTTCGAAGCGGCGGTCGGGGTCGTCGATCTCGTCGCCCCAGAGTTCGCGGATCTGGCGCAGGCGGTAGCGGACCGTCTGGGGGTGGACGCCCAGGCGGGCCGCGACCTCCGGGGCTCCGCCCCTGGTCTCCAGCCAGGCGAGGAGCGTTTCCGCGAGGCGGCGGCCGTGGGTGGGGCCGCAGTGGGTGAGGGGGGCCAGGCAGCGCAGGGCCAGGTCGTCGATCAGTTCCTCCGGCTGGAGGAGGACCAGCGCCTCGGTGTGCTCGGTGCAGTAGAGGACCTCGCCCGAGGGGAGCAGCTCGCGTTCCATCAGGCGTACCGCCGCCTCGGCCCAGCGCAGTGACTTCGCCGCGTCGGCGAGCGGTACGGGCGGGCCGATCGCGCCGGACCAGCCGGCCAGGGCCCGGTGCAGCAGCTCGGGGCGGCCCGCCGCGCCCGGGTCGGGCACGACCATGCGGGGCTGCTCGTACTCCATGTCGAGCAGCACACCCTGGCCGACCGCGGGGGCCATGGCCTCCCGGGCGGGACGCAGCAGGACGCCGACGGCGACCTTGGCCGGGAGGGGCCAGCCGATCCGGGCGGCGCGTTCCGTGAGGGCCTCGGAGGGGTCGCCGCGATGGTGCTCGACGAGGAGAAGCTCCATCAACCGGCGCTGCAGACGCAGGCGTTCACCGGCCTGACGGGCCGCGGCCTCGGCGTAGCCGCGTACGGACTGGTCGACGAGGCCGTCCAGGTACTCGTAGCCCGCGTCGACGAGTTCGTACATCGCCGGGGGCGGGATCTCCACGCGCTGGCCGATGTCGGCGAAGCGGCGCCAGGCCAGGCGTACGCCCATGCGGTAGATGGCCTGGAGGGAGTCGAGGGAGCGGCCGTTCAGGCCCTCGCCGCGGCCGAAGTCCTGGAAGACGCCGGGCGGGACGGTGGGCCGCCCCTCGGAGTGTTCCAGGTGCTGCACGAAGACCTCGATGGCGCGGCGGATGCCGACCAGGGCCATGGGCTCGCCCGAGTCGTCGACGACGAACGGCAGATGGGGGTACTCGCGCTGTATCTCGCGGAGGATCTCCTCGGCGAGCTCGGGCGCCTCGGCCATGGCGATCGCCGCGAACCGGCGTACCTGGAAGCGCGGTACGTCGTGCCAGGCCGAGCGTGCGGTGACGGTTCCGGTGCGGGCAGCCGTCACCGTCAACTCCCCTGGCCCGCTTGCTCGTACGTGATCAAGGGGGTGTTCGGCTGGTCGGGTGTGGCCTGGAGCAGCGCGACCACGCCCAGCGCGGCGCCCACGGCAAGGGCGGCGGCGAGCGCGACGGTCAACGCGGCAGCGAGCAGTCTGGACATCGCAGGGTCAGCCTCTCTGTCCGGATTCGTCCGGTGTTCGTCCGGAGGTCGCCCCACCTTGGCGTCCCGTCCCTGCCTGTCGCGCCCAGTCTCGACAAGCATTGACACCCCGTCAAGAGCCGCCTACGGTTCCCGGCCCAACCGCATGCGCGCACTTCGTCGCCGTGCCGGTCTCCTCGTACGTCGAGCCGTCCCAAGCCACTGGAGTGCCCGGATGCGCCGTACAACCTCTCCGTTTTCCCTGGTCCTGCTGGGTCTCGGCACGTTCCTGCTGGTGCTGGCGCCCCTGCTCGCCTGGTATGTGCAACCGCGTGCCGCGGTGAATCCGATCGACATCGACACGACCGCCGTCTACACCGGCCGGGGCAGCGTCTTCGACACTGACCGGATCGAGACGGTTTCCGGCCGGAAGATCACCGTGACGCAGCGGGTCCGGGGCAATGTCGAGGCCAGTGAACGCAGCGGCAACGCCGTCTGGGACGTGATCACCACGGTCGACACGGACAAGTCGCTGCCCGCCGCCGATCCGCACGACGCGCTGGACTTCACACCGCACCGCTGGGTGATGGACCGCGAGACGACCCGTCCGGTGCACTGCTGCGGCGAGAAGCCGTACATCGAGGGCGAGGCCTATCTGAAGTTCCCCTTCGACGTGCAGAAACGCTCCTACCAGTGGTGGGACAACACCCTCGGCGACACGGTCGTGCTGCGCTACCGGGGCACCGCGAAGGTCCAGGGCTACACCGGCTACAAGTTCACCGGATCGGTGCCGCCGACCAGGACCGGCACACGGATGGTGCCCGGCAGCCTCGTCGACGAGCCGGGCCGGCCGCAGGTGCTGGCCGAGGAGTGGTACTCCAACCACGGGTTCGAGCTGATCGTGGACCAGGCCACCGGCCGGGTGATCTACGCGCAGACCGGGCCGAAGCGGACCCTGCGGGCGCCGGGCGGGAAGAAGGACGCGGCGGTGCTGCTGGACAGCCGGAAGGTCT
The DNA here is from genome assembly GCF_018604545.1 of Streptomyces koelreuteriae. Taxonomy (GTDB): domain Bacteria; phylum Actinomycetota; class Actinomycetes; order Streptomycetales; family Streptomycetaceae; genus Streptomyces; species Streptomyces koelreuteriae. Next base: position 5,880,097 of record NZ_CP075896.1, on the reverse strand, counting down.
CCTTCACGACCGCGACGCAGAAGGAAGCGGTGCGGCAGGCGAAGCGGGACAGCCGCCAACTGCGGATGGTGGGCGTGACGTTGCCGATCGGGGCGGCGGTGACCGGTTTTGTGCTCGCGGTGGTGGGTGGGCTTCTCGTGGCGCGTGGGCGGAAGGAGCCGGAGCAGCCTGTTCCGTCCGAAAAGCCGGACATGCCCCAGCCCACCCTCACGATGTGATGTGACGTCAGCTCTAACAAAGCCCGAAATTGTCACGCCGGTGAGTAGCCCTGACGAACGTCCGGGCGAAAACTGTCCAACCCCACCCGAGCACATCCCGTCCACACTCCCCTCCCAGGAAGAGCTCAGGCCCCCCCACAGGCCGACTTCTTCAAGACTCCCCTTTCAGACTCCCCTTCCGGACAGACCCTCACATTTTCCCACGTTGACTTCCGCACCCCGAGACGAGTTGGAGCACCCATGCCCCAGCACGTACCGTCCCGGCTGCGCGCCGCCTCCACCAGTGCGCAGCGGGCCCTTCCGGCGCTCCCCCCACATCCGCGCCGGATCGTGTTCCTCGCCCATCGTGATCTGGACAACCCCTCCGCCGGCGGCTCCGAGCTGCTGGTCGACAAGCTCGCCGACGGGCTGACCCGGCTGGGTCACCAGGTGACCCTGCTGTGCGGAGGCCCCGCGGCCTTCCGTGACTACCGGGTCGTGTCGGCGGGCGGCCCCTACGGGCACTATCTGCGCGCCCGTTCCGCCTTCGCCCGCCAGATCGGCGACTGCGATCTGCTGGTCGAGGTGTGCAACGGCATGCCGTATCTGGCGCCGCTGTGGCATCGCGGTCCCACGCTGTGTCTGGTCAACCACGTCCATACGGATCTGTGGAAGATGCGCTTCGGCGGGCCGCTGGCCCCGGCGGCGCGCATCGGCCGAAGACTCGAGCACTGGGCGCTGACCGGTGCGCGGCAGGGCGGCCTGATGGTCGCCGTGTCCCCTTCGACGGCCCACGCGCTGCGGGCGATCGGGGTGGAGCGGGACCGGATCCGGGTCGTGCACAACGGGGTCGAGGAGCCGGGGCCGCGAGCCGAGCGCTCGGCGGAGCCGTTGTTCGTCGCCGTCGGGCGGCTCGTCGAGTACAAGCGGATCGATCTGCTGCTGCGGTTGTGGGAGCGGGTGCGGCCGGTGACCGGCGGGCGGTTGGTGATCGTCGGGGACGGGCCGGAGCGCGAACGGCTGGAGCGGCTGGCCGGGCCCGGTGTGGAGTTCACCGGGTATGTGTCCGAAGCCGAGAAGCATCGACTGCTGTGTGCGGCCTGGCTGTTGCTGCATCCCTCCGCCGTGGAGGGATGGGGGCTGGTCGTGACGGAGGCCGCGACGCGGGAGACGCCGAGTGTGGCCTTCGATGTGCCCGGGCTCAAGGACTCCGTGGTCGATGGTGAGACCGGGGTGCTCGCGCGGGGTGAGTCGTCGTTCGCCGCCGCGTGGTGTGCGCTGGCCCTGGCCGGGCGGGAGCGGGAGTTGATGGGGAAGGCGGCTCGGGAGCGGGCCGCTTCCTATCGGTGGGACCGTACGGTTCGGCAGTTCCGGGTGGTGGCCGCGGAGGCGGTGAGGGGCTGGGGGCCGTGAAAGACCCCTCGTTTCGAAGATCTGTTGCCCTGTTCCGTGCCTTCCTCCGTGAACAGGACGATCCCGAGTACTGCTACTCGCTGCTCGCCCGTGACGCCGCCGACCAAGTCGAGGCGTATGACGGGCCCGTCGCCGGGCGTACCGTCCTGGACATCGGTGGGGGCAGTGGCTACTTCACCGAGGAGTTCCGGCGTCGCGGGGCCCAGGCCTATCTGTTCGAGCCGGACATGGCCGAGCTGGGTGAGAAGCCGCCCGGCGGTGCGGTGGTCGCCGACGGGTATCTGCTGCCCCTGCGGGACGGCATCGCGGATGTCACCTTCTCCTCCAACGTGCTGGAGCACGTGGCCGATCCGGAGACCTTTCTCAGTGAGCTGGCCCGGGTGACGCGCCCGGGCGGGCTGATCTATGTGTCGTTCACCAACTGGCTGTCGCCGTGGGGCGGGCACGAGTGGGCCCCGTGGCACTACTTCGGTGCCGAGCGGGCCCGGGCCCGCTATCTGCGGCGGACCGGCCGGCCCGCCAAGCACACGCTCGGCGAGAACCTGTTCGCGGTGCACATCGGCTCCACCCTGCGGCAGGTGCGTGCCCGCGACGACGTCACGGTCGTCTCGGCGCGCTCCCGCTACTGGCCCTTCCTCGCGGAGACCGTCGTCAAGGCGCCCGGGATCCGCGAGTTCGCCACCTGGAACCTCCTCCTCATTCTGCGGCGGTGTCCTACATGACAACCACGGTCCAGGCTCCTCCCCCCACCGCGACCGCGGCGGGTCCCCCCGAGGGCCCGCGGTCGCGACGCTGGCTGCTGGGTTTCTGGGCTGTGGTGTTCGTGTTGTTCCTCGCGGTGCAACCCGGGCGGCAGACCTTCGACACCAAGCTGGGCGTCACCGTCGACCCGGGGCAGTTCCTCGCAGATCTGGGCCAGTTGTGGCACGACCGGGCCGGGTTCGGCGGGATCCAGGACCAGTACGTCGGCTATCTCTGGCCGATGCTGCCGTTCTACTGGCTGTGCGACCTCGTACAGCTGCCGGTGTGGCTGGCGGAGCGGCTGTGGATGTCGGTCGTCGTGTCCGTCGCCTTCTGGGGTGCGCTGCGGCTGGCGGAACGGCTGCGGGTGGGCAGTGGGACGTCCCGGCTGCTGGGGGCCGTGGCGTACGCGCTGTGGCCGGTGTTCACGACGGTCATCGGGTCGACGTCGGCCGCCGCGCTGCCCGGCGCTTTCCTGCCGTGGGTGCTGCTGCCGCTGACGAACGAGCGGTACGCGGCCCGGGTCGCGGCGCTGCGGTCGGCGCTGCTCGTGCCGTTCATGGGCGGGGTGAACGCCTCGGCGACCCTGGCCTCGCTGCTGCCGGTCGGGCTGTATCTGCTGTCCCGGCCGCCCGGGCCCCGGCAGCGCAAGCTGATCGCCTGGTGGGCCCCGGCCGTGATCGTCGTGACGGCCTGGTGGTGGGTGCCGCTGCTGCTGCTCGGGGTCTACGGCGAGAACTTCCTGCCGTACATCGAGACGGCCCAGACCACGACGGACACCATGTCGGCGACCGAGGCGCTGCGCGGCGCCGGGAACTGGGTCGCCTATCTGCACTTCGGTGAGGCGTGGCTGCCCGCGGGGTGGGCCGTGGCCTCCTCGGTCCTCGTGATCGTGAGCTCGGCGCTGGCGGCCGGGCTGGGGCTCGCCGGACTCGCCCGGCGGGACGTGCCCGAGCGGCGCTGGCTGGTGCTGACCGTGCTGGTGGCGGCGCTGGTGCTGCTCGCCGGGTACGGCGGGGCGTTCGGGGCGCCGTTCCACGGGGTCGTGCAGGGCTGGCTGGACGGGTGGCTGTCGCCGTTCCGGAACATCTACAAGTTCCAGGCGGGCATGGCGCTGGCGCTCGTGCTGGGCCTGGTCCATCTGGTGGGTGTGGCAGCCGAGCCGCGCGGGGCCCGCCGGGTGCGCGGCCGGCGTCTCGCCCCGCTGATCGCGGCCGTGCTGGTCCTGCCGGGGCTGCTGCTGCCGTATCTCAACGGCTCGATCCTCAACCAGGGTTCCTTCCAGAAGCTGCCCACCTACTGGCAGGCCACGGCCGACTGGCTGGAGAAGTACTCCCCCGACTCCCGGGCCCTGGTCGTCCCGGCGACCGCGCACGGCATGTACACCTGGGGCTCCCCCATCGACCAGCCGCTCGACGTGCTCGCCGAGTCGCGCTGGGCGCAGCGCGACTACGTCCCGTTCGGCACGCCCGGCAACCGGCGCGCGATGGACGCTGTCGAGCAGGCGCTGCTGACGGGCGGCGAAGTCCCCGGTCTCGCGGACTACTTGAGCCGGGCGGGGCTGTACTACGTCGTCGTACGCAACGATCTCGATCCCGACCAGATCGGCGCGGTGCCGACCGCGACGGTGAAGCGGACGCTGGAGCAGTCCGGGTACGAGCGGGTGACGGGGCTCGGTCCGGTGATGACCGGCGGGCGGATCGCGCAGGACGCCCCGCTCCAGGTCGAGGGGCTGTACGCGCGGCAGCGGGCGGTGGAGATCTACCGGCCGGCCGACGCGGACGTGCTCCGGCCCGGGCAGGCGGGACTGGCCCCGGTCTCCGACACGGCCGTGGTGTCCGGCGGCCCGGAGGCGCTGCTGCCGCTGGCGTCCCGGCTGCGTGGGCGGGCGAGTGTCCTGACCGGCGACAACCATCCCGGGCTCGGCACCCCGGCCGTGCAGGTGGTGGGCGACGGGATGCGGCGTGCCGACACCCGGTTCGGCCTGGTCAACGCCGGTACGTCGTACACGTACACGGAGGACGAGCGCAACGCGCCCGACGCCCAGCAGGACCCGGGCGAGAAGCCGCGGCAGATCCTGCCCGCCGAGGGCACCGACCACCAGACCGTGGCCGAACTGCGCGGCGCCGCCTCGGTGACGGCGTCCTCGTACGGCAACTGGCTCTTCCATCTGCCGCAGTACGACCCGGTGAACGCCTTCGACGGCAACCCGGACACCGCCTGGGCGGAGGGCGCGCCGGACACCCCGGACGGGCAGTGGCTGCGGGTCGGCTTCACCGGCCCCTATGACATGCCGTCCTCCTTCAAGGTCACGCCGTTGCCGCAGGAGAGTGTGCGCGCGGCGGCCACGAAGGTACGGGTCGAGACGGAGAAGGGCTCGAAGACGAGCTTCCTCCAGCCGAACGGCAAGACGCAGCGGATCAAGGCGCCCGAGGGCACGAGCCGCTGGATGAAGCTGACGATCGTGGACTCTGTGGAGCGCCGGGCCGGTCTGACGGGCGCGGGCTTCTCCGAGATCGACCTGCCGGACATCCAGGTGACGCGGCTGCTGAAGCTGCCGGCCGACGCGGACAACGCCACCGCGGCCGCCACCGTCGTCTCCCTGCACCGCGCCGCCGACCCGACGGGCCTGTCCGCGACCGGCACGGAGGCCGGACTGCACCGCCGCTTCACCACACCGGCCGCCGGAACCTACGAGGTGAAGGCGAACGCGGTGCCGGTGCCGGGCGAGGAACTCGACCGGCTGCTCTACGAGGTCGCACCCGAGCAGCAGACCAGGATCGTCGCCACCGCCGACTCCACGGCGAGCCTCGGCGCGGGCCTGACGGCACGCAACCTCACCGACGGCGACCTCACGACGGCCTGGATCGCGGGCGACCGGCCGACGATCCACCTGAGCTGGGAGGGCAAGCAGCCGGTCGGCGAAGTCGTCCTGGCCCCCGCGGGCGGCCTGTCCACCCGCGCCTCCCAGGTGAGCATCAGCTCCCCCGACGGCGCGACGATCGCCGGCGTCGACGAGAACGGCTGGGTCCGCTTCCCGCCGATCACCACCGACCGGCTCGACATCACCGTCACCGAGACCGCCCCGCTGACCCTGCACAACCCGGTCGCCGACGAGGATCTGCGCCTCCCGGTGGGCCTGACGGAGGCGTACGTCCCCTCCCTCGACCAGTACCGCACCCCGCAGCCGGACGGCACCCGGAAGTTCTCCCTGCCGTGCGGCAAGGGCCCGGACGTGGCGCTGGACAGCGAGCTGTACCGGACGAGCGTGAAGGGGACGGTGCGGGATCTCGTGGAGCGGCGGGGCGTCGAGGTGACGCTCTGCCAGGAGGGCCGGGGCGACTCCGAGGTGCGGCTGCCCGCCGGCGAACACCGGCTGGAGGGCGGTGACGCGGGCCCGCTCGCCCTCACGGACGTGACCCTGACCCGCGGGACGGTTCCCGAGGCCGCGGCGGCCGGGCGTGAGCTGGAGATACGGGACTGGCTGGGCGACCGGCGCGAGGTCACGGTCGGCTCCGGCACGGCCTCGTACCTGACGACGTACGAGAACTTCAACGACGGCTGGAAGGCCACCCTGGGCGGCAAGGAGCTGACCCCGGTACGGCTGGACGGCTGGCAGCAGGGCTGGCGGGTCCCGGCCGGGGCGGGCGGCGCGGTCAAGCTGTCGTACGAACCGGCCACGACCTACGACGTCGGGCTGATCGGCAGCGGCGCCGGCATCGCGGTGCTGCTGGGCCTCGCCCTGTGGCGCCGCCGCGCCCCCAACCCCGACGCACCGCAGCCGGTTCCGCCGCTGCCCGGGCTGTGGCTCGGCACGGTGGCGCTGACGCTGGTCGCAGTGGTGATCGCGGGCTGGTTCGCGCTGCTGGTCCCGGCCCTGGCACTGCTGGCCTCGCGGCGGCACGCCCTGCTGGTGCCGATCGCGTTCGTCGCGCTGGCGGGAGCGGGTGTGCTTGCCGCGTTCGGGGCCGGGGAGCCGGTGGGGTCGGGCACGGGCGCGTTCGGGCATGTGGCCCAACTGCTGGCTTTGATCGGCCTGTTCGCGGGCCTGGTGAGCCTGCGAGAACCGGGGAAGGAAGAGCCCGCATGACCGCACCGGTACGCATCCCGTTCCCGGTGGTGGACGAGGTGTCCCGGCACTGCCTCCAGGAGCAGGAACCGGAAACGGTCCACATCGAGGTCCACCTCCCGGGCCCCCTGGAACCCGCCCGCCTGCGCAAGGCCTTCACCGAGGCCCTGCACCGGCATCCCCGCATCCTGATGCGGGAGGCAGGGGGGCCGTGGTTCCGCCGCCGCTACGAGTGGGAGCTGACGACGGAGCCGGACACGGAGGTGGTGACCTTCACCCCGGCGGGGCCGAGGGCGTTGCAGGACGCCAGGACGAGGGCACTGGCGGAGGCACCGCCCTTGACGATGTCGCCGCCGATCCGACTCGAAGCAGTCGCCGCCCTAGCTGCGGGCAATCGTGCCGCTGGGGCGGCACGGGTGGGCGCAGCGGCACCTCGCCCCGCCGAGCTGCGGACCCACCCGGCCCCAGCACCATCCCCGAGCACCACCCAAGGCACAGTCCTCCTCCTCACCATCAACCACACCGCCCTCGACGGCCCGGCCTGCCTCCGCATACTCGCCACCGCCGCAGAGCTCTACGGAGGCCAGGACAACAACCCCACCGCGCCCCCCACCCGCGCCGCGGAACCCGGAAAAGAACCCCCGGACACCCCCACCACCTGGTCACCCCCCGCGCGGGTAGCGCAAGGCACACCCGACCCCTCCCCCGGCAACGGCATGCTCGTCACCGAACTCCCCCTCCCGCACCGCCCCAAGGGCTCCCCCTACACCGTCAACGACCAGCTCATGGTCACCACGGCCCTGACCATCGCCCACTGGAACAGGGAACACGGCGCCCGCCCCCGCCCCCTGCGCATCACCATGCCCGTGGACGACCGCCCCCGCGACACCACGATGCCCATCGGCAACGGCACCCGCCTGGTAGAAGTGCCTTTCTCACCAGGTGAGTTGAAGGCGGAGATGTCCACCCTGCTCCGTCGCACCGCGGAACGCACCCGCGCGCTGAAATCCCAGCCCCGCCCCCAACTGGGCCACGGCGCCGCCCTGCTCACCTCCCCCTGGGCCCCGGTCGCCGCCCGCGCCGCCCTCACCCGCGGCCTGCGCAGGGCCGCCGCGCCCTGGACGTCGACGACCCTGCTCAGCAACATCGGCCGTATCCCGTACCCGCTGGACTTCGGCGAGGAGGCGGGCCGCGCGCACGCGGTCTGGTTCTCGGCGCCGGCCCGGATGCCGCGCGGCCTGACCGTCACCACCGCCTCCACGGCCGGCCGTCTCCACCTGGCCCTGCGCTGGTCCCGGTCCCTGCTCAGCCACGGCGACGGCGCCCACCTCCGCGACCTCTTCGAGCACTATCTGCACACCACGGAGGTCGCCCCATGACACCGACACCGGCCACGACACCCGCGACGACAACGACCACCGCCGGACGACGCCCGCCCCGCGACCTGCGCGACTTCTACGAGAACCCCGCCGTCCCGGTGGCGTCCGGCACCCCCCGCAGCCTCCGCCAGGCCCGCATGCTGGCCCGGGCCCTCGGACCGGCCGGCGACCGCCCCCGCACGGTCCTCGACATCGGCTGCGGCGACGGCACCGCCGCCGCCACCGCCGCGCCCCTGCTGCCCGGCCACCGTGTCATCGGCGTCGACTGGTCCCAGGACGCCCTCAGACGCGCCCGTACCCGCATCCCGTACGCGGTCCGCGGTGAACTCACCGGCGGGGGACTGCCGTTCGCCTCCGAATCCGCCGACGCGGTGCTGTTCAGCGAGGTGATCGAGCACCTCGTCGACCCGGACGCCGCGCTCGACGAGATCCGCAGGATCCTGCGCCCCGGGGGCCATCTGATGCTGTCCACCCCGAATCTGGCCGCCTGGTACAACCGCGCCCTGCTGCTCGCCGGGGTGCAGCCGGTCTTCTCGGAGGTCAGCCTGCGCGGCATCCACGGCCGCCCGGGCAAAGAGGTCGTAGGACATCTGCGCCTCTACACCGCCCGCGCGCTGAGGGAGTTCGTCGCCGCGTCCGGATTCACGGTCGTAGGACTCGAAGGCGCTCCCTTCCACGGCGTACCGCGCCCGCTTCGGCCGCTGGACCGGCTGGCCTGCGCCCGGCCGAAGCTGGCGTCGATCCTGCTGCTGCACGCCAGGAGGACGTAGCCCATGTGGTGGGGAGTGGCCGCGGCCCTGCTGGCGAACGTCCTGTACAGCACCGGATTCGTCCTGGAGAAACGCGCGCTCGCCGCCCTGCCTGAAGTATCGATCCGGCAGCCCGCCCGGCTGCTGCGGCTGGTGCTCGGCAGCCCGCTGTGGATCGGCGGTTCGCTCTCGCTCGCGGCCGGGTTCGCCGCCCAGCTCGCGGTGTACCGGACGCTGCCGATCGCCGCCGCGCAGGGCATCTTCGTCTCCGGCCTGGTGCTGCTCGTGCTGCTGTCGGCCCGGCTGCTCGGCGAGGAGACGACCGGCCGTGAGCGATACGCGCTGGGCGCGATCCTGCTCGCGCTGCTGATGGTGGTGCTGTCCCTGCGCGAGGGCTCGGACTCCGTCAGCCAGGAGGCGCCCTATCCGCTGATCCTGCTGGTGTGCGTGCCGTCGCTGGCGGCCGGGGTGTGGCTGTACGGCTCCGCCGAGCGCCGCGCCCGCAACCGGCACCGGCGCCCGACGACCGGCGTCGAGTACGGCGTGGCCGTGGGCCTGCTGTACGGCGTCAGCTCGCTGGCCATCAAGGGCGTGTCGAGCCATCTGACGACCAGCGGGATCGGCGGCGCGGTCCTGGATCTGCTGGCCTCCCCTTATCCGTATCTGCTGCTGTTCACCGGTGTGTTCGGACTGGTGATGTCGCAGGCGGCGCTGCAGCGCTGCCGGGCCTCGCTGATCGTGCCGGTGTGCACGACCGTGACCTGCCTGTTCACGGCGGTGCTCGGCACCCTGTCCTTCGGCGAGGCCCTGCCGGACGACCCGCTGCGGCTCGCGCTGCGGGTGGCGGGCACGACCCTGGCCGTCGCCGTACTGCTGACCATGCCCAAACACGACTCCGCTCCCCAAGAGCCCTCCCCAGCCAAGGAGTTGGCATCCCCATGAAGCCCGACGACCCGCTGCTGAAGATCCTGGCGTGCCCGCTCGACAAGGGCCCGCTGCATCTGCTGGCCGAGGAGACCGAGCGGGAGGAGGCGCTGTACAACCCGCGGTTGCGCCGCCGCTATCCGATCCTCGACGGCATTCCGCAACTGCTGCCCTCGTCCGGGGAGCAGGTGCCGGACGAGGAGCACGAGGAACTGCTCAAGAGGATGTCGCCGTGACCAGCCTGGCCGCCCGCCTCGCTCCCCTGCTGCCCACCCGGCTGGTGGCCGCGACGGCCCGGGCGCTGTATCCGCGGTTCGAACCGGAGCTGGCCCGGCTCGCCGAGCTGTGCCCGCCCGGGTGCCGTACGGCGGTGGATGTGGGCGGCTGGTACGGGCCCTGGACGCACCGGCTGTCCGGCCGCGCCGAGCAGGTCGTGACGATCGAGCCGGTGCCCCATCTGGCCCGGCTGCTGGCCGCCGCCGTCCCGTCGAACGTACGGGTGATCCGCGCGGCGGCCTCGGACCGTCCGGGCCTCGCCCGGCTGTGGCTGCCGTCGGACGACTCGGGCGACCGGGGCGTGTCCTCGCTGGTCCGGCGGGACATCCACGGCCGGGCGCTGGACGTCCCCTGTGTCACGCTGGACGATCTGGGGCTGCGCGACGTCGGCTTCATCAAGATCGACGTGGACGGCAACGAGCCGGCGGTGCTGCGCGGGGCGACGGGTCTGCTGGCCCGCGACCGCCCGGCCCTGTTCGTGGAGCTGGAGTCCCGGATCCAGCCGATCGCGCCGGTGGTGACCTATCTGGCCCTGCTGGGCTACGACGGCTGGGTGCTGCCGGGCGACACCTGGGTGCCGCTGGCCGAGTTCCCGCTGGAGGACCACCAGGCCGACGCCTCCTACGTCGTCTCCCACGGCCTGCTCCGCCGCGTCCTGCCCTCGCCGCTGCTCAGGGGCCCGCGCTACGTCAACTCGGTGCTGTTCCTGCCCGACGGCCGCCGCCCCGGCAGGGCCCCGGTGGGCGACGATGGGTCCCATGCCCTCCGGAAAGCGCCCCGCTAGCCCCTTCACCCCGCTCGATTTCCAGCTGGTGCTGCTGCGCCGCATGGCCGACCACAATCCCGGCCTGGTGGAGGACGCCCGGCACGCGCTGGGAGTCTCCCTGGCGGACATGCGCGAGGCGAACAAGCGCTGGCAGGCGATGATCCGCTCCCCGCGCCCGGCCTTGTCCCGCTATCGCTCGGTCCTCGGCGACGCGGAGTCCCGTACGCCCCGGCGCATCGGCGACCTCGACTGCGAGGCGTGGCTGTGGCCCGTCCCGCTCTGGCCCGACCTGCGCTTCGAGGTCCTCACCGCCCCGAACGGCGCCGTGTGGAACGAGTGGCTGGTCCGCGCGCCGGGCGCCGAGGGCCCGGAGCCGCGCACCCTCGACGATCTCGCCCCCTGGTCCTGCACGGTGGACGAAGCGGCCCGTGCCTTCGCCCCGGCCCGTCCCCTGGAGGGTTCGGCACCGACCCGGTGGGGGCTGGCCTTCACGGCGCCGGACGGGGCGGGGGCGCGGTGGGAGGTCGTCGCGGAGTTCACCTGGGGGCTGCTGCAGCGGATGGCGGTCACCGGCCGTCAGGACTGAGAGGGCTCCGGGGCCGCGCTCTTCGCGGGCACGCACCGCCAGGCGAGGACCGCTGCGGTCATATAGGCGAGCGCGCCGATGAACATGCTGGTGCGGATCCCGGTGCCGTAGTCGCCGGCCGAGGCGAGCAGGGAGCCGCCGAGTGCCACGCCGGTGGCGCTGCCGATCTGGCGGGTGGTGTTGAACAGGGCGGAGGCGGCCCCCGAGTAGGCCTCGGGGGCGGCGCCCATCACGGTGGCGGTCGAGCCGGTGAGGGCGAAGGACGTACCGAACCCGGCGGCCATCATCGGCAGCACCAGCAGCCCGTAGGCGGGGTTGGCGCCCGCCGCGGCCCAGCCGGCCAGCCCGAGTGCGGCCAGGAGCATGCCCGAGACCACCAGCGGGCGGTCGCCGGTACGGCGGGACAGCCGGCCCGACAGGACGGAGGCGAACATGGTCATCGCCACCGCCGGGAACAGCGCGAGCCCGGTGCCGAGGGCGCTGTAGCCGCGCTGGTGCTGAAACTCCAGGCTGGCGGTGAACACCATGCCGTAGAAGCCGAAGTTGAACAGCAGGCCGATGACGGCCCCGCCGCTCATGGCGCGCGAGCGCAGCAGGCCCAGCGGCAGCACCGGGGAGCGGGCCAGTCGCTCGCGGAGCGCGAAGGCCGCGGCGGCCAGTACGGCCAGGCCGAGACCGGCGAGCACGGCCGGGTCGGACCAGCCGCGCCGCCCGGCCTCGTTGAGCGCCGCCGTCAGCAGGGCCACCGCCGCGACGACCGCGACCTGGGCCGGCCAGTCCAGGGGCCGGTCGGCGCGCCGGGGCGAGCGGCCGACGTGCTTCAGCGTCAGCGCCAGACAGGCCGCGCCGACCGGCAGGTTGATGAGGAACACCCAGCGCCAGCCGACCGTGGAGACGAGCAGCCCGCCCAGGAGCGGCCCGGCGGAGGCGGCGATGCCCGCCATCGAGCCCCACAGCCCGAAGGCCCGCGCGCGGACGGCCTTCTCCGGATAGGCCTGCTGGAGCAGCGCCAGGGACCCGGGCACGATAAGCGCCGCCCCGAGCCCCTCCACCAGCCGGGCCACCACCAGGAACGGGGCGCTCGGCGCCAGCGCGCAGGCGGCCGAGGACACGGTGAACACCGCGACGCCCGTGCAGAACACCCGCCGGTTGCCCAGCCGGTCCCCGAGGGCTCCGCCGGTCAGCAGGAACCCGGCGAAGACCAGGGTGTATCCGTCGGTGATCCACTGGATACCGGTGAGCGAGGCCGACAGCTCCCGCCCGATCACCGGCACGGCGACGTTGATGACCGTCACGTCCAGGATCACCATGAAGTACCCGGCGCACACCGCCAGCAGCGGTGCCCAGGACCGTCGCTCGGAGGGCATGGCCCTACAAGGTACACCAAAAGCCTCACCGAGGGACGTATGCCCCACGCGTCGTGATCAGCCGGCGGCGGCGAGAACCGCCTCGACCACCCTCGGCACCGACTCCGGGTGCAGCCACAGGAACAGATTCGGCTCGATCAGCTCCAGCTCCATCACGCACGGCTCCCCGTCCGGCCCGGTGACGAGGTCCACGCGCGCGTACAGCAGCTCCTGATCGCCGGACAGGGGCACGGCGGCCAGGGCCCGCTCGGCGACGGCCACTTCGGCGGGGGTCGGCTCCCAGGGCCGGAGGTCGGGGTGGGCGATCTTGTCGGCGTCGTACGGGGTGTCCGGCGCGAGGACGGCGCCCTTGCGGCTGGCGTGCAGCAGACGTCCGCCGTAGAACTGCAGGGCCCGCTCGCCGTGGGTGTCGATGCTGGTCAGATAGGGCTGGAGCATGACGGTGAAGCCCTCGGCGTGCATCCGCTCGACCTGGCGCAGGGCGGCGTCCCGCTCCCCGGCCGGGTAACGGGCGGCGTAGCGGGCACCGGCGCCGGAGGTGGGCTTCACGACGTACTCGTGGTCGTCGGGCAGGTCGACGGGGTCGCCGGGCGCGAAGTAGCGGGTGGGGACGGCCGGCACCCCGGCCTCCGCGAGCAGGCCCAGGTACCGCTTGTCGGCGTTCCACCGCACGATGTCCACCGGGTTGGCGAGCCGCGTCGCCTTCGCGCACCGCTCGGCCCACGCCGTGAACTCCTCGGCCCGCCAGCTGTAGTCCCAGGTGGACCGTATGACGACGAGGTCGAACCCGGCCCAGTCGACGTCGGGGTCGTCCCAGAAGACGACGGTGGTCTCGGCCCCGGCCTCCCGCAGCGCGTCCGCCAGCACGGGCAGGTCCTGGTCCTTGCTCACCTCGCCGGCGGGGTCGTAGGTGACGAGCGCGATGCGCGGGGTCCCGGCCACGGCGACTCCATTCTCGGGCAAACGATCGATTCCGGAGCAGGCTAACAAGGGCCGACGGAACCTCGACACACTGTTTGACCTTCACCTTTGGTGAAGCCCCAGCATCGGTGGCGGAACGAGGAGCGCGACGAGCGCCCTGACGGGCGCGCGGAAGGCGGGGGGCACACATGGACATGCTGACGATCGGCGCGTTCGCGAAGGCCTGCCGGCTCTCGCCGAAGGCACTGCGCCTGTACGACGAGCTGGACCTGCTGCGGCCCGCCCGGGTCGACCCGGACTCGGGATACCGGTACTACGCGGTGGACCAGCTGGAGCAGGCCCGGCTGGTGGCGTGGCTGCGGCGGCTGGGCATGCCGCTGGCGGAGATCCGCCGGGTGGCCCGGCTGTGCGCGCACGACTCGACGGCCGCCGCCCGCGAGATCCGCGCCTACTGGGCGCGGGTCGAGGCGCAGACGGCGGTGCGGCGGGACCTCGCCGCGTTCCTGGTCGATCACCTGACGACGGACTCGCGAGAGCCAGGAGAGGACACCACCATGCTGGAACTGCGTTACTCCGCCCACTCGGACACCGGACGCGTCCGCCCCGCCAACCAGGACACCGCCTACGCGGGCACCCGGCTGCTCGCCGTCGCCGACGGCTTCGGACCGGCGGGCGCGCCCGCGAGCAGCGCCGCCGTGGAGGCCCTGCGCTTCCTGGACACGGACGAGGTCCCGGCCGGCGGAGTCCTCAACCTCCTGGAGGACGCGGTACGGGGCGCGGCCCAGGCCGTCCAGGACGTGGCCGACGGCGCCGACGACATCGGCACGACCCTGACCGCCCTGCTGTGGACGGGCTCACGGCTGGCCCTGGTGCACATCGGCGACTCCCGCGCCTATCTGCTGCGCGACGGGGAGCTGTTCCTCATCACCCACGACCACACCGTCGTCCAGTCGATGATCGACGAGGGACGTCTGACGGCCGAGGAGGCCGTCTCCCATCCGCAGCGCGCCTTCCTTCTGAAGGCGCTGACGGGCGACGGGGCGACGGTGGTCCCGGACCTCCGGCTGCACGACGCCCAGCCGGGCGACCGCTATCTGCTGTGCTCCGACGGCCTGTCGAGTGTCGTCCCCGAGGACCGCGTCCTCGGGCTCCTCACCGCGCGGACCGGCCCGGACGAGACGGTCAGGGCGCTGGTCGATGCGGCGAACCAGTCCGGCGGCCCGGACAACGTGAGCTGTGTGGTGGCGGACGTGGTGGAGCGGGCAGCCGCCTGACCCCGGGCTGTTACTCCTCTTCCCCCGGCTCCCAGTCCAGCAGCCGCACCTTCGCCACCGTGCGGACATGGCGGCGCATGGCCGTGGCCGCCCGGCGGGGTTCCCCGTCGGCGATCGCGTCGAGGATGGCCTGGTGCTGGGAGAGGGAGCGGGAGGGGCGGCCGGGCTGACGGAGCGACTCGGTGCGGCTCTCGGCGATCTGCTCGGCGATGGAGCGCATGAACTCGGCGAGCAGGGCGCTGTGGGCCGCCGCCGTCACGGCCGCGTGGAACAGGCGGTCGCCCTCCACGCCGTGACCGTCCGCCTCGATCTCCTCCGCCATGTGCGCGAGCGCCGAGCGCATCGCCGCGAGGTCGTCGTCCGTGCGCCGCTCGGCGGCCAGTTCGGCGAGCTTCGTCTCCAGCGCCTCCCGGGCCTCCAGGACATCCGGGAGGCGCTTGCGGCGCTCGACCATCCGCTCGACGGGCTCGGTGTCGAGACTGTCCCGCACGAGGTACGTACCGCCCCCGTGCCGGGCCTCCACCAGGCCCTGGACCTCCAGCACCACGATCGCCTGCTTCACCGAGGCCCGGCTGACCCCGAGCCGCTGCGCGAGATCACGCTCGGGCGGCAGCCGGTCGCCGGCGCGCAGCCCGCCCTCGGCGACGTACTGGCGCAGCCGCTCCAGCACCTGTTCGTAGAGGCGCTGTTTCGTCATGGGGCGCAGGGCGTCGGTCACGGAGTCCCCCTCTCGCCGGGAGCGTAGCACCGGCCTGCCCGGTGGCCGAGTGGCTGAACCAATTGTCGCGCGACCCCTTGACGGGCGCCCGGGCCGCACCCACGCTTTCAGCCAACGCGGCACAAGTGGCTGAGCCACTCGTCCATTCTCAGGTACTCCCAACCGCTCCGGGGCCCAACGACGGGAGCCCGTATGTCCCCCGAACTCATCTCGATCCTCGTCCTCGTCGTGGTGTTCGTCATCGCCACCACCCGTTCCGTCAACATGGGCGCGCTCGCCTTCGCCGCGGCCTTCGGGGTCGGCGGGCTCGTCGCCGACCTCGACGCGGACGGCATCTTCGCCGGGTTCCCCGGTGACCTGTTCGTCGTCCTGGTCGGCGTCACGTACCTCTTCGCGATCGCCCGCGCCAACGGCACCACCGACTGGCTGGTGCACGCCGCGGTACGGCTCGTGCGGGGGCGGGTGGCGCTCATCCCCTGGGTGATGTTCGCGCTGACCGGCGCGCTCACGGCGATCGGCGCGGTCAGCCCCGCCGCGGTCGCGATCGTCGCCCCGATCGCCCTGAGCTTCGCCACGCGCTACGGCATCAGCCCGCTCCTGATGGGCGCGATGGTCGTCCACGGCGCCCAGGCCGGCGGCTTCTCCCCGATCAGCATCTACGGCTCGATCGTCAACGGCCTGGTGGCCCGCGAAAACCTCCCGGGCAACGAACTGGTCCTCTTCCTGGCGTCGCTGGCGGCGAATGTGGTCATCGCCGGGGTGGTGTTCGTGGTGTGCGGAGGACTGAAGCTGTGGGCGCAGGGCGCGGTGGACGACGGCGGCAGTCCCGCCCCAGACACCCCCACCCTGAGCCCGGAAGAAACCACCCTCACCCCACCCCGCATAGCCACCCTCACCTCCCTCCTCGCCCTGGTCATAGCCGTCCTGGTCTTCGACCTGGACGCAGGCCTCACCGCCATCACCCTCGCCGTCATCCTGAGCACCGCCTGGCCGGAGGACAGCCGCAAGGCCACCACCCAAATCGCCTGGCCCACCGTCCTCCTCATCTGCGGCGTACTCACCTACGTAGGCGTCCTCGAAGAGATGGGCACCATCACCTGGGCCGGCGAGGGAGTCGGCGGCATCGGCATCCCCCTCCTCGCCGCCCTCCTGCTCTGCTACATCGGCGCCCTGGTCTCCGCCTTCGCCTCCTCCGTGGGAATCATGGGCGCCCTGATCCCCCTGGCCGTCCCCTTCCTGCAACAAGGCGAGATCGGGGCCATCGGCATGGTCGCCGCCCTCGCCGTATCGGCGACCGTCGTGGACGTGAGCCCGTTCTCCACGAACGGCGCCCTGGTCCTGGCCGCCGCGCCGGACGTCGACCGTGAGCGTTTCTTCCGGCAGCTGATGGTGTACGGAGGAGTTGTGGTGGCGGTCGTACCGGCGGCGGCATGGCTGGTGATGGTGGTCCCCGGCTGGGGATGACCGGCCGATGCCCCAAGAACGGACAGACAGGCAACACAGGCAACACAGGCAACACAGGCAAGAAAACTAAGGAGACGGACGCGTGCCCCCTCTCTTCCCGGCCCTGACCGAAGCCCCGGCCGACCGGCCCGCCCTGAGGTTCGGCGAGCGCTCACTGACGTACGGAGAACTCGCCGCCGCGGCCGGCGCCCTCACCGGTCGTATCGGCGAGGCCAGGCGGGTCGCCGTCTGGGCGACGCCCACGATGGAGACCGCCGTCGCGGTCGTCGCCGCCCTGCTGGCCGGCATCCCCGCCGTACCGCTCAACCCCAAGTCGGGCGAGAAGGAACTCGGCCACATCCTGTCCGACAGCGCCCCCGACCTGGTGCTCACGGCCCCGGAGGACCAACTCCCCTCCCCGGTACGGGACCTGCCCCGCCTCGACGTGGACGTAGACATCGACCTACACGGCACCGGCCCCGCCCCCGCTGCCGTCGAGAAGCACGCCGATGACACCGCCCCGGCCCTGATCGTCTACACCTCCGGCACCACCGGCCCGCCCAAGGGCGCCGTCATCCCACGCCGGGCGATCTCCTCGACCCTGGACGCGCTGGCCGACGCCTGGCAGTGGAGCGGGGACGACGTCCTCGTCCACGGACTGCCGCTGTTCCACGTCCACGGCCTGGTCCTGGGCACGCTCGGCCCGCTGCGGCGCGGCGGGTCGGTCCGGCACCTGGGCCGGTTCAGCACCCAGGGCGTGGCCCGCGAGCTGGCCGGCGGGGCGACGATGCTGTTCGGCGTGCCGACGATGTACCACCGGATCGCGGAGGCGGTGACGAGTGACCCGGATCTGGTGAAGGCCCTGACGGGGGCGCGGCTGCTGGTCTCCGGTTCGGCCGCGCTGCCCGTGCACGACCACGGTCGGATCGCGACGGCGACGGGACGGCGGGTGATCGAGCGCTACGGCATGACGGAGACGCTGATGAACACCAGCGTCCGCGCCGACGGCGAGGCCCGCCCGGGCACGGTCGGGGTGCCGCTGCCGGGCGTGGAGCTGCGGCTGGTCGAGGAGGACGGCTCGGAGGTCGGCGCGTACGACGGGGAGACCGTCGGCGAGATCCAGGTGCGCGGCCCGAACCTGTTCACCGAGTACCTCAACCGGCCCGACGCCACCGCCGCCGCCTTCACCTCCGACGGATGGTTCCGCACGGGCGACATGGCGGTGCGCGACCCCGACGGCTATGTGCGGATCGTCGGCCGCAAGGCCACCGACCTGATCAAGAGCGGCGGTTACAAGATCGGGGCCGGTGAGATCGAGAACGCGCTCCTCGAACACCCCGGGGTGCGGGAGGCGGCGGTGACCGGGGAGCCGGACCCCGACCTGGGCGAGCGGATCGTGGCGTGGATCGTGCCCGCCGATCCCCAGTCGCCGCCCGCCCTGGCCGAGTTGGCCGACCATGTGGCCCAGCGCCTCGCACCGCACAAGCGCCCCCGGGTCGTGCACCATCTGAACGCGCTGCCCCGCAACGACATGGGGAAGATCATGAAGCGGGCGCTGACCCATGAGTGACCGGCCGATAAGTGACCAGCCGATGAGTGACCGGCCGCTGAGTGACCAGGCGACCGGCCGCCATTCGGCTCGCGAGATCGTCACCCTCGTCACCGACGACTCCACCTTCGCCGAACTCCCCCTGTCCATAAGGAACCCCAGGCCGGACGGCCCGCTCGCCTGGCCGGGCTACGACGCCTCCCTCGCCCGTGCCGCCGAACGCACGGGCGAGCAGGAGTCCGTGGTCTGCGGCACCGCCCGGATCGGCGGTGCCCGGGCCGTGCTGATCGCGTTCGAGTTCGGCTTCCTCGGCGGCTCCCTGGGACAGCGCACCGGCGACCTGCTGGAGGCGGCGTACACGTACGCCCGTGAACACCGTCTCCCGGTGGTGCCGCTGGTCGCCACCGGCGGCAGCCGGATGCAGGAGGGCATGCTCGCGCTGACCCAGCTCCAGCGGGTGGCCCGGCAGTCGGCGCTCACCCGGGAGGCCGGACTGGCGCAGGTCGCCGTGGTGCGCGACCCGACGACCGGGGGCGGCTGGGCCACCCTCGGCGCGGGCGCGGACGTGGTCCTCGCGCTGCCCGGGGCGCAGGTCGGCTTCGCCGGCTCCCGGGTGCGGCCGGCGGACGCGGACCCGGCGGCGTACACGGCCGAGGCGCAGCTCGCGGCGGGGGCGGTGGACGCGGTCGTACGGCCGGAGGAGCTGCGCGAGGCGCTGGGGCGGTGGCTGCCGCTGCTGACGTCCCCGTCCGGCACGCCCGCCCCGCCACCGGAACCGCTCGGGGGCAGCGGGGGCCTGCCCGGCACCGGCTGGGACGCCGTACGGCGTGCCCGCTCGCCCCGGCGGCCGCGCGCCGCCGCCTATCTGGACGCCTACTTCACCCATCGGGTCGCGATCAGCGGCGACCGCTGCGGCGGCACCGACCCGGACGGCATGCTGTGCGGGTTCGGTGAACATCGGGGCCGTACGGTCGCGTACGCGGCGCAGACCGGGACCGCGACCCGCCCGGCCGGTTATCGCACCGCCGCCCGGCTGATCCGGCTCGCGGACCGGCTCGGCATCCCGGTGCTGACCCTCGTCGACACCCCGGGCGCCGCCAACGACGCGGAGGCGGAGCGGGAGGGCGCGGGTGCGGCGATCGCCGATCTGTTCGTGGCGGTGGCGGGTGCCCGTACGCCGGTGACGTCGCTGGTGATCGGCGAGGGCGGCTCCGGTGGCGCGCTGGCCCTGGCCGCGCCGGGCAACACCTGGGCCACGGCGGACAGTTACTTCTCGGTGATCGCCCCGGAGCTCGCGGCGGCCATTCTCAAGCGTCCGCCGCGCGAGGTGGAGCCGACGGCGGACCAGCTCCGCATCCGGCCGCAGGATCTGGTGGAGCTGGGGGTGATCCGGGGGACGGTGGGTCCGTAGGCGTGGTGGGTCCGTGAGTCCGGTGGATGGCCCACGGAACATCAAGTACCTTCCGTAACAATGGAAATGCTCAGTGCAGTGGGACGACGGGGGTGCCGTGGACGGGTTGGTCGAATTCAGGACCGGTGACGGTGCCGTGGTCGCGGTCGAGGGGACGGAGGAGCGGTCCGGCTCCCGACTGGTCTCCCGAGGCGACGGCACGGTCCAGGCGACCCGTACGTTCGAGGGCGCCCTGGACGGGGTGCGCTCCGCCGCCGAGTCCGCGCTGCGCGTCTTCCGGGACGGCTCGCTGAAGCCGGACGGTGTGGAGATCGAGTTCGGGGTGAAGCTGTCCGCCGAGGCGGGCGCGTTCATCGCCAAGGGGACCGCCGAGGGGCATCTCGTGGTCAAGCTGTCCTGGTCCCCGGCCGCACCGGAGGCCGGTGCTCGGGAGGCCGACGCCGCCTCATGAAGAGCGCCGAGTGGCACGCCCGGATCGAATTACACGGCCAGGTCGCCGGAGCGGGCTTCCTGGTCACCCCCAGCACGGTGCTGACCTGCGCCCATGTCGTGCAGGACGGCGACGGCCCGACGGTGACCTTCACGGAGCTGCCCGGCTCCCCCGCCGTACCCGCCCGGGTCGTCGCGCACGGCGGCTGGAGCGGCTCCAGCACCGACCTCGGTGACCTGGCCGTGCTGGAACTGGACCGGGAGATGCCCATCGCCCCGGCCGCGCTCGCCCCCGTCGACGCCGCGCTCGGCACGAGCCCCCGCAAGCTCGTCGTCTACGGCTTCCCGGCCGGTTTCGACGAGGGCACCCTCGCCGAGTACCGCGTCACCGCACCGCAGTTGATCAAACGGGAGTGGCTCCAGCTGGAGGCCTGGCATCCCGGCGGCCAGGCCCTGGCCCCCGGCTTCAGCGGGGCGGCCGTCACCCTGGCCGACACCGGCGAGGTCGTCGGCATGGTCACGGCGGCGGCCGGCAGCCGGGACGTGCGCAACGGCCGGATGATGCCCACCCAGGTCATGGCCCGCTACTGGCCCGGCCTGGAGAGCCTCGTCCCCACCTCCGACCACGCCAGTGCCGACCGGGCCCGGCTGCGCGGCCTGGTGGAGAAGGCGGCCCGCGCGGGCGTCGACTGCGACCCGGCCCGGCTCTACTCCGCCGCCGCCGACCCCTTCGACCCGCCGCCGCCCGAGGAGGGGTTCGCCTCACTGTGGTCGGCGGCCCTGTTCGTGCTGTGCGAACTCGACGGGCCGGGCGCCGCGCGGACCGTGTCCCGGTTCGCCGACCGGCTCGAAGCCCTGCTGCACACGCCGGTCGTGGAGCCGTCGGCGCCCGACTGGTCGCCGATCCTCGTCGAACTCGGGCACAGCGGAGCGGGCGACGGACTGGTCCGGGTCGAGGTGTCCGCGTACAGCGAGGGGCGACGGCACCCGGTGGACTCCGGCACGGTCGAACAGCACCGGCTGCACGCCTACGTACGGGACCGGATCGAGGCGGCCTTCCGGTATCTGACGCCCGGCGCCGACGAGTTGGTCGCGTTCGCGCTGCCCCGGGACTGGCTGGACTGGCCCGTCGACCTCTGGGAGAGCGCCCCCGACGACACGACGCCGCTCGGCTGCGTCTACCCGCTGGTCGTCACCGACCACGCCCGGCGCAAGGCCAGCACTCGGCATGTCCTGACCCGGGCGTGGAAGCGCCTGGACGCTTTGCCGGGCGCGCGGATGCACCGTGTGGAGTGCGGCGGCCCGGAGGAGCCCGGGCGGCTGCGGATGCGGATGCGGCGGCCCGACGCCTGTCTCGCCGGGTTCGGCACCGCCCCGGCCGCCTCCCGTACCAGGCCGCACTTCGACACCTCGCTCACCGCGCCGGCCCCGGTCATCGTGTGGTCGCGCGACGGCTGCGACTCGGGGCAGGAGGAGTGCGCGGGAGCGGACGGCTGCACCGGCAAGGCCTTCCTCGACGCGCTCGACGCCTGCCTCTCGGCCGTACCGCCCGCCGAACTCCCGCGCCACATCCTGGCCCTGCGCGAGGAGGCCGACGCGGAGGAGGACCACTGGGCGCACGGCATCCAACTGCTCTGGGACGACCCGCGCGTCTTCACCGACCCGCACGCGGTCGCCGCCGCGCACGCGGGGTCACCGGTGTCGCCGGTGTCCTGACCCACCCCACTCGGACACGGTCCGGGGCGCCTTGAGAACACCAGCACGAAAACGGAGAGCGGAGAGCACCCCCATGCCGCACTGGTCGGTCTACACCGGCAGGAACGAGCCGCACGACGGCATCGACCACCTCCCCGTCCCCCCGCCCTGGCGCGACTTCGACGGCGGGCCCGCCCTGCCGCCGCCCGGCGACGCCGACGACGCCACAGCCGTCTCGCCCGACCGCCTGCACCGGGCCAAGTCCTATGTGGCCACGGCGGAGAGCGTCCGGCTCGTCAACGCCGCGCTGTGCCTGCGCCGCCCCCTGCTCGTCACCGGCCCGCCCGGCACGGGCAAGTCCTCACTGGCGTACGCAGTGGCGCGCGAGCTGCGGCTCGGCCCGGTGCTGCGCTGGAACATCACCAGCCGCAGCTCCCTGTCCGACGGCCTCTACCAGTACGACCCGCTGTCCCGGCTGTACGCGGCCCGGGAGCGGCAGGGCCGGGAAGAGCGGGACCGTCCGGCCGCCGGCGATGTCGAGGACCATCTGCGCCTCGGCCCGCTCGGCACGGCCCTGCTCCCCTACGACCGGCCCCGGGCCCTGCTCGTCGACGAGATCGACAAGAGCGACCTCGACCTGCCGAACGACCTGCTGAACGTCCTGGAGGAGGGCCAGTACGAGATCCCCGAACTGGTCCGCGCCGCCCGCCACTCGGACGATACGGCGGCCGAGGTCCTCGCCGACGGCACCGACACCCCCGTCGCCGTCCGGCGCGGCCGGGTCCGCTGCCGGGCCTTCCCGTTCGTCGTACTGACCAGCAACGGCGAACGCGAGTTCCCGCCCGCCTTCCTGCGCCGCTGCGTCCGGCTGAAGCTGCGCCGCCCCGACCGCGAGCAGCTCACCGAGATCGTCCGCGCCCACCTCGACACCCCGGACGCCGCCGCCGACCGTCTCATCACCCGCTTCCTGGAGCGTGCGGGCGGCGGCGAACTCGCCACCGACCAGCTCCTGAACGCCCTCTACCTCACCGGAGTCTCCGGCCTGGACGCGGCGTCCCGTGACGACCTCGCCGAGCAGCTGATGCCGTATCTCAGCGCGACGGCCGACGGCGATGGCTTCTGACCCCGAGCGGGAGCGCCCTCAGCCGGACCGGGCAGGCGCCGCCTCGGGCGCCCCCGGCGGCGGCCCGTCGGCGGTCAGCGACCACGCGGCCGGAACTCGGCCCCCACACGCCGATCGCGAGGCGCGTGGCGGCCCCTCGCCGGTCGGCGACCGCACGGCCGGGTCCCGGCGCGCACCCGCCGATCGCGAGGCGGGGCGATCCCCCGTAGCCCGCCTGGCCGCGGCACTGTCCGCCGCCGGTGCGTCGCCCACACCCCGGGAGCTGGCGGAACTGCTGTGGCTGGCGGGCCTGTTGGAGGCCGACGGGACGTCTGGGGAAGACCCCCGGCCCGAGCTGCCCACGCCGCGCACCACGCCCGAAGAGCCTGCCGAGGCCGACCCCCCGGCCGCTCCCGTGCCACCACCCCCCTCCGAGCCTCCCCCGACCGCCCCGGCGACCGACCGCGTCCCCCTGCACCTGCCCGCACCACGCGCCCCGGGCCCCGCCGAGGGGGACGGAACCGGAGGCGGTTCCCCCCTGCTCGCCCCCGCACCCCCGATGCTGCCCCACCCGCTCGCGCTGCAGCGTGCCCTGCGCCCGTTGCAGCGCAAGGTGCCCTCCCCGCATCTGCGCGTGCTGGACGAACGGGCGACGGCCGACCGGATCGCCCGGCTCGGCGCCCACCCCGACATCTGGCTCCCGGTGCTGCGCCCGGCCCCCGACCGCTGGCTGCGGCTGAACCTCGTGCACGACATCGGCCCCACCATGCCGGTCTGGCGCCCTCTGGTGAGCGAACTGCACACGGCCCTCGCCCAGTCGGGCATCTTCCGTACGGTCACCCTGCATCCGGCCACACCCGACGGCCGGGCCCGCCAGGTCCCCGTCCTCGACGACGGCCGTACGGTCACCCTCGTCGTCAGCGACTGCATGGGCCCGCAGTGGCGCCCCGGCGAGGCGGGCGAGCGCTGGTACCGCACACTGCGGCACTGGGCCCGCCGCATGCCGCTCGCCGTGGTCCAGCCCCTGCCGGAACACCTCTGGCCGACCACGGCACTCCCCGCCGAACCGGGCCTGCTGACCGCGCCGTCCACGGCGGCGCCCTCGGCGACCCTCGCCTTCGCCCCGTACGAAGCCACGCCCGCCCCCGACCGGGCCCTGCCCCTGCCGGTGCTGGAACCGGGCGCGCCCTGGCTCGCCCACTGGGCGGCCCTGGTCTGCGACCCCGGCGGCGTCCGCACCCCGGGCGCGGCGGCCTGGCTGCCGCCCGCCCCCGCGCCACCCGCCGAACCGGTCCCCGACCTCGCCTCGGCGTCCCCGGAGGACCTGGTGCTGCGCTTTCGCGCGACCGCGTCCCCGGAGGCCTTCCGTCTCGCGGGGCATCTCGCGCTGGCGGTGCCCTCGGTGCCGGTGATGCGCCTCGTCCAGCGCACCGTGGACCGCGACCCGCACCCCCGGCATCTCGCCGAGGTGATCCTCAGCGGCATGCTCGCGGCAGCCCCGGGCCCGCCCGGCTCCTACGAATTCCGGCCCGGCGTACGGGAGTTGCTGCTGCGCTCCCTGCCGCGCACGGCCCGGGGCCGGACCCGGGAGTTCCTCGAACGGGTCGGCGGTCTGATCGACGAACGCGCGGGGCTCGCGGCCGGGGAGTTCCGGGCCGAGACGGACGGCGGACAGAACGGCTCGGGCCCGGCGTTCGCGACGGTGAGCGAGGAGACGGTACGGCGGCTGGGCGGGCCGGGCCTCGGGACCACCCGGGCCGAACCGGAGCGGACGGCGCCCGAAGAGGCCGCCGGCCCCACGATCCTCTTCGAGGCAGACGACCTCACCGGTCACCCCGAGGCGCGCATCACCCTCGAGTACGCGGTGCACGAGATGCTCTCCCGGGGCGCCCTCGCCGCCCACCAGACCGACGTCCGGGTCCGCGGCAACGGCTACGTGGTCCACACCGAGCCCGGCACCTACGTCCTGCCCGTGCTGGTCGCGGTGGTGCGCTGGCTTCCCGAGGTGCTGACCGGGCTCGTGGACCCGCCACCCCTCACCGTGACGTTCTGGGACGGACCCACCCCGCCGGAGGTGACGGCGCCCGTGAACGCCGACCTCCAGGTGGTCGTCTCCCCTGCCGTGTACGAGCAGTTCGCCGGCAGCTCGGCGGCCCAGGGGCCCCGGCGCTTCCAGCCGCTCTACCAGGGCGGCGCCACGGACACCCCGCCCGTCGCCTGGTACTGCCCGCTGTCCCCCTCCACGGCCCCGGAACCCGAGGACCGCGACCTGGTGCGGGGGCCCTTCATCACCCACGATCTGCGCCGGCTCGGCATACCGGCCCCGGGGCGCACGGCCGTCGTCCACACCCAGCCGGACGGGCCGCTCACCCTCCTCAACCCCGCCAGGCCGCACGGCGCCCGGCCACCGCGGCACGTCACGTACTACGAGGTGGACCTCACCACGCGCCAGTCCCACCACCGGGTCTCCCTGCCCAGCTCCGGCAAGGGCGCCTTCGCCGCCGCGGTCGAGCTGTCCTGGCACGTGGACGATCCGGTCGCCTTCGTGCGCGGCGAGGTCGCCCGGGTGTCGGAGCCGCTGCTGGAGCATCTGCTGGAGGAGGCGGCCAGGATCACCCGTAGGCATCCGCTGCGCCGGGCGGGCGCGGCCCAGCGCGCGGTCAACGCCGGGCTGCGCCGCTGGCCCGTGCCGGGGCTGTCGGTGACGGCGTCGGTGCAGCTCGCCCCGGAGGGGGCGGCCCTGCCCGCGCCGCAGGGCCCGGCCCCGTCGGCGCGCCCGCTGTCCGCTCTCCTCGGCGACGCCGAGAGCGTGCTGCTGGGCTTCGACGGTCCGGTGGCCCGCCTGTTCTCGGCGACCACCGCGCGCGAGGCCGCCCTCGACCTGCTCGCCCTGGTCGCCGAGCACCGCGACCCGAAGGACACCGTGGGCGGGGCGGGTCCGGAGACGTTCGTCCATCCGCTGGACGTCCTGCGGGCGTTCGCCCACGACCGGCTCGGCCCGCTGCTCCGGGACCGCCTGGACCAGCTCGAACTGCTGGCGCTCCCCGCCGCGCCGACCACCCACAACTGTGTGCCGCTGGTCCGCGCCCTGCACGACTGCGGACGCCGTGTCAGCGTGGTCACGGACGTGGGCGCCCCGGCCGTCCACCGCTACCTTCAGCCCTACCACCTCCCCCTGGCCGGGGTCCACGGCCGCGGCGAGGACCTCGCCCTGCTGACCCCGCACCCCGACTGTCTCCTGCGCGCGATGCACTCCTCCGGCGGCGCGGCCGCGACCGGTGTGCTCATCGGCTCCACGGTCGCCGAACTCACCGCCGCCCAGCAGGCCGGCCTGCGCTTCATCGGCCTCGCCCGCAACGCCACGGCCGCCCGGCACCTCGGCGAGGCGGGCTGCGAGACCACCGTCACCTCCCTGGCCCCCCTCCTGGAGGCCGCGCGCTCGCTGCGGTCGTAGCCGCGCCGAACCCCCCGTTCGGCGGCACCCCACCCGGCCCCCTCGGAAAGGCGGCCCCGGCCCCTTGCGCGCACGATGGCGAGGGAGGCCCGCCGTCTGGCGGCCCTCCACGGTCTGCGCTCTCGGGAGGACCTGCCATGACCGCCAGTCTGGAGCAGTTGCGCCGCTGCCACTTCGCCGTCGACCTGGGTGCGGCCCGTACGCGCGTCTACGTCAAGGGCGCCGGGCTCGTCGTCGACCAGCCGTCCGCCGCCGCCGTGAACACCCGCACCGGCGCCCTGATCGCGGTCGGCGAGCTCGCCGAGAAGATGACGGGCCGTACACCGCACTACATCCGGGTGGTCCGGCCGGTCTCCGGCGGCACGGTCGTGGACATCGAGATGGCCCAGCGCATGCTGCGGCACCTGCTCGGCGACAAGATGCGCCGCAGCCTGCGCCGCAAGCCGATCCTGCGCGCCGCGGCCTGCACCCCGCACGACGCCGATCCGCTGGCCCAGCGCGCCGCGATCGAGACCCTGGTCGGTCTCGGGGCCCGCCGGGTGGAGCTGGTCGACACGCTGATCGCCGCCGCCGTCGGCTGCGGGCTGCCCGTGGAGCAGCCCGAGGCCACCATGATCATGGTGTGCGGGGCGGCGGCCACGCAGGTGGCCGTGCTGTCCCTGGGCGCGATCGTCACCGCGGAGCGCATTCCGGTGGGCGGCGAGGCCGTCGACCACGCGATCGTGCAGCACCTGCGTCACCAGCACGAGCTGATGCTGCCGAGCCAGTCCGTACGGCCGTTGCAGCTGGCCCTGTCCGGCAACGGCCTCACCCCGCACGGCCCGGCTTCCACGGAGATCCACGGCAGGGACGTCGCCACCGGCCTGGCCCGCTCGGTCCAGGTCGACACCGCCGCCGTACGGGACGCCATCCAGACGCCGCTCACCGCGATCCTCGACGGCATCGGCAAGGTGCTGCGGGACTGCCCGCCCGACCTGGTCGCCGACCTGGGCGAACGGGGCATCATGATGGTCGGCGGCAGCGCCCTGCTGCCGGGCCTGGACGAGATGCTGCGCGAGGCGACCGGGATGCCCGTGCGCATCGCCGAGCGCCCGGACGTGTGTGCCGTACAGGGCCTCGGCGCCATGCTGGAGGGCAAGATCGAACCGCTGGCGCTGGATCCGCTGGGCGCCTGAGCCGCCCCGGGTCCGTCAGCGGACGAACCAGCAGCGCACCGTCGTACCGCCGTCGCCCCGGTGCACCCGCACCAGGTCGGCGATCAGGTTGACCAGGAGGATCCCGCGCCCGCCGCGCTGGTCACGGGGGACGGGCCGGCGCCCGGCCAGAACGTCGGCGAGCCGTCCCCCGTCGCGCACCTCGCAGACCACGTACCCGTCCTCGGTCCACATCCGCAGCACACCCGAACCACCGCCGTGCACCACGCTGTTCGTGGTGAGCTCGGCCGTGGCCAGGGCCAGGTCGTCCAGCTTGACGCCGGTCAGTCCGAGCCGCGCCGCCTCGCCGACGGCCACGTGCCGGGCCGGGGAGAGCGAGTCGGAGTCGAAGGGGAACGTCAGCGCGTCCGGCACGGGCGGCAGCGGCTCGTTGTAGCGGTCGACGACGGCCCAGGGGGCGTACGCCTCGCTGTCCTGCTCCGCCCGGGAGCCGGAGGGGATGACGGTGGGGTGGGTGGCGTGCGCGTCGGCGAGGACGTGCTCGGGGAGTTCCTGGACGTCGTAGGGACACAGGATGGTCGCCGTACGGCCCCGGAAGGCCGCGTTGATGAGCGCCTCGTGCTGGGCGCAGGCGGGATACTCGGTGGCGGAGCGCCCGGCCCAGACGGGCTCGCCGATGATGCGTACCCGGCGGCCGGACGGCTGGGCGTCGGCGAACGCGCGGAGCACGCCCGGGATGATCCGGCCCGGGTTGCGCCCGGCCTCCCGCATGTCCAGGAACCTCACGGCGTCCGCGGCCTCGCCCAGGGCGTCCCGGATGAGCGCGAGGTTCTTGCCGGGCACCGCGACCGCCACGGGCTCGCCGGCCGCGAGGCCGTCGCGCACGAAGGGCACGGTGCCGTCGAGGTACTCCTGCTCGTCCCGGTAGAAGAGCGCGGGGTGGACGAAGGGGGCGAGGGGCCCGAAGGGCTCGGTGAGGGCGGTGGTCATGACGTCGACACCTCGATTCCCTCCTGGTCGGGCCACAGCAGATCCAGCGTCCGTCGCAGGGCCGGCGGCGGTCGGCGCACCACGAACCTGCGGCCGTCCCTGAGCTGCCCCGCCGCGGCCGCGAGCGCGCCGGCGCCCGCGACGTCGACGAACGTCACGTCGGACAGCTCCAGGTAGTACACGTCCTCATCCTCGCGAACGGCCTGCTCCAGTACGCCTTCCCAGATCGCGCGGGTCGTCAGGCCGACTTCTCCCGCCGCCCTGACCCCCTGCCGCCCGGCCAGCGGAAACACCGCCAGGCCCGGCACGCGGGGTCCGGCGGCAGGCACCTGATATGGAGTGTTCAAGCCCCTCTCCCCACGCTCGCGGACCACAGCGCTCGTACCCGCCCGGGAAAAACCCATGCCCCCGAAGCGGGTGTAGTACGCCGTGAGGCGGGCAGGCGCACGTCACACCGACGTCCACCGGGGGGGCGACGTGATCGTTGCACAGTCCGGCGGGGACCGATGACGACCGACGAGGACCGACAGGGCGGTGACATGACGTCAGCGGCATCACCACACCTCACAGGAGGGCTGAACACCCTGGTCATCAGTGGCCGCGTCGACGCGGACCGGGCCGAGCTCACCCCGCGCGGTGAGCTCGTCCAGGGCTGCGCGGACATCCTGGCGAGAACCCTGGCCGAGCTGCCGGCCACGATCACCCGGGTCGAGCTGGACATGGGGCGCGTGCACTTCATGGACACGGCCGGGCTGCGGTTCCTGGACGTGCTGGGCGACTACGGCCGTCAGCGTGCGACGACGACGATCACCACCACGAACTGGAACGGCCAGCCGCGCCGGATCCTGGAACTGGCCGGCCTGGACACCACGGACCCGCTGCGCACCGCGCCCCACGACCCGGCCGCCTCGCCCCTCTCCGCGGTCGCCCTGGAACGCGCGGAGCGCCTGCACGTCCTGCAGTCGGAGGTCGAGCAGCTCCGCCAGGCCATCGCCTCCCGCCCGGTCATCGACCAGGCCCGCGGCATCCTCATGGCCACCCACGGCTGCACCTCCGACCAGGCCTGGCACATCCTCCGCGAGACGTCCCAGCTCTCCAACACCAAGCTCCGCGACGTGGCCGCCGCGGTCACCGCCAGCGCCCAGTCCGACGGCCCTCCCCCACCCCCCGAACTCCGCACAGCCCTGAACAAGGCCCTGACCCGCCACCACCACAACTGACGACGGGCCCGGGACCCACCCACAGGGGGTACGCCGCGGCAGCCGCCTGTCGGACCAGACCCCGGACAAACCCCCCTCCCCCGCAGCAACCCACTTGATCAGCGCAATACCTGGACGTACCGCTCTCGTTGTGAGCGATGTGCCTCCCGCGACCCCAGACCCGGCAGACCGACGCACGACCGCCGCTCGGACGGTGATCGGCGACGACCCGGCGCTGCGGGCGGCCTACCGGCTGTGCCGGGTCCGGACCAGGCGGGAGGACCCCGCGGAGTACGCCCTGATCCAGCTGGTGCCCGCCCCGCTGCGCCCGGCGCTGCACGCCCTGTGGGCGGCGGCCAACGCGCTGGACGACCTGGGCGACGACCGCACCGCACCGGCGGCCGACCGGGCCGTCCGGGTCGAGGAGTGGATCAGCGCCCTGCACCGCGAACTGCCCACCGGCACCAGCCAGGACCCCGTCCGCCACGCCCTCGTGGACACCGCGGGCCGCTGGCGCCTGGACCTGTCGGAACTGCAAGCCGCCATGGTCCAGGTCCAGGAGGACACCGAGGGCAGGCACTTCACCGACTGGACCGAGTGGCGCACCTGGGGCCGGGACAACCTGCTGCCCTGGTTCGGCCAGGTCCGCACGCTCTTCGACCGGGCCGGGGTGCCCGTGGCGCTCCGGCTGGACACCCGGGAGACCTACGAGGAGTTCCTCGACGGCGTCCGGCTCACGGACATCCTCACCGACCTGTCCGCCGACCTCGCCCAGGGCGACCTCCTGCTGCCCGGCGAGGCCCTCGACAACCACCCCGGATCCGCCGCCGACTTGGCGCACCGCCGCTGGAGCCCCGCCGTGTCCGCCCTGGTCACGGAGCTGACCGGGCTGGCGCGCCGGTGGGTGACCCAGGAGAGCCTCAGCCGCGGCATGCACCCCGGCCCCGCCACCGTCCTGCACACGATGGCGGCCCTGCTGCGCGCCCAGCTCGACGCCATCGACGCCGCCGGACCGGGCGTACTCCAGGCCCCGCCCCGGCCCGCGCCCCTCACCCGCGCCCGGATCCTCGCCCCCGCCCGGGCCCGCGCGGCCCTGGCCTGGAGCCTGACCCCCCTGACGGTGCCGCCCGCACACCAGCCCGCCCACGGCAGACGCCCCGCCCTCACCCGCCCGGCCCCCACCACGGCGTTCCGCTCCCCACCACCCCACCCGACCGGCGAACGCCCTCCGGAGATCCCGCCCGTCCATCTGCCCGCCCACGTCGCCGTGATCATGGACGGCAACGGCCGCTGGGCCCAGCAGCGGGGCCTCCCCCGCCACGAGGGTCACCGCGCCGGCGCCACCGCCGTCCGCGAAGTGGTCCACGGCGCCCTGGACATCGGCCTACGGCACCTGACGCTCTACACCTTCTCCACCGAGAACTGGCACCGCGACACCGAAGAGGTCGACGCGATCCTCGACCTCCTGCGCGGTGAACTGACCGACGACCCCTTCCGCGACCTCGACGTCCGCCTGACCTGGCACGGCCGCCCCGGCCGCCTGCCGCCCGACCTGGTCGACCTCCTCCACCTCCGGGAGCGCACCACCCGCTCCCGCACGGGCCTGACCCTGACGATGTGCATCGACTACGGAGGCCGGGACGAACTCACCCGAACGGCCGCCGCCCTGGCCCGCCGCACCCGGGCCGGCCACCTGGATCCCGACCTGATCACCGAGGACGACTTCGCCCGGCACCTCCCCCGCCCCGACCTGCCGGACGTCGACCTGCTCTGGCGCACGGGCGGCGAACACCGCGTCTCCAACTTCCTGCCCTGGCACACCGCCTACGCCGAACTCCACTTCACCCCCGCCCTCTGGCCCGACACCGACCGCCGCGACCTCTGGCACGCCCTCACCACCTACACCCACCGCCAACGCCGCCACGGCACGACTCCGGCCACCACGGGTCCACTGGAATAGACGCGTGAGCCTCCACGAGGCTCAGGTCGACCGCGCGGGAGTAGCCGCCAGGCTGGCGAGGAGTTTGAGGCGGTCTTCGGAGGTCGTGCCCGGTTCGGCGGTGTAGAGGCTCAGGTCGTGCACGGCTCGGGGGGAGACGGGCAGGTCCAGGGAGTGGAAGGTCAGGTCCAGGAGGCCGACCTCGGGGTGCTGGAGCCGTTTGGTGCCCTCGTGGCGGATGCGGACGTCGTGCGCGGCCCACATGGTGCGGAAGTCGGCGCTGGCCGTGGACAGTTCACCGATGAGTTCGCGCAGGGCCCGGTCATGCGGTTCGCGCCCGGCCTCGGCACGCAACAGCGCCACGGTCATGGCGGCGCCGGAGGCCCAGTCGACGAAGAAGTCCTGTGAGCCCGGGTCGAGGAAGTGGTAGCGGGCGAAGTTGGCGCGGCCCCGCGAGTCGGCGGTGGGGCTGGCGAACATCGGCGCGTGCAGGGCCCTGGCCAGCGGGTTGGTGGCGACGACGTCCAGGCGGCCGTTGCGTACGAAGGCGGCGGACAGGGCGACGGAGTCCAGCAGCCACTGGATGCGGGGCGGGACCTCGACGTCCCTGCGGCGGGACGGCGTGCGCCGGGCGGGCCGGGCGGCGCGTGCCAGGTCGAACAGATAGGTGCGTTCGTCGTCGTCCAACTGCAGGGCCTGGGCGACCGCGGCGAGCACGTCCTCGGAGACGCCGCTGATGTGGCCCTTCTCCAGGCGGGTGTACCACTCGGTGCTCACCCCGGCGAGCACGGCGACCTCCTCGCGCCTGAGCCCCGGCACCCGGCGCCGGGCACTGGTCGGCAGCCCGGCCCGCTCCGGCGTGATCTTGGCGCGGCGGCTGGCGAGAAAGTCCCGGATCTCCGTGCGGTGGTCACTGCTGTGGTCGGCCATGCGTTCCACGGTAGCCACCGCGGGGTGCGGAGGGAGGTTGAGCTTGTACCCCCCATAAACGCAACCTTCTCCACCCGCCGCAGGGCCGGTTTCGTGGGTTCCGCACACCGGACAGCACCCCACGGAGTTGATGCATGAGTACGCGAGGAGCGACCCTCCACGCCCCCGCCGAGACCGTACGGGCCGACAACCCCGAGCCTTCGTCCGCCCGGCTGCCGCTCGTCGTCCACGTGCTCGCGCTCGGCACGTTCCTGATGGGCACCACCGAGTTCGTCGTGGCCGGCCTGCTGCCCGAGATCGCGGGCGATCTGCGGGTCGGCGTGGCCCGGACCGGGCTGCTGATCACCGTCTTCGCCGTCGGGATGATCGTCGGCGCCCCGCTGATGGCGATGCTGACGCTGCGGCTGCCCAAGCGGCTGACCCTGATGCTCGCCCTGGGCGTCTTCGCCGCCGGGCACGTCGTCGTGGCGCTCGGCTCCAGCTTCAGCCTGCTGCTGGCGGCACGGTTCCTGACCGCGATCGCCACCGGCGCGTTCTGGGCCGTGGCCAACGTGGCCGCCGCGCACGCCGCGGGCCCGGCCGCCCGCTCCCGCGCCCTCGGGGTCGTCGGGGCCGGAGCGATGCTCGCCAACGTCGTCGGCGTACCGCTGGGCGCGTTCGCCGGGCAGCTCATGGGCTGGCGGGGACCCTTCTGGGCCCTGGCCGCCGCCTCCGCCGCGGCCATCGCGCTGATCGCCCGCACCGTCCCCGACGACGGCCCGGACCGGTACACGGGCTCGATCCGCTCCGAGCTGACCGCCCTGCGCTCCGGCCGCCTGTGGCTGGTCCTGGCCGCCTGCGCGACCACGACCGGCGGTGTCCTGGCCGCGTACTCCTACATCGCGCCCCTGCTGACCGACCGGACCGGTCTCGCCGCCGGGCTGGTGCCGCTGGTCCTCGTCGGCTTCGGCGTCGGAGCCCTCGCGGGCTCGATCATCGGTGGCCGTCTGGGCGACCGCCGCCCCCACACGGTGACCGTCGTCGCCGCCGCGGGCGCCGCCCTCCTGCTGATGGCGATCGTCCTGCTGGCCGGCTCCGCCCCGGTCACGGTCGTCCTGATCGGCCTGCTGGGATTCTTCGGCCTCGGCGCCAACCCGGTCCTGATGGCCCTGGCCGTCCGCTACGCGGGCCGGGCACCCACCCTGGCCTCCGCCCTGACCGTCTCGGCGTTCAACCTCGGCACCGCCGCCGGCTCCTGGACCGCCGGACTCACCCTCGACTCCGGCCTCGGATCCACGGGCCCCGCCGTCGTCGGCACCGCCGTCGCCGCCCTCACCCTGATCCCCACCCTCACCCTCGCCCTGCGGCGGCACCGCCGCACCGGCGCCGCCTCCCGGAGTGCGGCCTCCGTCCACGCCGACCAGGCCTGACCCGCTCGTCCGACCAGCACGACAACACTGGAGCACCTCATGCGCGCGACCCTCCTGTACGGCGCCGGCGACATCCGCGTCGAGAACGTCCCCGACTCCGTCATCCAGCACCCCACCGACGCCCTGGTCCGTATCACCGCGTCCTGCGTCTGCGGCAGCGACCTGTGGCCGTACGGCTCGATGAAGCCCGAGGACGGTCCCGCGCGGATGGGCCACGAGTTCATCGGCGTCGTCGAGGACACCGGCTCGGAGGTGACCACCGTCAAGCGCGGCGATCTCGTCGTCGCCCCGTTCGCCATCTCCGACAACACCTGCGCGTTCTGCCGCGCGGGCCTGCACACGTCCTGCGCCCACGCCCAGGCCAACTTCTGGGACGGCGAGGCGGACGAGGGCGGCCAGGCCGAAGCGGTCCGCGTCCCGCTCGCCGACGGCACCCTCGTCAAGCTCCCCGTCGCCCCGGACTCCGCCCTGATCCCGTCCCTGCTGACGCTCTCGGACGTCCTCGGCACCGGCCACCACGCCGCCGTCGCGGGCGGTGTCGATCAGCGCACCCGTGTCACCGTGATCGGCGACGGCGCGGTCGGCCTGCTCGCGGCCCTGTCCGCCAAGCGCCTCGGCGCCGAGCAGATCATCCTCATGGGACGTCACCGGGCGCGCACCGACCTCGGCCGCGAGTTCGGCGCCACCGATGTCGTCTC
Source organism: Streptomyces koelreuteriae (assembly GCF_018604545.1). Classification (GTDB taxonomy): domain Bacteria; phylum Actinomycetota; class Actinomycetes; order Streptomycetales; family Streptomycetaceae; genus Streptomyces; species Streptomyces koelreuteriae. The sequence goes on along the minus strand of NZ_CP075896.1, from coordinate 5,845,315 downwards.
CGCCCGCGGCGAGGAGGGCGTGGCGGCGGTCCGCGAGCTGACCGGCGGACACGGCACGCACGTGGTCCTCGAGTGCGTCGGCAACATGCCCGCCTACGAGCAGGCCCTCGGCGTCGTCCGCCCGGGCGGTGTGATCAGCCGCGTCGGCGTTCCGCAGTACGAGGAGGCACCGGTCGGTTTCGGCAGCCTCTTCCGGCACAACATCCGCCTGGCAGGCGGCCCCGCACCGGTCCGCGCCTACATCGAGGAGCTGATGCCCGACATCCTCGACGGCACCATCGAGCCCGGGAAGGTCTTCGACGCCACCACCGACCTCGACGGCGTCCCGGGCGGCTACCGGGACATGGCCGACCGCAAGAGCCTCAAGGTCCTCGTCGAGAACTGACCCGACGCCCGTAGAGCCCCCGGCCGCCCCGGAGCACGCCGCGGCCGGGGGCTTTCCGCAGGCCACCGGCCACCCGGCGCGGGACGGGCGTGGCCCCTCGCCGGGTCTGCGCCGGCCCGCACGGGGTACCCCGTGGCCCGGCAGCCGTGGCCGAACGGACGCGGGAACGGGAGCGGGAGCGGGAGAGACGATGGGCGAAGCCGCTGCGGGAGCGCAGCGTGTACAGGCGGCATCCCAGGACTGGCCGGCCCGGGTGCGGCGATGGTTCCTCCGGGCGGGTTCGGACGGGCACGAGCGGCACACCCTGGCCCTCATCGGCAAGTGCACCCTCGCGGCCACCGTCGCCTGGGTGATCGCGCGCGATGTGATGGCCGCGCAGTCACCGGCGTTCGCACCGTTCTCCGCGGTGCTGATCATGCAGGTCACCGTCTACCGGTCGCTCGTGCAGGCCCTGCGCTACGTCGGCGCGGTCACCGTGGGCGTGGGACTGCAGGGAGTGCTGGGCCTGGTGGCAGGCCCCCACCTGCTCACGTTCATGCTGGTGACCCTGGCGGCCCTGGCGATCGGACGGTGGCGGCCGCTGGGCTCGCAGGGCTCCCAGGTCGCCACCGCGGCGTTCTTCTCCTTCTCCACCTACGTCGCGGCCACCAGCGACTCCCAGCGCTGGTCCCAGCTCGGGCAGATCATCGTGCTGGTGCTCATCGGCTGCGGCGTCGGCGTCGTGGTGAACACGCTGGTGCTGCCTCCCCTGCGCTACCGCAGCGCCGAGTACGGCATCCACACCCTCGCCCACTCGCTGTGCGACCTGGTCGGCGACATGTACCCGGCGCTGCGCGAGGGGAAGCTGGAGGAGGAACGCACCCGGCACTGGCGCCGGCGCGCCTCCGATCTGGCACCGATCGTGCAGCAGGCCCAGTCCTCGGTCCACACCGCCTGGGAGAGCACCCTCTACAACCCCGTGCGCCTACGGCGCCGTCATCGCCACCGCACCTCCTTCGACGGCTACCAGGCCGTCGTCGACGCCCTGGAACGCGTCTCCCACCAGGTGGCCTCCATGACCCGCAGCCTCGACCGGTGGCGCACCGACGCCGACTCCAGCCCCGGCCACGTCGACTTCGCCCGCTCCTACGGCGACTTCCTGGCCTCCCTCGCCCGGATCGCCGAGTTGCTCAGCCAGGTCGACGAAGACCGGCTGCGCGACCAGGCCGACGAGCTGTGCGAGGCCGCCGCCGAGGCTCAGCGGTGCCGCGACCGGCTGGAGGAGGAGGCCCGCGCCGGCTCCCTCCCGCTCAGCGACCCCGCGCAGCCGTACGGCATCCTCATGGCCGAGGCGTCCCGGCTGACGGACGAGTTCCAGCACACGTGCGACGTCCTCAAGCGGGGCGTCGACGAAGCCCACGCCACCACCACGACCGCCGCGGCGGGAAGCGAGCACGGCCGGGCCCGGTGAGACCGGCGGCGCCGGCCGGGTCGGTCACACCCCGCCCGTGTGCAGTCCGGCGTCGCGGGCGAGGAGCGCCGCCTGCACGCGGTTGTCGCAGTCGAGCTTGGTCAGGATGCGGCTGACGTAGGTCTTCACGGTGGCTTCGCTCATGTGCAGCCGCCGGCCCGTGTCCGCGTTGGACAGGCCCTCGCCGAGCAGGGCGAGGACATCGCGCTCCCGTGCGGTCAGTCCGTCGAGGCGGCGCGTGGCCTCCTCCGCGCGGGCGGTGGCCGTCGGGGAGGCGAGGGCGTCCGCCACGTGCCGGGTGGCCGCGGGCGAGAGATAGGCGTTCCCGGCCGCCGCCGCCCGCACCGCGTGGATCAGCTCGTCGGGCGCGGAGTCCTTGAGCAGGAAGCCCGCGCCGCCGTGGCCGAGCGCACGCAGTACGTTGTCACGCTCGCCGAACGTGGTGAGGATCAGCACCCGTACCCGCGGCGCGGCCCGGCCCAGCTCGGCCAGGGCCGTCAGCCCGTCCATCACGGGCATCTGGATGTCCAGCAGGGCCACGTCGACGGCGGTCTCACGGGCGTTGCGCACCGCCTCCCGGCCGTCACCGGCCTCGGCGACCACGTCGATGTCGTCGGCCGAGTCGAGGATCATCCTGATGCCGGCCCGGATGAGCGGCTCGTCGTCGGCGACGAGGACCCGGATCACACGGCCTCCTGCGCGGTGTCGGTCGGAAAGCGGATGGCATGGCCTCGCCATCATGCCTTGATCCGACCGGGTGTATCGCGCGGACGGCCCTACGGCGCGGGCCGGTTCACGTCCCGGCCCAGCGGATCAGCCACGCGGATCAGCCCCGCGGATCAGCCCCGCGGATCAGCTCTCGTCCTTGAAGGTCTGCTTCGCCACCAGCTTTCCGTCACGGAAGCAGAACCGGAAGACGGTCGAGAGGTCGTCGGGGTCGTCGGACGCGAAGTGGCGGCAGGTCGCGCCCTTGGGTGTCCGCGGGCCCCCGTCCCCCAGATCCGCCGTCAGGATCGAGTCCCCGTCGGGCAGTTCGGCCTGCACCTCGGCCTCGGGATCGCCGGTCTTCGCCGACTCGTACACGCTCACCGGGATCGTGGACTTCTCCACCTCGTCCATCAGCGCGCTCACCCCCCAGATGCCGAGGCCGATCACGCTGACGACGAGGACTACGGCGGTGACGGCGCAGCCGATGGCCACGTTTCTCTTGCTGCTCATGATGGCGGCGAACTCCCCGTGCTGGTCGGAACGGTCGATGACCGCTCCACTGTTGCCCGCCGGCCATGCGCCCGGCTGTCCCCCAAAGTCGTCGTCCGGGCCGACGATGGTCGCGACGCCCGGGCGGGCCGCGAGTTCGCCGCGGCGGGGCCCGGTCTCGCCGTGCCCGGTGCCGTAGGGAAGCATCCCGGCGATGCGGAAGCCGCCGTCCGAGGTGGGGCCGGTGTGCACCATGCCGCCGATGAGCCGGGCCCGCTCCCGCAGGCCCGCCAGTCCCTGACCGCCGCTGACCACCGCGGGCGCGTCCGGCGCCCCGGCCGACGCGGGCCCGTTGGCGACCTCCACCACCAGGCTGTCCGGCTCGTAGCGCAGGGCGAGCGTGATCGGAGCGCCCGGGGCGTGCTTGTGGGCGTTGGTCAGTCCCTCCTGGGCTATGCGGTACGCCGCGTGGTCGGCGGCGGGCGCCAGGGGCCGGGCGGCGCCGGACCGCCGCAGTTCCACGGTCGCGCCCGCGGCCCGGGACGTCGCGACCAGGCCGTCGATGGAGGCCACCGCCCGAGTGAGCGGCCGCCCGCCGCCCGAGGCAGACGAGTCCCCGGCACCCTTCCCGGCAGGCTCGGTGCGATCCTCGACCGCGTTCCGGTCCTGCCGGTCCTGCCGGGCCTGGGAGTCCTCCGGCTCCTCCCGGTCCTCGTGGAGGATGCCGACGGCCTCGCGCAGCTCCCCCATCGCGGCCACGGAGGCGTCGCGCAGGATCCGTACTCCTTCCCGCTGGCGGTCGGTCAGATCCGGATCGACCTGCAGGGCGCCCGCGTGCACGGAGATCAGGGCGAGTTGGTGACCGAGGCTGTCGTGCATGTCCTGGGCGATGCGGCCGCGCTCCAGCAGACGCGCCTGCCGTGCCACCATCGCCTGCTCCCGCACGAGCTGGGCGTTGTTCCGCCGCAGCGCGTCCAGCAGTGAGCGGCGTTGCGCCCGGTAGCGGGACACCAGCCCCGGCACGATCCCCAGCGTGAGGAACGCCGCCGCGCTCAGCGCGGCGGTGATGACGGGCAGCGACAGTCCGGAGTGACTGCTCTCCTCATGGACGGACAGCGCGGTATGGAGGACGAGCGCGGCGGCGAACGCGGCGACCACCCGCCCGGGTCTGACGATGCGGCTCCCCGCCGACCAGCTCACATAGACCATCAGCGGCACCGCCGACAGCAGTACCGCTGCCGCGCCGGCGGAGACGACCAGCACCGTCGACGGCAGCGCGCGCCGGGCCAGCGACAGCACGGCAACGCCCGCCACGACAGCGAAGGTTCGCAGACCGAGACCGGCGCTCGTCGCTTCGGACAACACCGCGCACCCGGCGAGGGCGGCGGTGAGCACGATCTCCCCGGCGATCCTTCCGCGGCTCCAGGGGGATGCGGCGGCAAGCCGGGCACGGAGCGGCCGTACGGCGCGGGCGGTGTGTGCTTCGTCCAGTTCCACGGGCCGACGATAGTCAGCGCCCGGAAGCGCGGCATCATCCCTGCGTCGTGGAGGCGAACGACGAAAGTCGACAACGACGGGTGCGCCGGACGCGACTTCCGGGGACTGCTTCGAGCGGCCCGTAGCGGTGACGATGGCTCAGGCGGGCAGTTCACACAACGGGGGCCCGCACCAAGGATGAAGAGGCGGGAGCCGTCACGTGGACAACGCACAGCTGCAGACGCACGATCGGTTCGGCGTTCGCCAGAAGACGACCCTCATGGCCAACCAGTACGTGGTGACGGCGGCCCGCCCCGACGGCTCGGCCGGCTCCGACGGCGAGGTCGTCGCCTTCGCACAGCAGAAGCGGATGGCGCTCAAGGAACAGGTGACCCTCTACACCGACGAGTCCAAGGACCGCGTCCTGTGCACCTTCGAGGCCGACCAGGTCCTCGACATCGGTGCCGTCTACACCGTGCGGGACGAAGAGGGAAACCCCATCGGCTCGTTCCGCAAGAAGTCTGTCGCCTCCTTGCTGCGCTCGACGTGGGTCCTGGAGCAGCCGGGCACGATGGAACTCGCCGGGCGCGAGCGCAATCTGTTGGTGGCCGTACTGCGCCGCGTCTGGGAGTTCATTCCGGTCACCGATTTCGTGCCGTTCATATGGCCGTACCACTTCGATTTCACCGAGGGCGGCAAACGGTTGATGGCGTTCGACAAGAAATTCGGGCTGCGCGACCGATACGTGCTCGACATCGCGGCCCCCACCCTCGACCGCCGCCTCGCCATCGCCCAGGCCGTGGCACTGGACGCCCTGCAGTCACGCTGAGGACGAGATCCGAAGGGATCCGAAGGGAACGGCCACATGGAAGCGATCAAGGAACCCGACTGGAACACCATCGGAATCCTGGGAGCCGCCCGCGGCGCCCGGGGCTCCACCGAGGGACCGATGGGTACCGAGCACCTGCTCGCCGGCATCACCACGGCCAGGGGCCCGGCGCGCACGGCGCTCGACGACGAAGGAGCGACCAGGACCGCTCTGCTGGCGGTGCTGCGGGACACCATGGACCGTGACGACGCGTGGACCGGCACCGACGACGCCGAGGCAAGTGTCGCCGCACAGGACGTACTAGGGGAGGACGGCGACCGTAACCGCCTCACGGGCGCCGCGGCCAGGTCCCTGACGACAGCGATGAATCAGGCCCAACGGGAGGGCGCGGCGAAGTTCACCGCCGTCCACCTGCTGCGGGCGTTGCTGGAGGAGAACAACCGCGCGGTCGAACTGCTGACCGCGTGCCGCGTCTCACCACAGGCCGTACGCGCACGACTCGACGGCGAACCCACAGGCGTTCAGGACGACCTCAGCCCCCTCCTGCACCCCACCCGCGACATCCTGCTCGGCCGCAGCCACTACCGCCACCTGCCCTTCTGGCAACGCTGGATCCTCAAATTCGCCGGAATGAACTGGGCCTCGAATCCGGCCTGGTGGGTCTCCATGGAAACCCACGCCCAAGCCCACCGCCTCGACAACGGCCCAGTCGGCACCGAGCACGTCCTCCTCGCGATCCTGGCCACCCACGAGGTCGCACTCCACTACCCCCACCTGTCAAAGAACAGCACCCCCGACGCGGACGGCGACCACCTGACCCGCCTGGGCATCAACTACACCTCGGTCCACACCGCCCTGACCAAGTCCCCCATCCACCTGACACCCGACCCCCACCCCACGCGGAAATACCTCGAAGAGACCACGGGCCCCCTGATCGAAACCCTCCTGCGAGAAGACACACGCGCCCGACAACTGATCGAAGCGCTGACGTCCTGATCTCCGTCAGCTCCGGCACGCTGCTGCTCGGGCTGGCCGCTCCCAATGTCAGACCCGCGTGCGAGTGTGGAGCGCGCATGGCACGCGACGTGTTGGAGGGGGATCGGTGGCAGAACGTTGGGGTGGTTGGCCCGGCAAGGGTTCGGGCTGGACGGATGTCGAGGACATTCGCCGGCGTCTCGACGGAGGTGCCGACCCGGACGAATGGCGCGGCGGCCGGCCGCTGCATCGTGCGGCGGTGTTCGGATCCGCCGAGGTCGTCGCGGAGTTGGCGGGTCACGCCGCGGATGTGGACGCCCTGGAGGAAGGGGTGACGGCACTGTGGGAGGCCGTGATGTCCAGGAAGCCGGAGAACGCACGAGCCCTCGCCGCGGCCGGGGCGGATCCTTGGCGGCCGTCGATCGGCGGCTGGTCACCGGGGCGGCTGAGCCTGGCCGGCCCGACGCCGGACCTGTTCCCGATACCGGAAGGGGTACGCCTGACCGACACGGAGCGCGCGGCAGCGCAGGAGGGCCGGCGGCTCACCACAGCGCTGGGCGAATTCCACTACGACGGTACGGGGCTGGCCTGCGTGGCCGGAATCGACGCGGCCGAGGCGGTGCGCCGTCTGGGAGCGACGCCGGTGGCGGACGAGGTCATCGACGAGCTGCTGGAAGACCCGTACGCCTACGACATGGACGCGAGCCTGCAGATCATCGGCGTGACATCCGTGCCGGGCGGCTGCGTCGTGACACAGCCCTGGGGCTACGCGCCGGAAATGCCGGGCGTACTGACCCGGTTGTCCGCCGGCACGGTCTGCTACGGCCTGTACGCCAACCCCAAGAGCGGCAACCAGGGCAGCATCGTCCGTCAGGGAATCGTCGAGGGCTCGGACCTGCACCCGGGCGGAGGACCGTACGAAAACGACTCCTCCGAGGAAGTGTTGGCCTCCTACCTCTACCAGCACAACGCCGTGGCCTACTCCTGCGCCTTCGCGGGACTGCGCCTGCCCGACAGGCGCGCCGTGTGCGGACCCCCCGACGCGTGGGTCGAACTGCCACGCCGCGGTTACTGGAGACACTGACGAAGGCGGCCCCGAGAAAAATCGTACGAGGCTACGGTGTGGCTCCCGTATGGCGAACACCGCCACGGTTACTCTCGGGGCCCTGACCTATCCGCAGGTCAGATCGTTCCTGCACCAATGGTGCCTGGTGGGGCGGGTGGGACTCGAACCCACGGCCGACGGATTATGAGTCCGCTGCTCTAACCGGCTGAGCTACCGCCCCATAGCGGCGTGTCGCGTACATGTGTGCGCGCCGTCTGCCGCAGCATAGCCGCTCATACGATCTCCTGCTTCGGATGGTCGGCTTCGCACGGCCTTCGTGACCATGAGGACCGCGACGGGCTCCGAGCGGTTCCCAGGAGATCGAAACCGGCATGAAAAAGGACCCCTGAGTGGGGTCCTCGTTCACCTTGCTCCCCCGACTGGACTCGAACCAGTAACCTGCCGGTTAACAGCCGGCTGCTCTGCCAATTGAGCTACGGAGGACCGAGCTCCCCGGACTGGACTCGAACCAGTAACCTGCCGGTTAACAGCCGGCTGCTCTGCCAATTGAGCTACCGAGGAATGCCTCGTTGCATCGAACGTACCTACCTGGGTATCCGCCAGGGGGCGCTCGCTCGCTGCGACACATACATTAGCGCAAGCAGGGGGGTGCTCCGCCAATCGGTACCCCGCGGGGCGTCGACTCCGCACCGGAGACCTACGCAAGGGAAGGGTGGTCGCCATGCGTTACCGGCTCACGTTCGTCGCGGGAGTCGTCCTGGGTTACGTGCTGGGCACGAGGGCCGGACGCGAGCGCTACGAGCAGCTGAAGAAGACGGCCCAGCAGTTCGCGCAGAACCCCGCCGTCCGCAACACCGCCGAGTCGGCGGCCCACCAGGGCCGAGAGTTCGCGGGCAAGGCGTACCACGTGGTGAGCGACAAGGTCGGGGACCGCGTCCCCGAGTCCGTCGCCGACCGCGTCCGCCACCTCCGCGACCGCGCCACCCACAACGGCGGCGAAGACGACTGGGGCACAAGCAACACGTAACAGTTCCTTTTCAGACCCCGAGCACGCACCCGCGCCCCTGAGGGGCGCGGGGAACTGCGCGACCAGCCACGACGCGCCCGCACCCGAGGCCCGGCGACGCGCCCCCGCGGCGCCCACGGCCCGACCCGAGCGGAGCGTGCGGCAGAATTTTGGCCATGGGGATAGTCGCCGGGTTGGACAGTTCACCCGATTTCACTCGTATCGTCGTCTGTGACACGGACTCCGGAGCCGTGCTCAGGCAGGGGTATGCGCAGCATCCGGTGGAGAGCCCCGAGGGCGGCGGCCGGCCGTCCGACGTCGATCCGCAGGCCTGGCTGCTGTCCCTGGGCGAGGCGGCGGGCGGCGGGCTCCTCGAAGGTGTGCAGGCCATCGGCGTGTCGGCGCAGCAGAACGCCGTCGTGCCACTGGACGCGCAGGGCAACACCGTGCGGCCCGCGATGGTCGGCGGCGACAAGCGCACGCAGGTCGCGGCGGCCGATCTGGTCGACGCGCTCGGCGGGCGCGAGGCGTGGGCGCAGGCGGTGGGCTGTGTGCCGCAGGCCGCGCAGCCGGTGACGAAGCTGCGCTGGCTGGCCCGGACCGAACCCGAGAACGCGCAGCGCACGGCGATCCTGCTGCAGGCGCACGACTGGCTGGTGTGGCAGCTGCTGGGGAGGCCGGTCAGAAGAACCACCGACCGGGGCGGGGCGTCCGGCACCGGGTACTGGTCGGCGGCGACCGGCGGCTACCGGACCGATCTCGTCGAGCTGGCGCTCGGGCAGCAGGCGATGCTGCCGGAGGTGATCGGCCCGGCGGACGCGGCCGGCCGGACGCCGGAGGGGCTGCTGATCTCCGTAGGGACCGGCGAGACCATGGCGGCGGCGTTCGGGCTGGGCATCGGGCTCGGGGACGCGGTCGTGTCGCTGGGCGCGTCCGGGTCCGTGATGGCCGTACACCCCGAGGCGCTGGTCGACGGCTCCGGGATGATCACCGCGCTGGCCGACGCGACGGGCATGCACCTGCCGGTCGTCACCACGCTGAACGCCGTACGGACGCTGCGCGGGACCGCCGAGCTGCTCGGGCTGCCCGATCTGGAGAGCCTGTCCGATCTGGCGATGAAGTCGACGCCGGGGGCGCACGGGCTGGTGCTGCTGCCCTATCTGGAGGGCGAGCGGACGCCGAACCTGCCGCACACCGCCGGGACCCTGGCGGGGCTGCGGCGTGAGTCGATGAAGGCGGAGCATCTGGCGCGGGCCGCGTTCGAGGGCATGCTGTGCGGGCTCGCGGACGCGCTGGACGTGCTGCGCGGCCGGGGTGTGGAGGTGCGGCGGGTCTTCCTGCTGGGGTCGGCCGCCGAGCTGCCCGCCGTGCAGGCCGCCGCGCCCTCGCTGTTCGGGACGCAGGTCGTGGTGCCGCAGCCGGCGGACTACGCCGCGATCGGCGCCGCCCGTCAGGCGGCCTGGGCGCTCGGCGTGTCGCAGGGCTCGCTCGACGCACGGACCCCGCCGGTCTGGCAGGGCGCGGTCGCCCAGGTGCTGGAGCCCGGGGAGGAACTGGCCGTGGGGCAGGCGGTGCGGCAGCAGTTCGTTGCGGTGCGCGAGCAGACGCACCCGGGGGCGCTGCGGTAGGAGGCCCGGGTGCCCTGTTGGGTTAATTCGGTTGAGGTAACGCGGGTGGAGTGTTCGACGATAGGGGCCAGGGGCAACCAACCGGCCCTGTCGCCCACTCCGAGAGAAGCAGCGTGCTCATACGACTTCTGCGGACCTATCTCAGGCCCTACAAGAAACCCATAGCCCTGCTGGTGCTGCTGCAGTTCCTGCAGACCTGCGCCACGCTCTACCTGCCCACGCTGAACGCGGACATCATCGACCAGGGTGTCGTGCACGGTGACACCGGCTACATCATGGGCTACGGCGGCCTGATGATCGGCATCTCGCTGGTCCAGGTCGTCACCAACATCGGTGCCGTGTACTACGGCGCCCGTACGGCCTCGGCGCTCGGGCGGGACCTGCGGGCGTCCGTGTTCGACCGGGTGCAGTCGTTCTCCTCGCGTGAGCTGGGGCATTTCGGGGCGCCGTCGCTGATCACCCGTACGACGAACGACGTCCAGCAGGTGCAGATGCTGGCGCTGATGACGTTCACGCTGCTGGTGTCGGCGCCGATCATGTGTGTGGGCGGCATCGTGCTGGCGCTCGGGCTGGATGTGCCGCTGTCCGGGGTGCTGGTGGCGGTCGTGCCGGTGCTGGGCGTCTGCGTGACGCTGATCGTGCGGCGGCTGCGGCCGCTGTTCCGGGCGATGCAGGAGCGGCTGGACACGGTGAACCGGGTGCTGCGCGAGCAGATCACCGGCAACCGGGTGATCCGGGCCTTCGTCCGGGACGAGTACGAGCAGCAGCGCTTCCGGAAGGCCAACACCGACCTCACGGACTTCGCGCTGGGCACCGGCAATCTGCTCGCGCTGATGTTCCCCATCGTGATGACGGTGGTGAATCTGTCGTCGATCGCCGTGGTGTGGTTCGGCGCGCACCGCATCGACAGCGGCGGGATGCAGATCGGTGATCTGACGGCGTTCCTCGCCTATCTGATGCAGATCGTCATGTCCGTGATGATGGCCACCTTCATGTTCATGATGGTGCCGCGCGCGGAGGTGTGCGCCGAGCGCATCCAGGAGGTGCTGGACACCTCGTCGAGTGTGGTGCCGCCGTCGGCGCCGGTGCGGGAGCTGCGCCGGCACGGGCATCTGGAGATCCGGGGGGCCGGCTTCCGCTATCCGGGTGCCGAGGAGCCGGTGCTGCGGGCCGTGGACCTGCTCGCCCGGCCGGGCGAGACGACCGCCGTCATCGGCTCGACGGGCAGCGGCAAGTCCACGCTGCTCGGGCTGGTGCCGCGGCTGTTCGACGCGACCGACGGGCAGGTGCTCGTGGACGGTGTCGAGGTCGCGGAGATCGATCCGGTGCTGCTCGCGCGGACCGTCGGGCTGGTGCCGCAGAAGCCGTATCTCTTCGCGGGCACGGTGGCGACGAATCTGCGCTACGGCAATCCGGACGCCACCGACGAGGAGCTGTGGCACGCGCTGGAGGTGGCGCAGGGCAAGGAGTTCGTCGAGCGTCTGGAGGGCGGGCTCGACGCGCCGATCGCGCAGGGCGGGACGAATGTGTCCGGTGGTCAGCGGCAGCGCCTCGCGATCGCCCGGACGCTGGTGCAGCGGCCCGAGATCTATCTCTTCGACGACTCCTTCTCCGCGCTCGACTACGCCACCGACGCCGCCCTTCGGGCCGCGCTCGCGCAGGAGACCGCCGAGGCGACCGTGGTGATCGTCGCCCAGCGGGTGGCGACCATCCGGGACGCCGACCGGATCGTCGTCCTCGACGAGGGCCGGGTCGTCGGCACCGGCCGGCACCACGAGCTGATGGCGGACAACGAGACCTACCGGGAGATCGTGCTCTCCCAGCTCACGGAAGCGGAGGCTGCCTGATGGCCGGGCCGATGGGGCGGATGATGGCCGGGGGCGGCCCCGACCAGCGCTCGCTCGACTTCAAGGGGTCGGGCAAACGGCTGGTCGCGCGGTTCCGGCCGGAGCGGCTGACCATCTGTGTGCTGCTGCTGTGCGTGGTGCTGAGCGTCGGGCTCAGCGTCGTCGGGCCGAAGATCCTCGGCAAGGCGACCGACCTGGTCTTCGCGGGCATCGTCGGGCGGGGCATGCCAGAGGGGGCGAGCAAGGAGCAGGTCCTCGACTCCATGCGGCAGCGCGGGGACGGTGACGTCGCCGACATGCTGCGCAGCACCGACTTCACCCCGGGCCAGGGCATCGACTTCACGGCCGTGGGGCATGTGCTGCTGCTCGCGCTGGGCGTGTTCACGGTGGCCGGGCTGCTGATGGCGGCGGCGACGCGGCTGGTGAACCGGGCCGTGAACCGGACCATGTTCCGGATGCGGGAGGACGTGCAGACGAAGCTGTCGCGGCTGCCGCTGTCGTACTTCGACAAACGTCAGCGCGGTGAGGTGCTGTCCCGGGCGACGAACGACATCGACAACATCGGGCAGACGCTCCAGCAGTCGATGGGGCAGCTCATCAACTCGGTGCTGACCATCATCGGTGTCCTCGCGATGATGTTCTGGGTCTCCTGGATCCTGGCGCTGGTCGCGCTGGTGACCGTGCCGCTGTCGTTCGTCATCGCCACGCGCGTGGGCAAGCGGTCGCAGCCGCACTTCGTGCAGCAGTGGCGTACGACGGGACAGCTGAACGCCCACATCGAGGAGATGTACACCGGGCACACCCTGGTGAAGGTGTTCGGGCGGCAGGAGGAGTCGGCCCGGCAGTTCGCCGAGCAGAACGACGCGCTGTACGAGGCCGGGTTCCGGGCGCAGTTCAACAGCGGGGTCATGCAGCCGCTGATGATGTTCGTGTCGAACCTCAACTACGTCCTGGTCGCGGTCGTGGGCGGGCTGCGGGTCGCCTCGGGCTCGCTGTCCATCGGCGACGTACAGGCCTTCATCCAGTACTCGCGGCAGTTCTCGATGCCGCTGACGCAGGTCGCGTCCATGGCGAACCTGGTGCAGTCGGGGGTCGCCTCGGCGGAGCGGGTCTTCGAGCTGCTGGACGCGGAGGAGCAGGGCGCCGATCCGGTGCCGGGCGTGCGGCCCGAGGAGCTGCGCGGGCTGGTGGCGCTGGAGCATGTGTCGTTCCGCTACGACCCCGAGAAGCCGCTGATCGAGGACCTGTCGCTGAAGGTCGAGCCCGGGCAGACGGTGGCCATCGTCGGGCCGACGGGGGCCGGGAAGACGACGCTGGTGAATCTGCTGATGCGGTTCTACGACGTCACCGGCGGGCGCATCACCCTCGACGGGGTCGACATCGCGCGGATGTCCCGGGACGAACTGCGGGCCGGGATCGGCATGGTGCTGCAGGACACCTGGCTGTTCGGCGGGACGATCGCGGAGAACATCGCGTACGGGGCGTCCCGGCAGGTGACCCGGGGGGAGATCGAGGAGGCGGCCCGGGCGGCGCACGCGGACCGGTTCGTCCGTACGCTGCCGGACGGGTACGACACGGTGATCGACGACGAGGGGACCGGGGTCAGCGCGGGCGAGAAGCAGCTCATCACCATCGCCCGGGCGTTCCTGTCCGACCCGGTGATCCTGGTGCTGGACGAGGCGACGTCGTCGGTGGACACGCGGACCGAGGTGCTGATCCAGAAGGCGATGGCGAAGCTGGCGCACGGGCGTACGTCGTTCGTCATCGCCCACCGGCTGTCGACGATCCGGGACGCGGACGCGATTCTCGTGATGGAGGACGGGGCGATCGTGGAGCAGGGGACGCACGGGGAGTTGCTGGCGTCGGACGGGGCGTATGCGCGGTTGTACAAGGCTCAGTTCGCGCAGGCGGTGGCGGAAGTGGACTGAGTCGCGTTCGGGGTGCCATGTGGTGTCGTGGGGCGGCTGCGGGTCCGTTGTGGCTGGTCGCGCAGTTCCCCGCGCCCCTGGGGTGGGTGCAGCCGACGCCCCTTCAGTCCAGATAGCCCCTCAGTTGATCCGCGAAGGCATGGTCCCTCAGCTTGTTGAGGGTCTTGGACTCGATCTGCCGTATCCGCTCCCGCGTCACTCCGAAGATGCGGCCGATCTCCTCCAGGGTGCGGGGGCGGCCGTCCGCCAGCCCGTAGCGGAGCTGGACGACTTTCCGCTCCCGCTCCCCCAGGGTCGACAGGACCGCTTCCAGGTGCTCCCTGAGGAGGAGGAACGCGGCCGACTCCACGGGGCTGGTGGCGTCGCCGTCCTCTATGAGGTCGCCGAGGGCGACGTCGTCCTCCTCGCCCACCGGCGCGTGCAGCGACACCGGCTCCTGGGCGAGACGCAGGACCTCGCTGACCCGCTCCGGCGCCAGGTCCAGGTGCGCGGCGACCTCCTCGGGCGTGGGCTCGTAGCCCCGTTCCTGGAGCATCCGCCGCTGCACCCGGACGACGCGGTTGATGAGTTCCACGACGTGGACGGGGACCCGGATGGTGCGGGCCTGGTCGGCCAGGGCGCGGGACATGGCCTGGCGGATCCACCAGGTGGCGTAGGTGGAGAACTTGTAGCCGCGGGCGTAGTCGAACTTCTCGACGGCCCGGATCAGGCCGAGGTTGCCCTCCTGGACGAGGTCGAGCATGGTCAGCCCGCGGCCGACGTACCGCTTCGCCACGGACACGACGAGCCGCAGGTTCGCCTCGATGAGCCGGCGTTTGGCGACCCTGCCCATGACGACGAGCCGGTCGAGGTCCAGCGCCAACTGGCTGTCCAGGTCGGGTGTGTTGCTCAGCTTCTCCTCGGCGAACAGGCCGGCCTCGACGCGGCGGGCGAGTTCGACCTCCTCGGCCGCGGTCAGCAGGGGGATACGGCCGATCTCCCGCAGGTACTGGCGGAAGAGGTCCGAGGAGGGGCTGCCGCTCTCGGTGCGGACCGGCGGCCTCACGACGGCTTCGGGAGCCTCGGCCGTCTCGAGGGCCTCGGCGGGCGGCTCCTCCGGCTCCGGTTCCGTCTCGGGGTGGTGCACGACGAGGCTCTGCGCCGGAACCGCGGGCAGGGCATCGGCCTCCGCGTCCGGCGCGCCATCGGCGTCGGTCTGGGTGAGGGTCTGGGTCTGCACGGGGGCGACCTCCAGGATGATCGCTGCCAAGGCGGGCGGCAGCGGTACTTCGGGGGCGGAGTCGGCCTCGCCGCTTTCCGTCCCGTACGCGATGAGCGGAACCGCGGGGGTCTGGAACCCGTCGGTGACGGATCGGCCGCGCTCCGAGGACTCAGGCACCGCAACCCAGTGTGGGGGAAGACACATCGTCGCCACGAGGGGCGTGCGATGACTTTTTGCGTTCGGGACGTGACCGCGTGGTGACCCTCCCGGGAAACCCGGGTGCCCCTGCTACCACTGATCTGGCACGATCCGCGGGTGTCCGCTTCCCTGTACGAAACACATGTGACCGTCCGCTGCTCCGGTACCGGCGTATCGGAACGGCTGGGCCGGTGGGCGGCCGCGGCCGGACTCAAGCTGACGCACATCGTGCTGGCCCGGGGCCGGATGCGGGACCAGCCGATGCTCACCCTGTCCGGTTCGGCGTCGTACGCCGAGGAGTCCCGGCGGGCGCGGGAGGTGACGGCGGGCCTGCGGGCGGACGGCTTCGAGCCCGTGCGCGTGAAGATCGAGTCGTCGCCCTGGGCGCCGGAGGTGCCGCTCGGGCCGTGCGCGGACGGACGGTACTTCGAGCACCATGTGAAGCTGCTGCTCGCCCCGGACACGGACCTCGCGGCGCTCGCCGCCAGTGTGCTGCCGCACGGCGCCCATCTGTCGTGGAACGCCCGAAGGGTGCGGGACGCGGCCCGGCACGAGCGGTTCGTGACCCAGCGGTGCCACGGGGTGGACGCGCAGGGCGCCGGGCTGGCGCTGGAGGGGCTGCTGTCGGCGCTCGCCGGACTCGAAGTGCTCCAGGTGGAGCGGGAGTTCGTGCTGCACGACAGTGATGTGTCGGTGGACGACGGATGGCTCGGTGAGCCGGTGGGGGTGTCGGAATGAAACAGTCGTGGACGGGCTTCGGCTGGGCGAACACGGAGATTCCCCGTGAGCCCCTGGACGACGCCATCCGCAGGGCCGAGCAGCTTCCCAAGTCGCTCCGGCCCGTGCCGGGGGACGACGTGGTGCAGCGCCCGGTCTTCGACCCGGCCCTGAAGCAGTACCAGAACGCCTACCGCGCCACCGACCCGCGCTTCGCCGACCCGGCACGGGGCGAGGCATGGCGGGCGGCCCGCCGCCGGGCCCTGCACCTGGTGCTGGACGCGATCGCCGACTCGGAGTGGGTGGACGCGCTGGTGCTGCGGGGCAGCGTGCTGATGTCGGTGTGGTTCGGGGACGCCGCCCGCGAGCCCGGGGACCTGGACTTCGTCGTCGTACCGCACACCTGGCGGATCGACGACGGCCGTACGGACCGGATGCTGACCGGGATCGCCGAGGCGGCGCAGGCACTGGCCGACGCCCGCGGGCGCGAGGTCGGGATCTCGGCCCGGGGCGCGGTGGTCGAGGACATCTGGACCTACGAGCGGGTGCCGGGCCGCCGGATGCTGCTGCCCTGGGGCGCGCCCGGGCTGCCCGGCGGGCACGTCCAGCTCGACTTCGTCTTCAACGAGCGGCTGCCCGAGGAGCCCGAGCCGGTCGAGCTGCCGGGCGGCGCGCTCGTGCAGGCGGCGACGCCGGAGCTGTCGCTGGCGTGGAAGCTGATGTGGGTGATCAACGACACGTACGCGCAGGGCAAGGACCTGTACGACGCCGTGCTGCTGGCCGAGCGGCATCCGCTGCGCCGGGAGCTGCTGCACGAGGTGTTCCGGCTGTCGGGCGAGTGGCCGTACCCGTACCGCGAGGAGATCCTTCTGGAGGATGTGGTGGAGGCGGTCGGGTACGTGGAGTGGAACCACTTCGTCACGGAGTATCCGCGGTACAGGGACGACGAGCAGGCGTTCGCCGACCGGTTGGTGCGGGCCGTGACCCCGACGTTCCAGGGTGCCGGGGCCTGACCCGGTCTACAGCGCGGCGGCGCCGTGTTCGCGCAGGGTCTGGTCGTACTGCTGGAGGACCCAGAGTTCGTTCTGGACGGCGGCGAGCTGGGCCGGGTCGCCCTGGGTGGCGACGCGGGTGAGCTGGCCGGTGATGTCGCGGATGCGGCGCTCCACGGCGCGGCGGCGGACGGTGACCAGTTGGGCGCCGGCGTAGGGCTCGTCGACGCCCTTCACGCCCTTGTGGAGCATGATCGCCTCGACGGCCAGTTCGGTGACCATGGCGCGGACCGCGTCGTCGGGGGCGGCCTCGCGGACCTTGACCAGGTAGTCCTGGGGGTCCTCGACGCCCAGTTCGGCGCCGCCGGCGTCCAGGATGGCCATGCGGACGGCGGCGTAGGGCGGGGCGGTGAACTCGTCGGCTCCGTAGGCGTCGAAGGCCGGGGAGACCAGTTCCGGGCGCTGGAGGGCCAGTTTGAGGAGTTCGCGTTCGGTGGCGAAGACGGGGTTGCGGAGGTTGAGGGCGGGGCCCCGGGGGGCGGCGGACGGCTGGGCGGTGGCGTACTGCTGGGACGACTGCTGGTGGCGGTCCGGGGCCGGGCCCTTGCCGCCGCGGTCGCGGGCCCAGCGGGCGAGCTGGGCCACGCGCTTGACCACGAACTGGGTGTCGAGGATGCCGAGCATGCCGGCGAGCTGGACGGCGACTTCGTGCTGGGCGCCGCTGTTCTTGATGCGGGCGACGACGGGGGCCGCCTCGTCCAGGGCGGCGGCGCGGCCCGCGGGGGTGTCGAGGTCGTAGCGGGCGACGATCTGGCGCAGCGCGAACTCGAAGAGCGGGGTGCGGGGTTCGACCAGGTCGGCCACGGCCTCGTCGCCCTTGGCGAGGCGCAGGTCGCAGGGGTCCATGCCGTCGGGGGCGATGGCGATGTATGTCTCGGCGGCGAACTTCTGGTCGTCCTCGAAGGCGCGCAGGGCCGCCTTCTGGCCGGCGGCGTCGCCGTCGAAGGTGAAGATCACGCGGGCCGAGCCGTTGTCCATCAGCAGGCGGCGGAGGATCTTGATGTGGTCGCCGCCGAAGGCCGTGCCGCAGGTGGCGATGGCGGTGGTGACGCCCGCGAGATGGCAGGCCATGACGTCCGTGTAGCCCTCGACCACGACCGCGCGGCTGGACTTCGCGATGTCCTTCTTCGCCAGGTCGATGCCGTAGAGGACGTGGGACTTCTTGTAGATCGCCGTCTCGGGCGTGTTGAGGTACTTGGGGCCGTTGTCCGCCTCGTAGAGCTTGCGGGCGCCGAAGCCGACGACGTCGCCGCCGATGTCGCGGATGGGCCACATCAGACGGCCGCGGAAGCGGTCGATGGGGCCGCGGCGGCCCTCCTGGGAGAGGCCGGAGAGGAGGAGCTCCTTGTCGGTGAAGCCCTTGCCGCGCAGGAAGCGCGTGAGGTGGTCCCAGCCCTGGGGGCTGTAGCCGACGGAGAAGTGCTGGGCGGCGGCCTGGTCGAAGCCGCGCTCGGCGAGGAAGATCCGGCCGGTGTCGGCCTCGGGGGATGTCGCGAGCTGTTCCGCGTACCACTCCGCCGCGATCTTGTGGGCCTCGACCAGGCGGATCCGTTCGCCGCGCTGGTGGGAGGGGTTGTACCCGCCCTCCTCGTAGCGCAGGGTGACGCCCGCCTGGCCGGCCAGGCGCTCGACCGCCTCCGAGAAGGAGAGGTGGTCGATCTTCATCACGAAGGTGATGGTGTCGCCGCCCTCCTGGCAGCCGAAGCAGTGGAACAGACCCTTGCTGGGGCTGACCTGGAAGGACGGTGACTTCTCGTCGTGGAACGGGCAGAGACCCTTCAGGTTCCCGCCGCCCGCGTTACGCAGCTGGAGGTACTCGGACACCACGGCGTCGATCGGGACCGCGTCCCGTACCGCCTTCACGTCCTCGTCGTTGATCCGTCCTGCCACGCGTGAATTCTACGGGGGCCGGAGCGGGCCTACGGCGCCAGGCTTTCCAGCGGAACGTGCGGGTCCGCCAGGGACTCGGTATTCACCTGGGCCTTGGTGCGGATCAGGTGCTGGATCTTGTCTGTGACGTCCCACACGTTGACGTTCATCCCGGCCAGGACGCGGCCCTCCTTCACCCAGAAGGCGATGAACTCGCGCTTGCCCGCGTCCCCGCGGATCACCACCTGGTCGTAGGTGCCCGGGGGCGCCCAGCCGGAGTACTCCATGCCCAGGTCGTACTGGTCGGAGAAGAAGTAGGGCACCCGGTCGTACGTCACGTCGCGGTCGAGCATGCAGCGGGCCGCCGCCGGTCCGCCGTTCAGCGCGTTGGCCCAGTGCTCCACCCGCAGACTGGTCTCGAAGAGGGCGTGGTGGAAGGAGGCCACGTCACCGGCCGCGTAGATGTCCGGGTCGGAGGTGCGCAGCCGCTCGTCGACCTTGATGCCGCCGCCGTGGGCGCGGTCGGCGATCTCCAGTCCTGCCGCCTCCGCGAGGTGGGTGCGGGGGGCGGCGCCGATCGCGGCCAGGACGTCGTGCGCCGGGTGCTCCTCGCCGTCGTCGGTGCGGGCCGCGAGGACCATGCCGTCCTGGCCGACGATCTCGGTGAGCCGGCCGCCGAAGTGGAAGCGGACGCCGCGCTCGCGGTGCAGCTCGGCGAAGAGCCCGCCGAGCTCCGGGCCGAGAACGCCGTGCAGCGGGGTCGGCTCCGGCTCGACGACGGTGACCTCCGCGCCGTACTCGCGGGCCGCCGCCGCGACCTCCAGGCCGATCCAGCCGGCGCCCGCGATCACCAGGTGGCCGTTGTCACGGCCGAGGTTGGTCAGGACGTGCCGGAGGCGCTCGGCATGGGCGAGGCGGCGCAGGTGGTGCACGCCCGCCAGGTCCGTGCCCGGGATGTCGAGGCGGCGGGGCTCGGCGCCGGTCGCCAGGAGCAGTTTGTCGTAGCGGACGACGGTGCCGTCCTCGCCGAAGCGGACCGTCTTGGCGGTGCGGTCGATCGCGTCGACGGTCTGGCCCAGGTGCAGCTCGATGTCGTTGGCCGCGTACCAGGCGGGCTCGTGCACGAAGACGCTGTCGCGTTCCTCCTTGCCGAGGAGGTAGCCCTTGGACAGCGGCGGGCGCTCGTAGGGGTGGTCACGTTCGTCGCAGATCAGTATCACGCGGCCGGTGAAGCCCTCCGTGCGGAGCGTCTCGGCTGCCTTGGCGCCTGCCAGTCCGCCTCCGACGATGACGAATGTCTGATCCGCGTCGACCACTTGATGCCTCCTCATAACGATGTCGCCACTTGCGAGCGTCCCGCACGGAGCGTGATGCGGGAAGAGGGAGTGACCCGATCAGGCCACGGAGGGTCACATTCGGGGGTGCTCATGCCCCGACCGTCGCGTCAGTCTCATGCCTGCCCCGTCAGACGGGCGTGAAGCGAACGGGCCGACGTGTCGGTGAGGGAGGCGATCTGGTCGACGATCACCCGCTTGCGGGCCCGGTCGTCCGGCGCCCGGTCGAACAGGGCGCGGAACTGCGGGTCCAGGCCGTCGGGGGCGCGGGCGGTGAGCGCCTCGGCCAGTTCGGCCACGACGATCCGCTGGTCGGCGCGCAGCCGCTCCTGCTCGGCGCGCTGCATGACGTAGAGGTCGGCGACGGCCTTGAGGACGGCGCACTCCATCCGGGCCTCGCGCGGCACGACCAGTTCGGCCGCGTACCGGGTGAGCCGTCCGCTGCCGTACGCGGCGCGGGTCGCGGACTCGGCGGCCAGGCAGAAGCGGCCGATGAGCTGGCTGGTGGCGTCCTTCAGCCGGGCCTGCGCCACGGCGGTGCCGTCGTAGCCGTGCGGCCACCACTCCTGGGCGAGGAGCCGGTCGAGTGCCTCGGCGAGTTCCGCGGGGTCGGTGTCGGACGGTACGTAGCGGCCCCGGGCGACCTCGAAGACGTCCTGGCGTTCGGGGTCGGCGTGCAGGCAGTTCGGGTCGATGTGGGCGGCGTGCAGGCCGTCCTCCACGTCGTGCACCGAGTAGGCCACGTCGTCGGCCCAGTCCATGACCTGCGCCTCGAAGCAGGTGCGGGTGCCGGGGGCGTCCTTGCGGAGCCAGTCGAAGACGGGGCGGTCGTCCTCGTAGACACCGAATTTGGGTGAGGCCGGGTCGGTGGGGTGGGCGCCTCGGGGCCAGGGGTACTTGGTGGCGGCGTCCAGGGTGGCGCGGGTGAGGTTGAGGCCGACGGAGCCGTCCGGGGTGAATCGTTTGGGCTCGATGCGGGTGAGGAGTCTGAGGGACTGGGCGTTGCCCTCGAAGCCGCCGCAGTCGGAGGCGAACGCGTTGAGGGCCTGTTCGCCGTTGTGGCCGAAGGGCGGGTGGCCCAGGTCGTGGGAGAGGCAGGCGGCTTCGACGAGGTCGGGGTCACAGCCGAGGGCCGCGCCCAGTTCGCGGCCGACCTGGGCGCATTCCAGGGAGTGGGTGAGGCGGGTGCGGGGGCTGGCGTCCCAGGCGGGGCCCATGGTGCCGGGCGTCACCACTTGGGTCTTGCCGGCGAGTCTTCTCAGGGCGGCGGAGTGGAGGACTCGGGCGCGGTCGCGTTGGAAGGCGGTGCGGCCTGGGCGTTTGTCTGGTTCTTGGGCCCAGCGGTCGACTGACGTCGGGTCGTAGGCCGGGGGGTGTTGTGCGGTGCCGTCCATGTGTCGACAGTATGCGCCAGTAGCGTGTGCCGGGTTCGGTTGCGTGGCGGGTGCGGGGTGGTCGTGGCTGGTCGCGCAGTTCCCCGCGCCCCTTAGGGCACTATGCCGAGGCCAGTTCCGGGACCGCGGGCGCCGTTGCCAGTGCCTCGTCGTAGCGGTGGAGGAGGAGCTGGGCCATGGCGGGGTGGGTGCCGAGGGGGGCTGCTGCGATCCAGGGGGCCGATCGGGTGGTCTCCGTGGCGAAGCGGCCGGGGGCGGTGAAGTAGGAGGCGAGGGCGATGTGGGGGCGGCCTCGGGCGGCGAGGGTGCGGACGGCCGAGGGGACCGTGGGGGTCGCGGCGGAGGCGTAGGCGGGGAGGACGGGGACGCCCAGGCGGGCCGCCAGGAGGTGGGCCGTGCGGGCGGTGTCCCGTTTGGCGTCCGGGTCGCGGGAGCCCGCCGCCGCGAGGACGACCGCGCTGGAGCTGCGGGGGGTGCGGCCCCAGCCGGCCTCCGTGAGGCGGGACTGGAGGGCGTCCACCAGGAGGGGGTGGGGGCCCAGGGGGGCGGCCACCCGGGTGCGGGCCCGGGCCGCCGCGGCCATCTCGGGGATGTCCCGCTTGACGTGGTAGCCGCGGCTGAGGAGGAGCGGGACGAGGACCGCCTCGCTGTCCCCGAGGGCGGCGAGCGTGTCGGGGAGCAGCGGGGCGTTCAGTTCGATGTGCCCGAGGTGCACCGGCAGGCCGGGGCGCAGCGCGCGGACCCGGTCCAGGAGGGCGCGGACCGTGCTCAGCGCGCGCGGGTCGCGGCTGCCGTGCGCCACGAGGACGAGGGCGGGCGGGACCGGGCGGCGGGCCGCGGTCGGCGGGACGAGGCTGAGCTGGCTGGGCATGTACCGATGGTCGCGGCGGCACGTTGCCTTCCCGTTGCGTGGGGGTCACGGGTGTTTTCCGGCGGTTCACCATGGGGGTCATGGCCGGTGTGAGCGCCCTTGACCTGGGGTTTCGGACTTTCGCGTGAAGCTGGTCACCTGCCGTGCGGTGAACCGGACGGGCCGATCGGGCGTCCTCGAAGGTCAGACCGACCTGGGGAGGGACCTGTCCGATGCGTGCTCCGACGTTCCGCAGACCGAGGCTGCCGCGTACCCGCCGGGGGCAGCGGCGGCTGGTGCAGGCCGTGATGGCCGGGTGTGTGCTCGGGCTGCTTCCGGCGACCTGGATGTACGCGGTGGCGGGTGACCGGTTGCGTACGGCGGCGGACGCGCCGCGTACCGATGTGGCCGTGGTGTTCGGGGCCGGGCTGTGGGAGGGGGAGCCCTCGCCGTATCTCGCGCACCGGCTGGACGCGGCGGCCGAGCTGTATCGGAAGGGGCGGGTGAAGGTGGTGCTCGTCACCGGGGACAACAGCCGTGAGGAGTACGACGAGCCGGACGCGATGCGCGCCTATCTGACCCGGCACGGGGTGCCCGACGGGCGGATCGTCAGCGACTACGCCGGGTTCGACACCTGGGACTCCTGCGTGCGCGCGAAGAAGATCTTCGGTGTGGACGAGGCCGTGCTGATCAGCCAGGGCTTCCACATCCGGCGGGCGGTGGCGCTGTGCCAGGCGGCGGGGGTCGAGTCGTACGGCGTCGGGGTGGACGCGGTGCATGACGCGACCTGGTACTACGGCGGCGCCCGGGAGATCTTCGCGGCCGGGAAGGCGGCACTGGACGCGGCGTTCCGGCCGGACCCCCGGTTCCTCGGGCCTCAAGAGCCTGGCGTGGAGCGGGCGTTGGCCACGGCCGAATGACCTGTCGGATGAATCAGGACGTTCTGCCGGAGCGGGTTTGACGCGCGCATTTCACCCCGGGGCATGAAAAGCACCGTCGACGCTCTCCGTGTTCGTGTCATCACGCTTAGTGTCTTCGGCGTGCGGCGGCGGATCGGGCCGCCGTCGCGAACTGGGGGAAAGGACACCTGATGACTCGACTTCGCTCCGCGCTGGTGATGGCCGCCGCGGGCGCGCTGCTGGCCGTGCCGGCAGCCGTGGGGACCGCCTCGGCGGCGCCCGTGGCCGCGGCGGCGGTCAAGGCCCCGGAGCCGGGCTGCGCGAAGCTCGGCGCCTCCGGCCAGTGGTGGGCCGACATCCACAACGTGTGCGGGCACACCATCTCCGCCAGCGTGGAAGTCGACGGCTTCGACCCCTCGTGTATCCAGATCGGCCCCGGCGGGGTCGGGAGGATCGGTCTGGACGTGGGCGACGAGCCGTACTACGCGTACGAGTGCTGACCGACGGGGCCGTGTCCTGACCAGGCACGGTCTCTGAAGGGGGCCGGGGGTGGGGGCGCGATCGGTGCGCTCCCGCCCCCGGTCCGTGCGTCGTCCCCCGGTCTGTGCGTGGTCCCCCGGTCCGTGCGTGGCCCCCCGGGCGGGGGCTGTGCCTCACGCGGGACCGGCGGTGGCGGGGAGGTCCCCGTCCCGGCCGTGTAACAGGGAGCCGTGCCGGGCGTAACACGGCCGAAGCACGCTGAACGGTATGCAGAACACCGCGACGCCCACACACTGCCCGTACTGCGCCCTGCAGTGCGGGATGAACCTGACGCCCGTGCCGGACGGGACCGTCGAGGTGAGTGAGCGCACGGACTTCCCGGTGAACCGGGGCGCGCTGTGCGGCAAGGGCCGTACGGCACCCGCGGTGCTGGCGTCGAGCGTCCGGCTGACCTCGCCGCTGGTGCGTTCCGGAGGCGAGTTGGTGCCCGCCTCCTGGGACGAGGCGCTGGACCGGATCGCGGCCGGGCTGGGCCGTACGCGCGCGGAGCACGGGCCGGACGCGGTCGGGGTGTTCGGCGGGGGCGGGCTGACGAACGAGAAGGCGTACACGCTCGGCAAGTTCGCGCGGGTCGCGCTCGGCACGTCCCAGATCGACTACAACGGCCGTTTCTGCATGTCGTCGGCGGCCGCCGCCGGCATCAAGGCGTTCGGGCTCGACCGGGGGCTGCCGTTCCCGCTGGAGGACATCCCGAAATCGGGCTGTGTGATCCTCGTCGGGTCGAATCTCGCGGAGACCATGCCGCCGTCGCTGCGCTTCTTCCACGAGCTGCGGGAGAACGGCGGCACCCTGATCGTGATCGACCCGCGCCGTACGAAGACCGCCGAGCAGGCGGACCTGCACTTGGCGCCCCGCCCGGGCACGGACCTGGCCCTCGCCCTGGGTCTGCTGCATCTGGTGATCGCCGAGGGGCGGGTGGACGAGGAGTACGTCCAGGAGCGCACGGTGGGCTGGGAGGACGCGCGGGCCGCGGCGATGGCGCACTGGCCGGAGTACGTGGAGCGGATCACGGGGGTGTCCGTTCCCCAACTTCGGGAGACCGTACGGCTGTTCTGCGAGCCGGAGTCGGCGATGGTGCTCACCGCGCGCGGGCCCGAGCAGCAGTCCAAGGGCACGGACACGGTGGGCGCGTGGATCAACCTGTGCCTGGCGACCGGCCGGGCGGGCCGTCCGCTGTCCGGGTACGGCTGTCTGACAGGGCAGGGCAACGGGCAGGGCGGCCGCGAACACGGGCAGAAGGCCGACCAGTTGCCGGGCTATCGCAAGCTCGACGATCCGGCGGCGCGGCGGCATGTCGCCGAGGTGTGGGGCGTCGACCCGGATTCACTGCCGGGCCCGGGGCGCAGTGCGTACGAGTTGCTGGACGCGCTGGGCACCGACATCAAGTCCCTGCTGCTGATGGCGTCCAACCCGGTGGTGTCGGCGCCGCGTGCCGCGCACATCGAGGAGCGCATCAGGTCACTGGACTTCCTGGCCGTGTGCGACGTGGTGCTGTCGGAGACGGCGGCGCTCGCGGACGTCGTCCTGCCGGTCACCCAGTGGGCGGAGGAAACCGGCACGACGACGAACCTGGAGGGCCGGGTCCTGCTCCGCCGCCGGGCGATCACGCCGCCCGAGAACATCCGCAGCGACCTGGAGGTCCTCCACGAACTCGCCGCCCGCCTGGGCGTGGAGAAGGGCTTCCCGACGGACCCCGAGGAGGTCTTCGAGGAACTCCGCCGCGCGAGCGCAGGCGGCCCGGCGGACTACTCGGGGATCACGTACCGCAGGCTGGTGGAGGAGGACGGGGTGTTCTGGCCTTGTCCGGGGGGTGTGGGGGGTGCGGGGGCGGTGGACTCGGTGGAGCCCGGGGATCCTGCCGCCGCCCCGGCGCCGGCACCGGGAAACCCGGCGGGCCTCACGCCCGGCACGCCCGGCACGCCCGGCACGACGGCCGGAGGCCCGGAAGCGCCTGCGGACGCGGCGGCAAACCCGGGAGCGCCTGCGGACGCGGCGGCAAACCCGGCCACGCCCGAAGACGCGGCGGGCGGGCCGGTTGCGCAACGGAGCGCGGCCGGCCGCCCGACCGTCACCGGCGACACGGCCGACGGCGCTCACCCCGGCACCCCGCGCCTCTTCCTCGACCGTTTCGCCACCCCCGACGGACGCGCCCGGTTCGTCGCCGTCTCGCATCGGGCGGTGGCCGAGGAGCCGGACGAGGAGTACCCGGTGCTGCTGACCACGGGGCGGGTCGTGGCGCAGTATCAGTCCGGGGCGCAGACGCGGCGGGTGGCGGAGCTGAACGCCGCCGCGCCCGGGCCTTTCGTGGAGTTGCATCCGCGGCTGGCGGCGCGGCTCGGGGCGGTCGAGGGGGATCCGGTCGCCGTGGTGTCGCGGCGGGGCCGGGCCGTGGCGCCCGCGCGGATCACCAACGCCATCCGTCCCGACACCGTGTTCATGCCCTTCCACTGGCCGGGCGAGGGCCGTGCCAACACCCTCACCAACCCCGCGCTCGACCCGACCTCCCGGATGCCGGAGTTCAAGGCGTGTGCGGTGCGGTTGGAGGCGGTGCGGGGCTAGCGCCGGGTCAGGGACAGGGCCTCGCTCAGGACGGGGATGTCGTCCCGGCTGCGCAGCGCTGTCGCCGCCGTACGGTGGCCGAGGCGGAGCCTGGACGCCTCGTCGAGGTCCGCCAGGACACCGGAGAGATACCCGGCGGCGAACGCGTCGCCCGCGCCGACCGGTTCGACGACCTCGACGGTGAGGGCGGGCGCGAAGGTGACCTCACCCGCGGCGTACGACGTGGCGCCGTGCTCGGCGTCCTTGACGACGACGAGCGGTGCCGGGGCGAGCAGGCTCGCGATGTCGTCGGGGTGGGCCGTGCCCCACAGGGCCTCGGCCTCGTCGCGCCCGACGAACACGAGGTCCGCCGCACGGGCCAGATCCCGCAGCACCGGTGCCGCCTCGGCGTTCCGTCCGCTTCACAGGGCGGGGCGGTGGTTGACGTCGAAGGAGACCAGCGGCCGAGGCCCCGCCGCGCCCCACGGTGTGCGGCGTACGACGATCTCCTCCAGCAGCTGGGCGCAACTGCCCGACAGCGCCGCGGTGATGCCCGACACGTGCACGATCCGCGGCCCCCGCAACTCGGGCGCGCCGGCCAGCTCCGGACCCATATGGGCGGCGGCCGATCCGCTCCGGTAGTACAGGGGGCGGGTGGCGTCCGGGCCCGGGTCCTTGAAGTACACGCCGGTCGGATGGGCCGTATCCACGGCGACGGCGCCCACCTCGAGGCCCCGGGCCGCGAGTTCGGAGCGGATGCGCCAGCCGAACGCGTCGTCGCCCACCCGGCTCAGCCGCAGCATCACCTTGCTGCTCGCGCTCGCCGGGTCCGCCGCGACCGTGAGGGCCTGTTCGGCCTGGTCCAGGGGGAAGCGGTGGGTGATGACCGGGGAGATGTCCAGGCCGTCGCGCAGGGCGGTCAGGGCGTCGTCGATCTCGTCGACGAAACGGTAGGAGCCGATCCAGGTGATCTCCCGGGTCACCAGGTCGCCCAGGACGGCGGGCGCGGCCGTGCCTGGCAGGTTCCCGACCTGTACGACAGTGCCGCCGCGGGCGGTGGCCCGTAGGACCGCTCCCAGCGCGGCCGGTGCGCCGGACGCCTCGAAGACGACGTCGACGTCGTGCGGCAGTTCCTCGCCCCGGGAGCTGGACGAGGCCTTCCACCACGGTCTGATGCGGCTGGGCCTGCACGAGAACGTCTCCCCCGCGGTCTTCGCCGACCAGCATCAGGAGATCTTCGACGCGGTCGTCAGCGGCGACCTCGCCCTGGCCCGCACCGCCATGCGGACGCATCTGCGCGCCGTCTTCAGCGACATCGAGCGGATCCGGGCCCACTCACCCGAGCTCTTCGCCACCGGTTCCTCGTCGGTGCCGGTGCGGCGGAACGTGGTGGTCTGGGAGTAGCGGAGTGAGAGACTCCGACACAGGCCTCGGTGGTGTCCGCACCCGAACTGCGGACACCACCGAGTGTCGTGAGAGGGCGGTTCAGCCCACCTTGACCGCACTCCAGGCGGAGGCCACGGCCTTCTGCTCGGTGCTGCCGCTGCCGTAGAGGTCCTTCGCCGCGTTCAGGGTCGCCTTGCGGGCGGCCGCGTAGTCGGTCGAGGAGGTCATGTAGACCGTCAGGGCGCGGTACCAGATCTTGCCGAGCTTGGCCTTGCCGATCCCCTTGACCGTGGAGCCATTGCAGGTCGGGGAGGAGTGGCTGACGCCGTTGATGGTCTTCGCGCCGCTGCCCTCCGCGAGCAGGTACGCGAAGTGGTTGCCGATGCCCGAGGAGTAGTGCACGTCGAGGTCGGCGGCCTTGTCGCTCCAGCAGTCGGCGGACTTGCCGTCCTTCGACGGCTTGTCCATGCGGCGCAGGGACTCCCGGCCGAGCCCGGAGCGGACGACCTTCTCGCCGATGAGCCAGTCACCGGGATCCTTGGAGTTCTTCGCGTGGAACTCCACCAGCGTGCCGAAGATGTCCGACGTGGCCTCGTTCAGTCCGCCGGACTCGCCCGAGTACGTCAGCGCCGCCGTCTTCGAGGTGACACCGTGGGACATCTCGTGCCCGGCCACGTCCAGCGAGACCAGCGGCCCGAGCTGCTTGCCGTCGCCGTCGCCGTACGTCATGCAGAAGCAGTTGTCGTCCCAGAAGGCGTTGTTGTAGTTCTTGCCGTAGTGGACGCGGTTGAAGGAGCCCTTGCCGTCGCCGGCGATGCCCTTCCGGTTGTGGACGTTCTTGTAGTAGTCCCAGGTGACGTCCGTGCCGTACTGCGCGTCCACGGCCACCGTGGCGCGGTCGGAGGTCTTGCCCGTGGCCCAGTGGTTGTCCGCGTCCGAGAAGAGCGTCGCGGGGGCGCGGGACACGCAGACCGTCAGCAGGCACCGGTCCGTCTTGTTCTCCGCGTCGCCCGTGTACGTGCCGCCGCGCGTCGCATCCTTCAGCCGGTACGACGCCCCGGACTTGGTGGTGTTCAGCCCGACCGTGCCGCCGTAGAGGGACTTGCCGTCGCCCGACACCGTCTCCATCGTGTCCCAGGCGTCTATTCGGTCGCCGGTCGTCGCGTCGGTCAGCACGGTCTGCCCGACGGGGTTGCCGAGTCCGTCGTGCGCGACCGCGTCGGTCTGCCAGGCGAGCTTCGGGGCGCCGTGCAGGGCGTCGACGACCAGGCGCGGCTTGGCGGTCAGCTTCTTCAGGGTCTCGCCGAGGTGTGCGGCGCGCAGCAGGCTCGCGGCCAGGTCGGCGGCCTTCGGGGCGGTCACCTTCGGGGTGACGTCGTCCAGGGACAGCGCGGACTTCGTGGCGCGGTTGGCGCTGCGGTAGGTGCCGTCCGGGTTCAGGTGGACGACGAAGTCGCCGCCGAGGACCGGGAGTCGGTGGTACGTGCGGTCGTAGCGGACGTGCTGGGTACCGTCCTCGTCGACGACCACGTCCCGGACCTTCGTCTCCTGGGCCGAGCCGAGACCCAGTTCGGAGGCCCGGTCGGCGAGGACCGTCTCCGCACTGTCGATCGCGTCGGACCGGGTCGGCCGTTCGTCCGCCTGGGCGGTGGGGGAAAGCACGGCGGCCACCAGGGCGCCGATGCCGGTGGCGGCCACACCTGCGGTGGCGAGACGGGAACCTCGGACGGGACGTATCCGACTCATCGGTCTCCTCATACGGGCACACCCGGTCGCGTGGGGTCGACCGGGGGCGGCGTTGATGTTGACCGCGAGTTAAGGCGGCCCGGACATGGCATGTCCATAGGCCCGTTGTGCAGGTGTGTGAGGGTGCAGAATCGTTCCTGTGACCCTCCCCTTCTTCGTCTACGGCACGCTCCGCCCCGGCGAGGTCAACCACGACCTCTTCCTGCACGGCCGCACCCGCTCCGAGGCCCCGGCACGGCTCGACGACACGGTGCTGTACGCCGGGCCGGGCTACCCCTACGCGGTCGAGGAACCGGGCGGCGGCGACACCGTGACCGGGGAGCTGATCACCGCCCTGCCGGAGTCGTACGGGGCGCTGCTCACGGAGCTGGACCGGCTGGAGGACTACGTGCCGGGGGATCCGCGCAGTCTGTACGTGCGGGTCGAGCGGAAGGTGGTGAGGGTGTCGGACGGGGCGGCGGTGCGGGCCTGGGTGTATGTGGCGGGCCCGGGGGTGGCCGCGCGGCTTCGGGCCGGGGGGACGCGGATTCTGGGTGGGGATTGGCGGGGGCGGGAGTGAGGGGTGTGCGGGGGGGGGTGGGTTTGTGGGGGCGGTGGGTGTGTGGGGGCGCCCGCCTGGACGAGTCGTAGTCGCGGTGCCGGTGGCCTCCGGCGGTAGTGGGAGCGGGGGGAGGTGAGAGCGCGGGCACTCACCGCCGCAGCGGGACGAACATGTGCTGCGAGCGTGCGGGGGGGGGAGGGCGAGTCGAGGTCGCAGCGCCGACGGGCACCGGGCCGGGCGCGACCGCGATGCCGAGTCAGCAGGCCGACGCCGGCGTGGCGGCCGTGGCGATACGCCGAGGCCAATCACCGGGCCAGCCGCGACCGCGACGCCCCAGGTCAGCAGCGGGCCGGCGCGGGCGAGGCGGCCGTCGTACGAGTCGTGCCCCGACGGTCGGTGCCCGTGCGGCCTGCGCGTCAGTCCGCGTACGGGTGGGTCGTCCTCGCGTTGCGCAACGCCTCGCCCCACCAGGCCAGTTGGTCCAGCATGGTCTTGGCTGCGGCGTCCGGGCCGGTGGGGTCCCGTAGGGCGCCCTTGTCATCGAAGGACGCGCCGGCGTTGTGGAAGGAGACGGTGTCGCGGACCGTCACGGCGTGGAGTTCGGCGAAGACCTGGCGGAGGTGCTCCACCGCGCGCAGGCCGCCGGAGAGGCCGCCGTAAGAGACGAGGGCGACCGGCTTGGCCCGCCACTCGGTGAAGTGCCAGTCGATGAGGTTCTTCAGACCCGCCGGGTAGGAGTGGTTGTACTCGGGGGTGAGGACGACGAACGCGTCCGCGCGGGCCAGTTTCGGGGTGATGCCGGAGAGGGTGGCGGTCGCCTCGGGGGTGCGCTCGAAGGACATCGGCAGGTCGGTCTCGGCGACGTCGACGACCTCGGCGACCAGGTCGTCCCGGTCCCGGAGGCGGTCGAGGAGCCAGTCGGCGACGACGGGACCGAAGCGGCCGTGGCGGTTGCTGCCGACGATGAGGGTCACATGGAGGGGCTCTGCATGGGTCGCTGATGCGTTCATACGGCACAGCCTCGTACCTCAACTTTTGTTGAGGTCAAGCCCGGATGTGTCCTCATGCCCGGGTCACCCGTTCACACGTGCTCGGCGGGCTTTTCCGGGACCTGCCCGCAGAACGGCCCTGACCTGCCCGAACACCCCCGGCCGGCCGTCGGGCGGCGCACCCCCTGACACCCATTCACCCCAATTCTGACGCCCCCTCAGAAAGCGCGGCCGCCGCGCTGCCCGTTACCTCGGAAGGGCAGGTGCACGAACGAACCGCTCGAAGGAGCACCGATGCGACGTACCGCCCGGCCGCTGACCGGCACCGTGCTCGCCGTCGCCGCCGCGGCCCTGGCCGCCGCTCCCGCGTACGGGGCCGCCGGTGGCCTGGAGGTCTCCCCCTCCTCTGTGGTCCCGGGCGGGCAGGTCACCGTGCGCACGGCGGCCTGCGGCGACGGCGGTACGGCGACGGGTGACGCCAGCGCGGTCGGGGCCGGTTCCCTCGGCCTGGCACCGGGACCGGACGGCCAGGACGCGACCGGGCGGTTCAGGGTGCCGCCGAGCGCGCAGCCGGGGACGTACGAGATCACCGTGACGTGCGGCGGGAGCGGCCGGGTGGTCACGGGGGATCTGGTGGTCACGCTGACGGCCGTGCGCCAGCAGGTCCATCCCAGGGGGAGTGTGAAGACGGGGGTCGGCGGCACTCTGGGCCCCGATCCCGTACAGACCGCGGCAGGTGTGGCGGCCCTCGCCGTCGCCGCCGCGGGCGGTACCTGGCTCCTGCATCGCCGGGCGAGAGGCGACGGGATCTGACGGACACCCTCCGCTGTCCGTCGCCGGTACCGCATGTCCCCTCCCCCTCCGGGTCCGACGCCCCTCGCGGCCCGGAGGGGGGTACGGGGCCCGCAGGGCTCCTGAAACGCGGAGGGCAGAGGGCAGATCAGGAAAGGGCCCGCCATGCGCAGATTCCCCAGGTACGGCAAGACGTTCGGCAATCCGGCCAACGCCGCCATGGCGGCCGTCACGGTGTTCGCCCTGTGCTCCGGGGCGTGGCTGCTGCGCAGCGGCGCCGAGACGCACGCCCCTCCCCAGCCGTCCGCCGCGCAGGCCCGCGCGAGCCAGGACGGGCGAGACGAGCAGGACAGGCGGGACGGACAGGGCAAGCCGGACGGGCAGGAGGGCCGGGCAGGACAGGCCGGCCGGGCCGGTGAGCGGCATGCCGCGCCCGCGCTGCCGCCCTCGCCGCCCGACCGCATCCGCATCCCGGCGATCCGCGTCGACGCGCCCCTGACCGGGCTCGGCCTGACGCGGACCGGCAGCCTGGACGCACCGCCCGCCGCGCGCGGGAACCTCGCCGGCTGGTACGAGGCCGGCACCACGCCCGGTGAGCGGGGCACCGCGATCGTCGCCGGCCATGTCGACAACGCCGACGGCCCCGCCGTCTTCTACGCCCTCGGCGCCCTCACCAAGGGCAGCACGATCGAGGTGGACCGGCGCGACGGCAGAGTCGCCGTGTTCACCGTGGACGCCGTCGAGGCGTACCCCACGAAGGACTTCCCCGACCAGAAGGTCTACGGCCCCGCCCGCCGCCCCGAGCTGCGGGTCATCACCTGCGGCGGCGGCTACTCACGGGCCACCGGCTATCAGGGCAACGTGGTCGTCTTCGCCCACCTGACCGGGAGCCGGTGAGCTGCCCAGGATGTTGGTTCTCCCCCAGGCACCCAGAGGTTCCAGGGCCTCGTTCAGGGACACGCCCCGCGGCGTCAGCGAGTACTCCACGCGGGGCGGCACCTCGTCGTACGCCTCGCGGTGCACCAGGCCGTCGGCCTCCATCTCGCGCAGATGCGAGGCGAGGACCTTCTCGGTGACGCCCGGCAGCTCCCGGCGCAGTTCGCCGAAGCGGCAGGGCCGCTCGTTCAGCGCCCAGAGGATGAGCACCTTCCACTTGCCGCCGATCACGTCCATCGCCGCGTCGATCCCGCAGATGTACGCACCCGGCCGCCGCACCGTCGTCCCCATGCCCGAGTCCCTTCCCCCGCCGCCGCCTGCATGCTTCCCCCGGGGTAACCACCCACTTCCAAGTGCGTACTTGAGCAGGCCGTTCCCTTGAGACGACCCTAAACGCCATGACTGACAACGCCGTTGTTTCCCGTACGCCCCTCACCCTCCTCGGCGCCGGTGCCATGGGCACCGCCCTCGCCCGCGCCTGGCTCGCCGCCGGTCACCCGGTGACCGTCTGGAACCGCACCCCCGCCCGCGCCGAAGCCCTGGCCGCCGAAGGCGCGACCGTGGCCGCGAGTGCCGCCGAGGCGGTGGCCGCGAACCGCCTCGTGGTCGCCTGCCTGCTCGACGACGCCTCCGTGGGCGACGCCCTGGAAGGGGCCGACCTGGCCGGGCGGGACCTGGTGAACCTCACCACCGGCACCCCGGCCGAGGGCCGTGCCCGCGCCGCCTGGGCCGAAGCCGGCGGCGCCCGTTTCCTGGACGGCGGCATCATGGCCGTACCGCCGATGATCGGGGTCGCGGACTCCGGTGGCTATGTCTTCTACAGCGGCTCCCCCGAGCTGTTCGAGGAGCACCGCGACACCCTCGCCGTCCCGGCCGGCGCCCGCTGGGCCGGGGCCGACCCGGGCTTCGCCGCACTGCACGACGTGGCCCTGCTGAGCGCGATGAGCGGCATGTTCGCCGGTATCACCCACGCCTTCGCGCTGCTCCGCCCGGAGGACATCGCCCCGAAGGACTTCGCCCCGCTGCTCGTGGACTGGCTGACCGCGATGGCACCGGCCGCGCACCAGACCGCCGACCAGTTGGAGAGCGGCGACTACACGAGCAATGTCGTCTCCAACCTCGCGATGCAGGTCGCCGGCAACGCCACCCTGCTGCGCACCGCCGAGGAACAGCGGGTCAGCCCCGAGCTGCTGACCCCGTACATGGCCCTGATGGAGCGGCGCCTCGCCCAGGGGCACGGCGACGAGGACGGGACGGGGATCGTCGAGCTGCTGGCTCAAGATGCCAGCTAGATCCGGCGGGCCCGCTGGACCTTGGACCTGCTGGACCCGCTGGACCTGCTGGACCTGCTGGACCTGCTGGACCCGCTGGACCCGCTGGACCCGCTAGATCTTCTGGTCCCGCTAGACCCGCTTGAAGAGACGTCCCGCGAGGTCGACGCCCGTGATCGTGCCGCTCTCGTCGCGGGAGAAGTAGCCGCGCTGTCCCTGGAGGCCGCCCTCGGTGACGATGTACTCGTCGCCGTCGCCGGGGAGGAAGGCGATGTCGGCGGCCGGGTAGTCCGGGGGCATCTCCTCGTCCGACGCCTCGCGGATCTCCGGCTTGATGCCGACCGCCAGGGTGAGACGGGTGCCGTCGGTGGCGAGGTCGAGGTTCATGGCGTCGATCTCGTAGCGGCCGGCGACCTGCCGGGCCCGTCCCTCGTCGTACGGGAGGGGCTCCACCGTCTTCTCGGTGACGCCGAGGTAGTGCTCGAGCGCCCAGCGCACGACGGACTGGTTGAAGGGGTAGCCGTCGGGGCCGACGTTGGACAGGGAGACCACCGCGAAGTCCCGCTCGGGGACGATGAGCAGCTCGGCGAAGTGGCCGTTGCCCGAGCCGCCGTGGCCGATGCCGTGCAGGCCGTCGAAGTCGTGCAGGAACCAGCAGATGCCGAAGCCGTCGCCGAGGGTGCTGCCGCGCAGGGCGACCGTCTGCTCCCGCATGCGGTGCAGCTCGGCCGCGGGCAGCACGCCCTCACCGTCGCCGAGCTGGAAGCGGGCCCAGCGCAGCAGGTCGCTCACCGAGGAGGCGAGGCCGCCGCCGGGGTTGTCGGCGCGGGCGCCCTCCCTGAAGGCTCCCCAGGGGCGGGCCGCCCGCAGCTCGCCGTCGTCGCCGCGGTTGTAGCCCACGGCGTGCTTGCGGACCATCGCCTCCGACAGTCCGTACACGGTGTCCGTCAGGCCCACCGGCTCCAGGAGCAGTGACGCCATGGCCTGTTCGAAGGGCAGGCCCGTGACCTTCTCGACGACGCGGCCGGCCAGGTTGTATCCGGCCTGGCTGTACGAGGCCCGGGCGCCGGGCGGGGCGATCAGCGGCAGGGCGGGGAGCTTGCGTACGAGCCCGGCCAGGGAGCGGTCGCCCTCGCCGTCGTCGATCAGGTTCCAGTCGAGGCCCGAGGTGTGGTTGAGCAGGTTGAGGACGGTGATCCGCTCCGCGGCCTGCTCGTCGGCCAGCTGCAGTTCGGGCACGTAGCGCCTGACCGGGGCGTCCAGGTCCACCTTCCCTTCGGCGACCAGGCGCATCAGGGCGGTCGCCGTGAAGCTCTTGGAGACCGACGCCAGCGGGAACAGGGTCTTCTCGTCGACCGGCAGCGGGCCGGCGAGGCTGGTCACGCCGTGCGAGGCGTAGAACTCCTGACCGTCCATGAGCACTCCGACGGCCACACCTGGGACGCCGAACTCCATGGCCTGCGTGGTGACGAAATCCGACAGCTTCTCCTGCGTCATGGCTCCCCCTCTGGACACTTGAACTAAGTACGAGTGTGAGCGTAGGCCAGGACTTGAACAAAGTGCAAGAGCTTTCACGGCGGCCGACGGCGGTCGAACGACTTTCATGAACTAAGTGCAAGTACAGTGGTCACCATGCCGCGAGACACACTCACCGCCGACCGGATCGTCCACGCGGCCATCGAGCTGCTGGACGAGGAGGGGCTGGACGGCCTCAACATGCGGAGCCTGGCGAAGCGGCTGGGCTCGGCCGCCACGGCCGTCTACTGGCACATCAAGACCAAGGACGAGCTGGTGCGGCTCGCCAGCGACACGGTCTGGCACGAGGTCGAGCTGCCCGATCCCGACGCCGCCGACGCCGACGCCGACTGGCGGACGGCCGCCACGGCCCAGGCCGAGGGCATGCACGCGATGCTCACCCGGCACCCCTGGCTGGTCCAGGCGTTCGGCAGTCATCTCCTGTACGGGCCCGGTCAGGCCCGGTACAACGACCTGAGCCTCGCGATCTACGAGAAGGCGGGCTTCGCGCCCGAGGACGCGGACCGGGCGGCGGCCGCCGTCTTCACCTTCGTGCTCGGCAGCACGCTCGGGCCCGCCGCCGAGGTCTCGTTGAATCGGCGGCTGGGCAGGAACGGTGCGGATGCCGGGCAGTTGCTGGCCGATGCGGTGGCGCGTGCCGCGGAGACCGCGAGGGAGTTTCCGCGGTTGCGGGAACGCCTCGGTACCAAGGCCGCGGTGGAGTACGCGGCGGCGCCCGACAGCAGTTTCGAGTTCGGGCTCCGGGCTCTTCTCGACGGGTTCGAGGCGCGTCTCGCGGGCGGCTGCGGGGGGTGATGTGCGTGCGTTGTTCGGCTGCGGCGCCGTTGTGGTTGATCGCGCAGTTCCCCGCGCCCCTGACAACAGGCCGTCGTTCGGCCGCGGCGCTGTCGTGATGGGTCGCGCAGTTCCCCGCGCCCCTGGAGGGCCCTGAGGACACAGGACGGTTCAGCCCTGTCTGCGGGCCCTTCGACGAGCGCCCAGCATCACTCGTAGCGAGCCCACCATCGGCGGGGATGCGGACCCGCGCAGCAGTCGGGCGCCCTGCGCGAGCGCCGCGTCCGCGGTGAGCAGTTCGATCTCGGCGACTGCCTCCAACAACACGCCGTTGCGGCTGGCGGTCAGGACGGGCAGTTCCTTGGCCGCCAGCAGGGAGGTGCGCGCCGCTTCTATCTGGCACTCCAACAACTCCCGTACGCCTGGCGATTGGCGCGCCTCCGCGAGGTCCCTCTCCGTCACCGAGAAGCGTGCCAGCGTTTCCGTCGGTATGCCCAGCCGCCCTTCCGCCAGGTCCTCGGCGAGATCGTTGACGAAGTCCAGCCGCTGACTTCCGTCGATGAACATCCGGCACCCGGCCCGGAAGTCCCCGTCCTCGTGCTCCGGCCTCAGCAGGGACGCGACCAGCATGAACGCGGGCAGCGAGTAGGCGTCCACATACGCCTGGTAGTCGGCCTCGGTGGCGAAGCCGGCGAACTCCAACTCGGCGGTGGCGGTGGCCAAGTACTCCTCCACCACCTCCCGGAGGCGCGGGTACGCGGCCGTGGTGTGCAGCAGCGTACGGATCAGCGGATCGTCGCTCACCCCGCTGTCCAGCGCCTTACGCACCTCCTGCTCCCACGCCCCCCACGCCGTGACTCGCTGTGGCTTCGGGCCGGTGTCCAGCAGGTTGTCCCCGTGATGCATCACCGCCGTCGCGGCCACCACATGAGGCAGCACCGCTTTCGGCAACAGCAGACGGGCCGCAAGGTACGAGGCACGTCTGAAACGCGCGACTGACTCCCGCTGAGCGCTGTAGTCCCGCCGGAGCTCCGGCTCCCGTATCCCCGCAACGTCCAGGCTCTGGTTCCACGCACTCATGCGCCGATCGTAGGCAGGGCGAACCTGCCGGTCAGCAGGCCCAGCCGAAGTCACCGCTCGTCCTGCCAGTCATACTCGGGCCCTACAACTCTGTGCGGTACCTCGCCCGGGCTGTGGCCGTCCGAAACCACAGCTACGGGAGAGCCTTAGGCCAGCCACTGTTCGTACGCCAGGTTCGCCACCAGGGCGAACACCACCGTCAGCAGCACGATGCGGACGAAGCCGCTGCCCTTCTTGAGGGCCGTGTGGGCGCCCAGGGTGCCGCCCGCCAGGTTGAAGACGGCCATGAGGGCGGCCAGTTGCCACAGGACCGCGCCCTGCCAGGCGAAGGTGGCGAGGGCGCCCGCGTTGGTGCAGCAGTTGACGATCTTGGCGGTGGCGGAGGCGGAGACGAGGTCGAGGTGGAGGACGGCGGTGAGGGCGAGGACCAGGAAGGTGCCGGTGCCGGGGCCGATGAGGCCGTCGTAGAAGCCGATGCCGAGGCCCGCGAGGCCGATCGCCGCGAGGATCTGGCGGCGGGTGGCCGGACCGGTCGCGGGGGCCGTGCCGAAGGCGGGCCGCAGGATCACGAAGGCCGCCACCGCGAGCAGCACCACCATGATCACCGGCTTGAGGACCTCGGTGCTCATCCCGGCCGCGAAGAAGGCCCCGGCGGAGGATCCGGCGAGGGCGGCGAGACCGATGCGGCCGGCTGTCCTCACGTCCACCGGGGCCTTGCGGGCGTACGTCACCGCCGCGCCCGTCGTGCCGACGATGGCGACCGCCTTGTTGGTGCCGAGCGCGTGCGCGGCCGGTGTGTGCGACGGGAGCCCGAGCAGGAGCACCGGCAGGAGCAGGAGCCCGCCGCCGCCGACCACGGCGTCGATCCAGCCGGCGGCGAGCGCCGCGAGGCAGAGCAGGACGATCATGGTCAGCGATATGTCGGGCATGATCGAGACCCTATGCGAGGCCCTGTGCGAGGCCCCGCGCGTCCCTCACAGCCCGGCTCCGCCGCACGTCGGGAACCCTCACACCCGCCCCCCGCCCCCGCTGAGGGCAGCGTTCCCCGTGGGAAACAGATGTGATGCTGCCGGGTAACACCGGCACCGCACGCTCAAGGGCATGACCTCGAATGAGCGTGTGGTGGTGATCGGCACCGGCCTCGCGGGCGTACGGCTCGCCCGGCGGCTCGGTGAGCTCGGCACGCCCGCGCTGCTGATCGGCGAGGAGGAGCACCGGCCCTACAACCGCGTGCTGCTCGCCGAGGTGCTGGCCGGACGGTACAGCCCCGAGGTGATCGCCCTGCCCGCGCCCGCGGAGCTGACCCGCGGCCGGGTCACCGGCATCGACCGCGACGCGCGCACCGTCGCCTGCGCGGACGGTTCGGTGATCGCATACGACCGGCTGGTGCTCGCCACCGGTTCCAACCCGGTGCTGCCGCCGCTGCGCGGGCTGTTCACCGAGGACCACCGGCTGCCCGAGGGCGTGCACGCCTTCCGGACCATGGACGACTGCCTGGGACTGTCCAAGGCGGTCCGGCCGGGGGCCAAGGCGGTCGTCATCGGCGGCGGGCTCCTCGGGGTCTCCGCGGCCCGCGCGCTCGCCCTGCGCGGCGCCCAGGTCGTGCTCGCCCAGCAGTCCGAGCGGCTCATGGAGCGCCAGCTCGACCCGGCCTCCTCGAAGCTCGTGCAGCGGCATCTGACCGAGCTGGGCGTGGAGGTGCACACCGAGTGCCGCGTACGGGACGTGCGCTGCGTCGGCGGCGCCGTCCGCTCGGTGGAGATGGCCGACGGGTACGCGCTCGACGCGGACCTGGTGGTCGTCGCCTGCGGTGTGCACCCGCGCGTGGGCCTCGCGCAGGACGCCGGGCTCGACGTCCGCAAGGGCGTCGTCGTGGACGACGAGCTGCGCACCTCCGACCCGTACATCCACGCGATCGGCGACTGCGCCCGGCACGACGGCGTGCTCTACGGCCTCGCCACCCCGGCGCTCGAACAGGCCGACGTGCTGGCGGAGTTGCTCGCCGGTGACGCGACCGCCCGGTACACGGGCACGCGTTCGCTGACCCGGCTCACGCTCACGGGACACGACAGTCCCTTCGACCTCGCCGCGTTCGGCGAGACCGAGGCCCTCCCGGGCGACGACGTCGTCCAGCTCGCCGACGCCACGCGCGGCACCTACCGCAAGGTCGTCGTCCGCGACGACCGCCTGGTCGGCGGGGTCCTCGTCGGCGAACTCGGCACCGTCGGCGCGCTCGCCCGCGCCTGGGAGGGAGCAGAGCCGCTCCCCTCCGACGGCGGCCCGCTGCTCCACCTGCTCACCAACGATGGAGGCTCCTGATGACCGCCACCCCGGAGGCCACGGAGGCCACCCCCACGATCGTGCTCGTCGGCCACGGCATGGTCGGCCAGCGCTTCCTCGAAGCGCTCGCCGAGCGCGGCCTGACCGCCACGCACCGCGTGGTCGTGCTCTGCGAGGAGCCGCGTCCGGCGTACGACCGCGTCCAGCTCACGTCGTACTTCGCGGGCAGGTCGCCCGAGGACCTGTCCATGACGGACATGCAGTTCATCGAGGACCACGGCATCGAGCTGCACATCGGTGACCCGGCGGAGACCGTGGACCGGGAGGCCCGCAGGGTCACCGCCCGCTCCGGTCTCGTCGTCGACTACGACGTGCTGGTCCTGGCCACCGGCTCCTACCCGTTCGTGCCGCCGGTCCCGGGCAAGGACGCCGAGGGCTGTTTCGTCTACCGCACGATCGAGGACCTGCTCGCGATCGAGGAGTACGCGAAGAACGCCCAGGTCGGTGCCGTGGTCGGCGGCGGTCTGCTCGGGCTGGAGGCGGCCGGTGCGCTCAAGGGTCTCGGACTGACCTCCCACATCGTGGAGTTCGCGCCCCGGCTGATGCCCGTCCAGGTCGACGACGGCGGCGGCGCGGCCCTGCTGCGCACCATCGAGGAGATGGGCCTGAGCGTCCACACCGGCGTGGGCACACAGGAGGTCGTGGTCGGCGAGGGCGGTGCCGTGACCGGCATGAAGCTGTCCGACGGCTCCGAACTCGCCACCGACCTGGTGGTGTTCAGCGCCGGTGTCCGCCCCCGCGACCAGCTCGCCCGCGACTGCGGTCTGACGGTCGGCGAGCGCGGCGGCATCACGGTCGACGAGCAGTGCCGCACGGTCAACGACCCGCACGTGTTCGCGATCGGCGAGTGCGCGCTGGCCTCCGACGGCCGGGTGTACGGCCTGGTCGCCCCCGGCTACGAGCAGGCCGAGACGGCCGCCGCGACGATCGCCGCCGACGAGGCCGCCTTCACGGGTGCCGACCTCTCCACCAAGCTGAAGCTGCTCGGCGTGGACGTGGCGTCCTTCGGTGACGCGCACGGCACCGCCGAGGACTGCCTGGACGTCGTCTACTCCGACTCCCGCTCCGGCCTGTACAAGAAGCTGGTCATCGGCCGCGACGGCACGCTGCTCGGCGGCATCCTGGTCGGCGACGCGGAGGCGTACGGCACGCTGAAGGCCTTCACCGGCTCGGTCCCGCCGGTCTCCCCCGAGTCGCTGGTGCTGCCCGCCGGGGCCGGGGAGTCCGTGCAGCTCGGCCCGTCCGCGCTGCCGGACGACGCGATCGTCTGCTCCTGCCACAACGTCTCCAAGGGCACGATCCGCGGCGCGGTCACCGACCACCAGTGCGTGACCGTGCCCGAGGTGAAGAAGTGCACCAAGGCCGGCACCGGCTGCGGCTCCTGCGTCAAGGTCCTCGGCCAGCTCGTCAACGCCGAGCTGGAGGCCGGCGGCATCGAGGTCGACAAGGGCCTGTGCGGCTGCTTCGGGCAGACCCGCGAGGAGCTCTACGAGATCGTCCACGCCCTGCGTGTCACCACGTTCCAGGACCTGCTGGACCGGCACGGCCGCGAGGAGGCCCGGGGCGGTGACGGCTGCGAGGTCTGCAAGCCGGCCGTCGGCTCGATCATCGCCTCCCTCGCCCCGACGATCGGCGCGAGCGGCTACGTCCTGGACGGCGAGCAGGCCTCGCTGCAGGACACCAACGACCACTTCCTGGCCAACCTGCAGAAGAACGGCTCCTACTCGGTCGTCCCGCGCATCCCCGGCGGCGAGATCGCCCCGGAGAAGCTGATCGTCATCGGCGAGATCGCCCGCGACTTCGGCCTCTACACGAAGATCACCGGCGGCCAGCGGATCGACATGTTCGGCGCCCGCGTCGAGCAGCTCCCGCTGATCTGGGCCCGGCTGGTCGACGCCGGCTTCGAGTCAGGACACGCCTACGGCAAGTCGCTGCGCACGGTGAAGTCCTGCGTCGGCCAGACCTGGTGCCGCTACGGCGTCCAGGACTCCGTCCGCATGGCCATCGACCTGGAGCTGCGCTACCGGGGCCTCAGGTCGCCGCACAAGCTCAAGTCGGCGGTGTCCGGCTGCCAGCGCGAGTGCGCGGAGGCCCAGTCGAAGGACTTCGGCGTGATCGCCACGGCCAACGGCTGGAACCTCTACGTCGGCGGCAACGGCGGCGCGACCCCGCGTCACGCGGACCTGCTGGCCCAGGACCTGTCGGACGCCGAACTGATCCGTCTGATCGACCGGTTCCTGATGTTCTACATCCGTACGGCCGACCGTCTGGAGCGCACCTCGACCTGGCTGGAG
Organism: Streptomyces koelreuteriae; assembly: GCF_018604545.1. Taxonomy (GTDB): domain Bacteria; phylum Actinomycetota; class Actinomycetes; order Streptomycetales; family Streptomycetaceae; genus Streptomyces; species Streptomyces koelreuteriae. The sequence continues at coordinate 5,803,251 of NZ_CP075896.1, read as the reverse complement.
CGGATCCCGGGCGGCCTGGACCACGTACGGGACGTCGTCGTCCACGACTCCCTCGGCATCTGCGACGAGCTGGAGAAGCTGATGCTGGCGCATGTCGCGTACTACCGCGACGAGTGGGCCGAGACCATCAACGACCCCGAGAAGCTGTCCCGGTTCGTGTCCTTCGTGAACGCGCCGGACACCCCGGACCCGGTCGTCGCCTTCGTGCCCGAGCGCGACCAGATGAAGCCCGACCTGCCGCTGCTGTCCATCGGTATGCGACCCGCCGACGTTCTGGAAGGAAGCGCCCAGCGATGACCCTGGCACCCGAGACCACCGAGCTGAAGATCGAACTCGCCCTCGACGGCGACTGGTTCACGGTCTGCGACCTGAGCACGCTGCTCCCCGGCCGCGGGGTGGCGGCACTGCTGCCGGACGGCCGGCAGGCCGCGATCTTCCGTGACCGTTCCGGCGAACTGTTCGCCATCGACAACCGCGACCCCTTCACCGGCGCGGCCGTCCTCTCCCGCGGCCTGACCGGCACCCACCAGGGCCGCCCGTTCGTCGCCTCCCCGCTGCTGAAGCAGCGTTTCGACCTGGCGTCCGGGCAGTGCCTGGACGACGAGGAGGTGCGTGTGACGGCGTACAAGGTGCGCGCCGCTTAGGTCGTGTCCGCAAAGTCAGGGGAGCCAGAGGCGTAGGCAGGCGAGGGTGACCATGGCTTGGTAGTGGCGGGCGCGTTTGTCGTAGCGAGTGGCCAGGGCCTTGTTGTGCTTGAGCTTGTTGAAGCAGCGCTCGACGAGGTTGCGGCGCCGGTAGGTGGTCCGGTCGAGTCGGCAGAGGCTTTCGCCTCGGCGGATGCGGCCGTTGATCTGGTCGATCCGCTCTGGGATCGCGGCTCTGATGCCCCGCCGACGCAGGTAGGAGCGGATCTTCGTGGACGAGTAGCCCTTGTCCGCGACGACCCGATCGGGCCGCGTTCTGGGCCGGCCGGGCCCGCGTCGGCTGACGCTGATGCGGGCCATGACCTGCTCGAACTGGGTGCAGTCGTTGACGTTCCCAGCGGTCAGGGTAAAGGCGAGCGGCCGGCCCTGCCCATCACAGGCCAGGTGGATCTTCGTAGTCAGCCCGCCACGGGACCGGCCGATCGCCTCGCCCGGCCAGAGCCCCCTTTTCGGGCCCCGGCCGCATGCTGGTGAGCCCGCACAGTCGTGGAGTCGACGCAGACGACAGTCCAGTCCACGGCGCCCACGGCATCGCAGTGCTGCTGGACCTGGGCCAGCAGCCGGTCCCAGGTGCCGTCTGCCGACCAGCGGCGGAAACGTTCGTAGACCGTCTTCCACGGGCCGTAACGCTCAGGCAGGTCCCGCCAGGCCGCCCCCGTGGACAGCTTCCACAGGATGCCGTTGACCACCTGCCGACGATCCCGCACCGGACGCCCCATCCGCGGAGGAGCCAGCAACGGCTCGATCACCGCCCACGACTCATCAGTCAGCTCATGACGACGCACCACGAACCAACCAACGACGCCGCCACTTTGCGGACACGACCTAGGAGCGTCCGGCTTCTGTCGGGTTCCTGTCGAGTTCGCCGACCGGGGAGCGGTGCACGGGGTACGTCGCGTTACATCGAGGCGCACCCCCACCTTCCCTCCCACGGAGGCGCGATCATGACTCGGAACCACTTCCAGCCGTCCCGGCGGACCGTGCTCGGCGGGGCCGTCGCCGCGCTCGCGGTCGCCGGTACGGGCACGGTCTCGGCACAGGCCTCGTCCGGGGCCTCGACGCGGGCCTCGGCCTGGCCGAGCGAGTTTCCGCTGCCCGACGGGTGGCTCCCCGAGGGGATCACCATCGGCAGCAGGCCGTACGCGTACATGGGTTCACGTGCCGACGGCTCGATCTACCGCACCGACCTGCGCACCGGCGAGGGCGGCGTCCTGCACCGGGGCGCCGCCGGCCTCGCGTCGATCGGTCTGAAGCTGGACCGCGACGGCCTGCTGTACGTGGCGGGCGGCGCCGGCGGGACGGCGAAGGTCCTCGACGCGCGCGACGGTGAGCTGCTGGCCACCTACCAGCTCACCCCGAACGCGGCGCCCTTCATCAACGACGTCGTCCTGCACCGCGACCGCGCCTGGTTCACCGACTCCCGGGACGCCGTCCTCCACGGCGTCCCGCGCGGCCGCACGGGCAAGGTGCGCGCCCTTCCGCTCACCGGCGAGTGGGTGCAGGCACCGGCCGGGACCAACAGCGCCAACGGCCTGGTCGCCACCCCCGACGGACGCGGCCTGATCGTCGTCAACGCGGGCCAGTTGTACCGGGTGGACATCCGGACCGGTCACGCCACCAAGGTCGCGCTGGTGGGCGGGACCGACGTGACGGGCGGCGACGGTCTGGTGCGCCTCGGCCGCGTCCTGTACGTCGTACAGAACCGCCAGAACAAGATCACCGTCTGGGACCTCGACCGGGACGCCACGACGGCCACCCTGCGCCGGACGATCACCGACCCCCGTTTCGACGTGCCCACCACCGCCGCCCGGTTCGGCGACCGCCTCTATCTCGTCAACGCCCGCTTCACCAGCCCGCAGACGCCTCAGACGACGTTCAACGCGGTGTCGGTGTCGCTGTGAGGGAGGCGGCCGGGGTGGCTTCGGCGGCTCGGGCGCAGTGCGGCCAGTCGCCGAAGTCGCGGTCCTCGCTCCACAGCCGTCGGGCCGCCTGGATGTTCCACTCCGGGTCCAGGGCCTGACGGGGCGTCCCGCCCAGTTCGCGCAGCCGGGCGTCGGAGATCTGGAACAGGCCCCAGTTCCGGGTGCCGTTGGTGTTGGGCAGGATGTGCAGCGGGTCCAGGAAGGACTGGCAGTCGGCGATGGCCACCGCCTTGTCCGGCGCCTCGGGGAACACCTCCCGGACCCGCTGCCGCACCTTCTCCTGCGACCAGACACTCATCCGGACCCGTGAGGCGTACAGCGCCTTCTTGGTGGGTTCCTCGACGACCCCGTTCGGCTGGATCCCGGCCAGCACCTGGAAGGCGGTGACACGGCGCAGGGTCTGCGGACCGAAGCTGCCGTCGACGCCGATGTCCGCGCCCTTGGCGTGCAGCAGGCGCTGCACCTCCCGTACGCACTCGTCGTGCTCGCCCATGGCGATCACGGGCGGGCAATTGGCCGAGAACAACGGCCGGTCGTCACCGGAACCGCGTCCGTCGGCGCCGCCGCTGCCGGACGGCGTCCGGGCGCCGTACAGCGCCCAGGCGGAGACGCTGAGGGCCGCGACGATGGCGGCGGTGACGACGGAGGTGCGGAGGCGGTGCCTGCGTGAGCGGGGGTCGGGGCGGAGGGTGGGGGCGGGTTCGGGGTCGGGGTCGGGCTCCCCGGCGTTGTCTGGGACCGTTTCCCCCTCCCTCTCTGCCTCGGCTTCCTGTTCCGTCTCCTCTTCTTCCGCTTCCTGCCCTGTGCCCTGCCCGGATACCGCTACTGCTTCCGCTTCCGCTTCCTCGGCACCGGCCGCCGTGGTTCTCGCCGCGTCCGCCAGGGCCCACAGGCGGTGCAGGGTGCGGAGTTCCTCCGGGGTCGCGCCGCAGACCGTGGCCAGCCGGTGGACGCTGCCGTAGTCCTGGGGCACCGATGTGCCGCGGCAGTAGCGGTGCAGCGTCGAACCGGCCAGGCCGGATTTCTTGGCGAGGGCCTCGTAACTCAGGCCCGACCGGCTCTTCAGCGCACGCAGCAGCGCGGCGAACCGTTCCGTTTCCGGGCATTCGGACATCGGGTTTCCCCCCTCGGATACCCCCACGGGCGCTGGTCGGGCGCCTCAGGCGCCACTGTGCCACCAAAGGCATCCCATGGCCGTCCCAACGGTTTCGGAACGCGCCAGTCAGGCGCCGTCCCATCCGTCCCGGCATCCCAGCCGGCCCCGCCGTCCTTGCCGGACCCAGGCGTGCCTTGCCAGCGTCGGGCCGTCCGAACGACCGGACCCCCGACCCCTCGAGGAGAACAGGCTCATGCGCCTTTCCGTCCGCAGGAACTCCCGCACCACACCGCTGTTCGCGGTCCTCGCCGTCAGCGCCGCCGCCATCACGACCCTGGCCGTGCCGACCTCCGCTTCGGCCGCTCCGGCCGCTCCCGCGGCGGTGGACTGCGCGAGTGGGCACATCTGTTTCTGGACCGGCGCCAACTTCACCGGCAGCAAGTGCGCGTGGGACGTGGCCGACCCCGACTGGCAGAGCGGCTCCATCAGGTGTTCCTGGGCCGCCACGACCAACGTGAAGTCGGTGTGGAACGCCGGCACCAGCAGCTCCACCGGTGTCGCCTACTACCGGGGCGCCGACTACAGCGACCGGATCGGCTGCACCCGGCAGCAGCACGGCGGCAACCTGGCCGGTACGTACAAGGTCCGCTCCCACCGGTGGATCAGCGGCAGCTGCGGCTGACGCGCCCGGGGATCCACGCACGGTGGCGTGCACGCCCGCTCCTGCGTGCACGCCACCGCGGCTTGTCCCGCGTGGGGGTCATCCCAGGAGGGATGAGCGGGACTGCTCTTCGGGGAGGGGCCGGGTGTCGAGGTAGAACCACTCGGCGTCGGCGGTGGGCCAGGGCGCCGGCTCCCCCGCCCCGGCCGGCTCCTCCTCCATTCCGGCGACCGGGCGCCTGGGCAGCGGCGCCGAGCCCGGGGCCTCCCCCGCGGACGCGGCGGTACGGGACCCGGCCGGTTCGGCCTGCTTGGCCTCCCCGGGCATCAGGAGTTCCACCCGGAGACCCAGTCCCCGCTGCTGGGCGGTGAACTCCTCGACCTGGTTGCGGCAGGCGTGGTCCAGGTGGGTCACGCCGGTCAGGTCGAGCCGGATCCGCGGCTTCCCGGACGCGGCGGCCGCCTCCAGCGCCTCGATCACCTTCGGCAGGCGCAGGAACGTGGCGTTGCCGGCCATCACGACCTTGGCCGTGTCCTCCTCCATGTGCTGGCGGATCACGGTCTGCGACATGCGCAGCGCGGCCAGCACGATGCCCGCGGCGACGCCGAACAGCACGCCTTCCAGCAGCGCGGTCGCCACGATGACCAGCGTGGTCAGCGTCATCACCGCGAACTCGCCCCGGTCCTGGCGCCACATCTTCGGGAACTCGGCGGGCGCGAACAGCTTCCAGCCGCTGTGCACGAGGACACCGGCGAGCACGGAGATCGGGATCAGCGCGAGCACCTGCGGCAGCAGCAGCGCGAACGCGAGCAGCCACAGGCCGTGCAGCGTGCGGGAGAGCCGGGTCTTGGCCCCGGCCTGGACGTTCGCCGAACTGCGCGCCACGACCGCGGTGATGGGGAGTGCGCCGAGGACGCCCGCGACGGTGTTGCCGACGCCCTGGGCGACCAGCTCGGTGTTGTAGCGGGTGCGCGGGCCGCTGTGCATCCGGTCCACGGCGGCGGCCGTGAACAGGCTCTCGGCGGACGCGATGACCGTGAAGGTGAGGATGGCGGTGATGATCGCGCCGTCGGTGAGCGCGCCGAACTGCTCCGCGCCCGGCAGGTTCACGGACGCGAGCAGGTTGCCCACCTGGAGCGTCTTCACGTCCACGCCGGGCAGCGCGGCGACGACCACGCCGATGCCGACGGCGACCAGTGCGGCCGGGATCTTCCCGGCCGGGCCGGGCACCTTCTTCCACACGAAGCTGAGCACGATCGTGAGGATGCCGAGCAGGGTGGCGATCATGGCCTGCGGGTTCGTCAGGATGCCGGCCAGCAGCCCGGGGATGCCGGCCATGTTCTCGATCGCGGTGCCGGGTGCCTTGGCGTCGGCCATGGGATAGGCCTGGCTGAACATCAGCGGCACGCCGATGCCGGCCAGCATGCCCTGGACGACGGCGACCGAGGTGGCCTGGAACATCCGGCCCAGTTTCACCAGTCCGAGGACGATCTGCAGCAGGCCGGCGAACAGCACGATCACGCCGAGCATGGCCACGCCGACATCGGCGACGGTGTCCGCCACGAGCGCGGCGAGCCCGGCGGCAGGCCCGCTGACCTGGAGCGTACTGCCCTTGACCGCGCCGACGACCAGGCCGCCGATCACCCCGGAGATGATCCCGAGCTCGGCCGGAACACCCGAGGCGACGGCCACGCCGATGCACAGCGGCAGCGCGACGAGGAAGACGACCAGCGAGGCGGTGATGTCGGTGACGAGGTCGGCCTTGGCCCCGGCCTTGCCACCCATCCCCTTCGCGCCCCCGGTCACCATCCGCACGAGCCCACCCAGCCCACCTTCTCCGACACGCCCTGCCGGGCCGCCTCCGACAGAGCCGCCCCGGCCGTCGCCTGCCGGTCCTGCGGCGGGACCGCGCCCCGCCGTGCCTACGCCGGGACCGCCCCCAGCCAGGCCTGCGGCGGAACCGTGTAATGCCGGTCCGCCGGGAGGCTCACCGGCCCCCGGTCCTACACCAGGACCGCGCCCTGCCGGGCCTGCGCCGAGACCACCCGATGCCGGGCCTCCGACAGGACCGCCCCCCAGCGGGCCTCCGGCAGAGCCACCCCCCGGACGGCCCCCGGGCTCCCCCGCAGCGCCTCCCGAAGGCCCGCCCAGCGCACCGTCGCGCCAGCCCTCGACACCCCCTCCGGAGCCACCGGACCGCCAGTCACCCCCTCCGGAGCCACCCGACCGCCAGTCGCCTCCCCCCTCGGAACGACCGCCCGCCCCCCAGTCGGCGACAGCACCCGAAGCCCCGGCCGCCCCCCAACGCCCGGTGCCCTCCCCGTGACCACCCGCCCCCCAGCCCGTGCCACCCTCCGAACGACCGTCGGCCCCCCAATCAGCGACGCCCTCCGAAGACCCGACCGACCCCCAACTCCCCGTGCCCTCCCCGGGACTGCCCGGCCCCCAGTCCGCAGCACCCCCCGCCGCCAGACCGCTCGCCCCCCTGCCGATCCCACCCTCCGATCGACCCTCGTCCCGCCAGCCGGTGCCACCCTCCGAACGACCGTCGGCCCCCCAATCAGCCACGCCCTCGGAAGACCCGACCGACCCCCAACTCCCCGTCCCCTCCCCGGGACCGCTCGCCCCCCAGCCCTCAGCACCCCCCGTCGAACCGCCCGCCCCCCAGTCAGCGACGCTCCCCCCGGACCCCGCCGACCGCCAACCCCCCGTGTCCTGCCCCGAACCATTCGCCCCCCAGTCCGAGACACCCCCCTCGACCCCGGCCGCTCCCGGGTCCGCCATGCCTCCCCCCGCCCCCGGGTCGGCCCCCCGGCCACCCCGTGCGGCAGCACCCCGTGCGGCGGCACCCCGGCCCCGCGCATGTGCCCCGCTCACGCGGCATGCACCCGGAACATGCCGTCGTCGCCGCGTTCGTACACGAACCCGGTGTCGACCTCGTAGTACCAGCCGTGCAGCCGCAGCCGGCCCGAGTCGAGGCGTTGCCGTACGACCGGGTAACTCCGCAGCGCGCTGAGCTGGTTGGCGACGTTGCCCTGGGACACCTCCGGCAGGGACGGGTCGTCCGGGGCGGTCTCCAGTACGGAGGTCAGCTCCGGGCGGGCGATGCGGAGCCAGGCGTCGACGCCGGGCAGCCCGGACAGGTCGTCGCCGGACTTCAGCGCGCCCATCGCACCGCAGTGTGAGTGACCGCACACCACGATGTCCTGAACCCCGAGCACCTCCAGTGCGTACTCGATGGTGGCCGCCTCGCCGGAGGCCCCGGGCCGCCCGTAAGGCGGCACGATATTGCCCGCGTTGCGCAGCTCGAATATCTCACCAGGGCGCGCGCCGGTGATCAGCGCGGGTATGACCCGAGAATCCGAGCAGGTGATGAACAACACCTCCGGATATTGCCCTTCGGCCAGTTTCCGGTATTCGCCGCTGTCGAAATCGACGCGCGTCCTGAACGTACGGGCCCGATCGAGAAGTGTCTTCAATGCCGCCTCCTGAGCTGGGGTTTCTTTCTCTGCACCCCACCGTAGACGGCCGACCTACAGAGGAAGGTTAAGCGAACTCCAGCCCCCGGACAGGAATTGAACATTCTTTGTCCCGCATATACAGACGAACGGTCGTCTTGTAGCGTGTGAACTCCAGGGCAGAGAATGCGAATTCACGCTGCCCGGATTCATGCCGGCTCACGGAGAGACAGGACGTATGGGCATACGAGTGCTGCTCATCGAGGACGACGAGACGATCGCCGAGCCGCTCACCGAGGGGCTCGGCCACTTCGGACTGACGGTCGATCACGTCGCCACGGGCACGGACGGGCTGAGAGGCCCGTACAACGACGTCGTCCTGCTCGACCTGGGACTGCCCGACATGGACGGCATCGACGTCTGCCGGGGCATCCGGCAGGTCTCGGACGTCCCCATCGTCATCCTCAGCGCCCGCGGCGAGGAGGCCGACCGCGTACTGGGCCTGGAACTGGGCGCCGACGACTACCTGGCGAAACCTTTCAGCGTACGAGAGCTGGTGGCCCGGGTCCGCGCGGTGACCCGGCGCACGCAACGCACCCACCAGGCGTTCCCCGAGGCACCGGCCGCACCACCGGGCACCCCTGATACGCAGCCCCAGCAACAGCCCCAGCCCGCGTACGACCCCACCCCCACAAGCCCACCCCCGTACGAACCGGCCTCACCCATGTCCTACGAAGCCCCCGCGGCCTCGTACGACCCCGCCCCCGACCCCCCGCACGACCCGGGCCCGCTCGTGGTGGACCGCCGTACCCGTCAGGTCTGGGTCGGCGAGGCGCCCGTCCTGCTCACCCCCAAGGAGTTCGACCTGCTGGCGCTCCTCAGCGAGGACCCGGGCGCGGTCTACTCGCGCCAGCAGATCCTGGACCGCGTCTGGGACCCGCACTACGACGGCCCGACCAAGACGCTGGACGTCCATGTGGCCGCGCTGCGGCGCAAGTTGGGGCACCCGGCGTGGATCCGGACCCTGCGGGGCGTCGGCTTCCGGCTGTCCGTGCACACCGGGCCGGGCGCCGCGCGGGTGGCCTCTCCGTGACTCGCCGGCTGCTGCTCAGCTACCTCAGCCTCGCCGCGCTGGTGCTGCTCTGCCTGGAGATCCCGCTGGGCTTCGTCTACTCGCGCGGCGAGCGGGAGCGGGTGGTCAACGCGGCGAAGGACGAGGCCGAGTCGGTCTCCGCGTACGCGGCGCTGTCCCTCGCGGAGGGCCGGGGCGAGCGGGACCTGCCCGCGCGGGTGACGCACTGCGCGCAGCGCATCGGCGGGAAGGTGGTGATCGTCGACGCCTCGGGCGCCTCACTCGCCACCTCCCACCCCAGGGACCCCGCGATGTCCGGCAATCTGGCCGCTCGGCCGGGCATCGCGGCAGCCTTGCGAGGCACCTCGACGGTGGACGTCCGCACCTCCACCATCGGCGGCGTCGAGTATCTGTCGGTGGCGGCGCCGGTCGGCCAGGAGGCGCGGCCGGTGGGCGCGGTGTGGCTGACGGTGCCCACGCGCATGGTGCACGAGCGCGTCCACCATGTGTGGCTGCTGCTCGCCCTGGGCGGTTTCGCCGTGCTGACGGCGGTCACCCTGGTCGGTTTCGCCTTCGCCCGCTGGATGGGGCGCCCCATCCGCGAACTGGAGCTGGCGACGCACGAGTTGGCCGAGGGCGGTGGCCGGTTCACCCCGGTGACGATCACGAAGGGCCCGCCGGAAGTGCGGAGTCTGGCCGCGGCGTTCAACCACACCGCGGCCCGGTTCGCGCATCTGCTGGCCTCCCAGCGGGCGTTCGCGGGCGAGGCGTCGCATCAGCTGAAGACGCCGCTGGCGGCGCTGCGGCTGCGTCTGGAGAACCTGGAGCCGGACATCGCCGCCCGGGCCCGGGGCAGCCTCACCGCCGCCCTCACGGAGACGGACCGGCTCGCCCGGATGGTCGAGCACCTGCTGGCGATGGCCCGGCTGGAGGAGCACGCGGCCATCCCCGCCGCCGTCGACCTGGGCGCGCTCTGCACGGAACGGCACCGCACCTGGCAGCCCCTGTTCGCGCGGGAGGACGTCTCCCTCGTGCTCTTCGCGGGGAGCGTGGGCCCGGTCCTCGCGGTGCCGGGAGCGGTGGAGCAGATCATGGACAACCTGCTCTCCAACGCGCTGCGGGCGTCCCCGTCCGGCAGCACCGTCACCATCGAGCTGCGTCTGCAGGCCCCCTCCCGCCGGGCCCTGCGGGACAGCCGCCCCCGCTGGGTCGACCTGCATGTCACCGATGAGGGCCCGGGCATGACGGAGGAGCAGCGCGCCCGCGCCTTCGACCGCTTCTGGCGCGCGCCGGGCGCTCCGAAGGGCGGTACGGGGCTCGGTCTCGCCCTGGTGCAGCGGCTCGCCCACGCCAGCGGCGGCGAGGCGACCCTGCACGCGGCGGCGACGGGTGGCCTGGACGTGGTGATCCGGCTGCCGTCCGTACGCCCGCCGGCCGAGGGGCCCGGTCCGGGCGGCGACCGCTCCAGGAGGCCGAGACGGGAGGCACCGGCGCTGCCGGCGTGAGAAGGCATGCCGCCCCACGGCCACGCGTTGTCCATGCTCCGTCAACCCGGCTCCCATAGCCTCCCTTCCGCTCTCCCACGCACGACCCTGCCGTCGACCGTCGGCAGGGCGGTACGGCACCTCCTGGAGTGAGAGTGGAACGTCGTAGCCTCCTGCGTGCGGCCGTCATCGGCGGCGCTTCGGCCGCGTTGGGCGGAACCCTGTGGCGCGGCGCCGCCCACGCGGCCCCGGCCCAGCCCGGCCCCGGCCCCTACGGGGCGCCGGGTTCCCCGGACGCCAACGGCATCAGACTCCCGAGCGGCTTCACCAGCCGCGTGATCGCCCGCTCCGGCCAGCGGGTCGGGAGCACCTCGTACACCTGGCACAACGCCCCGGACGGCGGCGCCTGTTACGCCGACGGCACGGGCTGGATCTATGTCTCCAACTCCGAGATCAACCCGTCGGGCGGCGCGAGTGCGGTGAAGTTCTCGTCGGCGGGCGCGATCACGGGCGCGTACCGCGTCCTGTCCGGAACCCGCCAGAACTGCGCGGGCGGCAGGACGCCGTGGAACACCTGGCTGTCCTGCGAGGAGGTGGACCGGGGCTACGTCTACGAGACGGACCCCTGGGGCGTGAACGCGGCGGTGCGCCGGGACGCCATGGGCCGCTTCAAGCACGAGGCGGCGGCCGCCGACCCGGTGCGCAAGGTGATCTACCTGACCGAGGACGAGACCAACGGCCGCTTCTACCGCTTCGTCCCGGCCGCTTGGGGCACCCTGTCGTCCGGCACGCTCCAGGTCATGGTCGCGGGCAGCGCCACGAGCGGCTCCTTCACCTGGGCCGACGTCCCCGACCCGGACGGCTCCCCCACCGCCACCCGCTCCCAGGTCTCCGGCTCCAAGTCCTTCAACGGCGGCGAGGGCTGCCACTACGCGGACAACACCGTCTGGTTCACGACCAAGGGCGACAACCGCGTCTGGCAGCTCAACCTGCTGAACAACACATACGAACTGGCCTACGACGACTCCCTCGTGAGCGGCACGGCTCCCCTCACCGGCGTCGACAACATCACCGGCGCCTCCTCCGGTGACCTCTTCGTCGCCGAGGACGGCGGCACTATGGAGATCTGCGTCATCACCCCGGACGACATCGTCGCCCCGTTCCTGCGCGTCGACGGCCAGTCGGGCTCGGAGATCACGGGCCCGGCGTTCTCCCCGGACGGCACCCGCCTGTACTTCTCCAGCCAGCGCGGCACGAGCGGCAGCTCGTCGGGAGGCATCACCTACGAGGTGAAGGGCCCGTTCCGCTCGTAGACACCCCATCGACTTCACACAACCATCACAAGTTGGTCACCTCACCCTCATCGAGGGCCTCCCGGTCCTACGGTCATCCCCTCACGTACCACCTCTGGGGGGATGACCATGACCAATCCGTACGTCAATCCGCACAACGGCCCGTATCCCGCACCGCCCACGCCGCGGCCCGGCCGCCCGGCGCCCCGCTGGGCCAGGAAGCGCTACGTGCTGCCCGCCCTCGGGCTGGCCCTGTTCATAGGCGCGGGCATCGGCGCGGGCGGCGGGGAGACCACCACCGACGCGAAGCCCGCGGCCGCCAAGCCGCAGCCGACCGTCACGGTCACCGCGACGGCCACGACCACCGCCACACCGGCCGCGAAGAAGCCGGAACCCGCGCCCACGGTCACCGCCACCAAGACCGTCCGGGCCACCACCACGGTCACCGCCCGGCCGGCGTCGGGCGGCGGCTCCCACGACAGCGGCTCGGGCGGCAGCGGCTCCGGCTCCGGCTCCGGCTCCGGCGGCACGGACGTCTACTACGCCAACTGCAGCGCCGTCCGGGCCGCCGGTGCCGCCCCCATCAGCCGTGGTGAGCCGGGGTACGCCTCCCACCTGGACCGTGACAACGACGGGGTCGCCTGCGACACGTGACCCCGGCGGGCCGGTGACCATCGGTGCGTCCGGCCGTTCCTCCGGTGGGGCAGCTCGTACGGGCTGCCCGGCCGACGGAAGGAACATCACCGTGGACACGACCGTGCCCTCCCCCGACGCCCAGCCCGTGCTGCCGCGCGACGAGTGGGTCAAGACACTGCCGCAGACCATCGTCGCGTCCTGCGTCCTGCTCCTCGACGCCGAGGACCGCATCCTGCTGCTGCGCTACGCCGGGCACCAGCCCGCTGCCGGGCTCTGGGGGCTGCCGGGCGGCATGCTCGACCACGGAGAGGACCCCCTCGGTGCCGCGCTCCGGGAGCTGTACGAGGAGACCGGAATCGTCCTCGACCTGGACCCCCGGCTCATCGGCTACGACCACCGGGCCGACGTGAACGGCACGGGCCCTGTGATCGACTTCTACTTCCACGGCGGCCGCCTCCCGGCCGAGCTGTCGCTCACGCGCAGCACGGAGCACGACGACGACGGCCTGTTCGCCCTCGCCGACCTGGAGTCCACCCCGCTGACGAACCAGCCGGAGACCCTGACCGCCCTGCACACCGCCGCACTGACCGGCACGGCCGTATGCCTGCGGGAAGGCCTGCCCCAGTGAGCGCGCGGCACCGCATGGCAGCAGTCGTCCTGGCTGCTCTCGCGCTCTCCTTGGGCCCCCTCGGCACGCCCTCGTCCCCGGCCGGCACGCCTCTCCCGCCGGACCGGTTGCGGCAGGAGGCGACCGGAGCCCTGGAATCCACCCGGGCGGTCAGCGTCCATGTCCGCGTCCGGGAGGGCCGGCACACCGTCGAGGCAAGCGCCGGCGAGGCCGCCCTCGGCACCGGCCGGCCCGTGCCGAACGGTGCGCACTTCCGGGCCGCCAGCGTCACGAAGTCCTTCGTGGCCGCGACCGTGCTGCAACTGGCCGCCGAGCGCCGGCTGTCCCCGCACGACACGGTGGAACGATGGCTGCCCGGCCTGGTCCAGGGACACGGCAACGACGGCAGCCGCATCACCATCAGACACCTGCTCCAGCACACCAGCGGCCTGCACGACTACGACTCCACCGAGCTGACCGGCCGTACGGCCCCGGAGTTCGAGCGCAGGCGCTTCGACCACATCGCCACCGAACGCCTCGTCGCCGCCGCGCTGCGGCACGCCCCGGACTTCCCCCCTGCCGACCCCGCCGACCCCGAGCCCCGCTGGAACTACTCCAACACCGGCTACCACCTCCTGGGCGCCGTCATCGAGAAGGTCACGGGACGTCCCTGGGCCGAGGAGGTGGAGGACCGGATCGTCCGCCGGCTGGGGCTGCGCGGCACCCGCGTCCCGGGAGACGACCCCTCCCTGCCGAAGCCGTACGCCCACACCTACCACCGGTTCGCCGGATCCGCCCGCTACACCGACACCACCGTCCGGAACATGGCGTGGGCCGGTACCGCAGGCGCGCTGGTCTCCACCTCCCGCGACCTGGACCGGTTCTTCACGGCCCTGCTCACCGGCGAACTGCTGCCGCCCCGGGAACTCGCCGCGATGCGCACCACCGTCCCGAGCAATGAGGAGCACCAGAGGTTCACGCCCGGACTGCGTTACGGCCTCGGCCTGATGCGGCAGCCGTTGCCGTGCGGCGGCAGCCGCTGGGGCCACCACGGCGACCTCGAAGGCACGTTCGTCAGAACGGGCTTCACCGCCGACGGAAGACGGTCGGTGGTCGTCACGGTCAACGGCCGCACCACGGACGACACCCAGCTCCTCACCGCCGAGAAGGCCCTGCAGGGGCTCATCGACCGGATGTTGTGCCGACGGTGACCGCCCCTCAGGACAGCAGGTCCACGTCCCGCACCCGGTCCTGATGGATCAGCACGTCGAAGCAGCGGCCCAGCGCGAGGTCGAACCAGTTCCGCTCCTCCGGGTAGGCGGTACCGACACTGCGCGTGGGCCGGGCCACGGCGAGCCAGGAGCGGGCCGCTCCCGGGGCGGTCCGCAGGTCCAGGACGTAGCGGTCGTACCGCACCCGGTCCAGCGTGTGCTCGTTGCTGCCGGTCCGCGGCGGGCCGACCGTGTGGGTGAGCATGTGCACCTCCTCCGGGTCGGTGGCCCTGAACGAGCCCTGGCCGAAGGTGAGTCCGACGCTCGCATAGCGGCTGCCGAGCCGGTCGCGCAGGAACGCCCCCTGCGTCCTGGGCAGGACCTTCGGGTCCTCCGGTTCGTAGCCGATGTGGTTGTTGTGGCCCGCCAGCAGGATCCGGTGCCCGGTGTGCTCGCGCCACCAGACGACGTTGTCCGCCATCACCTCGTCCCGCCACCGCATGGCCTCGGCGACCTGCCGCGGATCCGCGAAGTCGAAGCCGTAGCCGGTGGCCGTCTGGTCGATCACCGTGGCGTGCCGCGACACCTCGGCGAACTCTCGCGGCGCGACCGCTCCGCGCGGGGCCAGTGACTCCAGCAGGTCCAGGGCGCGTCCGGTCCGGGAGGCCATGTCCTGCCGTTCGGCGAGCGGGCGGGCGAGATACGCCTTCTGGTACTCGCCGGAGGGGACGGTCGGGCGCAGCCCCCGGTAGAGCTCCTCGAACCGCGGTGCGAGATCCGGCCGGACCCGTCCCACGTAGGCCGTCACCCGGTCGTACAGCTCGGGCCCCGTGTAGCCCCAGTCGTCACCCATGAACCGCACCGGGTCCTGCGGATGCCGGCGGTTGTACGCCCGCATCCACCGCACCAGTGCCAGGTTCTCGGCGGTGTTGTTCAGCACGTACGTGTACTGGAAGTCCTCCCGCATGATGCGCTCGGGGTCCCCCTTGCCGTGCACCACGTAGTCGTCGAGGCGCACCCCGGTGCTCCAGGCCGTCTCCAGCGCGAAGGTCCGAAAGCCCCGGCTCTCCACCAGATACCGGAAGACGCGGTCCTTGACCGCGAGAAACTCGTGCGACCCGTGCGCCGCCTCCCCCATCCCCACCACGACCGCGTCCCCGACCGCCCTGCCGACCGGCCGGAGGTCACCGACGTCCCCGCCGGGCTCGGCGGTACGCAGAGGGCTCGCGGCCCGCTCCAGAGCCGGCACCACGGGGTCCTCGGCAGCGGTGGCCGCGGGAGTCGGCACGAGGAGCGACACCGCGAGAACGACGAAGGTCCATGGACGCAGGCACGACATACCGCATACGTGCCCTACCCGGATCAGCCGTGCCGCGGCAGCCCCGGCCATTCACCCGAACGGGAGCCCGCGCACGCGCCCGTGAGCGTTTCCTCAATGTGCCGGGTTTCTTGTCCATGCCCGAATGTCTCGCAAAGGCCGGTCGGAAGCGCCGACAGCTCAAGGGGGCGGCACCCTCCGCACAAGGTGCCGCCCCCTGTCTCCTCCGTAGTCCGGAGCCGCCGCGATCGGTGTGGTCGGGGACCGTCGACGGCTCCGGGATCTGGGGGCCCGTGAGGGCCGGTGGGTCAGCGGTGGTCGCTGCCCTGGGACTGGACCGCCGCGCGGCCGGCCTCCAGGCGGGCCACCGGGATGCGGAACGGGGAGCAGGAGACGTAGTCGAGTCCGACCTCGTGGAAGAAGTGGACCGACTCCGGGTCGCCGCCGTGCTCGCCGCAGACGCCGAGCTTGAGGTCGGGGCGGGTCTCGCGGCCGGCCTTGGCGGCGAGCTTGACCAGGGAGCCGACGCCGTCCTTGTCGATCGTCTCGAAGGGGGAGACGCCGAAGATGCCCTTCTCCAGGTACGCCGTGAAGAACGAGGCCTCCACGTCGTCCCGGCTGAAGCCCCACACCGTCTGGGTCAGGTCGTTCGTGCCGAAGGAGAAGAACTGCGCGGCCTCGGCGATCTGACCGGCGGTCAGGGCGGCGCGCGGCAGCTCGATCATCGTGCCGATGGACAGCTTGAGCTGCGCGCCCGAGGCCGCCTCCACCTCGGCGATGACCTGGTCGGCCTCCTCGCGCACGATCTCCAGCTCCTGCACCGTGCCGACGAGCGGGATCATGATCTCGGCGCGCGGGTCGCCCTTGGCGGCCTTGCGCTCGGCCGCGGCCTCGGCGATCGCCCGGACCTGCATGGTGAACAGGCCGGGGATGACCAGGCCGAGACGGACGCCGCGCAGACCCAGCATCGGGTTCTGCTCGTGCAGGCGGTGAACGGCCTGGAGCAGGCGGAGTTCGTTCTCGTGCGGCTCCTGGCGGGACTCCGCGAGGGCGACACGGACGGAGAGTTCCGTGATGTCGGGCAGGAACTCGTGCAGCGGCGGGTCCAGCAGGCGGATGGTGACCGGCAGGCCGTCCATCGACTCGAAGAGCTGGACGAAGTCCTGCTTCTGGAGCGGGAGCAGCTCCTTGAGGGACTCCTCGCGCTCGGCCTGGGTGTCGGCGAGGATCAGCCGCTCCACCAGCTCGCGCCGGTCGCCGAGGAACATGTGCTCGGTGCGGCACAGGCCGATGCCCTGGGCACCGAAGCGGCGGGCGCGCAGCGCGTCCTCGGCGTTGTCCGCGTTGGCGCGCACCCGCAGCCGGCGCTTGCGGTCGGCGAAGGCCATCATGCGGTGCACGGCCTCGACCAGCTCGTCGGCGTCGTCGGCGCCCGGGTGCATCCGGCCCTCGAAGTACTCCACGACCGGCGAGGGCACGACCGGCACCTCACCGAGGTAGACCTTGCCGGAGGAACCGTCGATGGAGACGACGTCTCCCTCCTCGACGACGTGCCCGCCCGGGACGGTCATCCGGCGGCGCTTGGTGTCGACCTCCAGCTCCTCGGCGCCGCAGACACAGGTCTTGCCCATGCCGCGCGCGACGACGGCCGCGTGGGAGGTCTTGCCGCCGCGCGAGGTCAGGATGCCCTCGGCGGCGATCATGCCGTC
This sequence comes from Streptomyces koelreuteriae, assembly GCF_018604545.1. Classification (GTDB taxonomy): domain Bacteria; phylum Actinomycetota; class Actinomycetes; order Streptomycetales; family Streptomycetaceae; genus Streptomyces; species Streptomyces koelreuteriae. The sequence goes on along the minus strand of NZ_CP075896.1, from coordinate 5,786,081 downwards.
CAGGTCGTCGGGGTTGGTCTCGCGGCGGATGAGGATGACCTTCTCGCCCGAACGCGACCACTTCACGGCGGTGTAGGAGTCGAAGACCGCCTTGCCGACCGCCGCGCCCGGCGAGGCCGCGATGCCCCGGCCGACCTGCGAGACCTTGGCGTCCTCGTCGAAGCGCGGGAACATCAGCTGCGCGAGCTGGGCGCCGTTGACGCGGGTGAGCGCCTCGGCCTCGTCGATCAGACCCTGGTCCACGAGCTGGGTGGCGATACGGAAGGCCGCGCCCGCGGTGCGCTTGCCGACGCGGGTCTGGAGCATCCACAGCACACCGCGCTCGATCGTGAACTCGATGTCGCAGAGATCCTTGTAGTGGTTCTCCAGCGTCTCCATGATCTGCATCAGCTGGTCGTACGACTTCTTGTCGATCTGCTCCAGATCGGCGAGCGGCACGGTGTTGCGGATGCCCGCGACGACGTCCTCGCCCTGCGCGTTCTGCAGGTAGTCGCCGTAGACGCCCTGGTGGCCGGAGGCGGGGTCGCGGGTGAAGGCGACGCCGGTGCCGGAGTCGGGGCCGAGGTTGCCGAAGACCATGGAACAGACGTTGACGGCCGTGCCCAGGTCGTGCGGGATGCGCTCCTGGCGGCGGTAGAGCTTGGCGCGGTCGGTGTTCCAGGAGTCGAAGACCGCGTGGATGGCGAGGTCCATCTGCTCGCGCGGGCTCTGCGGGAAGTCCCGGCCGGCCTCGGTCTTGACGATCTTCTTGAACTTGGTGACGAGCTTCTTGAGGTCGGACGCCTCCAGCTCGGTGTCGACCGTGACCTTCTTGGCCGCCTTCGCCGCCTCCAGCGCGTCCTCGAAGAGCTCCCCGTCGACGCCGAGGACGGTCTTGCCGAACATCTGGATGAGGCGGCGGTAGGAGTCCCAGGCGAACCGGTCGTCGCCGGCCTGCTTGGCGAGGCCCTGCACCGACTTGTCGGAGAGGCCGATGTTGAGGACGGTGTCCATCATGCCGGGCATGGAGAACTTGGCACCGGAGCGCACCGACACCAGCAGCGGGTCGTCCGCCTGGCCGAGCTTCTTGCCCATGCGGGCCTCTAGGGCGTCGAGGTGCGCACTCACCTCGTCACGCAGTGCCGCCGGCTCCTCGCCGCTGTCGAGGTAGACCTTGCAGGCCTCGGTGGTGATCGTGAAGCCGGGAGGGACCGGCAGGCCCAGGTTCGTCATCTCGGCAAGGTTCGCGCCCTTGCCGCCGAGGAGGTCCTTGAGGTCCTTGTTGCCCTCGGTGAAGTCGTAAACGAACTTCACGCCCTCAACGCTCGCGGCCTGCTCGGCTACCGGGAGATCTTTGTTTTCCGACACGGGTCTCGACTCCTCGAGGACGCGGTGGCTGCCCTGACGGCGAGGAACATACCCAGATCGAAGGCGTCTGGGTACGTCCATGCGCGCGTCATGCGCCTGTAACCACTCGTCCGCCAGCGGATCGAAAGTCAAGGCTTGGCAAGCAATCACAGCCGCATGTGTTCACTTCTTGAACGCAAGAACCTGTCCATGCCCTTCTGAGCGCTCATCTGAGCGGCGTTCGCCACGCTTGAGTTCGATCGATGAACGATCAAAGCGTGGCACTCAGTGCCACCCTTTGGAGAAGTGCAGCCGCTCATGATCCGCTCATCTGAGCGCAACCCTTATCAGAGGTGGCGAGAATCACGCTGCCACAGCCCGCCGGATTTCACCATGCGGACGGGTAGCGGGGGCGAAATGTCCTTGTCACACGCCGAGCGCCCGCAGCCGCTCCTCGACCCGCTCGGGGGCGTACAGGTGCTCGACGACCATCGCACCCGCTCCCACCAGGCCCGCTCGCTCGCCGAGCCGTGAGGTCACCACGTCCAGATGAGCCGTGGAGCGGGGCAGCGCCCGCTGGTAGAGCAGTTCGCGCACCCCTGTCAGGAAGGGAGTTCCGGCCAGATCCCCGGCGATCATCAGCACGCCGGGGTTCAGCAGGGTCACGACGGTCGCCAGGACGTCCCCGACCCGGCGCCCGGCCTCCCGGGCGAGACCGACCGCCTCGGGGTGCCCGGACGCCAGCAGGTCCCGCACATCCGAGCCGGAGGCCGCCGGCACCCCGGCCTCCGCCAGCCGTCGCGCCACCGCCCCGCCGCTCGCGACGGCGGCCAGACAGCCGTACGAACCGCACCGGCACAGCGCCTGGGCGCCCTCTGGCACCCGGATGTGCCCGATGTCCCCGGCGCCGCCGTCGATGCCCCGGAACACCGAGCCGTCCACCACGACCCCGGCGCCGATGCCGGTGGAGACCTTGACCAGCACGAAGGCGGAGCAGTCGGGATAGCCGGTGCGCTGTTCGCCGTACGCCATGAGGTTGGCGTCGTTGTCCACCAGCACGGGCACGGCGGCGGCGCCGGTGTGCTCGGTGAGGGCCCGGGACAGCCGGGCCCGTATGCCGTAGCCGTCCCAGCCGGGCATGATCGGCGGCTGGACGACACGGCCGGACTCGGTGTCGACCGGGCCGGGCACCGCGAGCCCGACCCCGCACACCGACTCGGCCGGGCAGCCCGCCTTCTCCAGCAGCTCGGCGAACCAGCGGCCGAGTTCGCCGAGCACGGCGTCCGGCCCGTCCTCGACGACCAGGGTGCCGGAGTGCTCGGCGAGGATCTCGCCGCTCAGCGACAGCACGGCCGCCCGCGCGTGCCGGGTGTCGAGGTCGGCGGCCAGGACCACCGCGTGCTCGTCGTCGAATTCCAGGGTGATGGAGGGGCGTCCGCCCAGCGGGGAATCCACCGGACCCCCGGCGCCCTCGCGCAGCCAGCCCGCGCGGAACAGCCGGTCGAGCCGCTGCCCGACGGTGGCCCGGGACAGTCCGGTCGCCTGCTGGAGCGCGCCCCGGGTCACCGCGCGGCGACTGCGCACCAGTTCGAGCAGTTCGCCGGCGCTGGCCTGGCCCGCTCCTCGCCCCGCCCTCTGTCCCGTTCTTCCGGGCTGTCCGGTCATGCACACCCCCTTGTGTTTCTCAACCTTGCCTTACATAGTGGGTTTTGCGTGTTAAATAGACGTAACCCCACGGTAGCCGCAGCCGAACCGGCCGGCCGGACGTCTTTTCGGAGAGCCCCGAGTGGACCGCACCGCCCAACGCGCCCTACGTCGTACCGGACGCACCGTTGCATACGATCCGTCCAGCACCGTCTCACCCCTGCAGGTCAGGGCCGCCGCCGTGCTGGAGGCCGGCTGGACGGGGACGTCCACCGTGCCCTCGCGCAGCCTGTATCCCCACCAGTGGTCGTGGGACTCGGCGTTCATCGCGATCGGCCTGCGGCACATCTCGCCGTTACGCGCCCAGACGGAACTGGACACGCTGCTGGCGGCCCAGTGGGCGGACGGGCGGATCCCGCACATCGTCTTCAACCCCTCCGTCCCCCTCGACGCGTACTTCCCGAGCCCCGACTTCTGGCGCTCCTCGACCGCGGGCCGTACCGCGGGCGCCCCGCGCACCGTACAGACCTCCGGGATCGTGCAACCACCGGTCCACGCGCTGGCCGTGTGGCTGGTGCACCTGGCCGACCCGGGGCTGTCGCGGGCCCGCGGCTTCCTCACCCGGATGTATCCCCGACTCGCGGCCTGGCACCGGTATCTGCTGCACCGGCGCGACCTGGGCGGGGGCGGGCTGGTGTCCGTCGTGCACCCCTGGGAGCAGGGCATGGACAACAGCCCCTGCTGGGACCGCCCGCTGTCCCGGGTCACCCCGGCCCCGGCCCGCTCCTTCCGCCGCGCCGACCTCGACCACGGCTCCCCCGAGGACCGGCCGACGGACCTGGACTACGGGCGGTACGTACGGCTGGCGAGCGACTACCGGGACCGCGGATACGCCGACGGGGCAGGGGAGTTCGCCGTGGAGGACCCGGCGTTCAACGCGCTGCTCATCGCCTCCGAGTACGCCCTGGCCCGGATCGCCCACGAGCTGGGCGCGGCGTCGACGGCCCGGCAGGCCCGCGCCGAGCGGCTGACGGCGGCCCTGGTGGAGCGGCTGTGGGAACCGGCCGCCGGGATGTTCCTGTGCCGGGACGTGCGCGCCGGGGAGCCGATCCCCGAGCGCGGTGTCTCCGGGCTGATCCCGCTGCTGCTGCCGTCGCTCCCGCGCGATCTCGCCGCCACCCTGGTCCGCACGATGTGCGGCCCGCACTTCGGCCTCGGCGGCACCACCCGCCTGGTGCCCAGCTACGACCTGCTCGGCGAGGCCTTCGACCCGCACCGCTACTGGCGCGGCCCGGCCTGGATCAACACCAACTGGCTCCTGGAGGGCGGTCTGCGGCTGCACGGCGAGCGCGGCCGGGCCGACGCCCTGCGCAAGGGCATCCTGCACACCGCCGGCGCCTCCGATTTCGCGGAGTACGTCGACCCGTACACGGCACAGGCCTGCGGCGCCACCGGCTTCGGCTGGACCGCCGCACTCACGCTCGACCTGCTGCACGACCGGCCCGCAGGGGACAGGAACGGCGTCACGGCGATCAAGGGAGGGGACCAGGGTTGACTTCCTCCCCCGCCTAGAGGCGGGAGATTCCAGCGGTCGCCCGCCGGGTTTCCTGCTTCACCGACGACCGCCCCGTCCGGGAGGACTCCCGTTGAGGTCTTACACCGTCTCCACAGGCAGACGCCGCCAGCCCGGCGGCCAGAATGTTGCGCGCCGCGTTCACGTCGCGGTCATGCACGGTGCCGCAGTCGCACGTCCACTCCCGGACATTGAGCGGCAGCTTCTCGCGGACCGTGCCGCAGGTTCCGCACAGCTTGCTGCTGGGGAACCATCGGTCGATCACGACGAGTTCGCGCCCGTACCAGGCGCACTTGTACTCCAGCATCATGCGCAGGTCCGTCCAGGCCGCGTCGGAGATGGCGCGCGCGAGCTTGCCGTTCTTCAGCAGGTTGCGGACGGTGAGGTCCTCGATCACGACCGTTTGGTTCTCACGGACGAGCCGAGTGGTCAGTTTGTGCAAGAAGTCCCGGCGCCGGTCGGCGATCCGCGCATGGATACGGGCCACGCGGCGGCGGGCCTTCTCCCGGTTCGCAGAGCCCTTCGTCTTCCGGGACAGTTCCCGCTGAGCCTTCGCGAGTCGGACGCGGTCGCGGCGCTCATGCTTCGGGTTGGTGATCTTCTCCCCGGTGGACAGGGTCACCAGGGAGGTGATCCCGGCGTCCAGGCCGATCGCCGCTGTGGTCGCGGGGGCCGAGGCGATGGTGTCCTCGACGAGCATCGAGACGAACCAGCGGCCCGCGCTGTCGCGGGACACGGTCACCGTCGTCGGCTCCGCCCCTTCAGGCAGAGGGCGCGACCAGTGGATGTCCAGGGGCTCGGTCATCTTCGCGAGCGTGAGCTGCCCGTCACGCCACTTGAAAGCGCTGCGGGTGTACTCGGCCGACCCCCGGGACTTCTTCCGGGACTTGTAGCGCGGGTACTTGGCGCGCTTGGCGAAGAAGTTCCCGAACGCCGCCTGAAGGTGGCGCAGCGCCTGCTGGAGCGGGACGGAGGACACCTCCGAGAGGAAGGCAAGTTCCTCGGACTTCTTCCACTCCGTCAGCGCGGCGGACGACTGCACGTAGGAGATGCGGCGTTGCTCGCCGTACCAGGCCTGCGTGCGCTCCTCCAACGCCTTGTTGTACACGAGACGGACACAGCCGAACGTGCGCGACAGCTCAGCTGTCTGCTCGTCCGTGGGGTAGAAGCGGTACTTGAACGCCCGCTTGACCTGCTGCGTCACGCCTCACGTTCTATCAGCTTCCGTGTGAGCGGCGGGCGTCGACCGATAGCCGGCGCACACCGAATCGCCCAGAAGGCGATTCGGCCTTCCCTGCCCTGCTCCGCAGGAGCTTCGTTTCCTCCCCTGCCTGAAGACCGGCGTACCCACGAAGGGAACACCCGATGACCGACCGGCATCATCTGCTCGTGCACGGCGGGACGTTCGCCGCCGTCGGTGACCGCGGCGACATCAGCGGCTACCGGGGCGGCAGCGCCCCGGACGGAATGTTCGTACGGGACGCACGGCACCTCAGCCGGTGGCAGCTCACGGTGGACGGGGCCGTGCCCGACACCCTGACGCCGGTGGCCGACGGGGACACCGCGGCGTGCGTCCTCGTCCCGCGCGGCGGACGCGACGAGCCGCCCGCCTACACGCTCTTCCGTGAACAGGCCGTCGGCGACGCCTCGTTCGTGGAGTCGCTGCGCATCACCAGCAACCGCCCGGCGCCGACGACGGTCCGCCTCGCGCTCACCGCCGACGCCGACTTCACCGACCAGTTCGAGCTGCGCTCCGACCACCGCACCTACACCAAGGCCGGTGCGGTCCGCTCCCGCCAGGTCCTCGGCCACGGCGTGGAGTTCACCTACCGGCGCGGCGAGTGGCGCTCGTGCACGACGGTGACGGCCGAGCCCCAGCCGGACGCCGTGGAGGAGACCGGCACCGGCGCCCGCCGCCTGGTGTGGACCCTGGAGCTGCCGCCGCACGGCACCGCCGAGCTGCTCCTGCGCGTCATGGCCCGTCCGCACGGCGAGAAGCGGGCCCTGCGCGTCCCCCGCTCCCCCGCCGCCGTGCGGGAGCGACTGCGCGCCCGGGAGGGCGAGTTCGTGGAGGGCCTGGCCTTCCCGACCGGCTGGCCGGAGCTGGCCGCCGCCTGCTCCCGGGGGCTCGCCGACCTCGCCGTGCTCCAGGTCCCGGCGAAGGGCCCGGACGGCGAGGAACTGCGCGTCCCGGCCGCCGGCGCCCCCTGGTTCCTGACCCTGCTGGGCCGGGACGCCCTGCTGACGTCGCTGTTCGCACTGCCCTACCGGCCCCGGCTGGCCGCCGCCACCCTGCCCGCGCTCGCCGCGACCCAGGCCACGGACGCGGCCGCGAGCGAAGTCGCCCAGCCCGGAAAGATCGTCCACGAGGTGCGGCACGGCGAACTGGCGCACTTCGGCCAGGTCCCCTACGGCCGTTACTACGGCTCGGTCGACGCCACACCGCTGTTCCTCGTGCTCCTCGGCGCCTACACGGAGCAGACCGGCGACACCGCCCTGGCCCATCGTCTCCAGTCGCACGCCCGCGCGGCCGTCGGCTGGATGCTGGACCACGGCGGCCTGACCTCGCGCGGCTATCTCGTCTACCGCGCCGACCAGGGCGGCCTCGCCAACCAGAACTGGAAGGACTCCCCCGGCGCCATCTGCTCCGCCGAGGGCACCCGCCCCAACGGCCCGGTGACGGCCGCGGGCGCCCAGGGCTACGCCTATGACGCGCTGCGCCGCACGGCGTGGCTCGCGCGCACGGTGTGGCAGGACGGGACGTACGCCGACCTCCTGGAACAGGCGGCCGGTGATCTGCGCGACCGTTTCCAGCGCGACTTCTGGATGGCGGAGCACTCCTTCCCGGCGCTCGCGCTCGACGGCCGGGGCAAGCAGGTCGACGCCCTCGCCTCCGACGCCGGGCATCTGCTCTGGTCGGGCCTGCTGGACAAGGAGTACGGCGAACAGGTCGGCCGGCGCCTCCTCGAACCCGACTTCTTCTCCGGCTGGGGCGTACGCACCCTGGCCTCCGGCCAGCCGGCGTTCCATCCGCTCTCCTACCACCGCGGTTCGGTCTGGCCGCACGACAACGCGCTCATCGCGCTGGGCCTGGCCCGCTACGGACTGCACGACGAGGCCCGCGCGATCGCCCGCGGCCTGGTCGACGCGGCGACCGCCACCGGCAACCGGCTCCCCGAGGTCCTCGCGGGCTACGGCCGCGACACTCACCCGGAGCCGGTGCCGTACCCGCACGCGTGCGTACGCGAATCCCGCTCGGCCTCGGCCCCGTTGGCGCTGCTCACGGCGGTCGGGGGCGTCTGAGGGGCGGCCGGCGGCACGGTTGGCCGGGCGTTTGCCGGGTGTTTGCCGAGCGCTGGCCCGGTGGGCTGAACGCACCTGGTGGGCGCCCCGTACGGAACTGAGGCGGACCCGAACCCCCACGCGGGTCCGCCACTTCACCGGGTTTCGTACGGGAAGGACCTCCGGGTGCCTGTCTTCACACGCCTGCGCCAGTCATCACGGTCGGAGTCCGCGACGCCATCGGCACCGGCACTGCCACCAGCACCGGCACAGGAACCGGCACCGGAGACTCCCGCTTCGGCATCCGGCCTCCGTGCCCGCCATCCCCGGGCCGCCCGCGCCCTCCGCTGGACCACCACCGCCCTCGCCGCCGCCCTGGTCCTCGGTGCCCTGCTGCTGCCCAACACCCTCCCCGCCATGGGGCCGAAGAGCTTCACGCGCATTCCGGCCGAGGCGGTCATCGGCGCCGTCGTGGTGCTGTGGCTGCCGCGCCGGGCCCGGCTGGTCGCGGCGGCGCTGTACGGACTCGGCCTGACCGCGCTGACCGCCGTGAACCTGCTCGACATGGGGTTCAACGAGTATCTGGGCCGGGGCTTCAACGCCGCGCTGGACTGGGACCTGCTGCCCGACGCCCAGGCGTACGTCGGGGACGCGCTGGGCGGGGGCGTCGCGACCGCCGCCGCCGTAGGGGCGATCGTGCTGATCCTGCTGCTGGCGGCCGTCATGGTCGCGGCGACGATCCGGCTCAGCGGCCTGCTCGTCCGCCACCGTCCCCGGGCGGCCCGGGGCGCGCTGATCGCCGGGGTCGTCTGGGTCACCTGCTCCGCCCTGGGCCTGACGCTCTTCGGCGGGCCGATCGCCTCCGAGCGCGGCGCCGGAGCCCTCCGGGTCCACGCCCAGCGGACGGTGGAGTCCCTGCGCGACGAGGCGGCCTTCGCGAAGCACGCCCAGGCGGACACCTTCGGCAACACCCCGCCCGAGCAGCTGCTGCCCGACCTGCGCGGCAAGGACGTGATCTTCACGTTCATCGAGAGCTACGGCCGCAGCGCCATCGAGGACCCGATCATGGCGCCCGGCGTCGACCGCACCCTCGACACCAGTGGCAAGGCCCTGGAGAAGGCCGGCTTCGCCGCCCGCAGCGGCTGGCTGACCTCGGCGACCTACGGCGGCAGCAGCTGGCTCGGCCACTCCACGACCATGTCCGGCCTGTGGATCGACAACCAGCGCCGCTACCGCACGGTCACCGCGGGCGACCATCTCACCCTCACCAGGGCCTTCCGCAAGAGCGGCGCCTGGGACACGGTCGGCGTGATGCCCGGCGTGCAGAAGGGCTGGCCGGAGGAGAAGTGGTACGGCCTCGACAAGCTCTACGACGCCTACGACCTGGGGTACAAGGGCCCGAAGTTCAGCTGGTCGACCATGCCGGACCAGTACGCGCTGGAGGCGTTCCAGCGCCGGGTGCACGGCAAGAAGCGCGACAAGCCGCTGATGTCGTTCGTCATCCTGACCTCCAGCCACCAGCCCTGGGCGCCCATCCCGAAGATGGTCGACTGGGACGAACTCGGCGACGGCTCACGCTTCGACGCCGTCGAGAAGGCCGGCAACAAGGCCTCGGACATCATCACCGACACCACCAGATCCCGGCAGGAGTACGGCAAGTCCATCCAGTACTCGGTCACCAGCCTCACCCAGTGGCTGGAGCGCTACGGCACCGACGACACCGTCCTGGTCTTCCTCGGCGACCACCAGCCCATGGCCCGGGTCAGCGGCACCCGCGCCAGCCGCGACGTGCCGGTGTCCATCGTCGCGAAGGACCCGAAGGTCCTCGACAAGGTCGCCGACTGGAACTGGACGGAGGGTCTGAGGCCCGACCGCGACGCCCCGGTGTGGAAGATGAGCGCCTTCCGCGACCGCTTCCTCAAGGCGTACGGCTCCACACCGCACCGCTCGGAGGGCTGATCAGCCGCCGGAGGTGTCGAGCTCGGCGTCCTCGCCGACCCAGGCGCAGTCGTACGGGTCCTTCAGCCAGCCGTCCGGCAGCACCACCCGGTTGTTGCCGGACGTACGGCCCCGGGGCCCGTCGGCGCCGACGGGCCAGGGCTGGTCGAGGTCCAGCTCGTCCAGCCCGGAGCGCAGCTCCTCCAGCGACGAGGTGATCGCGAGGCGCTTGCGCATCTCGGAGCCGACCGCGAAGCCCTTCAGATACCAGGCGACGTGCTTACGGAAGTCGATGACGCCCCGCGCCTCGTCCCCGATCCACTCCCCGAGCAGGGTGGCGTGCCGGACCATGACGTCGGCGACCTCGCGCAGCGCCGGGCGGGCGATGTCCTCGGTCCGCCCCTCGAAGGCCGCGACCAGGTCGGAGAACAGCCACGGCCGACCCAGGCAGCCACGCCCCACCACGACACCGTCGCAGCCGGTCTCGCGCACCATGCGCAGCGCGTCCTCGGCCGACCAGATGTCGCCGTTGCCGAGCACCGGGATCTCCGGGACGTGCTCCTTCAGCCGGGCGATGGCGTCCCAGTCGGCGGTGCCGCCGTAGTGCTGGGCGGCGGTGCGGCCGTGCAGCGCGATGGAGGTGACGCCCTCCTCGACGGCGATCCGGCCGGCGTCCAGGAAGGTGATGTGGTCGTCGTCGATGCCCTTGCGCATCTTCATCGTCACGGGCAGATCGCCGGCGCCGCTGACGGCCTCGCGCAGGATGGCCCGCAGCAGGTTCCGCTTGTACGGCAGCGCGGAGCCGCCGCCCTTCCGTGTGACCTTCGGCACGGGGCAGCCGAAGTTGAGGTCGATGTGGTCGGCGAGGTCCTCTTCCGCGATCATGCGGACGGCCTTGCCGACGGTCGCCGGGTCCACGCCGTAGAGCTGGATCGACCGGGGCCGCTCCGTCTCGTCGAAGTGGATGAGCTGCATGGTCTTCTCGTTGCGTTCGACCAGCGCCCGGGTGGTGATCATCTCGCTGACGAACAGGCCCTTGCCCCCGCTGAACTCCCTGCACAGGGTGCGGAAGGGCGCGTTGGTGATCCCGGCCATGGGGGCCAGGACGACAGGGGGCCGGACGGTGTGCGGGCCGATCTGGAGGGGCGTGGACATGCATCCATTGTGCCGTGCAATGAGAACGTAAAATTCATTAGTTAGCCACACTATTGAAGTCGGCGTACGATGGCCCGCATGCCCGAGCCCAGCCCCCGCCGCCGCATGCTGGTGCTCGCGATCTGCTGTATGAGCCTGCTGATCGTGAGCCTCGACAACACGGTCCTGAACGTGGCCCTGCCCTCCATGCAGCAGGACCTGCACGCGAGCACCTCCGGCCTGCAGTGGACGATCGACGCCTACACCCTGGTCCTGGCCTCGCTGCTGATGCTCGCGGGCTCCACGGCCGACCGCATCGGCCGCAAGCGGGTCTTCATGGCGGGGCTCGTCGTCTTCACCATCGGCTCGGTGCTGTGCTCCCTCGCACCGAACCTCGAAGCGCTGGTCGCCTTCCGGATGATCCAGGCGGTGGGCGGCTCGATGCTGAACCCCGTCGCCATGTCGATCATCACCAACACGTTCACCGACCCGCGCGAACGGGCCCGGGCGATCGGCGTGTGGGGCGCGGTCGTCGGCATATCCATGGCCGCCGGCCCGCTGGTCGGCGGCCTGCTCGTCGAGTCGGTCGGCTGGCGCTCCATCTTCTGGATCAATCTGCCGGTGGGCCTCGCCGCCCTCCTGCTCACCCTCCGCTTCGTCCCCGAGTCCCGCGCCGCCAAGGCCCGCCGCCCCGACCCGGTCGGCCAGCTCCTGGTGATCGCCCTCTTCGGCTCCCTGACGTACGCGATCATCGAGGCGCCGAGCACACCGTTCACGTCGATCGCCCCGCTGGCCGTGGTCGCCCTGGCCGCTCTCGCCGGTCTGCTCCTCTACGAGCCCCGCCGCACGGAACCCCTGATCGACCTGCGGTTCTTCCGCTCGGCGCCGTTCAGCGGGGCCACGGCCATCGCGGTCAGCGCGTTCGCCGCGCTCGGCGGGTTCCTCTTCCTGTCCACGCTGTACCTCCAGAACGTCCGCGGCCTGACCGCCCTGGAGGCAGGTCTGTGGATGCTGCCGATGGCGGCCCCGACGTTCCTCTGCGCCCCGCTCTCCGGCCGCCTGGTCGGCACCCGCGGCCCCCGCCTCCCGCTCCTGATCGCCGGCTGCGCCATGACCGCGAGCGGCGTCCTCTTCGCCGCGTTCGAGGCCGAGACCTCCGACGTCACCCTCTTCGCCGGCTACGTCCTCTTCGGCATCGGCTTCGGTTTCGTCAACGCGCCGATCACCAACACGGCGGTGTCCGGGATGCCGCGTGCGCAGGCCGGGGTGGCCGCGGCGGTCGCCTCTACGAGCCGCCAGCTCGGCCAGACGCTGGGCGTCGCGGTGGTGGGTGCGGTACTCGCCTCCGGCGTGGGCTCGTCCTCGTACCGCGAGACGTTCGTATCGGCCGCGCGCCCGGGCTGGTGGATCCTCGCGGTGTGCGGCTTCGCCGTACTGGTGCTCGGGGCGGTGACGAGCGGGCGGTGGGCTCGCCGTACCGCCGACCGGACGGCGGAGCGGCTGGAGTCGGCGGAGGTGCGGGATGTGGCGGTGACGGCGGATCGTGCCTCGTGACCTCGTAGCCCGTGCGGCAACACTGAGCGAATCCACGGCGGTTAGGCGGGGCTCCGGACGGTTGAACCATGAAACGCATTCCGCCGTCGGCGACTTGCCGCCCCGCTCTGAGCAGCAGAAACTGTAAGTGAGGACGTAGAGCCCGCCGATACTCCGACTCTGCGCCGCCCCGACCGTTGCGAACAAAGGGGCTGGGCCGGTGGACAACACCCTGCACATCCTCCTCGCCGAGGAGGACGCGGAAGCCGAACGTGTCGCGGAGCTGACCGGCTATCTGCGCGAGGAACTGCTCGAACTCGACGTGGACGATGTCACCACGCTGCCCGGCGGGGAGGTCCCGCCCGGAGCGCGGGCCGTGGACGTCACCCAGATCGGTGCGCTGCTGGTGACCCTGGGCAGCTCGGCGACCGCCCTGAGCCAGGTGATGACCGTGATCCGGTCGTGGATGGGCAGGCGCCATGACACACACCAGTCCATGCGTCTGCAGATGGGCGACGACGTCCTGGAGCTGTCCGAGGCGACCGACGATCAGGTCGCGGAGGCGTTCAAGATCTTCGTCCAGCGCCATTCCCCGGCCGGAGCCGACCAATGACGGACTCCAGACACGCGCTGATCATCGCCAACGACCGGTACGACGACCAGGGACTCAAGAAGCTCAAGGCACCCGCCCAGGACGCCGCCGCCCTCGAAAGGGTGCTGCACGATCCGCAGATCGGCGACTTCGAGGTGGAGGTCGTGCACAACGCGTCGGCCGACCTCATGCGCAGGCGCATCCAGGGCTTCTTCAACGAGCGCGACCGGGCCGACACGCTCCTGCTGCACTTCTCCTGCCACGGCCTCAAGAGCGAGTCCGGCGAACTGTACTTGGCCGCGAGCGACACCGAGCCCCCGCTGCTGGCCGCCACGGCCGTCCCCTCCCAGTTCGTCCGGGGTTGCATGTACGGCACCCGGGCGGGCCGCACCGTCCTGTTCCTGGACTGCTGCTACGGCGGGGCCTTCTCCCGGGGCTCGACCTCGGTGCGCTCCTCCGGTGAGATCAACGCCCTCGAGTCGTTCGCGAAGGGCGAGCCGGCCACGGGGCGGGGCTGGGCCGTCATCACCGCGTCCGACTCCATGGAGTACGCCTTCGAGGGCAGCCAACTCGCCGAGAACTCCGCTCCCCGGCCTTCGCTGTTCACCCACGCGGTCGTCGAGGGCCTGCAGACCGGCGAGGCCGACCTCGACGCGGACGGGAACGTGTCCCTCGACGACCTGTACGAGTACGTCTACCGGCAGGTACAGGAGCAGAACCCCCATCAGACGCCGAAGAAGGCGGCGGAGCTGCGCGGGGAGCTGCATCTGGCACACAGCCGGCGCGGCCGCATCAAGATAGTCGCTGTTCCCTCGCCGCCCTCCCTGCAGGCGGCCATGAACAGCGAGGAATTCCTCACCCGGCAGGGCGCCGTGACGGAGTTGCGCAAACGACTGCGGCGCAAGGAGCTGCCCATGGCGGAAGGGGCGCGTCAGCACTTGGAGGAGGTCGCGCGCAACGACATCCAGCCGATCGCCGAGCTGGCGTCCGAGGCCCTGAGCGAGATCCACCTGGCACCGTCCCCGCGCCACCTGGACTTCGGCCGAGCGCCACAGGGCTCGCCCCCGCGGAAGCAGCCCGTGACCCTGTACGGCCCACCCCTGGCCCGTCACTGCGTGGCCCAGCCCCAACAGACGTGGCTACGGGTCGATCCGACCCCGACGGGCCTGGAGGTCCACGTCGACACGACGACGGCGGGGCATCGGTCCGGCGCCATCGTGCTGAAGGGTGTGGCGGACGAGGCGGTGATCCACGTCGAGGCGGTGGTGGACCCGGTATCCGAGCGCAATGCCCGGCCGCCCTCGAACGGCTCCACGGCGCCGACGCGGCAATCGCACGCCAAACGGGAGACGGTCACCACCGAGCCCGCACGCATCCCGTCCCGCCCCAAGAAGCCGCCCGAGCGCACGACTCACCAGCCCTCCCCGTCCCACCGCGCGCCCACCCTCGCCGGCGCGGCCCTCGCCCTCGCCGCCACGTCCGTCATCACGCTCGTACTGGCCCTCCAAGCGGCGGTGGCGGCCGTCATGGCCCGGGGCGACGCAGGGCCGACCGGCAACGTCGAGGACGACATCCGCGACCACGGAGCCCTCACCCCGCTCATCGTCTGCCTGATCACCGGCGCGATGGCACTGGTCACCGGCGCGTTCGCCCGGCACGAACTGGGAGCACGGCAAGAGCACTACACAAGCAAGGCGACAAGCGGCACGCGCACCCTGACCGCGGTCGCCAAGGGCCTGGCGATCCCGACCCTGACCCTGGCCGTCCTCGCGGGCATCACCTACCTGGTGGGCAGCGGGCATTGGTGAGGAGCTGTGTCACCGTCACAGATCACGGCATCTGACACAGCTGAGCCTGCCTTCCGCTCCCCCAGGTCGTCATCTCACAGCCTGATAACTCGCATCCGGGGAAACCCTGTTGATGTTGGTCTTGCCGCACACTCCTTACTGCGAGCAGACCGGCTCCGCCGGATTCCTGGACGCGGGAGGCGTTATGGCGCAGATCGACACGAGCAAGGTCAGCCGATGGGATCAGCACGGGCGTGAGCATGTGGTGCGGGTGCGGCGCACGGGTATGCAGCGCACGATCAGATGCGACACCTGCGGCTGGCGCAGAGGCGCGCAGTTCCTGCCCTGGCTGAAGGCGGAGGAACATCTGGCGGAGGCTCATCAGGCCACCGTGGACCCGACGGGCGGCGTGATCACCGAGAGGCGCGGAGGCGTCAGGAACCTTTGAGGAGCTTCTTGATCTCGGGAGGCAGGTCGTTGCCTGTGCCGGCGACGAGGAGGACGCCTTCGGGCGCGCCCTCCCTGGCGATGGCGATGGCGGGGTCCACTCCTTCGATCGCGTAGACGACCGTCGAGCCCGGAGACTCCGGGGCGCTCCCGGAGTTCGGCGTGTCGTCGCACGGCGGCAGGACGGCCGGTCCCAGCTTTCTGCCGACCTCGAAATCGACGTTGGCCACGCTCGAGTACAGGCGCTTGTCGTACTCGACGACGAACGCGCAGGACGCCTGGGACTCACCGTCCTCCGACGACGCGCATCCGGCGGACGCCGCGGACGCCACGACGATCACCCCCGCCGCCAGCGCTCTCTTGACGCTCCGCCCGATCGACGTCACCGCTGTCACCTGGATCTCCCCGTCCTGTGGCCCGGCCTCATGAATGTCGACGGAGCAGCGGCCGCTTTCGTTCGGGCAGGTGCGTCCCTAAGGCGTGGGCTCGGCGCTGCGCAGGCCCCGCACCGTCAGCTCGACGACCGCCTCGAAGTCGGTCTCGGCGCCCGGCTCTTCCCACTCCCGCGCGTAGCAGGGGTCATGGAACCGCCCCGTCGCCTGGAACACCGCGCGGGCCGAGGCCTGCGGGTCGGGGGTGGTGAAGCTGCCGGTCTCCACGCCGGACTGGATGATGCGGGCCAGTTGGGCGGTGAGGTCGGTGATGTGGTCGCCGACCGCTGTGCCGGCCTCGTCCGTGAGGACCATGTACGTGGCGAACAGCTCCGGGTCCTCGCCCGCCTTGCGGCGCTTCGCGGCGAAGAGCGCGGCGAGCCAGTCCCGCAGCCGGGCCTCCGGGGCGGTGTCGCCGGTGACGATGCCGGACAGCTCCCCGGACGTGCGGTCCAGCCAGCGCTTGGTGACCGCCTCGCGCAGCGCCGCCTTGGTGCGGAAGTGGCGGTAGACGCTGCCGTGGCTGACGCCCAGCGCCCGGGCGACGTCCACGACGGTGGCCTTGGCCGGGCCGTGCCGCCGCAGCACCTCCTCGGTGGCCTCGAGGATGCGCTCGGCGGTCAGGGTCTCGCTGGTCGGTGCCATGCCCTGACCGTACCCGCAGCCCGGTTCAGCTCTCGAGGTGCGCCATCTGGGCCGCCGGATAGCGGTCACCGGCGGCGGCACCGGCCGGTACGGCCTCCTCCATCGCCGCCAGGTCGGCCGCGTCCAGCGTCACCTCCAGCGCTCCCAGCGCCTCCGTGAGCCGGTCGCGGCGGCGGGCGCCGACCAGCGGCACGATGTCCTCACCCCGGGAGAGCACCCAGGCGATGGCGATCTGCGCGACGCTCGCGCCCTTCTGCTCGGCGATCTTCCGCAGCGCCTCGACGAGGTCCAGGTTGTGCCGGAGGTTCTCGCCCTGGAAGCGCGGCGACATCGCCCGGAAGTCGCCCGCGCCGAGCTGCCGGTCGGCGGTGAAGTGGCCCGATATCAGGCCCCGGGAGAGCACCCCGTAGGCCGTGATCCCGATGCCCAGCTCACGCGTGGCCGGCAGGATCTCGTCCTCGATGCCGCGCGATATGAGGGAGTACTCGATCTGGAGGTCGGAGATCGGCGCGGTGGCGGCGGCCCGGCGGATGGTCTCGGCGCCGACCTCGCTCAGGCCGATGTGCCGCACATGGCCCTTCTCGACGAGTTCCGCGATCGCGCCGACCGTCTCCTCGATCGGCACGTCCGGGTCGAGGCGGGCGATGCGGTAGACGTCGATGTGGTCGACGCCGAGCCGCTGGAGGGAGTACGCGGCGAAGTTCTTCACGGCGGCGGGCCGGCCGTCGTAGCCGGACCAGCCGCCGTCCGGGTCGCGCAGGGCGCCGAACTTCACGCTGACCAGCGCCTGTTCACGCCGGGCCGCGGGGGCCGCGCGCATGGCCTCGCCGATCAGCAGTTCGTTGTGACCCATGCCGTAGAAGTCGCCGGTGTCCAGCAGGGTGACGCCCGCTTCGAGCGCCGCGTGCAGGGTCGCGATGGATTCGGCCCGGTCCGCCTCGCCGTACAGCGCGGACATGCCCATACAGCCGAGACCGAGGGCGGAGACCTGGGGGCCGGTGGTTCCGAGGGGTCGGGTTCGCATCGTCATGCCCACCACCCTGCCATGACAGCTGACAGATTTCAATATCTGTCAGCTCATGCTTGTCACCTCATGCTTGTCACCTCATGCTTGTCACCCAGCCGTCTTCCAGCCCGGCCCCGGCCGCCGCCTACCGCGCCGTGAACGCCAGCTTCGCCCCCAGTGCCACGAACGACCCGGCGAAGCCCCGCCGCAGCCACGCCATCACCCTCGGCCGGGAGGTGACGTGGCTGCGCACGGACGCGGCCAGAACGCCGTACGCCGCGAAGACCAGGAACGTCGCCAGCATGAACACCCCGCTCAGCGCCAGCATCCGCGTCAGCGCGTGCGGTTCGTGCGGGCTCACGAACTGCGGCAAGAACGCGAAGAAGAAGATCGTCAGCTTCGGGTTGAGGATGTTGATCAGCACGGCCCGGACGATCACGTGCCGCGCCGAGTCAGGGGTGGTGCCCTCCTCGACGGCGATCGCGTCCTTGTCTCGCACGGTCGCCCACGCCATGTAGAGGAGATAGGCGACACCGGCGTACTTGAGGACCTGGAAGGCAGCGGCACTGGCATTCAGCAGCGCGGCAAGCCCGGTCACCGTGGCCAGCACATGCGGCACGATCCCGAGCGCGCACCCGAACGCGGCGACAACACCGGCCCGCCGCCCACGGGACAGCGCGGCGGCGAGGGTGTAGACGACACCGGTACCGGGCGTGGCGACGACGACCAGGGTGGTCAGCAGGAACGCGATACTCATGCGCCCACCCTGGGCCCGGCCCGCCCCGGGGAACAGGTCCAATCGGCCCCGCCGCAGAGGTACCAATCCACCGCGTCACAGCGGCCACCGCAGTCGACACCGTTCCCACCCGCCCCGAGAATGGAAGGGTCGACGGGTGGTCTCCCGGCGGCGCCCGCCCACCGGCCGCGCGAACTCCTGCGCCGCCCGAGGGAGCGCGCCATGACGATCCGTATCGCCACCTTCAACACGGAGAACCTCTTCCGCCGCCCCAAGGTCTTCCGCATCCCGGGCGACAAGCAGCGCCGCGAGATCCTCGACGACTACGCCGAGCTGATCTCCCTCCTGGAGAAGCCCACCTACGACGACGACACCAAGAGCCGCGTCGCCGCGCTCCTGAAGAAGCACCGGGCGCACGACTCACGCAAGGACAGGCCGTTCTTCGTCAACGAGACCCGCGGCCAGGGCACGCTGTTCAAGACGCGGGGCAGCGGCGAGAACGTCGTGTTCGACATCGTCGCCAAGGGCCGCTCGGGCTGGACCGGCTGGGTGGAGCTGGTCCGTGACGACCTCGACTGGGAGTCCGTGCACAACACGGGCCGGGTGATCGCCGAGGTCGACGCCGACATCCTGCTCACGGTGGAGGTGGAGGACCGCACGACCCTGCGCCGCTTCAACGAGCAGGTGCTGGGCGGCGACCTGAAGAAGACGCCGTACCCCTACGACATGGTGATCGACGGCAACGACCCGCGCGGCATCGACGTCGGGATCCTCAGCCGCCACCCGATCACGTCCATGAGGTCCCACGTCTTCGACCCCGACCCGGACCGCCCGGGCGCGTATCTGTTCAGCCGGGACTGCCCCGAGTACGAGATCCAGCTCGGCGCCACGCCGCTGTGGGTGCTCGGCAACCATCTCAAGAGCCAGAGCGGCGACGACCCGGAACTGCGCACGGCCCAGGCCCGGCGTGTGGCGTCGATCTACCAGGCAGCCCTGGAGCGTTCCGCGTACGTCGTGGTCGCCGGGGACCTCAACGACGAACCGGGCAGCGAGGCGATCCGGGCCCTGCTCGGCACCGGGCTGCGGGACGTGATGAGCCACCCGGACTACCGGGGCGCCCCGGGCACCCACGGGACGGGGACGAGCGAGAGCCAGAAGCTCGACTACCTGATGCTGCCGCCGCCGCTCTGGGAGCAGGTGCAGCACGTGGAGGTCGAACGGCGCGGCATCTGGGCGCCGTCCACCGTCAAGTCCTTCGACACGGTCACCTCGAAGTGGAACCGCGCCTCGGACCACGCGGCCGTCTACGCGGACCTGGACCTGTGAACGCGACGGTGCCGGGCCCCTCCGAAGAGGAACCCGGCACAGGCGTACAGGCGGAAGGCGATCAGCAGCCGATCAGGCGGGACGCCAGGTAGCCCTCGATCTGGTCGAGGGACACCCGCTCCTGCTTCATCGAGTCACGCTCGCGGACGGTGACCGCGTTGTCCTCGAGCGTGTCGAAGTCGACGGTCACACAGAACGGCGTACCGATCTCGTCCTGGCGACGGTAGCGGCGGCCGATGGCGCCGGCGTCGTCGAAGTCGATGTTCCAGTTCTGGCGCAGCGCCTGGGCGAGGCCCTTGGCCTTCGGGGACAGCTCCGGGTTCCGGGACAGCGGGAGCACCGCGACCTTGACCGGCGCGAGACGGTGGTCGAGGCGCAGCACCGTGCGCTTCTCCATCTTGCCCTTGGCGTTGGGCGCCTCGTCCTCGACGTAGGCGTCCAGGAGGAACGCCAGCATCGCGCGGCCGACACCGGCCGCGGGCTCGATGACGTACGGCGTCCAGCGCTCGCCGGCTTCCTGGTCGAAGTAGGTGAGGTCCTGGCCGGAGGCCTTGGAGTGGGCGCCGAGGTCGTAGTCGGTGCGGTTGGCGACGCCCTCGAGCTCGCCCCACTCACTGCCGCCGAACTGGAAGCGGTACTCGATGTCGGCGGTGCGCTTGGAGTAGTGGGAGAGCTTCTCCTTCGGGTGCTCGTACCACCGCATGTTCTCCTCGCTCATGCCGAGGCCGGTGTACCAGTTCCAGCGCTGCTCCATCCAGTACTCCTGCCACTTCTCGTCCTCGCCCGGCTTGACGAAGAACTCCATCTCCATCTGCTCGAACTCGCGGGTGCGGAAGATGAAGTTGCCGGGCGTGATCTCGTTGCGGAAGGACTTGCCCATCTGGGCGATGCCGAACGGCGGCTTGCGACGCGAAGTGGTCTGCACCTGGGAGAAGTTGGTGAAGATGCCCTGCGCGGTCTCGGGCCGCAGGTAGGCGACGGAGCCGGAGTCCTGCGTCGGGCCGAGGTGGGTCGACAGCAGGCCGGAGAACTGCTTGGGCTCGGTGAAGGTGCCCTTGTTGCCGCAGTTGGGGCAGTTGAGGTCGGCGAGCCCGTTCTCCGGGGCGCGGCCCTTCTTCTCCTCGTAGGCCTCCTCCAGGTGGTCCGCGCGGAACCGCTTGTGGCAGGAGGTGCACTCGGTGAGGGGGTCCGTGAACGTGGCGACGTGACCGGAGGCGACCCAGACCTCGGGGGCCAGGATGACGGACGAGTCGATACCGACCACGTCCTCGCGCGACGTCACCATGTAGCGCCACCACTGGCGCTTGAGGTTCTCCTTGAGCTCGACACCCAGCGGGCCGTAGTCCCAGGCGGCGCGCTGACCGCCGTAGATCTCACTACAGGGGAATACGAAGCCACGGCGCTTGCTCAGGCTGACGATGGTGTCGATCTTGTCGGCGGCCACGGTGCTCTCTTCATTACGACGACGGGCGACGAAGCGAGTTGCTTCCAGCGAATGATTCAGGTTACCGGCGGGGGCGCCCCCTCAATCAAATCGCTCCCCCCTCAGCGACCGCCAGAGGGCTGCGAACCCTGTTTCAGCCCCTGTTCAGGACGTTTGTTGACAACGGTTTCCATATTTGTTGAAAATGACTGTCATGAACGTACGACGACGCCTCATACCCGCCGCCGCGGCCGCCTCTCTCGGCCTCGGCGCCCTGACCGCCTGCTCCAGCGACAGCGCGGCGAAGGGCAACACGGAGAAGTTCGACGTCGTCGCGTCGTTCTACCCGATGGCGTTCCTCGCCGAGCAGATAGGCGGCGACCACGCCAACGTCACCAGTCTGACCGAGCCGGGCCAGGAGCCGCACGACCTGGAGATCAGCACCCAGCAGCGCGCCCAGCTCGAAGAGGCCGACGCGGCGCTCTTCCTCAAGGGGCTCCAGCCCGCCGTCGACGAGGCCGTGACGCAGACCGGCATCGAGACGAAGATCGACGCGGCCTCCCTGACCCACCTCGAGGACCACGGCGGCGCCGGGCACAGCCACGAGGGCGAGGAAGCTCACTCCGGGGAATCCGAGGAGGAGGAGCACGGCCGCGACCCGCACGTCTGGCTCGATCCCGTGAAGTACGCCGAGATCGCCCAGGGCGTCGGCAAGGCCTTCGAGAAGGCCGACCCGGACCACGCGGCCGACTACAAGAAGAACACCGAGGCCCTGGTCAAGAAGCTGAACGGCCTGAACAGCGACTTCGAGAACGGCCTGAAGGACAGCAAGTCCAAGGTCTTCTTCACCAACCACGCCGCCTTCGGCTACCTCGCCGAGCGCTACGGCCTCACCCAGGAGGCCATCTCCGGCGTCGACCCCGAGAGCGAGCCCAGCGCCGCCCGGGTCAAGGAGCTCCAGCAGGAGGCCAAGGCCGACGGCGTCACCACCGTCTTCTACGAGACGCTGGTCTCCGACCGCACCGCGAAGACCCTTGCCCGCGACGCCGACCTCAAGACGGACGTCCTCGACCCCCTCGAGGGCATCACCGACAAGTCCCGCGGCGACGACTACTTCCAGGTCATGGAAGCCAACCTCAAGGCCCTGCAGACGGCTCTGGGAGCCAAGTGACTCACTCATCGGAGGACGGCATGACCGAGCCCGTCGTATCCCTGCGCGGCGTCCGCGCGGACCTGGGCTCGCGCCCCGTCCTGCGCGGCATCGACCTCACCGTGCGCCGCGGTGAGGTCGTCGCGCTGCTCGGCGCCAACGGCTCCGGCAAGTCCACGGCGGTGCGCAGCGTCATCGGCCAGGTGCAGACCGGCGCCGGCGAGATAGAGCTGTTCGGCACGCCTCGCGCGCGGTTCCGCGACTGGCACCGCGTGGGCTACGTCCCGCAGCGCACCACGGCCGCGGGCGGCGTGCCCGCCACCGTGACCGAGGTCGTCTCCTCCGGCCGCCTGTCCCGGGCCCGCTTCGGCGTGCTGCGCAAGGCCGACCGCGAGGCCGTACGCCGCGCCCTGGACCTCGTCGGCATGGCCGACCGGGCCAAGGACTCCGTCGACGCCCTCTCGGGCGGCCAGCACCAGCGCGTCCTGATCGCCCGCGCGCTCGCCTCCGAGCCCGAGCTGCTGATCATGGACGAGCCGATGGCGGGCGTCGACCTGGCCAGCCAGGAGGTGCTCGCGCACACCCTCACCGAGCAGGTCTCCCAGGGCACCACCGTGCTGCTCGTACTGCACGAACTGGGCCCCCTGGAGCCTCTCATCGACCGGGCGGTCGTCCTGCGCGACGGCTGCGTCGTGCACGACGGGCCGCCCCCGAAGGCCGTCGGGCAGCACGCCCTCCCCGGCCACGACCACGTACACCCGCACGCGCCGGAGGGCGCCGAACCGATCCGTACGGGACTGCTGAGCTGATGGACTTCCTCGACTACGCCTTCATGCAGCGGGCCCTGCTCGCCGCCGTCCTGGTCGGCATCACCGCCCCGGCCGTCGGCATCTACCTGGTCCAGCGCCGCCAGGCCCTGATGGGCGACGGCATCGGCCACGTGGCGATGACCGGCGTCGGCCTCGGCTTCCTGCTGACCTGGTCCCCGGTGTGGATGGCGACCCTCGTCTCCGTCCTCGGCGCGGTCCTCATGGAGCTGATCCGCTGGTACGGCAAGACCCGCGGCGACATCGCCCTCGCGATGCTCTTCTACGGCGGCATGGCCGGCGGTGTGATGTTCATCAACCTCGCGCCGACGGGCTCCAACGCCAACCTCACGTCGTACCTCTTCGGCTCGCTGTCGACGGTCTCCGAGTCGGACGTCACGGCGATCTGCGTCCTGGCCGCCTTCGTCGTCCTGGTCACGCTGGGCCTGCGCCGGCAGCTCTTCGCGGTCAGCCAGGACGAGGAGTTCGCCCGGGTGACGGGCCTGCCGGTGCGCGTGCTCAACCTGCTGACGGCGGTCACCGCGGCCGTCACGGTGACGGTGGCGATGCGCGTGGTCGGCCTGCTGCTGGTCAGCGCGCTCATGGTGGTGCCCGTCGCGGCGGCCCAGCAGATCAGCCGCAGCTTCGCGGCCACGTTCGTGATCGCCGTCGCCATCGGGGTGAGCGTGACGATCGGCGGCACGGTCACCTCGTACTACCAGGACGTCCCGCCCGGTGCGACGATCGTATTGCTGACCATCGGCGCGTTCATCGTGCTGACGGCACTCGCGGCTCCGCTGGCCCGCCGCCGCGCCCGCGCCCGGACTTCCGCGCAATCCGCCCACGACCCCGGCGAGTGCACGATTCCGGGTACCCGGGAGGCGGCCGACGAAGTCGGCGTCTGACCGCCCCCATCCCGGGCTGGCACAATGGCCCGGGCAAGGCAGACGTGAGGAGGCAACGGTGACGACCGCTGGACCGTCCGTGAAGGGCCGCGCCACCCGGCAGCGGGCCGCCGTGTCGGCGGCCCTGGAAGAGGTCGACGAGTTCCGCAGTGCGCAGGACCTGCACGACATGCTCAAGCACAAGGGCGACTCGGTCGGGCTCACCACGGTCTACCGCACGCTGCAGTCCCTTGCCGATGCCGGTGAGGTCGATGTCCTGCGTACGGCGGACGGCGAGTCCGTTTACCGGCGTTGTTCCACGGATGACCATCACCATCACCTTGTGTGCCGGGGGTGTGGCAAGGCGGTCGAGGTGGAGGGGCCTGCCGTGGAGAAGTGGGCGGAGGCCGTCGCCGCGGAGCATGGCTACGTGAACGTGGCTCATACGGTGGAGATTTTTGGGACCTGTGCGGAGTGTGCGGCTGCTGACCGGTGAGTTGTCGGCTGCGGGTGCGTTGTGGTTGTTCGCGCAGTTCCCCGCGCCCCTGAGAGGGTCAGTGCCCGTCAGCTTCGGTTGAAGCAGCGCTCCAGTTCCTTGAGGTCGTAGAACTTGCTGCCCTTGGCAACTGGTCGGCAACCTGCCTTGAAAGCCGTCTCCTTCTCGTTGTAGAGCATGCGGACCAGGTACGTGTTGCCCTTGTGGAAGACGTCCCACTGGATGTTGGAGGCCATGGGGGCTACCGAGGCGCCGCGCCAGGGGTTGTCGGGGTAGGTGTAGGGCTTCTGGGCCGTCACCCCGGCCGTGCTGCCCGGGAGCTTCATCAGGGCGGCCAAGGGGATGATCTCCTCGGCGTGGGTGAAGCGGAGTTCCGCGCCCAGGTCGCTGGTGCCGGCGCGCTTGGCCTCGACCTGCTTGAAGAAGTCGTCGAGGAGGACGTCGGCCATCTTGTACGTGATGTCGCTGTCGGCGAAGCCGGGGCCCTTCTCGTAGAAGTCCTCGACGTCGCTGAGGTATCCGAACCAGGCGGCGTCGCCGCGTGAGAGGTACCGCTCCATGCCCCAGCCCTTGCCGCCGGGGCTCTCCTCGCTCATGGCCGGGGCGATGGCGTAGAGGTTGTAGACGGCCTGTGCCGCCTGGACCTCGTCGGAGACTCCCTGGACGAACGCCGGGGTGAAGAGCCCGCGCAGGACGCTGCGGGCGGCCCGGTGGGTCTTCGGCTGGTCGGTGAGCTTGTCGAGGGTGTCCGCGAGGCGCTGGTCGTTGTCGATGTAGTCACGGTAGGCGGCACCCCCGGCGGCCTTGTGGAAGTACAGCAGGTTCTCGTCGGCGCGGGCCGGGCCGATCAGGGGCTTCAGCGCCGGGTCGGTGGTCCCGAGGGTCGCCGCGAACAGGTTGCCGCTGTCGACGGCCCGGCCCTGCCCGGAGCTGACGACGTCGATCTTCTCGCCGTTCTTGGCGATCTGCCGGAACAGCCCGGGCAGCCGCTGCTCCATGCGTACGGCCGTGCCCGCGATCTCCTGCTTGCCGCGCCCGCTGAGATTGCCGTAGCCGACCTTGGACATGGCGTCGAGCAGCGCCCGCACCTTGGGCCCGAACTCCCGCCCGGCGCGTGTGAGCTGCCCCTCGCTCCGCGCCTTGTCCCACAGGGCGAGGATCAGGTCGCCGTCCTCGCTGTCGGTGGCGGCACGGGAGCCGTGCCGGGAGACGTTCTCGGTGAAGACGGGCGTGAATCCGGTCGGGGGCCGCTGGTAGGTGCGGGCGCTCTGCTGGGGGACGTAAGAGGCCTTGGTGCCGAAGCTGTCGCGGACGGTGGCTCGGGCCGGGCGGTGGTCCGTCGCCTGGGCGGCCGACGGAGCCACCACGAAGGTCGCGAGGCCGAGGGCCAGCGCGGGGGTGAGACGTCTCATAGCGGTGCCGTTTCGTTCAGGACCGCATCAAAGCGACTGATGCGGCAGACCGGGTGATCCGCCGCATCGTCGAGTCGGTACATGAACGTCGCGTGGCTCAGTGGCGGCCGGGACGTGGCCGCCTGTCCTGCCCTTGCCAAAGGTTCCCCGCCGGGTTGCTCAGGCGGACGGGGCCAGGCCGCGGGCGCCGAGCCTGCGCCGGACGAGAAGCGACAGCGCCGCGGCGACGAGGATGACGGCGCCGCCGATGCGCAGGAGAAGGTCGTAGGCGCGCTCCGGGCCGGTCTCCGGGGTGAGGGAGGTGATCGCCGCGGCCACGGCGGCCAGGCCGATGGCGCCCATGGTGACGAGGGCCGTGAGGACGACACCGGAGGCCTCGCCGGCGCGGGCGGGCGAGACGACCTGCTGGGTGGCCACGCTGGCGAAGGTCCAGCCGAGGCCGAGTCCGAGCGCGCACCAGGTGAAGACGGGCAGGTAGAACCACCAGGACCAGACCCAGCTCAGCCCGATCATGCCGGTGCCCGCGATGGTCCCGGCCAGGGCCATGACGCTGGTGGGGCGCATCCGGGTGGAGAGCCAGGCGCCGATGGGCCCGGCGCAGGCGACCATCACGGCCGGGGCGAGGAACACCGTGCCGGACAGGATCGCGGACAGGCCTCGCACCTGCTGCAACTGGAGGGTGGCGAGGAACACGGTGACGGCGTAGCCCATGTTGGCCACCGACCCCATCACGGTGACGAGGTCGAAGGAGATGTTGCGGAAGAGCCGGAAGTCGACCAGCGGATGCCGGCAGGCCCGCTCCCGCAGGACGAAGAGCGCCCCGGCCACCACCGCGAGGCCGAGCAGGGCGAGGGTGCGCGCGTGGTCCCAGCCCCAGGCACTGCCCCGCTCCACGGCGAGGGTCAGGGCGGCCAGGCTGATCACCACGGCCGCACAGCCGGGCAGGTCGATCTGGCGCGGGGCGCTCTCGTCCCGGGAGTCGGGGACGCACCACAGGGCGATCAGCAGGGAGAGGGCGCTGAGCGGAGCCAGCAGCCAGAAGATCCAGCGCCAGCCGGGACCGTCGGTGAAGCCACCGCCCACGAACGGCCCGAGGGCGGTGCCGACGTTGGCGATGCCGAACACCGCGCCGAGCGCCCGGGCCCGGGTCTCCTCGGGAAAGGCGTTGCTGATCACGGAGACCGACACGGGGAAGATCAGCGCCGCGCCCGCGCCCTGCACCACCCGGCACACGACGAGGACGCTCAGGGTGGGCGCGAGAGCACAGCCCACGGAGGCGGCGGCGAACAGGCCGATCCCGATCAGCAGGATCGGACGGCGCCCGAGCAGATCGCCGAGCCGCCCGCCGACGATGAAGAGACAGCCGACGGCGAGCATGTAGGCGGACAGCGTCCACTGGGCCGCGGAGACCGTCGTGTCCAGCTCGGCGGAGATGCCGGGGATGGCCAGATTGAGCGCGAAGAAGTCCAGCTGGATGCAGAACAGGGCTAGCGAGGCCGCGACGAAGGCCCCGGCCCGCTTCGAGGTCTGCGGGGGTGCGCTGACGGCCGTCGAACCCATGCCACCAGCACACCGCCGCTGGGGCCCGGCTGCCACCGGAGAGACGGCCGGGCCGATCGGCCCTACTCCTGCTTGCCCTCCATGGCCAGCAGCTCCTCGTTCGGGATGGCCCCGCCGAAGCGCCGGTCGCGGGAGGCGAACTCCAGGCACGCCCGCCACAGGTCGCGCCGGTCGAAGTCCGGCCACAGCACGTCCTGGAAGACCATCTCGGCGTAGGCGCTCTGCCAGATCAGATAGTTGGAGGTGCGCTGCTCACCGCTGGGGCGCAGGAACAGGTCCACGTCCGGCATGTCCGGGTAGTACATGTACTTCGAGAAGGTCTTCTCGTTGACCTTGGACGGGTCGAGCTTCCCGCTCTTCACGTCCTCGGCGAGCGCCTGCGCGGCGTCGGCGATCTCGGCCCGGCCGCCGTAGTTCATGCAGAAGTACAGCGTCAGCTTGTCGTTGTTCTTGGTCTGCTCCTGGGCGATCTGCAGCTCCTTGGCCACGGAACGCCACAGCTTCGGCATCCGGCCCACCCAGCGCACCCGGATGCCCAGCTCGTCGAGCTGGTCGCGGGTCTTGCGGATGAAGTCGCGGTTGAAGTTCATCAGGAAGCGCACCTCGTCCGGGGACCGCTTCCAGTTCTCGGTGGAGAAGGCGTACAGGGAGATCGCGCCGACGCCCATCTCGATGGCGCCCTGGAGCACGTCGAGCACCCGCTCCGCGCCGACCTTGTGACCCTCGGTACGCGGCAGGCCCCGGTCCTTGGCCCAGCGGCCGTTGCCGTCCATGACGATCGCCACATGCTTCGGTACGAGCTCTCCGAGCTTCGGCGGCCGTGCGCCGGAGGGGTGCTGCTCCGGCGTCCTGTACTCCCGGCGCTGCCGCCCCAGGATCCCGCGTACGGCCATGTGTCTCTCGCTCCTCGTGCTCGCTTGCTTCTGTGCTGCCGTGTTTCTCGGCTGCGCTACTTCTCCACGTACCGCAGGGAACGCAGCCCGCGTTCCATGTGCCAGTGCAGATACGCGGACACCAGCCCGCTGCCCTCGCGGACGTACCGCGCCTCGCACGCGTCCGCGGTCTCCCAGTCTCCCGTAAGCAGCGCGGCGAGGAGTTCGAGGGCCTGAGGCGAGGGTACGACGCTGCCGGGCACCCGGCAGTCCACGCAGACGGAACCGCCCGAGGCGACCGAGAAGAACCGGTTGGGCCCGGGCATTCCGCACTTCGCGCAGTCCGTGAAGCTCGGGGCGTAGCCGTTGACGGCGAGGGAGCGCAGCAGGAAGGCGTCGAGCACGAGGTGCGGGGCGTGCTCTCCCCGGGCGAGGGTCCGCAGCCCGCCGACGAGCAGCAGATACTGCTGCACGGCCGGCTCGCCCTCATGATCGGTGAACCGCTCCGCCGTCTCCAGCATGACCGTCCCGGCCGTGTACCGCGCGTAGTCGGTGACGATCCCGCCGCCGTACGGCGCGATGGTCTCACTCTGCGTACACAACGGGAGCCCGCGCCCGATCAGCTCGCTCCCCTTCGCGAAGAACTGCACGTCGACGTGCGAGAAGGGTTCGAGGCGCGCACCGAACTTCGACTTCGTCCGGCGCACGCCCCGCGCCACGGCCCGTACCCGTCCGTGACCGCGTGTGAGCAGCGTGATGATCCGGTCCGCCTCACCCAGCTTCTGGGTGCGCAGCACGATGCCGTCGTCGCGGAACAGGCTCATGCCGTCATTCTCGCAGGGTCACCCGGTCGCCCGGGTCAAGGGACCTCGCCCCTGCTGCGGGCGTTGGCATACGCCGTCGCCGCGCTCAGCCGCTCGGCCGGGGTGGCGTGCCGGACGGCGCCGG
This sequence comes from Streptomyces koelreuteriae, assembly GCF_018604545.1. GTDB lineage: Bacteria > Actinomycetota > Actinomycetes > Streptomycetales > Streptomycetaceae > Streptomyces > Streptomyces koelreuteriae. The sequence continues at coordinate 5,757,130 of NZ_CP075896.1, read as the reverse complement.
GGTCCACGTCCCATTCCCTCCCGCCCCCGTACGGCCGCAGCTGCACGTAGGGCCCCTCATGCCCCATGACGATGCCGATGCGTCCGCTGCGGGTGTCCACGACGTACGCGCCGACCGGGGGGTTCATCGCAGCACCGCCGCGAGCCGCCGGGCGGTCTCCACGGAACATCGGCCCAATTCCACGAGCGGACAGGGTGCTTCCCGCGCAAGACTCACCGGGTCCAGGCCCAGTGACGGCAGGGTAATTCCCGCCTTCGCGAGTTCTGCCCGCAATTCTTTCACCGCGTCCTCCGCTTCTCCGACGCAGTGCGCCGAGTGTCGTGCCTCCACCGTGCTCCCCTTCCTTTTGCGGTTTCACTCTTCGCATCCCCACGATGACGCTCCGCACCTACACTCGGGAGGGGTCTGTGCCCTACAACTGCGGGGCAGCACAAAGGGGTTCGGTAATGGCCAACGGTTCTCGGCAGGCGGCGTGGGAGTTCTTCGGCACGGAGCTCAAGCGACGGAGGGAGGACGCGGGCATCACCCAGGCGGAGCTGGGGCTACGGGTTTTCGTCTCCGGCGGATACATCGGCCAGTTCGAACAGGCCATTCGCAAGCCACAGTTGGATGTGGCCCAGCGGATCGACGGGGTGCTGCAAACCGACGGTATTTTCGAGCGGTTGTGCAGGAAGCTGATTGACGATAAGCGGTATGCGGAATATTTCGCGAGGGTGGCGGAGCTGGAGGCGCAAGCTACGAAGATCTGCGAGTTCGCGCCCGCGCTGGTGCCGGGACTGCTGCAAACACCGGCCTACGCAAGGGCGGTCACGCTGGCGATGAACCCCTTCGCGCCGGACGAGTCCATCGACGAGAAGGTGTCGGGCCGAATGGAACGCGCGCAGATCCTCAAGGACGCTACACGCCCCGTGTATTGGGCAATCCTCCATGAGAACGTGCTGCGCATCCCGGTCGGCGGACCGGCCGTCATGGCGGAACAGCTGGAGCACGTGGTGGCACTGGCGCGAGAGCGGACGGTGATGGTGCAGGTGCTGCCGTACACGGCTGGGGCGTACTCCGTGATGACCGGGTCGCTGAAGCTCATGGAGTTCGAGGACGCACCGCCGACGGCCTATACAGAAGCCGTGTATTCGGGGAACCTGCTGGACGATCCGGCCGTGGTGAAGCGCGCACAGTCGGCATACGATCTGCTCAGGGCCGCTGCGCTGTCGCCTGAGGCGTCCCTGGACCTGGTCGAATCGGCGGCGGAGGACTTCAGACGATGCGCGAGTACGACCTGACCACCGCACACTGGCGCAGGAGCAGCTACAGCGACGGCAACGGCGGCGACTGCGTCGAGGTCGCCGACGGGATCCCCGGCACCGTCCCTGTCCGCGACAGCAAACTGGCCGACGGCCCTGTGGTCCTGGTCGGGGCCGACGCCTGGGTGGAGTTCGCCCACTGGCGCAAGAGCAGCTACAGCGACGGCAATGGCGGCAACTGCGTCGAGGTCGCCGACGGAATCCCCGGCACGGTCCCCGTCCGAGACAGCAAACTGGCCGACAGCCCTGTAGTCCTGGTCGGGGCCGATGCCTGGGGCGCGTTCATAGGTCACCACCGCCGCCGCCACTGAAACAATCCGGCCGTGCACTGGACCCTGCGCCCCGCCGCACCAACGGACGTCGAACCGATCGCGGAACTGCGGGCGATCGTGATGCGCCCGGACCTGGAACGGCTGGGCCGCTACGACGAACACCGGGTCAGGCAGCGGCTGCGCGACGGCTTCGCCCCGCAGCACACCTCGGTCATAGAGGCCGACGGCACGTTCGCGGGCAGCGTCACACTGCGCCCGGCCGAGGACGGCACCTGGCTGGAGCACTTCTACCTCGATCCCGGCCTCCAGGGCCGGGGCCTGGGTACGGCAGTCCTCCGAACCCTGCTGGCCCGAACCGACACCGCCGCCGAACCCGTACGCCTGAACGTCCTCCAGGGCAGCCCGGCCCGCCGCCTCTACGAACGCCACGGCTTCACGGTCGAGACCCAGGACCCGATCGACGTCTTCATGCTCCGCCTCCCCACGTGACCGCCACTGGAGCAACCAGGCCACCCCCGACCCCATCCACTAGGCCACCCCCGGCCCAAACGCTCCACTCGAACACACCGTCAGCCGCCGCGACCACCCGGCGTGCCTGCGAGGCGCGGCCGCGTCCGTCCACGCCGACCGGCAACGCAACGGGCCGAAGACCGCCGTCAGACCTCTGCCACCCCGCGTTTCCGGGCCGCTCGCTCGCTTCTCTCCCGTGATTCCGTGAGCCGTGTCAAGGGTCGGCCGGAGGCCGATCGGCGAAGCCGACGCGCAGCGCCCTTTACTCGGCTCACGGAATCACGACACTGGCCAGGAAGCGGGCGGCCCCGACAGCGGAGGAACGAACCCGGGGGTAAACCTCAGGAGCCATCCGGCAGTTAGCCGGATAGGGGGCAGGTCGAAGAACCGCCAGGCTCGTCCCATGAAGCAGCTCAAGCGCAACGCCTCACTGCTCGCGGCCTCTGCCGTCCTGCTCGGACTCACCGTCTCACTGCCCGCGTCCGCCGCCACCAGCGCCGGCGGCCGCGAGCCCCTCAAGTGGACCAAGTGCGACGGCCCCGACCTCGACCCCCGTCAGCAGTGCGCCACCGTCGCCGTACCCATGGACTACGCCGACCCCGACGGACCGAGAATCCAGATCGCCGTCTCCCGTATCCCCAGTGAGAAACCCTCCGCTCGCCGTGGCGCACTGTTACTCATCCCCGGCGGGCCCGGTGGAGTCAGTCTCGATGATCCGTCGGGCAAGGGGCAGAAGCTGCCGCAAAGCGTGCGGGACGTCTACGACCTGATCGGGTTCGCGCCTCGCGGGATGGCGCCGTCCAGTAGCACCGCGTGTGGGCTCGAGAGCAAGGACCTGGCCCTCGCCAAGCTGCCCTGGCCCGCCCCGGACGGCTCTGTCACCGAGGCCATGACCACCGCCCGGCGTATCGCCGACGCGTGTGCCCGTAACGGCGGTGAGCTGATACGGCACCTCAGCACCGCCAACGATGCCCGCGACCTCGACCGGGTCCGGGCCGCGCTGGGCGAGAGCCGGATCTCCGCGTGGGGCGACTCGTACGGCACGTACGTCGGCTCCGTCTACAGCCAGCTGTTCCCGCACCGCACCGACCGCATCGTGCTGGACAGCAACAACAACCCCGACCCCACCCGGGTCGGACGCGCCTGGCTCGCCGCGTTCGAGACCGGTGTGGAGGACAACTTCCCGGAGTTCGCCAAGTGGGCGTCCCGGCCCGGGAATCCGTACCGGTTGGCCCGCACGACCGCCGACGTACGGCCCCTCTTCCTGCGCCTCGCCGAACGGCTCGACCGCGCGCCCCTCCCCTGGCCCGGCGCCGACCCGGCGGAGCTGAACGGCAACGTCCTGCGCCAGACCATGCTGAGCAGCCTGTACGACCCCGACGACTACCCCGCGCTGGCGAAGATGATCCTCGCCGCCCGCAAGGGCACCGTGCCGCCCGTGCCCGAGGCCCCGGACGAGGCGATGATGCAGAACGCGGCCGCGGTCGGCGCCGGGATCCTCTGCAACAACGTCGCGTGGCCCAAGACCGCCGCCCAGTACCAGAAGGGCGTCGACGAAAGCCGTGCCGCGTTCCCGCTGACGGCGGGCATGCCGCGCGGCCCGATGCTGTGTGCCGGCTGGCCGTACGCGCCGCGGGAGCCCGCGGTCCGGATCACCGACCGCGGGCCGTCCAACATCCTGCTGGTCCAGAACGAGCGGGACGTCGCCAGTCCGCTGAGCGGGGCCCGTGAGCTGCGGCGTGCCTTCGGCGACCGGGCCGTCATGGTGACGGTGAACTCCACGGGCCACGGCGCCTACCTCGCCAACGGCAACGCCTGCGGCGACCGGACCGTCTCCCGGTTCCTGGCTACGGGCGAGCGCCCGGACCGGGACATCTACTGCGCCTAGGTCAGCGCTGGGCGAGGGGTGCCGGGGCCTCCTGGACGGCCCAGCCGTTGCCGTCGGGGTCCTGGAAGAAGAGGAAGGAGTTCCAGCCCTCCTCGCCCCGGCCCTCCGCCCAGCCGGACGCGCTCACGTGCAGGACCGGTGATACGTCCACCCCGCGTCCCACCAGCTCCGCCCTGGCCTTCTCGATGTCCGTGACGCAGAGCTGGAGGCCCCGCAGCGACCCCGGGGCCATGGGCGGCTGCCCCGGTGCGTCCGGCATGCCGGACTCCAGCACGACGGAGCAGCGGGAGCCGGGGGGCGTGAGCTGGACGAAGCGGCCCACGCCCTCGAAGAACGACGCGTCGATCTCGGCGCGGAAACCGCATCGGTCCACGTAGAAGGCCTTGGCCCGGTCCACGTCGGCGACCGGAACGGTGATCACCTCAAGGGTCCATTCCATGGACGCACCTCCTCAGCCATGGTGCCCCGGCGACGAGGACCGCGCCCGTCGGGCGTAGCGGCGGGCCACCGCGTGGAACGCCTCCTTGGGCTCCCAGTGCCAGCCGGAGGCGGGGTCGCCGGGACGGTCCTGGATCACCTTGGTGATGGCGTACGTCGCGATGTCGAGGTCGAGCCGGGGCTCGTCCGGGCGGTGCGGGGCGTCGGGGCTGAGGAACTCGAAGGTCATCGCCGCGTACAGGCCCATCGAGTCGAAGACGTCCAGCAGCTCGCCCACGTAGTCCGCCTGGACGCGCTCGCTGCGTACCGGGTCCCCCTTGATCTCCGGCGGCTCCTTGTCGTAGTCGACGATGTCCCAGCCCATGCCGCCCGTCTCGGGGGCGCCGGCGTACGCGCATGTGCCGAACTCGGTGATGGCGAGCGGCTTGCCCCAGCGCAGGTAGCGCTTCAGCTCCCGGACGTGGTCGGACCGCTTCTCGAAGTACGAGTAGTAGTCGATGCCGACGATGTCGAAGAGGCCCCAGTCCGGGTCGTCGATGCTCTGGGCGGCGGCGTAGCTGAGGTTGCCGTGGAAGACGGAGCGGCCGACCTTGGCGGCCTTCGCGGTGAACTCGGCGAGGCGGCGCAGCGCCCGCGGCCAGTCGACCGTGCCGTTCTGGAGGTGCCTGATGCGTTCCAGGACCGTCTCGCCCGGCAGGATGCCGGGGACGAACAGCCAGAACTCGCAGCCGACGCTGAGGTCGACGCTCGCGCCCTGCCGTCGCAGCCGCTCCGCGAACCGGCCGGTCTCGGCGAGGTGTTCCAGGATGTCCCGCTGCGGGGCGTCGCCGAGGGTCGGCTGCAGCCAGATGTGCAGCCCTCGTTCGGCGGCCTCGGCGGCGGTGGCGGTGAGCCGTTCGACGCCGTCCCCCGTGACGTCGATGGTGTCGGCGTGCAGGTCGTCCCGGATGGCGCGCACATCCGCCCGCATCCGCCGCGCACTCCACGCGGTGCCCGGGGTCTCCCCCGCCCCGACCGTGTAGACCACGCCGTGCCGGCGCAGCCCCCGGCCTCCATGCCCGGCTTCCGCCGCCAGGCCCTGCCCGGCCGGGCCCACCGCTCCGGCGACCCCCACCGCAGCCGCCCCGGCCAGGAACCGGGCCCGGCTGATCCCCTGTGCCTGCTTGATCCCCTTGGTCTCTTCCATGCCGTTCACTGTGCCGACGCGGGCGCCGGGTCCGCTGTCGGCCGTCGGTCTACGGCGGGGCGACCAAGGTATGAGGTGCCGTGGCCGAAGGAGAGGCTCGGCTGTCAGCCGAGCCCGATGGCGAGTGCGGCTCCTGTGACCTCTTTCGTGAGGTAGTGGGTAGCGTCGTGAGCCTGGGACCCGTTGGCGACGAGGTGGCAGACGATGCGCGGGCCGAAGCACGGCCGGAGATCCTTCACGAGCGCGACGACATCCCGCGCGTCGGCGACGTTCGTCCAGGTCGTCGAGAAGGGCCCTGGCCACGCCCCGATGCCGCTCACGGGCACGGGATCCATGCGGTCGAATATCAGATTGCGTATGCCGAGCGGCGAACCCAGGGTGACAAAGGACCGGACCGAGTGCCCCGCCTGCGCGCACAGCGCCTCGTAGGCCACGACACTGCCGAGGGAATGCGCCACGACGACACTGGTGTCGGGGCCGATGAGCGCTCGTACGCGATCCCGCGCGCGGGTGCGCAGTTCGAGATCGGTGAGGTAGCGGTGAGTCTGCTTCAGGTCGGAGATCAGGGCCTTCTCGGCGAGTCCGGCGAAGAACCTGGACTGAGACAGGGCGAGCAGCGCGGCCTGCACGGTGCGGCTTGTGCCGGACAAGAGGTTCTGGGCGTCCGGAGCGACGATCTGTGGTTCGGCCGCCGCGGCATGGCTCCACCACTGCATCAGGAGCTCCGTCTCCCAGCCCGGGGACACGTCCCACCAGCCCAGGTGGGGCTCGTCCCCGTCCAGCCGTTGCCCGGGCGGCAGGAAAAGGTCTCCGTAGAAGGCCATCGCCACCTCCGTGTCCGCGACGCGGGCCCTCCCACCGGCCCGGGTCAGTCCGTCGCGCAGCGCCGGAACCCACTGGCCCAGCAAGGTCTGTTCGCCGGCCTGCTGTTTCCCCACTCCGTGCACGCAGACGATGCGCGCCATGCCGTCCTCCCCGACAGGAGACTTGCCGACTAGCGGCGAGCGAACAGACTGGTGCCCAACTCGAATGCGAGGACCTCGTGGCCCGTGCCGACGACGAAGTCCCCGTCCTTGGTCAGTGAGACGGCCCGTGCGGGGTAGGGCGTGGCCCAGCACAGCAGTGCCGCTCTCCGGCGCAGGTCCCACGCACGCACCGTGTAGTCGTCGCCCACGGTCACGGCGACCGGGACTCCGTCGACCCGCCGAGCCACCACGGCGTTCACCACGCCGGTGTGTCCGGCGAAGACGGAGACCTCCTCGCTGGTCCGCAGGTCCCACACCCGCATGGCTCCGTCGTCGCCGACGGTGACCGCGAGCTCCCGGTCGTCCACCCGCGTGCAGGCGACTCCGCGAGCCACGCCGGAATGGGCCTGAAGTGAGGAGAGTCGACGTCCGGTGAACAGGTCCCAGGTGCACAGCAGACCGTCGTCACCGACGGTGACGCATACGTGGCGGCCGTCGAGTCGGGTGCAGACGACTGCGTTGACGACTCCGGAGTGGGCGGTGGCGGAGACGAGTTGTTCCCTCGATCTCAGATCCCAGGCGCGGATGACCCCGGAGGCGTCGCCGGTCACGGCGATCGGGCGGCCCTCGGCCGTGGTGGTGTCCAGGCCCCAGATCCAGTCCTCGTGTCCGTGCAGCGCCGTCTCGTGCCGACGGTCCGTGAGGTCCCAGAGGTGCAGCGCGTAGTCTCCCCCGCCTCCCACCACGGCTGCGGGGGCCCCGTCGATCATCGCGCAGGCCACGGCGTTGACCGCCCCGGTGTGCCCGGTCAGCACCGCTTTCTGCGCTCCTGACCGCGCGTCCCACATGCGGACCGCCCCGTCTCCGTCGCCGCCCACGGTGAGCGCGACCGACGAGCCGTCCACCACCGCGTGGGCCACGGACCACAGCCAGCCCGTGTGCCCGCGGAACCCTCCGGAGGACGACGTCGATCCCGGCCCCGGGTCTTCGACGGGTACGGCTTCTTCCGCTTCATCGGCATCCTGTTCCCTCACCCATCGCTGGGTGCCCGCCCGGACGTCCCAGACCTGGACCGAGCCGTCGGCTCCGCCGGTCACCGCCATGGGCACACCGTCGATCACCGCTGCCGCGACCGCGTTGACGGCTCCTGCGTGCCCTTCCAGCACGGCACTCGGTGTGCCCGACGCCAGGTCCCAGACCCGGACGGTGTAGTCGCCGCCGCCGACGACCGCGAGCGGCCGGCCGTCGGCGATCACACAGGCCACTCCGTTGACCCAGCCGGTGTCACCGCTGAGCGTCGACAGCTCCGCACGCCGGTCGAGGTCCCACACGCACAGGTGCCCGTCGCCGCCACCGCCCGACACCGCCACGGGCACGCCGTCGACGCGGGTGGACGACACGGCCCAGACCCAACTGGTGTGGCCGTGGAACACCGAGCGTTCGACGCGGTCCTGCAGATCCCACATGCGCACGGAACCGTCGGCTCCCACACTGACCGCGTGGGGTACGTCGTCCACCGTGGCGCAGGTGACTCCGTTCACGGCTCCCGGATGGCCCACGAGCGAGGCCAGTTGATCCCCCGTGGTGAGATCCCACAGCCGTACCGCCGCGTCGCCGCCGCCGACGACCGCGACCGGTACCCGGTTCACGGTCGTGCACGCCAGTCCGTTGACCGCACCGCCCTGGCCGCTGAGTACCGCGAGGCTCTCCCCCGTCGACAGGTCCCATACCCGCACGGTGTAGTCGTCGCCCCCGGTCAGTGCGACGGAGGTGCCCTCCACGTGGGTGCAGGCGACGGCGTTGATGGCTCCCTGATGGCCGGATAGGACGGAACGCAGCTCACCGGTACGCAGATCCCACACCCGCACCAGGCCGTCGGTGCCGCCGCTGACGGCGACGGGAGCGCCGTCGGCTTCGCCGCAGGCGACCCCGTTGACCGCTCCGGTCCGTTCCTGCGAGTCGCGGGTGATCTGACTGTCGGTGGCCCACACCGGCCGCCAGGCGGTACTCCGGCTGAGCCGGCGGGCGAGGTCCCGGTCCTTGAAGCGCAGCGCGTCGATCGCCAGGAGTTCCCGGCGGATCTGCGGACTGGCGCGACGATGGTCGCCGGCGGAGGTGCGGTAGAGGTCGGCCAGCCGGAGCGCGGATTCCGTCGTCAGCCTCTCCAACGCGGGCAGCAGGGGTGTCGGCTCGGCATGGACGAGGAACTCGGGGTCGGCCATGAGTTCGTCCAGCTCGCCCGAGATGGACGCGTGGGTGGCGAGGTGGCTCAGCGTGTACGGATGCGCACGGGGCCAGTCGAGGGTCCGGTAGGGACTGCGCGGCACCAGACGCGTGAGCACCTCGACATACGCCCGCTGGGCCTCGCGTGCGTCGGCGTCCCGTCGCAGATGCTCGGCCAGGGCCTGGTGGTAGAGGCGGTAGGCCGAGTGCCCGGACTCGGTCGCCTCCACCACGTAGCGGCCCGTGGAGCGCTGCAGCCACAGCAGATCCTCGTCGTTGTAGCTGTGCCCGGACAGGCGTGAGGCCAGCGCTCCCCAGACGTCCTCCCATGGCAGGCCCTGCCCCTCGGCGTAGGCGAGGGGCCGCAGGAGGTCCCGGGCACGCTCCGCCTCCGGGCCGAGGCGCTCGTCCAGGTCCTGTGCCATGGCCGAGTCGGCGGTGCGCGGCAGCGCCCGGGACCACTCCGGGTCCTGGGGGTCGGCGAGGACGTCCTGTACGGCGAGTGTCCCCGAGACGATGCGTGCCACCAGGAAGCTGGGGAACGCCGCGTCGGCCACGGCGCGGGCGACCTGGATCACCAGGGAGGGTGGGGCGGTGGCATAGGGGCTGTCCGGCTGGGACTCGGTGAGTCCGCGCCTGGCGTAGGCGGTGAGCGCCGCGCGGTCGGCGTAGGTGTCGTTGTCGAGATCGACGATCTCGACGTCCGTCTGCAGATGCCGGAGCAGATGGGGGCGCGTGCCGAGGAGCAGCCGCAGGTTTCCGTTGCTGAACCGGATGAGCGGCTGGATCAGTTGTGTGGTCAGCGTGTCCGGCGAGGCCGCTTCGTCGAGGGCGTCGATGATCGCCGTGAAGGGCCGGTCCCGCGCTGCCAGTGCGTCCAGCAGGGTGCCCACGGTGGGGGCCCTGACCCGTGCCGCGGCCGCGAGCCCGTTGAGGATGTCCTCGTCGGTCAGGGCCTGGGCGTAGATGACGACGTCGACGGAGCCGGGGCGGGGCACGGCTCGTTCCGGCAGTTCGAGGAGGTGGACGGGCACACTGTGGTGGCGTTCCGTGTTCGTGAGCGCCGCGATGAGGCCGAGGACCGCTGTCTTGCCGGAGCCGGGCCCACCGGTCACGACCACCGCCGGCCGCAGCACATCGGGGTCCCGCAACCAGTCGGTGAGTTCGGTGAGCGTTCGCCGTCGGCCCGTGAACCACCAGCCTCCCTCGTCTCCGAAGGAGGCCTTGGCACGGACCAGCATGCGCCGCGCCAGCTCCGTTTCCCGGCGCACTGCCTGGGCCTGCCATTCGATCGCCTGCTGCATCGCCAGATCCGCTTCGAACGTGCGGCTGTGCCGCCGGGGATTCGGGAAGAAGGCGGGCACGTCACCGAGCATCTTGGCGGCGTGCCACTCGATGCTCTGGGTGGGTGGCCGTTTGATGTTCGCGTTCATGTGGGCGACGAGCGAGCCCAGACTGAGGTGCTCGGGCTTCTCACCCGCCGTGGCAAGGCTGTCCACTGCCGCGGTGAGCAACTCGGGGAACGCTTCGACCAGCGCGGACTGGGCCGGCTGCGCGGAGGCGACGAAAGCGATCCCCGCGGTGTCGTTGTCCGGGCTGCGGCGCAGGCTCTCCACGGCCGCGGCCACGGCATCGCCCGTGCCCTGCCCCGCGTGACAGGTGTCGAGCAGGAAGAGCAGTTGCTTGATGTCCGTGTCGTCGAGCAGCACCGAGGCGATCTGGGAGGTCGGCAGAGCCTGTTTGGGTCTGGCGAGGTCGCAGTCCGCGGGGAAGAACATGTGCCGGCGTGGCGAGGAGCCGAGGAGTTGGCCGTGCCCTGCGAGATAGACGGCGACGATGTCGTCGGGACGCCGGTCCGGGGCCGTGGCGAACCGCTCCAACTGGTCCAGGAGGGCGTTCCGGTCGGGGTCGAGCCCGAGGTCGCTGACGTGTGTGTAGCCGAGGCGTGTGGTGAAGAGGTCGATGATCTTCTGCCGTGCGCTGACGAGGCCCGGCCGGTCACCGGCGGGTGAGCGGGGCAGGTGGGCCACAGCGGTGGCGATGAGCAGTCTCCGGGGCTTCGGCGTGCCCGGCGGGTCATTCGGGTTCACCGGCGCGCGCTCCTTCCGCCGCCCGGCGTCCGTCCAGGATGTCGCACACCGCCCGGGCCGCTGCCATGCTCGCCGCCTCGTTGGCGTCCGCCGTGTTGTAGGCCATGGTCGGTACGGCCAGGAAGCGATCGGTCCCGAGCGCCGTCAGGGCCTCCCACGCGGGCCCGTCGCCCTGGCCGTCGAAGGCGCAGCGCAGGTCCTTGTCCGCCACGGCGGCCAGGAGGGCCGGCAGGTCGACCAGATCCGGGTGGACCGTGTTCACGAGCAGGGCGCCGGGCCGCATCAGGGCCAACTCGTGTGCCGAGAGTTCGGGACCCTCGCCGGGTGCGGGACCGGGGCGGTGCAGCGACACGATGTCGCTCGACCGCAGCAGCTGCGACTTCGGGCAGTGCCGTATCCCGAGTTCCGCCTCGGTCTCCGTGGCCCGGCGCGGCGCGGTGTAGCTCACCTCCATGCCGAGGCCGAGGCGGGCGATCCGGGCCACCTCCCTCCCGATCCTGCCGAGCCCGATGACACCGAGACGCTTCCCGGCCAGGGTGCGGCCGACCGGGGCCGGGGCGCTGTGGCTCTGTTCCGCCGCGGCGGCCACGGAGGCGAACGAGCGTGACAGCGTCAGCATCAGAAGCAGCGTGAACTCGGCCACGGACTGCGAGTTGGCTCCCGGGGTGCCCACCACCTCCATACCCAGCGCCCGGGCCCGACGCCATCCCGGCACATAGAGCCGGAAGTCGGTACCGACGAAGGCCACCGCCCGCAACCGGGCGGACGACTCGAAGACCTTGTCCGTGGGCGTCTCACAGCCCCCGATCAGATAGCCGGCGGCCCCGTCCAGAGCCGCGATCAGCTCACCCTCGGAGAGGTCGTCCCGCCTGACCCGGCGAGGCGTGTAGGCGCGTGCCCTCACGTACTCCACGGCCGGATCGGGCACGAGGTCGGTGCCCGTGATGAGGATCTCTGGCTCAGGCATGGATTCCTCGGGATCAAGGGGTGGTCAGGGGCAGCGTCCTCGCGGGGCCTACGGGCCGGTCCGCAGGGCCGAGACGAAGATGTCGGCGCCGCGCTGGAACTCCTCGGGATCACGCAGCAGCGCCAGGCGCACCCACTCTCCGGTGGGCGGATTCCCGGCGCCGTCCGTAGACCAGAAGAAGGGCTGCCCGGGCAGTACTTGAAGCCCCTGGTCACGGCACCGGCCCAGCACCCGGTCCCGGTCGGGCCCGATGCGCAGCCATTCGACGCTGAGCGCGGAGTCCCGGCCCGGCGAGGTGCCCGGCAGGCATCCGGTCCGGCCGCATTCCGCCAGCAGCTCGCGCAGGACGGCGCGGTTGCGGCGGGCGAGGGTACGGGCACGCCGTATCTCGTCGCAGTCGGGCGGCATGGTCAGGATGGTGGTCAGCAGGCGGAGGTCGAGGCAGGACACATTGAGCAGACAGTGGCTGACGACCTCCGAAACGGGTTCCCGCAGCCGGTGGGTGACGGACAGCACGCTGGCCTTGGTGTCCTGGAGGGACACGGTCTTGCCCGTGTCGTCGACGGTGACCACGTCCGCGCCCGCCTCCTCCGCCAGGGCGATCAGGTCGACACAGGCCGTGGGTTCCAGCAGACGGAACGAGGCGTCCACGACGATCAGGACGCGACGCTCGGCGCCCCACTCCAGAAGGCGACGCACAGCGGCGCTGTCCATGGCCGTACCCGTCGGGTTGTTCGGCATGACGAGAAAGAGGGCGTCGAGACCCAGCCGGTCCAGCTCGTCGAGATCGGGTTCCGGCATCACCCGTTTCTCGGGTACGGCGACCAGTTCGACACCGGTCATGGCCATGAGGGCCGGGAGATTGTCGAAGGTCGGCGTGATCATTCCGGTCCGGTAGCGCCGGACGGAAAGGTACTTGGCCATGATGTCGACACCGACGGAGGCGGAATAGACGATGTGTGACGAGTGGGCCTCATACCGCTGGCCGGTGTGTTTTCCGAGCGCTGACAGGAATTCACGCTCGACGCGGTGCACCAGACCGTGCCGCTCTTCCTTCAGAGCCGCCGCGAAGGCGCCCTCCAGGGCGCTCAGCGTTCCCGGATGCAGCGTGTGGTTCGCGTGCCCGTCGGCGAGGTCGAGGCGGGAGACCTGAGCCATGAGCTCGAATTCCGTGAGATTGCGTGGCGTGTGCGAACTCATCGTCAGAACCGGCAGACCACGAGGGAGAGGGTGCCGGTTCCGGAGAAGTCGCCGGTCGTCAGGATCTCGACCACGTCGGCCGTCGTCTCGTCCCGGATACGCTCGGACAGGACGGCCAGCCTGTTTCCGGTGCCGTCGTCGCCGGGCTCGTGTTCGACGACGGCGGTCCCGTGCACCGCGACCGATTCCATGGCCTGGAGAGCACCGACGACGAGGTCGCAGTAGCCTCGGCGCGGGCCGTTCCGGGCGTCGGGGCGTCCCCGGTTCGTCGCCGTCGAGACGATGTCGGACGCCTCGGCGCGCAAGGGCGGCGGCACATCGGGGCCGTGCCAGTCGCCGTAGAACGGCGGCGAGGTGAACATCACCGCCTCCGCTTCGGGAAGCTTCAGGTCCGCCCAGTTCGCCGGGTCGGTGGAATCCCCGCAGACCACTGTGCTGCCGGGAACCGGCGCCGGGGCGCGGGCGAGGTCGGCCAGGAGTTGATCCTCGCTCAGTTCTCCGCCTCCCTCTTCCTTCTGTAACTCCCGGAGCAGCCGGAGACAGCGGAGCTGCGGCTCGTCGTGCTTATCGGGCGGCCGGGGAAGATCGGCGCCATGGGAGGGCCCGCACCGGGTTTTCGCGAGGCTGACGCAGGCGAGCACCGGGTCGATCTCCGCACCTGCGAATCGAATACCGAGCAATCGGGCCGCCGTGGCGGAACTTCCCGCACCGCAGAAGGGGTCGATCACCACCGAAGGTGCGGCCGGGGCGAGATCGATTATCGTTCTGGCGATCACACGGGCGTTCCCACTGTTGGAAGCGGTGAACCATCGGTCGACCGGCTCGTCACGGTCCGGCAGGTATTCCTCGAGGCGGCTGGGATTTCCGTACGCACGGACCACCTGTGCCATGAGCCCCCCTCGTATCAGCGCAACGCAGCCCCAGTACGCCAACCCACCCGCACGGCAAGGGAACTATAGGGACAGGCGACCGTCAAGACGGCCACCGACCGCCCTCGCGACGCCCGCAGGCCAGCAGCATGCCCGTAGTCAACGTCGTACGCCGGGAAGTGATCAGCTCCTATGCGGAATCCGCTGGAGTGTTCCATGAAAGCCGCAGCGAAGGGGGCACCTGGCCGCAGAGCATTACGTCGAACAGGGAGACACGATCACACCAGGGAAGCATGGCGAGCGCTGGATAGAGGTTGGGACCGGAGCCGACGCCTATTCCCATGCTTCAAGGTAGCGATGACGCGGTCCGTACGCGCTAAAGTGTCGGACCCGTGACAGCCGGTTGGAGACATGGAATCCAGAGTGCTCTTGCGTACCGCCGCTGAAGAGGATCTTCCGCACATCGCGCGACTGGACAGGGAAGTATTCGGGGACGCCGCCTATCCCTTCTTCGTCCTACGCCAGTTGTTCGACGCAGGATTCACTCTCGTCGTCGTGGACGACAGCGAAGGGATCTGTGCGTATGCCCTGGCCCTGGCCCTGGCGAGCGAAGGCAGGGGATGGGTCCTCGCCCTGGCTGTCGGCCCGCGTCAGCGTGGGACGGGGCTGGGGCGCGAGCTGATGCGGGAAACGCTGTGCCACCTGCGGAGCCTGAGGGTCCGGGAGGTTCTGCTGACCGTCGAACCCGCCAACGCCTCCGCGATCAGGCTCTACCGGTCCCTGGGGTTCACGGAGAGGAGAGGGGCGACGGGTCACGTCAGGGACTATTTCGGTCCTGGCGAAGACCGCCTTCTCCTGAGCTTGACTCTGTGACCGGTCCGACCCGACCCGCCGTCACTGCCCGAACCTCCTCACATACCGCCGCTGCCACGGCGTCTCCACCGCATGCCGGTCATAGTGCCGCCGCACATACGCCACCGCCTCCTCCCCCGGCACCCCGTCCAGTACGGCGAGGCAGGCCAGCGCCGTGCCCGTACGGCCGCGGCCTCCGCCGCACGCGATCTCCACGCGCTCCCCGGCGGCCCGCTCCCAGGCGTCGGCCAGCACCACGCGGGCGGCGGCCCGGTCCGACGGGAGGCGGAAGTCGGGCCAGCGGATCCAGGCCGACTCCCAGGGGACCTCGGGCGGCTGCTTGCCGAGCAGGTAGATGCCGTGGGAGGGCAGGGGCGCGCTGGGGTCCAAGGGGTTGCGGAGGCCTCGCCCGCGCACCAACCGGCCGGACGGCAGTCTCAGGACGCCGGTGTCACTCTCACTCCACAGATCGGTCACGCCCCTCATCATGCTGCGCGCCCGCTCGCCCGGGAGCGAAATCAGCCCACCCCCCGCGACTCCTCCGCCGCCCGCGCCTCGATCCCCCGGAAGTGGACCGCCATCGCCCGCTGCGCGCCCTCCACGTCGCGGGCGCGCAGGGCCGTGACGATGTCGCGGTGGCGGCGGACCGTGAGCTCGGGGGTGGGGTCGTCGGTCCAGCCGCGGGCGCCGGAGACCCGTCGGAAGACCGTCCAGAAGGCGGCGAGGAGCTGGGGGACGAGGGCGTTGCCGAGGGAGGCGTACAGGGCCTCGTGGAACTCGCGGTCGAGGTCGGGGAACGTGCTGCCCATGCGGGCCGTGGCGCCGGCGGACTCCATACGGGTCACCACGCCCTCCAGCTTGTCCAGTTCCGCCTCGGTGAGCGTCGCGGCGACCCGGCGGATCAGGCCCTCCTCCAGCACCTCCCGGACCTGGAGGATCTCGGCGAGGGCGCCGGTGTCGTCGTCGTGCCGGGCCAGGGCCCGGAAGGTCAGGCCGTCGACGAGCGGGGTGAGGGACGCCCTGCCGACATAGGTGCCGTAGCCGTGTCTGATCTCGACGATGTCGAGGGCCTGGAGGGCCTTGAGGGCCTCGCGGACGGAGTTGCGGCTGACACCGAGGGCCTCCATCAGCTCGGCCTCGGTGGGCAGCGGGGCGCCGGCGGTGAGTCTGCGGTCGAGGATGAGCTGGACGACTTCGCGCTGTATCCGGCTGGTCCTGGGCTCCTCGGACATGCGCCGCATCGTACGCGCCCCGGACGTCCCACGTCCCACCTCTGGCGGTACCCGGCGCCCGACCTCCCCTGATAGGCCGTCAAGTCACCTGAAACCAAACGCCATTGGTACGACCTCTGGCAGATACGCCATTCGTGTGCGACCCCTTGACCGCCCCCACGCCCCCTCCTATGGTCACGCTGACCGCCAGGACGTAGGACGTCGTATCTCCCCCCTTCACGCCTTGCCAGATCTCTGGAGGACCCGTGCGCGACGTGACCCACGACGTACCGGCGCCGCACCGCCGGACGTTCCTGAAGTACACCGGCGCGCTGGGCGCGGCCGCCGCCGTCTCCGCGTCGTTGTCGGCCTGTTCGTCGGGGCCGGAGTCCACCAACGAGACGGGCGGGGGCGACGGCGCGGACCGGACGCTCACCGCGGTGATCGGCTACGGCAACGACGGCAGCTGGGACCCGACCCAGACGGCGTCCGCGTTCTGCATGGCCGCCAACAACCACATCTACGAGGGTCTGCTGGACACCGATCCGATCTCCCGCGAGCCGTACGCGGCCCTGGCGACCGAGGTGCCGAAGGACCCGGACGGCACGTCCTGGAAGTTCGCGCTGCGGGCCGGTGCGACGTTCCACGACGGCAAGCCCGTGACCGCCGACGACGTGGTGTTCGTCTTCGAGCGGATCCTCGACCCGAACACCCAGACCCTCGCCAAGGGCTTCTTCGCGAGCTGGCTGAAAGAGGTCCGGAAGATCGACGCGCGGAACGTGGAGCTGGTGCTGAAGTTCCCGTTCCCGGACGGGCTCTCCCGGCTGACGCTCGCCAAGATCATGCCGAAGCACGTGTTCTCCCAGCCGGGCGGCTGGGACGAGGCCATCAAGGGCAAGGCGATCGGCTCGGGGCCGTATCGGCAGACCGCTCACCACCCCAAGTCGAACACGACCTTCGAGGCGTTCGCCGACTACAACGGGCCCCGCAAGCCCGCCTTCCGGAAGATGAACTGGCTGACGATCGTGGACGCCGCGCCCCGCGTCGCGAAGATCTCGGGGTCGAGCGCGGGGGCGCAGATCGCGGACAACAT
The DNA here is from genome assembly GCF_018604545.1 of Streptomyces koelreuteriae. Lineage (GTDB taxonomy): Bacteria > Actinomycetota > Actinomycetes > Streptomycetales > Streptomycetaceae > Streptomyces > Streptomyces koelreuteriae. The sequence continues at coordinate 5,740,065 of NZ_CP075896.1, read as the reverse complement.
CCCGTACGCCAACATCGGGCAGTTGGAGAGCGGCGGTCTGACGGTCGCCGGCGGGGCCGGGATGAACAACCTGTTCCTGATGTTCAACACGAAGCACAAGCCCTTCGACGACGTACGCGTGCGCCAGGCCCTGCACTACGCCATCGACACCGAGAAGATGGTGGAGGTCGCGCTCAAGGGACGCGGGAAGCCGTCGAGCTCCTTCCTCGACGAGAGCAACCCGTCCTACCGCCGGGCCAAGACGGTCTACGACTACGACCCGGACAAGGCGAAGGCGCTGCTCAAGGCGGCCGGGGTCAAGGGGCTGAGCATCGAGATCCTCGCGGTGAACGTGAGCTGGATCGTGGACTGCCTGCCGACCGTCAAGTCCTCCTGGGACGCGATCGGTGTCCGCACGACCCTGTCACCGCAGGAGACCACGGCCGTCTTCACCAAGATGGACCAGAAGCAGGACTACCAAGTGGTCGCCGCCGCCTCCAACCCCAACCAGTTCGGTCTCGACGCCGATCTGATCATGCATTACAACTACGGGCCCGAGAACCTGTGGATGCAGTACACGCGCTGGGCGGGCAACTCCGTCGCCAAGGCGCTCTTCAGGGACATGGACCGGGCCACCCGGGAGCCCGACGCCGCGAAGAAGACGGCGATGGTCCAGGACTACATCGACGTCGTCGCCGAACAGGCCGTGCTCTACCCGGTCGTCCACAACGAGCTGATGACGGCCTGGAACCCCGAGCGGCTCAGCGGGATAAGGCCACAGCCGTACCCCGGTATCAACCTCCTCCAGGCCAAGTGGGCCTAGCGGTATGACCGCTGTTCTGCGGATCCTGCTCCGCCGCATCGCCCTGCTCGTGCCGCTGATGCTCGGCATCGTGCTGTTCGTGTTCCTGGTGATGCGGTTCTCGGACGTCGACCCGGCGTCCGCGTTCTTCCAGGGCGCCAACCCGACACCCCAGCAGCTGCACGACTTCCGCGAGGAACACGGCCTGCTCGACCCGCTGCCCGTGCGCTACGTGGACTTCGTCGCCGACGTGCTGCACGGCGACATGGGCACCAGCGCGTTGACCCGGGCGCCGGTGATCGACCAGGTCACCACCGCGCTGCCGCTCACCCTCCAGCTGACCTTCCTGGGCCTGGGCATCGCGGTCGTGCTTTCCCTGGTGGGCGGGGTGACCGCGGCGATCTACCGGGACCGGCTGCCCGACCAGATCATCCGGGTCGTGTCGCTGACCGGCGTCGCCGCGCCCGGCTTCTGGCTGGCGCTGCTGATGATCCAATACCTGGCCGTCGACCTGGGCTGGTTCCCCACCGGCGGCTACATCAACCCGGCCGACTCCTTCACCGGCTGGCTGAAGACCATGACGCTCCCCGCCCTCGCCCTGTCCCTGCCGGTGGCGGCGCAGCTGACCCGGATCGTGCGGACGGCGGTGGTGGAGGAACTGGACAAGGACTACGTACGGACGGCGATCGGGAGCGGGCTGCCGCCCCGGGTCGTGGTCGGGCGGAACGTGCTGCGGAACGCCCTGATCAATCCGCTCACCGTGCTCGGGCTGCGCGTCGGCTATCTCCTCGGCGGCGCGGTCGTCATCGAGACGATCTTCTCGCTGCCGGGCATGGGCAAGCTGATGATCGACGCCGTGAAGAACGGCGATCCGGCCGTGGTCCAGGGTGTCGTCCTGACCACGGCGGCCGGGTTCGTCGTCGTGAACCTCGTCATCGACGTCCTCTACCTGCTGGTCAACCCGCGACTGAGGGATGCGACCACATGATGACCCGCAAGAGTCTCACTACGGCGCTGTCCCGGCCCGGCGTACGGCTGCGCGGCCTGCGCAGGCTGCCGCTGCTGTCGAAGATCGCCGTCTGCTTCCTGGCGGTCGTCGTCCTGATGGCGCTGCTCGCGCCGCTCCTCGCCCCGCACGACCCGCTCGACCAGCAGCCGCCGGTCGACGGCACCGGGCATCCGTCCGCCGCGCACTGGATGGGCCAGGACAGCCTCGGCCGGGACATCCTCAGCCGGTTGATGTACGGGGCCCGCTGGTCACTCGCGATCGGGCTCGGCGCCACCGGTCTGGCGCTGGTGGTCGGCGCGCTGCTCGGGGCGATCGCGGCCACTTCACGCAAGGCGGTCGACGAGACGCTGATGCGCTGTCTGGACGTGGTGATGGCGTTCCCCGGCATCGCGCTGGCCGCCGTGCTGGTGGCGGTGTTCGGCGGTGGCATCACGGTGCTGATCTGCGCGATCGCGTTCCTGTTCACGCCGCCGGTGGCACGGGTCGTCCGGGCGAACGTCCTCGACCAGTACGGCGAGGACTACGTGACGGCGGAACGGGTGATCGGCGCCCGGACCCCGCACATCGTGCTGAAGCACGTCGCGATCAACTGCGCCGCGCCGGTGCTGGTGTTCTGCACGGTCCAGGTCGCCGAGGCGGTCGTCTTCGAGGCGTCGCTGTCCTTCATCGGGGCGGGTGTCCGGCCGCCCGACCCGTCCTGGGGCAGTGTCATCGCGGACGGCAAGAACATGGTGCTGACCGGCGGCTGGTGGGCGACCGTGTTCCCCGGGCTGCTGATGCTGGTCACGGTGCTGTCGCTGAACATCCTGTCCGAGGGCGTGTCCGACGCGTGGGCGGCCCCGTCGGCGCGGGAGGTGGAGGCGCCCGAGGACGACCGGCTGGAGGCGCCGGAGCCCGGCACCGGGGAGGTCGTACAGCTGCCCGGCCTGGCGGAGGCGGCCCGGCGGCTGCGGGCCCGGGCCCGCCGGCTGCCCCGGGACGGCCAGCCCGTGCTCGCGGTGGAGAACCTCGCCATCGGCTTCGACCAGCGGCACGGCGGCGTGGACATCGTGGACGGCATCAGCTTCGAGGTGCGTCCCGGTGAGGTGCTGGGCCTGGTCGGCGAGTCGGGCTGCGGCAAGTCGCTGACCGCGCTGGCCGTCATGGGCCTCCAGCCAAAAGGGGCGCGCGTCAGCGGACAGGTCCGCTTCCAGCAGCGGGATCTGATCGCCGAGCCGATGCGCGTACGCCGCAAGCTCCTGGGCCACGAGATGGCGATGATCTACCAGGACGCGCTGTCGTCGCTGAACCCGGCGATGACGATCCGGGCGCAGCTCAAGCAGGTGGTCCGGCGCGGCGGGCGGCGCAGTCCGGCCGAGTTGCTGACGATGGTCGGCCTCGACCCCGAGCGCACCCTGCGCAGCTACCCGCACGAACTGTCCGGCGGCCAGCGCCAGCGCGTCCTGATCGCCATGGCCCTGTCCCGCGACCCGAAGCTGATCGTCGCCGACGAGCCGACGACCGCCCTCGACGTCACCGTGCAGGCCCAGGTCATAGAGCTGCTGCTGCGGCTGCGCGAGGAACTGGGCTTCGCGCTCATCCTCGTCTCGCACGACCTGGCGCTGATCGCGGACGTCACCGACCGGGTGGTGGTGATGTACGGCGGGCAGATCGTGGAGACCGGCGTGACCGCCGACCTGGTGGAGGCACCGGCCCATCACTACACGCGCGGCCTGCTCGGCAGTGTGCTGTCGCTGGAGTCGGCGCAGGAGCGGATGACACAGATCAGGGGCGTCGTGCCGTCTCCGGCGGATTTCCCGGCGGGCTGCCGGTTCACGGACCGCTGCCCGCGCGCGAGCGGGATCTGCCTTACGACGGCTCCGGTCCTGGCCGGTCCCGAGGCGCACACGGCGGCCTGCCATCACCCGGCCATAGAGCTGTCGGCCACCGAGACCGAGGCGGTGTCATGAGCGCACTCGTGGAGTTGGCGGATGCTCACGTCGTCCACAAGGCCCGCAGCGGCGGCCTGTTCACCCGCGACCGGGTGTACGCCCTGACCGGCGCCGACCTGGCCATCGCGCCCGGCGAGACCGTCGGTGTGGTCGGCGAGTCGGGCTGCGGAAAGTCGACGCTGGCGAAGGTGCTGGTCGGGGTGGAGCGGCCGACGCGGGGGACGGTGTCGTTCCGGGGCCGGGACCTGTGGGCGATGCCGCCCGCCGAACGCCGCCGGGCCGTCGGCGGCGGTACCGGCATGATCTTCCAGGACCCGTCGACGGCCCTGAACCGCCGCCTGCCCGTCCGGCAGATCCTGCGGGACCCGCTGGACGTGCACGACCGGGGCACGAGGAGCCAGCGCGACGAGAGGGTCCGGGAGTTGATGTCCCTGGTCGGTCTCCCCCGGGCCCTCGCCGACGCCCTGCCGGGTCAGTTGTCGGGCGGGCAGCGGCAGCGCGTCGCGATCGCCCGGGCGCTGGCGCTGGACCCGGACCTGGTCGTGGCGGACGAGCCGACGAGCGCCCTGGACGTGTCGGTCCGGGCGCAGATCCTCAACCTCCTGCTGGATCTGAAGGAACGCCTGGGCCTCGCCCTGGTGTTCGTCTCGCACGACATCCAGACGGTACGGCGGATGAGCGACCGGGTGATCACCATGTACCTGGGCCGGATCGTGGAGGAGTCCCCGGCCGCCCTGGTCACCGACCGGGCTCGGCACCCGTACACCCGCGCGCTGTTCTCCGCCACGCCCGGACTGCTCGACCCGATCGACCCGATCCCGCTGGTCGGTCCGGTGCCGTCGGCGACCCGTCCGCCGAGCGGCTGCCCGTTCCGCACCCGCTGCTGGAAGGCCGACGGGACGTGCGCGGCGGCGATGCCGGACTTCTCGGCCGCGTCTGCACCCGCCCACCGCTTCCGCTGCCACCATCCTGTCCGGGAGGACGAATCGACCCGCGACCTCGTCCACCGACGCGACCCGATGGAGGCTCCATGACCCTCACCCCGCTGACCGGTGTCATCCCGCCCGTGTGCACGCCTCTGACACCGGACCGCGAGGTGGATGTGCCCTCGCTGCTCAGGCTGGTCGACCATCTGGTCGCCGGCGGGGTGAGCGGACTGTTCGTGCTCGGCTCGACGTCCGAGGCGGCGTATCTGCCGGACCGGCAGCGCAGGCTGGTCGTCGAGTCGGTCGCGGCGCATGTGAGCGGGCAGCTCCCGGTGCTGGCCGGGGCGATCGACATGACGACGGCCCGGGTCCTGGACCATGTCGCGTCGGTGACGGCGGCCGGAGCGGACGCGGTCGTCGTCACCGCCCCGTTCTACGCCCGCACCCACCCGGCCGAGATCGCCCGCCACTACCGCGCGGTCGCGGCCGGCAGCCCGATCCCGGTCATCGCCTACGACCTTCCCGTCGCCGTCCACACGAAGCTGCCCGCCGACGTGGTCCTGGAACTGGCCGCCGACGGTGTCCTCGCCGGACTCAAGGACTCCAGCGGCGATCTGGCCGCCTTCCGGCAGGTCCTCACCGGCGCCCGGGACCGCCAGGGCATCACCGGCTTCAGCGTGCTGACCGGCTCCGAGCTGATCGTCGACGCGGCGCTCGCGCTCGGCGCGGACGGCACGGTGCCCGGCCTCGGCAACGTCGACCCGCACGGCTACGTCCGCCTGGACGGTCTGTGCCGTGCCGGGGACCGGGACGAGGCCCGTGCCGAACAGGAGCGCCTGTGCGCCCTGTTCGGCATGGTGACGGTCGGCGACCCGGCCCGGATGGGCCCCGCTTCCTCGGCGATCGGCGCCTTCAAGGCCGCGCTGCACCTGCGGGGCGTGATCGACTGCCCGGCGACGGCGGAGCCGCAGGTGCCGCTGTCGCCGGACGAGGTGGAACGGGTCGGGAAGTACCTGGCGGCGGCCGGGCTGCTCTAGAGGTCACCGACGGGGAGGCGGCGGAACTCGATCGTCTCGTAGGTCCCCTGGACTCCCGTCTCGTAGAGGATCCCCACCGCCTTCCGGCCGAGCGGCACCAGATCGGAGTAGGCGGCGGGCTGCTGGGAGAGCGTCAGGGCCTTGGTGAACGTGGCCCCTCCGTCGGCGCTGCGCCAGAGGGCCATCGCCCGGCGGGCGGTGGGGACGGAGGGCCCGGCGAACAACAGCGGTCCGTGCCGCCCGGCGACTTGCAGAACGCTGCCCTGGACGACCGGGACCTCGTTCAGGGTGGGCTGCACTGCGTAGGGCCGCTCTAGGGACCGGCCGCCGTCCCGCGAGTGGCTGTCGAGGCGGTTGCCGGGGCTGGTGCCGTGCTGGTCGCGGGCGTTGAAGTAGACCCTGCCGTCGGGGAGCTGGGCGGCGATCGACTCGTTGGCGTTGTTCACCCCGTCGTAGGAGTCGTCGACGAATCCCGGGCGCCAGGTCCTGCCGCCGTCGTCGCTGAGCAGCGCGTGGGCGCCGTAATAGCGGGGCTCCTGGCCGGTGTCCGGGGAGCCGGCGGGCGGGGCCGCCGAGTGGTTGGCGGGGACGACCAGCCGGCCCGTATGCGGACCCCGGGTGAGGGCGATCGCATGGCCGGGGCCGGTCGCGTACCAGCGCCAGTTCGGGCGCTTGACCTGGGCGGTGATCTCGCGGGGTGCGGTGAAGTGCCGGCCGTCGTCCCGGCTGTGCTGCACGAACACCCGGCGACTCTGCTCGGGCGTGACCTCGCCCCGCATGATCTGGGCCTCCGTCACCTTGCCGCTGTTGTAGGAGGTGAGGAGCACGACCGTGCCGGTGCGCGGGTCGACGACGGGGGCCGGGTTGCCCCGGGTGTCGCCCTTCCCGGCGGCGACGACGGTGAGCGGACCCCAGGTGCAGCCGCCGTCCGTCGAGCGCCTGAGGACGACGTCGATGGCGCCGGTGTCCCCCGCGCCGCCGCGTCGGCCCTCGGCGAAGGCGAGGACGGTGCCCTTGCCCGTGGTGACGGCGGCGGGGATGCGGTACGTGTCGTAGCCGCCCTCGCCCGAGACGTACGGGACGGAGGAGACGCAGCCGGGGGCGGCCGAAGCGAAGGGCGTCGCGGTGAGGGCCGGGAAGAGGACCGTGGTCACGAGGAGGGTGCGGCAGAGGAGTCTCATCCTGCTCCTGAAAAAAGGGGGGCGCCGGATGGTGCCTGTCCGTCAGATGTTCCCCGGTGTCACGATCCCCGACTCGTACGCCACGATGACGAGCTGCGCCCGGTCCCGCGCCGCCAGCTTGCCCATGATGCGGCTGACGTGGGTCTTCGCGGTCAGCGGGCTCAGCCCCAACACCTCGGCGATCTCGGTGTTGTTGAGGCCGCGCCCGACCAGGCCGAGCACCTCCCGCTCGCGCTCGGACAGACACTCCGGCCCGCCGGTCGCCGGTGCCGAAGGGCTGCGCAGGAACCGCTCGATCAGCCGTGCCGTGGGCCCGGGCGACAGCAGGGAGTCCCCGGCCGCGACCGTGCGGATGGCGTCGAGGAGTTCGGCCGGCCTGGTGTCCTTGACCAGGAACCCGGAGGCACCGGCGCGCAGGGCGTCCACGATGTACTCGTCGGTGTCGTAGGTGGTGAGGATCAGGACGCGGACGCCCGCCAGGTCGTCGTCGGCCGCGATCAGCCGGGTCGCCTCGATGCCGTCCAGGTCGGGCATGCGGATGTCCATCAGCACGAGGTCGGCGCGCCCGCTGCGGGCCAGTTCCACGGCCTGCCGGCCGGTGGCGGCCTGACCGACGACCTCCATGTCACGGGCCGACTCCACGAGCATCGCGAACGCCTCCCGCACCAGGGTCTGGTCGTCCGCGAGCAGCACTCGGATGGTCATCCGGTCCTCTCCCCCGTCGTGTTCCGCGTCGTGGTCAGCGGCAGGACCGCGGCCACCTCGAAGCCGCCCCCGGGGCGCGGTCCGGCGTCGAGTGTGCCACCCACGCTGCGGGCCCGCTCCCGCATTCCGACGAGCCCGAAGCCCGGGGTGCCGCCCGGGTCGGGTCCGGTGCCGTCGTCGCTGACCGACAGATGCAGGGCGCCCTGCCGTTCGTCCAGCTCCACACGGACCGAGACATCGGGCCCCGCGTGCCGGACCGCGTTCGTCAGGGCCTCCTGCACGATGCGGTAGGCGGCGGCGCCGACGGCGGGCGGTGCGTGCCGTATCCGTACGGTCTGCTCGACCCGGGCACCGGCCAGCCGCGCGGCCCGCGCCAGGTCGGGCAGGCCGTCGAGGCCGGGCAGCGGGCCGCGGGCCTCCGGCGGGCCGTGCTCGCGCAGCACCTCCAGCGTCGTACGGAGTTCGCCGCGGGCGCTGCGGCAGGTCTCGGCGATGTCGTCGAGGGCCTTGGCGACCGTCTCCCGGTCGAGCCGCTCGGGGTCGGCCGCCAGCACATGGGCGGCGACGGAGGTCTGCACACCGATGAGGGTGATGCTGTGGGCGAGCAGATCGTGCAGGTCCCGGGCGATCCGCAGCCGCTCCTCGGCGACCCGCCGCCTCGCCTCCTCCTCCCTGGTCCGTTCGGCCCGTTCGGCCCGCTCCACGATGGAGGCGACGTACTGGCGGTAGAACCGCACGTCGACTCCGCAGAACAGCACGGCGACGACCCAGCCCGAGATCTGCAGCATCCTCAGGGCCTCGTGGGCGTTGATGGTGAGCATCGTGCTGGTCGAGAGGGCGAGGACGCCCGCCCCGACCAGGACGGCACGCAGCGGGCGGCCGGTGACGGCGACGGTGTACAGCGCGATGTACGTGGCCGGGGTCGGTGCGGAGTGGGGGTTGTCGAGGGCGTGGTACGGGGCGACACAGGCCACGACGACGAGCAGCACGAGCAACGGCCGACGCCGCCGCCACACGATCGGCACGTTGCACGCGACCAGCAGCACCCACCCCAGCGCATCGGGCCCGCCGCCGCCCCCGAGCAGCCCGAGCCCGACGGCCACCACGGCGGCGGCGACCGCGAGCAGGGCGTCGTTACGCAGGGCGTGCGGGGCGGTGAGGGGGTCGCGGTTGATCGCCGCGATGATCCGATTGCCGATGGTGGGTGGCTGCACGGGCATCATCCTTATAGGGGTCGCTCTGCTGAGCTGCGGGCAATCGTGCCGCTAAGGGCGGCACGGGTGGGCGCAGCGGCACCCCGCTACGCCGGGCTGCGCACCCGCCCGCGCTCAGCCTCAACGGGCAGTTCCGGTGCACGCGAGAGCCTCCCCGGCCACCACACCCGCCGCCGCAACAGCACACTCGCCGTGGTCACCAAGTACGTACGCACCAGGAACGTATCCACCAACACCCCCACAGCGATGACGAACCCGAGTTCCACCAGCCCGACCATCGGCAACGTCGTCAGCACGGCGAACGTCGCCGCGAGCACCACCCCCGCCGAGGCGATCACCCCACCCGTCGTCCGCAACGCGGTGAGCGCGGCCACCTCCGGCTCGGCCCCCCGTACGGACTCCTCCCGCATCCGGTGCATCAGGAAGATGCCGTAGTCCACCCCGAGCGCCACCAGGAACACGAAGGACAGCAACCCGAGCCCGGCATCCGTACCACCGAACCCGAACACCGGCTCGAAGACCAGCCCGCCGATGCCCAGCGCCGCACCCCACACCGCGACCACCGCCGCCAGCAGCAGCAACGGCGCGACGAGGCTGCGCAACAGGCCGACGAGGATGACGAACACGGCGGCGAGCACCAACGGCACGACCACGCCACGGTCCCGGGACTCGCTGTCGGCCAGGTCGATCTGCTGGGCGCTGGGCCCGCCGACATACGCGCCCTGAGGATCCAGCCCGGCCCGCAACGCCTCGATGGTCCGGGTCTCCGACGACGTCTCGGGCGCGGCGGTCGTGAAGACGGCGATCTCCGTCCACCCGGAACCACTCCGCCCGGGAACCACCTCGGCGACCCCGTCGGTCGCACGGGCCCGCTCCGCCACCGCCCCGGCCCGTCCCTCGGGCGCCATGACCGTCACGGGCCGGCTGCTGCGCTCGGGATACTCCTGCGCCAGCGTCCGCATCGCGGTGATCGACTCGGGCCGCTCGGTGAACGAGTCCTCCTGCTTGATGCCGCCGGACAGATTGAACGTGCCGAGCGCCAGGGCACCCAGCAGCACGCCCCCGCCGACCAGCACCAGGGCGGGCCGGCGCGTCGCCGACGTGCCCATCGCGGCGAACAGCGACCGCCGGGCCTTCGGCTCGCTCCCGAAGGAGGGGATCAGCGGCCAGAAGACGCGCCGCCCGAGCAGGACCAGCACCGCGGGCAGCAGGGTCGTCATGGCGACCAGCGCGGCGAGGACGCCGACCATGCCGACCGGCCCCATGCCGCGGCTGCTGTTGAGGTCGGCGGCGAGCAGGCACAGCAGCCCGGCCGCGACGGTCCCCGAGGAGGCGAGGACGGCCGGACCGCAGCCGCGCAGGGCGGCGCGCATGGCGTCGTACGGCCGCTCGTGGCGCCGCAGTTCCTCGCGGTAGCGGGAGACGATCAGCAGCGCGTAGTCGGTGCCGGCGCCGAGGACGAGCACGGTCATCACCCCGCCGCTCTGGCCGGTGACGGTGACGTCGAACAGTTCGTGGAGTCCGTATCCGGCGGCCATCGCCGTGGCGGCGGCGACGCCCGCGACGGCGAGCGGGACCAGCCACAGGAAGGGGCTGCGGTAGATGAGGATCAGCAGCACGGTGACGACGCCGAGCGTGGCGAACAGCAGGGTGGCGTCGAGCGTCCCGAACACCTTGTTCATATCGGTGTTCAGCGCCCCCGGCCCGCCGACCTCGACGCTCAGCCCGCCGCCGCCCCCGGCGATGTCGCGCACCCCGTCGACGAAGGCGTCCCGGGCCTCCTCGTCCTGCCCCGGCTGGGTGCTGGAGACGGGGTACATCAGGGTGGAGCCGTCCTTCGACGGAACACCCCGCGCCTCGCCGCCCGTCAGGTCGTAAGCGCCGCCCACCTCGGCGAGCTGCTCGGCGGCGGTGCGCCGGTCGGCGTCGGTCAGGCCGCCGTCCCGGTGGTAGACGAGCACCAGGTCGGTCGACTCCCCGCCGGGCAGCCGGTCCTGGATCCGGGCCACCTGGGTGGAGTCGGCGCTGTCGGGCAGATAGTCGACCGCGCGGTTCTGCTGGATACCGGAGAACTTCCCGGCGAGCGGCCCGAGCAGGACGAGCGCGGCCAGCCACAGCCCGACCACCGCCCAGGGCACCACGGCCCGCCGCCGCCCCGTTCCTGTCCTTGTGTCCCCCATCAGCCGGGCTCCCTCCGCGTCGGGTGTCTGGAACGCTCTCCAGACTCCCGGCGCGCGGGCGCCGGTTCGTCGGGCGCGAGGCCGACTTACGGGGTACTGCCCGGGGCGGCACGAGCCGCGGACTACTCCCCGGGGAGTAACGCGGGTATCGCGGGGAGGCGTCCTACGACGGCGTGCGCGCGGCGGCCGCCAGCAGCCGGGTCACATCGTCCGAGCAGATGGTCAGCGCCGCCCCCACCGTCGCGAGGACGTCACGCTCGGCCGGGGTGTACGGCCCGTCCGCCAGGGCGATGCGGGCGCCCTGGAGCAGGATCGACTCACGGCCGACGGTGGCGAGGTGCGGGGCCAGCGGGTCCAGCGCCTCGTGGAGCTCTATGGCCAGCCCGGCGCCGCAGGGCTCGCCGGAGATCCGGCCGGTGTCCGCCTCCAGCGCCTCGACGAGGGCGGCGAGCTGCTCCTCCGTACAGTCGTCGAAGCCGGCCGCGCGCACGGCGAGCACGGCGGTCTCCAGGGCCGTACGGGAACCGGCGCCGCCCGCCGCCAGCACCGCGAGGGCGACGGTGTGCACGGCGTCGCGGAGCATCGCGGAGAAGCGGGTGGTCGTCGGATGGTCGAGGACGTCCGTGCCGAAGTGGCGGCGGCAGGCGGCGCACTCCACGACCGGGCCGGTCTCGCCGCGCGGCAGCACGGGCAGGCCGAGCAGGGTGAAGCGGCGCTGTCCGGTCAGCCGCTGGTAGTTCCGGTCGCCGCCGCAGCCGGGGCAGAAGAACTCCCCGTCACCGGCGGCCGTCCATGCGATACGGGTGCCCAGGATGCTGGAAAACCTGGCGGCATGGCCGTTTCGTCCCCGTCCTGGCAGCACGTCGCACCTCCGTCACGCCGCGCGGCAGCGTCGCCGCGCTTGCGTGATGTTAGCCACATCCATGAGGAGGAGTCAGCACCCCGGAGGAGACCTTTCCGTGACCCTCACAGGGATTGGCCGGTATGTGACGGGGCTCCACCCGCCGGACAACGGCGGGCAGAGCCCCACAATCCCCGTTACGACTGGTCAGCGCGTCGCGCGGTTGACGGCCGAGACGACCGCCTTCAGGGAGGCGCGCGTGGTGTTCGCGTCGATTCCGATCCCCCACAGGACCTTGTCGTCGATCGCGCATTCGATGTAGGAGGCGGCCTGCGCGGAGGCGCCCTCGCTCATCGTGTGCTCCTGGTAGTCCAGCAGGCGTACGTCGATGCCGACGGACTGCAGCGCGTCGAAGAAGGCCGAGATGGGGCCGTTGCCCGAGCCGGTCAGGACGGTGTCCTGGCCGTCGACCGTGGCCTCCACCTTCAGCGTGTCCACGCCGTCGGTGTCGGTGGTCGACTGGTTGTTCTTGACCTGGATCCGGCCCCAGGGGTTCTCGGGGTTGGGCAGGTACTCGTCCTGGAAGGCCGCCCAGATGTCCTTCGGCGTGACCTCGCCGCCCTCGGCGTCCGTCTTGGCCTGGATGACCTTGGAGAACTCGACCTGCATACGGCGCGGCAGGTCCAGGCTGTGGCCGTCCTTCAGGACGTACGCGATACCGCCCTTGCCGGACTGCGAGTTGACCCGGATGACCGCCTCGTAGGAGCGGCCGACGTCCTTGGGGTCGATCGGCAGGTAGGGCACCGCCCACTCGATGTCGTCGACGGTGACGCCCTTGGCGGCGGCGTCGGCCTCCATGGCGTCGAAGCCCTTCTTGATGGCGTCCTGGTGGGAGCCGGAGAAGGACGTGTAGACCAGGTCGCCCACGTAGGGGTGGCGCGGGTGGACCTCCATCTGGTTGCAGTACTCCCACGTACGACGGATCTCGTCGATGTCGGAGAAGTCGATCTGCGGGTCGACGCCCTGGGAGAAGAGGTTCATGCCCAGGGTGACCAGGTCGACGTTGCCGGTGCGCTCGCCCTGCCCGAACAGGCAGCCCTCGACGCGGTCGGCGCCGGCCATCAGGGCCAGCTCGGCGGCGGCGACGGCGGTGCCGCGGTCGTTGTGCGGGTGAATGGAGAGGACCACGTGCTCGCGACGGGTCAGGTTGCGGCCCATCCACTCGAAGCGGTCGGCGTGCGTGGAGGGCGTGGAGCGCTCGACGGTCGCCGGCAGGTTGAGGATGATCTCGCGGCCCGGGCCGGGCTGCCAGACGTCCATGACCGCCTCGCAGACCTCCAGCGCGAAGTCCAGCTCGGTGTCGGTGAAGATCTCGGGGCTGTACTGGTAGCCGAACTCCGTCTCCGGGCCCAGCAGCTTCTCCGCGTACTCCATGACCAGCCGCGTGCCGTCGATCGCGATCTGCTTGATGTCGTCCTTGGAGCCGCGGAAGACGACCCGGCGGAAGACGGGGGCGGTGGCGTTGTACAGGTGGACCGTGGCGCGCTTGGCGCCCTTCAGGGACTCCACCGTGCGCTCGATCAGGTCCTCGCGGGCCTGGGTCAGTACGGAGATGGTGACGTCGTCGGGGATCGCGCCCGGCTCCTCGATGATGGAGCGCACGAAGTCGAAGTCGGTCTGGCCGGAGGCCGGGAAGCCGACCTCGATCTCCTTGTAGCCCATCTTGACCAGCAGATCGAACATGGCGCGCTTGCGGGCGGGCGACATGGGGTCGATCAGCGCCTGGTTGCCGTCGCGCAGGTCGGTGGAGAGCCAGCGGGGGGCGGTGGTGATCCGGTTGGCCGGCCAGGTGCGGTCCGGGATGTCGACCTGCTCGTAGCGGCCGTACTTGTGGATCGGCATGGTGCTGGGCTGCTGGCGGTTCGCCATGATGCGGGGGCTCCTCAGGATGTCCGGAAGGACGGCCGACGACGCAGCACCAAGCTCCGCGGGGAGGGGGTCGGCCTCGACTACAGGCCCTCGCCGCGGCAGCTAAGGAGAAGCAGCCCGAAACGCATGATGCGCAGCATGCTAGCCGAGCCTCTCCGGACGAGGGGTTCCGTATCAGTATGCGGGACTGCAGCGCCCCGAAAGGGGCGCGGGGAACTGCGCGATCAGCCACATTCGGCCCGCGCCCGTAACACAGCGCAACCGCCTATGGCGCCTGCATCCCCACATTTCACCAATCATGGTTGCACCTGGTGACAAAATAATCACCCAGTGCAATGGTGCGGGGCATGACCAACCACGGGGGCTTCGAGCCCGTCTTCTGCACCATCGTTCCGCCCCATGTCCTCGACAAGCTCTCCCAGGCCGAGGACCCCGCGCTGGCCGGACCGGCCCGCCGGACCCTGCAGCGCGACGCCTTCGAGCGCACCCAGCGCCGCCTCACCACGGTCCTCGGCGCGAGCGCCGTCGCCTCGGTCGCCGACGGCAAGCCGCAGCGCACGATCCACGACGCCCGGCACGGCACCGACCTGCCCGGCCACAAGGTCCGCGGCGAGGGCGACAAGCCCGGCAAGGACGCCACGGTCAACCGCGCCTACGCCGGCCTCGGCGCCACCTTCGAGCTGCTCCTCACGGCGTACCAGCGCGACTCGATCGACGGGAACGGCCTGCCGCTGAACGCGACGGTGCACTACGACCGCGACTACAACAACGCCTTCTGGAACGGCGAGCAGATGGTCTTCGGGGACGGCGACGGGGAGATCTTCCTCGACTTCACCATCCCGATCGACGTCATCGGCCACGAGCTCGTCCACGGCGTCACGCAGTACACCGCGAACCTCACCTACTTCGGCCAGCCGGGCGCGCTGAACGAGTCCGTGTCGGACGTCTTCGGCGCGCTGATCAAGCAGTACACACTCGGCCAGACCGCCGCCGAGGCCGACTGGCTGATCGGCGCGGGCCTGCTCGCCCCGCGGGTGACGGGCGTGGCGCTGCGCTCCATGAAGGAGCCGGGCACGGCGTACGACGACGATGTCCTCGGCAAGGACCCGCAGCCCGCGACCATGGACGACTTCGTCCGCACCGGCCGCGACAACGGCGGTGTCCACATCAACTCGGGCATCCCCAACCACGCCTTCTACCTCGCGGCCACGGCCCTCGGCGGCCATGCCTGGGAGCGCGCGGGACAGGTCTGGTACGACGTGCTGACCGGCGGCGAGCTGAAGGAGCAGGCGATGTTCACCGACTTCGCCACGCTCACCGTCAAGGCCGCCCGGGAGCGCTTCGGCGACGGGGAGGAGCTGGACGCCGTGTCGAAGGCCTGGGAGCAGGTCGGGGTGCGGACCCTGTAGTTCCGTACTAGACAGGTGCCATGCGGATTCAGGTGAGGCGCACAGGCGGGTTCGCGGGTATCGAGCGGCATGCCGAGGTGGACACCTCGGGCCGCCCCGATGCCGCCGAGTGGCACGCCCTGGCCGAGCAGGCGGTGGCCGCCGGCCGGGGCACTCCGCCGATCGGGGTGCCGGACGGTTTCAGCTACCAGCTCACGGTGGACGACCGGACGGTCTACTGCTCCGACCCCCGGCTGACGGACGAGCAGCGCAAGCTGATCTCTCGGGTGCTGAAGGAAGGGGCGTAACAGGTCCTGGGCGGCGGCCTGTTGACTTCCGTTACCACCGGTACGGATGATCCAGCGCATGGCGACTGACGCAGGCAATCCGATCCCCCGTTTCCCGGCCGGTTTCCTCTGGGGCGTGTCGACCTCGGCGCACCAGATCGAGGGCGCGGTGGACGCGCGCGAGCCGTCCGTGTGGGACGCCTTCACGGCCGAGCCGGGGCGGATCAAGGACGGCTCGACGGCGGCGGTGGCCTGCGACCATGTCCACCGCCACCGCGAGGACGTGGCGCTGCTGGCGGACCTCGGCGTGAACGCCTACCGCTTCTCCGTCTCCTGGCCGCGGGTGCGCTCCGAGAAGGGCCTGGACTTCTACGACCGGCTGGTCGACGACCTGTGCGCGGCGGGCGTCCGCCCGGTGCCGACCCTCTTCCACTGGGACCTGCCGGCGGACCTGGACTGGCTGGAGCGGGACACGGCCGCGCGCTTCGCCGAGTACGTGTCGCTGGTCGCCGAGCGCCTCGGTGACCGGGTGACCAAGTGGATCACCCTGAACGAGCCCGCCGAGCACACCCTGCTGGGCCACGCCCTGGGCGTGCACGCACCGGGCCGGAAGCTGCTGTTCGACGCGCTGCCGGTCGCCCATCACCAGCTGCTGGCCCACGGCCTGGCCGTCCGGGCCCTGCGCGCCTCGGGCGCCACGGACATCGGCGTCGCCAACTCGCACGGCCCGACCTGGGCGGCGTCGACCGAGGCGGCGGACGTGGAGGCGGCCGATTTCTACGACCTGCTGCTGAACCGCCTCTTCGCGGACCCGCTGCTGCTGGGCCGCTACCCGGACGGCATCGGCGAGCTGATGCCCGGGGACGTCGAGGCCGACCTGAAGGTGATCGCCGAGCCGCTCGACTGGTACGGCGTCAACTACTACGCGCCGACCCGGGTGGGCGCCCCGCAGGGCACGGAGATCGAGTTCGGCGGCGTCTCCATGCCCGCCGAACTGCCCTTCTCCGTCCGCGAGATCGAGGGCCACCCGGTCACGGACTTCGGCTGGCCGGTCGTACCCGAGGGCCTCACCGAACTCCTCACCGGCTTCCGCGAGCGCTACGGCGACCGGCTCCCGCCCGTCGTCATCACCGAGAACGGCTGCTCCTACCCGGGCGTCGACGACCAGGACCGCATCGCCTACCTGGACGGCCATGTCCGGGCGCTGCACCGGGCGCTGGAGGCGGGCGTCGATGTGCGCGGCTACTTCGTCTGGTCCCTGCTCGACAACTTCGAGTGGGCGGAGGGCTACGCGCGCCGCTTCGGCCTGGTCCATGTCGACTTCGAGACCCAGGAGCGGACCCCGAAGTCGTCGTACCGCTGGTACCGGGAGCTGCTGAAGGCGCAGGACGCCACGGGCGCCACGGCCTGACGCCCACGCCGGCCACGGGCCGGGCCGGGGATGGTTGCAGGGTGAACTGCTCTGCGAGCATGATTACTTGCGCGACCAGAGTCGGAACCCCACTCCCCACTCCCGGCCGGTCCGTTGTCCGCCTCGCCCCTTCCCACCCCCCACGGAAGGCGACTGCCGTGTCCCCCCACACGACGTCCATCCCCCGGTTCCTTGACGCGGTGCGCCCGGGCCGCACCCACTGGCTGGAGCTGCCGCCGCACCGGACCAGCGTCAGAAGCGCCCGTCATGCCCTGCGGGCGCGGCTGGAGTCGTGGCAGGCACCCGACGAGGTGTGCGCGAACGCCGTCCTGCTCGTGTCCGAGCTGGTGACCAACGCCGTGCTGCACACGCTCAGCGCGCGGATCCTGTGCGGTGTCGGGCTGCTGCCCGACGAGCGCTTCCGGCTGGAGGTGCACGACGGCGACCTCTCGGGCCGCGGCATCCCCGACCGCAGCCCCGGCCTCGACGACGAGAACGGCCGCGGCCTGCTGCTCGTCCGGGAGATAGCGGAGAGCTGGGGCATCACCCGCTCGACCCTCACCGGCGGCAACGCGGTGTGGGCGAGCCTGGCGACGCCGTAGTGACGAGCCTGGCGACACCGTAGTGGCGAGCCTGGCGAGGCCGTCGTAACGAGCCTCAGAACCCCAGCTTGCGCAACTGCCGCGGATCCCGCTGCCAGTCCTTCGCGACCTTCACATGGAGGTCCAGGAAGACCGGCGTGCCCAGCAGGGCCTCGATCTGCTTGCGGGACTTGATGCCGACGTCCTTCAGGCGCTTGCCCTTGGGGCCGATGATGATGCCCTTCTGGCTGGGGCGCTCGATGTAGACGAAGGCGTGGATGTCGAGGAGGGGCTTGTCGGCGGGGCGGTCCTCGCGGGGGAGCATCTCCTCGACGACCACGGCGATGGAGTGCGGCAGCTCGTCGCGGACGCCCTCCAGCGCGGCCTCCCGGATCAGCTCCGCGATCATGACCTGCTCGGGCTCGTCGGTCAGATCGCCCTCGGGGTAGAGCGCCGGGCCCTCCGGCAGGAGCGGCACGATCAGGTCGGCCAGCAGGTTCACCTGCTTGTCCCCGACCGCCGACACCGGGACGATCTCCGCCCACTCGAAACCGAGCTCCTTGCCGAGCTGGTCGATCGCGATGAGCTGCTCGGCGAGCGTCTTGCCGTCCACCAGGTCGGTCTTCGTGACGATCGCGATCTTCGGCGTCTTCTTGATGGACGCCAGTTCCTTCGCGATGAAGCGGTCGCCGGGGCCGAGCTTCTCGTTCGCCGGCAGGCAGAAGCCGATCACGTCGACCTCGGCCCACGTCGTGCGCACGACGTCGTTCAGCCGCTCGCCCAGCAGCGTGCGCGGCTTGTGCAGACCCGGGGTGTCGACCAGGATCAACTGCGCGTCCGGGCGGTGCACGATGCCCCGCACGGTGTGCCGCGTCGTCTGCGGCTGATTCGCCGTGATCGCCACCTTCTGGCCGACCAGAGCATTCGTGAGGGTGGACTTGCCCGCGTTGGGACGGCCCACGAAGCAGGCGAAGCCAGCCCTGTGGACAGCTTCGGCCGGCTCTTCGGATGACTGGGTACGAACGCTCATGGCGCCCATTCTCCCTGATCCACAGAGCCCCGCCGCACAGGCGCCCGAACGCCGCCCGGCCGGTGAGCTCCAGGAAACCCTCACGCAACGAAACGTCACGGAAACACACCCGTACGCAACCCGAAACGGATGCCGGTGAACCTCTGACGAACCCCCGGAGCCCCACCCCGTTGGAGACACCGTGTCCCTGGCCGCCGCAAGCGCCGACACCGGCGACACCGCCTGGCTGCTCGCCGCCACCGCCCTCGTCCTGCTGATGACTCCCGGACTGGCCCTCTTCTACGGCGGCATGGTCCGCACGAAGAGCGTGCTCAACATGCTGATGATGAGCTTCGTGTCGATCGCCCTGGTGACGGTGGTCTGGCTGGCGGCCGGGTTCTCCCTCACCTTCGGCGAGGACGCCGGGGGCGGTCTCATCGGCGGCCTCGACCACATCGGCATGAGCGGCATCGGCCCGGACAGTGTCCAGGGGACCGTCCCCACGCTCCTCTTCGCCACCTTCCAGCTCACCTTCGCGATCATCACGGCCGCCCTGGTCAGCGGCGCGGTCGCGGACCGGGCGAAGTTCGGGGCGTGGCTGGTGTTCGTGCCGGTGTGGGCGCTGCTCGTATACGTTCCGGTCGCGCACTGGGTGTGGGGCCCGGGTGGCTGGATCCTGGAGAAGCTCGGCGCCCTCGACTTCGCGGGCGGGCTGCCCGTCGAGATCGTCTCCGGCGCCTCGGGGCTCGCGCTGTGCCTGGTCCTCGGCCCGCGCATGGGCTTCAAGAAGGACTCCATGCGCCCGCACAACCTGCCCATGGTGATGCTGGGCGCGGGTCTGCTCTGGTTCGGCTGGTTCGGCTTCAACGCCGGGTCCGCCCTCGGCGCCAACGGCCTCGCGGCCGCGGCCTTCCTCAACACCCTCGCCGCGGGCTGCACCGGCCTGCTCGGCTGGCTCTTCGTCGAGCAGAAGCGCGACGGCCACCCCACCACCCTGGGCGCGGCGTCCGGCGCGGTCGCCGGCCTGGTCGCGATCACCCCGTCCTGCGGTTCGGTCTCCCTGCTCGGCGCCCTGGTCGTCGGCCTCACCGCCGGCGCCGTCTGCTCGTACGCCGTGAGCTGGAAGTTCAAGCTGAACTACGACGACTCCCTGGACGTCGTCGGTGTCCACCTGGTCGGCGGTGTCATCGGCACGCTCCTCATCGGCGTCTTCGCGGTCGACTCGATGACCGGCGGCGCGGAGGGCCTCCTCTACGGCGGCGGCCTCGCCCAGCTGGGCAAGCAGGTGGTGGCCGTGGTCGTGGTGGCGGTGTACGCCTTCGCCGTGACGTACGGCATCGGCAAGCTGATCGATGTCACCCTGGGCTTCCGCGCGAGCGAGGAGCAGGAGCAGACCGGCTTGGACCTTACGGTGCACGCCGAGACCGCCTACGATCACGGGGTCCTGGGCCACGGCGCCCCGGTCTCCTCCTCCGTCGTCCCCCACGCCCAGAAGGTCACCCCCCAGGCATGAAGCTCATCACCGCGATCGTCAAGCCGTACCGCCTCGACGAGGTCAAGAACGCCCTGCAGGAGCTCGGCGTGCACGGCCTGACCGTGACCGAGGCCAGCGGCTACGGCCGGCAGCGCGGCCACACCGAGGTGTACCGCGGCGCCGAGTACCAGGTCGACCTGGTGCCGAAGGTCCGTATCGAGGTCGTCGTCGAGGACGCGGACGCCGAGGCCGTCATCGACGCGGTCGTCAGGGCCGCGCACACCGGCAAGATCGGCGACGGGAAGGTGTGGGCGCTGCCCGTCGACACCGTCGTACGGGTGCGGACGGGCGAGCGCGGCCCCGACGCGCTCTGACACCGGGGCCGCGCCGCTTCGATCTCAGGACCCTCAGTCGAACACGAACGGGCCCGGCGACTGCGGCCCGGTCGCCGTGCAGGTGATGGTGATGCCGAAGACGGTCATCTTCAGCGAGCCGCCGAAGGCCTCCAGGCTGTCGCCTGAGGCCACGGTGCCGCTGAGGGGGCCGACCTCGACGGGTGCGCCGGCGGCCATCGCCGGGTTCTCGGTGCCGGTGAAGGCGACGGTGCCGCCGCCGGACTTCACCAGGGTGAGCGAGGACGTGATCGAGTCCGCGCCCAGGGCGATCGGCGCGGTGATCGCCGAGGACTTGACGGTGACGGTGGCGGCGGTGCCGTTCTGCGTGGCCGTGAGCGTGGCCTCGCCACTGCCGAAGGTGCCGCAGTCCGCGCTGATCGTCGCCGTCTGGGGGGTGACGGCGAGGGCCGCGGGGGCGAAGGCGAGTCCGGTGACCGCGAGGGCCCCGGCCGCCAGTGCCGCACCTGCTCCGATTCGCTTGCATCTCATGGGATTCCGGCTCCGTTTCCGTGGGGGGGGGGTGGACCGCTCGGCACATGGATGCGGACACACTGCCGAGAGTCGAACCTGACGGTCCGTCGGAACTGACGGTTCCATTGATGCGTGTGGGGCAGGCGGCGGCAAGGTTGAAAACTGGCCTAATTACCGCCGGTTACAGCGAAGTTCGGCCAACCCGTCAACCGGCGGTCACGGTGGCCCTGACCGTCCCGTCGGGCCCGGCCACCAACACCGGCGTCTGCGCCCCGCCGAGATCCCGTACCGCCGCCCGGTCCTCGGCCGACGGCGACTCCGCCTCCGTCACGACCGCCGCCGCCTCCAGGGACGTAGCGCCCGAGGCCACCGCCATCGCCACCGCCGTCTGCAGGGCGCTGAGCTTCAGGGAGTCGAGGGCCACGGTCCCCGCGACATACGTACGTCCGGTCTCGTCCCGTACGGCCGCCCCCTCGGGCACGCCGTTGCGGGCCCGCGCGGAGCGGGCCAGGGTGACGATCTTGCGGTCCTCGGGGTCGAGCGCGCTGCTGTCGGTCATGATCCGAGCATACGGAGCGACCGCCCCGGCCCGGTCTCAGGGCCGGTCGAGGCGCAGGCGCTCCGCCCGCGGCAGGCCCGCGACCACGAGGTCGTAGGAGTCCTCGACGAGCTCCCGGACCAGCCGGTCCGGGAGTCCGCCGTCGGCCGTGACGGTGTTCCAGTGGCGCTTGTTCATGTGCCAGCCGGGGACGATCAGGCCCTCATGCTCGCGGCGCAGCCGGATCGCGTCGTCCGGGTCGCACTTGAGGTTGACCTTCAGCGGCCGCACGTCGAGATGCGACAGGGCGAACAGCTTGCCCTGGACCTTGAAGACCGAGATCTCCGGGCTGAAGGGGAAGTCCTCCACCGCCGCGTTGAAGGACAGGCAGAACGCGCGCAGCTCCTGCGGGGTCATTCCGGCTGCTCCTCCCGGGCGGCGTCCGCGGGCTCCACCGGCTCCGCGAGCACCGTCACGATCTTGTTGCGGCGTCCGGCCGCGGCCTCCGCCGTCAGCCGCAGTTCCCGGCCGTCGGGCAGGCCGACCACGGACGACGCGCCCGCGATGGGGACCCGGCCCAGTGCCTTCGCCAGCAGACCGCCGACCGTCTCCACGTCCTCGTCGTCGAACTCCTCCAGGCCGTAGAGGTCGCCCAGGTCGCCGATGTCGAGCCGGGCGGTGACCCGGAAGCGGTCCTTGCCGAGGTCCTCCACCGGCGGCAGCTCGCGGTCGTACTCGTCGGTGATCTCGCCGACGATCTCCTCGAGGATGTCCTCGATGGTGACGATGCCGGCGGTGCCGCCGTACTCGTCGACGGCGACGGCGACGTGGTTGCGCTCCTTCTGCATCTCGCGCAGCAGGTCGCCCGCGTTCTTGGTGTCCGGCACGAAGAACGCCGGGCGCATCGCCGTGGACACCTGCTCGGACTCCGCCTCGCGGCTGATGTGCGTCTTGCGGACCAGGTCCTTCAGATACACGATGCCGACGATGTCGTCCTCGCTCTCGCCGGTCACCGGGATGCGGGAGAAGCCGGAGCGCAGGGCGAGGGTGAGGGCCTGGCGGATGGTCTTGAACCGCTCGATGACCACCAGGTCCGTGCGCGGGACCATGACCTCCCGCACCAGGGTGTCGCCCAGTTCGAAGACCGAGTGCACCATGCGGCGCTCCTCGTCCTCGATGAGGGACTCCTTCTCGGCGAGGTCGACCAGCGCGCGCAGCTCCGCCTCGGAGGCGAAGGGGCCGCGGCGGAAGCCCTTGCCGGGGGTGAGCGCGTTGCCGATGAGGATCAGCAGCGACGGGACGGGGCCCATGATCCTGGCCAGGGGCACCAGGACGTACGCGGAGAGCGTCGCGGTGTTGAGCGGGTGCTGGCGGCCGATGGTGCGCGGGGAGACGCCGACGGCGACGTACGACACGAGGACCATGACCGCGATGGCGACCAGGAGGGCCTCGGTGGTGTTGTCGAACTCCATCAGGCAGCCGTAGGTGATCAGTGCGGCGGCGGCCATCTCGCAGGCGACGCGCACCAGCAGCGCCACGTTCAGATAGCGGGTCGGGTCGGCGGCGACCTGGGAGAGCTTGGCGCTGCCGCGGCGGCCGGAGCGGACGGCCTCCTCGGCGCGGAAGCTGGAGACGCGCGCGAGGCCCGCCTCCGCGCAGGCGGCGAGCCAGGCCACGACGACCAGGGCGATGGCGCCCAGGGCGAGTTGCGGATTCATCGGCGGCGCTACGAGACCGTCGGTGCCGGGGAGGGCCCGGTCAGGCCCCGCTCCGAGCGCCAGCCGTCCACGATGGCCGCCTGGAGGCCGAACATCTCGGCCTTCTCGTCCGGCTCCTCGTGGTCGTAGCCCAGCAGGTGCAGCACCCCGTGGACGGTGAGCAACTGGAGCTCCTCGTCCATGGAGTGCTGCGTGTCGGCCTCGGCGCCCTGCTTGGTGGCGACCTCGGGGCAGAGCACGATGTCGCCGAGGAGCCCCTGCGGCGGTTCGTCCTCGTCCTTGGAGGGCGGGCGCAGCTCGTCCATCGGGAAGGACATGACATCCGTGGGGCCGGGGAGGTCCATCCACTGGATGTGGAGCTGCTCCATGGCGTCGGCGTCCACGACGATGACCGAGAGCTCGGAGAGCGGGTGGATGCGCATCCGCGCGAGCGCGTAGCGGGCGATGTCGAGGATCGCCTGCTCGTCGACCTCGGTGCCGGACTCGTTGTTGACGTCGATCGACATGGTGTTGTGCTTGTCTACTTCCCCTTGTGCACGGACTTGCCGCGGCTCTTGTGCCCGCCGTTCTGGGTGCCGTGCTTGGTGTCGTACTGCTCGTACGCGTCGACGATACGGCCCACCAGCTTGTGCCGGACCACGTCCTGCGACGACAGCCGGGAGAAGTGGACGTCGTCCAGGCCCTCCAGGATGTCCTGCACCTGCCGCAGACCGCTCTTGGTGCCGTCCGGCAGGTCGACCTGCGTCACGTCACCCGTGATCACGATCTTCGAGTCGAAGCCGAGGCGGGTGAGGAACATCTTCATCTGCTCGGGCGAGGTGTTCTGGGCCTCGTCGAGGATGATGAAGGCGTCGTTGAGCGTCCGGCCGCGCATGTACGCCAGCGGCGCGACCTCGATGGTCCCCGCCGCCATCAGCCGGGGGATGGAGTCCGGGTCGAGCATGTCGTGCAGCGCGTCGTAGAGCGGGCGCAGATACGGGTCGATCTTCTCGTAGAGCGTGCCGGGCAGGAAGCCGAGGCGCTCTCCGGCCTCGACCGCCGGGCGGGTCAGGATGATGCGGTTGACCTGCTTGGACTGCAGGGCCTGCACCGCCTTGGCCATCGCCAGGTACGTCTTGCCGGTGCCGGCGGGGCCGATGCCGAAGACGATGGTGTGCTTGTCGATCGCGTCCACGTAGCGCTTCTGGTTGAGCGTCTTGGGCCGGATCGTGCGGCCCCGCGAGGACAGGATGTTCTGTGTGAGCACCTCGGCCGGGGTCTCCTGGCCGTCGCTCTCCCCGTTCTCGCTCGCCTTGAGCATGGCGATCGAGCGTTCCACTGCGTCCTCCGTCATCGGCTGCCCGGTGCGGAGCACGAGCATCATCTCGTCGAACACGCGCGAAATGAGGGCGACGTCCGCCGGGTCGCCGGTCGCGCTGATCTCATTGCCCCGGACATGGATGTCGGCCGCCGGGAAGGCCTTCTCGATCACGCGCAGGAGGCTGTCGCCGGACCCCAGCACGGTCACCATGGGGTGCTGGGCGGGGACGGTGAGCTGCGCTCTCGCCTGCTCCTGCGCGGGGGTGTGAGCTGTCGATGATTGAGTCATGGGCCGGCGCTGAAGGCCTGCGGTTCCTCCTCGTCACGGCCGCGTAGCTGAGGGCGGCCTCGCGATTCCAAGGGTACGACGGGGGACTGACAACGCCGTAGGGCTTTTAGGTGTGGGGTGGGAAACGGGGGCGCCTGCGCCGCTCGCCTCGGCTCGCTCACGCCGAGCGCCGGAACCCGATCGTCGGCACGGCACGCCGCAACGGCCAGGGCCTGACCAACTTCTCCGGCACCAGCCCCGCGAGGAACCCGTACCGCCGCAACGCCGTCGCCGACTGTCCCTGGACCGACTGCACCTTCCGCCACCACCCCGCGATCTCCGACCACCCCGGCGCCGACAGCGACCCGCCGAACTCCTGCACCGACAGCGCCGCGGTGAGCCCGGCGAAGGCCAGCCGGTCCGCGAGCGGCCAGTCCGCCAGCGTCGCGGTCACGAACCCGGCGACGAACACGTCCCCGGCCCCGGTCGGGTCGAGGGCCTCGACCTCGATGGCCGGGACCTCGGCGGTCTCGCCCGTACGCCGGTCCACCGCGTACGCGCCGTCCGCCCCGAGGGTGACCACCGCGAGGGGCACGTACTCGGTCAGGGCGTGCGCGGCGGCCCGGGGGCAGTCGGCGCCCGTGTAGCGCATGGCCTCCTGCGCGTTCGGCAGGAAGGCCTCGCAGTGCCGCAGGTCGGGCAGGGCCGCCAGGTCCCACGCGCCGGTGTCGTCCCAGCCGACGTCGCCGAAGACCCGGGTGCCCTTGCTCGCGGCCTGGGCGATCCAGGGCGCGCTCACGCCCGGGGCGAGGGAGGCGACGGCGGCACGGGCGCGGGGCGGGCACTCGGGGGCCGGTTCCTCCGGGGGCGGCTCATGGCCGTGCGAGACCATCGTGCGCTCTCCCTCGTAGGCCATGGAGACGGTCACCGGGGAGTGCCAGCCGGGCACCGTGCGCGACGGGGAGAGGTCGATGCCCTCGCCGTGCTCCAGGGCGTCCCAGCAGTAGTCGCCGTAGTGGTCGTCGCCGAAGGCCGCCGCGAGGGACGTGCGCAGGCCGAGGCGGGACAGGGCGGTGGCCATGTTGGCGACGCCGCCGGGGCTCGACCCCATCCCGCGTGCCCAGGACTCGGTCCCGCGCACCGGGGCGGAGTCGAGCCCGGTGAAGATGATGTCGAGGAAGACGGTGCCGGTGAGATAGACGTCCCAGGGCGGGTCGTCCGGCATGCGCAGCGGGGCGAGGGGATCGACCTGGGTCTGGCGGTGCGATCCCTTTCTCGGGCCCTTTCCGGCCGGGGCGGTGGACGCGATCACGGTGCGCTCCCTGACGTGGTGCGGATCAGGCCAGTCTGCACCACACCACCGACAACGTGACGCCGATCACGCCGGACCCACCCGTTCCGTCAGCTCACGCCGAGGCCCGCGCGCCCCTTGCGCCCTGCCCTACCAGCGGGGCATCGAGGGCGTCACCCACTCCGGGTCGGCGATCCGCATGGCCGCCGCGTCGTCGCGGTCGCGCAGCGCTCCGTCGTCGTCCAGCCAGCGCCGGTGCAGTTCGGCGAGGCGCTCGCGGTCGAGTTCCACGCCGAGGCCGGGCGCGTCCGACACCGCGACCTTGCCGCCCTCGAAGGTGAGCCGCTCGGTGAGGACGTCCTCCGACTGCCAGGGGTAGTGGGAGTCGCAGGCGTGGTGGAGGTTCGGGACGGTGGCCGCGACATGGGTCATCGCGGCGAGCGAGATGCCCAGGTGGGTGTTGGAGTGCATGGACACGCCGACGCCGAAGGTGCGGCAGACGGCGGCGAGCTGCTGGGTGTTGCGCAGGCCGCCCCAGTAGTGGTGGTCGGAGAGGACGACCTGCACGGCGCCCTTGGTGAACGCCTCCTTGATCTCGGCGAAGGTCGTCACACACATGTTGGTGGCGAGCGGCACCCCGGTCCGCTCGGCGACCTCGGCCATGGCGGGCGTGCCGAGCGCGGGGTCCTCCAGGTACTCCAGGACCTCCCCGAGTTCCCGGGCCACCTCGACCGACGTCTCGACGGACCAGGCGCCGTTGGGGTCGAGCCGCAGCGGATGCCCGGGGAACGCCTCGGCCAGCGCCCGTACGGCGGCGATCTCCTCGGCGGGCGGGAAGACGCCGCCCTTGAGCTTGAAGGAGGTGAAGCCGTAGCGCTCCTTGAACCGCCGGGCCTGTTCCACCACCCCGGCCGGGTCGATCGCGGCGCCCCAGTCGTCCTTCTCGGCCGGGATGCCCTCCGGGTGGTCGGCCCACTTGTAGAACAGGTAGGCGCTGTACTCGACGGCGTCGCGCACCTTGCCGCCGAGCAGCGCGTGCACGGGCAGTCCGAGGGCCTTGCCGAGGGCGTCGAGGCAGGCGACCTCGAAGGCGGAGACGACGGACAGCCGCAGCTTGTCGGCGGTCTGGACGCCGCGCAGCCCGCCGACGTCGACGGCGTTCTCGACCCGGGAGCGGTCGACGGCGACCTGGTCCGCGAGGGTGAACAGGCCGTTCAGATCGCTGACCTGGTGCCCCTTCAGCCGCTCGGCGAAGGGACGGGCCAGCTCCAGGTACTTGGCGTCGCCGTAGGTCTCCCCCACGCCCGTGATCCCGTCGGCCGTGACGACCTCGACGATCAGCCGGGGCGTGTACGGCTGGTGCACGCCCTGCGTGTTCAGCAGGGGCGGGTCGGCGACCAGGATCGGCGTCAGCCGTACGTCCGTGATGGCGAGGTTCACAGGGTGGCTCCTACGAGGTCGAGGCCGGTGCTCAGCAGGGCGGAGAGCTCGGCGAGGTCGCGGTCGGAGGGGTCGGTGAGCGGGGCGCGGACCGGCCCGACCCGGTGGCCGCGCAGCCGGGCCGCCGCCTTCACCAGCGACACGGCGTACCCGGGGACGCGGTCGCGCAGTTCGACGAGCGGGACGTAGAAGTCGCGCAGCAGCTTGTCGACCGTGCCGTGGTCACCGTCGCGCAGGGCGGCGAAGAAGGCGTCGGCGATCTCGGGGGCGAAGGCGTGCACGGCGGAGGAGTAGGCGGGGACGCCGACGGTGGCGTAGGCGCGGGCCTGGATCTCGGCGGTGGCGGCGCCGTTGAAGAACAGGAAGTCCTCGGGGGCGGCGAGGGTGAGGCGCTGCAGCCGGTCGAGGTCGCTGTGGCCGTCCTTGAGGCCGATGACGTGCGGCAGGGCGGCGATGCGCTTGAGTGACTCGGCGGTGAAGGCAACCTGGCCGCGCTGGTAGGCGATCAGCGGCAGCCGGGTGCGGGCGGCGATCTGTTCGAGCTGGGCGACCAGGCCGTCCTGCGGGGCGGCGACCAGGTAGTGCGGCAGCACGAGGAGCGCGTCGGCGCCGGCGTCCTCGGCGATGCGCGCGAACCGCACGGCCTGCGCCCAGCCGTATCCGATACCGGCCACGACGGGGACGCGGCCCGCCGCCTCCTCGACGGTGATCGTGACGACCTGCCGGTACTCCTCCTCGTCCAGCGAGAAGAACTCGCCGGTGCCGCAGGCGGGGAAGACGGCGCCGGGCGAGGCGGCGAGCCGCTCCGCGACGTAGGCGCGGAAGCCGTCCGGGTCGAGGGTGCCGTCGTCGCGGAAGCTCGTCAGCGGGAACGACAGCACGCCACCGGCCATGCCGTCCCGCAGCCGCCGCGCGACCGCTTCCGGTCCAGCGCCAGCGCTCACGGTCATCTCCTTATGTAGACGTCATCTATATATGAGAATGGCGGTTGGATACGCGAACGTCAACCGCCCGGGCCCGCCCGATTACGATCGGCTCATGTCAGACACAGGGGGCGTCCGCGAAGTGAAGTCCGCGGCGCGCACGGTCGAGCTGCTGGAACTCCTCGCGGCACGCGGCGACCGCCCGGCCCGGCTGCAGGAGCTGGCCGACGAGCTCGGCGTACCGCGCAGCTCGATGTACGCCCTGCTCCAGACCCTGATCTCGCACGGCTGGGTCCGCACCGACGTCACCGGCTCCCTGTACGGCATCGGCATCCATGCCCTGCTCACCGGCACGAGCTACCTCGACTCCGACCCCCGGGTGCGGGCCGTACGGCCGCATCTCGACGAGGCGTCCGAGGCGCTCGGCGAGACCATCCACATGGGGCGCCTGGACGGCCGGGACGTGGCCTATCTGGCGACGCGGGAGTCGCACGAGTACCTGCGCACGATCAGCCGGGTGGGACGCCGGCTGCCCGCCCACGCCGGGGCCCTGGGCAAGGCGCTGCTGGCCGAACGCCCGGACGAGGAGCTGCCCGAGGGGCCGTACGAGGCGCTGACCCCGAACTCGCACACGAGCCGGGAGTCCCTGGCGGCCGACCTCGCGCGGGTCCGGGCCCGCGGCCACTCCGTGGACCGGGAGGAGGGCGTGAGCGGGATCGTCGGCTTCGGATTCGCGCTGCGCTACGACTCCCCCGCACTGGACGCGATCAGCTGCTCCGTCCCGGTCGCCCGGCTCACCCCGGAGCACGAGGAGAGGATCGTCGCCGTGATGCGGGAGATCCGGGCGAAGGCCGAGGCGACGGTCCCGGCGGGGCCCGGATCGGTGCACTGGCGCTAGCGGGAACACCCGCCGCCACCTGGCGAAAGGCGCTCGTTTACCCGGGCTTCACCACGCCAAACACAACGTGATCCAGATCACGCTCTCTCAGTTCACGCGTTCGACTGCTTGCTTGATACAAATTGCCCGCGCGTTCCTGTCCGTCGACGGTCGTCGCCCCTCCCCCCTCTTCCCGCTCCTTTCGCATGCCCTGGGAACGCCCGTGTTCGCCCCCCGCACCACTCCCTGGTCCCTCGTCGCCCTTTTCACGGCCGGGTACCTCGCTCCGTATCTGCTGCCGACCACCGTCGGCAGGCTCGATTCGGGCCTTCCGCTCTCCGCCACACAGGCCGGCGCCGTCGGCAGTGCGCTGCTGCTGAGTTCGGCCGCCGCCGGATTCGTCCTGGCCTCACGGGTCGAACGGATCGGCGCCCGCACCCTCGCCCGCATCGGACTCGCCCTGGCCCTGATCGGCTACGGAGGCGCCGCCCTCACCACCACTGTCCCGGCCGTCGTCGCCGGGGCCGTCCTCGGCGGCTTCGGCTCCGGCACGGCCACCACCGTCGCCGCCACCCTCATCGCCGGACAGCGGGACCCGCACCGGGCCTCCACCGCCGGGCTGCTCACCGTCTCCGCCCTCGCGGGTGCCGTGTATCTGACGGTCCCGCACCTCGGCCCGGGGCACGGCCTGCCGCTGGCCGCGATCGCCCTCACGGCCCTGGTCGTATGGCCGCTGACCGGCCGTCTCCCCGCCCGTGTGCCCGCCGCGCCCACCCGGCACGACAAGGCCCGGTTGCCGCACGCCCGTTCGGGACTGGTGCTGGCCGCCGCCATGCTGTGCTGGTCGCTCGCCCAGAACTCCCTGTGGGGCGTGAGCGGCCGGATCGGCCTCGACCAGGCCCACTTGAGCGAGGCCACCGTCGGTGCCGTCTTCGCCGTGGCCCTGGGCGCAGGCCTGACCGGCGTCCTGGCGGCGGGCGCGCTCGGCGCCCGGCTGGGACGTGCCGTGCCCATCGGCGCGGGCACGGTCCTGATCGCCGGCTGCATCACGCTCAGCGCCTCCTCCAGCGACCTGACGAGCTTCGCGACCGGCGAGATCGCCTGGAACACGATGTACCCGGTGGTGCTGTCGTATCTGATCGGGCTCGCCGCCTCGCTCGACCCGCGCGGCCGCTGGGCGGTGCTGGTCGGCTCGGCGTCCTCGCTGGGCACGGCCGCCGGACCGCTCACCGGCAGTGTGCTGTCGGCGCAGGCCGGGTTCCCGGTCATGGGCGCGATCCTGGCCGCCGGGCTGCTGGTCATCGCCGTGCCGATGACCGCCGTCGCCCTGCACACCGGCGGACGCCCGCTGCTGCCCGGCGCGATCCGCCGCCGCGGCGGCCACCCGGCCGCCCTGGTAGCCGCCGCCACGGGCACGCCCAGCGGCGCGGTCCCCGAGATCGGCGCCCCGGAACAGCCGGTCGTGGAGATCCCCGTGGAGGCCGCGGCGATTCCCACCCAGCGGGCCTACGACAAGGCAGGACCCCGGCAGGCGGGTGCCTCACCGGGGTCCGGAGCCCTGTAGCTCTGTAGCTCTGTAGCTCTGTAGCTCTGTAGGTCAGCCGAGAGAGCCACGGGCGCGTCGGTACACGACCCAGCCCGTGGCCGCCAGGGCCGCCGCCAGCGCGGCCACCGTCAGGACGGTGACGCCGGTGGAGGCGAGGCTGCCGGAGGACCCGGTGGCCGACGTCCCGGTGCCGCCACTCGTACCGCCGGTGCCGCCCGTCGTGCCGGTGCCGCCGTCCGTACCACCGCCTCCGGTGCCACCGCCGGTGCCGCCCCCGGTACCCCCGCCGTTTCCGTCGTCGGTGTCCACCGGGTCCTGGCCGACGAAGGCCACCGGGACCTTGACGTCCTGGGAGCGGTCGCCGGAGAGGGTGTGGTCGGCGCGGGTGGCCAGGACACAGGTCGCCTTGAAGCAGTCGGTGTACTCGTCCTTGGCGTCCACCGTCAGCTCGACCTCGAAGGTGCCGCCCTTGCCGTACGGGGTCGCCAGCTCCTCCCCGTAGTCCGGCGGGTTGGAGGAGATCCAGGCCGAGGAGTGCGAGGTGCCGGACATGTCGACGCCGCCGATGCACGGAGTGGGCAGTTCGCCCTCGCCGTTGTCGACGCACAGGGCGACGTAGACGCCCTTCTTCTCGTCGTAGCCGGAGCCGGTGATCTTGAGGGTCTGGTCCTCGGTGGAGAGGTGGTTGACCGGGGTGACGGTGAGCTTCTGCCCGTTCGGACCGGTCACGGTCCTGGTGCCGGACGGCTCGGTGTCCTCACCCCCGTCGCCGCCCCCGGGACCGCCCCCGGCCTCCTTCACTGTCAGGGTGATCGGGGAGGTGCGGGTGGTGCCGGCGGTGTTCTTGAACTCGGCGCGGTACCGGTAGCCGTTCTGCCCCGCCTGCGCCGTGAAGGAGTACGAGGTGCGTGTCGCGCCCTCGATCGCGGACCAGGTCTGGCCGCCGTCGGTGCTGACCTGCCAGCGCACGGTCGGTCCCGGAGTGCCCTCGGCCGCCGCCACGAAGGTGACCTTGTCGCCCGGGGCCACGGTCTGGTCGGTCGGGGCCTGGGTGACCTTGGGCGAGACCCGGCGGTCGAACCGGAGGACCGAACTCTCCGCCTGGTGGGTGAGATAGACGGAGGCGGCACCCGGGGTGACGGCGACGCCGCCGAAGCCGCCCGCCAGGCTGCCGGGCAGGGCGACGGGCAGGGCCGCCTGCTGGAAGGTGGTGCTGTCGTACACCTCCAGGACGCCGTTGTTGTCCGCACCGTCCTCCGCGCTGCCGTAGTCCTCACGGAGGAGGAACGCCTCACCCGTGGTCTTGTCGAAGGCGACCGCGGTGGGCCGGTCCTTGCCCTTGAGGGTGGTCAGGAGCTTGGCGTCCTTGTCGTAGACGAGGACCGAAGAGCCCGTCCCCACCCAGACGTTGCCGGTCTCGGGGTCCACCTCGACGAAGGCGAGGATCTCCCCGGGCAGGACGGCTTCGGCGGTCACGGCGAGAGACCCGGCGTCGATGCGGCGGAGTTTGCCGCCGGTGGCCTCGGCGGACCAGAGGGTCTTGCGGGCGGTGTCGGCCGCGAGGTCGCCGCCGCCGTCGAGGGTGACGGTCCGCTTGACGGCCCCGGTGGCGGTCTCCACCTCGGACAGGGTGGCGCCCTGGGAGATCAGGACGGTGTCCGTGCCGCTGCCCGGAGCGGCCCCGGTGACCGCGCCGCCGGGCGGCCAGACGCCCTTCGCGGCCGTGTCGCCGTCCTTGGCGGTGCCGATGCCGCGCACCGGGTACTGGAAGACGACCCCGTCACCGGCGAGCGGCGCGATGATCCGCTGCACGGCTCGGGGCTGCATCGTGCCGGTGGAGCCGGGGGCCTGGGCGACATGGCTGAGCAGCCTGCCGTCCTCGGGGTTCAGGACGTAGAGGCCCGCCTCGTTGACGTCGGCGGTGTCGGGGATGTTGTCGGAGCCGACGTACAGCTTCTTGGAATCGGGGTGCAGCAGAAGGGCGTTGGGGCGGCCGACGGTGGTGATCTCGGCGGAGCGCGTGTAACTGACGGTTCCGGCCGGGACGTCCACGCCGTCGCCGTCGCCGCCACCGGGCTCCTGGCCCTTGAAGGTGATCGGGATCCGGACGTCCTGGGAGCGGTCGCCCGCGGCCCGGTGATCGACGCGGGTGACGACCGAGCAGCCGACCTGGGTGCAGTCGAGGCCGCCGTCCTTCGCCTCGGCCTCGATCTCGACGTCGAAGGTGCCGCCGTCGCCGAAGGTCTCGGTGAGCGGGCCCTCGTTGGCATCGCCCTTGGGGACGATCCACTTCGAGGCCCCGCTGCCGCCGCTCTGGTCGGCGCCGCCGAGGCAGGGGGTGGGGATGCGGTTGTCGCCGTTGTCCTTGCACACGGCGACGTAGATGCCCCTGTCGGTGCCGTAGCCGGAACCGGTGACGCGCAGGGTCTCCCCGTCCGGGTCGAGGTTCGCGGAGGCGGAGACGGTGAGTCTCTGGCCGTTCTTGCCGAGGCCCGTCCTCGGGGTGTCGGCGGCCTGCGCGGCGGTGCCGGCGCCCACGGCGACCGAGGCGGCCACCAGGGCGGCGACGCCGAGCAGCGCCGCCGGGCGTCTGTGATGCATAAGCAGTTCCTCACTTGGTCGGGTGGGCCCGTACGGACGCCGAGGGCCGGGCCCCGGAGTGCCCCGGGGCCCGGCCTGTCGGTGGGTCAGTCAGCCGTCACTGGAAGGTGACCGGGACGTGGACGTCGTACTTGCGGTCGCCGCTGTCGAAGTGGTCGGCGCGGGTGACGACGGCACAGGTGACGTCCTCACCGCAGACCTGGCCGTTGTCGAGGGTGGCCTTGACGAAGATGTTCACGTTGAAGGTGCCGCCGGCGGTGAACTTGGAGCTGTTGGCGAACATGCCGCCGAAGGTGTTGTTCACCCAGTGCGAGGCGCCGGTGGAGCCGCTCTCGTCCTGGCCGCCCAGACAGGGGGTCGGCTTGGCGGCCCCCGGAGCGCCCGAGACCACGCACAGGCCGACGTAGATGCCCTGGCCCGGGTTGAAGCCGGAGCCGGTGACGTTGATGACCTGACCGGCCGCGGAGGCCGTGTTCGGGGCGGTCACCGACAGGTTGTACGTGGTGCCGCCGTCGGTGATGGTGCGGGTCGAGGTGGCGGCGGAGGCCGAGCCGGCCAGGCCCAGGGTGAGGGCGGCGGACGCGGCGACGGCCACGCCGGCACGGGCGGCGGTACGGGCGGAGAAGGCGGATCTCATGGGGTACGAGCCCTTTCTCATCGGTCGACCTCGCTGGTCGACAGCGAGCAAAGATTAGGTAAGCCTTACCTAACTAAGCAAGAGTCAATTCGCCGTACGGACCGTGAACTGCGCTACAGCGGCACCCTGTTGCCCGGTCACGGCCGACAACTCGACCGTGTGCCCGCCCTCGACGGCCGTGGCGTACACCGGGAAGGCCCGGGCGACACGGCCGTCCTCGTCGGCCACCGCCTGGTAGCGGGTGTCGCCGTCGATCGCCACGAGCACGACCGCGCCGGGCGCGAAGCCCTCGCCGGTGACCCGCTGTTCCTCGCCGGGAGCGAGGGCGGAGTGGGCGACGGAGGCCACGGGCGCGCTCGTTCGCTCCCGCTGAGGTTCGGGCGCGGGAGTGTCCGGGGTCGTGGGGGTCGGCGACGGCGGTACGTCACCGGAAGCGCCGTCCCCGGCCCCGGTCCCGGCCGTCACGTCCAACACCCCCAGCGCGTCCCCCGACGCGAACCGCTCCCCGCTCCAGTCGGACAGCAGCACCGCCCCCTCGTCCGTGAGGGACGCCCGCAGGCCGGTCCAGGTCATCCCGCCCGCACGGACGGCGGGTTCGGCGCCGCCCGCCGCGAATTCGGCGAGCGTCACCTCCTGGGCTCGTCCGTCACGTACGGCCCGGACATGCAGCGCACCGCCGTCCCCGCCGCCGCTCAACTCCAGCCGCAGGCCGCCCAGGACGAGGGGATCGCCCGGCCCGGCGGACCGTTCGAGACGGGCGATGCCGCCCAACTCGACCTCCGCCGCCCCGGTTCCGGGATCCGCGCCGCCTCCCGTCGCCGGGAACGAGGACCGATCGGCCGCCCCCTGTACGGCCGGCCGGTCCGCGGTCAGCGCGATCCCTCTGCCGGTGAGGCCGGGCACGTCCGTGTCCCAGTTCGCGTACCCTCCGGACACCTCGCGCGGAAGGGCCTCCCCCTCCTGCGCGGCCGCCGCGCCCGGCGACAGCACCGCGCACAGGGCGGCACCGACGGCCAGGGCGACGGCGCCGGGTCTTTTCGCCATCTTCGTATCCCCTTCCGGGACATGCCGTGCCGGGACGGCAGTCGAGTCAGCTCACGTCCGTGCGCCCGGCGACCCGGCGCCTGCGTGCCCAGAACCAGGTACCGGTCCCGGCGGCGACCAGCCCGCCCGCGGCCAGCCCGAGCGGCAGCGCGGCGGAGCCGGTACTGGCCAGTGGACCGCCGGAGCCCTCGTCGCCGCTCCCGCCGCCACCACCGCCGCCGTCGGAACTCCCCGTGCCGCCCCCGCCGGTCGTGCTCGCCCCGGCGGTCGCGCTCGGCGTCGCCGACGCACCGCCGTCCCCGGACGAACCGCCGCCGAAGGTCACCGGCACCCGGACCGTCTGGCTCTGGTCGCCACCGCGCGTGTGGTCGTTGCGCGTGATGACGGCACAGGTCACGCCGGTCTTCGTGCAGTCGGTGTTGGCGTCCTTGGCGCGCACCTTGAGTTTCACGCTGAAGGTGCCGTCGTGCCCGCTGCCGCCGTACGGCTTCGCCAACCCGTCCCCGTACGAGGGCGGGTCGGAGGAGATCCAGGCCGAAGCGCCGGACTCGCCGGACATGTCGACGCCGCCGACACAGGGAGTGGGGGTCTTGCCCGGGCCGTTGTCCACACAGAAGGCGACGTAGATGCCCTTCTCCGTGTTGTAGCCGGAGCCCGTGACGGTCACCGTCTCGCCCGCCGATTTCAGGCCGGAGGACTTGGAGACGGTGAGTTTCTGCCCCTCGGGACCGGTCGCCGAACCACCTGCGGCAACGGCCGGAGCGGCGGCCGAGAAGAGCAGGGCCGCGACGGCGCCCACTGTCCCCCAAGCTCCCCGATATCGGGCAACTTCCTTGCGGCGCAGGCCACTTGACGATGGCATGAAACACCCCCACCACGGATTATTAAGGTGAGCCTAACCTAAACTAACCGTCAATTGTGCGTCGCGAGAGAGGAAAAGTGGAGCCATGCTCAACTCAGCGAGATGCCGTCCCCCCGCCCGCAGGCGCACCCTCGCCGCACTCGCCCTCACCCTCGGACTGCTGACCGGCGCCTGCGGCTCGGGCGGCGGCGCATCGCCCTCGGGCGGCTCGGACGCCTCACCGGCCTCCGCGAGCGCCCGGGCCGCCGCGGCCGAGAAGCAGCTCGCGAAGAACACGATCGTGCCCCTGAAGGGCAAGGCCCCCACCCCGAAACTGCCGGTGACCGTCGACTCCTCCGACGGCCGGAAGGTCACCGTCGAGGACGCCTCCCGCATCCTGCCGCTCAACGGAGGCGTCGCGGAGATCGTGTTCACGCTGGGTCTCGGCGACCAGGTCGTGGGCCGCGACATCACCGCCACCTTCGCCGAGGCGAAGAAACTCCCCCAGGTCACCAAGGCGCACGATGTGAGCGCGGAGAGCGTGCTGTCCCTGCGGCCGACCGTGGTGCTCGCCGACACCGACACCGGCCCCGACGAGGCCCTTGAGCAGATCCGGGACGCCGGCATCCCCGTCGTCGTCCTCGACCCGGCGACGAAGCTGTCCGACGTCACCACGCGCACGACCCGTATCGCCGAGGCCCTCGGCGTCCCCGACGCGGGCAAGGCGCTCAACCGGCGGATGAGCTCCGACCTCGCCGCCGCCCGGGACGCCGTGCCCGCCGGCAGCAAGCCCAAGGTGGCGTTCCTCTACCTGCGCGGCAGCGCGGCCGTCTATCTGATCGGCGGCAAGGGCTCGGGCGCCGACTCCCTCATCGAGGCGGCGGGAGCGGTGGACGCGGGCACCGAAGCCGGCCTGGACAAGCCCTTCACCCCCATCACCACCGAGGCCCTCGCCCAGGCCCAGCCGGACGTCATCCTGATGATGTCCAAGGGCCTGGAATCGGTCGACGGCATCGACGGCCTCGTCAAGATCCCCGGCATCGCCCAGACCCCCGCCGGCATGAACCGCCGCGTCGTCGACGTCGAGGACGGCGTGCTGCTGGGCTACGGCCCGCGCACGCCGCTGGTCATCGACATCCTGGTGGACCGCATCCACGAGAAGTGAATAAACCGCACCGGACCTACAGGAAGGTGTAGGCCTCCACCTCGGCGAGATACCGCGCCCGCAGCTCCTCGTCGTCCTCCAGGAAGGAGGCGAGGAAGGAGTTGCGGGCGAGCTCGCGCAGCCGCTCCTCGCTGAGGCCGAGGGTGGCGCGCACGGCGTCGAAGTTCTCTCCGGCGTACCCGCCGAAGTAGGCCGGGTCGTCCGAGTTCACGGTGCACATGAGCCCGGCGTCCAGCATGGCGGGCAGGGGGTGGTCGGCGAGGGTGTCGACGGTCCGCAGCCGTACGTTCGACAGCGGGCACAGCGTCAGCGGCACCCGGTCCCGCACCAGCCGCTCCACCAGCGCCGGGTCCTCCACACAGCGCAGGCCGTGGTCGACCCGCTCCACGCCGAGGATGTCCAGCGCCTCGGTGATGTACTCCGGCGGCCCCTCCTCACCGGCGTGCGCGACCCGCCGCAGCCCGAGCGCGGCGGCGGCCTCGTAGACCTCGCGGAACTTCACCGGCGGGTGCCCGACCTCGGCCGAGTCGAGGCCGACGCCGGTGATCCGGTCCAGGTACGGCTTCGCCGCGTCCAGGGTCGCCAGGGCCGACTCGGCGGACTCGTCGCGCAGGAAGCACAGGATCAGCCGGGTCGAGACACCGTGGTTGGCCTCGCTGCTGCCCAGCGCCCGCCACAGCCCCTCGACGACCGTGCCGATCTCCAGCCCGCGGCTGGTGTGGGCCTGCGGGTCGAAGAAGATCTCGGCGTGCCGGACCCCCTGGGCGGCGGCGCGGGCGAGGTATGCGTTGGCCAGGTCCTCGAAGTCGCGCTCGGTGCGCAGGACGGCCATGAGCTCGTAGTACAGGTTCAGGAAGGACTGCAGGTCCTCGAACCGGTACGCCTCGCGCAGCTCGTCCGTGTCGGCGTACGGCAGCGTGACGCCGTTGCGCGCGGCGAGCTCGAAGGCGAGTTCCGGTTCCAGGGTGCCTTCGATGTGAAGGTGCAGTTCGGCTTTGGGGAGGGACATCAATTCATCGTACGGCTGATTCACCGACGCTTCGGAACCGGCACTCTCAGTAGATCGTGCGCGACGGTCAGCTCACCCTCGTAGCCGGCGGCCCGCGCCTGCCGCTCGAACTCCTCCGGGTCCGTGTACCGCTGACTGAAGTGGGTCAGCACCAGATGCCGCACCCCACCGTCCCGCGCCACCCGCGCGGCCTGCCCCGCCGTCAGATGCCCGTGTTCGACGGCGAGTTGCTCGTCCTCATCAAGGAAAGTCGACTCGATGACGAGCATGTCGCAGCCCTCGGCTAGCGCATACACCCCGTCGCACAGCCGGGTGTCCATGACGAAGGCGAACCGCTGCCCGCGCCGCACCTCGCTCACCTCGTCGAGCGCGACCCCGCCGAGCGAGCCCTCCCGCTGGATCCGTCCGACGTCCGGCCCCTTGATGCCGTGCGCGGCGAGCCGCTCGGGCAGCATCCGGCGCCCGTCGGGCTCGACGATCCGGTAGCCGTACGACTCCACGGGGTGCGACAGCTTCCGGGCGTCCAGCGTGTAGGTGCCCGTACGGGCGAGGGGCCCGTCGGCGGAGACGGGCGACTGGGTGATGTCGACGGTCTCGCGGTAGGCGGTGGCGTACCGGAGCCGGTCGAAGAAGCGCTGCCCGGAGCGGGGGTAGTGCGCGGTGATCTCGTGCGGCACCTTGTCCAGGTTGATGCGCTGGATGACGCCGGCGAGGCCGAGGCTGTGGTCGCCGTGGAAGTGTGTGACGCAGATCCGGTTCAGGTCGTGCGCGGCGACCCCGGCCCGCAGCATCTGGCGCTGCGTGCCCTCCCCGGGGTCGAAGAGGATGCCCTCGCCGTCCCAGCGCAGCAGGTAGCCGTTGTGGTTGCGGTGCCGGGTCGGCACCTGGCTGGCGGTGCCGAGGACGACGAGTTCACGTACGGACAAGGCGCACTACCCGGGGGGCCATTCGAGGCCGCGGCCGCCGAGCACATGGCCGTGCACGTGCCAGACGGTCTGGCCGGCGCCGCTGCCGGTGTTGAAGACGAGGCGGTGGCTGTCGAGCTTCTCCTCGTCGGCGACGGCCTGGGCCTCGCGGATCACGTCCGCGGTGAGGCCGGGGTCGGCGGCGGCGAGGGCGGCGGCGTTCTCGTAGTGCGCCTTGGGGATGATCAGGACGTGGGTGGGGGCCTGGGGGTTGATGTCGCGGAACGCGACGGTGGTGTCTGTCTGCCGCACGATGGTCGCCGGGATGGTGCCGGCGACGATCTTGCAGAACAGGCAGTCTTCCTGGGGCTCCCCTGCCATGTCTCCTCCGGAGGTTGGGCCGTGTGGTCCGACTTGGGCATCGTATCGTCGTCGGGTGCGGGTGCGTTGTGGCTGGTCGCGCCCACGCGGCGGAGCCGCAAATCGACACAGCCCCGCGCCCCTAGAGGGTTGGCACAGCCGGGGGCGTTTTTGCGGGACTGGCTTCCAGTGCCTCCAGTGCCAGGCGGATTGCCTCGTCCAGTTGGGTGTCTCTGCCCGCCGCGTAGTCCTGGGGGCGCTGGACGACCTCCACATCCGGGTCCACCCCGTGGTTCTCCACTCCCCACTCGTAGCCCTCCAGCCAGAAGGCGTACTTGGGTTGGGTGACGAGGGTGCCGTCGACGAGGCGGTAGCGGCTGTCGATGCCGATGACGCCGCCCCAGGTGCGGGTGCCGATGACCGGGCCCAGGCCCAGGGCCTTGATCGCGGCGTTGACGATGTCGCCGTCGGAGCCGGAGAACTCGTTGGCGACGGCGACGACGGGGCCGCGGGGGGCGTCCTCCGGGTAGCTGTAGGGGCGCATGCCACGAGGCACGGCCCAGCCGACGATGCGCCGGGCGAGTTTCTCGATGACGAGCTGGGAGGTGTGGCCGCCGCGGTTCTCGCGGATGTCCACGACGAGGCCCTCGCGGGCGACCTCGACGCGCAGGTCGCGGTGGATCTGGGCCCAGCCGGGCGCCTGCATGTCCGGGACGTGCAGATAGCCGAGGCGGCCGCCGGACTTCTCGTGGACGTAGGCACGCCGGTCGGCGACCCAGGCGTGGTAGCGCAGTGGCTCCTCGTCGGCGACCGGGACGACGACGGCGTGCCGGGGGTCTCCGCCGCCGGACGGGGAGATGGTCAGCTCGACCGGCTTGCCGGCGGTGCCGATCAGCAGCGGGCCGGGCCCGGCGACCGGGTCGACCGGCTGTCCGGCGATGGCGAGGATCGCGTCCCCGGGGCGTACGGCGACACCGGGTGCGGCGAGCGGGCTGCGGGCGTCCGGGTCGGAGGTCTCCGAGGGCAGGATGCGGTCGACGCGCCAACTGCCGTCCTCGTGGCGGGAGATGTCCGCGCCGAGCAGGCCCTGACGGGCGCCGCGGCCATAGCCGCCGCGCGGGGTGACATAGGCGTGCGAGGTGCCGAGTTCGCCCTGGACCTCCCAGAGCAGGTCGACCAGGTCGTCATGGGTGGCGAGGCGGTCCACGACCGGGCGGTAGCGGTCGAGGACGCCGGACCAGTCGACGCCGCTCATGTCGGGGCGCCAGAAGTGGTCCCGCATGATGCGGCCGTTCTCGTCGAACATCTGCCGCCACTCGGCGGCCGGGTCGACGAACTGGCGTACGCGGCCGAGGTCGACGGTGATGTTGGAGTCGCTGTCGTCGTCGTTCGAGGCGCGCCGGTCGCTGGGGACGACCTTCAGCCGCCCGTCGGTCCACAGCAGCACCCGCTTGCCGTCGCCGCTGACCTCGAAGTGGTCGGCGTCGACGGCGAGATGCTCGACCCGCTGCTGGGCGAGGTCGTAGCGCTCCAGCTCGGACTTGGGCTCGGGGTCGTCGGGGGTGGCCCTGGAAGCGCCGAGCACCCCGGAGACGGGGTGGCGCAGCCACAGGACGCCGTCCTTCGCGGCCCGCAGGTTGGAGTAGCGGGCGGCCTCGACCGGGAAGGGCACGATGCGGTCGGCGAGGCCTTCGATGTCGATGCGGGTGGTGGGGGTGCCCTCGCTGTCGGGGGTCTCCTCCCGGTCGGGCGTCTCGAAGGACCGGCCGTGCCGCTGCGGCCCGAAGGGCGACGGCGTGGTCGCCGCGAGCGTGATGAGATGCGGCCTCGCCCCCTCCACGAACGCCAGGTCGAAGACGTGCTCGTCGTAGACCGGGTCGAAGGAGCGGGTCGACAGGAACGCGAGGTGCTTGCCGTCCACGGTGAACGCGGGCGCGTAGTCCTGGAAGCGCAGCGGGGTGGCCTCGGTGACCGACAGGTCGGTGGTGTTGGCGAGCTTCAGCTGGCTCAGGGGACGCGGCCCGGGATGGGACCAGGCGAGCCATCCGGAATCGGGCGAGAAGACGAGCCCCGACACATCACCGTCCTCGCTGCGGTCCACCTCCCGCACCTCGCCCGTCTCCCGCTCGACGAGCAGCAGCCGCCCGTCGTGCGAGGCGACGGCCGCACGGCTGCCGTCGGGCGCCATGGCGAGGTCCAGCACCCGTCCGAGCTGCCCGGCGGCGAGCCGGCGCGGCGTCGCTCCCGGGGCGAGCCCGGTGGCGGGCGCGAACTCCAGGGCGTCGTCGCCCTCGGCGTCCGTCACCCACACCACCCACTCCTCGCCGTCGGCGCGGAAGGCACGCGGCTGGCGGGCCCGCACGCCGGGCGTGGCAGCGAGGGCGCGGGCGGGGCCGGCGCGGTGGGTGACCCAGTGGACGGAGCCGCGCACGGAGACGGCACTGCCGCGCGCGGTGTGGTCCGGGGACGCCGACCCGAACGACCGGGAGGCATGCAGCGGAAACGGCTGAAGATCGACGCGCTGTCCCCCCAGCCGCACATCCAGCCGACGCGGCTCGGCCCCGTCCAGATCATCGAGGACCCACAGCTCACCGGCGCTGGAGTACACCACCCGGGCGCCGTCGGTCGCCGCGTGCCGGGCGTAGAACCCGTCGAGCGGCGTGTGCCGCCGCAGATCGGCCCCGTCGGCAAGGGAGGAGTACAGCGCGCCGACGCCCTCGTGATCGGACAGAAAGGCGATCCGCTCCCCGACCCACAGCGGATACTCGACGTTCCCGTCCAGCTCCTCATGCAGCCGTACGAACTCCCCGTCCCCTTCCCGGTCGATCCACAACTTCCCCGCGCCGCCACCCCGGTACCGCTTCCACCAGGCGGCCTCACGCCCCATCGGCGCGGACAGCAGAACCACACTCGGCCCATAGGCGACATCACCGACGGGCCCGTACGGCAGGGTCGTGGCCGGACCACCGTCGAGCGGAACGGCACGCGCCCAACTGCGGCGCAGGCTCGCCTGCCCCTGGGTGCTGACGGCCAGGACCTCGCCCTCCGGCGTCCACCCGCGCACCTGGGTCTTCGAACTCCCCCAGTACGTCAGCCGCTTGGCCGGGCCGCCGTCGACCGGGGCGATATGCACCTCGGGAGCGCCGTCACGGGTGGAGGTCCACGCGACGGTGGTGCCGTCGGGCGAGATACGGGGCTGGGCCACCGGCACGTTGTCGGCGCTGACCCGCCAGGCCCGGCCGCCGTCGAGAGGGGCGAGCCACACGTCGTCCTCGGCGGTGAAGGCGACCAGGTCGCCGTGCACGTGGGGGAACCGGAGGTAAGCAGGCGATGCGGACTGAGTCACCCGATCACCCTATGCAGGGACGGCCCCACGCGGACAGACTTCGGATCACTTGCCCTCGACAGGACGGCAGTCCGGATACTTCTCGCACCAGATGGTCTGCGTGACGGTCACGGTGACGGCGGGCCCGGGCTGCCCGTTGGTCGGCCCGCCTCCCACCGGCGACGGAGTGGCATCACAGTTGCCGAGCCCGTCCACCTCGAACCACACCTTGCCGTCGACCTTGGCCGTGATCTTCCCGCGCACACATTCGCCGTCCACCGCGTGAGTGACCCTGCCGGTGACGGTGATGTCCTTCCCGTCCTCGGTCTCCCCCTCACAGTCGACGGTCGCCACGGTCTTCTCACGCGCCGAGGGCGATGCGTTCCCGCCCTTGCCGGAGTCGCCGTACGAGGCGGTACACGTCAGCCAACGCACGCCCGCCTTCTGCCGGTTGAGCTCCTTGGTGACGGTTTCGTCAGTGGTGTACGCAACAGCCGCCGAGCTGATCCCCGCCCCGGGTTCACAGGCGACAGCACCGCCCACGCCGACCACCGCGAACGCGGCCACGGCCGCGACCCTTTTCAATGCCCCCATGAAGGGCAGCCTCCCACCGACGGGGTCGGGACGGTAGAGGGCAACTGGCCACCAAGGCATCACCGCCGGGGCCGGGTGGGTCCGCAACCCGGCGCAGCGGGGTACCGCTGCGCCCACCCGTGCCGCCCCTAGCGGCACGCATGCCCGCAGCTAGGCGGGATGGGGCGGCGCCCGCAGCGGCGGCCTGCGGCAGCTAGGGCGGGTGCGGCGGCCCGCGGCTGGGCCGGAAGGCGGGAGCCGGTACGCGCCCGCAGCCGCCGGATCACGGAAGGGGACGTGTCGGGGGGGTGTCCGCCCGCAGCGGTTGGCGCGTCAACGGACAGTCAATTGGTCCCCGACCCCATCGCGCCGTTCCGAGGACGGACACCCCCGACGCGGCCCCGACCCACCACCGGCGACCAGGCGCGGACGCGCACCCCCACCGAAGCAGCCACAGGGGACTCAGGACCACCGACCGGTCCGAGCCAGCAGCACAGCCGCAGCCGCCGTCCCCGCAGTCGACGTGCGCAGCACACTGCGCCCCAGCCGATACGCCTTCGCCCCGGCCTCCCCGAACAACGCCAACTCCTCGGGCGACACGCCCCCTTCGGGCCCCACGACCAGCACGATCTCA
Organism: Streptomyces koelreuteriae; assembly: GCF_018604545.1. GTDB lineage: Bacteria > Actinomycetota > Actinomycetes > Streptomycetales > Streptomycetaceae > Streptomyces > Streptomyces koelreuteriae. The sequence continues at coordinate 5,696,321 of NZ_CP075896.1, read as the reverse complement.
CCGGAGGCCGGCAGTTCAGCGGTCGCCAGCGCCTCATCCCCGCTCTCATGGAGCACCGCGGCAAAGTCGGCCCCCGCCAGCAACGAAGCGACCTGCTTGCTCGTAGCCACCTCCGCGACCTCGGGAAACCGCACGCGGCGCGACTGCTTCCCGGCCTCCCGAGCCGTCGCCCGCCACTTGCCCAGCGCCTTCAGCCCCCGCTCGCCCTTCCACTGCGTGATGCACCGCGCAGCGGCCCACGGCACGACCGCGTCGACACCGACCTCGGTCATCGTCTCGACGGCCAACTCCCCCCGGTCCCCCTTGGGCAACGCCTGAACGACGGTGACCCGGGGCTGCTCCAAGGGCTCCTCGATCACCGAGTCCAGCTGGACGATCAGCCGGTCCTTGCCCTCCGTATCGAGCACGACGCAGTCCGCCCAACGCCCGGCCCCATCCGTGAGAACAACGTCCTCACCGGCCCGCAGCCGCTTCACGGAAACAGCGTGCCGCCCTTCCGGACCATCAAGGACATACCGCCCGCCACCACCCGCGTCGAAATGCTCGACCACGAACACCGGCGCCGTCACAGGACGCCGCCCCCACCCGACAACACCGCACGCGCCGTGGCGAGTTCACCGGCCAGCACCTCCACCAACTGCCCGGCGGGCAGCTCGCGGGCCATCCGGTGCCCCTGCCCGGCCCAGAGGGCCATGCCCTGCGCGTCCCCGGCCTTGGCGGCAGCCTTGCGCAGCGGCGAGGTCAGGTGATGGATCTCGGGGTAGGCGGGAGGCGCGTACGGCCCGTGCTCACGCAGGAACCGGTTGACAAGGCCACGCGCCGGCCGCCCGGAGAACGCCCGGGTCAACTCCGTACGTACGAACAGGGGGTTGGTCAGCGCCTGCTTGTGGAGGGCGTTCGCGCCCGACTCGTGCGTGGCGAGGAACGCGGTGCCGAGCTGGGCCGCACTCGCGCCGGCCGCGAGGACCCCGGCGATCTGGCCGCCGCGCATGATGCCGCCGGCGGCGACGATCGGGATGCTCACGGTTTCCCGGATCTGGGCGACCAGCGACAGCAGCCCGATGCCGGAACCGTCCGTCTCCGGTATGTCCCGGTGCGTGCCCTGGTGGCCGCCGGCCTCGACGCCCTGCGCGATGACACCGTCCGCACCGGCCAGCTCGACGGCCCGGGCCTCGTCGGGGGTGGTCGCGGCGGCGAGGACGAAGGTGCCGACGCGGTGCAAGCTGTCGATGACCTCACGGCTCGGCACGCCGAAGTGGAACGACACGACCGGCACGGGGTTGTCGCGCAGCACCGCGAGCTTGGTCTCGTAGCCGTCGTCACGGCCGCTGTCGGGGTCGCCGAGCTCGGCCTCGTACCAGGTGGCCTCACCGGCGAGCTGGTGGGCGTAGACATCGACGGCGGCGGGGTCGGCGTACTCGGGCTGCGGCATGAACACGTTCACACCGAAGGGCCTGCTCGTGAGGCTCCGGAGCTGCTTGATCTCCTGGTACACCCCGTCGGCGGTTTTGTACCCGGCGGCGAGGAATCCGAGCCCGCCCGCCTCGCACACGGCGGCGGCGAGCTGCGGTACGGAGACGCCGCCCGCCATGGGGGCCTGCACGATCGGGTGCGGAAAGAGATCGGTCAGCGCGGAGGACATGACCGCATGTTGTCACGTCCTCCGAACAACTCCGAAACCGGCCTGCCGTGTGGCATAGACCAGAGGAAAAGGCGCCCGAAGAAACCGATCAGCGCCCGTTGAAGGCGTCCTTCAACCGCGAGAACAGCCCTTGCTGCCCAGGCTGGAACTGCCCCGTGGGCCGCTCCTCACCCCGCAGCTTGGACAGCTCGCGCAGCAGCCGCTCCTGCTCGGGGTCGAGCTTCGTCGGCGTCTGGACCTCGACATGGACGATGAGGTCGCCGCGCCCGCCACCCCGCAGGTGCGTGATGCCCCGGCCGTGCAGCGGGATCGACTGGCCGGACTGGGTGCCCGGGCGGATGTCGACCTCCTCCATGCCGTCCAGCGTCTCCAGCGGCACCTTCGTGCCGAGGGACGCCGCCGTCATGGGGATCGTCACCGTGCAGTGCAGGTCGTCGCCGCGCCGCTGGAACGTGGAGTGCGGGAGTTCGTGGATCTCGACGTAGAGGTCACCGGCGGGACCGCCACCGGGCCCGACCTCGCCCTCGCCGGCGAGCTGGATGCGCGTGCCGTTGTCGACACCGGCGGGGATCTTGACGGTCAGGGTCCGCCGGGAGCGGACGCGGCCGTCGCCGGCGCACTCCGGGCACGGCGTCGGCACCACGGTCCCGAAGCCCTGGCACTGCGGGCAGGGCCGGGACGTCATGACCTGGCCGAGGAAGGACCGGGTGACCTGGGACACCTCACCGCGGCCGCGGCACATGTCACACGTCTGCGCGCTGGTCCCCGGCGCGGCACCCTCGCCGCTGCAGGTGGTGCAGACGACGGCCGTGTCGACCTGGATGTCCTTGGTCGTACCGAAGGCGGCCTCGTCGAGCTCGACCTCGATACGGATCATCGCGTCCTGGCCGCGGCGGGTGCGCGAGCGCGGACCGCGCTGCGACGCTGTGCCGAAGAACGCGTCCATGATGTCGGAGAAGTTCCCGAAGCCACCGGCTCCGAAGCCGCCCGCGCCGCCGCCGGCGGCCTGCGAGAGCGGGTCGCCGCCGAGGTCGTAGACCTGCTTCTTCTGCGGGTCCGACAACACCTCGTAAGCGGCGTTGATCTCCTTGAACCGCTCCTGGGTCTTCGGATCGGGGTTGACGTCCGGGTGCAGCTCGCGTGCGAGCCGCCGGAAGGCCTTCTTGATCTCTTCCTGCGACGCGTCGCGGCGCACGCCGAGTACGGCGTAGTAGTCCGTGGCCACTACGACTCCGCCAGGATCTGTCCGACGTACCGTGCCACTGCGCGTACCGCTCCCATCGTTCCCGGGTAATCCATGCGGGTCGGTCCGACCACGCCGAGCTTGGCGACTGCCTCGCCGCCCGAACCGTAGCCGACCGACACGACGGACGTGGAGTTGAGTCCTTCGTGGGCGTTCTCATGACCGATTCGCACGGTCACGCCCGGATCCTTCGCCTCGCCGAGCAGCTTGAGGAGCACGACCTGCTCCTCGAGTGCCTCCAGCACCGGCCGGATCACCAGGGGAAAGTCATGCCCGAAGCGGGTGAGATTGGCGGTGCCGCCGATCATCAGCCGCTCCTCGTTCTCCTCGACGAGCGTCTCCAGAAGCGTGGAGAGCACCATGGAAACCGTACCCCGGTCCTCGTGCTCGAACGCCTCCGGCAGATCCTCCACCAAACTCGGCACATCCGCGAAACGGCGGTTCGCCACACGGCTGTTGAGCCGCGCGCGCAGATCCGCGAGCGAGGCCTCGCCGAAGGGCGCCACGCAGTCGACCACCCGCTGCTCGACCCGCCCGGTGTCCGTGATCAGCACGAGCATCAGACGCGCGGGCGCGAGGGAGAGCAACTCCACATGCCGCACGGTCGACCGGGTCAGCGACGGGTACTGCACGACGGCCACCTGTCGGGTGAGCTGCGCGAGCAGCCGCACCGTACGGGCCACGACGTCGTCGAGGTCGACGGCGCCCTCGAGGAAGTTCTGGATCGCGCGCCGCTCGGGCGCGGTCATCGGCTTGACGCCGGCCAGCTTGTCCACGAACAGCCGGTAGCCCTTGTCGGTGGGGATGCGCCCGGCACTGGTGTGCGGCTGGGCGATGTATCCCTCGTCCTCGAGGGCCGCCATGTCGTTGCGGACGGTGGCCGGGGAGACGCCGAGGCTGTGCCGCTCGGTGAGGGCCTTGGAGCCGACGGGCTCCTCGGTGCCGACGTAGTCCTGGACGATGGCGCGCAGCACCTGCAGCCTGCGTTCACTGAGCATCGCGCACACCTCCAGAAGTCGTCCGTCTGCTGCCCTGCCTGTCGTGGCCTGGCACTCTGCGCGTGCGAGTGCCAGCATTCCCCGGCCCAGTGTACGGCGGTGGGGTGCGCCGCGGGCAAGGCTGGTGGTGCGCTGTCGTGCCCGGAGCGGGGCGCACCCGCTAGCGTCGCCGTATGACGGTGACTTGGGAAGACCTCGGATGGGAGCGCTTGGCCGCCGGTGTGGGGCGGTGCCGGCTCCCAGTGTGGGACTGCACGATCGGGCTGGTCGCCGGCGAGGGGGCGGTCCTCATGATCGACGCGGGGTCCAGCCTGGCCGAGGGCGCGCAGTTGGGGGCGCAGGCGCGGGCACTCACCGGTCACCGTGTGACACATCTCGCGCTGACCCATCCGCACTTCGACCATGTCTTCGGCGCCGCGGCGCTCCCGGACACCGAGGTGTTCGGCGCGGTGGGCGTGGACGCGCTGCTGACGCGGGTGCGGGACCGCGAGGAACTGCGCGAGGACGGGGTGCGCCAGGGCCTGGCGGCGCCCGCTGCCGAGGAGGCGGCGGAGCGGCTGGTCCCGCCCGGCCATCTGGTCTCCGGCGAGTGGACGCTCGACCTGGGCGGCGGGCGGCAGGTGCTGCTGGCGAACGTCGGCCCCGGACACACCGCGCACGATCTGGCGGTGCTGGTGCCCGGTGATCCGGAGGTGGTGTTCTGCGGCGATCTGGTCGAGGAGTCCGGAGAGCCCCAGGCGGGCCCCGACGCCGTGCCGTCGCAGTGGCCTGCCGCGCTGGACCGGCTGCTCGACCTGGGCGGTGAGGACGCGCTGTACGTGCCCGGTCACGGAGCGGTGGTGGACGCGGCGTTCGTCCGGGCCCAGCGGGACGCGCTGGCGGCGCATTTCGGCGTGTCGCGGTGATCGCCGTACGCCTTCTCCTATCGTCATTCGAATGCGCCAGTACTCCGCCGATCTGACCCCGCCGTGGAAGAAGCCGAAGCCGGTGCCCGAGGTTCCGGCGGATCCGGGCCTGGTGGTGGAGGAGCCCGGGAGCGGCTTCTGCGGGGCGGTGATCCGCTGCGAGGCGGGCACGGTGACGCTGGAGGACCGCTTCGGCAAGCACCGTGTGTTCCCGATGGAGCCGCGCGGTTTCCTGCTGGAGGGCAGGGTGGTGACGCTGGTCCGCCCGGCGTCCGGCCCCGCCCGCCCCACGCGCACCGCCTCCGGCTCGGTGGCCGTCCCCGGCGCACGCGCGCGTGTCGCCCGCGCCGGTCGCATCTACGTCGAGGGCCGGCACGACGCCGAACTCGTCGAGAAGGTGTGGGGCGACGACCTGCGCATCGAGGGCGTGGTCGTGGAGTACCTGGAGGGCGTCGACGACCTCCCCGCGATCGTCTCCGACTTCGCCCCCGGCCCGGACGCCCGCCTCGGCGTCCTGGTGGACCACCTGGTCCCGGGCAGCAAGGAATGGCGCATCGCCGAGTCGGTGACAAGCGAGCACGCCCTGGTGGTGGGCCACCCGTACATCGACATCTGGGAGGCGGTGAAGCCGTCGGCCCTGGGCATCGATTCCTGGCCCCGCATCCCCCACGGCCAGGACTGGAAAACGGGCGTCTGCCGGGCCCTGGGCTGGCCGCCCAACACGGGCGCGGCCTGGCAGCGGATCCTGTCGGGGGTGCATTCGTACAAGGACCTGGAGCCAGAGCTGCTGGGCAGGGTCGAGGAACTGATCGACTTCGTAACGGCACCGGCGTAGCTGCCGCTGCGGCCGCCGAATCCGCCTGTGCCGCGCGCCACGGAACCCCGCTCAGCCGCGGACCGCTGCTCCCGCCTAGCTGCGGGCATGCGTGCCGCTAAGGGCGGCACGGGTGGGCGCAGCGGCACCCCGCCACGCCGGGCTGCGCACCCACCCGGCCCCAGCACGAACCCCGAGCACCTCAGTCGACGAGGTCCCGCACAACCCCATCCGCCAGCAACCGCCCCCGCAAGGTCAACACCGCACGCCCCTCCCCATACGGCCCTTCCTGAAGCAACCCCTCGGACAGCGCCCGCCGCGACGCGGCAAGCCCCTCCTCCCGCAGCAACGCCAACGGCACCCCCTCCCGCAACCGCAACTCCAGCAGAATCCGCTCGACCCGCCGATCCTCCTCCGCCAGCACCTCACGCCCGGCCCCCGGCGACCGCCCCGCCGCAAGTGCCCCCGCATAAGCGCCCGGATGCTTGACGTTCCACCACCGCACGCCCCCCACATGGCTGTGCGCCCCCGGCCCGGCCCCCCACCAGTCGGCCCCCCGCCAGTACAGCTCGTTGTGCAGACACCGCCCGGCCTCCGAGGTCGCCCAGTTGGACACCTCGTACCACTCGAAGCCCGCCGAGGACAGCGCCTCCTCGGCGATGAGATAGCGGTCGGCGTGGACGTCGTCGTCCGTCATGGGGACCTCGCCCCGCCGGATACGACGGGCCAGCTGCGTCCCCTCCTCGACGATCAGGGCGTACGCGCTGACATGGTCCGGCCCCGCCCCCAGCGCCGCGCTCAGCGTGGCCCGCCAGTCGTCGTCGCTCTCCCCCGGCGTGCCGTAGATCAGATCCAGATTGACGTGCTCGAAACCCGCCGCCCGCGCCTCCGCCACACACGCCTCGGGCCGCCCGGGCGTATGCGTACGGTCCAGCACCTTCAGCACATGCTGCCGCGCGCTCTGCATGCCGAACGAGATCCGGTTGAAGCCGCCCTCCCGCAGCGCCTCCAGATACGCCGGATCCACCGACTCCGGATTCGCCTCCGTCGTGATCTCGGCGTCCGGCGCGAGTCCGAACTCGTCACGGATCGCGCCCAGCATCCGTACGAGATCACCGGCGGCCAGCAGCGTGGGCGTCCCCCCGCCCACGAACACCGTACGGACGGGCCGCGGATCATCGCCCAGCGCCTTGCGCGCCAGGCGGACCTCCTCAACGAGCGTCTCGGCGTAGTTGTCGCGGGAGGCCAGCACACCGCCGCTGCCGCGCAGCTCGGTCGCCGTGTAGGTGTTGAAGTCGCAGTAGCCGCAGCGGGTCGCGCAGTACGGGACGTGCAGATAGAACCCGAGCGGGCGGTCGGCGGCCCCGGCGAGCGCGGAGGCGGGCAGCGCGCCGTCGTCGGGGACGGGCTCGCCGTCGGGAAGTGCGGAAGGCATGCCTTCCATTGTCCAGCACCGGGGCACTCACTCCGCCTGGAGCACCAGCAGCGCGAGATCGTCGGCCGGCGGCCGCGCCCCGAACTCGTGCACCAGCCGCTTGATCCGCTCGGCTATGAGCTCGGCGTCCAGCCCCGCGCACCCGGCCAGCGCCGCCGCGAGCCCGTCCTCGTCGTCGAACTGGCGGGAGCCGGAGCGGCGCTCGGTCACACCGTCGGTGACGCACAGCAGTGTGTCGCCGGGCCGCAGCTCGAAGGTGTCGCTGGTGTACGTGGCGTCCTCGACGACGCCCAGGAGGGTCTGCGGCTGCGCTGTCGTGTTGACCTCGCCGCCCGCCCCGAGCAGCAGTGGGAGCGGGTGCCCGGCGGAGGCGACGGTGCAGCGGACGCCGCCGTCGAAGGGGACCAGTTCGCCGTAGAGCAGGGACAAGAAGCGCGTCTGGGGGCCGTCGCCGGGCAGGGTCGGCCGGGCGCCCGCGGCCACCAGCGCCCGGGCCGCCGCGTCGGCGGCCTCCGTGGCGTCGTCGAGCAGGAGCTGGTTGAGGCGGTCGAGGACGTCGGCGACCCGGTAGCCCTCGCGGGCCAGCAGCCGCAGCCAGGGCCGGGCCAGGCCGATCACGACGGCCGCCTCGGGCCCCTTGCCCTGGACGTCGCCGACGGCGAAGCACCAGCGGCCGTCTCCGGCCGGGAACAGGTCGTAGAAGTCGCCGCTGGGCCCGCCCTTGTCGTACGGCTCGTAGACGAGGGCGCTGCGCACCCCGGGGATCTCGGCGACGGCGCCGGGCAGCAGTCCGCGCTGGAGTACGGCGCTGATGGTGGCCTGGCGGGCGTACTGGCGGGCGGCGCCGATGGCGAGGGCGACGCGGCGGCTGAGGTCCTCCACGAGGCCGGTGATCTCGTCGGGGAAGCCGGCGGCGCCGGAACGGCCGATGACCAGGGTGCCCAGCGGGCGTCCCCCGGCGACCAGCCGGTAGGCGAGTGCCGAGCCCGGTTCGCCCGGCGCGTCACCGAGCGCCTCGCCCGGCCAGGGGTAGTCGACGGGCCCGGACCCGGGCGGGTCGGACGGGTGCGGCGGGTCTTTCTCCAGGGCCCGGCGCAGCTCCTCGATGCGGTTCTCGCTGCCGTGCCAGACCCGGGCCAGTCGCGCCCCGCCTCCTGCCCCGCCGCTCCAGCCGCCGGTGGCCTCGTCCTCCAGCCACACCGCGCACCAGTCGGCCAGCCGCGGCACGATGAGCTGCCCGGCGAGGGCGGCGACCAGATCCTCGTCGAGCTGTCCGGCGAGCAGGTCGGAGGCCTCGGCGAGGAAGGAGAGGGCGCCGCGGCCCAGCCAGGCACCGTCGCGTCCCTCCCCGCCGCCCTCGTGGCGGTCCCGCCAGTCCCGTACGTCGTTCCAGTCACGCCAGTCCCGTAAGCCGCGGGAGTCCCGCGGGTCGTGACGGTCGTGCCGGTCACGCCACCGCCGCCCGGTCTCCCCCGTCTGTCCCGGCTCCTCGGTCTCCCACCCCTCGGGCGGCTCAGGCGCCAGGATCTCCGCCACCCGCAGCCCGCGCGCCAGCGCCTGCTCCTCGGCGTACGCCTCGATCTGCTCGCCCGCCGCGCACCCCGCGGCGGGCAACCGCGCCCACACGGTCTTGCGGCCCGTGCGGTAGGTGATGCCCCAGGCCTCGGAGAGCGCGCCGACGAGCCGCAGGCCGCGCCCGTACTCGGGCATGTCGTGCGGTGTCTCCGGTTCGCCGCCGCGCGGGGCGCGCGAGGGATGGTGGTCGCAGACCTCTACGACGAGGGCGGCCGTCCCCTTGCCATCCCTGTCATCGCCGTCACCGTCCTCCAACCGGCACTCCAGCTCGACGTCCGTGCCGGCGTGCACGACGGCGTTGGTGACGAGTTCGCTGACCACGAGCGTGGCGTCGTCGGCGAGGCGGTCGGTGAGGTGCTCGGTGCCGGGCAGGCCGAGCCGGGTCCACTCGGCGAGCGCCGAGCGCACGAGGGCGCGTGCGGTGCCCGGCGCGAGCGAGCTGCCGGACAGGGTCGCGTGCGCCCGCGCGCGCTCCTGTGCGGGCGCCTCGGATATGGGTGCGGGCGCCGCGCAGGCCGAGGCGCACGCGTCGGGCGTGAGCATCTCGGCAGTCGGTGCGGGCTTCTCGGAAACGGGCTCGTCCTCAACGGACACAGGCGTCTCCGAGGCGTGTGCAGGCGCCTGCGAGGCACGGGAGGCGGTCTCCCGTTGCGTCGGAATGGCCCCCATGGACAGCTCCCCGGGCAGTTCGTACGAATACGCCACAGTCGATGCCGACAGAGTGACAGACTGGCCACGCCCATAAGCGCCGAGTTACCGAAGTGGGCCGCCATGAGTGAGAACACAGCTACTCCTGTGGTCGAAGACTGGTACGAAGACGGTCAGATTCGTACATCCGATCTGCGTCCACTCCTCGCCGCGATGACCGCCGCACGCGACGGCGACTTCACCAAAGTGCCGGAATCAGGCCACGGGATGGTGGCCGAACTCACCGCGGTCTACAACCAGATCATGGATCGCAGCGTCCACTTCACCACCGAGGTGCAGCGCGTCCGACGGGAGCTGGTGCGGCACGGCCGGCTCGACGAGCGCCTCTCCGCCAGCCCGGGCCAGGGCCTGTGGACCTCCCGCGTCAACGACGTGAACCAGTTGCTCGACGCCCTGGTCGCGCCCGCGGCGAACGCCACGCGCGTGCTGGACGCGGTGGCCGGGGGCGATCTGACCCAGCGGGTCGATCTGCACGACGGGACCCGGCAGTTACGCGGCGACCTGCGTCGTCTCGGCCGGGCCGTCAACACGATGGTGGACCAGCTGTCCCTGTTCACGGGCGAGGTGACCCGGGTCGCGCGCGAGGTCGGCACCGAGGGCCGGCTGGGCGGCCGGGCCAATGTGCGGGGCTTGTCGGGCAGTTGGCGGGACGTCACCGAGGCCGTCAACACCATGGCGTCCCGGCTGACGGCGCAGGTGCGGGACATCGCGGCGGTGACGACGGCGGTGGCCCGGGGCGATCTGACCCGCACGGTGACGGTGGAGGCGACCGGTGAGCTGCTGGAGCTGAAGCTGACCGTGAACACGATGGTCGACCAGCTCTCCGCCTTCGCCGACGAGGTCACGCGCGTGGCCCGCGAGGTCGGCACCGAGGGCCAGTTGGGCGGCCGGGCTCAGGTGCGGGGTGTGTCGGGGGTCTGGAAGGACCTCACCGACAACGTCAACTTCATGGCGTCGAACCTGACCTCCCAGGTCCGCAACATCGCCCAGGTGACCACGGCCGTCGCCAACGGCGACCTGTCCCAGAAGATCACGGTCGCCGCGCAGGGCGAGATCCTGGAGCTCAAGTCGACCATCAACACGATGGTGGACCAGCTCTCCGCGTTCGCCGACGAGGTCACCCGCGTGGCCCGCGAGGTCGGCACCGAGGGCAATCTCGGCGGCCGGGCTCAGGTGCGGGGCGTCTCCGGGGTCTGGAAGGACCTCACCGACAACGTCAACTTCATGGCGGACAACCTCACCTCCCAGGTGCGGAACATCGCCCTCGTCTCCACCGCCGTCGCCCAGGGCGACCTCGGCAAGAAGATCACGGTGGAGGCCAAGGGCGAGATCCTGGAGCTGAAGTCCACGATCAACACGATGGTCGATCAGCTCTCCGCCTTCGCCGACGAGGTCACCCGCGTGGCCCGCGAGGTCGGCACGGAAGGCAACCTCGGCGGTCAGGCCCAGGTCCGGGGCGTCTCCGGCGTCTGGAAGGACCTCACCGACAACGTCAACTTCATGGCGCTGAACCTGACCTCCCAGGTCCGCAACATCGCCCAGGTGACCACGGCCGTGGCCAACGGCGATCTGTCGAAGAAGATCACGGTCGACGCCCGCGGCGAGATCCTGGAGCTGAAGGACACCGTCAACACGATGGTGGAGCAGCTGCGCGCCTTCGCCGACGAGGTGACCCGGGTGGCCCGCGAGGTCGGCACCGACGGCCGGCTCGGCGGAAGGGCCCAGGTGCTGGGTGTCTCCGGGGTCTGGCGGGACCTCACGGACAACGTCAACTACATGGCCGACAACCTCACCTCCCAGGTCCGCAACATCGCCCAGGTGGCGACGGCCGTGGCGCAGGGCGACCTGTCCCGGAAGATCGACGTGGACGCGCGCGGCGAGATCCTGGAGCTGAAGACCACCATCAACACGATGGTCGACACCCTGTCCTCCTTCGCCTCCGAGGTCACCCGCGTGGCCCGCGAGGTCGGCAGTGAGGGCCAACTGGGCGGCCAGGCCCGGGTCGAGGGCGTCTACGGCACCTGGAAGCGCCTGACGACGAACGTCAACGAACTCGCGCTCAACCTCACCACTCAGGTCCGCGCGATCGCCGAGGTCGCCTCCGCGGTGGCCCAGGGCGACATGTCCCGCTCGATCACGGTCGAGACGCGCGGCGAGGTCGCCGAGCTGAAGGACAACATCAACCTCATGGTGGCCAACCTCCGCGAGACGACCCGCGCGAAGGACTGGCTGGAGTCCAATCTGGCCCGCCTGGCCGCCCTGATGCAGGGCCATCGCGACCTGATGGAGGTCGCCGACCTGATACTCAGGGAGCTGACCCCGCTGGTGAACGCCCAGTACGGCGCGTTCTACCTGGCCGACCCGGACGAGGACGGCGCGACCCTGCGCACGACCGTGCCGATCAAGGGCCTGGCCTTCATCGCGGGCTACGGCGCCGCCCAGGACGCGACGGTGGAGACCGGCGGCCTGCCCGTGCACGGCCTGGTCGCGCAGGCGGCCCGGGAGAAGAAGCGGATCCTGGTGGAGGGCGCCCCGCCCGACTACATCAAGATCAACAGCGGACTGGGCGAAGCCGCCCCGACCACGATCGTCATCATCCCGATCCTCTTCGAGGACAAGCTCCTCGGTGTCATCGAGCTCGCCTCGTTCTCCCGCTTCTCCGATGTGCACCTGGCGTTCTTCGACCAGTTCGTCAACACCATCGGTGTCGCCATCAACACGATCATCGCCAACTCCCGCACGGAGTCCCTGCTCGGCGAGTCCCAGCGCCTCGCCATGCAGCTCCAGGAGCGCTCGGACGAACTCCAGAAGCAGCAGGGCGAGCTGCAGCGCTCCAACGCCGAACTGGAGGAGAAGGCCGCCCTGCTGGCCACGTCCTCGCAGTACAAGTCGGAGTTCCTGGCGAACATGTCGCACGAGCTGCGCACCCCGCTGAACTCCCTGCTGATCCTGGCCCGGCTGCTCTCCGACAATCCGGACGGCCGCCTCTCCGACCAGGAGGTGCAGTTCGCGACGACGATCCACCGCTCGGGCTCGGACCTGCTCCAGCTGATCAACGACATCCTCGACCTGTCGAAGATCGAGGCCGGCCGGATGGACGTACGCCCCAAGCGGCTCCCGCTCATCAAGCTGCTCGACTACGTCCACGCCACGTTCCGCCCCCTCACCATCGACCGGGGGCTCGCCTTCGAGGTCGCGGTCGGCGAGGACGTACCGCGCGAGATGTACTCGGACGAACAGCGGATCCAGCAGATCCTGCGCAATCTGCTGTCCAACGCGATCAAGTTCACCGCGTCGGGCAAGGTCGAGCTGCGGGTCGACCGGGTACAGGACGCCGAGCACCGACGGGGGTCGCCCCGCACGAGCGAGGCCGAGAGCGGGGGCGTCAGGGACGCCGATGACGTCGTGGCGTTCGCCGTGTCCGACACGGGCATCGGCATAGCGCCGGAGAAACTCCCGGTGATCTTCGAGGCGTTCCAGCAGGCCGACGGCACCACCAACCGCAAGTACGGCGGCACCGGCCTCGGTCTGTCGATCAGCCGGGAGATCGCGGGCCTGCTCGGCGGCCGGATCGTCGCCGAGAGCGAGCCCGGGAAGGGTTCCAGGTTCACCCTGTACGTCCCGGTCGTCAGCCCCGGCCACACGGCGCCGCCGGTCCTGGTCCCGGAGGAGCGCGCGGCCCTGCCCCTGCCCCTTCAGTCGACGGTGGGCCCCTATCCGGCCGCGCACGACACGGAGGACTCCTGGCCGGCGCCGACCAAGCTGGAGGCGTGGACGTCCGGCAGGCCGGGCCGGATACTGGCCGGGCGCCGGGTGCTGATCGTCGACGACGACATCCGCAACGTGTTCGCCCTGACCCATGTCCTGGGCCGGGTCGGCATGACCGTGCTGTACGCGGAGAACGGCCGCGAGGGCATCGAGACCCTGGAGCGCAGCGCGGACGTCGAGCTCGTCCTGATGGACATCATGATGCCGGAGATGGACGGCTACGAGACCATCTCCGCCATCCGCCGCGCACCCCGCTGGACGGGCCTGCCGATCGTGGCGCTGACCGCGAAGGCGATGCCGGGCGACCGGGAGAAGTCCATCGCCCGCGGCGCCAACGACTATGTGCCCAAGCCGGTGGACATCGACCGGCTGCTGACGGTCGTGTGCGAACTGCTGGACCCGGACCACGCGATGGACGCAGAAGACCCGGCGGAGGAGACCCGACCGTCATGAGCACCCAACACGCCGGAATCCTCCTGGTCGACGACATGGAGGACAACCTGACGGCCCTGGAGGCCGTCCTCGCCTCCCTCAACGAACCGCTGGTGCGCGCCCGTTCGGGCGAGGAGGCGATGAAGGCCCTGCTGCGCCAGCCCATCGCACTGGTCCTGCTCGACATCCGCATGCCGGGCATGGACGGCTTCGAGACAGCCGCCCACATCAAACGCCTGGACCAGACCCGAGACGTCCCGATCATCTTCCTGACCGGAGCGGACGACGACTCGGGCTACGCCTTCCGCGGCTACGCGACAGGCGCCGCGGACTACTTGACCAAGCCTTTCGACCCCTGGGTCCTGAGAGCAAAGGTCAGCGTCTTCCTGGACCTCTACCGCAAGGGCAGAGAGGTGGAACGCCTGAGAAAGGAGATCCAGAACTTGCGAAGCCGGGTGGGGGACGCACCCTAGGGGCGCGGGGAACTGCGCGAGCAACCACGAACAACCCGCAGCCGCCCGCGCTCATTCACCACTCCCTACGCCTCGCGAGAGCCCTCGTACATCTCCTCGATCAGATGCTTGTACTCCCGCTCCACAACCGGCCGCTTCAACTTCAGACTCGGCGTGATCTCCCCGTGCTCCACATCAAGATCCCGCGGCAGCAACCGGAACTTCTTGATGGTCTGCCACTTCTGAAGCCCCTCGTTGAGCTGCTTCACATACCCGTCGACCATCCCCACCGTCGCGGGCGCGGCCACGATCTCGGCGTACGACTTCCCCCCGAGCCCGTTCTCCTTCGCCCACTCGACGATGGCCAACTCGTCCAGAGCGATCAGCGCCGTGCAGAAGTTCCGGTCGGCCCCGTGCACCAGGATGTTGGACACGTACGGGCACACCGCCTTGAACTGCCCCTCGACCTCCGCCGGCGCGATGTACTTGCCGCCCGAGGTCTTGATGAGGTCCTTCTTGCGGTCGGTGATCCGCAGATACCCGTCGGCCGACAGCTCCCCGATGTCCCCGGTGTGGAACCAGCCGTCCGACTCCAGCACCTCGGCGGTCTTCTCGGGCAGCCCGTGGTAGCCCTCCATGATGCCGGGCCCGCGCAGCAGGATCTCCCCGTCGTCGGCGATCCGCACCTCCGTACCGGGCAGCGGCTTGCCGACCGTACCGGTGCGGTAGGCCTCGCCCGGGTTCACGAACGAAGCGGCCGAGGACTCGGTGAGGCCGTAGCCCTCGAGGATGTGGATGCCGGCGCCGGAGAAGAAGTAGCCGATCTCCGGGGCGAGGGCGGCCGACCCGGAGACACAGGCGCGCAGGTTGCCGCCGAAGGCCTCACGGATCTTGGCGAACACCAGCGCGTCGGCGACCTTGTGCTTGGCGCCGAGACCGAAGGGCACGGACAGGGTGCCGGTGCGCCGGAAGTTGTCCTGGGAGACCTTGGCGTACTCGCGGGCGACCTCGGCAGCCCACTGGAAGATCTTGTACTTGGCCCCGCCGCCCGCACGGGCCTTGGCGGCGACGCCGTTGTAGACCTTCTCGAAGATGCGGGGGACGGCCGCCATGTACGTGGGCTGCACGACCGGCAGATTCTCGATGATCTTGTCGACGCGGCCGTCCACGGCGGTGACGTGGCCGACCTCGATCTGGCCTGAGGTGAGCACCTTGCCGAAGACGTGCGCGAGGGGCAGCCACAGGTACTGCACGTCCTCGCTGCTGACCAGGCCGGTCGCGGCGATCGCCTTCGCCATGTACGACCAGTTGTCGTGCGGCAGGCGCACGCCCTTGGGGCGGCCGGTGGTGCCGGAGGTGTAGATGAGGGTGGCGAGCTGGTCCTTGGTGATGGCGCCGACCCGCTCCTTGATCAGGTCGGGGTCCTTCTCCAGACGGGCCGCGCCGCGCTTCTCCAGCTCGTCGAGGGTGAGGATCCAGTCGGCGCTCTCCTCGCCCGCCAGACCCGCCGGGTCGACGACCACGACATGGGTCAGCTCGGGCAGCTCGGCGCGCTTCTCCTTCGCCTTGGCGAGCTGCTCGACGTTCTCCGCGATGAGCACCCGGCTCTCGGAGTCCGACAGGATGTAGGCGGACTCCTCCGCGTTGGTCTGCGGATACACCGTGGTGGTCGCGGCGCCGGCGCACATGATGCCGAGGTCGGCGAGGATCCACTCGATCCGGGTGCTGGAGGCGAGCGCGACGCGCTGCTCGGCCCGCACGCCCAGCTCGATCAGTCCCGCCGCGATGGCGTAGACGCGCTCGGCGGCCTGCGCCCAGCTCAGCGACTTCCACTCCTCCGGTCCCTGACCCGAGGACGATGGGACCGGGTACCGATAGGCCTCTGCGTCAGGCGTGGCCGCCACGCGCTCCAGGAACAGGCCCGCCACCGACGGCGGACGGTTCTCGATCAGGGTCTGTGTGTCGCTCACGACGTCCTCCGGGGCCCGCGTCAGGCGGCTGGCTCAGGTGCGGCTGGTTTTACTCGCGAGCCGTTGTTTAACTCGCGAGTAACTATCGAGCAGGGATCAGAGTAAAGGCCGACCGGTCCCCGCGTAAGGGCCCGCGGCCTGTCTCTTCGTACAGACAGCTACCCCACGTACGCACAGGGGCCCGCCGCGCTCTCACACGACGGGCCCCTGTTCTACCCGGTTTGCGGTGTAACCCACGGTAATCCGTGATTACTTCTTGCCCTTGCCCGACCCCGCGCTGTCATCGCTGGACAGGACGGCGATGAAGGCCTCCTGCGGAACTTCCACGGAACCCACCATCTTCATCCGCTTCTTGCCCTCCTTCTGCTTCTCCAGCAGCTTCCGCTTACGGGAGATGTCACCGCCGTAGCACTTGGCGAGGACGTCCTTGCGGATGGCGCGGATGGTCTCGCGGGAGATGACCCGGGAGCCGATGGCCGCCTGGACGGGGATCTCGAAGGCCTGGCGCGGGATCAGCTCGCGCAGCTTGGCGACGAGCCGCACGCCGTACGCGTACGCCGCGTCCTTGTGCGTGACCGCCGAGAAGGCGTCCACCTTGTCGCCGTGCAGCAGGATGTCGACCTTGACGAGACTGGAGGCCTGCTCGCCGGTGGGCTCGTAGTCGAGCGAGGCGTAGCCCTTGGTCTTGGACTTGAGCTGGTCGAAGAAGTCGAAGACGATCTCCGCGAGGGGAAGCGTGTAGCGGATCTCCACGCGGTCCTCGGAGAGGTAGTCCATACCGAGCAGCGTGCCGCGCCGGGTCTGGCACAGCTCCATGATCGCGCCGATGAACTCACTCGGGGCGAGGAGCGTGGCGCGTACGACCGGCTCGTACACGTCGTTGATCTTGCCCTCGGGGAACTCGCTCGGGTTGGTCACCGTGTGCTCGGTGCCGTCCTCCATGACCACGCGGTAGACCACGTTCGGAGCGGTGGCGATGAGGGCGAGCCCGAACTCGCGCTCGAGCCGCTCGCGGATGACGTCGAGGTGGAGAAGGCCCAGGAAGCCGACGCGGAATCCGAAGCCGAGGGCCGCGGAGGTCTCCGGCTCGTAGACCAGCGCGGCATCGTTGAGCTGGAGCTTGTCGAGGGCCTCGCGCAGCTCCGGGTAGTCGGATCCGTCGAGGGGGTAGAGGCCGGAGAACACCATCGGCTTGGGTTCCTTGTACCCGCCGAGGGCCTCGGTGGCGCCCTTCTGCAGGCTGGTGATCGTGTCACCGACCTTGGACTGGCGGACGTCCTTCACACCGGTGATGATGTAGCCCACCTCGCCGACACCGAGGCCGTCGGCGGACAGCATCTCGGGCGAGTTCGTCCCGATCTCGAGCAGCTCGTGCGTGGCGTTGGTGGACATCATCCGGATGCGCTCACGCTTGTTGAGCTGACCGTCGACGACTCGAACGTACGTGACGACGCCGCGGTAGGAGTCGTAGACCGAGTCGAAGATCATCGCGCGGGCAGGCGCGTCCGCGACGCCGACCGGGGCCGGCACCTCGGCGACGACCTTGTCGAGCAGCGCGTCGACGCCCACGCCGGTCTTCGCGGAGACCTTGAGGACGTCCTCCGGGTCGCAGCCGACGAGGTTGGCGAGCTCCTCGGAGAACTTCTCCGGCTGGGCGGCCGGGAGGTCGATCTTGTTCAGTACAGGGATGATCTTGAGGTCGTTCTCCATCGCCAGGTAGAGGTTGGCGAGAGTCTGGGCCTCGATGCCCTGGGCCGCGTCGACCAGGAGGACGGTGCCCTCGCAGGCGGCGAGTGACCGCGAGACCTCGTAGGTGAAGTCGACGTGGCCCGGGGTGTCGATCATGTTGAGGATGTGCGTGTTGCCCGGCTCCTCGGTGGGAGCCCACGGCAGACGCACCGCCTGGGACTTGATCGTGATGCCGCGCTCACGCTCGATGTCCATGCGGTCGAGGTACTGAGCGCGCATCTGCCGCTGCTCGACCACTCCGGTGAGCTGGAGCATCCGGTCGGCGAGCGTGGACTTGCCGTGGTCGATGTGCGCGATGATGCAGAAGTTGCGGATCAGAGCCGGGTCGGTACGGCTCGGTTCGGGCACATGGCTAGGGATCGCGGGCACGCAGGGTCCTGATTCTTGAGGCGTCCGCAGTGTCTGCGGTCTCGGGTCGGATCGATACGTAGCCTCCATGGTCCCACGGAAGGGGACCACCGACGGGTTTGGGCCGTGGATGGGCCCGCTGGTACCGTGGGGGGCTGTGCCTCATGCCCTCTCAGCAGGAGGCGCTACCTCAAGAAATCATCGGTGCGGGTCCCGCGCGGTCCCGTGCCAGAACCTGAAAAGGCTCATTCGTGGCGAACATCAAGTCCCAGATCAAGCGGATCAAGACCAACGAGAAGGCGCGGCTGCGCAACAAGGCCGTCAAGTCCTCCCTCAAGACCGCGATCCGCAAGGCCCGTGAGGCTGCTGCCGCGGGTGACGTCGAGAAGGCCACCGAGTACCAGCGCGTCGCCGCGCGTCAGCTCGACAAGGCCGTCTCCAAGGGCGTCATCCACAAGAACCAGGCTGCCAACAAGAAGTCGGCGCTGGCTCAGAAGGTCGCCGCGCTCAAGGGCTGACATCTGATGTGACGCCGGAGGGAATCGAGCGGGCCCTCTCTATCCGCTCCCGTCCGGCACCCCTTACGGATCCGCGCGCGGCCTGCGTTCGCCACGCGGGCGCGGATCCAGCAGCTTGAATCGAAGGCCGGGTGCCTCTCCCGTTCCCCATGGGAGGGTGCCCGGCCTTCGGCGTGCCGGTCCTCGCTCCGGGCGTCGCTCGCGGCACAGTGGAGAGATGACCGGAGACGACAGGGACGTTCTGGCCGGGGCCCGCGTGGCGACCAGGCTGCCCGCCCAGGACCTGGACCGGGCGCGGCGCTTCTACGCCGAGAAACTCGGCATGGAGCCCGCCGACGAACGCCCCGGCGGGCTGCTCTACCGCTGCGGCGGCGGGGAGTTCGTGCTCTTCCGCTCGACGGGCGCCTCGCCCGGCACCTTCACCCAGATGGCGTTGGAGGTCGACGACATCGACACCGCCGTGGCGGAGCTGAAGCGGCGCGGTGTGGTCTTCGAGGAGGTCGACGTACCCGGCCTGCGCACACGGGACGGGATCGCCGAGGTCGAGGGCAACTACCCGAGCAAGGGCGCCCGCGGCGAACGCGGCGGCTGGTTCCACGACAGCGAGGGCAACCTACTGGGCATCGGCCAGCCTGTCCGCTGAAGGGAAACCTGCTGGGCGTCGCCCCGCCCGTCCCCTGAGGAGCCGGCCCCTACCCTCGCCCCTCTGGACCTGGCCGGCCGGGGGACAACCCGGCGGCTGGTCCGGGACAGCGAGAGAAGCCGCTGGGCATCGGCTCGCCCGTCTGAGGAGCCGGCCCCTACCCTCGTCCCCTGGACTTGGCCGCCCGGCGGAAAAACCCCAGCGGCTGGTCCGCGACAGCGAGAGAAACCGGCCGGGCATCGACGCCCCCGTCCCCTGAAAAGCGGCCCCTAGCCCCGCCCCCGGGACCGGGCCGCCCGGGCGATGGCGACCACCGCCTTCTCCAGGGCGTACCCCGGGTCGTCGCCGCCGCCCTTTACTCCCGCGTCCGCCTCGGCCACCGCTCGCAGCGCCACGGACACGCCGTCCGGGGTCCAGCCGCGCATCTGCTGCCGGACCCGGTCGATCTTCCAGGGCGGCATCCCCAGCTCGCGGGCGAGATCCGCCGGCCGGCCTCCGCGGGCCGAGGAGAGCTTTCCGATCGCCCGGACGCCCTGGGCCAGCGCGCTGGTGATCATCACCGGTGCCACGCCGGTCGCCAGGGACCAGCGCAACGCCTCCAGCGCCTCGGCCGCCCGCCCCTCGACCGCCCGGTCGGCGACCGTGAAGCTCGACGCCTCGGCCCGGCCGGTGTAATACCGCCCGACGATCGCCTCGTCGATCGTCCCCTCGACATCCGCGACCAGTTGCGAGACCGCCGACGCCAGCTCCCGCAGATCACTGCCGATCGCGTCGACGAGCGCCTGGCACGCCTCCGGCGTGGCGGACCTGCCCGTCGCCCGGAACTCGCCCCGCACGAACGCCAGCCGGTCCGCCGGCTTCGTCATCTTGGGGCAGGCCACCTCGCGCGCCCCGGCCTTGCGCGCCGCGTCGAGCAGCCCCTTGCCCTTGGCCCCTCCGGCGTGCAGCAGCACGAGGGTGATCTCCTCGGCGGGCGCCCCGAGGTAGGCCTTGACGTCCTTGATCGTGTCGGCCGAGAGATCCTGCGCGTTGCGCACGACCACGACCTTGCGCTCCGCGAAGAGCGAGGGAGACGTCAGCTCGGCGAGCGTGCCGGGCTGCAACTGGTCCGGGGTCAGGTCCCGTACGTCCGTGTCGGCGTCGGCGGCCCTCGCCGCGGCCACCACCTCCTGCACGGCACGGTCGAGCAGCAGCTCCTCCTGGCCCACGGCGAGCGTCACCGGGGCGAGAGGGTCGTCATTCGCAGTCTTCCTGGCCATCGCGACAAGCATCCCACGCGCCACTGACAACGGGCCCGAACGGACCGGGGCGTACGCGGGGCCGCTACGGCTCTTCCCGCCAGCCGTCCCACTCCCCGGCGAACCGGTCCAGCTCCCCGGCGTCCAGCCGCCCGGCCTCGTCCCTCAGGACGACCAGCCACTGCGCGTCCTCGGCATCGTCCTCACCGGCCAGCGCGTCCCGCACCAGCTGCGGCTCCTCGACGACCCCGAACCTCTCCCCGAGCGCCTCGACCACCTCTTCCGCGGCATCACGGTCGGGCAGCACCAGCACATGTCGCACATCACTCACGCCGGACATTGTCCGACACCGCGTCGCGGCCCGGTCCGCCGGATCCGCCCGGCTCAGCCCTTGCGGACGACCTGCACATCGAGGTCGATCCTGATGCTCGGCCCGACCACCGCGATGCCCCGCGCCAGCATCGTCTGCCAGCTCACGGTGAAGTCGTCCCGGTGCAGCTCGGTCGTGGCCCGGCAGGCCGCCCGCACCTCGCCCTCCATGCCGTTGCCCAGCCCCAGGTACTCCGTGTCCAGCGTCACCGTCCGCGTGACGCCGTGCAGCGACAGCGCCCCCGTCACGGCCCACCGGTTCGCGCCCTTGTGCACGAACCGGTCGCTGTAGAACTCCAGCGTCGGGAACTTCGCGACGTCCAGGAAGTCCGCCGACCGCAGATGGTCGTCCCGCATCCTCACGTTCGTGTCGATGGACGCCGCGTCGATCACCACATGCATCGCCGACCGCTCCAACGGCTCGGCGACCCGCATGACACCCGCGAACGACTTGAACTGCCCGTGGATCCGGGCCAGTCCGATGTGCCGCGCGGTGAACGCCAGCGAGGAGTGCGCCGGCTCGATCTCCCAGTCGCCGGGCCCGGGCAGCTCCGGCGGCCGGGCCACCTGCAGCGTCACGTCCCCGAGCGACGCGAGCGTGTTCTCGGCTACCTGCGTGGTCGCCCGGTACGGCGTGTACCCCTCCGCCGACACCGCGAGCCGGTACTCCCCCGCGGGCACCGTCGTCACGAACGACCCGAACGGATCCGCGCCCCCGCTGACCACCGCCCGCCCCATGGCGTCGGTGACCGCGAACTCCGCGTGTCTGACCGGCTCGTTGACCGGATCGAGCACCCGGCAGCTCAGCACCCCCGCGCTCGGCGGCGTCGGCACCGCCGCCAGGGGACTCGTCCGTTGCACCCGGTTGGGTCGGCTTCCCCGCCAGCGGCCGATCATCTCGAAAGCCTCCTGGACACCTCGTGCGACTCGAAGTCAGCGGTTCGATCACTGTTCATCGAGGACGCATTCGACCACCGATGAGGCTTTCGAGGCAACACGCGACCACATCACGGGAATCCAGCAGATGTGATGGGACTACTCCCGAGTAGCACCGACTGGAACCATGTGGACCGTGTGTGAACGGTGTGCACCTTCTGGACCGAATCAGCCCCGTCCGGGTCCGGGTCGACCCCCGGACGGATGCGAGTCCGCCCCCGGACGGGTTCGGGTCCGCCCCCGGACGTGTCCGAGTCCGCCTCCGTCCGGTCCGGCTCAGCTCTCCCGACCGGCGCCCCGCACCACCGGCACCGCGTCGAGCTCGATCCCGAACCTCTCCCGGTACACCCCCAGCACCTCCTCGTCCCTCTCCAGCTCCCTCTCCTCCCGCGTCCCGTCGGCCGCTGTCACGGTGAACTTGCGTCCGCTGAGCGTGATCCGCCCTCCTTCCTCCGTGACCCGCGAACAGACCAGCGACCGCGTGAAGTGCGACTCCGGCGACGTGCTGTGCCACCACGCCCCGGCCACGAAGTCACCGAGCACCCGCGGCCGCACCTCCAGGCGGTACTGCGGCCTGCCGTCACGGATCACCTGCAGGTCCGCCACCTCCACCCTGTCGTGTCCACCACGCACCCCGGCCGCGTCCGGCCCCGCCTCCACGATCCGGAACGTGCCCCCCGGGTCCTCCTGTTCTCCCCGCTCCCGGAACGCCAGCGGAAGATGGCTGTGCGCCCCGAATCCGACGTCGGCCAGCCAGTCGCCCCCGTCCACCGTCCGCACCCGCAGTGCGAGATGGTCGTACGGGATCCCGAGCCGCTCCTCGTCCCCGTACACCCGCCCCGCGAGCAGGGCCACCTCGTAGCCCAGGGCGGCCAGCAACGCCCCGAAGGATCCGTTGAGTTCGTAGCAGAACCCGCCCCTCCTGGCGCCCACCACCTTGTCCAGCAGCCGCTTCTCCTCCAGCACGATCTCCTCGCCGAGGTGGATGGAGAGGTTCTCGAACGGCACGGTCCGCAGATGCCGCAGATGCAGCTCGCGCAGCGCGTCGACCGTGGGCCACGCCGGGGGCTCGACCCCGAGGCGGCGGAGATAGGCATCGACCTGGCTTGAGTTCATGCCCTCAGTCTCGCGCCACCGTCAGCTCTCCGCCCTCTCCTACGACCGCCAGTGCGCCGTCCCGGTCCGTCCGCAGCACCGTCGCACCCCCGGCGCGCAGTGCCGCCACCGTGCCGGGCGCCGGATGCCCGTAGGTGTTGTCGGCACCGCAACTGATGAGGGCCAGCCGCGGTGCCGCCCGGCGTATGAGTCCGGGGTCCTGATAGGCCGAGCCGTGATGGGCGACCTTCAGCACGTCCACATCGGCCAGCGCCCCGGCCGCCGGCGACCTCGCCAGCGCCCGCTGGGCCGGGGGTTCGAGGTCCCCGAGGAGCAGCAGCCGCAGCCCCGCCGTCCGGACCAGCATGGCCACACTGGCGTCGTTCGGCCCCTCCGGCACCGGGTGGGCCGGGAGCACCTGCGGATGCGAGCCCGGCGAAGCGCCCGCCGACGGCGGTGGCGGGCTCGGGGGCGGCCACACCACCTGCCAGGACAGCCCGCCCGCGCGGCGCTGCTCCCCGGCGGCGGCGCTCGTCACGGGCACCCGCCGGGCCGCGGCCTGTCTCCTGACGAACGCGGCCTGGTCCGCGGGCTCCTCGAAGCCCGTCGTCTCGATCGCGCCCACGGACCGCCCGCGCAGCACACCGGGCAGCCCCGCCACATGATCGGCGTGGAAGTGGGTGAGCACGACCAGCGGAATCCTGGTGATGCCGAGTGCGCGCAGACAGTGGTCGACGAGCTGCGGATCGGGCCCCGCGTCCACCACCACTCCGGCGCCCTCACCCGCCGCGAGCACCATGGCGTCCCCCTGCCCGACGTCACACATCACCAGCCGCCAGCCCGGCGGCGGCCAGCCCGTGATCACCCGGGTCAGCGGCGGCGGCTGCACCACCGCCAGCGCCAGCAGCAGCCCGCAGACCCCGCACCACCACGGATGCCCGAGCAGCCGCCGCCCCACGAGCAGCACCACCAGAGTCACGGCCGCGAGCAGTGCCGCACCCGCCCAACTGCCCGGCCAGTCCACGCCCGCCCCCGGCAGCGCCGCCCCCGTCCGGGCGATCTCCGCGATCCATTCGGCGGGCCAATGCGCGCACCACGCCAGGGCCTTGGCCACCGGCATCCCCACCGGTGCCGTGGCCAGGGCCGCGAAGCCCAGCACGGTGGCGGGCGCGATCGCGAACTCCGCGAGCAGATTGCACGGCACCGCGACCAGGCTCACCCGCGCCGACAGCACGGTGACCACGGGCGCGCACAGCGCCTGCGCGGCGGCAGCGGCGGCCAGCGCCTCGGCGAGCCTGGGCGGCACCCCGCGCCTGCGCAGCCCGGCGCTCCACCGCGGCGCGAGCGTGAGCAGCGCCCCGGTGGCCACGACGGACAGCAGGAACCCGTAACTCCGCGCCAGCCACGGGTCGTACAGCACCAGCAGCAGGACCGCCGTCGCCAGCGCCGGGATCAGGGACCTCCGGCGGCCGGTCGCCAGGGCAAGCAGCGCGACGGCTCCGCAGGCCGCGGCCCGCACCACGCTCGGGTCGGGTCTGCACACCACGACGAACCCGAGACAGAGCGCTCCCCCGAGCACCGCCGTCCCCCGCAGGGAGATACCGAGGCGAGGCGCGATCCCCCGCCGCTCGGCATGTTGCGCCAGGCCCGGCGGCCCGAGCAGCAGGGCGAGCATGATCGTGAAGTTGGCCCCGGAAACAGCGAGAGTGTGTGTGAGGTCGGTTTCCTTGAAGGCCTCCTCCAGCTCCGGGGTGATCCGCGAGGTGTCCCCCACCACCAGTCCCGGCAACAGGGCCCGGGCATCCGCCGACAACCCGCTGGTCGCCTCCCGCAGCCCGGCCCGCAACCGCCCGGCGAGCCGCTGGGCGTCCGACGGCCCTCCCACCACCTCCGGTACGCCCTGATGCCGCACCCGCAGCACGGCCGCGACCCGGTCCCCGCCCGCCATCGCCGGCGCCAGCCGCGCGCTGACCCGCAGCCGTGTCGACGGCAGCAGCCCGAGCCACGGCGACCGCACCCGCTCACCGGCCGCCGACCACGGCTGCGCACCGCCGGCACCCCCGGCACCCCTGTCACCCCCGGCACTCTTGGCGCTCCTGGCACCCCGGTGGTCCGACCTCACGTCGACGATCATCAGCACCGGCGTCCGCGTCACCGCTGTCCCGCCACCCGCCTCGTGGACCCGTCGCACCTCGGCGTCGATCAGCACGGCGGTGGGAGCCACGTGATCGCCCCGGACCTTGGGGCGGGTCAGCCGTGGGTCGGAGGTGAGCTCGACCTCGGCGGTCACCGTCGCGTACTCCCGCGCCAGGCCGGGCACCGGCCCCCGGCGCAGATCCGCCCCGTGCAGCCCGGCCGAGGCGGCGGCAGCGGCGACGCAGAGCAGCACGGCGGCGGCCGATACACGCGGCCAGGACGCCGACCCAGCTCGCCGAGCCAGCGGCAGCAGCGCGACGGCGAGCAGACAGCCGGCCACGATGCCCGCGGCCCACCCCGGCGATGCGCCCAGCACCAGTGCCGCCGTGCCCCAGGCCGCGAGGGCGGGTGGCACGAGCCGCAGGTCGGTGGGGCCCTCCTGCCGAGGACGGGCGCTGCCGAGCCGCTTCCCGGAGGAGGCGTGCACGGACGACCGGGCCGGTTCGGGCGGCGCGCCCGTGGGAGTGGCCTCGTCGCGCCGCACCGGCGAGTCAGGTGCCGTCCTCATGGCCGTACGAGATTGCGCAGGTCGGCGAAGCGGCGGTCGCCGATGCCGTTCACGTCGCGCAGTTCGTCCACGGAACGGAAACCGCCGTGCCGCGTGCGGTAGTCGATGATGTGCTGCGCCAGCACCGGGCCGACGCCCGGCAGGGTGTCGAGCTGGTCGGCGGTGGCCGTGTTGAGGGAGACCGGAGCCGCCGGCATCGCACCGCCCGCCGCCGCACCGGCTGGGGCGCCTCCAGTGGCCGTACCGCCCGCCCCGGTTCCCCCGACGGGGGCCGGTCCGCCGACGACCACCTGTTCGCCGTCCACGAGGAAGCGGGCGCGGTTGAGACCGTCGGTGTTCGTCCCAGGCTTCACACCGCCCGCCGCGCGCAGGGCGTCCGCGACGCGCGAACCGCTCGGCAGCCGGTGGATTCCCGGCTCACGGACCTTGCCGCCGACGTCCACGACGATCTCGGGCGGCCCCGAGGCACCTGTCGTCTTCGCCGCCCCCGCGGGCACACCCGGCCCTCGCTCCTCTTCGGCCTGCCCGCCCTGTCCTCCCTGCTCCCCGAACGGCGCCGCCGCCCGCACCACCTCGGGCGGCCGCACCGACTGGGTCCGGCCGGTCCAGAAGTGCTGCACGGCGAACGCCGCGGCCACGAAGAGCACCACGCTCAGAGCGAGCACACTCCGCCGCTCCAGCCCACACCTGGTCTGCAACCACAGCGGCATCCGCTCCCGCAGCGCGAGCCCCGCCCGCTCCCGCCAGGCCCCTTCCGCGACCCGACCGGCCACTCCGCTGTCCGACTCAGCGAGGACGGCGTCGGCTTCCACGCCGGGCTCCAGGCCCGGCCGGAACCCGGATTCCACAACCGACCCGTGCCGCTCCCGCCCCTGCGGAGCCCGATCCCCATCAGCCGCCCCCACGGCAGCCGCCTCCACAACAGCCCACGAAGGCCGCCCCCGAGCCGACGGCCGCTCCCCCGGCTCCCCCGACTCCCGCCACTCCCCGACCGATTCAGCAGGCCTGCCCCGTTCTGCAAGCCCACCCCGCACCCCAGCCCCGACCCGCTCAGCAGGCCCAGCCCGTTCACCATGCTCCCCGAACAGCACCCCCGCCCGTCGACGCAACTCCTCCGCCGAAGCGTGCCGATGCCGAGCCCGGCCCCGCACAACCGCAGGGCGTCGACGGTGCCGGACGCGGCCGTCGGACGCGGGCCCCCGCCCCGGGCCGCTGGTCACCGTCGCTGAACGTGAACGTGATCGAAGTGCCATGCGACGAGGATCGGCCACCTCGGCCCACCCGCGATGATCATGGTCGATTCCCGGGGACAACCCCCCGGCTGTGGACAACTCCGCCACTCACACGGGTGATCGGAGCCGACGGTCAGAGCCCCGCCAGAGCCCCGTCAGTGCCTCACAGCAACGTTCACCGCGGCGAAACCACAACTCCCAGCAGCCCGGGCCCCGTATGTGCCCCGATCACCGCCCCGACCTCGCTGACATGCAGCTCGGCCAGCCCGGTCAACCGTGTCCGCAACCGGTCGGCGAGGGCCGACGCCCGGTCCGGGGCGGCGAGATGGTGGACGGCGGCATCGACCTGCCCGCTGCCCGCCCGCTCGGCCGCGATCTCCTCCAGTCGGGCGATCGCCTTGGACGCTGTCCGCACCTTCTCCAGAGGTTCGATGCGGCCGTCGGACAGTTGCAGCAGCGGCTTCACCGCGAGGGCCGAACCCAGCAGGGCCTGCGCGGCACCGATACGGCCACCGCGCCGCAGGTAGTCGAGGGTGTCGACGTAGAAGTAGGCGGACGTGCCCGAGGCCCGCTTCTCCGCGGCCATGACCGCCTCGTCCACCGTGCCGCCCGACTCCGCGACCTCCGCCGCGGAGAGCGCGCAGAAGCCGAGCGCCATCGCGATCATGCCGGTGTCCACCACCCGCACGGGCACCGGCGCCTGCCGGGCGGCCACGACGGCCGCGTCATAGGTGCCGGAGAGCTCGGCGGACAGGTGGAGGGAGACGATGCCGGTGGCGCCGGACTCGGCGACCTTGCGGTACGTCTCCTCGAAGACGGCGGGGCTGGGCCGCGAGGTCGTCACAGGGCGCCGCTTCTGCAAAGCCTGGGCGAGCGCACGGGTCGAGATCTCGGTGCCCTCTTCGAGTGCCCGGTCGCCGAGGACCACCGTCAGGGGCACCGCTGTGATGCCGTGACGCTCCATCGTCCGGGTCGGCAGGTAGGCCGTTGAATCGGTGACGATCGCGACATGGCGGGACATGAGCTGGAGGTTACCTGCCGTAGTGCCCGTGTGGCAGCCCGGGCCCGGTGCCCCGTGGCGCGAGTGGCCGGATCAAGTGGTGCTCTCGGGGCGGGCCTTCTTCTGCCAGGAGTAGGTGGGGCGCGGTCCCGGCGGGGTGATGGCAGGGCGGGCCGGCTCCTGCTCGGGGCTCGACTGAGGCGTCTCCGGCCAGGTCTGCCCGGCTGTGGTGGCGTCGGCGGCGGGCGCTTCGGGCCAGGGTCGCGAGGTCGGCTCGGGCTCCGGCGTCGTCCAGTGCCGCAGGGCCCCGGCCTCGACGTCGATCTGTGCGCTGAGCGTGTCCAGGTCGTCCTCGGCGAAGCGGCGGGCCCGGTCGCGGGCGGCCCAGCGCAGGGCGTCCGCGGACTGTGTGATGCGCTCGGTGCGCTCGCGCAGCCCGGGCAGCCGCTGGGTCAGCGCGCCGCGGTCCGGCTCGGTCTCCAGGCGCTTGAGCTCGTCGTCCAGCTCGTGGCCGTGCGCGCTGAGCCGCTGGAAGAGGCCGATGGACTCCTTCAGGGACTCGTCCTCGGCGACGGACGCGTGCAGCGCGTCCTGGGTGGCGCGCATCGAGGTGCGCAGTTTCAGCCGGAGCTGGGCGATTTCGCCCGCGGCGCCGGGCTGGGCGAAGGACTTGGCCCGCAGGGTGTGGTCCTCGACGGTGCGGCGGGCCTGGGTGAGGCCGCGGTCCACGCCGCGCTTGGCGGCACCGACCACCTTCACGGTCGCGTAGACGCCGAGCCCGAGAAACAGCACGAAGAGCAGGGCGAATACTGCGATCACTGCTTCCACCGGCTCCTCCTCAGGACATCGCGGCACACCTCACGTCGCTCTTCAACAGTAAACGCAACGGGCAGGCCCGGAGTTCCGGAAGAACCCCGAACCTGCCCGTAGAGGACCATCAGAGAACCACTAGGGGACCGCTAGGGGATCGCTGGGGGACCACCCCGAAAGCGGTCCCCAGGCCTCCGCCTCCAGGCCTCCGCCTCCAGACCTCCGCCTCCAGGCCTCCGCCTCCAGACCTCCGCTTCCAGACCTCCGCCTCCGGACCCCGCCCCTACGCCGGAACGATGTTCACCAGCTTCGGCGCCCGCACGATCACCTTCCGGATCCCGGCCCCGCCCAGCGCGGCGACGACCTTCTCGTCCGCCAGCGCGACCTTCTCCAGCTCGTCGTCGGAGATGGCCGGCGAGACCTCCAGCCGGGCCTTGACCTTGCCCTTGATCTGCACGACACAGGTCACGGTCTCGTCGACCACGTACCGCGGGTCGGCCACCGGGAAGTCGTGGTGGACCACCGAGTCCGTGTGCCCCAGCCGGCGCCACAGCTCCTCGGCGACATGCGGGGCCAGCGGGGCGATCATCAGCACCAGGGCCTCGGCGACCGGACGCGAGACGGCGCTGCCCGCCTTGGTCAGGTGATTGTTCAGCTCGGTGACCTTGGCGATGGCGGTGTTGAACCGCATGCCCTCCAGGTCACCGCGCACCCCGTCGATCGCCTTGTGCAGGGCGCGCAGCGTCTCCTCGTCCGGCTCGGTGTCGACGACCGTCACCTCGCCGGTCGTCTCGTCGACGACGTTGCGCCACAGCCGCTGCAGCAGCCGGAACTGGCCCACCACCGCGCGCGTGTCCCACGGCCGGGAGACGTCCAGCGGGCCCATCGCCATCTCGTACAGCCGCAGCGTGTCGGCTCCGTACTCGGCGCAGATCTCGTCCGGAGTGACGGCGTTCTTCAGGGACTTGCCCATCTTGCCCAGCAGCCGGGAGACCTTCTCGCCCTGGTAGAAGTAGGCGCCGTCGCGCTCCTCCACCTCGGCGGCCGGTACCGCGATGCCACGGCTGTCGCGGTACACGTAGGCCTGGATCATGCCCTGGTTGTACAGCTTGTGGAACGGCTCGGCGGAGGAGACGTGTCCCAGGTCGTACAGCACCTTGGACCAGAAGCGCGCGTACAGCAGGTGCAGTACGGCGTGCTCGGCGCCGCCGACGTACAGGTCGACACCGCCGTGCGGCTGCCCCTCGCGCGGGCCCATCCAGTACTGCTCGATCTCGGGGTCGACCAGCTTCTCGCTGTTGTGCGGGTCCAGGTAGCGCAGCTCGTACCAGCAGGAACCGGCCCAGTTGGGCATGGTGTTGGTCTCGCGGCGGAACGGGCGCGGGCCGCGGCCGTCGCCCAGGTCCAGCGTGACGTTGACCCAGTCCTCGTTGCGGGACAGCGGCGTCTCGGGCCGGGTGTCGGCGTCGTCCGCGTCGAAGGTGCGGGGCGAGTAGTCCTCGACCTCGGGCAGTTCCAGGGGCAGCATCGACTCGGGCAGGGCGTGGGCGATGCCGTCCTCGTCGTAGGCGATCGGGAAGGGCTCGCCCCAGTAGCGCTGGCGGCTGAACAGCCAGTCGCGCAGCCGGAAGTTGACGGTGCCCTCGCCGACGCCTGAGCGCTCCAGCCACTCGGTGATGCGGGCCTTGGCCTCGGCCACGCCCAGGCCGTCCAGGGAGACGCCTTCACCAGAGGAGTTGATGATCTTCGCCTCGTAGGACGAGAACGCGTCCTCCCACGTGGAGGTGTCCGTACCCCGTCCGTCCGTCGGCTCGACGATGCAGTGGATCGGCAGCTCGAAGGCGCGCGCGAACTCGAAGTCGCGCTGGTCGCCGGCCGGGACGGCCATGATCGCGCCGGTGCCGTAGCCCATCAGCACGTAGTCGGCGATGAAGACCGGGACCTGCTCGCCGTTGACCGGGTTGGTGGCGTAGGCGCCGATGAAGACGCCGGTCTTGTCCTTGGCCTCGGCCTGCCGCTCCACGTCGGACTTGGAGGCGGCCTGCGCGCGGTAGGCGCTGACGGCCTCGCCGGGGGTCGCGTGGCCGCCGGTCCACACCTCGTGGGTGCCCTCCGGCCAGGCGGCCGGGGTGAACTTCTCGACCAGCGGGTGCTCGGGGGCCAGCACCATGTAGGTGGCGCCGAACAGGGTGTCGGGGCGGGTGGTGAAGACGGTGATGTTCTCGCCGTCGATGGGGAAGTCGACGCGGGCGCCCTCGGAGCGGCCGATCCAGTTGCGCTGCTGCAGCTTGATGGCCTCGGGCCAGTCCAGCTCCTCCAGGTCCTCCAGCAGCCGGTCGGCGTAGGCGGTGATGCGCATGTTCCACTGGCGCAGCTTGGACTTGAAGACCGGGAAGTTGCCGCGCTCGGAGCGACCCTCGGCGGTGACCTCCTCGTTGGCCAGCACGGTGCCCAGCCCGGGGCACCAGTTGACCGGCGCGTCGGAGGCGTAGGCCAGCCGGAACTCGCCCAGGACGTCGGCCTGCTCGGCGGCGCTCAGCTCGCTCCACGCACGCGTGTGTCCCGGAACGGGCCGCTCACCGGAGGCGAACTGCTCGATCAGCTCGGCGATCGGGCGGGCCCGCCGGGCGTCGTGGTCGTACCAGGAGTTGAAGATCTGCAGGAAGATCCACTGGGTCCACTTGTAGTAGTCCGGGTCGATCGTGGCGAACGACCGACGCTTGTCGTGGCCCAGGCCCAGCCGGCGCAGCTGGGACTTCATGTTCTCCATGTTGGCTTCGGTGGACACGCGCGGGTGCGTGCCGGTCTGCACCGCGTACTGCTCGGCGGGCAGGCCGAAGGCGTCGAAGCCCAGGGTGTGCAGGACGTTGTGGCCGGTCATCCGCTGGAAGCGGGCGAAGACGTCCGTGGCGATGTAGCCCAGGGGGTGGCCGACGTGCAGGCCCGCACCGGAGGGATACGGGAACATGTCCATGATGAACTTCTTGGGCTGGGCGACGGCCTCCGGCTCGCCCGCCAGGTCACCCTTCGGATTGGGCGCGCCGTAGGTGTTGTCGGCGTCCCAGAAGTCCTGCCAGCGTGCCTCGATGTCGGCTGCCATGGCGGCCGTGTAGCGGTGCGGCGCCGCCACCTCGGCGGCGGCAGCGGGGTTCGTCTCGCTCATGATCCTCAAAGCTCCATCGATCGTCTCTGCCTGCGGCTGTGGGTTCGAGAAACGAAAAATCCCCTCGCACAGGAGGGGACGCCGCGCCGATTCCGGCCACTCGACTCGTCCGGTGGCCGGGACTGATCAGCGCGGCCCGCTAAGCAGAAGGCGTACGGCACGCATGGCGTTAGGGTACCGCAGGCCCCCAGCGCGCCGCGACGCGCTTCTGGACGGCCGTTCGGTACCCGAAAAGCTGAACCAGGGTCAAAGGTTACTTCGCGTAATAGTCACTAAGGGACATCGCAACATCCATATTGTCCTTTGATAACAACGCAATAACTCAAACCTCGTACCCATCGGTATGGCTCCGCTTAGAGTGCGGCAGCGGGACCGCTTTCCCGAACCGCTCGGAGTTGCCCCCATGAACCCTCATCGCAGTAACACCTCGCCATCCCCGGCCACCGGGACGCGGGGAGGCCGGCCGTGAACCCTTACGACTCCACGGCGGACGACTCGTTCGCCGAGTTCCTCAACTTCGGCGCCGGCGTGCTGTCCCTCGTGTGCCTGTCCTGCTCGGTGATCTGGGGACTCGTCGCCCAGGACCGGGTCCTGCTCGACACGCGCAGGCGCATCCTGGCGCAGGCCGTGCACCGGACCACGGCGGTCGCCTCGATCGTCTTCCTCCTGGTCCACATCGGCGTGAAGCTGGCACTGGCCCACACCTCGTGGGTCGCCGCCGTGATCCCCTTCGGGCTGCTCCTGACCGGTGAGGAAGACGCCACGGGCAGGGCGTTCCTCATCGGCCTCGGCACCGTGGCCAGCATGCTCATGATCTTCGTGGGCGTCACCGGCGCACTGCGCAACCGCTTCGCCTCCCCCGCCCCCGTCGCCGCCCGCTGGCGGGCCATGCACATGCTGGCCTACCCGGCCTGGTGCGCCGCCCTGGTGCACGGGCTCTACGCGGGTCGCGCGGCCAAGCCGATCTTCGTCATCCTCTACGGCCTGTCCCTGGTCGGAGTGGCCGCCGCCCTCGCCCTGCGCTCCGCCCCGCGCCCGGTCAAGCGCAAGATCGCCGACAAGTTCGCCGATCTCATAGGCCCCGGGGAGTCCTCGGCCCGCAGGGATCTGGAGGAGAGCCGGGCCCGGGCGACCGGCGGCTCCGCGCTGCCCGGCTACGAGAGCCGGGACGCGCCCCGCAGGCCCGCGGGGTCCCCGTCGGGCCCGCTGTACGAGAAGGCGGAACGCCCCGCGACCAGGGAGCCCGCGGGCGGATTCGCGGCCGCCTACCGGGCCGTCTCGACCCCTCCCACGGGCCAGCAGGCCTTCGCCCCGGGGCCGACCACCCGCATGGAACTGCCGCTGGACATGCAGCCCACCGAGAGCATCCCGCTCGTGGACGGCCCCTCCAGCACCTCCGGCAACTGGCCGATCCCGTCCCCGCCCCCGGTCGGCGAGGCCCCGCCGTCGGCCTACGACCCCCTCCAGGACACGGGCTTCAACATCCCGCCCTACGACCCCCTGCAGGACACCGGACAAAGCATTCCGGCCTATGGCAATCCAGGCGCCTCCGGCTATGGATCGAGTGACGTGTACGACACGGGTGAGTCGAACGCCGCCTTCGGCACGTACTACCCGAACGACACGTACAACAGCGGTCCCGCCACTGAAACATCGCCCGGTGCGTCCTACGATTTCGACGCTCCGGGCTCGGGCGAACCTTGGAACACGCCTTCCGGAGGCTTTAAGTGAACGAGGCTCTGCCCGACGTACCCGAAGTCCGCGTGGTCGGGCTTCCTCAGCTCACGTCGGGCTTCGACCTTGTCGATCGGCTCGATCTGCCCATGCATCTCAAGGTGCACGGGCCGCTCGAGCCGATGGGCGGCGAGCAGCTCGCGCAACTCGCCGAACGCATCAACCTGAAGGGCCGCGGCGGCGCGGGCTTCCCCTTCCACAAAAAGCTGCGCTCGGTCGCCGAATCGGCGATCAAGCGCGGCATCCGGCCGGTCGTCGTCGTGAACGGAAGCGAGGACGAACCGGCCTGCCGCAAGGACACGGTGCTGATCAACCGTGCCCCGCATCTGATCCTGGACGGCGCGCTGCTGTGCGCCGAGGCCCTGGGTGCCCGCACGCTCGTGGTGGGGGTCACCCGTGAGTCGACACAGCGCTCCATGGAGGCGGCGCTCGCCGAACGCGGCCTGAACAACGGCCGCCGGTCGGCGCTGCGCGCGCGTGTCCAGCGCAATCCGGTCCGTATGGTCACCGGCGCCGCCGCGTCGCTGATCCGTTCGATCGACGGCGGCCCGGCCGTTCCGCCGGGCCGCAAGGTCAGCGCCTCGCAGACCGGCGTCGGCGGCGCCCCCACGCTGCTGTCCAACGCCGAGACCTTCGCCCAGCTGGCCATCGCCGCCCGCATCGGCCCGGAGCGCTACGGCAACACCGGCCTGTACGACGAGCCGGGCACCGTCATGCTCACGGTCTCCGGGGCGGTGGCCCGCCCCATGGTGATCGAGGTCCCGACGGGCGTGCCGCTGCGCTACGTCCTGCAGCTCGCCGGCGCTCCGCCGGTGCCGCAGGGTGTGCTCACCGGCGGCTACCACGGCAAGTGGATCGACGCGGCGACGGTCAACGAGGCGATCGTCTCCCGCAACTCCCTGGACGCGGTGGGCGGCGCGCTCGGCGCCGGAGCGATCCTGCCGATCACTCAGGACACCTGCCCGCTGGGCGAGTCGCTGCGGGTCGCCCAGTGGCTGGCCGAGGAGAGCGCGGGCCAGTGCGGCCCCTGCTACCTCGGCCTGCCGGCCGCCGCGCGCGGTCTGGAGGACATCCTCAACGGCGGCGGCCCTGCCGCCCTGGAGGCGGTCAAGCAGGTCGCCAAGAACGTCAAGCGGCGCGGCGCGTGCTCGCACCCGGACGGCTCCGCGATGTTCCTCGAGTCGACGATCAAGGCGTTCACGGACGACCTGGCCGCCCATGTGCTCGGCAACGGCTGCGGCAGGCCCGTGGAGGGCGTTCTGCCGCTCTTCGAGGGCGGCAGGGCCCCGACGGGCATCCCCGGCGGAGCCGAGTCCGAGGAGAACGGCCCCAGCCGCCAGAAGATCTACGTCGACTGGACGCTGTGCCGGGGCCACGGCCTGTGCGCGGACATCCTCCCCGAGGTGTTCCAGCTCGGCGCCGACGGCTTCCCCACCGTGGCGCAGGCCCAGGTGCCGCGGTACGCCGAGGCCAAGGCGCTGCGCGCGGTGCGGCGCTGCCCGGCGCTGGCCCTGCGCCTGGAGGAGGACACGCGCTCCCAGGGCGCGCCGTCGTCCCGCAACCTCCCGGTGCTCTCCCAGGGCCGCGGACGGCGCGCGCTCGGCCGCTGAGCAGACGTACGGCGGGCTTCCCTCCGGGGGAAGCCCGCCGTACGTATATCCACAGCAAGAAGGCGGGCCATCCGATCGGATGGCCCGCCTTCTCATCTTCTGTGGAGCTAAGGAGAATTGAACTCCTGACCTCCTGCATGCCATGCAGGCGCTCTACCAACTGAGCTATAGCCCCTCGCGTCTCCGGGTTTCCCCGGCGGCGACGCCAACTTTACTGGCCCATCGGGCCCAACACCAAATCGGTTTCACCTTGCCTGAAATGACCGTTTTGCCGATTCTCAAGCCGTCACGAACGAATAGAACCGCTTGAGCGTGCAGTGCTCCTCCAGAAGCCGGCCATAGATCGGCTCGCCCTCCAACTCGCGGTACGTCTCGATCGGGTCGCCTTTTATGATCAGCGCCCGCGCGCACTCCTCGCACCAGTACTGGTAGTCGGGATTGATCGGTTCCATGTCACGGACGATCGGAGTCCCGCTGCCGCACCAGTCGCACTTCCGCCTGTGTGCACCCATCGATCAGCTCCAGCTGTGGCCGCAGGCCGTGCACACGTAGGAGATCCCGCCGTTGTCGCCGAGCATCTGGGCCACGTGCCCGGAACCGCAGGAAGGGCAGCTGAGGCGGGTGGACATCTGCCGTCTCAACGCTGCTCCGAGGAGGTGGTCGACCTCCTCGAGGATGCTCGCAGGCATCGCTACTCCTCCCGTCGGGCCGCGCTCCCTTCCGGCCGTTTGATTCTGCCACGGCCGGACCGACACGGTCAGCGACGCCTCAGCACCAGTCCGGACACGGCGCGCGTCGTGACCGTAGAGGTATACGCCTCAGCAGGCCCGAGTGACTCAACCGGGGGCACGAAAAATCCCGCCCCCTCGACGGGAACGGGATCTTGACGTGGAGCTAAGGAGAATTGAACTCCTGACCTCCTGCATGCCATGCAGGCGCTCTACCAACTGAGCTATAGCCCCTCATGTTCCTTCCCCGCTGGCGGGGCGAACAAGAAGAACTTTAGCCTGCGACCTGCCGGAAAGTGAAATCCGGGTCAGTCGTCGTCACCGAGCACCGGTTCCGGCAGGGTGCCGGCGTTGTGCTCCAGCAGGCGCCAGCCCCGCGCGCCTTCGCCGAGGACGGACCAGCAGCAGTTGGAGAGCCCGCCGAGGCTCTCCCAGTGGTGGGGGTCCAGGCCGAGGAGACGGCCGATGGTGGTGCGGATCGTGCCGCCGTGGCTGACCACGACGAGCGTGCCGCCCTCGGGGAGCTTCTCGGCGTTGCGGACCACCACGGGAGCCGCGCGGTCGGCGACCTCGGTCTCCAGTTCGCCCCCGCCGCGGCGCACCGGCTCACCGCGCTTCCACGCGGCGTACTCGTCGCCGTAGCGGCCGATGATCTCCTCGTGCGTCAGGCCCTGCCAGACGCCCGCGTAGGTCTCGCGCAGGGCCTCGTCGTGGGTGACGTCGAGGCCGGTGAGCGCGGCGAGCTCGGCGGCCGTGTTCGCGGCCCGTCGCAGGTCGGAGGCGACGATCGTGTCCGGCTTCAGGGCGACCAGCAGCCGGGCGGCGCGGCGGGCCTGGGCGACGCCGGTCTCGGTGAGCTCGACGTCCGTGGTGCCCTGGAAGCGGCGCTCCACGTTCCACGAGGTCTGGCCGTGCCGCCAGAGGATGACGCGGCGGCCCCGTCCCCTGCTGCCGGCCTCGCTGAAGGAGCTCACCGCCAGTCTCCGTCCAGCTCCGCCGCCTCCTCCGCCGCCTGCAGCTTGGCGTGCTCCTCGGCCTTGCCGCGGGTGGCCTTGGCGTCCTCGGGCAGGTCGAGCTCGGGGCAGTCCTTCCAGAGCCGCTCCAGGGCGTAGAAGACGCGCTCCTCGCTGTGCTGGACGTGGACGACGATGTCGACGTAGTCGAGCAGGACCCAGCGGGCCTCGCGGTCGCCCTCGCGGCGCACGGGCTTGGCGCCGAGTTCCTTCTGGAGCCGCTCCTCGATCTCGTCGACGATGGACTTGACCTGGCGGTCGTTGGGTGCCGAGGCCAGCAGGAAGGCGTCCGTGATGGACAGCACGTCACTGACGTCGTAGGCGACGATGTCGTGCGCCAGCTTGTCGGCGGCCGCCTGGGCGGCGGTGATGATGAGCTCGTGAGAGCGGTCGGTCGCGGTCACTACAAGGCTTTCGATCGGCGGACACTTGCCACCAAGGGTCTCACGGACGGCCGTGGGCCCCCCACGTGATGACGGGGATCACGTAGGGGGCGGACAGCTGCCTCCTGCTCGGACTACGGCTTGTAGTCCTGGCCGAGGACCACGGCGACGTCGGCGTTCGCGGAGATCTTGCCCTTGGTGACGGAGCCCGCGGGCAGGCCCAGGGTCTTGGCGACCTCGGTGGCGTTCGCCTTGTCGCCGGCGTCGGCGTAGACGACCTCGGACGTGGCCTGCGCGGCGCCGGCCGTGCCGCCCTCCTGGAAGGTGAAGCCGCCGTTGAGGAGCACGACGCGGGCCTTCTCCGTGTTGTCCTTCGCACCGGTGGCGTTCCGGACGGAGACGCTGACGGCGGCGTCCTTGTCGGGGCTCTTGGCGGTGCCGCCGAGGACGTTCCTGACCACGCTCGCGCTCGCCTGGTCGCTGAGGGTGCCGTCGGCCTGGACGGGCAGCAGGTCGGTCTTGTAGTCGCCGCCCTTGGCGAGGTCGGAGAGCCCGGCGAGGAACGAGCCGAGGTCCTTGTCGGTCAGGGACGGGTCCAGGATCTGCGCCAGGGTCTGGATCGTGGTCGTCGCGGCCCCCGGGTCGGAGGACACCTTGCGCAGGACGCCCTGCATGACCTGCCCGAAGCGCTCCAGCTGGGCGTTCTGGGCCTCGCCGGGGGCGCGGTAGGTGGCGTAGGCGACGGCCATCTTGCCGCTGAGGGTCTGGTCCTTGCCCTGGTTGACGAGGGGGGCCGTGCCCTTCTTCTTGGCGGCGGGGTCGGGGACGTCGGTGTCGGTGTCGACGTCGACGTTGCCGACGAGGTCGACGAGGTTCTGCAGGTAGGGGGTGTCCAGGCGCCAGGTGCCCTGGATGTCGGTGCCGAGGGCCGAGTCGAGCGCGTCGCGGGTGCCGTCGGAGCCGTCGTCCTCGACCGACTTGGCGAGGGTCGTGGTGGTGCCGTCGTCGCTGGTCAGGGCCAGGGAGTTGGGCACGAGGACGGTGGTGCCCCGCTTGGTGGTGGTGTTGTCGACGAGGAGGGCCGTGGAGGTGGGGGCGCCGTTGGTGTCGTGCAGGTGGAGGACGATCACGTCGCGCTTCTGGGCGCCCGCGGCCGTCGCGGTGCCCGTGGCGGAGTCGTCGGAGGACAGGCCGGGCAGCTTCCCCGCGTACCCGAGGTAGCCGATGCCGCCGGCCGCGGCGAGCGCGAGGACGACGGCCAGGGCGACGATCCGGCTGCGGGCGCGGCGCCGGGCCTCCTCACGGCGCTCGGTGCGGTTCTCGGTGAACTTCAGCCAGTCGATGACGTCTTCGGAGTTGGCGTCGGGTTCCTCGACGAAGGCGAACTGCTCGGTGTGGTACTCCGGTTCCGCCCGGGCGGGGGTCTCCTCGTCGGCCGGGCCCGCCTGCTGCGGGATGTGCGCGGTCTGTTCGGCGCCGCGGGGCTGCCGGTCCGTACCCGCGCCGGCCGCGTTCTGCCCGTAGGGGTCCTGGGACGCGGGGCCGCCCTGGTGGGTGCCGGTGGTACCGGTGGCGTACGGGTCGTAGGAGCCGTAGGAGGGGCCTGGCTGCTGCGGTCCGGTCCCGTAGTCGTACGACGCGGGCTGCTGCCCGCCCGTCGCGTACGGGTCGTAGCCGTAGCCCTGCTGCTGCCCGTGCTGTCCCTGGTGTCCCTGCTGGGCGTACGGGTCGTAGGTCTGGGTCTGTTGCGCCGGGACCTGGCGGTAGACAGGCTGGCCGTACTCGTCGTAGCCGACGAGTTCGTACTGCTCGGCCTCGTATCCCGCGGCCCCCGGGTCGTATCGGTCGTTCACCGGTGCCCCTCTCGGCTCACTCGCCGCGGTACAGCTCTCGCTTGTCGATATAGCGCACGACTCCGTCCGGCACCAGATACCAGATCGGGTCGCCCTTGGCGACTCTCACCCGGCAGTCGGTGGAGGAGATGGCGAGGGCGGGGACCTCGACGAGGGAGACGCCGCCCTCCGGGAGTCCGGGGTCGTTCAGATGGTGGCCCGGGCGGGTGACCCCGATGAAGTGCGCGAGGGAGATCAGCTCCTCGCTGTCCCGCCAGGTGAGGATCTGGGCGAGCGCGTCGGCGCCGGTGATGAAGAAGAGGTCCGTGTCCGGGTTGAGCGCGCGCAGGTCGCGCAGGGTGTCCACCGTGTAGGTGGCGCCGCCGCGGTCGATGTCGATGCGGCTCACGGAGAACTGCGGGTTCTCGGCCGTCGCGATGACCGTCATCAGATAGCGGTCCTCGGCCGGGGAGACGCTGCGGTGGCTCTTCTGCCAGGGCTGGCCGGTCGGGACGAAGACCACCTCGTCGAGGTGGAACGCCGCGGCGACCTCGCTGGCCGCGACCAGGTGCCCGTGGTGGATCGGGTCGAAGGTGCCGCCCATGACGCCGAGGCGGCGCTTGCCCGCCCGCGCGGGGCCGTCTCCGGGGCCGTCGGCGTCGCGGGGCTCCGAGGCCTCACGACGGGGCTCCGTGGCGGCACGGCGGGGCTCCGAGTGTCGCTCGGTACCGCTCGCCGTGCCCTGTGCCGGGTCGCGCGGCGTCTCGTTCGCCGGACCGGTAGGCATGTCCTGCTCTCCCATGCGTGCAGACCCTACCGGCCCCGCCTGAGGGCTCCGGCCGCCCCCGTGGTCCCCGGGATGCCCGGCGCGGGGCACCCTGCCGGGCTCAGCGGTCGCGGTTGAAGCGGGTGGTGATCCACAGCAGGAGCAGCAGGATGAAGAGGGCGGCGCCACCGGTGAGGTAGGGGCTCAGGCTCTCGTGGTTTCCGCCGTGCTCCTCGCCCTCGGCGGCGAGGGTGACCAACTGGGCAGCGGTGCTGTGGAAGCTCATCTTCGGCAGGACCTATCGCGTGTGGGCGGCATAAAGACGTCGGCTCATCGTAAGCGGGCGCCCCGAACGCGATCACCCCGACTCCGCATGTCGGTGCCGGGGAACCTTCCCGGTGCCTCAGTCGTCCTTCCGTCCGTAGCCGCGCAACAGGAACCACCCGGTCAGCACACAGCCCACGATCATCACGATGAGGACGATCCGGAGCATCCCCGGTCCTTGCCGCTCGGCGGCGCTCGCGGCCTCGGCGAGCCAGGCGGATGAGGGGTGGTGCTCCATGACGGTGGTTCCCTTCGCTGTACTGCCCGACCACCGTAACTCCGCCTAGGCTGGGCTCTGCCTCGGGGAAGCAAAAGGCCGCACAAGGGGCCGCAAAGGTCACACAGACGCATGGGGGAAGACATGTCCGACGGCCACGAGCACAGCGGGCACGAGCACGTGCCCAGCAGGCAGCGCAGGCGCTTCCCCGGAATCTCCTCGCGCACGTACGAGCATCCGGCCGACCGCTCCGCCCTGGTGGCGCTGCGCAAGCTGAGCGGTTTCGACACGGTGTTCAAGGCGCTCAGCGGTCTGCTGCCCGAGCGCAGTCTCCGGCTGCTGTTCCTCTCCGACTCGGTGCGCGTCTCGGACCAGCAGTTCTCCCATCTGAACGTGATGCTTCGGGACGCCTGCTACATCCTGGACCTGGAGAAGGTCCCGCCGATGTACGTGAACCAGGACCCGACGCCGAACGCGATGTGCATCGGCCTGGACGAGCCGATCATCGTCGTCACCACCGGCCTCGTCGAGCTGCTCGACGAGGAGGAGATGCGGGCGGTCGTCGGCCACGAGGTGGGGCACGCGCTGTCCGGCCACTCGGTCTACCGGACGATCCTGCTGTTCCTGACCAGCCTCGCCGTCCGGGTCGCCTGGATCCCGCTGGGCAACCTCGCGATCATGGCGATCGTGACCGGGCTGCGGGAGTGGTTCCGCAAGTCGGAGCTGTCGGCGGACCGGGCCGGGCTGCTGGTCGGGCAGGACCTGACGGCCTCCATGCGGGGCCTGATGAAGATCGCGGGCGGCAACCACCTGCACGAGATGAACGTGGACGCTTTCCTCGCCCAGGCCGAGGAGTACGAGGCCGGGGGCGACCTGCGGGACTCCGTGCTGAAGATCCTGAACGTGCTGCCCCGCTCCCACCCCTTCACCACCGTGCGCGCGGCCGAGCTGAAGAAGTGGGCCGAGTCGCGGGACTACCAGCGGATCATGGACGGCCACTACCCGCGGCGCGACGAGGACAAGGACACCTCGGTCCGGGACTCCTGGCGGGACTCGGCGAACCACTACACGAGCCATGTGAAGAGCTCCAAGGACCCGCTGATGAAGCTGGTCACGGACCTCGCCGGCGGCGCCGGTGACCTGGGCGACCGCGTCCGCCGGGGCTTCGGCGGCTTCACGAACTCCGCTCCCGAGGCGCCACAGGACCCGCAGGGTCCGCAGGGTCCGCAGGGTCCGCAGACACCGGGTACGTCGGACTCCCCGGGGGACGACCAGCCGCCGCGCGACAAGGGCTGAGGCGCCCGAGCAGCCCCGCCCCCGTCTCACACCTTCGGCTGCGCGCTCGTCGCCAAGGAACCGCACAGGGCCGTCGCACTGCCCGTGGCATAGGGGTCCGTGCCGGCGGGGCCGCCCTCCTTGGCCGTCTGGCCGG
Source organism: Streptomyces koelreuteriae (assembly GCF_018604545.1). Classification (GTDB taxonomy): domain Bacteria; phylum Actinomycetota; class Actinomycetes; order Streptomycetales; family Streptomycetaceae; genus Streptomyces; species Streptomyces koelreuteriae. Next base: position 5,654,535 of record NZ_CP075896.1, on the reverse strand, counting down.
CCAGGAGGGGGCGCAGATGGTTCGTGGAGTCCTCGGCGCAGGAGAGCGGCCCGGCCTGGACGTAGGAGACGACGAGCTGGCCCTGGTGCAGGCGCAGGTCGTCGCGGTCGAAGCGGAAGTGCAGCTCGCGCCGGACGGTGAACAGGGACACCTCGGCCTTGTCGTCGGCCCCGGCCGGCCGCAGCGCGTACACGAAGGTGTGGTCGGCGGTGACCTCGAGCGTGGACGAGTCGGCCTCGGCCGCCTGCAGCGTGCCCTGGACCCGCACCTTGCGGTCGGCCAGCTCCGCGCGGGTGGGGTCGAAGCGGACCAGCCAGCCCGTGGGCGCGTGGCGTCCGTCCGCGGTGGGGCGGGAGAAGCTCTGGTCGAACTGGCCGAGCTGATCGGGGTCGAGCAGGACACGGACCGCCCGGACCTCACCGCCGGTGAGCACCTCCGGGTCGAGGGCGGAGCGGACGATGTAGTCCTTGGCGGTGGACAGGGCGGAGACGACCTGGCTGTCCGAGAAGTGCGCGGTGCGCCGGGAGGCGGGCAGCGGCACACCCTCCGCGCCGCTCTTGAACTGTGCGGCGGGGCTGTGCTCGTACAAGTAGGCCGGGTCGGGCGTGCCGGGCACCTTGCCCTCGGGGGCGAGCGGGATGACGGTCATCCGCAGCGGCTCGGCGGGCTCCTGGGCGGCTGGGGTCTGGTAGGGGTGCCGTACCCCCATGTAGATCGCGGTGCCGAAGGCGATGGCGATCAGCAGGACCAGGACCAGTGCCTGCCGGGACAGACCCCGGCGCAGGGGCGGGCGGCGGCGCACGGCGGGCGCGTGGTCGGCGATGCGCTCCTGGGCTGAGAATTCCTGGAGGCGGGCAGCACGGATGAACGATTCGTCGAAGACGACGGATCGATACTCGTCCTCTCCACCTCCGGGAGCCCCTTCGGGCGCCCCCTCAGGTGGGTCTCCAGGCCCGCCCATATCTTCAGGGTAGGTCTCCGGAAGGTCAGGTAAACGCCCCGCTCCATGACAAGTTCTGACAGGTTCTCACCAGGACAGGCGGGTTCCGGTCAGGGGGTGCGCGGGATCACCGAGACGGCGGGCCCGGTGTAGTCGGCGGACGCCGAGGGGGTCGCGCCACCGCTCTGTTCCAGCCCGGTCGAGGTGGGCGCCGGCACGGGCTCCTGGCGGTTCGAGGACGCGCCCCGGTAGACCGCCGTGAAGGCCAGCGCGACCATGCCGATGCCCATCACGAGGGCGAGCAGCCAGGCGACGGGGCGGTGCCAGCGGACCTGCTTGCCGTACGGGCCCGTGCCGCCGTAGCGATCCTCGAGGACGTCGGGGTCGTCCAGCTCGTCGAGGTCGGGATCATGGCCGAAATCGCCGTGTCCCTCGGAGCCGTACCCGTCGTCGTAGCGCTCGCCTCTGGTGTGGGCGCGGCGCGCCTCCGCTTCGGAGGCCTCGGCTCTCGCCTGTGCGGCGGCAAGGAGGCGTTCCACGGCGGTCGGCTCGTGCACCACGGCCGCGCGTACGAAGGCCTCGTCGAAGACCACGGAGGCGAACTCTTCGTCCGACACCCCGCGGTCCTGGTCGTCGTCGGGCTCCCAGCCGTCCTGGAACGGCGTGCCCCCCACGTCCTCCGGCACGGATCCAGAGTAGACCTGGGGGGTCAATTTGGGCAGACGGTATGGAAATTCATCCGCCGGTTGAGACGGCGTTCACGGGGCTCCGCACGGCGCGCGCCCCACCGGTCCGCCCCTGCCGCACGCATATGCGCTGCCGCACCTGGTCACGCGGGAGGCGCTCAGCGGCGCACGTGCCCGTCGCCGGTCACGATGTACTTCGTGCTGGTCAGCTCCGGCAGGCCCATGGGGCCGCGGGCGTGCAGCTTCTGCGTGGAGATGCCGATCTCCGCGCCGAAGCCGAACTGGCCGCCGTCGGTGAAGCGGGTGGAGGTGTTCACGGCGACGGTGGTCGAGTCGACCAGCTGGGTGAAGCGGCGGGCGGCCTGCTGGGAGGTCGTGACGATGGCCTCGGTGTGGCCGGAGGTCCACAGCCGGATGTGCTCGACGGCCTTGTCCAGGGAGTCCACGACGGCCGCGGCGATGTCGTACGACAGGTACTCCCGCTCCCAGTCCTCCGCCGTCGCCTCGACGACGGTCGCCTTGGAGTCCTTGGCGAGGGCCTGGACGCGCTCGTCGGCGTGCACGGTCACCCCGGCGCCCGCGAGGGCCTCCAGGGCGCGGGGCAGGAACTCGGCGGCGATGTCCTGGTGGACCAGGAGGGTCTCGGCGGCGTTGCAGACGCCGACCCGCTGGGCCTTGGAGTTGATCAGGATCTCGACGGCCATGTCGAGGTCGGCGGCGGCGTCGACGTAGACGTGGCAGTTGCCGGTGCCGGTCTCGATGACCGGGACGGTGGACTCCTGCACGACCGTGTTGATCAGGGAGGCGCCGCCGCGCGGGATGAGCACGTCGACCAGGCCGCGGGCGCGCATCAGCTCGCGGACGCTGTCGCGGCTCTCGCCGGGGACGAGCTGGATGGCGTCGGCGGGCAGCCCGGCCCCGCCCACGGCGTCGCGCAGGACGCGCACGAGGGCGGTGTTCGACTGGTAGGCCGAGGAGGAGCCGCGCAGCAGGGCGGCGTTGCCGGACTTCAGGCAGAGGGCGGCGGCGTCGACGGTGACGTTCGGGCGGCCCTCGTAGATGATCCCGACGACGCCGAGCGGCACGCGGACCTGGCGCAGGTCGATGCCGTTGGGCAGCGTGGAGCCGCGGACGACCTCGCCGACCGGGTCGGGCAGCGCCGCGACGTCGCGCACGTCGGAGGCGATGGCGCGGACCCGCTCGGGGGTGAGGGTGAGCCGGTCGATCATGCCTTCGCTGATGCCGGCCTCGCGGGCCTTGGCGACGTCCTTGGCGTTGGCCTCGACGATCTCGCTCGTACGGACCTCCAGCGCGTCCGCGATGGCGAGGAGCGCGTCGTCCTTGTCGGCCCGCGGCAGCGGCGCGAGGCTCGCGGCGGCGGCCTTGGCGCGGTAGGCGGCCTCGGTGACCGGGGACATCGAGTCGTACGGAGAGAGCGTGGTCATGAGGGAAGCGTAGTGCGCCGGGCGGATCCGTTCATCGTTCGTTTCACACCCCGAGACACCCCCGGGGCGCTCCCGAGACGCCTCCTGGACCAGGGTGGGCCGGGTCAGAACGGGTGGACTCCGACCGGGGACGCCGGTGGCGGTCCGTACCCCTCGGCGATGCGCTGGTGGTAGGTCGCGCGGTCGATGACCTCAAGGCCGACGATCTCCCAGGGCGGCAGTCCGGCGGTCTGCCGGTGTTCGCCCCACAGGCGCAGGGCTACGGCGGCCGCGTCGTGCAGGTCGCGGGCCTCCTCCCAGTAGCGGATCTCCGCGTGGTCGACCGCGTAGCGGCTGGTCAGGAGGAAGGGATGGTCGTGGGCGAGCTGTTCCAGGGCGCGCCGTACCTCGGGGAGCGGGGCCTCCCGGCCGGAGACGCTGAGGGTGACGTGCCACAGGCGCGGGATGTCGGCGGGTTCCTCGCCCTGGAACCGGTCACCGGCCGCCACGCTGGTCAGGGCGCGCTCGTCACCGGCCGCGCGGGAGCCTGCACCACCACGGGACGCCGTGGCCCCAGGGCGCACTCGTCTCACGACGCCTCCTTTGCACAGTGGTGCTCCTGCGGAATATTGCCCTGGGACAAAGTTCAGCAGGCCGCGGGAGATCGCGTGGCGGTTTTGCGGAACGTCCACCACCGGGGGCGGATGTTTCGGCCCATTACGGGTGGAGGACCACCAGGTCGTCCCTGTGTACGACCTCGCGTTCGTACGCGGGCCCGAGTTCGCGGGCCAGCTCGCGGGTGGAGCGGCCGATCAGCCGGGGGATCTCCTTGGCGTCGAAATTGACGAGCCCCCGGGCCACGGCCCGTCCCGTGGCGTCCCGCAGTTCGACCGGGTCGCCGGCGCTGAACTCGCCCTCGACGGCGGCGATCCCGGCCGGCAGCAGCGACTTGCGGCGGTCCACGACGGCCTGGACGGCACCGTCGTCCAGGGTCAGCGCGCCCTGCGGGGTGGACGCGTGCTGGAGCCAGAGCAGCCGGTCGGCGGAGCGCTTGCCGGTGGGGTGGAAGAAGGTGCCGGTGTCCTCGCCGGTCAGGGCGTCGGCCGCGTGGATGGCGCTGGTGAGCACGACGGGCACACCGGCGCCGGTGGCGATCCGGGCGGCCTCGACCTTGGTGACCATGCCGCCGGTGCCGACGCCGGCCTTGCCCGCGCTGCCGATCTCGACGTGCGCGAGGTCGGACGGCTCGCGCACCTCGGCGATGCGGGACGTGCCGGGCCGCGCCGGGTCGCCGTCGTAGACCCCGTCCACGTCGGACAGCAGGACCAGCAGGTCGGCGTGGACGAGGTGGGCGACCAGGGCGGCGAGGCGGTCGTTGTCGCCGAAGCGGATCTCGTCCGTGGCGACGGTGTCGTTCTCGTTGACGATCGGGAAGGCGCCCATCGCCAGCAGCTTGTCGAGGGTGCGCGAGGCGTTGCGGTGGTGGGCGCGGCGGCTCATGTCGTCGGAGGTCAGCAGCACCTGGCCGACGCGGACGCCGTAGCGGGCGAAGGAGGCGGTGTAGCGGGCGACGAGCAGGCCCTGGCCGACGCTGGCGGCGGCCTGCTGCCGGGCGAGGTCCTTGGGGCGGCGGCGCAGGCCCAGCGGGGCGAGTCCGGCCGCGATGGCACCCGAGGAGACCAGCACGATCTCCCGCTCCCCGCCGCTGCGGATCTTGGCGAGCACGTCGACCAGCGCGTCCACGCGGTCCGCGTCCAGGCCGCCCGAGGCGGTGGTCAGCGAGGAGGAACCGACCTTGACGACGATTCTGCGGGCCTCGCCCACGGCCTGTCTTGCCCCTGCCACGTCCCCGTCCGCCCCTCGCGTCGATTCGGTCCCTCACCAGGAAATCTACGGGACGGCGAGACCCGGCGCGGCGCCGGTCCACGCTACGGACGGTGCCGCCCGCGTCACGGACGACGGCCGCGTAGGAGTTCCGTCCCGGCCGAAGACAGGAACGCGATCTTCCGCTACGGTCCGACGTCACAGCGGGCCGACAGGCTCCCTACGCTCCGGCGACACGCGCGTGTCGTCAGGAGGTCGCCGCGCGTTAACCCGTACGGCCGACCTGCGCCGACACCCGACGCTCCTGGAGTGACCGCAGTGCCCGTACCTCTCCCCCGTCCACCGGTCCTGCTGAAGGGGCTGGTCACCCTCGTCCTGGCCGCCGCGTTCGCCGCACAGGCGGTCGCGGCGCTGCTGCCCCACGTACCGCTGCTGCTCGCCGCGACCGCCGTCTCCCTGGCCACCGAGGGCGCCCTGCTGCGGTGGCAGCGCGGGGTGCTGTCGCTGTTCGCCAAGTCGCACGCGGACATCACCGTGCGGCACGTCCTGCGCGATCTGCTGCTGGTCGTGGGCCTGCTGCGGCTCGGCGAACAGGACCGGGAGACGGTGTACGTCCCGCTGGTGGCCGGGCTGCTCGCCTTCTACGTACTGCACTGCGCGATCCAGGCGGTCTCCGTCCTGGTGCGCCGGACCCGCACCCTGCCGGTGGTGACCCGGAACATCGACGCCTCGGCGCTGCGGCTGTCCCCGGCCCCGGCCCTGCTGCTGCGCCGCCCCGGCCACCGGCTGCTGGTGTTCGGCCTGCCCGCGACGGCCGGGCTGCTGGCCGCCGCCCCGGGCGACGAGCCGGTGTACGCGGCGGTCGGCATCGCGCTCTCCCTCCTCCTCGCGCTGACCGGCCTCGGCGCGCTGCTGCTGCGGCTGCTGCCGGGCCGCCGCCCGGCCGGCGAGCAGGAGGTGCTCGACTGGTTCGACGCGTGGCTGGCCGCGTACCGGCCCACCGTCGGTCTGTACTTCTCCGGCGGCGCCGCCTCGGCCTATCAGGCGAACATGTGGCTGGAGCCCCTCGCGCGGGGGGACGGCAGGCCGGTCATCGTGCTGCGCGAGCGGTTCATGACGCAGAAGATCGCGGCGACGGACATCCCGATCGTGTGCCTGCCGAAGGTGTCGACGCTGATGCGGCTGGAGCACTCCACGCTGCAGGTCCTCGTCCACCCGTCGAACTCCGGCAAGACCTCCCAGGTGCTGCGCATCCCCACGATCAAGCACACCTTCGTCAACCACGGCGAGAGCGACAAGCTGTCCTCGTGCAACCCGTACGCGAAGGCCTACGACGAGGTGTGGGTGGCCGGGCCCGCCGCGCGCGAGCGGTACGCGCTGGCCGAGGTGGGCGTCGAGGACAAGGACGTGGTGGAGACCGGCCGCCCGCAACTGGACGCCGTACGGCCGTACGCGGGCCCGCCGGCCGGCGCCTGGACGACCGTCCTGTACGCGCCGACCTGGGAGGGCTGGGACGGCAACCCCGGCAACACCTCGGTGATCGCGGCCGGCGAGAACCTGGTGCGGGCGCTGCTCGCCGACCCGGGCGTGCGGCTGCTGTACAAGCCGCATCCGCTGACGGGGTCGGTGGACCCGCGCGCGGGCGCGGCCGATCTGCGGATCCGGGAGCTGATCCGGGCGGCGAACCGGGAGCGGACGGGGCCACGCCCCTCGGGCGACGCCGGACTCGACCGTCTCACGCGGGAGCTGGACCGCCTCACCACGACCGACTTCCGCGCGGGGGCCGACACGGTGGAGCGCATGCGGGTGCAGTCGGCGCCGGAGCCGGGCCGGGCCGAGGCGGTGGCGCGGGCGACGGCGGCCTGGGAGGAGGCGTACTGGGCCTCGCTGCCGGAGGGCGAGCACCAGATCATCACGGACGTCCGGCCCGCGCTGTACTCCTGCTTCGACGTGGCCGACCTGCTGGTCAGCGATGTGTCGAGCGTGATCAGCGACTTCCTGGCGAGCGAGAAGCCGTACGCGGTGGCGAACACCAGCGGGCTGAGCGAGGACGCGTTCCGTACGGCGTTCCCGACGGTGGTGGCGGCGACGGTGCTGTCGCCGGACGCGGGCGGGGTGCCGGCCCTGCTGGAGGCGGTCCGGCACCCGGAGAAGGACGAACTGGGCGAGGCACGGGCCGCGTTGAAGCTGCGGCTGCTGGGCCCGGCCGAGCCGTCGTCGCAGGAGCGGTTCGACACGGCCGTGCGGGAGCTGTGCGGCAGGGCCCTGGAACACCGGGAACGGGTGGCGGAGCGGCTGACGGCGGAACTGCCCGGCCAGCGCACGGAGACGACGCTCCCGGCCGCACCGCGCTGAGCGGCCGGTACGGATGCGGGACGAACGCGGGGGCCGGGCGAAAGCCGGCCCCCGCGCCCGTGTTCACGCCGCCGACCGCACCTCACGCGGCGTCAGCACCCGCCGCGCCTTGCGCACCGCCCGGCGTACGAACGTGTGGGCGCCGCCCTCGCGGTAGCCCGGGAAGGCCCGGGCCTCGCGCGGCTCGGCGAGGTACACCGAGTCGGGGATGCCGGCGTCGCGGTCGCGGAAGTGCGGGTAGGCCAGGTAGACGCGGCGGCCCTTGCGCTCCAGGAGCGCCGCCGCCTGCTTCTTGGCCTTGACGAACTTCACGACCTCGACGAGCAGCTCGGGCCGCTGCTCGGCGACCAGATGCAGCCGCAGCCGCTCGTGGACCCTGAGGCGCTGGGCGGCTCCCTCGGTCCAGTGGGCGTCCAGCAGAGGCTTGGCCAGCTCGAACTTGTGCCGACGGATCTCCTCGCTGTCCGTGAGGTACTTGGGCCCGAACTGCGGCAGCAGCGTGACGAGTAACGGCCGCAGCATGAGCTGGTCGCGCCGGCCACCCGCGGGGACATGCTCGGCGATGAGGTTCATCAAGGCCCGCGCGGAGTCGAACCGCAGCGCGTAACTGCCGCTCTTGGTCACGTGCTTGCCGTCGTCGCGGCCGACCAGGTAGTAGCAGGTGTGGTCGGCGACCACGGAGACGCCGTCCGCCCGCAGATACGCCTCCATGGTGAACAGCGCGTCCTCGCCGGTGAACAGCGACTCGTCGAACCGCATGCCGTGCCGGTCCAGCAGCTCGCGGCGGAACAGCTTCTGCGCGCTGAGCGTGAACTTGATGTTGGAGGAGAAGACGTCGGTCCGCTCCACCGTCTTGCCCCACATGGACTTCGGCGCGGAGCGGTTGACGCCCTCGACCTTGCCGAGGACGACGTCCGTGCCCGCCCGGTCGGCCATGGCGACCATCCGCTCCAGGGCCTCGGGGCCGAGCCGGTCGTCGGCGTCGAGGAAGAAGACATAGCGCCCGGTCGCCTTGCCCAGGCCGACGTTGCGCGGGCCGCTGGGGCCGCCGGAGTTCTCCTGACGGATCACCAGGACGTTCATGGGTGCGCGCGCGGCGAACTCCTCCAGGTACTCCCCCGTGCCGTCCGTCGATCCGTCGTCCACCGCGATGACCTCGACGCGCGTCGGATCGATGGTCTGTGCCTCGACGGACGAGAGGCACTCGATCAGATACGGCATCGCTTCGTACGCCCCGATGATCACACTCACATCAGGCTGCGCAACGGTCACGTTTCCCCCTAGTCAATGGGATATTCCCCCCGTATCGCCTCATTCGCTACTTGGTAGACGGGTGATCAGGGCAAGCGGTTGCCTCGCACGCACGTGTTAGTGGGACAGGTCACACGATGAATCGACAGGCGGCGGGCACGCGAAAGGGCTCGGTCCCCGAGGAAGGTCTTCCTCGGGGACCGAGCCCTTGATCAGCCGGTGGGTCAGCCCGCGCCGACACCGTCCGTGTCACCGGCCGCGGCCGCCCGCTGCCCGGGCACGGCGTTCGCCAGCTCGGCGTCGGCCTCGGGGTCGACCTCGGCATCGGCCAGGGCGGCCGCCACCCGTGACTCCTGGCCGACGTTGCGCGTCTCGGCCTTGAGGGCGAGGTCCGCGACGGCGGTGTTGAACTGGACGAGCGAGGTCGGCTCGTCCGGGCCCAGCAGGTACTGCTTGAGCTCCTTGCGGTCCTCGGCCAGCGGATCGGCGGCCCGGTCGCGGACAGCGGCGAGCAGCTCGGGCAGCTCGGCCGCGCTGTTGGACAGGATCACCGCGGCGCGCACCGCCGTGTTGTTCCGCTTGAACTCCTCGACGCCCACCTCGGCGGAGTCGGTGACCGCGTACGGCTTGCCGCTCGCGATGAAGTCGGAGACCACGCTGGAGATGTCGGAAACCATCGCGTCGGAGACGTTGAAGCAGTCGTACAGCCGCGGGTCGGCGCCGGTGATGACGCGGTGCTCCCAGGCGGGGAAGGAACGCCAGTAGGCGTCGTTCCACTCGCGGCGCAGCCGGGCGACCTCCTCGTGCCGGGCGATGTCGACCTGCCCGTCACGGGTGGCCTCGGCCTCGTCGCGGCGCTCGCCGCCGGAGCCGGACAGCTGCGCGAGCCGGGCCTCGATACGGGCCAGCTCGGCCTTGGCGTCGGCCTGGACGGCCGTGTCGGCGGCGAAGCGCGTGTCGAGGGCGCGCTCGGCGGCGGCCTTGCGCACCAGGGCGGTGATGCGCTGGTGGGCGGCGCCGGCCTCCTTGCTCACGTTGCCGGTGAACGGGTGCGGCTTGTACAGGACGCGGACCGGCGGGTCGGCCTGCACGAGCTGCCGCACGATGTTCTCGCCGGCCAGGACGACCGAGGTGTTGCCCGGGTTGCCGTCCCAGCCCTCCCAGGTGGGGGCGTAGAGCACGGTCGGGATGCGGCCGTCGGGCACGCCCTGCCAGGTCTGGATCGGGGCGAGCTGGGGGCGGCCGACCTCGACGATGTCGTCGTCGCGGACACCGACGTCGGCGATGGCGTAGCGGTCGCGGCCCGCGCGGCCGGCCGTCCACACCTCGTCGTAGACCTTGCTGTACGGGTTGACGCTGGCGAGCTTGTCGCTGTCGCCGTGGCCGATGAAGACGTGCTTGATCGTGGGCACGCGCAGCATGTGGATGTTCTTGCCGACGTTGGCCGCGTAGAGCGCGACCCGCACCGTGGACAGGTCCATGTTCATCAGGTGCACCCCTCCGGGCACGCAGACGACCGGGACCGTGGTGGGCGCCAGATTGTTCAGGATGGCCCGCTCACGCAGGATGATCAGCGGCTTGGAGTCCAGGTTCTCCATGGTGTCCAGCCACATGTTGACCTGGTAGGCGGAGTCCTTCGAACCGGAGAAGTACAGGACCGTCTCCGGCTGGTACTCGCCCAGCCAGTCGTCGACGGCGGCCAGGACCGTGTCGGCCTTCGGCGGGATCTTCCGGCCGCGCACGAACGGCACGAGCGCCAGCACGTACAGCACGCCGAGGGCGACCGTGATGCCGATGCCGACGAAGCCGACGAGAGCGGACTTCACCTGCGCGGCGAGCAGGATGCCGGCGACCGCGAAGAGGTCGATGTGCAGCATCTTCTCGGCGGAGCGGTGCAGCAGCTTGCGCGGCGGGGCGTCCGGGATGCGGATGCGCGACTTCAGGTCGACGTTGCGGGTGGCGACCGGCATACGGCGGCGGTTGCGGATCAGCTGCACCAGCGCGCCGTGCGGGGCCTGCAGACCGTAGAAGGCGATGAAGCAGGCGATCGCCCCGTAGTAGATCAGGTTGTCCGCGAGGGACAGCCGGGCCAGCAGCAGGACGAGGAGGAGCTGCCGGATCAGGAAGCGGATCGACAGGCCCGCCCGCACCTTGCTGAGGCGGTTGATCAGATAGCTGCTCTTGCGGTGCAGATAGTGGTCCGCCAGGTACGTCACGGCGGCCGCTGCCGCGAAGGCGGGAACGCTCGGGACGAGCGCGGCCAGCATGAGGGCGGGGTAGCCCGCCATCATGAGGACCGCCGCGGCCAGCTGGGCCGCACTGCCCACCCGGGCGACGCGAATAGCGGTGGATATCACGGAGAAACCTGCTCTTGGGAGGGGTGTGCCGGTCTGGTTCGGAATTGCGGCTGGTCTGTGAATATTCGCGGGACGGTATGGATTCAGGCCCCTGCGAACTCTCCTGTCGACGAACGTCGTGAACAGGAGACCGCAGAGGCCTGAATTACCGGGGTCTATTTGGCGGCAATTATTACACGCCGTCCTGCCGGTCCAGAACCGTGGCGAGCGCCTGCTCGAAGCCGGACGCCCGGGCCGCGCCGGCCGTCGGGTCCTGCTGGCGGACGTCGATGACGTGGCCGGTCAGCTCGGACAGCAGCACGTCGAGCGAGGTGCGGGCCACGGCCTCGGACGACAGCAGGGAACCCGAGGGCTCCTGGCCGAAGGCCTTGGTGCGCATGGGGGTGGCGGTGCGCTCGGGGTTGATGCAGTTGACGCGGACACCATCGCCGGCCCACTCGTCGGACAGGGCCTGGGTGAGGTTCACCATGGCGGCCTTGGTCGAGGAGTACAGGCTGTACTCGGCGCGGCCGCGGGTGTAGCTGCTGGAGGTGTACAGCAGCAGCTGGCCCTTGGTCTCGGACAGGTACTTGTACGAGGAGCGGGCGATCTGGACCGGGGCCAGGTAGTTGACCTTCAGCGCCTCCTCGATGGTGGCGTTGTCGGTCTCGGCGAGCTTGCCTATGCGCAGCACGCCCGCGGTGTTCACCACGTAGTCGATGCGGCCGGTCTCGGCGTACGCCTTGGACAGCGCGTCGTCGACCTCCTCCGGGTTCTCCACGTGGGTGCCGGTGGTGGAGCGGCCGAGCGCGTAGACCTTGGCGCCGTAGGACTCGGCGAGCTCGCCGATGTCCTTGCCGATGCCGTAGGAGCCGCCGAAGACGACCATGGTCTTGCCGGTGAGGAGCTCGCGGTAGGCCTCCTCGGAGACCTGCTCCGGCGCGGCGGTCGAGGCGAGCTGGAAGAGCTTGTCGGCGATGAAGACGTCGACGGGCTGCGTGACCTTCATGTTGTACTCGTCACCCGCGACGACGTGGATCGGCACGTCCGGCAGGTACTTGAGCACGACGGAGCAGTCGTCGGTGGCCTGGAAGTTGGGGTCGTTCGAGGCGACCTCGTAGGCACGCTTGATCGTGGACAGCTTGAAGGCCTGCGGGGTCTGGCCGCGGCGCAGCCGGGAGCGGTCCGGGATCTCGGTGATGAACTCGCCGTCCTCGCCGTGCGTGCGCGTGACGATGATGGTGTCCGCGGACGGGATGGCCACGTCGACGGCCTGGAAGCGCTCCAGCGCGACGACGCAGTCGTCGATGACGCGCTGCGACAGCAGGGGGCGCACGGCGTCGTGGAAGAGGACGTTGGCGTCCTCGCCCTCGGCCAGGCCCTCACCGAGGGCGGCGATGGCGCGCTCGGTGGTCTCGTTCCGCGTGGAGCCGCCCTCGATGACCTTCGAGACCTTCTTGAATCCGGCCTTGGCCACGATCTTCTCGACGTCGGGCACGTAGCCCTGCGCCATCAGCACGATGACGTCGTCGATCGAGTCGGCGTTCTCGAAGGTGGTCAGCGTGTGCTCGATGACTGCCTTGCCGGCGATCTTCAGCAGCTGCTTGGGGATCGACAGACCAACGCGCTGACCGGTACCACCAGCCAGGATCACTGCGGTGGTACGGGGCTTGGCTATGTGCTGGGACACAGGTGACCTACCTCGGGGCGACAGGGAACTTGGAAATGGTCCCACTTGTGGTTACCGCAGTGCAAGGTGAGCGACCTTCGCCACATATGTGCGCGCAACCTGTCATTCACCTGGGAGTGCCGGTGATTGGTGAGACGACTCCGTGAAGACCCTCGAAATGCGCTGTGAGTAACTCCACAGGAGCACAGCGGCGTCAGAGCCGCGTGAGACCGCGGCGACAGGAGGGCCTTCACCAGTTCCTTGAGCGATGTCGGGGACGATGTCTGGTGCACGGTACGCGTCTTGGCGGCGGCGCGTCGCACCCGAGGGCCGTGTCAGTCGTCACGGGCCGGTCTTCACCTTCCCGGGCACGGGGCGGCACGCGTTCTTCATAAGCGTCGGCGCATCGTCGCGGACAAGTCGAATACCGCTCGTTCAGCCGCCCATTGCCGCGGAATTATCGGTAAAGATTGCGCAGCATTTCGATCTCGGTCGGGGTAAGGGAAGAGACGGAAGAGCCCGGGACTCCGATGAGTCCCGGGCTCCCGTCCGGCTCCCTGCTCAAAAGGCCGTCAGACCACCTCGACGCCCGGCCGGCCCGCCTCGACCCGCAGCTTCGCCAGCGTGCTCGGCACCGAGGTCGGCTGCCGCACGGTGTCGACCACCCTCACCTGCGCGTCGATGCCGTCGCGGTCGATGTCGAAGAGGTGGTAGCCGCGGTGGGCGTCGAGCAGCTTCCAGTGCGGGTTGTCGGGGCGGCGCGGGTCCCACTCCCTGCGGAACGCCTCCTGGTCCTGGTCGCCGTTGCTGGAGATGGACGTGCCGACGAACTCGGCGCCGACGACCGCGGAGTCCGGGTCGGCGTAGTCCTCCTTGAGGTCGCTGATCATCGTCAGATGCCGGTCCCCGGAGAGCACCACGGGGTTGCGGACCTGCTTGAACTCCTGGGAGAACTGGTTGCGTTCGGCCTGGTAGCCGTCCCAGGCGTCGTAGAACCAGAGCTTGCCCTCGCCGACCTTGAGGTCCGTCTCGGCCATCATGATCTGGGAGGCGATCAGGTTCCAGCGGGCGGGCGAGTCCTTGAGCCCGTCGAGCAGCCACCGCTTCTGCTGCGCGCCCAGCATGGTCAGCGACGGGTCCTGGGCGCCGGCCTGGCTGGTGGCCTGGTCGCTGCGGTACTGCCGGGTGTCCAGGACGTTGAGCCGGGCGAGGCGGCCGAACTCCAGGCGGCGGTGCATCCGGATGTGCGGCCCGTCGGGGACGGCGGTGGCGCGGACCGGCATGTGCTCGTAGAAGGCCTGGTAGGCCGCGGTCAGCCGGGCCACGAACGCGTCGTGCGGCTGTTTGTCGGGGTCCTGCGGGATCTCGCCCGCGAAGTCGTTGTCCACCTCGTGGTCGTCGAAGCTCACCACGAAGGGCGCGCCCGCGTGCATCGCCGCGAGGTCCGGGTCGGTGCGGTACTGCGCGTACCGGTTGCGGTACTGGACGAGGCTGAACGGCTCACCGGTGCCCTCGTGCCGCCGCAGGGCCGTCGCCGAGGGCGTGGACTCGTAGATGTAGTCGCCGACGAAGACCACGATGTCGGGGTCCTGATCGAGCATGTCTGCGTATGGCGTGAAATAGCCGTGCTGCCAGTTCTGGCAGGACGCGAGAGCCATGCGCAGGGAGCCACCGGAGCTGTGCGGGTGGGGCGCGGTGCGGGTGCGGCCGACGGGTGAGAGCTGCCCGCTGGTGCGGAAGCGGTACCAGTACCTGCGGTCCGCGCGCAGCCCGCGTACGTCCACGTGAACGCTGTGCCCGTACTCGGGCCGGGCCTGGGCGGTGCCCCGGCGGACGAGCTTTCTGAACCGGTGGTCCTCCGCAAGCTGCCACTCCACCGGCACCACCCGGTCGGGCATGCCCCCGCCGTTCAGCGGGTCGGGGGCGAGCCTGGTCCACAGCACTATGCCGTCAGGCAGCGGGTCACCTGAGGAGACGCCGAGGCTGAACACACCGTCGGGGAGCGGCGTCTCGGCCGCGCGGGCGGCGGCCGGGAGCCACAGCTGGGCGGAGGCGGCGGCGCCGAGCACCGCGGCGCCGGCGGTCAGAAAGCGGCGTCGGTCGGGCGATCCTGCTGTCATCGGCTGACTCCCTTACCTCGCTGGCCACATGGACTCTGGGAAGCTTCACGCTCGCGGGCGACCCGCCCGCTGAACGCCGGGGTTCACGTACATGACAACTAAGCAGACAAAAAGAGACCCGCCGCCAGCACCGGAACAAGCCGTTGCCGCAGCGGGTCTGACGGATGATCAGTCGGCGAAGAGCGTACCGAGCCGAGCGTCCGTGGGGGTGGTGCCGAGGAGCGTGTTGCCGAAGGTCGTGGTGCCGTTCGGGCTCACGACGGTCTTCGGGCCGGACCTGAAGTACCAGACGGACCCGGCCTTGGCGTTCTCCCCCGCCGCGCCGGCGGCCAGGTCGGCCAGGCCGTCGTGGTTCGCGTCGGCGAGGTGCACGGCCGAGCCGAAGGCGTCGCCCTTCTCGGCGGCGCCCGGCACGTTGGGCGTGTTCTGCGTGACCACCTGGGCGCCGGTGCCGGTGAGCCCCTTCGCGCTGCCGCGCAGCACGACGACCGCGCCCGCGTCGGCCAGGCCGTCCAGGTCCTCACCGGGCAGCCCGGTCGCCACGTCCGGGTAGCCGTCGCCGTTGACGTCGGCGACGCGGACGTCGGTCCCGAAGCCGTCGCCCGCCTCGGCGGCGCCCGGCACCCCGGGGCTGTCCTGGTTGAGGTGCGCGGCCCTGGTGCCGTCCGGTCCGTTCGGGGTGCCCGGGATCCAGGTGACCCGGCCGCCCTTGACGGCGGGGTTGTCGAGGTCGCTGTCGTACCCGGTGACGGCCCGGCCCACCACGATGTCGTCGACGCCGTCCTGGTCGATGTCCCCGACGTCGAGGTTCTCGCCGCCCTGGAGCCGGTGGCCGTCGGCGCCTTCCACGGTGAGGTACGGCTTCAGTCCCTGCCGGGAGCCCGGCCAGTACACGACCCGGCGGGCGTCCCACTCGTCGCCGTCGTTCTGGGTGGCGGCGATGTCGGTGACACCGTCGCCGTTGACGTCGCCGGTGGCCAGGTCGAGGACGCGGGTGTCGAACTCGTCCTTCAGGATCTGATCCTCACGGGCCGTGGCGCCGTCCCGGGTGAACGGGCCGCTCACCACGCGCAGATAGAACTGGTTCTCCACGGTCACCAGGTCCGCGGCACCGTCGCCGTCGACGTCCCCGACGGTCAGACGGCCCCGGCTGCCGAGGCTGTCGTACTCCTTGCCGGTGGCCACCACGGCGCTGCCGGACAACCCCTTCGGGCCGCCCCACAGGACCTCGACCAGGCCGGATTCGGCGCCGCCGTCGGCCGTGTCCTCGCCGCCCACACCGACGACCAGGTCCGCGTACCCGTCGCGGTCGAGGTCGGCGGTGCCGAGCGCGCTGCCGAAGGCGTCGTCCTTCTCGGCGTCGCCGGGCACACCGGCCGAGTTCTGGCTGAAGACCTGCCGGTTCGTCGTGGACAGCCCGTTCGCCGTGCCGTAGAGCACGGCGACATAACCGGCGCCCTTCTTACCGGCGACGGTCGCGGACGGGGCGGCCGTGGCGAGGTCGGCGTAGCCGTCGCCGTTGAAGTCGTCACGCGGACGCTCGGCGTTCGGCGTGGCGCTCGGGGGCGCGGCGTGGGCGGCGGGGACCGCGAGGGCGCCCGTGAGGAGGACGAGGCCGGTGGCGATGGCGAGCCGGCCGCGGCGGGAGCGGAAGCGCGCGCTCATCGGGTGAAGCCCGAGCCGAGGGCGGAGCCGTTCGCGCCCGTGCCGAGGGTGCCCGCGCCGAAGCTGACCGAACCGGTGGCGGTGGGGGCGTTGACGGTGTTCGGGAACGCCCAGACTCCGCCGTCCCGGTTCTCACCGGTCGCACCGGCGAACAGCTCGGCCCGGCCGTCGCCGTTGACGTCGAGGAGCTTGGTCTCGGCGCCGAAGAAGTCGTTCTGCTCCGCCTCGCCCGGGACGTTCTTGGTGTTCTGGCTCATGCTGAAGGCGCCGTTGCCGCTCAGCCCGGACTTGCCGCCGCGCAGGACGGTGACCTGGCCGGCCGCGTAAACGTCTCCGATGGCCTCGCTCGCGCTGCCGGTGGAGACGTCCGCGTAGCCGTCGGCGTTGATGTCACCGACGGAGATGCCCCCGCCGAAGCCGTCGGCCCACTCCGCGTCGCCCGGCACACCAGGGGTGTTCTGCGTGATGACCGTCGTACGGGAGGTGTCGGGGCCGTCGGCCGAGCCGTGCACCACGCCGATCTGGCCGCCCTTCAGCAGCGGGTCGTCCAGGTCGGTTTCGCCGAAGCCGTCGTTCGAACGGCCGATCACGAGGTCGGCGAACCCGTCCTTGTCCACGTCACCGATGCCGAGGTGCTCGCCGCCGCGCATGCGTGTGCCGTCGGGGTTCTTCAGCTCGACGGGCTTGCTCAGGCCGTCCGGTGTGCCGCGCAGGTAGACCGCGCGACGGTGCCTGTAGTCGGGGTCGTGCATGTCGTCGTCGCTGACGTCGTGGATGAGCGCGACCAGATCGGTGACACCGTCGTGGTCGACGTCGCCGGTGGCCACGTCGTCCGTGACGTACGCGGGCTCCAGGGCGAGGGTGCGGCTGCTCGCGGCGCCGCCGGTGCGGTCGAAGGGCCCGGACAGCAGGCGGTTGCCGGTGGCGAGGTCCAGGTGGCCGTCGTTGTCGAAGTCTCCGAGCGCCGGGGTCTTGGAGTCGACCCGGTCCTCCTCGGTGCCGGTGGCGACGGCCGTGCCGCCGGACAGGCCCTGCTTCCCGCCCCACAGCACGGCGAGTGTGCCGGCGGCCGTGACGTCCCCGACGTCCTCGCTCGGGGCCCCCACGACCAGGTCGGCGTAACCGTCGCCGTCGAGGTCACCGGCGGCGATGCCCTCGCCGTAGTAGTCGTCGGTCTCCGCCGCACCCGGTATGCCCGGGGAGTTCTGGCTGATGACCTGCTTGTGGCCGAGGTCGAGTCCCTTGGCCGAGCCGTACACGACGGCCACGTATCCGGCCCGGGCCTTCCCGTCGACCTTGCCGTACGAGTCGGCGACAGCCAGGTCCTGATAGCCGTCGCCGTTGAAGTCGTCGTGGAGCTTCGAAGCGGCGGCGGGGGCGGCGTCCGCGGCCGGGACGGCATGAGCGGCCACCGGGGCGGTGACGGCGGCGGCGACGGCGATCGCCGCCGCGACTCCGATGCCTCGGCCGATCCTGCGCTTGCTCGTGGACTGGGGCACGTACGTCAACTCCGTTGATCGCATGGGCAGTTACTGCACGGCGAGAAACAAGATCCTCATCCGCTCTGCCCTGTACGACACATTGGAGAACGACTTGGTTGCACCAAAGTCGGTCGCGAATTTGCTCTTTGTTAACTCAGAACGGCTCGAAGTCGTCGAACTCCTGCTCCGCTTCGTCCCTCTCGGCCTGCCGGTCCCTACGGCGCTGCGCTGCCGGGCGCTCTCCCTCGAACCGGTGGTCCTCACCGCGCCGGCCGAGCATCTCCGCGCCGGCCGTCAGGGACGGCTCCCAGTCGAAGACGACCGCGTTGTCCTCGGGTCCGATGGCGACGCCGTCGCCGCCCCGGGCACCCGCCTTCACCAGCGACTCCTCGACACCGAGCCGGTTGAGCCGGTCCGCGAGGTATCCGACCGCCTCGTCGTTGTTGAAGTCGGTCTGCCGCACCCACCGCTCGGGCTTCTCACCGCGCACCCGGAACAGGCCGTCGGCCTCGCGGGTGACGGTGAAGCCCGTGTCGTCGACGGCCTTGGGCCGGATCACGATCCGGGTGGCCTCGTCCTTCGGCTTCGCGGCCCGGGCCGTGGCCACGAGCTCCGCGAGTGCGAACGACAGCTCCTTCAGCCCCAGGTGCGCCACGGCCGACACCTCGAACACGCGGTAGCCGCGCGCCTCCAGGTCGGGCCGCACCATTTCGGCCAGGTCCTTGCCGTCCGGTACGTCGGTCTTGTTCAGGACGACGATCCGCGGGCGCCTGTCCAGCCCGCCGTACTGCCGCAGCTCCTCCTCGATCATGTCGAGGTCGGAGGCCGGGTCGCGGTCGGACTCCAGCGTGGCGGTGTCCAGGACGTGCACGAGGACACTGCACCGCTCCACGTGCCGCAGGAACTCCAGGCCCAGGCCCTTGCCCTGACTGGCCCCGGGGATCAGCCCGGGCACGTCGGCGATCGTGTACACGGTCGAACCGGCCGTGACGACACCGAGGTTCGGCACGAGCGTGGTGAAGGGGTAGTCGGCGATCTTCGGCTTGGCGGCGCTGAGCACCGAGATCAGGGACGACTTGCCGGCGCTCGGATAGCCCACGAGCGCCACGTCGGCGACGGTCTTCAGCTCCAGGACGACGTCCCGCAGGTCCCCCGGCTCGCCGAGCAGCGCGAAGCCGGGCGCCTTGCGCCGGGCGGAGGCCAGCGCCGCGTTGCCGAGCCCTCCCCGGCCCCCCTGCGCGGCGACGAAGGACGTGCCCTGCCCGACCATGTCGGCGAGGACGTTGCCCGCCTTGTCCAGCACCACCGTGCCGTCCGGCACGGCCAGGACCAGGTCCTGCCCGTCCTTGCCGGAGCGGTTGCCGCCCTCGCCGGGCTTGCCGTTGGTGGCCTTGCGGTGCGGGGAGTGGTGGTAGTCGAGAAGCGTGGTGATCGACTGGTCGACGGTGAGGATCACGTCCCCGCCGCGACCGCCGTTGCCGCCGTCCGGCCCGCCCAGCGGCTTGAACTTCTCACGGTGGACGGAGGCACAGCCGTGGCCTCCGTTACCCGCGGCGACATGCAGCTCGACGCGGTCCACGAAGGTGGTCATGGGATGTGCCTCCAGTTACGTACGGGGTGTTCTCTGAGAACCAACACGCGAAAGGCGGACCCGCTTCCCGTGAGGGAAGTGAGGTCCGCCTCGCGAAAGATTCCGGTCAGGCGACCGGAACGATGTTCACGACCTTGCGGCCACGGTGGGTGCCGAACTGCACCGAACCGGCGGCCAGGGCGAACAGCGTGTCGTCGCCGCCACGGCCGACGCCGGTGCCCGGGTGGAAGTGGGTGCCACGCTGACGGACCAGGATCTCACCAGCGTTGACGACCTGACCGCCGAAGCGCTTCACGCCGAGCCGCTGGGCATTGGAGTCGCGACCGTTCCGAGTGGACGATGCGCCCTTCTTGTGTGCCATTTCTCCTCAGTCCCTTACTTCGCAGCCGCGGGGATCTCAGTGACCTTGATCGCCGTGTACTGCTGGCGGTGGCCCTGGCGACGGCGGTAACCGGTCTTGTTCTTGTAGCGCAGAATGTCGATCTTCTGGCCCTTGTGGTGGTCCACGACCTCGGCCTGGACCTTGATGCCGGCCAGCACCCACGGGTCGCTGGTCACGGAGTCGCCGTCGACAACGAGCAGGGTCGAGAGCTCGACCGTGTCGCCAACCTGGGCGGTGGAAATCTTGTCAACCTCAACGATGTCGCCGACAGCAACCTTGTGCTGGCGACCACCGCTGCGCACGATGGCGTACACGCGGAACTCTCTCTCGCTCGGGGAAACGGCACCCCCGCAGGCCAGCCGCCCGACTCAGCGAGCAGCCTCTCCTGGGCGCCCGGCGCCCGGAGGGTGAGGTTTACGGGGATGTGACGCGTCATTCGACACGCCGACGGTCAAGGTTACGGGGCCCCGGCCGAGGGGGTCAAACCGAGGCCGGTCCGCCCCCTGTGCGACCGGTCACGCCGGTCGCACAGGGACGGGATGTCAGCCCTCGTCGGTGGAGGCCGAGACGGAGGACGCGGACGACACCGTCTGCTCCGCCGCCACGGTCTTCTTCGACGCGGTCTTCTTCGCGGCGGTCTTGGTGGTCGCCGCCTTCTTGGCCGTCGTCTTCTTGGCCGCGGTCTTCTTCGCCGCGGTCTTCTTGGTGGTGGCCTTCTTCGCCGTGGTGGCCTTCTTGGCCGTCTTGCGGGCCGTCTTCTTGGCCGGAGCGGCCTCCTCGGCGGCCTCGGCGGGCGCCTCCGCGGCGGCCTCGGCGGCCGGGGCTCCGGCCTCCGACGCCTCCTCCGCTGCCGACGACACGACCACGACGGCCGCCTCCTCGGACGCGGTGGACGCGGTGGGCTTGCGCACGGCACGGCGGCGCGGACGGGCCGGGGCGGCGCTCTCGGCGGGCGCCTCGGCGGCCGGCTCGGGCTGCTCGGCCCGCTCCGGCGTCTCCGCGGCCTCCGGCGCGGCGGGTGCGGTCTCGGCGACCGTCACCACGGTCGCCTCGGCCCCCGCCGGGGAACCGGCCGGCGCGGACACCTTGCGCGTCGCCCGCCGACGGCCACGGCCCTTGGGCGCGGCCTCCTCGGCGGCCGGGGCCGCTTCGGCCGCGGCGGCCGGGGCCTCGACGACCGGGTCCTCGACGGCCATCGGCTCGGCGTGCGCCTCGGCGGCCGGCTCCGGCTGCACCGGACGGGCGACCTCCTCGGCGGCGGTCACGTCCTGCGCCGTCGGCACCTCGGCCTGCTCGGCCTTCCTGCCCTTCCTGGACTTCGGCTCCGCCGCCTCACCGCGCGGCGCACCCGCCGGTGCGGACGCCCGCCGGCTCGCCCGACGCCGCGTACGCCCACGCCCGGCCGCGGCCTCCGCCTCGGCGGCGCTGCTGTACAGCTCCTCGTCGGGCTCGAAGGACGGCTCCGGCAGGGCGATCGGCTCGGCGATCTCGGCACCGACCTCCGCCTCGGTCTCCGCCTCCTGCTCGGCGGTCTCGACGGCGGCCGCCTCGTGCGTGTGCGGCTGGTCGGCACCGGCACGCGCGCGCTTCTTGCGCTTGCCGCCGCCTCCGCCACCGGCGCCGGTCGGCTGCTCCATGTGCACGATGACACCGCGGCCGTTGCAGTGGACGCAGGTCTCGGAGAAGGACTCCAGCAGCCCCTGCCCGACCCGCTTGCGGGTCATCTGCACGAGCCCCAGCGAGGTCACCTCGGCCACCTGGTGCTTGGTCCGGTCCCGGCCCAGGCACTCCAGCAGACGTCGCAGCACCAGGTCCCGGTTGGACTCCAGCACCATGTCGATGAAGTCGATGACGATGATGCCGCCGAGGTCGCGCAGCCGCAGCTGGCGCACGATCTCCTCGGCCGCCTCCAGGTTGTTCCTGGTGACGGTCTCCTCGAGGTTGCCGCCCTGACCGGTGAACTTGCCGGTGTTGACGTCGACGACGACCATCGCCTCGGTCCGGTCGATCACCAGCGAGCCGCCGCTGGGCAGCCAGACCTTGCGGTCCAGGGCCTTGGCGAGCTGCTCGTCGATCCGGTACGTGGCGAAGACGTCGACCTCGGAGGTCCACTTCGACAGCCGCTCGGCCAGGTCGGGCGCGACATGCGAGACGTACCCGTGGATGGTCGACCAGGCCTCGTCACCGCTGACGACGACCTTGGAGAAGTCCTCGTTGAAGATGTCGCGGACGACCCGGACGGTCATGTCCGGCTCGCCGTACAGCAGCGTCGGGGCGTTGCCGCTCTTGGCCTTCTTCTGGATGTCCTCCCACTGCTGCTGCAGCCGCTCGACGTCCCGGCGCAGCTCGTCCTCGCTCGCGCCCTCGGCGGCGGTGCGCACGATGACGCCCGCGTCCTCGGGGACGATCTTCTTGAGGATGGTCTTCAGCCGGGCCCGCTCGGTGTCGGGCAGCTTGCGGCTGATGCCGGTCATGGAGCCCTCGGGCACGTAGACCAGGTAGCGGCCGGGGAGGGAGACCTGGCTGGTCAGACGCGCGCCCTTGTGCCCGATGGGGTCCTTCGTCACCTGGACGAGCACCGACTGGCCGGACTTCAGGGCGGACTCGATGCGGCGCGGCCCGTTGGCCATGCCCAGCGCCTCGAAGTTGACCTCACCGGCGTACAGCACCGCGTTGCGGCCCTTGCCGATGTCGATGAAGGCGGCCTCCATCGACGGCAGCACGTTCTGGACCTTGCCCAGGTAGACGTTGCCGACGTACGAGGTCGACTGCTCCTTGTTGACGTAGTGCTCGACGAGCACGTTGTCCTCGAGGACGCCGATCTGCGTACGGTCGCCGTGCTGGCGGACGACCATCACGCGCTCGACGGCCTCGCGCCGGGCCAGGAACTCGGCCTCGGTGATGATCGGGACGCGCCGGCGGCCCTGCTCGCGGCCTTCGCGGCGGCGCTGCTTCTTGGCCTCCAGACGGGTCGAGCCCTTGATGGACTGCACCTCGTCGGACGGCTCCGCCTTCGGCCTGGGCTCGCGGACCTTGACGACCGTGCGCTCCGGGTCGTCCTCGGAGGTCTCGGAGTCGGTGCCGCTGTCACCGGCGCGGCGACGGCGGCGACGGCGCCGACGGCTGCTGCTGGAGCCGCCTCCGCCGGACGACTCGTCACGGTCGGCGGCCTCGTCGGACTCATCGGACTCCTCGGCCGAGTCCTCGGCGTCCTGGGCGGCGGCGCCCTGCTCGGACTCGTCGTCCGAGGTGTCCTCGGAGTCGGCGGAGTCGCCACGCCTACGGCGGCGGCCGCCCCGGCGACGGCGGCGGCGCGAGCCGCTCCCCTCGGACTCCTCCTGCTCGTCGGAGTCGGCGGAGTCTTCGGCGTCCTCGGACTCGTCCTCGGCGCTCTGAGCGGCGGCGGCCTCGGCGGCCGGGGCCTCGGGCTCGTCGCCCGCACCCCGGCGGCGGCGCCGGCGGCGGGACCCGCCGGACTGCTCCTCCCGGGGAGCCTCGGCCGCGGCGGGCGCCTCGGTCTCCTCGGGCTCCTCGGTCACGGCAGCCTGGGCGGCGGCAGCGGCCGCGGCGCGCTCCGGCGTCTGGAACTGGGGCTCGGTGAACACGGGCGCCTGGAACACGGCGACGGCCGGACGGGCGGGGCGCGCGGCCGACTCGCTCTCGGCGGCAGCCGTGTCGGTGGCCGCGGCGGACTTCGAGGCCTTCGCGGACCTCGGGGACTGGGCGGGCTCGGCGAAACCGCCGGCGGCCCTGCGAGCGACGCGACGACGACGCCGCGGGGCGGCATCCTCGGCGGCCTCGGCGGCCTCAGCGGGTTCTGCGGCGGGGGTGGCTTCGGCGGGGGCCTCGGGCGCGGGCGCGGCCTCAGCGGCGGGGGCCTCGGCGGCGCGGGCGGCCTCTGCGGCGGGGTTCTCGGTCACGGGTGCCTTCGCCTCCTCGGCGTTGCCTTCCGGCGCCCCGGCGGGTGCGGACACCCGTCGCGAGGCACGGCGGCGGGTCCGGCGCGGAGCGGAGTCCTCGGCGGGCGCGGCTTCCTCGGAGACCTCGGTGGGCGCGGCGGCCTCGGCCACCGGCTCCGGGTCGCCGGACGTGGCCTGCGCCGTCTCGGACGTCTCCGCCGGAGCCGCAGCAGGCGAGGTCACCGTGCGCGTCGCACGACGCCGGGTACGCCGGGGAGCGGCGTCCTCGGACACCGCGGCCGACGCGGCGGGGGCCTCTGCCTGCTCCGACGCCTCGGAGCCGGCCGGAGCGGCGGTGGTCACCGGGACGACGGTCTCGGCGGCCTCCGTGGCCGTCGGAGCGCCGGCGGGCGCGGAGGCCCGGCGGACGGCGCGGCGCCGCTTGGCGGGGGCGGCGGGCGCGGCCTCTTCGGCGCTCTCTGCGCTCTCAGTGGCCTGCGCGGCCTCGGACGTCTCTTCCGCCTCGGCGACGACTTCCTCGTCGGCTTCCACGACCTCGGTCGCGAGCTCGTCGGGATCGGCGGCCGGTATGGCCGGCGCGACGGTCTCCACCGGGGCGTCGGAGGAGCCGCCGACGGGGGGACCCGCCGGGCGGGACGCGGCACGGCGCCGCCGGCGAGGCGGCAGGGTGTCGCTGGGGCTGTTCTGTTCGGAGCCCGTTGAGGACTCTGTGGGTTCGGTCGGTTCGAGCATGCGGGCTTTTCTCCCGTCAGGCTCCCGGGCGCCGCGCCTGGTCCGGCGATGCCGGTGACGTCCGCGGCTCGCGCTGTGCGCGTCGCCGCCGTCCGGGGCGCGGGCGCCGCACGGGAGCTCTCCGTGTCTTGTCTCGCCGGTTCCGTACGCCGAATGCGTACGGCCTGGCGAAAGTCTGCTGGTCGGTACGCTGCCCGACCCAGGTGGCTCCCGAGTCCGAGGGCGGCGCTACGACGTCCGTCCCTTCGCGGAACCTTCCTTACGCCGGCGCCGTCGCGGCGGCAGGCTGTTCGGCCGTTGAGTGGGCCTGAGCTGCCTCGCGGTCGGGCGCGAGCGGGTCGGTCACCGTGCCGGTCTCTTCATCGAACAGCCCCTGCGCCAGCCTGGTCACCGCTGCGGGGACCGGCGGCGCCAGGTCGGCCACGGCGCGGAGACCGGACAGGACGTCGTCGGGTCGTACGGCAGGCGTCACGTGCCGAACAACCAGCCGCAGTATCGCACAGGGCTGGTCGGTCGGCCCAGCATGGAGCGCGGCGTCAGCCGCTCCAGTGGAGCCGACGCTTGCGGCGGGCTGCGAACTCTGCGTTTCCGTGGGGTCTGGGATCTCCAGGCTCACCACGGCGGCTCGGGCGTCGAAGGTACGGATGCCGTTCTTGGCTTGGCGCTGGACCTCGACGGTCTCGGCCGCGGTGAAGGCGTCCGCCGCGCGGCGGGCCTCCTCTCGCGACACCCCGTCCAGCCGCAGCTCCCATACGGAAGCCGTGAGCCGGTCGGCGAGTCCCGAGGTACGCGCCTCGACCGCCTCGACGATGTCGAGCCCGGTGGGCATCGACGCGTCGAGAAGGGTCCTGAGCTGCTCCGGATCGCGCGATGCGGTGAGCGCGATCTCCAGGTATTCCGCCTCACTGCCCGTGCCGGTGGGTGCGGCATTGGCGTACGACACCTTCGGGTGCGGTGTGAAGCCCGCCGAGTACGCCATCGGCACCTCGGCACGGCGCAACGCACGCTCGAAGGCGCGCTGGAAGTCACGGTGGCTGGTGAACCGGAGGCGGCCGCGCTTGGTGTAGCGCAGTCGGATGCGCTGCACCGCGGGTGCGGGCGGCGGGCCTTCGGGCTGTCGCTTGCCCAGTGTCGTTCAGTCCTTCGTGAGAGCGGTCGTACTGCTACCAAGAGTACGTGTCCCGCGCCCCGAAGGTTCCCCGCGGTCGACGGGCCGCGGCCGCCTCGGCTCGCCGAGGAGCATCCGCCGGAAGTCGGCACGCGCCTGCCGTACGGACTCCCGGGCGGAGGCCAGGGCCTGCCGGGTGGCGCTACCCACGCTGCGGGCGGCTGCGGCGACGGGCCGCAGGACGGTGTCCCGCACGACGTGTCCGACCGGTGTCAGCACACTGCGGTACACCCACCGCACCGGCTCGACGAAGATCCACCGCAAGAGGGTGCCGAGGAACCGCCCGACGGCGAGCGAGATGTGCCCGGCGACGCGCCAGGCGTGCCCGAGGGCGTCCCACACCTCCCGTCCGATGACGGCGAGGACCCTGCCGACCGGGGCGAGAACCCAGCGCCATAGGGCGAGCACGGGCAGGACGAGCAGGATCCGGGCGATCCAGTAGAGGGCCGTTCCGATGCCGGTGACGATCGTGCTCACCAGCCACACCAGCCCCCTGCCGCACCAGACGATCGCACGCCCGACGGGTGCGAGCACCCAGGTGTACAGCCACAGGGCGGGGACGACGACGAGCCCCCTGAGCAGCCAGATCAGGGCATGCCCGACGGGTGTGAGCACGTAGGCGTACACCCAGCCGAGCGCGGCCCCGACCCCCTTGGCCGCCCACGCGAGCGCGTGCCCGACCGGCGTCAGCACATACCGGTACAGCCACCCCATGGGCACGACCACGAGCACGTACCCGAGCCACCCGAGGGCCTTGCCCACCGGCACGACGACGTACCGCCACAGCCCCACGAACGGCCAGACGAACACCGCCCGCCCGAGCCACAGCAGCGCCCGCCCCACCGGCCGGAACAGCACGTCGTTCAGGAACCGCCCGGCCACGACGAGCGCGTCCCACACCATCCGCACGGGGACGACCAGTACGAGCACGACGATCCGCACGGGAATCCGGATCGCGACGGCGAGACACCCCTCGGGCGCGGCGCCCCCACGTACGGGCGGCGCAGTCGCCTCGGGCACCCTCTTGCGCAGGTCGACCCGCGCCTCGGAACCCTCGCGGGCCGGCTTCTCCAGTTCCATACCGTCGAAGACGCCGCGGCGTCCCGTTCGGATCCCGAACCGCTCAGCCGGCTCCGGGACCCGCGACCCGAGCCTGCAGCAGCCGGGGCGACTCCTGGAAACCACGCCGGGCGTACGCGGGAATCGCCCGCGGGGTCGAGTGCACGGTGACCCGCTCCAGCCCGAGTTCCCGGGCCCCGTCCAGAACCGCCTGGATGAGCCGGCCGCCGAGCCCGCCGTCCCGCGCGTCGGGCAGGACGTACACGCACTGCAGATCACCGGAGGCGCGGCGCGGCGCTCGCGGTGTGGGGACCCGCTGCACGACGGCCAGCCACGCCATGCCGATGACCACGGCATCGGCACGCACGACCACCATGCACCGATGCGAGGCGGTGTTCTCCCGGGCCCATGCGACGAACTGCCGCACGAACTCCTCGCGTTCGCCGAGGTCCTCGGCGCCGTTCTCGACGAGCCAGTCCCATCGAAGCCGGGCGACAGCGGGCAGTTCGCCCGGGCGGGCGGGCCGGATGCCGATGTTCTCCATCACCGCATTCTGTGGACCGGCGGCATCACCCGTCCACACCCTCCGACTCCCAGCGCAGCAGATCCCCCGGCTGGCACTCCAGCACTTCGCAGAGCGCGGCGAGGGTGGAGAAGCGGACCGCCTTGGCGCGGCCGTTCTTGAGGACCGCCAGGTTTGCGGGGGTGATGCCGACGCGTTCCGCGAGCTCGCCCACGGACATCTTCCGTTTGGCCAGCATCACGTCGATGTCGACGGCGATCGCCATCAGATGACCTCTTCCAACTCGGCCCGCATCCGAGCCGCCTCGATGTCGCGTGCGACGGCCTGCGCGAGCAGCATGCGCAGCACGAGCACGACCAGCGCGACGCCCAGCACGGCCATGACGACCCCGCACAGCAGCAGGACCACCCCGGGAGCGACGGCCTCGCCGGGCGCGAGGACGACCGCGAGGGCGAAGACCAGCAGGGCGGCCGCCACGAACGCGCCGATCACGATGTGCACGTACCGGAAGGCGGCGGTGGAGAACACCGTCCCGCGGCGCACCATCGTCACCAGCCGCCACACACAGACCACAACGACCTGGGCCGTCACGATACCGAGGATCGTGATCACGAGGATCGGGGTGCGCAGATACGCGTAGTCCGGGTTCAGTCCGTCCAGATCGACGGCCAGCAGCGGCACCATGACCGCCTGCACGAACAGCGACCCGGCGAGCAGCACCACGAGCACCCCACGCAACGCCGCCACGGCCAGCTTCCCCATCACCACTCCTTCGATCGAGCTACGATTGAAATCTATCGAAACTCGATAGACATGGCAATGGGACGGCCCTCCCGGGGGAAACGTGGCAACGTGGGCAGAGAGCACGCCGAGGCGACGACCGAGGGAGAAACACCGTGGAATGGCGCGTGTTCGCGCAGGAGATGGCCTCCATGGCGCGGGAACTGCTCGCTCAGCACTCGGTCGACGCCACCCTCGAGCACATCACCGACTCGGCCACGAAGCTCGTGGCGGGATGCGACGCGGCCGGCATCCTCCTCCTGCACGGCAAGCGGGTGGAGACGCTCGCTCCCACGGCCGATCTGGTCCTCAAGAGCGACCAGGTGCAGGAGCGCCTGGCGGAGGGCCCCTGCTTTGACGCGGCCCGCAGCGACACCGCGGCGCGGATCTTCCGCATCACCGACTTCACCGACGAGCAGCCGCGCTGGCCCGCCTACGCCGAGCAGGCCCGTGACCTGGGCGTGGGCAGCATGATGGGCTTCCTGCTGTACACCGAGGACGAGGATCTCGGCGCGCTCAACCTCTACTCGGGCCGCCCGGGGGCCTTCACGGAGGACAGCGAGACGGCGGGCTGGCTGCTGGCCTCGCACGCCGCCGTCGCCTTCTCCAGCGCCCGCAGTCACGCCCAACTGGAGCAGGCCGTCGCCACCCGTCATGTCATCGGCGAGGCCATGGGCATCCTCATGGGCAGCCACCGCCTCACCGAGAAGGAGGCCTTCGACGTGCTGCGCCGCTTCTCCCAGGAACGGAACATCAAGCTCCGCGAGGTCGCCCGGCGCGTCTGCGAACAGGGCCGCCTCGGCTGACGGCTCCCCCAGCACATGGCTGAACCGGGGGAACCTGGGCCGGGCCGGTCCCCCGGGGGAGCGCCACCGACCCCGCCTTGTCTCAGCGGGTCCCCCGGAGAACCGACCTCACCCCTCGGCCGGCTCAGTCATCTCGGGCTTCCCGATCAGTGCGCGTGTCCGCTGGTCTGAGGCTGCTTGACCGTCAGCGGCAGCAGCTTCTTCCCGGTCGGACCGATCTGGATGGACGTGTCCATCTGCGGGCACACCCCGCAGTCGAAGCACGGGGTCCACCGGCAGTCCTCGACCTCGGTCTCGTCGAGGGAGTCCTGCCAGTCCTCCCAGAGCCAGTCCTTGTCCAGGCCGGAGTCGAGGTGGTCCCAGGGGAGGACCTCCTCGTAGGTGCGCTCGCGGGTGGTGTACCAGTCGACGTCGACCCCGAACTCCGGCAGCGTCTTCTCGGCGCAGGCCATCCAGCGGTCGTACGAGAAGTGCTCGCGCCAGCCGTCGAAGCGGCCGCCGTCGTCGTAGACCGCGCGGATGACCGCGCCGATACGGCGGTCGCCCCGGGAGAGGAGGCCTTCGACGATGCCGGGCTTGCCGTCGTGGTAGCGGAAGCCGATGGAGCGGCCGTACTTCTTGTCGCCGCGGATCTTGTCGCGCAGCTTCTGCAGCCGCGCGTCCGTCTCCTCGGCGGAGAGCTGCGGGGCCCACTGGAAGGGCGTGTGCGGCTTGGGGACGAAGCCGCCGATCGAGACCGTGCAGCGGATGTCGTTGGAGCGGGAGACCTCGCGGCCCTTGGCGATGACCTTGGTCGCCATGTCGGCGATCTGGAGGACGTCGTCGTCGGTCTCGGTGGGCAGGCCGCACATGAAGTACAGCTTCACCTGGCGCCAGCCGTTGCCGTACGCCGTGGAGACCGTGCGGATCAGGTCCTCTTCCGAGACCATCTTGTTGATGACCTTGCGGATGCGCTCCGAGCCGCCCTCGGGGGCGAAGGTGAGGCCGGAGCGGCGGCCGTTGCGGGTCAGTTCGTTCGCCAGGTCGATGTTGAAGGCGTCCACGCGGGTGGAGGGGAGGGACAAGCCGATCTTGTCCTCCTCGTAGCGGTCCGCCAGGCCCTTGGCGACGTCGGCGATCTCCGTGTGGTCCGCCGAGGAGAGGGAGAGCAGGCCCACCTCCTCGAAGCCCGTCGCCTTCAGGCCCTTGTCGACCATGTCGCCGATGCCCGTGATGGAGCGTTCGCGGACCGGGCGGGTGATCATGCCGGCCTGGCAGAAACGGCAGCCTCGGGTGCAGCCGCGGAAGATCTCCACCGACATGCGCTCATGGACCGTCTCGGCCAGCGGGACCAAGGGCTGCTTGGGGTACGGCCACTCGTCCAGGTCCATGACGGTGTGCTTGGAGACCCGCCACGGGACACCGCTGCGCTTGGGGACGACGCGGGCGATCCGGCCGTCGGGCAGGTACTCGACGTCGTAGAAGCCCGGGACGTACACCCCGCCCGTGCGGGCGAGGCGGAAGAGGAGTTCCTCGCGGCCGCCGGGGCGGCCCTCGGCCTTCCAGGCGCGGATGAGCGCGGTGACCTCCAGGACGGCCTGCTCACCGTCGCCGATGACAGCGCAGTCGATGAAGTCCGCGATCGGCTCGGGGTTGAACGCGGCGTGCCCGCCGGCCATGACGATCGGGTCGTCCAGGCCGCGGTCCTTGGCCTCCAGCGGGATGCCGGACAGGTCCAGGGCCGCCAGCATGTTCGTGTAGCCCAGCTCCGTGGAGAAGGACAGGCCGAACACGTCGAAGGCCTTGACCGGCCGGTGGCTGTCCACCGTGAACTGCGGGACCTTGTGCTCCCGCATCAGCTCCTCAAGGTCCGGCCACACGCTGTAGGTGCGCTCGGCGAGGACGCCCTGCTGTTCGTTCAGGACCTCGTAGAGGATCATGACGCCCTGGTTGGGCAGACCGACCTCGTAGGCGTCCGGGTACATGAGCGCCCAACGGACGTCACAGGAGTCCCACTCCTTGACCGTGGAGTTGAGCTCCCCGCCGACGTACTGAATCGGCTTCTGCACATGCGGGAGCAGAGCTTCGAGCTGCGGGAACACCGACGCAGCGACTTCGGCAGGCATGTCGCGCACCTTCGTGAGCTGGACTGTACTGACAGGGGTGACCATCCAGCCTAACGTGATCGCGGGGCGTCTCCGTACGCCCGAGGGTCAGAGGCCGGCCGTCCCGTCCTTGATCCCGTCCCAGAATCCGGGCAGTTCGGCCTCCACGCGGGTGGCCCGCTGCTCCTCGCGCTCATGGAGCAGGCCGTAGGTGAAGGCGCTCTCCCCCGCCGCGTGGGCGACCGCCGACATCTCGCGCAGGGTCTGCCGGGCCATCACGCTGTCCTGGTGCTCGCCGAGCAGGTTCTGCAGCGCCTTCATGGACTTGACCAGGCTCTTGGCCGGCTTGCCGAGGGCGGGTCGGCCCGCCTCGGCCGCGTAGCGGGTGCGCTTGGTCTTCTTGCGGGCCTCGTGGATCGCGACGTCCCGGTCGGTGCCGGGCTCCAGTTCCCGTGCCTGCTGGACCAGCGCGGTGACCTTGCGGAAGTCCTTCTTCACGGCCTTGGCGATCACCTTGCGGGGCTTCTTGCCGGCCGCCTTCAGCAGCGGCGGGTCGGCGATCAGCGCGTCCAGCGTGTCGAGCAGGGCGAGATAGCGGCGGGAGTCCAGGACGCCGAGAAGGTGTCCGCGGGCCCCGCGGTGCTCGGCGCTCGACCAGGAGCGGATCCGCTCCGGCACGGGCCCGCGGACCAATTCGTCGGGCACCTCGTCGAGGGCCGTCGTCAGCCGTTCGGCCAGCACCTCCCGGTCCCGGTCCAGGCCCAGCTCGCCGGCCAGCCACTTCAGCTCGTCGCCGACCGGGTCGGTGACCTCGCGGTCGAGGACGTCGCCGAACGACTTGAAGGTGCTGCGCAGCCGCCGGGTGGCCACGCGCATGCTGTGCACGGAGTCCTCGGCGTCCCGCCGGACGGCCGGGTCGAGTTCGACGATCGCGTCGCGCTGGGTGCGTACGTAGACGAGCACATGGTCCCCGGCGGTGACCGGCTTCCCGGCGGAACCGGACGGGCGCTTCTTGACCGGTGCCGTCTCCGCGAGGGCTCGGGCCAGCTTCGACGCCGACTCCGACGGCCGTACGCCCGCCTTGCGCAGCTTCTTCTCCACCTTGTCGAGCAGCGCCGGGTCGCCTCCGTCGGCGAGTTCCACCTCGATCTCGGTCCACTGGGTCTCGCCGCCGCCGGCCGTGAGCCGCTCGGCGAGTACGGCGTCGACGGCGACCTCGGCGAGCAGCGCGCCGTCGGCGTCGACGAGGTGGCGTACGTCGCGCTCGCAGCGCAGCCGGACCACGGGCAGCAGCTCGCCGCCCCGGACACGGGAGCGGACGAGCCCGGCGAGGTCGTCGGGGAGGGTGTCGGAGAGCGGGGCGCTCAGTTCGTCGCGGACGCCCGGGGCGATCGGGAACTTCAGGTGCCAGCCCGCGTCGGAGCCGCCGGTGCGGCGGCGCAGGGTGACGGACGACGCCGCGAGGCGTTCGTCGATCGTGTCGTAGTAGGTGGCGTCGAGGTGGGCGACACCCTTGTCGACAACGGCCGCGACCCCGGCGACACCGGTCAGGTCGGGAAGCCCGCTGTCCTCGGACTCGTATTTCCGCTCGATCTCGCGCTTGCTGTCCGCCATGAACCGAATCTAGTCGGCCCGGGGGCGGGGCGGCAGAGTGCCACCCCGCCTCAGTGCTCCTGCCTCAGTGCGCCGCCCGCCCGGCGGTCACGCCGACATCGGGCGCTGCACCCGGATGGACTGCAACAACCCGACCGCTATCCACACGGCGAACATCGACGAACCGCCGTACGACACGAAGGGCAGCGGCAGGCCGGTGACCGGCATGATGCCGAGTGTCATGCCGACGTTCTCGAACGTCTGGAAGCCGAACCAGGCGACGATGCCGGCGGCCACGATCGTGCCGTACAGGTCGCTGGTG
Source organism: Streptomyces koelreuteriae (assembly GCF_018604545.1). Classification (GTDB taxonomy): domain Bacteria; phylum Actinomycetota; class Actinomycetes; order Streptomycetales; family Streptomycetaceae; genus Streptomyces; species Streptomyces koelreuteriae. The sequence goes on along the minus strand of NZ_CP075896.1, from coordinate 5,621,824 downwards.
TCCCGGGCGATGGCGCAGGCCCGCCACAGGACGACGCCGAGCAGCAGGATGATGAGGCCGCCGCCGAGGAAGCCCAGTTCCTCGCCCGCCACGGTGAAGACGAAGTCCGTCTGCTGCTCGGGGACGAACTGGCCGGTGGTCTGCGAGCCGTGGAAGAGGCCGGAGCCGGTCAGTCCGCCGGAGCCGATGGCGATCCGGGCCTGGTTGGTGTTGTAGCCGACGCCCGCCGGGTCGAGCTCGGGGTTGGCGAAGGCGGCGAAGCGGTTGATCTGGTAGTCGTCGAGCACGCCGAGCTGCCAGACGGCGATCGCGCCGACGGCGCCCGCGCTGATCAGTCCGAACACCCACCGGTTGGACGACCCGGAGGCGAGCAGCACGCCGAGCACGATGATGACCATGACCATGACCGACCCGAGGTCGGGCATGAGCATCACGATCAGCATGGGCACGGTGGCCAGGCCCAGGGCCTGCACGACCGTGCGGTGATCGGGGTACTGCTTGTCGCCCGCGTCGACCCGGGCCGCCAGCAGCATCGCCATGCCCAGAATGATCGTGACCTTCACGAACTCCGAGGGCTGCAGCGAGAAGCCGCCGGGGAGCTTGATCCACGAGTGGGCGCCGTTGATCGTGGAGCCGAGCGGGGTGAGCACGAGCAGGATCAGCAGGACCGAGACGCCGTACAGGATCGGCACGGCCGTGCGCAGGGCGCGGTGGCCGAGCCAGATCGTGCCGGCCATCAGGGCGAGGCCGATACCGGTGTTCAGCAGGTGCCGGACGAGGAAGTAGTACGGGTCGCCCTGGTTGAGTTCCGTGCGGTTGCGGGTGGCCGAGTAGACGAGGAGCGTGCCGAGCAGCGACAGGGCCAGCGCCGACAGCAGGATCGGCCAGTCGAGCCGCCGCACGACGGAGTCACGGGCGAGGAGCCGGGTCCAGCCGGAGCGCTCGGGCCCGTAGCCGGAGACCTGGAAGCTGTTCACACCGCCGGTCATGTCGTGGACCTCCGGCTTCCCTTCCGGCGCCGCTGCCTTCGGGTGTCACGGTTCTCCGGCGTCGGCGGGGCGGCCGTCGCCGGCTGGAGCGGGTCGGCCGGGGCGTTCGGGTCCTTCTTCTTTGCCTGCTGGTCCTTCGCGGGGTCCTTGGAGACCTTCGGGGAGGAGATGGTGCCGTCGGTCTTGACCTTCGGCAGGGTCTCCTGCGGGGTGGACAGCAGGGCCTTCTTCTTGTCGATCTTGCCGTCCTCGGAGACGCCGTACAGCGCGTTGTAGATGTTGCGGACGGCGGGGCCCGAGGCGCCGGAGCCCGTACCACCCTGGGCGATCGTCATGACGATCGAGTAGTCCTTGGTGTAGGTGGCGAACCACGAGGTCGTCTGCTTGCCGTAGACCTCGGCCGTACCCGTCTTGGCGTGCATCGGGATCTTGTCCTGCGGCCAGCCGCCGAACCTCCAGGCGGCCGTACCGCGGGTGGCGACTCCCGCGAGGGCATCGTCTATCCGGTCGCGCGTCGTCTTCGACATCGGCAGCTTGCCGTGCGACTTGGGCTTGATCGGCGTGACGGTCTTGCCGTCGGCGCTGATGACGGCCTTGCCGACGGAGGGGTCGTAGAGGGTGCCGCCGTTGGAGATGGCGCCGTAGATGGTGGCCATCTGGATCGGGGTGACGAGGGTGTCGCCCTGCCCGATGGAGTAGTTGATGGAGTCACCGGCGCGCAGGCGGTTGCCCTCGAGGCAGTTCTCGTAGGCGATCTTCTCGGCGTAGCTGCCGTTGCGCTTGCCGGTGCGGCACCAGACGTCCTTGTTGGCCTTCCAGTAGTCCAGCTTCCACTGGCGGTCGGGGATGCGGCCGGTGACCTCGTTGGGCAGGTCGATGCCGGTCTCCTTGGCGAGGCCGAACTGGTGGGCGGTCTTGTAGAACCAGTCGTCGGCCTTCTTCTTCGGCTTGGCGCCTCCGTCGCGCTTCCACTCCTCGTGGGAGAGCCGGTAGAAGACGGTGTCGCAGGAGACCTCCAGGGCGCGGCCGAGGCTGATCGGGCCGTATCCCTTGGACTCGAAGTTCTTGAAGACCTGGCCGCCCAGGGAGTACGAGCTGGAGCACTGGTAGGGGCCGTCGAAGGAGTAGCCGGCGTTGATCGCTGCGGCCGTCGGGACGACCTTGAAGATGGAGCCGGGCGCGGACTGGCCCTGGATCGCGCGGTTGAGCAGCGGGTAGTTGGAGCTCTTGCCGGTGAGCCGCGCGTAGTCCTTGGCGGAGATGCCACCGACCCAGGCGTTCGGGTCGTAGTTCGGGTTGGACGCCATGGCGACGACCCGGCCGGTCTTGGCCTCCATCACCACGACGGCACCGGAGTCGGCCTTGTAGTTGGTGCCGGTGTTGCGGTCGTGCTGCTTGCGGGCTTCCTTCATGGCCTCGTTCAGCTGGTACTCGGCGATCCGCTGGACGCGCGAGTCGATGCTGGTGACGAGGTTGTCGCCCGGCTCGGTGGGGTCGGCCTCGGCCTGGCCGATGACCCGGCCGAGGTTGTCGACCTCGTAGCGGGTGACGCCGGCCTTGCCACGGAGCTGCTTGTCGTACTGGCGTTCAAGCCCGGAGCGGCCGACCTGGTCGGAGCGCAGATACGGCGAGTTGGTGTTCTGCGCCGCCTTGATCTCCTCGTCGGTGACCGGCGAGAGGTAGCCGAGGACCTGGGCGGTGTTGGCCTTGCCCGGGCTCGGGTAGCGGCGCATGGCCTCCGGCTCGGCGGTGATGCCGGGGAAGTCCTCGGCGCGCTCGCGGATCTGCAGGGCCTGCTTGGGCGTGGCCTCGTCGGTGATGGGGATGGGCTGGTACGGCGAGCCGTTCCAGCAGGGCTGGGGCGTCTCGGAGTCGCACAGCCGGACCTTCGCCATGACCTCCTTGGGCTTCATGCCCAGGACTCCGGCGAGCTTGGTGAGGACGTCCTTGCCGTCGTCCGGCATCTTCAGCAGGTCGGTGCGGGAGGCGGAGACGACCAGCCGGGTCTCGTTGTCGGCGAGGGCCACACCGCGCGCGTCCAGGATCGAACCCCGGACGGCGGGCTGGACGACCTGCTGGACGTGGTTCCCGGACGCCTCCTTGGCGTAGGCCGCGCCCTCACGGATCTGGAGGTACCACAGGCGTCCGCCGAGCGTGAGCAGCAGGGAGACGACGAGAACCTGGATGACGACGAGCCGGACCTGGACCCGCGTGTTCCGGCCGGTCTCGGGAATGTTGGTCACGGGTGCTGCCTCCCCCTCTCGATGCGCGTACGGATATGCGGGTACGACTGATGAACGGCCGCCCCCGAACCGGCGTTCCTACCGGATCGGCTCGTTCGGGTGAACTTCCCTGCGTTCACAGCCGCTTGACCCCCTTGATGCGCCCGGCCCGCGCCATCCGGGCCCGGGCCGCCTTCACCCGCAGCCCGTTGCGCTGGCTGCCGATCTTCAGGCCGGTGCCGCCGGAGAGCCAGCCCGAGGAGATGTCGGTGGCCTTGGAGGAGGAGCCGGTGTCGGCGAGGGGGTCGTTCTCGGCGCGCCGGGCCAGGGCCATGATCCCCGGCACGACGAACGGGGCGAGCAGCAGGTCGTACAGGGCGGCCGTGAACAGCAGGCTGCCCAGGCCCACATGGCGGGCGGCGGTGTCCCCGACGAGGGCACCGACCCCGGCGTACAGCAGGGTCGAGCCGACGGCGGCGGCGACCACCACGACCATGGGGCCGGTGGCGGACTTCAGCCGGCCCGTCTCCGGCTTCGCCAGTCCGGCGAGATAGCCGATGACGCACAGCACCAGGGCGTACCGCCCGGCGGCGTGGTCGGCGGGCGGGGCGAGGTCGGCCAGCAGGCCCGCGCCGAAGCCGACGAGGGCGCCGCCCACATGGCCGTAGACCAGGGCGAGGCCGAGGACGGTGAGGAGCATCAGGTCGGGCACGGCGCCCGGCAGGTGCAGGCGGGCGAGGACGCTCACCTGGATCACCAGGGCGACGACGACCAGGGCGGAGGAGAGCAGGATCCGGTTGACGCGCATGAGGTGACAGCTCCTACTGCTCTTGCTGGTTCTGGCCGTCTGCGGGTGCCTCGGCGGACGGCGTCACGGTCACCGTCACCGTCGGCCTGGGGGTGGGCTTGGGTTTGGGCGGGAGCACCGTGTCGCGCGGGTCCTTCTTCGGGACGTCGACGACGACACCGACGATGTCGAGCTTGCTGAAGCTCGCGTACGGCGTGACATAGAGCGTGCGGGTCAGGCCGCCGCCGGACGGGTCGACACGCGAGACCACGCCGACGGGCACACCGGGCACGAACGGCCGGTCGGCCTGGGAGCCGAAGGTGACCAGACGGTCGCCCTTCTTCACCTCCGCCTTGCCGTTGAGGAGTTCCACACGCAGCGGGCGGTCGCCCTGCCCGGAGGCGAATCCCAGCTCGTCGCCGGACTCCATCCGGGTGCCGACCGTGAAGTCGGGGTCGCTGGCGAGCAGGACCGTGGCGGTGTTGGGCCCGACGGTGGTGACCCGGCCGACGAGCCCGTCCCCGTTCAGGACGGTCATGTCGCGCTTGATGCCGTCGTTGGCGCCGACGTCGACGGTGATGGTCCAGGAGAAGCCCTGCGCGGCGCCGATGGCGATGACCTGGGCGCCCTTGATGCCGTACTGGCCCTGGCCGGCGACCTTCAGCATCTTGTCGAGCTGCTTGAGGCGGCTGCGGCTGCGGTCGTCGCTGCCGAGCTTCGCCTTCAGGGCCGCGTTCTCCTCCTCCAGCACGGCGAGCCGGTCGTGCCGGTCGCCGGATTCACGGATGGCGGAAACCGCGTTGCCGACCGGGTCGACCGCGGCCGAGACACCGCTCTCGATCGGGCCGAAGACCGTCGCCGCGCCCTGCCGGGCACCGTCGACGGGCGAGTCCTCTCCACCGCGGATGTCCACCGTGATCAAAGCGAACGCGATGGCGATCAGCAGCACCAGGAGCAGCCGACTCTCTCGTGTGTCCCTCACGTGCGGCGGCCGTGCCCTTCCTCATAGGAATTCGGGGAGCCCCAGGGAAAACCGAGGGGCTGTTTTGTGGGAGCTTATGCCTCTATATCAACGATCCGCCGTACGAGAGGAGATCGTCCCGTACGGCGGAATCGAAGAGTTATGTCATCTGCGCGGCTGGGCGTCCAGCACCTGCTGGAGCGCCTCGAACTCCTCGACGCACTTACCGGAACCGAGAGCCACGCTGTCCAGCGGATCCTCGGCGATATGGATCGGCATGCCGGTCTCCCGGCGCAGCCGCTCGTCCAGGCCCCGCAGCAACGCCCCGCCGCCGGTCAGAACGATTCCCCGGTCCATGATGTCGCCGGACAGCTCCGGCGGACACTTGTCGAGGGTCGTCTTGACGGCGTCGACGATCGCGTTGACCGGTTCCTCGATCGCCTTGCGGACTTCCGCCGCGGAGATGACGACGGTCTTCGGCAGCCCGGACACCAGGTCCCGGCCGCGGATTTCGGTGTGCTCGTCGGAGTCGAGGTCGTACGCCGAACCGATCGTGATCTTGATCTGTTCGGCCGTCCGCTCACCCAGCAGAAGGGAGTATTCCTTCTTGATGTGCTGGATGATCGCGTTGTCCAGTTCGTCGCCCGCCACGCGGATGGACTGGGCGGTGACGATGCCGCCGAGGGAGATGACCGCGACCTCCGTGGTGCCGCCGCCGATGTCCACCACCATGTTGCCCGTGGCCTCGTGGACCGGCAGGCCGGAGCCGATGGCCGCGGCCATGGGCTCCTCGATGATGTGCACCTGGCGGGCGCCGGCCTGGGACGACGCCTCGATGACGGCGCGGCGCTCGACGCCCGTGATGCCCGAGGGCACACAGACGACGACCCGCGGACGAGCCAGATACCTCCGCTTGTGGATCTTCAGGATGAAGTAGCGGAGCATCCGCTCGGTGATCTCGAAGTCGGCGATCACGCCGTCCTTCAAAGGACGAACGGCAACGATGTTGCCGGGCGTGCGCCCGATCATCTTCTTCGCTTCGGCCCCGACCGCGAGGATGCCACCGGTGTTGGTGTTGATCGCGACGACGGACGGTTCGTTGAGTACGATCCCGCGACCCCTGACGTACACCAGCGTGTTGGCGGTCCCGAGGTCGACAGCCATGTCACGGCCGATGAACGACATTGAGTTCCCCATCAGGATTCGTCTGGCCTTCCCACTAGCTTTTGAGGGCTTTTCAGGTAGGCAAAGGTGGGTGCTGTGACGTGAAGGCTTCCATCGTAGACGCGCCTTCGCGAACACTGCGGGAGGGTCTCCGCCAATGTCAGCAGATGCTGTGCGGGTTCGCTTGTGGAGACGGGCGTTCGGGGGCGATCGTTCCCTCGATCGGCACGTATATGCCAGGAAAGTCCGGGAGCGCCGCTCCCGGACTTTGCTCGCCCTTCGCGCTTTAGGCGCGACCCGGGAAGAAGATCTTCACTTCTCGCTCCGCGGACTCCTCGGAGTCCGAGGCGTGGATCAGGTTCTCGCGGACGATGACGCCGTAGTCGCCGCGGATGGAACCGGGCGCGGCCGCGATCGGGTCGGTCGGGCCGGCGAGCGCGCGCAGCCCCTCGATGACCCGCTCGCCCTCCACGATCAGCGCCACCACCGGGCCGGAGGCCATGAACTCCACCAGCGGCTCGTAGAAGGGCTTGCCCTTGTGCTCGCCGTAGTGCTGCTCCAGCGTGTCCTGGTCCAGGGTGCGCAGCTCCAGCGCGGTGATCCGCCAGCCCGCCTTGCGCTCGATGCGGCCGATGATCTCGCCGGTCAGGCCACGACGGACGGCGTCGGGCTTGAGCAGGACGAGGGTGCGCTGAGTCACGACGGGCTCCTTAAGCGTCAAGGTTTTACGGAAAGACGAGATTACCCGGCGTGTCGGGCCGCTCGTTACGCAGCGTCAGGTGTGGAGGAGCCCGAGGGGCCCGCCTGGGCCGCGAATCTCGCCTTCGCCTCGTCCACCTTCCGCCCGTAGTGCACGGACGCCCACCACAGGGCCGCGAAGATCGCGCCCAGGAAGAACATGATCGGCACGACGAAGCCCGACGCGATGAGCGCGAGCTGCAGCGCCCAGCCGAGCACGACCCCGCCGGGGCGCGTCACCAGTCCGCACAGCACCAGACACAGGAACATCGCGACACCGCTGACCGTCCACACCGTCGCCATGGACAGATCGGGATCCTTCATGGCGACCAGAGCGGCGAACCCGATGACGAAGAACTCGCCGATCAGGGTCGAAGAACAGAGCGTACGCACGGGTCTCAGCCCTTCCCCAGGAGCAGTCGGGCCTCGCCGACGGTGATCACGGAACCGGTGACGAGCACACCGCCGCCCGCGAACTCGCCCTCTTCCTCGGCGAGCGTGATCGCGGCCTCCAGCGCGTCGGGCAGCCGCGGCTCGACCTGGACGCGGTCGTCGCCGAACACCTCGACGGCGATACCGGCCAGCTCGTCGGCGTCCATCGCGCGGTGGCTGGAGTTCTGCGTGATCACGACCTCGGCGAACACCGGCTCGAAGGCCTCCAGCAGCCCCCGTACGTTCTTCTCGGCGCTCGCGCCGACGACACCGATGAGACGGCTGAACTGGAAGGCCTCCCCGACCGCCTCGGCCGCCGCCCGGGCACCCGCCGGGTTGTGGGCGGCGTCGAGCACGACGGTCGGCGAGCGCCGCACGACCTCCAGCCGCCCGGGCGAGGCCACGGCGGCGAACGCCTTGCGGACCGCGTCCAGGTCCAGCGCGTCGGCGCGCTGCGCGCCGACCCCGAAGAACGCCTCGACGGCGGCGAGCGCCACGGCCGCGTTGTGCGCCTGGTGCGCGCCGTGCAGCGGCAGATACACCTCGGGGTACTCACCGCCCAGGCCACGCAGCGTCACCAGCTGCCCGCCGACGGCCACCTGCCGGTCGACGACCCCGAACTCCAGGCCCTCCCGGGCCACGGTCGCGTCCACCTCGACGGCCTTCTTCAGCAGCACCTGCGCGGCCTCGACCGGTTGCTGCGCCAGGATGACCGTCGCGCCCTGCTTGACGATGCCGGCCTTCTCCGTGGCGATCTCGGCGTGGGTGGTGCCGAGCCGGTCGGTGTGGTCGAGGTCGATGGGCGTGACGACGGCGACGTCACCGTCGATCACGTTCGTGGCGTCCCAGGAGCCGCCCATGCCGACCTCGACGACGGCGACGTCCGCGGGCGCGTCGGCGAAGGCCGCGTAGGCCATGCCGGTGAGCACCTCGAAGAACGACAGCCGGTACTCCTGCTGCGCGTCGACCATCTCGATGTAGGGCTTGATGTCCTCGTACGTCTCGATGAACCGCTCGGCGGAGATGGGGGCGCCGTCGAGGCTGATGCGCTCGGTGATCGACTGCACGTGGGGCGAGGTGTACCGGCCGGTGCGCAGCTCGAAGGCGCCGAGCAGGGCCTCGATCATGCGGGCCGTGGAGGTCTTGCCGTTCGTCCCCGTGATGTGGATCGACGGGTACGACCGCTGCGGCTCGCCCAGGACGTCCATCAGCGCGGCGATACGGCTGACGGAGGGCTCCAGCTTGGTCTCGCCCCAGCGCGTGGCGAGCTCCGCCTCGACCTCGCGCAGGGCCTTGTCCACCTCGGGGTCGGCGGGCCGGGTGGGGATGTCGGCGTCGGGCGGGCCGCCCTGGGTGCGCAGGGTTCGGCTGCCGGCTTCGATGACCGCGAGGTCGGGGTCGCGGGTGGTCTCCTCCGCGATGATCTCGTCGAAGTTGTCGAGGGGGTCGGGCTGGTCGTCGCTGTGGTCTGGAGGGAGCTCGCTCACGGGGCCCAGTCTACGGAGACCGACTGACATTGTTCGCTGTGGGCGGGTGCGGGTCCGTGGGGGCTGGTCGCGCAGTTCCCCGCGCCCCTAAAACAAGTACGTGGAGGCCCCGGCGCCGACAGCACCGGGGCCTCCACGACCGTATGAACCCTTACGCCTGCGGCAGACGCTCCAGCTGTGCCTGAATGCGGGCGATGTCCTCCTCCGCCTTGGCGAGGCGGGTGCGGATCTTGTCCACGACGTGGTCGGGGGCCTTCGCCAGGAACGCCTCGTTGCCGAGCTTGCCGGTCGCCTGGGCCTTCTCCTTCTCCGCCGCCGCGAGGTCCTTCGCGAGGCGCTTGCGCTCCGCCGCGATGTCGATCGTGCCGGAGAGGTCGAGGGCGACCTCGGCGCCGGCGACCGGGAGGGTCGCCGTGGCCGTGAAGGCGTCGCCCTCCGGCTGGAGGCGGAGGAGCTGCCGGATGGCGGCCTCGTGGGTCGCGAACGGCGTGCCGTCGAGGGTCAGCCGGGCCGGAACCCGCTGGCCGGGCTGGAGGCCCTGGTCGGCGCGGAAGCGGCGGACCTCGGTGATGACCGACTGGAGCGACTCGATCTCCTGCTCGGCGCCCTTGTCACGGAAACCGCTGTCGCTCGGCCACTCGGCGATGACGACCGACTCGCCGCCCGTGAGCGTGGTCCACAGGGTCTCGGTGACGAACGGAACCACCGGGTGCAGCAGCTTCAGCGTGACGTCGAGAACCTCGCCGAGGACCCGCTTGCTGACCTCGGCCGCCTCGCCGCCCGCCTGGAACGTCGTCTTGGACAGCTCGACGTACCAGTCGAAGACCTCGTCCCACGCGAAGTGGAACAGGGCGTCCGAGAGCTTCGCGAACTGGTAGTCCTCGTAGAACGCGTCGACTTCGGCGACGACGGAGTTCAGGCGGGACAGAATCCAGCGGTCCGTCGACGACATCTTCGACGCGTCCGGCAGCGGGCCGTCCACCGTCGCGCCGTTCATCATCGCGAAGCGCGTCGCGTTCCAGATCTTGTTGGCGAAGTTGCGGGAGCCCTGGACCCAGTCCTCGCCGATCGGGACGTCGACACCCGGGTTGGCGCCACGCGCGAGGGTGAACCGGAGCGCGTCGGAGCCGTACTTGTCCATCCAGTCCAGCGGGTTGACCGCGTTGCCGAAGGACTTCGACATCTTCTTGCCGAACTGGTCGCGGACCATGCCGTGCAGGGCGATGGTGTGGAACGGCGGGGTGCCGTCCATCGCGTAGAGGCCGAACATCATCATCCGGGCGACCCAGAAGAAGAGGATGTCGTAGCCGGTGACCAGGACGGAGTTCGGGTAGAACTTCGCGAGCGACTCGGTCTGTTCGGGCCAGCCGAGCGTGGAGAACGGCCACAGGCCGGAGGAGAACCAGGTGTCGAGGACGTCGGTGTCCTGACGCCAGCCCTCGGCCTCGGTGCCGGGCGGCTCCTCGTCGGGGCCGACGCAGACGACCTCGCCGTTCGGCCCGTAGAAGACCGGGATGCGGTGGCCCCACCACAACTGCCGCGAGATGCACCAGTCGTGGAGGTTGTCGACCCAGTCGAAGTAGCGCTTCTCCATCTCCTGCGGATGGATCTTGACGCGCCCGTCGCGGACGGCGTCACCGGCGGCCTTCGCGAGCGGACCGACCTTGACCCACCACTGCATGGACAGCCGCGGCTCGATGGTGGTCTTGCAGCGCGAGCAGTGGCCGACGGAGTGGACGTAGGGCCGCTTCTCGGCGACGATCCGGCCTTCGGCGCGCAGGGCCGCGACGATCGCCGACCGCGCTTCCAGCCGGTCCAGGCCCTGGAAGGGGCCGTGCGCCGTGATGATCGCGTGCTCGTCCATGATCGTCAGGGCCGGGAGGTCGTGGCGCTGGCCGATCTCGAAGTCGTTCGGGTCGTGCGCCGGGGTCACCTTGACGGCGCCCGTGCCGAACTCCGGGTCGACGTGCTCGTCGGCGACGACCGGGATGGAGCGGTCGGTCAGCGGCAGCTTGACCAGCTTGCCGATCAGGTGCTGGTAGCGCTCGTCCTCGGGGTGAACGGCGACGGCCGTGTCACCGAGCATGGTCTCGGCGCGGGTGGTGGCGACGACGATGGTGTCGTCCCCGTCGCCGTACTTCATGGAGACGAGCTCGCCGTCGTCGTCCTGGTACTCCACCTCGATGTCCGAGATGGCCGTCAGACACCGGGGACACCAGTTGATGATGCGCTCGGCGCGGTAGATCAGCTCGTCGTCGTAGAGCCGCTTGAAGATGGTCTGGACGGCCTGGGACAGGCCCTCGTCCATGGTGAAGCGCTCACGCGACCAGGCGACGCCGTCGCCGAGGCGGCGCATCTGGCCGCTGATCTGGCCGCCGGACTCGCCCTTCCACTGCCAGACCCGCTCGACGAAGGCCTCACGGCCCAGGTCGTGCCGGGACTTGCCCTCCTTCGCCAGCTCCCGCTCGACGACGTTCTGCGTGGCGATTCCGGCGTGGTCCATGCCGGGCTGCCACAGCGTCTCGTGACCCTGCATGCGCTTACGGCGCGTCAGCGCGTCGATGAGGGTGTGCTCGAAGGCGTGCCCGAGGTGCAGGCTGCCCGTGACGTTCGGCGGCGGGATGACGACGGTGTACGGCGGCTTGTCGCTCTTCGCGTCCGCCTCGAAGTAACCCCGCTCTACCCAGCGCTCGTACAGCGGCCCCTCTACGTCGGCCGGCGCGTACTGGGTCGGCAGGTCGGTGCTGGGCGCTGGTGGCTGCTGCTGAGCGTTCTCGGTCACGGGGGTCAGTTTAGAGGTGTCACTCCCCTGTCCCGAAACGCGTTTGCTTTTTGACATGCTCCCTGACCCGGGGTCCAGGGACTCCGGCCTGGGCCGTCCGGGCCCTTCCGGGAGCTTCCTGCTTCACCGCGTTGTGCCGGGACTTTCGTCCTGGTCTTACCAGCGCTCCACCAGGCGTTTAGCGTCTCCGCCCGTCCGGCGGCGACGATACGGCGCCCTTCGAAAAGAACATTGCGGGCTGCATTGTGGTCCCGGTCGTGCACGGTGCCGCATCCGCCACAGGTCCATTGCCGGACGTGCAGGGGCTTGGGACCGTCCCGGTGTCCGCAGGCCGAGCAGACCTGGGAGGACGGGAACGCGCGGTCGACCTTGGCGAAGGTGCGTCCATGTTTGACCGCCTTGTACTCCAGCATCCGTACGAAGGCGGACCATCCGGCGTCGTGCACGGACTTGGCGAGCCGGCTGCGGCCGAGAGCGGACACCGCAAGGTCCTCCACATACACCGCTTGGTTGTCGCGAATGATCTGTGCGGATGCCTTGTGGTGGAAGTCCCGGCGCCGGTCCGCCACACGCGCGTGCTGGCGCGCGACCTTGATACGGGCCTTGGCCCGGTTTTTCGATCCCTTGACCTTGCGGGACAGCTCTCGCTGAAGCCGCTTGAGCTTCTTCTCCGCCCGACGCAGGAAGCGAGGGCTGGCGATCTTCCGGCCGTCGGACAGGACCGCGAAGACGGACAGGCCCAGGTCGATCCCGGTTTCCGACTCCACCTCGGGGAGGACATCCGGCTCGGTGTCCACGACGAAGCTGAGGAAGTACCGGCCACAGCTGTCCATGGTGACGGTCAGGGAACTGGGTACGGCCGGAAGCGGGCGGGACCACTTGACCTTGAGGTTGCCGACCTTGGCCACATACACCGTGCCGTCGCCATGGAGGGAGAAGGCGTTGGCGTTGAGGCGGACCGACTGCCGGGTGTCCTTCTTCGATTTGTAGCGGGGCGGGCCGACTTTCCGGCCCTTCCGCCTGCCCTTACAACTGTCGAAGAAGTTCTTGTAGGCGGTGTCCAGGTCTCGCAGAGACTGTTGCAGGACGACCGCCGAGACGTCGGCGAGCCACGCGCGTTCCTCTGTCCGCTTGGCCTGGGTGATGCGCAGACGCGACAACTCCGCCGACTTCACATACGGCAACGCCGCCGCGTGCGCTTCCTTCCGGTCGCGCAGGCAGTCGTTCCACACCACACGGGCGCACCCGAACGCCTTCGCCAGCGCACGGCGCTGGGAGGCATCCGGGTAGGCCCGGTAGTTGTAGCGAAGCTGCATACCGATCACCGTATGGATGCTTCATGACCGCTCGCGGCGAAAGATCACATCAAACCGGAATTGCACACGATGTGAACAACCGTGTTCGAGTCGATCCTCGCATCGGCGCGGAGCTTCAGGGGCGAGATGCCGATGTGCCGCGAAGCGAGGGCGTCCCCGCTCGCCGGTCATGCTCGTGTTTCTCCTGATCGTGCCGCGAAGCACCGTTGGTGGTCCGGATTGCACCAACCCGTCCGCCCCGAGGTGCACGTCAGAGCAGCCTTGAGATGCATTCGTCCGTCCCCGGCGGCAGCGCTCTCTGAGAAGAGCGCCGGTAACGGTTGAGGGCCCCGATGCCATGCACACGGTGAGTCTGCGCCAGGATGTCTGGAACACATAAGCATCTGGAGGGGAACCCAGAACATGAGCTACAACCAGCCGGGCCCATACGGTGGACAGCAGCCCCAGCAGCCCGGACCGTACGGCCAGCCCGGTCCGTACGGTCAGCCGCCGCAGGCGCCCCAGCCCGGCTATGGCTACCCCCAGCAGGCCCCTCCGCCGCAGCCGGGCTACGGCTACCCGCAGGGCGCCCCGCCCCAGCAGCCCGGCCCCTACGGCCAGCAGCCCCCGTACGGCCAGCAGCCGCAGCCGCCCTACGGCCAGGCCCCGTACGGCGTCCCGCAGCCCCCGGCGCCGGGCGGCGGCAAGAAGAAGACGGGCATCATCCTCGGCGCGGTGGCCGTGGTCGCCGCGATCGGTGTGGGCGCGTACTTCGTGATCGGCGGGGGTGGGGGTGGTCTTGAGGACGACGGGCCGCACAAGCTCTCGACACCGTCGACCGTGCTCAGCGAGTACAAGCGCACCACGAAGGACGGCCAGACCACCGGTGACGAGGAGAAGTCGGAGCTGGAGAAGAGCGGCGTGAAGAACGCCAAGACGTCGGCCGCCCTCTACTCCAACGTGGACCTGAGCGACTACGACCCCGAGGACCCGTCGTCCGCGGCGAAGATGGCGTCGGCCAAGACGCTCACGGTGGCCGGTGCCTACGGTGAGATCTCCGACCCGGAGGCGACCCTGGACCTGTTCCTCGCCAACTTCAAGAAGTCCGCCGAGAAGGAGTCCGCCACCGGGTCCGGAAAGCCGGAGCTGATCGGCGAGCCCGAGGAGGCGGACCTCGACGGCGCGGTCATGAAGTGCCAGTCGGTCAAGGCTCAGGACGAGCTGACCAAGAAGGAGAAGACCAACTGGTTCTGCGCGTGGGCCGACTACAGCACGATCGCCCTCGTGTCGCCGGGTGAGGCGGCGAAGGGCGTCACCAAGGACGTGGCGATCGACCTCACCACCAAGGTCCGCAAGGAAGTCCGCGTCGCGGCCTGACGCAAGCAACGACGAAGGCGCCCAGCACAAGCAGTGCTGGGCGCCTTCGCGTGCAGTGGGTGACTAGGCGGTCTTCTGCTCGCCCGGCCCCCGACCCCGCGCATCCCGCGGAATCAGCGTCGGGTTGACGTTCGACTGGACGACGTCCGCCGTGATGACGACCCGGGCCACGTCCTTGCGGGACGGGACCTCGTACATCACGCCCTGGAGGACCTCCTCCATGATGGCCCTGAGGCCACGCGCGCCGGTCTGGCGGAGGATCGCCTGGTCGGCGATGGCCTCGAGGGCCTCGCGCTCGAAGTCCAGCTCCACACCGTCGAGTTCGAAGAGGCGCTGGTACTGCTTGACGAGCGCGTTGCGCGGCTCGACGAGGATCTGCAGCAGGGCCTCGCGGTCGAGGTTGTGGACCGAGGTGATGACCGGGAGCCGGCCGATGAACTCGGGGATCATGCCGAACTTGACCAGGTCCTCCGGCATGACCTCCTGGAACTGGTCCTTGGACTCCATCTCGCGCTTGGAGCGGATCTGCGCGCCGAAGCCGATGCCCTTGGCACCCGCCCGGGACTCGATGATCTTCTCCAGTCCCGCGAAGGCACCGCCCACGATGAACAGGACGTTCGTCGTGTCGATCTGGATGAACTCCTGGTGCGGGTGCTTGCGGCCGCCCTGCGGCGGGACCGAGGCCGTGGTGCCCTCCAGGATCTTCAGCAGGGCCTGCTGGACGCCCTCGCCCGAGACATCGCGCGTGATCGAGGGGTTTTCACTCTTCCTCGCGACCTTGTCGATCTCATCGATGTAGATGATCCCGGTCTCGGCCTTCTTGACGTCGTAGTCGGCGGCCTGGATCAGCTTGAGGAGGATGTTCTCGACGTCCTCGCCGACGTACCCCGCCTCCGTGAGCGCCGTGGCGTCGGCGATCGCGAAGGGGACGTTCAGCATGCGCGCGAGGGTCTGCGCGAGGAGGGTCTTCCCGGAGCCCGTGGGGCCGAGGAGGAGGATGTTGGACTTCGCCAACTCGATGGCGTCGTCACGGCCGTTCGCCCCGCCGTTCTCACCGGCCTGGACGCGCTTGTAGTGGTTGTACACCGCTACGGAGAGGGCCTTCTTGGCGGCCTCCTGGCCGACCACGTATCCCTCGAGGAACTCGTAGATCTCGCGGGGCTTGGGGAGTTCCTCCCAGCGGACCTCACTGGTCTCCGCGAGCTCTTCCTCGATGATCTCGTTGCAGAGGTCGATGCACTCGTCGCAGATGTACACACCGGGCCCTGCGATGAGCTTCTTGACCTGCTTCTGGCTCTTGCCACAGAACGAGCACTTGAGCAGATCGCCGCCGTCACCGATGCGTGCCACGGTGTGCTTCCCCTTCGCCTGGGAGACGACTGGACGTCGACGTCCAGCGGCTCCTGGTGCAGCCTTATGTCCGACGGTACCTTGCCGGGCCCCTCGTTCGGGCCCCCCTTGGCGCGGTTCACTTTGACGTGCACCGTGCCAAACCGTGCCAAGGGGCGGCAGACGATACAGCCTCTCGCCTCAGCGCAGGCTCGAGTTGTCCATCTTCCGGGTGCTGATGACCTGGTCGATCAGTCCGTAGCTCAGCGCGTCCTCGGCCGTGAGGATCTTGTCGCGCTCGATGTCCTCGCGGATCTTCTCGACCGGCGTGGTGGAGTGCTTGGCCAGCATCTCCTCCAGCTGCGAACGCATCCGGAGGATCTCGTTCGCGGCGATCTCCAGGTCGGAGACCTGACCGCGGCCGGTCTCGCTGTACGGCTGGTGGATCAGCACGCGCGCGTTCGGCAGGGCCATGCGCTTGCCCGCCGTGCCGGCGGCCAGCAGGACGGCGGCGGCGGAGGCGGCCTGGCCCATGCAGACCGTCTGGATGTCCGGCTTCACGTACTGCATCGTGTCGTAGATCGCGGTGAGCGCCGTGAAGGAGCCGCCGGGGCTGTTGATGTAGACCGAGATGTCACGGTCGGGGTCCATCGACTCCAGGCACAGCAGCTGCGCCATGACGTCGTTGGCGGAGGCGTCGTCGATCTGGACGCCGAGGAAGATCACACGCTCCTCGAAGAGCTTCGCGTACGGGTCGTACTCGCGGATGCCCTGGGAGGTGCGCTCGACGAAGCGCGGAATGATGTAGCGGGACTCGGCCTGGGGGCCGGTGTAGCGGCCCTGCGAGCCGCTCGTGTCCTGCGCGGCGTTCATACGGTCGTAGATCCCGCTTCCGGGGAACTGGTTCACGGTGTCTCCTGAAAAGGGCTGAGGCGGTCGGCTGGGGCTGTCTGGGGTCGCTGGGGCCCGGGAGGGCTCCGGGGGCCTCACGGGGCGCCACAGGCCCCGTGGGGACCTCTCAGGCCCCGGTGCCGCCGCCGCCCGGCATACCTGCGGCCGTCGGGATGACGTCGTCGATGAGGCCGTACTCCTTGGCCTCGAAGGCGTCGAACCAGCGGTCGCGGTCCGAGTCGCGGGTGATCTGCTCGACCGACTGGCCCGTGTGCTGGGACGTGAGCTCGGCCATGCGCTTCTTGGTGTGCAGCAGCCGCTCGGCGTGGATCTTGATGTCGGAGGCCGAACCGGCCAGACCGGCGGAGGGCTGGTGGATCAGGATCTCGGCGTTCGGCAGCGCGAAGCGCTTGCCGGGGGTGCCCGCGCTGAGCAGGAACTGCCCCATCGAGGCCGCGAGACCCATCGCGATCGTCACCACGTCGTTCTTGATGAACTGCATCGTGTCGTAGATCGCCATACCGGCCGTGATCGAACCGCCGGGGCTGTTGATGTAGAGGTAGATGTCCTTGTCGGGATCCGCGGCAAGGAGCAGCAGCTGTGCGGTGATCTTGTTCGCAATGTCGTCGTCGACCGGCTGGCCGAGGAAGATGATCCGCTCGTTGAGCAGCCGGTTGTAGACCTGGTCACCGAGGCCACCACCGATGGAAGGCTCGCCGGCGGCGGAGGGCATCAGATTCGTCACGTATCCACCTGCTCGTCTTACGACGGCGCCGGGCCGTCTCACGTTTCCCTGCGGGGCTGGAGCCGTTCGCAGACTCCACTGCCCTCGTATTCATGGACCCTAACGCGCGGGTCCCTTCGGGGAATCCCGGAGATGGGAGTGTTCGCCGGGGGCGTAGCGACTTGGGTGCTTCGGTCCGCACCTGGGCCGGTGACGCCGACGGGCCCCGAGAGGCACTGGTGTGTGTCTCTCGGGGCCCGTCCTCTTACGGCGTAGCAGGTGCCGGGGCTCAGCCCTCGGTCTTCTCGGTGGACTCGGCGCCCTCGGCGGCCGGGGTCTCCTCGGCGGAGGCCTCGGTCTCGTCCTCTTCGTCGTCCAGGTCGACGACCTCGCCGTTGGTGTCCTTGACCGTGGCCTTCTCGACCACGACGGCCAGGGCCTTGCCGCGGGCGACCTCGCCGACCAGGAGCGGAACCTGACCGCCCTCGACGACGGCCTGGGCGAACTGGTCGGGGGACATGCCGGAGGAGGCGGCGCGGCGCATGAGGTGCTCGGTGAGCTCCTCCTGGCTGACGTTCAGCTTCTCCTGCTTGACGAGCTCGTCGAGGACGAACTGCGTCTTGATGCCCTTGACCGCGGCTTCCTTGGTCTCGGCGTCGAACTCCTCGGCCGTCTTGCCCTGGATCTCGAGGTACTTCTCGAGGTCGAGGCCCATCTGGCCGAGCTGGTGGTGCTCGAGGTTGTGCTTGCGGGTGTTGACCTCGTCCTCGAGCAGCTTGTCCGGGACCGGCACCTCGACCAGCTCGAGCAGCTTCTCCAGGACACGCTCCTGGGCCTGCGTGGCCTGGTCGTACTGCTTCATGTTCTCCAGGCGCTTGCGGCTGTCGGCGCGCAGCTCCTCGATGGTGTCGAACTCGGAGGCGAGCTGAGCGAACTCGTCGTCCAGCTCGGGCAGTTCGCGCTTGGCGACCTGGGTGACCTTGACGGTGACCTCGGCCTCCTTGCCGGCCGCCGAGCCGCCCTTGAGCTCGGAGGTGAAGGTGGCCTCGCCACCGGCCTCCACGCCCTTCACGGCGTCGTCGATGCCGTCGAGGAGCTCGCCGGAGCCGATGGTGTAGGAGACGCCGTCGGCGACGCCGTCCTCCAGGACCTCGCCCTCGACCTTGGCCTCCAGGTCGATCGTCACGACGTCGCCGTCCTCGGCGGCACGCTCGACCGGGGCGGTGGAGGCGAAGCGCTCGCGCAGCTCCTCGACCGCCTTGTCGACGTCCTCCTCGGTGACCTCGACCGCGTCGACCTCGACCTCGATGCCGGAGTAGTCCGGGATCTCGATGGAGGGACGGATGTCGACCTCGGCGGTGAAGTTCAGCGTCTCGCCGTCCTTCAGCTCCGTGATGTCGACCTCGGGCTGGCCCAGGGGGTTCAGCTCGGCCTCGTTGACCGCGTCGGTGTAGAACTTCGGCAGCGCGTCGTTGACGGCCTCCTCCAGAACCGCACCGCGGCCGAACCGCTGGTCGATGACCCGGGCCGGGACCTTGCCCTTGCGGAAGCCCTTCACCGTGACCTGCTGGTTGATCTTCTTGTACGCCGCGTCGAGGCTGTCCTTGAGCTCCTCGAAGGGCACCTCGACAGTGAGCCGAACCCGAGTCGGGTTCAGGGTCTCCACGGCGCTCTTCACGGTTCGGTCTCCTTGTGGCTGACTTCTTGGGTTCTGCCGGGGCCAGAGCGGCCCGGCGGATTTCGCCGCCCGGAGACTTCAGACGCTGAGACACACGGGCGTGCAGCTTGCATAGTAACGGCAGCGACTACACCGCCCAAAAGGCGATCACATGAGCGACCGGGGGACGATCACCCGAGATGACTCGAGCCGGCTCGAGAGATGATCGGATGGCTGGTCGGGGTGGCGGGATTTGAACCCACGGCCTTCCGCTCCCAAAGCGGACGCGCTACCAAGCTGCGCCACACCCCGTCTGGTGCGACACGTAGGGTACATGGCGCGAGGCCGTGGGGCCGCCGTATTTCCGCTGCGTCCGCGCCGGGAGGCCCCGGATCCGAATGCGGTGTGCGACGAGGGCGCACAACCCGCTACGATGCTTGCGTGCCGAGGTCACCCGACCTGCGGCGCGCACCGTGCGGGCGTAGCTCAATGGTAGAGCCCTAGTCTTCCAAACTAGCTACGCGGGTTCGATTCCCGTCGCCCGCTCCATACGACTCAGGGCCAGGTCAGAGGATCATTCCTCCGCCTGGCCCTGATCGTTTGCAGGGGGCGTGTTCAGTCCGCCGTGTCCCTCGCGTGCCCCTTCCGCTCTGGATCTTGCTTCCTCTTGGTCTTCCGGCCCTTGTCGACGAGGGCGCTCAGTGCGTCGGCGATCAGCCGGTCACGTTCGGCGCTCGCGTGCTGGTAGATCAGCGCGGCCCGGGCAGTGCTGTGGCCCATGCGGGACATCAGCTCTCGCGTGCTGGCCCCGGTCGACGCGGCGAGGGTGTTGCCCGTGTGCCGGAGATCATGGAAATGCAGGTTCTTGATCCCGGCATCCGCACTGGCCTTGCGCCACAGCCGGTTGAAGTGGTTCCGGCGTGGAGTCGCTCCCTTGGCACCGATGAAGACACGGCCGTCGGCACCCGGCTCGGCGTACCGCTCCAGGTGGTCAAGGATGTCCGGGATGATCGCGGCCGGGATAGCCACGGTGCGCTTGCCCGCAGCGCTCTTGGGTGCCTTGATCTCGCGCTGGCCGTTGAACAGCTCGGCGACGGCCCGGCGGACACGTACGGCCCCGTGGTCGAGGTCGATGTCCCGGCGGTGCAGGCCGATCAGCTCACCCCAGCGCAGGCCGAGGAACCCGGCCATCAGCACGAGCGCCCGGTAGCGGGGCTGCATGGCCTCTGCCAGGTCGTAGACCTCCTGCACGGTGGCGGTCGGCCGCTCAGGGGTGTGCACGGTGCTGGCGCCCTTGATCGTGCACGGGTTGCGCCTGATCATCTGGTCGGCGACAGCCGTGCCCATGATCGCGCGCAGCAGGGCATAGGCCTTGGCGACCGTGGTCGGGCCGGTGCCAAAGGCGAGCTTGTCAGCGCGCCAGCGCCGCACGAGCGGGGGCGAGATCTCCGCGACGTTGACGCCCCCGAAGGCGGGTTCGAGGTGGTGCCGCAGGAGCGAGCCGTAGAGCTGCCGGGTTGTGGTGGTCAGCTCGCGTTCCTTGATCCAGGCAGCGGCGTACTCGCCGAACGGCACCTTCCCGGCGTCGGGGTCATGCCAGTCGCCGCGCCGCAGCTCGGTCTGCTTGTCGGCAAGCCAGTCGTCGGCGTCCCTCTTGGTGCGGAACGTTTCAGGCGCGGGCCGGAGCTGCCCATCGGGGCCGAGGTAGCGAGCCTGATAGCGACCGGACGGGAGCTTGCGGACCCGGCCGAAGTGCCGGCGCTTCTGTGCCATCAGGCAGCCACCCCCCGAAGGACTGCTGTACGCCGCCGCGGCTGCACCGTGTTGGCGTCGATGAACTCGCGGACCGCGCTCTCGGGTATGCGGACGTGGCGGCCGACCTTCACGTAGGTGATGCGCCGCTCTTCGATCAGACGCCGAGGGAAGCGCACGGTCGTGCCGAGCAGCTCGGCGACCTGGTCGACGTTGAGGTACCGCTCATTCATGGTCGTGCTCTCCTTCCTGGCGCAGGTCTGCGAGAGCCTCGCGCGCCGTTTCGCGGTTCAGCTGGATGTCCCGCCGGATCGTGGCGGCGAGCCAGGACTCACCAGGGGTGTAGCCGTGCCCGGCGTAGGTCCAGTGGGCGAGGGTCAGCGTGGTTGCCCCCGGGGAGTCGTCCGGGTCGGGCAGGCCGAGGGCCGCGCGCTGCTGGGCGGCCCGGTAGTCGGCGCGGGTCTGGCGCAGGGCTCCGAGGGTGGTGGAGTACTGGCGGGACTTGGTGGAGAAGTGGCCGCGGAAGCCGAGCATGTGAGCCCAGTCCCGGAGCTTGCGGTCCGGGTAGAGCGGGTGCAGATCCAGGCAGGCTTCGATGAGGCGGCGGGGGTGGTCGGGCACGCCGAGCAGGACCAGGGCTTCCTTGTTGCCGATGCGGCGGTCGACGGTGCCGGTGGTCTCGGCGGCCTTGGTGGCGTACTTGGCGACGTAGGAGGCGACGGCCTGTTCGGTGATCTCTTCGCCGTGGCCGAAGGCGCCGATCGGCTGCACGTCGAGCTGCGTGCCCCAGCGAAGCGTGCGGTCCGGCTGATCACCGGCGGCGGAAACGTCGACCGATGCGCGGGCGGCGGCAGCGTGGATGGAGTCGGTGAGCAGGTCGAGGGTGGCCCAGGTCGGCGGCGGGTCGTCGGGCCCGTCGGGTCCGTCGAAGCGGATCACGGCGTGGAAGTGGACGGCTCCGCGCTTCTGGTACTCGGCGACCTTGCCGAAGGAGACGCGGGACTGTTCCTTGGCTGTCTTCTGGGTCAGTCCGGCCCGCTTGGCGATCTCCCGGCGCAGGTAGATCGTGAAGTAACGCCACAGCTCCGAGGCGTAGTTGTTCCACAGCACGGCCCCGGCGTAGTCGTATGTCGTGGCGTCGAGCGGGGTGCCGAGTTCGGGCGCGTCCTCGCCGTGGCCTTGGCCGCAGCGGCAGGGCCGGTTGCCGGGCCGGTTGTGGACCGGGCCGAAAGAGGGAGCGGTCAGGGTGGCGAAGACCCGGGGGTGGTCCCGGATCGTGTGCGGGGTGCCCTTGTCGGGGTCGCCGACGAGTCCGGCGCGGATGAGGTGGTAGGTGTCTCCGGCGTAGGTCCAGGCGCAGGCCGGGCAGCGGGAGGCCCGGCGGTTGCCGCAGGCGACCCGGAGCCGACCGCCGGGCTCGGTGTCGGTCGAGTAGGAGTGCAGGACCTGCCCGGTGACCTTGTCGCGGGTGACTGTGGCGCCTTGCAGGTGGATGGGGTCGGAGCAGCCGCCAGTGCGGCGGATCTGTTCTTGGATGCGGTCGAAGCCGGGAGACCCGGCCACCCTCAGCACGTCGGCGAGGGTGGCCGGGTCCAGGCCCGCCATGGTGGCGGTGTCGGTCATGTCCAGCACCACCCGCTGTCGCAGGCCTCATCGTCGGTGTCGAAGAGAGGAACTTGGACACCGGCCTTGAACAGCTCCCGCAGCGGGCGGCCGGTACGGGTGAGGAAGACCGGACGCTTCCCCTTGGCAGCAAGGTTGGCGTTGATGGTGTCTTCAACCTCGCAGGCCCGGGCGAACCTCTCGGGGTCGTGCTCGTGCATGGCCTGCCATTCGGGGATCTTCCGCATCGGGCAGAAGTCGCAGGAACTCTTGGGCGGTACGGGCAGGCCCGCGGAGCGGATGATGCGCGGGCAGTCCGCCCGTCGGACCTTCAGGTCAAGTAGCGGGTAGACGAGCCGCTCGTACGGCATGGCCTTGGATTCGTTGGCGCGGCCGATCTCGTCGAGGCTGATGCCCATCGCGACAGTGGCGCGGTTGTCGGCAGTGGCGCCGTGAGCCTTCAGCCAGGCGCCGGTGACGAGGATCTTGAACTCTTTCGTGCAGACCCGGGAGCCGGGTTTGCCGTTGGTCAGGAAGACCGGGATGGTCTGGCGGCTGCCGTTGCTGCGGATGATGCGCTGGCGGATCGTCTCGGTGCCGTTCTTGGTCTCGCGGTGCAGTTCGATCAGGTCGAGGCCGTGGGCCGCCGCGAAGGGAGCCGCGTACTGCTCGAAGTAGTGCAGCGTCGCGGGGTTCTCGCTGTCGGCACCGACGTTGGCGAACAGGAAGGTGCGGAAGTCCAGGCGGCCCTGTGCAGCGAGGACGAGCGCGGCCATGGACTGCCAGCCGCCGCCGAAGCTGAAGGTGCGCAGTTGCTGGCTGCGTGGCTCGGTGTTCACTGGCTGCCTCCCTTTGCGTGGGCAGTGCCGTGGTTGGCCTCCCAGCCCTGGACCAGGAGGCGGACCTGGGCGTCACCGGTGGCGGTGGCGCTCGCGCCGCAGTGGCACACGGCGGACCCGCGGGCCGGGGCTTCCGGGGAGGACTTGCTGATGTGCAGGCCGGGCCGGTCCCGGGTCGGCGTCAGGTCGCCCATGCCGGTCACCTCCCGGTCCGCGCGAAGGCGGAGGAGAGGCGGTGGCCGGTGCCCTTGCAGCTCGGGCAGGTGACGCGGAGGGTCGCGCGGGTGCCGTTGGCGTGGCGGATGCCGGTGGTGATGGCGGCGGTGGCGAAGCCGTCGCAGTCGCGGCAGAGCGGACGGTTCGGGGCGTGAGAAGGCATGATGAGTGGAGCCCTTTCGGGTCGCGAGATCTGGAAGCGGTCTGGGCCGTCCGGGGCGGCGGATACTTGGCGGTAGAGGCCGCCCCGGAGGGCTACTTGAAACGGCGGTTCTTGGTCCGGCGAGGCCGGGAGCGGGCCGGGTGCTTGGAGACCCGGTTGAGCGTGTAGGTAATGCCGCAGGTCGCCGACAGCACGGTGACGATGGACGCGGCGATGACCTGGACGACGAAGGCGAGTACGAGCAGCACCACGACGGACCCGGTGGTGATCAGCAGGGTCATGACGATCGGGCCCTTGTAGGAGCGCGGGGCTTCCTGGACGATCACGATCTTGCGCACGTTGGTGCCGGGCGGGATCTGCCGGTACAGATCGGCCGGGATGTGTCCGGCCCTGATCTGGTCCTCAGGTAACTGCATGGCGGTCTCTCTCCGGCTCAGGTGGTGCAGCGGTGGGTGCGGGCGGCGAGTTCGGCCGCCGAGCGGTCGCCGTACTCGTTGGAGAAGCCGCACTTCGGCGCGGTGCAGGCGGCGGTGTGCCGGGTCTGGCCCCGGCCGTTGTTGAAGGAGCCGACCTTGACGGGACCGATGCGGATCACGTCGTAGAAGCGGTTCGGGCGCATGGGTGAACCTCCTTAGATGTCAGGCGAGTTGAGCGACGATCGCCCCGGCGAGGTCTTCAGGGATGCCGAGCCGGGTGCGCAGGGTGGCGGTGTCGATATCGGTGCCGGTGCGGGTGCGGTGGTCAGTGGCGACCTTGCGGGCGTGGTCAATCAGCGCCGGAGGCACCACCGGTGCGGGCGCTTCGGGCAAGGCCGGTACGGGCTCCGGTGTGGCGATCTCCGGTACCGGCTCGGGCTCATCGACACGATGCGTCTCGACCTCCGGCGCGGCCGATTCCTCCACAGGCTGCGCAGGTGCGGCCGGTTCAGCGGGCGAGTGGACCAGCAGGGTTCCGCCGAGGAAGGCCAGAGCGGGCCAGCCAGCGACGAGGATGCGCAGCCAGGCAGGCACGTCGGCCAGGTCGAGCAGTCCCGCGGTGGCGATGTTCGCGCCGAGCGACGCGGTCAGCGCGATGACGAACCAGGTCCAGGCCGAGCGGTCGCGGCGTGCCGTGCGCAACCTGCGCCAGGCAGCGACCAACAGCAGATCGACGGAGACCGGGTAGGCCCAGGCCTTCCAGCCGGTCTGACCGGCCGCTTCGGCAAGGTCGTGCAGGTGGGCGAAGGACAGGGCACCAGCGATCACGGCCTGTACGAGTACGAAATCCGGGCGGACCTTGGCGGTCATGTCTTCACCTCCCTCTCGGGGTTGGGCCGGGGCGGGGCGGCGGGGAGCAAGTCCGGCCGCCCGGCCCCGTGCGGTTCAGTCGGTGGCTTCGCCGGTGCCCCAGCAGGTCAGGCAGAGGGCTTCCTGCCGGTCGTCGCTCACGCGCTTGCTGCGACCGCCGACCTTGAAGGACTCCGAGATCTGGCCCGTCTGGCAGTCGGGGCACGGCTTCTTGGCGGGCTTGCGGCGGGTCTTCCGTTCGGCCATGGCGTCTCCTTCGGGCATGGCTCGGGTAGGGACCTGACGCGAAGGCGGTCGCGCCGACCGGGGAGAACGGGGTGTTACTCGGTGACGGACTGCGGCACCCGGGGCGGAGTCGTCGGCATCGGCGGAACGATCCCCGAGCCGACCGGGCGGAACGGAGCCAGAAACGGCAACTCCGGGGTGAGGTGGGAGAACTGCCGGCACACGGCCGCCGCCTCGTTCGGAGTGACCTGCGGGGTGCGGATGCGGGACCAGCCACCGGAGGTGTCACCGGCCACCGCCACACCCGGACGATCAGCCTGGATGGACGTGGCCGCCAGGACCGCCTCCGGGGAGATGTCGCCCAGGCCCATGTCCGCACTGGCCTTGTCATTCACGCGGTGCACGACCCGGCCCGTGAGCTGAGCACGCAGGGCGGTGGCCCCCTTGCCCTGGTCGGAGCCGAAGCGCTGCCCGCACACCTCCAGATAGATGCCGATCGCACGGGCCATCTGACCCAGGCGGACCAACTGCATGACCACACGGTCACGCTCCGGCTCATCCTTCTTGGAGATCACGAAGAACAGCTCCGCCACCTCATCGATCAGCACGACCAGCGGCACGGGACGGACGTGAGCGGGCAGTTCCCACATGTCCGAGACCCCGTACAGGGAGAGCAGGTCAAAGCGCTCTTCCATCTCCGCGACGAGCGCGTCTATCAGGCGCCCGGCCGAAGACAGATCGGTGGCCAGAGCCGACAGACGCGGCGCGTAACGCCCGTGCTCGACACCGCGCTTGCAGTCGATACCGACCAGCGCGACAGGGAGCTGAGCCAGGCCTTTGATCAGGTTTCGTTGGTACATGGACTTGCCGGACAGCGTGGCGCCCAGGGTCAGCGCCATGGGGACCTTGCGGTAGTCCCGCTCGAAGACCGTGCCGTCCTCGGACAGCGCGACCGGGACCACCAGGTCACGGGGCTGTGCCTTGCGCGGAAGCTTGACCCGGGCGAGCACGTCATAGCCGGTCATCCGCAGCTCAACGTAGCCGGGCTTGGTCTCGGTGACCCGCACCGACCGGACCCCGAAGGCGTGCCGAAGACGCTCCGACGACGCGGCGATGTCGGCGGGCTCCAGACCGGCGGGCAGCCGGAGCGTGACCCGCAGGCCCGTGGTGGTCGGACGGACCCGGCGAACCTTCGGCGGCACCGGCCGCACCTCGCTACGGGCCACGTTGCGCTTGACGAAGGCACGGAAACCGGACGGCTGCACCGTCAGCCCGCACACCTCCATCGTGTTGCGGTAGGACCACGTGAACCGGCCCCAGGTGACCGGGAGACCGACCAGCGACCAGTACACGCGCGGGGCACGGACCTTGGCGTAGCCGAGCCCACCGGCACCAGCCGCCGCCGTGCCTAACTCCAGCCAGGTAGGCAGGTCAGTCATGGTCAGGCCACCGTCGTGATCGCGACCGCGCGGAACGAGATGCCGTGACGCTTCTGGCCATTGAACTCGTTCTCCCAGTCACGCGCCTTCAGGCCGACCACCCGCACCGGCATTCCCGGGGCAAGCCCCTCGGGAAGGCCCGTCTCCGGAACGGTCACCTGGTACAGGTTCCCCTCCCCCTCATCCGAGACCAGCAGACCCACGGTCGACAGACCCACGGCGGGGTTGTCCCGGTCCACGGCCCGCTCACCGGTCTTCTTGTTGACCATCTTCGGCTCCGGCGCAGTCGCGACGAACACCACGGCGGTCGACGTGTCGATCTTGAACGACGGCATAGCTGTCCCCTCGCCTCCGAGGCCGCCCCTTGCGAGCAACCTCTCTAGAGATGACTCCATGGAACAGCACATCTCTAGAGACGTCAATGCATCTCTAGAGATGTTTCAGCTTGGCCACTCAGGCCAGCCGCAGTTGTGCCGACCGACACGACGCCCCCTAAGGTGTCTAGAGAGGAAAGGAGGGATCACATGGCCACCCAGGGCAGCGGCCGCCAGCCGAAGTACCAGCGCATCGCCGACGAACTGCGGGAAGCGATCCAGGCTGGCGAATACGGCCCAGGCGATCGGCTACCAGGTGAGAACGACCTCATGGCCACGTACGACGTGGCCCGCATGACCGCGAGGCAAGCACTTGGGGTGCTCCAGAACGAGGGCTTGGCCGAGTCCCGCAAGGGCGCAGGCGTGTTCGTGCGCTCCTTCAAACCGCTGAGGCGGCGGGGCATACAACGGCTGTCCCGGGATCAGTGGGGCTCTGGACGCTCGATCTGGTCGGCGGACATTGGGGACCGCACACTGGTCGTCGACCAGGTGCAGGTCACTGATGAGGCTGCACCCGATCGCATCAATCAGGTGCTCGGTATCGAGGCCAGCGCCTCGGCTTGCGTGCGGAGCCGCCGCTTCGTGCTGGACGACAAGCCCGTCCTGCTGTCTACGTCTTACCTGCCTGCCGACCTAGTGGCCGGTTCAGCGATCACGCAGGAGGACACCGGGCCCGGCGGCACGTACGCCCGCTTGGCGGAGCTTGGCTACAAGCCTGTGCACTTCCGTGAGGAAATCCGCTCTCGGATGCCGTCGCAGGAGGAAGCCAGCCGACTCCAGCTCTCCACGGGCACTCCCGTGATCATGATCTGCCGCACGGCATTCGCGGACGAGGGGCGCCCTGTCGAGGTGAACGAGATGATCCTTGACGCTAACTCGTACGTGCTGGAGTACGACTTCGACGCCTGATCAGGCAGCCCAGGTCCGCGCATCCCTCGCCACACCGTAGATGTGCGCCACCTGGTTGGCGTCGAGCATCGGCGATAGGCCTGACAAGACCCGGTCGAGATGCTCGACAGCCAGTACGAGCACGGGAGGGTTCGCGTTCTTGACCGTGAGGTTCGCTGCGTGCACCACGGAGATCACGGGGCGAACGGGCACGTCGATTCCAGAGCGTCGGGACAAGGCGCGGGACACACGACGTGCCTCGGACTGACTGATTGCGATGTGTCGCTGCACGGCCCCATTCACTGTGATCGCGGTGTCGCCGTACCAGACGGACTTGTCCCGGTGCCGTTTGGAGTTGATGGAGAAGACTCCAGCCGGGCCGATGGCAAGGTGATCGATGTCCGCGCCGGTCGCCCACTGGACGGCATGGAGGATGAACCAGCCACGGGCCCGCAGGCTGTTCAGCCGTTTGCCGGTGATGCGCTCGCCTGTAAGGCCGTCGGACCAGCTACGGATCTCGGACTCAGTGCGCCAGCGATCAAGCAGTCTCAGCACTGGGTTCGGCTGTAACTCACGGATCTTGCGGCGCACCGCGTCGCCCGGCCGATTCCGTGCCAAGTCCTCGAATAACGGCTCCACCTTGCCCCCTCGTTCGCGGATCTCTCCCAGATCACCATGGAGGCGTGACCAGCTCCAAGACCCGTACTGGCCATGAGCTGTTACAGGTTTCTCTACCTCA
This sequence comes from Streptomyces koelreuteriae, assembly GCF_018604545.1. GTDB lineage: Bacteria > Actinomycetota > Actinomycetes > Streptomycetales > Streptomycetaceae > Streptomyces > Streptomyces koelreuteriae. Next base: position 5,593,466 of record NZ_CP075896.1, on the reverse strand, counting down.
TCAAGCCCCGGCTGCGCTCCGCTCCGCCGGGCGCGCTTCCCGGCTCCGCTCCGGGCGCCGCTCCTGCCTTCGGCCCGCTCCGCCCGCGCTGCGCCGACGCGCGCCCACATGTGGATAGGGCCGGGAGCCATGAGTCGATCACCGCACGCAACGCCCGCGGTCAGAACAATGCCTCCGGCGGGGGATCGGCCGGCACCGGGATGGAGGGGGCGCCGTTCCCGACTGCGGATCCGTAGTGGCGAGCGCGGGGAGCTCCCATCCCGTACGCCATCGACCCAGGCAGAGCCGAGCAGACGTGGCCCATGGCGTCCAGGTCGTTCGTACAGTGGCGCGCTCCACCTGGACGCCATGAACCACGCCTGCTCCACGGTGTGTGGGTCGACGGCGTACGGGATGGGAGCAGGGGGAGGGTGGTGGGAGAAGGAAGCGGTCCAGGCGAGGCACATAGCCGACAGCACTGCACCAGACCGCGATCACTCGCACCGAGTTCGTTCGGCCCGGCGTTGTCAGCAGCAGACGCTAGACTAAAAAGTTTGACGAACTCTCAGTCACCGAATCCCCCCGCAACCACAACATGTTGTGGGTCGACGTAGACGCAACACAACTTATGGGGTCCTTAGTTGCGGAGAGTCGCGTGGGGTGCTGTACTGATCAGCGTCCGAAACCAAGCAGGCCCCTGCCAGGGGCGCCGACTTGAGGTCGGGCCACCCGGCATGGGGCCTGATGCGTTGGTACCGCCCAGGGACCATATAACGAGCTGTGGACTTCTCCAACCTCACACTCAGGGTGACCCGCCTCAGAGATGAGGCATTACATGGCACTTCGCACTAAGTTCATTGGATATGACCTGAATCGCCCAGGTCAGGACTACAGCAGTCTGATCAAGGAGATCAAGGCGCTCGCCAACGGGCACTGGCACCACCTGGACTCCACCTGGCTCATCCGGACCGAGAAGTCGACCAGTGAAGTTCGTGATGCGCTCAAGGCGCACATCGACTCCGGTGACGAGCTTCTCGTGATGGACGTCACGGGTGACGGGTGGGCTTCCGCTGGCCTCTCCCAGTCGGCGAACGACTGGCTTCGCAAGTACCTGTAAGCCCGTGTCCCCTGCGTGCCCGACACGACAGGATCCGTTGGTGCACAAGGGGGACTCACGGGGAGCCGAAGGCATACGTCGAGGTCAGCGAACCACGAGGTCAGCCGAGCCCTGCATACGCGATCTTCCAAACTAGCTACGCGGGTTCGATTCCCGTCGCCCGCTCTGATCGGCTCGGGCCCGGTTCTTCGGAACCGGGCCCGAGGTTTTTTTGCCTCGTCGGATTCAGAGGTCGCGGACGTCCACCGTGTAGACGGAGCGGATGCCGTACGGGACGTACAGGGCGTCGCCGACGAGGACGAGTGGAGCGCCCGAGGGGGCGAGCATGCTGTCGGCTCTGCCGCCGTCGTCGCGGCCGTCCCGGGTGGCGTCGACCTCGCCGCTGCTCGCGTCCAGGGCGGCCAGGCGGCCGCTGGGGGACGCGACGTACACATGGGTGGCGGAGGCGGTCGGCGGCCCCGGTTTCTCCACGGTGGAGTTGGATTCCCACAGCGTCCGGCCGGTGCGCGGCGAGACCGCGCGGATGCCGCCGCTGTCGCGGGTGAAGTAGACCGTGCCGCGGACCAGGTACGCCTGGGCGTCCTCGGGCCGGGCCTGGGCGAGCCGGCGCACGGTGAGCACGCGCGAGGAGACGTCGATCAGGGTCAGGCCGCGGTCCGTGGCGAAGGTGTCCGCGAGGACCAGGCGTCCGTCGTGCTGGCCGAGCAGGTACTGGGTGCCCTTGGCGTCGACGGTCCAGCGGGTCTTTCCGGTGGCCGGGTCGATCTGGGAGACGGTGGTGCGGGAGGCTCCGTTCTCCAAGAGGCCGATCGCGCAGACGAGGTAGGCGTGGCCGGCCGCGGAGCGCAGCAGGCAGTCGGCCGGGGAGTCCGGCTTCGGGCGTTTCCAGCGGACGTCGCCGGTCTCGGCGTCGAGCAGGGCGTACTGGTCGCCCGCGGGGCCGTAGAAGGTGACGACGCCCTCGGGGACGGCCGTGGCGGCGTTCTGTGTGCTGTCGGGGACGGTCGCCGACTCGCCGGCGCCGGTCCGGGTCCGCCAGAGTTCCTTGCCGGTGTCGGCGGCCAGGGCGTACACGGTGTAGCTGAAGCTGGGGCCGGCCGCCGTCTCCCCCTCCTCGGACTCGTAGGCGTAGACGTGGTGGTCGGTGGTGCCGATGAGCGCTCCCTCGCTGCCGGAGGAGCCGTCGGGCGTGGGGTCGACGGGCCGGGCCCAGGTGGTGCGGCCGTCGGCGAGGGCGAAGCGGGTGGCCATGTGGCCGGAGCCGGCGCACACGAGGGAGGTGTCGACGGCCGAGCAGCCGGTGAGGGGGCTGCCGACGCCGCCCAGGACGCGTTCGCTGCCCTTGGGGATCTTCGCGGCGGCGGCCCAGGGCTTCCAGCCGTCGGGGAGGTCGCTGCGGGCGGCGGCCGAGGGGCCGGGATCGCTGTCGCGGGAGAGGGCGCCGGAGAGGACCACGGTGGTGGCGGCGAGGACGGCGGCCACGGCCGTCCCGGCCGCCGCGGCGAGGAGGTAGCGGCGTCTTCGGCCGCCGCGCGGCGCGGTGGGCTCGGGCGGCGGGTCGGCGATCGGGGTGTCGCGCTGCGGCGAAGTGGCAGGGGCAGGCCGGGACGGGAGCGGGATCGATTCCTCGGTGGCCGGGCGCGGGGCGATCGGGCCTCCGTCGCGCAGCAGGGTCAGGAGTTCGTCGGCGGTCACGCGGGACTTGGGGTGCTTCTCCAGGCAGAGGCGTACGAAGGGGAGCAGCTCGTCCGGTACGCCGTCGAGGACCGGTTCGCCCTCGACGACCCGGACGGCCGTCTCGTAGGGGCTCGGGCTGTCGAAGGGGCCGCGGCGGGTGGCGGCGTAGGTGAGGACCGAGCCGAGGGAGAAGATGTCGGCCGCCGGGCCGACGTCCTGCGGGGAGGAGAACTGCTCCGGTGACATGAAGGGCGGGGTGCCCATGACGCGGCCGGTCTGGGTGAGGACGTCGGCGGCGGCGAACTCGGCGGCGCGGGAGATGCCGAAGTCGATGACGCGGGGGCCGTCCTCGGCGAGCATCACATTGGCCGGCTTCAGATCGCGGTGGACGACTCCGGCGCGGTGGATGTCGCGCAGCGCCTCGGCGAGGCCGGCGGCGAGTTCACGCAATCGGGGCACGGAGAGCGGGCCGTGCTCGCGGACGTGGGTGCCGAGGTCCGCTCCCGGGATGTAGAGCGTGGCCATCCAGGGGCGCGACGCGTCGGCGCCGGCGTCCACGACGGGCGCGGTGAAGGCACCGCTGACCTGGCGGGCCGCGGCCACCTCGCGGCGGAAACGGGCGCGGAACTCGTCGTCGTCGGCGTACTGGCCGTGCACCACCTTGACGGCGAGGCGGCGGCCGGAGGCGGAGCGGGCCAGGTAGACCACACCCATGCCGCCGGAGCCGAGGCGGTCCTCGATGCGGTAGCCGCCCACCTCCGAGGGGTCGGAATCGCGCAGCGCCATCCTCGTACGCTCCCCCCGTCACGCACCGTCCCGTCGGGAGGAGAGTAGCCGCACGTCTCCAGGGCCCGCGGCGGCGGCCCGGTCAGAAGCTGATGGAGTTGACCGTCTCCGCTATCGAGTTGAGGAAGCGCTGGATGGACGGGGCCATGCCGGTCGAGGCGAGGAAGAAGCCGAAGAGGACCGCCACGATCGCGGGGCCCGCCTTGATGGATCCCCCTCTCAGCAACACCACAAGGATGATCGCCAACAGCAGCACCACAGACAGTGAAATGGCCACAACTGATCACACCCTCGGTCGGTCCGCTCTCCCGGCCCGGGGGCGCGCCTGCGCACACCCCCGCCAGAACCATCGTGCCACCAACGTGGCCGGGCTATGCGGCCGGTGACGCATCGACCACACCCGTGTCGTCCGGGCCGTCGTCCGGGCCTGTGTGGGTCGCGTGCGGGAGGGGACCCGACGGCAGGGACTCGTACGGCAATTCGATGTACCACCCGCACAGGGAATTGGGGTGGATCGTTTCCGTCTCCACACAACGCGTTCGCAGCTAATTCGAATTGCTGCCCAAGGCTCCTCAACAACCCTGTGGAGAGGCTTCCGAAGAGCGCTGAAGCGGACATTCCACTGGAGTCGCCTGCTGGTCTTATGCACTGCTTAGTCCGGAAGTATCCTGACAAGCAGGGCACCTGTGACGGGCGTAACTCGGCGCCGAAGATGTGTTGGTCATCACGCCGACAGTGACGTCAACTACCCGAAATCCGGGGTACCCACAGCGAATAGCCAGGAATGACGTCCGGCGTTTTACGAATAGCCGCAGGGAAGGCTAGGGTGCCTCAGATGTTCCACGCTGCCTCGTCCCCCGCTAGCGCAGCGAGGTCCCGGATCGTCTCCCCGAGTTCCTGGTGGGAGGGTCTGTGACGAACTCGCTGCGACCGAACGGCGACCGCAAGGCGCCACTTCCCCCGGCACAGTCGCCGGCAGGCGGAGTGCCGAGCCCGCGCTCGCCGCAGAGCCCCCAGAAGAAGCAGAACGGCAAGCAGCGCGACGCGTTCTTCGACAACGCGAAGTACCTCGCGATCGTGCTGGTGGCCATGGGCCATGCCTGGGAACCGCTCAAGGGCGACAGCCGGATACTCGAGGCGGCGTACCAGCTCGTCTACGCGTTCCACATGCCGGCGTTCATCATCATCTCCGGCTACTTCTCGCGCAGTTTCGACATGCGGCCGGACCGGCTCAAGCGCCTGATCACGGGCGTGGCCGTGCCGTACATCATCTTCGAGACGGCCTACCCGCTCTTCAAGCGGTGGATCGACGACGACCCGAGTCAGGACATCAGCCTCCTCGACCCGTGGTACCTGACCTGGTTCCTGGTCGCGCTGTTCATCTGGCGGCTGACCACCCCCATCTGGAACATGGTGCGCTGGCCGCTGCCGCTGGCGCTCGGTCTCGCGATGCTGGCGACCGTCACCCCGGAGATCGGTGACGACCTGGACCTGCAGCGTGTCCTGCAGTTCCTGCCGTTCTTCGTGCTGGGCCTGGTGATGAAGCCCGAGCACTTCCAGATGGTGCGCACCCGTTCGGTGCGGATCGCCGCGGTGCCCGTGTTCGCCGCCGCGCTCGCCTTCAGCTGGTGGGCCGTGCCGCGCATGAACACCGCGTGGTTCTACCACCGTGACGCCGCGCAGGAACTGGGCGCGCCGTGGTGGGCCGGGCCGGTCATGGTCCTCGCGATGTTCGGCTGCTCGCTGGTGCTGACCGCCTGCTTCTTCGCCTGGGTGCCGCGCCGCCACATGTGGTTCACCGCGCTCGGCGCGGGCACGCTCTACGGCTACCTGCTGCACGGCTTCCTCGTGAAGGCCGGCGACTACCAGGGCTGGTTCGAGGCGAGCTGGTTCCACCAGCCGGCCGGCCAGATCACCGTGACCGTCCTCGCGGCCGCCGTCGTGACGGCGCTGTGCACCAAGCCGGTGCAGCGCATGTTCAAGTTCGCGATGGAGCCGAAGATGGCATGGGCCTTCAAGCAGGACGCGGCCGAGGTCGCGCGCGAGAGGCAGAGTGCTGAGCGGCGCGAGCGCGAGAAGGAACGCGAGAAGGTCAACGCCTAGGCGCCTTTCAGATCGCATCTCCCTGGCCGAGAAGTGCGCGCATCCGTGCGTACTTCTCGGCCAGTCGCATGCGGGTGGCCTCGTCGAGGACCGCGAGACGTTCCGGATCCGCGTTGTGCGCCAGGTCCGCCTCCTTCACGAGCAGCGCCCCGGGGGTGGCGAGGATGCGCGCGGCGTACTCTTCGGGCGGCTCCCCCGCCCGCTTGGTGACCGCGAGGACGATGTCCTTCGTCCGGCTGCTCAACGCGGCCCCGCGCAGCCACTGGAGCGAAAGGGCGTCGTCCTCGACGGCGTCGTGCAGCCAGGCCGCCGCGATCTGGTCCTCGTCACCGCCCCGGTCCCGCACTCCCTCGGCCACAGCCCGCAGGTGTTCGGCGTAGGGCCGTCCCGCCTTGTCGGTCTGGCCGTCGTGCGCGGCGCGGGCGGTGGCCTCGACCTGGGCCAGGGTCAGCGGGGTGCGGGGTGTCTCGGTCACCGCTCCAGTGTCTCCCCGCGCAGCGCCGCCCGGGCCGGCAGGGTCGCGGCGGCCACGCCGAGGACGAGGATCGAGGCCGCGAACGAGCCGTAGACCAGCGGGGGTATGTACGGCCCCTGCCCCGTCAGGCCCCGCATCATCGGGACGAGCGTGGCCAGGGCGATCGCCGTGCCGAGCGTGATGCCCGCGACGGCGACCAGGAGGGCTTCCCAGCGGACCATGCGCAGCACCTGACGGCGGGTGGAGCCGAGCAGGCGGAGCGTGCCGAGTTCGCCGCGGCGGTCGAGGACCGTCATCACCAGGGTGTTGACGGCTGCCACGGCCGCGAAGCCGCCGAGTACGGCCGCCATCACGCGGTTCGCCCAGCCGTTGAGCTCCCGGTCGAGGGACGCGGCGGTCGTGTAGTCGGCGCGCTCCAGGACACGGCCGAGCGGTGCGAGTGCCTGCGCCGTACCGCCCTTGACCCACAGTTCGGTGTCGAAGGACGAGCTGACGTGGCGGGCCAGGTCGGCGCGGTTCAGGGTGACCTGGGACAGTCCCATGCCGCGTCCGTACGTCGCCGCCACCAGCGGGGTGGCCCGGGTGCCGTCGGGCAGGTGGACGCGGATGCGGTCGCCGACCCGGACGTTCGCGTTGTCGGCGACGGACGCGTCGAGGGCTATCTCGCCTCGCTTCAGGGTGAGTTGTCCGCGCTCGACGTCCAGGTCCTGTACGGCGGTCAGGGCGCGGGCGGTGCCGGTGACGCCCTGCGCGGAGACGGGGGTCAGGACGCCGGTGGCCGGGACCAGGACGGATGTCCTCAGCAGGCCGACGGCGGCGGTGACGCCGGGGGTCCGTTCCACGCGCCGCAGGGCGTCCGGGGGCAGGGCGCCCTGGTCTGCCGTGACGACGCGGTCGGCGACGATGCCCGACCGCTGCTGTTCGCCGGTGACCCGGTCCTCGCTGGTGTGCAGGAAGACGAGGACGGAGGAGAACGCCATGGCGAGCACGATCGGCGTGATCGCGGAGGTCAGACGCCGGGCGTTGGTACGGGAGTTGGCCGCGGCGAGGGCGGCGGGGGCCCCGGCTCCGCGCAGCGGGAGTCCGAAGAGGGCGGCGCAGGCGCGGGCCACCAGGGGGCCCAGCAGCGCGACGGCCAGCATGAAGAGCATGACGACACCGAGGGCGGCGTTGGCCGCGTCCTCGCCGGTCGCCGAGGCGGCCAGGCCCGCGCACACACAGCCGCCGGCCGCTGCCGCCACACCGAGCGGGGTGCGGATCCAGCCCGGGCTCAGCCGTTCCACGGACGCCTCGCTGAGCGCCTGCCCGGGCTTGATGCGCGAACCGCGGTGCGCGGCGACGTATCCGGCGAGCAGGGCGGTGACGAGGACCGTCCCGGCCGTGACCACGAGCGGGATCCAGGAGATGGTGAGGTCGACGGCTTCCGGGACGGCGCCCTTGTCCTTCAACTGGCCGAACCACCAGGCGGCCAGGGCGATCCCGGGCAGGCAGCCGAGCGCGCCCGCGACCGGGGCGACGAGCAGGGCCTCGGTAGCGACGGTGCGGCGGATCTGGCGCGGGGTGGTGCCGATGGCGCGCAGCAGGGCGAACTCGCGGGCCCGTCGGCCCACGGCGAGGGCGACGGTGCCGGCGGCGGTGAAGACGGCGACCAGGGTGGCGATGCCGCCGAAGGAACCGCCGATTCCGGTGAGGACCTCCCTGGCCTCGGTGAGGAGGGGGTCCTCGACGGCGCCCCGGTCGTCGCCGGTGTGGACCTCGGCCCTGGCGCCCAGGGCGTGGGCGACCCTGGATTCGAGGGTTCCGGTGCTGATGCCGGGCTCGGGCAGGACGGCGATGGTGTCGACGCGGTGGGGGTGTCCGGAGACGCGTACGGCTTCGGCGTCTGCGAACCAGACGGTGGGGTTCGCCGTGTCCGTGGCGGCGGTGGTTCCGGAGACGCGGTAGGTGCGGGCGCCCTCCGGGGTGGTGAGGGTGACGGAGTCGCCGACGGAGGCGCGTGGGCCCCGGGCGAGGACGACCTCGCCGGGGCCGGGGGCGCGTCCGGCGGTGAGGCGTTCGCCGGTGAAGGCGGTGGAGCCCCAGCCGTGGGCGGTGAGCGTGGCCTCGGGGGTGAGTACGGGGAAGGTGACGTCGGGGATCGCCGTGCGCGCCCCGGGCACCGCTGCGGCCTTCGCCACCAGGGAGTCGTCGAGGCGGGCCCGGTCCGGCACGACAGCGCCCGTGTCCGGCTTCCCGGCCCACTGCTCTGCGGCGGCCACAACAGGGACCTGCGCGTAGCGCCGGGGCGGGACCTCGGCGCGGACTCCCGTCTCCAGCAGGATGCCGCAGGCCGACACGATCGTCGCGGCCAGCATCAGGGCGACGAACGTGCCGACGAACGCGGCGGGCCGGAAGCGGAGGGCCGCGCGGGCGAGGCCGTTGGGGAGGAACATCAGGCCGCCGCTTCCTCAAAGGTGGGCGCCGCGGTCAGCGAGGTCATCCGGGCGGCGATGCGGTCGACGTGGGTGCGGGCGGGAGGGGCGCCGGCGAGACCGGCCCCTTCGCGGTCGAGGTGGTCGATGATCTCGCCGTCGGCCAGGAACAGGACACGGTCCGCCCAGGCGGCTGCGGCCGGGTCGTGGGTGACCATGACGACCGTGGCGCCCTGGGTGTCGACGGACCGGCGGAGCAGGGCGAGGATCTCGGCGGCCGTGGTGGTGTCCAGGGCGCCGGTCGGCTCGTCCGCGAAGACGACATCGGGCCTTGTGACCAGGGCGCGGGCGATGGCCACGCACTGCTGCTGGCCTCCGGAGAGCTGACCCGGACGGCGCCGGGCCTTGTCCGCGAGGCCGACCCGGTCCAGGACCTCGGCGGCGCGACGGCCGTCGGCTCGGTGGCCGGCCAGGCGCATCGGGAGGACGACGTTCTGCTCGACCGTGAGGGACGGCAGGAGGTTGAAGGCTTGGAAGACGAAGCCGATGCGGGTGCGGCGCAGGGCGGTGAGCTTGTTCTCCTTCATGCCGGTGATCTCCGTGCCGCCCAGGCGGACCGCGCCCGCCGTGGGGCGGTCGAGGCCCGCCGCGCACTGGAGGAAGGTGGACTTGCCGGAGCCGGAGGGGCCCATCACCGCGGTGTAACTGCCGTGCCGGAGTGTGAGGTCGATGCCGCGCAGGGCGTGGACGGCGGTGCGGCCGCGGCCGTAGTGCTTGCGGACGCCGTGCAGTTCTACGGCCCAGTCCCCTGCCATGTCTGTCCTTCCGATCCCGTGTCGCTCGCTCGCCGTGCGCCGTTCGCAGGCGATGTCTCGAACGTACGGAGACGGAGGGTGCGCGGACCATGAGGACGACCGCCGAACCGACCTGGGGAAAACCCCACCTCAGCGGAGGGCGGACGTCGCTGTCGGGCCCTCTCGGCAGATCAGGAGGAGGGCTCGGTCGTCGTTGACGTCCTTGGCGACCGCTTCGATGAGGTGCCAGGCGGCGCCGTGGAAGCCGCCGGCGACGTAGCGGTCGGCTTCGCCGGTGAGGCGGTCGATGCCCTCGACGATGTCGCGGTCGGAGGTCTCCACGAGGCCGTCCGTGAAGAGCATCAGGACGTCGCCCGGGCGCAGTGAGCCCTTGACGGGGTCGAACTGGGCGCCGTCGTAGACGCCGAGGAGCGGGCCCTCTGCGGCCTTCTCCTCCCAGCGTCCGGTGCCGGCGCTGAGCTGCAGGCCCGGCGGATGGCCGGCGGAGTAGAGCTCGTAGTCGCCGGAGTCCAGGTCGAGGACCAGGTGGATGGAGGTGGCGAAGCCCTCGTCCCAGTCCTGGCGGAGCAGATAGCCGTTCGCGGCGGGGAGGAAGGCGTGCGGCGGGAGGGAGCCCAGCAGGCCGCCGAACGCGCCGGACAGCAGCAGCGCGCGGGAGCCGGCGTCCATGCCCTTGCCGGAGACGTCGGTGAGGACGACCTCGAGCGTACGGCCGCCGTTGGTGCGGGCCGCGACGACGAAGTCGCCCGAGAAGGACTGGCCGCCCGCGGGGCGCAGCGCCATCTCCTGGTGCCAGCCGCCCGGGAGGTCGGGGAGCTGGCTCTGCACCCGGATGCGTTCGCGCAGGTCGAAGAGCATGGTGCCGCCGCGCCGCCAGGGCACACCGACGCGGCTGCGGAACTGGGCCAGCAGCAGCCCGAAGAAACCGCAAGCCGCGACCACGAGCACGATGCCCGGAGTGACCCTGGAGGGCCCCTCCGTGTACGGGCCCAGTTGCACCGACTCCACGATCAGCGCCGTGGCCGCCGCCGCGTACAGGCCGAGCAGGCTGGCCGGGCGCAGCAGCAGGCCGCCCACGACGACGGGCAGGACGAGCGCGGCCGGTGAGAACCACACCGAGTTCGCCAGTGTGGCCGCCGCGATCAGGGGAACGGTCAGGAGCAGACCGGCCAGGGCGATCCAGTCCGAGCCGTCGCCGCGGAAGTAGTCCACGGCGGCTCGGCGCACGCCGACGCGGGCCCGGTGCCACTGCTTCTTCAACCGGGCCGTGAACGTGTCGGCTTCCGCGCGCCGCTCTCGTCCTGATGCCATTAGTTCGGGACCCTATCCATCGGACCAGCCCCTTGGCACGGGAGGTCCTACTTGTCCCCCGTCCGAGGGCCGACTTCACAGTCAACTTCACCGCGCGCCGTCCCGCCGCCGCCTGGGAGAAATTTGCTCGCTCGTCCCGCATTGCCCTGGTAGGCATGGTCCATGGCGACTGACGCGACCGGGTCCGCGGCCGAGCTGCGGGTACTACGGCGGGACGATTGGGACAAGTGGTACGACACTCTGATCCGGGGCTTCGGCGGGGTGCCGGAGTCCGCCGAGGAACGGGAGTTGTGGAACTCGCTGACCGAGGTCGACCGTTCACTCGGTGCGTGGGACGGGGACGAGTGTGTGGGGACGGCCGGGGCGTTCAGCTTCCGGCTCACGGTGCCCGGCGGCGCCTCGGTGCCGGCCGCGGGCGTCACCATGGTCAGCGTGGCCGCGACGCATCGCCGGCGCGGGGTTCTGACCTCGATGATGCGGCGGCAGCTCGACGACGTCCGGGCCTGGGGTGAGCCGCTGGCCGTGCTCACGGCGTCCGAGCCGGCGATCTACGGCCGGTTCGGATACGCGTGCGCCACCTTCCAGTTGAACGCCGAGATCGATACGACCCGGGTGCGGCTCACGTCGCTGCCGGCGGGTACGGATGACGTACGGGTGCGGTACGCGGATCCCGCCGCTGTCCTCGATGTGTGCGAGGCGGTGTACGCCCGGCTGGTTCCGGCGCGGCCCGGGATGCTGACGCATCAGCCCGGGTGGGAGCGGCTCGGGCTGCTCGATCCGGAGAGCGACCGGGAGGGGGCGTCGCCGCTGCAGTGCGTCCTCGCCGAGCGGGACGGCGAGACGGTCGGGTACGCGCGGTATCGCGTCAAGCCGGGCTGGGAGACGGCCGGGCCCGAGGGCACGGTGATCCTGGAGGAATCGGCCGCGCTGGACCCCGCGGCGGACGCGGCGCTGTGGCGGTTCCTGTTCGGGATCGACCTGACGTCGTCGCTGGTGGTGCGGGGGCGGGGGCGGCCGGTGGACGACGCGTGGCGGAACTGGGTGTCGGACATCCGGCGGTGCAGGCCGTGGTTGCGGGATTCGCTGTACGTACGGCCGGTGGAGCTGGGGGCCGCGCTGGAGGCGCGGACGTATCAGGCGCCGGTGGACGTGGTGTTCGAGGTGGAGGACGCGTTCTGTCCCTGGAACGCCGGGCGTTGGCGGCTCAGCGGGGATGCGAAGGGGGCGTCGTGCGAGCGTACTGTGGATGCGGCTGATGTCGCCCTGTCCGTACGGGAGTTGAGTGCGGCGTATCTCGGGGGTGTGTCGCTGGGCTCGTTGGGGGCGGCGGGGCGGGTGCGGGAGGTACGGCGGGGGGCGTTGGCGGAGGCGTCGTTGGGGTTCGGGGCGGGTGGGGTTGAGCCGTGGTTGCCGTACGGCTTCTGAGGTTGGGCTTCTGACGTTGGGCTTCTGAGGTTGGGGTTCCTGTTCCCGTTCCTGTTCCTCAGGGGCGGTTTTGGCAGGTGGGGCACCAGAAGAGGTTGCGGGCGGCCATGTCGGCGGTGCGGATGGTGTGGCCGCAGAGGTGGCAGGGCTGGTTGGCCCTGCGGTAGACGTACACCTCGCCGCCGTGGTCGTCCACGCGGGGTGGTCGGCCCATCGCCTCCGGGGTGTGTTCCGGGCGGACGGTGTCGATGCGGTTGTTGCGGACGCCCTCGTGCATGAGGCCGACCAGGTCGGTCCAGATCGCGTGCCACTCGGGTGGGGTGAGGTCCTTGCCGGGGCGGTACGGGTCGATGCGGTGCCGGAAGAGGACCTCCGCGCGGTAGACGTTTCCTACGCCCGCGATGATCTTCTGGTCCATGAGGAGGGCGGCGATCGTCGTACGGCTGCGGGCGATACGGCGGTACGCGGTGTCCGGGTCGGCGTCGTCGCGGAGGGGGTCGGGGCCGAGACGGTCGTGTATCGCCTGCTTCTCCGGGGGTGTGATCAGGGCGCAGGTGGTGGGGCCGCGGAGGTCCACGTACGCGGTGTCGTTCGCGAGGCGGAGGCGGACCGTGTCGGTGGGTGGGGGTGCGGGGGCCGGGCCGAAGGTGACCTTGCCGAAGAGGCCGAGGTGGATGTGGATCCAGTCGGTGTCGCGGAAGCCGAGGAAGAGGTGTTTGCCGTGGGCCTCGGTGTGGGTGAGTTCCGTGCCGGTGAGGATTGAGGCGGCGTCGGTGAACTTGCCCTGAGGGCTGGTGGTGTCGGGGGTGGTGCCGAGGAAGGCGGCGGCGTAGTCCTGGGCCAGGCGGTGGATGGTGTGGCCTTCTGGCACGGGTTCTCCCTGTGATCGTTGCCTTCGCCCACCCGCCCGCCCGACTCGGTCGGTCAAGAGGCTGGACCCTCGGGGCTCCGCCCCGCGCCCCGGCGGGGACGGCGTCCTCTGCGCCCGTCGCGGGGGCCTTCCCAGCCACCCACCCGAATCGGTTGGCCAAGGGGCTGAGGTCGAAAGGTATCGGGGCTCCGCCCGGACCCCGGCAGGGACTGCGTCCCCTGCACCCCTCGCAGGGGGCTTGCCCACCCACCCGCCCGAAGCAGTTGGCCAAGGGGCTGAGGTCGAAAGGCATCGGGGCTCCGCCCCGGACCCCAGCGGGGACTGCGTCCCCTGCACCCCTCGCGGGGCTCCGCCCCTGCACCCCGTGGGACTGCGTCCCTACACCCCGCAGGGTTACCCCATGGGACTGCGTCCCTGCACCCCAGGGCCTCGCCCACCAGGCGGCTGGGGCCCGTGCCCCGCGCGGGCCCGGGCCCTGGGCCTGCGAACGACTCAGCCCTGCTATCGCAGCGTGCCCGCAGCCATGCCCGAGGCGGAAGCGTTCAGGGCCCGGCCGTCATCCCTGGTTCGAAGCCGCAGGTTGGGGGCGATCCCACCTGGGCATCGGGGGCCGGGGTCAGGTGCTCAGGCGTCCGGGCCCTGCTGGGGGTGGTGCGGCGGGATTGGGGGGAGGGCTCCGGTCGTCTCGTACTCGGCGAGCATGTCGATGCGGCGGATGTGACGTTCGTCACCGGAGAACGGGGTCGCGAGGAACGTCTCGACGAAGGCCGTCGCCTCGTCCTGGGAGTGCATGCGCGCGCCGACGGCGACGACGTTGGCGTTGTTGTGCTGGCGGCCGAGGGCCGCCGTCTCCGCGCTCCAGGCGAGGGCCGCTCGGACGCCCTTGACCTTGTTCGCGGCGATCTGCTCGCCGTTGCCGGAACCGCCGATGACGACGCCGAGGGCGTCGGGGTCCGCGGCCGTGCGCTCCGCTGCGCGGAGGCAGAAGGGCGGGTAGTCGTCCTGGGCGTCGTAGATGTGCGGGCCACAGTCGACGGGGTCGTGACCCGCCGCCTTCAGCCAGTCGACGAGGTGGTTCTTGAGTTCGTAGCCGGCATGGTCCGAGCCGAGGTACACGCGCATGGGATGAGTGTGACACGGGTGTTTCGGGGAAGGCGCGCGGGGTGGCGCTCATGAAAACGTGAGGCGAATGTGAGCCGCATTACGGAACCTCAGGAAAACCTCAAGTAACAATCTGGATTCAAAGGTTCTCGAAAACGTTCGCCTCAGATTCACTGGACCGGCTCGTACACCCGCTCGTACGAGGACCCGTACACCGTCATGCCGCGACACACCCCCCGTCGTACAGCTCGTGCGGCTCCGTACGGAAGAACAGCTCCCCGGCGCAAAGGAAATCCGTTCCATGACCTCGCAGCCGACACTGAAGACGACCGGAAACGACCCCGGAGGCCCCGGAGAACCCGGCGGGCCGGACGGCAGCTCCGGACTGCAGGCCGGGCTCAAGAACCGGCATCTTTCGATGATCGCCATCGGTGGCGTCATCGGAGCCGGACTCTTCGTGGGGTCCAGCTCCGGTATCGCCACCGCAGGCCCCGGCATTCTCCTGTCGTACGCCCTCGTCGGCACGCTCGTGGTGCTGGTGATGCGGATGCTCGGTGAGATGTCCGCCGCCAACCCGACCTCGGGTTCCTTCTCCGCGCACGCCGACCGGGCGCTCGGTCCCTGGGCCGGTTTCTCCATCGGCTGGCTGTACTGGTTCTTCTGGGTCGTGGTGCTCGCGGTCGAGGCGACCGCCGGTGCCGTGATCCTGGAGGGCTGGATCCCGGCCGTGCCGCAGTGGGCCTGGGCCCTGATCGTGATGCTGGTGCTCACCGCGACCAACCTGGTCTCCGTCGGGTCGTACGGCGAGTTCGAGTTCTGGTTCGCGGGGATCAAGGTCGTCGCGATCGCCGCGTTCATCGTCATCGGCGGGCTCGCCGTCTTCGGGCTGCTGCCCGGCGTGGACAGTGAGCAGGCCGGGTTGAGCAACCTCACCCAGCACGGCGGCTTCCTGCCCCATGGCGCGGGCGCGATCCTCACCGGTGTGCTGCTCGTCGTCTTCTCCTTCATGGGCAGCGAGATCGCCACCCTGGCCGCCGGCGAGTCCGAGAACCCGCAGCAGGCCGTCACCAAGGCCACCAACAGCATCATCTGGCGTGTCGCCGTCTTCTACCTCGGCTCGATCTTCGTCGTGGTGGCCCTGCTCCCGTGGGACAGCAAGTCCATCACCGACGACGGCTCCTACGTCGCCGCGCTCGACTCCCTGGGCATTCCGCACGCCGGTCAGATCATGAACTTCATCGTGCTGACCTCGGTGCTGTCCTGTCTCAACTCCGGTCTCTACACCGCCTCCCGCATGGCCTTCTCCCTCGGCCAGCGCGGCGACGCGCCGAAGTCCTTCGCCCGCACGACCGGCAACGGCGTGCCCCGGACGGCGATTCTCGCCTCCGTCGCGTTCGGCTTCGTCGCCGTCTTCTTCAACTACAAGTTCCCGGACTCCGTCTTCCTCTTCCTGGTGAACTCCAGTGGCGCGGTCGCCCTGTTCGTGTGGCTGGTGATCTGCTTCTCCCAGCTGCGGATGCGGAAGATCATCCAGGCGGAGGCGCCGGAGAAGCTCGTGGTCAAGATGTGGCTGTACCCGTATCTGACCTACGCGACGGCCGGACTGATCGTCTTCATCCTCGGCTACATGCTCACCGACACCGAGCACGACGGCCGCAGGACGATCCTGCTGTCGCTGCTCGTCGCGGCCGTGGTGCTCGCCATCGCCTTCGTGAAGCACAGGGGCCGCGGCTCGCGGGACGCCGACGTCGCGCAGGCCAAGGTTCCGGAGCAGGGCCGGGACGAGGTCTCGGCCGGCTGACGCCGACCGGCGGGCGCTCGCCCGTTCATCTTGTGGGGCCTGCGGTGCGTGTTCCTTCTTTCAGGACGCGCACCGCAGGCCCCTTTTTTCGCGCCCTCTCGCCCTCTCGCCCTCTACAGCACCGTGAAGCTGTCCTTGACCTTCTCGTACGTGCTCAGAGCCTCCTCCTCGATCCCTGACTGGTACCAGGTGTTGATCTGGTACGACTTTCCGCCGACGTTGAAGCCGAGCAGACGGGCGTGCCAGCGGACGCCCTCCAGCGTGAAGGTGTACTCCCAGATCACCGCCGGGTGGCCGCGGAATGTCGTCTCCTCCAGGCGGACCTTGCTGTAGTCCTGGCCCTGGTGGGCGTTGCGCTCCGAGGTCTGCCAGGTCTTCAGAAGGTCGCCGCGGGCCAGGGCGGACTTGCCGACCAGTTCCTGGGTGCCGTCCGGGGAGGTGTAGTGCACCTCCGCGCCCGTCTTCACGTCCCGCCGCCAGCCCTCCGGAGTCGCCCAGGCGAACCCACCGGCCTCCCGGCGGGTGCCCGGCGGCAGGCTCTGCGGCCGGGAGGTGCCCTCGACGGTGGATGTGGGGGAAGGGGCGGACGTCGTGGTGGGGGGTGCGGAGGCTGACGAGCCCGCGCGGGTGTCGTCGTCCGGGGTGCCGGACGACGTCGCCAGGATGATCCCCACGACGACACCGGCCGTCGCGACCGTGGCCGCCGCGGCGGCGAGCATCCTACGGCGGTGACCTGCGCGGGGGCGGGACACGGCCGGGACGGCGGGGCCGGGGAGTTCGCCCGGCGGCATGGGGTGGGGGCGGCACTCGGTTGCCGCCTGTGCGCGGGTGAGGGAGACGGGGCCCGGGCGAGGGATGGTGGTGGCGCGGCTGTCGGGGCGGGGTGCCGCGTGGGGCTGTGCCTGTGCGGCGGCTTCCCTGGTGGGAGCGGTGGTGGCCTCGGCTGTGGGGTGGTGGTTGTGGGGTTGAAGTGGTGTCGCGTCCAGGACGGGGGTGGGGGCGGGGGCGGGGGCCGGTTGGCGGGGGTCCTGGGGTGCGGCTTGCGCGGGGGCCGGGGTGGGTGGTTGATGTGGGGTGGGGGTCGTGAGGGGTGGCGGGGTCGCCGTCGGGGCCGATGTCCGGGGTGCCGGTTCCGGTGCCGATGTCCGGGGTGCCGGTTCCGGTGCCGGTTCCAGTGCCGGTTCCGGGGCGGGTTGCTGGTTCTTCTCGGATGCCGGTTCCGATTCCGTGTCGAGGTCCGGCCCCGGCTCGCCCCGCTCCGGTACCCGCTCCGGTACCCGGTCCCGCCCCGGATCAACGGCTCCCTGCTCCGGCTCCCCTCCCCTCTCCTGCAACCCCTGCTCAAGTCCCCCTCCCCCCAAGGTCTCCGCAAGGCCGGCCGCGCCCGCCGCTCCCCACCCCACCGACACCGTCGGCGTGGGCACCGGGAACGCCACCGCCTCCAGGGCCGTTTCCAGGTCCTCCAGGGTCGGGCGGGTCGACGGTTCCTTTTCCAGGAGGGCCGTCAGGATGTCGCGCAACGGGCCCGAGGCGGCGGGGAGTTCGGGCTCCTCGTAGAGGACCGCGTGCAGGGTGGCCAGCGTGGTGTCGCGGGAGAAGGGGGAGCGGCCGCCCAGGGCCGCGCAGAGGGTCGCGCCGAGGGACCAGTTGTCGGAGGGCGGGCCCTGGGGGCGGCCGGAGATGCGCTCGGGGGCCATGTAGTCGGGCGAGCCGACCAGCATCCCGACCATCGTGAGCGCCTTGGCGTCCTGGATCGCGGCGATGCCGAAGTCCGTGAGGACGACCCGCCGTTCGTAGGAGCCCCCGCCCGGGGCCTGGCCGGAAACCGTGCCCCCGCGACGTCCCGGTCCGCCCGGTCCGGCTGTTCCGGCCGCGTTCTCCACGAGGACGTTCCCCGGCTTGATGTCCCGGTGCAGGACGCCCCGCGCGTGCACCTGCCGTAGCGCCGCGACCAGGCCGAGGCCGATGCGGGCCGTCTCGCAGGGGCTCAGGGGGCCGTCCTCCGCGAGGATCCGTTCGAGGGAGCGGCCGGCCACCAACTCCATGACGATCCACAGGCGTTCACCCTCGTCGACCACGTCGTAGACCCGTACGACGTTGGGATGGTCGATGCGGGCGGTGGCCCTGGCCTCGCGCAGGGTGCGTTCGCGGCGCGTCCTGTTGTCCTCCGCGTCGAGACCGTCGATCCGCATTTCCTTGACGGCAACGGGCCGGTCGAGTATTTCGTCGGCGGCTCGCCACACCCGCCCCATTCCCCCCTGGCCGATACTTTCGACCAACCGATAGCGCCCCGTCACCAATATCCCTGGAACACCGCCGCTATTCGCATTCCCCGGCAATCCGCTGCACCCCCTCCACGACGCCGCGACCGCCTCCAGTGAAACACAACGGTCACACTTCGCGCCGTACCAGGATAGTGCGGCGAAATTTTGTGGTACCTCTTTCAGTGCTGCGAATTCAGGCGCAGCCAGGGGGACACAAGGGGGGCGAACATGAGTTCTCGTCGTACGGCCGTGGTCGTGGGGCCGCTGGTCGCGGCATCATTCTCGGCGGTGCTGATCCTGTCCGGCACAGCCGGGGCGGAGGACGGAGGGCCCGCGAGCAGCAAGGGGGGAAAGGCAGTTGACGCGGCACCGGCGGGCGTGAAGCTCACCACGACGCTGCCTGAGAAGATCTCGGTCGACAACGGTTCGAAAAAGACGGCCATTACCGCCACCGTGAAGAACGAGGGGAGCAAGGACAGCGGGAAGATCAGGCTGTTGGTCGTCGGATTCGACGGGCTTGTGGTCAAGAACGTCGAGGGCTGTTCCGCGATACCCGAGAACGGCCTTCCGGAGGGTTCGAACAGCGGTTTCGCCTGCGCCCTCGACAATCTCGCGGCCGGTAAGTCGAAGTCGTACGCCGTCGACGCGACGTACGACCTGAGCAAGGCCGGAAAGATCTGTCTGCCCGTCCAGACCGCCGACGGCAAGAAGACGTTCTGGCAGCAGGGCCCGGTGCCGTTCGGCACGAACAACCCCTCGCCGGACGCCCCGGCCACGCCCCTGCTGCTCGGCACCGACAACAAGCCGGTGTCGCCGGGCGGCAAGGAGTCCCCGGGTGACAAGGAGTCCCCCGGCGGCAAGGAGCTGGCGGAGACCGGCTCGGCGCGTGAGGTGCTGCCGCTGGGCGCGGCCGGTGCGGCGCTCCTCGCGGCGGGCGCGGCCGGAATGTGGTGGTCCCGGCAGCGGGTGCCGGGGCGTCAGGAGAGCTGAACCGGCCGCGACGGCGGCGGAAGTTCGGTGCCATGACACACGAGAGGCTCGCCGGGTTGTGGGAAACCCGGCGAGCCTCTCGTGCGCGACCGATACGTCGGCCGCGACCGTCGCGTGTCAGCCCTTGTCGGCGAACTTCCAGGCCGTCGGCAGCGCCCCCATCGCCAGCGCCGCCTTCAGCGCGTCGCCGATCAGGAACGGCGTGAGGCCGGCCGCGATCGCGGCACTGGCGGACATGCCGGTGGAGAGGGCCAGGTAGGGCACGCCGATGGCGTAGATGATCGCCTCACCCACCAGCATCGTGCCCGCCATGCGCAGCATCGAGCGGTCGGCACCGCGGCGGGCCAGGGCGCCCACGACGGTGGCGGCGAGGATCATGCCGAGGATGTAGCCGAAGGAGGGGGCGATGCCCGAGGTGCCCTGCGCGAACCACGGCACACCGGCGATGCCCGCCACGGCGTAGAGCGCGAGCGCGAAGAGGCCCCGGCCGGCGCCGAGGGAGGTGCCGACGAGCAGCGCGGCGAAGGTCTGGCCCGTCACCGGCACCGGGGAGCCCGGCACGGGCACCGAGATCTGTGCGGCGAGGCCGGTGAGCGCGGCGCCGCCGAGCACGAGGGCCACGTCCCGGACACGAGAGGCGGGAAGCAGGTCGGCGAGGACCTGCCCGGTGCGAACGGGGACGGCTGCGGCGGTGCTCATGGGGACTCCGCGAGGGTGAGGGTCGGTCGGGACACGGTGACGCTATCCCAGCGCCCTCGCCCTGATCACCGTCAGCGATCGACAAAGGCGCGAACGTACGGTTGGTTGGCTCCTGACAAAGGGTGAGCGTTACACCGAGGTCGACGTGATACCGGTCACGCTGGCAGCGAGGTTTCGATCACGGACTCGGCGGTGAAGCGGACTGTAGGGTTTCGCCAAATGCCCGCCAGGGCTGTTCCCGACGGCTTCCGCGACGGGTGTCCACCCTCCGTTCCCGGGGCCTCACGGCGCGCGTTCCAGGTGTCCGCATGCTGGACACCCCTCCCTCCCGGGCTCGGGGACCGCACAGACTGGCGGCGTTTTTGCCCTCTTACGCCTCTCACGCATTGGACGAGCCGCGCCCATGCCCAGCACCACCACCGGGACGCCGCCCAGCACGGACGACGCCTCCCTCACCCATGGCCTGAAGCAGCGCCACCTGTCGATGATCGCCCTCGGCGGGGTGATCGGCGCCGGTCTGTTCGTCGGCTCCGGTGCGGGTATCGCCGCGGCCGGTCCGTCGATCGTGGTCGCCTACGCCCTCTCCGGTCTCCTCGTGATGCTGGTGATGCGGATGCTCGGCGAGATGTCGGCCGCGTATCCCTCGTCGGGCTCGTTCTCGGCGCACGCGGAGCGGGCGTTCGGCCCCTGGGCCGGGTTCACCGTCGGGTGGGCGTTCTGGGTCCTCCTCTGTACGGCCGTCGGCCTGGAGGGCATCGGCGCCGCGAAGATCGTCAGCGGCTGGCTGCCGGGCACCCCCGAGTGGGCGTGGGTGGCGCTGTTCATGGTCGTCTTCTGCGGCACGAACCTCGCGGCGGTGAAGAACTTCGGCGAGTTCGAGTTCTGGTTCGCGGCGCTGAAGGTCGGCGCGATCACCCTGTTCCTGGTGCTCGGCGTCCTGGCGATCGCCGGTGTCCTGCCCGGCACGGACTCGCCGGGCGCGAGCCACCTCACCGACTTCATGCCGAACGGCGGTGAGGGCCTGGTCATCGGCCTGCTCGCCTCGGTCTTCGCCTACGGCGGCCTGGAGACGGTCACCATCGCGGCGGCCGAGTCGGAGAACCCCGTCCAGGGCGTGGCGAGCGCGGTCCGTACGGCGATGTGGCGCATCGCGCTGTTCTACATCGGCTCGATGGCCGTCATCGTCACCCTGGTCCCCTGGGACTCCGAGGAGGTCGTCGAGAAGGGCCCGTACGTCGCCGCCCTGGACGAGCTGGGCATCCCCGGCGCCGGGCAGCTGATGAACGTCGTCGTGCTGGTGGCCCTGCTGTCCGCCATGAACGCCAACGTCTACGGCGCCTCCCGCATCGGCTACTCGCTGGTGCAGCGGGGCCAGGGCCCGAAGGTGCTGGGCCGGGTCTCGGGCGGAGTGCCGCGGATCGCCGTACTGGCCTCCTCCGTCTTCGGCTTCCTGTGCGTGCTGCTGAGCTACTGGCGGCCGAACGACGTCTTCGCCTGGCTGCTGAACATGATCGGCGCGGTCATCCTGGTCGTCTGGATCTTCATCGCCGTCTCGCAGCTGCGTCTGCGCCGCCGGCTGGAGCGCGAGGCGCCGGAGAAGCTGGCCGTACGGATGTGGGCCTTCCCGTGGCTGACGTGGGTCGCCCTGGCCGGTATGGCCACGGTCTTCGTCCTGATGGCGCGGGAAGCGGACACGCGGGTGCAGCTGTACTCGACGGGCGCGATGACACTGGTGCTGGCGGCCGTCGGGTACGGGTGGCAGAAGGCGCGCTCCCGGCAGTAACCCCGGCAGCAGGAATCCCCTGGTGAAGGCCCCCGCGACACAAGCGGGGGCCTTTCCTGTGCCCTGGGCACCCACCGTCGCCATCCTGCTGCTAGCGTGCAGTTGCAAGCGCATTGCAATAAGAGGTCCGGAGGGTTCCCCACCATGCCCGTCTACACGCTGCCCGAGCTCCCCTACGACTACTCCGCGCTCGCCCCCGTGATCAGCCCCGAGATCATCGAGCTGCATCACGACAAGCACCACGCGGCCTATGTGAAGGGTGCGAACGACACGCTGGAGCAGCTCGCCGAGGCGCGGGACAAGGAGACGTGGGGGGCGATCAACGGGCTGGAGAAGAATCTGGCCTTCCATCTGTCCGGGCACATCCTGCACAGCATCTACTGGCAGAACATGACCGGCCCGAAGGACGGTGGCGGGGAGCCGCTGGCCGCGGACGGTGTGGGGGACCTGGCGGACGCGATCATCGAGTCCTTCGGTTCCTACGCGGGCTTCAAGGCGCAGCTCACCAAGGCCTCCGCGACCACGCAGGGCTCGGGCTGGGGTGTGCTGGCCTATGAGCCGCTGAGCGGGCGGCTGATCGTGGAGCAGGTCTACGACCACCAGGGCAATGTCGGCCAGGGCGCCACCCCGATCCTCGTGTTCGACGCCTGGGAGCACGCCTTCTATCTGCAGTACAAGAACCAGAAGGTCGACTTCATCGAGGCGATGTGGCAGGTCGTCAACTGGCAGGACGTGGCCCGGCGTTACGAGGCCGCCAAGTCCCGCGCGGATGTGCTGCTGCTGGCCCCCTGAGGCCGTATGAAGCGTCCTGCCTCGTGATCGTCTTCTCACCCTTCACCTGGCAGGCGGATTGAAGGAAGCCCCCGCGAGGACATGACTCGCGGGGGTTTTCCCGTGCCGGGGGGGCGGGTCAGGGCTTGCGGCCGAGACCGCCGTGCTGGCCGATCGCCTCCGTGGACGCGCCCGGCTCGGGGTGCCACAGCGGTACCGAGACCACACCCGGTTCCACCAGTTCCAGGCCCTCGAAGAAGGCCTCGATCCGCTCGACGGGCCGCAGGAAGTAGGGGACGGCGCCGGTCTCGTTGTAGGCGTCCTGGGCCCGCTCGTAGGCCGGGTCGGTGCCGCGGGAGCCCTCGTTGAGGGAGAGGAAGCTGCCGGAGGGCAGACCGGCCAGGAGGCGGCGGACGAGGTCGCGGGCCTCGTCGTAGTCGGACACGTGGCCCAGGATGCCGCTGAGGATCAGGGCGGTGGGGCGGGTGAGGTCGAGGGTCTTCCCGGCCGCCTCGATGATGCGCTCCGGCTCGTAGAGGCTGATGGGCTCGTACGCCGTCGCGCCCTCCGGTGTGGAGGTGAGCAGGGCGCGGGCGTGCGCGAGGACCAGGGGGTCGTTGTCGACGTAGACGACACGCGACTCGGGGGCCAGGCGCTGGGCCACCTCATGGGTGTTGTCGACGGTGGGCAGGCCGGTGCCGACGTCGAGGAACTGTCGTACGCCCGCCTCCTGGACGAGGTGGCGGATGGTGCGGCCGAGGAAGGCGCGGCTGCCGCGGGCGATGGTGACGATGCCCGGGAACACGGCGGTGTAGGCGTCACCGGCCGCCTCGTCCACCGGGTAGTTGTCCTTGCCGCCCAGCCAGTAGTTCCAGATCCGGGCCGAGTGCGGCACCGAGGTGTCGATCTGCGTCATGGGCCCATGGTGCTACGGCACTTCGGTCTCGCAGGGCACATTGAGTGAGAGGAGTGCGGCGGAACCGTCGGAGTTCATGCGCAGTTCGCTGAGCCCGGCGTTCCGCAGCCGCGGGAGCACTCTGCGGTACTCGCGGGGCGGGATGGACAGCAGTGTGCACAGCACCAGCCGCAGCAGGGTGTTGTGGGCGACGACCAGGACGCGGCCGCCGGGGTGGGCGGTGGCGATGCCCCGCAGGGCGCGGATTCCCCGGGCCGCCGCCGCCAGCGGATCCTCGGCGCCGGGGAAGGAGTGGGCGACCGGGTCGGCGCGGTAGGCCGCGGCCCACTCCGGGTCCTCCGACTCGAACTCGGCGAGCGTCCGCCCCTCGACCACGCCGAAGTCGCATTCCCGCAGGCCCGGTTCGACCTCCGCGGCGAGGCCCAGGGCGCGGCAGGCGGGCTCGGCGGTGGCGCGGGCCCGGGACAGCGGGGACGTCCAGATCGCGTCGACGGGGTGGGCGGCGGCCCACCGGCCGAGGGCCTCGGCCTGGGCGCGGCCGGTGTCGGTGAGGTCAATGTCGCTGACCCCGGCGTACCGGTTCTCGGCGTGCCAGACGGTCTGCCCGTGCCGGGCCAGGAGAAGGGTGGTGGGGGTCATGGCTTTCCGTGGTCCGAGTGCGGGCGGGTACGGGCGGTGTGCGCGACGTCGGCGGGCAGCCAGCCGCGTTCCTCCAGTGCGTCGACGAGGCGAGCGTACGGCTCCGCGAAGCGGGCCGTGTGCTCGGCGCGGGGTTCGAGCACCGTTCGGACGCGGACCATGCGCTCGGCGACATCGGCGAGCGCTCCGGCTCCCGACACCCCGTACGCGGCCAGCGCCGCCATGCCCAGGGCGGGTTCCGTCTGTTCCGGGACGCGAGCCGGGCGGCCGAGGATGTCGGCGCGGAGCTGGTTCCAGTAGGGGCTGCGGGCGCCGCCGCCGGTGAAGGTGAGCGGGCCGTCGAGGGGGGCGCCGAGGTGGTGGAGGTAGTCCAGGCAGAGGCGTTCGGCGAAGCCCACGCCCTGGAGCAGGGCGGCCCACCGCTCGGCGTCGTCGGCGGGGTCGCCGAGGAGGAACCCGGTGGCCTCGGGTGCCCGGAAGGGGAACCGCTCCCCCGGCGACACCAGCGGGTAGGCGATCGCACGGGCCGGTTCGAAGGCCGCCGCCCGCTCGTCC
Source organism: Streptomyces koelreuteriae (assembly GCF_018604545.1). Taxonomy (GTDB): domain Bacteria; phylum Actinomycetota; class Actinomycetes; order Streptomycetales; family Streptomycetaceae; genus Streptomyces; species Streptomyces koelreuteriae. Next base: position 5,568,977 of record NZ_CP075896.1, on the reverse strand, counting down.
ATGGCCGACGGGTCGGCGTCCGGGAAGTGCGCCGCGAGGGCCCCGGCGCCCACGCTCGACGCCCCGCCGGGCAGCCAGGTGCCGTCGGGTGCGCGGTGGTTGTAGACCACGCCGGTGGGGTCCCGGACCGGGTCCCGGGCGGCTCCCTTGAGCACGAGCGTGGTGCCGAGCACCGAGTTCCAGGCGCCGGGCCGCAGCGCGCCCGAGGCGATCTGGGCCGCGCAGCCGTCGGTCATGCCGGCGAGCACCGGGGTGCCGGCGGGGATGCCGGTGGCGTCGGCGGCCTGCGCGCTGACCTCGCCGAGACGGGTGCCCGGGCGTACGACGTCGGGCAACAGACGCTCTGGGATGCCCAGTTGGGCCAGGGCGGTCTCCGGCCAGGCCTCGCGGTGGAGGTCGTAGCCCGTCTTGAGGGCGTGGCTGGAGTCGGCCGGGGGCGGTTCGCCGGTGAGGCGGGAGACGATCAGGTCGGGCTGGTGGGCGAGGCGCAGGCCGGGGCCGTACTCCCCCAGCAGCCACAGCGCCTTCGGCAGCGCCCAGGTGTCCTGCACCGCGAGCCCCGCCTCCCGGGCCCGGGCCGCCTCCGCCGCCGCGCGTCCGTCGTCGTACATCAGCGCGGGGCTCACCGAGCGGCCCGAGCCGTCCGTGAGCAGGACCGTGCCGGAGGTGCCGCACACCGCGAGTCCGCCGATCGGCACACCGGGCGCCCGGGCGAGCGCCGCCCGGGACGCCGTGCACAGCGCCTCCCACCAGCGCACGGGGTCCTGCTCGTGCCGCACCCCCTCGCGGCGCCCGGTCAGCGGGGCCGAGCCGCTGCCGAGGACCGTGCCGTCGGCCGTGACCAGCAGCACGCGGACGCTCTGCGTGCCCAGGTCGATCCCCAGCCAGGCCTCGTGCTCGTGCGTCATACGGCCTCCCGCACATATGAATCCGTGAACTTCACACTCTGCCCTGAGATTTTCCCGTGCGCGAGGGATTGACGCCCAACTTCAGCCGTTCCACCCTCGGTTAACGAGTCGACTCGACGTGTTAACCAGGCTCCACGTGGAGGTACGGATGGACACGCACGTGCACGACCGCCGGCGCTTCCTCGCCCTCGCCGCCGGTGCTGCCGCGGCCCCGCTGCTCACGGCCTGCGGCTCCGGATTCGGCGGGAACGACAGCAAGAGCGACGGGTCAGCGGCGGACGACATCACCGGTTCCTTCGACTGGAAGCGGGAGAAGGGCACCACCGTCAAGGCGCTGCTCAACAAGCACCCGTACACGGACGCCCTGATAGCCGACCTGAAGTCGTTCACCGAGAAGACCGGCATCAAGGTCGAGTACGACGTCTTCCCCGAGGACAACTACTTCGACAAGCTCACCGTGGACCTGTCCAGCGGGCGCGCCTCCTACGACGTGTTCATGCTCGGCGCGTACATGGTGTGGCAGTACGGGCCGCCGAACTGGCTGGAGGATCTCGGGCCCTGGATGCGCAACTCCGCGGCGACCGGCTCCGAATGGGACCAGGGGGACTTCTTCCCCAACCTGCTCCAGGCCGACCAGTGGTCGCTGAAGGCGGGCGCGCCGCTCGGCCGGGGCGGGCAGTACGCGCTGCCGTGGGGCTGGGAGACGAACGTCGTCGCCTACAACACCGAGGTGTTCACGAAGCTCGGGGTGAAGCCGGCCGAGTCGTTCGACGAGCTGACCGAACTCGCCGAGACCATCAAGCGGAAGGCGCCGGGCGCCGGTTTCGACGGGATGTACGGGATCGCCGTACGCGGCTCCAGGAGCTGGGCCACCATCCACCCCGGCTTCATGACGATGTACGCCCGCAACGGGCTGAAGGACTTCACCGTCGACGGCGGGAAGCTCACGCCCGCCATGAACAGCCCCGAGGCCGTCGCCTTCACCGAGGACTGGGCGCGGATGGTCAAGCGGGGCGGCCCGCCGTCCTGGACGTCGTACACCTGGTACCAGTGCTCCAGCGACCTGGGCGCGAAGAAGGCCGGGATGCTGTTCGACGCCGACACGGCCGCCTACTTCCAGGCCGTGAAGGGCGCGAGCCCCGCCTCCGGGAAGATCGCCTTCCATCCGGGGCCGAAGGGTCCGGACGGGTCGCTGGCCACCAACATGTGGATCTGGTCGCTCGGCATGAACGCCAAGAGCAAGAAGAAGAGCGCCAGTTGGCTGTTCCTGCAGTGGGCGACCGGCAAGGAGCATCTGCGCAAGAGCGCGATCACGCACAACCACATCGACCCGGTGCGCAAGTCGGTCGCCGACGACGCCGCGTACAAGGACAAGATGCGTCATCTGCCGGGCTTCCTGGAGACCTTCGAGACGGTCGTCGACCAGACGAAGATCCAGTTCACCCCGCAGGCGCAGTTCTTCGACGCGACGACGAGCTGGGCGGCGGCCCTCCAGGAGATCTACGGCGGCCAGGGCGCGAAGTCCGTCCTGGACGGGCTGGCGGACGACCTCGCCGACAAGGTGGGGTAAGGGGTCCTTTCACTATGCCCGCCCGGGTCACGCGGCCTGGCACCGCACCTCGCCGCGTTGCCGAAACGCCCACGTGGCTCCGCCACGAGGACGCTCCGGCGCCTTGCGATGCACGGCACCAGACCACGCGCCCTGATCGGACGCTCATAGTAAAAGGACCCCTACGCATGCGCCTGGCCCTGCGCCCGTACTTCCTGATCGTCCCGGCCCTGCTGCTGACCTGCGGGATCCTCTATCCCTTCGGGCTCGGGCTGTACTACACGCTGTTCGACTTCTCGGCGAGCAAGCCGCAGCCGGACATGGTGCGGTTCGAGAACTACTCGACCGTCTTCACGCAGGAGGCGTTCTGGAACTCGGCGTGGGTGACGGTGCTGTACGCGGTCGGGGCGGCCTTCGTCGAGACCGTGCTCGGGGTGGCCGTCGCCCTGCTGCTGCACCGCTCGACGCTGCTGGGCCGGGTCCTGGAGAAGATCCTGATCCTGCCGCTGATGATCGCCCCGGTGATCGCGGCGATCATCTGGAAGCTGATGCTCCAGCCGTCGGTCGGGGTGGTCAACTACCTGCTGCGGCCCTTCGGTCTCGGCGGGGTGCAGTGGACCGACACCCCGACGGGCGCGCTGCTGTCGTCGATCGCCGTGGACGTGTGGGTGTACACCCCGTTCGTGGCGATCCTCGCCCTCGCCGGTCTGCGGTCGCTGCCCACCTCCCCGTTCGAGGCGGCGGCCGTGGACGGCGCGGGGTGGTGGTACACCTTCCGGCGGCTGACGCTGCCGATGCTGTGGCCGTATGTGCTGGTCGCGGTGATCTTCCGGTTCATGGACTCGCTGAAGGTGTTCGACATCATCTACGCCCTGACGGAGGGCGGGCCGGGTGACTCGACGGTGGTGCTCCAGATCCGGGCGTATCTCGAAGCGATCCGCTTCCAGCGGTACTCCTTCGGGATCAGCTACACGATCGTGCTGTGGGCCGTGGTGTATCTGGCCGCGATGGTGCTGGTGAAGCATCTCGGGAAGATCCAGCGGAAGGCCGCGGAGGTCACCTCATGAGGAAACGCCTGGTGGGGTGGGTGTGCGACACCGCCCTGATCCTCTACTTCGTCTTCGCGCTGTTCCCCATCGCCTGGATGGTGATCCTGTCGCTGAAGCCGACCGACCAGCTCTTCTCCACCTACTTCTCCTTCTCCCCCACCCTCGACGGCTACCGGACGGTCCTCGGCGACAGCGAGGGCATTCCGTTCGTGCGGTTCTTCGTCAACAGCCTGGTGGTGTCGGTGGGGGCGGTCGCGCTGTCGCTCGTCGTCGGTCTGCCGGCGGCGTACGCCTCGGCGCGGTGGCGGTTCAAGGGCTCCGAGAACCTAATGTTCACGCTGCTGTCGTTCCGCTTCGCACCCGAACTGACCGTGATCATCCCGCTGTTCGTGCTGTACCAGAAGCTCGGCCTGTTCGACACGTACGTCGGCATGGTGTGGGTGCTGCAACTGGTGACGCTGCCGCTGATCGTGTGGATCATGCGGTCCTACTTCGCCGATCTGACACCGGAGTTGGAGCAGGCGGCCCTGCTGGACGGCTACACCCGCAAGCAGGCGTTCTTCCGTGTCGCCCTGCCGCTGGTCAAGCCGGGTATCGCGGCGGTGTCGCTGCTGGCCTTCATCTTCGCCTGGAACAACTTCGTCTTCCCGCTGATCCTCACCTCCAACGAGGCCCAGACGGTGACCGTGGGCGCGCTGTCCTTCCTCGGCGGGGACCGGCCCAAGTACAACCTGACGGCCGCAGCGGCACTCGTCTCCGTCGTACCGCCGCTGCTGCTGGCGCTGACGATCCAGCGGTATCTGGTGCGGGGCCTGTCGTTCGGGGCGGTGAAATCATGATCACGCTGAGCGGGATACGGAAGGCGTACGGCAAGACCGTCGCGCTCGACGCACTCGAACTGGACGTCAGGGAGGGCGAGTTCTTCTGCTTGTTGGGACCTTCCGGGGCCGGCAAGACGACGACCCTCAAGACCATCGCCGGGCTCGAACCGCCCGACTCCGGCACGGTCGTGCTCGACGGCAAGGACATGCGGGGCGTGGAGCCCTACGACCGGGGCGTGGCCATGTGCTTCGAGAGCTACGCGCTCTACCCGCACCGCTCGGCCTACGACAACCTGGCCTCGCCCCTGCGCTCCCCCCGGCACCGGCTGCCCGCCGCCGAGGCCCGGCAGCGGATCGGCGCGGTCGCCGAACTGCTCGGCATCTCCGGGCTGCTGGACCGTCCGGTGGGCCAGTTGTCCAACGGCCAGCGGCAGCGGGTCGCTCTCGGGCGGGTGCTGGTCCGCCCGGCCCGGGCCTTTCTCCTCGACGAGCCGCTGTCCCACCTGGACGCGAAACTCCGCCAGCAGATGCGGGCCGAGCTGAAGGCGATCGGGGCCGTGCAGCACACGACCACGCTGTACGTCACCCACGACTCCGTCGAGGCGCTGGCGCTCGGCGACCGGATCGGGGTCATCCGGGACGGGCGGATCGTGCAGACGGGCACCCGGGAGGAGATCTGGTACCAGCCGTACGACACGGAGGTCGCGCGGGCCTTCGGGCGGCCCCGGATCAATCTGCTGCCCGGGGTGGTCACGGAGAGCGGGGTGCGGGCCGAGGGCGGGGTCGAGCTGCCGGTCCGGGCCCAGGCCTCGCCCGGCACGGACGTCCTCGTCGGTCTGCGGCCCCGGGACATCGCCCTGCGCGGCGACGGTCATGAACTCACCGGGACCGTGTACGTCACCGAGGTGCTCGGGCGGTCCGTCGAGGTCACCGTCCGGCTCGGGACCGGGGAGCAGCGGGTGTCGCTGGTGGCGCCCCGGGTGGACGCGGCACGCCTTCGGGCGGACGAACCGGTACGGCTCGCGGTCCGGCCTGAGAACCTGCTGCTGTTCGAGGCCGACCGGCCGGAGCGCCCGGGACGACGGATAGAGACACGATCATGAGCAGCAGCAGTGGTGGACAGCAGGGGCCCGCGGCGCGGCAGGCCGCCATGGCCGAGCAGGTGCTGGCCGACGGCTCGGCGACGGCGGCGGAGCTGGCCGAGCGGTTCGGGGTGAGCCTGATGACCATCCACCGCGACCTCGACGAACTCGAACGGCAGGGCATCGTCCGCAAGTCCCGGGGCGGGGTGACCGCGCAGCCGTCGGGGGTCTTCGAGTCGAACGTGCAGTACCGGCTGAAGACCATGCGGGCCGAGAAGGCCGCCGTCGCCGAGCACGCGCTGCGCATGGTGGAGCCCGGCATGGCGATCCTGCTGGACGACTCCACGTCCACCCTGGAGATAGCCAGGCGGCTGCGCACGGGCGAGGTCACACCGCTGACGGTCGTCACCAACTTCCTGGAGGCCATCAACCTCCTCTCCGACCAGCGGGGCATCCACCTGATGGCGCTCGGCGGCGACTACGACCCGCTGCACTCCTCCTTCCTCGGGGTGTCCTGCGTGGAGGCGGTCGAGCAACTGCGCGTGGACGTGTGCTTCGCGTCGACGTCGGCCGTGCACGGGGGTTACGCCTACCACCAGGAGCAGCACATCGTGTCCGTGAAGCGGGCGATGCTCGACGCGGCGGCACGGAACGTCCTGCTGATCGACCACACCAAGCTCGGCCGGGTCGCCCTGCACCGGGTCGTCCCGCTCTCCCGCTTCGACACGCTCCTGGTGGACGACGGGGCATCGGCGGAGGCACTGCGGGATCTGGACGAGCACAAGGTCCGTTACGAGGTTTGCGCGACGAAGGGCGGCCATGACGGGAACGGGACTGGAGCTTCGTGAGCTGCGTAAGACGTACCGGTCGCGGGGGCGGCCTTCGGTGGATGCCGTTCGCGGGATCGATCTGAGCCTGCGGTCCGGGGAGTTGCTCGGGCTGCTCGGGCCCTCCGGGTGCGGCAAGTCGACGACCCTGCGGATGATCGCCGGTCTCGAGTCGGTCACCGGCGGGGACATCCTGGTCGGCGGGGACTCGGTGGTCGAACGGCCCGCTCAGCAGCGGAACATCGGGGTCGCGTTCGAGAACTACGCGCTGTATCCGCCGCTGTCGGTGGCGGAGAACCTGGCGTTCGGGCTGAAGGCGCGCAAGAAGGCCGCCCGGGGATCCCGGGGTGACGTCGACCGCAAGGTGAAGGAGATCGCCGAGAGAGTCGGGCTGACCGACCTCCTCGATGCCCGACCGGCCGGGCTCTCCAGCGGCCAGAAGCAGCGCGTGTCGCTCGCCCGGGCCCTGATCCGCGAGCCGGACGTGCTGCTCCTCGACGAGCCGCTGTCCCATCTGGACGCGGCCCAGCGCGACACCACCCGCCGTGAACTCAAGCGCATTCAGAAGGACTTGGGCCACACCACGATCCTGGTCACCCACGACCAGGAGGAGGCCCTCTCGCTCGCCGACCGGATCGCCGTGATGAAGGACGGTGTGATCCAGCAGCTCGGCACCCCGTACGAGATCTACGACAGCCCGGCCAATCTGTTCGTCGCGGACTTCGTCGGCGAGCCCGCGATCACCCTGCTGCCCGGCATCGCCACCGGCGACGGGCACGCCCGGCTCTCCGGCTCGGTGCGGATCGCGCTGCCCGAGACCGTTTCCGTGGAGGCAGGCCGGGAGGTCGTCGTCGGGATCCGCCCCGAGGACGTCTCACTCACCGCCGAAGGCGGCCTGCCCGCCCGGGTCGTCGCGCACGAACCGCTGCTGGAGTCGGGCCTGGCGACCCTCTCCCTCGACGGTGTGGAACGGCATCTGGTCGTCCTCACCGACCCCGAGGTACGGCTCGCCCACGACGAGCAGGTCCGGGTCGCCGCCGATCCCGACCACACCCATGTCTTCGACGCCGAGACAGGAGCCTCACTGCGATGACCTCCGAAGAGAACGTGCGTGTCGTGGCCGCCGGCGACCACTTCGTCCTGCCGTCGCTGATCACCCGGGCGGTGGAACACGAGGTGGAGCGGGCGCGGATCAGGGAGCTGCGACTCGGCTGGCCGCTGGAGCCGTTCGGGCCGGTCGCCGAGGTGCAGGAGGCCAGTGACGCCGAGGACGAGCTGATCGAGGCGCTGGCCGGGGCGGAGGTCCTGGTCACGCAGATGGGGCCGGTCACCGAGCGGGTGCTCGCCGCCTGCCCGGATCTGAAGCTGGTCGTGGTGTGCCGGGGCGGGCCGGTCAACGTCAACCTGGACGCGGCCAAGAACCGGGACGTGCGGGTGTGCTTCGCGCCGGGCCGCAACGCCGCCGCCACCGCCGAGTTCACCGTCGCCCTGATGCTGTCGGCCCTGCGCCGCATCCCCCAGGCCCATGACCCGCTGGCCCGGCAGGGCAGTTGGGAGGGCGCGACCTACTACACGTACGAGCGGAGCGGTCTGGAGCTGGAGGACCTGCCCGTCGGGCTGGTCGGATACGGGGCCGTCGGCAGCCGGGTGGCGCGGGTGCTGTGCGCGTTCGGGGCGCGGGTGATGGTGTACGACCCGTATGTGCACGGGGAGATCCACGGGCTGCGTGTGAACTCCCTGGGCGGCCTGCTGCGCGACTCCCAGGTGATCACCCTGCACGCCCGGCTCACCCCCGAGACCCGGGGGCTGATCGGCGCCCGGGAGCTGGGGCTGCTGCCGCCCGGCGCGGTGGTGGTGAACGTGGCCCGGGGCCCGCTGCTGGACGAGGGCGCGCTGTGCGACGCGCTGGAGAGCGGGCGGCTGTCGGCGGCGGCGCTCGACACGTACGAGCGGGAGCCGCTGCCCGCGGAGTCCCGGCTGCTGGGGCTGGGTGACCGGGTCGTGCTGACCCCGCATCTGGGCGGGGCGTCGCGCGCGGTGGCGGAGAAGGCCGCGCGGATCGCCGCCGAAGAGGTGGGCCGCTGGGTGCGCGGGGAGCCGCTCGCGCACTGCCTGACCTGAGGACCGGGAGGAGAGCCGCATGTACGTCGGTATCGATGTGGGCACGTCCATGGTCAAGGCGGCGGCCTTCGACGCGGCGGGACGCCAACTGGCCGTGGAATCCCGGTCGGTGGCCCTCTCGCTGCACGGCGGGGTCGTCGAGCAGGACATGGAGGAGGTGTACGGGGCGGTCGTGGCTGTCCTCCGTGAGGTCACCGCACGTGTCCCGGAACCGGTCGAGCTGGCCGGGCTCACCGGGCAGGGCGACGGGGTGTGGCTGGTCGACGGCGAGGGGCGGCCCGTGCGGCCCGCGGCCTCCTGGATGGACGGCCGGGCGCACGAGCTGGTCGACCGGTGGCTGGCCGACGGCACCTTCGAGACGGTGTTCCGGCGGACGGGCAGCGCGATGTTCCCCGGGTGTCCGGGGCCGCTGCTGGCCTGGCTGGACGGCAACGAACCGAAGACGCTGGATGCCGCGAAGGCCGCCCTGTACTGCAAGGACATGGTGTTCCAGCGGCTGACGGGGGCCGGTCCGACGACGGATGTGTCGGACGCCTCGATGCCCTTCCTCGACCCGCGGACCCGGACGTACGACAACCGGGTGGTGGAGTTGCTGGGGCTGACCCACCGGCGCGGTCTGCTCGCCCCGGTGAGCGACCCGGTCGCGACGGCCGAGGCGCTCGGCGAGGGCCTGCCGTCCGGCACCCGGGTCGCGAACGGCCCCTACGATCTGCCGGCCTGCGCGCTGGGCGCCGGGGTGACGTCCCCGGGCGACGGGCTGCTGATCGTCGGCACCTGTCTGGCCAGCCTGGTCGCCACGACCGAGCTGGACCTGAGCGGCGAACCGGCGGGCCTGTACATCTCCACGGACCGGCCCGGTCACTGGCTGCGCGCCATGCCCGCGATGGTCGGCACGGCGGCACTGGACTGGGTGCTGTCGACGACGGGGGTGCGGCACGACGAGGTGGACGGCCTGCTGGCCGAGACCCCGCCGGGCGCGAACGGCGTCCGGGTGCTGCCGTACTTCGCGCCCTCCGGTGAACGCGCCCCCTTCGTGGAGCCGCGACTGCGCGCCGAACTCCTCGGTGTCTCCCTGGAGTCGACCCGGGGCGATCTGGTCCGCGCCACCTGCGAGGGCATCGGGTACGCGGCCCGGCACTGCCTGGAGGCGGCGGGCCTCACCGGAAATCTGGCCGTGTGCGGCGGCGGCACCCGCAGCCCCGCCTGGATGCGGCTGCTCGCCGACGTACTCGGCAGGCCGCTGCGGGTCGTCGAGGGCGAGGTGGGCGCGCGGGGCGCGGTCCTGGCGGCGGCCGAGCGGTACGGGGTGCCGCTGGAGGCGGCGGAGTGGACCCGGCCGACGGAGGTCGTCGAGCCGGATCCGGGGCGGGCCGCGTTCTACACGCGAGGTTACGAGGAGCACCTGGTCCGGCTGGCGCAGGCGCGGGCCCGGGCCCGTACGTGAACCACTCGACTCTGAAGGGGAGTTGCATGCAGCTCGGACGGAGATCCCTCCTGCTCGCGGCGACGGCGGGAACCGCCACGGCGGCCACGGCGGCCACGGCCGCACCGGCGGCGGCCGAACCGCGCAAGGGCCCGGTGGTCATCGGCCATCGCGGCGCGGCCGGCTGGCGCCCGGAGCACACGGCCGCCTCGTACGCGTACGCCGTGCAGACGGGCGCGGACTGGATCGAACCGGACCTGGTGCCGACGAAGGACCATGTGCTCGTCGTCCGGCACGAGAACGAGATCTCCCAGACGACCGATGTGGCCGGACACCCCGAGTTCGCGGACCGCCGTACGACGAAGACGGTCGACGGCCGGGCCGTGACGGGATGGTTCACGGAGGACTTCACCCTCGCCGAGCTGAAGACGCTGCGGGCGGTGGAGCGGCTGCCCCAGGTCCGCAACCGCAACACGGTCTTCGACGGTCGTGAGGAGGTGATGACCTTCCAGGAGGTCGTGGAGCTGGCGCGGCGGCTGTCGCGGAGCCACGGCCGGACGATCGCCGTCTTCCCGGAGACCAAGCATCCGACGTACTTCCGGTCCCTCGGGCTGCCGTTGGAGCCGAAGCTCGCGGCCGTGATCCGCCGCGAGCGGCTCGGCCGGCGCGAGTGCGTCGTGCAGTCCTTCGAGCCGACGAGCCTCCAGCGCATGACGGGGCTGGGTGTGCCGCTGTGGCAGGCGCTGGGGACGACGGGCGGGCCGTACGACCTGCCCGGGCGGACCTACAAGGAGATGATGACGCCGGCGGGCCTGGCGGAGATCGCGGAGTACGCGGACTGGATCGGGCCGGACAAGGCGTCGCTCGTCGGCACCTCTCTCCTCGCGGACGCCCATGCCGCGGGTCTGCGCGTGGGCCCGTACACCTTCCGCGCGGAGAACCAGTTCCTGCCGGCACAGTTCCGGCGCGGAAGCGGAGCGAACGATTTCGGGGACGCGTTCGCCGAGTACGCGCTGTACTACCGGTGGGGAGTCGACGCGGTCGTGACCGACTTCCCCGACCTGGCGGTGATGGCTAGGAGGGGCTGATGACGGTGAACCGGGCGTGCCGGACCTGCGGCACCATGCAGGAGTTCCGGAGGTTCAACCCCGCCGAGCGGGCGGCTGTCCTGGCGGAGAAGGGGCACGGGCACTTCGTGGACGACTACTGGCGCTGCACCGCTGTCGGCTGCCGGTGGTACCAGCGCTACCTCAACCGCGGCGAGGACGGCCTGCTCCCGGAGGAACTCCGGATCCAGGCCGCCCCCGTCGAGTGAGCCCTACAGGTTGGAGAAGTCAGGACCCTTGGTGCGGGTGCGCTTGATCTCGTAGAAGCCGGGGACCGAGGCCACCGCGAGGGTGCCGTCCCAGAGGCGGCCGGCCTCGTCGCCCTGCGGGGCGGGGGTGACGACCGGGCCGAAGAAGGCGATCTGCTCGCCGTCGGAGCCGGGCACGGCGATGACCGGGGTGCCGACCTCCTGGCCGACCTTCTCGATGCCCTCCTTGTGGGAGGCGCGCAGCTCGGCCTCGTAGGGCGTGGAGTCCCAGTGCTCGATGAGGGACGCGGGCAGGCCGACGTCCTCCAGGGCGGCGGCGACGATCTCCTTGCCGGGGCCCCCGCCCTGGTTGTGGATGCGGGTGCCGAGGGCGGTGTAGAAGTCGCCGAGGACCTCGGCGCCGTGCTCCTGCTGCGCGGCTATGACGACCCGGACGGGGCCCCACGCCTTGGTCTCCAGCAGCTCGCGGTACTCCTGGGGCAGGTCGTCGAGCTTGTCCTCGTTGAGGACGGCCAGGCTCATGACGTGCCAGCGCACCTCGATGTCCCTGACCTTCTCCACCTCCAGCACCCAGCGGGAGGTCATCCATGCCCAGGGGCACAGCGGGTCGAACCAGAAGTCGACGGGGGTCTTGTCCGACATGTCTCTCCTCAAGAGGAAACCGTTTCCTCCGGGAACGCCGGTGCTCGCTCCGGTCATTCCCGGTCCCTGCCGTCAGGGGCACATGGCAGGATCGGTGCTGTTCAGCAGTACCCCACGACACATGAGGAGTGCCGCCCGTGCCCGGTGAGAATCTGTCCCGCGACGAGGCCCGGGAGCGGGCCGCCCTGCTGAGCGTCGACGGGTACGAGGTGTCCCTCGACCTGCGGTCCGCGGTCGGCGAGGACGACGGCGCCGGGCCCCGCACCTTCCGCTCGGTGACGACGCTGCGCTTCCGCTGCAACGAGCCGGGGGCGAGCAGCTTCGCCGATCTGATCGCGCCGAGTGTGACGGCCGTCTCACTCAACGGCCGTGATCTGGACCCCGGTGAGGTCTTCGACGGCTCCCGGATCACGCTGGAGGACCTGGCTGCCGACAACGAGCTGGTCGTCGACGCCCAGTGCGCCTACTCTCGCACCGGTGAGGGCCTGCACCGCTTCGTCGACCCCGAGGACGGCGAGGTGTACCTGTACACGCAGTACGAGCCGGCCGACTCCCGCCGGGTCTTCGCGAACTTCGAGCAGCCCGACCTCAAGGCCCCCTTCCGCTTCGAGGTGCGGGCGCCGGAGGGCTGGACGGTGTGGAGCAATGGCGTCGGCGAACTCGCCGACGGCGTCTGGCGGTTCGCGGAGACCAAGCCGATCTCGACGTACATCACGTGTGTGGTGGCGGGCCCGTACCACTACGTGACGGACTCCTACTCCCGTACGTATCCGGACGGCACGACGCTGGAGATCCCCCTCGGCGCGCTGTGCCGCAAGGGCCTCGCGCCCCACTTCGACTCCGACGACGTCTTCCTGGTCACCAAGCAGGGCCTGGACTTCTTCCACGACCACTTCGACTACCCGTACCCGTTCGGGAAGTACGACCAGGCGTTCGTGCCCGAGTACAACCTGGGCGCGATGGAGAACCCGGGCCTGGTGACGTTCCGGGAGGAGTTCATCTTCCGCGGGAGGGTGACGCAGGCGTCCTACGAGGGCCGGGCCAACGTCATCCTGCACGAGATGGCGCACATGTGGTTCGGCGACCTGGTCACCATGGAGTGGTGGGACGACCTGTGGCTGAAGGAGTCCTTCGCGGACTTCATGGGCGCGTTCTCGCTCGTCGGCGCGACCCGCTTCGCGGGCGGCTGGATCACCTTCGCCAACCGCCGCAAGGCCTGGGCCTACCGCGCCGACCAGCTGCCCTCCACGCACCCGGTCACGGCGGACATCCGCGATCTGCAGGACGCCAAGCTGAACTTCGACGGCATCACGTACGCCAAGGGCGCGTCGGTGCTGAAGCAGCTCGTGGCGTACGTCGGGCAGGACGCGTTCCTGGAGGGCGCCCGGCGCTACTTCAAGCGGCACGCGTACGGCAACACGCGCCTGGGCGATCTGCTGTCGGTGCTGGAGGAGACCAGCGGCCGGGACATGAGCGCCTGGGCGCGGTCCTGGCTGCAGACGGCCGGGGTGAACTCGCTGACCCCGCAGGTGCTGCTCGGCCCGGACGGCCGCGTCGAGGAGCTGGCGGTGGTGCAGGAGGCCGCCGAGTCGCACCCGGAACTGCGCCCGCACCGGGTGGCGGTGGGCCTGTACCGGGTGACGGACGGCGGCACGCTGGAGCGGTACGCGCGCACCGAGACCGACGTCGACGGCGCCCGGACGGTGGTGGCGGACCTGGCCGGTGCCGAGGCCCCCGACCTGGTGCTGGTCAACGACGACGACCTCACCTACTGCAAGATCCGCTTCGATACGACCTCCCTGGCGACGCTGCGCGAGCACCTGGGGTCGGTGACCGATCCGCTGGCGCGCGCCCTGTGCTGGTCGGCGCTGTGGAACATGACCCGGGACGCGCTGCTCCCGGCGCGGGACTTCGTCGACCTGGTGCTGCGGTTCGCGGGGCGCGAGTCCGAGATCGGCGTGCTCCAGATGCTGCACGCGTGGGCCGAGTCGGCCCTCACGCACTACACGGCACCCGGACGGCGGGAGGCGGCCGGACGGCTGCTCGCCGAGGGCGCGCGGCGCGAGCTGTACGCGGCCGGGGCGGGCAGCGAGCACCAGCTCGCGTGGGCGCGGTTCTTCGCCCGGGTGGCCGCCGCCGACACCGACTTCGAGCTGCTGCGGGACCTGCTGACGGGCGCGGTGGCGGTCGAGGGCCTCGACCTGGACCAGGAGCTGCGCTGGGTGTTCCTGGAGCCGCTGGCCGCGCACGGGGTGGTGGACGAGAAGGTGCTGGCCGAGGAGCTGGCCCGGGACGACACCGCCTCCGGCAAGCGTCACCAGGTGCGCTGTCTGGCCGCCCGCCCGTCGGAGGCGGTCAAGGCGCAGGCGTGGGCGCAGGTCGTGGAGTCGGACGCGCTGTCCAACGCCATGGTCGAGGCGACCATCTCGGGCTTCGAGCAGGGCTCGCAGCGCGATCTGCTCGCCCCGTACGCGGCGAAGTACTTCGCGGCGATCGAGCGGGTGTGGGCCGAGCGGTCGATCCAGATCGGCATGCATGTGGTGTCGGGCCTGTTCCCGTCGCTCCAGCAGTCCCAGGAGACCCTCGACGCCACGGACGCCTGGCTGGACTCCCACCGGGAGGCGGCCCCGGCCCTGCGCCGGCTGGTTCTGGAGGCCCGGGACGATCTGGCGCGGGCTCTGCGGGGGCAGGCGTGCGACGCGACTGCCGGTTCGACAGGGCCCTGACACCTTTGGCCTGAGATTTCGGGTTCCGTCACCGTTACGGAATACAGGCAATCACAGCCGTAACCCTGGTCCGCACCCGAACGGACCAGGGGGTTTCGGCATCCGAACATCCGTCCTTTAGTGCCGGATTGTCCGCATGTGTCGACGGGCCTGTAACAGGGGTTAAAAGGCGGGTCCGAAGCGGGAAATTGCCGGTCATGACGCACAACACCCCGCTCTCCCCCCGCCCCCTGCACGACCTGACCGGCCGCGGCCGGCTCCGGGTGATGACGGTCGCGCGGCTCCGCGCGCACGGTGTCTCGACGGCCCAGATGACCGAGCAGTGCATCCCCGGCGGCCCCTGGCAGCAGTTCCTCCCCGGCGTCGTCCTGCTCCACCCGGGCCCGCCGACCAGCGAGGAGCGGCTGCACGCGGTGCTGATGTACGCGGCACGGGAGCGCGGCACGGGTGTTCCCGCCCAGCCCGCCGCGGACGGCTCCGGCGCCCCCGCCCCGCCCGAGGCGATGATCACGGGTCTGGCCGCGCTGACGCTGCACGGCTTCTCCTCCACTCCCCCGCTGCCGTCCCTGGACGCGATCGACGTCCTGGTCCCGCGGATGCGCCGGCTGCGCTCGACGGGCTGTGCGCGCATCGTCCGGGGGGTGGCGCTGCCGGTCCCCGAGCAGGTCACCGGTCTGCCGGTGGCGCCCGTCGCCCGTGCGCTGGCCGACGCGGTGGCAGGCCTCGCGGACGCCGTGATCGTGCGCCGGCTGATGACGGAGGCGGTGCGCGGCGCGTACTGCGAGCCGGCCGCGGTGGTGCGGGAGCTGAACCAGGCCCGGCTGCTGAGCCGCCCGCACGTGGTGGACGCGGTGGACTCCCTGCTGGCCGAGGGCCGGGCGATCGCGGAGGACCGCCTGTACCGGATGGTGCGCGAGTACGGCCTTCCCGACCCGGTGTGGAACGTGGACCTGCGCCTGCCCGGCGGCCCCTACCTCGGCGGCCTGGACGCCTACTGGCCCGACCAGGCGGTGGCCCTGGAGCTGGACACCCGGGCGCCCCGGCAGAACGACGAGGCGCAGTGGTCGGAGTACGCCCGCAAGCGCGAGCACCTGGAGCGGCTCGGCATCACGGTCGTCCACATCACGCCCAGGAAGCTCCGCGACTCGGTGGAGCAGCAGGCGGCGGTCGTCCGCACGGCCCTGATGGCGGCGGCCGACCGCGAACCGGCCGCGTATGTCGTGGCGCTGCCCCGGTAGGGAGGGACCCGGGGGCGGGGGCGGGACAGGAGGGGGAGGAGGGGCCGCCGGTGACTCCGGCGGCCCCTCCTCGTGTTCCGGCGGCCCCTGATCTTGATCTGTCGGGCCGACGGCTACGAACTAGCAGTGGAAACGCGCCGCCTCGCCGCGCGTGAGACCGGCCGGACGCCTGCTGCGGCAGACAGGTGAATCTGTCAGACGTACGGGTTCGGACCGGATGCGCCGCCCGTGGAAGAGGGCCAGTGTCGAGCTGAGCCGAGGAGGCGCGATGGACCGAGGAGCCGGAGCCCAGAGGGAAGGTGACACCCAAGGGGGACGGACGGCGGCCGCGGACGACCCCGGCCTGGACCGGCTGCTCGTCCGCGCCGCCGACGGCGACGAGGAGGCCTTCGCCGAACTGTACGACGCCCTGGCGCACACGGTGCTGGGACTGGCCACCCGCGTGATCCGGGACAAGGCGCAGGCGGAGGAGGTGACCCAGGACGTGATGGTGGAGGTGTGGCGGACCGCCGACCGGTTCCGGCCGGCGCGCGGGGCCGCCCGGAACTGGGTCCTCACCCTCGCGCACCGCCGCGCGGTGGACCGGGTCCGGTCCGTCGCCGCGGGCCGCGCACGCGAGCTGCGCGCCGCCGTCCGGGAGCAGGAGCGGTCCTTCGACACCGTCGCCGAGGAGGTCGAGACGCGGGAGGAGCAGCGGGTCGTCTTCCGCTGCCTGACCGAACTGACCCGCGAACTGAGGCTGCCGCTGGTGCTGGCCTACTACGAGGGGCTGACCTACGCGGAGGTCGCCGAGGCCCTCTCGATGCCGGCCGGCACCGTCAAGTCGCGGATGCGTCAGGGGCTGCGGCGTCTGCACGACTGTATGGAGGCCGGCTCGTGAACCTCACCGACGATCCCCACCTCGCTGTCGGCGCGTATGTGCTGCACGCGCTGCCGGCCGGTGAGAGAGCCGCGTTCGAGGAGCACCTGGCCGACTGCGCCTCCTGCCGTGCGGAGGTCGATCAGGCCTCCGGGGCGGCCGTCGCGATGGGGGCGACAGAGACGAGCACACCCCCTGCGGACCTGCGCCGCCGGGTGCTGGAGCGGATCGCGGCCGTACCCCAGGACCGGACCGTCGCGGCACAGGCCCGGCGGCGACGCCGTGGGCAACGGGCTCTCCGGCTGGCGCTGGCGGCGTCCCTGGCGGCGGCAGCGGCCCTCGGCGGCATCGCCTGGTGGCAGAGCTCGGAGGCCGACTCCGCGCGCGAGGAGGCCGCCCAGGACCGTGCCGGATACCGGCAGCTCGCCGATGTCCTGGCCGCGCCCGACGCCACGATCAGCACGGGTGAGCTCGCGCGCGGCGGCACCGCGAGTGTGATCGCCTCCCGGGCGCAGGGACAGTCCGCGTTCATCGCCTCCGGGCTGCCGCCGCTCACCGACGACCAGGTCTACCAACTCTGGTACGCCCGACCGGGGCAGTTCCGGCCGGCCGGACTGGTGTCAGGGTCGGGCGGACGCCAGGCGTACGTCCTGGACGGCCGCCTCGGCGGGGCCACGGCCGTCTGCGTCACGGTGGAACCATCAGGCGGCTCCCGCCAGCCCACGACCGACCCGGTCGGCGTCATCTCCGTCCCGGCGTGAGGGTCAGCGATCCCGGCCTGACGGTCACCGTCCCCGGCGTGACGGTCAGCGGTCCGGAGTACGGTCACTGCTCGGCCACCGCGATGGCGGCGCGGCCACCTTTCCCGGCATGAACGGGCCCCCCGGGACCGGTCACCGTCCGGCGACCGGCCCCGGGGGGGGGTCAGCGGTCCCGGCCTGGCAGTCACCGTCCCCGGCGTGACAGCCACCAGTCCCGGGCGTGACAGCCACCGCCCCCTGCATGACAGTTACCGCTCAGCCACCGCCACGGCGGCCGCCGCCTCCTCCTCTCCCAACGTCACGTCTTCGACCGTCCAGCCCGGCATCCGGCGCGGCCCCCGCGCACCCGCGCCGAGGTGATCGAGGCGTGGATCGCGTGCGAGTCCGGTGCCGAGCCCTTTCAGATAGGCCTCCTTGCGGGTCCACACACGGGCGAAGGCGGCGGGGCGCAGGTCGGGCGGGTACGCGGCGAGTTCGTCGGCCTCTCGGGGGTGCAGCGTCTCCGTGAGGGCGGCGACGGTGTCCGCGTCGGGCAGCCGCTCGATGTCCGCGCCGACCGCCGTGTCCGCGAAGGCGAGGAGGCAGAGTCCGTCGGTGCGGGAGAGGGAGAAGCACAGGGGCACGCCGGGCACGTCGGGACGCCCGTGCGGGCCCCCGCAGACCGGGCAGGGTCGCCGTACGAACGTCACGTCCGACGGCTCGACTTGGAGGTGGGCGCCGAGGAGCAGGCGCAGGCACACATGGGCGACCCGGTAGCCGTCCCGGTCCGCCGCCCGGCGCAGTGCCGCGGCCCGTGCCCGTTCCCCGCCGTCCAGCAGTGTGTCGGCGAGCGGGGCCACGATGTCGCGGAGTTCCTCCACCCGGGCCAGCCACACGCGGGGCCGGCCGGGGCGGGGCGGCTCCGGAGGCCGGGCCCAGGCGGCGGATGTCAGCCGCTCGGGACGCATGACCGTCCTCGGTCAGTCGGAGGGCGCCGTCCCCACGGCGCGGGGGTCCGTGATCACCTCGTCGCCGTACAGGGCCTCCACCCAGTTGCTCTGGTAGATCGTGTCGAGATAGCGCTCGCCGAGGTCCGGGGCGATCGCGACGGGCGTGAGGCCCGGAGCTCCGTGCCGGGCCAGCCAGTTCGTCGCCCCGCTGACGACCGTGCCGGTCGACCCGCCGAACAGGAAGCCCTGCCTCGCCATGGTCCGGCAGGTGCGGATGGCGTCGGCCTCCTCGACACGCACCGCCTCGTCGACGTAACCGTCGTCGAGCAGCGGAGGCCTGAGGCTCATGCCGAGGCCGGGGATCATCCGCCGTCCGGGCGGGTCGCCGAAGATGGCGGAACCGACGCTGTCCACCGCGACGATCCGCACCGGCCGGTGCCAGGAACGGAACCAGCGGGCGCAGCCCATCAGCGTGCCGGTCGTGCCGACGCCGATGAACAGGACGTCCAGGCGCGGGAACCAGCGGGCGATGGCCGGGGCCGTGCGGAAGTAGTGCGCCCGCCAGTTGTCGGGGTTGGTGTACTGACTCAGCCACACATAGCGGTCGTCCGAGGCGCACAGGGCACGCAGGTACGCCAGCCGCGCGCCCAGCAGACCGCCGGTGGCGTGCTCGTCGGAGACGACGTGGACCTGGCTGCCCAGGGCCTCCATCATCAGCCGGGTGGCGAGGTTGCACCGGGAGTCCGTCACACAGACGAAGCGGTAGCCCTTGCTCGCGGCGATCATGCTCAGCGCGACGCCGAGGTTGCCGGAGGAGGACTCGACCAGGATCGAGTCCCGCTTGAGGGTTCCACCGCGCTCGGCGGACTCCACCATCTCGGTGGCGGCCTTCAGTTTGATCGAACCGGCGAAGTTGAAGCCCTCGCACTTGAGGAAGAGCCGGTGTCCCGTCATCGGCTGGAGGTCGACGTACAGGTCCTCCTCGTTGAAGGCGTGGGGTACGGAAATGACAGGCACGATGTTCTCCTCGTACGGGGCCGGCCGGAGGACGGGTTTCGCCCTCAGCCGTGCCGGCTCAGTTCGTGAAAGAAGTGGTCGATGACCCGCAATTGGCCGGAGCGGGCCACTTCGTCGTAGACGTAGGCGCCGACCGCGAGGTCCAGCACGCCCAGCCCGAACGGTGAGAAGACCACCGGACGCCCGGCCGGGACCGTCACCCGGCCCGCCATCACATCGTCGAGCGTGCCGAGCAGGAAGTCGCGGTTGCCGGTGAGGCGTTCGGTGAGGTGCGGTGAGGTGGCGGCCCGCAGGCAGTGGTCGATGTCGTCGACGACGTTGGTGGCGCCGAGCAGCACCTCGGGGGCGAGGTCGCGCAGCGACACGTGCAGCACCACCGGGTTGTGCCGGAACCACGCCGGCTCGGTGATGTGCGGCCGGTCGGCGACCGTGGCGAAGACGATCAGGTCGCTGAGGCGGATCAGTTCCTCGGCGCTGCCGTGCACGGTGACGCGTCCGACGGCCCCGGACTGCTCCAGGTAGGTGCGGAAGCCCGCGGCGCTGTCGGGCGACAGGTCGTGCACGCCGATGGCGTCGAAGGACCAGCCGGTGCCCTCCAGATAGGTGTGGATGTAACGGGCGATCAGCCCCGCCCCGACGAACCCCAGCCGGGCCGGGCGCGGCCGTCCCCTGCTGAGCCGGTCGGCGGCCGACGCGGCGGACGCGGCGGTCCTGGCGGCGCTGATGATCGAGCTCTCCATGCAGGCGAAGGGGTAGCCCGTGACGGGGTCGTTGAGGATGAGGACGGCGGACGCGCGGGGGATGCCCGAGGCGACGTTGGCGGGGAAGCTGGAGATCCATTTCAGACCGTCCGCCCGGCCCTCACCGCCGAGGGAGGCGGGCAGGGCGATGATCCGCGCCGTCGGCCGGTCGGGGAAGCGCAGGAAGGAGGACGGCGGATTGACCGTACGGCCGGAGCCGTGCAGGCGGTACGTCGACTCGACGACGTCCACGACGGTCTTCTCCCGGCCCTGGAGCACCTCCTTGACCTGGCTTCCGGGGATGACGGCGAAGGACGGCACCACCGGGGTGTCCGTGTCCGCCATGGCGGTCTGCGGGACGGTGTGCAGTGTGGTCATGCCGCTTCCCTCCCCGGCCGCGGTCCCGGCAGGCCAAGACGCACGGGGTCGGCCATCGCCACCACGACGTCCCTCGGCCCCCGGTACGCCTCCCGGCTGTGCGCGGTGCGGACGTTGTCCACGAGCATCAGGTCACCGCGTTCCCAGGGCCGCCGTACGGTGTGGGTCTCGTAGGTCTTGTTGATCTGCTCGACGACGTCCGGGGGCACCGGGTCGCCGTTGCCGTAACGGGTGTTGAAGGGCAGGCCGTCGGGGCCGTACTCGTCGATCAGGAACTCCCTGACCTCGGGCGCCATCGTCCACTCGTTCAGGAACGCGATCTGGTTGAACCAGCAGTCCCGGCCGGAGACCGGGTGCCGTACGACGGCGGGCCGGTGCTGCCAGGTCCGCAGCGAACCGTCCGGCCGCCAGGACCAGTCGATCGCGTGGGCACGGCAGTAGGCCTCGACCTCGCCGCGGTCGTCGGTGCCGAAGGACTGACCGAGTGTCGCGCCGATCCCCTCGTTGTAGGCCCGGGTGAGCAGCCAGCCCTCCCGGGCGAAGCGGTCGACGAGGTCGCCGGGCAACGCCCGCAGCACCGCGGTCGCGTCGGCCAGGGCGGTGGCACCGCCTTCGACGGGCGGCTCCAGGCAGGCGAACAGCAGCAGGCCGGGACACTCGACGGCGTAGCTGAGTTCATGGTGCATGCACATGGGCTGGGTGGGCGGCCACGCCGACGACGAGTAGACGCCGTCCGCGTGGCGGTCACGGGCGGCGAACGCCTCCCGCTCGGTCACGGGACGCTCGGCGACCCGGCGGAGGACCGACTCGACGTCGTCCGGGGTCCGCAGGCCGAGCCCCCGGACGGTGACCGCCCCGTGCTCGCCGACGAGCTCGCGCAGCGCGGCCCGGGCATCCGGAATGTCTTCGGCATCGAGTACCGGAAAACCGTCCGTCGTCTCTGTCGTGGTGGCCCTGTTCTTGCGGAAGAGTGCCGACAGCATGTCGATCTCACCTCTCGTGACTCGTACGGGTGTCGATCAGGTGGGCCAGGTCGGCCAGGACGGGGTGGCCCGTGAGGTCGCGCGGCGAGATCACCCGGTCCAGCGAGACCGCGAGCCGTACCGCCGTCAGGGACGTGCCGCCCAGGTCGAAGAAGTCGTCGTCGCGGCGGATCCGCCCGGGCGGCAGGCCGAGTTCCGCCTCCCAGCGCGCCGCGAGCCGCCGTTCGGCCGGTGTCCGCGGGGCGCCGCCGGATTCCCGGGCCGGGCCGAGGTCCTCGGCGAGCGCCACGAGCGCCTTGCGGTCGGTCTTGCCGTTGGCGGTGAGCGGCAGACGGTCCAGCCGGTGGAAGGACGCCGGGACCATGTACGCGGGGAGCAGATCAGCGAGCCGCTCCCGCAGCTCCTCTGCGCTCACCGCACCGCCGCCCGCACAGAAGGCGGCCAACTGCCGTCCGTGCCCTTCCACTCCACTCACCACGACCGCGCAGTCCGTGACGCCGGGCACCCGCAGCAGCGTGTTCTCGACCTCGCCGATCTCGACCCGGAACCCCCGGATCTTGACCTGCGCGTCCCGGCGACCGAGGAACTCCAGCTTGCCGTCGGGCCGCCAGCGGCCGAAGTCGCCTCCCCGGTAGAGCCGTCGGCCGGGCCGGTGGGGGTCCTCCAGATAGGACTGCGCGGTGCGTTCGGCGTCGTTGACATAGCCGCGCCCCACGCACACCCCGGAGAACACGATGGCACCGGGCGCGCCGAGCGGCACCGGAAGCAGGTTCTCGTCGACGACGTACTGGTGCACGTTGGCGATGGGCCGCCCGATCGGGATCCGGTCACCGGCGGGCGCCCGGTCCATCACCTCGTGGTGGGTGTCGTCGGACGTCTCGGTCAGCCCATAGGCGTTCACCAGACGCACAGCGGGCCCGCCCGCGAACCACCGCTGGACCAGCTCACCGCGCAACGCCTCGCCGGTGACGGACACACACCGCAGATCGGGCAGGTCCCGGGGGACGCGTTCCAGCGCGGACAGGATGACGTCGAGATACGACGGCACGACTTGCAGGACGTTGACGCGTCCTCCGGCGATCCGGTCCAGGAACCGGTCCGCGTCGAGGATGGCGTCCTGCTCGACCAGCAGGGTCCGCCCACCGGTCAGCAGCCCGGCGAGCAGCTGCCACAGCGAGATGTCGAAGCACTGCGAGGCCGTCTGCGCCACCACGGTGCCCTCGCCGATGCCCAGATCGTCGATCTTGGCGTACAGATGGTTGAGCAGCCCGGCGTGCTCGCACAGCGCGCCCTTCGGCTCCCCGGTGGACCCGGAGGTGAAGAAGACGTACGCGAGCCGGTCCGCCGCTATGTCCAGGCCGAGGTCCGTTCCGTCGCCGGCCCCGTCCGCGAGGTCCGGGACGAGCAGCCGCCGGATTCCGGGAAGCGTCTCGAGCGCCCGGTCCAGCCGCCCGGTGCTGCCGGGTTCGGTGAGGACGTACCCACACTCGGCGCGGGTCAGCATCGCGCCGATGCGGCCGGGCGGATGATGCGGGTCGACAGGCAGATACACACCACCGGCCTTGAGGACACCGAGCACACCGACCGCCCAGTGGAGGTCCCGCTCGGTCACCACGGCGACCGTGCCCTCAGGACCGAGCCCCTCGGCCAGCAGGGCACGGGCCGCCCGGTTGGCCCGGGCATTGAGGTCCGCGTACGTGAGGCGGCGGCCCTGCTGAACCACGGCGACGGCGTCCGGATTCCGGCGCACCCGCTCCTCGAACAGTTCATGGAACCGACGGTCCGGCAGCGCCCGGCGCGGCCCAGCCCCCAGCTCGTCGAGCTGGAACCGGAGTTCGTCCGCGGACAGCAGGCTGCCCAGGTCGTGGCGGGAGTCGGGGTCGGCGGCGATCGCCTCCAGCGCGGCGAGGTGGTACCCCCCGATCCGCGCGGCACAGTCGGCGTCCAGCAGATCGGTCCGGTGCCGCAGCCGCAGCACGAGCCGGCCGTTGTCCTCACCTGCCGATACGCCGAGCAGCGGGCCGCCGTCGCCTACCGACGGGACGACGACCTCCTGCCCTGTAGGGGCAAAGACCACCTCAGGCCCGGGCCCGGGCCCGGGCGCAGGCACCTCCGACTCGGCCCGCCCCGCCGCCCGCACCAGCTCACCCCAGGTGCCGGGCCCGACGGTCACCTCGAAGATCCCCGCCCCCGCCGGGGAGAGGTAACCGCTGCGCACCTCGGGATCGCCGGAGAGCAGGGCCAGCACCTTCGCGTGGGCCGCGAGCAGAATCGCGGCGAACGGCACACCGAGTTCACGGGCCCGCGCCCGCAGGGCGGCCGTCACCTCGCCGGGGACACGGCTGACCTGCACCCCACTCCCGGGCACCGGGTCCTTCGCCCACCGGGGCACGGCCGTGAAACCGCCGTCAGCCCGGCTGTCGCTCGCGGGGACGCGGGCCTCGGTCGTTGTCGCCGCCATCACCACGCACCTCCGTCGCCGTCGTCCAGGGGGCGGGCCGGATTGCCCGCCCAGCGGGTGTGTTCGGGGACCGTCTCGCCCTTCATCAGGAAGGAGTCCGCCGTCAGCACGGCACCGTCCCCGACCGTCACGCCGTAGTGCACGAACGCTCCGACGCCGAGGGTGCAGCGGGCGCCGAGCGCGCTGCGGTCCGACTTGAACGTGCCGTCCTCCTGGGAGTGGCACTGCAGGACGCTGCCCGCGTTGAGGGTGCAGTCGTCCCCGATCCGGACCATGGGCCGCTCGGTCACGGCGCAGCCGTCGTCGAAGACCCGGGCCCCGATCCGCACGCCGAGCAGCCGCCAGACGAGGCTCTTGAACGGTGTCCCGTCGAGGACGTGCAGATACGTCTCGGACGGCACCTTCCAGTACCGCTCACGAACCCAGAACCGGCGGTCGTAGATCGAGCAGAACAGCGGCTCCGGCCGGTGCACCACCGTGACGGCCCGCTCCAGGAGGACGTAGTACACCAGGGTGAACGGCAGCAGGAGGGCGTTGGCGAGCGCGAGGGCCGCCGTGCCCCACACCGGGTACTGACTCGCGGCGAGCGCGAACAGCAGAACCACACTGAAGAAGAACAGCCACCCCGTGAGCAGGTGCCAGGCCATGGTGACGGCGTTGTGCCGGTTCTTGGCCGCGAGGCGACGGCCGAGACCGTTCCCGTCCTTGAGTTCGTCGAAGGTGCTGTCCCGCGCCACCGACCGAGGGATCTCGAAGCAGGGCGAGCCGAGCAGTCCGACATCGTGCCGAAGCGGCCCGCTGACGGGAATCGCCACCTTCGTACCCAGCAGGCAGTTGTCGCCGGTCCGCCCACCCACCGGGTAGGCGATCCGGTTCCCGAGGAAGTTGTGCGCCCCGATCGAGGTCCGCGACAGCCGGAACGACGTACTGGAGTACTCGGCGTTCATCAGGGACAACCCGTCGGCGACCATGGTCCCGGTACCCACCGCGCTCAAGAAGGGGCTCTCGTGCTTGACCTGGGTGCCGAAGTTGGAGCCCGTCTGCTCCACAGGTGAGAGGCGATACCCGATCCAGCGCAGGTAGTGGACGATGCACGTGCTGTCGCCGAACAGCCGGGTCAGGGACTTCCTGTTCGTCATCAGGACGATCGTGCGGTGCACGGTGTGGCGGAAGCCGAAGAGCGGGTACGTCCGGCCGGGCCGTACGAAGCTACCCAGCAGCCGGGGGACGGTGGCCAGGACCGCCAGCGCGGCGAGCACCCCGCCGAAGAAGACGACGACCGTGACGATCAGCAGGTCGACATAGAGCACCGTCGCCCCGCCCTTCAGCACGGCGGATCCCTCCAGCATCCGGGAGAGCAGCACGTCCAGGCAGCCCACCGCGAGCGGCAGATACACCAGCAGCGCCGTGAGCAGCATCAGAACCCCGTGCGTCGCTCGCCGCGCGGTGCCGCACCGGGCGGGCTCCACCTCCGGAAAGGCCCCGTCCGCCGGCTGGGCCGGGGAACCGTGCCAGTGCTCACCGTCGGGGACCGTCTGCCCGGTGTGCAGGGAGGACGCGTGCGCGAGCCTGGCCCCGTCCCCCAGCCGGGACCCGATGTCCAGCACCGTCACCTCACTCACGACCGCGCCCCGGCCCAGGGTGACCGGCCCCGTCTCGATCACACCGTCGACCGCGCGGTAGCAACTGAGCAGCGCGTCCTTGCGGACGAGCGTGCCGTCACCGACAGACAGCAGATCGGTGCAGACGGGGGCGCTGCGCGACAGGATCGTCACGCCCTTGCCGATCCGCGCGCCCAGGGCCCTCAGATAGAGCGGGTAGAGCGGCGATCCGGCGAACAGGACCAGCGGGCTCGACCGGATCAGCGTCTTGACCAGCCAGAACCGAAAGTAGGTGAGGCTCCAGACGCGGAACCGCCGTGGCGTGAACCGGCCGATCAGCACCCACTTGGCGACCACGGGCAGGGCACACAGCACGACGAACAGCGCGGCACCGAACACGACGCTCCGTAGATAGGCGTCGAGCAGATGCTCCTGCGCGGCGATCCATTCGTAGCCCTGTGCGGTGACGAAGGCGAGAAGGAAGGAGTAACCGAGGAAGGCCAGCATCTGCAGCGCCCCGCACAGCACACGGTGCGGGCGGCCGGTCGGCGGCACCGGTGTTGTCACCGGTGCCCTGGGCAGTCCCGATGGACTGGGCACCCCGGTTTCGACCGGCGGTCGCGGGGTGCTGTCGACCAGTGCGGCCGCCAGTCCCCCGGCGGTCGGATGCCGGTACACGTCCCGCATCGACACCGCCGGCAGGTCGGGCAGGTTCCGCACCCGTGCGCAGAAGTGCGCCATCACCAGGGAGTCGGCGCCGAGATCATCGAAGAAGTCGCTGTCGATCCGCACCTCGTCCAGATGAGCGACCTCCGCCAGCAACGCGGCGAACCGCTCGGCGACAACGGAGCCCCTGACCACCTCCTGGAGCTGCTGTCCCGCCATGAGAAAACCCCCTCGGGTGCCGACTTTTCTGCTCTGCCTCACTAGGGGTTCGTAGCCGGGCAGCCGAGGTATGGAAGGTCCGGTCGTTCTTCTCGAACTTCTCGAAACGTGAGCGGGTATCTCACCAGCCGGATGCCTCACGCCTCATAGATGGCCGATCGGAGCCCTTCGGCCACCAGCACCTCGCCCTGCCTGGACCAACACCCTCCGTAAGCGCCCAGACGCTCCGATCGCCGCCGATCCCACCCGGCGTGCTGCTCGCTGCGGGCGCGTACGCCCACGCCGCCCGGCAGGCCAACGGGCCGATGACCGCACACAGGGCTCGGCCACCCGCCTTTCCGGGCCGTTCGCTCGCTTCTCTCCCGTGCTGCGGCGAGGCGAGTCAAGGGGCGGCCGAAGGCCGATCGCCGCAGGCGACGCGCAGCGCCCTTTACTCGGCTCGCCGCAGCACGACACTGGCAAAGAAGCGGGCGGCCCCGACAGTTGTGTCACCCACCGGCCGCAAGGCGTGCCCGTACCGTCTTGCCGACCTCCTCGCGCAGGAACCAGTCCAGTTCCTCGGCGATCCCGGACACCACGACCAGACCCCGGCCGGTCTCTCCTCCCGCCCCCTCCCTGACCTCCGGAAACGCCCGTACGGGGTCCGAGACCTCGATGGACAGCCGGCCGTCCTCCAGCACGGCTTGCCGCAACCACAGTTCGTGCCCTACGACCCTGCCGTGCAGTACCGCGTTAGCGACGAGCTCCGACGTGACGAGCACGGCGTCGTCGAGGTCTCCGGCCCAGTTCCACATCGTCAGCCGTCTCCGGGTGTGCAGCCGGGCCAGCCGGACGCTGCGGAGGGTCATGGGGTAGCCCATGGACCAGTCGTGGGTGAGGAGGGCAGGGGTGTGGGGGTGGGGCATGGGGGTCCCTTTCGCTTGAGCTGCCCCTTTACGGTCTCGAGCAGGCCGATCGACCAGCAATCGAAACTCCCCAGAAATTTCAGAGAAGTCAGGATTGGACTATGCCTACATGTGCACATTCACCTGCAGCGCCCGCACAGGCCGTGTCACACTCGGTACACGGGCACAAGCACAGCGTGCTGGATCGAAGGGACAGTGCACATGGCTGCCAAGCGTGGGCGCACGGCACAGCGACTCGAACTTGGTCTGCAACTGCGCCAGTTGCGGGAGAGCTGCGGTCTCGGCGATCGAGGGGGCGGGCTCACCCGTAAGCAGGCGGTACAAGGGCTGCGTATCTCCGAGGCCTCGCTGCTGCGGATCGAGCAGGGCGCGCTGAACTTCCGGAACATCGGAGATCTGCGGAAGCTGCTGGACAAATACGGGGTCTCCGACGAGGACGTCATCGAGTCGCTGATGAGCCTCAACAAGGAGTCCAACCAGCAGGACTGGCTGACCCAGTACCGGGGGCTCATGCCCGCCGGGATGCCGGCGTTCGTCGGGCTGGAACCCGAGTCCCGCAGCATGAAGGTGTACCACCCGACCCTGGTCTACGGCCTGCTCCAGACGCAACCGTATGCCCGCGCCCTCCTGGAGGCTCACAAGCCCATCGAGGACACCACGGCGGAGTTCGTACGCAGTAGCGTTGAGCTGCGGATGAAGCGCCAGGAGGTGCTCACCCGGGAAAGCCCCGTCAAGCTGCACGTCATCCTCGGGGAAGCCGCACTTCGGTACCCGGTCGGAGGGAGCGAGGTGATGCGCGAGCAGTACACGAGGATCGAGAAGATGTCGGGCTGGGAGCACATCACGATCCAGGTGCTGCCCTTCCGCCCCGGCTATCGCTCGACGAACGACTTCGCGATCCTCGACCTCGGAGACGAACTGCCGCCGCGCGTCCAGATCGACAGCCCGTGGGGAGCCACCCACACCTCGGACAAGCGCCGTGTGGTCGATCGTTTCATCCGTCGGTTCGAAGCCATGACAGCATCAGCCCTGCCGCCCGAGGACACTCCCGACTTCCTGCACCGACTACAACGAGAGCTGTAGACCATGCCCACGCACCCTGCCGCGCACGAACTCGCCTCCGCCCAGTCCTGGTTCAAGTCGTCCTACAGCGACGGCACCGGCCAGAACTGCCTGGAAGCCACCCACCTCTCCCCCTCCATAGCCATCCGCGACTCCAAAACCCCCACCGGCCCCGCCCTGCTCCTCCCCCCGGCCGCGTGGACGGCGTTCCTCACCCATGTAGGCCGAGAAGAGAAGCCGTAGCGACCAGCTACTTACCGCAGAACTCCGCCTCGATGATCGCGTCGGTGCTTCCCGACCAGTCGCCGTTGAAGTTGACGGCGAGGGAGTGCCGGCCGTCCTCGGTCGTCACCACGTCCGTGTTCGAGCCGAAGATGCCGCCGTCGTGGCCCCAGACGTGGACGCCACACTCAAGCTTGCGGTCGACGAGCCCCAGACCGTAGCGGTTGGTGTCGCGGCTGGAGGGAATCGTGGTCTTCATCTCCTTCAGCTGCTCGGGCCGAAGCAGCTTGCCCCGGAGCAGGGCCGAGTAGAAGCGGGTCAGGTCGGCCGAGCTGGAGACCATCTGGCCGGAGCCGTAGGCCAGGCGCGGGTTCAGCTCCGTGACGTCGTACGTCGGGCCCGTGTCCGTCTTGGCCAGCTTGGAGTACGCGCGGCTGCTGGGCCGGGGCAGGGTGACCCGGGTGGGGACCGATGTGGAGGACAGCTTCAGCGGGGCGATGATCCGCCGTTCGATCTCGTCGGCGTAGTCGTCGCTGCCCGTGGCCTTCTCGATCACCCGCGCGGCCAGGACGTAGTTGGTGTTGGAGTACGCGAACGACGTGCCCGGCTCATCGAAGTGCGGCTTGTTCCCCATGGCGATGGCGATCGCGTCCTCGGGGGAGGCCTGGTCGAAGCGGTGCTTCATGAAGCCGTCCGGGGTCATGTACTTCTGCTGGAAGCCGGTGTCACGCAGGTAGTCGAAGATGCCGCTGGAGTGGTTGAGGAGCTGGCGCAGCGTGATCTTCCGGCCGTCGTGGCCGTTGCCCCGGACCACGCCCGGCAGCCACTCCTCCACCGTGTCGTCCAGCGACAGCAGTCCCTCCGCCTCCAGTTGCAGGACGACGGTCGCGACGAACGTCTTCGTGACGCTGGCGACCCGGTAGTGGTCCGCCGTCGAACGCGGCTTGCCCGTCTCGAGGTCGCCGACGCCGGCCGTGGCCGCCCAGGTGCCGTGCCCCCGCCGCACGGTCAGGGTCACGCCCGGGACGCCGTCGGCGACCGCGGCCCGTACCGCCTGCCGGGTCGCCTCGTGACCACCGTTGGACGGAGCGGCCAGCGCCGGAGCGGCCAGGGCCGCCGTCAGAGCCACGGCCTTCGCCGCCATCAGGGTCGTACGCAGCTGCTTCCTCATGTCCCCGTTTCCCCCTGTCACATCGAGCTCTGTCACATCGAGCTCTGTCACATCGAGCTGTGTCAGGGGTTGGGACCCCGGCCCCGCCGCCCGGGTTGATCGGGTCCGGCCGGGTTGAGCCGGAATCAGCCCTTCTTCAGCACCAGCTCGGTGTTGCGGTCCTCGGGATCGCCGCCGAGGTTCGGGTTCGCGCCGGGGGCGTTGAGGGACAGCTCGCGGTAGAGGGCCGCGAGGCCGGTCTGGGAGAGGTCGGAGAAGTCCGTGCGGTGCGGGGCCGAGGACTCCACCAGGGTGGTGAACAGGGAGATCGTGCCGTCCTTGTTGTCGGTCAGCTCGATGACCCGGGCGAGCTGGGGGAAGTCGACGTGGGAGGCGGTGGAGATCTCCCAGAAGGTACCGCCGCCGGACATCGAGTGCGGGGTGATGACGTTCTTGTGGATGTGGCCGTTCACCCAGGCGAGCACGTTGCGGTGGCCGCCGAGGAGGGCGAGGACCTCCTGGCCGCTGTGGCGGCGCTCGCCCGGCCGGGACGGGTCGTTGCGGAGGTTCGTCATCGTCTTGCTGGTGTGATGGCTGAAGATCACCGCGTGGGAGTCCTTGTTCTCCCGCAGGGTCTTCTCCAGCCACTTCATCTGGGCCGTGCCGAGGGAGCCCTCGTAGTGGCCGCCCGCGTCGGTGGTGTCCAGGCTGATGCCGATGACGTCGTCGGAGATGCGGAAGACGTAGTACTGGGTGCCCGCGTCCAGGTTGGCGGAGGAGTAGCCGTGACCGGCCGGGCCGATGCCGCGGTGGGCGGGGTCCAGGTGGGCCTGGAGGTACTCGGCCTGAGTGAAGGGGGCGCGGCTCTCGTCGGGCGTGACCGAACGCATGTCACGCGCATGGGACTTGAGGAAGTCGTGATAGCGGACGCCCTGGGGGTCCCGGGCCTTCTTGATCTGCGCCTGGAGCTGCTGCGCCTCCGCCGCGGAGACGTTCATCAGCTTCTTGCCGCCGACGGCGAGTTCGGTGAGGTAGGAGTCGCCGTGCGAGGCGTAGCAGCCCATCGGCAGGGAGTCGTGGTTGCCGACGGTGGAGTACCAGGGCAGGTTGAGGCCGGGGCTGCGGACCTCACGGACTGCGGCCTTGAGGAAGCCGTCGAGCTTGGGGAAGCCGGCCTGCTTGTCGCTGTCGCGGAGGGCGGCGTCCGGCTGCCAGTACTGCTTGAGGCCGCTGTTCTGGACTCCCTCGTAGGTGCGCGGGTCCCCGGTGTTGGGCGTGATGCGCCCGCCGCTCATGATCTTCAGGAACCAGTCCAGCTCGGACTTGGCATTGTTGTCCGTGTTGTCGCCGGTGGTCATGGCGAAGTGCAGCGGGGCGCCGGTGACGGGGGCGCCGCGGAGCGCGTTGATCCGCTCCACCAGCGCGATGGCGCCCTGCACGGTCAGCGCCTCGTGCGGCCGCCAGGCGCGTGTGTCGGCCGAGCGGAGGTACTCCAGGCGCAGCGGGTGCTGGGCGTCGATGATGTGCAGGTCGGTGAGCTGCACGAACGCCGCGAGCGGGGTACGGCGCCCGGCGCGGCCGGACTTGGGCGCGGCCAGGTCGGAGCGCACGACGCGCTGCCAGCCGGGGCCGTCGCCCAGGCGCCGGTAGCCGGAGCCGCCGCGCGGGGTGGCGACGGAGGCGAGGGTGGTGCCCTTGGTGTAGGGGGCCAGCGGCGCGGCGGGTGCCTGGCGCGAGGAGGCGGCGACGGCCTCGGTCGCCCCCTTGGCCGGCGTGGCGGCCTGGCTGTCGCTGGGCCGCAGGGCGTAGCCGACGCCCGCGGAGAGGGCGACCGCGCCGCCGGCGGCGAGGACGGAACGACGGTGGATGCCCTGGCCGGAGCCTGCGACTGAGCGTGTGCGCGACATGCGCTTCTCTCCCCGAGTACGAACGCGTCGGCAGTGGTCGCGGGGCGTTCGTCGAACGAACACCCCGCTCACACTGGATCGTTGGCACCGGGGATGACCTGTACGTAAACGCGACGGCAACGGGCAGCACCGATCACCGTACGTGGATCTTGGCCCACCCTCCGCGTCGACGACCGCTCCGGGAACGGCCCGGAGTCGGTCACTCGGCGTTCATCTTCCGGGGTACTGCAACTATTCCGGACCCATTCCCTGCACCGGGACCCCGTTGAGCCGCCCGCCGGCCGGGCGCTCCCGCCACAGCCTCAGCGCCGTGTCGACCAGCCCGATGCGGACCAGGCCTGGCACGGCGTCGAGGTCCTGCCAGGCGGCGAGGTCGGTGGAGCCGCCCACCTCGTTGCGCAGTTCGCCGCCGGTGATGCGGCCCTCGTAGACGAACCGGACGCCGTGATGGTCCACGGAGCGTCCGAAGCCGTCGCGGAAGACGCGGTGGGAGGAGTCCACGCCGAGCAGTCCGGTCACTTCTATCCGGTACCCGGTCTCCTCCTCCACCTCCCGTCGCACGGTGTCGTAGGGATCCTCGCCGTGCTCCATGCCGCCGCCCGGCATGACCCACTCGGGGGTGCCGTCCTGGGCGGGTGAGCGGGCGAGCAGGATCTGTCCGTCACGGACGCATACGGCGTAGGCCGCCACCCTCAACTTCTCTCGCACCCAGGGACGTTAACCGATTTCGCCGCCTTCAGGACTGATGCCCGCAAAACGCATCGCGGGTTTTCCCCATACATCCATCTCGTTTCGGTCAACAGTCCCCAAAGAGCGTGCCCTTACGCAAAGCTGTGCGATCGTCCGGGCTCGCGTTCGGACCGTTGCGACCAGGGTCGATCGGTCCTGGTCGTTCCCGCTCGTTCCTTTACCAACAAGGGATGCCGATGACCCTCACCCCCCAGCGAGACCCGATATCGGGCCCGAGACGTGTGGCCCGGATAGCCGTGGCCGCCGGTCTCGTCGCCGCGCTCTCCGCGGCCGGGCCGATCCCCCTGGCCTTCGCCGCCGACGGCCCGGGCGCCTCCGCCCCCGCCGACCCGGACGTCAAGTCCGCGCCCGACAAGCTCGGTTCGGACGACGCGGACCTCCTCGCGGAGGCCAAGGCCGACGGCGACAAGACCGTCACGATGATGATCGCCACCGCGCCGGGCAAGACCGAGCAGGTCGCCGGGCAGCTGGACGCGGTCAAGGGCGGCACGGTGGGCCGGGCCGACGACAAGCTGGGCTACGTCCGCGCCACCGTCCCGACCTCCCGGGCGGACTCGGCCATCGCCGCCGCCGCCAAGCTCTCCTCCGTGCACGGCATCGACCTGCGCGAGGAGATCCCGCTGGACGACCCGACGCCGAGCGCGGACGCCGCCAAGGGCGCCAAGGCCGCGAAGGGCACCTACCCGGCCCCCGGGAAGAAGACCCCGGCGGAGAACCCGTACAACCCGTCCTTCGAGACGGGCGCGGTCGACTTCGTCGAGGACCACCCGAAGGCCGACGGCCGCGGCATCACCATCGGCATCCTGGACTCCGGTGTGGACCTCGGCCACCCGGCGCTGCAGAAGACCACCACCGGCGAGCGGAAGATCGTCGACTGGGTCACCGCGACCGACCCGGTCGTCGACGGCGACCGCACCTGGCGCCCGATGACCGCCTCCGTCTCCGGGCCCAGCTTCACCTACGGCGGGAAGACCTGGACGGCCCCGGCGGGCTCCTACAAGGTCAGCACCTTCCTGGAGTCGTACACCACCGGCGGCGACGCGGCGGGCGACGCCAACCGGGACGGCGACACCACCGACGCCTGGGGCATGCTGTACGACGCCGCGTCCGGCACGGTCCGCGTCGACCTGAACAACAACAACGACTTCGGTGACGACACCGCGATGAAGCCGTACAAGGACGGCTTCCAGGTCGGCTACTTCGGCACCGACGACCCGAAGACCGACATCGCCGAGCGGCAGCCGTTCGTCGTCGAGATCCGCAAGGACGTCGTCACCGCGTCCGGCGCGAAGGCCGACTTCGTCAACATCGGCGTCATCGAGTCCGAGCACGGCACGCACGTCGCCGGCATCACCGCCGCGAACGGCCTGTTCGGCGGCAAGATGGACGGCGCCGCTCCGGGCGCCAAGCTGGTCTCCTCGCGCGCCTGCACCTGGTCGGGCGGCTGCACCAACGTCGCGCTCACCGAGGGCATGATCGACCTCGTCACCAAGCGCGGCGTCGACATCGTCAACATGTCCATCGGCGGTCTGCCGGCGCTGAACGACGGCAACAACGCGCGCGCCGAGCTGTACACGCGCCTGATCGACGAGTACGGCGTCCAGCTGGTGATCTCCGCGGGCAACTCCGGCCCCGGCACCAACACCATCGGTGACCCGGCCCTGGCCGAGAAGGTCATCTCGGTGGGCGCGTCCGTCTCCAAGGAGACCTGGGCCGCCAACTACGGCTCGGTCGTGGAGAAGAAATACGCGCTGATGCCGTTCTCCTCGCGCGGCCCGCGTGAGGACGGCGGCTTCACCCCGACCCTGGTCGCCCCGGGTGCCGCGATCAACACCATCCAGACCTGGATGCCGGGCGCCCCGGTCGCCGAGGCGGGCTACACCCTGCCGGCCGGCTACGGCATGCTCCAGGGCACCTCGATGGCCTCCCCGCAGGCCGCCGGTGCCGCCGCGCTGCTGCTGTCCGCCGCGAAGCAGAAGAAGATCGACCTCACGCCGGCGACCCTGCGCACGGCCCTCACCTCGACCGCCGACCACATCAAGGGTGTGCAGGCGTACGAGGAGGGCGCGGGCCTCATGAACATCGAGGACGCCTGGGACTCGATCCGCGACGACGCCACCTCGCACGCCTACACGGTGAAGGCGCCGGTCGACACCGCGATCGACCAGTTCCTGAAGACCCCGGGCTTCGGCACGGGCCTCTACGACCGTGAGGGCGGCCTGAAGGCCGGTCAGAAGAAGACCTACGAGGTCACCGTCACGCGTACGTCCGGCGCCGACAAGGCGATCCGGCACGAGCTGCACTTCGAGAACAACGCGGGCGGCACGTTCCGCGTCGTCGGCTCCGACGAGGTGAAGCTGCCGCTGAACCAGCCGGTGACCGTCAAGGTCCAGGCCGCGCCGAAGTCCGCCGGTATCAAGAGCGCGATCCTCGAGGTCGACGACCCGAAGACCGAGGGCATCGACCGGCAGGTCCTGCACACGGTCGTCGCCGCCGAGCCGCTGAAGTACACCTTCTCCGCCTCCGGTTCGGTGCAGCGCAACAGCTCGCAGCACTACTACGTCACCGTGCCCGAGGGCGCGAAGACGCTCGAGGTCGCGATGAGCGGGCTGAAGGACAAGAGCCAGACCCGGTTCATCTCCATCCACCCCTACGGCGTCCCGTCCGACCCGACGTCGACGATCAACTGCTACCCGAACTACACCAACCCGGCCAACACCTGCCGCCCCGACCTGCGTTCGTACGCGAACCCGCAGCCGGGCGTGTGGGAGATCGAGGTCGAGTCGCGCCGTACGTCGCCGCTGCTGGACAACCCGTACAAGCTGGATGTCGCCGTGCTCGGCGCGGCCTTCGACCCGGAGACCGTGACCGTGCCCGAGGCGAAGGTCGGCACCCCGGCCACCGCCTCCTGGAAGGTGACGAACGGCTTCGCCGCGCTCGACGGCAAGCTGGTGGGCGGCCCGCTCGGCTCGGCGAAGACGACCCGTCCGTCGATCAAGCAGGGCGAGACGCAGACCACCACGGTCGAGGTGCCCGCGGGCGCGAAGTCCCTGGACGTCGCCATCGGCGGTGTCTCGGACACGGCCGCTGACCTGGACCTCGCGGTCTACAACGCCGCCGGTACGCAGGTCGGCAGCTCCGCCGACGGCGACTCGGAGGAGTCGGTCTCCGTCCCCTCCCCGGCCGCCGGTAAGTACACCGTCGAGGTCGTCGGCTACTCGGTGCCGGCCGGCACCACCGCCTACGACTACCAGGACGTGTTCTTCTCCGCGTCCCTCGGCACCGTCGGTGTCGACGGCTCGGTGCCGGTGAAGCTGGGCACGGGCGCGTCGGCCACGGTCTCGGGCAGCGTCACCGCCGCGGCGGCCGCTCCCGAGGGGCGTGAGTTCTTCGGTCAGGTCCAGCTGGTCAACGCGCGCGGCACGGTCGCGGGCCTGGGCAGCGTGAAGATCGAGAAGGTCGTGCCGTAACTCCGGCCGACAGTCTCTGTGGGCGGGCGTCCGGATGGGCGCCCGCCCTTCTTCATGTGCCTCTATGGGCAGGTGGTCGTGCGCGAATCGGGCAGGGCGGCGGTGATCCAGGCCCGGTCGTGGGCGATCTCCTTCTCTCCGACGCTCCAGTGGTCCGGTTCGGCCTGCCCGCCCGTGATCCCGATGAGGACGTGGTCGCCCGGCCGCAGCCGGGGGTCGATGTCCTCGCTCATCGGGAACACGACCCGCTTCTGCCCCTTGGCAGGCTTGTAGAAGCGCTCCACGTCGAGGGTGACGCGGTCCTGTCCGGTGCCGGGGACGGGTTCGACCTCGGCGACGGTGCCCTCGACGACGAGCCGGGCGCAGGCGAGATAGCCGGCGTGACTGAGCTTGGCGTCCTCGCTGCCCTGCTGCGGCTTCGCCGCGGAGTCGGCGGCCGAGGAGTTGCCCCCCGAGTCGTCCCCGCCACCGCCACCGCCCTGTACGACAAGCCACCCCATGCCCACGACGACGGTGGCGGCCGCGGCGGCGGCGAGACCGCGCAGGGCCAGGGAGAGGGGCCGGGGACGGTTCCGCCGCGACCTCACGGGCAACTCCCTCACCACCGTGTCGACGGGCGCCCGCGGCCCGGCGCCGTTCGCGGCAGCCCGTGGACCTGCTGTCGGCCCTGCCAGGGTGTCCCCCAGCAGCGTGAGCCGCTCCCGCAGGAGCGCGACGTCGGTGACAGCCGCGCTGTGGGCCGCCAGGTAGTCGGCGTCCCGGCGG
Organism: Streptomyces koelreuteriae; assembly: GCF_018604545.1. Taxonomy (GTDB): domain Bacteria; phylum Actinomycetota; class Actinomycetes; order Streptomycetales; family Streptomycetaceae; genus Streptomyces; species Streptomyces koelreuteriae. Next base: position 5,532,431 of record NZ_CP075896.1, on the reverse strand, counting down.
GCGCCCTCCGGCACCGGGTCACCGAGGATCGCCGCCATCAGGGCGTCCATGCCGTCGTACTCGCCGCCGCCACAGCCGTCACTGCCGCCACAACCGTCACTGCCGTCACGCCGGACGGAGTCGTTCTCGTTGTTCTCGTTCCGGGCGGTCATGTCACACCACCTCGTCCTCGTGCAGGCGGGCGCGCAGAGCCCGTACCGCCGTGTGCAGCCTGCTCTTGACCGTGCCCTCCGGGACGCCGAGCTGCTCGGCGATGGACCGCACCGGCAGATCGGCGTAGAAGCGCAGGACGACGACCTGGCGCTGGGCGTCGGGCAGCTCGTCCAGGCCCTGGGCGACGGCGGCGGACAGCACGCTGGTGTCCTCGCCGGAGGGGTGGGCCGTCGGCTGGCGCAGGGCGGCCAGCCGCTCCCCGAGCCGCTCCTGGCGGCGCTTGGCCCGGTGCCAGTCCATGGCCAGGTTGGAGGCGACGACCGCCGCCCACGCCGAGACGTCCCGCGGCGCCTCCCGCCCGCTCGCGGCCCGCTCCAGCAGCCGCAGCCGGACCTGCTGCACCCCGTCCGGCAGGTCCGCCTGCGGCACCCCGCCCAGCGCGAGCACCGCCCGCACCCGGCGTTCCTGCGCCGCGTCCAGCGGATCAGCCTCGCTCTGCGGATCGTCGCCGGCGTGCGTCCCCCGGACGCGCCGGGCCCTTCCACGCAGCAGCACAAGCCACCCCCCTCGCCGTGTTTCTCCTACGACGCCGGTCCGGCCCGGAACGTTCGGTCGTCCTCCGGGGAATTTCCGGCAGGACGGCAGAGGTGACGACAGAGGTGACGACAGAGGTATACGTCACACTCCCGTGTGGCGGAGTGAGGGAGGGGCAGGTGAGCTTGCGGCGCACGACCCCTGTCGAACGAATTTCTCCAGCTCAGAGCGGTTGACACCGCAGGTCCGCAACCGAGGAGCGGGACACCTCGTCCCACTCACCGGACGGCGCGGGGAAAGAAGTGGACAGATGGGCCGTGGTCGGCCGCATGATGGAAAAGCCTCGGCCAAGCAACGAGCATGTGAAGAGACGCAGGAGAGGGAGTCACCGTGAGGGTCGGAATCGTCGGAGCCACCGGACAGGTCGGCACGGTCATGCGCAGGATCCTCAAGGAGCGGAACTTCCCGGTCACCGAGCTGCGCCTGTTCGCCTCGGCCCGCTCGGCGGGCTCGGAGCTGGACGGCGTGACGGTGGAGGACGCGTCGACCGCCGACTACACCGGCCTCGACATCGTGCTGTTCTCCGCGGGCGGTGCCACCTCCAAGGCGCTGGCCGAGAAGGTCGCCTCCCAGGGCCCCGTCGTGATCGACAACTCCTCCGCGTGGCGCAAGCACCCCGAGGTGCCCCTGGTCGTCTCCGAGGTGAACCCGCACGCGATCAAGGACCGCCCCAAGGGCATCATCGCCAACCCGAACTGCACGACGATGGCCGCCATGCCGGTCCTGCGTCCGCTGCACGACGAGGCGGGCCTGGAGGCCCTGGTCGTCGCCACGTACCAGGCGGTCTCCGGCTCCGGTCTCGCGGGCGTGGCCGAGCTGCACGGCCAGACGCAGAAGGTCGTCGCCGACGCCGACCAGCTCACCCATGACGGCGCGGCGGTCGACTTCCCCGAGCCGGGCGTCTACAAGCGGCCCATCGCCTTCAACGTGCTGCCCCTCGCGGGCAACATCGTCGACGACGGTCTGAACGAGACCGACGAGGAGCAGAAGCTCCGCAACGAGTCCCGCAAGATCCTGGAGATCCCCGAGCTGAAGGTCTCCGGCACCTGCGTGCGCGTCCCGGTCTTCTCGGGCCACTCCCTCCAGGTCAACGCCCGCTTCGCCCGGCCGATCTCCCCCGAGCGGGCGACGGAGCTGCTGGCGGACGCCCCGGGCGTCGTCGTCACCGACATCCCGACCCCCCTCCAGGCCGCCGGCCAGGACCCGTCCTACGTCGGCCGCATCCGCCGTGACGAGACGGTGGACAACGGCCTGGCCCTGTTCCTCTCCAACGACAACCTCCGCAAGGGCGCGGCCCTGAACGCGATCCAGATCGCGGAGCTGGTGGCGGCGGAGCTGAAGGGCTAGTCCCCGCACACCTCCTGATCCCCGCGCATCGCACCCTCCCTGCGCACCTCGTAGAGGAAGCACCCGTACTCGACGGCCCGGACGTGGACGAGTTCCACGGCCGGGTCGTCGAGCGCTTCCGTGAGGGCCTGCTCGACAGCGGCGGGCCCGGTGACCAGCCGGCCGCCCAGGATCCGGCCCTCGGCGGAGTAGCGGCGGACCGTGCGGTGGCTGTCGGCGAAGGGCAGGGCGTCGGTGTCCGGCCCCCCGCACTCCTCGGCGTGGATGAAGACCGGGCCCTGTTCGTCGTAGGCGCCGGGGTCGACGTGCCGCTCGGACGCCCAGCGGCGCAGCGGGGCGTAGGAGACCAGGGCGATGCGTTCGCCCGGTGCGGCGCGGCGCAGGCAGCAGCGGAGCGGTGCTCCGCCCTCGGTGTCGGTGAACGGGGTGGTGGGGCGGCCCGCGTCGTCCGTCGTGCGGAGGTCCTTGAGGGCGCGCGGGGTGATGGGCAGTGCTGCGCTGTGGTTCGTCGTCGTCATGCTCATCAGGCTCGCTCGCGCGGGCCCGCCGTACCGGCGGATTCCGGACGTCGCCCTCCCCTCGCCGGTACGGCCGCCGGTTTGGTGCGGCACCGGGACGGGGAGACGGCGGCGGTACGGGAGTTCGCCCACACCCTCGCCGCCCGAGGAGCATCCCGAGGGGTATCCCTAGGAGACGCCCAGGTCGTCGCCCGATGCGAAGCTGCCGTGGAAAGATGGCGCAACCCACCCATAACGAGGAGATGACCGCGTGCCTGGCACAAACCTGACCCGCGAAGAGGCGCAGCAGCGGGCGCAGCTGCTCGCCGTTGACTCGTACGAGATCGAACTCGATCTCTCCGGCGCGCAGGAGGGCGGCACCTACCGGTCCGTGACCACGGTGCGCTTCGATGTGACCGCCGAGAACGGTGCCGGGTCGTTCATCGACCTCGTCGCCCCGGCCGTGCACGAGGTGACTCTGAACGGGGACTCCCTCGACCCCGCCGAGGTCTTCGCGGACTCCCGGATCGCCCTGCCCGGGCTGCTTCAGGGCCGCAACATCCTGCGGGTGGTCGCCGACTGCGCGTACACCAACACCGGTGAGGGCCTGCACCGGTTCGTCGACCCGGTCGACGACCAGGCCTACCTCTACACCCAGTTCGAGGTTCCGGACGCCCGCCGGGTGTTCGCGAGCTTCGAGCAGCCGGACCTCAAGGCGACCTTCCAGTTCACCGTGCGGGCGCCGGAGGGCTGGACGGTCATCTCCAACTCCCCCACTCCGGAGCCCCAGGACAACGTCTGGACGTTCGAGCCGACCCCGCGCATCTCGTCGTACATCACGGCGCTGATCGTCGGCCCGTACCACTCCGTGCACAGCGTGTACGAGAAGGACGGCCAGTCCGTCCCACTCGGTATCTACTGCCGTCCCTCGCTCGCCGAGTACCTCGACTCGGACGCCATCTTCGAGGTGACCCGGCAGGGCTTCGAGTGGTTCCAGGAGAAGTTCGACTACGCGTACCCGTTCGAGAAGTACGACCAGCTCTTCGTGCCGGAGTTCAACGCGGGCGCGATGGAGAACGCGGGCGCGGTGACCATCCGCGACCAGTACGTGTTCCGGTCGAAGGTGACGGACGCGGCGTACGAGGTGCGCGCGGAGACCATCCTGCACGAGCTGGCCCACATGTGGTTCGGCGACCTCGTGACGATGGAGTGGTGGAACGACCTGTGGCTGAACGAGTCGTTCGCCACGTACACGTCGGTCGCCTGCCAGGCGGCCCATCCCGAGTCGCGCTGGCCGCACTCGTGGACCACCTTCGCCAACTCCATGAAGACGTGGGCGTACCGCCAGGACCAGCTGCCGTCGACGCACCCGATCATGGCGGAGATCAACGACCTGGACGACGTGCTCGTCAACTTCGACGGCATCACCTACGCGAAGGGGGCTTCCGTTCTGAAGCAGCTCGTCGCGTACGTCGGTGAGGACGAGTTCTTCCGGGGCGTGCAGGCGTACTTCAAGGCGCACGCGTTCGGCAACACGCGTCTGTCCGACCTGCTGGGCGCCCTGGAGGAGACCTCGGGGCGTGATCTGAAGTCCTGGTCGAAGGCGTGGCTGGAGACGGCCGGCATCAATGTCCTGCGCCCGGAGATCGAGACGGACGCCGAGGGCGTCGTGACGTCCTTCGCCATCCGCCAGGAGGCCCCGGCCCTGCCCGCCGGCGCGAAGGGCGAGCCGACGCTGCGGCCGCACCGGATCGCCGTCGGCCTCTACGAGCTGGACGACGCCAGCGGCAAGCTGGTCCGCGAGGAGCGCGTCGAGCTGGACGTGGACGGCGAGCTGACGGCCGTACCGCAGCTGGTGGGCAAGCGCCGTCCGGCCGTGATCCTGCTCAACGACGACGACCTGTCGTACGCGAAGGTCCGCCTGGACGAGCAGTCCCTCGCGGTCGTCACGGAGCACCTCGGCGACTTCCAGTCCTCGCTGCCGCGTGCCCTGTGCTGGGCGTCGGCCTGGGACATGACCCGCGACGCCGAGCTCGCGGCCCGCGACTACCTCTCCCTGGTGCTGTCCGGCATCGGCAAGGAGTCCGACATCGGCGTGGTGCAGTCGCTGCACCGCCAGGTCAAGCTGGCCATCGACCTGTACGCCGACCCGGCCGCCCGCGAGGCGCTGCTGGCCCGCTGGACCGACGCGACGCTGGCCCATCTGCGGGCGGCGGCGCCGGGCAGCGACCACCAGCTCGCGTGGGCGCGCGCGTTCGCCGCGACGGCCCGCACGCCGGAGCAGCTGGACGTGCTGGACGCGCTGCTGGACGGCTCGCAGACCGTCGAGGGCCTGGTCGTCGACACGGAGCTGCGGTGGTCGTTCGTGCAGCGGCTCGCGGCGGTCGGCCGGTTCGACGAGGCGGAGATCGCGAACGAGTACGACCGTGACCGTACGGCCGCCGGTGAGCGGCACGCCGCCACCGCCCGGGCGTCCCGCCCGACCGAGGAGGCCAAGGCGGAGGCGTGGGCGTCGGTCGTCGACTCCGACAAGCTGCCGAACGCCGTGCAGGAAGCGGTCATCGCCGGTTTCGTCCAGACCGACCAGCGTGAGGTGCTCGCCCCCTACGCCGACCGGTACTTCGAGGTGGTCAAGGACATCTGGGAGTCCCGCTCCCACGAGATGGCCCAGCAGATCGCCGTCGGCCTCTACCCGACCGTCCAGGTCTCCCAGGAGACCCTGGACAAGACCGACTCCTGGCTGACCGCCGCGGGCCCGAACGCGGCCCTCAAGCGCCTGGTCTCGGAGTCCCGCGCGGGCGTGGAGCGCGCCCTGCGGGCCCAGCAGGCGGACGCGGCGGCCGGCCGCTAGCCGGCGGTTCGGCTCAGGGGCGCCCGGCGGTCTGCCGGGCGTCCCTTTCGCGTCCGCTCTTCGCGGCGAAGCTGAACGTTCGCGGGGCCGTCCTGCTCCGGGCCCCGATCTGCCCCGCCACCGTCGCGCCGAACGCCAGCCCCATGCCCACCAGTTGCACCGGCGTCAGCGTCTGGCCGAGGGCCGCCCAGCCGACAACCGCCGCGGTCAGTGGGGAGAGCGGGCCGAGGAAGGTGACCTGGGTGGCGGTGAGGCGGCCGATGCCGCGGAACCAGAGCCAGTAGGCGAGTGCCGTGTTGGCGACGGCGAGGTAGAGGTAGCCGCCGGCCGCGCGGGCGTCCAGTGCCGGGGGCGGGCCCTCGGCCAGGAAGGCGAGGGGGGCGATGAGGAGGCCGCCCGCGGTCAGTTGCCAGGCGGTGAGGGCGAGCGGGCCGACGCCTTCGGGGCGGCCCCAGCGTTGGGTGAGGACCGTTCCGGCGGACATGGAGACGGTGGCGGCGAGGGCCGCGAGCAGGCCCAGCGCGTCCAGTGCCCCGGCCGCGCGCAGCACGACGAGGCTGACGCCGAAGGCGGCCACGGCCCCGGTCAGCAGCGTGCGCGGGGTCGGCCGCTGCCCGAGCAGCAGCGCCGCGAGGCCGGCCACGAAGAGCGGCCCGGCCGAGCCGACGACCGCCGCCATGCCGCCGGGCAGCCGGTACGCCGAGAGGAACAGCAGCGGGAAGAAGGCGCCGATGTTGAGCGCGCCGAGCACCGCCGCCTTCCACCACCAGGCACCGCGCGGCAGCACCCGGGCGAGGGCGAGCAGCAGCAGTCCGGCAGGCAGGGCGCGCATCAGCCCGGTGAACAGGGGGCGGTCGGCCGGGAGGAACTCGGTGGTGACCGCGTAGGTCGTGCCCCAGGAGACGGACGCGAGTGCGGTGAGGGCGATGAGCGCGGGACGGGAGGAGGCCATGAGTGGCACCCTTCGAAGTAGGTCGGTAGAAAGTAGCTTAGTCCTAAGCTACTTTCCGTCAAGCTACTTTCTTGCGGGTGACCGAGCGGCGGCCGATACTCGTGCCATGAACGAACGCCCCGAGCAGCGCAGGGACCCCGTCGACGCGATCATCGGCCAGTGGGGGGCGGTCCGGCCCGAGCTCGACACCCGGGCGATGGAGGTCTTCGGCCGGGTCTCCCGGCTCGCCCGCGCGATGGCGGACCGCTTGGAGGACACCTACGGCCGGTTCGGGCTCTCGCGCGGCGAGTTCGACGTGCTGGCGACGCTGCGCCGCTCCGGCGAGCCGTACACGCTCTCACCGCGCCGGCTGTCGGAGACGCTGATGCTCACCACGGGCGGGATGACCGGCCGCCTGGACAAGCTGGAGCGGGCCGGGTTCCTGCGCCGCTCGCCCGATCCGCACGACCGGCGGGGCCTTCAGGTGACGCTCACCGAGGAGGGGCTGCGCCTCGTCGACGAGGCGGCCGTCGCGGGACTGACGGTCCAGACGGAGGCTCTGTCCGGCCTCGACGAGAAACAGGCCGGCCAACTGGCCGGCCTGCTGAGGGAACTGCTGGCGGGGACGGAGGGGCCGGCCGGGCGGTGAGGACCGCCCCTCCACGATGCCCCTGATCAGGCCTTGGCGTCGGCCTTGGCCTGGGCCTTGGTGCCGATGTTGGAGCTGGTCGTGTCCTTCTGCTTGTGCGACTTGTCGCCGATCACCACCAGAGCGTGGATGACCAGGTACAGCACGATGGGGGCCACGACGAAGAGGCCCAGCGTCTCGATGACGCTCAGGCCCGGGCCGGGGTCGTCACCGTCGTCGCGGCTGACAGCGGAGGCGGGGGACGACATGAGCAGCATCATGAGCGTCGTACCGGCTGCCAGGGCGCCGGCGCGCAGGGCGTTCTTCTTGTCCACGGTGTCAAAAGTATCCAACGCCCCTCGGGGCCGCGCGCCCGGGGTGCCGTAAGGGTCGCCGCCCTCAGCCGCCGGACGGGCCGGGAGCTTCCCGCAACACCTCGACGAGGGCGTGCAGCCGGGGCGACGCCGCCAGTTCCTCCAGTGTCACGGGGCGGCCCTCGGCGTCCGCGATCGGCAGCCTCCAGTTCGGGTACTGGTCCCAGGTGCCCGGGAGGTTCTGCGGGCGGCGGTCGCCGACCCCGTCCGGGAGCCAGACGCCGACCATGCGGGCCGGGGTGCGCAGCAGGAAGCGGTGGAGGGCCTGGATCTCGGCCTCCTCCGAGGAGGCGTCGGCGCCGCCGCCGGTGCCCCGCAGCAGGCCTAGGCGGGAGAGCAGGGACAGCCATTCGCCGGTGTCGGCGGCGGCCTCGGCGCGCTCCTCCTCCAGCGGGCGGGCCAGCAGGCCGAGGCTGTCGCGGAGTTCGACGTGCTCGCCGGTGAGGCGGGCGGCCGTGGAGGGCAGATCGTGGGTGGTGGCGGTGGCCAGGCAGTCGGCGCGCCAGGACTCGGGGGGCAGGGGACGGCCGTCGCCGTCCCAGTCGCGTTCGAACCACAGCACGGACGTGCCGAGCACCCCGCGCTCGCGCAGCGCCTCGCGGACGCCGGGTTCCACGGTGCCCAGGTCCTCGCCGATCACCGGCGCCCCTGCCCGGGAGGCCTCCAGGACGAGGACGGCGAGCATGGCCTCGGCGTCGTAGCGGACGTAGGTGCCCTCGGTGGGCGGGTGGCCCTGGGGGACCCACCAGAGGCGGAACAGGCCCATGACGTGGTCGATGCGCAGGGCTCCGGCGTAGCGGAACAGGGCGCGGAGCAGCTCGCGGAAGGGGGCGTAGCCCGAGTCGGCGAGGCGGTCGGGGCGCCAGGGCGGCAGGCCCCAGTCCTGGCCGCGCGCGTTGAAGGCGTCCGGGGGCGCGCCCACCGACATGCCGGCGGCGAAGTGGTCCTGCTGGGCCCAGGCGTCGGCGCCGACGGGATGGACGCCGACCGCGAGGTCGTGCACGATCCCGACCGGCATCCCGGCCTCACGTCCGGCCCGCTGCGCCGCGGTGAGCTGGGTGTCGGTGAGCCAGGCGAGCCGGGACCAGAACTCCACCCGGTCCATGAGGCCGACCCGGGCTCGGTCGGTGTCGGCCGAGCGGGGGTCGCGCAGGCCGGTCGGCCAGCGGTGCCAATCCGGGCCGTGCACCTCGGCGAGCGCGCACCAGGTGGCGTGGTCCTCCAGGGCCCGGCCCTGCGCGGCGAGGAAATCGCCGTAGGCGGCGCGCCTGCCGGGGCCGAGCGGCACCTCGCACACCAGCCCGAGCGCCTCCCGCTTGAGCTCCCACACGGCGTCCCGGTCGATCAACGCGCCCTTCTCCAGCACCGCTTCGCGCAGCCGGGCGGATCTCTCCAGCAGGGCGCGCAGCCGCTGAGGGTCCTCGACGTACGCGGCCTCGGGGATGTCCTCGATCCGCAGGTGCACGGGGTCGGGGAAGCGACGCGAGGAGGGGCGGTACGGGGAGGGGTCGGTGGGGGCGCCGGGCACGGCCGCGTGCAGCGGGTTGACCTGGACGAACCCGGCGCCGAGCGACCGCCCGGCCCAGCCGGCCAGTTCGGCGAGGTCGCCGAGGTCGCCCATGCCCCAGGAGCGGCGGGACAGGAGGGAGTAGAGCTGGACCAGCAGTCCGTACGAGCGCCCCGGCGGCGTGGGCAGCCGGTCCGGGGCGATGATCAGATGGGCGTCCGCGGTGCGGCCGTCGGGGGCCGTGGCGGTCAGCCGGTGGACACCGGGCGGGAGCCGCTCGGCCGAGGCGCGCCTCTCGCCCTGCTCGGTGTCGACGCGCAGCCGGGTGCCCTCGGGGAGGGCGGCCAGGGCGGCCGGGAGGCTCGCGCCCCAGCCGACCACCGTGGGCGGCAGCAGTCGTGCGGCCTGGTCCCGCTCCCGGGTGGCGAGCGCGGCGCGGACGGCGCCGGGCGTGCTCGCGTCCACGCCGAGAGCGGCCAGGGTCAGGGTGACCGCGGTGGCCGAGGCGGCGACCGTACGGTCCGGGGACGGGCTGTACGAGGTGGCGACGCCGTGCAGTACGGCGAGGCGGGACAGGTCCTCGGAAGGTGGTTCGGCCGGCCGCGCTGCGGTCATAGAGGCCCCTAGATGCCTGAGAAGTCCGGGATGAAGGCGGAGGGCTCGCTGGTCAGCGGGGCGGATTCGGCGAGCGGCGGCTCGCTGGTGAGGGGCTCGGCATCGGGGAGCGGGGGCTCGCTGGTGAGCGGGGGCTCGGCGCAGGTGTTCTCGGAGCTGAAGACGCAGTAGTGGGGGTCTTCGTAGCGCGGGTCGTCGTAATGGGGGTCGAGTTCGGCGGACGTGTCCGCCACGGGTTTGGACGGGGCCGGGAGCGGGAGGAAAGTCATCGCAGCCACGGGGGCCTCCTAGTCGAGCTTTGTCGGGTTCAACTTTCGACGGGTTATCGCAGCCCTACCCAGTCGAGGCGATGACAGACGTCCCAGCCCGAACATCGTGCTCCTGCTCACATTCCACTCCCCTCCACTCTGTCAAGATCCCGGCAAATCGGCCACAACGGCCACTCTCGTTGACACCTTCACCGAGCGGGTGGTGGGCTCGTCGTCCCGGTCGACACATCTGGCGGACATCCGTCGGGCACATCTGGAGGGGGCCTGTGGGACTGCGGCGTGGAAAGCGGGCAGTCGCCCTCGCGGTCGCCGTCGTCGCCGGAAGCCTCGGCGCCCCGCCCGCCGCGGTGGCGGCTCCGCCCGCCCCCGGCAAGGCCGCGACACCGACGCCCGACATGGCCGGAGCCGGCCTCTCCGTCTGGCCGCGCCCGCAGTCGCTGCGCGGAAACGGCGCCCCGGTCGAGGTCACCGACGAGGTCGCGCTGCTCACGGACCCGTCGGCGGACCCCTACGCCGTCGAGGCCCTGCGCGCGCTGCTGCGGCAGGCCGGTGCCCGCCGCGTCACGGACTCCGCCGCGCCCGGCGCCCTGGTCGTACGGGCGGGGACGGAGCCCGTCCGGCGCAACGACCGCCGCGCCCTCCCCTCCGGGGGCTACGAGCTGACCGTCGGCCGGGGCGCCGTCTCCCTCACCGGGACGGGCGAGGACGGACTGTTCCACGCCGTACAGACACTGCGGCAGCTGCTGCGTCCCGACGGCACGATCGCGGCGGCCGTCGTACGCGACTGGCCGGGCACCGCCGTACGCGGCATCACCGAGGGTTTCTACGGCACCGCCTGGACGCACCGGCAGCGGATGGCGCAGATCGGCTTCATGGGGCGCACCAAGCAGAACCGTTACCTGTACGCCCCGGGCGACGATCTCTACCGGCAGGCGCGCTGGCGTGAGCCGTACCCGGCGAAGCAGCGGGCCGCGTTCCGGGAGCTGGCCGAGCGGGCCCGCGCCAACCATGTGCGGCTCGGCTGGGCGGTCGCCCCGGGGCAGGCGATGTGCTTCGCCTCGGACGATGACGTACGGGCGCTGACGCGCAAGATCGACGCGATGTGGGCGCTGGGCTTCCGGGCCTTCCAGCTCCAGTTCCAGGACGTCAGCTACAGCGAGTGGCACTGCGAGGCGGACGCCGACCGGTTCGGCTCCGGCCCACGGGCGGCGGCCGAGGCGCAGTCCCGGGTGGCGAACGCGGTGGCCCGGCACCTGGCGGAACGGCACCCCGGTGCCGCCGGTCTGTCGCTGATGCCCACCGAGTACTACGAGGACGGCACGACCGACTACCGGCGGGCGCTGGCGAGCGAGCTGGACGAGGGCGTCGAGGTGGCGTGGACGGGCGTCGGGGTGGTGCCCCGCACCATCACGGGCGGCGAACTGGCCGACGCGCGCGAGGCGCTCGGGCACCCGCTGGTCACGATGGACAACTACCCGGTCAACGACTACGACCCCGGCCGGATCTTCCTCGGCCCCTACCAGGGCCGTGAGCCCGCCGTCGCGACCGGTTCGGCCGCCCTGCTCGCCAACGCGATGCAGCAGCCGGAGGCGTCCCGCATCCCGCTGTTCACCGCCGCCGACTACGCCTGGAACCCGCGCTCCTACAGCCCCGGGGAGTCCTGGCGGGCCGCCATCGCCGACCTCGCGGGCGGGGACCGGCGCCGCGAGCAGGCCCTTTCCGCGCTCGCCGGGAACGACGCGTCGTCGGTGCTGAACGACGAGGAGTCGGCGTATCTGCGCCCGCTGACCGAGGCGTACTGGCGGGACCCCGCGCCGGGCGGCGACGCCGCGCGGCGGCTGCGCGAGGCCTTCACCGTGCTGCGCGAGCTGCCCCGGCGGCTCTCGGACACCGCCCTCGCCTCCGAGGTCGCCCCCTGGTCGGAGCAGCTGGCCCGCTACGGCCGGGCGGGCACGGCCGCGCTCGACATGCTGGACGCGCAGCGCGCCGGGGACAGGGCGGCGGCCTGGACGGCGTACCGCGAGCTGGGCGCCCTGCGGGCCGGGCTGGAGTCGGCGCGGGCCGAGGTCGGCACGGACGTCCTGGACCCCTTCCTGCGGCGGGCGCAGAAGGCGTACGCGTCCTGGGCCGGCATCGACCACGAGCCGCCCCGCAACCCCGGCGCCCCCTCCGACGACCGCACCCTGCGCTTCCCCCGCCCCCGCCCCCTCACGGCCGTGACGGTCCTCACCGACCCCGGCACGGAGGGCACGGTCGAGGCCCACGTCCCCGACCAGGGCTGGCAGCCGATCGGCCGACTGTCGGGGTCGGGGGCGACGGAGGTACGGGTGCGGGTGCGGGGAGGCCAGGGTGCTGACGGGGGTGACGGTTCCGGCGATGAGCGGGGTGGTTCGGGTGCGGCGGAAGCTCAGGGCCAGGAGGCCGACGGGCGGGCCGGTTCGGGTGCGGGCGGGGCGCGGGCTCAGAGCCAGGGCGCCGACAGGTGGGGCGGTTCGGGCAAGGCGCGGAGCAGTCCGGACACCGGCGACGCGCGGGCACAGAGCCGGGACCCCGACGGCCGGGCCGGTTCAAGCGAGGCGTCGGCTGATTCGGGCGCCGGCGACGCGCGGGCTCAGGGCCAAGACGCCGACGGGCGGGGCGATCCGGGCGCGGGCGAGGCGCAGGGCGTCGACTCGCCCGTGGACGCCGTGCGGGTCGCCGGACCCGCTGCGGCCCGGGTGCGGCACCTCGTCCCCTGGTTCGAGGACTCCCCCGCCGCCTCCCTGGAGTTGGAGCGGGACGAGGTGGACGCCGAGACCGGCCGGGGCCTGCGGCTGACGGCCGGGCTGGGCTCGTTGCGGCCCGCCGACGCCCGGGGCAGGCTCACCGTCGAGGCGCCCGAGGGCGTACGGGTCCGGGTACCGAAGGGCGAGCTGACCGTGGAGCGCGGCACGCGGGCGGAGGTCCCCGTCGAGGTGACCGTGGAGCGCGGCACGCCGATGCGGTCGTACGACATCCGGCTGGGCTTCGCGGGAGCGACCCGGACCCTCACCGTCCGCGCCGTCCCGCCGACCGGCGGCCCCGACCTGGCCCGCACCGGCACCGCCCGCTCCTCGGGCGACGAGACGCCCGACTTCCCGGCGTCGGCGGCGAACGACGGCGCCCCGGACACCCGTTGGTCCTCCCCCGTCGACGACGGCGCCTGGTGGCAGGTCGAGCTGCCCCGCCCGGCGCGGATCGGCCAGGTCGTGCTGCGCTGGCAGGACGCCCACCCCTCGGCGTACCGCGTCCAGGTGTCGGCGGACGGCCGCCGCTGGCGTACGGCGGCGACGGTCCGGGACAGCCGGGGCGGCCGGGAGAGCGTCCGCATGGACGAGCGGGACGTGCGGTTCCTGCGGGTGCAGGGCGACAAGCGGGCCACGCGGTTCGGGTATTCGCTGTGGTCGGCGGAGGCGTACGCCATCACGGAGTGAGCAGCCGCGCCCATGCGGCCCGCAATCTTTTCGGCGATCACTATTCACTCAGTACATGTACTCAGTACATAATGATCCTCATGAGCACCCGCCACATCCTGCTGGGCCTGCTCGCCTCGGGTCCCAGCCACGGCTACGACCTCAAGCGACGCCACGACGACCGCTTCCCACAGGCGCGCCCGCTGGCCTACGGGCAGGTCTACACGACCCTCCAGCGCCTCGTCCGGGACGGCCTCGCCGAGGTCGACGGCACCGACTCGGACGGCGGCCCGGAGCGGACGATGTACCGCGCGACCGAGGACGGGACGCGCGAACTCTCCCGCTGGGCCGGTGAGATCGCACCACCCGCCCCCTTCGTGGCGAACGAGATCTTCGCCAAGGTCGTCGTCGCGATCCTCTCCGGCGGCGACCCGGCCGGCTATCTGAGCGCCCAGCGCGCCGCCCACATGGAGCGGATGCGCGAACTCACGGCGCTCAAGGCCGCCAAGGGCGCCGACCTGGCGACCGTGCTCTCGGCGGACTACGCCGTCACCCACCTCGACGCCGACCTCCGCTGGATGACCACCACGGCGGCCCGGCTCACCACCCTGACCGCGGAGGTCGACGCAGTATGAGCAGACCCGTGCCTCTCCTCACGGCCCGTGGCCTCGCCAAGGCGCACGGCAGGACACCCGCCCTGCGCGGCGCGTCGGTCGAACTGCGCCCCGGCGAGATCCTCGCCGTGACCGGCGCGAGCGGCAGCGGGAAGTCGACGCTGCTGCACTGCCTCGCCGGGATCGTCCGCCCGGACGAGGGCTCGGTGACGTACGACGGCCGGCGCCTCGACGACCTGGACGAGAAACGGCTGAGCGAGCTGCGCCGCACCGAGTTCGGTGTGGTGTTCCAGTTCGGGCAGCTCATCCCCGAGCTGACGGTCCTGGACAACGCCGCCCTGCCGCTGCTGCTGGCCGGCACCGACCGCGCCCGCGCGCGGGACCTGGCCGGTGAGTGGCTGGAGCGGTTCGGCGTGCGCGGTCAGCAGGATCTGCGGCCGGGCGAGCTGAGCGGCGGCCAGGCCCAGCGGGCCGCACTGGCCCGGGCCCTGGTCACCGGCCCGAAGGTGGTCTTCGCCGACGAACCGACGGGCGCGCTGGACTCCCTCGCGGGCGAGCAGGTCATGACGGCCCTGGTGCACGCGGCCCGCGAGTCGGGCACGGCGGTCCTGCTGATCACCCATGACGACCAGGTGGCGGCGTACGCGGACCGGGAAGTGCAGCTCCGGGACGGCAGCCTGGCGGCGGCGGGGGTGACGGCGTGAACTCCCCGCGTTCTTCGCGCCCCTTGCGCTTCCTGCGCTCCTTTCACTCCCTGCGTGCCGATGTGCGCCTCGCCTGGGAGCTCACCCGTGGCTCCGACCGCGGCGAGTGGTGGCGGGTCACCCTGACGGCGACGGGCGCGGCGCTCGCGACGGGCTTCGCCCTGACCGCCGTCGCCCTGGCGTCACTGCGGGGCCAACACCGCGTGGGCTACGCCGCCGGCCTGCTGGACCAGCCCGGCACCCGCTCCGGTGTGATCGTCAGTCTGCTGCTCCTGCTCGTGCCGGTGCTCGGGTTCCTCGGGCAGTGCGCCCGGATCGGGGCGGTGCACCGCGACCGGCGGCTGGCCGGGCTGCGGCTGGCCGGGGCCACGCCCTGGCAGGTGCGGCGGATCGCCGCGCTGGAGACCGGGCTCGCCTGTCTGCTGGGCTCGACTGTCGCGACCGTCTTCTCGGTGCTGCTCCTGCTGCGCCTGTGGGACCGGCCGACCGCCCTGGCCTGGGCGGGGATCGCCCTGGTCGCCGTCGCCGTACCGCTGCTGGGCGCGGCGGCGGGCGCGCTGGCGCTGCGCCGGGTGGTGGCCTCGCCGCTCGGCTGGGTGCGCCGGGTCGGACCGGGCTCGGGACGGGGGCCGGGGCTGCTCTTCCTGGCCGGCATCCTGCTCGTCGCGGCACTGGCGCTGCTGGCCGTGACCACCACCGCCACGTCCGCCGCCAACCGGCCGGGCGGCGGGTCACCGATGATGATGGCGGGCGCGGTCCTCGCGGTCGGCGCGGGCGCCGTGTGGTTCTCCGGGGCGGTCGCGAAGGCGACCGGGCGGCTCCTCGCGGCCCGGGCCCGGTCGGCGGCCACGCTGATCGCCGCCGAGCGGCTGCGCGACGACCCCTGGTCGGCGGCCCGCACCCACGCGGCGGTGCTGCTGGTGACGGTCGTCGGGACCGGCTTCATGGGCATCCGGCAGGTGCTCGGGGACGTGGTGCGCAGCAGGAAGGACCTCGGCGAGTCCGTGACCTACTACACCACCGGCCTCGATCTCACCGGCGCCGCGATCGCGGTGGCCTTCGCGATCACCCTGTCCGGACTGGCCGTCGGCACCGCCGAGTCCCTGGCCACCCGCCGCCGGGGCCTCGCCGCACAGTCCGCCGCAGGAGTGCCGCGCACGGTGCTGGGCCGGGCCCTGCTGCTGGAGACCGCGCTGCCGCTGGCCCCCGCGGTGCTGCTCGCGGGCCTCGGCGGCCTGGCCATCGGCACCTGGTACGCCGTGCTCTCGGACCGTCCGGTGCCCTGGGCGACCGCCCTGGTGCCCCTCGCCGTCTACGCCGCCTGCCTGCTGGCCGCGGCGACCTCACTGCCCCTGCTGCGCCGCACGGTGCGCCCGGGGGAGCTGCGGTACGCGTAGGGGCGCACCTCATGACAGGCCGGCCCGGGGGAACGGGGGGTTCCCCGGGCCGGCCGGTGCCGCACACGGCAACACGCGGCCATACGAAAGCCCGGATCGTCGTCAGGCAGGAATGCCGTCGATCCGGGCCATGGCGTCTTCCGCGCCGTACGGCTGCAAGTACGGCATCCAGCGCGGATCCCTGTGCCCGGTCCCGATGATGCGCCAGGCGAGGCCGGAGGGCGGGGCGGGTTTGTGGCGCAGCCGCCAGCCGATCTCGAAGAGATGTCGGTCGGCCTTCACGTGGTTGCAGCGGCGGCAGGACGCCACCACGTTGTCCCAGACGTGTTTGCCCCCGCGGCTGCGCGGGATGACGTGGTCGACGCTGGTTGCGACGCCACCGCAATACATGCACCGGCCCCCGTCACGGGCGAACAGCGCCCGGCGGGTCAGTGGAACGGGCCCCCGATAGGGAACCCGGACGAATCGCTTGAGCCGGACCACGCTGGGTGCGGGGACTGTGACGGTCGCGCTGTGCAGAAAGGCGCCGGACTCCTCGAGGCATACGGCCTTGTTCTCGAGGACGAGGACGAGCGCGCGGCGGAGCGGTACGACACCTAGCGGCTCGTACGACGCGTTGAGGACCAGGACATGCGGCACGGATGCCTCCTTGGACGCCGGCGGCGCGTGGCTCGCGCCGGGACGATTCGTAGTCAGTCTCTCCTCATGCCTGGTGGAAGCGCCACCATGTCCCGGTAACGGGCTGGGAGTGTTTTCGACCACATCTGATTCATCCCCCCGAGCATGGCCTGTTCAAGCCCAGGTGAGCACGGTCTCTCCTTCACACATTCCGAGGGAACACACACAATGCCCCGTTAGTGTGGTGGTTCTGCCCCTTCGGTGACCCAGTCGTGACCTTGATCCCCCGAAGACCCCCGAACCACCCCACCGGGGCAGACCGCTGCACCTGGAGGTACTCGCCGTGTCCTTGTCCCCCGCGGACGCCGTATCGATGGCCGCCGACCCTACGCCGTCGCCGACCCCCTCGGGCACCCAGAGCCCGAGAGTGCCCTCGCTGCAGGACGCCCACGAGAGCGCGACGAACGCCGCGGGCTGGATCGAGCAGAACTGGTCGACATGGCTCGCGATCGGCCTTCGGGTCCTGCTCATCGTGGTGATAGCGGTGGTGCTGAGGGTCGTCGTACGACGGGCGATCACCAAGCTGATCGACCGCATGAACCGCAACGTGCCGTCCCTGGACGGCGGCGCGATCGGCGGACTGCTGGTCAACGTCGAACGCCGCCGTCAGCGCTCGCAGGCCATCGGCTCGGTGCTGCGCTCGGTGGCGTCGTTCCTGATCATCGGCACGGCCGCGCTGATGGTCCTGGGCACCTTCCAGATCAACCTCGCCCCGCTGCTGGCCTCGGCCGGTGTCGCCGGTGTGGCGATCGGTTTCGGCGCCCGCAACCTCGTCACGGACTTCCTGTCCGGCGTCTTCATGATCCTCGAGGACCAGTACGGCGTCGGCGACACGGTCGACGCGGGCGTCGCCTCCGGCGAGGTGATCGAGGTGGGTCTGCGCGTGACCAAGCTGCGCGGCGAGGGCGGCGAGATCTGGTACGTCCGCAACGGCGAGGTCAAACGCATCGGCAACCTCTCCCAGGGCTGGGCCACCGCCAACGTCGACGTCACGGTCCACTCCGGTGAGGACCTGGACAAGGTCAAGGCCACGCTCGACGAGGTCGCCGAGAAGATGGGCGCCGAGGAGCCCTGGAACGAGCTGCTGTGGGGCCCGATCGAGGTGCTCGGCCTGGACAGCGTCCTGCTGGACTCCATGGTCGTGCGCGTCTCGGCCAAGACCATGCCCGGCAAGTCCCTGACCGTGGAGCGCGAGCTGCGCTGGCGCATCAAGCGAACCTTCGACGCGGCGGGCATCCGGATCGTCGGCGGCGCCACGGCCTCGGCGGAGGAACAGCTCGTCGACCCGACGGCCGGGATGGCGGCCCCGTCGGTCTACGCGAACGCCACGTCTCCGCAGTCGGCGGCGGCGTCCCCGCTCGCGCCGGCGGCGCCGACGAGCACGACGAAGTAGCAGCGATGTAGCGGCCTCACGGGAGGGCGGCATCCGGCTCGGCCGGGTGCCGCCCTTTCTTCATGCCCTCTTGTTCTTCGTGGCCTCTTGACTCCCGAAGGTGCCGGGTTTAGCTTCCTCTCCACCGATAGGAAACTTTCCTAACAGTGATCCTGACAGTGGTCGACGGGTCTCGATGGACTTCTCCCCGTGATCACTGAAAAGCTGAGCAGCCGAAGGGCAGGTGTGGACACGCATGGCAGGAACCGCCGGCACGCCGGGCACCCCACGCGTCCTGCGCGCCATGAACGACCGGGCCGCCCTCGACCTGCTGCTGGAGCACGGACAGCTCTCCCGTACGCGGATCGGCAAGCTCACCGGCCTGTCCAAGCCGACCGCCTCGCAGCTCCTGGCCCGTCTGGAGGCGGCGGGCCTCGTCCTGGCCACCGGCACCACCGAAGGCCGGCCCGGCCCGAACGCCCAGCTCTACGAGGTCAACCCGGCCGCCGGATACGCCGCCGGGCTCGACGTCACACCGGAGCGGATACTCGCCGCGGTCTCCGACATCACCGGCCGCACCGTCGGCCGGCACGAACTGCCCACCCCCGGCAGGCGCACCGGCACCCCGGTCGTCCAGCAGGTCACCGACGCCCTGGACGGCGCGGTGAAGGCGGCGGGCCTCGCCCGGGCCGACATCCACCGTCTCGTGATCGGCACCCCGGGCGCCTTCGACCCCACCACGGGCCGTCTGCGCTACGCCTCCCACCTCCCCGGCTGGCACTCCCCCACCCTCCTGGACGAGCTCGCCGCCGCCCTGCCCATGCCGTTCGAGTACGAGAACGACGTCAACCTGGTCGCGCTCGCCGAACAGCGGCTCGGTGCGGCCCGGGGCCACGCGGACTTCGTGCTGCTGTGGAACCAGGAGGGCCTGGGCGCCGCCCTGGTGCTCGGCGGCCGGCTGCACCGCGGCTGGAGCGGCGGCGCCGGCGAGGTCGGCTTCCTGCCGGTGCCGGGCACCCCCCTGGTCCGTCAGGTCACCAAGGCCAACAGCGGCGGCTACCAGGAGCTGGCCGGCTCCCAGGCCGTCCCCCGGCTGGCCCGTGAACTCGGCATCGAGGACATCCCGCAGGGGCCGTACGCCGAGGCCGCGGCGGAACTGGTGGCCCGGGCGGCGGCGCGAACCGAGGCCGCCGCACGCCTGGCGTCCAGGTCGGCGGAGACCGACCCCGCCACCCCCCTGGCGCCCGGACCGGCGGAGGCCGGCGACGAACCCCATCGCCTCCTCCTCCAGACCTACGCGACCCGGCTGGCCACCGGTCTGGCCTCCCTCGTCTCGGTCCTCGACCCCGAGCTCGTCGTGCTGAGCGGCGCGTCGCTCGCCTCGGGCGGCGAGATCCTGCGCGCCCTCGTCCAGGCCGAGCTGGAAGAGCTGGCCGCGTCACGCCCCCGCCTGGTCGTGGGCGACGTCCGTGAACATCCCGTGCTGCGCGGCGCGCTGGAGAGCGCGCTCGCGTCGACGCGCGACGAGGTCTTCGACACCTCCCGCTGACCCCACCCCCCCCCGCTTTTCCGTCCTTCCCCTCTTCCCCCGTGCCACAGGGAGCTCCGCCATGCCCGGAATATCCAGAAAAGCAGCCATCGCGCTCGCCGCCTCCGCCTCCCTCGCCCTCCTCGCCACCGCGTGCACCGGCCAGTCGGACTCCGCCGCGAGCGACGACGCCTCGAAGGAGACGACCATCAACTTCTGGCACGCTTGGAGCGCGCCGGGCGAGGTGAAGGCCGTCCAGTCCCTGGTCGACGGCTTCGAGAAGGCGCACCCCAACATCCACGTCGACGTCGTCGGCAACATGACCGACGACAAGATGAACCAGGCCCTGCGCACCGGCGGCGCCAAGGCCCCGGACGTGATCTCGTCGTTCACCACGAACAGCGTCGGAAAGTTCTGTTCCTCCGGTGCCCTGGTGGACCTCAACCCGTTCTTCGAGAAGTCCGGCGTCGACCCGGAGAAGACCTTCCCGAAGGCGATGAACGAGTACACCCAGTTCGACGGAGACCGCTGCGCGGTCCCCCTCCTCGGCGACGCGTACGGCCTCTACTACAACAAGACGGCGTTCGAGAAGGCCGGCATCACCGCCCCGCCCAAGACCTGGTCCGAGTTCGAGCAGGTCGCCAAGAAGCTGACGATCCCCCAGGGCGACACCTACAAGCAGCTCGGCTTCATGCCGAACTACCACGGCTGGGAGACCACCACCGAGCACTACCTCGGCCAGTTCTCCCCCACGTACTTCGACAAGAACGGCAAGTCGAACGTCGGCAAGGACCCGGCGTTCGAGGCCGCGTTCACGGTCCAGAAGAAGCTGGTCGACGCACTCGGCGGCTACCGCAAGCTGGAGACCTACCGCTCCAAGCTCGGCGACGAGTGGGGCCCCAAGCACCCCTTCCACACCGGCCAGGTCGCCATGCAGCTGGACGGCGAGTGGCGCCTGGGCATGGCCCTGGACACCAAGCCGAAGTTCGACATCGGCGTGGCCCCGCTGCCCGTCCCCGACGACCAGGCCGACCAGTACGGCAAGGGCTACATCACCGGCACCATCGCGGGGATCGCGGCGACCAGCAGGAAGCAGAACGCGGCCTGGGAGCTGGTGAAGTACATGACCACGGACACGGACGCGGTGGTGAACTTCTCCAACGCCATCCACAACGTCCCCTCGACGCTGGCGGCCCTGAAGTCCCCGAAGCTGAAGTACGACCCGCGCTTCAAGACGTTCCTGGAGATCGCCGCCAACCCGAACTCCACGACCGCCCCCGCGTCCGTCAACGGCGGCGTCTACCTCACCACGGTCCAGGAGTTCGGCTACGCCTACGAAAGCGGCAAGGCGACCGATCTCAAGGCGGGCCTGAAGAAGACGGCCGCGCAGATCGACACGGACATCGCGCAGGCGAAGCAGCCATGAGCACCACGAGCCCTGCCGTGAGCACCTCTACGTTGCGGGCGAAACACCGCCGCTCGACGCTCCGCACCCTGGCTTTCCTCTCCCCGTGGCTGATCGGCTTCACGGTCTTCTTCGCCTACCCCCTGCTCTCCACCGTCTACTTCTCCTTCATGCACTACGACGGCTTCAAGCCGCCGACCTGGTCGGGCACGAAGAACTGGACGTACGTCTTCGAGCACTACCCCTTCTTCTGGCCCGCCCTGCGCAACACTCTGTGGCTGGTCCTCGTCATGGTCACGCTCCGGGTCGCCTTCGGCCTGGGCGTGGGCCTGCTGATCACCAAGATCAAGACGGCGACGGGCGTCTTCCGCACCCTCTTCTACCTGCCCTATCTGGCCCCGCCCGTGGCGGCCACCATGGCCTTCGCCTTCCTCCTCAACCCCGGCACAGGCCCGGTCAACTCCCTCCTGGAGAAGGCCGGACTCCCCACACCCGGCTGGTTCAACGACCCCACCTGGTCGAAGCCGGCCCTCACCCTGCTGGCCCTGTGGGGCATCGGCGACCTGATGGTCATCTTCATGGCGGCACTGCTCGACGTACCGAAGGAGCAGTACGAGGCGGCCGAACTGGACGGCGCGACGCCCTGGCAGCGCTTCCGCTACGTCACGCTCCCGAACATCTCGCCGATCGTCATGTTCGCGGTGGTCACCGGCGTGATCCAGACGATGCAGTACTACACACAGCCGCTGATCGCCGGGAAGGTCGCGTCGGGCGTGATCCAGGGCGCGGGCACGCAGTTCGAGCCCGGCTACCCGGACAAGTCCACGCTCACCCTCCCCCAACTCGTCTACAACCTGGGCTTCCAGCGCTTCGACTACGGCTCCGCCTGTGTGGTCGCCCTGGTTCTCTTCGCCCTCTCCATGGCCTTCACCGCACTCCTGATGCGCCGCAAGGGCGGCCTGATCAACGCAGGTGAACGATGACGCACGTACTGGAAAAGCCGGTGGGGCTGAGAAAGGCACCACCCACCCCCGCGGAACGCACGGCCCGCCGAAGGGCGTTGCTGGAATGGATCGCGATCCACTCCCTGGGCATCGCGGCGGCCCTCTTCTTCACCCTCCCCTTCGTCTTCGTCTTCCTCACCTCGCTCATGAGCGACACCCAGGCCCTCAGCCGCGACCTGATCCCGCACACCTGGGAGTGGGACAACTACCGCAGGGTCTTCGACACCCCCGGCTTCCTCACGTGGTGGAAGAACACCCTGTTCTACGCGTTCCTGGGCACGGCCCTCACGGTGATCTCCTCGATCCCGGTGGCCTACGCCCTGGCCAAGTTCCGCTTCCGAGGCCGCAATCTGGCGCTGATGCTGGTCATCTCGATGATGATGCTGCCGCCGCAGGTCATCATCATCCCGATGTACCTGTTCTGGGCGAAGCAGTTGGACCTCTCCGGCACCCTCTGGCCGCTGATCATCCCCATGGCGTTCGGCGACGCGTTCTCGATCTTCCTGCTGCGCCAGTTCCTCACCACGATCCCCGACGAATACCTGGACGCGGCGAGGGTCGACGGCTGCGGCGACCTGCGCACCCTGCTCAAGGTCGTCCTCCCGATGGCCAAACCGGGCATAGCCGCAGTGGCCCTCTTCCAGTTCTTCTACGCGTGGAACGACTACTTCGGCCCGCAGATCTACGCCTCGGAGAACCCGGGCGCCTGGACGCTCTCCTACGGCCTTGAGTCGTTCAAGGGCGCCCACCACACCGACTGGAACCTCACCATGGCCGCCACCGTGCTGGTCATGGCCCCCGTGATCCTCGTGTTCTTCTTCGCCCAGAAGGCGTTCGTAGAGGGTGTCACGCTCACCGGAGTAAAGGGTTAGACGCAGATGAAACTCACCGTGGTCGGCGGAGGCTCGACCTACACCCCCGAACTCGTGGACGGCTTCGCCCGCCTCAGGGACACCCTGCCCATCGAGGAACTGGTCCTGATGGACCCGGCCGAAGACCGCCTGGCCCTGGTCGGCGGCCTCTCCCGCCGCATCTTCGCCCGCCAGGACCACCCCGGCCGCATCACCACCACGACCGACCTCGACCGCGCGGTCGACGGCGCGGACGCGGTCCTCCTCCAGCTCCGCGTCGGCGGCCAGGCGGCCCGCCAACAGGACGAGACCTGGCCCCTCGACTGCGGCTGCGTGGGCCAGGAGACAACGGGCGCCGGCGGCCTCGCGAAGGCCCTCCGCACGGTCCCGGTCGTCCTCGACATCGCGGACCGCGTCCGCCGCACCAACCCCGACGCCTGGATCATCGACTTCACGAACCCTGTCGGCATCGTGACCCGCGCCCTGCTGGAGGCGGGCCACAAGGCGGTAGGCCTGTGCAACGTGGCGATCGGCCTGCAGCGCAAGTTCGCGGCGCTTTTGGGCGTCGAGCCCCCCGAGATCCACCTGGACCACGTGGGCCTCAACCACCTCACCTGGGAAACGGGCGTACGCCTGGGCGGCCCGGAGGCCGAGAACGTCCTCCCCAAGCTCCTGACGGACCACGGCGACACGATCGCGAGCGACCTGCGCCTGCCGCGCGCGCTGCTCGACTGCCTGGGTGTGATCCCGTCGTACTACCTGCGCTACTACTACGCGCACGACGAGGTCGTACGAGAACTGCGGACGAAGCCGTCGAGGGCGGCCGAGGTGGCAGCGATGGAACGGGAACTGCTGACGATGTACGCGGACCCGTCGTTGGAGGAAAAGCCGGAGCTGCTGGCGAAACGGGGCGGCGCGTACTACTCGGAGGCGGCGGTGGACCTGGCGGCGGCCCTGCTGGGCGGCGCCGGCACCCCGTACCAGGTGGTGAACACCTACAACCGGGGCACGCTGCCGTTCCTCCCCGACGACGCGGTGATCGAGGTACAGGCGGCGGTGGGCACGAAGGGCGCGTCCCCCCTCCCCGTCGCCCCGGTGGACCCCCTCTACGCGGGCTTGATGGCGAACGTGACAGCGTACGAGCACCTGGCCCTGGAGGCGGCCCTGCACGGCGGCCGCACTCGCGTCTTCCAGGCCCTCCTCTCCCACCCCCTCATCGCCCAGTACGAGTACGCAGAGACACTCACGGACCGGCTGATCGCACACAACCGGGAGCACCTCGCGTGGGCCTGACCGCGACCGTCCTCGCCATCGACGCCGGCAACAGCAAGACGGACGTGGCGATCGTGACGGCGGACGGAGAAGTCCTGGCCAGGGCGCGTGGGGCGGGTTTTCGCCCACCCGCGGTAGGCCTGGACACGGCAATGGACACACTCGCCGAGACGATCACCCGGGCCCTCACCACCGCCGGACTCACCTCCGTCACCCACGTCTCGGCGTGCCTGGCCAACGCGGACTTCCCGGCCGAGGAGGACCAGTTGGAGAGGGCGCTGCACGCACGGGCCTGGGGGACAACAGGGGAGGTCCGCAACGACACGTTCGCGATCCTGCGCGCGGGGGTGACGGAACCCCGGGGAGTAGCGGTGGTCTGCGGCGCCGGGATCAACTGCGTCGGCATGCACCCCGACGGCCGCACGGCCCGCTTCCCCGCCCTCGGCAGGGTCTCGGGCGACTGGGGCGGCGGCTGGGGCCTCTCGGAGGAGGCGATGTGGCATGCGTCACGCGCGGAGGACGGCCGCGGCCCCGCCACGGCCTTGTCCCGGACCCTCCCCGCCCACTTCAGCCTCCCGACCATGTACGCCCTGATCGAGGCCCTGCACCTGGACCGGATCGCCGAATCCCGCCGCCACGAGCTGACGCCGGTCCTCTTCGCGACGGCGGCGACCGGAGACCCGATCGCCCGCACGATCATCGACCGCCAGGCCGAGGAGGTGGTCGCCATGGCCGTGGTGGCCCTCACCCGCCTCGACCTGCTGGACGAACCGACCCCGGTCCTGCTGGGCGGCGGCGTCCTGGCGGCCGAACACCCCCAGCTGAACGGCCGAATCCAGGACCTCCTGTCCGACCGGGCCCCGAAGGCGATCCCACAGACGGTCACGGCCGGCCCGGTCCTCGGCGCGGCCCTGCTGGGGCTGGACAGGGTGGGCGCGAGGGAGGGGGCGCAGGGGCGGCTGCGGACGCATTTCGGGGTGTGAGGGGCGCGAGACGAGGGCTCGGCGGGCAGGCGTTCGAATAACGTTCGTGAACAGCCGCTGTGACGGGGGTACGCGCGGGCGCATACTGAGGCAATGACAAAGCCTTCCGCGAAGCGCCACCTGCCCACCAGCCCCTTCAAACCCCCGGTCGTGCCGGCCCCCAAGCACTTCGCCGTCGGCGACCAGGTCACCCACGACATCTACGGTCTCGGCCGGGTGATCGGCATCGAGGAGGGAATCGCGGCGCTCGTGAACTTCGGCGGCTCGGTGGAGCAGCGGATCCTGAGCCCGTACGCGAAGATGACCAAGCTGTAGTACGACCGCAGCACCCGCTCACCGCATGCCAGGTCCCAACGGGGGGCTTGGACTCATAGGGAGACCTCTCATCGACCTGACCTCGCCGTTCTCCGCCCCGGACGGACCGCCCCGCTCCCCTGCCACAGCATCGCCCCCGCCGGCCATGAACCCCTTCCAGGCCCCGGACTTCGGAGAGGACGAGCCGTTCGTCGCCCCGGGCCAGGACCTCGGGCCTGTGTCGGCTACCCGCCAGGGATAACGCTCGCCCCGGATTCGGCCCCCGACCGGGCACGTCGACGATCACGGCGCGATCCGTGAGGCTGACGACGAATCCGGACATCGCCATCGGAGACACGAGACATGTCCCTCGCTGCCCTGGCAGCCCCCCGCTGACTGCCGAACCACCGGCACTCCGCACAGCCGCTCACGGGCCCCGGCCCGGCGAGCGGCAGCCTCCGCTCCACCACACTCCCGCCCCCACTCACCGGCCCCCTCCCCAACCGGCGCCCCGGCCCGGCCCACCTGCCGACACTCCTCACGCAGCCGGTCCTGCTCCGCACAGGGGAGGTTCAGGTTGG
This sequence comes from Streptomyces koelreuteriae, assembly GCF_018604545.1. Taxonomy (GTDB): domain Bacteria; phylum Actinomycetota; class Actinomycetes; order Streptomycetales; family Streptomycetaceae; genus Streptomyces; species Streptomyces koelreuteriae. The sequence goes on along the minus strand of NZ_CP075896.1, from coordinate 5,506,551 downwards.
CCCCGTCTTCGTCCATGGCACGGCAGGTCCGGCAGGTGGCGCAGTGCTCGGCGAAGCGCACGAAGGCGGCTTGCGTGGGCGTCACTTGAGGGGAATCAGGGATCGGCTCGCACGCGGTCTCGGTCACTCTTCCGCCCCCGACTGCGCGCAGCGCCGTCCGGCGGCGATCAGCCGGGCGACGGCGAGCGGGGAGCACAGCGTCCACCTGCGGCACCCCGAGATGACCATCAGCCGTTCACTCGGGAAGGTACGCCCTTCGTGCGCTTCCCGAGCTCGATTCACAAGTCTCGAGCATTGCTCGCGGTCTGTGATGACTGGCTTCGGGACCGCGAAAACCCTGCCTGACCGCCGTGCTCTGCGCTACAACTACGAGACGACGCTGCACTGAGCGCAGAACGGGGGCTCATGTCGACTTCTTCAACCGGTACGCCTGGGAGTAGCACTGCAGGGGCGTCGCCGCCTGGCCACACGACGCCGGGCGCGACCACGCACCCGAAATGGAAGCTGGCGACCGTCAAAATGGTCAATTGGTTTACATTCGGCGTCGTCTTCGCAGTCATGCCAATCATTGCCGGCTACTTCATCGGCGCAACGCGCGGCAGCGAAAGAACCCTGACGGACCTTATCGGCCACGGCGAGTTGTTAATCGTCGCAACCGGGCTGTCCGCTGCCGCTGCGGGGCAGGCGTTCACTATGAAGCATGCGAGATTCGGAGTCATACCTCGACTCCTAGGCTGCGGAAACGTCCTGATCGCTGTCTTCACGACACTGTGGTTCGCTGATATTTCTGCAGCCCTGGGCGACAAGCAGCGAATAGACGAGTCTTTCGTGTGCACCTATTCATTGTGGTTTTTCTCGACTGCTCTTGTCACCAGCTTTAGCGGCGCCCTAGTGGCAGAGTTGGAGCAGTAATGGGCCCACTTCTCGCAGTAATCGGCAGCGCTCTTTCCGGCGGAGTCGCCGCAGCATCTTTCGCAGCGGCGATCATAGCTTGGCGGGCAACCCGTGGACGTAGGGCAAGTACGACGATCACTATCGAACGGAATGGGAAAACGATCGCAATCACGGTGAGCGACGTCGACAACGAAGAGGCGGTACAGAGAGCCGTTGCGCAGCTGATGGAGGACTCCAAAGCGGGCGAGAACGACGTTGCGGCCAAGTCTCCACCACCTGATTGACGGTCTTCGAGTCGATGGCGGTGCACAATTCTTCGTCGTGGAGATCATGGAGGGCGAGCTACGGTGCCTTCGGTCTGGCTGGATTGATGCCGAGGAGGGCCAGTAGCAGCCGTTTCAAACGGGTCCGGTTTAGCTTCTCCCGTTACTCCTGACCGCAGGGGCGTGAGTGCTGGCATCATGACGTTCATGACTGCATACCGAAAGGCCGATGCCGCGTAGACGGCCTGGCGCCCTGCGCGTCGAACAGCAAGGTCCTCGCGTCTGGGAGGACCCGCCGCCGGATCGAATCCATGGGCTCTCTGCCCGCACCAGCCTCGCTATACATCGAGCAGAGAGGCTGTCGGCCGACTATTACGTCTATCCCGGTGCCACAGACCGTGCGCTGCGGCGTTACCAAGCGTTTCTGGAACCGCCTGGACGTCGGCCTGTCTATCCGCAAGCCGCGGAGTGCTCGTGCCGCGGCTGTTCCTTTGACGACGTGAGGCATGCCCGCGACGTGCTCGAGCTGGTCCTGGAACTGCTGCCTGTCCGGGCTCGCGCCGAGTTGGGGCGCCAAGTGGTCTCTCTGGACACTGTGTACCTCAAGCGCACCCTTCCCGACCCGTTTGCCGACCGTCGGCAGTGGCGCTCTGACCGTTGGTGGCGTCGGCGGCTCGCAGGTGGCAGAAGGCCTGGGTGAAGCCCCGAGGTCCAGCGGTCGGCAGTGAAATGATCAGGGCGTCGGCGCCGTCCTGGATAGTACTGACGCACCAACTTGACGCCGCGCAACTCGCCCCACAGTTGCGGTTGGCCAACCGCGGCAGGAGGCCGCTGCCAGAACAAGACGATGAAGGGCACGTCGCACTGCTACCGCCATCAAGGCGACTGAACGAAACGCGGTCAGGCCGAGCTGAAGAAGAACGTGGGCAGGCGCCGCAGGAAGTGACCTCGTTGCGCACTGGCTGCACTACCGACGACGAGTCGCACCACAAGCGCCAGGCGGAGCATGGAACCGAAGGGAATCACGGGCAGACCCGCTGAGCCCGAGGATGTCTTGATGGGGTCGTTCGACCAGGTCAGCGCCGGAATCAGATGGAAATGATCTAAGCGTCGGAGCACGGACTCGGCTCCGCCCTTCGAGGCGATCCAACCAACGCCTTGGCAAGGGCTGTCGGCAGCAGATACGCAAGAGTCGATGCCCCACCGACCTGGCAGACTGCGGCCCATGGAGGAGTCTGCTCGTCTGCCTTTGACCCCGCGGCCCCATGCCCCCGCTCCGCGGCGACGAGGCAATCGTCGGCGTCCCGGAGGCGACCGTGGTCGACTTCTGGCGGTTCGCCATGCCGGACCTCCGCATGAACAACACACGCGGCCTGTTCGCCGAATTTCTGGTCCACCAAGCGGTCGGCTCATCCAAACCCCGTGTGGAATGGGCAAGCCACGATGTCGAGACCGACGACGGACTGCGCATCGAAGTCAAGGCCGGCGCATACCTGCAAGCCTGGGATCAACGAGCACCGTCCCAAGTCCGCTTCACTGGGCTCCGCGCTCGCACGTGGTCACCCGATCGCGGCTACTCCGAGGCGAAGTCGTACAACGCCGACGTCTACGTTTTCGCCGTCCAGACCGCCCGTGAACATGCTGTCTTCAACCCGCTCGACACGGCCCAGTGGGAGTTCTACGTGCTTCCCCACCCAGTGGTCGCCAGCCTGGGGACGGACAGCGCCAGCCTGAAAGCGGTTCGCACGGCGGCCGGTCCGCCAGTTCCCTTTCCCGCCCTCGGCGACTGCATCTGGTCGGCCGATCCCCGCCCCGGCGCGACCGCCGACTGACGAGGAGCGCCGCGGGTCGCCTTCAAGACACCACACCCACTCTCCTATAACGGTGCTCAGGTTCGCGGCTTCCCTACATCAGTCATCGCCCACCTGGAGCAGAGCAACAACAGCACCATTGCCCACGCCGGCAACTACCCCGTCAAAGGTGTGCCGGCTCACCGGGCTCCACGCATGCCCGCCCCCATCGAACGGTTCGATGTTCGTCCACCAGACCGCGCCCCACCCCAACAACCTCACCACTCGTTCGACAGCTCGACGCGCATGCTCAGGGTCACGACGTATCCGGCCCGGGAAGACCAGATCCTCCGCAGACAGACAGGTCATGAGAGCCATGGCCTGTTCCTCAGTGGTCTTCTTCAATACCTCGCCCACCTCGGCAGGCGAGGTCGGCCCCTGCGCGCCCGCTACCGCATAGGACGCCCAGGCTTCCTGCGCCTCAAGGACGAGGTCGTAGACATGTTCTTCAACGGTGCCGGCATCAGCCCGTCCAACACGGCCGAAGACGCCGTCCGCCTTGGCGAGCGAGCCAAGCATCGGCCGCAGTGCCGCCGTGATCTCCACGCCCGGATACTCCCACGCGCCCCCTTCCCCCGGACATGGACAGTGGCTCCGCTACGGCCTGACTCAGGCGTTCCCCACTGGTTCAAGCGAGCCCGGTCCACCCACAGAGCGCGGCCGTCCACAGGAACCCGTCAGATACATTCGATCTTGTATACTGATATACGCCACCGTATTTACAAGGAGGTCACCATGAGCCGCACAGTCATCGATCTCGACGACGAGGCCCTGGAAGCCGCCGCCGCGGAACTCGGCACGACCACCAAACGCGACACCATCAACACCGCCCTGCGAGAGGTCACCGCCCGCTACCGGCGGCTGCGTGCGCTCGATGAGGCCCGTGAGCTGGTGGCCGACGGTGCGCTGGACATGGACCTGCTCCTGGACAAGAGCACGTACCGGCCGTGAGCGTCGCCGACTACCTCATCGACACCTCCGCACTGGCCCGCGTCCTGCTGGGCCAGAACACGGCCGAGTGGGACGACCGGATCGCCGTCGGCCTCGTCGCGATCTGCGACATCACCGAACTAGAGGTCCTCTACTCGGCCCGTTCGGCGGCGGACCGTGCGCGATTGAAGGCGGCGCTCGACGGTCACTACGCCTGGTGCCCCATGCCGGACGGCGTCTACCGCCGCTGTCGCGTCGTGCAGGAGCAGCTCACCGCCAAGAGCGAGCACCGCAGCGCGGGCCCGGTCGATCTGCTTCTGGCCGCCGCCGCCGAAGAGGCCGGACTCACGCTGCTGCACCACGACCGGGACTTCGAGACCATCGCCCGTACCACCGGCCAACCCGTACGGATGATCGACCTCAGATGACCCACCTCGTAGATCAACCAGCCGACCGCCACGAACCCCCAGTTCAGCAGCCCCCGGCCATACGCGTTTCCGCCAAAGCCTGGCCGTACGGCAAGATGGGGTGTATCTGCCCACTGCCAGTTTCAAGCTGCCGGACGGTTTCTCTTGGCTGAGTTCATTTACACCATGCGCAAGGCGCGCAAAGCGCACGGCGACAAGGTGATCCTCGACGACGTGACGACGAGCTTCTACCCGGGAGCGAAGATCGGCGTCGTCGGCCCGAACGGCGCCGGCAAGTCGACGATCCTGAAGATCATGGCGGGGCTGGAGCAGCCGTCCAACGGTGACGCCTTCCTCACGCCCGGTTACACCGTCGGCATCCTGCAGCAGGAGCCGCCGCTGACCGAGGACAAGACCGTCCTGGAGAACGTCCAGGAGGGTGTCGCCGGGATCAAGGGCAAGCTCGACCGGTTCAACGAGATCGCCGAGCAGATGGCGACCGACTACACCGACGCGCTCATGGAGGAGATGGGCAAGCTCCAGGAGGACCTCGACCACGCCAATGCGTGGGACCTGGACGCCCAGCTGGAGCAGGCCATGGACGCGCTGGGCTGCCCGTCCGGCGACTGGCCCGTCACCAACCTGTCCGGTGGTGAGCGCCGCCGCGTCGCGCTGTGCAAGCTGCTGCTTGAGCAGCCCGACCTGCTGCTGCTCGACGAGCCCACCAACCACCTCGACGCCGAGTCGGTGAACTGGCTGGAGCAGCACCTGGCCAAGTACCCGGGCACTGTCGTAGCGGTCACCCACGACCGGTACTTCCTCGACAACGTCGCCCAGTGGATCTGCGAGGTCGACCGCGGTCGCCTCTACCCCTACGAGGGCAACTACTCGAAGTACCTGGAGACCAAGGCCGCGCGCCTCAAGGTCGAGGGCCAGAAGGACGCCAAGCGGCAGAAGCGTCTGAAGGAAGAGCTCGAGTGGGTGCGTTCCAACGCCAAGGGCCGTCAGGTCAAGTCCAAGGCGCGTCTGGCCCGCTACGAGGAGATGGCCGCCGAGGCCGAGAAGATGCGGAAGCTGGACTTCGAGGAGATCCAGATCCCGCCGGGCCCGCGTCTGGGCAGTGTCGTCGTCGAGATCAACAACCTCAGCAAGGCCTTCGGCGAGAAGGTCCTCATCGACGACCTCAGCTTCACGCTGCCGCGCAACGGCATCGTCGGCATCATCGGCCCGAACGGCGCCGGTAAGACGACCCTGTTCAAGATGATCCAGGGCCTGGAGGAGCCGGACTCCGGTTCCATCAAGGTCGGCGACACCGTCAAGATCTCGTACGTCGACCAGAGCCGCGAGAACATCGACCCGAAGAAGACCCTGTGGGCCGTGGTCTCCGACGAGCTCGACTACATCAACGTCGGCCAGGTCGAGATGCCCAGCCGTGCCTACGTCTCCGCGTTCGGCTTCAAGGGCCCGGACCAGCAGAAGCCGGCCGGGGTGCTCTCCGGCGGTGAGCGCAACCGCCTGAACCTCGCGCTCACCCTGAAGCAGGGCGGCAACCTGCTGCTCCTCGACGAGCCGACCAACGACCTCGACGTCGAGACCCTGAGCAGCCTGGAGAACGCGCTGCTCGAGTTCCCGGGCTGCGCCGTGGTCGTCTCCCACGACCGGTGGTTCCTGGACCGGGTCGCCACGCACATCCTCGCCTACGAGGGCGAGTCCAAGTGGTTCTGGTTCGAGGGCAACTTCGAGTCGTACGAGAAGCACAAGATCGAGCGGCTCGGCCCGGACGCCACCCGTCCGCACCGCGCCACCTACAAGAAGCTGACCCGGGGCTGATCGATCTTGCGGCACATCTACCGCTGCCCGCTGCGTTGGTCGGACATGGACGCGTACGGCCATGTCAACAACGCGGTCTTCGTGCGCTACCTGGAGGAAGCCCGTATCGACTTCCTCTTCCGGCCGGAGAAGGATTTCCAGCAGGGGTCGGTGGTGGCACGCCATGAGATCGACTACAAGCGGCAGCTCGTCCACCGGCACCACCCGGTGGACATCGAGCTGTGGATCACCGAGATCAGGGCCGCGTCCTTCACCATCACCTACGAGGTGAAGGACGACGACGTGGTCTACGTCCGGGCCTCGACGGTGGTCGTGCCGTTCGACTTCGAGGCCCAGCGTCCGCGCCGGATCACCGCGGAGGAGCGGGAGTTCCTCGAGGAGTACACGGACGACGCCGAGGAGGAGGCCGTCGCCGCATGACGGTCCTGCACCTCGTCGACGAGGGGGAGGCGGCGGATCTCGCGGCCTTCCTCTCCCGGCTGCTCCACTACGACCGTGGAGCCGCGGTGCGCCTGCAGGCGGCGGGCACCGCACTGGCCGTCTTCGGACGGCCGCCGTCCTTCGAGGTGCTGGCCGTGCGCGCGGTGCGGCTGGCGAAGCCGTACGAGAACGGGCTGGATGTCACGCTGGATGTGACCGTGTCCGCCGGTGAGCTGCTGGAGTCGGTGGACGAGAAGGCCGCGACAGCTGTCGTGCCGGGTGCCGTGACCGGGCCGCCGTGGGCCGGTGTACTGCCGCCGCGCGGCGGCTGGCGGGCCGAGCCGGGGCTGCCGACGCCGGACGCCCTGCGGTCCCTGGTCGCCGCCGTGGTCGCCGAGTTCCGGTCCCGTACGCAGGAGTTGCCCTCCGAGGGGCGCACCAGGGCCGAGCTGGACCGGATCGGGCGGGACATCTGGTCCCGTACGGTCGGCGACACCGCCCTCCCCGTGCGGGTCGTGCACGCCGCGCAGTCGCTCGGCTTCCTGCGGCCGGGAGTGCCGCTGGGGCTGTTCTCCTCGGGCGCGTGGCTCCGGCTGCGCACGCCGTACGGATCCGTCGCCGTACGACGTGCCGGACTCGGGGCGCTGGACGTCAGCGTCCGCTGAACCCGCCGCCGTCTCTCACCTCAGCCCGGCGCGTTCACCATCGAGGCCGCCGCGTACGTCAGGTAGCTCCACAGCGTGTGCTCGTGCTCCTCGGACAGCCCGAGTTCGTCGACGGCGACCCGCATGTGTTTCAGCCAGGCGTCGTGCGCCGCGCGGTCGACCGTGAAGGGCGCGTGCCGCATCCGCAGGCGGGGATGGCCGCGGTTGTCGCTGTACGTCGTCGGACCGCCCCAGTACTGGATGAGGAACAGCACCAGGCGCTCCTCGGCCGGGCCCAGGTCCTCCTCGGGATACATGGGCCGCAGCAGCGGGTCCTCGGCGACTCCCTCGTAGAAACGGTGAACGAGCCGGCGGAAGGTCTCCTCCCCGCCGACCTGCTCGTAGAAGGTCTGCTCCTGAAGCGTGCCGCGCCGAATCTCATTCACGCCCTCCATGCTCTCAGACGCGGGGACATAGGACTCAAGCCCTAGGTCGTGTCCGCAAAGTCAGGGGAGCCAGAGGCGTAGGCAGGCGAGGGTGACCATGGCTTGGTAGTGGCGGGCGCGTTTGTCGTAGCGAGTGGCCAGGGCCTTGTTGTGCTTGAGCTTGTTGAAGCAGCGCTCGACGAGGTTGCGGCGCCGGTAGGTGGTCCGGTCGAGTCGGCAGAGGCTTTCGCCTCGGCGGATGCGGCCGTTGATCTGGTCGATCCGCTCTGGGATCGCGGCTCTGATGCCCCGCCGACGCAGGTAGGAGCGGATCTTCGTGGACGAGTAGCCCTTGTCCGCGACGACCCGATCGGGCCGCGTTCTGGGCCGGCCGGGCCCGCGTCGGCTGACGCTGATGCGGGCCATGACCTGCTCGAACTGGGTGCAGTCGTTGACGTTCCCAGCGGTCAGGGTAAAGGCGAGCGGCCGGCCCTGCCCATCACAGGCCAGGTGGATCTTCGTAGTCAGCCCGCCACGGGACCGGCCGATCGCCTCGCCCGGCCAGAGCCCCCTTTTCGGGCCCCGGCCGCATGCTGGTGAGCCCGCACAGTCGTGGAGTCGACGCAGACGACAGTCCAGTCCACGGCGCCCACGGCATCGCAGTGCTGCTGGACCTGGGCCAGCAGCCGGTCCCAGGTGCCGTCTGCCGACCAGCGGCGGAAACGTTCGTAGACCGTCTTCCACGGGCCGTAACGCTCAGGCAGGTCCCGCCAGGCCGCCCCCGTGGACAGCTTCCACAGGATGCCGTTGACCACCTGCCGACGATCCCGCACCGGACGCCCCATCCGCGGAGGAGCCAGCAACGGCTCGATCACCGCCCACGACTCATCAGTCAGCTCATGACGACGCACCACGAACCAACCAACGACGCCGCCACTTTGCGGACACGACCTAGGACCAGCTCCGCTGCCCTTACTGTGGGGGTATGGGCGGGCATGCTCCCGACAGGGAACCGGAACCGGACGGGCTCGCCGCCTCCGCACGGGCGGCACTGGTGCGCCGGATCGACGCGAGCGGGGCCTGGGCCGCCGACCCGGTGTGGCGCGAGGCGTTCGCCGCGGTCCCGCGCCATCTCTTCGTGCCGTACTACTACGTCGGCGTCGCCGGCGGCTACGAGCGGCGCTGGGGCGAGAGCCCCGACCCCCGGGCGCGTGAGCGGTGGGTGGTCGGCGCCTACGAGGACACCCCGCTGGCGACGCGGCTGCGCGACGGCGAACTGCTCTCCTCCAGCAGCCAGCCCTCCCTGATGGCGGACATGCTGGCCGCGCTGTGCGTGCGGGACGGGAACGCGGTCCTGGAGATCGGCGCGGGCACCGGCTACAACGCGGCGCTGCTCGCCCACCGGCTGGGCGACGACAAGGTCACCACCGTCGACCTCGACCCGGAGATCACCGAGTCGGCCCGCCGGCATCTGGCCGCGGCCGGATACCAGCCGGTCGTCGTCACCGGCGACGGCGCCCGGGGCGTGCCCGAGCGTGCGCCGTTCGACCGGATCATCGCCACCTGCGCCCTGAACACCGTGCCGCGCGCCTGGCTCGCGCAGAGCCGTCCCGGCGGCCGGATCCTCATGCCGCTCGGCACCGGCCTGATCGTGCTGACGGTGAGCGACGCCGGACATGCCGAGGGGCGCTTCCTGCACACGCCCGCCTACTTCGTGCCGCTGCGCGGCGGGATCCGGTCCTGGGGCGAACCCGCCCAGTTGGGCGGGGTGCCGCGCCGGGCCAGGGAGGACGACCTGTTCCGCTTCCTGCTGACCCTGACCCGCGGCAGCCTCGATCCGCAGGAGGCGCACGCGCTGTGGGAGCAGGAGGGCATGCCGCAGCGGGAGCGCTACGGCATCACGGTCCGCGGCGAGCACGAGTGGGCCTGGCTGGACGACCCGGAGGGGCCGTACGCCTGGCCCCTCCCCTCTTGAACCTGGTGGGGCTCAGCCCCGGCGGATCGTGATCGTCGTCCAGGCGCCCACGTGCACCCGGTCACCGTCCTGCAGCGGTACGGGGACGAACGGCTGGATCGGTTCGTCCGAGCCGTTGACCGTCGTGCCGTTCGTCGAGTTCTGGTCGACGACCGCCCAACTGCCGTCCGGCTGCTGGACCAGCACCGCGTGCTGGTGCGAGACGCCCGGGTCCTCCGGCGGCACCGCCAGGTCGACGTCGGGGGTGTCGCCGGTGGAGTGCCGGCGGCGGCCGATCGTGAGCTGGTTGCCGGTGAGCGTGCGCTGCTGCTCGGGCGAGTACGCGGGCAGGTTCAGGCCCGCGGCCTCGGGGCCGGAGCGCTGCATCATCGCCATGAAGTAGTCGCGGTCCGGGCCGATGGTCGCGGTCCAGGTCGACGGTCCCTGCGGCGCCTGGGGCTGCTGCGGGAAGCCGCCTTGGCCGGGACCGGGCGGGGCCTGGGTGGCACCGGGCTGCGGGTAGCCGTAGCCACCGCCCTGACCGGGGCCGGGAGGGGCCTGCGTCGCGCCCGGCTGGGGGAAGCCGTAGCCACCGCCCTGACCGGGAGCGGGCGGGGCCTGCGTCGCGCCGGGCGGGGGGAAGCCGTAGCCGCCCTGACCGGGACCGGGGCCGCCAGGACCGCCGGGGCCACCAGGTCCACCGGGGCCGGGGCCACCTGGACCGCCGGGGCCGGTGGTCGGCGGGGAGATCACCCAGTCGTCCTCACCGCCGCCGAACGGACCGCCCTGCTGCGGCGGCCGCTGGGTCTCCTGCGGGAATCCGGGCGGGGCCGGCGGGCCGGACTGCTGGAAGGCCTGTGGAGCGCCGGGGCCACCGGGGCCGCCAGGACCACCGGGTGCGCCAGGCCCACCGGGACCACCGGGGCCGGGCGGCGGCGGGACCGGCCGCGAGGGGTCGGCGCCGAATCCGGGCGGTCCGGGGGGACCACCGGCACCAGGGCCGGAGGGGCCGCCGGGTCCGCCGGGTCCTCCGGGGCCGGGAGGGCCACCGGGGCCGGGGTAACCGCCGGGGCCACCGGGCCCACCGGGTCCGCCCGGGCCGGGGAAGCCGCCGCCGGGAGGAGGCGGAGGGCCCGAGGGGTCGCTGCCGAACGGCGGGATCGGCTCGGCCGGGCGGTTCATCTGCGACGGGCGGGAGCCCTGGTACTCGTACGAGTCGCCGCCGCCGTACGACGGGCCCGACGGGCCGGGACCGGGCTGGCCCGGAGGCTGGAAACGCACGCCGGGGCCGGGCGCCTGCGGGGGCGGGGCCGCGGGGGTGTACGAGGTCGCCGTGTTCGTCAGGAAGTTCCACCGGCACTCCTCGCAGAACGGCGCGCCGCCCTCACGCGGCGTACGACACTGCGGGCAGAGCTCCGGCTCGGCGTTCGGTACGGCGGACAGGTGCGGAGGGCGTCCACCAGGACCGCCGGGACCACCGGGCGGGCCACCGGGGCCACCGGGACCGCCAGGTCCACCCGGGCCGCCGGGGGGCGGGAAGCCGTAGCCGCCGGGCGGGGGCGGTGGAGGGGGCGGAGGCACGGCACCCGCCATGCGGTGACCGCAGACCTCGCACCAGTCGTCGGAACCCGACTGGTGTCCGTTCGGGCAGGTCGGCATGTCGGCCCGTCCCTCCTTCGATCTCTTCTAGGTCACTTCTTTACACGAACGGTCTTGGTGGACCGGGTCTCGAGCGTCATCTCGTCGGCCTCCTGAACCTTCGCCTTCAGTCGCACAGTACCGGTCGCGGCATCGACCACGTCCACCACCTTCGCAAGCAGTTTCGCAGTATCGGCGTTCCCGGAGGCACTCGCGAGCTGAACGGCCCGGCCCAGTTTGGCCGTTGCTCCATCCATATCCCCCGCTTTGCGAAGGTCCAGTCCATGTTGGATGGCTTGTGCCAGTTCGGCCTGCCCGGTGTAGTGGGCGACCTGAGGGTTGATCGACGTCGAGGCGACCATGTCGTCGGTCCACACGGCCCGCACCAGACCCTGCGCGCCGAGGTTCTGGACGCTGCCGTCGGGCTGCGGAATGACCAGCGAGATCCGGGCCGCGAGCATCTCCTGCCCGATGTGCGCGGCCGGGACCTCGACACAGACGTGGTAGTCACGGGACTCATCGCCCCAGGAACCAAGGGGGTAGTCGCCCGCGCGGGGGCCCGCCTCGGTGCGCCTGCCGGTCAGTTCCTCGACCGTGGGCGCGACCTGCTTGACGAACTTCACGGTGGTGTCGACCGGGGTCCACAGCCGCAGCGAGACGTCCGCGACCTCCTTGCCCATCGCCGTTTCCATCATCTGTGTGAAGTCGGCGGCGAGCCCGGCCGGATCGGCGACGATGTCGGCGGTGCCGAGCAGGGCGGAGGCGATCCCTGTGACTTCTTTCACTTCCCAGTCGGTACCCACTCCGCGCGCGTCGCAGGTGAAGCGCCCGGCACAGGCGTCGAGCGCGGCCTTCAGGTCTTCGGGCGATTCGTGCTCATTGCGTCCGTCGGTGAGCAGGATCCCGTGCCGGATGGCGACGTCCGCCGAGGACAGCAGGCGGTCGGCGAGTTTCAGCCAGGTGCCGATGGCCGTGCCGCCGCCCGCGCTGAGCGAGCGCAGCGCCTTCTTGGCCTGCTCGCGGGTGGTGGCGTCGGCGACCGCGACGCGCCCGCCGCCCGGGTAGACCTCCTTGGCCACGTGCGTCCCGCCGATCACGGCGAAGTGCACGCCGTCGCGCAGGGTGTCGATCGCGGCGGCCGTGGCGTCCCGGGCGTTGCGCATCTTGGTCGGCGGGTAGTCCATCGACCCCGAGCAGTCGACCATGACCGCCACGGCCGCGGAGGGGCCCTCGCCGGGCGAGTAGAGGTGGGGTGCCGCGACCGCGCTGCCGATCGTGCCGCCGCCGGTCGCCGTCACCGTGACGATGGCGTTGACCTCGCGGGCGCCCTCCGGCAGGTACTCGTTCTGGTACACGTCCACCGAGAACTGCGGCACGTTCGACTTCGAGAAAATGGCCATGCCTGCTTCGATCCCCCTCGAAAGCCCCCGTCTTCAGCGGGGTGATGACGGTAGGCGGACCGGTCCCCTCCGGTCCGCCGAGGCGTCCTCGTACGTGGCCTCAGGCCGATCCTGCCCCCTGGGGCACGGCGGGGAACGGCACGAGGGCCACTGTTACGTTGTCGTGGCCCCCGCCGTCCAGGGCGTGGCCGACGAGCACCCGTGCGCTGTGCAGCGGATGGGAGGCGGCGTCGAGCGGGAGGACCCGGGCCATCTCCTCGGCCGCCTCCGCGTAGTTCCACAGCCCGTCCGTGCAGACCACCACGACGCCCGGCCGGTCCGGCTTGAACGCGGCGGTGTGCGGTTCCAGTTCGTAGGCGTCCGCGCCGAGCCAGCCGGTGATCGCGTGGGCGCGCTCGTCGGCGTAGGCCTCGGCCTCGTTCATCAGGCCCGCGGCGACCATCTGCGCGGCCCAGGAGTCGTCCTCGGTGAGCCGGGCGGGGGGAGCGCTCCGGTCGACCGGGACCCAGTAGGCGCGGCTGTCGCCGACCCAGCCGACGATCAGCAGGCCCGACGTCACCACTGCACCGACGATGGTGCACGCGGGGGCGTTCTGGTGCGGGGCCTGCTCCAGGGCCGTGGCGGGCTCGGCGGCGAGTGAGTTGACGGCGCGTGAGGCGGCGACGATCGCGTCGTGCATCGCCTGCTGCGGGTGCGTGCCGCGCGGCAGGGCGGCCAGCACCGCCTCGCTCGCGGCCTTCGACGCCGCCTGGGAGGCGTCGTCGGGACGGGTCGCCGAGGAGACGCCGTCGCAGACGATCGCCACGGAGGCGGGGGTGCCGTCGGGCAGCGCCGTGGTGCCGATGGCGAACGCGTCCTCGTTGCGGTGGTGGCGCAGACCGCGGTCGCTGACCGCGGCCATCGGGCCGGACTCCTGCTCCATGTGGTCCCGTTCACGCGGCTGGGCGTGGCCGCAGTTCTCGCAGTAGCCGTCGTCGTCCACGCGGCCGGCACGGCAGGCCACGCAGACCTTGCCGCCGGTGCCGGCGGCCGGGGCCGCGGGCTCGGCGGACACCCGTGGGTCCGGTGCCTGGAGGAGGTACTCGTCGGGCTGGCTCTGATCGGGGTGACTGTGATCCGGCTGGGCCTGATACGACTCCGGCGGCGCGGCATGCCCGTCGGACTGCGGCCTCCGGTCGAACCGTACGCCGGTGGCCGGGGGCGCCTCCGGTGGCATGGGGACGCCCGCGGCCTGGGCCTCAGGGCCCGCCGCCCCTGGGGCGGGCCAGGGCGCGCCGCCGGGTGGCGCCGGGGGGCGCTCGGGATACTCACCGGCCGGGGCGCCCTGGGCGGGCACCGAGCCGTTCATGGTGATGGTCGGGTTGTCCTGCGGCCGTTCGGGCACGGCGGACAGGTCATATCCGCACGCGCCGCAGAAACGGTCACCCGATTCGAGGGGTTCCTCGCAACTCGGGCAGGCGGACAACTGGGGCATCTGCGACATCAACTACACCCACGTCCGGGGGCGGTAACGATTGGCACGTTCCACCAGGTCGATCCTCTCCTCGCCGCCCCGCGCCAGCCGGGCCAGCGTGCGGTACGAGCGTTCCAGGCCGAAACGCAGGCCCCGCTCGTCCAGGCCGCTGCCGAGCAGCGTCCGTCCCCCGGCGGCGGGAGGGACGGAACCCTGGCCCCCGGAGAGTACCCAGTCCAGCGCACTGCCGAGGACCTCGGCCGACAACTGCTCACGCCGCGCCGGGTCCAGACCGTACGCCTCCAGCGCCTCGACCTGGGCCGCGGCGGCCGTGAGATCCTCCAGGAACGGTACGTCGGAGGCGGCCGCCGTGCGCTGCCTCAGCCGCGCCCGTACCGCCGCCACGCGCGCGGCCGTGTAGTGGATGGAGGACTCCGGGACCGACTCCAGCGTCGTCACGGCGCTGCGCCGGTCCCCGCTCGCCAGTTGGACGCGGGCCAGCCCGAACGCGGCGCTGACATAGCTCGGGTCGGTCGACCACACCAGCCGGTAGTACTCGGCGGCGTTGTCGAGCTGACCCAGCACCTCCGCGCACAGGGCCAGCGCCAGCTTGGGCGCGATCTCGCCCGGGAAGGCGTCGTAGATCGCGTCGAAGGCGAGCGCTGCGCCCTCGTCGTCGCCGGTGACCAGCGCGGCCACGCCCCGGTACCAGACCACCCGCCAGTCGTCGGGCCGCTCGCCCTCCAGCGTGACCAGGGCCTCCAGCGCGGCGGCCGGCTCGCCGGTCTCCAGCCAGGCCCTGATCTGCCGCAGCCGCGTCTCGGTCGACGGGGCCGGGGCCGCGGCGAGGGCTCCGAGCAGCTCGGCGGGCGCGGAGGTCATCAGGCCCGCCAGGAAACCGGCGTTGGGGTCGGTCGGGTCGACCCGGGGCACGGGCAGGGCGAGGGTGGCGGCGGGGGCGTCGACGGGTCTGACGAGGCCGGTGGGAAGCGGACCGCCTGCGGGGAGCTGGGTGTGGGGTTGCTCGCCGCCTGCGGGGAGCTGAGCGGCGGCGGGCAGCGCGGCCGCCGTGGGGGAGCCGCGCCGCGTCCGCACCGCCCGCGCTCCCAGCCGGGACACCTCACCGTCCAGCCGTGGGAACAGCTCCGTGTCCGTGACCCGCAGTTCGGGTCCGAACAGGGTGGACAGGGCGGGCCGGGCGCGGCCCGTCTGGAGGGAGACGACCTCCCGCAGGACGCCGGTGAGCTGCTCGGTCATCTCCTGCGCGGAGGCGAACCGGCGGGCCGGGTCGGGGTCGGTGGCGCGGACCAGCAGGCGGTAGAACGACTCGTACTGCCGGAAGACCTCGATGTGGTCCGGGTCGGGCAGGGAGTCCGCGTAGACGTTGGTGTAGCCCTGGAAGTCGAAGGTCAGGACGGCGAGCGTGCGGGCGACGGTGAAGAGGTCGCTCGCCACCGACGGACCGGCCTCGGCCACCTCCGGGGCCTGATAGCCCACCGTGCCGTAGATGGCCGACTCCTCGTCGTCCATCCTGCGCACCGCGCCCATGTCGATCAGCTTGAGCTGGTCCTCGGTCTGGATCGCGTTGTCGACCTTGAAGTCGCAGTACAGCAGGTTGCGGCTGTGCAGATGGCCGAGCGCCTCCAGCGCCTCGATGCCGTACGCACAGGCCTGCTCCACCGGCAGCGGATCGCGCCTGCCCTGCGCTGTGCGGCGGCCGTTGGCGATCTCCTTCAGCGATTTGCCGCCGACGTACTCCATGACGATGTAGCCGTCGAGGGAGCCCGTGCGCTGGTCCAGGTGCTCCACGAAGTTGTAGATCCGCACGATGTTGGCGTGCTCGATCTCCGCGAGGAAGCGCCGCTCGGAGATCGCCGCGGCCATCGCGTCCTGGTCGCCGGTGTCCAGCAGGCCTTTGAGGACCACCCAGCGGTCCGAGACCGCCCGGTCGACGGCGAGGTAGATCCAGCCCAGGCCGCCGTGCGCGAGGCAGCCGACCACCTCGTACTGGCCGTGCACGACGTCACCGGACTTCAGCTTCGGCACGAACGAGTACGGGTGGCCGCACTTGGTGCAGAACCCCTCCGTACGCCCCGGCCGGTCACCGCGCGCCCGGCCCACCTGGGCGCCGCAGTCGGAGCGCGAGCAGAACCGCTTCCGCTCGGGCACCTCGGGGTTGTCCAGGACCATCTCGCGCGGGTCGGGCCGCGGGATCGGCGGCACCTGCACCAGCCCGGCGCCCAGCCGCCCCCGGGAGGAGGAACCGGCGCCGGAACCGGAGCTGCGCACCGACACCGAGCGGCTCGTCGACTTGCCTGACAGGGAGCGCGAGAGCCGCCCCGACACCGAGCGGCGGGACTTCGACGACTGGGACGACGTACGGGAACTGCGGCTGCTGGAGCGGGAGCTGCCGCTGGCGCCCGAGCCGCGGGAGCCGCCCTTGCCGCCGGCGGTGATGCCGGTGGGGGGCGAGGCGACCATGCCTCCCCCAGAGGGGGGACCCCCAGCCGCGACGACCGGGGCGAGTCCGCAGGTGTCGCAGTACAGCTCGCCGCCGCCCACGTCCTCGTAGGCGCCCGTGCAGGTGGGGCGTTGACAGATGCGTGTCTCGGTCATGGACTCCCCCTTGTCGCTCATGCGCCCGGCCCCCTCCGGTCGTCCTCGACCGCGCCCTGGTCCGGCACCCGCGGGCCGCCCAGCAGCTCCAGGGCGGCCTGCTGGTAGCGCAGCACGGCCCCTTCGGCGGCGCGCAGATCGCAGGGTGCGCTCCACAGCATGCGGCGCGCCTTCTCGTACCGCTCCACGAGCAGCGCGTCCTCCGCGAAGCCGTGCCGCGCGACCTTCGCCTTGTACGCGTCGAGCCGGCCGCGCAGCTCGGCCCTGACCGCCAGGGGCGCGGTGACCGCGGTCAACGACTCACGGGCACGCAGCAGTTCGTCCTCGGCCTTCTGCTCCAGCGACTCCAGCAGCGGGGACAGCCGGTGCCACTGCCCCTGCCTGCGGTAGTCGGCTGCCGCCGTCACCTGCTCCTGCAACACCGTCGGCGGCCCGCTGACGACCGGCACCTCCGTCGCCGCGATCTTCGCGAGGACCTCGCCGCGGGCGGTGCGCGCCTCGGCCAGCGTGCGGTCCGCGCGGCTGAGGATGTCCCGCAGCCGGACGATCCGCTTCTCGGCGTCCTGCCGGACCGTCAGGACCGCGTCGATCTCCCGGCGTACGTCCTCCAGGGCGCGCGCCTCACGGTCGTACACCGTCGTGTCCGGCCGGCCGCCACCCGGAGCCGAACTGCCCTCCGCCGCCAGCCAGAACTCCAGCGGGTCCGAGATCACCTGCTCGCGCAGCTTCGTCAGCGTGCGCGTGATGCGCTCCAGGTCGTCGCCCGCCGGGTGTTCGCCGGGGCGCACGCCCACCGAGTGCGCGAGCCTTCGGGTGCGCTGGAGTTCGGCGGCCAGCAGGTCGATCCGGGCGGGCAGCGCCGACCAGACGGCGTCGGCGGCGACGACCATGTCCAGGCTCGTCGCGTACAGCTCGTTCATCCGGTCGACGAGGGTGGTGAGCGAGTAGCGCTCGCTGAGTCTGTTCGCGGCGCCGTGCAGGGTGGGGGCGTTGGCCGTCGCGGTGGCGCTGCCCGCGACGGTGACGGACTCGCCGGTCAGCAGTTCCGTCAGCTCCACCAGGTCCTCGCGGCTGGACCAGCGGCGGCGGGAGCGGATGTCGCGGGCGGTGCGCAGGGCGTCCGTGTACGCGTCGAAGTAGGTCCACAGCAGCGTGATCGACGCCTCCGTGGACGTCCAGCGCTCCTGGGTGACACCGGTGAGCTCCGCGCCCTCCAGGAGTCTGCGGCCCGCGTGGTCCTGCAGGGCGAGGAGCGAGGTCTCGATCGCCTCGTGCTCCGCGCCGAGCCGCGCCAGCGCACGGTCCACCTCGTCCCGGTCCATCACCGGCCCGGTGGATCCCGTGACGCCCATCGATCACCTCTCGCTGCGGTAGTGCCGGTTGGGTCTGGGTCGGCTTGCTGGTCGGAGTTCGGTCGGTTGTGGGGCCGGGTGTCGGTCGAGCTGTCAGGTGTTGCGGTCAGGTGTTGCGGAGGTACTGCGGAGCCGGTGGTTCCGACTTCTTCGCATCCTTGCCCAGTGTCGCCGACAGCCATTTCCCGTACGAGGCCTGCCAGCCGTTCGCGGTGTCCTCGCGGTAGTCCACCAGGATCTGGTTGACCCGGCGTACCAGATCGTCGGCGTCCTTCTTCATCGCCACGCCGTAGTACTCGGCAGTGAAGGCGTCGCCCTTGAGCTGGACCGTCGGATCCTGTGCCGCCTGGCTCGCCGCGAGCGCTCCGTCGGTGACCACGGCGTCGACCTCGCCGAGCTGGAGCCTGACCAGACAGTCGAGTTGGTTCGGGACGGTCGTGGATATGTCGGTGGTGGCGGGGAGTTTGCCGTCCTTCTGGTCGGCCTCCAGCGTGGAGTAGGCCGTCGAGCCGGCCGCGGTGCAGATCTTGCGGTCCGCGAGCGTGTCGTCGTAGCCCTTGACGGGCGAGGACTTCGGGGCGAGGACCTGCTGTCCCGTCTTGAAGTAGGGCGCGGAGAAGGCGACGTCCTCGATGCGGTCGCAGTTGATCGTCATCGTGCGGACGACCATGTCCACGCGGCCGTCCTGGATGGCCGGGATGCGCTGGTCGGTGGGGATCGCCTTGAACTGGACGGCGTCCGGGTCGCCGAGTATGTCGTCGGCGATGCGGTGGACCAGGTCGATGTCGAAGCCCTCGAGCTCCGCGGTCTTGCCGCTGTTGGGGTTGCGGTAGCCCCAGCGGTAGCTGTTCTGGTCGACGCCGACGATCAGCTTGCGCTTCTCGCCCTCGCGGTCCTTGATCGCCTGGATGGTGTCACCGTCGGCGGAGGAGGGCGACAGCGTCTGCTTCTCGGGGGCCTCGCAGTCCTCTTCGGCCTTTTCGACGGTGGTCTGGGAGGCCTGCGTGACGGACCGGCCGTCGTCGAGGCCCCGTCCGGACAGCGGGACGCACAGCGCGAAGACCGCCACCAGGGCGCAGGCGACCGCCATCGTCGCCACCCCGCCCCAGCCCTTCAGGCCGGCCCGCAGACGTCGTGCTCGCATGCTCACGCCCCCTTTCACGTCTCCCCTTGTCTCCCGTGCCCCGTTCATCGGTACTCCGACAGCCTGCGGCCGATGCCCAGCACCGCGCCCGCCGCGCCCAGGACCGCGAGGACGGCAGCGCCCGCCGACAGGCCCGTCAGGGCGTCCCGGCCGTCGTCGGCCGCGCGCTTGAACTCGGTCTCCTCGTGCGCGAGTGCCGTGCGCAGGTTCGCGTCGACGCTGTCGAAGCACTCGCCGGTGGCGCCCTTGGTGCCGATGACTCTGTCCAGCGCCTGCTGGTAGTTGCCGTTCTCGTCCTGCTCGCGGGCGGCGGTGTGGCGCTTCTTCCACTCCGTCATGTTGCCGACGGCCGCCGTGACGGGCTGTTCGCCCGAGGTGTCGTCGGCGAGGTTCGCGGCGGCCGCCAGGTACTTGCCGAGGTCGGCCATGTCCGTGCGGAAGTCGTAGTCGTAGGCGTCGACGGTCTGCGCGCCGACCTTCTTCGTCTCGGCGCCTCGGGCCACCAGGGTCAGGTTCTCGTTGCCCCGTGCCTTGAGGGAGGCGATGCGAGCGTCGTGCAGCACGTTCAGAGAGCGGACGCCGTGGTCGTAGGAGTCGTTCAACCCCGCGCGGGCGATGGTGTGGCCGACGACCAGCCAGAGCAGGACGACGGTCGCGGTGGCCGTGGCGGCGACCAGGCCCTGGTTCAACACCCGGTTCGTACGCCGGTAGTTGCGGTGCTGGGCCCAGGCGAGCGTGGCCAGGGCGGCGACGCCCAGGGCGATGGCGGCCCAGGGGTACGGCGTGGCGTCCGCGTAGTCCGCGCGCAGGCGCTGGTTCTCCTTCTTGTACAGGTCCTCCGCCGCCGGGAGCATCTGCTGCTGCATCTTCTCGTTGGCGTAGCGGAGGTAGGCGCCGCCGACCGGGAAGCCCTGGCGGTTGTAGGTGCGGGCGCGCTCCACCAGGCCCTTGTACTCCGGGAGGAGCTTGTTGAGCTTGGCGATCGTCGCGGTGGACGGGGAGTCCGGGTCGGCGTTGGCGGCGGCGTTGACGAGTTTGTCGGCGGCCGTGCGGATGTCCTGCTCGTAGCGGTCGCGCGAAGCCGCCGATTCCTGGCCGCCGGCGAGGAAGCCGCTGGAGGCGGCGGTGTTGGCGTCCGCGAGGGAGCGGTAGATGTCGGCCGCGTCCGAGCTGAGGGGCTGACTGCTGGTGAGGACGTCGTCGGCGGCGGCCGCGCGGTCGGTCATCTGCCAGGCGGTGACGGCTCCGAAGGCGATGACGAGCAGGGCCAGGAGCGCGCCGATGATGCGTAGGCGGCCGGGCTCGGTGGTTGCGGCGGTGCGGAGTTGGTCGAGGCCCTCCGCGAAGGCGGTGCGGCGGGGTGCCGGGGGCGGGGAGGAGGAGGCGGGGCCGCTACCGGTGCCGGGAGGCGGGGCCGGAGGTGCCGACTGCGCCGGAACGGCCGGGAGAATGGGCAGGCTCGGGCCCGGTGGTGGTGGGCTGCTCTTCGGCAGGTGTGTCACTGTGACCTCCCCCATGATCATCCGTCACCGCAAGTATCGCTGCCGGCACTGACATCCGCACCGGCCTTGCCTCGATCTTGATCGGATCGCAGCGTGAACCACCACCCCTGCACAGGAACACGTCAGAGCGATCGGTTCGGTTCCCTGTGCGAATGCGCGCGGCTACCCGACGTAGCGGCGAAACCCTTGAGGCAGGGCCGGTACTCGACCCTGGCCTGAGCGCACGGTTGGACTCCATCGAAGGGCTGTTGCTTCTGAGCCCGGAGTCGGTGTGAGGCCTGTGGCGGCGTCCCTGTCGGGCTGCCACAGGCCCGTACATCCCGGTCAGTCGATCGTCGGGGACGCCTTGCGTCGGAGGACGATCAGGGTTGCTCCGCCGATGACGACCAAGGTGAGGGCGATGCCCGCGATGAGCGGGGTGACGCCGGTGGAGCCGGTTTCGGCGAGGTTGGTGTCGGTGGCCGTGCCGCCCACCGTGGCCGGGCTCGGTTCGCTGAGGGTCTGGGTGGCCGTGCCCGTCTCGCTGCTCCGGGTCTGGCAGTCCAGCATGCCGGTGAAGCGCTGGGTGAAGCCGCCGGGGCCGTGGATCGTGAAGTCGTAGGCCTGGTCCTCCTGGAGCGGGACCGTCACCGTCCTGGTCTCGCCCGCGGCGATGGTGTGCTCCAGTCCGGCCAGTTCGAAGGTGTACGGCTCGTCGCCCTTGTTGGACGCGATGATGTCCACGCCGCCCTTGGCGCAGTTCTTCGCCGCCGACAGTGCCGGTATCGCGCCCTGCTTCGCCCAGGTCGCCCCGGCCGTCGCGGACACCGTCGACTCGCTGGAGCCGGCCAGGATCTGCGTCTGGCTGCGGCTCTCGGAGGCGAAGGCCCGGCCGACCGGCACGGTGGTCGAGGCCTGCACGGTCAGTTCGGCCGAGCCGGCCGCCGCGTCCTCGGGAACGTCGAAGAACACCTGCCCGCCGTCGGCCGCGGACGTGATGGCCCTGCCCTGCTTGTCGACGATCCGCACCCCGCTCGTGGCGGCGTCCGCGGGCGGCGCCACCGTCACGCCGCCGGCGTTGGTGTGCACCGTGACCGGGCCGAGCAGCTCGCCCGGCCGGCCGGAGACGGCGGGCGGGTCGAGGGTGAGCGAGGCCCGGGGCTCGGGCAGATTCCGGGCGTTCTTCTCCAGGAAGTCCGCGAGCTGTTCGGCCTGCGGGTCGAGGGCGTCGACGGCCACGTCGTCCGAGTAGCGCCAGATCGCCACCTGCGTACCGGCCGCCGCGTCCTGCTCGGTCAGCGCACCGCGCACGCCCGCCTTCCGCGCGAGCGCCGCGAGGTCGTTCACCTGCGGGTAGGAGTTCTGCAGGATCCAGCGGATCCGGCCGGCGTTCTTGTTGGCACCGAGGGACGTGCCGCCCCAGGGCGTCTCGTGGTACTTGGCGTCCCGCTGCGTGGGGTTGTGGAGGTCGACGCAGTACGTCTGCAGCATGCCGCCGCCCTCGACGGACATCTCGAACAGGCCCGCCGACACCTGCTGTTCCCCGGTGCCGCCGTGAATCACCGCGGTGCCGTACGTCTTGAGTCCGGCTATGGTCGCGGCCGCCCCGCCCTCACCCTGCGTCGTCTCATCGCCGGCGGCGGCCTGGCCGGCACCGGCCAGCACGCCCGCGGCGACGAGCCCGGACACCAGCGTCGCGGCGCCGAGGCGGGCCGCCCCTCGCCTGCGTACGAACAACGCCGAGAACGAAGCAAACACCAAATTTCCTTTCGAGCAGGACCCGTTGACGTGGGGGGTACGGTCCCACCAGCAGAAATCAGAATCCTCACGGGCATCGAGAGCCCCGAGAACCATGTCCGGCATCCTAGGGAGGCGTCGGAGCCCGCCCGCCGGTCAGACGGTCGGATGAGTGATCCGACTCGGAATCGTTATCGCCAAGATCCCTTGCGGGCAGGGCTTATCGACAAATCCACCCCTGGTCGTACGGTGCGCACTCATCGATAAGCCGTAGTTCGGACAGAGTGACGGTGACTGACGTCACGTCACTGCTGCTGGCTCCGGCTGTCGTTGAGCGGATGGGTCCGAGTGCGCCTCTGAATCATCCGGCGGTGTCTCCCAGTTGGGCTCAGGTGCGGTCGGCGCGGCCGCCGTTTCCTGCTTCCCTCCGCGCCGGAAGGCCGAGGTGCCCCAGGCGAGATCGTGGCCGATCGCGACCGCGTCGAGGTCCGCCGAGGTCCAGCTCTGGCCCTCGCGCACATCGGTCCGCACCTTCAGCCTGCCCTGCACGATCACGGGCTCGCCCACCGTCAGCGACGCCGCCGTGTTCGTGGCGAGCTGGCGGTTGGCCCACACCGTGAAGAAGTTGGTGTGCCCGTCCGTCCACGCGTTCTTCTCGCGGTCCCAGTAGCGCGCGGTCACCGCCAGCCGGAACCTCGCCGACGGGCCGGACGCCATCTCCCGGTACACCGGCTGCGTCGCCACCCTGCCGACCGCGCAGACCATCGTCTCGTTCATCGCGAACCCCTCCCTCGCCCGGACTCCGACACCGGACCGAGCCCCGTACGGGCCCGTCCCGTACGGCTGTGTCCGCCAGACTGCCCCGCCCCGGCCGAGCCCGCTGAGCACTGTGGACCACCGCCCACCTGTGGAAAACTCCGCCACCCCGGCGAGTGACACCGAGCCACACGCCGAGCCCGAAACCGAGTCGGACACCGAACCGGACACGGACGCGGCGAGGGCGACGCCCCACCGGACGCCGCCCTCGCCGTACCCGCGCACGCGGCCCGTCACAGCCGCCACGCCCCCGCCGTCATCGCCCGGCCCCCACCACCCTCCCGTACTGCTCCCGCACCTCCAGGTACCGCAGCAGCTCCGCCGCCACCGGATCCAGCACCCGGGCCCTGCCGCACCCGGCCGCCGCCTTGCGCAGTCGCCGCTCCGCCTCCAGGCCGTAGCGGCGGGCCGGGCCGCGGGCCGCCATCCGGCAGCTCCACTCGATCAGCGGACCGCCGACGATGCCGATCACCATCAGCAGCACCGGCACGCCCAGGTTCGGCGACATGATCTGGAAGATCTGGCCCAGCAGCCACAGCCCGCCCAGGAACTGAAGGATCGTCATGGAGGCCTGGGAGAACACGGCCATCGGCCACCATCCCGGCCGCGGCGGCCGCCCCGTCGGCACCCCCGCGCGCACGGTCAGCTCGTCCAGCGCCTCGGGCAGCCCCTGGGAGCCACGGGTGGCCGCCTCGCGCACCGCCTGCGCCCAGGGCACGGGCAGCCCGGCCGAGGCCCGGTCGGCCACCGTACGGACCGCCTGCTCGACCCGCTGCCTGGCGGTCGCCTCCTCGTCGGCCTGCGTGCGCGAGGGGAGCCGGCCCGTGGTGGGCTCGCCGTGGTCCTGGTACCAGCGCCACAGCCGCAGCCAGGGCGTACCGCACGCGCGGTTGGCGTTGCGCAGCCACGCCCGTTCGGCCGCCTCCCCCGCCGCCGTGGCGCCCACCGCGTCGGCCAGCCGGTCCGCGAACTCCTCCCGGGCCTGCTCGCTGAGCCCCGTACGCCGCCTGGTGGCGTAGACGGGCCACAACCGCGCGGCCGCGACGTCCACATCGGCCGCGACGCGACGGGCGGGCGCCCCGCGCTCCCCCACGAACTGGCCGAGCGCCTCGCGCAGGTCCCCGATGCCCTCCCCGGTGAGCGCGGACACCGGGAGCACGGTCGTACCCGGTTCGCCGTACTCCCCGAGGGCGATGCCGTCCTCGTCAAGGAGTCGCCGCAGATCGTCGAGGACCTGATCGGCGGCCTCCCCGGGCAGCCGGTCGATCTGGTTGAGGACCACGAACATGATCTCCGCGTGGGCCGCCATCGGCCGCAGATAGCGCTCATGGAGGACGGCGTCGGCGTACTTCTCAGGGTCGACGACCCAGATGACCGCGTCGACGAGCGCCAGGATGCGGTCCACATGCTCCCGGTGCTGTACGGCGGCCGAGTCGTGGTCGGGCAGGTCGATCAGGACGAGCCCGTGCAGCCGGGACTCCGCGTCCCCGGTCGGCAGCGGCCGCCGGCGCAGCCGGGGCGGGATGCCGAGCCGTTCGATGAGGCTCGCCGCCCCGTCGCTCCAACTGCACGCGATGGGCGCCGCGGTGGTGGGACGGCGTACTCCGGTCTCCGAGATGGCCACACCGGCGAGCGCGTTGAACAGCTGCGACTTGCCGCTGCCGGTGGCGCCCGCGATGGCGACGACGGTGTGCTGCCCGGAGAGCCTGCGCCGCGCGGACGCCTCGTCGAGCACCCGGCCCGCCTCCGCCAGCGTCCTGCTGTCGAGGCGGGTGCGGGAGAGACCCACCAGTTCGCGCAGCGCCTCGAGGCGGGAGCGCAGCGCCCCGTCGTACACCAGTGGTCTCATCGCGGGCGGGGCGGCGGACCGGCTGTCCGCGGGGGCGAACTGGCTTCCGTCCGTCGTCTCGTTGACGCGGCGTGCGATGAGCCCGTCGTCCCAGGCGCCCGTGGAGTCCGTACGGTCGTCCTGCACGCGCGCGTGGGAGCCGTTCTGGGCAGCCTGAAAGGGCTGGGCGGAGGAACTTCCGGCGGACCCTCCGGCGGATCCCGCCTTGCCCCCGTCGCCTGGCTGATCGGCGTGCTCGGTGTGGTCCTGGTCAGTGACGGCGGTCACCGGTCACCTCTCCTTCTGCAGTACGGACAGCGCGGCGATGAGTTCGGCCTGGTGCTCGGGGTGGACGTCGAGGGCGTCGAGCGGGGCGAGCCGGCGCTCACGTTCGGCGTACAGGACCCGGTCGACGTGCTGGGCGAGCAGCCGGCCGGCCCGGTCGCGCAGCCGCAGGGCGCCGTGGGCGCCGATCCGCTCGGCGAGCCCCTCCCCCGCCATCCGGCCCCGGCGGCCGCCCAGCAGGCCGGTGGCGACCAGGGCGGCGATCAGCTCGGGGTCGGGTGCGGCGCCGCGGTCGAGCTCGCCGACCTCGTCCTCGGCGTACTCCTCGAGCTCCCGCCGCCACCGCCGCACGGCCAGCCCGATCCGGTGCTCGGCGCTCTCCGCCGCCGAATCGCCCGGCGCGAGCTCCGGGGCGGCCGCGGCCGGTTCGCGCCGCCAGGCGTCGTCCACGCGCTCGTCGGCGGCCGTGACGGCGCACAGCAGCAGCGCGCTGAGGCTCTCCACGAGCGCGTCGAGGAGTTCGGTGGCGGTGCAGTCCAGGGGGAAGGCTCGCCACCGCTTGAGCGCGTCCCCGGCGAGCACCGCCCCGGCCTGCAACCGGCCCCGCACGCGCTTGTGCTCGCTGTCGTACGCCCCCTCGACGGCGCTGGTGAGCCGCAGCGCGGCCGAGTGCTGCGCGGCGGCGGCGCCGGCCAGCTCGGGCATCCGGGACTTGAGCGAGTCGAGGACGCCGTACGCCGTGCGGGCCAGGACCTGCTGCCGGGCGGCCGGCTCCTGGGCCTGGTGGATCAGCCAGGTGCGGAGCTGGGCGACGGCGGTGAGCGGCAGGAGGCCGCCGCCGAAGGCCGACTCGGGCAGCTCGGGCACGGTGAAGCGCGGTACGTGTCCGAGGCCGGCCTTGGTGAGCAGGGCACCGTACTGCCGGGACACCTCGGCGACCACCTGGTGGGGCACCCGGTCGAGCACGGTGACGAGGGTGACGTCGTACTCCTTGGCGGTGCGCAGCATGTGCCAGGGCACGGCGTCGGCGTAGCGGGCGGCGGTGGTGACCATGACCCAGATGTCGGCCGCGCAGATGAGCTCGGCGGCCAGGACGCGGTTGTCGGAGACCAGGGAGTCGATGTCGGGCGCGTCGAGCAGGGCGAGGCCGGGGGGCAGCGTGTCGGCGCTCTCGATGCGCAGCACGCGCGCGGGGTCCTCGCCGGGGAGCAGCAGGTCGTCCGTGTCGTTCTGCTGGGGTGCCCACACGCGCGTGAGGTCGGGCAGCACCCTCATCCCTCCGAACCAGTGATGGTCCTCCGGGTGGCAGACCAGCACGGGCGTCCGGGTTGTCGGCCGCAGCACGCCCGCCTCGCTGACCCGCCGTCCTACGAGGGAGTTGACCAGGGTCGATTTCCCGGCTCCGGTCGATCCGCCCACGACGGCCAGAAGCGGCGCTTCGGGCTCCCGCAACCGGGGCACCAAGTAGTCGTCGAGCTGCGCGAGCAGTTCGTCGCGGTTGGCACGCGCGCGTGGGGCCCCCGCCAGGGGCAGCGGGAAGCGTGCGGCGGCGACACGGTCGCGCAGGGCGGAGAGTGCGTCGAGCAGCTGAGGCCTTACGTCCAAGGTCACCACATGTGAAGAATGCCCAATTTTAGGGGAATTCTGAAGCATATGAGCATGTCTGCGCGCCGACAGGACACAAGGGATGGAAGGGGCGACTGGGACACAGGCACACTCCAGGCATAACGAGTGCACAACACCCGATGCCTCTGACGCCAAAAGCGGTGCACGATTCGTACCTGCCTGCGATTATCAGGACCGCTTCACTGAACCTCCACATCGAGCCACGGAGGCGAAGCAACAGGGACAAGGACGCGGGAGCCCTATCCTTGTCCCCGGCAACGTCACGGATCAGCCCACACCAGGGCACCACGACAGAGGCCACCACACCGGCCCCCGTAGCTCAGTGGATAGAGCAGGCGCCTTCTAAGCGCTTGGCCGCAGGTTCGAGTCCTGCCGGGGGCGCAAGTCTCCGCCCTCCCTTTGGGGAGGGCTTTTTGCTGGTCAGGGTGCATGCCAGACGGTACGACGAAGCCCCGGACTCCCCCTTGATGATCAAGGGCGGGCTCCGGGGCTGTCCGGCTGTTACCGGGTTTTTGCGGGTGGCCGTGTCGAATACGTGTCGAAGTTCTCGGCCGATGGATCAGCCGGCGCCGGGCACCTCCAGGCCGTCGCCTTCCCGGTGAGAGCCAGCCCACCCTCCTGTAAGCGTGGACGGTGGGCTGGCAGCATCTGCGCCATGGACCAAGCTTTGAAGACCTTGGAGCACGAGTTCCGTTCCGAGCCCGGGAGCTTCCTGCTGGGACTGCGAAGCGATTTGGTCTGGGATCGAGACGCCTTCTCCCGGCTGGAGAAAGCCATGCGCACTGTCTGTGCACGCTGGCAGGAAGCCGAGGAGCTTCCCCGATGGCTGGCCGAGGGCTACTACCACGTGGCCACGGACGTTCCCTCGTGGACGGCGCACCCCAACTTCCCTCGCCCGGAACCGGCCGACTACTACACCGCCTGCATCGAGCGGCTGACGGATCTGGCGGACTGGTTCTTCCGAGGGTGGCACGCCTATATGGAGCCGCATACCTGGGCGGATCTTTAGTAAGCCAGGCCGCCTCTTCCGTCGGCTGACGTCAACGAGCCCGGACGCACACGTCAGCCCCGGAGCCTCACTCGATAATTGAGGGCGGACTCCGGGGCTGTCCGGCTGTCACCGGTGTTCGAACTCGGCCGACGGATCAGCCAACACCAGGCACCTCCGGCAGATCGCCCGCGGCTTCCAGCCGCCGCTTCAGGTCCGGCAGCTGGCCGTCGATGCAGCGGGCGTACGTGGCGAGAAGTACGGCGACGCTGTTCCCGGCCCACTCCGCCACCTGGGCGGGCGGTATCCCGTCGTTCAGCCACTTCGTCAGGCGCGTGTTCCGGTTGTCGTAGACGCGCCGGCCGGTGGGCGAGTCGAAGACGTGCGGGGGCAGTACAGCCTTGCGCGCGCTGCGCCATGCCCGACGAATGACTGAACCGGCGAGGATGCCGCCAGACTCGCCTTGGAACAGCAGGTCACCCGGCTTGAGCTCTTCGTCCTCGATGTGCTGCCGAAGGATGCGCGTGAGGGCTGGATGCCCCGGGACAGTGCGGGTCTCACCCTCCGCACGGCCCTTCAGGTCGCGCTGTTCGTGGATCTCCCCCGTGTCGGTCCACTGCTTTCCGACCTCTGGGGTCGCGGTGTGGAACAGCAGCTCGCACCACTGGTCGGCGGCGTCGGGCTCGGGCAGGGTCACGTCCTCCACCCGCATCGCTACGGCTTCCTCGGGCCGTGGACCGCAGTAGTACAGCGTGGCGAAGAAGGCGTGAAGTCGCTCACCACCGCGCGGCCGGCGTCGTATCCAGTCGAGGATCGCTGCCGCCTGCTCAGGGTTCAGCAGGGATCGCTTGTCCACGGCGTTGGTGGTCTTCACGACGGCCGTCGACTCCTTCCCCTTGGGGAGCGGGTTGGTCCGCAGGATGCGCCGCCGGATCGCGTACTTCATGGCGACGTTGAGGATGCGGCGGTTGCGCTTGCGGGACCAGGCCGCCGCTTGCTTGCCGTCGAGGCGCGTGTCGATGGCGCGCAGGACCTGGTCGACCTTCTCCGGGTCCTCCCAGGCCGAGACGGGCAGGGAGTTCCGCTCGACCCATCGGAGGATGGCCACCACGTCTCGGGGTGCGTCGGGGCGTCGGTTCGTGTTGAACGCCCACTCACGCAGAGCGGAGCGCACGGCCGCAGGTGCGAACTGAGTGGGCTTGGCCCGCAGCAACGCGATGGTGGTCGCCGTCAGGGTCTTGGCCATGTTCTTGCGGCTATTGCCGCCGATTTGCGGCCACCGGGCATCCACGTACTCGACGGCGAACTTGTACCAGCTCATGGCAGCCGACTTGGAGCGGTGGGACACCGGGAGTCCGGTGGCGATGACGAATGCCTCGCCCTTGCCGGTGGCCCGGATGAGTTCGGAGCGGAAGCCTTCGGCGAGGGCGACGGTGTCGAAGGGCTCACGCCAGCGCTTCCCTGCGACCACCCAGCGCACGGTGTATGTGGTCTTCCGGGCGCCCTTGTAGGTGAGGATCTTGTAGACCTTCACGTCGTACGTCGTCTCCATCAGGCGGCGTCCTCGCGGTCATCGAGCCAGTGGTCGAGGTCGCTCCGCCGGATCCTGAGGTCGCCGTTCGGGAGCTTGATGCAGCGCGGTGCGCGACGCTTGGCCCGCCAGTCGTAGAAGGTCGAGCGCGAGACAGCCAGTTCCTCGCAGACCTCCGCGAGGGTGAGCATGGTGCGTGACCGGATGGCCGTGGTCATTCCGTGCTCCCTTCGGTCAGGAGGGCATCGCGGGCGGTCTCGCGGTTGGTCTTGAGGTCACGGGCGATGGTCGCAGCGAGGGCGGCTTCACCCGGCGAGTGGCCGTGGCCGACGTACTGCCAGTCCGTCAGCACCAGGACGGTGTCCGGCTCGCGGTCGTCGAGGCCGAGAGCGTCTCGTTCTTGGGCGGCGCGGTAGTCGGAGCGTTCCTGGCGGAGGGAGCCGAGAGTCGTGGAGTAGGTGCGCGACTTGGACGAGAAGTGCCCGCGGAAGCCGAGCATGTGCGCCCAGGCCCAGAGGCGCCGGTCCGGGTAGAGGCTGTCCAGGTCGCGGCACGCGGTGATGAGACGTCGGGTGTGGTCGGGGACCTGATGGCGGTCGAGCTCGGAGAGCTCACCAATGCGGCGGTCCAGGGTCCCCGTGTTCTCGGCGGCTTTGGTGGCGTACTTGGCCACGTACGAGGCGACGGCCTGTTCGGTGATGTCGGAGCCGTCGCCGAAGGCCCTTACCGGGCGCACGTCGAGTTGCTGGCCCCATCGGAACGTCCGGGTGGGCTGGTCACCGGCAGCCGGGACCGAGACCGACGTGTACGAATGCGCGGCGGCGGCGAGGAGCGCGTCCGTGAGGAGGTCGACCGTGGCCCAGGTGGGCGGCGGCGTCCCGGGCCCCTCCGGACCGTCGAGGCGTACGACGGCGTGGAAGTGCAGGGCTCCGCGCTTCTGGAACTCGGCGACCTTGCCGTACGAGACCCGAAGGTGGTCGGCGAGTTCCCGGCGGGGCAGGCCGGCGCGGGCGGCGAGTTCGCGGCGGAGTCGGGTGGTGAAGCGCTGCCAGAGCTGTCCGGCGTGGTTGTTGAACAGCACGGCGCCCGCGTAGTCGTAGGTGTCCGGGTCGAGGGCAGTGCCCAGCTCTGGGGCGTCGGACGCGTGTGAGGTGCCGCAGCGGCAGGTGCCGTGATCGGGGCGGTTGTGGACCGGGCCGAACGACGGTGCCGTGAGGGTGGCGAAGACGCGCGGGTGGTCGCGCACGGTGGCCGGGATGTCGCGTCGGTCGTCTCCGGCGAGTCCGGCGCGGATGAGGTGGTAGGTGTCCCCCGCGTACGTCCAAGCGCAGGCCGGGCAACGGGATGCGCGGCGGTTGCCGCAGGCGAGACGGAGGCGTCCGCCCGGCTCGTTCGCGGTGGAGTAATGGTGCAGGGTCTCGCCGGTGGTCTTGTCCTTCTGGATGACCCAGCCGGTGAGGTGGACGGGGTCGGAGCAGCCGCCGGTGCGGCGGACCTGGTCTTCCCACCGGGTGTAGTCGGAGGCCGAGGCCACCCGGAGCACGTCCCCGAGAGTGATCGGGTCGAGCAATGTGTCTGGCGTGGGCGCACTCGGTGTCGCGGGTGAGGCGCGGTGGGCCATGCTGGGTGTTCCTTCCGGTTGCGAGATCGGACAGGGACGGCGCCCGGGCGGCGGATGCTTGGCGGTATCGAGGCCGCCCGGGGGCCGGTCAGCGTCGCTTGGCGTCGGAGGCGAGCAGGGAGCGCAGGACGACCGCGCAGACGGCGACCGAGGCGCCGGTGATGGCGACCGCCAGAAGCAGCGAGACCAGGACGGCACCGAGGACCAGGACGACGGCCGTACCGCCGCCGACGAGGGCGAGCGCGGTGCCGGGGGTGAGCTGGACCGAGGGCCGGAACGGCGCCGGAGTTGTCGGAGCGGCCGGCGGGGTCTCTACGTTCGGGCTGACGGTGGTCGGCTCGACGACGGCGGGCCGGGTGCTAAGGCCCGTCGGTGTGGGCATGGTGGGGATCTTCGGGCGAAGCATTGGTGCTCTCCTCTCGGGGGCGGACTACTTGACGAGGGCGTTGAGGGCCGGGGCGAGGACGCTGTCGGCGAGGAGGAAGCCGCCGAGCAGGATTACGGCGATGAGCCAGGCGGGCGGCCGGATGAGCTTGACGCCGAGGTAGCCGACGACGAGCAGCGCGAGCCAGAGCGGGACCTGCATGGCGGGGGCCTCCTAGCGGATGCGGCAGCGGTGGGTGCGGGCAGCGAGCTGGGCGGCGGACTGACTGGAGTAGTCGGACGACCAGCCGCAGTTGTCGGCGGTGCACACGGCGGCGTGCTTGGTCTGGCCACTGCGGTCGCGGTGGGTGCCGATCTGTACCGGGCCGATGTGCATCACGGAATGGAAGTGGTCGCGGGCGGGCATGTCAGTGGGTTTCCTCTCGGGCCGTGGTCGGGGCGGGGAAGCTGGCGCGGAGACCGGCGGCGGTGGCCGGGTCGGCGGTGCGCCGGGCGGCTTCCTCGGCGAGCAGGTGCGCAAGGAAGGGCCGGTTGGCAGCCGCCATCTCTCGGGCGCCGTCGAGGTAGTCGGAAGCGGTCAGATCTGCCGGGTCACGGGTCATCGGTCTTCCTCTCTTCTTGGTCAGGTGAGTTGGGCGGCGATGGCTTCGGCGAGCTGCGGCGGGACGCCGAGGCGGGAGCGCAGGGTGTCGGGGTCGATCGGGGCGCCGGTACGGGCGCGGTACTCGTCGGCGACCTTGCGGGCGTGGTCGACCAGGACGGCGGGGACCTGAGGGACGGAGTCCGCGGCTGGATCCGAAGCTGGAGGGACGGGTGCCATGGCGAGGGCGGGGTCCACGTCAGGCTCAGGCATGGCTTCCGTGGCCGAAGGGCGTCGGGCATCCGGTGCCGACTGCTCGGCCGGGGGCTCAGCATGCGACGTGTCCGCGACGGGTGCCGCCGTAACCGGCTCCGACTCCGCAGCTGCCGAGTGGGCAAGGAGCGTGCCACCGAGAAAGGCGACCGCAGGCCAACCGGCGATGCCGAGGCGGAGGAGGGCGGGCGGGTCGTTCAGGTCGAGGAACCCGGCGGTAGCCACGTTGGCGCCGAGTGACGCGAACAGTGCGACGAGGAACCAGCACCAGGCCAGCCGGGACGGTCCCTCACTGCGCAGGCGCCGCCAGGCGGCCACCAGGAGCAGGTCGACACTGACCGGGTAGGCCCACGCCTTCCAGCCGTCCTGACCGGCAGCGGCGGCCAGGTCGTGCAGGTGGGCGAAGGACAGAGCACCGGCAATCACGGCCTGAACCAGGACCGCGTCGACACGGAGTCCGTGACGGGCGCCCATCAGCAGTCACCCGCGGAGGCGGGACCACCGTCGGAGTCGTCGCCGTCCGGAAACATCCCGGGCGGCGGCTCGGGCAGCGAGACGGCGAGGGACGGGCTGACGGCTTCCACGAAGCCGAGGTCGGCGCCAGCCATGTCGGCGTACAGGGCGAGTTGGCCGAGCAGGAGCACGGTCCGGGCGATGTCCTCGCAGCTGGGACACATGGCGGGTTCTCCCTTCTTTGGGCATGGCGGGGGTAGGGACTTGGCGCGAAGACGGTCACGCCGACCGGTGGAGGTGCGAGAGGTCAGGCGGTGGCCGGAGAAGGCTCAGTCGGCTGCGCAGGAGCGTCGGCGGGGCCAGAGAGAGCGGGTCGGTAGGGAGCCAGCTCGGGCAGGTCCGGAGTCCGGTCGGCGTGCCGGTTGCAGATGTTCACGGCCTGCCGGAGCGAGGTATGCGGGGCCCGGATGCGGTGCCACCCACCGGAGGAGTCGCCCGCGATGGCGAGCCCCCGCTTCTCGGCCGGGATCTGAATGGCGGCGAGGACGGCGTCCGGGGCGATGTCGCCGAAGGCCATGTTGGCGGAGGTCTCGTCATTGACGCGGTGAGCGGTGCGGCCGGTGAGCTGGGCGCGAAGCATGGTGATGCCCTTGCCGAGTTCGGAGCCGAAGCGCTGCGCGCAGATTTCGAGGTAGATGCCGGCCGCGCGGCCGAGCTGGGCGAGGCGGACCAGAGCGGTGATGATGCGGTCCCGGCGCTTCTCCTCCTCCTTGTTGGCGTACAGGGCGAGTTCGGCAACCTCGTCGACCAGGACCACGACCGGGACGGGACGCATGTCGGTCGGCAGGTTCCAGATGTCGGCGGCGATCTCCGCATCGGGCACGTCGGCGGCGATCCGCTGCTGAGCCCGAATGAGCTGATAGGTGCGCTCCATCCGAACCACGAGCGCATCGAGCACTTCGGCGGCGGTGTCGGGATCGTCGGCCAGTGCGGAGAACCGACGGGCCAGCGGGAACAGCTCTACCCCCTGCTTGCAGTCGATGCCGACGAGAGCAACGTCCATAGGGGCGAGTCCGGCGACAAGATTGCGTTGATAGACGGACTTGCCGGACTCCGTGGCCCCGAGGGTGAGGGCGTGGGGTATCGCCCGGTAGTCGCGGTAGTGGACTGAGCCGTCCTGCCGCAGAGCGACCGGCACACGCATCGGCCGGGTGTCTGTCTCGGTCGGCATCTGCACCCGCTTGAGTACGTCATAGCCGGTCATCCGCACCTCTACGACGCCAGAACGCAGCTCACGCGAGGTTACGCCGTACATCGAGAACGAGTGCCGAAGCCGGTCCGAGGCGGCGGCGAGGTCGAAGGCGTCCTGCCCGGGCCGGAGCTTGAGCCGCAGGACCAGGCCGGTACGAGTCGGGCGCAGCCGGAGGATGCGCGGGGAACGGGCCTCCGGTAATGGCCGGTTGGTGGCACGGGCCAGGGCGAGCCGCCACCGCGCAGGCGGAACGGTCAGCCCGCACGCATCCATGACCGAGCCGTACCGGGCCAGGACCCGCACCACGGCCAGCGTGACCCCGAAGGTCAACCAGTACCAGGCGGGGCGCCGCCACCGCAGGAGTCCTACGGCGGCGGCGACCAGCACCAGGGTGACCGTGAAGGCGGTCATGATCAGGCCGCCTTGGACCCTGCGGCGGCGTCGGCGAGCGAGGTGACCGCGACTGCACGGAACGCGATGCCGTGCCGCTTCTGGCCGTTGAAGTCGTTCTCCCAGGGCCGGGCGATCAGGCCGGTGAGCGCGACCGGCGTGCCCATGGACAGCTCGCCGGTGATCCCGGGCTCCGGGACGGTGACGGAAAGGATCTCCACCTCCTCGTTGGCCGCGAACATCACGTCGACCGTCATCAGCTTCGCCCCGGTCTCCATGTCGGTCGCGACCTCACCGGTCCGACGGTCACGGACCTTGACCTGCGGGGACTTGGCAACCATCACGACCGCACCGGCGGTGTCGACGGGAATCTGGCGCACAGAGATCACTCCTCTATAGATGCTGAACTCCGCCACTCATGTACATGAGTGACATGAAGAAGAGTGCATCACTCCTGTACATGAGTCAACCCGCCGCGAAGAAGAACTCGCGACGGGTTGCGGGAAGTTGAGCGGGCGTCAGTCGGCGGCGGGGATCCGATACTCGAAAACGAACTGGTCAGCGGCCATGAGCGTGTCGCACACCTCGACCACGAGACCCTCGGTCGTACGGGCCTCCCGGATCAGGTGAACCACCGGCGCACCCGGGCTCAGCGCCAGCTCCGAGGCCTCCGCCTTGGAGGCCGGCCGCGCTTGCAGCGTCTCGACGAACTCCGCGAACTCATGCCCGTGCTCTTCGAGTCGGGCGTAGATGCCACCCCCACCGGGGTTCTCGGCGAAAAGCTCCGGGATCTCCTTCACGACCTCCCAGGGGAGGTAGGAGGAGGCGGTCTCGACCGGGGTGCCGTTGCGGAAGTAGAGGCGCCGACGGGCCAGGACCTGCGAGCCGGCGGGGACACCCAGACGTTCGGCGGCATCCTCGGGCGCTTCCATAGGCCCGATGTAGAGGACGCTGACCTTGGCGGTGGCGCCGGACTGGGCGGACTCCGCGAGGTAGGCCGCCTGCCCTCCCTGCCGAAGCGACCGCCGGAAGCGATCGGAGGAGCGATGCCGCACGGGAGGCCGGTTCTTCACGATCGAGCCCTTGCCATGCCGGGTCTCGACCAGCCCACTCCCCCGGACCTCGACCATGGCCTTACGGATCGTCCCGCCGGACACGCCGTAGCGCTCCACCAGCTCGGACTCACTCGGCACCATGTCTCCAGGCTTGAGAACCCCCGCCCGGATCTGCTGCACGATCTCTTCCGCGATCTGTACGTACCGAGGCCCGGAACCGACCCCTCCAGCCGCAGTTCCCATAGTCCTTCCCTGCCTCCTATGCTCCTCTACATGAGTCAATCACAGGAAGCGTCACCGTCCCCCCTGCACTCCGTATCCGTGGCCGGAGTAGTGGTGCGCGAGGACGGCCACCTCCTGGCGATCCGCCGAGCCGACAACGGCACCTGGCAACTCCCCGGCGGCATCCTCGAACTCAAGGAGACCCCCGAGGCCGGCGTAGCCCGCGAGGTCCTGGAGGAAACGGGTATCCACGTCGAGGTGGACGAACTGACCGGCGTCTACAAGAACCTGACCCGCGGCATCGTGGCCCTGGTCTTCCGCTGCAAGCCCTCGGGCGGCACCGAACGCACGTCAAGCGAGTCCACGGCAGTCTCCTGGCTCACGCCCGACGAGGTCAGCGAGCGCATGTCCGAGGTCTTCGCAGTCAGGCTCTTGGATGCTTTGGACGGCAACGGCCCCCACGTACGAAGCCACGACGGCAAGCGCCTAATCCCAGCGGGATAAGACCTTCTCTACTCCATCAAGCCCCGGCTGCGCTCCGCTCCGCCGGGCGCGCTTCCCGGCTCCGCTCCGGGCGCCGCTCCTGCCTTCGGCCCGCTCCGCCCGGGCTGCGCCGACGCGCGCCCGCATGTGAAACAGGCCGGGTCATGAGTCGAAAGCCGCTGAGCGCGGCAACTCTCAAAGCATGCCTCCGGCGGGGGCGCTCAGGCTCCGAGATGGCGGGGCCGCTTGCGAGTGCCGGCCGGAGTAGTGGCGTGCGCGGGGAGCTCCCATCCCGTCTGCCATCGACCCAGGCAGAGCCGAGCAGACGCGGCCCCTGGCGTCCAGGTCGTTCGTACAGTGGCGCGCTCCACCTGGACGCCAGGAACCACGCCCGCTCCACGGTGTGTGGGTCGACGGCAGACGGGATGGGAGCTGGGGTGAGTGGTGGGTGAAGGGGTCCTGGCAGGGCTTGAGGGGCGCCATACCAAGCGCCAGCACGAGGCTCCAAAACCGATGCCCTGAGGACTGGGTGTACGTCAGACTCCCATCCATGGCAGAACGCGGAGACGTTGACGCATACCGTCGCCTCTGGGAAGCAAACCCAGAGCAGAAGGAGCTTGATCTAGCCCTTGGCTTTATGGTCCACCAAGCCGCCAGCCTGGAGTTTTTCCTCCATCAGACGGTTCGACGATCGGTCGGGGGACGGTACGCGACCCTTGTCACAGCTGGCCTGCAGGCCTCCGGCTTGCTCGACGCCATCAAGCGAATCTTGGACGTTGGGGCGGTCTCAGAGGAAGCCGCGCGAGAAATGGCCGAGATATCCGGCAAGTGCCGCACCGCGTTCAGGGAGCGCAACAAGTACGTCCACGGCATACGCGTCATCAACACGGAGCACAGCGAGGTCTGGACGAACAACCGTCGAGACGGCGGTATCGATCAGCACCCGATGCAAGCAGAGAAGCTCATGGAGCTTGGAGCCGACTTCGCCATGCTGAGCGCACAGGTAACGGACTGGTATCGGCATCACGTCGATGGGCAGCCCCGACGAGGAAGTCGACGACCACCTTCAGACTGACACCGGCGCGCATGCCCTGCCGCGCAGCATGCTTCGCGTGTGCCCCAGCCGTGCCCGATCGAGCGGGTAACACCGGGGAATGGCGACAACTCACGGACAGCACGCAGTACAACGGCCCCTGACCGATCTACCTGGTCAGGGGGCGTTCTCACTGCTCACCACGCGGAGGCGGTGGGATTTGAACCCACGGTGACATCGCTGCCACGACGTTTTCAAGACCGACCGTGGATGTCTCACCGCTCCACAGCCACCTGGGCAGATCACGAATCTTCGGGCCGAGTCGGCCCTGCGGGCAGGGCTTCACGCCGTCAGCCAGAGCCCGGCGAGCAGCGTCCTGCTCAATCCCCTTCAATGTCTGCTATGTGATTAGTGATCGGGGTAGTGTCACGTGGCGACCGCATCGAGGGGGTGCTCTCTGTGAGTGGCAGAGTCCGGGAATGGTGGAAGGACACGCC
This sequence comes from Streptomyces koelreuteriae, assembly GCF_018604545.1. Lineage (GTDB taxonomy): Bacteria > Actinomycetota > Actinomycetes > Streptomycetales > Streptomycetaceae > Streptomyces > Streptomyces koelreuteriae. Next base: position 5,468,796 of record NZ_CP075896.1, on the reverse strand, counting down.
CCCGGCTATTCGGTGGGTGGTCTACGTGGCTGTACCCGCCTGGCTCACGGCGCTCCTTCTCGGGCTCTACGGCGACGCACACCATTGGTGGGACAACCGCGCGTTCCTGACCAACCTCCTGTCGAGTTTCACTGGGCTACTTCTTGGTGTTCCTTTCGCCTTGGTCGTTCTCTCACACCTGGGATCGATGCAGGCCGATGCCGCGAACCGAAGGGCAGCCATTCGTCGCGGCCTGGAGGCCGCGCGACTTTTTCGAGCGACCAGCCTCAAAGGATTCGCCCACTCGAATCCGCAGCAAGCCATGACTGATCTCATCCGGCTGCGCACTGAGAACGCCAAGCTTCGCCAGCGGCTCAACACGGGCCTACCCTCGACGGATCCGCAGCGGCGGGCGTATGTCAGCGCGATCGCTCGGTTCTTCGATGCCAGAGAGACCGCAATCCAGCAGGCATTCTCGCTAAGTGGCGAGGCGCAACAAGCTTGGCTTGATCAAGTAGCTCAGGACTGGGAACGACTCGATCGCGACGTGCGACCTCGCCTGGAAGAGGTGGGAGGGCAGTGGATGAGGCCGGACGCGTACACGGATCTACGAAAGTCCGGCAAGCAACTCGCTAACTTGAGTGCTGTGCCAATGCGCAAGCTCCGTCGTACGCGTCAGGTGTTCGACCCACTGGAGCCAGACATCCCCGGCCCGCCGACTTCGCAGTTTGAGAAGTCAATCGCGACACTGCGGAGGGACGCAGACGCAACCCATGAGGTCGTCGTTGCCCTGCTTGAGATCATGCGAAACCTCAGCGAGGTCGAGCGCATCGCTACATGACCGCAGGCGTGGGGCCGGCCGGACTGGTTTCTCTCCGTGTCTTCGTGCGCATGAAGAAGCCCCGAGGCGCGTCCGCCTCGGGGCCCATCCTCACTGGCGTTATGAGTATGTAGGTGCGCACCTAACAGGGAGGATTACGGGCGATGCTGCCTGATGACGTAGATCAGGCTGGCAACGCCAGTCAGCAGCATGCCTACTGCTGTAGACGCCGTAAATGCCACGCCGACGGCGTCAGTCCATTCCTTGCCTGCCATACTTGCGCCCCAGCCTGACGCCAAGCCGACTGAGATAGTGACCCAGAGCAGGTTCATAACGGCCAGAAACGCGGTCTTGCTACGTTCGTAGAGGGATGTGGGGTTCATAGCGATTGCTCCTTAGAAAGTTCACGGTTATCACCCTTTTCGGGAGGCAATGTAAATTTTCGAATGCATGAAGAAGCCTCCGATTTGCATGCACACGGCACCGCGACAGTGCGAACTAAAAATAGAAGATCCGAGCTGACGCATTCTGTCCGCAGGGAAGTTGCCGACACCTAACAACAATGTATTCAGGGAAGGGAATCATCCAGCCGGGCTTCAACCACGACTCCACCAATACCAAAGAACGGGACCTAACTGGCGCCTGTAGGTCCCTGGAATAAGGTGAAAGCCCCTAGGGTTAATATAAGCACTTCGGCCTTTTCACGGAGAGCGCGGATCTGGCTACTCTGACCAGGTCACGGAGGGTCCCGCATGGCGTTTACCTCCCCCCGCCTGCAAGCCAATAACTCCACGAGGCGTAACCACACGCCTCCATAAGTTGCCTCGCCCAGCTGCTTGCAGCGAGACGCCAGCCCTCCCCGTCGGCAGGGCTCAGAAGCACGGTAGCGCCTCATCCGGCTGCTCGGGAGACGTCCGTGACTTTGCGTCAGTTCCCGTCGGTCACCCACAAGAGGTACGCGCATGCCATGACCTGCCCAGGCCTAAAGGGCGTCCTGTAAGGCGTGCGGTGGGCACGTCAGGTGCCTGGGCTTAGATGCCGTTCGTCGAGGGCACCGAACCGTACGTCTGTGCTTGTCCGGTGCTCGAGGTGCTTCGGTGACATCCAACGCTGACATCAACAACCCTGAACGACAGCAGCGCACGGCGGCCCTGGACGACGCCGGTTTACGAGACGAGCCCTGTTTACGCCGAGGGAAGATCGAACTCCTAAAGCGGTGCTTCTGTACCTCCTCCATGGCGGGCGGAAGTTGGCGGACTGGTCCCTCGTCCACGCGGCGGCAGAGCGAGGTGTACAAGTAGGGCAGAGGGACGGTATGAAGTGCTTCTTGATCCACATGTCCTAGAGGGGGGACGCGCATGCTCGGCAGCGGAAGGACCCTGAGTAGCTTCAAGGTCGGAGACAAGGTCACGGTCAAAGCGCCAAGCGACAGGCCCCTGTACCACCATGGGTCACACGGAACCGTCGTCACCATCGGTACCAAACGGGTCCATGTGAGGATGGACGAAGCTGCCTTTGAGAGCCACGACGGAGAGGTCGCGAACTTCCTCCCAGGTGACTTGGAACCTGGGCACGTTGGAACACCCAGAAACGCCGATCGCATGAACGATGCCTTCAGCGCCCTCAAGCTCGCGGCCGGCACCGATCTCGTGGCCGTGGCGATGGAAGCTGGCATCATCACTGCCGAGCAGGGCGAGCAGATCAAGGTCGCATGGGCCAGCCACTTGCAGAGCTGACGAGTGCAGCCATGCCGCAGCCCAAGTCGCCAGGGTGAGTGTCTAACTGCGTGACAACGCCGACGAACAGCGGCGGACGAACACGGACGTCTGCAGACCGTCAGAGCAGGTCGGGGGCACGACCGCCCAAGGTAGAAGCCCCACCCAAGTTGCTCCGGGACGAAGAGGTCCGTCTTCCAAGACCTTCACCACTCAACCAGAGCAGAGGGCCCGCGAGCGCACTTGCGGGCCCTCGATGTGCCGTCTTGTGGTGCACGGTAACGATCCCGCACGACGGGATGCTCCGTCATGATGCTTCGATGGACCTCTCTTCCATCTCTGTTGCCGGCCCCTTGTTCACTAGTGGGGCTGCACTGATCGTTGGTGGCGTGACGCGCTGGACACAACGCGGCGTTGCGCGTGATCGCATCAGATGGGAGGCCCGACTAGAGATCGCCAAGCTCAACGAAGCACGGTTCGCAACTGCTCTTGATCAATTGATCCAAGCCGCCGACGCTGCGAATCGGTACGTGGTTCGTTCAGCGGACTTCGATGTCACCGACTACGACGCGAGAGAGACATTCATTCTTCCCATTCTTGATCCAATCGGGCGGGCGCGTGTTGAGGTAGCGGCGCTTCCGCCCTTCGCACGTGAGGCGTCGGTGAATGAGGCCATCGAAGCGCTAGAACGCCTGATGGCGCCTCCTGAGAGTCAGAAGGCTCTACGTGATGCCTGGCAACCCGATCTCATCGGTGAGGCGATCACAGCCCTCAGCAGAGCAAGGAACGCCTACGTCGAGCTTGAACTAGGACTCGCGAGTTCTCAGGCGCAGCTCCGGTTTTGGATGAAGGTTCGCGGACAGGTTGTGGCACCTCGGAGGCCTCCCCAGAGTCGCGTGTGGGCTGAGCGCGACCGCTCAGCCTCTCAAGCCCGCACCACAAGCGCACCAGATCGGGCGGGGAACAGCGGGGAATCACGGTGAACGCAGTCAAGCTCAACGGGGCCGTGCCATGGCCGTTCGCACAGGTCAGCGTCCCAAGTCGCCTCAAGTGCCCGCAGCTTCCCAAGCTGATGGCGCTCTTTCCTGGATTGCGTCATCACCGGGCTCATGTCCGCAAGGTTGAAGCAAACGGATCCCACTGGGCGCCGGTGGCCACGCTACAAGGCAGGAGACGACGCATCTGTCGCCTTCTGCCAGTGGTGACCAAGCCAGCTCTCCTGCCGCGCTCGCGTCTGCGGGCCGGCCGCACCGCTCGGGCCTCGCGAACAGGAGAACTCCTGATCAGACTGTTTCCACTCCTTCACCTGGATGACTGACACCCGGAACCAACGGTGCGTCGTAGGTGAAGTGCAATTCGGCGTATCCCTCTGGGGTTCCCGTAGGGACATCATTGTCAGCGATGATCATTTGGAATGATCCCTCAAACTCCGCCCGGAGATGCATGATGTACTCGTACACCTTCTCACCAACAATTGAATCATCTGTAGTCTGCCCAATATTTTTCCGAGGGCTATCGATGATCAATAGGGTTGGATAGAGGGTATCTGCGTGAGAGAGCCCATATTTCAGGTTTGCTAGGTGATAGGCAAGGTTGACGATCGTCTTTCGGGCGCCACCCACTGACAGGTCGTCGAACTTCGCACCGTTAACAATGGGTAGGTATGTGGCCTCGTCAATCTTGGCGCTCATATACCAAGGAAGCTGTAGTGCGCCAACGATTTCATTGAATACGAGCGAAAGATCATTGATCCGTGACTGATTGCTAGACAGGTCTTCTTGAAGTGCCGCTTCTTGCCGAGCTACCCGGGTTGCCTCCTCCTCGGCATCGCTCGCCGCATCAACCGAACTCTGATAGTTACTCCAGCGTGCCGCAGAAGATTCAATCTTTTCAAGTTGGGCTTCATAGCGTGCAATTTCCATGGCCAGCCCTTGAACCTCTTCAAGTTGCGGGCTAATTAATACTGAGGCAGTGCGCTCCAGCTCCATCGTCAATTCAGCCAGATCTTCCTCGACCTGCCGTACTTTGGCCTGCTGGAGTTCTAGAGATTCCTCATCCTCCTTCAGTAGCGACTGGGTCTCACTGATCTGCGCTGCAAGCCGTTTTAGCTCTCCGCTGTCGAATTCACTTGAAGCTTCCTCAGGCTGCGTGCACAGCAGACAGTGCCCGCTCGCAACCTCGCGATCCCTAACATCTTGCAGGCATCGGGGACATGACGCGAATTCGAGTCCACTCAGCGCCCGATGTGCGACATCAGCCCGTTGCAATGCCTGCTGATCGAGACGTAGTTGTGCCATCAATGATCCGCTCTTGCGAACATCAGCGGCAGTGGCATCGCGTACCGCGATTAGCTCGCCCAACTGGCCTCTGAGCTGGCTTACGCGCTGTCGTGTGCTTCGCTGGGCTTCCAGGACCGCGCCGCTCTCGTTACGCACGTTATCGAGCAGGGAAGTTGCTTCTTCCAGTGCCCGCCTAGTGTCCTGCTCTAGTTGCTCGAGTTGCTCTAGTTCAGGTTCGTCGGCCTGGGCCAAGAAGTCCTTGATAGCCTCCGCCCTTGACTTGAGCTGAGCAGCCCTATCAGCCCATTTCCCTTTCAGGATCGCCAGATCGATTAGCTCCGGAGAATTCAATCCGTAGACCAGCTCAAAGACTGCCCGACGCTTGAGGTCGAGGTGAGAGTTGGCATGCCCTACAACCTGTGTGTCAATGTCATTTTGACCTAGGTAAATGTATTTATATAGATCAAAGAAACTTACTCCCACCGTTTCGCTTGTAGGCTTGGTTCGCTTCCTCGGGATTCTTAGGTCAGCAGGTAGACCGAGGGCGGCTAGCAGTTCCTGGCTGGCCTTTGGCATGTATTTTCGGTTGGTCGTGGACCAAGGTCCGATCAATTCACCTGTTGCATGGTCGACCACGTCAACAGTGTTTTGACCTACTTCTCTGATCAGCCTGTAACGACGACTCCCGAGGGTTACCTGCACCTCAACCGCGGTAACATTTTGCTCCACTGCCGGCATGAGTTTAGCGGACGTGGCGCCGAGCCCAAATTTTAGTAGCTCAAGGAGGCTGCTTTTCCCGACGCCGATGCTCCCAGTTACCACTGTGACCTGGTCGCTAAATGGGAATACGGCTTGGTCGGTGCGAGTCTTGATGGCTAGTTGATGGATTCGAATTGTGGCACCCAATTAGATCGCCTCCCAATGTGGGCGGTCTACTGCGTCGGGAAGTGATTCATAGATCATCTGCTTCAGCTTGTTTCCCGACAGGTTGAAATTGCGTCGCAACATTTCTGATCTCTCGTATGTGATACGCCAATCTGAAGTCGCAGCTAACTGAGTGGCCAGGGCGTCACCCTTTTCGGTAAGGCGAATGGAAATGCGCCCCTTCCCGTTTACGGTTTCGGCTAGCTCGTATCCGACAAGTCTGCCTAGCAATGAAAAATAGCGATGGTCCCATGGTCCGTACTTGTAGCGGATCATTCTACTTTCCACTGCATTGAGTTCGTCGGCGTTCGGTTCGCAGCCAAGCGGCCAACTGGCTCCTCGGGAGGAAAGCAGGTGATCCGTGAACGATGGATACCTGAGTAGGAAATCCAGCTTTGCAAGCTTGGTTAGTCCATCGAGCCCTTTAGATTTCGGTTTTCCAAAATGATGAAGAAGGATGAGGAGACGCGCCAAGTGATATTCGAGATTCTCATCGGCACGCATCAGGCAACCTCCTCTTCGTCATCAGAGAGATCGAACTCTGGTGACCACCAGATCTTGCACTCATCGGTGAGTTGGTAGGCAAGGCCGAGAAGGTGAAGACGATCCAGATCTATTTCGGAAGGCGCTCCGATGCTGTTAGGAGTGAGCCTGTCGTGCAGTATCCTGAGCATCTCCCGACCATATGTCGCGTTAGGGCTAAAACTCTCCGCCTCAGCCATCGCGGCTTCGTGAAGAACGCGAGTGGTGAGATCGTCTACCAGGTCGCCTTCAAGAGGCAAAGGGGACCTGTACTGGGCGGCAAAAGTCGTCCAAGAGCGTCTCGTTCTGCGAGCCGATTGAATCCCCGTCTCACCGATTCCGCCTTGCCGCAGCTTCTTTGCTAGTCGGGTCTCTGTTTGACCGTTAGGAGTGAGGTGAGTCTGTAGCAGAGGGTTGTCAAACTTGGGCACACGATCGACGGCCTTTGCTACGTGTTCGGCAGTGATGAGGCGCCGCGCGATGTCTTCCTCTCTGAGAGTGTCGTGGTCCAGGGAGTTGAAACGCGAAAGAGTCCACGTAACATCTTCTCGGTTATCTGCTACAGAGCGAGAAGCTTCCTCAACGACTTGTACGATGGAGTCGTAAACCCGCCCTGCCTCAAGGTTTCGTTTCCCTTGACGCCTCAACATGGGCCGAACATGGGACTCGATATTAATTGCCCTGATGTGCTTCCGTGGGGCGAGTTCAGCTTCCACCCTCAAACGCATCAAGAATTCAAATGCGTCGTGCGGAGTCGCGCATCCGAGCTTCACCTGAAGTTCCTCGGAAAAATCTTTGAGGAGTTTAGCATCGCCCGTAGCGCAAGCTTTGGCTAGTTGCTTCGCTCTACGGTCCAGGGCACCGTTAGTCGCCAGCCGAACTTGATCTGGCTTTCTGCACTCTTCCCACCTGGCGCGGAGAGTGTTAAGCCCTCCGTCGTCGCAGAGACTCGTGAGAGTCCAGTTCCCTTTACTTCTTTCGCGATGTTTGACGCTCACTAGGATGAAGCGGTGTCCCGACAGTGCGAGTATGTAGTCGGTGTGCCACTCGCAAAGAGCCCAAAGAAGCTCGCTATTGTCAAACTCGCAGCAGTGTCGCGCGATGACTTGGTATTGGTATCGATACCGATCTGCGGTATCACTGCCGCTGTCCTCGATGGGCTCATGCATGAGCTCCCATGGCACGTCCAAGCCTGTTCCCCCAAACCTCTCGTGACCTTCAGAAGTTACGCGATCACGTTCAGCGAAGCTAGAGGGGGAGAGTCGTGATTGCTGCATGGCGAACCTACGTCCCGTTCAACCGGGTTAAGAACCGGGGGCGCGCCCCGTTTGATGGGACTGATCGTCTGTCACGCGTGCTCCCCAGGGCGGAGCGGCTCTCGTCGCCTCCAGCACTGCATCGAAGGATGGGCTGGGTGGTGATCTAGCGGCCTGACGCCCGGTCCGCTGTTGACGCGATCGGGACGAGGTGTGGACGGTGGCTTGGGCTCACCCCGGCGAAGGCGCTTCACCGTAGTTCAAAGGCTGTGAATCTCAGACTTCCGCGAAGGTCTCAACGACGGCCGAACGCTGACCATCTGACGGCGGATCAAAAGTGACCTACTTGGTGATCTTCGTCTGACTCAGGCCTTGGTGATCAAGGTCAGGAGGGAAGGTGACCCTCGTGGAGGACTGGGCAGAGATCCGTCGGCTGCACCGGACCGAGCAGATGCCGATCAGGTCGATCGCACGGCATCTCGGCATCTCGAAGAACGCCCTCAAGCGTGCCCTGGCCAGCGACCGGCCGCCCAAGTACCAGCGGCCGGCCAAGGGTTCGGCCGTCGACGCGGTCGAGACGCAGATCCGGGAACTGCTGCGGGAGACTCCGACCATGCCCGCTGCGGTGATCGCCGAGCGGATCGGCTGGGAGAGGGGCATGACCATCCTCTGCTGGATGTAGGTGAGTCAGTCCATCCACGCACTCGTCGCCAGCATGAAGGCTTCAATGCCGGCCAAGCGACGCTCTTGAGCCTTCTCTAGCCTCGCGCATTCATGAAGCGGTGCTCAGCCAGCCGTGGCCTATCTGCGGACTCTCCTCGGCTGATCTGCCGCGTGCAGGGCTGTGACCTGCTGCGTTGTCTGAGACCCAAGCGGCCTCCGGAGCCGTGTGTCGCCGATTCTGGCCCGGACGACGCAATGGTGAGAGAAGCCCGGATAGATGACCGGACTTCTCTCCGCCATTGACGCGTACGGAAGGATGTTCTCGGCAGGTGCGGTTTGCGGCTGGTGCCTAGGAGCGGTGGGGTTCGCTCACCTCCAGGAGTTGACCGCGGCTGGTCGCGACGCGGAGCACGTCTCGCAAGGCCCCCGTCAATTCCTTCGCCAACCATCGCAGGTCTTCCGGGCCCGCCTCCTGGTCGACGAGGGTGTCTGAGGCCTCTTCCAGCAGCTCGGCTGCCGTTCCCAGTTGCACCGCTTCGATGTTGTCCGCCAGGCGGGACATGTAGCCGCCGTTGCCGTCGGTGCTCAGGTAGCAGGGCTTGCCCTCCGGTCCCGACCACGGGAGGAGTCGCAATTCGTTCGGTGCCGTCATCCTTGCTTCTGCCTCTCGTCGGTCACGGAGTGGGTGGTGAAGACGGCGTCGACGCGGTCCCCCGGGAACACCAGAAGCGCGGCCTCGACGACTCGCCCGGTCGTGTCGGTCGCGATGCGTGTGATGGCGACGACTGGCGCGGCGGAGCCGATCCGCAGGGCCGATGCTTCGTCCGGTGACGGTGGGCGGGCAGATACCCTTTCGCGGACAAGCGCCGGCGGCGAGCTCAGAACGGCAAAGCGCGTAGCCGTCTCCCGCCACGGGAATTCGTCGTCCAGCACTCCGGCGGGTGCCAGGTCGCGCGGGATGTAGATGCGGGCCAGTCCGTGCGGTGACTCTCCCTCGTGACTGGTGCAAAGGAACTCAGCGAGAGGGCTACCCGTCGGCACTGACAGCAAGGTCGTCAGGTGCCCCTGTGCTGGAACCGTGTTGGTGCGAACGCTGACGCGCAGGGCCGTTTCAGCGGCGGTCCACGGGTCCAGCGTTCCCCATCCCCCGACGTAGAGGATCTTGCGGGGCGGACGACGAGCGAAGTTCCCCCTGCCGTGGATCTTCTCAACGAGGCCTTCTCCCTGAAGCACGGCGAGGGCTCTCCGCAGTGTCACCGTGCTGACCTTGTACCGGTCGGCCAGGCCGGCTTCTGACGGAAGACGTTCGCCCGGCTTGATGTGCCCGGTCGTGATTTGGTGCCGGAGATTTTCGGCGATTTCTTGATGGCGTGAAGGCACGGACCCGATCACCGCCTTCTCTGCATACGAACGGCTGCGAGGCGGGTTCGCGCGTGTATGGTCAGCAGCTCGCCGGACTCGAAGAGGAGCTTCTTGCCGCCTTGGGGTAGCTGGATGAGGTCGCTCACCCGGCATTCTGTGCCGCCGAGTTGGATGATGTCACCGCGCTGCACGGTGGCCGCGGTGACCTCGACGTTGGATGCCAGCGCGCCCCCGGGTGCCCAGCCGCTCACCGCTCCACCTCCGCGGGTGTGGCGTGGTGGGACGCCGAGTGACACGGGCAGGCGCATGTCTCGACGACAACCGGCAGGTCGCTTGGTGCAGCGACCGGGGAGGATTCCGCGCAAGCACGGTGCGTGCCGATACGGCACTCGGTCGACCGGTAGGGAACGGGCTGAGTCGTTGTGATGCGGGGCTGTCGGCGAGGAGTCATCAGTTGACTCCCGCGAGGGACGACCAGGCTTCAGCGGGCAAGTGTGAAGCGACTACCACCTCGCGCGGCCCTACTCGCCCCTCCCAAGCCAGCACGTACGGGCGGACAAGCGCGTTGTCCTCCCCCGTGAGCGGGTGACGGTGGCGCGCGGTGTCGGGAGAGCAGCCCAGGAGGACCGTCGACGCGTCGGCGGACGCAGGGAGAACGGGGGCCGCCAGCGGCCTGGACGACCGTAAGGGGCGGCGGTGCCTGCCCTTGGGGAAGTACCGCGCTCTGGTGAGCGAGGCGGCACGGCGGATACGGTTGAGCACGCTGGTCAGCTCCTATCGCTGATAGCTCGGTCCCCCGACATCGCCCGTCGTGGGGACCGCCTTGTTTACGACCGCCCAGAGGGTGCGGTCGTTCAGGCTCGTGGCGAGGAGCCCGAACCGATCGGCCTCCGCCACCACTTCCAGGACCTCCCGCCATAAGTCGGCGGAGAGCGATTCCGGCACCTCCGCTTGGACCGACGCGTACCGGTCGTGCTCCTCCATGCGCGCGGGAAGTCCGAGGTCGGACAGCCGGGCAGCGAGGGCCGCCGCGCTAACTCCCGAAGCGGGCACAGGGCAGCCTCCGTCACCGGCGATCACTTTCAGTGAAGCTAGTTAACTAGATTAGAGCTAGTGGACTAGATTTTCCATATGCCTGAGCAGCCGCCCTATCTCCGCATCGCCGACGAACTCCGGCGGCGGATCTCGGAGCACGTGTGGGAGCCCGGTGACCGCCTGCCGTCCCGTGCTCAGATCGGCCAGGAGTGCGGGGTGGGCGAGAACGTGGTCCGCCGGGCTCAGGAGCTGCTGATTTCCCAGGGTGTGCTTGAGGGACGCGCCGGTTCGGGCACGTACGTCGCCGAGCCCCGGCAGCGGGTGCGGGTCGTCCGGTCGTCAGCCCGGGAGCAGCCCAGCGGATCGCCCTTCCGCGCGGATATGAAGGCCGTGGGCAGGCAAGGGGACTGGGAAAGTCGGACCGAGGCCAAGGTGTCGGCTCCGGCGGACATCGCGGTGCGGCTCGGCATCGCCGAGGGCGACCTGTGCGTCCGGACGACGTACGAGTTCTTGGCAGACGGCAAGCCGGTGCAGCTCTCCACGAGTTGGGAGCCGTACGACCTCACCGCCGGCACACTCGTCCTTCTCCCCGAGGGAGGACCGCACGCCGGTGCGGGAGTCGTGAACCGCATGGCCGCGATCGGTGTCACCGTCAGCCACGCCGTGGAGCAGCCGGAGCCGAGGCAGGCGACCGCCGAGGAGGCGTCACTTCTCGGTATCCAGAAGGCCGCGCTCGTGACGCACATCCGGCGGACGTACTACAGCGACGACGGACGGCCCGTGGAGACGGCGGACATCGTGGTGCCCGCCGCTCATTGCGAGATCGTCTACGAGATCCCGATCAACCGTCACTAACCCTGTCCCAGCCCCCTGTCGAAGTCGAATGCGTGTCGAAGGCCGATCGATGAGACGCCCGACGCCCGAAGAGAAGCAGGTCAGCAGCGGTGTTAGACGAGACGCACAAGGCGCCTTCTAAGCGCTTGGCCGCAGGTTCGAGTCCTGCCGGGGGCGCAAGTCTCCGCCCTCCTTCGGGAGGGCGTTTTTTGTGGGTGGTCGGGTTCGGGCGAAGGCCTCGCCCCCTGCGAAAGGCACCCTTGTTACGTATCGCGTGGCGGACTCTCTCGGGACGCGGGGCCGGCTGGGCGGGCGGTTTCGTCGCTCTCGTGCTGGCGCTGGTCATGACGACGGCGTGTGCCGTGCTGCTGGAGTCGGGGGCCCGGGCCGGGGCGCCCGCCGAGCGTTATGCGGGGACGGACGTGGTCGTCGCCGGGCAGCCGTTCGTGCCGCGGGCCGGGGAGCTGCGGGCGGCGCTGGAGAGGTTGCCGTCCGTCGAGCGGGCCGTGTCCGAACTGTCCTTCCCCAGCACTGCGGTGGACGGCTCGGGCAGGCTGGTCGAGGCGCCCTGGGACGGGCCGTCCCTGGGGCATTCGTGGGAGAGCGCGGTTCTCGGTCCCTTCACCCTGCGGCAGGGCCGCGCCCCTGACGGTGACTCCGAGGTCGTGCTGGACGGCAGTCTGGCCGGGCGCCTCGGCGCCGGGGTGGGCGACACCGTACGGATAGCGGGCCTTGACGGGCTGCGCCCGTATCGGGTTTCGGGTGTGGCCGATACGCGCCGGCAACTGGAACGCCAGTACGCCGTGTTCCATACCTCCCGCGAGGCGGAGCGGCTCGCGGACTCGGACCAGCCGGTGCGGGCCGTGGGTGTCCTGGGGAGGAAGGCCGCAGACACGGAGGCGCTTCGGCGGGAGGTGGAGAAGGCCGTCGCGGCGTTGTACGGGGACAGCGCCGGAGGGCTCGTGGTCGCTTCCGGTGGCGGGCGGGCCGAGGCGGAGTTCTGGGACGTGCCGTCGCCGGCGACCGTGCTCTCCTCGCTGGTCGGGACGTTCGGTGTGCTGTCGCTGTTCGTCGCGGGGTTCGTCGTCTCCGGCACGCTGACGCTCGCGGTCGCCGGACGGCTGACCGAGATCGGCCTGCTGCGGGCCGTCGCGGCCACCAAGGGGCAGATCCGCCGGATGATCGCGGTGGAGGTCCTGCTGGTGACGGTGGCGGCCGCGCTCCTCGGTGTTCCGGGCGGGGTCGGCGTGGCCGTGCTCCTGCATCGGGTGCTGGTGGACGGGGAGGTGCTGCCTGGGTCGTTCGCCCTGTCCGTGGGGCCGGTCGCGCCCTGGGCGACGGTCGGGTTGGCCGCCGTGGTGGCGCAGCTCGCGGCGTTCGCCGCCGCGCGGCGTGCGTCGCGGGTGCGGCCGGTGGAGGTGCTCCGCGAGTCGGCCGCTCCGGCGCCGAGGCTCGGCCGGCGGCGTGTGCTGCTCGGGGTGGGTGTGTTCGCCGGGGCGGGCGGCTGTCTGGGAGCGGTGGCGACCGGCCGGCTGGACGGGGGCGGTGGGACGGCCGAGAGCATGGTGCTCGTCCTGATGATCGGGGTGGCGCTGCTGGCGCCGGTGATCTGCCGGGTCGCGGGTGCCCTGTTCCTGGCTCCGGTGACGTGGTTGCTGCCCAGGGACGGCGCGCTGGCGGTCCGCAATCTCCTCAGGCAGAACGCCCGGCTGGCCGCCGGCGTGACACCGCTCGTGCTCGCTCTCTCCCTCACGGGCACCCTGCTCTGCGTGCCGTTGATCGCGTCGCAGGGCGCGCGGCAGGCGGAGCGGGAACGGCTGCTCGCCGATCATGTCGTGTCCTCGGCCGGGCCGGGCATCGCGCCGGGCTACGCGGAGCGGGCCGCCCGGCTTCCCGGTGTGGCGGCGGCCTCCGGACAGTTGTCCGTGGACGGTGAGCTGAGCCGCGCGGACGCCGTCCGGAACGACGCGGACCCGGGCGAGGACGACGCCGCCGTCATCGGCGGAAGCCTCGTCACCATGCAGGCCGAAGCGGTGCCCGGCCTTCTGGACCTCGGTGTCCGCGCCGGTTCGCTCGCCCGCCTCGGTGACTCGTCCATGGCGCTCGGCGACGGCGCGGCCCACAGCCTGGGTGTCACGGTGGGCGATCGCGTCCGGGTGAACTGGGACGACGGTGGGCGGGACACGTACCGCGTCGCGGCCGTCTACTCCCGCGACCGGGACTTCGCCGACGCGCTGCTGCCCCGTGCCTCGGCGGCCCGGCATGCCGCCACCCCGCTGGACGACACCGTTCTCGTACGGACGGCCCCCGGAGCCGATCGGAGCGCTGTCGAGCGGGAGCTGAAGGCCCTGGCCGCGGAATTCCCGGGCGCGCGGACCGGTGACGGAGCGGCGGAGAGCCAGACGGCGGGCCAGGCGAAGTCCGGCGCGGCGGCCGACCTGTTCGTTCTGCTGCTGCTCGCCATGATCAACGTGTTCACGGCCATCGCCGTCGTCAACACCCTGAGCATGGCTACGGCGGGCCGCCGACGGGAGTTCGCCCTGCTGCGCCTGGCCGGTGCCCAGTCCGCGCAGGTCCTGCGCATGCTGGCGTGGGAGGCCGCGCTCACCTGTGTGGTCGCGCTGCTGCTGGCCACCGGAGTCTGCGCGTCGGTGCTGGTGCCGCTCAGCATCGCGGTGACCGGCTCCGCGGTCCCGGCCCTGGCCGGCGGGCCGTTGGCCGCGCTGGCCCTCGGCGCGGTCGTGGTCGCCGTCGCCACGGTCACGGTCGCCGGGCGGCTGGCCATGCGGAGCGCGGCGGCCACGCCGGGGGGTCTGGCCAGGGCCGTCTCCTGACCGCCCCGAGGGAGGGGACTTCCCGCTGCCCGTCTCAGGCCCGATCATGGTCCTGGAACGGGACCGGAAGGCCGTGGGCCGTGGGTCGTAGGCCCGTGGGCCGAGGAAGGAGTGCGACGTGCGGCTGCGCTGTGCTGTGCTGGACGACTTTCAGAGGGTGGCGACCGAGGTCGTCGACTGGTCGGCGGTCGCGGACGAGGTGGAGGTCGTGTCCTTCGACGGCCATCTGGACGGCGAGGACGCCCTGGCCGCCGCGCTGGCCGAGTTCGACATCGTGGTGACCCTGCGGGAGCGCGTGTCGTTCCCCGGGTCGCTGATCGCCCGGCTGCCCCGGCTGAAGCTGATCGTCGCCTCCGGGATGCGCAACTCGGTCATCGACTACGCGGCCGCCGAGGAGCACGGCGTCACCGTGTGCGGTACGGCCAGTTCCTCCACCCCGCCCGTGGAGCTGACCTGGGCGCTGCTGCTCGGGCTCGCCCGCGGTGTCGTCGAGGAGAGCAACGCCCTGCGCTCCGGCGGCCCCTGGCAGTCCACCGTCGGCGCCGATCTGCACGGGCGCCGCCTCGGGCTGCTCGGTCTCGGGAAGATCGGCAGCCGTGTGGCCCGGGTCGGGCTCGCCTTCGGCATGCAGGTCAGCGCGTGGAGTCAGAACCTCACCAAGGAGCGCGCCGACGAGATCGGCGTCGAACTCGCCCCCTCCCGGGAGGACCTCCTCGCGAGCAGCGACTTCGTCTCGGTCCACCTCGCGCTGAGCGACCGCACCCGCGCACTGCTCGGGCCCGCCGAACTCGCGCTCCTCAAGCCGACGGCGTATCTGATCAACACCTCGCGCGCGGCCATCGTCGACCAGGACGCCCTGCTCGCCGCCCTGCACGAGGGCCGGATCGCCGGTGCCGGCATCGACGTCTTCGACATCGAGCCCCTGCCCGCCGGCCATCCGATGCGCACCGCCCCGCGCCTGCTCGCCACCCCGCACCTCGGCTACGTCTCCCGCGCCAACTACACGACGTACTACGGCCAGGCCGTGGAGGACATCCGCGCGTTCCTCGCGGGCGCGCCCGTACGACGGCTGCCCTGACGCCCGCACCGACCGCGGACACGGACACGGACACAACAATGGCCGGGACCCGAATCTCGGGTCCCGGCCATCCTCCGCTGGGCGGGTGGACCTCCGCGAGGGGCGCCGACGTGGACAGGGCGGCGCCTCGGGCTCGGCGGGAGTCAGGCCCTCTTGCCGGGGACGACGGCGCTGCTGACGCAGGTGACCTGGCTGTGGGCCGTCGGGCATTCCTGCGTCGAGTTGTTGACGACGGTGACCTTGCCGCCCTTGTCGGTCGTGTACGTGTACTGGGTCGTCTCCACGCAGCGAACGTGACCGTTGCCGTCGTCGACGCACTTGCCGGGGTCACCGAGGGCGGAGGCCTGGGCGGCACCGACGCCGATCAGGGCGAAGCTCCCCAGGATTCCCGCCGCCGCCGCGATCTTCTTCGAGTTGAACATCTACCTTTTCCTTTACGGTCGACCCGCCGCCGCTGGGCGAGGAGTCGTTCCGGACGCATATACCGGCTGAGAAGCCAAGGGGCAGGCCCCGGGGCTCGGACACCTGGTTCGAGCCCCGGGGCCTGCCCGCATCACCTGTGGGGTGATTACTTGCCCAGGGAGAAGGCCTGCGAGCAGGTCACAGACTCGCGCTCGCTGTTGTCCTGGTTGGCGAGGCCCAGGATCGCGAGGTTGATGTTGACGTCGTCGATGTTGATGAGCCCCTCACGCGAGTCGTTCTGCTCGCACGACTGGGCCTGCTTGTTCTCGAGCTTGAACTGCTCGTCGCCGTCCGCAGCGTGACCAACGCCAGCGCCGAGGAAGCTGACGCTGCCGAGCATGGCCACGACGACCGCGGCCTTCTGGTACTTGCGCATTACTTCTCCGATTTCTCGAATTGACACAGACCGTAATGGGCTGGTCACCGACAGTCGCCAACCTTAGGCGGCGTTCGCGCCTCTTGCCGGGCGAAACGCCCAGTCACGTAAATTTCTGGATAAAACCTGTTGTACGACCGCACCGACCGACGGAGCCGTCAGACCCCTGTCAGCCCCTCGGGGCGGGGGCCGTGACGACGTCGACGCAGCTGACCTGGCTGTGCGCGCTCGGGCAGGTCTGGGTCGACTCGTTGACGACGGTGACGTCGCCGCCCTTGTCCTTGATGACCTGGTACTCACTCATCTGCACACAGCGGACGTGGCCCTTGCTGTCCTGGACACAGGTGCCGGGACCCTGCGCCGAGGCCTGGACGGCACCGACGCCGATCAGGGCGAAGCCCCCCAGGATTCCCGCCGCCGCCGCGATCTTCTTCGAGCTGAACATCTACCTTTTTCCTTTGGTCAGGCGGCAGGCCCCGGGGCTCGACACAAGGTCCGAGCCCCGGGGCCTGCCTAGATCAACCTGATCAGTGGCCGCCGCGCAGCGAGAAGGACTGCGAGCAGTTCAGCGACTCGCGCTCGCTGTTGTCCTGGTTGGCCAGGCCGAGCAGGGCGCCGACGTTGACGTTGACGTCGTCGACGTTGACCAGACCCTGGGTGCTGTCGTTCTGCTCGCAGGACTGGGCCTGCTCGTTCTCGAGCTTGAACTTCCCGTCCCCGCCCGCAGCGTGACCCACGCCGGCGCCGAGGAAGCTGACGCTGCCGAGCATGGCCACGACGACCGCGGCCTTCTGGTACTTGCGCATTACTTCTCCGATTTCTCGAATCGACACAGACCGTGATGGTCCGGTCACTGACAGTCGCTAAGATAAGCGGCGTTTGCGACTTTTGCCACGCGAAACGCCTCGTAGCGTGGGTTTCTTGTGAAAGTGCACGTCGCGGCGCTGGAGGGGTTCCGCCAGGTGGTCGACACCGGGGCAGCCACGCCGGCCCAACTCCCGGTCGGGCAGCGCCGCTCACGAGGAGCGAGGCCTGCCCCGACCTGCGCGGAGACGACAGTCCCGGCCAGTAGACACGTCGAGGGCCGGGAAATACGCGGACGGCCGCCCATCAGCACCCATTTGGCGGAGCCCCTGTTCAAGATGGGTGATCCGCAGAAGATTTCTCGTGACCGGTCGGGGGTCGCCGCGTTGAACGGGCAGTGCGGCAGCGCGTACTGCTGCCGCACCTACCTAGTCAGTAAGGGAGAACGTGATGTCTCGCATCGCGAAGGTTGGCGCTGTTGCTCTCGGCACGGGCGCCGTGGTGCTCAGTGGGGCCGGTCTCGCCGCGGCGGACGCCGGGGCCAAGGGCGCGGCCATCGGCTCGCCCGGCGTCCTGTCCGGCAACGTGGTTCAGGTGCCGGTCCACGTTCCGGTCAACGTGTGCGGCAACACCGTGAACATTGTCGGCCTGCTCAACCCGGCCGTCGGCAACGAGTGCAAGAACGACAGCAACAAGAAGGACAGCAAGAAGCACGGCAAGAAGCACGGTCACCGTCACTGACCTCCGCTTGACCCGAGAGCCCCGGCCCCCCGAATGCCGGGGCTCTCCCCATGTCTCACGCGTAGCGGTAGATCCGCCCCACGTCCTCCAGCTCCTGCGGCGTCACGTCCCACGGCGGCAGCCGCTGGCGGCGTGCCACGATCCGGCCGTGCTGCCGGTCGCCCTTGCCCGGCGGCGTCGCGGGGAGGTAGCGGGCATCGCGGTGGCGGCGTTGCCAGCGAGACCACTGCAGGTCGATGAAGGCGTGGTGCAGCCAGAACACGGGGTCGTTGACGGAGGCGCCGCCGAGCATGTCCCCGCCGACCCAGCCGTGCACCCGGTTGTGGTTGCGCCAGGCCGTGTCACCCCGGCCGGTGCCCCAGCCCTCCAGCTTGTTGCGGAAGCCCCGGGTGACCGTCGAGTCCCAGGGCGCCACGTCGTAGACGGGGTCCTTCAGCGCCGAGGCCAGCTCGCTCTTCGTGGGCAGGGCGACCGGCTTGCGGGGGCGTCCGAGCTCCCGGGTGAGGAAATCCCTGTCGGTCACGTTCACCTTGATGGGCCACTCGCCGTGCCGGTAGGCGAACGGCCCGGTCATGACCTGGTGGTCGGAGCGGCGCCCGTCGCCCCCGAGGAGACGGTCCGTCCAGGGCGCGGAGGTTGTCGTGCGGTCGCGCGTCCAGTCCCAGTAGGGCACCGTCACCGAGGAGTCCACCCGGCGCAGCGCGCGCTCCAGGTCGAGCAGGAAGCGGCGGTGCCAGGGCAGGAAGGACGGCCCCATGTGCGCGGCGCGCAGCCCCTGCTCGCCGTCCGCGGAGAAGTACTCGATGTGCATCCGGACGAACTCGTCGTACTCGCCCCGCCGTTTGACCTCCAGCAGCGCCTTGACGAACCGGCGCTGCTCGGCCCTGGTGAGCGTGGCGGCGTCCCTACGTACGTACGCCACGCCGGTCCTCCGTGTGCCGGTGCCCGTGCTCCGCGTCTCCCGGTCCGGGAGCGCGCAGCCGGCGGCCGGGGCCGAGCGCGTCGACGGCGGCGCGGGCGGCCTGGAGCGGGGTCGGGTGGGAGCAGTAGTGGTCGACCATGCTCAGCCAGGTGCCGTCGGCGCGGCGCATCAGATGCAGCGGGCGGCCGTCCACGGTGACATGGCACCGGCCCTCCCCCGGGGTCCATGCCAGGCTGATGCGGCGGCCGCGGTAGGTCTCGGTGAAGGCGGTGTCGTGCCGGACGCCGCCGGGGCCGAGGCGCTTCGGCCAGAGCGCCGCGCCCACGGGGGCCGCCAGTGCCGCGGCCAGGGCCCAGACGCGCAGTCCGCGTGTCACCTCCCGCCGTGTACTGCCGGTGGGCAGCCGTGTGCTGCCCGCCGGCAGGGGGTCCGCCGGGGCCGGCGCCCCGTTCCCCGCCGGTCCTCCGCCGATGCTGACGGCCATGGCCCACTCCTCGTCCGGTTGCGGTGTCGTAGCCGTAACCGCCGGACGTGCCGCGCGGTCACCGCCGCGCGGCCGGACAAGTGATCACTGCGGCACCTTCCGGGACAAAGACGGAGGGCCGGTCCTCGGACTTTCCGAGGACCGGCCCTCCGCGGGGCGTGGTTGCGGCCTAGAACCACAGGTTGCCGTGCACCGGCTTGGCGTCGTTGACGGTGGAGGCGGCGTTCTTCGCGGTGTGGACCAGGGACTCCTTGCCCTCGGCGGTCACGTCCAGGGGGACCTTGGTGCTCACGCCGCCGGTGAGGTCGGTGGAGGCCAGGTCGCGCGAGTTCTGGGCGGCCGGAGCGGGCTCGGGGGCCGGGGCCGGGGCGGGCTGGGCGACCGGGGCCGGCTGCGGGGCGGGCGGGGCGACCGGGGCGCTCTGAACGGCCGGAGCCGGCTGGGGAGCGGGCGCGGGCTGAGCGACCGGAGCGGGCTGCGGCGCGGCCTGGGCGACCGGGGCGGCCTGCGGG
Source organism: Streptomyces koelreuteriae (assembly GCF_018604545.1). Lineage (GTDB taxonomy): Bacteria > Actinomycetota > Actinomycetes > Streptomycetales > Streptomycetaceae > Streptomyces > Streptomyces koelreuteriae. Next base: position 5,449,194 of record NZ_CP075896.1, on the reverse strand, counting down.
GCCGGAGCGCTCTGCGCGACGGGGGCGCTCTGCGCCGGAGCGGCCTGGGCGACCGGGGCGGCCTGGGCGACGGGGGCAGCCGGAGCACTCTGGGCCACCGGAGCGCTCTGCACATCCGGGACGCTCTGAGCGGCGGGGGCGCTCGGGGCGACCATGGCGTCCTGGGCGAACGCCGGGGTCGCGGAACCGGCGGCGATCAGGGACCCGGCAAAGACTGCGGCAGCCTTCAGAGACTTCATCGTGTTCCTTTCTTCGGCAACGCACGTCGCCGGAGTGGTTTCTGTCGCCGTGCCTAACGAGCCCTGGCCTGGGCGGAAACCGGAACTGCCGAAGATTGCCAATACCTCATACGAGATCTATTAAAAGACCGGGACTTCCCGCTGTGAAAGAACAGCAGTCGTGGCGCCGCTCCTCGAGGCCGGCACCACGACTGGACAGGCTCACGGGGCCGGCGGCAGCAGCGGCGTCAGCACCGAGATCTGGGGCGCGAAGAAGTCATCGGGCTCCGCCGCGGGGGTCGTCGAGGTGCTGGACGTCACCGACGGAACGGCGTCCTCGTCCTGGAGCGCCGGTTCGGCCGAGGTCAGTTCGGCGAGGAGCTCGTCCACTCCGCCCAGCAGGTCGTCCACCAGGGGGAGGACGCCTCCGACGCCGCCGGTGACCGCCTCCAGCAGGCCGTCGACCGTGCCCAGCACGAGGTCCAGCAGGTCGGTCACGGGGTCGGCGGCGCGCCGCTCGGGCACCATGGCGGGCAGGGCGGGTAGGACGGGAGCAGGCAGGATGACCGGCGCGGGGGTCAGGGGCGCCACGGGGGACGGGGTCTGCGCGTCGTCCTCGACGGCCGCCTCGGCCAGGGCGGCCTTCGCGGCGTCTCCCAGCCTGATCGCCTCGGCCGCGGTGATCCGGCCGTTGTTGTCCCGGAGTACGGCGTTCAGCAGGTCGGCGACGGGGGTGAGCGTGCCCCAGTTGATTCTCTGGATCTGCACGAGGCGCACATCAGCGCCGGGAAGCCGGGCATCGGAGGCCACCTGGCCATGCCCGCGGGTCGAGTCGGCCGCCATGGCGACGGGGCCGGTGATCCCGACCAGAAGGGCGGCGCACAGTGCGCTGGACGCGATGCGCCGTGCGGGCAGAGCACGCATGGGGATTCCTTTCGACGGCGATGGATCTTGAGCCCACCGTGAAAGAACCCAGGGCTTTCCGCAAGCATTCATAGGCTTTTCGGGAATACATAATTCCCCCTTTCGCCGCGTCCAGCCTGATCAGACGCTTTGTCAGGTCACCCCTCCCGCGCCCCCCGATGGAGTAGAGGCCCGGCGCCCGCCGGGCGGAGGCGCCGCCCGGCACCCGGACGGCGGTCGGAACCAGCAAACACTTGCGATTTCACGATTCCGACACACTTGTCAGACTTCACCGAATTTCATCGACTATGTCCGATTGATGACTAGAGTTGCGAACCGCCCGACGCACTCCTCAGCGCGGACACATCGCACTCGTGGCGCTGCTGCCACGGCCACCTGTTCCGAAAGGGCAACGACCGGTCATGCGCCATTCCCTGGGCCCGCTGTTTCGCCGCGCGACCGTGGGCGTCCTCGCCCTTGCCGCCATGTGGGCAGCCAGCAGTTCCCCCGCCGCCGCGCCGGCCGCCGCGCCCTCGCCGGAGGCCGAGAGCCTCGCCTTCGCCGAGCGGTACCGCGCGCTCCAGCACGGCGGCATCGTACGCGCTGCCAACGCCTCGATCACCTGCCGCGCCGCCCAACGGCCCTCGTGCCCGGACGCGCAGGCGGGCGGTATGGCGGTCAACGGGGACTTCGACATGTTCTACGTCGACGTCGACCGCGACCCCAACACCTACAACTCCTCCCGCTCCGAGGTCCGCCTGCCCAGCGGCTCCCGGGTGACGTACGCGCGTCTCTACTGGGGCGGCAATCTGCGGGTGGGCGAGCAGAAGCCGCCGGAGGACAACGGGCGCGTGCTGATCGCCGAACCCGGCGGGGAGTACAAGCAGGTGCTCGCCGACACGCTGGTCGGCCACCGCGTGCTGGACGGCATGGACGCCTTCCAGGCCTCGGCCGATGTGACGCGGCTGGTGCGGGAGGGCGGTTCGGGCCTGTACACCGTGGCGCAGATCAACATCGCCATGGGCAGGTCGACGGCCGGTGCCTGGGGCGGCTGGACGCTGGTGGTGGCCTACGAGAACCCCTCGGAGCCGCAGCGGCACCTCGCGGTCTGGGACGGCTTCACCCCGCTCAGGTCCGGTGCCCAGGAGGTCCGTGTGACCGGCCTGGGCTTCGCCGCGGGCACCTGGGGCCGTGCGGGACTGGTGACGTACAACGGCGACCGCGGCACCGGCGGCGACTCGTTCACCGTGGCGACCGGCCAGTCCGCGACCGCTCTCACCAACAACGCCAACCCCCGCGACGACGTCCTCAACTCCACCATCAGCGAGCCCGGGGCGGACGCGTCGCGTGTGCCCGCCCATGCCAACACCCTCGGCTACGACTCCGATGTGTTCGATCTCGGCAGCGGTCTGCAGCAGGGCGGCGACCAGGCGACCTTCCGGATCCAGTCCCAGCAGGACGCGGCATGGGCCGGCGTGCTCTTCGTCGCCGTAGACGCCCGGCGATGAGTCCGTCGCCGCCCGCCCCGAACGCCATCGCGAGCGAGGAATCCGCGCACATGTATCTGTCATCCACCGCCCCCAACCCCAGAGTTCTCCATCTCACCCAACCGGTGGACGGCGGTGTGGCGCGCGTCGTGACGGATCTGGTCGCGGCACAGCTCTCGGACGGCCTGGACGTCACCGTGGCCTGCCCCGACAGCGTGCTCACCGCGAGACTGCGCACGCTCGGGGCGCGCGTACGGCACTGGCACGCGACGCGGTCGCCGGGTACGTCGCTGGTCCGGGAGGTACGGCATCTGGCCCGGGTGATCGACGAGGTGCGCCCCGATCTGGTGCACGCGCACAGCGCCAAGGCCGGACTCGCCGGACGCCTCGCGGTGCGCGGGCGGATCCCGACGGTCTTCCAGCCGCACGCCTGGTCGTTCGAGGCGGTCGGCGGGGGCACCGCGGCCCTCGCGCTCATGTGGGAGCGCTGGGGGGCGCGTTGGGCCTCGCGCACGGTGTGTGTGAGCGAGGCGGAACGCGCCACCGGGATGGGCGCCAGGATCACCGGCCGCTGGACCGTCGTCCCCAACGGCATCGACCCGGAGCGCTTCCACCCGGCCACCGCCGGCCTGGTGCGCTCCGGGCTCCCGCCGCTCACCGGCGTCCACCCGGCGGCACCGCTCGTGGTGTGCGTGGGGCGGCTGTGCCGGCAGAAGGGGCAGGACGTCCTGCTGCGGGCCTGGGACGACGTCGTACGGCGGGTGCCCGAGGCCCGTCTCGTCCTGGTCGGCGACGGGCCGGACCACGACCGGCTGCGCGAAGAGGCCCCGCAGTCCGTGGTGTTCACGGGAGCCGTCGCCGACGCCTCCCCCTGGTACCAGGTCGCCGACCTCGTCGTCCTGCCGTCCCGCTGGGAGGGCATGGCCCTGGCGCCGCTGGAGGCCATGGCCTGCGGGCGGCCCGTGGTGGTCACGGACGTCGACGGTGCCCGCGAGAGCCTGCCGCCCGCCTTCTCCGCCCGGTGCCTGGTCCCACCGGAGAACCCGGCGGCGCTGGCCGGGGCCGTCACCGCGCTGCTGACCGACCCGCTGCTGCGCGAGTCGCTCGGCGACCAGGGCCGCCGGCACGTGCTGTCGACCCACGACGTGCGGCACACCGCCGAGGCCGTCTCGGACGTCTACCGCGATCTGCTCGGCCCCTGGACCGCCGCCACCACCGGCGCCGAGCGCGGTCGGCGGCTCGACACCGGGCGTGGCGCCGAGGCGAACCGGACGACGCAGCTCGTCGAGACCACCGAGTACAGGGAGTCCATCCACTCGTGACCGCCGAACGCACCGTGCCCTCCCCCGGCGTACCGCCACGGGAGCACGGATCCTCACCAGTCTCGGTCATGCCGCCGCGCGGCCCCGCCACCGGTTTCCGGCTGTCCGCCCCACGGCGCCCGGCCCGCCCGGCCTCGCCCCTTCCACTGCTCGCCGCGGACGGCGCCGCCGCCCTGGCGGGCGCGCCGGTGCTCGCCGCGGCCCCGCGCCAGATGCTGCTCGTCCTCCTGCTGATCGTCCTGACGCTGCTGCTGCGCCGGCGCGACGGGCGGCCGCCGGTACCGGGGCTGCTGGAGGAACTGCCCGCCGTGTGCGGCCGTATCGCGGTGGCCTGGCTGGCGCTCGCGGCGCTCCTCGCGGCGTACCGGCCCGAGCACGCGCTGTCCCTGCGCACCGTGCTCGCGGGGCTCGCGCTGCAGGCGACGGCCTGCTGTGTGCTGCGCGGAGCCGTGCACGCGCGGCGGCGGGCCGCGCTGCTGCGCCACCCGCACACCGCGCTCGTCCTCGGCCCGGTCGGGACCGCGCAGCGCGTGGCCGCCGCCGTGCTGCGTCAACCGCGGTGCGGGGTACGGCCGGTGGGGATCGTCGCCGAGCAGCCCGAGGGCACCGAGACCCTGCCGGTGCTGACGAGCGCCGAGGAGGTCGAGCGGGCCGTCATCCAGAACGGGGTGCGGGCGGTGCTCGCCGCGCACCCCTCGGTACGCGCCGAACAGGAGCCGCTGCTGCGGGCGCTGGCCGCATCGGGCTGCGTGGTCTGGGAGGTCGACGCCGGCACCCCGTCGTACGCGACACGGGAGCGCCTCGCCGGATTCCCCTGCAGGCGACTGGACCTGTCCCCCGCCCGGCACGGCGGCACCGGCAAGCGGGCCCTCGACATCCTGGTGTCGGGGGCATTGCTGTTGCTGGTCAGCCCGCTGCTGCTGACCTTCGCCGTGGCGCTGCGGCTCAGCGACGGGCCGGGCGTGGTGTTCCGGCAGGAGCGCATCGGCAAGGACGGGGAGCCGTTCACGCTGCTGAAGTTCCGGACCCACCGCCCGGTCGACGAGCACGAGTCGGCGACCCGGTGGAGCGTGGCGAACGAGAACGAGATGCGCTGGTTCTGCCGGATGCTGCGGCGGACCTCGCTCGACGAGCTGCTCCAGCTGTGGAACGTGCTCCGGGGCGACATGAGCCTGGTCGGCCCGCGGCCCGAACGCCCCTACTTCGTCGCACAGTTCGGCCAGACCTACCCCGGCTACGCGGTCCGCCACCGGATGCGGACCGGCATCACCGGACTCGCCCAGATCCACGGGCTGCGCGGCGACACCTCGATCGAGGACCGCTGCCGGTTCGACAACGCCTACATCGACGACTGGTCCCTGTGGCAGGACGTGTGCATCCTGCTGCGCACCGCGGCCACGGTGGTACGTCCGACGGGGAGCTGAAGGGTGAGCCTCGCAATTACACCGCTCCCCCGCCGTCTTCTCGCGCTGACGCCGGCCCTGCCCGTGATGGCCGTACCCGCCCTGCTGGCCCTGCCGCGCACGCCCGACGGCGCGGGGCCCGCCGATGTGCTCTCCGGGCTCGTGGTCGTGTACTGCGTGATCCGGCTGCTGCGCGAGCGGCGGCGCCCGCTGTCGCCCGTCGCGGCCGTGGTGCTGGGGCTTCCGGTCGTGGGGCTCGCGCTCGCGGCCATGGGGGCGTTCTCGGCCGAGGCCGGGCTGACCGGCCTCGGACGGTATCTGCAGACCTTCGTCCTCGTCCCGGCGGCCGTGCTGCTCCTGCTGCGCGACCGGTCCGGCTTCCGGCTGGTGGCCTGGTCCTTCGTGGGGCTGGGGCTGTGTCAGGGGGCCGTCGGCGTCCACCAGTTCGTCACCCGCACCGGCGCCTCCTACCAGGGCGCGAACATCCGGGCGGTGGGCACCTTCGGGCCGCAGGACGTGATGGGCATGGCGACGGCGGTCTCGCTCGGCCTGGTGTGCGCGGTCGGGATCGCGCTCGGGCGGGTGTCCGTACGGCAGCGGATCGCCGGCGCCGGGTGCGCGCTGGTGCTGATGCTGCCGCTCGCGCTCTCCTTCAGCCGGGGAGCCTGGATCGCGACCGCCCTGACCTGCACCGTGCAGCTCGTGCTGACCGGGTGGCGGCGCGCGCTCAAGGTGGCCGCGGCCGCGGTCGCCTCGGGCGTGATCCTGGTGGGCGGCTTCGGCGTGGGCTCGGCGCTGCTGCAGCAGCGGATCGACAGCATCGCCCAGGTCGCCGACACCCCCGACCAGTCCGTCGTCGACCGGTACACCCTGTGGGCGTCCGCCACGGACATCTGGCGCGGACATCCGCTGACCGGCGTCGGACTGAAGGGCTTTCCCGAGTACCGGGACGGGCACGCCACGCTGGCGCTGTCGTCGGGCAGCGAGACCGACGGCGCGGGAGTGGCGTACCAGCGGCAGCCGCTGCTGTCGCCGCACAACATGTATCTGCTGGTGCTGAGCGAGCAGGGCCTGATCGGGCTGCTGGCGCTCGCCGGGAGCTGGCTGGCGCTGCTGGTGTGCGGGGTGCGGCGGCTGCTGCGCGTGCGCGACCGCGGCCCGGGGCTCGACTGCGGGCTCGTCGCCTGCGGACTGCTGATCTGGCTGCTGACCGACTTCGCGTACGGCGACATCGGCGGTCCCTCGACCGTGCTGATCGCCGTGGGTATCGGGCTCGTGGCGTGGTGGGCGCTGGCAGGCGACGCGCGTGCGGACGTCGCCGGCCTGCCCCGGGCAGGGGTGCGGGAGCGCGCCGAGGAGGCCATGGCGCGATGACGGTGGTGCCTTCGCAGACCCCGGGTCCCGAGACGGACGACGCGGCGACCGTGCCCCCGGCGCGGGCCGGTGCGGCTGTCATGGCCGGGGACGGCGTCACGGCCGGGGACAGCGTCACGGCCGGAGACGGTGCCGGCCCGGTGGGCTCGGCGCCGGCGTCGGCGTCGGCGTCGGCGTCGGCGTCGGCGTCGGCGTCGGCGGACCCGGCATCGGCATCGGCATCGGCATCGGCATCGGCGAACCCGGCATCGGCGAACCCGGCATCGGCGCCGGCTGACTCGGCGTCGACGGGCTCGGCGCCGGCGGACTCGGCGCCGGCGGACTCGGCATCCACGGGCTCGGCGCCGGCGGACTCGCCAGCGACGGACTCGGCATCCACGGGCTCGGCGCCGGCGGACTCGCCAGCGACGGACTCGGCATCCACGGGCTCGGCGTCGGCGGACTCGCCAGCGACGGACTCGGCTTCCTCGCCCGCCTCCGGGAGTTTCCTGGCCAGGGCCGCGCTGGTGACGGCGGCGCTGTCCATCGCCGGCTCGCTGCTCGGCCTGGTGCGCGACCAGTCGCTGGCGCGGCTGTTCGGTGCCGGGAGCGACACGGACGCCTTCCTGGTCGCCTGGACCGTGCCGGAGTTCGCCGCGACGCTGCTCATCGAGGACGGGCTGGCGATCGCGCTGATCCCGGCGTTCAGCATGGCGCTGGCCCGCCGCGCCCGGGGCGCCCCGGGCGATCCGGTCCGTGCCCTGGTCGGCGCCACCCTGCCCCGGCTGTGTCTCGCCCTGACCGCGGTGGCCGTGCTGGTCGCCGGCACCGCGCCCTATCTGGTCCGGGCCCTGGCACCGGGCCTGCCCGACCCGCGGCTCGCCGTCGACTGCACCCGGATCACGGCGACCTGTGTGCTGGCCTTCGGGCTCGCCGGGTACTGCAGCGCAGCCCTGCGGGCCCACCGCTGCTTCCTCGCGCCCGCGGCGATCTACGTCGCCTACAACACCGGCATCATCGCCTCGATGTTCCTCCTCGGCGAGGGCTGGGGCGTGCGCTCCGCCGCGCTCGGGGTGGCGGCGGGCGGCTGTCTGATGGTGGCGGTGCAGGTGCCGGCGCTGTGGCGGCGACTGGCCTCTCCCGCCCAGCCGCTCGCGAAGGCCGGGTCCGTCGTCGAGGAGCGGCCGATGCAGGTCGCGCTGGTCGCCGCCGTCCTGCTCTTCGCGCTGTGCCGCCAGTCGCAGGTCCTCGCCGAGCGTTTCCTCGCCTCCGGTCTGCCCGCCGGCGCCATCTCGCATCTGAACTACGCGCAGAAGGTCGCCCAGATCCCGATGACGCTGTCGCTGATGGTGTGCACGGTCACCTTCCCGGTGGTGGCGCGGGCGCTCGCGGAGGGCGACACGGCACGGGCCCGCAGCCGGGTGGAGCGGGATCTGGCGCTGGCCGCCGCTCTGGTGCTGGTGGGCATGTGCGCGGTGATCGCCTGTGCCCCGCAGATGATCGAACTGCTCTTCCAGCGGGGCGCGTTCACCGCGAGCGACACCGCGGCGACGGCGGACGTCATGCGCGTCTACGCCCTCGGACTGCTGGGCCAGACCCTGGTGGGGGCCCTCGTGCGCTCCTACTTCTCGGCGGGCCGGGCCACCTGGTACCCGCTGGGCGCGATGACGGCGGGCATCGTCGTGACGTCCCTCGTCGGCGCCGCGACCGTGCACTCCTTCGGCGTGGCGGGGATCGCCGCCGCCAACGCCCTCGGCATCACCGTCACGGCCGCCCTGCTGCTGGCCGGGCTGCGCACGGGCCGGAGCGACAGCCCGCACAGCGTCTCGGTCCGGGTCCCGCAGGTCCTGGCCGAGCTGGGCAGGCTGGCGGGCGCGGCCGCCGTCGCCACCCTCGCGGGGGCGTTCGCCGCGAGCCTGCCGGACTCCCCGGCGGCGGGCCTCGCGGCCGGCTTCCTGACCGTGACCTTCGTCTTCGTTCCGCTCACCTGGGCCCTCGGTGCCCAGGGCCCCGCGTCCGCTCTGCGCTCCCTACGCGCCGTCACACGAAGGCTCACACATGGCCGCTTCCGTTGATTCCCTCGACACCGGCAGACCCCCGGCCCCGCACAAGGGCCCCGTCCCCTGGGTCGCGATGTACCACTCGGTGGGCGACTGCTCCGACGACCCGTACCGCATCACGGTCACGCCCGAGCGGCTCGACCGGCAGCTGGCGTGGCTGCGCCGCCGGGGGCTGCGGGGCGTGTCCGTGGCCGAACTGCTCGCCGCCCGCGCCCGGGGCGAGGCACGCGGCCTGGTCGGGCTCACCTTCGACGACGGGTACGCCGACTTCGTCACCGAGGCCCTGCCGCTGCTGCGCCGCTACGACTGCCGCGCGACCCTGTTCGTGCTGCCCGGGCGGCTCGGCGGCGACAACGCCTGGGACCCGCTCGGCCCGCGCAAGCCGCTGCTGACCGCCGACGGCATCCGGCACGCGGCCGCCGAGGGCGTGGAGATCGGCTCGCACGGACTGACGCACGTCGACCTCACCCGGGCCGACAACCTCACCCTCAGGGCGGAGGTCGGCCAGAGCCGGGCGCTGCTCACGGAGCTCACCGGCGCCTGGGTCGACGGCTTCTGCTATCCGTACGGCACGGTCGACGCCCGCGCCGTCGAGGCCGTACGGGAAGCGGGCTACACCTACGCCTGCGCCATCGACCCGGGTCCGCTGACCGGTCCGCACGCCCTGCCGCGTGTGCACGTCGGCCAGAACGACACGGCCGTGCGCCTGCACCTCAAGCACCGTCTGCACCGGCTGCGCAGGCGCCCGGTGGAGGGCCTGTGAGATGAGGGCTCTGCACATCATCACCGGGCTCGGTGTCGGCGGCGCCGAGCAGCAGTTGCGGCTGCTGCTGCGTCATCTGCCCGTCGACTGCGACGTCGTGACGCTCACCAACCCCGGGGCGGTCGCCGAGGGCCTCACCGCCGACGGGGTCCGGGTCACCCACCTCGGCATGGGTGGCAACCGCGACCTGGGCGCGCTGCCCCGGCTGGTCAAGCTGATCCGGGCCGGCGGCTACGACCTGGTGCACACGCACCTGTACCGGGCCTGTGTCTACGGGCGGTTCGCCGCACGCCTCGCCGGGGTCCGGGCGGTCGTCGCCACCGAGCACTCCCTGGGCGACTCGCAGATGGAGGGCCGCAGGCTGACGGCGGGGGTGCGCCGGCTGTACCTCGCCAGTGAGCGGGTCGGTTCGTCGACGGTCGCCGTCTCCGCGACGGTGGCGGGCCGCCTGGAGCGCTGGGGCGTGCCCGCGCCGCGCATCGAGGTCGTCCCCAACGGCATCGACCTGGAGCGGTTCCGCTTCGACGCGGAGCGGCGCGAGCACACCCGCCGCGCACTCGGCGTGCCGGAGGGCGCGTGGGTCGTCGGCGGCGTCGGGCGGCTCAGCCGGGGGAAGCGGTTCGACGTCCTGGTGCGCGCGCTCACCCTGCTCCCGAAGGACCACTGGCTGCTGCTGGTGGGCGGCGGCCCCGAGGAGCCCTTCCTGCGCCGCACGGCTCAGGAGGCCGGTGTGGCCGGGCGTGTGGTGTTCACCGGCGAACGCCCCTACCTGCCCGACGGTTCGTCAGGACCCGATCTGCCCTCGCTCACCTCGGCGATGGACCTGCTCGCCTCCCCGTCCACCGAGGAGGCCTTCGGCCTGGCGGCCGTGGAGGCACTGGCGGCGGGCCTGCCCGTGCTCTACGCCTCCTGCCCGGCCATCGAGGACGTACGGCCGCCCGCCTCCGCCGGTGTCCGGCGGGTGACCGGCGGCCCCGAGGCATACGCCCGTGCGATCGCCGAGGTCAGAGCGGCCGGTGCCCGACCGCGCACGGCCTCGGAGGTCGCGCGGCACTACGGCATCACCCACTGCGCGGCCCGTCTCACCGACGTGTACGCGGCAGCGGTCTCCAGTTCCACATCCCCCTCTTCTCCGGGAGCCAACTCCTCATGACCGACACTCCGATCCGTCAGCGCCGCCTGCCCCTGGCTCGTCTGAAGGGGCTTCCCCTGTGGTCCGTGGTCGCGGCCGGCACCCTCGCCGGGGGCCTGCTCGGCGGTTCGTACGGCCTGCTCACCCCCGCCACGTACACGGCCACCAGCTACGTCATCGCCGTACCCGCGGGGAAGTCCTCGCCGGACGCCGCCCTCGGGTTCGCCCAGGCGTACGGCCGGGTCGCCACACAGCTCGCGGTGCTCGGGGACGCGCAGGTGTACGCGGGTGTGCCGGTGCGCACCCTGCAGCGCAGTGTGCGCGCGGCGACATCGCCGGACGCGCCGATGGTCGCCGTCTCGGCCACCTCCTCGAAGCCGGGCCTCGCCGTCGACATGGCCAACGCGGTCACCCGCTCGCTGACCCGGCACGCGGACGACACCCGGGGCAACACCCACGTACGGCTCGTGCAGTTCTCCCGGGCGGTCGAGCCGAGCGAGCCGACGTCCACGTCGACGGCGGTGACCGGTCTGGTCGGCGCGAGCGCGGGCGGTCTGCTGGGCGGACTGGCCCTGCTGGCGCGGCCGCGCAGGAACGGCCAGGACGAGGAGCCCGCCCCGGCCCCCTCGGTGCCGAGCCCGGCCGCCGCCGTCGATGTCCGCGGACAACGGTGACGGCGGCGGGCCTCGTCACATCAGCCGGACTACCACCAGTCGAAGCGCAGGCAGAGCTTCCCGCCGAGCCACTCCTCCACCCAGCTCCCCAGGTCCAGCGGCGTGCAGCCCGCCGGGGGCGTCGCCGTGCCGGGCGGGGTGGGCTTCGGCGTGGGCTCGAGGGGCGGGGTCGCCTGGTCGGTACGGCCGAACAGGGTGGACCGGTAGAGCTGGGACGACTTCGGGTTGGCCCCGCACTGCCACACGCCGTGCGGGCAGTAGTCGGTCAGCGTGTTGTAGAGCGGTCTGTGCTCCTCCATCCAGGCGAGCATGTTCCGCATGTAATCGGCATTGTCACCGTTGCGGAAGAGCCCCCATTCCGGATAGGAAATGGGTTTGCCGTGAGCCTTGGCGAAATCCACGTGGTCCTGCAACCCGTAGGGCTCTTTCACCTGTTGTTCGAACGACATCCCGGCAGGCTGGTCATAGGAATCCATGCCAATGATGTCCACCGTGTCGTCCCCCGGATAGCATTTCGTCCAGGGAACGGCGTCGCGGCCACGGCTCGGCGTGAAATCGAACCGAAATTTCTGGCCCGGCACGGAACGCATGGTGGTGACGATCCTGTTCCAGTACTTCTTCCAGGCCTCCGGGTCCGGCCCACAGCGATGGGTGTACGTGGTGCCGTTCATTTCCCAGCCGAGCACCAGGACGGTGTCCGGCACCTTCAACTCCACCAGCCGCTCGGCGAGGATCCGGAAGTGGTGATCGAACTCGCCGGCCGCGCCCCGTTGCAGCAGCCGCCGGACCTCGCTGTCGGAGACGCCCTCCTCGTTGCGCTCCTGCATGGGGACGTTGAGGACGAGCATCCGGTCGGCCTTCTGGTTCCGCCAGTGCGCCCACACGTCCAGGAATCCGGGAGCGCCCTCGATGTCGCGCCAGCGGTGGCCCGGCAGATAGGTGTGGCCGGCGCGCAGCTCCGTACCGCCCAGCCAGTGGCTGAACAGCGGCATCCGGGCCACGCCGCGGGCGTCGGACTTGAGGAAGACGCCGAAGGCCGGGGCAGGCTCGGCCGCCGCCGGGGTGGTGGTGGCCGGGGTCGGCACGGACGGCTGGGGGACGGCGGGCGACGCGAGGGCCGAGGGCGTGGGCACGGGCGGCGGCGGTGGGGTCGGCGCCGGAGCCCTTGGTTCGGCGGCTCGCGCCACGCCCGCCCCGGCCACGGGGCCGGACGCCATGGCGGCCGACGCGGCGACCGCCACCGCCCCCAGGGCCAGCCGGCGGACCCCGGCCCGCTTGTGCTGTGGGGCCATGCCTGCTCCATTCTTCGCTGTCGTCCGGACCACTGCCCCCGCATTTGTTATTGACGGGCAGTCATATGAAGTCAGTCATAGAAAAGCCCATGACGCCACCGCCGTTGCGGCTTTCGAGTGCCGGGCTCGCCCGCGCGGGTGAGCCGATGGAAAAAGAAAGAGAGAATTCGTGTCGCTGCTCGACACCCGCGTCCCCGCTGTAGTAATGCGGATCGACCGGAACCCTTTTCACCACGGAACGCTGGGGGCCGCCCGTTCGCTCGGCAGGGCGGGCGTGGACGTACACGTCGTCGCGGATTCCGCGGGAAGTCCCGTCGGCGCGTCACGCTATGTACGCCATATGCATTCCCCGCCGCTCCCGGGGGCCTCGCCGGACGACGTCCTCGCCGTGCTGCGCCGCGTGGCCGACCACATCGGGCGGCCCGCCGTCCTGATCCCGATGGACGACGCGACCGCGATCGCCGTCAGCCGGATGCGGGACGACCTCGCGCCCTCCTACCTGCTGCCGGCGACGCCGGACGGCCTGGCCGAGCGCGTCGCCGACAAGGCGGAACTGGCCGCCCTGTGCGCGGCCGTCGACGTCCCCTACCCGGAGACCCTGGTCCCCGACAGCCCGGCGGAGGTCGCCGACGCCATGCGGCGCCTCGGGCTGCCGGTGGTGGCGAAATGGAGCCGGCCCTGGCTGCTGCCCGCCGGCAGCGGGTTGCGCAGCACGACGCTGGTGCGCTCCGTGCAGCAGGCCCGGGAGCTGTTCCTGCGCACCGGCGAGGCGGGCAGCCGGCTGCTGCTCCAGGCGTATCTGGCACCGGGGCCGGACCGGGACTGGTTCTTCCACGGCTACGCCGACCACGCGGGGACCCTGCGCGGCGGCGGTCCCGGCCGCAAGCATCTGGCCTGGCCGCGCGGGGCGGGGCTGACCGCGGTGGGCTGCTGGACGCCCAACGCCCAGGTGCAGGCGCTGGCCGAGCGGCTCACCGACGAGCTGGGCTACCGGGGCATCCTCGACCTCGACTTCCGCCGCTGCGGCACGACCGGCCGCTACCACCTGCTCGACTTCAACCCGCGCACCGGCGCCCAGTTCCGGCTCTTCGCGGACAGCGCCGGCCTGGACGTCGTACGGGCCCTGCACCTGGACATGACGGGCCGTCCGCAGCCGGACGGGTCGCCGCTGGCCGGGCGGACCTTCGTGGTGGAGAACTACGCGCCGCTGGCCGCCCTGAGCGCGGCGCCGGGCGGACGCGACCGCGAACTGGCCTGGTACGCCGCCGACGACCGCTCCCCCGGGCGGGTCATGTGGGCCCTGTGGTGCCGGCATGTGTCGCGCCGGCTGCGTGAACGGCTGGCCACGACGACCCCGGCGGCGCCGGCGCCTGCGCTGATCCCCCGGGCCGCCTCGCCCTCCCTGACCGACAACGAGAAAGCGAGCAGTTGATGGTGTACGACCTTCTGGTGGTGGGCGCAGGCCCGTACGGCCTGTCGATCGCGTCCCACGCCGCGGCCGCCGGGCTGAACCTGCGCGTCTTCGGCCGGCCCATGGCGTCCTGGCGCGACAACATGCCCCGCGGCATGTTCCTGAAGTCGGAGCCGTGGGCGTCCAACCTCTCCGACCCGGCCGGGCGGTGGCGCCTCGACGTCTACTGCGCGGAGCAGGGGCTGACGGCGCGTCATGCGAAGCCGATCCCGGTCGAGGCGTTCGCGCGGTACGGCCTGTGGTTCGCGCGCAACGCCGTACCGGGCGTGGACGAGCGCATGGTGACCCGCGTGTCGGCCGGGCCCGGCGGATTCACGGCGGTCGCCGAGGACGGGGAGGAGGTGCACGCGCGGGCGGTGGCCCTGGCGGTCGGTGTGATGCCGTTCGTCGAGGTACCGCAGGCCCTGCGCGGACTGCACCCCGCGCTGGTGACGCACAGCAGCCACCACAGCGACCTCGACCGCTTCCGCGGCAAGGACGTCACCGTGATCGGCGGCGGCCAGGCGGCCCTGGAGACGGCGGCGCTGCTCGCCGAACAAGGCACGCGCGTGCGGGTGCTGGCCCGGGCGGAGGAGCTGGTGTGGAACGACGTGCCGCCGCCCTGGGAGCGCCCCTGGTGGCAGTCGGCCCGCTCCCCGCACAGCGGCCTGGGCCCCGGCTGGCGGAACTGGTTCTACGCGGAGCGCCCGGGTCTCTTCCGGCGGCTGCCGGAGCCGACCCGGGCCCGGATCGCGACCACGGCGCTGGGACCGGCCGGGGCGTGGTGGGTGCGGGACCGGGTGGAGGGTGTGGTGGAGCTGCTGCCGGGCCATGAGGTGGCCGCGGCGTCCGCGGTGCCGGGCGGGGTCCGGCTGGACACGGTGAGCCGTACGGGCGCGCCGCGCAGCCTGGAGACCGAACACGTCATCGCCGCCACGGGGTTCCGGGCACGCTGTGACCGGCTCGGGCTGCTCGCCCCCGAGCTGCGCGGCTCGCTGGCGGCCCTGCCGGACGGCTCCCCGGAGGTCGGGCACGGCTTCGAGTCCTCCCACCCGGGCCTGTTCCTCGCGGGCCTGGTGACGGCGTCGGGCTTCGGCCCCGCCATGCGCTTCGTGCAGGGCGCGGCCTTCACGGCGTCGACGCTCGTCGCGGGAGTGCGCCGCAGGCTCGGGGCGATGCCGGTGGCCGGCACCGTCCCCGCCCCCGTGGACGGCAACCGGAGCGACTCGCCGGCTCCCGTACGCCACTGACAGGACCGCACGGTGGCCCCGGGCCGCTGACGGCTGTGAGCCGTCAGCGGCCCGCCCCGCGCTCGGAGGGACGCGGGGGGCCGGGACGGCCGACACCCCCCGGATCACGATCGACGGGGGGTGCGGATGGGGCGGGTGCGGGTGCCGGACTGATCGCGTCCGGCACCCGGGAGAGGCTAGCGGGACGAGGCGGTGCGCCCGCGGCGGTACATCATCACGCCGCCGATGATCAGGGCGGCGCTGGCGGCCGACGCGGCCGCCATGGCCTCGCTGCCGGTCTCGGCGAGCTGGGGCAGCGGGCCCTCCTCGACGACCTCTTCCTCGGTGACGGAGGAGTCCTCGGTGTCCGGGGTGGAGCTCGACGGCTCGTCCTCGTCCGGGGTGGGGACCTCCTTGACCGGAGGCGTCTTCTCCTCGTCCTTCGGCGGGGTGTGGTGGCCGTGACCGCCGCCGGAGGACTCGTTCTCGCAGTCGTTGCCGTACGCCGAGTTGAGCGCGGCGGCTCCGTCGACGGAGTTGCCGCACACGTTCAGGGGCAGGTCGACGGGCGCCTGCACGTTGTTCCCGGAGAGCACGCCCGGGGACCCCTTCACGACCGCCGAGGCGTCCGCGCCGGCGCCGTCGTCGTGGTGCTTCGACTTGTGCGAGGTGTTCTTGCAGGAGTTGCCGATCGCCTTGTTGAGCGCCGCGAGTCCGTTGACGGTGTTGCCGCACAGGTTCACCGGCACGTGTACCGGCACCTGCACACTGTTCCCGGAGAGCACACCGGGGGAGTCCTTCGCCACTCCCGACGCGTCGGCATCAGCCAGAGCGGGGCTGCCGTACAGGGACAGAATCCCCGTGGCGGCGGCCGCCGCGAACGCTCCCTTGCTCAGGGTCTGTCGCAATGTAGTCGTCCTCCTGCTTGAAGAATGGGGCAGCGGTGAAAAGTTCGCAGCGCTGCCCGCTCCACTGCCTCATCAACCCGGCGCGGGAGGATTGGTTCCGCAGGTTCACCCGGTTGGCCCGCCGTGCGGGCGCGGGCCGGGGGCGTCTCAGCCCCGCCCGCCGGCCGCCTGTCCGATGGCCTGCGCGAGGTCGTCCACGGCCTCGTCCCCGGTGCGGTCGGCCAACGCCCGGGCTTGGTCGGCGAGTTCGCCGTAACCGTCCGGGGCTCCGGGCACGCGGACTTCTCCCGTGCGGAGGGCGACGGCGAACCAGGCCGCCACCGCGGTGACCTGGAAGCGGCTCGGGGCTTCACGCAGGGTGTCGTGCAGCGCGTCGGTCTCGAGGTCGCCGGTCTCCTCGTGGGGGTCGCGGGTGTCCGGGTCGAGCCAGCGGACGGTGGCGGTGGCGAGGTGGCCCTCGGCGCCCGGCTCGGTGCGTACGGCGTACAGGGCGGTGACGGTGTGGCCGGGGCCGACCTCGCCGCCGTCGACCCGGTCGTCGCGGAAGTCCTCGTCGGCGACGCGGCGGTTGTCGTAGCCGATCAGCCGGAACTCCTCGACGGTCGCCGGGTCGAAGGCGACCTGGGCCTTGGCGTCGCGGGCGGTGAGGTCGATGTGGCGCGGGAGTTGCTCGCAGAAGACCTCGCGGGCCTCGCCGGGGTCGGACACGTAGACGGTGTGGCCGTCGCCCTTGTCGGCGAGGTTCTCCATGAGGGCGTCGCCGTAGTCGCTGCCGACGCCGACGCCGAAGAGGGTGATGCCGTGCTCGCGGCGTTCGCCGGCGATCCGCTCCAGGATGGCGTCCGCGTCGGTGTCGCCGGTGTTGGCGAGGGCGTCGGAGACGAGGACGACCCGGTTGGTGGCGCCCTCGCGCAGGCCCTCGACGGCCTCTTCGTAGCCGGTCTCGACGCCCGCGCCGAGGTTGGTGGAGCTCTCGATCTCCAGTTCGCCGATGGCGTCGTGGATCTCGTCGCGGTTGCCGCCGAGGCGGGTCATGGGCAGGACGGTCTCGGCCTCGTCGCTGAAGGCGACCAGGGCGACCGAGTCGTCGTCGCGCAGCCGGTCCGTCATCACCGCGAGGGACTCCTGGGCGAGGTCCAGGCGGCCCGTCTCGGCCATGGAGCCGGAGACGTCGATGACGAAGGTGAGCGCGGCGGGCGGGCGTTCGCCGCCGCGTTCCGCGGAGCGGGTGGCGAGGCCGACGCGGACCAGGGACCAGTCCTCGTCGGAGGTGCGGGCGCCGTCGACGGTGACCGAGAAACCGTCGCCGTCCGGGCGTCGGTAGTCCTGGCGGAAGCTGTTGACGAACTCCTCGGGGCGCACCGTCGAGGGGTCGGGGAAGCGGCCCTCGGCGAGGGAGCGGCGGGCGTAGTCGTAGGAGGCGGTGTCGACGTCGAGGGCGAAGGTGGAGAGGTGGCGGGGGTTCTCCCGGCGGGGGTCTTCTCGGCGGTCGTCCCGCTGTTCGCTGAATTCGTCGCCTCGATCGGGCGCGCCGTAGCCGTCGCGGTGGGCGGCTTTGTCGCCCACGCTGCTGTCGGCGCCTGAGCTGCACGCGGTGAGTAACAGTCCGCTCGCGGCGGTGAGCGCGAGCAACAGGTGTCGTGTCCGGTACCGCTGCATCGTCCGTGCCCCCTGGGTCCGTCGGTGTCGGCTTCTTGCGACTGTGACGGCCCGGGGGGCGCGAACGTGCGGTACGGGGCGTTGCGGAAGCGTCTCGAAGCGGCCACGGAGACCGCCCGTCGAGACCGGTGGGTGATCCTCCGTTGACCTAGGAGACGACGTCCTTGCGGGCGAAACCCCGGAAGGCCAGCGCGAACAGCACGAGCGCGTACGTTACGGAAATCGAGGTGCCCTGGATCATGTCCGACCACTCCAGCTGGGGCCGGACGGCGTCGAGCCAGGCGTACTGCCAGTGCGCGGGCAGGAAGTGGCGCCAGTCGCCGAGGGCCGTCACCTCGTCGAGGACGCTGCCGATGATGGTCAGGAACACCGCGCCGCCGACCGCGCCGAGCGGGGCGTCCGTCCGGGTCGAGAGGTAGAACGCGAGGGCGGCGGTGACCAGTTGGGACACCATGATGTACGCGACGACGATCAGGATGCGCTGGGCCGAGGTGCCCGTGGACAGACTGCCGCCGGTGGGGAGTTCGAGCGGGCCCCAGCCGTAGGCCGCCGTGCCGACGGCGAGGGCGACGACCGGAAGCAGGACCATCGCCGCGAGGCTCAGGCTGAGTCCGACGGTGAGCTTGGACCACAGCAGCCGGGCCCGGGGCACCGGCGCGGCGAGCAGATAGCGCAGGGAGGACCAGCTGGCCTCCGAGGCGACCGTGTCACCGCAGAACAGGGCGACGGGGATGACGAGCAGGAAGCCGGCGGCGGAGAACAGGTTGACCGCGGCGAAGTTCGCCCCGGACGCGGTCGCCGTGTCCATGAGGTTCACCCGGTTGTTGTTGCCGCCCGGGTTGCCGCCGACCTGGAAGGCGATCAGCAGAATGATCGGCAGGGCGAACAGGACGCCGCCCATGACCATCGTCCGGCGCCGCTTCAGCTGCCGGACCAGCTCGACCCGGAAGGGCAGGGTGCGGCCCGCGCGGTAGCCGTCGGCGACCTCGACGGGCGGCTCGGCGAGCTTGCTCATGCTTCGGCTCCGATCAGGGTGAGGAAGGCGTCCTCCAGGCGGCGGTGCGGGCCGACCGAGCGCACCGGCACGTCCAGCCGTACGAGTTCGGCGATCAGCCGCTGGGGGGAGCCGTCGGCGTCGAGCTGGACCAGGATGCCCTCGTCGGTGCGTACGGCCGAGACGACGCCCGGCAGCGCGGCGACCTTCTCCACGACGGGCTCCTCCACCGGCGTGGCCGTGCCCACCAGGAGCGTGTCGCCCGAGCCGACGATGTCCTCGACGGGGCCCGCCTGGACGAGCTGCCCGTGGTCCATCACGACCAGGTGCGTGCAGGTCTGCTCCACCTCCGCGAGGAGATGGCTGGAGACGATGACCGTACGGCCGGCGGCGGCGTAGCGGATCATCACCTCGCGCATCTCACGGATCTGCGGCGGGTCCAGGCCGTTGGTCGGTTCGTCGAGGATGAGCAGGTCCGGCAGGCCCAGCATGGCCTGGGCGATGGCGAGGCGCTGGCGCATGCCCTGGGAGTAGGTGCGCACCGCCCGGGCGAGCGCGTCGCCCAGGCCCGCGATCTCCAGGGCCTCCTCCATGTGCGCGTCCTCGGCGGGACGGCCGGTGGCGCGCCAGTACAGCTCCAGGTTCTCCCGGCCGGACAGATGCGGCAGGAAGCCCGCGCCCTCGACGAAGGCACCGACCCGGGAGAGGACCGGGGCACCCGCGCTGATGGCGTGGCCGAAGACGCGGATCTCACCGCCGTCCGGCTTGATCAGGCCCATCAGCATGCGCAGGGTCGTCGTCTTGCCCGCGCCGTTCGGGCCGAGGAGACCCAGCACCTGGCCCTTCTCCACGCGGAAGGACAGGTCCTTGACGGCGTACCGCTCGGAGGACTTCGCGTACCGCTTCGTCAGGTCGGTGATCTGCAGCGGGACCTCGGCGAGTTCGGGCTCGGGCGGGGCGGGGGCGGCGGTGCGGCGGCGGCCCGTGATGATCAGGGCCAGGGCGATCACGGCTCCGGCGATCGGCATCCACCACACCCAGGCCGGCAGCCCGCCCTGGGAGTCGCGCTGGCCGAGGGCCGAGGGAACCAACAGATCGCCCTTGAGGGAGACGGTGTACGTCGCCGGGCTCGTCGGGGAGGCGTAGCCGAGGTCGGTCGAGGCGAGGACCAGGCGCAGCCGGTGGCCGTCGTCGATCTCGTGGTCGATCGCCGGGAGGGTGATGCGCACGTCCTTGCCCGCCTTGGCGCCCTCGATCCTGAGGGGCGTGACGAGCTGGGAGGGCAGGACCTGCTGGGAGCCGCCGCCGGGGCCGACGTCGTAGAGCTTCGCGAAGAGCACGGCGTCGTCGCCGGTGGACTTCACATGGACGGTGGCCGTGGGCGAGCCGGTGATCTGGACGTCTTCGCCGAAGGGCTTCGACTCGAACGCGGCGAACTGGCCGGGGAAGTCCAGCGAGACGCCGATGCCGAGCGAGGAGAGCTGGCTGAGGCCGCCGGCGCCGCCGAGGCCGGGCAGGGCGGAGACGCCGGGCGGGCTGGCGCCGGGCGGGTTGTCGAAGGTCTGCTCACGGCCGGCCAGGGCGATGGAGCGCTGCTCGGCCTCCAGGCCGGGGTAGCGGTCCGAGGTCACGCCGCTCAGGCGGGGTTCACCGTCGCCGGAGCCCGTGCCGAGGGTGCGGGTGACGCGGAACGCGGGGCCGGTGTCGGCGGCCTTGTCGTCCTTCAGATAGCGGTCGAACCAGGTCGTGACGCGGTCCTGGACACGGCCGGTCTCCATGTCGCCGCCGTCGTGGCCGCCCGCGATCCAGTCGACGTCGACGGGGGCGCCGTTGGCACGGATGGCCTTCGCTGCCTGGTCGGCCTGGCCGAGCGGGAAGAGGGAGTCCGACTGGCCCTGCATCAGCAGGGTCGGCACGTCGATGTCCTTGCCCACGGCGGACGGCGAGCGCTCCTCCAGCATCTCGCGCGCCTCGGCGTCGGGCTGGCCCGACTCGGCGACCCGCTCGTACATCCGGCACAGCGCGGGCTCGAACTTCTCGCAGCCGCCGCCGGAGTTGACGAAGATGCCGGCCCACAGCTTCTTGAACACGCCGTTCGGGAACAGCGCGTCGGCGAGGTTCCAGTACGTGATCGCCGGGGCGATGGCGTCGACGCGGTCGTCGTGGCCCGCCGTCAGCAGCGCGATGGCGCCGCCATAGGAGCCGCCCGCCATGCCCACGCGGGGGTCGCCCTGCTTGTCGAGTTCGACCTGGGGCTGCTTCGCCAGCCAGTCGATGAGCTTCGAGACGTCGGCGACCTCGCCCTTCGGGTCGTTCAGGCCGATCTTCCCGTTCGACTTGCCGAAGCCGCGCGCCGACCAGGTCAGCACCGCGTAGCCGTCTCTGGCGAGGCCCTCGGCCTGCTGCCGTACGTCCTTCTTGCTGCCGCCGAAGCCGTGGCCGAGCAGCACGGCGGGGCGGCGGCCGTCGCCGCCGGAGGTGAAGTACGAGGTGTCGATGCGCACGCCGTCGCCGGTGGCCAGGGTGCGGTCTTCGCGCTGGACCGGGGGCGTCTCGTCGTCCGCGACGGCCGTCCATGTGCCCGCGCCCGCGAGGACGACGACGGCGGCGCCGGCGGCGAGGAGCCGACGGGGTCGCCGAAGCAGCCCGTTCAGTCCGGGCAGTCGAAGATCCATGCGTCAACGGTACGGGGTGAACCTGTCGAACAGTTGTCGACTTGAGGTTGAAGTGCGTGTACTGCGGGTGCGGTACGGGGGGCAGCTCGGGTGGTCCTGTGGTCTGCCGGGTGCGGGTGCGTTGTGGTTGTTCGCGCCCACGCGGCGGAGCCGCAAATCGATACAGCCCCGCGCCCCTGAAAAGCTAGGCCCTTACGCCTCCGGTACTGACACCAGCCACCGTGTATTCCTGCGGGGGCGGAGATACAACGCCCAGTACAGGGTCGCCGCTGCTGAGATGCCGCCCGTCCACAGCAGGTACGTCGGGTCCTGTTGGATCAGGACGTAGAGCAGGACCACGATCAGCAGGAGCGGGGCCGCCGGCCACAAGGGCATGCGCCAGGCCGGGGCGTGCTTGTGGGGGGCTCGGCGGGACAGTAGGGCGGCGATCGCGACCAGCAAGTACATGCCCGTCACCGAGACGCCCGTGACGCCGTACAGGGTGTCCAGGTTCACGAAGCACAGGGCCGCTCCGGGGATGCCCACCGCGAGGGTGGAGAGCCAGGGGGAGCCGAAGCGGCCGAGGCGGGTGAAGAGGGTGTTGACCGGGGCGGGCCAGGCCTTGTCGCGGGCCGAGGCGTACAGGACGCGGGAGTTCTGGATGACCATGACGATCCCGGCGTTGATGATCGCGAGGGCCACGCAGAGGCTGACGAAGGTGCCGACGGCCGAGTTGGACCAGGCGGTGACCATGGCGGAGATGTCGCCGCCGGTCAGGGCGGCGAGGTCCGGGGCGCCCATCGTGATGGCGGCGACCGGGACCAGGATGATCACGGCGGAGATGCCGAGGGTGGCCAGGACCGTACGGGCCACCGAGCGGCGCGGGTTCTCCAGTTCCTCGGAGAGGTAGACGGCGGTGGAGAAGCCCTGGGTGACGAACAGGGCGATCGCGAGGCCGGAGACCACGAGCAGGGCCGTGACGGTGTCCGGGGCGCCGCTCGGGCCGGCCACCCGCATCGAGACCAGGCTGTCCGGCCCGCGTTCGGCGTGGGTGAAGCCCAGGACCGCCACCACGGCCGCCGCGATGACCTCCAGGACCAGGAAGACGCCGGTGATCCAGGCGTTGGCGCGCAGGTCGAGCAGGCCGGCGAGGGTGGCGAGCAGCATGACCGAGGCGCCCGTCCAGGACGGGTCGAGGTGGGCGAGGTAGTCGGCCGTGCCCATCGCGATGACCGGCGGGACGATCATCACGACCAGGAGCGAGAGGACGAAGACCAGCCAGCCGGCGAGGCGTCCGGCCAGGGTCGAGACCATCGCGTACTCGCCGCCGGCGCTGGGGATGAGGGTGCCCAGCTCCGCGTAGCAGAACGCCACCGCGACGCAGAGCAGCGAGCCGATGGCGATGGTGAGGGCGGTGGCGGTGCCGAGCGAGCCGAAGAGGTCGGGGACCACCACGAAGAGGGTCGAGGCGGGGGTCACGCAGGAGAGGGTGAGGAGGGTGCCGCCGACGACTCCGATGGAGCGCTTGAGCTTCCTGGGGTGACGGTCCGGCGCGTGCGCCACGGCTGTCTCGACAGGGCGGAGCGTGTCGGTCATGCGGCGGTTCCCATCGGCTCGGCGGTGGATGTGCGCAGCATCGAACACCGACGAAAAGCAGCCCGTCAATGCCCTTTCTCCTGCGAAATCCGCAGCGGAAACGCGATCTGGCTGACCTTTTGAGCACTTGAGATCAGTGGGAACAGGTCCGGGGGCGCCTGCGAGAACCGCAGGCGCCCCCGGAGAAAAAACCTCAGTGGTTGCGCGGGAAGCCCAGGTCCACGCCCGCCGGGGCGTCGGCCGGGTCCGGCCAGCGGGTGGTGACGACCTTGCCGCGGGTGTAGAAGTGCGTGCCGTCGTTGCCGTAGATGTGGTGGTCGCCGAAGAGCGAGTCCTTCCAGCCGCCGAAGGAGTGGTAGCCCACGGGGACCGGGATCGGGACGTTGACGCCGACCATGCCGGCCTCGACCTCCAGCTGGAAGCGGCGGGCCGCGCCGCCGTCCCGGGTGAAGATCGCGGTGCCGTTGCCGAACGGCGAGGCGTTGACGAGGTCCAGGGCCTCCTCGTAGGTCTCCGTGCGCAGCACGCACAGGACCGGGCCGAAGATCTCGTCCTGGTAGGCCTTCGCCGACGTGGGGACCTTGTCGAGGAGCGAGATGCCGATCCAGTGGCCGTCCTCGAAGCCGTCGACCGTGTAGCCGGTGCCGTCCAGGACCACTTCGGCGCCCTCGGCCGCCGCGCCCTCGACGTACGACGCCACCTTGTCGCGGTGGACCTTGGTGATGAGCGGGCCCATCTCGGAGGTCGGGTCGTTGCCGGGGCCGATCTTGATCTTCTCGGCGCGCTCGCGGATCTTCTCCACCAGCTCGTCGGCGATCGAGCCGACCGCGACGACGGCGGAGATGGCCATGCAGCGCTCGCCCGCCGAGCCGTAGGCGGCCGACACGGCGGCGTCGGCCGCCGCGTCCAGGTCGGCGTCCGGGAGGACCAGCATGTGGTTCTTGGCGCCACCGAGGGCCTGGACGCGCTTGCCGTTCGCCGAGGCCGTGGTGTGGATGTAGCGGGCGATCGGGGTCGAGCCGACGAAGGAGACGGCCTTGACGTCCGGGTGCTCCAGCAGGCGGTCGACGGCCACCTTGTCGCCGTGGACGACGTTGAACACGCCGTCGGGCAGCCCGGCCTCCGCCAGCAGTTCGGCGATCTTGAGGGACGCCGACGGGTCCTTCTCGGACGGCTTCAGCACGAAGGTGTTGCCGCAGGCGATGGCGATGGGGAACATCCACATCGGCACCATCGCCGGGAAGTTGAACGGCGTGATGCCCGCTACGACGCCGAGCGGCTGGCGGATGGAGGAGACGTCCACGCGGCTCGCGACCTGCGTCGACAGCTCGCCCTTGAGCTGCACGCTGATGCCGCAGGCCAGGTCGACGATCTCCAGGCCGCGGGCCACCTCGCCGAGCGCGTCGCTGTGCACCTTGCCGTGCTCGGCGGTGATCAGCTCGGCGATGGCGTCCCGGTTGGCGTCCAGCAGCGCCCGGAACTTGAAGAGGATCGAGGTCCGCTGCGCCAGCGAGGACTGGCCCCAGCCGGCGTAGGCCTCCTTGGCGGCGGCGACCGCCGCGTCCACCTCGTCCACCGAGGCGAAGGCGACCTTCGTCGTCACCGCGCCGGTCGCCGGGTCGGTCACCGGCCCGTGCGTGCCCGAGGCGCCTTCGACGGTCTTGCCGCCGATCCAGTGGTTGACGATCTTCGTCATGGCCGGGAACTCCTTCACAGATGGCGGCGTCGGGTGGAGACGTGCCGTTCGTACAGCTCACGTGCCTTGACCGCGGACGGCCGTGTCGCGGTCTCGGCCACAGGTACATCCCACCAGGCCTGGGCGGGAGGCGCGCCCGACACTGTGTCTGCCGTTTGGGTCTCGACGTAGACACATGTGGGAGTGTCGGCGGCCCGGGCCTGAGCGAGGGCCTCGCGCAGGTCCCGTACGGTCTTCGCGCGCAGCACGCGCATGCCGAGGCTGGCCGCGTTGGCGGCGAGGTCCACGGGCAGGGGCGACCCGGTGTAGGCGCCGTCCTCGGAGGGGTAGCGGTAGGCGGTGCCGAAGCGCTCGCCGCCGACCGACTCGGACAGACCGCCGATGGACGCGTAGCCGTGGTTCTGGATGATCAGGACCTTGATCGCGATGCCCTCCTGCACGGCCGTGACGATCTCGGTCGGCATCATCAGATACGTGCCGTCGCCGACCAGCGCCCACACGGGCCGGTCGGGCGCGGCCAGCTTCACGCCGATCGCGGCCGGGATCTCATAGCCCATGCAGGAGTAGCCGTACTCCAGGTGGTACTGGTCCTGCGAGCGCGTCCGCCACAGTTTGTGCAGGTCGCCGGGGAGGGAACCGGCGGCGTTGATGAGGATGTCCGACTCGTCGGCGAGTTCGTCGAGGGCGCCGAGGACCTGCGGCTGGGTGGGGCGGGTGTCCGGTTCGTCCACCTCGTAGCAGGCGTCGACGCGCTGCTCCCAGCGCTCCTTGTCCTCGGTGTACTCGGTGGCGTAGGAAGCGGCGACGCGGTGGGCGTGCGTGCGGAGGGCGTCGGTGAGTTCCGTCAGGGCGCTGCGGGCGTCGGCGACGAGGGGGTGCCCGGCGAGCTTGTGGCCGTCGTAGGGGGCGATGTTGAGGTTCAGGAAACGGACGTCCGGGTTCGCGAAGAGCGTGCCGGAGGCCGTCGTGAAGTCGGTGTAGCGGGTGCCGACGCCTATCACCAGGTCGGCGGTGCGGGCGAGTTCGTCGGCCGTGGCCGTGCCGGTGTGGCCGATGCCGCCGACGTCCTGGGGGTGGTCGTGGCGCAGGGAGCCCTTGCCGGCCTGGGTGGAGGCGACCGGGATGCCCGTGGCCCCGGCGAACTCGGCGAGTGCCGCCTCGGCGCGGCTGTGGTGGACGCCGCCGCCCGCGACGACCAGGGGCCTCGCCGCCGCGCGGATGATCCGTACCGCCTCGGCGAGTTCCGTCGGGTCGGCGCCGGGACGCCGTACGGTCCAGACGCGCTCGGCGAAGAACTCCTCGGGCCAGTCGTACGCCTCGGCCTGCACGTCCTGGGGCAGGGCGAGGGTGACGGCGCCGGTCTCGACGGGGTCGGTGAGGACGCGCATCGCGTTCAGGGCGGAGGGGATCAGGGCCTCCGGCCGGGTGATGCGGTCGAAGTACCTCGACACCGGGCGCAGGCAGTCGTTGACCGACACATCGCCCGCGTACGGCACTTCGAGCTGCTGCAGGACCGGGTCGGCGGGGCGGGTCGCGAACACGTCCCCGGGCAGGAGCAGCACCGGCAGGTGGTTGATGGTCGCGAGGGCGGCGCCGGTGACGAGGTTGGTGGCGCCCGGGCCGATGGACGTCGTCACCGCGTGCATGGACAGGCGGTCGGACTGGCGGGCGTAGCCGACCGCGGCGTGCACCATGGCCTGTTCGTTGCGGCCCTGGTGGTACGGCATCTCCTCGGGGTACTCCAGGAGCGCCTGGCCGATGCCGGCGACGTTGCCGTGGCCGAAGATGCCCCAGGTGGCGCCGATGAGCCGCTGCCGTACGCCGTCACGCTCGGTGTACTGGGCGGACAGGAAGCGCACGAGCGCCTGTGCGACCGTCAGCCTCGTGGTCATCGGCGTGCCTCCCGCCTCACGTAGGGGACCTCCGGCGCGGGGCCGTAGCGGGCGGGGAGTTGTCGCTCGCTCTTCGCTCCTGCCAAAGCAAAGCGGCCTCCCGCGCCGGAGGCGATCTGGGCCCGGGCGTGCGCGCACACGCTCTCCCCGCCCGGGAAGGGGGAGTTCTCCTTGAGGCTTTCCTTGAGGACGTGCGGCTCACTGGTCATGACGCGGCCCTCACAGCAGTCCGACGGCGGTGTCCACGGCGGCGGCCACATCACCGTCCGCCGGGTACAGCAGCGAACGGCCGACCACCAGCCCGCGCACGGTGGGCAGTTGCAGCGCGCCGCGCCACTTCTCGTACGCCCCGTCCTGATCGTCGCCCACCTCCCCGCCGAGCAGTACGGCGGGCAGCGTGGAGGCCGCCATGACCTCGGCCATGTCGTCGGGGTTCGCGGTGACCGGCACCTTCAGCCAGGTGTAGGCCGAACTGCCGCCGAGGCCCGAGGCGATGGCGATCGACTTGGTGACGGCCTCGGCGGAGAGGTCGTTGCGCAGCCGGCCCGTCTCGTCGCGGCGGGAGATGAACGGCTCGACGAAGACGGGCAGCCGCCGGGCGGCCATGGCGTCGACGGCCCGGGCGGTGGACTCCAGGGTGGTGAGGGAGCCCGGGTCGTCGTAGTCGATGCGCAGGAGCAGCTTGCCCGCGTCGAAGCCGAGGCGCTCGATGTCCTCGGGGCGGTGGCCGGTGAAGCGGTCGTCGAGTTCGAAGCGCGCGCCCTGGAGGCCGCCGCGGTTCATCGAGCCGAGGACGACCTTGCCGTCGAGGGCGCCGAGCAGCAGCAGGTCGTCGAGGATGTCGGCGGTGGCGAGGACGCCGTCCACGCCGGGGCGGGACAGGGCCAGGCAGAGGCGTTCGAGGAGGTCGGCGCGGTTGGCCATGGCCATGCTGCGGCCGCCGACGCCGAGTGCGCCGCGGGCCGGGTGGTCGGCGGCGACGATCATCAGCCGACCGTTGTCGTTCAGCAGGGGCCTGCGGGGGCGGCGGGCGGCGGCCTCGGCGATGGCCTCCGGGCGGTGGCTGCGCAGGCGGACGAGTTCGGAGACGTCGACGGTCACTTGACGGCCCCCGCGGTGACGGCCGCCTCGATCTCGGCCGGGGTAGGCATCGCGGAGGAGCACTCCAGGCGGGAGGCGACGATGGCACCGGCGGCGTTGGCGTGCCGCATGGTCTTCTCCAGGTCCCAGCCGGCCAGGAGGCCGTGGACCAGGGAGCCGCCGAACGCGTCGCCGGCACCGAGGCCGTTGAGGACGTTCACGGGCAGCGGCGGGACCTCGGCGCTCTCGCCCTGGCGGTTGACGGCCAGGACGCCCTTGGGGCCCTGCTTGACGACTGCCAGTTCGACGCCCGCGTCGAGGAGGGCGCGGGCGGCGGCGTGGGGTTCGCGCACGCCCGTGGCGACCTCCACCTCGTCGAGGTTGCCGACCGCGACGGTGGTGTGGCGCAGGGCCTCCGCGTAGAAGGGGCGGGCCGCCTCGGGGTCCTGCCAGAACATCGGGCGCCAGTCCAGGTCGAAGACCGTCGTGCCGGACTTGGCGCGGTGGGCGAGGGCCGCGAGGGTCGCCGTACGGCTCGGCTCCTCGCTCAGGCCCGTGCCGGTGACCCAGAAGACGCGGGCTTCGCTGAGGGCGTCGAGGTCGAGGTCGTGGGCGTCGATCTCCAGGTCGGGGGCCTTGGGGCGGCGGTAGAAGTACAGCGGGAAGTCGTCCGGCGGGAAGACCTCGCAGAAGGTGACCGGGGTGGGCAGACCGGGGACCGGGGTGACCCAGCGGTCGTCCACGCCGAAGTCCCTCAGGGCCTCGTGGAGATAGGTGCCGAAGGGGTCGTCGCCGGTACGCGTGATCACCGCGGTCCGCCGTCCCAGGCGGGCCGCGGCGACCGCGACGTTCGTCGCCGAGCCGCCGAGGAACTTGCCGAAGGACGTGACCTGCGGCAGCGGGACGCCCGTCTGGAGCGGATACAGATCCACTCCGATCCGCCCCATGGTGATCAGGTCGTACGCCATCGGATACCCCTCGGTGTCGGCTCTCCCCGGTGTTGTAGCCCCCTTCGCGAAGCCCTGTCAATGTTTTGTCCGGACATTCGGACCAGATCATGACAGCGCTTTCCGCGTGTCCTGGTCCGGGTCCCACGGTTCCGTGGGGTTCAGGCCTCGATGCCGGTCCGCTTCTCCAGGCGGCTGCCGCGCGGCAGGGTGACGGACATGATGTCGCTGGGGGCGTCGAGGGCGATGCGGTGCCAGCGGCCTCGCGGCACGATGACCGCGGTTCCTGCCGTCAGCTTGATCTCGTCCGCCAGGGCCTCGTCGGCCTCATCGGCCTCCGGCCGTTCGGGGCGGAGGTAGAGGCGTATTCCGCCGGTGAGACAGGAGACGACCTCATCGGCCGCGGTGTGGATCTCCCAGTGGTCGCCGTGCACATCGGCGTCGGTCTCCACATGGAAGGTCATCAGCTGCCAGCCCTCCCGCCCGGGGTCGAACACGGGCCGCTCGGCGCGCACCCGGCCGTCGCCGTCGAGGTGGAGGAAGGAGCCGAAGAGATCGATCGGGGTGACGGTCATGTCAGGGATGTCCTTTCAGTCGGTTCACTCGGCCAGGGCGCGGCGCAGGGACGCGGTGAGTTCGGCGATCTGCCGCTGGGAGATGTCGGCGGAGATGATCGCCTGGGAGCCGTGGAAGGTGCCGGACCACTGGTGCAGCTCGACGGGGACGCCCGCCTGGAGCAGGCGCAGGGCGTACTCGATGCCCTCGTCACGGGCAGGGCACAGCTCCGCGGTCGCGAGGTAGGCGGGCGGCAGGCCCGACAGGTCGGTGGCCCGCGCCGGTGCGGCGTACGGCGTGGCGGGCCGGGAGCCCAGGTAGTGCCGCCATGCCGCGGCGGTCTTGTCGCGGTTCATCCAGGGCGTGTCGGTGAAGTTCCGCTGCGACCAGGTCTCCTGCCGGTCGTCGAGCCCTGGCTGGTTGAGCAGTTGGAAGCGGATCCGCGGCCCCTGCTCGTCCCGGGCCCGCAGGGCGAGCGCGGCCGCGAGGTTCCCACCGGCGCTGTGCCCTCCGACCGCGATCCGCTCCGGGTCGACGCCGAGTTCGGACGCGTGCTCCGCCGTCCAGGCCAGTACGGCGTACGCGTCGTCGAGGGCGGCCGGGTACGGGTTCTCGGGGGCCAGGCGGTACCCCACCGAGACGACCACCGCCCCCGAGCCCTCGGCGATCCGGGCGGCCCACGGGTGCTCGGTGTCCACATCGCCCATCACGAATCCGCCGCCGTGCATCCAGATGAGGGCGCCCTGCGCCTGCTGCGGACGGTAGACCCGGACGGGCACGTCCGGGTCGGCCGGAACCAGACGGCCCTCGACCTCCATACCGGAGGTGTCGGGCGCCGGCACCGCGGTGGCCAGTTCGGCGAAGCTCTTGCGCTCGACGACCGGGTCGGTCAGGTCGGCGCGGGGGAACAACGGGATGAATGCCTCGAGTTCAGGGTCCATACCGGTCATCCTGACCGTCCACCGACCCCCGGGGCATCCGCCAACTGTCGCTCATACAGCCCCTGTTGCGCGCCGATCGGCGCCTATCCTCGGGCCATGGAGGCATTGGCCGTACGACTGTCACAGCTGGACACGCAGGTCGAGGGCGCGATACGCGTCGTGATGTTCTACGACACCCTGATGCGCCGTCGCGTGGACCTCCCGGCTCTGGCCCGGGCCTCGGCGGGACTGGCCGAATGCGTGGCCGGGATCCGGCTGCACGGCACGGGGCGGGCCGTCCGCGTAGCGCCCGACGGCCGGGAGGT
Organism: Streptomyces koelreuteriae; assembly: GCF_018604545.1. Lineage (GTDB taxonomy): Bacteria > Actinomycetota > Actinomycetes > Streptomycetales > Streptomycetaceae > Streptomyces > Streptomyces koelreuteriae. The sequence goes on along the minus strand of NZ_CP075896.1, from coordinate 5,418,681 downwards.
CTCCGCCCCGTCGGCACCGGCTTCCACCACGGCGCCGATCACCCTCGACGAGGAGGAGATCGGCACGGTGTGGCTGGAGCGGCCGGGGCCCGTCCTGCCGCTCGACGAGGTACTGCTGGACCGCCTCGCCCTCGCCGCCGCCGCGGTCGTCGAGCGCTACGGGCCCGCCCGCACCACCATGGCCGACCCCGCTCTCGTCGAACTGGCCGTCAGCTCCGACTGCGACGAGGCCGGCAGAGCCCGGGCACTGCGGCTCCTGGGATTCGCCGCCGATCTGCCGGTCCGTGTCGTCGCCGTACGGTCGCCCCTTCCGCTCGACCGGATCGGCGCCCTGCTCTGCCCGTCCCGCCCGGTGAAGGCGGCGCCGGTCGGCGACGTGGGCGTCGTCCTGGCCACCACGGTGGACCGGGAGAGTTTCCCGCGTGGCGTGCGCGCGGGCATCGGCACCGCCGACAGCCCCGACCGGTCCTGGCAACAGGCCCGCACCGCCCTCCGCTTCACCACTCCACGCCGCCCGGTCGTCGACCACGACAGCCTGGGAGCGCTGGCCCTGCTCGCCCAAGTACCCCCAGCCGCCCTGCGGGACAACGCCGACGTGGCCGCGATCGCCCGAGTCGCCGAGGCCCCGGAAGACCTGGAGACCCTGGACGCCTACTGCGCCACCGGCTCCCTGCGCCGGGCCGCCGATCTGCTCCATCTGCACCACAGCAGCGTCGCCCGCCGGCTCGAGCAGATCGGAAAGACCCTGGGCATCGAACTCACCGAGCCCGCAGGTCTGTTGCGTGCCGGTCTCGCCCTCACGACGTGGCGGCTGCTGGACGGCCTCGACGGCTAGACCACGTCCGCGACGGTCCGCAAGGGCGCCTTTGCCCCGGCTGTGTCACAAACACCCGCTTCCTGTCACACGTGTCGCGAGGACGCGGGCCTTCCGTCACACCTGGCACACAGGCCCTGCCCGCTGTCGCCGGATGTCGTTGGACCCGGGACAGGCTTTGTTGATCGCCAGCGCGACGCCCGGCTCCCCCGGACGGCCCTCCCGCCGTCCCCGTGGCCCGCGCGGGGAGGTGCATGTCATGACCGACCGAAAGCTCTGGTCCTACAAGGAGATCGCGGCACACATCAAGGTGCAGCCGGACACCGTGCGGTCCTACCGCAAGCACGGTCTGCTGCCGCCGCCCGACCATGTCGAGAGCGGCAAGCCCTACTGGTACGCCGACACGGTCCGGGCCTGGGTCGCCTCCAGGCCCGGCAACCGCGGACGAAGAGACGACTGACCGACCTCGCGCACCGACTATCCGATCTCGCGCACCGATCCCGTGCCCCACCCTCGCGTGGGGCACGGTCGTCTGTCCCCCCCCCTCTCCTCCAAGCAAAAGGCGTCAGCCCCACGGCTCGATGACCGTGGCCCCCGCTCCCGGTGCCGTCCCCATCGCCGCCAGCGCGGACGGGACCTCGTCCAGCGTGATCGTGGACGTCACCAGCAGATCGGGGCGCAGCACACCGCCGCGGACCAGCTCCAGCATCGGCGGGTAGCTGTGCGCCGCCATGCCGTGGCTGCCGAGGAGTTCCAGCTCCAAGGCGATGGCGCGGGCCATCGGGACGGGCGTCGTGCCCGTCGGCGAGGGCAGCAGACCGACCTGGACGTGCCGGCCACGGCGGCGCAGGCCGTTGATCGAGGCGGCGCAGGTGGCCGGTGAGCCGAGGGCGTCGAGCGAGAGGTGGGCGCCGCCGCCGGTCAGGTCGCGGACCGCCGCCGCGGTGTCCGGCACGGCAGTCGCGTCCAGGCACCGCGCGGCCCCGAACTTCCTTGCCAGGTCCAGTGCCTGGGCCGACACGTCGACGGCCACGACCCGCGCTCCCGACGCCGCCGCGATCATCACCGCCGAGAGCCCGACCCCGCCGCAGCCGTGCACCGCGACCCACTCCCCCGCCGCGAGACGCCCCTGCCGCACCACCGCCCGGTAGGCGGTGGCGAACCGGCAGCCGAGGGAGGCCGCCGTCGCGAAGGACAACTCCTCGGGCAGCGCCACGAGGTTCACATCGGCGTGGTCCAGCGCCACGTACTCGGCGAAGGACCCCCAGTGCGTGAAGCCGGGCTGGGTCTGGCGCTCGCACACCTGATGGTCGCCCGCCGCGCAGGACGGGCAGGTGCCGCAGGCGCAGATGAACGGCACCGTGACCCGGTCGCTGGGCCGCCACCCGGTCACCCGGGCGCCCACCGCCTCGACGACACCGGCGAGTTCATGCCCGGGCACATGCGGCAGTGCGATGTCCGGGTCGTGGCCCTGCCAGCCGTGCCAGTCGCTCCGGCACAGGCCGGTGGCCTCGACCCGCACGACGACCCCGTGCTCCGCGGGCTCCGGATCGGCGACCTCCCGCACCTCGGCCGTCTCCCCGTACCGCTCGAACACCACGGCCCGCATGATCCACCCGCCTTCTCGTCCACGCCCGGTTTCCGTTCATGCCCGGTTTCCGTTCATGCCCGGCTCGCGCCTGTCCGGCATTCGCGCGGCCCGGGACCTCGCGCTGCCTGGGCCTTCGCGCTGCCCGGGATCCCGAGGTGCTCCTACCTCCCCGGGCGATCAAGCATGCGACGCCCCGACCTTGTCTCTGGCCGCCTCTTCCGCCGACTCCTCCTCCTTCGCCGGCCCCGATTCGCCCTCGCTCAGGCCGAAGCGCTCGTGGAAGCGGCGCAGCGGGCCCGGGGCCCACCAGGTCGCGCGGCCCGTGAGGCGCATGACCGCCGGGACCAGGAGGCTGCGGACGATCATCGCGTCCATCAGGACCGCCAGCGCGATGCCCAGGCCGAGCATCTTGGTGTTGGTCACCCGGGAGGTGCCGATCGCGACCATGACCACGGCCAGGATGACCGCCGCCGCGGTGATCAGCCCGCCCGTGCGCGCCAGGCCGTGCCGGACGGCCTGGTCGTGGTCGCCGGTGTGGTCGTACTCCTCCTTGATGCGGGAGAGCAGGAACACCCCGTAGTCCATGGACAGGCCGAAGGCCACACAGAACATCAGGACCGGCAGGGTCGTCTCGATGGAGCCGGGACTGGTGAAGCCGAGCAGGCCGGACAGATGGCCGTCCTGGAAGACCCAGACGACCGCGCCGAACATGGCCGTCAGGCTGAGCGCGTTGAGCACGACCGCCTGGATCGGTATCAGCACGCTGCCCGTGAGGAGGAAGACCAGGAGCAGGGTGACGACGGTGATGAAGACGGCGGCGAGCGGCAGGCGCTCCCCTATGGCGTCCTTGGAGTCGACCAGGACGGCCGCCATGCCGGTCACCTCGGTATCGAAGGGGGCCCGGAGGTCGCGCAGTTCACCGACGAGGCGCTGGGCCGGATCGTCGACGGCCTCGCCCTTCGGCAGCACCGTGAAGTACGCCGAGTCGCCCTTCACCAGCGGCCCGTCGACCCGCTGCACATCGGGCAGTTCGGCGATCCGCTCCTTGTAGGCGCCGTACTGCGCCTCGGTCGCGCGGCCCTGGGCGAGCACTTCGAGGCCGCCGTCGGGGCTGCCGGGGAAGCCGTCCCGGATGTGCTGCTGCACGACATGGGACTCGGAGGTCGAGGGCAGCTGGCGGTCGTCGGCGGTGCCGAACTTCACGCCCAGGAAGGGCAGTCCGAGCAGGACGAGGACGGCTGTGGTGCCCAGGGCGAAGAAGGGAGCGCGGCGCATCACGAGCGTCGCCGTGCGTGCCCAGGCTCTGCCCTCTTCCCCGGCGGGCTCGGGCCGGTGTCCACGCCGGAACACGCGGCGCAGATCCCAGGCGTTGACCCGGTGCCCGAGCAGGATCAGCGCCGCCGGGAGCAGGATCAGCGCCGCCGCCGCGGCCAGCAGCACCACGGCGATCCCGGCGTAGGCGAAGGACCGCAGGAAGTACTGCGGGAAGACCAGCATCGCGGCCAGGGACACCGCGACCGTGAGGGCGGAGAACAGCACAGTGCGTCCGGCGGTGCGCAGGGTGGTGCCGATCGCCGTCAGGGGCTCGGCGCCCGCCGACAGTTCCTCGCGGTAGCGGCGGACGATGAACAGCGCGTAGTCGATGGCGAGGCCGAGACCGAGGGCCGTGGTGAGGTTGATCGCGAACACGGACACGTCGGTGAGCTCGGTGAGGCCGCGCAGGATGGCGTTGGTCCCGAGGATGGCGACGATGCCGATGCCGAGCGGCAGCAGGGCCGCGACCGCGCTGCCGAAGACCATCACCAGCAGCACGAGCGTCACCGGCAGGGCGATGAGCTCGGCCCGGGTCAGGTCCTCCTGGATGACCGTCTGCATCTCGTGCCGCACGGCGACCGGGCCGCCGACGGTGACCTCCACCGGGCCGTGCGCCCCGCGGTAGTGGGGCGCGATGCGCTCCAGGGTCTCGGCGGCGGTCTTCTCGTCGCCGGTGATACGGGCGGCTATCAGCGCCTCGTGGCCGTCCTCGGCGCGCAGGGCCGGGGTGCCGGACTGCCAGTAGGAGCCGATGCCGGTGACGCCCCGCTCGCCCGCCAGCCGGGCGGCGAGGCGCTCGGCCTGTGCGGCGACGGACGGATCGTCGACCGAGGCGTCGCCCGCGTCGACCAGGAGCAGCAGGTTGGGCTGGGAGCCGGGGAACTCGCGCTCCAGGGCCTTGGTCGCACGGGTGGACTCGGCGGCCGGATCCTCCCAGCCGCCGGCGCCGAGCCGGTCGGCGACGCCGCTGCCGGCCAGCACCGCGAGCGCGGTGATCACCAGTGCCACCAGCAGCGACAGTCTGGGCCTCGCGGTGACGAAACGGGTCCAGCCGCCGACGCGTGGTGGTGTGTTGACTTCGGTCATCGTGCGGTGTCCCCTTCACCGTGACCCGTGTCCAGGCGCAGCCTGACAGCACGGGGCTGCCATAGACTGGCAAACACGAGAGTTCGCTCGCATTTCTGCCGACTCCAGAATGCGAGCGCCCACTCGCGTTTGTCAATCGCGTGATGAGACCTGGGGATAACGCGTGCCCGAGAAGACCGAGAAACCCGCGACGGAGACGACCGAGGCGGCGGAGACGGCGGAAACGGCGGAGCCGACGGAGACGGCGACGGAGATGACGGAGACGGCCGAGGACCGGCCGCGCCGTCGCCAGGCCCGCGGCGAGCGCCGGATCACCCAGCTGCTCGAAGCCGCCGCCACGGTCTTCTCCACGACCGGCTACACGGCCGCCAGCACCAACGCCATCGCCCGCGAGGCAGGCGTATCGCCGGGCACGCTGTACCAGTTCTTCCCGAACAAGGAAGCGATCGCGATCGAGCTGGGCGGGCGGCTCATGCACGAGATGCGGCAGTCGTACGACGAGATCCTCACCCCGATCGACCCCGCGGCCACGCCGATCGACGAGGTGATCGCCGGGACGGTCGACCGCTTCATCGACTTCAACTGCCGCCACCCGGCCTTCTTCGCGCTGATGCACGGCCCCGACATCCCGGGCCGCATCGCCGAGGAGCACGACGCGCTGCACACGACCCTGGTCGCCCGGGTCGAGACGATCCTCGCGCCGTTCGTGCCCGACGTGCCCGCCTCCGCCGTCACCCGCACCGCCCGGATGTGCGTCGGCATCTACATGGCGGGCCTGGAGCTGATCCTGGCCCACGAGGGCGACGAGCGGGAGGCGTACGTCCAGGAGCTGAAGGACGTCCTGCTGCGCTACCTGCGCCCCCTGGCCGAGGGCGTCGCGCACTGATACCCCGGACCGATACCCCCTAGGGGTACAGTGGGGAGGTGTGCGGGTCCCCATGGGGCCCCACAGCCCCACATGCCTCGACGAGGAGTAACGACATGACCGCCCAGACCGACACCACGGGCCCCGTCACCACCGTCTACAAGGTGAGCGGCATGAGCTGCGGACACTGCGAGGGCGCCGTCTCCGGCGAGATCTCCGAGATCTCCGGCGTCAGTTCGGTGACGGCCGTCGCCAAGACCGGCGAGGTCACCGTCGTCTCCGCGGCCCCTCTTGAGGACGAGGCCGTACGCGCCGCCGTCGACGAGGCGGGCTTCGAGCTGGCCGGCCGGGCCTGACCCCCGCCCCCTGACGAGAGCCGGGCCCAGAGCCCGCAGTCCAGGTCTGAGACGCTCCAGACCTGGCACTCGTACCGACGTACGGGCCGTACAGCCGCCGCCCCGGCCCGTACGGCCCGTTCCGCTTTCCCGGGCACCCCGCCACCTCCTGGAGTGAAGGACATGACCAGCACCACCGCCCAGGCGCCGCCGGACCGCGAGCCGGCGGCCGCCGAGGTCGAGCTGCTCATCGGCGGGATGACCTGCGCCTCCTGCGCGGCCCGCGTCGAGAAGAAGCTCAACCGCATGGACGGCGTCACGGCCACGGTGAACTACGCGACGGAGAAGGCCAGGGTCAGCTACCCCGCGGGCACCGAGGTCGCCGATCTGATCGCCACCGTGGTGAAGACCGGCTACACCGCCGAGGAGCCCGCGCCCCCGCCCGTGGAGGAACCCGCCGCCGGGAAGGACCCCGCCACCCGGCAGGATCCCGCCACCGAGACGACGGACCCCGAGCTGTCGGCCCTGCGCCGCCGCCTGCTCGTCTCCGCCGCCCTCGCGGTGCCCGTCGTCCTGCTGGCGATGATCCCGGCCCTCCAGTTCGACAACTGGCAGTGGCTCTCGCTCACCCTCGCCGCGCCGGTCGTCGTCTGGGGCGGACTGCCCTTCCACCGGGCCGCCTGGACGAACGCCCGGCACGGCGCCGCCACCATGGACACGCTGGTCTGTCTCGGCACCCTGGCGGCGTTCGGCTGGTCCCTGTGGGCGCTGTTCCTCGGCGACGCGGGCATGCCGGGCATGCGGCACCCCTTCGAGCTCACGGTCTCGCGCGGCGACAGCGCCTCCCAGATCTATCTGGAGGTCGCCGCGGGTGTCACCGCCTTCATCCTGCTGGGCCGCTATCTGGAGGCCCGCTCCAAGCGCCGCGCCGGGGCCGCGCTCCGGGCGCTGCTGGAGCTGGGCGCCAAGGACGTGGCCGTCCTGCGGGACGGGCGCGAGGTGCGGATCCCGGCGCAGCGGCTCGCGGTCGGCGACCGGTTCGTCGTACGGCCCGGCGAGAAGATCGCCACCGACGGTACCGTGGTCGAGGGCGCGTCCGCGGTGGACGCCTCGATGCTGACCGGCGAGTCGGTCCCGGTGGACGTGACGGCCGGGGACACGGTCACCGGCGCGACGGTCAACGCCGGTGGCCGGCTGGTCGTCGAGGCCACCCGTGTCGGCGCCGACACGCAGCTCGCGCGGATGGCGAAGCTGGTGGAGGACGCCCAGAACGGCAAGGCCGAGGTGCAGCGGCTCGCCGACCGGATCTCCGGGATCTTCGTGCCGGTGGTCCTGCTGATCGCCGTCGCCACGGCCGGGGCGTGGCTCGGGCTGACCGGCGACGGTGTCGCCGCCTTCACGGCCGCCGTCGCGGTGCTGATCATCGCCTGCCCGTGCGCGCTGGGCCTGGCCACGCCGACCGCCCTGATGGTCGGCACGGGCCGCGGCGCCCAGCTCGGCATCCTCATCAAGGGCCCGGAGGTCCTGGAGTCCACGCGCCGGATCGACACCGTCGTCCTGGACAAGACCGGCACGGTCACCACGGGCCGGATGACCCTCCAGGAGGTGTACGTCGCCGAGGGCGCCGACGAGAAGGAGGTGCTGCGGCTCGCGGGCGCCGTCGAGCACGCCTCCGAGCACCCCGTCGCGCGGGCGATCGCGCGGGGCGCCGAGGAGAGGGCCGGACGGCTCCCGGAGGTCGAGGAGTTCCGGAGTGTTCCCGGGCGGGGCGCACGCGGGCGCGTGGAGGGCCGTGAGGTCGCCGTGGGGCGGCTCTTCGACGACGTACCGCCGGAGCTGGCCCGCGCGCGGGACGAGGCCGAGCGCGCCGGTCGTACGGCCGTCCTGGCCGGCTGGGACGGGACGGCGCGGGCCGTGCTGGCCGTGGCGGACGCGGTCAAGGAGACCAGCGCCGAGGCCGTGCGCGAGCTGCGCGCGCTGGGGCTCACGCCGGTGCTGCTGACCGGGGACAACCGGGCCGTGGCCGAGACGGTGGCGAAGGCCGTGGGGATCGAGCAGGTGATCGCGGAGGTCCTGCCCGAGGACAAGGTCGACGCCGTACGGCGGCTGCGGGCCGAGGGACGGGTCGTCGCCATGGTGGGCGACGGCGTCAACGACGCGGCCGCGCTCGCCACCGCCGATCTGGGACTGGCCATGGGCACCGGCACGGACGCGGCAATCGAGGCGGGCGATCTGACGCTGGTGCGCGGCGATCTGCGGGTGGCCGCGGACGCGATCCGGCTGTCGCGCCGGACGCTGGCCACGATCAAGGGCAATCTCGTGTGGGCCTTCGGCTACAACGTGGCCGCGCTGCCGCTGGCCGCCGCGGGACTGCTCAACCCGATGATCGCGGGGGCCGCGATGGCCTTCTCGTCCGTCTTCGTCGTCACGAACAGTCTGCGGCTCCGGACATTCCGGTGAAGTCCCCTGAATTCGCCCTAAGTTCACGGCGAACCTGATATGAGCCCCTCTGGAGTCCCGGGCCCGGCTCACATAAGCTCTTCACAAGGCTCGCGCATCATCCTTACGCTTGAGTCCCGGGACGGCATTTCCGGGCTCTTGCGCAGCTAACGGACATATGCAAGAGACGCAGATCACAGTGATGTGAACGTAACCATCGAAGGGGTTCGAAGGTCTAAGTTGACGATGTCAGGGAGCGTCTTGGGGGGCGTGACCTGACATCTGGAGATGTCTTGGGGGACTTCTCCAGAGATGCGTTGCCGGGGCACGCACACCGGGAAGCTTTGAGCGGCCCTCCCGGACGTGCGCTGTCCCGGCAGATCGCACACAACAGAGGTACGACGAGTTTTGCTCGTTGTGCTCACAGCGATTCAGGCGCTGTCCTCACAGACGCCCGGCCGGATCCCGTGGGGGGAATCCGCACCGGGACTGGGAAGGCGCCCTGGCCGTCGGCCCGTGGGGGGACCGGCGTTCCGGGGCGCCTTCTTCATTGCGTAAGAAATCTTGTAAGAGATCCCCCTCCAGTGCTTACGCGAGAGCCCCCGCATCCGGCAGCCGGATGCGGGGGCTCTTGCGGTACGGCGACGCGCCTCAGCGGGCCTCGACGGGAACGAAGTCGCGCTCGACCACGCCCGTGTAGATCTGGCGCGGGCGGCCGATGCGGGAACCCGGCTCCTTGATCATCTCGTGCCACTGGGCGATCCAGCCCGGCAGCCGGCCGAGGGCGAACAGGACCGTGAACATCTCGGTCGGGAAGCCCATGGCCCGGTAGATCAGACCGGTGTAGAAGTCGACGTTCGGGTAGAGGCTGCGCTGGACGAAGTAGTCGTCGGAGAGCGCGTGCTCCTCCAGCTTCAGCGCGATGTCCAGCAGCTCGTCGGACTTGCCGAGCGCGGACAGCACGTCGTGCGCGGCGGCCTTGATGATCTTGGCGCGCGGGTCGAAGTTCTTGTAGACCCGGTGGCCGAAGCCCATCAGGCGGACGCCGTCCTCCTTGTTCTTCACCTTGCGGATGAAGGTGTCGACGTCGCCGCCGGAGTCGCGGATGCCCTCCAGCATCTCCAGCACCGACTGGTTGGCGCCGCCGTGCAGCGGGCCCCACAGGGCGTTGATACCGGCGGAGATCGAGGCGAACATGTTCGCCTGCGAGGAGCCGACCAGACGGACCGTGGAGGTCGAACAGTTCTGCTCGTGGTCCGCGTGCAGGATCAGCAGCTTGTCGAGCGCCGAGACCACGACCGGGTCCAGCTCGTACTCCTGCGCCGGGACCGAGAAGGTCATGCGGAGGAAGTTCTCGACGTAGCCGAGGTCGTTGCGCGGGTAGACGAACGGGTGACCGATCGACTTCTTGTACGCGTACGCCGCGATCGTCGGGAGCTTGGCGAGCAGCCGGATCGTGGAGAGGTTGCGCTGACGCTCGTCGAACGGGTTGTGGCTGTCCTGGTAGAACGTGGACAGCGCCGAGACGACCGAGGACAGCATGGCCATCGGGTGGGCGTCACGCGGGAAGCCCTTGTAGAAGTTCTTGACGTCCTCGTGCAGCAGGGTGTGCTGCGTGATGTCGTTCTTGAACGTCGAGAGCTCGTCGACGGTCGGCAGCTCGCCGTTGATCAGCAGGTAGGCGACCTCCAGGAAGGTGGAGCGCTCGGCCAGCTGCTCGATCGGGTACCCGCGGTACCGCAGGATGCCCGCTTCGCCGTCCAGGTAGGTAATGGCGGATTTGTACGCGGCGGTGTTGCCGTAACCGCTGTCCAGTGTCACCAGACCGGTCTGGGCGCGGAGCTTACCGATGTCGAAGCCCTTGTCCCCGACGGTGCTGTCGATCACCGGGTAGGTGTACTCGCCGTCGCCGTACCGCAGTACTACAGAGTTGTCGCTCACGTCTTCCCTCACCGACGTTGTGCCTCATCTTCGAGGTTGCCCTGACTGTCTCTACCATCCCCCACTTGGCTCAGGAGAGTGCACTCGGGGTCGACCATCGGGCCTATTGACGGCACTGAGTGCCGTCAACTTGCTCATCCTGCCCCCTGTCTTCCCCATCCGGAAGCCTCTGTGACCTTCACGACTCGTTTGATCGATCATTTTTTTGCGATCCGTGCGATCCGAGCCGGAAATCGAGTGCCGTGCACCGCCGGCCCGCCGACACCGTGCGCACCGCCTGGCCGATCGCCTTGCGTGAACCGACGAGGACGACCAGCCCTTTGGCCCGGGTGACCGCCGTGTAGAGGAGGTTGCGCTGGAGCATCATCCAGGCGCCCGTGGTGACCGGGATGACGACCGCCGGGTACTCGCTGCCCTGGGAGCGGTGGATCGTCACGGCGTACGCGTGCGCCAGCTCGTCCAGCTCGTCGAAGTCGTACGGAACCTCCTCGTCCTCGTCCGTCAGCACGGTCAGCCGCTGCTCGACCGGGTCGAGCGAGGTCACCACGCCCACGGTGCCGTTGAAGACGCCGTTCTCGCCCTTCTCGTAATTGTTGCGAATCTGGGTGACCTTGTCCCCGACGCGGAACACCCGCCCGCCGATTCTCTTCTCCGCCAGGTCGGGGCGGGCCGGGGTGACGGCCTGCTGGAGCAGCCCGTTCAGGGTGCCCGCGCCCGCCGGGCCCCGGTGCATGGGGGCGAGGACCTGCACATCGCGGCGCGGGTCCAGCCCGAACTTGGCGGGAATACGACGGGCCGCCACATCCACGGTGAGCCGCCCGGCCTCCTCCGTGTCGTCCTCGACGAAGAGGAAGAAGTCCTTCATGCCGTCGGTGACCGGGTGTTGGCCGGCGTTGATCCGGTGGGCGTTCGTCACCACGCCCGACTGCTGGGCCTGCCGGAAGACCCGGGTCAGACGGACGGCGGGGATCGGTCCCCCGTCGGCGAGCAGATCCCGCAGCACCTCCCCCGCGCCCACGCTCGGCAACTGGTCCACGTCCCCGACGAACAGCAGATGCGCCCCCGGCGGCACGGCCTTCACCAGCTTGTTGGCCAGCAGCAGGTCCAGCATCGACGCCTCGTCGACCACCACCAGGTCGGCGTCCAGCGGACGATCCCGGTCATAGGCCGCGTCACCGCCCGGCTTCAGTTCCAGCAGGCGGTGGACCGTGGAGGCCTCGGCACCGGTCAGCTCGGACAGACGCTTGGCGGCCCGCCCGGTCGGCGCGGCCAGCACCACCTTCGCCTTCCTGGCGCGGGCCAGCTCCACGATCGAGCGGACCGTGAAGGACTTGCCGCAGCCGGGGCCGCCCGTGAGGACGGCGACCTTCTCGGTCAGCGCCAGCTTGACGGCGGCCTCCTGCTCCGGAGCGAGGTCGGTACCCGTACGCCCCTTGAGCCAGCTGAGGGCCTTGCCCCAAGCCACCGCGCGGAAGCCCGGCATCCGGTCCTCCTCGGTGCGCAGGAGGCGCAGCAACTGGGCGGAGAGGGAGAGTTCGGCCCGGTGGAAGGGCACGAGGTAGATGGCGGTGACCGGCTCCCCGCCGTCCGGCCCCGGGACCTTCTCCCGTACGACGCCGGGCTCCTCGCCGTCCTCCCCGGGCTCGGCCAGCTCCGCCAGGCACTCGATGACCAGGCCCGTGTCGACCTGGAGCAGCTTGACCGCGTCCTTGATCAGCTGCTCCTCCGGGAGGAAGCAGTGGCCCTGGTCGGTGGACTGCGACAGCGCGTACTGCAGGCCCGCCTTGACGCGCTCCGGGCTGTCGTGCGGAATGCCGACGGACTGGGCGATCTTGTCGGCGGTGAGAAAGCCGATGCCCCAGACGTCGGAGGCGAGCCGGTACGGCTGGTTCTTCACGACCCCGATCGAGGCGTCACCGTACTTCTTGTAGATGCGGACGGCGATGGACGTCGACACCTCGACGGTCTGGAGGAAGAGCATGACCTCCTTGATCGCCTTCTGTTCCTCCCAGGCGTCGGCGATCTTCTTCGTCCGCTTGGGGCCGAGGCCCGGGACCTCGATCAGCCGCTTCGGCTCCTCCTCGATGATCTGGAGGGTGTCCAGCCCGAAATGCTGGGTGATCCGGTCGGCGAAGACCGGGCCGATTCCCTTGACCAGCCCCGAGCCGAGATAGCGGCGAATGCCCTGCACCGTGGCCGGCAGAACGGTCGTGTAGTTCTCCACATGGAACTGCTTCCCGTACTGCTGATGCGAGCCCCAACGGCCCTCCATGCGCAGGGACTCACCGACCTGCGCGCCGAGCAGCGCACCGACGACCGTGAGCAGATCACCGCCGCCTCTGCCGGTGTCGACCCGGGCGACCGTGTAGCCGTTCTCCTCGTTGGCGTACGTGATGCGCTCGAGTACGCCCTCCAGCGTGGCCAGTCGCCGCTCGCCCTGATCGGTCATGGAGCGACCGTACCGCCCGGGTAGGACAACGCCCCCGCCGTCTTTCACGGTGAATTCACAAGAGCAAGCAGAAGCTTTACAGTTCAAGCATCTTAGCTGTCCTTTTTCCCTGCCATTCCCGTGGGAGAATTCAGGCTTGATTCGCCGTGAATTGAGGAACGATGTCACCTCAGGCTCAGAGCGTCGCCCTGTGGATTCTGGCCGTGGCCGTCAACACGACGGCGGCATGCGCCGGAATCGTGTGGGGCTGGACCGCGTTCACCCAGTTCCTCTTGCCGGCCTTCGGGTCCGTGGTGGGGGCGTCGCTGGTCAGCTACAGCTTGCGGCGGTGAAGTGGCCGTCCTTGATGGCGGTGACGAAGGCGGTCCAGCCGGTCGCCGAGAAGGTGAGGGTGGGGCCGGGGGTGGATTTGCTGTCCCGGACGGGGATGTCGGGGTGGCCGTGGGCGACTTCCAGGCAATCGGCTTGGCTGCCGCCGCTGTAGCTGGACTTGAACCAGCCGGTGCGCTCACTGCTGATCACGTGCGTGCTCCTCCGCTGCGGACCTGACGAGGGGCGGTGAATCCTGCTGCGACAACGCGTCGCTCAGGGCCAGAGCGTAAGCGTTCTGACGCCACCGGGGCGGAGTCCTCGAAGCTCATCAGGATGAGCAGGATCTCCATGAGCGGGCTCTCCATGAGCGGGCTGGACCGCGTTCACGCAGTTCCTCGTGCCGACCCTCGGGTCGGTGGTGGGGGCATCGCTGGTCAGTTACAGCTTGCGGCGGTGAACTGGCCTTCCTTGACGGCGGTGACGAAAGCAGTCCAGCCAGTCGCCGAGAAGGTGAGGATGGGGCCGGGGGTGGATTTGCTGTCCCGGACGGGGATGCCGGGGTGGCCGTGGGCGACTTCCAGGCATTCGCCTTGCGGGGATTCCCCTCCGCTGTAGCTGGACTTGTACCACCCGGTGATCTCAAGGCCGGTCATGCGAGTGCTCCTTCGCTGCTGCCCTGACGAGGGCAAGTGAATCCTGCTGGGACAACGCGTCGCTGAGCGCGAGAGCGTAGGCCGCTTGCGCGGTGCTCACCAGGGGCGGGTTGTCAATCAGTTGACCGACGAGGAAGGTTTCGACGTACGCCACCGGAGCGGAGTCCTCGAAGGACATCAGGGTCAGGAGGCCCTGCTGCAGCGCGTGCGCTCCCGCCTCGTACGGGAGCACGTGGAGCCGCAGACGCCCGGACTCGGCCAAGTCCACGATCCTTCGCAACTGATCGGCCATGACCTGCGGTCCGCCGACCTGGCGTCTGATTACGGCCTCGTCGAGCAGCGTCCAGACGACCGGCTTCGACGGATCGTCCAACAGCCTGGCGCGCCTCGTTCGGATGACAACTGCCTTGTCAAGTTCCTTGGCGATGGGGTTCGGCCGATACGCGCTGAACACAGCTCGCGCATATTCGGGGGTCTGGAGAATGCCCGGGACCAGTGTGAGCGCGAACTGCTGGATCAGCGTTGCCTGCTGCTCCAACTCAGCCACAGCCGCGAAGTCGTCGCGGTACTCCGACTCCAGGTCCTCCAGCCAGCGCACGAAGAACCCGTCCGTCCCCAGCGCCCGGTCGATCCGCTGGGCATCATCTGGCTTCGGCAGCCGACGCCCTGCCTCAAAGTGGCTGATCAACGTGGGTGAGCATACGACTTGGTCGCCCAGTTGCTCCTGAGTGAGGCGGGCTACCGTACGCCGCAGCCTCAGTTCCTCCCCGTACTTCTCCCGCGACGACCGAGGCCTGCGGCGTTCGTCCATGCGGCAACTCCTCTTCCTGACAGGCGTGATGTCAAGCTCCAGCCCCTGGCAGCGTAGCGAGGCCCGACCCCACTCTGTGAGTGATTCAGCACAGAACGCAGTCACCGCAGGTGGGAAGGCCGACAGACATGACAGACCGCATCGCCCGGCTCCTGGAGCCGCTCCTCCGCCTCCTGCTCCCGCCTCGCGGGCGGCGACGGCGATCACCGGCTCCGCCCCCGTGCCCGTACTGCCACGACGGCGTCAGGGCCGCGACGGCCCGCCGCCCCGAGGAGCGACCGCTGCGCGGTGAGGACAACCGGCTGGTCCGCCCCTACCTGATGGCAGAGGCCGGCGTATGACCAGCTCAGCGCAGGGGCGGCTGCTGCCGTGGACGAGCCCCGAGGGCAGGCCCTGCTACCTCGTCGGCGACGGGACCGGCTACGTCTCCCGTCTCGCCGACGACATCGAGGACGTACAGCTCGCCATGGCGGGCGATCTCCTCGGCCACGCCGACGAACTCCTCGCAGAACGCCGGGTGACGAGTGCGGAACTGCACTACCTGGCCCGGCGGCTCACCGAGTCCCTGCGGGACGTCAAGCGGGTCGCGGAGAGCAGAGGAGCACGGCTCGGCCGTAGCCCTGGCCATGACCCGGGAAGTAATTGAGGGCCCGCGCTCACGGACGGCACGCTCACCGCCATGACCTCACTCTGCACAGGCATCGTCGCGCTGTTCTTCCTGGGCATGGGGCTCTTCGGGCTCGTCGCCCCCAGGGCGCTCATCCGCCCCTTCGGCATCGAGCTGTCCGTCCCGGAGGCCCGCGCCGAAGTCAGGGCCGTCTACGGCGGATTCGGGGTCGCGGTCGGTGCCTTGCTCACCTGGGCGGTGCTCGGTGGTTCCGGTGGGGTGCGGTCAGGGGTGGTCCTCACGGTGGCGGTGTCGCTGGCGGGGATGGCGTTCGGGCGGTTGGTGGCGCGGGTGGTGGAACGGCCGTCGGCGTTCTACCCGTCCTGGTTCTACTTCTGGGTCGAGGCCGTGGGGGCCGTTGTGCTGGTCGGCTGTCTGTAGTCGGCGTGGGTGGGGTTCAGCCGGCGGGGCCGGCGGCGGCGACTAGCGCTCTGACCAGGAACGTTCGCCGGGGCAGTGGAACAGGGTGAGATACCTGAACCGTTCGGTAATGTGTTCGCCCGGGAGGGCCCGAACGGCTGCTGCCGGGTGGCAACGGCAGCCACAGCCGCAGACACGTCCCATGACCACGGACGGCGGCACGGCCTCCGGCCCCTGTTCCCGCAAGACGGACCACGAGAGCGACGGGGGAACACCGATGACGACCACTCACGCCTTATCCGGGGCTGGGAACAGCCCACCGCCAGAGAGCGACACCGTCATCGACGTACGGGATCTGCGGATGCGCTACCGCGGCCAGGACGTATTGAAGGGTGTCGGCTTCACGGCCCGGCGAGGCGAAGTCGTCCTGCTGCTCGGCCCGAACGGCGCGGGCAAGACGACCACGATCGAGGTCTTGGAAGGCTTCCGGATACGTTCCGCCGGTGACGTGACCGTCCTCGGCGCCGATCCCGCCGACGGGGACGAGCGGTGGCGTGCGCGCCTGGGCATCGTGTTGCAGTCCTGGCGCGACCACGGCAAGTGGCGGGTGCGGGAACTGCTGGCCCATCTCGGCTCGTACTACGCGCCGTACTCCACCGCCCTCGTGCGGCGGCCGTGGGACGTCGACGAACTCCTCGCCGCAGTGGGGCTGACCGAGCAAGCGGACAAGCGGATCGGAACTCTGTCCGGCGGGCAGCGCAGGCGTTTCGACGTGGCCGTCGGCATCGTGGGCAGACCTGAGGTGCTGTTCCTGGACGAGCCGACGGCGGGTCTGGACCCGGAGGCGAGGAACGAGTTCCACGGCCTGGTACGCGGGCTGGCGGACGAGAACACCACTGTGCTGCTGACCACGCACGACCTTGCCGAGGCGGAGAAGCTCGCCGACCGGATCCTCATTCTGGCCGGTGGCCGGATCGTGGCCGACGGCTCGGCCGAGGAACTGTCGCGGCAGGCATCGGCGGAGGCCACCGTGCGCTGGACGCGGGACGGACAGCCCTTCGAGGAGACGACGGCCGAGCCCACCGGGTTCGTCCGTCGGCTGTTCGAGGAGCACGGCGAGGCGATCGGCGGACTGGAGGTGCGCCGGGCGAGCCTGGAGGACACCTACCTGACGATGGTGCGGGAGCTCGAGACGGGGAGCGTTCCCGAAGAGCGAGCGGTGCACGCTTTCGGGGAGGGATCGCGATGAGTCCGGTGTGGCACGCGGCGGTGGTGGGAGTGCGGCGCGGCTGGACGGAACTCCGGCAGACCTTCACCACCGGCCAGGACGTTTTCGGTTACGTGCTCTGGACGGTTCTGCTCATGGTGCCGCTGTTCCTGGTCAGGGACGATCCGCTGAAGGGCGCCGGCATCTCGGTCGGCGCGTTCATGCTGCCGAGCATGCTGGGGATGACGCTCGCGTTCACCGGGATGATGACCACGGCGCAACTCCTCGCGACCGAGCGCGAGGACGGCACCCTGCTGCGGGCCAAGGCCGTGCCCCACGGCATGGTCGGCCACCTGGTCGGCAAGATCATCATGGTCTCGGGGACAGCTCTCGTCTCCATGGCACTCCCCTTCGCCGTGGGCCTGTTCCTGGTACACGGGGTTGCTCAGCAGGGCGGTGGAGCGTTGCTGACGCTGGTGTGGGTGGTGCCGCTGGGTCTCCTGGCGACCCTGCCGATGGGCGCTGTCATCGGCTCACTCGTCGACAGTCCGCGCACGGTCGGGTTGCTGATGCTTCCGGTGATGGGACTCGTCGTGATCTCCGGCATCTACTTCCCTCTGTCGAAGCTGCCCGAGTGGCTGCAGACCGTCGGGCAGATCTTCCCCGTGTACTGGCTCGGCCTCGGTCTCCGCTCGGCGCTGCTGCCGACCGACGCGGTCGCCGCCGAGATCGGCGAGTCCTGGCGGCCCCTGGAGACAGCGGGCGTGCTGGCCGCCTGGGCAATCGCCGGGCTGCTCCTCGCGCCCTCCGTCCTGCGCAGGATGGCCCGCCGCGAGTCCGGAGCCGCTATGGCGGAACGGCACCGGAAAGCGATGCAGCGGGTCGGTTAGTGACGCACCGGGGACGTGGAAAGTGGAGCGATCGGGCCGCCCGCGACCCCGAAAGCCCAGGTACACGGACCCCCCGTTGTCCCGAACGCTCCACTCGCCTCACCGTCCCTCACCGTCGCCAGAACAGGTGGTGCGTCACCCCGCTCGGGCTCGGTACGACATCGCAGTGGAAGCGGTCCAGTAGCTCGTCGGGCGACTCCCAGAGCCGTGAGCCGGACCCGAGTTTCACCCCCGGCGAGACCGCCACGTGCAGCGTGTCGACCAAGTCCGCGTCCAAGAACTCCCGGATGGTGGCGGCCCCTCCCCCGAGGCGGACGTCCTTGCCCTGGGCCGCTTCCCGGGCCTGGGCGAGGACGTCGGTCGGGTCGCCGGTGACGAAGTGGAACGTGGTGTCGGAGAGGGTGAAGGAGGGACGCTGGTGGTGGGTCATCACGAAGACCGGGGTGTGGAAGGGCGGTTCGTCGCCCCACCAGCCCTGCCACTCGTGGTCCTGCCAGGGGCCGCGCTGGGGGCCGAACTTGTTGCGGCCCATGATCTCGGCGCCGATATTGTGGGCGAAGTCGCGTGTGAGGTAGTCGTCGAGGCCGCGGCTGCCGCCAGGGTCGGTACGGTTCGGCCAGCTCGCCGTCGCCCCGGCCCACGCGAACATCGTGCCGGGGTCGGCGTGGCCGAACGGCCGCTCAAGGCTCTGGTTCTCACCGGCGCCGAATCCGTCGCTGGAGACGTTGAAGTTCTGCACGCGCAGTAGCTGAGGCACGGGGCTCCTCCTGTGATCGACGAGACGTCGAGGGGACCGGACGATGAGGGGTGGACCCCTCCGGCCGGCGAAACTCATCGGCCCCTGGGGAACCCCCTGCCCGTCTCACCCGGACTGCGCCACCACGTGATCGATCACCTGCTTGAATTCGTCGGTCGGGGAGAACTCCACCAGTTCGCTGTCCGCCAGCGCGAGCGGTACATGGCCCGGAGGCCAGTAGTACGCCTGCCCCGCCTCGTACTCCTCCTCGCCGGACGCCGTGCGCATCCGGATCCGGCCCTTCAGCACATAGCCCCAGTGGGGGCACTGGCACGCGTCGTCGGGCAGGCCCTTGAGGGCCGGGCCCATGTCCGTGCCCTGCGGCAGGCTGATGTAGCTGACCGACATATCGCCCCCGATGGGCATGTTGCGCACCTCTACACCGTCGCCGCCGAGGGCGACGGGTACGTCGTTCCGGGTCGCCGCCGTCATGGCTCCTCCGCTCGCCCTGGAAACGGACCTCCTCCTTCCACCCTGGACCGGCAGGGAGCCTCCCGCGACATCACGATCCGGTTGCGACGTGCCCCGGGGGTCTTGATTTACCGGCGTGTAATCGATTCCATCCACCCGTCGATGTAATCGATTCCACGAGCCCTCCAGCAGGGCTCCCACGACTGATCCACAAGGAGGTGGAGCGGCGGTGGCCAGTATCAAGGACGTCGCTGCCGAGGCCGGCGTGTCCGTCGCCACGGTCTCGCGCGTCCTGAACGACCACCCGTCGGTCAGCGCCGAGGCACGCGCACGCGTGCTGGCCGCCGTCGGGGCCCTGGGCTACCGCCCGAACGCCGTCGCCCGCTCCCTGCGCACCGAGAAGACCCAGACCCTCGGCCTGGTCATCAGCGACGTACTGAACCCTTACTTCACCGCACTGGCCCGCTCCGTCGAGGAGGAGGCCCGCGCGCTGGGCTACAGCGTCATCATCGGCAACGCCGACGAGCGGCCCGACCTCCAGGACCACCACGTACGGAACCTGCTGGACCGGCGCATCGACGGGCTGCTCGTCTCCCCCACGGACGGCGGCTCGCCGCTGATGCTGGACGCCGCGCGGGCCGGGACGCCCATGGTGTTCGTGGACCGGTGGATCCCGGGCGTGGACGTGCCGGTGGTGCGGGCGGACGGCCGGAGTGCCGTACGGGATCTCGTGGCGCATCTGCACGGGCTCGGCCACCGGCGGCTCGCGATCATCGCGGGCCCGGCGGCGACCACGACCGGCCGGGAGCGCGTGGAGGCCTTCCGGGAGGCGCTCGGCGCGTACGGCCTCGAACTGCCCGACGCCTACATAGGGCAGGGCGACTTCCAGGCCGAGAGCGGGCGCCGGGTCACCGAAGGGTTCCTCGACCTGGCCGAGCCGCCCGAGGTCGTGTTCGCGGCCGACAACCTGATGGCGCTCGGCGCGCTGGACGCCGTACGCGCGCGTGGCGTGCGGGTGCCGGAGGACATCGCGCTGGCCGCGTTCGACGACATCCCGTGGTTCGTGCACACCGATCCGCCCATCACCGCCATCGCCCAGCCGACGGGTGAGCTGGGGCGTGCCGCAGTGCGCGCGCTGGTCGCCCGGATCGAGGGCCGGCCCGGGGAGTCCGTCACCCTCCCCGCCCGGCTCGTCGTACGCCGCTCGTGCGGCGAGCAACCGGACTCTTTGGAGCCGTCCCCCGTAACGAACAGGAGCCAGACGTGAGCAACGCGGACGAGTTGCTGCGCATCGAGGGCATACGGAAGACCTTCCCGGGTGTGGTCGCGCTGGACAGCGTGGACTTCGACCTGCGCCGGGGCGAGGTGCATGTGCTGCTCGGTGAGAACGGCGCGGGCAAGAGCACCCTCATCAAGATGCTCTCCGGCGCCTACACCCCCGACGCCGGACGGATCCTGGTCGGCGGCGAGGAGACGCGCATCCAGGGTGCGCAGGACTCCGAGCGGCTCGGGATCGCCACCATCTACCAGGAGTTCAACCTCGTCCCCGACCTGACGGTCGCCGAGAACATCTTCCTGGGGCGCCAGCCGCGCCGGTTCGGGATGATCGACCGGGGGCGGATGGAGGCCGACGCCGAGGTGCTGCTGAAGCGCGTCGGGGTCAGCGTCTCTCCGCGCGCACGGGTGCGTGAACTCGGTATCGCGCGCCTGCAGATGGTGGAGATCGCCAAGGCGCTGAGCCTCGACGCGCGTGTGCTGATCATGGACGAGCCGACCGCCGTGCTCACCTCCGAGGAGGTCGAGAAGCTCTTCGCGATCGTGCGCAAGCTCCGCGAGGACGGCGTCGGGATCGTCTTCATCACGCACCATCTGGAGGAGATCGCCGCCCTGGGCGACCGGGTCACGGTCATCCGGGACGGGAAGAGCGTCGGCCAGGTGCCCGCCTCCACCCCCGAGGACGAGCTCGTGCGGCTCATGGTGGGTCGGTCGATCGAGCAGCAGTACCCGCGCGAGCGGCCCGAGAAGGGCGACGCGCTGCTCACCGTCGAGGGGCTGACCCGGGACGGGGTCTTCCACGACGTCGGCTTCGAGGTGCGGGCCGGTGAGGTCGTCGGTATCGCCGGGCTGGTCGGCGCCGGTCGTACCGAGGTCGTGCGGGCGGTCTTCGGGGCCGATCCGTACGACAAGGGGACCGTGAAGGTCTCCGGGGCCGCGCTGAAGGGGCACGACGTCAACGCCGCCATGACCGCCGGCATCGGCCTCATCCCCGAGGACCGCAAGGGCCAGGGCCTGGTGCTGGACGCGTCGGTCGAGGAGAACCTCGGCCTGGTGACGCTGCGGTCGGCCACGCGTGCGGGGCTCGTCGACCTCAAGGGGCAGCGGGAGGCCGCGGCCCGGATCGCCGAGCAGCTCGGGGTGCGGATGGCGGGCCTCGGCCAGCACGTGCGCACGCTGTCCGGCGGCAATCAGCAGAAGGTCGTCATCGGCAAGTGGCTGCTCGCCGACACCAAGGTGCTGATCCTCGACGAGCCGACGCGCGGTATCGACGTCGGCGCCAAGGTCGAGATCTACCAGCTCGTCAACGAACTGACGGCGGCCGGTGCCGCCGTACTCATGATCTCCAGCGATCTGCCCGAGGTGCTCGGCATGAGCGACCGGGTGCTGGTGATGGCCCAGGGCCGGATCGCGGGTGAGCTCTCCGCCGACGAGGCCACCCAGGACGCCGTGATGGCGCTCGCAGTAAGCAACCCCAGCACAGACAAGGAGGCCTCCCGTGGCCACTGACACGCTCAAGAGCACGACGGGCGCGGGAGCCGCCTCGGGGGGCCTGCGCCGCCTGCTGCTCGACAACGGCGCGCTCACCGCGCTCATCGTCCTCGTCATCGCGATGTCGGCGCTGTCCGGCGACTTCCTGACGGCCGACAACCTCCTCAACGTCGGCGTCCAGGCGGCCGTGACCGCCATCCTCGCCTTCGGTGTGACCTTCGTGATCGTCTCGGCGGGCATCGACCTGTCGGTGGGCTCGGTCGCCGCGCTGTCGGCCACGGTGCTCGCGTGGACCGCCACCTCGGCGGGCGTCCCCGTCTTCGTCGCCGTCCTGCTGGTCATAGCCACCGGTATCGCGTGCGGCCTGGTCAACGGCATCCTGATCTCCTACGGCAAGCTGCCGCCGTTCATCGCGACGCTGGCCATGCTGTCGGTCGCCCGCGGCCTCTCCCTGGTCATCTCCGAGGGCTCCCCGATCGCCCTGCCCGACTCGGTCTCCCACCTCGGCGACACGCTCGGCGGCTGGCTGCCCGTGCCCGTCCTGGTCATGATCGTGATGGGTCTGATCGCGGCGTTCGTGCTCGGCCGTACCTACATCGGCCGCTCGATGTACGCGATCGGCGGCAACGAGGAGGCCGCGCGGCTGTCCGGCCTGCGCGTGAAGAAGCAGAAACTCGCCATCTACGCGCTGTCCGGCGTCTTCGCCGCCGTCGCCGGTGTCGTCCTCGCCGCCCGGCTGTCCTCCGCGCAGCCGCAGGCCGCCGACGGCTACGAACTGGACGCCATCGCGGCGGTCGTCATCGGCGGTGCCTCCCTCGCGGGCGGTACGGGCAAGGCGTCCGGGACGCTGATCGGCGCGCTGATCCTGGCCGTGCTGCGCAACGGGCTGAACCTGCTGAACGTCTCGGCGTTCTGGCAGCAGGTCGTCATCGGCGTCGTCATCGCGCTGGCCGTGCTCCTCGACACCGCCCGCCGCAAGGCGGGGGCGACCGCGGGGGCGGCCGGTTCCTCGCAAGGAGGCAAGGGCAAGCAGGCGGCGACGTACGGGCTCGCGGCCGTCGTCACCGTCGCGATCGTCGGCGCCACGTCCTTCCTGCACAACGGCTCCTCCGCCACCAGCGCCCCGAAGATGGGCCTGTCGCTGTCCACCCTCAACAACCCCTTCTTCGTGCAGATCCGGGCGGGCGCCGAGGCCGAGGCGAAGAAGCTGGGCATCGACCTGACCGTCACGGACGCGCAGAACGACGCCTCCCAGCAGGCCAACCAGCTGCAGAACTTCACCAGCTCCGGGCTCGGCGCGATCATCGTCAACCCGGTGGACTCGGACGCCGCCAGCAACTCGGTGAAGGCCGCCGACAAGGCGGATATCCCGGTCATCGCCGTGGACCGTGTCGTCAACAACGCCACGCTGGACACGCTGGTCGCCTCCGATAACGTCGCCGGTGGTGAACTCGCCGCGAAGTCGATCGGCGAGAAGCTCGGCGGCAAGGGCAAGATCGTGATCCTCCAGGGCCAGGCGGGCACCTCCGCCGCCCGCGAGCGGGCCGCGGGCTTCGAGAAGGGGCTGAAGGCCTTCCCGGGCATCCAGGTCGTCGCCCAGCAGCCCGCCGACTTCGACCGCACCAAGGGCCTCGACGTCATGTCGAACCTGCTCCAGGCCCACCCGGACGTCCAGGGCGTCATCGCCGCGAACGACGAGATGGCCCTCGGCGCGATCAAGGCCCTGGGCTCCAAGGCCGGCAAGTCGGTCTCGGTGGTCGGCTTCGACGGCACGCCCGACGGACTGAAGGCGGTCGAGGGCGGCAGCCTGTACGCGTCGGTGGCGCAGCAGCCCTCGCAGCTCGGGAAGATCGCCGTGGACAACGCGCTGAAGGCACTGAAGGGCAAGAAGGTCGAGGAGACGGTGAAGGTGCCGGTGAAGGTGGTCACGAAGGAGAACGTGGCCGGCTTCAGCGGCTGACATCGCCGATGTCTCCGACATCACCGGCATAGGGGAACGGCCGGGCGGCACCCAGCACATGGGCCCGCCCGGCCCTGTCACTCACGTGGGGAGACCACTCATGTACGACTACGACCTCCTGGTCGTGGGGTCGGCCAACGCCGACCTGGTGATCGGTGTCGAGCGCCGGCCCGGTGCCGGCGAGACCGTGCTCGGCTCCGACCTGGCCGTCCACCCGGGCGGCAAGGGCGCGAACCAGGCGGTCGCCGCCGCCCGGCTCGGAGCCCGTACGGCGCTGCTGGCCCGGGTAGGCGACGACGCGCACGGCCGTCTGCTGCTGGAGTCGCAGCGGGACGCCGGTGTGGACACGGTGGGTGTCCTGGTGGGCGGCGCGCCGACCGGGGTCGCCCTGATCACGGTCGACCCGTCCGGGGACAACAGCATCGTCGTCTCGCCGGGCGCGAACGGCCGGCTGGCCCCGGAGGACGTGAGCGCCGCCGCGTGCCTCTTCCAGAGCTCCCGGGTGGTGTCGGCGCAGCTGGAGATCCCGCTGGAGACGGTGGTGGCGGTCGTACGGAACCTTGCTCCGGACAGCCGTTTCGTCCTGAACCCGTCGCCGCCGCGCCCCCTTCCGTCGGAGGTGCTGGCGGCCTGCGACCCGCTGATCGTCAACGAGCACGAGGCGAAGGTGATCCTGGGTTCGTCCGCCGTGGGGGACAGCCCGGAGGACTGGGCCCGGATCCTGCTGGCGAAGGGGCCGCGGTCGGTGGTGGTGACGCTGGGCGGGGAAGGCGCGCTGGTGGCCTCCTCGGAGGGGGTCTCCCGGGTCGCGTCCGTGAAGGTGGACGCCGTGGACACGACCGGCGCGGGAGACGCGTTCACCGCGGCGCTGGCCACCCGGCTGGGGGCGGGCGAGTCCCTGGCGGAGGCGGCGGCGTACGCGGCGAGGGTCGGGGCGGCGACCGTGACGAAGGAGGGCGCGCAGGCGTCCTTCCCTACGGCGGCGGAGGTCGCTGCGCTGTGAAGAAGGCCGGAATACTGAACCGTCACCTCGCCGGTGCGCTGGCCGAGCTGGGCCATGGGGACGGGGTGCTGGTGTGCGACGCGGGCATGCCGATCCCGGAC
The DNA here is from genome assembly GCF_018604545.1 of Streptomyces koelreuteriae. GTDB lineage: Bacteria > Actinomycetota > Actinomycetes > Streptomycetales > Streptomycetaceae > Streptomyces > Streptomyces koelreuteriae. Next base: position 5,393,910 of record NZ_CP075896.1, on the reverse strand, counting down.
GGTCCCCGGGTGGTGGACCTGGCCTTCCGGGCCGGGGTGCCGGGGTTCGCAGAGGTGGTGGAGGGGCTGCTGGCCGAGCTGGTGATCGAGGGCGCGACGGCGGCGACGGAGGTACGGGACGCCAACCCGGAGGCCTCGGAGCTGCTGGAGACCCACTTCCCGTCGCTGGACCTCGTCTCGCACGAGCGGCTCAAGGAGCTGTCGGCGGGTGCGCGGCTGGTCGTCCGCACGGGCGAGGCGCGGCCGTACGCGAATGTGCTGCTGAGGTGCGGCGTCTTCTTCTGAGGCCTTGAACGGCTCGCTCGGTGGCCCTGAAAAGTTTCGAGGGGGCCCGGTCCGTCGACCGGGCCCCCTCGGCTTTTCCCCTCCCGTCAGGATCCCCCGCGATCCCCCCAGATCTCCCCCCAGAAGTCCTGACACCATGTACGACCGCCGTCGGGGGCAAAGGGTTGCACGGTCGGGTAAGAAATTCTTGCCGGATTCTTGCGAAGATCACCGCACCGGTCGGGTCAGCACCCGGGTGAGACTCCCGTCGTCCTCCTCGACGTCCCTGACGTGGGCGAATCCGATCCTGCCGAGGAGGTGCAGCGAGGCCGTGTTCCGCGCGTCCACGGTGGCGTGGACCTCCCTGAGCCCGAGCGTCCGGAACCCGTATGCCACGAGCGCCTCGGCCAGTTCCGTCCCGAGGCCGCCGCCCCAGGCCTCGGGAGCCAGCGCGTAGACGATCTCGTGGCCGTCCACCTCGTCGGTCCGCTTGATCTCCGCGTGCCCGACGAGAATCCCGTCGCGCCGGACCGCCCACACGTCGAACAGGTCCTGGGAGTAGACCTTGGTGAAGATCCGCCCGAACAGGGCCCGGTCCTCCGGTTCGGACGCCGGTCCGTCGCCCATCCAGCGGGACACCCGGGTGTCCTGGAACAGGGCGACGAAGCGCTCTTCGTCCTCCGGGGTGTAGGGGTCCAGGAGGAGGCGGGGGGTGTGCAGTGTCGGCGTCATGGGAGGTGCCCCGTCACGCCGAGTCGTTCAGCAGCCTGCCCAGGTGTTCGCGGCCCGCTTGGAGCAGGTCGGGCAGGGGGGCCGCCGACTCGTACCAGCGCTTCTCGTACTCCCAGCACAGCCAGCCGTCCCAGTTGTGGCGGGAGAGGACTTCGACGCACTCGGCGAGGGGGAGGACGCCCGCGCCGAGGGGCAGGGGGGTGGTGTCCTCGGCGGAGGCGATGTCCTTGACCTGGACGTAGCCGAGGTGGGGGGAGAGCGCCGCGTAGGTCTCGGAGGGCTGTTCGCCGCCGAGCCAGGTGTGCATGACGTCCCAGAGCGCGCCGACCTGGAGGTGGCCGACGAGGCCGAGGACGCGCATCGCGTCGGCGGCGGTGCGGTGGGAGTCGTGGGTTTCGAGAAGGATGCGTACGCCCAGGTCGTTGGCGTACTCGGCGGCCGTGCCGAGCCGCCGGGCGGCCGTCGCGTCGGCCTCCTCGGGGGTCTGGACGTCCAGGTCGCCGCCGGGGAAGACACGGATGTACGGGGCGCCGAGGTCACGGGCCAGGTCGAGGAGGGCACGGATCTCGGCCAGGACGGGTTCGTCGTCGCCCGGCGCGGCGACGCGCGCGTATCCCGCGAGGCCGAGGATCTCTACGCCCGACCCCTTGAACTCGGCCGCGACCTCGGCCCGTTCGGCGGGGCCGAGGCCGGGGTGGACCGGTTCCTCCGCGTGGGTGCGCAGCTCCACGCCGTGGTAGCCGTGCGCGGTCGCGAGCCGCAGGACGTCGGGCAAGGGCATGCCGGGGACACCGAGGGTGGAGAACGCCAGCTTCATGTGGACGGACCCTACCCGGCACCCACGCCCGCGACTCCCCTTCATCAGTCAGGTGTTGCGTGAAGATCCAACCGCCAGTCCTGGCCGGTCAGGTCCCGGCCGAAGGAGCGGTGCGGTTTCTCCGCGACCAGGGCGAAGCCGTGGCGCTGGTAGATGCGGCGGGCCGCGCCGAGGATGTCGTTGGTCCACAGGACGACCTCGCGGTAGCCGACCTCGCGGGCGAAGTCGACGAGGGCTCCCACCAGCCGGTCGCCGATGCCCAGGCCGCGCGCGTCCGGCTCGACGAGCAGCAGCCGGAGCCGGGCGGTCCCAGGGGCGTCGTCCCGTACGCACATCACGCACCCCACGGGCCGCCCGTCCAGCTCGGCGATCCAGGTGCGCTCCAGATGCGGGTCGTGGTCCTCGCCGTAGTCCGCGACGATCCGGGCGACCAGGCCCTCGTAGTCGGCGTTGAAGCCGTACTCGGCGGCGTACAGCGCGGCGTTGCGCTGCACGATCCAGCCGAGGTCGCCGGGGGCGGGCTCGCGCAGGACGACGTCCTCGGGGCGGGGTGCCCGGCCGTCGCCGAGAAGCTCCCGGACCGTCCGCAGAGCGTCCCCCAACCGGGGCCGGTCCTCGGCGCGCACGGTGTCCAGCAGCGACCCGACCGTTTCTCTCGCCCGCTCGTCGAGCAGCGCGGCGGCCTCGCGGCCTGGTGCGGTGAGGGTGATGCGGCGGCGGCGCGGATCCTTCTCGGACGGGCCGCGCTCGATCAGCCCGTCCTCCTCGAACTTGTTCAGGATGCGGCTCAGGTATCCGGCGTCCAGGTGCAGCTGGCCCCGTAGGTCGGCGGCGTCGGTGCGCGGCGCGTGGGCCAGCTCGTAGAGCACGCGGGACTCGGTGAGGGTGTAGGGGGCGTAGAGGTGCCGACCGTAGTCGAGCGCGCCGATGACGTTCGTGTAGAAGCGGTTGAAGGAGCGGATGTCCTGGACGGTCATGGGCCACGCCCCGGTGTCGATCGTCGGTCGATAGTTGACTCAGTCAGAGATCTGCTGGAGCCGAGCCTAGACCGTCCAGGACATCGGAGGCTAGCCCTCCGTCGGGGCCGCAGGCCGGTACACGCACACCTGGGCGCCGGTCTTGGCGGTGGTCGTGGAGACCAGTTCCATCGGGCGCTTCGCGCCGTCCCCGGGGAAGATCGTCTTGCCGCCGCCGAGGAGCACCGGCATGACGATGAGCTGGAGCTCGTCGACGAGGCCCTCGGACAGCAGCGTCCGTACGAGGGTCGGGCTGCCCATCATCGCGAGGTCGCCGCCCTCGGTCTCGCGCAGCTCGCGGATCCGGGCCACGGCCTGGTCGCCGGGGATGAGGGAGCTGTTGTTCCAGGTGAGATCGGCTTCGGCGAGCGTGCTGGAGACGACGTACTTCTTCAGGGAGTTCATCCGGTCGGCGAAGGGGTCCCCGGCCCGCTCGGGCCAGGCCCCCGCCATCGTCTGCCATGTCCGCCGCCCGAACAGCAGCGCCTCGGCACCGCCGAGACCGGCGTCGAAGGCGCCGCCCAGCACCTCCTCGTCGAAGTACGGGTGCGACCAGCCGCCGTGCGCGAAACCCCCGTCGGTGTCCTCCTGCGGCCCGCCGGGCGCCTGTACGACGCCGTCCAGGCTGATGAACTCGGTGATCACGATGCGCATGGGACTCACTCCGCTTTCTCGCTCGGGCGATGACGGCACTGCAGACCGGCCTACGACGCGAAACTCATCGCCGCCGGGGCAGTCGTGTGCGGCCGTGTGCGTCACGCTCGCGGCGAACGCGTCTCCTGGGCGGGTGCGGGGGCGTTAGCGTCCGGGCCATGGTGACCTCGAGGACGACGGCGGTGTACGACGAACACGCCGATTGGTACAACGCGTTGATGTCTCCGGCGGGCAGCGACTACATCCGCCGCGTCCACGCCACCCTCGCCGACCTGCTGGGCCGCGGCGACGGCAGCACCTGCCTCGACGTGTGCTGCGGCACCGGCGCCCACGCGCCGACCGTGGCCGACCTGGGCTGGAGCCCCGTCGGTGTCGACCTCTCCCGCAACCAGCTCCGCCATGCCGCCGAGCGCCTGCCCGTGGCCGTCGCCGACGCGACCGCACTGCCCCTGGCCGACGGCTCGGTGCCCGCCGCGGTGTGCGTCCTCGCCAGCACGGATGTGCCCGACTACGCCGCCGTGCTCCGCGAGATCGGCCGCGTGCTGGCCCCCGGCGGCCGTTTCGTCCACCTCGGAGTGCACCCCTGCTTCGTCGGCGCCTTCGCCGACCGCCAGGACGTGTCCAGGACGGTGATCGACACCGGGTACGCCGACCGGTCCCACACCTTCGCCTCCTGGAACACCACCGGCGTCCGCGCCCGCCTCGGCGCCTGGCACGTCCCACTCGCCGAACTGCTCAACGGGGCGGTGACAGCGGGCCTGCGCATCGAACGGACGGTGGAGGCGGGGCCGCGGGACGGGGTGCCGGATCTGTTCGGATTCACGGCGACTGTCAGCCCGTCCGGCGTGCACGCGAACAACGCCGACCAGCCACACTCCAGCCCGTCCGGCGTGCACGCGAACAACGCCGATCAGCGACACTCCAGCCCGTCCGGCGCTTGAGGACGAGGCCATTCAGGCCGAAGCGGGGGCCTGGGGGCGGCAGCCCCCAGCAGGGCCGGGCGGCGACGCCCAGCACCGGGAAACTCGCGGCACCCCCAGCAGACCCGGGCAGCAACCCCCAGGACTAAGAAACCCGCGGCACCCCGGAGGACCCCCGCACCATCAACTCCCCCCGCACCGAGGCGATCCCCCCGGGCGGCGCCTCCTCGCGGCCCATCGCGATCCGCCCGGCCCGTGCCCCGGCCTCCGCCAGCGGCAACCGGACCGTCGTGAGCGAAGGCACCGCGTCGATGCTGAAGGGCAGGTCGTCGAAGCCGGCCACCGACACGTCCTCGGGGATCCGCCGCCCGGAGTCGCGCAGCGCCGCGCACGCCCCCAGCGCGACGGAGTCGTTCGCTGCGACGACCGCCGTCAGGGACGGGTCACGCCGGAGCAGCTCCAGCGTCGCCTCGTAGCCGGACCTGCGGTCGTAGCGGCCGTGCACGGTCCACCGGGAGTCCTCCTCGATGCCGTGCGCGGCGAGCGCGGCCCGGTGGCCCTCCAGTCGGTGGCGGGTCGTGGTCCGCTCCTCGGGGCCCGCGATGTAGCCGAGCCGCCGGTGGCCGAGGCCGATCAGGTGCTCGGTGAGTTCCTGGCCGCCCCCGCGGTTGTCGAAGGTCAGCGCGATCGCCCCGGTCTCCGGCGCCGGCGGCCGCCCGCACAGCACCACCCGCGTCCCGGCGTCGGCGAGCTTGCGCAGCTTCGCGTCCATGGCCGCCTTGTGCTCCGCGTCCTCGATCGCCCCGCCGGTCAGCACCACGGCCGCCGCACGCTGGCGCTGCAGCAGCGTGAGATACGTCAGCTCCCGCTCCGGGGAGCCGCCCGTGTTGCAGACCACCGCGAGTCTTTCCCCGCCCGCACGGCCGCCCGGGCCGCCGATCTCGGCCTGGATCGCGCTCGCCATGATCCCGAAGAAGGGGTCGGCGATGTCGTTCACCAGGATCCCGACCAGGTCGGAGGTGGCGGCGGCCAGGGCGCTCGCGGGTCCGTTGAGCACATAGTCCAGCTCGTCCACGGCCTTCAGCACCCGCTCACGGGTGGAGGCGGCAACGGGGTAGTTCCCGTTCAGCACGCGCGACACCGTCGCGGGCGAGACCTGCGCGCGGGCCGCCACGTCCGCCAGGGTCACCGTCATCTCGTCGTCCTCCGGTCGTGCATCTCGTCGTCGCCCTTGTACACACCCGGACCCGTCACAACGGTTCCGAGCAGGCCGACGGCCCCGGCCTCACCGAATCCATGGCCAAGGTTCCGACCAGACCTTAAGCCCCCGACCCCCGGTTGTTCGCCCCCTCGAACAACTCGTCCTGGTCACGGTCTTGTCCAGACCACGGTTCAGAGGCTAGCTTCTCCGTATGTAGAAAGCGCTTGCTGCAACGCTCACCAGTGGGCGTACGCGGCGCGACGACCGCGTACGAAGGGAAAGACGTGACACGCAAGACGGTGCGTATCGCCATGAACGGCGTGACCGGGCGCATGGGCTACCGCCAGCACCTGGTCCGTTCCATCCTCGCCCTGCGCGAGCAGGGCGGCCTCGACCTCGGCGACGGCACCGTGCTGTGGCCCGAGCCGATCCTGGTCGGCCGCCGCGAGCACGCGCTTCGGGCGCTGGCCGAGCGGCACGGGCTGGAGCACGTCTCGACCGACCTGGACGCGGTCCTCGCCGACGAGACCGTGGACATCTACTTCGACTCCCAGGTGACCTCGGCCCGCGAGGAGGCCCTGAAGAAGGCCATCGCGGCCGGCAAGCACATCTACACCGAGAAGCCGACCGCCACCGGCCTCGCCGGGGCCCTGGACCTGGCCCGGCTGGCGGACGAGGCCGGCATCAAGCACGGCGTCGTCCAGGACAAGCTCTTCCTCCCCGGCCTGCTGAAGCTGAAGCGCCTCATCGACGGCGGCTTCTTCGGGCGGATCCTGTCCGTGCGCGGCGAGTTCGGCTACTGGGTCTTCGAGGGCGACTGGCAGGACGCCCAGCGCCCGTCCTGGAACTACCGTGCCGAGGACGGCGGCGGCATCGTCGTCGACATGTTCCCGCACTGGGAGTACGTGCTGCACGAGCTGTTCGGCCGCGTGAAGTCCGTCCAGGCCCTCACCGCCACCCACATCCCGCAGCGCTGGGACGAGAACGGCAAGCCGTACGACGCCACCGCCGACGACGCCGCCTACGGTGTCTTCGAGCTGGAGGGCGGCGCCATCGCCCAGATCAACTCCTCCTGGGCCGTGCGCGTCAACCGCGACGAGCTGGTGGAGTTCCAGGTCGACGGCACCGAGGGCTCGGCGGTCGCGGGCCTGCGCAACTGCCGCGTGCAGCACCGCTCGGCCACCCCCAAGCCGGTCTGGAACCCGGACATCCCCGCCACGGAGGTCTTCCGCGACCAGTGGCAGGAGGTCCCGGACAACGCCGAGTTCGACAACGGCTTCAAGGCCCAGTGGGAGCTGTTCCTGCGGCACGTCTACGCCGACGCGCCCTACCACTGGGACCTGCTGGCCGGTGCCCGCGGTGTGCAGCTCGCCGAGCTGGGTCTCGCGTCCTCGGCCGAGGGCCGTCGTATCGACGTACCGGAGATCTCGCTGTGACCATCCAGCTCCCGGACGCGAGCGGGGCCCTGAGGGCATACGAGCCCCGCCAGGAACCCCTCGCCCTCACCACCGGCTCCCCGCTCACCTCCCGCACGGTCTTCTCGGCAGCGCACGTCGTCGCCGACCCGTTCGCGGACGTCTCCCCCGACTCGCCCGCCGCCGTCGACTGGGACGCCACCCTCGCCTTCCGCCGCCATCTGTGGTCGCACGGGCTGGGGGTCGCCGAGGCCATGGACACCGCGCAGCGCGGCATGGGCCTGGACTGGGCGGGAGCGGCGGAACTGATCCGCCGGTCGGCCGCCGAGGCCAAGGCTGTGGGCGGCCTCATCGCCTGCGGCGTGGGCACCGACCAGCTCACCGGCCCGGCGTCCCTCGCCGAGGTCCGCGCGGCCTACGAGGAGCAGCTCGCGCTGGTGGAGGCCTCCGGCGCCCAGGCCATTCTGATGGCGTCCCGGGCGCTCGCTGCGGCCGCCTCGGGCCCCGAGGACTACCTGGAGGTCTACGGCCATCTGCTCCGCCAGTCCGCCGAACCGGTCGTACTGCACTGGCTCGGCCCGATGTTCGACCCGGCGCTGGAGGGCTACTGGGGCTCGTCCGACCTGGACGCGGCCACGGACACCTTCCTGGAGGTCATCGCCGCGCACCCCGACAAGGTCGACGGCATCAAGGTCTCCCTGCTGGACGCCCAGCGCGAGGTGGACCTGCGCCGCCGGCTGCCCGACGGGGTGCGCTGCTACACCGGCGACGACTTCAACTACCCCGAGCTGATCGCGGGCGACGAACAGGGCTTCAGCCACGCCCTGCTCGGCATCTTCGACCCGCTGGGGCCGCTGGCGGCGGAGGCGGTCCGGGTGCTCGACACGGGGGACGTCGCGGGATTCCGCGCGCTCCTCGACCCCACGGTCGCCCTGTCCCGCCACCTCTTCCAGACCCCGACCCGCTTCTACAAGACGGGCGTGGTGTTCCTGGCCTGGCTCGCGGGCCACCAGTCGCACTTCACGATGGTCGGCGGCCTGCAGTCGGCCCGCTCGCTCCCGCACTTCGCGAAGGCGTACGAACTCGCCGACGGCCTCGGTCTGTTCCCCGACCCGAAGCTGGCGCAGGAGCGGATGAAGAACCTGCTGTCCCTGTACGGGGTGAACCAGTGACGGACCTCGCGCGTTTCTCCATCAACCAGATGACGGTCAAGCAGCTGTCGATGCCGGAACTGGTCGACTCCTGCCGCGAGTCGGGCATCTCCCACGTCGGCCTGTGGCGCGAGCCGGTCCAGTCGTACGGTCTGGAGGCCACGGCCAAGCTGGTCCGGGACGCGGGCCTGACGGTGACGACATTGTGCCGGGGTGGCTTCTTCACCGCGATCGACCCCCGGGAGCGGGCCGAGGCCCTGGCCGACAACCGCCGCGCGATCGACGAGGCGGCGACGCTCGGCACGGACACCCTGGTCCTGGTCTCGGGCGGCCTCCCGGCCGGCTCGAAGGACCTGCACGGGGCGCGGGAACGGATCGCGGACGCGCTGGCCGAACTGGGGCCGTACGCCGAGGAACACGGCGTCCGCCTCGCCATCGAGCCGCTCCACCCGATGTACGCCTCCGACCGCTGCGTGGTGTCGACCCTGGCCCAGGCCCTGGACCTGGCCGAACGGTTCCCCGCCCAGCAGGTCGGGGTCACCGTCGACACGTACCACATCTGGTGGGACGACACCGCCCCCGCCCAGATCGCCCGCGCGGGCGCCTCCGGCCGCATCCACACCTTCCAGCTCGCCGACTGGACGACCCCCCTCCCGGAGGGCGTGCTGACCGGCCGCGGCCAGATCGGCGACGGCGCGATCGACATGCGCGAGTGGCAGCGCCACGTGGAGGATGCCGGGTACACCGGCCCCATCGAAGTGGAGCTGTTCAACGACGCCTTGTGGGCACGCGACGGCCACGAGGTCCTGACCGAGACGGCGGCGAGGTTCGTCGAACACACCTTGTGACCCAGCCCTGAACCGCGCTCACACCGCCCCGCCCGGATGTTCCGGGTGGGGCGGTGGCGTTCCGGATTTCCTTCACGGCGGCTCCGGATGCAGGTGCTCCCTGAGCATGAAAGGCTGTTCACAGGGACTCGGCCGGTCGAACCCGCTCTCTCTTCCCCTCGCTTCATGATTCGGAGAGCTGTCATGGCCGATTTCCTTGTGAACACCACGAAGGCCGGCGACCAGGTCCAGCCCGCTGTCGATGCCATGCTCGGCACCATGTACCTGGAGCTGTGGACGGACGAAAGCGACTTCGTCGTCAAGGGTCAGTTCCTGGGGGTGCAGGGCAACAAGCTCGACGCCGAATTCGAGGTCAGCACGCAGCCACCGGAGGGCCCCGGAGTACACCCACGGTGGCCGTCGGTGTTGTCCGCGGGTTTCAGCGGACAGTTCGCCGTATGGCTGGAGGCCCCGTTCGACACCCCGGGCCCCAGCCCGTCCGTGAAACTCCAGCGGTTCTTCGAGGGTGAGAAGGCCGGACCGGAGGTGCTGGTCACGGCGGAGGCGGATCCGAAGGTCCCGCCGTCCCTCACGTTCATGATCGACGGTGGCGTCCTGGTCACCTGGGCCAGCCCGCGGCTCGACCAGCGCATCCGCGCGCGGCGGTTCACCTCGGAGGGGGCCCCTGCCACACCGGAGTTCACGGTGAGCACCACCGAGGGCGAACACATGAAGCCCGCCGCCTCGGTTCTCCAGGGCGGGAACTGGGTCGTCGCGTGGTCGACGGATCCCTTCGCCATCGGCGGTCGCAGGCTCAACCTGCGGTTCTTCGATTTCGAGGGGAATCCACTGACCGGGGAGATCCAGCCGAACGTAGGCCACTTCACCGGGGTCAACGGAATCACGCTGCTCGACAGCGGACATTTCGTCGTCACGCGCATCGAAAGCACCGTGGACAGCCCCCTGGGCAAACCGCAGACGACGATCTCGGCGAGCATCTTCGACGGCGACGGCACGGAGATAGTCGACTTCACGGCGGGCACCCCGCAGGGCTTCACCCGGACGTCCCCCGCTCTGTCCCATCTGCCGGAAGGGCGCTTCCTGATGACGTGGATCGAGGAGAGCGCGGACACCTTCGACACCGTGCCGACGGTGATGGCCAAGATCTGCTCCGAGACGCACGGCTCGCTCAGCGACAAGGTCCAGGTCAGCTCGGCGGATTCGGGCAAGCGGTTCCACACGTGCGCCGCCACGGCCTTCGGCAACGGCCCGGAGAGCGCGCTCATCACCTGGGACGACGACAGTCACCTCGACGGCGACACCGGTTTCGGCGTCCGGGCACGCGCCTTCCATGTGGCCGACCCGGGAATCCTGGTCCCTGCCTGACGGACCGGACCCCAGGACGTCAGCGCCACCCCGCCCACCAGCAGCGCGGCGGCGCACCACCGCAGTGGGCTCACCGGCTCCCCCAGGAACAGGGCCGCCGACGACATCCCGAAGACCGGGACCAGGAGGGAGAAGGGGGCCACCGTGGAGGCAGGGTGGTGGCGTAGGAGGTGGCCCCACGCGCCGAAGCCGAAGACCGTTGTGATCCAGGCGACGTAGACGACCGTGCCCGCGCCCTGCCAGTCCATCGCGCGCAGGGCCGTGAGGTCGCGGGAGGGGCCCTCGACGAGGAGGGAGAGGGCCAGCAGGGGCAGGACGGGGACGGTGCTCACCCAGACCATGAAGTTGAGGGAGTCGGGGGGTGCCGCCTTGCGGGTGAGGACGTTCGAGGCGCCCCAGCAGGCCGCCGCCGCGACGACCAGGGCGAAGGCGCCGAGGGGGCCCGAGGTGCCCTCGTCCACGGCCGCCACGGCGATCCCCGCCAGGGCGATCAGCATGCCCAGCAGCCGGGTGCGGGAGGGCCGTTCGCCGAGGGTGAGGGCGGCGATGGCCGCCGTGAAGACGGCCTGGACTTGCAGGACCAGGGAGGACAGGCCCGCCGGCATCCCCGCGTCCATGCCGACGAACAGCAGGCCGAACTTCGCCACGCCCAGGACCAGGCCGACCGCCACGATCCACTTCCACGCCACCTTCGGACGGCCCACGAAGAACACCGCGGGCAGGGCCGCCGCGAGGAAGCGCAGGGCCGAGAAGAGCAGGGGCGGGAAGTGGTCGAGTCCGATCTCGATGACCGTGAAGTTGACGCCCCAGACGGCGGCGACCAGCACGGCGAGAGCGAGGTGTGAGGGGCGCATGCCGTGAGCATCACGCCCGGCGACCGTGAAGCACCAGCGATGATTGCTGCAGAGTTGGATGAAGCATCGCTGAACCATGGAAGCGGGGAGTCCCATGCTCGACCTCCAGCGGCTGCGCGCCCTGCACGCCGTCTCCGTGCACGGCACCGTCGGCGCCGCCGCCCTCGCGCTCGGGTACACGCCCTCCGCGGTGTCCCAGCAGATCGCCAAGCTGGAGCGGGAGACACGGACCGTGCTGCTGGAGCGGGAGGGGCGGGGCGTCCGGCTCACCGACGAGGCCCGTCAACTGGCCGCGACCGCGAAGGAGTTGATGGCCATCGTGGAGCGGGCCGAGACCGATCTGGAGGAGCGGCGCGGGCTGCCGGCCGGGCGGCTGACCGTCGCCGCGTTCGCCTCGGCGGCACGCGGACTGCTGCCGGGCGTGCTCGCCGAACTGGGCCGCAGGCACCCGGCCCTGGACGCCCGGCTCACCGAGGTCGACCCGCATCTGTCGGTCGACCTCGTGGCGAAGGGAGCCGTCGACCTCGTCGTCGCGCACGACTGGGACATCGCGCCGCTGCCCGCCCCGCCGGGCGTGGAACAGGCGCACATCGGGGACGACCTGTGCGATCTGCTCGTACCCGAAGGGCATCCCTTCGCCGGGCGTACGGCCGTACGGCGGGAGGAGCTGGGCGGCGAGCGGTGGATCTGCCAGCCGCCGGGGCGGGTCTGCCACGACTGGCTGCTGCGGACGCTGCGCACGGCCGGGCACGAGCCGGACATCGTCCACCAGGCCGAGGAGAACCCGACGCTCATCGCCCTCGTCGCGGCCGGGCTCGGTGTCGCGCTGATCCCCCGGCTGGGGCGCGGGGCGCTGCCCGCCGGGGTGGTGGAGGTGCCGCTCGACCCCATGCCGGTGCGGCGGCTGTACGCGCTGTGGCGGACGGGGGCGGCACGGCGTCCGGCCATCGCGGAAACCGTGCGGGTACTGGGCGAGCAATGGCCGAAAGCGTCGGCTCACACGCCCCGTTGAAGCACCGCTTCCCCCTGAGCCCCGACTTCCGGGAATCCGGCCCGCGCCGGGAACCCGGCCCGGATCCGGTCCGTCCAACGCTCAGGCCCCCGGAGAGTCACCACGGTGCGGTGTCGGCCCTCGCTCCTGGCTGCGATCGCTGACCACCCTCTCCGCCGTACCGCGGCCGGCGGGCCCCACCGCCATCGGCGCGTCCCCCTCCAACCGCGCCGGTGGCGGCCCCTGTGCGGTTACTGTGCTTTCCCTTGACTGGCAGAAACTTCCCGGTTATTGGTGACTTCTTGGAAGTTTCCTTCAGCGGATCCGAGCGGATCACCTCCGGAAGGAGCGTACGTGCACGACACCGGCACGGGAAGCACGGGAAGCACCGCACAGCCCTCCAGACGCACCGTTCTCGCCGCCACGGCCGGGGTCACCGCGAGTCTCGCGGCCGCCGGACCCTCGTACGCCGCCGATTCCATGGACGACAAGCGACTGCGCGCTCTCGTCTCGCGGATGACGCTGGAGGAGAAGGTCGGCCAGCTCTTCGTGATGCGGGTCTACGGCCACTCCGCCACCGCCCCCGACCAGGCCGACATCGACGCCAACCTCAAGGAGATCGGCGTCCGTACGGCCGCCGAGCTGGTCGCGAAATACCGGGTCGGCGGCATCATCTACTTCGCCTGGGCGCACAACACCCGCGAGCCGCACCAGATCGCCGACCTCTCCAACGGCATCCAGCGGGCCTCCCTGGGACTGCCCCGCGGGCTGCCCGTGCTCATCTCCACCGACCAGGAGCACGGGATCGTGGCCCGGGTGGGGAAGCCCGCGACGCTCTTCCCGGGGGCCATGGCCGTCGGCGCGGGCCGGTCCCGGTCCGATGCCCGGACGCTCGGCCGGATCGCGGGCGCCGAGCTGCGCGCGATGGGCATCCGGCAGGACTACTCCCCCGTGGCCGACGTGAACGTCAACCCGGCCAACCCGGTCATCGGCGTACGCTCCTTCGGCGCCGACCCGCGGGCCGTGGCCGGGCTGGTGGCCGCCGAGGTCGCCGGATATCAGGGCTCCGGGGTCGCCGCCACCGCCAAGCACTTCCCCGGGCACGGGGACACCAACGTCGACAGCCACACCGGCTTCCCCACCATCACGCACAGCCGCGAACTGTGGGAGAAGCTGGACGCACCGCCCTTCCGGGCGGCCATCGCCGCCGGAATCGACTCCATCATGACCGCCCATCTGATGGTCCCGGCCCTCGACGACTCCGGCGACCCGGCGACCCTCTCCCGTCCCATCCTCACCGGCATCCTGCGCGAACGGCTCGGCTACGACGGGGTCGTGGTCACCGACTCCCTCGGCATGGAGGGCGTACGGACCAAGTACGGCGACGCCCGGGTGCCGGTGCTCGCGCTGAAGGCGGGCGTGGACCAGCTCCTCAACCCGCCGAAGCTGGACCTCGCCTGGAACGCCGTCCTGACAGCCGTACGGGAAGGCGAGCTGACGGAGGCCCGGCTCGACGAATCGATCCTGCGCGTGCTGCGGCTGAAGGCGAAGCTCGGACTGTTCCGTTCGCCGTACGTCAGTCAGGGCGGCGTCGACCGGACCGTCGGCATCCGTACGCATCTGAAGGCGGCCGACCGGATCGCCGAGCGGACGACCACCCTGCTCGTCAACGAGGACCGGCTGCTGCCGCTGTCCCGGCGCCGCCACCCCAAGGTGCTCGTGGTCGGAGCCGATCCGGCCTCGCCGTCGGGCACGACCGGCCCGCCCACGGGCGTCCTCGCGGGCGCGCTGTCGGAACTCGGCTTCACCGCCACCGCCCTGTCGACCGGTACCGCCCCCTCAGTGGCGACCATCGCCAAGGCGGTCGCTGCCGCCCGGGACGCGGACGCGGTCGTGGCCGCCACGTACAACGTCACGGACGGCAGCAGCCAGAAAACCCTGGTCGAGCAGCTCGTGGCCACCGGGAGGCCGGTCGTGGCGGTCGCGATCCGCAACCCGTACGACATCGCCCAACTGCCGTCCGTCCCGGCCTGCCTCGCCGCCTACTCCTGGACGGACGTCGAACTGAGGGCCGCCGCACGGGTGATCGCGGGCCGGGTCAAGCCACGCGGAAAACTGCCGGTCGCCGTCCAGCGGGCGGATGATCCGGAGCAGGTGCTGTACCCGGTCGGACACGGTCTGTCGTACTAGAGGTACGCCACGGCCCGGGCGCACCACCCCCAATGTGCGCAAACCACCCCATGTGCCTGGCGTGCCCCCTTGATCGCGGGTCACGCTGGGTAGGGCCTGTCGTTCGGATCAGGCCGCAGGGAACTGGCGGTTTCTCGTCAGCGCCGGTGAGCGGGGTCTGGTGCGTGCAGCTGCAAGGCGGAGGAGGGAGTCGACGCGGAGCGTCGGCGACCGACGACAACGCGGCAGATGTGCGTGCCAGACCCCGCGTCTGCGGCCTGATCGGAACGGCAGGCCCTAGGGCCCCCAGGGCCCTCAGCACACAGGGGGACGGCAATGCGCAAGACGGGTTCGGCGGGGGTGGTGGGCGGGCTGCTTCTGCTGGTCGCGCTGCTGGTCGGGTGTCAGAGTCCGTCGGCGGGGGTGGCGGAGGACGGCCGGCTGGGCGAGCCGGCGACGGGGACGAGTACCGCCGTCTCACCGTCACCGACCCGGCCGTCCGGATACGGGGCGGTGTTCCTCGCCGTCGACGAGTGCAGTTCGTTCGGTACGACGAGCTTCACCGAGGTGCCGTGCACCGGCGAGCGGGCGGCGGCGCGGGTCGTGGCGCGGCACGACGGCGCCGTGCGTGAGGGACCGCGCTGCCCGCGGACAGCCGACTTCGTGCTGCACATCAGCGAGCAGCGGCCCGCCTCCGACGAGGACGGCGACGGGGCGGTGCCGCGGGGCTACGCCTGTATGCGCAACCTCCAGCCGCCGCACCCCGGCGACCCGGGCGGCGGGGGCGGGCCCCGCACGATCGTCGGCGACTGCGTCTACAGCTCCGGCGACGGGCAGGTCCGCGAGACCGCGTGCGACGGGACGGGCGAGCGCAAGCCGGAGTACAAGGTGACCCGGGCGGTCACCGGGCGGGCCGACTGCCCCGCCTCGACCGCCCTGTACGTCCGGCTCGGCGGCGTCCGGCCGGTGGGATGCGCCCGGCCGCTGTGAGCGGCGGCCGGGCACCCCTGCCGGGTCACGGACGCAGCGTCATCTCCCGCTGCGTCTCCCGCTTGTCCAGCTTGGCGTCGAACTTCGCCAGCGGCTTCGCCGCCTGCGGGTCGGCCTGCACCGCGCCGGAGGCGACACCGGCCCAGTCGAGGATGCGGGCGGTCGCGAGGGCCTTCTGCTCGGGCACGAGGCCCGCGACGTTGGCCCCGTGGTTCATGCCCGGAGCGGTCATGACGTAGGAGTCCTTGGCTCCCTTGCCGACGTGGAACGGCTCGGCGCCCCACGGGTCGTTCTCGCCGTAGACGAAGAGCATCTGCCGGGCGTTGTGCCGGACCCAGGTGTCGACGTCCCGCATCGCCCCCGGCTGGAACTTCATGGGGATGTCACGCGGGACGAAGTTGCGGGGCGGCTGGTAGCCGTAGCGGATGTACTTCTTCTCGATGTGCGGGAAGTGGATCGTCGGCGCGCCGAGCTGCGTGCCGGCCTGGTAGTAGTACGGCGTGTAGGTCGTCAGGCCCTGGTCGGCGTAGGCGGAGAAGCCGGCGATCGTGTCGACGGAGTCCCAGATCTCGTCGTCGGTGGCGTTCTCGGCGTCGGCCGGGATCTGGCCGCAGTCCTTCAGCAGGCTGTACTGCCAGAAGCCCCACACGTAGTCGAGGACGGTCGCCTCGTAGGCCTTGTCCAGGCTGCCGATGGTCTCGAAGGTGAGGCCGTTGTCCTCGGCGTAGGCCGCGTACTTCTTCTCCAGCGGCTCGCGGCGCACCAGCGCCTCGCGCTGCACGCCGTTCAGCCGGTCGCGGCACTCCTCGGTGCCGACGCGGGCGAAGAAGCGGTCGTAGGCCGCGTCGCGGTCGTTCACGACGTCGTTGGGGGCGACGTAGGCGACGACGCCGTCCATGTCACGCGGGTAGAAGCGCTCGTAGTAGGTGGCGGTCATGCCGCCCTTCGAGCCGCCCGTGGAGAGCCACTTCTTGCCGTAGACGCTCTTCAGGGCCTTGAAGACGCGGTGCTGGTCGCTGGCGGCCTGCCAGATGTCCAGCTTGGACCAGTTCGCCGGGTCGGGGCGGGACGGGGTGAAGAAGCGGTACTCCAGGGAGACCTGGTTGCCGTCCACGATCTGGGTGGGCTCGCTGCGGCGGGGCGTGGTGGAGACGTTGTAGCCGCTGGTGAAGAACACCGTCGGGCGGGCGACGTCCTTGTGCAGCACGGTGATGCGCTGCTGGAACGTGCCCTTGGACGGCTTCCGGTGGTCGACCGGCTGGGTGTAGTTCAGGACGAAGAAGCGGTAGCCGGTGTACGGCTTCTCCTCGACCAGGCTCATGCCCGGGACGGAGAGCAGCCTCTCCTTGATGTCAGCGGTGCTGCCGGTGCCGGTGGCCTCCGGCTCGGCGGCGGTGGCCGATGACGCCGTGCTCACTGTGCCTATGAGCACCGTGAGCGCCAGCAGCCATCTGAGCGCCTTGCGCATGCGCACTCCCCTGTGAGACAGATGTGCGCCGGAAGCTAGCGGACCAACTCACCGGAGCACCAGGGGACATAGGGAAAACCCTGTGCGCGGGCGCGGATTCAGCACAGGATCCAGCCGGTGCTGACGGACTTGGGGCCGACCCTGCCCTTGAGCCAGACGCAGCGCCGCCCGGCATGCACGGTCACCGGGCCCGCGAGGTAGGCGTACTTGCCCTCGTCCACGACCGGACGGTTGCCGCGCGCCTGCACGCTCACCGACATCTTCCGCTTCGTTCCGGGCTTCTTGGCCACGGTCACGGCGCAGATGTAGCCGCCGCGCTTGTAGACGTACACGGTGCCGGTGGAGAACGGCAGGGTGCGGACCTTGCGGCCGGGGCAGGGCGCGGAGCCGGCGGCCTGTGCCTCGCCCGGTGCCGCCACGGCGAGCAAGCCGGAGGCGGTCAGCACGGCCAGGCCGAGCGCGAGCCGCCGGCGTATCGCTCCACTGTCCACTGTTGTCCTCCCGTACCGCGTCGTGCGCGACCATCGGCGTACGGCTGTACGGACGCAAGACGTATGTCGGACGGTTGCACGAGCGTTACGAAAACGCCCTCGCCGGGTGCCCTTCAGCGGGACACCCCGACCGGCTCCTCCGGCTCCGCGCCGATGAACGTCCGCCACAGCTCGGCGTACCGGCCGCCCCGGGCGAGCAGCTCGTCGTGGGTGCCGTCCTCGGTGACCGCGCCGTGGTCCATGACGACGACCCGGTCGGCGCGGGCGGCGGTGGTGAGGCGGTGGGCGACGACGAGGGTGGTACGGCGGCCCGCGAGACGGTCGGTGGCCTGGTTGACCTGGGCCTCCGTGGCCAGGTCCAGCGCGGCCGTCGCCTCGTCGAGGAGCAGGACGTCCGGGTCGACCAGCTCGGCACGGGCCAGCGCGATGAGCTGGCGCTGCCCGGCGGACAGGTTGCGGCCGCGCTCGGCGACCTCGTGGAGGTAGCCGCCGTCCAGCGTGGCGATCATGTCGTGCGCGCCGACCGCGCGGGCCGCCGCCTCGACCTCGGCGTCGGTGGCGTCCGGGCGGCCGTAGGCGATGGCGTCGCGGACGGTGCCCTGGAAGAGGTACGCCTCCTGCGGGACGACCCCCAGACGGTGCCGGTACGAGGTGATGTCCAGGGACCGCAGATCGGTGCCGTCTACGGTGACCCGGCCGCCGGTCGGGTCGTAGAAGCGGGCCACGAGCTTGACCAGCGTCGACTTCCCGGCGCCGGTCTCGCCGACGAAGGCGACGGTCTGCCCGGCCGGAATGCGCAGGTCGACGCCGCCGAGCGCCTCTTCGTCGTCGCCGTACGCGAAGTGCACGTCCTCGAAGGCGATCTCGCCGCGCAGGGAGAGGACCTCCAGGGGTTCGTCGGCGGACTTCGTCGACGTCGGCTCCTGGAGCAGCTCCTGGATGCGGCCCAGCGAGACGGTCGCCTGCTGGTAGCCGTCGAAGACCTGGGAGAGCTGCTGCACGGGCGCGAAGAACAGGTCGATGTAGAGCAGGTACGCCACCAGCGAGCCGATCGCCAGCGTGCCGTTGTCGACCCGGGCGCCGCCGACGATCAGCACGGCCGCCGCCGCCACCGACGACAGGAACTGCACGAACGGGAAGTAGATCGAGATCAGCCACTGACCCCGTATGCGCGCCTGGCGGTAGTCGGCGCTGCGCCCGGCGAACCGCCGCCCGCCGTCCCCCTCGCGCCGGAACGCCTGCACGATCCGCAGCCCCGCCACCGACTCCTGAAGGTCGGCGTTGACCACCGACACCCGCTCACGGGCCAGTTCGTACGCCTTCACGCTCGCCCGGCGGAAGAAGAACGTGGCGATGACCAGCAGCGGCAGCGTCGCGAAGACGACCAGTGCGAGCTGTACGTCGATCACCAGCAGGGCGACCATGATGCCGAAGAAGGTGACGATCGAGACGAAGGCCGTGACCAGCCCTGTCTGGAGGAACGTCGACAGCGCGTCGACGTCGGTCGTCATCCGGGTCATGATCCGGCCGGTCAGCTCCCGCTCGTAGTAGTCGAGCCCGAGGCGCTGGAGCTGGGCGAAGATCTTCAGCCGCAGCGAGTACAGGACCCGCTCGCCGGTACGGCCGGTCATCCGGGTCTCGCCGATCTGCGCCGCCCACTGCACCACCACCGTGAGCAGCCCGAGCAGGGCGGCCGCCCAGACGGCGCCGAGGGCGGCCTGGGTGACGCCGGAGTCGATGCCGTGCCGGATCAGCACCGGCAGCAGCAGGCCCATGCCCGCGTCGGTGGCGACCAGGGCGAGGCTGACCAGCAGCGGCAGCCCGAAGCCGCGCAGCAGCCGGCGCAGACCGTAGGACTCCTCCGGCTGCACGGCCCGCGACTCGTCGATGTCGGGGACGTCGGTGGCCGGGGGCAGCGCCTCGACCTGGGCGAGCAGCTCGGGCGTGGCGGGGCTCTCGGCGAGGGCGAGGTCCTTGCGCTCGCGGTCGCCGGTCCACAGCCGTGGCGTGACCCCGCGCTCGGCGTCGAACTCCGCGTCCAGCTCGTCCCGTACGGAGGTGTCCTCCTGGGGACAGACGGGCTGCGTGTGGCCCGGGGAGACCGCGCCCAGCTCGTCGGGGTCGGTGAGCAGCCGCCGGTAGAGGGCGGAGCGGCGCTGGAGCTCGTCGTGGGTGCCGATGTCGGCGAGGCGGCCGCCGTCCAGGACGGCGATGCGGTCGGCGAGGTTCAGGGTGGAGCGGCGGTGCGCGATCAGCAGGGTCGTACGGCCCCGCATGACGCCCTTGAGGGCCTCGTGGATCTCGTGCTCGACGCGGGCGTCCACGGCGGAGGTGGCGTCGTCCAGGACGAGCAGACGCGGGTCGGTGAGGATGGCGCGGGCGAGGGCGACGCGCTGGCGCTGGCCGCCGGAGAGGGTGAGGCCGTGCTCGCCGACGGTGGTGTCGTAGCCGTCGGGCAGCTCGCTGATGAAACGGTCCGCCTGGGCGGCCCGGGCGGCCTTCTCGATCTCCTCCTGGGTGGCGTCCGGGCGGCCGTAGGCGATGTTGCTGCGGACGGTGTCCGAGAAGAGGAACGAGTCCTCCGGGACCAGCCCGATCGCGGACCGCAGCGACTCCAGGGTCAGCTCCCGCACATCGTGGCCGCCGATCAGGACGGCGCCGCGCGTGACGTCGTAGAAGCGCGGCAGGAGCAGGGAGACCGTGGACTTGCCGGAACCCGATGAGCCGACGACCGCGAGAGTCTCCCCGGGGCGGATCTCGAACGACAGCCCGTCGAGGACGGGGCGGTCGGCTTCATAGCCGAAGGAGACGTCGTCGAACTCCACCGTCGCGGGGGCGTCGGCGGGCAGGTCCTTGGAGCCGTCCTGGAGCGAGGGCTCGGTGTCGATCAGCTCCAGGACCCGCTCGGTACCGGCCCGGGCCTGCTGGCCGACGGTGAGAACCACGGCCAGCATGCGCACCGGGCCGACCAGCTGGGCGAGGTAGGTCGAGAAGGCCACGAACGTACCGAGCGTGATGTGCCCGCGCACCGCCAGCCAGCCGCCGAGCGCCAGCATCGCGACCTGGCCGAGCGCCGGGACGGACTGGAGCGCCGGGGTGTAGACCGAGTTCAGGCGGACGGTGCGCAGCCGGCCCGCGAACAGCCTGCGGCCGACCTCCCTCAGCTTCCCGGTCTCCTGCTCCTCCTGCCCGAAGCCCTTCACCACGCGTACACCGCTGACGGCCCCGTCGACCACGCCCGCCACGGCGGCGGCCTGCGCCTGGGCGTACCAGGTGGAGGGGTGCAGCCGGGTGCGGCTGCGCTTCGCGATGTACGCGAGGGCGGGGGCGACGGCCAGGGCGACGAGGGTGAGCGGCCAGGACAGCCAGGCCATGATCACCAGGGAGATCAGGAAGAGCAGGAAGTTCCCGATGGTCATCGGGAGCATGAACAGCAGGCCCTGGATGAGCTGGAGGTCGCTGGTGGCCCGGCCGACGACCTGGCCGGTGGACAGCTCGTCCTGGCGGCGGCCGTCGAGCCGGGTGATCGTCCCGTACATCTCCGTCCGCAGGTCGTGCTGGACGTCCAGGGCGAGGCGGCCGCCGTAGTAGCGGCGGATGTAGGTGAGGACGTAGACGACCAGGGCGGCGGCGATCAGGAGCCCGGCCCAGGTGGTCATGTCCCTGGTGTGGTCGCTGATGACGTCGTCGATGATCACCTTGGTGATCAGGGGGACGAGGGCCATGACGGCCATGCCCGCCAGGGAGGAGCCGAGGGCGAGTACGACGTCCTTCGGGTGGCGCCATGCGTAGGCCCACAGTCGTCGTGCCCATCCCCGTTTCGGTGTCACACCGGTGCCTTCCAGTCGTCCTGAGCTGCCGGAAGACACCAACGTGTTCGGGGGCGGATTTCATCCCGCAGTGGGGAGATCGGTTGTTCTTCGGGTGCGGCTGTGTGGGGGTTGATCGCGCAGTTCCCCGCGCCCCTAAAGGAAAGGCGTTGCCCTTACCCGCAAGTAATAGAAGCGGGTCGTTTGTGTCGGGTTCTGGTTGTCGTCGCTGGCGAGCAGGACCTTCAGGGTGTTCTTCGTACGGCCCGTGATCGTCATGGCCTCGATGTTGTCGAGGAGGGGGTTCGGCTGGGGTTGCTTGGCCGTGGCTCCGAGGGTGGGGCAGGTGGCGAGGTCGGTGAGCAGGGTCTTCCGCATCGCGTGGCGGGGGTCGGCCAGGTAGAGGCGGACCGTGTTGCCGACGCCGGAGGTGAAGCCGCGTTCCAGGACCAGGAGGCGGCCGTCGGGGGTGGCCTGGATCTCGGAGACGCCGAGGGCGGGGTCCGTGCGGTACGCGTACTGGCGCCCGAGCCGGAAGTGGCCCCGGTGGCGGTCCCAGGTCTGGAAGCGGACCGTGTCAGCGCTGTCGCCGGAGAGCGGGTACTCCATCGAGGCCACCAAGGTGCGACCGCCGGGCAGCAGGGTCAGGCCCTCGAACGTGCCGTTGGGCCGGGCACGGCCCGCCGGGGTCACGCGCAGGTCGTCCGGGACCGGGAGACGGTCGAGGATCGTGCCGGTGCGGGAGTAGCGGCGTATGGAGGGCTCGGTCTCCGAGGTGACCAGGCGGGTGCCGTCCCGGTCGACGACCAGGCCCTCGGAGTCGAGAGCCGCCCCGGTCTCGTCGGTGAGCGGGACGACGGAGCGGGGCTTCAGCGTCCGCGCGTCCAGGCGGAACAGCGACGAGCGGTCAGAGAGGGCGGCGAGGGAGCCGTCGCTGTCCACGGCGAGCGCGGAGATGTTGCCGACGAAGGTGTCCTCGTACGTCGTCTTGTCGAGCGCGTCGGAGAAGCGGTCGATGGAGACGGACGGCGAGCAGGCGTGCGAGGGCTGCGAGGTGTGTGCATGGGCGGGGCCGACGGCGGTCAGGCAGGTGGCCGCCGTCAGGCCTGCGGTGAGAAGGGCGAGGCGGGTTCTCAGAGGCATGGGCGTCACCGTAGGACGGGCCGGTGACGCCGGGTAGGCCGCGCGGTGAAGGGTCAGCTCGCGGCCAGGTCCTTGTGGATGACCTTCGCCACGGCCTGGATGGTGGTGATGCCGTAGTTCATGGTGCTGTTGCCGTGGGTGAGCACCGTCATCACATAGTCGTGGCCGCCGCCCTTGAACGCGCCGACGCTGTGCACCCGCCAGCCGTTCGTGGAGCGTTGCAGCCAGCCGTTCTTGACGGCCACGGTGACGCCCGAGGGCACCCCGTACGGCGTTCCCCAGCGCTGGGACGAGACGACCTGGCCCATCAACTTCACGATGTAGGAGCGGGAGTTGTCGCTCAGGACCGCGTTCTTGGCGGTGAGGAGCTTCAGCAGCTTCTGCTCGTCGGTGACGGTGATCTGGGTCAGGCCCCAGTAGCCGTTCGCGCCGGGCTTGGTCTGGGTCATGCCGGCGGCACTGAGGAAGCCCTTGATCTTCGTCATGCCGAGCTGCTTCCACAGCGTGGAGGTCGCCGCGTTGTCCGACTTGGTGATCATCGCCTTGGCGAGGGAGTTCTCGCGGTCGGTGAGATACCGGTTCGACTTCTTCGCGTCCCAGAGCAGGGCGGCCAGAACAGTCACCTTGACGACACTGGCCGAGTCGTAGGCGGAACTCGCGCGCAGCGTGCACGTCGTGTTGGTACTGCGGTCGTAGAGGCCGACGGCCACCGTGCCCTTGCGGCCGGCCAGCGCGGCGGTGATGTCCTTCTTCAGCTTGGCGGCCAGGCCGGCCTTGGCCGAGCTGCAGGTCACGGTCGGCGCGGCAGCGGCGGCGGGCGTGGCGGCGGCGATGAGCGGCACGAGCACACCCGTACCCACGGCCGCCGCCAGCACTCTCCCACGGCGGGATATCCCAGAAGTCATGCACCCTTGACTCGCGGACCAGGGGCAAAGGTTGTAGGCCTTGGGGAAGGCGTGTACGAGTCGTTACCGAGAGGCGATGTGACCGCCGTCGGGTGCGGGAAGTCTGGCGCCCCTGCTCTCCGCGACGCGGTGGACGTCGCGCAGCGCCTCGGTCATCCGGGCCACCAGGAAACGGAGCTGCGCGGTGGTGGCCTTGTGGTCGGCGAGCATGTCGGTGGCGTGGTCCAGGAGTCGGGCGGCCATATCCAGTTGCAGGCACTCGATGTCGTCGGCCACGCGGGAGAGGTATCCGGTCCCGTCGCCGACGAGGTAACAGGGCTTGCCTCCCTGACCGGACCAGGGGAGCAGTCTCATGGTGTCGGCCTGGCCGCCGCGGCCGCCGCCGGTCACGCGGTCCTCTCCATGGGCGACCAGATAGGGGAGACGGGCGATACGGTGACTCATGTCTTCAACTCCGTAGGGTCGTTGATGGCCACGCCCCCGGACCGGTCGCACGGTCGCGGGGGTATCGCTTTGTGTAGCGATCCACTCACAGAGTGAGAGGTGCCGGGCTAGGCTCGCCAGAGGGTGCGGTGTGACCAGGCATTTGTCGCAAGGGAGTGGCCATGACCAGCACGTACGGTGACTGGCTCAAGCAGCAGCGCGAGGCGGCCGGGCTGACGCAGCAGCAATTGGCCGACATGGCGGTCATGACCCGGTCGCACATCTCGCACATCGAGGCGGGACGCCGCATTCCGTCGAAGGAGGACGCACGGCGCCTGGACAGGGCGTTGAACACGGGGAATGTGCTGAGCAGTTTCCTGCCGCAGGATGACCGAGCAGTTGCGGATCACTTCGCTGCAGCGCTGGAGCTCGAACAACAGGCAACAATGATCCGCGAGTTCGCGCTGTCCCATGTGCCCGGCATCCTGCAGACGGAGAGGTACGTACGTGCGGTCCTGAGCACCGCCTTCCCCCCGTGGAGTGAACAGGAGTGTGACAGGCTCGTCGTCACACGGCTTGAGCGATCGAAGATCCTCGCCGACCCCGTGACGCCCGTGGTGTGGGCGCTGCTGGACGAGGCAGTGCTGCGCCGCCCAGTCGGTGGCCAGGAGGTCATGGCGGAACAGCTCGTGCACATCGTCCGCTTGGTCGAGGCCGAGCGCGTGCGCGTACATGTGGTGCCGTTCGGCCTGGGCGCCCATCCGCTGCTGCACAGCATGGTGTCGCTGATGTGGTTCGAGGATCAGCCGCCGGTGGCCTATACAGAGGGCCTCCACATGGGCAAGGTGCACGACTCCCCGGCCCTGGTCCAGCGCATTCAGGGCGCCTACGATCTCGCACTGAGCGATGCACTGCCGTTGAGGGAGTCACTCGCCCTGCTCAAGGCGACAGCGAAGGAATACGGACACCATGACTGAGCGCACGATACCGAACGCCGCCACACTCAGCGGCTGGCGCAAGTCGTCGTACAGCGGGAACGACGGGGGCAGCTGCGTCGAGGTGCTGGACGACTACGAATCAGGCATTCCTGTCCGGGACTCCAAGAACCCGAAGGGCCCGGCGTTGGTCTTTGGCTCTGATGGTTGGTCGTCGTTCATCACCGCCATCAAACACCACCTCTCCCAAAAACCGTGAGCACTCCCCGTCCCCCCGTTCACCCATCGCTCATTCGAGCGCATCATTGGCAACTGCCTCCCGCGTGCTCACACTTTAAGAAGGATGAGTGGCATGAGCCCGGGATTCTCGTACCTGCACGACCCTCACAGCACAGGAAACGTGATCGCCACAGTGCGCACACTCATGCGCACCGACGGCCTGAATGTTTCCCTGGCGGCCATCGCCCGTAGCTGCGGCACGTCACGCAACTTCCTCTACTCCAACTGGAAGTCGGCCACCGCGCTGCACCTGCTCGCGCTCAGGACGGAACTGGCGCACGCCTTCGACACAGCTCGGCGCGCCTGTCCCAGCGACGGCACCGTCACAGGAATCACCCACCATCTGACCGAAGTGGCGCGCACCATCCGTCGCCATCCGACGACGGCCGCCGTCGCCCGCTCCTCCCCAGGTGCGTTCACGACCGCGCACAGCGTGATCGAGGGCCCACTGGTACAGATCGCGACGGAACGGATCAGCGATCTGCTCCACCCGCTCTCCCCGCACGGCGGGGTCTGGGGCGACGCCGCGCTGAACACCAGGCCCTGGAAGATCCTCTGGATCGGCCGCCCCACCGCCCTCTGCCCCGAAGCCGCCGGCAACCAGGCCTGGGAGGACACGCTGGACAGCGTCTTCGCCCAGCTGCTCCAAGACCTGCTCGCCCCTTGGAGCTCATCCCCGTAACGCCCCGGGCGGCGGGCTATCCACAGCCTGCTCCCAGACAGGACACAGTCCGCCCCCATCGGCGGTGTGCATCGTGCAAGGGTGACATCTGCCACCGAACCCCAGATCCGCACCGCCGAGCCCGCCGCACCCCCGCCCGGGGACACCGCCGCCCCGCGCTGGTCGCTGCCCGCGCTGCTCGCGATCCTCGCCCTGGCCGCGGTGCTCTACTCCTGGAACCTGTCCGGCTCCAGCCTCAACAGCTTCTACAGCGCGGCCGTGCTGAGCGGCACGGAGAGCTGGAAGGCGTGGTTCTTCGGCTCGCTGGACGCGGGCAACTTCCTCACCGTCGACAAGCCGCCGTTCGCTCTGATGGTCATGGGTCTGTCGTGCCGGGTGTTCGGTTACGGCACCTGGCAGATGATGCTGCCGATGGTCCTGGTCGCGCTGGCGACGATCTGGATCGTGCACGCCTCGGTGAAGCGGGTGTGGGGCCGCTGCGCGGCGACGGTGGCCGCGCTGGTCCTGGCCCTGACCCCGATCACGGTCGCCATCAACCGTGACAACAACCCCGACACCCTGCTGGTGTTCCTGATGGCCGGCGGAGCGGCGCTCGCCCTGCGGGCCGTCCACAACGGCAAGTTGTCGCCGCTGGTCGGCTCCGCGGTCTGCTTCGGCCTCGCCTTCAACACGAAGATGCTCCAGGGGTACATCGCGCTGCCCGCCGTCTTCGCGGTCTATCTGTACGCGGCGAAGCCGAAGCTCGTGAGGCGCGTCGTCAACCTCCTCGTCGCGGGTGTCGCGCTGGCCGTGTCCAGCTTCTGGTGGGCGGCGGCGGTCTCGCTCGTCCCGGCCGACGACCGCCCCTACATCGGCGGTTCGACGGACGGCACGGCCTGGGACCTGATCATGGGCTACAACGGTCTGGGCCGGATCCTCGGCGGCGAGGGCAACGGCGGAGGCGGCGGTGGCGGAGGCGGCGGCTTCTCGGGTACCGCGGGGCTCGGCCGGCTCTTCAACGACATCCTCGGCGGCCAGATCTCCTGGCTGATCCCCTTCGCGGCCATCGCCTGCGTCGGCGGACTGGTGCTGTGCGGCCGCGCCCCGCGCACCGACCTCACCCGCGCCGCGCTGCTGCTGTGGGGCGGCTGGACGGCCCTGCACTACCTGACCTTCGCCATGGCCGAGGGCACGATGCACCCGTACTACACGACCGCGCTCGCCCCCGGCATCGCGGCGCTGTGCGGAGGCGGCGGTGTGATGCTGCTGCGCGCGTTCCGCGCCGACAAGCGGTGGGCGTGGGTGCTGCCGGCCGGGCTGGGCGTCACGGCCGTCTGGGCTGTCGTACTCCTGCGGCGGGCCTCCGGCTGGAACACCTGGCTGTGGCCGGCGATCGCCGTGGTCATGGCGCTGGCGATCGTGGGACTGCTCGTCTTCCGGTCCGCGTCCGGGACACGGGTACGGCTGCTGGCGGTATCCGTGGTGGCGGCGGTCGTCGCCGCCGTGGCGGGTCCGGCGGCGTACGCCTGGTCGGTGCCGTCCGGTTCGGGCGGCGGCATGGGCGGTACGAACCCGACCGCGGGCCCGTCGACGGGCAGCGGCTTCGGCGGCCCCGGGGGCGGCGGCGGTGGCGGCCGGGGATTCCCGGGCGGTTCCGGTGACGGCATGCCGGGTGGCAACGGCGGTGGCAATGGCGGTGGCCAGCAGGGCGGGAACGCCCAGGCGGGTGGCGGCAACGCGCAGGCCGGTGACGGCAACACCGAGGGCAGGGGCGGCAACACCCAGGCCGGTGGGGGCCTCCCGAGTGGCGAGATGCCGTCCGGCGGGCAGGCCCCCGGCGGCACCGGCGGTGCGGGAGGCACGCCCCCGAACGGCACCGGTGGCGGCAGCGGCAGCGGTACGGCCGAGAGCGGCACCGGCGGCCAACCGGGCGGTACGGGCAGTACCGGCGGTCAGCCCGGCGGCATGGGCGGCGGCCCCGGCGGTGGCATGGGCGGTGGCGGCATGGGCGGCGCGAGCAGCGAGCTCATCTCGTATCTGAAGAAGCACCAGGACGGCGCGAAGTGGCTGCTGGCCGTGTCCAGTTCGCAGGGCGCCGCCCAGCTGATCGTGAGCAGCGGGGAGCCCGTCATCTCCATGTGGGGCTGGTCCGGCTCCGACAAGGCGATGACCCTGGCCAAGCTCAAGGAGCTGGTGAAGAGCGGCGAGCTGCACTACATCCAGCTCGGCGGCGGCATGGGCGGCGGCCCCGGCGGCGGCAGCAGTGTCAGCTCCGAGGTGACGGCGTGGGTGCAGAAGCACGGCACGGCGGTGAAGGAGAGCGCGTACAGCAAGAGCACCAGCTCGGGCTCGAACTCGGGCTCCAGCTCCTCGTCGCAGTCGAACCAGTCGTCGAACCAGTCGTCGATCTACCGTCTGGACCCGTCCGACGTCGGCTGATTCCCACGCGCGCACGGACGAACGGCCCCCGACCCCTCGGTCAGGGGCCGTTCCCCTGTCCCCGATCATGGACACCGAGTTCCGGCGAACAGGTGAAGGGAAACGCAGGCGTGGGCTACTGCCTGGAGATGAGCACCGGCGACATGCGGACGGTGGTGCGGCTGCTCACCGCGGTGGAGCGGACCGAGCGGCAGGAGCGCACGCTCGCCCGGGTGCGTACGGAGTGCGAGCGGACCGACGTCCGGTTCCGGGAGCAGGGCATCGACCTCGACGTCTCCATCGCCCAGGCCCTGGAGGAGCTGATCGAGGGCACCCCGAGCACCGACCTCTGCCCGTCGTACAGCTACGCCTTCTACCAGGCCGTCGCGGCGCACTTCTCCGACCCGACCGACCTCGGGCAGTGGCGGCGGCCTACGTGGTTCTACGCCATGGACGACGAACTGGCCCGGCACGGCGTGCCGTCCGACCTGCTCCCCGGCTCGTTCCTGTTCGGCGGCCCGCCGCTGCGCCTCCCCCACCCCGGGGACGCGGTGCCGGCCATCGGGACCCTGCCGGCCCAGCGGGCCGGGGCCCTCACCGACGCCTACGGGTCCGTGCTGGACCGTCTCGATCCCGAGTACCGCGACGCGGCCCGCCGGTTCGCCGAGGTCATGCGGTTCGAGGCGGAGGAGTGGGAGAGTGCGCGGAAGCTCGGGACGAACCAGGACACGATCCTCTTCTGGTTCCACTGACCACTGCGGGAACTCTTGACGCCGTCTTTCCCATCGGGATACTTGCGGTCGACAGCGGGCCCAACTGCCGTGTCAGCGAGCTGAGTTCGCCTCTTCCGATCTGATACCGCCAGCGGTCCCGCACGTCCGAGATCCCGAACGCCGTACGAGGTTTCGCCCTACGCGTCACGGCCACCCCCACAGGAGGATCCCCCATGAGCCCACGCAAGGCAGTCGTCGCCGCCTTGGCCGCCGCGCTGCTCGTCGGCCCCGGCGTCGCCGCCCAGGCCGCCACCCCGCAGACGCAGACCACCGCGGCCCCCGCCCCGGCCCGCGACCGCGCC
Source organism: Streptomyces koelreuteriae (assembly GCF_018604545.1). Classification (GTDB taxonomy): domain Bacteria; phylum Actinomycetota; class Actinomycetes; order Streptomycetales; family Streptomycetaceae; genus Streptomyces; species Streptomyces koelreuteriae. The sequence continues at coordinate 5,364,916 of NZ_CP075896.1, read as the reverse complement.
GCGGCGGCCACCATCACCTGGTCCCTGGTCCGCGCGAGCAACCCCACGGAGGACCAGCGCTCGGCCTACGACCTGATCACCAGGGCCATGAACGCCGCCGTGGCCCGCTACAACAACCTCAGCGACCTGGGCAAGACCCTCACCGTCCGCTACGAGCCGGGCGTCCCCACCGCCGACGGCAACATCAACGGGACGATCCGCTTCGGCAGCAACCGCAGCTACATGAACGAGCGGACGGCCCTGCACGAGATCTCCCACACCATCGGCGTGGGCACCAGCTCGGGCTGGTCCCGCCTCGGCGGCAGCGGCACCTGGACCGGCGGACAGGCCACCGCCCTCGTCAGGCAGTACGACGGCTCCGCCGCGAAGATCTCCACCGGCGGCGGGCACTTCTGGCCCTACGGCCTGAACTACGACAACGAGTGGTCGGCCACGGCGGCCGACCGGCACGTCCACATCGTCGCCGCGATGGTCCGCGACGGCCTGTAGGCCCGGTGTGTTCGCAGCCGGCGCTCAGTCCAGATGCGTCGGCGCGAACATCCGCAGCACGGCCGGGAGCAGGACCACCGAGGGACCGGGCGCGGCGAGTGCCTTGGCGAGGTCCTGCTCCAGGGTCTGAGGGGTCGTACGGACCCCGGGGACGCCGAAGGACTCCGCCAGGGCCACATAGTCCGGCCGGGTGAGTTCCGTGGCGGTCGCCTCGCCGAACGCGTCGCTCATGTACTCGCGCAGGATGCCGTAGCCACCGTCGTCGACGATCAGCCAGGTGACGTTGAGGTCGTACTGGCGGGCCGTCGCGAGCTCGGCGATCGAGTACAGGGCGCCGCCGTCGCCGGAGACCGCGAGGACCGGCCGGGTCGGGTCGGCGGCCGCGGCGCCGAGTGCCGCGGGGAAGCCGTAGCCGAGGCCGCCCGCGCCCTGGGCGGAGTGCATGTGGTTGGGGCCCTTGGCGTCGAAGGCCGACCAGGCCCAGTACGCGAGGATCGTCATGTCCCAGAAGGACGGGGAGTCGGCGGGCAGCGCCCTGCGGACGGAGGCCAGTACGTCCTGCTCCAGGGTCAGCTCCTGGGAGGCGATGCGCTCGGTGACCTTTCCGAGCACCTCGCGTACGCGCTCCGGGGCGTCCGGGTCCGGGCGTTCGGACACCGTCTCCAGCAGTGCCTGCAGCGCGAGGCGGGCGTCCGCGTGGATGCCCAGGGCCGGGTGGTTGGACTCCAGTTTGCCGAGGTCCGCCTCGATCTGGATCACTCGGCCGCGCGGCTTGAACGTGTGGTAGTTCGAGGAGAGTTCCCCGAGTCCCGAGCCGACCACGAGGAGGACGTCCGCGTCCTCCAGGAAGTCGGTGGTGTGCCGGTCCTCGATCCAGGACTGGAGGGACAGCGGGTGCTTCCAGGGGAAGGCGCCCTTGCCGCCGGGGGTGGTGACGACCGGTGCCTGGAGGAGTTCGGCGAGCTGTTTCAGCTTGCCGGAGGCGTCCGCCCGTACGACTCCCCCGCCCGCGATGATCGCCGGGCGTTCGGCCCGGGACAGCAGGTGGGCGGCTACGGCGGTCAGTTCGGGGCGCGGCGGCAGTTCCTCGGGGAAGGCGTCGCCGCCGGTCACGACCGGGATCGCGGTCTCTGCGAGCAGCACGTCCTGCGGGATCTCCACCCACACCGGGCCGTGCGGGGCGGTCAGGGCCGACTTCCAGGCCGCTTCGATGGCGGACGGGATCTGCGACTGGGTGCGGACGGTGTGGACCGACTTGACGACGCCCCGGAACGAGGCGGCCTGGTCGGGCAGTTCGTGCAGATAGCCGTGCCGGCCGCCGCCGAGGCCGGCGCTGGGGATCTGGCTGCCGATCGCCAGTACGGGCGCGGAGGCGGCCGCCGCCTCCTGGAGCGCGGCGAGGGAGGTGAGGGCTCCCGGCCCGGTCGACAGCAGCAGGGGCGCGGCCTCGCCGGTGATCCGGCCGTAGGCGTCGGCGGCGAATCCGGCGTTGTTCTCCACTCGCAGGCCGATGTACCTGAGGTCCGAGCGGCGCAGGGCGTCGAACATGCCGAGCGCGTGCTGGCCGGGCAGACCGAAGACGGTCGTCGCGCCCAGCCCGGCCAGCGTCTCCACGACCAGGTCCCCGCCGTTGCGGCCGGGTGGAGGGTTGAGGGCGGCCTCCGTCTGTGCGGGCGTCGGGCGGAGTACCAGGTCGTGGTCGTGAGTCACTTGGCTTCCGAGTCCTTCCGGGCCGCGGCGATCTGGCGGGACATGATCGTGGTCAGTTCGTACGCCGTGTGGGAGGCGGCCACCGACGTGATCTCGGCGTGATCGTACGCGGGGGCCACCTCCACGACGTCGGCGGAGACCAGGTTGCAGGACGACAGCCCGCGCAGGATCTCCAGCAGTTCGCGCGAGGTCATGCCGCCGGCCTCGGGCGTGCCCGTGCCGGGCGCGTGGGCCGGGTCGAGGCAGTCGATGTCGATGGAGATGTACAGCGGCCGGTCGCCGATGCGCTGGCGGAGCTGGTCGGCGACCTCGTCGGCGCCGCGGCGGTAGACGTCCGCGGAGGTGACGATGCCGAAGCCCATCTTCTCGTCGTCGGTGAGGTCCTGCTTGCCGTAGAGCGGGCCGCGGGTGCCGACGTGGGAGAGGGCGGAGGTGTCGAGGATGCCTTCCTCGACGGCGCGCCGGAAGGGGGTGCCGTGCGTGTACTCGGCGCCGAAGTAGGTGTCCCAGGTGTCGAGGTGGGCGTCGAAGTGGAGCAGGGCGACCGGGCCGTGCTTCTTCGCGACCGAGCGCAGCAGGGGCAGCGCGATGGTGTGGTCGCCGCCGAGGGTCATCATGCGGGCGCCGGTGCCGAGCAGGTCGTCGGCGGCGGCTTCGACGGTCTCGACGGCCTCGTTGATGTTGAACGGGTTGACGGCGATGTCGCCGCCGTCCGCGACCTGCGCGAGGGCGAACGGGGAGGCGTCCTGCGCGGGGTTGTAGGGGCGCAGCAGCCGGGACGCCTCGCGGATCGCGTTGCCGCCGAAGCGGGCGCCCGGCCGGTACGAGACACCCGAGTCGAACGGCACGCCGACCACGGCGACATCGGCTCGTCCGCCGACCTCGTCGAGCCGGGGCAGCCGGGCGAAGGTCGCGGGGCCCGCGTAGCGCGGGACGCGGGAGGAGTCGACGGGCCCGCGGGGAGTCTCGTTGCTGCTCATGAAGAAATGCTCTCTTTCCTACGCTTCATCGCGTATGTACTGCTTGCCTTATGACCTTACCGGGGAGTCGCGGCCGGTTCGGACGCGAGTTCGGACTCGGGTTCGGGTGCCCGTCCGGCGAGCCGCTCGCGCCAGGCGGCGAGGACGGCGGCGTCGGTGGCCGGGGTGGCGAAGGAGACGACCAGATAGGCGGCGAGGGAGGCGAGCAGACCGTAGTAGACGGGCTCGTTGGCGAGGATGCCGTAGGTCGCCATCAGGCCGACGACCGCGAGTCCGCCGACGACGACGGAGGCGAGTGCGCCGTGGACGGTGCCCCGCTTCCAGATCAGCCCGCCGAGGATCGGCACGAGCAGGCCGCCGACGAGGAGGTTGTAGGCGACGGTCAGTGCCTCCACGACGTTGTCGATGGCGATGGCCGTGCAGATGACCGCGAGCCCCATGATGAGGATGAAGGCGCGGTTGCCCTTCACCTCGTCGTGGTCGTCCGCGTTCTCGGCGTCCGGTGCCTTGACGATGCCCCTCAGCCGGGACCAGATGTCGTTGTTGGCGACGGTGGCGCAGGCGATCAGCGCGCCGGAGGATGTCGACATCACGGCGGCCAGGGCGGCGGCCAGCACCAGTCCTCGCACTCCGACGGGCAGTTCCTCCTTGACGATGGTCGCGAAGGCGTCGTCGGGGCTGGCGAGCTTCGGGTAGAGCACCTTGGCGGCGGTGCCGATGACGGCGCCGGCGAGGGCGTAGGCGAGGCAGTAGGTGCCGGCGACGGTGCCGCCCCACTTGGCGGTGGTGTCGCTGCGGGCGGTGAAGACGCGCTGCCAGATGTCCTGCCCGATGAGCATGCCGAAGGTGTAGATCAGCACGTAGGTGAAGATGGTCTCGCCGCCGATGCCGAGCGGGTCGAAGTACTCGGTGGGCAGCTTGGCCTTCATCTCGCTGAAGCCGCCGGCCTTCACCACGGCGATCGGCAGCAGCAGGAGCAGCACGCCGATGGTCTTCACGACGAACTGCACCATGTCGGTCAGGGTGATCGACCACATGCCGCCGAGGGTGGAGTACGCGACGACGATGGAGCCGCCGAGGACGATCGCGAGCGTGCGGTTCATGTCGAACAGGACGTCGAAGATCGTGGCGTAGGCGATGGTCGAGGTCACCGCGAGCATGAGGGTGTACGCCCACATGACGAGACCGGAGATCACTCCGGCCCGGCCGCCGTAGCGCAGGTCGAGCATCTCGGAGACGGTGTAGACCTTCAGCCGGGCGATGCGGGCGGAGAAGAAGACGGACAGGGCGAGCAGGCCGAGGCCGATGGTGAAGACCATCCAGGCGCCGGAGAGGCCGTACTGGTAGCCGAGGCCCACACCGCCGATGGTGGAGGCGCCGCCGAGGACGATGGCCGCCATGGTGCCGGAGTACATGGCGGGGCCGAGCCGGCGGCCCGCCACCAGGAACTCGCTCTTGGAGCGGGCGCGGCGCATGCCCCACCAGCCCATGGCCAGCATTCCGGCCAGGTAGACGACGATCACGAGGTAGTCGACGGCCATGGGGCCTCCTTCGCGCACGCACAGGGCGCAGGGCTCGGTCGCGGGGGACGAGGTTGACGAGCACTGACACTAGGTGGCCGGAAAGCGACTGCGAAGTGTACGTTTCATCTATTCGAGCGGCCTCGGCTGGAGGGAACGCACACCATGCCGGACCCGGTGGTCCCCCCGACACCTCCCGTCCTCCTCACGTCGCTCCTGGCCAGGGAGGACCTCTCGCTGCGCCGGATCGCCGGTCCGAAGGACGCCGGGACGGTCGTGCACTGGGTGCACACCTCGGAGATGGCGGACCCGTATCCGTATCTGCTGGGCGGGGAGCTGCTGCTCACGGCGGGCGTGCACATCCCGGAGGCGGCGGGCTCGGGGACCTACTTCGACGACTACGTCTCGCGGATCGTGGCGGCGGGCGGCGCGGCCCTCGGTTTCGGGGTGGCACCGGTGCACGACACGGTGCCGAGGGCGCTGGTCGCGGCCTGCGAGACCCACGGCCTGCCACTGCTGGAGGTGCCGCCCCAGACCACCTTCTCGGGCGTGGCCCGCGCGGTGTGGCAGCTGATGTCCCAGTCCCGTCTGGCCGAACTCCGCCGCGTCACCGAGGCCCAGCAGAGCCTCACCTCCGCCGCCTCCCGCCCCGACCCGGTCCCCTCGGTCCTCCGCCAGCTCGCCCAGCGGCTCGGCGGGTGGGCGGTGCTGTACGGGCCGGAGGGCGCGGAGATCGCCGGGGCGGGGCGGAGGCCCGGGGATGAGGTGCGCGAGGCGTTGGCGGGGCTGGCTGAGGTCGTACGGCCGGACCGCCCCACGCCTCCGGCGGGTGCGGCATCGCAGACCGGCTCCACACCGCGTGCGCACTCGACCAGGGCCCAGGCGGGTGAGCCCGAGGCGGCACCCTCCCGCTCGGCCCACGGCCCCGCCTCGCCGGCCGGCCGTCAGCCACCCACCGACCCCGGCCGCCCCTCCCCCACCTCCGCCACCGACACCGTCGCCGGCACGCACCTCGCCGCCTATGCGCTCGGTGCCGGGCACGGGTTCGTGCTCGGGGTCGCGACGCCGCAGCGGGCGCCGGGGGATCACACCGTCGTGTCCGTGGCGGCCGTGCTGCTCTCCCTGCTCACCGGCGAGCAGCAGAGCGGCACCGGTGCCGCTCGTTCGTCCGCGCTGGTGCGGCTGCTGCTGGGGTCGGCGCCCGAGGAGGTCGCGTCGCTCCTCGGGGGTGAGCGGTGGGTGGTCGTGCGGGCCCGGCGGGACGGGGAGGGCCGTGCGGACGCCGTCGCGGCCTCCGCGCTGGGCGCCGCGCTCGGTTCCGCCCTGGTCGACCCGGCGGGCGATGTCGTACGGGTCCTGGTCCCGGCCGACCGGGCACCGGCCCCGCTGCCCGGCTGGACCCTGGGCGTCAGCGCCGCCGTCGCCCCGCACGACTGGCCTGCCGCCGACACGCAGGCGGCCCGCGCCCTGGCCCGGGCCCGCGCCACCCGGATCCCGCTGCTGCGGCACGCCCCGCGCCCGGCCCTCGCCGACCTGGTGCCGCCCGACGAGGCGGCGGCCCACGCCCGTACCCTCCTCGCCCCCGTCACGGCGCACCCCGCGCTCACCGAGACGCTGCGCACCTGGCTGTCCCTGCACGGCAGTTGGGACCGCACGGCCGTCGCCCTGTCCGTGCACCGCAACACCGTGCGGCAGCGCATCACCCGCTGCGCGACCCTGCTGGAGACGGACCTGGAGGACCCGGACACACGGATGGAACTCTGGTTCGCGCTGCGGCACATCTGAGTAGGTGAGCGGGGCCCTTCTGAGTACGTGACGCACATCCCAGCGTGCGATACGCCAGGGACGCCCACAGGCGGCTGCTCCACAATGGTTGTCATGCCGATACCCGGGACACCCAGCCGCGCCGAACTCGTCGACCACCTCGTCAGGACGCGCATCGCGGGCGACGTCGCCACCCCCCGCGAGAACAACCTCTCCCACTACCGCAAGCTGGCGAACAACGACCGCCACTACTGGCTCGGCCTGGAACTCGGCGCCCGCTGGACCGACGAGCAGGACGTCCTCGCGGTGATGGCGGAACGGGTGGGTGTGAACGACGACCCGGAGCACCGGTACGGCCAGGACACGATCGACCCGGAGCTGACCGTCGCCGGTCTGGAGCGCATGGCCGGGCGGCTGCGGAAGGCGGCGGACGGGCAGCAGCGGGTGCTGTTCGCCACCGGCCATCCCGGCGGCCTGCTGGACGTGCACGGTGCGACCGCGGCGGCGCTGCGCGCGGCGGGCTGCGAGATCGTCGTCATCCCGGAGGGCCTGACGACCGAGGAGGGCTACGTCATGCAGTTCGCGAACGTGGCGGTGCTGGAGCACGGGGCCACCCTCTGGCACACCCACTCGGGCGAGCCGATGAAGGCGATCCTGACCGCCATGGAGCGTGAGGGCCGCCCGCTGCCCGACCTGGTCGTCGCGGACCACGGCTGGGCGGGGTACGCGGGACAGCACGGCGTCGACTCCGTCGGCTACGCCGACTGCAACGACCCGGCCCTGTTCATCGCCGAGGCCGAGGGCACCGTGCAGGTGACGGTGCCCCTCGACGACCACGTGGTCAGCCCCCGCCACTACGACCCGATGACGGCATACCTGCTGGCGGAGGCGGGCCTCGTCTAACCCTGGTCGCGCGGGACGCGGACCACGCCCTCCTGGATCACGGAGATGGCGAGGCGCCCGTCCTGCGTGTAGATACGGGCCTGTCCCAGTCCCCGGCCGCCGTACGCGGACGGGGACTCCTGGTCGTAGAGCAGCCACTCGTCGGCGCGGAACGGCCGGTGGAACCACATCGCGTGGTCCAGCGAGGCCCCGACCACGTCACCGACGGCCCAGCCGCCCCGCCCGTGCGCGAGCAGCACGGAGTCGAGCAGCGTCATGTCGGAGACGTAGGTGGCGAGGACGATGTGCAGCAGCGGCTCGTCGACCGCGCCGCCCAGTTTGCCGTTGGTGCGGAACCACACCTGTGAGTGCGGTTCGCGCGGCTCGCCGAATTTGCCGTAGGGCGGTTCCTCGACGTACCGCAGGTCGACGGCCGCCCGGGCCTCCGCGAACTTCTCCACGACGGCCGGGTCGATGTGGTCGTAGCCGCGCAGCCGTTCCTCGCCGGTGGGCAGCGTGGCGGGGTCGGGTGCGGCGGGCATCGGCTCCTGGTGGTCCAGCCCGTCCTCGTACGTCTGGAACGACGCCGAGAGGTGGAAGATCGGCTTGCCGTGCTGGACGGCGACCACGCGGCGGGTGGTGAAGGAGCGGCCGTCGCGGATCCGGTCGACGGTGTAGACGATGGGCGCGCCGGGATCCCCGGGGCGCAGGAAGTACGCGTGCAGGGAGTGCGCGGGCCGGTCCTCGGGGACCGTACGCCCGGCGGCGACGAGCGCCTGTGCCGCGACCTGCCCGCCGAAGACCCGGGGGACGACGGCGGACCGGGACCGGCCGCGGAAGATGTTCTCCTCGATCTGCTCGAGGTCGAGCAGATCGAGGAGATCCTGAAGTGCCTGGCTCATGAGATCTGTTGTACCGGCCGTTGACGACAGTCGGTTTACAGGCCCATGTCCTTCGCGATGATCGACTTCATGATCTCGCTGGTGCCGCCGTAGATGCGGTTGACGCGGTTGTCCGCGTACAGGCGGGCGATCGGGTACTCGTTCATGAAGCCGTAGCCGCCGTGCAGCTGGAGGCAGCGGTCGATGACGCGGTGGGCGACCTCGGTGCAGAAGAGCTTCGCGGAGGCGGCCTCGGCGGGGGTCAGCTCGCCGGCGTCCAGGGCCTCCAGCGTGCGGTCGGCGACGGCCTCGGCGGCGTCGACCTCGGCCTGGCAGGCGGCCAGCTCGAACTTGGTGTTCTGGAAGGAGGCGACGGACTTGCCGAAGACGGTGCGGTCCTGCACGTACTCCTTGGCGAACCGGACGGCGGCCTTGGCCTGCGCGTAGGCGCCGAAGGCGATGCCCCAGCGCTCGGAGGCCAGGTTGTGGCCGAGGTAGTAGAAGCCCTTGTTCTCCTCGCCGAGCAGGTCCTCGACCGGGACCTTCACGTCGACGAACGCCAGCTCGGCGGTGTCGGAGGTCTTCAGGCCGAGCTTGTCGAGCTTGCGGCCGACGGAGTAGCCCTCGGACTTGGTGTCCACGGCGAAGAGGGAGATGCCGTGGCGGCGGTCCTCGGCGCTGGGCGCGGCGGTGCGGGCGCAGACGATCACACGGTCGGCGTGGACGCCGCCGGTGATGAAGGTCTTGGCGCCGTTGAGGACGTAGTGCGTGCCGTCCTCGCTCAGCTTGGCGGTGGTCTTCATGCCCGCGAGGTCGGAGCCGGTGCCCGGCTCGGTCATCGCCAGCGCCCACATCTCCTCACCGGAGACGAACTTCGGCAGGAACCGCTTCTTCTGCTCGTCGGAGGCGAGCATCTTGATGTACGGCAGGCCGAGCAGCACGTGCACGCCGGAGCCGCCGAACTGGACGCCCGCGCGCGCGGTCTCCTCGTACATCACGGCTTCGAACTTGTACGAGTCGATGCCGGCGCCGCCGAACTCCTCGTCGACGCGGATGCCGAAGACGCCGAGCTCGGCGAGCTTGTAGTAGAAGTCGCGGGGCGCCTGGCCCGCCGCGAACCACTCGTCGTAGACCGGGACGACCTCGGCCTCGATGAAGGCGCGGATGGTCTCCCGGAACGCCTCGTGATCCTCGTTGAACACCGTACGGCGCACGCCGCCACCTCCACGGACCTCGGTATGTCTAAGCGCTTGCTCACCCCAAGATACCGGCGAGTATCAACCAGCGTCCAGGGTGGGGTTCGTAACGCTCGTCACGCCGACGGGAGCCTGGGCACGGGAGCCTGGGCAAGTGCGGGCCGCTACTCGCCGGCCGCCGCGAACGCCCCCCGCGCCATCCGGTGCAGCAGCTCCGCGACCGCCCCCCGCCCGGCCAGCGCCCCCGCCCTGCCCAGATGCGGCGTGGAGTTCAGCAGCCCGAACACCGAATGCACGGCCGATCGCGCGGCGGGCTCCGCAAGCCCCGGGTAGACCTCGCGGACCACGCCGACCCACAGCTCCACGTACTGCCGCTGCAGCTGCCGCACCATCTTGCGGTCGCTGTCCCGGAGGCGGTCCAGCTCCCGGTCGTGCAGGGTGATCAGTGGACGGTCGTCGAGCGCGAAGTCGATATGCCCCTCGATCAGCGAGTCGAGGACCACCCCGGCCCCCACACCCCCGTCCGCCTCCGCCTCCGACAACCGCCGCTTCGCCCCGGTCAGCAACCGCCCGCTGATCCCCACCAGCAGCTCCGCGAGCATCGCGTCCTTGCCCGCGAAATGCCGGTACAGACCGGGCCCGCTGATCCCCACCGCGGCGCCTATCTCGTCGACCCCGACCCCATGGAAGCCACGCTCGGCGAAGAGCCGGGCGGCCTCCTTGAGGATCTGCTCGCGGCGGGTGGGTGCGTCGGTCCTGGTTGCCATGAAAACAATTCTAGACAGGGAGGTTAGCGGTCGTTAACCTGAAGGAAATGCGTTAACGCTCATTAACAAGGTGAGGGGACCCGCAGGATGTACGAGGCACCGGAGCTCACGACCGCGGCGGACCCCGCGTCGGAGCCCTTTCGGGCCAACGAGGAGGCACACCGCACCCTCGTCGACGAGCTGCGCGCCAAGCTCGCCCGAGCGGCCCAGGGCGGCGGCGAGAAGTCCCGCGCCCGCCACACCGCGCGCGGCAAGCTGCTCCCCCGCGACCGCGTCGACACCCTCCTCGACGCGGGCTCACCCTTCCTGGAGCTGGCCCCGCTCGCGGCCGACGGGATGTACGAGGACCAGGCCCCGGCCGCCGGTGTCATCGCCGGCATCGGCCGGGTCAGCGGCCGCGAGACCGTGATCATCGCCAACGACGCCACCGTCAAGGGCGGCACGTATTACCCGATGACGGTCAAGAAGCACCTCCGCGCCCAGGAGGTCGCCCTCGACAACCGCCTCCCCTGTGTCTACCTCGTGGACTCCGGCGGCGCCTTCCTCCCCATGCAGGACGAGGTCTTCCCCGACCGCGACCACTTCGGCCGGATCTTCTACAACCAGGCCCGTATGTCCGGCGCCGGCATCCCCCAGATCGCCGCCGTCCTCGGCTCCTGCACGGCCGGCGGGGCGTACGTCCCGGCGATGAGCGACGAGGCGGTGATCGTCCGCGAGCAGGGCACGATCTTCCTCGGCGGCCCGCCCCTGGTGAAGGCGGCCACCGGCGAGGTCGTCACCGCGGAGGAGCTGGGCGGCGGCGAGGTCCACTCCCGCGTCTCGGGCGTCACCGACCACCTCGCGGAGAACGACGCGCACGCCCTGCGCATCGTCCGCACCATCGTCTCCACGCTCCCCGCGCGCGGGACGCTCCCCTGGGAGGTCACGCAGGCGACGGAACCCAAGGTCGACCCCCAGAGCCTCTACGGCGCGGTCCCGGTCGACTCGCGCACGCCCTACGACGTGCGCGAGATCATCGCCCGGGTCGTCGACGGCTCCCGGTTCGCCGAGTTCAAGTCCGAGTTCGGCCAGACCCTGGTCACCGGCTTCGCCCGGATCCACGGCCACCCGGTGGGCATCGTCGCCAACAACGGCATCCTGTTCTCCGAGTCCGCCCAGAAGGGCGCCCACTTCATCGAGCTGTGCGACCAGCGCGGCATCCCCCTGGTCTTCCTCCAGAACATCTCCGGCTTCATGGTCGGCAAGGACTACGAGGCGGGCGGCATCGCCAAGCACGGCGCCAAGATGGTCACGGCGGTGGCCTGCACCCGCGTGCCGAAGCTGACGGTCGTGGTGGGCGGCTCCTACGGCGCGGGCAACTACTCGATGTGCGGCAGGGCGTACTCCCCCCGCTTCCTGTGGATGTGGCCGAACGCCAAGATCTCCGTCATGGGCGGCGAGCAGGCCGCCTCGGTCCTCGCGACCGTCAAGCGCGACCAGCTGGAGGCGCGCGGCGAGTCCTGGCCGGCGGCGGACGAGGACGCCTTCAAGGCCCCGATCCGCGCCCAGTACGAGCGGCAGGGCAGCGCCTACTACGCGTCGGCCCGCCTCTGGGACGACGGTGTGATCGACCCGCTGGACACCCGTCAGGTCCTGGGACTGGCCCTGACCGCGTGCGCCAACGCGCCCCTGGGTGACCCCCAGTTCGGCGTCTTCCGGATGTGAGGGGACGGACGACGATGTTCGAGACAGTGCTTGTGGCCAACCGGGGCGAGATCGCCGTACGCGTCATCCGTACGCTGCGGTCGATGGGCGTGCGCTCGGTGGCCGTCTTCTCCGACGCGGACGCCGACGCCCGGCATGTCCGCGAGGCGGACACGGCGGTGCGGATCGGCCCGGCCCCGGCGTCGGAGAGCTATCTGTCGGCGGAGCGCCTGCTGGAGGCCGCCGCCCGCACCGGCGCCCAGGCGGTCCACCCCGGCTACGGCTTCCTCGCCGAGAACGCCGCCTTCGCGCGGGCGTGCACCGAGGCGGGCCTGGTCTTCATCGGCCCTCCGGCGGACGCGATCTCCCTCATGGGCGACAAGATCCGCGCCAAGGAGACCGTCATGGCCGCCGGGGTCCCCGTGGTTCCCGGTGGACGCGACCCGGACCTGGCCGAGGCAGCCCGTGAGCTGGGCGCGCCCGTGCTGCTGAAGCCGAGCGCGGGCGGCGGCGGCAAGGGCATGCGCCTGGTGCGGGACCTGACCCGGCTGGAGGAGGAGATCGCCTCGGCCCGCCGCGAGGCCCGCGCCTCCTTCGGCGACGACACGCTCCTGGTGGAGCGCTGGATCGACCGCCCCCGGCACATCGAGATCCAGGTCCTGGCCGACGGACACGGCAATGTCGTGCACCTGGGCGAGCGCGAGTGCTCCCTCCAGCGCCGCCACCAGAAGATCATCGAGGAGGCGCCGAGCGTCCTCCTCGACGAGGGGACGCGTGCCGCGATGGGCGAGGCGGCGGTCCAGGCGGCCCGCTCCTGCGGCTACCGGGGCGCGGGCACGGTGGAGTTCATCGTCAACGGCGGCGACCCGTCCTCGTACTACTTCATGGAGATGAACACCCGTCTCCAGGTGGAACACCCGGTCACGGAGCTGATCACCGGCCTGGACCTGGTCGAGTGGCAGCTGCGGGTGGCGGCCGGCGAGCCTCTCGGTTTCGCCCAGGAGGACGTGACCCTGACCGGTCACGCGGTGGAGGCCCGTATCTGCGCCGAGGACCCGGCCCGCGGCTTCCTCCCCTCCGGCGGCACGGTCCTGCGCCTGCGCGAACCGCAGGGCGACGGCATCCGCACCGACTCGGGCCTCACCGAGGGCACGGAGGTCGGCAGCCTCTACGACCCGATGCTCTCCAAGGTCATCGCCTACGGCCCCGACCGCGCGACCGCCCTGCGCAAGCTCCGCTCGGCCCTGGCGGAGACGGTGACGCTCGGCGTGCAGACGAACGCCGGATTCCTGCGCCGCCTGCTCGCCCACCCGGCGGTCATCGCGGGCGACCTGGACACGGGCCTGGTCGAGCGCGAGGTCGAGGGGCTGATCCCCACGGACGTACCGGAGGAGGTCTACGAGGCGGCGGCGGCCGTACGCCTGGAGGCGCTGACGCCCGAACCCGGCGGGTGGACGGACCCGTTCTCGGTCCCGTCGGGCTGGCGTCTGGGCCGCAGGCCGAAGCCGCCGTCCTTCCATCTGAGGGTGCAGGAGGAGCTGGAGCACACCCCGCGCGGCACCGCCGCGGTCACCGGCGACCATGTCTCGGTCACCCTGGACGGCGTCCGCCACGCCTTCCACCGTGCCGCCGACTGGCTCGGCCGCGACGGCGACGCCTGGCACGTGCGCGACCACGACCCGGTGGCGGCGTCGCTCAGCCGCGCGGCCCACGCGGGCGCCGACTCCCTCACCGCGCCCATGCCCGGCACGGTGACGGTGGTGAAGGTCGCCGTCGGCGACGAGGTGACGGCGGGCCAGAGCCTGCTGGTCGTGGAGGCGATGAAGATGGAGCACGTCATCTCCGCCCCGCACGCCGGGAAGGTCACGGAGCTGGACGTGGCGCCGGGCTCGACGGTCGCCATGGACCAGGTCCTGGCGGTCATCGCACCCCACGAGGAGGCGGAGTGATGACGGCCCACGGTCTCCCGATGACGGTCCCCGCCGAGGACCTCCCCTCCCGCGTCCGCATCCACGAGGTGGGCGCCCGCGACGGCCTGCAGAACGAGAAGGCGACGGTCCCGACGGAGATCAAGGCGGAGTTCATCCACCGCCTGGCCGACGCGGGCCTGTCGACGATCGAGGCGACGAGCTTCGTCCACCCCAAGTGGGTGCCCCAACTGGCGGACGCGGAAGCGCTGTTCCCTCTGCTCGGCGATCTCGACGCCGCCCTCCCGGTCCTGGTCCCGAACGAACGCGGCCTGGACCGCGCCCTGGCCCTCGGAGCCCGCCGGATCGCGGTCTTCGCCAGCGCCACGGAGTCCTTCGCCAAGGCCAACCTCAACCGCACGGTGGACGAGGCCCTGGCGATGTTCGACCCCGTCGTCACCCGCGCCAAGACGGAGGGGGCCCAGGTCAGGGGCTACCTCTCCATGTGCTTCGGCGACCCCTGGGAGGGCGCGGTCCCGATCCCCCAGGTGGTGAAGGTCTGCAAGGCCCTGACGGACATGGGCTGCGACGAGCTGAGCCTGGGCGACACCATCGGCGTCGCGACCCCCGGCCATGTGGTCGCGCTCCTCGCGGCGCTGGACGAGGCGGGCATCCCGCCCACCGCCCTCGCCGTCCACTTCCACGACACCTACGGCCAGGCCCTCTCCAACACCCTCGCGGCGCTCCAGCAGGGCGTGACGACCATCGACGCCTCGGCGGGGGGCCTCGGCGGCTGCCCGTACGCGAAGTCGGCGACCGGCAATCTCGCCACCGAAGACCTCGTGTGGATGCTGCGGGGCCTCGGCATCGACACCGGAATCGACCTCGGCCGCCTCGTCGCCACGAGCGCGTGGATGGCCACCCACCTGGGCCGACCCAGCCCGTCCCGCACCGTCCGAGCCCTGTCCCACGAGGACTTCGTGGACCCCGAGGAGCACTGATCACGATGGATTACCGACTCTCCCCCGAGCTGGAGGAACTCCGCCGCACGGTAGAGGAGTTCGCGCACGAGGTGGTGGCGCCCAAGATCGGCGACTTCTACGAGCGGCACGAGTTCCCGTACGAGATCGTCCGCGAGATGGGCCGCATGGGCCTGTTCGGCCTGCCGTTCCCCGAGGAGTACGGCGGCATGGGCGGCGACTACCTCGCGCTGGGCGTGGCCCTGGAGGAACTGGCGAGGGTCGACTCCTCCGTCGCCATCACGCTCGAAGCCGGAGTCTCGCTGGGCGCGATGCCGGTCTTCCGCTACGGCACGGAAGCCCAGAAGCGAGAGTGGCTCCCCCGCCTGTGCTCGGGCGAACTCCTGGGCGCGTTCGGCCTGACGGAGCCGGACGGCGGCAGCGACGCGGGCGCGACCCGGACGACGGCCCGCCTGGACTCCTCCACGAACGAGTGGGTGATCAACGGCACCAAGTGCTTCATCACCAACTCGGGCACGGACATCACGGGCCTGGTGACGGTCACGGCGGTCACCGGCCGCTCCCCGGACGGCAAGCCGCACATCTCCTCGATCATCGTCCCGTCGGGCACCCCCGGCTTCACGGTCGCCGCCCCCTACTCCAAGGTCGGCTGGAACGCCTCGGACACCCGCGAGCTGTCCTTCTCGGACGTCCGCGTCCCGGCCGCCAACCTCCTGGGCGAGGAGGGCCGCGGCTACGCCCAGTTCCTCCGCATCCTCGACGAGGGCCGCATCGCGATCGCCGCCCTGGCGACGGGCCTGGCGCAGGGCTGCGTGGACGAGTCCGTCAAGTACGCCAAGGAGCGCCACGCCTTCGGCAAGCCCATCGCCGCCAACCAGGCCATCCAGTTCAAGATCGCCGACATGGAGATGAAGGCCCACACGGCCCGCCTCGCCTGGCGCGACGCGGCAGCCCGCCTGGTGGCCGGCGACCCCTTCAAAAAGGAAGCGGCCCTCGCGAAGCTCCACTCGTCGACCGTAGCCGTGGACAACGCCCGCGAGGCCACCCAGATCCACGGCGGCTACGGCTTCATGAACGAGTACCCGGTCGCCCGCATGTGGCGCGACTCCAAGATCCTGGAGATCGGCGAGGGCACGAGCGAGGTACAGCGGATGCTGATCGCGCGGGAGTTGGGGTTGGTTGGCTGACACCAGCCGGTTGGCGTCAACTACTGCCGTCACCCCATGCAGAAGCCCCGTCAGGACACACCTGACGGGGCCTCAACTTTGCAGTTCGGAATGGCGCGGGAAGGTCGGCATCCCCTAGGGGAACTACACCCTCACGCCGCATGCGAGAAAACTGGGCGAGACCCCTGAATATAGCCTCGCCCGTTCCTGCGAGCGTCAAGAAGCTACTTACCTTCTCCCCTCAGCAAGATCTGAACCTTTGACGGAAACTGCGGATCATCCACCATTACCGAACAAATCACAGACCCACGGAATCCCGTGAATTGCATTCGGGCGTATTCGTTCGGGTCGTGCAATACGAGCCACCCGGACGGGCATGGGAGTGTCACCTCAAAGAGGTTCGCAGGGAGCACCGCAGACGGATCCGACTTCCATACCTCGCATTCGACAGGACCATCGACACTGGCCTGAACGCCGAAGATGAGTGAACTGCCCTCTCGATACCAGCTGCTCGACACCGGGTCCCAGTCGCTGACGTCATCGTCACTTCCCGCATCCCGCAAGATCAGGCATCCGTGCTCGATTTTTGCCAGGAATGCAACCACAGGGCTATTAGCTACCATTCCTTCTTGCTCTTTCCTTGTGAAAGTTGTGAGACGACCCCACCCTGCCTCCTAGCGCAAGGCAGGCAGTGAGGATACGCCGTCTGAGGAGATCCGGGATCGACGAGACTAGACGGCGGCTGATGATCTGGAATCCAGTCCCCGTCCTTGGTGCCGGGGGTCGTGGCATCGCAAGTGTGACAGCCGTGCTTATTTCCGGATTCATTGATCAGATCTCGAACGCCATCTGCTTCAATGTCACCGTTCTCCAGACCTACTCCCTCTCGGGCATTCGGGCCAGCGCCCAGCGTCAGATCGCACTTCTGACCTGGCGTTGCATTGTGAGCGAGAACCGGCGTCTCGCCCGCCAGCACATAGTACGTGTGCAAGTCGCTGACGGTGAGGTTGTGAACCGTGGCCGAACCGGCGGTCCACCGCTCCACGGAAGTGACCTGGACACGCATCCCCGCGCCGGTCAGTAGCCCTTCCCCCGCCTTCAGATCAGTGGCGTCGACCCACTCCCTCAGCGCAGGCACCCAGAACGGGTGACCATCGGTCGCCGTGACCGAAGCCGTCTTCGCGCCCCTCTTGCCGTCGACGTCCACCGTGATCTCGACGAGGTGTTTGAGGCCCTTGCCCTTGATCTCGGCTGTGACCGTCTCGACCTTGGTCTCGCCCGTCTTCGGGTCGGTCGCCAAGACCTTGTCGCCGATGTCGACGTCCTTGATCTTCTTGGCGGAACCGTCGGCCATCAACACCTTGGTATCGGGCGTGAAGCTGTTGCAGCCCACGGCCTCCGTCGCCTCGTCGGCCGCCTTGCCGCTCTTGCGCCAGTCCTGGAAGCTGTCCCACAATCTGCGGCTCAGGCCCCCGATCCGTTTGATCAGGGCCCAGGCCTTGTCCATCTTGTTCCAGTACTTCGCGGCCAGCCGTGCCAGCGGTCCGCCGGCCACGAGTGACGACACCACGTTGAGTGCCGTGGCCCCGCAGGAGCCCAACGCCCCCGTGGTGAAGCAGTCGAGCGCATCGGTGATGCCCAGCTCGTCCGCGACTATCGTCGCCAGTTCCTTGGCGACGGCGACCGTCCGCTGCTTGGCAGCGTCCGCCCTGGCCTGCTGCTGACGCGCCCGGTGCTGGGCCGGCGCCTCCTTCGGCTTCTTGACGCCGTAGTAGGTGTAGTAGGTGTCCGTCGCCTTGACATCCCACCCGCCGTTGCGTTCCGGGGTGCAGGTGATCCCGACGTGAATGCAGTCGTCGGGCTTCAGGCCGCTCGGGTCGGAGAAGGTGACCGGATTGTTGTTGCTGTACGAGTAGCCGTTGATCTGCTGCGGGTCGGTGTGGTCGATGATCGGGTCCGCCGATATGAAGCGGCCCGTGTCGGAGTCGTACTCGCGTGCCCCGAGCGTGGTCAGGCCCGTGGACGCCTGCACTGTGCCGCCCACGAATCCCTTGTCGTTGACCCAGCCCGGTGATGACGCCGACGACTTGGACTCGTCACGGGCGTTTCCGAACGGGTCCGTGCGGCGGCGCGTCGTCTCGCCGGTCTTCGCGTTGACCGCCAGTTGCGCCGTGCCCTGGTGGTCCGACGCCAGGTAGTGGACGCCGCCCGCTTCCCGCATGGCGATCCGCATGCCGCCGAACGAGTAGTAGCGGGTCGCCGTCACTTTGGACGTGGACTTGTCCAGGTGCAGTTCCATACCCGGCAGGTAGAACGTCTTCTCACCGGAGGTGTCCCTGAGGATCCGCTCGCCCGCAGCGTTGTACGTGTACCGCGTCACCGTGCCGTCGGCGTTCGTGACCTTCGTGAGCTCGCCCTGCTTGTCCCAGTCCAGGGACTGGGTGTCACCGTTCAGGACTCGTGTCTTCGTGTTTCCGGACACGTCGTACGTATAGGTGTCCTGAGAAGTGACCGCGGGCGTGGTGCTCGTGGCCGCCTTCTTCTCCACGACCGACGACACCGTGTGCGGACCGGAATCCGTGCCGTTCGGGCCGGACTTCTCCCCGTAGGCATAGGTCCGCGTGGAGGTCGGCGCGCCGTTCAGGCCGTGCCGGACCTCCCTCTTGCGGTTGCCGATCGCGTCATAGGCGTACTCCGTCCAGTACGGGGACACCCCTCCGACCGTCGAGGACGACGCCCCGGCCGTGCAGGCCGCGTCCGCGCTGCCCGTGCCCTTGGCTCCGTTCGATGTCACCGACGAGGTCCACGCGTCGGTGAGACGGCGCAGGCCGTCGTATCCGAAGCACTGCACGTCGCTCGGGCCGCTGCCGGGCGTGTCCGCGATCGAGAGGACATCCCCGACAGCGTTGTACGTGAAGTCCGCGTCGTAGGCGGCGCTGGACGCGCCCTCCACCCTGACGCTCGTGTTGATCAGGCGATGCGTCCCGACCTCGAACGTGTTGTTGAGCAGCGTCTTCTTCGCGGCCGACTCGCCGGTGAACAGTTCCACCTGCTCCAGGTCCGAGGTCGGCGAGTACGACACGCTGGTGACGTAACTGAGTCCGCCCAGCGAGGAGTTGAGCCCTGTCGCCCGCTGCAGCCCGTCGTAGGTGTGGCCGAGGGCCTCGGCGGGCAGACCGCCCGCCGCGGGCAGGCCCTCGCCCTTCAGTGTCCCGTCGTCGTTGTACTGTGCGGTGAACTCGTACGTCCCGCCCAGCTGCGGCTCGGCCGTCTTCGACAGGAAGTACTTCGTCGAGACCGGCTGGTAGTCGTTGTCGGCGTCGAGGGTCGGATAGGTGACCGACGAGTGGATCGCGTTGTCCTTGTAGGAGTAAACGCCGTACAACTCGCCCTTGGCGACGGAGTCGTACGTCGACATAGACAGCTTGGTACCGGTCTCCGGCTCCCCCTGCCAGGTGGAGACGGCCCTGCCCAGCTCGTCGTACTTGGTCGACGTCTTGTCACCGTTGACCGTCACCGACGTCTGACGGTCCAGGGCGTCGTAGGTGAACTCCGACGTGCCGGTGTCAGGGTCGACAGCCTTCTTCTTGCGGCCCAGTTGGTCGTATGTGTACGTCCAGGCGTTTCCGGCGTCGTCCGTCACCTTCTGGAGCTGGCCGGCCGGGGTGTAGCCGTAGGACGTGGTGACCGCGTCACCGTCCTCGGGGTACTGGATCTGATGGGTGGTGCGCTCGCGGGCGTCCTTCACGACCGTGGTCTTCGTGCCGCCTGTCGGCGGAGTCGTGGTGACGCGGTCGCCACCGTGGGCGTACGACGTGCGGTGCTTCTCCTCGCCCTGCACATTGAAGACGGAGGCGGTGACCCTGCCGGCCCCGTCGTACTCCGTCACCGTCTGCCCGGTGAGGTCGGCGTTGACCGGCTCGAAGAGCTTCGAGGACGGGGCGCCCGCAGCGTAGTAGGTGTTGTTGACCTCTACCACGCGGTTGGAACCGTCGTAGAGGGTGTCGGCGACCATTCGGCCGCCACCTGGCCCCTCTGTCTGCTCCTGCCGGGGCCGCAGCAGGCCGTCGTACAGCGTCCATTCGCTGCCGTACGACTTGCCGTCCTCCTCAATCTTCTGTGTGTGCACGGCGGTCGCGTCGTCGCCCGCGCGGACCAGGTACTCGTACTTGATCGACGGACTCAGACCGATGCGGTCGGGGAGCCGGACCGAGGTCAGGCGGCCCAGCCCGTCGTACGCCAGCTCGGTGCGCCGCTTGTTCTGGTCGACCTTGGCAGTCGGCACACCCCACTGCGGTGCGTACTCCGTGGTGGCCGTCCAGCCCGCCCTGTTGGTCACCACCGACTTGGTGGCCAGGCCGTACGTCTCCGTGTACGCGGTCGACGTGGTGTACGCCGTCGAGGACGAGGCCGTCTCCGCGTCCTTCACCACGAGCGGACGGCCGAAGTCGTCGTACGTCGTCACGGCGGTCGTCCGGTACGTCGCCGTCTGGCCGCTGTGCGACTCCAGCCGCTTGGTCGTGGTCACATCCCCCCTGACCGGCGCGGCGCCCAGCGTGGTGGAGCCGTCGTAGAACGACAGGTCGTCGGAGATGACCTGCGTGCTGCGATCGGGCGCCACGGCGCACTCGACGGCGACCTTCTCCACGCGCGAGACGTACGCGTACATGTGCCGGCTCTCGCTGTCCGCGTACTCGGTGCGGACGCACTGGTTGTCGGCGACACCGACCTCGCCATAGTCATCGACTTGGCGGATCCGGCCGGTCACCGGGTCGTACGAGGTGGTCGCCCGGGTGCGCCGCCAACCACCGGTGGCGAGGGCCACATAGGTGTCGGTCGAACCGTTCGCCGTGTAGCGCGCTCTGCGGGTGCCCCAGCTCTCTGCATCGGTCGCCGTCACCACGGTCCACGGCACCATCACCGACTTCTCGGTGACCTGGGAGCCGTCGTAGGTGATGGTTTCGAGTTCCTGGCCGGCCTTCCAGTCCGTGTCCTCGTACGAAACTCCGTTGGAGTCGGTCACCGATGCCGAGCGGGCGGTGCCGCCGGCATTCACATCACCGTCCAGGCCGCGGAAGAAGACGTGCTCGGTCTTGGTGTTGGAGGCCGAGTTGGTGCCCTTCGATGTGACGACGCGCACCTTGCCGTAGCCACGCCAGTCGCCCCACGTGCGGTACTCCGCCTTGCTGATGCCGTCGGCCCTGCTCTTGCGCCAGCCGGCGTCACCGACATAGGTGTAGGAGGTGATCTGGTCGGGGTTGCCACCGGTGAGGTCGGTCTCGGTCACGGACTCGACCACGTACTTGTGGAACCAGTCGAGGATGGGATCCTCCTCGCCCGGCGGGTTCCACTTCACCGGGAAGCAGCGCCTCTTGGAGGCGTCCTCGGCCGGCAGGTCGGCAGGAGTGCACTCGGCGGGAGCGTAGGCGACGCTGAGCGCGCCGCCTGTCTCGTTCTCCACGCCCGACAGGCGGTAGCGGTGGAAGGGCTGAATGTTGTCGCCGGGCTTGTCGACGCGGTTGGGGAACTGCTTGCCGTACAGCTTGACGGACGGGAGGGACGCATCGGTGCCGGCCTTGCCGGTGTGGTCGATGCGGTCGAGCCACAGGGCCTTGGAGCCGTCACCGTTGTCGGTCAGCAGGTGGGTGAGACTCCACTCGTCGACCGGGCTGTACTGGGAGTCGCCGGTACGAATCTGAGTGGTGATCTTCGTCAGCTTCTTGCGGGTCCAGAAGGTAGGCGAGTTCTGACCCACGCACTTGGTGCTCGCCTTGCAGTTCTGATCCCAGGGCACGTCCGGCCATCTGGCGGCCGTGGCGTCCGTGAGATCTCCGGGCTCGCAGTCGGTCAGCGCGCCGAGACAGCGTTCCCCGGTGGTGAAGACGACCTGGGCCGCAGGCTTGGTCGAGTACGCCTTGTTCTCGCGCTGGCCGTAGTCGATGCGCTTGAGGTACCCACCACGGACGTACGGCTTGCCGTTCTCGCCCGTCTTCAGGCCCTGGGTGTAGTGGTTCATCTCCTTGCCGTAGAAGAACGACATGGCGTTGCCGTGCGGGTCGATGACGTGGTCGAGATTCCAGCGCCAGGCCTGATCGCAGTGTGCGTCGGCGAACGTCGCCTTGTAGCAGGGCTCCTTGAGATCGTCGCCGTAGACGGGGACCGTCCAGGTGGAGTCGGTCTCCTCGTTGCCGCTGCTGTATCCGGGCAGCCGGTTGCGGCCGAAGAAGTACTGCGTGCCGTCGGTGGTCGTCAGCTTCCAGTACTCGCCGTTGTTGTCACCGTTGGTGGTACCGGTCAGCTTCTCGATCTTGGAGTTGTCGTCGTTGCTGAGCCGCCATCTGTCCTTCTCGTCGTCCATGATGATCTCGCCGGACGAGCCGCCGGCCAGGACGAGTGTGGCGTTGTCGTACGCCCAGCACTGGTCGCCATAGGTGTCGTCGTGGCCGTCGTCGGCGCAGGGCTTGTAACGGCGCTCGATGTGGCCGGGCTCGTAGGAAAAGCCCTGCCCGACCCACGAGCCCTGGTTGTTGGTCGTGGCCGTCTGGCCGTCGATCGACTGGGAGTTGTAGCCCAGGCCGACACTGGGTCGCAGGCCACCGGGTACGGGCGGCGTGGTCAGCGGATAGGTCCAGGTGAAGGCGCCGGACCGAGTGTCGACGCCCCACTCGGACGAAGAGGAGAGGCCGGTGGCCTTGTAGTCCCCGCCGTCACCACCGCCGCTCGCAGTGGCGGCAAGGACGGTGGCGGAGGCGGCATTCGACCGGGCCTGGTGGAGTTGAGGGGCCGGGCCGGAAGCGTCTCCGGCGGCACTCACCGTCGCCGTCAGCGTTTCCGCCACCGCGTTGTTGGAGCTCTTCAGCTGCGTCGGTGTCGAGCAGCCCTTCTCTTCCGGCGTCGTCAGCACGCATGCCGGATACTGGACGAGGCGCAGCCTGGAGCCGTAGCTGCCGCCGTATGCGCCGGCGAAGTCCGAGTAGTCCAGGGTGACCTGAGCGCTGCCCTTGGCGGCCTCACCGTCGGAGCGGGCCACGGTGAACAGGACGCCGTCGACGCCGGCCGCCTGAGCCACCTTCCGGCCGAGCACCTCGACGCGTATGGACTCTGCGGCCTTCTTGCCTCCGGCCGCCTTCGCCCGCACCGGCAGCCCAGCGGCCTTGACGGCCTTGCCGGACAGCTCGACCCCGGCACTGCCCGCCGCAGGCCAGCGCACGTCGTCGGCCTGACGGACCGCCGCTTTCTCAGCCTGGTCGGTCTTCTTGAAGGCCTTGGGCTCTGCGGTCCTGCCACGGACCGGATCGTCCAGGTTCGTCTGCGCCTTGGGCCACTTCATGCCCTCATCGGCGGCGGCTTCGGGTGCGTACTGCGGAAGCAAGCCTGTCGACAACGCCAGGCCGAGCAGCACCGCCGCACCACGACGGCCGCTGCGCCAGGCCGGTCTGCGCGACCGGAACCATGGGGGCGAGGACATGACATCTCCATGAGGTATCGGGGGGAGTAAGAGCGCAGGGGCCGGTGGTGCGGACGCCATACTGCGCCGCCCGCACCACGGGATGGGAGGTGTTACGCGGAGGACTCTTCGATGGCGGCGCCGGCCGGCAGGACCGCCACCAGCGCCATCAACGCGGCATCCAGCGGGCCCTGATACATACGGACTTCGTCGACAGCACCGGAGAAGTACTCCTGCGCCGCCGCTCCGGTCCGCGCCCTGCCGACCTGGAGGCTCGTCTTGCTGAAGTCCCAGGTGTTGTCCCAGGACGCCTTGCCCACTGCAGCGCCGTTGACATAGAGGAGCACCTCGCCGAAGACCGCGTTGTAGACCAGTGCGAGGTGGTCTCCTGCTCCCTGTGAACTGGGCAGGTGGGCCGCGTCGGGAACAGAGACGGCCGTCGCGGAGACCGCATCCTCGCTGGTGGCCACGAGCTGCCACCGGGCGGCTGCGGCGCTGTACCGCACCTTGATCGCGCTGCCGTTGGTGCCGGACAGGGCCAACACCGTCTGGTCCCTCGTCGGATTCGCCGAGGCCAGCCGGGCGCGAGCCGTCAGCGTGAAGCTGTCCTGCGCGGAGAGCCGCCCGGCGGGTCGCGTCGCGTGGGCACCGGTGCCGTTCAGGGCCAAGTGCCCATCTCCCCACAGCGGTGCGGCCGGAGGAACGCACTCGGGGTCGGCAGCGGGGTCGCAGGAGTCGTCCGGAACGTACACGGAGGCACCGCCGCCGAGTGTCAGACCGGTACCGCCCGCCATCTCCGGGGAGATGCCGTTCGCCGCCTCGTCCAGCTGCCAGTAGGCGAGCTGGCGGGGCTGGATACCGCCGAGTTCTTGTCCTTCAGTGGGCGGGATGACGCGGTCGTGAAGTTTGACGTCGGCGATGCTGCCCTTGAAGTGGTTGGTGTATCCCTCAAGCGAGATCCTTCGGCCTATCTGAAGGGCTCCAACGGCGTTCCACTTCGTGTGGCGGGCCTGTACGTCATCGGCGACGAGCACACCGTTGACGTACAACATCATCTTGCCGAGTTCGATGTCATACACGCCGATGAGATGGGTCCAGCTGCCGGCCACGGCCGCGGCACCGGAGACCTTCCACGAGCCGAGCGACTCGATGTCGCTCACCGGAATGCGGAAGCTCCACGAGGAGGAATCGACGTCGTACCCCAGCTCGAAACCCGGCTGGGCGGTACCGTCCTGGCTGACGACGGTGACGTTCTCGGTGGGCAGCGAGGGCAACATCACCCAGGCGCTCACGGAGAAGGTGCCGCCCGTGTCGACAGCGGGTTCGCCCGCGTCGAGGTAGGCGTTCTCGGTCCCGTTCAGCGATGCCGCGGTGTCGGTCGGGCCCAACGGCCCCTCCGTTCCGAACGTCACCCCCGTGCCGGCGGTGGCATCCGGCGCACCGCTGCTGCCCGCGGCCTTCGAGGAGTTCCTGGCATCACCGAGCGTCCAGGCCGCCGCCGGCGCACGGCCGTCGCTGACCAGGAAGACATGGCTGGTCGGTGTCTTCTGGGGGTTCCCCGCACCGTCGACCGCGGTTACATGCAGGGTGTACGAACCCTCGGCCGGCGGCATCCAGCGGATGGTCGCCGGACCACCCACGGGCCGGGCCTCCGCCGTTTTCCGTGTGGTGTCAGCTCGCGGACCGGTGAAGTAGTACCTGTACTGCGTCACGTCCGCGGCCGGCGAGTCCATGGTGAAGTCGCCGTAGTCGCCGACACCGGCATGCCATTCGTCGTCGCTCGGATACCGGGACGACGTGATCGCCGCAGCCTGCGGCTTGCTGTCGTCCAGGATGAACTCGCATCGCGTCTGGCCACCGTCGGTCGACCAGGGCCCTGACGCCTTCTGGTCGTAGCCACGGACCGCCCAGGCGATGGTGGTGTTCTTCGGGAGGGAGAAGCCTGGTTTGCCGTCCGCCGACAGGTCGGAACCGACGGTGTACTTGAAGGTCGCCTGGCCGGTCTGGCCGTCCTTGCTCGCGTCGAACGTGCTCTTCTTGCCCGTCTTCGCGTAGTGGACGACCTCGCCACCGGAGCTGTTGGTCCACCACACCTTGAACTCGGCCTGAAGGGTTTCCGAGTTGGAGCCCAGGTCTCCATGGTCGTAGTCCTTGACGACGGCGTACAGGGTGGGCGGCTTGGTCACGTAGTGCTCGGTGGCGCTTCCGTACTCGCACCTGCCGCCGGGCGTCATGTTCAGGTCGTCCTGCTCAGGCCGGAGCGGTGGCCGGTTGTACGTCACCGAGAGGTGTCCGTTGCCGCAGAAGCGCTTCCAGTACGAGGTGTCGGACTCGCTGCCCGCCTTGAGCCGGAACGTCGTGGTGTCCCAGCCGCTGTCGGCGGCCTTCTGGATCGTGCCCGTCACACCGAAGCGCACGTTCTGGTTGGTCGCGGTGCACGAACCAGCCGGATTGGTCGGAGACTTGGATGTGATCGTCTCCTTCGAGGAAGGCTGGTTCGACCAGTTCGTCGACGAGTTGATCGCGCTCGCGCCCGTGCTGTTGACCCGGGCGAGCTGTACCTCACGTCCGGAGTCGCTGTAGGTGTGCACCATCGTCACGGCGAACTCGGCGTCGACGATGTCCTTGCCCTTGAATCCGCCGGTCGGTATCGCGAAGAACTGGCGCTTGACGTCATGGCTACTGGAGCAGCGGTACGACACGTCGGTGGGGCACCGTCCCACGCCTTCGTCGTCGTCGAACTTCCAGAACTCGGCGCTCGAGTGGTGCGACGACACCATGGTCCAGCCACTGCGGTTCGCTGTCTTGACCACGGGGTCGATGTAGACCGGATAGACGGTGTCCGGGTCGGCGAGCATGTTCGCGTCGGGGGTGAGGGTCATGGTGCCCGGCTCCAGGTCCACGGCGACATCGGTGACCTGGACACCATCCGGCGGAGTGATCGTTTCTCCGTCGGACGCTCCAGGGGCGGCCGGCTGTTGAGCCGCCCC
This sequence comes from Streptomyces koelreuteriae, assembly GCF_018604545.1. Classification (GTDB taxonomy): domain Bacteria; phylum Actinomycetota; class Actinomycetes; order Streptomycetales; family Streptomycetaceae; genus Streptomyces; species Streptomyces koelreuteriae. The sequence goes on along the minus strand of NZ_CP075896.1, from coordinate 5,338,554 downwards.
TTCGTGGGAGTCCCACATGACCGGCTGTGGCGCTTCGAAGACGCTCCCCCCGGACCCGCTGTCAGTGGCGGCGAGCCCGCCGTCCTCGGTCTCCGACAGCTCCAGCGAGGAAGTGTCGACGGGCAGTTCGAGCCGCGCCAGCTCGGGGTTGGCCGCGGCCGCGGCGTTCCTGACGACCAGGAGGTGCGAGAAGCCCTCGGCGCTCGCTGTGACCTTCAGGTCGACGCCCTGCAGGACGTCGGCGTACGTGGCTGTGGGGCCGTCCGTCTTCGGCTCGGGGAGTTCGTCCGGCCAGTTCAGGGACAGCGTGTGGCCGTCCTTCTCTATCTCGGCGAAGGTGGTGTCCCCACCGCCGGAGAAGGACATCGCGGTCAGCGCGGCCTTCGGCGCGAAGGTGCCGTTCTTCTGCTCGACCAGAGTGGTGTCGATGTCCGTCCAGGTGCCGTTCTTCCGCGTGCGAACCGGTTTGACGTACTCAGTGCTGGTGAAGGTCCCGTCCGGATTGGCGACGGTGGTGCTGCGCTCGCTACGCAGGCCGATGATCTCCACCGGCTTGCCGGATTTCGCTGCCCGCACCCGGGCGTCGGTCATGCTGAGGGCCGGGACGTCGGTGTCGTTGCCCGTGGGCGCGGCCTGGGCGACCGCCTGCTCGGCAGCGGGTGCCCCGCTCATGCCTGCAGCCAGCAGCGCCGTGAGCGTGGCGACGACAGCGGCATTACGGCGTCGGGTCTTCATCGTGACGTGCTTCCCTGTTTCCGCTCTCCTGCTCATCCGACCGTTCCGAACGCGACGCCCTCGTCGGGCAGTCCTCCCTCGCCGGGCAGATACGTGGTGGTGCCGACGGTGGTCGTGCCGTCGATGTCCGTCCACGGCACGACGTAGAGCACTCCGCTGGGCGAGTCGGAAGCCTTGCTGTGGGGCACTCCGAGGTAGAGGTAGGCAGACCCGGACGTCAGAGCCGTGCCGTTGTAGTCACGCGTGGTGGCCTTGCCGGGCAGCCCTGAACCACGGACAAGGATCTTGTCGGTCGAGCTGACGGCGGTGTCCAGGGGGCGGAGGATGCGTACTGCCCCCGCGTCCTTGGCCGAGGCGGTGTCCCTGCCGGGCACACCGACGGCGAGCCGGACCGTCGCGGTCGTCGTCACGACAGCGCTATTGGTGTTGGCGATCGTCACGCGCTGTCCCATGAAATCTCCGGCGGCCGGGGCCTCCCCGAGGTCCGCAGCGTCGATCGCCGCCACCTCCGTGTAGGTGCCGGACGGCTGGACTCGGAACACCGCCGCACCGCCGGAGTCGGCGGTCTTGTCGACGTCCTCTCCCGGCGTGCCAACGGCCAGAAGTACGTCCGAGTTGTAGGTCTGGTCGCCGGGCCGGTAGCTCGTCATGGAGAGCGAGGTGCCGAACCCGTCACCCGCCTCGGCGGTACCCGCGACTCCGGCGCCGTCCTGGTCGAGCCCGACCAGGGGCGTGGGAAGGCCACCGGCCATCGCGTGGCTGAAGACACTCACACCGCCGGCGAACTTGGCGGTCCCGATCGCTTCCCCCGGGGCGCCCACGGCGAAGAAGCGGTTCGTTCCCGCCAGCGAGTAGCCGAAGCGATCGTGCGCCTCGACGTCACCGGGAACACCGGGGTCCTTCTGGCTCACTGAAACCCTCGTCGCTCCCTGAACGTACGCGACACATCCGGCGTCGGTATGAGTCGTCCCGCCTACGGTGACGTTCTCGCCCGGCACGCCGACGACGAGATACGGCGAGCCGCTCGCCGTGCTCCCAGCCCTCACCGCGTGACCGAACCAGTCGTACGCCTCGGTGGACGTGCTGGGGTCGAGTTCCGACTGGGTGTACCCCTCCACCTTCGAGCCCGGCCCTATGCCGGCCGGTGTGCCGTGGATGACATACACGGCACCCGCGTCGACCAGTTGCTTTCCGTCCTTGGCAACGTCTTCGTAGGGGGCACCGACGACCAGGTCGGTGCATCCGTCTTCGTTCACGTCGTACGACGTGCGGGAAAAGCCGAACTGATCACCGGCTTCAGGGGTCGCACCCATGCCGTTCATCGCCTGGGAGATCTCCGAGACACCTTTGCCCCCGCCCAGCACGATACGCACCAGCCCGGCGGCCTTGGCACCGTTCACCGCCGCGTTCGGGTCGGCGATCACTGTGTCGGCGACACCGTCACCATTGAAGTCACTCACCGTTCCAGTCGCACAGGTGGCTGCCGCCGCTGGAGGGGAGCTCACCGAGAGACTGCCTATAGCCAAGGCAAATCCGCCTGCTGTCGCAGCCAATAGCCGGCCCTGACGCATACGCGTACGCACACCCCACCCCTTGGGCTCACCCGGGCAGAACCCCCCACCCGCTATGAAAGTTGTAAGCGCAGACTAAATATGGCCCGGGTAAAGAATGTCAACCCCCACACACCGCGACCCGAAGGCGCAACCGCAGCCAAGAAATGGACATAGCGCCCATCAGGCCACTTGGCCGAAAGGTGCCCTGAGCTGGCACTTCTTCATGAGGCCACTTCACAGGCACACCTACTTCATGGTAACTTCACATCCCATATGGCACCTTTCCCCGCACGCGAATAGACCGCCGGCGCCCATGACCAAGCCGGAGAACGGGGCGTGCCTCGTTTCTCTGGGGGAGTATTACGATGGTCAGCCCTGTCGTTTCGGTGATTATCGCTGCGTACAATGCGATGCCCTATCTCACACGGTGCATCACCTCCGTAGCCGAGCAGAGAATCGGCTGGGACGCATTGGAAGTGATCGCGGTCGACGACGGTTCGACCGACGGAACGGGTGAGGAACTCGACCGGCTCGCGGAGAAATACCCGGAGCTGTTAAGCGTATTCCACCAAGAGAATTCCGGCGGCCCTTCAGCCCCCCGGAACAAGGGGCTCGACCACGCCCGGGGGAAGTACGTCTTCTTCCTGGACGCAGACGACTACCTGGGCCGCGAGGCCCTGGAACGCATGGTGGCCATGGCCGAGAAGAACGGCACCGACATCGTGCTCGGCAAGATGGTGGGGGTCGGCGGACGCGGGGCGCCCACCTCGATGTTCCGACGCAACCAGCCGCGGACCGACGTCTTCTCGTCCCGCGTGTACTGGACCCTCAACCCTATGAAGCTGTTCCGCCGTGACCTGCTGGAGCGGCTGGAGCTGCGATTCCCGACGGATCTGAAGATCGGCGAGGATCAGCTCTTCGTCGGCCCCGCCTACCTGCACGCCGAGGGAATCTCCGTACTCGCCGACTACGACTGCCTGTTCTGGGTCGAGCGTGAGGACAGCGGCAACATCACCGTGCAGGCCGGCGGATCCGAGCCCCGGCTGCGGTTCCTGCCTCGCGTGGTCGACATGCTCCTAGAGCAGGTGCCACCCGGCCCCGGCCGTGATCACCTGGCGCACCGTCACCTGACCGTCGAGGTGCAGCAACTGCTCGACCACCTGGCGCACGAGCCCCGCCCCGACCAGGAGAAGTCCCTGGCCCGACTCGCCGAGGTCATCGCCCCGCTGTGGCACGAGGGGCTGAACGACCGGCTGTCGGCCATGGCCAGACTGCGCCTGCACCTCGTACGCCACACGATGCTGGACGAGCTGCTGGAGCTGATCCGCTTCGAGAACGAGCTGGGCCCGAGCGGTGTCTCCACCCCTGTCCTCGTCGACGGCGGCCGCGCCTACGCCCAGTACCCCTTCTTCCGTGCCCCTTCCCGTTCCGTCCCCGACGCCTGCTACGACATCACCCGGCAGCTCGGGGCGCGCCACCGCGTCACCGGTGCCGAACTGCGCGGCACGGCTCTGCACCTCACCGGGTACGGCTATCTGCACCGGATCGCGACCGAGGACGTGAGCACCCATGTCGTCCTCCGCGAGCGCGGCACCGGCACGGAGTACCGGCTGCCGGTCACCCACACGGCGACGCCAGGCCTCGGCGAGGAGGAGGACAAGGGGCTATACGCCTACGAGAACGCCGGCTTCCGAGCCGTCGTCGACATCACCACTGCAGCAGACGGCGCCCCTCTCACCGACGGACTCTGGGACATCTCCCTCGCGATCGGCGCTCAGGGCATCACTCGAGAGGTCCGCATCGGCAGCAAGCGGGATCCCGACATCTCGGGCGCCGCGACGACGCACGTCCTGCACACCCCAGGCGGAATCCGCGCCGTCACCCTCTACGCGACCAAGCCGCACGGCAACGTCACTCTCGACATCGGCGAGCGCAAACACAAGGTGCTGCCGCAGATGAGTCTGCACAGCGTGCGGTGGGCCGAGGATGCCCCCACGGAGCTGGAGTTCACCGGCCGGTGCACCCTCGCCTCCCGCCCGGAGGGCGCTCTCGCCGTACATCTCGAGGACGGCCAGGGTGGCACCGCTGCCTTTCCTGCCCGCCCGGCCTCACAGTCCGGCGGCGGTGACTTCGTCGTGCGGGTGCCGGTCACGGAGTTGCCGACGGGGCGCTGGACGGGGCAACTCCGGCTCGGCCCCTGGTCGTCGACCCTGCCGGTACTCCCGGAGAACCTCGGGCCGGCCAAGTGGCGCCGCCGTAGCCTCCCCTGGTACGCGAAGCCCGTAGCGGAACACCGGGATGAACACTTCGCCCTCGAGGTGGCGCGGACCCGCCTGCTCCGGGCCGCGACCGCCCGCGTCAAGCGGTAGGCGGACCCGGCTGCGCGCCGACGAGGAGCTATGCGGTCACCTCGTGACCCGGATCACCGCACGGCTACGTGTCCCCGCCCCTGCCTTCGGGCACACACCCCAGGGGCCCCTGGACACTGGCTGAGGTTAGGCTAGCCTAAGCTTGATTCCAGCCAAGCGGCTGTCAGCCGTGCCCGCAATGGCTCCGTACGCACGAAAGCAGACCCAGCCATGTCGAACGCCAGAACCGCCCGCTTCTCCCGTCGCGGCATCCTCGCCGCCGGGGGTGCCCTCGGACTCGGCGCCCTCGTGACCGCCTGCGGCAGTGGAGACTCCAAGGACGGCGACTCGAACGCGGCATCGGGCGGCAAGTCCGGCCCCTGGTCCTTCAAGGACGACCGCGGCAAGAGCGTGCAGCTGAAGAAGACCCCCGCGAACATCGTCGCCTTCACCGGCGTCGCCGCCGCCCTGTACGACTACGGCGTCTCCGTCAAGGGCGTCTTCGGCCCGACCAAGACGAAGGACGGCAAGCCCGACGTCCAGGCCGGCGACATGGACATCAGCAAGGTGACCATCCTCGGCAACGCCTGGGACCAGTTCAGCGTCGAGAAGTACGCCGCGCTCGCCCCCGACGTGCTGATCAGCACCATGTTCGACGACGCCGGCACCCTCTGGTACGTCCCGGAGGCCTCGAAGGACAAGATCGCCAAGCTCGCCCCGAGCGTCGGCATATCCGTCTACGACCGTCAGCTCACCGAGCCGCTGCAGCGCATGTGGGAGCTGGCCGAGTCCCTCGGCGGCGACATGAAGTCCGCGAAGGCGACCGACGCCAAGAAGCGGTTCGAGGAGGCCTCCGAGCGGCTGCGCAAGGCCGCCAAGGCGCACCCCGACATCAAGGTGCTGGTCGGTTCCGCGAGCCAGGAGCTGTTCTACGTCTCCGGCACGAACCTCTCCGTCGACCTGGAGTACTTCAAGTCCCTCGGCGTGAACTTCGTCGAGCCGCCGGAGAAGGCCAAGGCGCAGGGTGGCGGCTGGTTCGAGTCCCTGAGCTGGGAGAACGTCGACAAGTACGCGGCGGACGTCATCATGATGGACGACCGGTCCTCGGCGATCCAGCCGGCGGACATCTCCGAGGCGACGTGGAAGAAGCTGCCGGCGGTGAAGGCCAAGCAGGTCATCTCGCGGTCGGCCGAGCCGATTCTGTCGTACGACAAGTGTGTGCCGTTGGTGGAGAACCTGGCGAAGGCCATCGAGAGCGCGAAGAAGGTCAGCTAGGAGCTCAGCGCCGTGGGGTCTGCGCGACGACGGCGGCTGCGGGCCGCATGTGGCTGATCGCGCAGTTCCCCGCGCCCCTGAGGCACGCCGCCCCACCCCCTGACGAAAACTCAGGAGCCCCCCATGACCACCGCCGTGGCCGCCCCCTTCCGTTTCTTCTCACTCCAGGTCGTGCGGACGAGGCGGCTCGGTCCGTCTCTGGTCCGGGTCACCTTCGGTGGGCCGGATCTGCACGCGTTCCACTCCGACGGACGTGACCAGTCGCTGTCGCTGTTCCTGCCGCACCCCGGGCAGCCCGAGCCGGTCGTACCGCTCGAGCTCGGGGACGGCTGGTGGCAGGGCTGGCGCGAACTGCCCGACGACGTACGCGCCGTGATGCGCTCGTACACCCTGCGCGCGCTGCGCCGCGACCCGGACGAGATCGACATCGACTTCGCCCTGCACGGCATCGAGCCGGGCGCCTCCGTCCAGGCCGGTCCCGCCTCCCGCTGGGCCGACCGGGCCGCCGCCGGGGACCGGGTCCTGCTGCTCGGGCCGGCCGTCGCCGACAACCGGGCGATCCGCTTCCGGCCGCCCGAGGACACCGACCTCGTGGTCGTCTGGGGCGACGAGACCGCCGTACCGGCCGCCTCGGCCATCGTCGAGGCGCTGCCGGCCGGCACCCGCGCCCGGGTCTGGCTGGAGGTCCCGCACGCCGGGGACATCCAGGACCTGGTGACCGCGGCCGACGTCGAGATCACCTGGCTCGTCAAGAGCCAGTCCCCCGAGACCCCCCGGACCCCCCGGACCCCCCAGACCATCGAGGGCTCCCCCATGGTCCTCGACACCCTCCGCGACGCCCAACTCCCGCCCGCCGAGAGGCCGTACGTCTGGATCGCCGGCGAGTCCGGCTGTGTGAAGCAGCTGCGCCGGCACTTCGTACGGGAGCGCGGGATCGACCGCCGCCGGGTGACGTTCGTCGGCTACTGGCGCCGCGGCGTGAGTGAGGAGCAGCTACGCGCGGAAAGCTGACCGACAGCCGCCCATGACCCACGCGTGACCACAGTCACGGCAGAGCAAGCCCTCCCCCCACGCAACTTAGGTTAGGCTTACCTAAGTTCAACCCCGCGGCTCAGCCCACCCACGTCCCGACCGGACTGTCCCCACCGGAGGACCCCCACATGCGCTCGCACCTGCTCAACGACACCACCGCGGAGCAGTACCGCCGCTCCGTGACCGACGGAGTCGAGCGGGTGGCCGCCAAACTCGCCGCCACCGACCGGCCCTTCACCGGCGTCAGCGTCGACGCCCTCTCCCCCCGCATCGACGAGATCGACCTCGACCAGCCGCTGCACGACACGACCGCGGTGCTCGACGAACTGGAGGACGTCTACCTCCGGGACGCGATCTACTTCCACCACCCCCGCTACCTCGCCCACCTCAACTGCCCGGTCGTCATCCCGGCCGTGCTCGGCGAGGCGGTCCTCTCCGCCGTCAACTCCTCCCTGGACACCTGGGACCAGTCGGCCGGCGGCACGCTCATCGAGCGGAAACTGATCGACTGGACGAACGAGCGCATCGGCCTCGGCCCCGCCGCCGACGGCGTGTTCACCTCCGGCGGCTCCCAGTCCAACCTCCAGGCGCTGCTGCTCGCCCGTGAGGAGGCCAAGAGCGACAGCCTCGCCAAACTGCGCATCTTCGCCTCCGAGGTCAGCCACTTCAGCGTGAAGAAGTCCGCGAAGCTGCTCGGCCTCGGCCAGGACGCCGTGGTCTCCATACCCGTCGACCACGACAAGCGTATGCAGACCGTCGCCCTCGCCCGTGAGCTGGAGCGCTGCAAGGAGGCCGGCCTCGTCCCGATGGCCGTCGTCGCCACCGCCGGCACCACCGACTTCGGCTCCATCGACCCGCTGCCCGAGATCGCCGAGCTGTGCGAGCAGTTCGGAACCTGGATGCACGTCGACGCCGCCTACGGCTGCGGTCTGCTCGCCTCCGTGAAGCACCGGGACCGCATCGACGGCATCGAGCGCGCCGACTCGGTCACCGTGGACTACCACAAGTCCTTCTTCCAGCCGGTGAGTTCCTCCGCCGTGCTCGTCCGGGACGCGGCCACCCTCCGGCACGCCACCTACCACGCGGAGTACCTGAACCCGCGCCGCATGGTGCAGGAACGTATCCCCAACCAGGTGGACAAGTCCCTGCAGACCACCCGCCGCTTCGACGCCCTCAAGCTCTGGATGACCCTGCGGACCATGGGCGCCGACGGCATCGGGCAGCTCTTCGACGAGGTGTGCGAACTGGCCCGGGAGGGCTGGAAGCTGCTCGCCGCCGACCCGCGCTACGACGTGGTCGTGGAGCCGAGCCTGTCCACCCTGGTCTTCCGCTACATCCCGGCGGCCGTGACCGACCCGGCCGAGATCGACCGCGCCAACCTCTACGCCCGCAAGGCCCTGTTCGCCTCCGGTGACGCCATCGTCGCGGGCACCAAGGTCGGCGGCCGCCACTACCTGAAGTTCACCCTGCTCAACCCCGAGACGCAGGCGTCCGACATCGCCGCCGTCCTCGATCTGATCGCCGGCCATGCCGAGCAGTACCTGGGAGAGTCCCTTGACCGCGCGTCCTGAAAACCCGGCCCCTTCTCCTGCGACTCATGACTTCGTGGGCATCGGGCTCGGCCCCTTCAACCTCGGCCTGGCCTGCCTGACCGAACCCATCGACGCACTCGACGGCGTCTTCCTGGAGTCGAAGCCCGACTTCGAGTGGCACGCGGGCATGTTCCTCGACGGCGCCCACCTCCAGACCCCGTTCATGTCGGACCTGGTCACCCTCGCCGACCCGACGTCCCCGTACTCCTTCCTGAACTACCTGAAGGAGAAGGGCCGGCTGTACTCGTTCTACATCCGGGAGAACTTCTACCCGCTGCGCGTCGAGTACGACGACTACTGCCGCTGGGCCGCGAACAAGCTGAGCAGCATCCGGTTCAACACGACGGTGACGGAGGTCCGCTACGAGGACGACGTCTACGTCGTGCACACCGAGGCCGGAGACGTCTACCGCGCCCGCCGGCTCGTCCTCGGCACGGGCACCCCGCCCTTCATCCCCGAGGCCTGCCAGGACCTGGGCGGCGACTTCCTGCACAACTCCCGCTATCTGAGCCACAAGGCGGAGCTGCAGAAGAAGGACTCGATCACCCTGGTCGGCTCGGGCCAGTCGGCCGCCGAGATCTACTACGACCTGCTCAGCGAGATCGACGTCCACGGCTACCGGCTGAACTGGGTCACCCGCTCCCCGCGCTTCTTCCCGCTGGAGTACACCAAGCTCACGCTGGAGATGACGTCCCCGGAGTACGTCGACTACTTCCGCGAGCTGCCCGAGGCCACCCGCTACCGCCTCACGGCCGAGCAGAAGGGCCTGTTCAAGGGCATCGACGGCGACCTGATCAACGAGATCTTCGACCTGCTCTACCAGAAGAACCTCGGCGGCCCGGTCCCCACCCGGCTGATCACCAACGCCTCGCTGAACAGCGCGGCGTACGAGAACGGCACGTACACGCTGGGCTTCCGCCAGGAGGAGCAGGGCAAGGACTTCGCGCTGGACTCCGAGGGCCTGGTGCTGGCCACCGGCTACAAGTACGCCGAGCCGGAGTTCCTCGCGCCCGTCAAGGACCGCCTGGTCTACGACTCCCAGGGCAACTTCGACGTCGCCCGCAACTACGCCGTCGACGTCACCGGCCGGGGCATCTTCCTGCAGAACGCCGGCGTCCACACCCACAGCATCACCAGCCCCGACCTGGGCATGGGCCCGTACCGGAACGCGTACATCATCCGGGAGCTGCTGGGCAGCGAGTACTACCCGGTCGAGAAGACCATCGCCTTCCAGGAGTTCGCGGTATGAGCGCCCCGACCGGCATAGGCACCCTGACCGTCCGCGCGCTCGACCCCCTGAAGGACGCCGAGCTGCTGCACTCCTGGGTCACGCACCCCAAGGCGTCCTACTGGATGATGCAGGACGCGAAACTCCAGGACGTCGAGCGCGAGTACATGCGCATCTCGGCGCACGAGTACCACCACGCGTACCTCGGCCTGCACGAGGGCCGCCCGGCGTTCCTGATGGAGTCGTACGACCCCCGGTACGTCGAGCTGGAAGGCCTGTACGACCCGGAGCCCGGCGATGTCGGCATGCACTTCCTGGTCGCGCCGACCGACCGGCCGATCCACGGCTTCACCAAGGCCGTCATCACCGCCGTGATGGACGAGCTGTTCGCCGACCCGCGCACCCGCCGGGTCGTGGTGGAGCCCGATGTCAGCAACAAGGCAGTACATGCGCTCAACGAGGCCGTCGGCTTCGTGCCCGAGCGCGAGATCGACAAGCCGGAGAAGCGCGCGCTGCTGAGCTTCTGCACGCGTGACCAGTACCTGGCGGCCCGAGGAGTGGCGATATGACCCTGTCCGACGCCGTGGCGCACCTGTCCCCCGAGCGCTGGGACCAGGCCAACCGCCTGCTGATCCGCAAAGCCCTCGCCGAGTTCGCGCACGAACGGCTCATCACCCCCGAGGCGGACGGGGAGGAGTACGTCGTCCGCAGCGACGACGGCCTGACCCAGTACCGCTTCTCGGCCGCCCGCCGGGCCCTGGACCACTGGCAGGTGGACGCCGATTCGATCACCCGGCACCGGGACGGCGCCGAGCTTCCGCTTGCGGCCCTGGACTTCTTCATCGAAATGAAGGACACCCTGGGCCTCAGCGAGCAGATCCTGCCGGTCTACCTGGAGGAGATCTCCTCCACCCTGTCCGGCACCTGCTACAAGCTCACCAAGCCGAAAATCACGGCGGCCGAGCTGGCACGCGGCGACTTCCAGGCCATCGAGACCGGCATGACCGAGGGCCACCCCTGCTTCGTCGCCAACAACGGGCGGCTCGGCTTCGGCATCCACGAGTACCTGTCGTACGCCCCGGAGACGGCGAACCCGGTCCGGCTGGTCTGGCTCGCGGCGCACCGCTCGCGGGCGGCGTTCACGGCCGGTGTCGGCATCGAGTACGAGTCGTTCCTGCGCGAGGAGCTGGGCGAGGAGACCGTCGAGCGCTTCCGCGGTGTCCTGCGCGACCAGGGCAAGGACCCCGAGGACTTCCTGTTCATCCCGGTCCACCCCTGGCAGTGGTGGAACAAGCTCGCCGTCACCTTCGCCGCCGAGGTCGCCCGCGGCCACCTGGTGTGCCTGGGCGAGGGCGACGACGAGTACCTGGCCCAGCAGTCCATCCGGACCTTCTTCAACAAGACGAGCCCGGAGAAGCACTACGTCAAAACCGCGCTGTCGGTCATCAACATGGGCTTCATGCGCGGTCTGTCGGCCGCCTACATGGAGGCCACGCCGGCGATCAACGACTGGCTGGCGCAGCTCATCGAGGGCGACCCGGTGCTGAAGTCCACCGGCCTGTCGATCATCAAGGAGCGGGCGGCGGTCGGCTACCGGCACCTGGAGTACGAGCAGGCGACCGACCGCTACTCGCCGTACCGCAAGATGCTCGCCGCGCTGTGGCGGGAGAGCCCGGTGCCCTCGCTCCAGGAGGGCGAGTCGCTGGCCACGATGGCGTCCCTGGTCCACGTCGACCACGAGGGTGCCTCGGTCGCGGCGGCGCTCATCGAGCAGTCGGGCCTCGCCCCCACGGAGTGGCTGCGCCGCTACCTCACGGCGTACTTCACGCCCCTCCTCCACAGCTTCTACGCCTACGACCTGGTCTTCATGCCGCACGGCGAGAACGTCATCCTCGTGCTGGAGGACGGGGTCGTGCAGCGCGCGATCTACAAGGACATCGCCGAGGAGATCGCCGTCATGGACCCGGACGCGGTGCTGCCGCCGACGGTCGAGCGGCTGCGCGTGGAGGTCCCGGAGGACAAGAAGATCCTGTCGATCTTCACGGACGTCTTCGACTGCTTCTTCCGCTTCCTCGCGGCGAACCTCGCCACCGAGGGAATCCTGGAGGAGGACGACTTCTGGCGCACGGTCGCCGAGGTCACCCGCGCCTACCAGGAGTCGATGCCGGAACTGGCCGACAAGTTCAAGCAGTACGACATGTTCGCCCCCGAGTTCTCCCTCTCCTGCCTCAACCGCCTCCAACTCCGCAACAACGAACAGATGGTGGACCTCTCGGACCCGTCCGGCGCCCTCCAACTGATCGGCACCCTCAAGAACCCCATCACGAACTACTGACCCCCAAAGCAGACGGGCACCCCGGAGTACGGTCCTCCGGGGTGCCCGTCATTTGGCTTTTGGCTTTTAGGGGCGCGGGGAACTGCGCGACCAGCCCCCACGCACCCGCAGACAAATCACTGCCCACTCCACGGAACCTGCGGCGACCGATACCACTCCATCCCCAGGGCATCCCACCGCTCAGCCTGCGCAGCAAGCCTCACCTTGTACCGCTCCCAGTCAAGCGCCCCCGCCGAAGACCACCCCAACTCCGCAACCCCAGGCAACCGCGGAAACGCCATGAACTCGATATGCCGGGAGTTCTCCAGCGTCTCCGACCACATCGGCGCCTCAACCCCCTTCACCGCACCACCCGGCACCCCCGGCAAATACGCCCCGGGATCCCAGTCATAAGACCGCCGCACCTCGACATACCCCGCCCACGACAGCCCCAACGGCGTCTCCTTCGTGTACTTCATGTCGAGATACACCCGGTCGGCAGGCGACAGAATCACCCCGGTCCCACCCTGCGCGGCCTTCACCACCCGCGCCTTCTCCTCCGCACTCGTACTGTCGAGCCCCCAGTACTGCGCGAGAGCCCCCTTCGCAGGCGTCGCCCCGGTCAGCTGATGCCACCCGACGACCGTCTTCCCGTACTTCGCGACAACCGGCTGCACCCGGTCCATGAACGCCACATAGTCCTCATGGCTCGTGGAGTGCGCCTCGTCGCCCCCGATGTGCAGGTACCTGCCCGGAGTCAGCGCCGCGAGCTCCCGCACCACGTCATCGACGAAGTCGTACGTGATCTCCTTGCCGACGCACAGCGAACTGAACCCGACCTCGGTCCCGGTGTAGAGCGGCGGAGCGACACCGTCGCAGTTCAGCTCGGCGTAGGAGGCGAGCGCCGCGTTGGTGTGGCCGGGCATGTCTATCTCGGGGACGACCTCAAGGTAGCGGGAGGACGCGTACCGGACGATCTCCTTGTAGTCGGCCTTGGTGTAGAAGCCGCCGGGCCCGCCGCCGACCTCCGTAGAACCGCCGTACGTGGCCAGCCGAGGCCAGGAGTCGATGGCGATCCGCCAGCCCTGGTCGTCGCTGAGATGCAGATGCAGCTTGTTGATCTTGTAGAGGGCCAACTGGTCGATGTAGCGCTTGACCTGGTCGACGGTGAAGAAGTGCCGGGAGACATCCAGCATGGCGCCGCGCCAGCCGTAGCGCGGGGAGTCCGTGACGGTGCCGCCCGCGACCAGCCAGGGGCCGGGCTGGACGGAGTCCTTCTCGACGGCCGCCGGGAGGAGCTGGCGCAGGGTCTGCACGCCGTGGAAGAGCCCGGCGGGCTTCGCCGCGGTGATGGTGACGCCCTTGCTGCCGCTGTCGAGGCGGTAACCCTCACTACCGAACGACCCTTTGACAAGCCGCAGTCGGATACCCCCGGATCCCTGCGTGCTGACTGGCAGCTGGTATCCGGTGGAGGGGCGGAGGATCTCCGCGAGGTACTCGCCGACGCGGCGGGCCTCGCGGGAATCGTCGACGCGGATGTGCGTACCGCGAGTGATCCGGTAGACGGCCCCGCTCGGCGTGACCGAGGCGGGCGCGGGGATCACACGGTCGAGCGGGGTGGGCGAGGCCGCCGGTGCGGGGGCGGCTCCGGTCACGGAGACACCCATCGCGACGAGCAGCAGGGAACCGAGAAGGCGAAGCGTTCTCACTGAACCGTCCCTTCATCGAGCCATTGAGCCCTAAGAGGTCTGGACCACTCTCTCGTGAGACGGGTGGAACAATCCACCCCATGGTGGAAATCATCCAGAAGGACGGCACCTGGGCCTTCGACGGCGACGCGCTGCGGCTGACCCCCGGGCGGGACAAGAACGTCAGTCTGCTGCGCAGGGAGCTGGGTGAACTGGTGGTCCCGCTGGGGGCGTTGGCGGGGATCTCGTTCGAGCAGGGCAAGAAGGGCGGACGGCTGCGGCTGCGCCTGCGCGACGGCGCCGATCCCCTGCTGCACGCGACCGGCGGGCGGCTCACCGAGCCCCATGACCCGTACCAGCTGCTCGTCGAGTCCGACCGCTACGGGGTCGCCGAGTACGTCACGGACGAGGTGCGGAACGCGCTGCTCCTGGACCAGGTGCCGGCCGACCCGGTGACCGCGTACCTGCTGCCGGGTCCCGCCGTCCCCCTGTCGGTCTCCGCCGGGGACGGCACGGCCGGCTTCGACGGCGAGCGCATACGCCTGGAGTGGAACTGGAAGACGGAGGACGCCAAGGCCGCCGCCGGCGCCCGCACGCTCGCCCTCGGCGACATCACGGGCGTGGAGTGGCAGCCGGCGGCCGGCCTGGAGAACGGCTACATCCGCTTCACCGTGCGGGGCGCCCCCACCAAGGCCCCGCCCAAGTACGACCCCAACGCCGTGGAGCTGTGGGGCTTCAAGAAGGACCCGCTGATGGCCCTGGTCGCGGCGGCGGTCCAGGCCAGGCTTCCGCACCCGGCCGGGGCCACCGCCGACGTACCGGCCGCGCGACCGGAAACGCCTTCTCTCCCGGTCGCGCCCGCCGAGGACGACCACGACGCCCTGCTGCGCCGCCTGCGCGAGCTCGGCGAACTGCACCGCTCGGGCGTCCTGACGGACGACGAGTTCGCGCTCGCCAAGCAGGCCGTCCTCAAGCGCATGTGACACCCCGGGCAGGCCGGAACACCTCCCCGGGGCGCGCTACTTCGCGCGGCGGGCCACCGTGAAGTGGTCCACCTGCTCCCCGCTCTCGGCGATCCCGCGCACCTTCAGCGTGGCCGTCCGCCCCTTCGGCGCGGGGGTGACGTCCACACGCAGGAAGGAGTAGTCGAGGTAGCGCACCCGGGACCAGGCGACGGTCTCGTTCTGCTTGCCGCCCTTGAGATTGACGAACGAGGCCACGGAGTCCACGTCCTGCTCGTTGCCCTCGTACGACAGCGGCGCGCTGAACGCGTAGAGGCTGCGGCCCGCCGCACCGGCCGTCACGTACACGACGCCGTCGGTCTCGGGGTAGGCCGTGCCGCCGATCGGCAGCTTCTTGGCGACCTTGTTCCCCTTGATGACGTCCGTGCGCTCGTACTGGTGGTTGTGGCCGTTGATGACGAGGTCGACCGTGTACTTCTCGAACAGCGGCACCCACTCCTGCCGGACCCCGCCCTCGGAGGCGTGCGAGGTGGAGGTGCAGTAGGCGCAGTGGTGGAAGAAGATCACGATGAAGTCGACGTCCTTCGACGCCCGGTACCTCTTCAGCTGGGCTTCCAGCCACTTGGTCTGGGTGCCGCCGGAGATGCCGAGGTTGGCCGGGATCTCGAAGGAGATGTCGTTGGCGTCGAGCGAGATGACCGCCGTGTTGCCGTGGACGAAGGTGTAGACGCCCGGCAGGTTCTTCTTGTCGGGGCCGTTGCCCGGGAGGTTCCAGCGGGCCTCCTCGCCGCCGTAGCCGTTGGGCGAGTACCAGGCCTCCATGTCGTGGTTGCCGTAGGCGGGCATCCACGGGACGGACTTGGCGACGGACTCGGTCTGGGCGAGGAACTGGTCCCAGATCCGCGAGTCGAAGCCGGTGTCGGAGGTCTGGCCCGAGCCGGACGGGTCCGCGTAGGCGATGTCACCGGCGTGCAGATGGAAGGCCGGGTTCTGGCCGAGCAGCAGGCTGTTGTTGGCGAGGCCGTGGTAGCTGACGCCCTCGTCGCCGAAGGCCGTGAAGGTGAACGGCGCCTTGTGCGCGGGGGCGGTGGTGAAGGTGCCGAGGGTGCCCAGCAGGTGCGGTGCGGCCGGGTCGAAGCCCTGGTGGCCGACGCCGTAGTAGTAGGTCCGGCCCGGGCGCAGACGCGTCAGCTCGGCGTGCACGTAGTACTGGGTGTGGTCGCCGCTGGCGCCGACCCCGGCGGGCGTGAAGAGGGTGCGGACCTCGGCGTCGATCTTCCGGGAGAGGTCCGTGGGGTGGGCGCCGATCCGGATGAACGGCTTCTTGACGGCGACCGGGACCTGCCAGGAGACGGTCATCTCGGTGCGCGGGTCGGCGCCGTAGGCGAGGTGCCGGCCGAAGGGGGCGACGAACGCGCCGTCGACGCTCTCGGTCGCGGGAGCGGTGCGGGCGGTCGGCACGGCCGCCTGGGCGGTGGCACCCGGAACGAAGGCGCCACCCGCGACGGCGCCGAGTGTGACGGCCCCGCCTCTGATCATCGTGCGCCGGGAGAATCTGGCGCGCAGGTACTCGTGCTGCTCGGCCATGCTCATGCGCTCGGCGAGCCGCTCGGGTACGCCCATACGAGGAATGTCCATGGCGCCACAAATTGCTCGCCCGACACATCCGCCCGGGGAACAATCACCCATCAGACCCCCATGGGCGTCCCATAAGTGTTCCAACACTCATCTGCCCGAAACCGGGCAGATTTCTTGCGCAAGCGTCGCCGGTGCCTCAGGATCTAGCGAGTGCACGACGAACTCGTTGATCATCTGACGCGGTCCAGCCCCCTCAGCCGGGGCGAGGCACTGCGGGTGATCCAGGACGTGCTCGCGTACTTCGACGAGACGACCGAGGAGTACGTCCGTCGCCGCCACCGTGAGCTCCAGGCCCAGGGCCTGGTGAACACGGCGATCTTCGAACGGATCGAGGCGGACCTGAAATATCGCGCGGTGGCCCCGCCGGAACTCTCGCTCCGGCAGCTTCGGCGCATCGTCTACGGCTAGGAATACGTATACATGTGCGGAATCGTCGGTTACATCGGAAAGCGTGACGTCGCTCCCCTCCTGCTGGAGGGTCTGCAGCGCCTGGAGTACCGCGGCTACGACTCCGCGGGCATCGTCGTCACGTCCCCGAAGACCTCCGGCCTGAAGATGGTCAAGGCCAAGGGCCGCGTGCGCGACCTGGAGGCCAAGGTCCCGGCCCGCTTCAAGGGCACCACCGGCATCGCCCACACCCGCTGGGCCACCCACGGCGCCCCCTCCGACGTCAACGCCCACCCGCACCTGGACGCCGAGGGCAAGGTCGCCGTCGTCCACAACGGCATCATCGACAACGCCTCCGACCTGCGCCGCAAGCTGGAGGCGGACGGCGTCGAGTTCCTCTCCGAGACCGACACCGAGGTCCTCACCCACCTCATCGCCCGCTCGCAGGCGACCAAGCTGGAGGACAAGGTCCGCGAGACCCTCCGGCTCATCGAGGGCACCTACGGCATCGCCGTCATGCACGCCGACTTCCCCGACCGGATCGTCGTCGCCCGCAACGGCTCCCCGGTCGTCCTCGGCATCGGCGAGAAGGAGATGTTCGTCGCCTCGGACATCGCCGCGCTGGTCGCCCACACCCGCCAGATCGTCACCCTGGACGACGGCGAGATGGCCACCCTCAAGGCCGACGACTTCCGCACCTACACCACCGAGGGCACCCGCACCACGGCCGAGCCCACCACCGTCGAGTGGGAGGCCGCCTCCTACGACATGGGCGGCCACGACACCTACATGCACAAGGAGATCCACGAGCAGGCCGACGCCGTGGACCGCGTGCTGCGCGGCCGCATCGACGACCGCTTCTCCACCGTGCACCTGGGCGGCCTCAACCTGGACGCCCGCGAGGCCCGCCGGATCCGCCGCGTGAAGATCCTCGGCTGCGGCACCTCGTACCACGCGGGCCAGATCGGCGCCCAGATGATCGAGGAACTGGCCCGCATCCCCGCCGACGCCGAGCCCGCCTCCGAGTTCCGCTACCGCAACGCGGTCGTCGACCCCGACACCCTCTACGTCGCGGTCTCCCAGTCCGGCGAGACCTACGACGTCCTCGCCGCCGTGCAGGAGCTCAAGCGCAAGGGCGCACGCGTCCTGGGCGTGGTGAACGTGGTCGGCTCGGCGATCGCCCGCGAGGCCGACGGCGGCATCTACGTGCACGCCGGGCCGGAGGTCTGCGTGGTCTCCACCAAGTGCTTCACCAACACCACGGTCGCCTTCGCCCTGCTCGCCCTCCACCTGGGCCGCACCCGTGACCTCTCGGTCCGCGACGGCAAGCGGATCATCGCGGGCCTGCGCAAGCTGCCCGCCCAGATCGCCGAGATCATGGAGCACGAGGAGGACGTCAAGAAGCTGGCCCTGCAGTTCGCCGAGGCCCGCTCGATGCTCTTCATCGGCCGCGTCCGGGGCTACCCGGTGGCCCGCGAGGCCTCCCTGAAGCTCAAGGAGGTCTCCTACATCCACGCCGAGGCCTACCCCGCCTCCGAGCTCAAGCACGGCCCGCTGGCCCTGATCGAGCCGGCCCTCCCCACGGTCGCGATCGTCCCCGACGACGACCTGCTGGAGAAGAACCGCGCCGCCCTGGAGGAGATCAAGGCCCGCAGCGGCAAGATCCTCGCGGTCGCCCACCAGCACCAGGAGAAGGCCGACGAGACGATCGTCGTCCCGAAGAACGAGGACGAACTCGACCCGATCCTGATGGGCATCCCCCTCCAACTCCTGGCGTACCACACGGCCTTGGCTCTGGGCAGGGACATCGACAAGCCCCGCAACCTGGCCAAGTCGGTGACGGTTGAGTAGAGGCTTTCTTTTCAGGGGCGCGGGGAACTGCGCGACAAGCCCCCACGCCCCCGCACAGGCCAACCAATGAGGACGGACCCCCACGTGCTGCCACCAGCGCACAGGGGGTCCGTTTTCACACGCCGGGGCCGCCCAATACCCCAGCGTCGGCTGCCGAGTTCAGCCGGTGGCCGTCACGCCCCGACCGGCAGCACGCCGTCGCGGAACAGCGGTGGGCCAGTGGGCCAGGGCCGCGGTCGCCGCATACCAGGCCACCGCCCCCGCGGCCACGGCGAACCACCCACCCACCTTCACGAGCCCGCCGTTACCGGCGAACTCGGCGATCGCCATGAGCAACAGGCCCACGAAGAACAGCCCGTACATCCCCTGCCCCAGCTGATCCCCACCCGCGAGCATCAGAGACAGCGCCGCGACGGCGAACAACAGCAGGAACAGCCCGGCCTCGTTACCGGCGGCGCCGTCCGACACGGCCCACGTGAACCACAGCGCCCCGAGCACCGAGAACGCCGTACCCCCGGCGGAGTCCCCCTCCCGCAGGGCCATCAGCCCGGCGACGAAGAGGGCGATGCCGCCCACATACTGGGCGATTGACGTGGCGTCAGCGGCTGACACACCGTCGATGACGGTCGTGTGCCCCAACCCGAAGGCCAACAGGGTGATTCCGAGGGCGAGTCGACCGACCACGGTCGTGATGCCGCTTCCCGCGGAGACGTCTTTGTCCACGGCGGGCTCCCTTCGTGCATGTGCAGTTGTGCGGTGCACCGTATATGCCCTTCACAAGGGCACAAACACCTCTACGCGCAAGTAGTTTTACGCACCGCACCAAGGGAGTCGCCGCTCGGGACGCTTCGGGGAATTCAGGGAATGACGACGACCGGCCGCTGCGCCCGCTTGGCGAGCCGCCCCGCGACCGAACCGAAGATGCGCCCCACGATGCCGTGACTCGACCCGACGACGATCGCGTCGGCCTCGTACTCCCGGCCGACCTCTTCGAGTTCGTGGCAGATGTCCCCGCCCCGCTCGACGAGGATCCAGGGCACCTCGGAGAGATACTCCGCACACGCCAGCTCCAGCCCGAGCACCTCGGTCCGATGGTCCGGCACGTCCACGAAGACGGGCGGCTCGCAGCCGGCCCACACCGTGGTCGGCAGCCGGTTGGCCACATGGACGATGATCAGGCCCGACCCCGAGCGATGGGCCATCCCGATCGCGTAGGCCAGGGCGCGCTCACTGGACATGGAGCCGTCGAATCCGACGACGACGCCGTGCTTGAAGGCGGGATCGCAGGAATGGCGTGGCTCTTGTGCCGCCAGGGGCTCGGCCGCCGTGGGATCGGCGACGGGCCGCTTGCGGTCCGCTGGTTCGAAGAATTCGTGACCGGCCATGGCTGTCTCGGCGTTGTGATCCTTATTTGGGGGACGACAGTGTGCGTCGGAGCTGTGTCCGGGAATGGTCTTCCCAACCCCATACCCCCAAGGGTACGGCGGCACGCCTCCTTAGCCCAGATCCCGCTCACGGTGCGTGCGGGTTCCAGGGAGCATGCACGAGGCGACGCCCGTAACGCAATGGTTGCTGCGCTGTACAGGCGGTTTGCACAGGATTCACTTACCCGTGGGGGTGATCGGCTCACACAGTGACCGACGCCCCCGCCACGCGTTGAACCCCGTGACTCATGCCACAGGGAGCATCCATGTCCGGACCCAGCATCGCCTCCGAGGCGGACCGCGCGGCCCCGCCGTCGCGGGACACCGCGACGGATGTGATTCGCTGGGCGGCCTTCAGCTGCCTGCTCGTCCCCGTCGTGCTCCTCGGCTACGGCAGCTCCCTGGCCGGTGCCGCCGGCACGGCCCTCGGGCTCGCCGCCGTCACGGGCGCCTGCCGGGTGCTGCTGCGCCAGTCCGAGCGCGGCGCGGCCCGGCTGGCGGCCGAGGACCGCGCACCCCACCGGGGCCGGCACCACCGGACCGGAACGGGGTCCCATCGGGGCGGGCGGCACACTGGAGGAGATACACCGGTCGGCTGACCGGTTTCAGTGCACGTGCACGGCGGTTTTCAGCCAACTTCTCGCACCTGTGCATCACCCTGCCGAAGCACCCCCCAACCCCCGTTCGACCTGCACGGAAAGGGCCTCGGGGGACCTGCGCACCCTACGCGGATTGGCCACTGCGACAAGGCGCACTTCCCTGCACGCCCCACGAGTGCAACGCTTCGTGATCGAATGCTTCACGCCAAGTTGCCAAGTCGACAATGTGCCGAGTGCCGAACCGGCCACCTCGGCACGACGGCACACAGTAGATTCGATCTTGACTGTCTACGGCGGGGGACTCGTGCAGGACCGAGGGGAAACGTGCAGGAGCGACACAACCGAGGAGCCGCGACCACCGAGGGGGGCTTAGCAGTATGAGCCACGACTCCACTGCCGCGCCGGAAGCCGGCGTCCGGAAGCTTTCCGGGCGACGCCGCAAGGAGATCGTCGCGGTGCTGCTGTTCAGCGGCGGCCCCATCTTCGAGAGTTCCATACCACTGTCGGTGTTCGGGATCGACCGCCAGGACGCCGGCGTGCCGCGCTACCGACTGCTGGTGTGCGGAGGTGAGGACGGCCCGCTGCGGACCACAGGGGGCCTCGAACTCAGCGCACCACATGGCCTGGAAGCGATCTCACGGGCGGGCACGGTCGTCGTACCGGCCTGGCGTTCGATCACTTCTCCGCCACCGGACGAGGCGCTCGACGCGCTGCGCCGCGCCCACGAGGAGGGCGCCCGCATCGTCGGACTGTGCACCGGCGCCTTCGTCCTCGCGGCGGCGGGCCTGCTGGACGGCCGGCCCGCGACGACACACTGGATGTACGCGCCGACGCTGGCGAAGCGCTACCCGTCGGTGCACGTCGATCCGCGCGAGCTGTTCGTCGACGACGGGGACGTGCTGACGTCGGCGGGCACCGCGGCCGGAATCGATCTCTGTCTCCACATCGTGCGGACGGACCACGGCAACGAGGCGGCCGGCGCGCTGGCCCGCCGCCTGGTGGTCCCGCCGCGCCGGTCGGGCGGCCAGGAGCGCTACCTCGACAGGTCTTTACCAGAGGAGATCGGCGCCGACCCGCTCGCGGAGGTCGTCGCCTGGGCGCTGGAGCACCTCCACGAACAGTTCGACGTGGAGACGCTGGCGGCACGCGCGTACATGAGCCGTCGTACGTTCGACCGCCGCTT
This sequence comes from Streptomyces koelreuteriae, assembly GCF_018604545.1. Lineage (GTDB taxonomy): Bacteria > Actinomycetota > Actinomycetes > Streptomycetales > Streptomycetaceae > Streptomyces > Streptomyces koelreuteriae. The sequence goes on along the minus strand of NZ_CP075896.1, from coordinate 5,316,745 downwards.
CCGCTCGCTGACCGGGAGCGCCCCGCTGCAGTGGCTGATCACACAGCGGGTCCTCCAGGCGCAGCGCCTGCTGGAGACGTCGGACTACTCGGTGGACGAGGTGGCGGGACGCTGCGGCTTCCGGTCGCCGGTCGCCCTGCGCGGGCACTTCCGCCGCCAGCTGGGCTCGTCCCCGGCCGCGTACCGGGCGGCGTACCGCGCCCGTCGTCCGCAGGCCGAGCGGCCCCAGGACGTCGACGGCGGACCGGGCGGTCCCGGGGGCGGCATGCCGGGCCACCCGGGCCATCCCGGCCAGGCGCCCGCACCGCTGCACCCGGAGCATCCGGTCCCGCTGCAGTCCCGCCGTACGGCGGCGGCGAGCGCGGTCGGATCGTCCCCGGCCCTGTCGGCGTCGGCCGCCTCCGACAACGGCCGGGAGGCCTACATATCGGCCCGGGCGAGTCTGCCGGGCCAGCGCAGCGCGACGTGAGCCGGTGACCGGGCCCGCGGGGAGGAAGCCCTCCCCGCGGGCCCGGCGCCGTTTCCGGAGCCGTTCTCAGCGCGGGCCGGCCTTCGACGACAAGGTCACTGCACGACCGGGCCGAGCCCGGGGCAGTGGGCCGTAAGGTTAGACACATGAACGATCGCATGGTGTGGATCGACTGCGAGATGACCGGCCTCTCGCTGTCGGACGACGCGCTCATCGAGGTGGCCGCCCTCGTGACCGACTCCGAGCTGAACGTGCTCGGTGACGGCGTGGACATCGTCATCCGGCCGCCGGACCGGGCGCTGGAGACGATGCCGGATGTGGTGCGTCAGATGCACACCGCGTCCGGGCTGCTCGCCGAGCTGCCGGACGGCACGACGCTGAAGGACGCCGAGGAGCAGGTCCTGGCGTATGTGAGGGAGTTCGTCAAGGAGCCGGGCAAGGCCCCGCTGTGCGGCAACTCCGTCGGCACGGACCGCGGCTTCCTGCTGCGCGACATGCCGACGCTGGAGGACTACCTCCACTACCGCATCGTCGATGTCTCCTCGGTCAAGGAGCTGGCCCGCCGCTGGTACCCGCGGGCGTACTTCAACAGCCCGAAGAAGAACGGCAACCACCGCGCGCTCGCCGACATCCGCGAGTCCATCGCGGAGCTGCGCTACTACCGCGAGGCCGTCTTCGTCCCGCAGCCCGGGCCCGACTCGGACACCGCGAAGACGATCGCCGCGAAGCACGTTCTGCCTGCTCAGTAGGCGTGACAGGGGCCCGTCGGGGAGCGCCGGGAAAGGTGGGCGCGAGCACCCCTTCGGACCCTGTACACTTTTTCTCGGCCGGTCAGGAAGTCACAGACCTCCAAGCCGGTCATGGTGGGTGTAGCTCAGCTGGTAGAGCACCTGGTTGTGGTCCAGGAAGTCGCGGGTTCAAGTCCCGTCACTCACCCTGAGTATTCGGCCGGTGGCTTCGTAAAAGAAGCCACCGGCTGAAGCTTTTTGTGCGCCTGCCGCGCCTGTCCGGGGTGGCCCGGAGGCGGGGCTACCGTCGGCGCCATGGACGGTGGACACCGAGGGTGGCGCGCGTGTGTGCTCGGCGGGGCGGTGTTCGCCGTGTGTATGGCCGGCACCACGCTGCCGACTCCCCTCTACCCCCTCTACCAGGACAAGTTCGGGTTCTCCGAGCTGACCGTGACCGTGGTGTACGCCCTGTACGCCTTCGCGGTCATCGGCGTGCTGCTGCTGGTCGGCAACGCCTCGGACGCGGTGGGCAGACGCCCGGTGCTGCTGTGCGGGCTGGGCCTCGCCGCGGCCAGCGCCGTCTGTTTCCTGTGCGCCACCGGGCTGGGCTGGCTGTACGCGGGGCGGCTGCTGTCGGGACTGTCCGCCGGGCTGTTCACCGGCGCGGCCACCGCGTATGTGATGGAGCTGGCGCCCGAGGGCGGTGCCTCCCGGGCCACGTTCGTGGCGACCGCCGCCAACATGGGCGGACTGGGCTGCGGTCCGCTCATGTCCGGGGTGCTCGCGCAGTACGCGCCCTGGCCGCTGTATCTGCCGTTCGTCACGCACCTCGTCCTGGTGGCCGCCTGCGCCGCCGTGCTGGTCCGGCTCCCGGAGACCGTGCGGGAGCTGCGGCCCCTGCGCACCGTACGGCCGCAGCGGCCCGTTCTGCCGCCGCGGGTGCGGGCGGTGTTCGGGCCCGCGGCGACGGCCTCCTTCGTGGGGTTCGCGCTGTTCGGGGTGTTCACGTCGGTCAGCCCGGAGTTCCTCGCCGAGTCCCTGGGCGTGACCGACCACGCCGTGAGCGGGCTGATCGTCGCGCTGGCCTTCTTCGCCTCGACGGCCGGCCAACTCGCGGTCGGCCGGGTCGGGGTACGGCGCTCCCTTCCGCTGGGCTGCGCGGGGCTGCTCGCCGGGCTCGCCCTGCTCGCGGGCGCGCTGGTGTGGGATCTGATGGCGCTGGTGGTGCTGAGCGCGCTCGTCGGCGGGATCGGGCAGGGGCTGGCGTTCCGCGGGGCGCTGTCCGAGGTGGCCCGGGCCTCGCCGGAGCACCAGCGCGCGGCGGTGATCTCGGCCCTGTTCGTGGTGGCCTACGCGGGCATCTCGGTCCCGGTGATCGGCGTCGGCCTGCTGACGGGCCCGATCGGGCTGGAGGGCGCGGGCCTGGTCTTCATCGCGTGCATGGCCGTCCTGGTCTCGACGGCGGCCGCCTATCTGCTGCGGCGGCCGGCAGCGGCCAGGACGTGATCGCCGAGGCTGTCAGGACGACGACCGGGACACCAGCTCCGTGGCCAGGACCATCTGGCGTCGCTCCAGGCCCCGGGAGGCCGAGGGGCGGCGGTCGGCGATCTCCGTGAGGAGGAGGTCGATCATGCGGTGGCCCATCTCCTCTATGGGCTGGCGGACGCTGGTGAGGGGCGGGTCCATGTGGCGGGCGATGGCGGAGTCGTCGTAGCCGACGAGCGCGACGTCGTCGGGGATGCGGCGGCCCGCCTCGCGCAGGGCCTGGCGGGCACCGGCCGCGGTGACGTCGGAGGCGGCGAAGACCGCGTCCAGGGTGGGGCGGCGCTCCAGCAGGGCCGCCATGGCACGGCGGCCGCCCTCCTCGGTGAAGTCGCCCGCCTCGATCAGTGCCTCGTCCGCCTCGTGGCCCGCGTCGCTCAGGGCGTCGCGGTAGCCGTCGATACGGCGCTGGGCGCCGTAGACGTCGAGGTGTCCGGTGATGTGGGCTATCCGGCGGCGGCCGCCGGACAGCAGGTGCTCGACGGCCTGGCGGGCGCCGCCGTAGTTGTCGGAGTCGACCGACGGGAGGGACTCCGCGGAGGAGCGCGGGCCGCTGATCACCGCCGGTATCTCCAGCTGGGCCAGCAGGTCGGGCAGCGGGTCGTCCGCGTGCACGGAGACCAGCAGGACGCCGTCCACCCGGTGGGCCGCCAAGTACTGGGCGAGGCGGCGGCGTTCACGGTCGCTGCCCGCGAAGATCAGCAGGAGCTGCATCTCCGTGTCGGAGAGCGCCGCCCCGACGCCCTTCAGCATGTCCGAGAAGTACGGCTCCGCGAAGAACCGCGTCTCCGGCTCGGGGACGACCAGCGCGATCGCGTCGGTGCGGTTCGCCGCGAGGGCGCGTGCGGCGGTGTTCGGGACGTATCCGAGCTCCGCGACCGCCGCCTCGACGGCCGCGCGGGTCGCGTCGCTGACCCGGGGCGAGCCGTTGATCACCCGGGAGACGGTGCCGCGGCCGACACCGGCGCGCGCCGCCACCTCTTCGAGGGTGGGCCGGCCACCGCTTCGGCCCCGCGCTCCGTGGCTTGCCATGGGCTCCGCCTTCCCGTCCACACCCGCACTCTGCGGCTGGCCTGGAATTTAACAGGCTCGTCAGCTGTAGTGACCGCCACCGAGGGCTTGCCGCCCCCGGCCTCCGCTTGGGTCCCACGGGCCCGTCCGACCGGCTCGACACCGCCGGCCCGGGCCGCAACGGGCTCCGCACCGGGTCCAGTTAACGGCCCGATAACTGAACGCATCTCTCCCTGTCCGGTCCCTTGACACCCCCGCCCCGACCCGCGAACCTTCAACACATCACTGGTGGGAGCGCTCCCACAGTACCTGACACATACACAACCCGCACGTTCCCCGCCCGAGCCGAAGCGAGTGAAAACGGGTCCAACAATGCAGTTGGCCGGGGGGTCGGCACGTCAGGGCAACAGGAGGACGACATGCGAGCACGCATCCGAACCGCCCGCAAGGCGATGGTCGTCGCGGCCGTCGCGTCGCTGGGCGCCGGGCTGCTGGCCGGCTGTGCCGACGACGGCGGCGACGACAGTTCCGGCTCCTCGTCCGGCGACAGCAGCGGCAAGACGACGATCTCGGTGGGGCTCTTCGGCACCATGGGCTTCAAGGAGGCGGGCCTCTACGACGAGTACGAGAAGCTCAACCCGAAGATCAAGATCGAGCAGAACGTCGTCGAGCGGAACGAGAACTACTACCCGGCGCTGCTGAACCACCTCACCACCAACAGTGGTCTGCTGGACGTCCAGGCCGTCGAGGTCGCCAACATCGCCGAGGTCACGGCCACCCAGGCCGGCAAGCTCGAGGACATGTCCAAGGTCTCGGGCGTGAGCAAGAGCAACTGGCTGGACTGGAAGTGGCAGCAGGCCACCACCAAGGACGGCAAGACGATCGGCCTCGGCACCGATGTCGGCCCGATGGCGATCTGCTACCGCACCGACCTCTTCAAGGAGGCCGGTCTGCCCACCGACCCGGCCGAGGTCGGCAAGCTGTGGGCCGGTGACTGGGCCAAGCTCGTCGACGTCGGCGAGCGCTACAAGTCGAAGGCTCCCAAGGGCACCTTCTTCATGGACTCCCCCGGCGGTCTGATCAACGCGATCCTGGGCAGCGAGAAGGAGAAGTTCTACGACTCCTCCGGCAAGATCATCTACAAGACGAACCCCGCCGTGAAGGCCGCCTTCGACCTGACCTCCGAGGCAGCCGAGAAGGGTCTCGTCCAGTCGCAGACGCAGTTCCAGCCGTCCTGGAACTCCACGATCGCCAACAACAAGTTCGCCGCGATCGCCTGCCCGCCGTGGATGCTGGGCACGATCAAGGGCAACGCGAAGCCCGACGCGGCCGGCAAGTGGGCCGTGGCCGAGGCGCCCAAGGGCGGCAACTGGGGCGGCACCTTCCTCACCGTGCCGAAGAGCGGCAAGAACGTGAAGGAGGCCCAGAAGTTCGTGGCCTGGCTGACCGCGCCGGAGCAGCAGGCGAAGCTGTTCAAGGTGCAGGCCAGCTTCCCGAGCGCCCCGTCCTCCTACACGATGCCCGAAGTGACGGGCGCCACGAACGACATGACGGGTAAGCAGGAGATCGGCCCGATCTTCGCCGAGGCCGCCAAGGCCGCCCCCGTCCAGGTGATCGGCCCGAAGGACCAGATCATCATGCAGGGCCTGTCGGACAACGGCGTGATCCTGGTGACGAAGGGCAAGTCGGCCAAGGAGGCCTGGGAGTCCGCGGTCAAGAGCATCGACAACAAGCTGGACCAGTGACCCGGATGACCACCCGTCACGACACCGCCGCGCCCCCCACGGAGGGGGGCGCGGCCCCGGGCCGCCCGCCCGGGGACGCCGTAGCGGCGCAGAAGGAGCGGCGGCGCCGGGAGCGGCTGTCCCGCCGCTGGCAGCGGGACCTGCGCTGGAGCCCGTACGCCTTCGTGTCGCCGTTCTTCCTGCTGTTCATCGCGTTCGGCCTGTTCCCGCTGATCTACACGGGCTGGGCCTCGCTGCATCAGGTGGAGCTGACCGCGCCGACCGACATGAACTGGGTCGGGATGCGCAACTACACCCGGCTGTTCGACGACGACTTCTTCTGGAACGCCGCGAAGAACACCCTGACCATCGGCATCATCTCCACCGTCCCGCAGCTGCTGATGGCGATGGGCATCGCCCACATCCTCAACTACAAGCTGCGGGCCTCGACGTTCTTCCGGGTCGCGATGCTCGCGCCGTACGCGACGTCGATCGCCGCCGCCTCGCTGGTGTTCGTGCTGCTCTTCGGCCGTGACTACGGCATGATCAACTGGGCGCTGGACTTCGCCGGGATCGATCCGCTCGACTGGCAGAACGACAAGTGGCCCTCGCAGATCGCCGTCTCGACGATCATCGTCTGGCGCTGGACCGGCTACAACGCGCTGATCTACCTGGCCGCGATGCAGGCGATCCCCCATGATCTGTACGAGTCGGCGGCGCTGGACGGGGCCAACCGCTGGCAGCAGTTCATCCATGTGACGCTGCCGTCGCTGCGTCCGACGATCCTTTTCACCGTGGTCGTCTCGACGATCGGGGCGAGCCAGGTGTTCGGCGAGCCGCTGCTGTTCGACGCCAACAAGGGCACGTCCGGCGGTGCGGAGCACCAGTTCCAGACGCTCGGCCTGTATCTGTACGAGCAGGGCTGGGTCGCCCAGCATCTGGGCCGTGCCTCGGCGATCGCCTGGACGATGTTCTTGATCCTGATCGTCATCGGCATCGTCAACTACGTCCTCTCGCGCCGGCTGCGCGCCAGTAGCTAAGGAGTTCCGGCCGTGACGACGACTTTGACGCCGCCCGACGCCAAGCCGCCCGCCGAGCGGGCCAGGCGGCCCCGTATGCCGAAGTCCGCGCGGGCGGGCGGGCAGCTGCACGGCGGTCCGATCGCCTACGCGATCATGATCGTGTTCACGATCGTCTCGCTGTTCCCGCTGGTGTGGACGGCGATCGCCGCCTCGCGTGACAACCAGCGGCTCGCGCAGACGCCGCCGCCGTTCTGGTTCGGTTCGGGTCTGTTCGACAAGCTGGAGATCGCCTGGAAGGACGCGAACCTCGGCGAGGCGTTCCTCAACACCACGATCGTGGCGGGTGTTTCGGCGGCCACGATCGTGGTCCTGTCGACGATCGCCGGTTTCGCCTTCGCCAAGCTGCGGTTCCGGGGCCGGGGCGCGCTGATGCTGATCGTGATCGGCACGATGATGGTGCCGCCGCAGCTGAGCGTGATCCCGCTGTACATGATGGTCGCCAAGCTCGACTGGACGGACCAGTTGCAGGCGGTGATCTTCCCGTCGCTGGTGAGCGCGTTCGGTGTGTTCTTCATGCGGCAGTACCTGATCCAGGCGCTGCCGGACGAGATCATAGAGGCCGCCCGCGTCGACGGAGCGAGCAGCTGGCGCGTGGTGTGGCACGTGGTGTTCCCGGCGGCGCGGCCGGCGATGGCCGTGCTCGGGATGCTGACGTTCGTGCAGACCTGGAACGACTTCATGTGGCCGTTCCTGGTACTGACCCAGATGGGCAACCCGACCGTGCAGGTCGCGGTCGCGGGCCTGGGTCGCGGGTACACCCCCGACCAGTCCCTGATCATGGCGGGCGCGCTGCTGGGCACGCTGCCGCTGCTGCTGGTCTTCGCGATCTTCGGCAAGCAGATCGTGGGCGGCATCATGCAGGGCGCCGTGAAGGGCTGACGCCCTCGCCCGTTCTCCAGGGGGCCGGACCAGCGCCGCTCCGGCCCCTGTTCGTGAACTCCCTCTCCCCCTCCACCCGTCGCCTCTCCACGACCCCCCTTGGGAGCGCTTCCATGCCTGATTCCGAGAACTCGGCCACCGCGGTGACCTTCCCTCCGGCCTTCGTCTGGGGCGCGGCCACCTCCGCGTACCAGATCGAGGGTGCGGTGCGGGAGGACGGCCGTACGCCGTCGATCTGGGACACCTTCAGCCATACGCCGGGCAAGACCGTCGGCGGCGACCACGGTGACATCGCTGTCGACCACTACCACCGCTACCGCGAGGACGTGGCGCTGATGGCGGACCTGGGCCTGGGTGCCTACCGCTTCTCCGTCTCGTGGTCGCGAGTGCAGCCGACCGGGCGTGGCCCGGCCGTCCAGAAGGGCCTGGACTTCTATCGCCGGCTGGTGGACGAGTTGCTGGCCAAGGGCATCAAGCCTGCGGTCACGCTCTACCACTGGGACCTTCCGCAGGATCTGGAGGACGCGGGCGGCTGGCCGGAGCGCGACACGGCGTACCGTTTCGCGGAGTACGCGCAGATCGTCGGTGAGGCGCTGGGCGACCGTGTCGAGCAGTGGATGACGCTCAACGAGCCGTGGTGCAGCGCGTTCCTGGGCTACGCCTCCGGGGTGCACGCGCCGGGGCGTACGGATCCGGCGGCCTCGTTGCGTGCCGCGCACCATCTGAACCTGGCGCACGGGCTGGGCGCGTCGGCGCTGCGGTCGGCGATGCCGGCCCGCAACCAGGTCGCGATCGCGCTCAACTCCGCGACCGTGCGGCCTCTTTCGCAGAGCCCGGCGGACCTGGCGGCGGCCCAGAAGATCGACGACCTGGCCAACGGGGTCTTCCACGGCCCGATCCTGCACGGCGTCTACCCCGAGTCGCTGTACGCGGCGACGGCGGAACTCACCGACTGGGACTACGTCCTGGACGGCGATCTGACGCTGATCAACCAGCCGCTGGACGCGCTGGGCCTCAACTACTACACGCCCGCGCTGGTCTCGGCGGCGGACGCGTCGGCGCGGGCGCCGCGTGCCGACGGCCACGGGGCGAGCGACCACTCGCCGTGGCCGGCCGCGGGCGATGTCGCCTTCCACCAGACGCCCGGTGACCGCACGGAGATGGGCTGGACGATCGACCCGACCGGTCTGCACGAGCTGATCATGCGCTACACCCGGGAGGCGCCGGGGCTGCCGCTGTACATCACCGAGAACGGCGCGGCCTACGACGACAAGATCGACTCGGACGGCCGGGTGCACGACCCGGAGCGGGTCTCCTACCTCCACGGCCATCTGTCCGCGGTCCGCCGCGCGATCACCGACGGCGCGGACGTCCGCGGCTACTTCCTGTGGTCCCTGCTGGACAACTTCGAATGGGCGTACGGCTACGGCAAGCGCTTCGGCGCGGTGTACGTGGACTACGCGACGCTCCAGCGCACACCGAAGTCCAGCGCCCTGTGGTACGGCAAGGCGGCTCGCACCGGGGCGCTTCCGCCACTGGAGCCGGCCGCGTAGGCCACCCCTGGGGGAGCGGGGAAAGGGGCGCGGCACCCGACGGGGGGTGCCGCGCCCCGCCGGCTTTCGGAACTCCGAATTCCGGTAAGTCGCACATGACCTGAATTCGATTCCCGTTTGATCATCAGGTGTCTAAGGTCGATCTCGATCAGGGCGGGGGGCCGTGGGGCTGCTCCGCAGTCCTGCAGTGAAAGGGAAGTTCAGTGTTCGGATCGTTCACCCGTACAGCCATGGCCGGTGCGGCTGTGGCCACGGTCTTCGCCGGTACCACGTCGACGGCTCAGGCCTCCGACTTCTCCACGCTCGACAGCAACAAGACCATCTCGCTCCCGGGTGGCCGGGGCACGATGACCTTCATCGACGACGGAGACATGTTCAAGGTCTGCGACACCAAGGCGGACGGCCACGGTGTCTCGGGCCGCCTGATCGACAACAACTACAACGAGAAGCTCTACATCACCGACGGCGGCGACTCCGACTGCGGCAAGAAGGGCTACGACGTCGGCCAGTTCGGCTCGTACCAGATGCAGCTCTCGTGGAACGGCGACGGCTACGACGTGAAGTCCGAGTGGTTCAACGAGTAGACGCGGGCGACGCCACTGTCCTGGTCGGGTCAGCCCTTGTTGGCCCCCAGGGTCAGGCCGCTGACGAACTGGCGCTGGAGGACGAAGTAGACGATCAGGGTCGGGATCGCGGTGAGCAGGGCGCCGGCGGCGACCAGGTTGGGGTCGGTGAAGTACTGGCCGGAGAGGTTGTTCAGCGCCGAGGTGATCGGCATGTTCTCGCCGGTGGAGATGAGCACGATGGCCCAGAAGAAGTCGTTGTAGATCCAGATGGAGAGCAGCGTCGCGAGGGCGGCCATCGCCGGCTTGCACAGGGGCAGCACGATCTGCCAGTACAGCCGCCAGACGGAGGCGCCGTCGACCAGGGCGGCCTCGGTCAGCTCGTGCGGCAGCGAGCGCATGTAGTTGCTGAGCACGAACGTGCAGAAGCCGGACTGGAACGCCACATGGATGAGGACCAGGCCGAGCGCGGAGTCGTAGAGCTTGCCGCTCATCGTGATGCCGGGCAGGTCGATCAGCAGGTACAGGCGGTACAGCGGGGTGATGATGACCTGCTGGGGCAGCAGATTGCCCGCCGTGAAGAGCAGCAGCAGCGACAGGTTGACCCGGAAGTCGAAGCGGCTGACGTAGAAGGCGACCATCGACGACAGCAGCAGCGTCAGCAGCACCGCCGGGACGGCGATGATCAGGGTGTTCACGAAGTAGTGCGTCATGTCGGACTGGGTGAACGCGTTCGTGAAGTTGTCGAGGGTCAGCTTGTCGGGCCAGGAGACATAGCCCTTCTCACTGGTCTCCGCGTACGGCCGCATCGCCGCGAGCAGCGCCCACAGCAGGGGCGCGAGCCAGGCGAGCGCCGTGACGACGAGGAAGGTGTGCAGCAGGACCCGGGCGGGACGGATCGGGGTGCGCTGCTTCGGAGCGCCTGCGACGGTGCTCATGCGCGCCGCTCCTTCCGGAAGGTGGCGATCAGATACGGGATGATCACCGCGAGCGAGATCACCAGCAGGACGACGGCGATGGCGGAGCCGTAGCCGATGCGGCTGGACTCGCCGATGATGTTGTTGGTCACCAGGATCGACAGCAGCTCGGTGCCCTGGGCACCCTTGTTGAAGACGAAGACCAGGTCGAAGGCGCGCAGTGCCTCGATGATGGTGACGACGAGGACGACGGTGTTGGTGGGCCGCAGGGTCGGGAAGACGACGTTCTTGAACGTCTGCCACTCGTTGGCCCCGTCCAGGGCGGAGGCCTCGCGCAGGGCCGGGTCGACGCCCTTCAGTCCGGCCAGGTAAAGGATCATCATGTAGCCGGCGTGCCGCCAGGACGCGGCGATCAGTACGGCCCAGAGGTTGAGGTCCGGGTCGCCGATCCAGTCGATGTAGTGGCCGGGCTTGTTGGCGCCGATGACGCTGTTGATCAGGCCCGTGTCGGGGTTGTAGACCAGCTGCCAGACGAAGCCGATGACCGCCAGCGACATCACGACCGGCAGGAAGAACGCGGTCTGGTAGACGCGGCTGAAGCGGATGCTCTTGTCCAACTGCACGGCGAGGAACAGCCCGAAGGGCGTGGGCAGCAGGATGAGCACCACGAACCAGACGACGTTGTGCTCGACGGCCGGCCAGAACTGCGGGTTGCTGGTGAACAGTTCCCTGAAGTTCTGCAGTCCGACCCACTGGATGGAGTCGAAGCCGATGCCGTTCCAGCTGGTGAAGGCCAGCGCGATGGAGGCGAGGGCGGTGAGCCACACCAGGGCGATGTGCAGGATCGTCGGCAGGCCCGCCATCAGGCCGAGCGTGATCCGGTCGCGGCGGGTGAGCAGGCGGCGGTGGCCCGTGGGGCGCTTGCGGGAAGCGGCACCCGGAGACGGCTCGGCGGCCGCCTCCGGGTTCTCGGTGGAGGTGTCGGTGCTCATGCGGAGGCGAAGATCGTCTTCTTCTGGCGCTCGATGGACGAGAGGATGCTGTCGACGTTCTTGGGGTTGCGGACGAAGTTCTGCAGCGCCGGCTGCATCACCGTGGAGGTGAAGTCCGGGCGGGAGTCGCGGTCCATGAACTGCGTCAGGCTCTTCGCGCCGGAGATCATCTCGAAGGACTTCTTCTGCAGCGCGGTGTAGGAGGAGGTGTCGGCCTTCGTCGAGGCGGCCACCACGCTGGAGTCGGCCTTGAGGTAGATCTGCTCGGCCTCGGGCGTGCCGAGGTACTCCAGCAGCTTGACCGCGCCCGCCCTGTTCTTCGGCGCCTTGGAGAGCATGAAGCCGTCGGTGGGCGCCTCGACCGTGTCCTGCCCGAAGGCCGGGTCGATCTCCGGGAAGGCGAAGAAGTCCAGGTCGTCCAGGTCGGCCTTGTCGGTGAACTGCTGGCCGACGAAGGTGCCCAGCAGATACATGCCCGCCTTCTTCGCCACCAGCGTCTGCGCCGCGTCCTGCCAGGTGCGGCCCACCGCGCCCTCCTGGTGGAAGGGCAGGATCTCCGTCCAGTGGTCGAAGACCTTGCGCACCTTCGCATCGGTCCAGGAGGCCTTGCCCGCCATCAGCTCGACATGGAAGTCGTAGCCGTTGGTGCGGAAGTTGATCTGGTCGAAGGTGCCCATCGCGGGCCAGGCGTCCTTGTCGCCGAAGGCGATCGGGACCAGCCCGTCCTTCTTCATCCGCTTGCACAGGGCGACGAAGTCGTCCCAGGTGGTGGGGACCTCGTAGCCGTGCTGGGCGAAGACGCTCTTGCGGTAGAAGACCGCCCACGGGTAGGTGTACAGCGGCACGAAGTAGTACTTGCCGTCCTCGCCCTTGCTGAGCTTCTTCATCGCCTCGGGGAAGTCCCCGCCGATCTTCTGCCACACGTCGTCGATCGGGGCGGCGAGCTTCTTCGACGCGAAGAACTGCATCCGGTAGCCCGCGAACCAGGTGAACACGTCGTCCGGCGCGCCCTGCAGATAGGAGTTGATCTGCTCCTGGAAGGTGTTGTGGTCCTTGGTGTTCACGTCGACCTTGATGCCGGACTTCTTCGTGAAGGCGGCGTAGATCTCGGCGAACGCCTTCTTCGGCACCGCGTCCGAGGAGTTCGACCCGAGGCTGACCGTCTTCGGATCGGCGGCCGTGCCGCTGCCGCCGCAGGCGCTCAGCAGGGGTATGCCGGCGCCGAGCAGGGCGGCACCGCCGACGCCGCGCAGCAGGGTGCGGCGGCTGGGAGCGGGGAGAGCGAGTCCCGAGGGAGAGAGGTCGTGCATGAACGGCTCCTGAGGGCAGGGTTCGGCCACGAGGGTGTGGCGTGAAACCCGGTCGTAATCGACCAGAAATCAACTTGACCGAACACGGTGGCGCAATGACAGCCGTATGTCCGGTCATGCGTCAAGAGGCGTTGACTTCATTTGTCGAAACGTGACCGACCCGTGAGAGCGGCTCGGTCAGGCGGAGCGGGAGCGGTGGTAGGCGGCGGCCAGCCTGCCGGGCCGCCGGCGTCGCACCACCCCGCGCGGTCCCCTGCCGACCGGTGCCCTCCCGGTCGGCTGGATCCAGATCCGCACCTCGGTCCCGCCGAGCACGGAGGAGCCGATCCGTACGTCCCCGCCGGTCGACTCCGCGAGCCGGCGCACGATGTCCAGCCCGAGCCCGGTCGAGCCGTCGCTCCCGGAGCCGCGGCCCCGCGCCATCGCGGCCTCCGGGTCGGGTATGCCGGGGCCCGCGTCGGACACGAGGACGATCACCGCGTCCTCGCCGTTGTGCAGGTCGACCGCGAAGGCGGTGCCCTCCGGGGTGTGCCGGAAGACGTTGCCGAGGAGCGCGTCGAGCGCGGCGGCCAGGTCGGCGCGGGCCACGGGTATGCGCACCGGCCGCTCGGCCCCGGCCACCCGCCACTTGCGGCCCTCGTCCTCCGCCAGTGCCGACCAGAACGCCATCCGCTCCCGGACGACCTCGGCCGCGTCGCACCCGGCGCCCGGGCCGGCCGCGGCCGTCTGCGGCTTGGCGTCCCGGGCCGTACGGATGATGGTGTCGACCTCGCGCTCCAGTTGCTCGACGGCGGTCCGGGTCTGGTCGGCGGCCGGTCCCTCGCCGAGCGAGGCGGTGTTCAGCCGCAGCACGGTCAGGGGCGTACGCAGCCGGTGGGACAGGTCGGCCGCCAGCTCCCGCTCGTTCGCCAGCAGTTGGACGACCTGGTCGGCCATGGAGTTGAACGCGACCGCCGCGAGCCGCAGTTCGGTCGGGCCCTCCTCGGGCACCCGGGCGCCGAGCTTGCCGTCGCCCAGTTCATGCGCGCCCTCGACCAGGCGTTGCGCGGGCCGGACCATCCGCACGCCCAGCCGGTCGGCGACCGCGACCGAGCCGAGGATCAGCGCGACACCGACCCCGGCGAGCACCGCCCAGGCCGTGCCCAGGCCGTTGGTGACCTCGGACTCCGGCACATACACCTCGACCACCGCGATCTCGCCGGTGCTCAGCGCCACCGGCTGGAGCAGCGTCGAGCCGCCGGTGACGCCGGTGGTGGAGGCGCGGCCCAGCTTCCTTACGGCCGCGATGTCCTGGTCGGCGGCGCGCTGCCGTCCGAGCTCGATGGCGTCCTGGCCGTCGCCCGCCGGTATGTGCACGGCCATCCCGGCATCGGAGCCGGCGGAGGCGACGACCCGCTCCAGCTGGTCGCGGTCGGTGGTGATGGACAGGGCGGGGGCGACGGCGGCGGCCTCCCGCTCGGCGCCCGAGAAGGCGCGGTCCCGGGCCATCTCGCGGATGACCAGCCCGAGCGGCACCGCGAAGGCCAGCACGACCATGGTGGTCACCGCCAGCGACACCTTGACCAGGGCCCACCTCATCGCGGCACCTCCGCACCCGGTGGTTCGAGCTTCACACCGACGCCCCTCAGGGTGTGCAGATAGCGCGGGTTCGCGGCCGTCTCCCCCAGCTTCCTGCGCAGCCAGGACAGATGGACGTCGATGGTCTGGTCGTCGCCGTACGACTGCTGCCACACCTCGGCGAGCAGCTCCTTGCGGGGGACGACGACACCGGGCCGGCCGGCGAGGAAGGCGAGCAGGTCGAACTCGCGGCGGGTGAGGTCCAGCCGCGCGCCGTCCAGCTCGGCCTGGCGGCGCAGCGGATCGACGGTCAGACCGCCGACCCGGATCACCGGGGACGGCTCGCCCTCTCCCGCGCCGGAGCGGGCCCGGCGCAGCACGGCCGCCATGCGGGCCGACAGATGCTCGACCGAGAAGGGCTTGGTCAGATAGTCGTCCGCTCCCGCGTTCAGCAGCCGGACGATCTCCGTCTCGTCGTCCCGGGCCGTGGCGACGATCACCGGCACGTCGGTGATCCCGCGCAGCATCTTCAGGGCCTCGGAGCCGTCGAGGTCGGGCAGTCCGAGGTCCAGGATCACCACGTCGAAGCGGACATGGGCGACCTCGCGCAGCGCCTCCAGGGCCGTCCCCACGCTGCGCACGATGTGCGAGGCGTCGGTCAGGTGCCGGATGAGCGCCGAGCGTACGAACTGGTCGTCCTCGACCACGAGTACACGTGCCATGCGCCGCACCGTACGCCATCTCGAACAACCGGGTGCGGGCCTGTGGACAACTCCCGCTTGTGGACAACTCGTGGGACGCGTGGGGCAGTATGGCCGCGATGCGCAGAGGACTCGTACACGTACTGGCCTGGCTGCTCGCCACGGGCGCGGCGGTCACGCTGTCGTGGTGGGGTGTCCACACGGTGATGGCGGGCACGGCCTACGACCCGCCGCGCGCCCTGCCCATCAAGGCCGCCGACGCGACCAGGCAGAAGGCGGAGCCGTCGGCGACTCCGGCACGGAAGCCGAGTCCGCCGCAGCGCACCCCGAGCGCGCCGCCCGCCTCCCGGAAGCCGAGCCCGGCCCCCACGAAGCCGTCCAGCCCCTCCCCGACGGCCCCCGCGGCCTCCGCCCCCGGGGAGGTCAAGAGCTATGACACCGACGGCGGCCGGGCCGTCTTCGACCTCGGGCGGACCTCCGCCTCCCTGGTCTCGGCGACCCCCGGGGCGGGCTGGTCGATGCAGGTGTGGAAGACGGAGTCGTGGATCCGCGTGGAGTTCTCCTCGGGCGCGGACCGGGTGTCGGTGTTCTGCACGTGGCACGACGGCCCGCCGCGCGTGGAGATCGGGACCTACTGAGAGAAGTAGCCGGTGCCGTACGGAGTTACGTGCGGGGTCATCTGAACACCGACGCGGGCGGCGCCGGGGACGCCACCGCCGCGAGGTCCGTCACGGGCACGGCACCGCCGGTGAAGTCGGTGAGCGTCCTGCCGTGCTCGACCCGGCCGGGATGCGGGTCGGAGGCGGCACGGCGGGTCAGTTCGGCGACGGGCAGCGGGTGGTCGGAGGCGACCAGGACGGCGTTCCCGAACCGCTTGCCGCGCAGCACCGTCGGGTCGGCGACCAGCGCGAGTTCCTCGAAACGGGCGGCGGCGGTGGCGATCTGGCCGCGCAGATGGGCCAGCGGCGGCCCGTCGGCGAGGTTGGCGGCGTAGACACCGCCGGGCTTGAGGGCCCTGCGGACGTCGTCGAGGAACTCGGTCGAGGTCAGATGGGCCGGGGTCCGGGCCCCGCTGAACACATCGGTGACGACGAGATCGGCCCAGCCGTCCGGCACCTTGGCGAGGCCCTCGCGGGCGTCGACGGACCGCACCCTGATCCGCGCGTTCGAATCCAACGGCAGCTCACGGCGGACCAGTTGCACGAGGGCGGCGTCCCGTTCGACGACCTGCTGGGTGGAGCGGGGGCGGGTGGCGGCGACGTAGCGGGCGAGGGTGAACGCGCCACCGCCCAGGTGCACGGCGTGCACGGGCCGGCCCGGCGGGGCGGCGAGGTCGGCGACGTGCCCGAGCCGGCGCTGGTACTCGAAGGACAGGTACGCCGGATCGTCCAGGTCGACGTGCGACTGCGGGGCTCCGTCGATCACCAGGGTCCAGGCGCGGACCCGGTCGCGGTCGGGGATCAGCTCGGCGAGCCCGCCGTCGACGCTCTCGACGACGGCCTCCGCGTCGGCCTGTCTGCGCCGGCCGCTCTTCGACTTCCCCATGGGGTCATTATCGGGGTCGCGCGAGCAAGCGGGGCATACGCCCCGGGCCGGCGCCTCGGGCGCCTCAGCGACAGCTGTCCGCCGCCTTGATCATCCGGGCCGCCTCCCCCAAGGCCTCGCGCAGGACCGCCGGATCCGTCGCGAGGTCCGCCTCCCCGGGCGGCAGCAGCCAGTCCGAGCCCTCCACCGGCGGCTCGGGGGCCAGGGGCGTGCCGCGACCGTCGGTCCCGGTGCAGGTGCTCCCCGGCACGTCCCACGCCTCGGCCGTTCCCGGCGGCACCAGGAAGCCCAGAGTGCCGCCCCCGTCGTCGTGCAGGACGGGCCCGACGGCCTCCGCGGTGCCACGCCGCAGGATGTCGACCGCCTCCAGCCCCTGCCGGGCCGGCACCGTCACGACGTCGCAGCTGATCTCCATCCCGGCCTCCTCCCGATCCGCGGGGTTCAACGCCGCCGTCTGTCAACGGCTACGGCGGAAGTCGGCCGCAAAGGATGGCAGTTCATGGCAGATCACGTATGAGATATCCGGTTTGTAGCCAAACCCAGCGTGACGACTCCTGCACAGCAGGTACGTTCTTGCTCGCCGGACACAGGTCAAGGCCGTACGGACAACTCGTACAAGTTTCCCCATTTCCGGCATGGTTCGACGGTTCGCACGAAGGGACCCGGCCATGGCGTCGTCAACAGTGACCTCGTCCCAACCCGATCGGCCGCCACGGCCGAACCTCGTCTTCAGGCGGCTGCGCGGACAGCGCTCGCCGGCCGAGTTCGCCGCGGTGATCCGCCGGGCCGCCCTCGAGATCGGCGAGCAGGTGAGCTGTGACGCGCGGTACATCGGCCGCGTCGAGTCGGGTGAGATCCGCTGCCCCAACTACGCGTACGAACGGGTGTTCCTCCATATGTTCCCAGGCCGCACGCTCACCGACCTGGGGTTCGCGCCCCGCTCTTCGGTACGCGGACGCCGGGCGCGCGATAACCGCGACAACGAGGACGCGCCCCTGACGTGCACCACGAACCCGGCGAACGCCACGAGTGAGACCAGCGGGGCGTGCGAGCCGTATGAAACGCAGAACCCGTACGACCCGCACCACCCGCACGACACCTACGAGGAGAGCGACGTGCTACGTCGCGCATTCATGACCAGCGGGGGCGCCACGATGGCCGCCGCCTCGCTGGGACCCGTCGGCCTCGCCTTCGACGCGGCGGCGGCACAGCCCCCCGCGCGCCGCGCCGGGGCGAATGACGCGGGTGCCCTGGAGGAAGCGGTCCGCCGCATCCGGCTGCTCGACGACCGGCACGGCGCCGACGGCCTCTACCGCCGCGCCGCCGCCCCGCTGCGGGCCGCCTACGCCCTGCTGGACGCCGGCGCGACCCGGCAGACCACCGCGGACCGGCTCTACTCCGGCGCCGGTGAACTGGCCATCTCCGTGGGCTGGCTGGCCCATGACTCGGGACGCTTCGACGACGCCCGCTCCCACTACGCGGAGGCCCTGGCGACCGCCCGGATGACCGGCGATCCGGGCCTGGAGGCGCACGCCTTCTGCAATACGGCGTTCCTCGCGCGCGACGCGGGCCGGCCGCGCGAGGCGGTCCGGGCGGCCCAGGCCGCGCAGCGCGTCGCCCGGCCCGTGGCCTCGCCCCGGCTGATGTCGCTGCTCGCGCTGCGCGAGGCGGGCGGCTGGGCGGGACTCGCCGACCGCGTCGGCTGCGAACAGGCACTGGCCCGGGCGCAGGCCCTCTTCGACCGCGGCACCTCCGAGGCCGACCCCGAGTGGATGAGCTTCTACGGAGAGGCCGAACTGGAGGGCCTGGAGGCGCAGTGCTGGTCCGCGCTCGGCGACTGGCGCCGGGCGGCGCGGCACGCGCGACGGGCTGCGGACCTGCAGGATCCGCACTTCACGCGGAACATCGCGCTGTACACGGCGGAACTGGCGGACGACCTCGCGCGGGGCGGACGCCCCGACGAGGCCGCGGTGGCGGGGATGAAGGTGCTGGATCTGCTGGAGGAGGTCCAGTCGTCCCGCATCCAGACGATGCTGGCGGCCACGGCACGGGTACTGCTCCCGCATCGCAGGGCATCCGGGGTCTCGGCCTTCCTGGAACGGCACGCGTCGGCCCCGAGGGTCACCTAGGGCCTGTCGTTTGGATCACGCCGCAGACGCGGGGCCTGGCACGCACATCTGCCGCGTAGTCGTCACTCGCCGACTCCCCCACGCTCGGCTGCGCTCGCGCGGGCGGTGCCCCCATCGCGTCGACTCCCTCCTCCGCCTTGCAGCTGCACGCACCAGACCCCGCTCACGGCGATGACAAGCCACTGCCGATTCCCTGCGACCTGATCCAAACAACAGGCCCTAGCCACGCGAGGTGCCCGATGGCTAGCCGAGGTGTCCGAGGTCGTTCCAGCTCTCGATCGCCGGCTCGCCGTACGCCCAGCCCAGCACCGACAGGGAAGTCGGGTTGAGCCGTATCCGGGCCGCGAAGTCGATCGGCAGGCCCAGCCAGCGGGCTCCGAGGGTGCGCAGGATGTGCCCGTGGGCGAAGACCAGGACGTCACGGTCCTCTGAGCGGGCCCAGGAGACCACCTCGTCCGCCCGGGCCGTCACCTCGGCGAGGGTCTCGCCCTCGGGGACGCCGTCGCGCCAGATCAGCCAGCCGGGCCGGACGGTCTGGATGTCCGCCGGGGTCATGCCCTCGTAGGCCCCGTAGTCGACCTCGAGCAACGCGTCCCAGGCACGCGCGCGGTCGCCGAAACCGGCCAGTTCACATGTTTCACGCGCGCGTGACAGCGGGCTGGTGCGCACCTCGACACCGGGCAGGCCCTCGTACGGCGCCCGGTGCAGACGTTCGCCGAGCAGCTTGGCACCACGCCTGCCCTCCTCCAGGAGGGGTACATCGGTCCTGCCGGTGTGCTTGCCGGACAGGGACCACTCGGTCTGTCCGTGCCGGGCCAGCAGGATGCGCGGAGCCATGAGGGACCTTTCCGGGAGAAAAACGCGAGCGGAACTCCTCCATCATCGCGCACGCTGGTGACGGGCAACCCGGGGGGCGATCTCTGCGTCTTTGAGGTCCGGAGGGCGCCCCCAGGGCGCGCGAGCGCACCGTAAGGTGGCACGACCGGCCGGCGGGGAGCCGTGACGACGAAGGGGGAGGGCGATCGGATGCCGCACACCGAGACACCGGGCACCGAGGCGGCCCTTGCGCCCCGGCTGCGCTGGTGGACGGAGCTGCCGCTCATCCTGCTGGTGTACGCGTGCTACTCGGCGGGCCGGCTCCTCGTGCGGGGCGACGTCTCCGGGGCGGTCGACAACGGCCTGGCGATCCTGAAGATCGAGAAGGCCCTGTTCCTCAACGCCGAGCACCCGCTTAACCGCCTCTTCACACGCGAGGCATGGATAGGCATACCGGCGGACTTCTGGTACGCGTCGCTGCACTACCTGGTCACGCCGGCGATCCTCATATGGCTCTTCCGCTCCCGGACCGTGCGCTACCGCGCCGCGCGCACCTGGCTGTGGACGTCGACGTTCGTCGGCCTCATCGGCTTCACCCTGCTGCCCACCTGCCCGCCCCGACTCCTCGACGCGAGCCACGGCTTCGTCGACACCATGGCCCAGTACAGCTCCTACGGCTGGTGGGGCGGCGAGGCCAGCGCCCCGCGGGGCCTCGGGGGCATGACCAACCAGTACGCGGCCATGCCGAGTCTGCACGTCGGCTGGGCCCTGTGGTGCGGAGTGATGCTGTGGCGCTACGGCGGTACGCGCCTGGCGAAGACGGCCGCCGTCGCCTACCCGCTGATCACCACGATCGTGGTCATGGGCACCGCCAACCACTACTTCCTCGACGCGGTCGCGGGCGCGGCCGTCATGGGCGTCGGACTGCTGCTGGCGCCGCTGGTGATGCGCACGGCGGACCGGGTCAGGGCCCGCTTCCTGCCGCGGTTCGCGCCGGCCGCCCCGGTCACGGCGGACACCGCTTCCACGGCCCCTTCCGCATCCGCCCCCGCCGCCGCCTCGTCCGCCACTTCCGCGGCCTCTTCCGCCGCGGGTTCCTCGGATGTCAGTGCCGGATGCCAGACTTCCGCGGGTGAGCGAATTCCACGGCAGCGCGATGCGCGGTTCGGAGCGGGAGCCGAGCCGAGTGCCTCCCCCCAGGACGCGGGGGACGGCGCTCCGGCAGCGGCTCGCTGAGCTGCGCGGGCCCGACGTACCCGCGAAGGCACTGGACGCGCGCGCTCTGGCGGCGCTGGCCGCCAACCCCGGTTGTGAGCGGCGCGCGATCCTCGACGGTGCCGGGGTGAACAAGGCGGCGCTGGCCGGCGCGCTGGGGGCGCCGTCGGCCTTCGGGCAGTCGCAGTTCGCGCTCACCCGGGGCAACGCGTTCGAGGCGCGGGTCAAGGCCGACGGCGGCGCGGAGCTGCTGCGGCTGGTGCACGAGAAGCTGGACCCTGCCGCCGAGCCGCCCACCGAGGCGCGCGTGCCCGACCTGACCGCGACCGGCCCCCAGGGGCGCACGGCCCGTACGGCGCTGGAGCTGCGCGAGGCGGTCGAGCACCCGGGCGCGTGGACGCTGCTCGATCACCCGATGCTCGCGCTGGACGTCGCGGGCTCCCCCGCGTTCCTGGAGCCGGACGCGGTCGTGGTGCACCCCGACGGCAGCTGGACGGTCGTCGAGATCAAGTCCTTCCCGCTGCTGGACGGTTCGGCGGACCCGGCGAAGGTCGGGGCGGCGGCCCGGCAGGCGGCGGTGTACGTGCTGGCGCTGGAGGAGGTGGCGAAGCATCTGGATCCGGCCCCGCGCGTGCGGCACCGGATTCTGCTCGTCTGCCCCCGGGACTTCTCCAATCTGCCGGCCGCGTCCGCCGTCGACATCCGCAAGCAGCGCGCGGTGACGGCCCGCCAGCTGGCCCGGCTGACCCGTATCGAGGACATCGCCGACGAGCTCCCCGAGGGCACGTGCTTCTCGCCCGAGCTGCCCGCCGAGGAGCTGACGGCCGCCGTGGAGTCGGTCCCGGCGACGTACGCGCCCGAGTGCCTGTCCGCGTGCGAGCTGGCCTTCCACTGCCGGGGCCGGTCCCGGGAGGCGGGCGCGGTGACGACGCTCGGCCGCCCGGCGCGAGCGGAACTGGGCGGCCTGGAAACCGTGGAGGACGTCCTCGCGGCGGCCCGCGGGGAGGCCGGGGACCCCGGCGACCCGGCGGTGGCGGCGCTGCGGCGCGCGGCGGCCCTGCGCGCGGAGGCCCTGGAGGCGGCATGTCGCTGATCTCCACCCTGGCCCGGCTGGAGGCCGTCAGCACCGGGCGCGCCCAGCCAGCCGCCACCGTCCGGCACCGGCATCTCGGCGAGCGCCCGCTGGTGTTCGTGCCGCTCATCACCGCCGGTGAGGCCGGGGCCCCGCTCGGCGCGCTGGTCGGCACCGACCGGGACGCGCCGCGCCTCCTGGCCGTCCCGCAGCCCCGCGACCGCGACCTCAGGTTCGCGTTCCTGGCCGAACTGGCCGACGTGGTGCTGCCGTACGTCGACGCCTACGCCGAGGTCGTGGAAGCCGCCGAGCGCACCGAGACCGACCCGGAGACCGGAAAACGCGTCAAGGTCGAGGTCGACCTGTGCGCGGACGCCCCGCAGCTGATCGTGCCGAGCCGCGCGGGCATCGACCTGGTGCGGCTGCTCGGACGCTCCACGCGCTTCCGGCGTACGGCGGAACAGGACCCGGAAGCGCCCTATCCGGCGCCGCCCCGGGTGCCGTTGCTCGGGCGGTGGCTGACGCACTTCGGGGAGCGGGCCCGGGTGCCCGGCTCCTCGCTGCTGCTGGCGATGACCGACGTCCTGGGCCGGCACTGGGCGACCGGGCAGTCCACCCTGGAAGACCAGCATCTGGGGGCGCTGCTCGCCTGGATCGACCCGCCGCAAGGCCTGTCCGGCGCCGAGGCTGCACTGCGGGCCGAGCTGGAGCGGGACGAGCGGGGCCAGCTGACATGTCCCCCGGCCGGTCCGGCCACCGACCCGGCGTTCGACAACAAGCTGCTCGCCCCGGCCATCGAGCGCTACGACCGGGCCCGCACGGCCCACGCCGTCGCCGAGGACGGTCTGGAGGCCGACGACCGGCTCAGCTCGCTGACCGTGGCCGAGCGGGAGATCCGCGATCTGGTGCTCAGCCGCACCCGGCCCACCTGGGACGCGATCTGGCGCGGCCTGGACCTGCTGCGGGAGCTGCCCGCGGGGGCGCATGCCGAAGAGCGGTGGACGCGCGACCGCTGGTCCTTCACCGGCCACCGCGACCGGGTCCTGGCCGGCGAGCCCCCGCAGCCGCGCCGCGACGACGCGGTCACCGCGGCGAACAAGCTGGCCACGCGCGAGCGCGAACAGGCCCGGCTGGAGGCGCAGGAAGCCCTCGACGATCCGCTGGTGATGGCCGGACGGCGGCTGTCCGGGGAGGCGTTCGCGGGCGAGGTCACCGACGTCGTGATGACGTACAGCGACGGCAAGCGGCCGAGCCCCCGCCCTCTGGTCACGGTCCGTACGGACGACCGGCCGCATCTCGGTGAGCGGACGAAGGTGTACCGGTCGCTGGGCGGGAAGCCGCAGTCGGCGGAGTTCGTCGGGGACGAGGAGGACGGCGCGTACGTCGTGCTGCGGGTCCTCGACAAGATGGGCCGCGGCAAGGAGCCCGAGCCGGGGTCCGTGCCGGAGAAGGGCCACCGGGTCTGCTTCACGCTCTTCGAGCACGAGCAGCGGGGCGGGGCGAAGCTGCCCGACCCGGAGGAGACGCCGTGGACGCACGGCGGGCCGCCCGGCGAGTTGACGCTGGAGACGGCCGACCCGGTGACCGAGGAGGATGTGCTTTGAACCCTCCCTCTCGCGAACGAGCGGGATTCCTGGCTCACGCTGCTCGATTGCTCAGCGAGCGATCGAGTCTTCCGCGATCAGCACCAGCCGGGTTGGAACCAGCCCGGTTTCCCCAGAGATTGGAGGTTGTTGTGCTGGCTTGGTTCTCGCTCAGCACACCGCGATACTACCATCTGTCATACGAGCGGCACTGCCGGTGATGACTCAGGAGACCGCCTTCAACCCCGGCGCCGAAGCCGCCAAGGCCACCGACGCGATCCTCCACGACACGCTGCACGGCACCGCGCGCGGTGTCGTCGTCGACTCCCCGCCCGGTGCGGGCAAGTCCACGCTGGTCGTCCGCGCGGCACTGGAACTCGCCGAGGCCGGCCACTCCTTGATGGTCGTCGCGCAGACCAACGCCCAGGTCGACGACCTCGTCCTGAGGCTCGCCGAGAAGAACCCCGAGTTGCCGGTGGGCAGGCTGCACAGCAGCGACGCCGACCCGTACGACAAGGCGCTCGACGATCTGCCGAACGTCCGCAAGTCGGCGAAGGCGGGGGACCTCGCGGGGCTGGCCGTGGTGCTCTCGACGGCGGCGAAGTGGGCGCACGTCAAGGTCGACGAACCGTGGCGGCACGCGATCGTCGACGAGGCGTACCAGATGCGCTCGGACGCGCTGCTCGCGGTGGCCGGGCTGTTCGAGCGGGCGTTGTTCGTGGGCGACCCGGGGCAGCTCGACCCGTTCGCGATCGTGGGCAGCGAGCAGTGGGCGGGTCTCGCCTACGACCCGTCGGCCTCGGCGGTGACGACCCTGCTCGCGCACAACCCGGAGCTGCCCCAGCACCGTCTGCCGGTCTCCTGGCGGCTCCCGGCCTCGGCGGCTCCCCTGGTCTCGGACGCGTTCTACCCGTTCACGCCGTTCCGCAGCGGTACCGGCCCGGGCGACCGCGCTCTGTCCTTCGCCGTCCCGTCCGACGGCTCGGGCCCGGACCGGGTGATCGACGAGGCGGCCGTATCGGGCTGGGGCCTGCTGGAACTGCCCGCGCGGCACACCCCGCGCACGGACCCGGAGGCGGTACGGGCGGTGGCGACGGTCGTACGACGGCTGCTGGACCGGGGCGGCGCGGCGACGTCGGAACGCTCGACGGACCCCTCGCCCCTCACCGCCGACCGCGTCGCCGTCGGCACGGCACACCGGGACCAGGCGGCGGCGGTACGTGCCGCCCTGGCCGACCTCGGCGTCACCGACGTGGTCGTGGACACGGCGAACCGGCTGCAGGGACGTGAGTACGACGTCACGGTGGTCCTCCACCCCCTCTCCGGCCGCCCCGACGCCACGGCCTTCCACCTGGAAACCGGCCGCCTCTGCGTCCTGGCCTCCCGTCACCGCCACGCGTGCATCGTGGTGTGCCGGGCGGGGGTGAGCGACCTGCTGGACGACTATCCGTCGACGGAGCCGGTGCAGCTGGGGACGGTGGTGAAGTTTCCGGACGGGTGGGAGGCGAACCACGCGGTGCTGGCGCACTTGGCGGAGCACCGGGTCGTGTATCGGCCGTGATCCACACGCCCGTCTCCACACGCCCTCTCCGCCGGCCGGAGGCCGGCACGCCGCCGGAGGCGGCCGATGAATACAGCCCGGACGGGTGGGAGGCGAACCACGCGGTGCTGGCGCACTTGGCGGAGCACCGGGTCGTGTGGCGTTCGTAACGTGGCTGAACATCGCGGGTCCCGGCGGCCCCGACGAACGCCAGGTGGTGTGACAGCCGTACCCACTCCCGCGATGCCCACTTGCGCGCCCGCGAGACAATGGACGGTGGCCCACTCCACCTGGAGGGCCGTGCGCGACGTACGAGGAGGAGAAGACATGGCGGAGCCAACGCCGCGTCGGAACGAACCGCGGCTACGCCCCGCGCCCCTGCTCTTCGAGCCCGCGGAGGCGGCCTCCGATCCTGAGCACTTCTTCGACCTCGAGTCGATCGACGATCCCCGGGCCCTGCTGGCCCGGTCGACGGAGCTGACGCTGGCGTTCCGGGCCGCGGCGGACCGGGCCCTGGAGTTCCAGGCGATCGCGGCGGCGCAGCTCGCCGATCCGCGGCGGTTCGACCGGCTGACGACCGCGGACATCGCCGAGCGGGCCGAGTGGACCGAGGACTACGCCAAGAAGATGGTCGAGTTCGGCCGGGACCTGCTGCGGGGCGGGGTCGAGGGCCGGGGGCCCGTCGACCCGGTGTGACAGCGGAGGGCGGAAATCCGCCCCCTTCCCGATCGACGTGGCATATGCCAGGCGGGCAAGATACTCCCTCCCACCCCCTCCTGTCCCGGTTTCCCGCAACCCTCGGGAAGCGCATGCTCACGGCCGGTAGATGTAGATGTCATGAGCAGCGGATGGAACGCCTCCCATGTCACCCCGGACGGAGCCGCCTGGCTCGCTTCGGCAGGAACGTATCCGCGCAGCACGCTCTCCCTCTGGGAGGAGCGACCGGACGCGCCGATCGTGCTGCCCTGCGGGGCGGTCTTCGACGTGGTCAGCGCGCCCTCGGTGTTCGGGCGGCGGATGCTCGACCGGCTGTGGGACGACGGCCCCGGTTCGGGCCCGGTCGCGGAGTTCCGGGGCCGCATGCTGCTGTTCGCCGCGCCGGGCACGGCCCAGCGCCTGCCGGCGCTGCTGGAGTGGGAGGAGTGGGGCGCGCACGGCCGTGACAGCGGGGAGACCGGCCGCGCGGGCGCCGTACCGCCCCTGCTGTGTCATGGCACGGGCGACGCCGTGACCATCCCCGCACCGGTGGAGGTCGCCTCCCCCAGCCGCTCCGACTCCCGCTGGCTCGTCGCCCCCGACACCCGGCAGCCCTGGCTCCCGGGCCCCGAAGTCCTGCTGTGGGCGGCCGTGCGGGCGGCCCGTTCGGCGGTGCGGATTTCGATTTTTCCTCCCGCCGACCAGGGTGCTAAGGTCTACGATGTCAGCAGGCGCCGCTAGCTCAGTTGGTTAGAGCAGCTGACTCTTAATCAGCGGGTCCGGGGTTCGAGTCCCTGGCGGCGCACAGACGGTGAAAGGCCCCCTCGCGAGAGCGAGGGGGCCTTTCGCATGTCCGCGACGCTCTCGCGACGCCCTCATCGGCCCACCGTGATCTTCACCGTCCACGCGCCCGAAGCCGTACGCCCCTCCACCTCCACCCGCACCCCTTCCCCCGGCACCGTGAAGCTCTCCCCGAGGGCGATCGGCGCGTCCGCGAGGGGCGGGTACACCGAGTCCTCCCAGCACGCCTCGGTCCGCGGATGGGCGTCGATCACCTCGATGGGCCCGCCCCCGGACTGCGCCTCCCCCCGGACCCGGTAGACCAGCACCCCCTGCCGGCAGGCAGCCACGTCGTTGCCCACCGGCCCCCGCGCCTCGAAGGCGAGCACACTGTCGGGGCCCGTGCGCACCACCGCGAGCTTGGTGCCCCGCCCGAGACCGAAGACCGGCGCCCCTGCCGCGCCCGAGACCGGCACCCCGGGCGCCGCCGCCAGCGGCTCCAGGGTCAGCCGGGCGGGCCCGGCGTCCCGCACACACCGCACCTGCCGCGGATTGAGCCAGCCCAGCTTCCACTTGTGCCAGCCGAACAGGTCGGGGGCGAGTCCGAACTGGCTGCCCATCAGGTCCCAGTCCCCGACATGCGTGTCCCAGTCGCCCTTGCCGTCGGCGGGCCGGTGGTAGAGGTCGGGCAGATCGAAGACATGCCCGGTCTCATGGGCGAGGACGAGCCGGTCCGGCGGATGCTGTTCGAACACCGTGACGACCCGGCGCAGGTCGGTGCCGTCGGCCCGCATCGGGCTGGTGAGGTTGACGACCTTGGTCGCGTCGGAGTCCACGCCCGGCGCGTCCGGGTCGGCGACGAAGTAGACGACGTCGTAGCGCGAGAAGTCGACCTCCGGGTCGGCGGCGGAGAGCGCGTCCCGCAGATACGCGGCCCGGTGCTCGGCGCTCCAGTCGCGCTGTATGGCGTACGCCGTGGAGGGGCGCGGCATCTGGATCCAGTGGCCGAGCGGGTGCGGGCGCAGGGTGAAGCGGCCGTAGGAAGCCTGTTCGAAGAATCGGGTGGTGTCCGGGAAGTGGTCGGCGGTCAGTTCCTGCGGTGTGGTCAGCGGGCGGGCGTCCGGGAAGGACAGGAAGACCATGACCGCGTCCAGGGACCGGGCCGGTCGCGGATAGGCGGCGTTCCAGGTGTCCAGACCCTCCGAGTGGTGGGCGTCGGTGCGGGTCAGCGCGCAGGGCTCGGCCGAGTCGGGCCCGGCGGCCGAGTGGCCGGCGCCGAGGGAGGTCGCGGCGAGGGCCGACATGGTGGTGAACACGGCCGCGGTACTGCGCAGTCGGGCGCGCGAGAACTGACGCGGCACGGATACCTCCGGGTACGGTTCGCGGGACACCGCACCCAGCCTGTGGTGATTTGTAGTACTGCGCCCTGTTTGCCTGCACCAGTCGGGTGAAGGAGGCGAAAAATCGCGGACGCCGACACCCCAGAAGCACTCACGGAACGTCACAACTGGTCGGGGGCCTGAAGAAGCCGTCCAGGTGCGAGCAGAAACGATCTGGCAGAAGGGCCCGTTGGTCGGGAACACTGGACACCGGCTGGAAGGCCCTGGGGCCAGCCTCTATGATCGGCACACTTTCCTGACCTTTCCTGCACGGACAGAGATCGAATACATGCGGGAGCGAGCGGTGAGCGGAACCTCCGAAGGGCCCACACCCGCGGCAGACCTCGACCGGCCGGTCGTCACAGAGAGTGAGATCGATACGCCCCCCTGTACCGAGCACCCCCGTACCGAACACCCGGGTACCGGGCACCTGTCGCAGTCGCCCTATCGCTCCGTCTTCACGGCCGCCCCGCTCGCCATGGCCGTCGTGGACCGCGAGGGCACGGTCGTCAGCGCCAACGACTCACTCGCCGCGCTGCTCGGCACCGCCCCGGACGAACTCGCCGGGGCCGTCGCCGCCGATCTGGTCGACCTCACCTCCGACGCCCGCACCTGGCACACCTACCGCGAGGTGCTGCGCGGCCGGCAGTCCCGGCTGCGCTGCACCCGTCGCCTGAAGCACCCCGACGGGCACTCGCTGTGGGTGCAGGTGACGGTCGCCCCGCTGCCCGCCGAGGACCGGGGCGTACTGCTGTCGGTCGCCGACATCAGCTCCCGCCGGGAACTCCAGGCCCGGCTGCGGCACTTGCAGATGCACGACGCGGTGACCCGGCTGCCCAACCGCACCCTGTTCTTCGAACGCCTGTCGGCCGCACTGGAGGCCGAGTCGTACGAGCAGAGCGGCACGGGCCGGATCGGGCTGTGCTATCTGGACCTGGACGGCTTCAAGGCCATCAACGACACCCTCGGCCACCGGGTCGGCGACCGGCTGCTGGCCGCCGTCGCCGAGCGGCTGAGGCGCTGCGCGGACGAGACCGGCTTCGCCCGCACCAGCACCCCGCTGGTGGCCCGGCTCGGCGGCGACGAGTTCGCGCTGCTCGTCGAGGACTCCACCGGCACCGAACAACTGGCCGAGCTGGCCGAAGCCGTGCTGCGGGCTATCCAGGACCCCTTCGACATCTCCGGCCAGCGGCTGTCGGTGTCGGCGTCGATCGGGGTGGTGGAGCGGCACGCGGCCGGGACGACCCCGACCGCCCTGGTGCAGGCGGCGGACACGACGCTGTACTGGGCGAAGGCCGACGGCAAGGCCCGCTGGACACTGTTCGACCCGGAGCGCAACGCCCATCGCATGACCCGCCAGGCCCTCGCCTCCACGCTCCGGCCCGCCATCGACCGGGGCGAGTTCCGGCTGGAGTACCAGCCGCTGGTCGGCATGGAGGACGACCGGCTGCACGGGGTCGAGGCGCTCATCCGCTGGAATCATCCTCAGTTCGGCGTACTGACGCCGAATCGGTTCATCGGACTGGCCGAGGAGGACGGCTCGATCGTTCCGCTGGGCCGCTGGGTGCTGCGTACGGCCTGCCGGCAGGCCCGGCGCTGGCAGCGGGAGCATCCCGACGAGCC
Organism: Streptomyces koelreuteriae; assembly: GCF_018604545.1. Lineage (GTDB taxonomy): Bacteria > Actinomycetota > Actinomycetes > Streptomycetales > Streptomycetaceae > Streptomyces > Streptomyces koelreuteriae. The sequence goes on along the minus strand of NZ_CP075896.1, from coordinate 5,287,339 downwards.
GCCGATCTTCGTCAGCGTCAATGTGGCGGTCCGCCAGGTCTGGGACTCGGACCTGGTGGCCGACGTGGCGGAGACCCTGGCCGAGACGGGCCTCGCGCCGCATCTGCTCCAGCTGGAGCTGACCGAGTCGGCGGTGATGGGCTCGGGCGGCCGGCCGTTGCAGGCCCTGAAGGCGCTCAGCGACATGGGTGTGCGCATCGCCATCGACGACTTCGGCACGGGCTACTCGAACCTCGCGTATCTGAGCCGGCTGCCGGTGTCGGTGCTGAAGCTGGACGGTTCCTTCGTACGGGGATTCCAGTACGACGACCGGGACACGGCGGCCCGCCCCAACCCCGCCGACGAGGTGGTGGTCGAGGCGATGATCCAGCTCGCGCACCGGCTCGGGCTGACCGTGACGGCCGAGTGCGTGGAGACCTCGGCCCAGGCGGTCCGGCTGCGGCGCATCGGCTGCGACACCGGACAGGGCTGGCTGTACTCCCGCCCGGTGTCACCGGACCGTATCTCCGAGCTGCTGGGCACGCCGGACGTTCAGGCGGGCGTCGGCAACCCGTAGGCGCCGGCGATGAGTTCGTAGGAGCGCACGCGGACGTCACCGCCGTGCGCGTTGGCCGTGATCATCAGCTCGTCGGCGCCGGTGCGCTTGGCGAGGTCGTCGAGGCCGGAGCGGACCTCGTCCGGGGTGCCGTGGATGACGTTGGCGTTCCAGGAGTCGACGAAGTCGCGCTCCATGGGGCTGAACTCGTAGGCCGCCGCCTCCTCGGGGCTGGGCACGAGGCCGGGGCGGCCGGTGCGCAGCCGGACCATGCTGAGGGCCGCGGCCAGCACCTGGCGGCGGGCCTCCTTCTCCTCGTCGGCGGCGAGGGCGGAGACGCCGATGAGGGCGTACGGCTCATCGAGCACGGCCGACGGCTGGAAGGACTCCCGGTACAGGTCCAGGGCGGGGAGGGTGTTCTGCGCCGAGAAATGGTGCGCGAAGGCGAAGGGCAGTCCGAGGACACCGGCGAGGCGGGCGCTGAAGCCGGAGGAGCCGAGCAGCCAGAGCGGCGGCCGGTGCGGGGACTGCACGCCGCCGGGGGACGTGGCCTGGATCGGACCCGGTACGGCGTGGATACGGCGGTAGCGATGCCCGTCGGGGAAGTCGTCGTCGAGGAAGCGGGTCAGCTCGGCGAGCTGCTCCGGGAAATCGTCGGCGCCCTCGTTCAGCCGGTCCGTGCGGCGCAGGGCGGCGGCCGTGGCACCGTCCGTGCCGGGGGCGCGGCCGAGGCCGAGGTCGATCCGGCCCGGGGCCATGGCCTCCAGCGTGCCGAACTGCTCGGCGATCACGAGCGGGGCGTGGTTGGGCAGCATCACGCCGCCCGAGCCGAGCCGGATGCGGTCGGTGTGGGCGGCGAGGTGGGCCAGGATCACGGCCGGGGACGACGAGGCCACACCCGGCATGGAGTGGTGCTCGGCGACCCAGTAGCGGTGGAACCCGCGGGCCTCCGCGAGCCGGGCCAGTTCGACGCTGGTGCGCAGCGCGTCGGAGGCGGTACGGCCGGCCCCCACGGTGACCAGGTCCAGTACGGAGAGGGGAACGGGAGCGCCGCCCTGCGCCGCGCCGCGTATCTCGTCGCCGCGTGTCTCGTCTGCCGCCACGGTGGGGTGCCTCCTGCTGTGGGCCGTGTGCTGTCGTCCCGGCTCTAACAGGGGACTGTCTCCGGTTATTCCCCCGGTGGGCGCGGGCGCAGAGCGGTGTGTCCGATTCCGGCCCTCATGGAAGGTACGCGGGAGGGCATCGTTCTCGGATGAGAAGAAACGGGCCCGGCTTGCGCGACCGTTGGCATGGCGCGATCGGGGCGGGCGTCTTCGGATGCGTGCTGGCGGGGCCGCAGCAAGTGTTCACCCACGGTATCGGCCGGGACCTCGCGCTGGCCGTGCTGGTCGGCGCCGCCACGGGGGGAGCTTTCGGCTTCACGTTCCCCTACGCGCTGCGCCGTCGCCGGATTCAACGCCCCGTTCCACCACCGCCGCCGTATCCTCCGCCCCCACCACCCGAACAACGGACCTGACCCGGCCGGGCGGCGATCGCCACCGCCGCCCCGGCAACAGCCCGAGGCGGCGGGGACGGCACCCGTCGATCACGCCTGGATGATCGGCTCCCTCGTGAACAGCGCGCCCAGTTCCGGGGCGTTCACGCGGCGGTCGGCCAGGCGGAGGCACTCCCAGACCGTGACCTGGTTGGCGGTGAGGATCGGCTTGCCGAGTTCCTTCTCCAGGGCCTGGATGTGCGCGGCCGTGTGCAGGGCCGTGTCCGGGAGCAGGAGGGCCTCGGCGTCGGGGTGGTCGGAGTTCCGAGCCAGGGCGAGGAGTTCGGCCTCGCCCCAGGTGCCGACCTCGGCGGCCGTGATGATGCCGGAGCTGTTGACCGACACGACCTCGACGCCGTCCGAGCGGAGGAACCCCGCGAAGAGCTGGGCGACGTCGTCCGGGTACGTCGCGCCGATCGCGACCCGCCGCGCCCCCAGCTCCTTCACCGCGTGCGCGAAGGCGAAGGACGTCGAGGAGGCGGGCATGCCGGCCGTCTGCGCCAGGGAACGGACCTGCTCCTGCGCGCCGTCCCAGCCGTAGACGAAGCTGCCGCTCGTGCAGGCCCACACGACGGCCTCGGCGCCCGCGTGCCGCAGCTCCTGGACGCCCGCCGCCAGCCGGCCCGCGGAGCCCATCTCCAGCAGCGCGTCGACCCGGTGCGCGTCCTCACCGATATCGGTGTGCACCAGGTCCACCCGGATGTCGCTGCCCAGCAACTGCTCGATGCGCGGATAGTCGTCCTCGGCCGAGTGGCCCGGGTAGAGAAATCCCAGTGCTGTCATGTCCAGCCTTCCTGCTGCTGCTCTTCTTCCGGCACTACAGGTCCGGGGTCCACCCCCGGCGATCCGAGACCGGCGCGCGCCTCCGGGTTGATCAGCGCTTGATACGGTCCCACCGCACGGGTACCCAGTCGGCGCAGCGCAGCCCACATCGTCACTTGGTTGGCCGAGATCACCGGGATCCGCAGCTCGGCCTCCAGCTGCGGGATGACGTCGTAGGTGGGCAGGTTGGTACAGCTGATGAACAGGGCGTCGGCGTCGCCGCGCACGGCCTCCCGCGCCATGTCCACCACCTCCCGGTAGGGGACCTTCCAGATGTGCCGGGTCAGGCCCATGAAGGCACACCCGGAGATCGTGACGCCGGCCTGGGCGACGTAGGCCTCCAGCGACTGCGTCACCGACACCGTGTACGGCGTCACCAGCGCCACCTTCCTGACGTCCAGCTCCACCAGGGCCTCCAGCAGCCCGCCCGAGGTGGTGATCGCCGGTACGGCACCGGCCCGGCTCATCGCCTCGCACATCGCGCGCTCGCCCATGACGCCGCCGACGAAGCTGCCCGACGTACAGGCGTAGGCGATGACCTCGGGGGCGACCGCGTTGATGGTGCGGACCGCCTCGCTCAGCGTCTCGTGCTCGCTGACCAGGCGGGCCAGATCGAGGCTCACCTCGACCGGCACGAACGGTGTTCGTGTCATATGGAGGGAGACCTCGTCCGGCACCCAGCGCCACAGCTCGCGGTCGAGTGCGAAGTCGAAGGGAGCGACAACGCCGACCCCCCGCTGCGGGCTGGGCCCGCCGAGAAATGAGACGTCCATGCAGGCACCGGCCTCACGCTGGGCAACTAGTGTGCAACGGATCGTGGGAACGCCCGTGTTGACGACGGTAGGTTCGAGTGCGAGCGTGGTCAATCCGCCTGGATCACTCGTTGGTCAACACCCGGTTAACTCGTGGTCACCGGCCGGCGCCCGAAACCCGGCCGACCCCGCCGCACGGCTGGAGAAACGGCTGCTCATGCCCACTCCCACCCTCCTCGTCCTGGACGCCGAACCCCTTCCTCGCCTCGGCCGCCTCACCGGACGCGCCCGGATCGAACACACCGACGCGGCGGGGCTCGCCGCGCTTCTGCCGCGCGCGGACGCGTTGCTGGTGTGGGACTTCACCTCGCGCGCCGTGCGGGACGCCTGGCCGGGCGAGGGGCCGCGGCCACGCTGGGTGCATACGGCGAGCGCCGGCGTGGACCATCTGATGTGTCCGGAACTCGCCGCCTCCGACACGGTGGTGACGAACGCGCGCGGGATCTTCGACCAGCCGATCGCCGAGTACGTCGCCGCGCTCGTCCTGGCGATGGCGAAGGATCTTCCGCGCACGCTGGAGCTGCAGCGGGAGCGGACCTGGCGGCACCGCGAGTCGCACAAGGTCGCAGGCGGCAAGGCCGTCGTGGTGGGCTCCGGGCCGATCGGCCGGGCGATCGAGCGCATGCTGAAGGCGCTGGGCCTCACGACCGCGCTCGTGGGCCGCGCCCCCCGCAGCGGCGTGCACGGCCCGGAGGACCTGGACCGGCTGCTGGCGCGCGCCGACTGGGTGATCGCGGCGGCGCCGCTCACCGAGCAGACGCACGGCATGTTCGACGCCCGCCGCTTCGGCGTGATGCAGCCCTCCGCCCGGTTCATCAACATCGGCCGGGGCCAGCTGGTCGTCGAGGACGCCCTCGCCGACGCCCTCACCAAGCACGGGATCGCGGGCGCCGCACTGGACGTCTTCGAGGCCGAACCCCTGACCCCCGAGAGCCCTTTGTGGCAGCTCCCGGGCCTGATCGTGTCCCCGCACATGAGCGGCGACATCATCGGCTGGCGCGACGAACTCGGCGCCCAGTTCGTGGATCTTTACGAACTCTGGGCGAGCGGGGAGCCACTGAAGAACGTGGTCGACAAGCAGCGTGGGTACGTACCTGGTCACTGACATTCCTTGGAGGGTGGATGACCGAGCTCACCGACCTGACCGCCGTACGGCTCCTCGACGGGTACCGCAAGGGCGAGTGGAGTCCCGTGGAGGCGACGCGGGCGGCTCTGGAGCGGGCCGAGGCGATTCAGCCGGAGGTGAATGCCTTCGTCCGGCTGACGGGCGAGGACGCGCTGGCCCGGGCCCGGGAGTCGGAGGAGCGATGGCGGCGCGGGGAGCCGCGGGGGCTGCTGGACGGGGTGCCCGTCACGGTGAAGGACATCCTGCTGCAGCGCGGCGCGCCGACCCTGCGCGGGTCGAAGGCCGTGGATCCGGCGGGGCGCTGGGACGAGGACGCCCCGTCCGTGGCCCGGCTGCGGGAGCACGGGGCGGTCTTCATCGGCAAGACGACGACGCCCGAGTTCGGCTGGAAGGGCGTGACGGACTCGCCGCTGAACGGCGTGACGCGCAATCCGTACGACCCCTCGCGCACCGCCGGCGGATCGAGCGGCGGCAGCGCGGCGGCCGTGGCGCTCGGCGCGGGACCGCTGTCGCTGGGCACGGACGGCGGCGGCAGTGTCCGGATCCCGGCGTCGTTCTGCGGGATCTTCGCGCTGAAGCCGACGTACGGGCGGGTGCCGCTGTATCCGGCGAGCGCGTTCGGGACGCTGGCGCACGTCGGGCCGATGACCCGGGACGCGGCGGACTCGGCGCTGCTGATGGATGTGATCGGCCACCCGGACTCGCGTGACTGGTCCGCGCTCGCCCCGCCGCCGGGTGCGTACACGGAGGGCCTGGCGGGCGGGGTGCGCGGGCTGCGTGTGGCCTACTCGCCGTCGCTGGGCGGGCAGGTGGCGGTGCGCCCGGAGGTCGCGACGGCGGTGCGGCGGGCGGTGGAGCGGCTGGCGGAGCTCGGCGCGTACGTCACGGAGACCGACCCGGACCTCACCGACCCGGTGGAGGCCTTCCACACCCTGTGGTTCAGCGGGGCGGCCCGGGTGACCGAGCACCTCGGCCCGCATCAGCGGGAATTGCTGGACCCGGGTCTCAGGGAGATCTGCGACCAGGGGGCCCGCTACTCGGCGCTGGACTATCTGGCCGCGGTGGACGTCCGGATGGATCTGGGCCGCCGGATGGGCCGCTTCCACGACACCTACGACCTGCTGCTCACCCCGACCCTGCCGATCACGGCGTTCGAGGCGGGCCCCGAGGTGCCGAAGGGATCGGGCCACCGGCGCTGGACGGGCTGGACACCGTTCACGTACCCGTTCAACATGACGCAGCAGCCCGCGGCGAGCGTGCCGGTCGGCGCCGACGGGGACGGTCTGCCGATCGGTCTGCAGCTCGTGGCCGCCCGGCACCGGGACGATCTGGTGCTGCGGGCGGCCCACGCGCTGTACGAGGCCGGCGTGGCGTCCGCCGGCCGGGTCAGGCCCTCCGGAAGCTGAGGGTCTCCCCCGCCGCTCCCGACCTCCACAGGTCGTTGCACGCCTCGGCCATGTTCTCCAGGCCGTCGACGACCTGGCCCCAGACGATGCCGGGGACCCAGCCGACATCGCCGTTCAGCAGCAGGTTGTTGCGCTCGTAGAACAGGGCCAGGTCGACGAGCGTGGTCCCGGCGCGGACCTCGCGGTCGTAGCCGTAGGACTTGGTGCCCAGCTCCGCCCCGGCGAAGGTGAAATAACACAGATCGCCGGGGATGGGAGTGATGGTCGGGTTCTCCAGGGGTGGTTCGGTTTCGGCGAATGGCGGGAAAAGGGCGTAGATCTCATTGCGTGCGTACTTCGCGTGGTAGACGTCCCCGGCCAGCGGAAGGGAATCCCAGACGGCCGCGCAGGTGATCGGCGCGCGGTCGTCCAGCAGCTTGGCCGTGCAGGTCACGTCACGCTTGACCAGCGAGAGTTCGATGTAGCGATCAGCCATGCCCTCCATGGGAGTGCCCCTCGGGCCCGCGGTCAAGGGTGCATCGCCGAAGAGCGGGGCTTGAAAAGATCGGCATAACTCCGGTGCGGTCGGGTAGCCGCGCGCCCATGGCTCCACCACAGAGAAGCCCCCTCAGAATTCCGGACCCCATAACCCGGACCGTGTCCGGGGCCGTGTCCGGTCCCACACGCCGATCGCTGCTCGCGGGGGTGGCGGCGCTCGGCGCGCTGGGTGCCGCCGGATGCAGCCGGGTCGCCACCGCCTCGGACGTCGAGGGCGGTGACCTCCTCGAACGGCTTCGGGCGGCGGGCGTCGTCCGCCTCGGCATCGCCGGCGAGATCCCGTTCGGGTTCATCGACAAGAACGGCGAGCTGACCGGTGAGGCACCGGAGCTGGCCAAGGTGATCTTCAAGCGTCTCGGCGTCGACCGGGTGCAGCCCGTGCCGACCGAGTTCGGCTCGCTCATCCCGGGCCTGAACTCCCAGCAGTTCGACGTCGTCGCGGCCGGGATGTACGTCAACCCCGAGCGCTGCGAGCAGGTCATCTTCTCCGACCCGGACTACCAGATGCTCGACGCGTTCATCGTGCGCAAGGGCAACCCGAAGGGGCTGCACAGCTACAAGGACGTCGTCGCGAAGAAGGCGAAGTTCGCCACCGGGACCGGCTACGCCGAGATCCAGTACGCCGTCGAGGCGGGGTACAAGGAGAGCGACATCCTCATCGTCCCGGACCAGGTCGCGGGCCTGAACGCGGTCGAGGCGGGACGCGTGGACGTGTTCGCCGGTACGGCGCTCACCGCCCGCGAGGTGGTGAAGAAGTCCGCCAAGGCGGAGTCGACCAAGCCCTTCACGCCGATCGTGGGCGGCAAGCCGCACGTGGACGGGGGCGCCTTCGCGTTCCGGCCGACCGAGACGAATCTGCGGGACGCCTTCAACGTGGAGCTGCGCAAGCTCAAGAAGAGCGGGGAGCTGTTCCGCATCCTGCGGCCCTTCGGTTTCACGAAGGCCGAGATGACGGATCTGACCGCGAAGGAGCTGTGCGGCGGATGACCTCGGGACTCTGGGAACTCGTACTCAAGGGCGTGTGGACCACCGTCCAGCTGCTCGTCTGCAGCGCTCTGCTGGGCGCGGCCGTCTCCTTCGTGGTCGGCGTCGCGCGCAGCCACCGGCTGCGGATCGTCCGCTTCCTCGCGGGCTTCTACACCGAGGTGTTCCGCGGCACCTCCGCCCTGGTCATGATCTTCTGGGTGTTCTTCGTGCTGCCGGTCGCCTTCGGCTGGCAGCTCGTACCCCTGTGGGCGGGCACGCTCGCGCTCGGGCTGACCTACGGCGCGTACGGCGCGGAGATCGTGCGCGGCGCGCTGGGCTCGGTCGACCCGGCGCAGCAGGAGGGCGGCATCGCGCTCAGCTTCACGCCCTGGCAGCGGCTGCGGCTGATCCTGCTGCCGCAGGCGGTGCCGGAGATGATCCCGCCGTTCTCGAATCTGCTGATCGAGCTGCTCAAGGGCACCGCGCTGGTGTCGATCACGGGCATGGGCGATCTGACGTTCAGCGCGAACCTGGTGCGCCTGGCGCTGCAGGAGAGCGCGGAGATCTACACGTACATCCTGCTGATCTACTTCGTGATCGCCTTCCTGCTCACCCGGGTCATGCGCGGACTGGAGAAGAAGCTCAAGACCGGGGTCGGGAAGAAGCCCGACGGCAAGACCCGGGCGCCTGAGCCGGCCGTGGTGGAGGGGGTCCGATGAACTGGGACTGGAGCGCGGTCTCCGACTTCATGCCGGACTTCTGGGAGGGCCTGCTGGTCACCCTGCAGATCCTGCTGTTCGGCTCGCTGATCTCCTTCGCGCTGGGCCTGGCGTGGGCGCTGCTGATGCGGGTGCCCTCGCGCTGGGTGACCTGGCCGGTCGGGGCGGTCACGGAGTTCGTCCGCAACACCCCGCTGCTGGTGCAGCTGTTCTTCCTCTTCTACGTGCTGCCGGAGTGGGGCCTGACCTTCTCGGCGCTGACCACCGGTGTCTTCGCGATCGGGCTGCACTACTCGACGTACACGATGCAGGTCTACCGGGCCGGTATCGAGGCCGTGCCGGTCGGCCAGTGGGAGGCGGCGACGGCGCTGAACCTGCCGCTGCGACGGACGTGGACCGCGGTGATCCTGCCGCAGGCGGTGCGCCGGGTCGTCCCCGCGCTCGGCAACTACGTCATCGCGATGCTCAAGGACACGCCGATGCTGATGGCGATCACCGTCCTGGAGATGCTCGGCCACGCGCGCCTGTTCTCTCAGGAGCACTTCCAGTTCACCGAGCCCCTCACGGTCATCGGCGTGGCCTTCATCGTCATTTCCTACCTGGCCTCCCTTGCCCTGCGAGCCCTGGAGCGACGCCTTGCCCACTGACACTCTCCCCACCCCCGGGACCGATCCCGAGAAGAACCCCGCCAAGAGCACCGGCGAGCTGATCCGGCTGGAACAGGTCACCAAGCGGTTCGGCCAGAACACCGTCCTGGACCACCTGGACTTCTCCGTCGACGCCGGCAAGCACGTCACCCTGATCGGGCCGTCCGGCTCCGGCAAGACGACGATCCTGCGGCTGCTGATGACCCTGCTCAAGCCCGACGAGGGCACGATCACGGTCGACGGGCAGAAGCTGTTCCCCGCCTCCGACAAGGAGGTGCGCGAGGTCCGCAAGAAGATCGGGATGGTGTTCCAGCAGTTCAACCTGTTCCCGAACATGACCGTGCTGCGCAACCTCACCGAGGCGCCGGTCACCGTCCTCGGCATGTCGAAGGACGAGGCGGTGGAGCGGGCCAAGGGCCTGCTGGACATGGTGGGCCTGTCCGACAAGTGCGACGCCCACCCCGCCCAGCTCTCCGGCGGCCAGCAGCAGCGCGTGGCGATCGCCCGGGCGCTGGCGATGCAGCCCCAGGTGCTGCTGCTGGACGAGGTGACCTCGGCGCTCGACCCGGAGCTGGTCGCGGGCGTGCTGGACCTGCTGCGGGACATCGCCCGCAGCACGGACATCACCATGCTCTGTGTGACCCACGAGATGAATTTCGCCCGGGACATCTCCGATCAGGTACTGATGTTCGACTCGGGCCGGGTCATCGAGTCGGGCCCGCCGGAGAAGATCTTCAGCGACCCGGAGCTGGACCGCACGAGGGAGTTCCTCAGCGCAGTCCTCTGACTACGGCCCGTAAGCAGGGCCGACACCGGGCCCTCGGATCGGGGCATGCTCCTGGCATATGCCAGCGGGTCGATGCCCCGGCCCGGGGGCCCGGAATCTTGTCAACCCCCGCTCTCCACAACCCCTTTGCCGGTTATCGTGGAGATGATTCGCTGTCCGGATTACGGCCAACAGCAAGCGCAGGGGGAGACCACCGTGGCGCTGAGGAACGAGCCGACCACCCCGTACCACTCGGCCCAGGAAGCCCTGCGCGTCCTGGAGACGGTGGCGCGAAACAGCTCCGGCGTCACCGACACCGAACTCGCCCGGCGCACCGGCATCGGACCGGAGCGGCTCACCGCCCTGCTGCGCATGCTGCGCCGCGAGGGCTACGTCGAGCAGATCGCGGACGGCGCGTACGTCACCGGCGAGACACTGGCCCGCCTCGGCTCCGCCCGCCATCGCGAGCAGACCCTGCGCGACAAGCTCCAGCACACCCTCGACCGGCTGCGCGACTCGGTCGGCGCCGCCGTCTACATGAGCCGCTACGTCGACGGCGAGATCAGCGTCACCCAGTACGCCGACAGCCCGGCCACGCCCAAGGTCAACGAGTGGGTCGACTTCCGCTCCTCGGCCCACGCCACCGCGATAGGCAAGAGCCTGCTGACCCAGCTCGACCACGCCGGCCGCCGCGACCACCTCTCCCGGCACAAGATGGCCCGCCTCACCTCGCGCACCATCACCAGCGACCGCCTGCTGCTCTCCCGGCTGGAGGCCCAGCCCGCCACCGTGCCCGTCCTGGACCTCCAGGAGTACGCGGTCGGCACGGTCTGCGCGGCCGTCCCCATCACAGCCGGCTCCTCCGTCGGCTGCCTGGCCCTGTCCCTCCCGGTCGAGCACGCCCACCGCCTCCGCCAGGCCGCCGACGCCCTCAACCGCAACGCGGCCCCGGTCCTGCTCTCCATGGCGATCTAGCCCGCCGCCGGGTGGTCGCCAGGTGGTCGGAAGCACCCCCGGAGACCGGGTAGTATTTTCCCGTCGCCCACCGCGGAACACGATTCCGCAGGTCGGCGTGAGTCATGCGCCGCTAGCTCAGTTGGTTAGAGCAGCTGACTCTTAATCAGCGGGTCCGGGGTTCGAGTCCCTGGCGGCGCACCGGTGAAGGGCCTCTCGTGGGAGCGAGAGGCCCTTCGGCGTGTTCGAGGTCCGCCCCGGTCAGCCTGCGGTACGTGGCCTTCCCCGGCGGTCGCCACCACACCGGGTCGGCGCACCGGAAGCCCTCCCCGCGCAACGCAGCCCGGTGGATCTTGTTCGTGGCCGTGACCGGCATGCGGTCGGTCACCCGGACGAACCGGGGGGCCATCTTCGTCCCCAGGTCCGGCTGGGCGAGCAGGAACTCCGCGAAGGACAGCGGGTCGAAGGCGCCCGCGATCGTCGCCATCACCTGGTCGCCGGTCACCGGGTCCGGCACCGCGTAGACACAGACCGCCGCCGCCCCCTCGTAGCGGGCGAGGATGTTCTCGATCATCGCGGCGGCCAGGTTCTCGCCGTCGACACGGAGGCGGTCGTCGGTGCGGCCGGCGAAGTGGAGGTAGCCGTCGGTGTCGCGGCAGAAGAGGTCGCCCGTCCAGTACCAGCCGTCCCTGCGGCGCTCCGCCTCGGCCGCCGGGTTGCGCCAGTAGCCCTCGAAGGGGCTGGGGCCCTGGTTGACCAGTTCGCCGATCGCCTCGTCCCCGTTGAGCAGCCGGCCCGCCGTGTCGAAGCGGGCCGGCGGGCACTCCCGGCCGGTCTCCGGGTGCAGGACCACCAGCCCGGGCGTCGCCCGACCGACCGCTCCGACCGGTGTGCCCGGCGACCACTGCACGGCCGCCCCGCCCTCCGACGAGCCGTACCCCTCGACCAGCCGCACCCCGAACCGCCGCTCGAACGCCGCCGCGTCCACCGCGCCCGCCTCCGTGCCGAAGCCCAGACGCAGGGGGTTGTCGCGGTCCCCGGGGTGCGGCTCGGTGGCCAGAACGTACTGGATCGCCCGGCCGACATAGGTGAAGTACGTCGCCCCGTAGCGGCGCACGTCCGGCAGGAAGCGGGACGCCGAGAAGCGGTGGCGCAGTGCCACGGCCGCCCCGGTGACCAGCGCCGGTGCCCAGTCGGCGATCACCGCGTTGCCGTGGAACAGCGGCATGCAGACGTAGTGGACGTCGTCCGGGCCCAGGGAGAACTGGCCGGCCAGGGAGCGTCCGGCGGCGGCCAGGCGGCCCTGGGAGCAGAGGGCCGCCTTGGGCGCGCCGGTCGAGCCGGAGGTGAAGTAGAGCAGGAAGCGGTCGGACGGGGCCGCGCGGGACGGGTCCGGCCGGGCGTCGGCGTAGCGGGCCAGGAGACCGGCGTAGTCGGCGGTGTCCGTCACCAGCAGGCGCACCCCGGGCAGGTCCAGGCCCCGGAGCAACGGCAGACGGGCCCGCTCGGTGACCAGGACGCGGCACTCGGTGTGCAGGATGTCGCGGGCCAGTTCGGCGCCGCGCCGGGTGGGATTGACCCCGGCGACGGCCGCCCCGGCCAGGGCCGCTGCGCACAGCCAGAGCGGGAACTCGGGGGTGTTGTCGAGCAGCACCCCGAGGTGGGGTTCGGCGCCGGTGGGCAGAAGGTCGGACAGCAGCGCGGCCCGGGCGGCGGCGCCCGCCGCCACCTCGTGGTGGGTCAGCACCCCGTCCTCGTAGCGCAGCCCGGGCCGGTGGTCGCCCCACCGGTCGGCCACGAGTTCCGCCACCGTGCTCGCCCTGGAGTCCATGGGCGCGCACGGTAGTTGACGTATCGTCAGATGTGGAGCGCTACGGCTGCGGGAAGTCGCCCACGGCGGAGAACATCGCGTACGTCACCGCCATGAAGCCGAGGGCGAAGAGGATGAACGTGCCGAGGAAGGCGAGCAGGCATCCCGTGCCCGCCATGAGCTTCCCAGGCGCCGGAGGCCTGGCCGTGGCGTGCTCCGGGCGGTCTGCCGGGTAGTGCACGGTGACGATGTCGCCCTCGAGGGTCGTCCCCGGCCCGCCCCGTTCCTCGAACCGGACGCCGCGGCCGTCGCGCGCGGTGAACTCGTAGACGTGGTGCAGAGTCGTACGTACCGAGCTGTCGCCGCCACCGCTCGTCGTGGTGTACGTCCGCAGACAGCGCGCCTCGGCGGTCAGGCCGCTGTTCCAGGCGCGGCTGACCCGGACGGAGCGGCGGATCACCACGGCCACGGCGCAGGAAGCGACCGCGATCATGAGCGTGGGCACGGCGTAGAACAGGACTTCCATGAGCTCCCCCCGAGGCCCTGCGCGGCCATCGATCGGCCGGCGTGGGAGAAACCTACCCACGCCGGCCGAGGCGGTGACTCAAGAGAACCTCAGAGGTTCAGACCGTTCGGACGGCTCAGAACGTGACGTCCGAGCAGGCGTAGAACGCGTTGGCCGTGTCGGCGATCGTCCATACGGCGACGATGACATGACGGCCGCTCAGCCCGGACGGCAGCCTGCCGCTGTGGGAGAGCGTCTGCGGTGGCCGCTGGCCGTTGTACGGGACCGTGAAGAACGGCGTGAGGTTGAGGTCGGACCGGGCCAGGTTGTGGTTCTGGTTCCAGCCCGGCTTGGTGACGTAGTACCGGAAGTCGGTCGTGGCGTGCATGGCCGTGAACTGCCAGCGGAACGTGTAGCTCTGGCCGCCCGTCACCCTCGTGGCGGGCCAGGCGCCGCCGGACGGGGTGCGCGGTGCGCTGAGCTGGCCGAAGTGGCCGAGCCCGGCGTTGCAGATCTGCCCGTCGGCCGGGCCGGACGCCGGGAAGCCCTTCGGGCCCTCGACGCTCTGCGGCTCCCACTGGATGGATCCGCAGTTGGTCACGGTGCCGTTCTGGCAGAGCTTCTGCCTGCTGATGGGGAGGTCGGTGTAGCCGTGGCCGCTGGCGCCGCCGGAGGAGAGTACGAGGGCTCCGGTCGTGGCCAGTCCCACCGCGGCTGCGGACAACTTGGTCCTTGTGCGCATGCTGCCGCTCCTGGAGAACGTGGGGGATGTTCAGTGAGCCGTGCAGGTAGGTCTAGACCAAGTCTGAATGTAGGGACGTTAGTTGAACATGTCCATACCAATCACGGGGCCGTTTCCCCGCGCCCCGCGCAGAAGGCCACCGTCAGGTCCTTCACCAGCACCTTCCGCTCGCGGTCGTCGAGTTCGACCAGCCCCCGCATGGTCAGCCGGGTCACCGTGTCCTCCACCGAGTCCACGACCGAGGTGAGCACACTCGCCCGGTGCTGGGCGTCCAGCGCCGCGATCCGGCGGCGGTGCAGCGCGGCGGCGACCTCGGGGTCGTACTCCGCCCTGAGCGGCTGCACCGAGAACACCTCAAGACCGACCGGGGCCGCCTCCGCCGTCACCAGCCGGGTCAGCACCTCGGCCGCCGCCTCCCCGGCTCCCTTCGAGCCGCCCGGCATCGCCACCGGCACCCGGGCCAGCGCCGCCTCGACACACGCGCGCAAGTACGCCTCGTGGTCCTCGACGCCCAGCGTGGCCCGCGCGGTGTCCCGCACCCGCCACACCACCAGGACCACCACCCGCAGCGCGACCCCGTGCGCGTCGGTCGCGGGCACCGGCTCGCTGCGCCAGTGCCGCAGCCGTACGTCCACCCGGCGGCGCAGCAGCAGCGGGTTGACCCACAGCAGGCCGGAGCGCCGGACGGTCCCCCGGTAGCGGCCGAACAGATCCAGCACCCAGGCCCGCCCGGTCCTCCCCCGGGCCAGCCCGCCGAACCCGAACAGCGCGAGCGCCCCGGCTCCCGCGTACGCCGCCCACTGCGCGGGACCGAGCCCGGCCCCGGCGTGGGCGGGCAGCCGCAGCGCCTCCACCGCGAGCGGCGGCAGCACCCCGGCCCACCAGGAGGTGGCCACGCATCCGGCCGCCCCGCACGCCCCGGCCAGGACGCCCGCCGCACCGGGCAGCACCCGCGCGGTCCGCTCCACCAGGTCGGGATCGGCCTCCGGCACCGGACGCGGGGCCAGGGCGGCCGGGCGCCCGAGACGCGGCTGCTCCCCCGTGCCCTGGCGACGGCCGACGACCGCCGACCTCAGCGGCATCGGCGCCGGGCCGGGTTCGTCACGGAACAGCAGATGGACGGGGATCTCGGTGGTCGACTCGTTCTGGATGAGCCGGGCGGTCCTGGCCGGCCCCTCGGCCGGTCCGTCGGGCTCGGACGTGTGGGACGTGGTCGTGGTCATGCGTGCCTCCAGCCTCCGCGCCAGATGCGTCACAACGGGTGGGCCCCCCGTGCCGTGAGTGCCAGGAGTGCTACGAGAACAGCCGCCGCCAGGTTTCCGGCCCCGGGAAGCCGTCCGCCGCTCCGCCCCGCCAGCCCTGGGTGCGCTGGAAGGCCTCGACGGCGCGCCGGTCCGACTCACCCCAGCGCGGCCCCGGCCGCTCCGGGTAGAACCTGCCGAACCCCTTCCGCACGAGCTGCCTGCCCAGTTGGGTGACGTACGGGTTGCTCGCCCCGGGCCGGAACATCGCCCGCCCCGGGTAGCCGGGGACACCGTGGGAGGAGGGCGGCGGCCCGGCCTCCGCAGCAGTGACGTCCTTGCCCTTGCCCGTGACCAGCAGCTCCCAGGTGCGCGGGCCGGGCAGCCCGTCGGCGTCCGCGCCCTTGAAGCCCTGCGCCCGCTGGAAGACCCGGGTCGCCCGCCGGTGGTCGTCCGTCCAACGCGGTCCTGGCTCCGCGGGGAACGAGGCTCCGGCCCCGCGCGCGACGAGCATGCGGCCGAGCTGGGTGACGTACTTGTTGTTCGCGCCGGGGCCGAAATACGTCGCTCCCGGGTAGGGCGTGGCGGCCGGTGCGCCCGGCAGCCCCCGGTCCTTCGCCGGGCCCGGCTCCTCCTGCCGGTCCTCGGCCGGGGCGGGCTCCTCCTGCGCGGTGACGCCCTTGTAGCGGTAGGGGACGTACCGGTCGGAGTCGCTCGTGTAGGCGTACGGGGTGGTCTGCCGGCGGGTGTGCGGGCGGGCCTGCTCGTAGGCCGTGTAGGAGGTGTGCTTGGTGTTCGTCCAGCCGCCGAAAATGACGACGTGCGAGCCGCTCTCCGGGTTGGCCGGATTGTGGAACAGCAGAATGTCGCCCGGCTGGAGTTCCTCCTTGGAAATCCGTTCACCGAATTGGGCGAGGCTGCCCGTCCATTCGTTTCCGGGCAGCTTCCAGGCCATGGAGACATAGCCCGAGCAGTCCTGCCGGTAACCGTCGGACCAGTACGCGTTCATGTTGTACGGCACTTTGGCGGCGACCCAGGTCCTGGCCCGCTCCATGATCTCCGTACGGCTGATGGCGGCGGCCGGGGCGGCGTCGGAGGGCTTGCCCTGCCGGCCGTCCGAGCCGTGCAGCGGTGCCGTGTCGCCCTGGGGGGTCTCGGGCTCGTCATCTGCGAAGACACCCGATCGGTGGGGTGCCTGCGGGGCGGCGGCGGCCGGTACGGCGTGGCCCGCTCCGAGGGTGGCGGCGGCCACGGCGGCCAGGGCGAGAGCCCGGTGCGCGGCCGGATGGGTGGTGGTACGGCCGGCCGGGGAACGCGGCAGGACACGGCGCCAGTGGACGCAGCCGGGGCAGTCGCAGTCGCCCCCGGGGTCGAATTCCTCGAATACCGGCGACTTCATGCGATTCCCCTCACAGTTCCGGCGGAAAATGACGGTGCCCGGTGCGGCCCCGGACGCGCGCCGTCAGTTTCTCAACTGTCTTCCGCACGCGCATGCTGACGGTCCGAATGATGTAACCGACCGCCCTCGCGGGGGCCGCCCGGGGCCCGCCCCGGTGGTCCGGAGCACCTCCGGACGTCCTGTAGAGTTACGCCGTCAGCGCGCGCCGCTAGCTCAGTTGGTTAGAGCAGCTGACTCTTAATCAGCGGGTCCGGGGTTCGAGTCCCTGGCGGCGCACGATGCCGGTGGCGGCTTGGGTTCGCAGAAAGCGCGAACCCAAGCCGCCACCGTCTTTTTCTGCGCGGCTTCGCCGCGCGCCGTGGGGGCTCCGCCACCCACACCCCCTTCCCTCGGCATCGCAGCGGGCCGGAAAAGGGAAGCCCAGCCGGGCGCAGTCGCACCGACCGGAAAGCCCCTCGCGGAAGCGGGGGGCTTTCTTGTGTCTCCCCCGGGTCCTCATCGCCCACCTGGCCGGAACCCGGTGCACCGCTCGATTGGCCGGATACCCTCTCGCCATGGCAGCGCGTGACCTACAAGAGCGGATCAAAAAGCTCATCCTCGACCGCCGGCTGGCCTCCGGGGCCCCGCTGCCGACCGAGCCGGAGCTGATGGAGCACCTCGGCGCGAGCCGGAACTCGGTGCGTGAGGCGCTGAAGGCGCTCCAGGCGATGGGGATCGTCGAGATCCGGCACGGGTTCGGGACGTACGTCGGCCCGATGTCGCTCGCGCCGATGATCGAGGGCCTCGCCTTCCGCACGGTCGCCGGGCACTACCGGGGCGAGGACTCCCTGCTCCAGCTGCTCGAACTGCGCGAGGCGGTGGAGACGGGGCTCGCCTCCCGGCTCTCGGGGCGGATACCGGATGCGGACCTCATTGAACTGGACGCGCTCGTCGACCGTATGGAAGAGGAGGCCGCGCGCGGAGCCGGCCTCGCCGAGACCGACCGGGCCTTCCACGCCACCCTCTACCGAGGGCTGGACAACGCGCTGCTGTGCGAGGTCCTGGAGGCGTTCTGGGACGCCTTCCACCGTGTCCGTACGGACCTCGGGGGCGAGCCGCAGGATCCGAAGGTCACCTGCCGGCAGCACCGGGAGATCCTCGACGCGGTCCGGTCCGGTGACTCGATGAGGGCGGAGGAGGCCATAAGAGAGCACTTCGGCAATATCCGCGCCCGTCTGTCCACAACGGCTCCACAGAGTCCCCACACGCGTCACAATGAACGCGTATGACCGGTAAACACCGCGTTTCGCATCTTGCGATCATGATGAACGCCGTAGAACCCTGGTTATCTGGTTTTTCAAGATGCTGCGGATTCGCGGCAGTTGGGGGGCAGAAGAACCGGTTGCCGACAGAGCGGGAGTAGGGGCCCCGTTCATGGAGCGATGCCGAGGGGGGCATCATGCAACCGGAAGGTCGCGTTGCCGTGTCTATAGGGTGTGGATGACGTGGTGACAGCGATCCACCACTGGTACGTCTGTGAAGGTCGAGGGGGACCTTCATTGACGGAAGGAAAGCGACGAAACACGCGGAGTCCGCGTGTGGGGGGATGACTCATGACGTCGAGGCCCACGGGTGCCCGGCAGGACCACGACCCGTCCCAGACCACTCAGCTCAGGGTGCCGGGGCACCGGATGAGCACGACGGGGACATTCCGGCGGATCAAGAAGAATCTGCCGAGATACGACTACGAGCACTACAGCCGGCTCGCGGGTCCCCTCACCCAGCCTGATCCGAACAAGCCGTACAAGGTGCAGTACCGCTCGCTCATCTCGCAGGAGCCGCACCGCATCAGGGTCGCCCTGATGCTGGCCGCCGCCCCGGTACTGTCCCTGGTCCTGCTGTTCTGGCTGCTGCAGCCCGAGCACTGGACCGAGCGCGACTACCCGGCCTTCGACTGGCTGCCCGCGCTCGACATGGTCATGCTCGTCTCGATCGGCCTGATCGAGTTCTTCCGCTGCATGAACGTGCTGTCGAACGCGCACGCCACGCTGGTCGCCCGCGACCCGATCCCCGTGGTGCCCGAGAGCGGCACCCGCGTGGCCTTCCTCACCTCCTTCGTGCCCGGCAAGGAACCGCTGGACATGGTGACGAAGACCCTCGAGGCCGCCGTGAAGATCCGCCACCGGGGCCTGATGCACGTCTGGCTGCTCGACGAGGGCGACGACCCCGATGTGAAGGCCGTCTGCCAGCGCCTGGGCGTACACCACTTCTCCCGCAAGGGCGTCGCGAAGTGGAACCAGCCCAAGGGCGCGCACCGCGCCAAGACCAAGCACGGCAACTACAACGCCTGGCTCGAGGCGCACGGCGACGACTACGACTTCTTCGCCTCGGTCGACACCGACCACGTGCCGCTGCCCAACTACCTGGAGCGGATGCTCGGCTTCTTCCGCGACCCGGACGTCGGCTTCGTCATCGGCCCGCAGGTCTACGGCAACTACGACAACCCCATCACCAAGGCCGCCGAGTCGCAGCAGTTCCTCTTCCACGCGCTGATCCAGCGCGCGGGCAACCGCTACGGCTCCCCCATGTTCGTCGGCACGTCCAACGCCGTGCGCATCAAGGCGCTCAAGCAGATCGGCGGTCTGTACGACTCGATCACCGAGGACATGGCGACCGGCTTCGAGATGCACCGCCACAAGAACCCGGCGACGGGCCGCAAGTGGCGCTCGGTGTACACGCCGGACGTGCTCGCCGTCGGTGAGGGCCCGAGCGCCTGGACGGACTTCTTCACCCAGCAGATGCGCTGGTCGCGAGGGACGTACGAGACGATCATCGGGCAGTACTGGAAGGGCTGGTACTCGCTGCCGCCGAGCAAGCTCTTCAACTACACGATGATGATCATCTTCTACCCGATGTCGGCCATGAACTGGATCCTGGCGGCGCTGAGCTGCTGCCTGTTCCTGGGCCTGGGCGCCTCGGGTGTGAACATCGACCCCACGATCTGGCTGATGCTCTACGGCAACGCCTCCGCCCTGCAGATCGGCCTGTACGTCTGGAACCGCCGGCACAACGTCTCGCCGCACGAGCCGGAGGGCTCCGGCGGTGTGGCCGGCATGGTGATGTCCGCGCTGTCGGCGCCGCTGTACGCGAAGGCGCTCATCGACTCCATGCTGCGGCGCAAGAGCAAGTTCGTGGTCACGCCCAAGGGCGACTCCGCGAGCCCCGACCGCTGGTTCGGGACGTTCCGCTACCACTGGTACTTCGTCGCGATCTTCGGTGGGTCGATCGCCGCCGGCTTCACCTTCGGCCACGCCCACCCCGCGATGATCATCTGGGCGACGTTCGCGCTGCTGATCACCGCCTCGCCGGTCTTCGCCTGGCGCTGGCAGCTGAAGCAGGACGCCAAGAAGCCCGCCCCACCCGCCGCGGAAGAGCCGCAGGACTCCGCGGGGCCGCACCGGACGCAGCCGCTGCCGATTCCGCAGCAGCCCGCCGCCCACGCCCCGCACCACAAGCCCAGTTGGGCCGCCGGTCCCGGCGGCCACAGGGAGGTCGGGGGATCCGACCAGACCATGCAGATCGCCCTTGGTGGACTTGGGGGACGTAAGGAATGAACGACCGTGCAGGCCGCCGCCGGGCCCGTCGACTCGCGATCGGCACGGCGGTGGTACTCGCGCTGGCCGGGATGAACGGGCCGTGGCTCTACCGCTTCGGCAGCGAGAAATACCACCAGTACACAATCAACAAGCCGGAGTACAAGGCCGCCAACGGCAAGTGGGAGATCATCGATTTCCCCGAGAAATACCGGCAGAACACCATCCACGCGGCGCTGCTGCGCACCGGCAAGGTGCTGCTCGTCGCGGGGTCGGGCAACAACCAGGACAACTTCGACGCGAAGAGGTTCGACACCCGGATCTGGGACCCGGTCAAGGGCACCATCAAGAAGGTCCCCACGCCCGCGGACCTGTTCTGCACCGGCCACACCCAGCTCGCCAACGGCAATCTCCTGATCGCCGGCGGCACCAAGCGGTACGAGAAGCTCAAGGGTGACGTCACCAAGGCCGGCGGCCTGATGATCGTCCACAACGAGAACCCGGACGAGCCGATCACCCTGCCCGCGGGCACCAAGTTCACGGGCAAGGCGAACGGCAAGACCTTCGTCTCGAAGGACCCGGTGCTGGTGCCGCGCGCGAAGAAGGTGTTCGACAAGGCGACCGGCAAGTTCCTGCGCAACGACCCGGGGCTCGGCCGTATCTACGTCGAGGCGCAAAAGCGCGGGCAGAAGTACGAGACGGGCACGCAGGACAACTACAAGGTCCACGGCCTGAGCGGCGCCGACGCCAAGAACACCTACGGCATCGCGCAGAAGCTCGCCCTCGACAAGAAGGACTTCCAGGGCATCCGGGACGCCTTCGAGTTCGATCCCGTCGCCGAGAAGTACATCAAGGTCGACCCGATGAAGGAGGCCCGCTGGTACCCGACGCTCACCACCCTGAGCGACGGGAAGATCCTCAGCGTCTCCGGCCTCGACGACATCGGGCAGCTCGTCCCGGGCAAGAACGAGGTCTTCGACCCGAAGACCAAGAAGTGGACCTACACGGACACGGTCCGGCAGTTCCCGACCTACCCGGCGCTGTTCCTCATGCAGAACGGCAAGGTCTTCTACTCGGGTTCCAACGCGGGCTACGGACCGGACAACGTGGGCCGTAAGCCGGGCGTCTGGGACGTGGAGACCAACAAGTTCGCGAAGATCCCCGGGCTCAGCGACCCCAAGCTCATGGAGACGTCCGGCACGGTGCTGCTGCCGCCCGCGCAGGACGAGCGGTACATGGTGGTCGGCGGCGGCGGCGTCGGCGAGTCCGAGGAGTCCAGCGAGAAGACCCGGATCGTCGACCTCAAGAAGGCGGACCCGCGCTTCGAGGACGGCCCGTCCCTGGAGAAGGGCACCCGCTACCCGAACGCCTCGATCCTGCCCGACGACAATGTGCTGATCTCCGGCGGCTCGGAGGACTACCGGGGGCGCGGCGACTCCAACATCTTCCAGGCGCACCTCTACGACACGGAGAAGAACGACCTCAAGCGGGTCGCCGACCCGCTGGTGGGCCGCAACTACCACTCCGGGTCGATCCTGCTGCCCGACGGCCGCCTGATGTTCTTCGGCTCGGACTCGCTGTACGGCGACAAGGCCAACACCAAGCCGGGCAAGTTCGAGCAGCGCATCGAGATCTACACGCCGCCGTACCTCTACGGCGACGGGGAGCGGCCCTCGCTGTCCGGCGGGCCGCAGACCATCGAGCGCGGCGGGACGGGGACGTTCACCTCGTCGAGCGCGTCC
The DNA here is from genome assembly GCF_018604545.1 of Streptomyces koelreuteriae. Lineage (GTDB taxonomy): Bacteria > Actinomycetota > Actinomycetes > Streptomycetales > Streptomycetaceae > Streptomyces > Streptomyces koelreuteriae. The sequence goes on along the minus strand of NZ_CP075896.1, from coordinate 5,265,504 downwards.
TCGGTCAAGAAGGTCCGGCTGATCCGGCCGAGCGCCGCCACGCACGTCACGGACGTCGACCAGCGGTCGATCGCCCTGGACTACAAGGCGTCCGGCGACAAGCTGACGGTGACCGTCCCGAAGAACCGGAACCTGGTCCAGTCGGGCTGGTACATGCTGTTCGTGACGGACGCCAAGGGGACGCCGAGCAAGGCTCAGTGGGTCAAGGTGCCGTAGCTCTTCACGCTCGTCACGTCCGAAAGGGGCGCTCTCCAGTGCGGAGAGCGCCCCTTTCGTCTGTCCGGGTCGGCCTAGGAGCTGGCCTTGCTCAGCTTCAGGGCGTAGTCCGACCACCACTGGCCCGCCTTGGGGCCGCCCTTGCACTCGCCGTCCGACTCGCCGGGGCGCTTGACCCACAGATAGGCGTCGACCAGCGGGTCGGCCGTCTTCGTCGTGGGTGTCTCGCCCAGCGCGCGGCCCGGCGGGTTGCACCAGCGCTCGTCCGGGTTGCCCTGGGTGTAGGGGCCCTTGCCGTTGCGGCTGGTGTCGATGACGAAGTGCTTGTTCCCGACCTTGGCGGAGAGCTGCTTGCCGTAGGCGATGGACTTGTCGGTGGCGTAGAAGTTGGAGACGTTGACGGAGAAGCCGTCGGCCTGGTCGATGCCGGCCCGGTTCAGGGGCTCGAAGATCTGGTCGGGGTGCCCCCAGCCGGCGTTGCCCGCGTCCAGGTAGACCTTCGTGTTCTTCAGCGCCTTCAGCTTGGCGACGGCGCCCTTGAGGAGGTCGAAGCGCTCCTCGTGGAACTGCTGCGGGGTGCAGCCGTCGACGACGTGCAGCAGGGCGTCCGGTTCCAGGATGACCGTGGCCGACCGGTCGCCGATGCCCGCCGCCACGCCGTCGAGCCACTCGCGGTAGGCGTTGCCGTCGGCGGCGCCGCCCTGGGAGTACTGGCCGCAGTCGCGGTGCGGGATGTTGTAGAGCACGAGCAGGGCCGTACGGCCGGCCTTGTCGGCGGCCTCGGTGAAGCCCCGGGTCTGTTCCTCGGGGTTGTCCGGGCCGACCCACTCGGCGACGGGCTGCTCGGCGATCTTGCGGATCTGCTCGGCCTCCCCCTTCTTGCCGGACTTCTCCAGCGCGGCGACCTGCTGGGCCGCGGTGCCGTCCGGGTTGACCCAGAAGGGGGCCTTTTCCTTGGGCTGTTGGGTGATCCCGGCGCCCGCGTCCGCGCCGCCGTCCGATTCGTCTCCTCCGTCGGAGGAGGAACACCCCGTGATCAGCAGTGCCGCCCCCAGCACCACTGCGGACATCCGCCTCCCGGCGGTCGTCCCGGCCCCCCTGCTGCCGTACATCCAACTCCCCCTTGGGCGCACCGTTCCAAGTCTCAATCCTGACATACGTCCCGCGACACCCAGGCCTCCGGCCTCGGTCCCGCCCGGCCGTGGCTCCCGTGACCTCCAGCGCGGCGGGTCGCCGGCCGGGTCAGGTGGGCCTTTCCCACTCACAGTCCCGTACCGGTGAGGTACGCCGACACCACCACGTTCGCCGTATAGCTTCCGGTCGTACGGTCGAAGCTGCCGCCGCAGGTGACCAGCCGCAGTTCGGCCCGGCCCGAGCGGCGGGGACCGTAGGCCTGGTGGGCGTCGAAGCGGTCGCGGGTGAGGACCTGGACGGACTCGACGGTGAACTCGGCGACCTTGGTGTCGGCCCGGATCACCCGGATGGTCTGGCCCGGCCGCAGGGCACTGACCTTGTAGAAGACGGCGGGCCGGGTCTCGCTGTCGACATGACCGACCATCAGCGCCGTCCCCGGCGCCCCGGGCGCCACCCCGCCCGCGTACCAGCCGACCACGCCCGGCTGGTCGTACGGCGGCGGATCGAGCGCCCCGCGCCGGTCCAGGCCGCGCGCCACGACCGGTGCCTGGACGCCGATGCCGGGGATGTCGACGCGCTGCGGCAGGGCGTCGCCCAGCGGGCGGTGCGCGGGGGGCAGTTTCACGTCCGGGGGGCGTCCGGCCGCTGCCATGTCGCCCGTGGTGGGCGCGGAGATGCCGTGCCGTACGTCGGTCACCTCACGGCCCCAGAGCCAGAGCCCGAGCAGCAGCACCACCCAGGCGACACCGGCGAGCAGACGGCCGGTGCCGGAGGGGCGTCGGCGCACCCGCTCCAGGTCGAGTTCGGACACGGCCGGTCAGTCCGTTCCGCGCTTCCGGCGGACACTGCCCAGCGCGACGGCCACGGCGGCCACTCCCGCGAGGACCAGGCCGGTCACGGTCTGCACGGTGCCGGGCCCGGCACCGCGGTCCTCGGCGGCGAGGTGGGCGGCGCCGCCACCGCCGGCTGCGACGGGGGCGATGGGGGAGGCGTGCGCGCTGGGCCGTTCGGAGTGGGATGACCGGCCTTCGTCCACGGGTGGTTCGGGCTCGGGCGATGGGCCGCCGCCCTCGGGCAGGGGCTGCCGTCCGCCCGTCCCCGGGGCGGGTGGCTGCCCGGCGGCTCCGGTCGCGCCCCCGGTCTCGCCCCTGGACGCGGGCGGGCCCACACTTTCCCTCTCCCGGACGGTGAACGTGCGGGTCCGTTCGGCGCCCCCGCAGGTGATCTTCACGGTGTACGTCCCCGCCTTGAGCGTGGAGGGGACGCGGCTCTCGCCGATGAGTTCACCGCCGGTGACGGTGAGCGGGGCGTTCGCGACGAACGCCGCCGAGGCGGCGACGGCCGTCCGCGCGGCGCAGCCGGTCACCCGGAGCGCGACGTCGCTGCCGGGTGCGGGGGTCGCCGGGGTCACCGAGACGCCTCCCGCGTCCGCCGCGAACGCCGCCGGGGTGAAGGCGGCCGCGACCAGCACGCTCGTACAGAGAGTGGACCTCAGGGAACCCATCGTGAACCTCCAGATGCCTGGAGCCTCCCCCGCACGAAGGGTCGCCGCATCCTCCGGGACGCGGCGACTGCTCCGAACGGGTGGCGACGGGTTTGGGCGCGCCGCGCTTGTGGGCCGGCCGCCCTTTGTGGGCCGGACCGGCTAGACCCGGTCGACGAGGTCCGCGATCGAGTCCAGGACCTGCGAGGGCCGGTACGGGAAGTCCTCGACCTGGTCGGGCCGGGTCAGGCCGGTGAGCACCAGGAACGTCTGCATCCCGGCCTCCATGCCGGCCAGCACATCGGTGTCCATGCGGTCGCCGATCATCGCGCTGGACTCGGAGTGCGCCCCGATGGCGTTCAGCCCGGTCCGCATCATCAGGGGGTTCGGCTTGCCCGCGAAGTACGGCTTCTTGCCGGTCGCCTGGGTGATCAGCGCCGCCACCGCGCCGGTCGCGGGCAGCGGGCCCTCGGTGGAGGGGCCGGTCTCGTCGGGGTTGGTGCAGATGAAGCGGGCGCCGCCGAGGATCAGCCGCACGGCCTTGGTCATGGCCTCGAAGGAGTACGTGCGGGTCTCGCCGAGGACGACGTAGTCCGGCTCGTGGTCGGTCAGGATGTAGCCGATGTCGTGCAGCGCGGTGGTGAGCCCCGCCTCGCCGATGACGTACGCCGATCCGCCCGGCCGCTGGTCGTCCAGGAACTGGGCGGTGGCCAGGGCCGAGGTCCAGATGCTCTCGATCGGCACGTCCAGGCCCATGCGGCGCAGCCGGGCGTGCAGGTCGCGCGGGGTGTACATCGAGTTGTTGGTGAGGACTAGGAAGGGCTTCCCGGACTCACGCAGCTTCTTCAGGAAGGCGTCGGCGCCGGGGATCGGCACGCCCTCGTGGATGAGCACACCGTCCATGTCGGTGAGCCACGACTCGATGGGCTTGCGGTCTGCCATGTGCGGGATCTCCTGCCGTACGCGTCCGGTCCAGCGTGCGTGGGGGCTGCCTGGCGGATTCCCGTCGTCCGCCCGGAGGGCGGGCCGCGCGGCGTCCGGTGCGTGCGATCGCAAGGCGCCGGAGCGCCCTCGTGGCGGAGCCACGTGGGCGGTTCGGCAACGCGGCGAGCGTGCGTGCCGGGCGCCGCGCGGCAGGCGGGAATCCGCCAGGCAGCCCCCAGCCTAAACAGTGGCGGGATCATGCGGAACGGGCCGGTCACGGCGTCCCGAGGGGCGGGACGGTGGTCGCCTCAGCGGCGGCGGCGCGCGAGGAGCAGCATCCCGCCCCCGGCGAGCATCAGCGCCGCGGCGGCCGCGGCGACGCGGACGCCGATTCCGGTGCGGGCGAGTTCCTCGGCGAACGGGAAGCGGTCCTCGCGGGGCGGGACGGAGGAGTCCGGCCGCGGCTCGGTCTCCGGCTGGGAGTCGGTGCCGTCGTCGGCCTCCGGGTCGCCGCCGTCGATCTCCCCGTCGCCGCCGTCGATCTGGGCATCGCCGTCGATGCCGAACCGGTAGTCGTTGGACTGCCCGACCCAGTCGCCGTCGTCGTCGTGCCGCTGCACGACGGCGGCGTTGGCCGTGACGTCGTTGGCCACGGCGTCCGAGGTGACCGCGAGCCGCACCGTCACGGTGACGGTCTTCCCCGGCCCGACGGTGAACCCGGCGAACCGGTCCTCGTCGTCGGCCAGCGCCCCGACGAGCTCGTCCTCACCGGTCTTCTCGAACCGCACGCTGTGGGACCGCGTCCCCTCGAAGAACTCCAGCCGGGGCTGCGACGGCTCCAGGGCCCGTTTGTCGTCCACGAGCACGACGACGGGGTGGATCCCGGTGCAGGTCCGGTCGGTCGTGTTGGTCAGGTCGAGATACCAGGTCCCGTACCCGCCCCCGGCCACGTACGAGTCCGGCCCGCCGTGGACCCGGGTGGTGAGCGGGAAGGTGTGGTCGTCGGGCGCGGCACAGGCGGGCGCCGGATCGTCCGCGTACGCCGGCTGGGCACCGGGGAGCAGGACGGCGGCTGCCGCCGCCAGGCAGAGGTGAGCGGGCGTGCAGAGTCGCATGGAGATGTGACATTGCCGAAACCGGGCGATGGCGAGCGACACGGCCCGGAAAGCCCCCCGGACGGCGGCGCGAATCCGCCCGGTCGGCGGACAGTCGCCCCCAGGTCGCCGCCTCTGCCCTAGCGGCGCCCCAGGGCCTTCGCGCGCGAGTGGGCCCAGCCGGTCAGGAGGACACCGGTGGCGGTGAGAACCGCGTAGGCGAGCAGCAGCGGCAGGAATCCACCGGGGAGCCCGTCCAGCGGCCCCCGCTCGCCCTCGTCGACGAGGAGCCGGACGAGCGCCTGGGCGCACACCACCAGCAGCACCATGCCGAGAACCTGAAGGACGTCGTACTTCATGGCCTTTCCTTTCACGGGGGGCGACAAGACGTTACGAACGTATCAACGGTTGAAGGTGAATTGACCGTCTCCAGCCCAGGACTCTTCCTTTACCTCACACTTTCTCGGCGCGCTATCGTGGAGGGGTGCGTGACGAAAAACGACGGGCGTGCGCGGTGTGCGGCGGGCCCATGGCCCGTCCGAGCCGGGGCCGCCCGCCGGTCTACTGCTCCCGGAGCTGCCAGGCACGGGCCTACCGCCGACGCAGGCAGCCGCTGCCCGAGCCGGGCACGCCGCCCGTGTCCCGGCCCACGGAGGTCCGGGCGCGGCAGCGGCGCCGGATCGCCGAGGCGGTGTGGCGTATCGCGGCCGGGCAGGGGCTGGACGCGGCGAGCATGCGCGGGATCGCGGCGGAGGCGAGGGTGTCGCTGCGGGTCGTGCAGTACCACTTCGACTCCAAGCAGGCCCTGCTGGTCGACGCGCTGCGGCTGCTGCACGAGGAGAACGAGCGGCTGGCCCAGGGGCGTATCCGCTACGACATGACGGAGCCGCGCGCGCTGCTGCGGGCCGTACTGGACGAGTTCCTGCCGCTGGACGAGCAACGCGCCTTCGCGCTGCGGGTGTTCACGGCGTACTACGCACGGAGCCTGACGGATCCCGAACTCGCGACGGTGTTCCTGGCCGCCGAGCAGCCGCTGGAACGGCTCGTCGCCGACATCATCGGGGTGGGCGAGGCAGCGGGGCTCACGACACCGGGCATCGACCGGACGTACGAGGCCGACCTGCTGGTGTCGGGGGCCGTCGGGCTGGGCCTGGACGTCCTGCACGAACGCCGTTCCCTCGCGGATGTGCGGACGGTGCTGGACTACCACCTGGCCCGGATCTTCCCCGCGGAGGCGGCCTCACCCGGATCCGGCCGACGCCGGTCAGCCGCCGAACCCCGGCACTGACCGACCCGCCCTCACGTCGCTTCCGGGCCTCGACCCGACCAAGGCCGCCTCACCCGGCCTCACCCATCCTCGTCCGGAGCCGGAGGGTGCCGTTCAGGCGCCTCGCACATCCCCGTCAGCCACCGCCTCGGCACCGGGCCGGCAGCAGCGCCGCTCGCGGCCCGGCCTTACCCGACCCCGCCGACACCGACTCACCCACCCCCACGCCCGAACACCGGCCCCAGCACCATCTGGGCCGCCCCCACCGCCACGACTCCTCCGCCCCCGGCGGCGACGCGCACCGGCACGGCCTCCTGGCCCGTCCGCCGGGCCCAGGCCTCCAGCACCGTCCCGACGCCCCGTACGAACGCCTCCGGTGCCGTGGCCACCGTGCGGCCGCCCAAGAGGACGACGTCGATGTCGAGCAGGCCCACCAGGTTCGCCGCACCGGCGCCGAGGACCCGGGCCGCTTCCGCCGTGTCGCCGCGCGCCACCGCACCGAGGCACAGCGCCTCGACGCAGCCGCGGTCGCCGCAGGTGCAGGGCGGGCCGTCGAGCTGGATCACCTGGTGGCCGAACTCCCCGGCCCCGGTCCTGGCCCCCCGGTGCACACTTCCGCCGATCACCAGACCGGCCCCGAGGCCCGTACCGAGGTGCAGATAGGCGAAGGAGCCGCCCTCACCCCCGGCGGCCAGGCCCAGCGCCGCCGCGTTGGTGTCCTTGTCGACCACCACCGGCACCCCGAGCCGCTCCGCCAACGCCTCCCGCAGCGGAAAGCCGTCCCACTCGGGGAATCCGGTCACCCGGTGCAGCACCCCGCGGGCGTGGTCGAGCGGCCCGGGCAACGCGACACCGACCCCGATCAAGGACCCGGGCCCGGGCCCTGGCCCAGCGAGCGGCACGGAGTCCAGCCCGTGAACCGCCGCGTCCCGTACGCCCTCGGCCCCGAGCGGGGAGCCGGGCCGGGTGAGCGGCATGGAGCCCGACGCGTGAGCCGCCGCGTCCCGGGCAGACCGCGACCCAGACGACCGGGCCTCACCAACCGCCTCCCGTACGCCCCCCGCCCCGAGCGGGGAGCCGGGCCCGGCAAGCGGCATGGAGCCCGACGCCTGAGCAGCCCCCGCCCCCGCCGACCGAACCTCACCCACCCCAGGCCCGGCAAACGGCCCAGCAGGCAGCACCCCGGCCACCGTCTCCCGCACCGCCCCCGTCACCGCCGTCAGCACGGCCGACGCCCCGGCCCCGAGGTCCAGCGGGGCCCGCCGCTCCCCCACCACGGTCCCCCGAAGATCCACCAGTACGACCCGCACCTCGTCGCGGTCCAGATGGACCCCGACCGCGTGCCCCGCCTCGGGCACGAGCCGCAGCACGGTCCGCGGCTTGCCGCCCGTGGAGGCCCGTCGTCCGGCTTCCGCCGCGAGGCCGTCCTCCCGCAGCCGGGCCGTGATCTTGCTGACCGCCTGCGGGGTGAGCCCGGTGCGCTCGGCGAGTTCGAGCCGGCTGATGCCGTCGGCTCCGGCCGTCCGCAGCAGGTCGAGGACCAGCGCCGCGTTGTGGCTGCGCAACGCGAGCAGGTTCACCCCGCCTCCGGTGCCGTGCATGCCGCCCACCCCGCCCGTCCGGTCGTCCGCCCTGTTCACACCCCCCATTGTCCCCGCCGCTTGCACTTTGGCAACAGCGTTGCGAAAGTGGGGCCATGACTGGCACACCCCTCCGCGTCGGCCTCGTCGGCTACGGCCTCGCCGGCTCCGTCTTCCACGCCCCGCTGATCGCCGCCACCGAGGGCCTCGCCCTCGACACGGTGGTCACCTCGAACCCCGAACGGCAGCAGCAGGCCCGTGCCGAGTTCCCGGACGTACGCCTCGCCGCCACCCCCGACGAGCTGTTCGGCCGGGCCGCCGAGCTGGACCTGATCGTCATCGCGTCCCCGAACAAGACGCATGTGCCGCTCGCCGCCACCACCCTCAAGGCCGGTCTGCCGGTCGTGGTCGACAAGCCCGTCGCCGGCACCGCGGCCGAGGCCCGTGAGCTGGCCGCCCTCGCCGAGGAGCGCGGCCTGCTCCTCTCCGTCTTCCAGAACCGCCGCTGGGACAACGACTTCCTCACCCTGCGCAAGCTGCTCAGCGAGGGCGAGCTGGGCGACGTCCTGCGCTTCGAGTCCCGCTTCGAGCGCTGGCGCCCGCAACTGAAGGGCGGCTGGCGCGAGTCCGGCGACCCCGCAGAGATCGGAGGTCTGCTCTACGACCTCGGCAGCCATGTCGTCGACCAGGCCCTGGCCCTCTTCGGCCCGGCCGCCTCCGTGTACGCGGAGTCGGACGTCCGCCGCCCGGGCGCCGAGGCGGACGACGACACGTTCATCGCGATCACGCACACCAACGGCGTCCGCTCCCACCTCTACGTCTCGGCGACGACGGCCCAGCTCGGCCCTCGCTTCCGCGTCCTGGGCTCCGCCGCCGGCTACGTCAAGTACGGCCTCGACCCCCAGGAGGCGGCCCTGAGGGACGGCCTGCGCCCCGGCCCCGACTGGGGCGTCGAGCCCGAGTCGCAGTGGGGCCGCGTGGGCGCTGGGGGTCCCCCCTCTGGGGGAGAGTCCCCGGTGACGGGCGGCGGCCGCCCCGAACCCACCCTCCCCGGCGACTACCCCGCCTACTATGCGGCCGTGGCGAAGGCCCTGCTGGAGGGCGGCCCCAACCCGGTGACCGCGCTGGAGGCGGCCGCCGCCCTGGACGTACTGGAGGCCGCTCGTCGTTCGGCCCGCGAGAAGGTGACGGTGACCCTGTGACGCACAAGAGCTCGCACAACCCTTCGCACCACCAGGAACTCGGCCCCAAGTTCCACCCGGAGCTCACCCCGAGCCTGGAGGAACTGGAGACTCAGGAACGCCGCCTGGTCTTCCGGCAGTTCAGCCACGACGACGCCTGGGCGCTCGGCTCGCTCCTCGTCGAACTCGCCCGGGAGCGGCAGGCCCCGCTCGCCATCGACATCCACCGCGCCGGCCAGCAGCTCTTCCACGCGGCGCTGCCCGGCTCCACCCCGGACAACGACGCCTGGATCGCCCGCAAGCGCCGGGTCGTCGAGCGCTACGGCTCCGCCTCCTACCTGGTGGGCGCCCGCTTCCGCGCCAAGGGCACGACGTTCGAGGAGTCCTCGCGCCTCGACCCCGACACCTACGCGGCCCACGGCGGCTCCTTCCCGATCACCGTCGAGGGCGTGGGCGTGATCGGCGCGGTGACGGTGTCCGGGCTGCCGCAGCTCCAGGACCACCGCTTCGTGGTGGAGGCGCTGGAGGAGTTCCTGAGCAAGGACCGGTAGCAGGCCGGAATGAGTGGCAGGTCCCTCTGGTTGGCACCGCCGTAGGCATGATCTTGACCCCGCCTCAGGCATGATCGAACACGGCGCCCACCCGGAGGGATCGCAACCGATGACCACCGCCCTGAAGGAATCCGTCGGCCGGTACGGCATCTGGAGCGTAGGCCTGCGCTCGGAGGACCCGGACCGGCGCGGCGAACTCGCCGAGACCGCCGCCGAACTGGAGGAACTCGGCTACGGCGCCCTCTGGCTGGGCGGCAACACCTCCGCCGCGAACGCCGCCCCGCTGATCGAGGCGACCTCCCGGCTCACCGTCGGCACCAGCATCCAGAGCATCTGGGAGCACGAGGCGGACACCACCGCCGCGAGCTTCGCCGAGCTGGAGGCCGCCCACCCCGGCCGCTTCCTGCTGGGCCTCGGCGTCAGCCACGCCAAGCGGGCGGAGCAGTACCGCCGCCCGTACTCGGCGCTCGTCTCCTACCTGGACGGCCTGGACGCCGCCGGGATGCCCGCCGACGGCCGGGTCCTGGCCGCCCTCGGCCCGAAGAGCCTGGAGCTGACCCGCGACCGTTCGGCCGGCGCGATCCCCTACCTGGTCACCGCCGAACACACCGCCCACGCCCGCGAACTCCTCGGCGACGGCCCCCTGCTCGCCCCCGAACTGGGCGTGATCCCGGAAACGGACCCGACCCGCGCCCGTGCCCTGGCCCGCGAGTTCCTCGCCCTCTACCTCCCGCTGCCGAACTACACCAACAACTTCCTCCGCCACGGCTTCACCGAGAACGACCTGCCGAACGGCGGCAGCGACCGCCTCATCGACGCCCTGTTCGCCTGGGGCGACGAGGCGGCGATCCGCGCCAGGATCGACACGTACTTCGACGCGGGCGCCGACCACGTGGCCCTCCAGGTGGTGACCGACTCCCCGAGGGACGCCCTCCCGAGGAAGGCGTGGCGCGATCTGTCGTCAGTACTGAAGTGACTCCTTGGGGGCGCGGGGAACTGCGCGACCGACCACGGACGACCCGCAGCCGAAAGATCGCCGCAGTTCCCCGGCTCACCCAGCGGAGCGGCTACGCGTTCTTGAACTCCTGCCGCTGCCGCCCCAGCCCCTCGATCTCCAGCTCCACCACATCCCCGGCCCTGAGATACGGCTTCGGCTCAGGCTCCCCCATCGCAACCCCCGCGGGCGTCCCCGTATTGATCACGTCGCCCGGGTACAGCGTCATGACCTGACTGAGATACCGCACGACCTCCCCCACCGAGAAGATCTGCTCGGCCGTCGTCCCGTCCTGCTTCAACTCCCCGTTGACCCACAGCTTCAGGGACAGCCGCTGCGGATCCGGCACCTCGTCCGCCGTCACCAGCCACGGCCCGAGCGGGTTGAACGTCTCGCAGTTCTTCCCCTTGTCCCAGGTCCCGCCCCGCTCGATCTGGAACTCCCGCTCGGACACGTCGTGCGCCACCGCGTACCCGGCGACATGCGCGAGCCCCTCCTCCGCGGACTCCAGATACCTGGCCGTACGCCCGATGACGACGGCCAGTTCGACCTCCCAGTCGGTCTTCACGGACCCGCGCGGCACGAGCACCGTGTCGTGCGGCCCGACGACCGTGTCCGGCGCCTTCATGAAGACGACCGGCTCGGCGGGCGGCTCGGCACCCGTCTCGCGCGCGTGGTCGTGGTAGTTCAGCCCGATGCAGACGATCTTGCCGATCCTGCCCAGCGGCGATCCGAACCGCAGCCCGGCGGCGTCCAGCGCGGGCAGCTCACCGGCGTCCGCGGCGGCCCGCACCCGGTCGAGCGCGGCCTCGTCGGCGAGCAGCGCGCCGTCGACGTCCGCGACGACGCCCGACAGGTCCCGCAGGATCCCCTCGGCGTCGAGCAGCGCGGGCCGCTCCGCCCCCGCCGTACCGACTCGCAGCAGCTTCATGATCACGTCTCCCTAGATCGCGGGCGCCCGCCCGATGCGCGGGACCCGGATGCGGCGGGGCAGCCATCGGAGGACTGGTCGATCCTCCAAGCTGGGAGTCCACTCCGCAATACCCGGTTCACGTACTGGACCCCGGCCCCCTCGTCACCGGTCACCCGGCCCCCTCGTCACCGTCACCCGGTCACCGGTACAGCACGGCCCGCTCGACGACACTCCACGTCGTACTGGTCACCACGTACAGCGCGGCGGCCAGCGGCACCACGGCCACGGTGACCAGCGTGAAGAAGGACATGAACGGCATGGCCTTGGTCACCGCCGCCAGCCCGGGCAGCTGCTCCCCACCACTGCCCCCGGCCGGGACGACCGGGTTGGCGGCCATCATCCGCTTGCTCAGGTGGTAGCTGAACGCGGCGACGCCGGCGACGATCACGAACAGCCCGACGTAGACGAGCCCGGCCCCACTCAGCGCACCGCCCCCGCCGAGCGCGTCGATCCACCGCTCCCCCAGCGGCGCCGCGAACAGCTCATGGCCGAGCAGCTCATTGGCCCGCCCGCCGATCGTGTCGCTGGAGAACAGGTGGTAGAGCAGGAAGAACGCGGGCACCTGGAGCAGCCCGGGCAGGCAGCCGGCCAGCGGCGACACCTTCTCCTCGGCGTGCAGGTCCAGTACGGCCCGCTGGAGCTTCTCGGGGTTCTTCCCGTGCTTCTTCCGCAGCTCGGCGATCTTCGGCTGGAGCGCGGTCCGGGCCTTCTGGCCGCGCGCGGCGGCCCGGGACAGGGGGTGGACGAGCAGTCGTACGAGCGCGGTGAACAGGACGATCGCGGCGGCGGCCGCGGAGGCGCCGAACAGCGGGTGGAGCAGGTCGGCGAGGTGCTCGACCAGGTTGGCGAAGACGGACATGCGTGAGCCCTCCGGGGGTCTCGTCGTGCCGGGAGTTGGTCATGGCGGCATGACGACCCACGCGGGGTCAGCGGTGTGATGTGCCCCTACGCGAAGGTCGCCCGGAGGGCGTGTCCGGGTGCCCGGGGCCGGGGGCGTCCCTTGGCGTCCGGGTCGCGTTGCGGCAGGAAGGCCGTACGCAGATCACGGTCGCGGATGGCCGTACGTACCCGGGTGCGTGGCACGGCGGGCGCACAGCGCGCGGCGATGACGGCGCAGACCGCGAGCGCGGCCGAGGCCGCGGCGGTCGCCGCGAGCGCGACGGTGGCGGTGAGGCTGCCGGTGTCCAGCAGCGCCAACTCCAGGACCAGGAGGAGCAGTACGAGAGCGGGACGCGGATTCACCCGACCGCGGATCATCGACGGCTCCTCCTCTCGTACATGTGTATGTCCTGCTGTTCGTTATACAGGATCACTCCGACAAGCGGCCGCGGGCGAGCGTCCGAGACTTCGTACACGGGTTTGAGAAAGGTTCGTCGCAACTCTCGACAACCCATCCGTCACACCCGATGCTTCTCGATGCCCTCGACTCGACGCCACCGTCGACGGGCCGGCCCGCGACGCCGGACCGGAGGGCCGGCGCCCGCCCCGCATTCTCCCGAAAGCCCCCTGTACTCCCCTGAACTCCCCTGCATTCCCCTGAATTCCCCTGAATTCCCCTACGGAGGAGCCGTGATACGACGCAGAACCCTGCTGTCCGCAGCAGGCGGTACGTTCCTCGGCAGCGCCCTGGCGACCGGCACCGCGCACGCGGACGCCACCATCGCCGTCACCCCCTCGACCACCTACGGCACCTGGGAGGGCTGGGGAACCTCCCTCGCCTGGTGGGCCAACGTCTTCGGCGCCCGGGACGACTTCGCGGACCTCTTCTTCACCACCAAGTCGGTGACGTACAACGGCCGCTCCCTGCCCGGCCTGGGTCTCAACATCGCCCGCTACAACCTCGGCGCGTGCAGCTCGAACAGCGTCGGCGGCGAGACGATGGCGAAGTCGCCGAACATCCCGGGCTTCAAGCAGATCGAGGGCTTCTGGCAGGACTGGAACAACGAGGACCCGACCTCCTCGGCCTGGAAGTGGTCGGCGGACGCCAACCAGCGCGCGATGCTGGTGAAGGCGACACAGCGCGGCGCGATCACCGAACTCTTCGCCAACTCCCCGATGTGGTGGATGTGTTCCAACCACAACCCCTCGGGCGCGGCGGGCGGCGGCAACAACCTCCAGACCTGGAACTACCGCCAGCACGCGAGCCACTTGGCGGCGACGGCCCTGTACGCGAAGAACAACTGGGGCGTGAACTTCGCGACGGTCGACCCCTTCAACGAGCCGGCCTCCACCTGGTGGACCGCGACCGGCACCCAGGAGGGCTGCCACATGGACCCCGCGGTCCAGGCTGCCGTACTCCCCTACATGCGCAGCGAGCTGGACAAACGCGGCCTCACAGCCACCCGCATCTCAGCCTCGGACGAAACGAACTACGACACGGCCCGCTCGACGTGGGCGTCCTTCAACTCTTCCACCAAAGCCCTGGTCTCCCAGGTCAACGTGCACGGCTACCAGGGCTCGGGAGGCCGCCGCGACCTCCTCTACACGGACGTGGTGACGACGTCCCGCAAGAAGCTGTGGAACTCCGAGACGGGCGACAGCGACGGCACGGGCCTCACCCTGGCCTCGAACCTCTGCTACGACTTCCGCTGGCTGCACCCCACGGCGTGGTGCTACTGGCAGGTCATGGACCCGTCGACGGGCTGGGCGATGATCGCCTACGACGCGAACACCCTCCAGCCGACCACCGTCCAGACCAAGCACTACGTACTGGCCCAGTTCAGCCGCCACATCCGCCCCGGCATGACGATCCTGGACACGGGCGTGAGCTACGCGGTAGCGGCCTACGACGCCACGTCCCGCCGCCTGGTCCTGGTAGCGGTCAACACCTCCACCTCCGCCCAGACCCTCACCTTCGACCTCTCCCGCTTCACGACGGTGACGGGCGGCTCGAACGGCGTCGTCCCCCGCTGGAACACGGTGACGACGGGCGGCGGCGACCTCTACACCCCGCACTCGGACACCCGCCTGACCGGAAAATCACTCAGCGTCCCCTTCGCTGCGAAATCAGTACAAACGCTCCAAGTGGACGGCGTGACGCTGTAGATCGGCGGCGGACGGTACGGCGGCGGTTCGGGGCGATCCGTAAAGCCCGGGTGACGAGCGCGGGGAATCCGCGAGTACAGGTGTCTGGCCTGCACATCTCTCACGCTCGTCACCTCCCGGCAGTACGGTGTCCCCCATGCGCCCCGACACGCCTGCCGAAAACGTCGACCACACCGCCGAAGCGGCACGCCTGGAGCGGACCGCCGGCCTGTATCCCGAGGACGCCGAGGCCCTGCTCCTACGGGCCGCGGCCCACCTGGAACTCTCCGGCGACCGCCCCGACGCGTCCGCGCTCTACGACCGTCTGCTGTCCTCCGCGGCCGACCTGGACAACCCCCACCTGGTCCGGGCGCTCAAGGCCTCGAACCTCTGGGAGTACGGCCACGAGGCCGAGGCCAGGGCGATCATCGAGGGCGTCCGCTCGGCGTCCCCCCAGGACCCGGCCCCCTGGGTCATCGTGGCCGAGGCCCTCGAATCCCACGACGAACTGGAAGCGGCCCACGAGACGTTCACGGAGGCCGTGCACCGACTCCTGACGGACGTGGCGGAGCCCCCCTACGCCACCCACCCCCTCCTCTTCGGCCGCCACCGCGTACGGCGCATGCTGGGCGAGTCCCACGACGAATGGGACGCCCTGGCGGACACGGTCCACTCCCTCCCCATCACCCTCGACGAACTCCACGACCCCAAGCGCGTCTGGTCCCTGGGTTCGGAGAACCCGGCGGAACTGGAGGCCGAGATCCTCCGCCTCCGAGCGGAGCTCGGCGCCTACAGAGAGGCCCTCTCCCGCCCCTTCCCCGTCGCCATCCTCCACTGGCCGGCCCCGGAACTCACCGAACTCCTCGATGCGTACCCCTCCCTCTCCTCCGAGTACCCGACCCACGAGACCCACCTCGCGACCATAGAGTCCGCCCTCCGAGAACTCGCCTCCTCCGGCACCCCCAACCTCGGCATCGTCACCGGCACGGTCCCCTCCTACGAGGCCTTCGCAGCATCGGAACTCTCCTCCCCGGACGACGCGACACTGCTCCCGCAGTACGCGACGACACTGGCGGCGCGGGGGCGGGCTGTGGCTTGGCCGCCGCAGCAGGGGGCGTCTTGCTGGTGCGGGTCGGGCCGGTCCTACGGGGTGTGCCACGGCTCGGACGCATAACCGAGTCCTAGAGGATGAACCCCCCAACGCCTCCCACCGAATACAGCGAGGCCTTCGGCCCATGGCTGGGACGCCAACTGCGTCGAGCGGGCATGTCGCAGGCGGACTTGGCTGACCAGCTCGGCACGACCCGCGCCACCGTCTCAGCCTGGATCACAGGCCGCGCGCAACCACACGCAGAGACCAGGGCCCGCATCGCCGCCGCCCTCGCCACGACAAAGCCCTGCTAACGCGCACGGTCGGCCTCGCAACGCGGCCGACCGGCGCACTGCCCTCTCCCTCCTGGCACCTCGACCACCAGCCGAACGCCGCTAAGCCAACCCGGCGTGCCCTGAACCGCTGATGCGCCCGGCACCCCGAGGGCCTGGACAACGCCCCGCGGGCCTACGAACCGATGGCCCCGGCCCTCCCGGGCCGCCCGCTCGCTTCTCTCCCGTGCTGGAACGGCCCGGGTCAAGGGTGGCCCGCAGGGCCATCGGCGCCAGCCGACGCGGAACGCAGCGCAGCGGAGTGAAGCGCCCTTGAGGCGGGCCGTGGAAGCACGACACTGGCCAGGAAGCGGGCGGCCCCACCGCAGCGGTAGCCCACCTTTCGGTACAGCCCCGCGCATGTCAGTGATTGCTGTTAGAACAGATCCACATCGTCACGCGTGATCGTGTACGAGAACCACGAGGGATCAGGGGAGCAAGTCGTGGCAGAACATGGGGGCCTGTCCAAGCCGATCGCGGGTGTCTACGAGAAGCTGATCACCCATGGTTTGCATGACGAGCTGGAGCAATTCACGGCCGCGGGGTGGAAGGCAATCGACGCCGAGGTCACGCCAGAGTCCGCGCCCCATGTGCTGGCCCGCCACATCGGTGAAGCTGTCAGTCAGAGGTTGAGCGAGCTTCCGCCCGAAGACCGTGTGGCTGTCGCGAACCGCATCCTCGATTCCCTGGCCACGAGTGCCGCCGACCGGGGCGGAGCCAAAGCCATAAGCACGAGCACTATCGCCGAAGGCCCTCGACAGCTCCTTGCTCTCGCTGAGCAGGAGGCTCCAGGCGTCTACGCCCTCCGCCCCCTCACCCCGTTGTCCGAGACGTCGCTCATCACCAACTCTCCGGATGACCTCAGTCTCGGCTCCGAACTCAGGGCAGAGCTCGCTACGGCGGACCGCATCGACCTGCTCTGCGCGTTCGTGAAGTGGTACGGCATTCGCGTCCTAGAGGATTCCCTGCGCGCCGCGAAGGAGCGAGGTGTACCGATCCGTGTCATTACGACCACCTACATCGGCGCCACCGACCGCCACGCACTCGACCGCCTCGTGCGCGACTTCGGCGCTACGGTCAAGGTCAACTACGAGATCCGATCCACGCGCCTCCATGCCAAAGCCTGGCTCTTCAGGCGCCACACAGGCTTCGACACGGCGTACGTCGGCAGCTCCAACCTCTCGAAGGCGGCACTCCTCGATGGCTTGGAGTGGAACGTGCGGCTGTCCTCCATCGCTACACCGGCAGTGCTGAACAAGTTCGAGGCGACCTTCGACGCATATTGGAACGACTCCGCGTTCGAGACATACGACCCCGATCAGCACACCGAGCGCCTCGACCATGCTCTGGCTCAGGCCAGCGGCAGCACCTCCACCACTGACCTGAAGATCAACCTGTCGGGGCTGGAGGTACGCCCCTTCCCCTACCAACAGGACATGCTGGAGCGCCTCCGGGTAGAGCGCGAACTCCGAGGGCGCAATCGCAACCTCTTGGTCGCCGCAACCGGCACCGGCAAGACCGTCATGGCGGCCGTGGACTACCGGAGCCTGGCCAAAGGCTTCGAGAACCGTCGGCCAAAGCTGCTGTTCGTCGCACATCGCAAGGAGATTCTCAAGCAGTCTCTGCGGACGTACCGCGAGGTGTTGGACGATGCCTCATTCGGCGAGTTGCTCTATGGCGGCGAGGACCCGCAAGCATGGGACCACGTGTTTGCCAGCGTCCAGTCATTGAACGTCCAACGGCTTGAAGAACTGGCTCCCGACCACTTCGACATCATCGTGATCGATGAGTTCCACCACGCCACGGCCACCACCTACCGTCGTGTCCTCGACCACTTCAAGCCCAAGGAGCTTCTCGGCCTGACCGCTACCCCTGAGCGGATGGACGGGCTCAATGTGCAGGACGAGTTCTTCGAGGGCCGCATCGCAGCCGAGATGCGACTCTGGGAGGCTCTGGAGAACGACCTTCTATGCCCCTTCCACTACTTCGGCATCCCCGATGGCACAGACCTGACGAACCTCACTTGGCAGCGGGGCGCGTACGCGGACCAGGATCTCGGCAATCTCTTCACGGGCAATGAGGCACGTGCTCGTATCGTCGTCAAGCAGATCCGAGACAAGGTCTCTCAGCCTGGAGCCATGCGTGCACTGGGCTTCTGCGTGGACAAGAAGCACGCCCACTTCATGGCGGACTTCTTCCGAAGGGCAGGCTTTCAAGCAACCGCGCTCACCAGCGACTCACCTGCCGCAGCACGCGCTCAAGCTCTCGCTGATCTACGAGAGGGGAAGCTGCAAGTCATCTTCTCCGTGGATCTCTTCAACGAGGGCCTCGACATCCCGGATGTCGACACCCTTCTGCTCCTGCGCCCCACCAACAGCGCCACGGTCTTCCTCCAGCAGCTAGGCCGTGGGCTACGGCGCACCGAGATGAAGCCCGTACTCACTGTCCTCGATTTCATCGGGCAGCACCGGGCAGAGTTCCGCTTCGAGGAGCAGTTTCGAGCTCTGACGAACCTCTCCAGGAACCGGCTCCTCGATCACATCGAGCACGACTTCCCGCTCCTTCCGTCGGGGTGCCAGATCATCCTGGAGGGCAAGGCCAAGAACCTGGTCCTGGACAACATCCGCACGCAACTGAGCGCCACCGTCAAGACCTTGGTCAACGAAGTCAAGGCCTATGAGACGCCACAGCTAGCGGACTACCTGCGGGAGAGTCGCAGGGAGATCAAGGAGCTGTACAAGAGCGACAACTCCTGGACGACGATCCTGCGCCGAGCCGGCGTACTCAAAGCTGCTGCTCCCGATGGCGAACCGGCGCTCCTCAAACGCGTCCACGCTTTCCTGCACGTCGATGACCCTGACCGGGCCAACGCGTACCTCCGTCTCCTCGCCGACGAAGCCGCGCCATACGACGAGCTGGACCCCACGGACCAGGCCTATGCCCGCATGCTCTTCTTCAACTTGTGGGACAACGCTGGTGGTTTCACCAGCTTCCAGCAGGGCCTAGACGCACTCCGCGACCAACCAGCCCTGCGCGACGAGCTCCGCCAGGTCCTGGCCTACGTCATCGAGCAGGCGGACCACTTCCCGATCCCCTTGTCGGGCAGCCACAGCCAGGTCCCGCTGAAGGTCCACTCCTCCTACAACCGCTCTGAGATCCTCGCCGCCCTCGGCGTAGCACGCTTCGGCGGCCAGATGCCCAGGTCCTTCGCTCAGGGCGTCCAATGGGTCGAGGATCTCCAGACGGACGCCCTTCTGATCACCCTGGAGAAGAACGAGAAAGACTTCTCCCCCACTGTCCGCTACAA
This sequence comes from Streptomyces koelreuteriae, assembly GCF_018604545.1. Lineage (GTDB taxonomy): Bacteria > Actinomycetota > Actinomycetes > Streptomycetales > Streptomycetaceae > Streptomyces > Streptomyces koelreuteriae. The sequence goes on along the minus strand of NZ_CP075896.1, from coordinate 5,246,354 downwards.
GGACTACGCTCTGAGCCCGACGCTGTTCCACTGGGAGTCACAGAACTCCACGGCCGAAAGTTCCCCGACGGGGCAGCGCTACCAGCACCATGCCGAGCGGGGCAGCCACGTCCTGCTCTTCATGCGTCGCTACAAGAACACGGACATCGGTAAGTCTCAGCCGTGGATGCTCCTCGGGCCTGCCACCTACGACGGCCACACCGGCAGCAAACCGATGGCGATCACCTGGCGCATGGAGCATGGCCTGCCAGCTGACGTCTGGTCGTACGCAGCCATCAACGCAAGCTAGTTGACCACGTTCGATGTCAGAGTGATCAGCTAACGTCAGAGCATGGACTTAGCTTCGATCAAGCCCGGGCTGATGACCACACGCGCAGCGATGAAGGAGCTGTTCGGCGGAGGGACGCAGGGAGGGATCATCCCCTCCGATACGACCTCAAACATCCTCATCTACGTAGACCACGACAGTGGCAAGAAGTACGGCTACGAGGACGGCTGGCTAGAGGAAGAGGACGAACGGGGGCCGGTGTTCGAGTACACCGGCCAGGGCACCCGCGGAGAGCAAACGTTTCTGGGACTGAACGGCTCTCGCAACGCAGCCGTCTTGTGCCACGCAGACAGGGGAAAGTCGCTGCGCGTCTTCATGGCAGCAGGCAAGGTCCCGGATCCAAGATCTTCCGCTAAGCAGCAACGGTACGTAGGCGAATTCGAGCTCGATGCAGAGCTGCCCTACACAGTGCGTGAAGCGCATGACGAGAACGGCGAGCGCCGCCGCATCATCGTGTTCCGCCTCCGCCCTAAGGGCGACTCTGAGCGCCTCACTCAGGATGTCATCAGTCGCGCGAAGGAAACCGACACTCACAGGGTTTCCGCCACTGTAGTCACCGGCAAGATGGTGGAGCCGAAGAAGAGGCGGGCGTCAGAAAGCAGGCGGGCTGCACAACCAAGCCTGATAGCCGACCTGCGCCAATCAGCATTGCGAGAGCAGTACTTCGAGGAGCTCACAAGGCGTGAGCACGAAGTCTTCGCGTATCAAATAAAGATCTCCGGTACGACCAGGACCCTCAAGACCGACCTATACGACGCCACGACGCATGAACTGTATGCAATTAGGGGTGCCAGTAGTCGCGACGAGGTACACATAGCCATAGGTCAACTGAAAGACTTTGCACGGCACGTCAAGCCACACAACCCCAATCTGACCGTACTGCTTCCGGAAAAGCCGCAGGATGACTTGCTGAATCTGCTTCACGTAGAGGGCATCGATCTCGTCTACGCCGATGTCGATGGCTACACGAGATGCGCGACCAAGTAACAGCACCCTGCAAACCTCTTTGGAGCAATCATGGCAGAGTCACCGGAGCACATTTTCCTCTCAGACACAGCTCTCCAGATCATGGACAGCGCCTCGAACTCAACACTGTTTGGCTATACAGAAGGCCAACGTAAGCGCTTTGACTTCTCCTGCGACCTGAAGAAGGACTGGTCAAAAGTAGTTGCGGGGCAAACTCTCTGGAAGCACGACGGGGACGGCATCGACAAGGACCTCAGAACGCTCCTCCATGAGCAGGACATCGCAGCGGCGGTATACATCGCTCGACACCAGAGCCGTAGCCGTGCGCGCCTCGCCGAGGTAACACAGGACTATCTGCGCACCATGCCCGAGAGCCTGTCTCGCTTGCGTGTCTTCTGGGTGCCGGCCGACTTCGACGCGGACGACGAAGGTTCCCGCACGACCGTCCACAACCTCTTGAAAGAGGAGATCACGAAGGACCTCCTCCTCCAAGTAGCCCTAGGAGGCATTACCTCCGCGGATGTGACCCGCTTCGCGTCATCAAAGCGCCCCGGCCTCCCCCTCAGGATCCTGTCGCACGTCAAGAAGCAGGGCTATCGCAACGATCGACACACAGCTAAAGCTCTGGACGTCAATCTGAACGCGCTCCAGTTCGAAACGGAACGACTCTTCATCATAGGGTTCCTATCGAGCGACAGCCCGCAAGGGGGCCAGTACAGCGTGACTGATAGCGGACATGCGATGCTCGATATCTGCTCACGCCTCCGCGACTACCTCAACGGAAACCTCGGCGACGGAAACAAGAACGAGGATTTCGAGCACATATGCAAGCTGCTGGGCGTCGAGTACCCATCGATCCCCACGACGGCGCCCCTCCTAGTCGGTGACGACGACCGCGATATTCGGAATCCCACGTCGCTGCTCCTGCAGCACGTGGCTCAAGCCGACGTAGACGGTTCCGTCGAATGGCCCGAACCCTACTTCGCCATACCTTCGAGCTCTGAGATATCCACTTCCCAGCGATCCTGACTCGTTCGGCTAGGGCAACGCTTGGATAGTCTTTCCCTATGATTCGCGCAGTGGTCTTCGACGTAGGTGAGTGCCTCGTGGACGAGACCCGGGAGTACGGCACTTGGGCCGACTGGCTGGGCGTACCGCGGCACACGTTCCATGCGATGTTCGGGGGCGTGATCGCCCAGGGCCGGGACTACCGGGAGACGTTCCAAGCGTTCCGGCCCGGGTTCGATCTCTACGAGGAGCGGGAGAAGCGGGCGGCTGCCGGGCAGCCGGAGAGCTTTGGGGAAGAGGATCTGTACGAGGACGTCCGGCCGGCGCTTCAGCAGCTCCGAGCCGACGGACTGTGGCTCGGCATCGCCGGGAACCAGACCGTACGGGCCGGAGGGATCCTGCGGGAGCTGTTCTCCGACGACGTCGACCTGATCGGTACGTCCGACGACTGGGGCGCCAGCAAGCCCGACCCCGAGTTCTTCAAGCGGGTAGCCGAGGCCGTGCCCTTCGAGGTCGGCGAGATTCTGTACGTCGGTGATCGGTGCGACAACGACATCACGCCGGCCATGCAGGCGGGCATGCACACAGCACTCGTGCATCGTGGGCCATGGGCCACCATTCAGTGGGGCAGCACGGAGGCCAGGGAACTGCCGACCTTCCGCGTCGAAGGGCTGCTGGAGCTGAGTGGCCAGGTGCGCGCGTTCAACGCCTCAGCACACTGAGTGTCGTAGACCGCACGACTAACGCAGTAGCAGGCCTCCCCCAACGAAGACAGGGCATCAAGACGACCATCCCGGTCCCCGCGTGATGCATCAGGTCGCTTGACGCAGAGCACCATGCTCCGCCTCGAAGCGCATCTGCGCCCGATCGAGCATGTCGTCCGCGTCTCGGCCGTGAGCTCGGAACCAGTGGAGAAAGTCGGCGATCGCCGCGATCGCCGTGTCCTCCGCCACGGCCGACGTCATCCTGCGCGTTCCTGCTCCGAGTGGTGCCTGCGGTGCGGCGTAGGAATCAAGGAGGGCCTCGGCCCGCGCCACACCGGGAGTTCTGACGTGACCGCCGGGCACGGTCAGCTTGGTGGCCAACTCGCACCAGGTGACCTTTCGATCCGGGCCCAGTAGCACACCCCAGCGATCGGCAACGGCCTCTACCAGTGCCATGCCCCGCCCCTCCTCGGCGTCTGTGCTCGCATCGCGGAGAACGGGCAGCGCGCGGGTATCGGGGTCATGCACCTCGATGCGCAAGTGCGTGCCTTTCATGGAGACAGCCAGGGTCGCGGGGGTACCGGTGCCGACGTGGGTGATCACGTTGGCCACCAACTCACTCACGCACAGTTGGGCTTCGTCGACGACGTCGTGCAGCCCCCACATCCCCAGTTGCAGCCGCAAGATCCGTCGTAGGCCAGCCACCTCCACGGGTTCGGCTGTGAAGGCGAGCTCCCACGGCTTGCGCGACATACATGCTCCCTGGCTCACGTGGACCCCTCTCGTCGCGGTGGACACCGCATCAGCGGCACAGCGTCACGGATGCTCACGCTGAGTTGTGTTGGTGACAAGAGTGCTGGGAACGCATCCCGTCGTGCAATGTGCACGGCGGGATTCCCACTTCCGTGTGATTGGCAAGCACATCCCTTGGCGCAAGACTGAACGCCCGCTATTTGGAAGAAGGTTGGGATGGCCGGTTCACCGACGGCACGTCGTCGCCGTCTCTCGATCGAGCTGAAGAAGCTCCGCGAGACGAGCACCCTCACCTGCGCCCAGGTCGGTGCGGCTCTGGACTGGAGCGGCTCCAAGGTCAACCGGATGGAAACGGGCAGCGGGCGCATCCAGCCGTCGGACATCGATGCCCTGTGTCGCTTCTACGGCACGAGCGACGAACTGCGCGAGTTCCTCAAGTCGCTGGCCCGGCAGGCAAAGGTGCGCGGCTGGTGGCAGACCCACGGTGCCGGCGTCCCCGAGTGGTTCAACATCTACATCGGTCTCGAACAGGACGCTTCCACCTTCCGCCAGTACCAGTGCGAACTCGTACCCGGCCTCATGCAGACCGATGTGTACGCGTCCGAACTCCACAAGACCGGCGCGCACATGTCCGCCGAGGACATCACCAAGGCGGTACAGGTGCGCATGGAACGCCAAGCCATGCTGCGGCGTTCGGATGCCCCTGACGCCTGGTTCGTCGTGAACGAGGGCGCGTTGCGGCACGTCATCGGGGACCGCGCGCTGATGCGAGAGCAGTTGGAACGCGTCCGGGAGGCGGCCGATCTGCCGACCGTGACCTTGCAGGTCCTTCCGTTCGACTCAGGGACCTATCCGGCCACCGGTTCGTTCACCCTGCTGGGCTTCCCGGCCCCGGAAGATCCGGACCTCGTGTATCGGGACGGCATCACGGATGCCATGTACTTGGAGGGCGAGCATCATGTCCGTGAGTACACAAAGGCGTTCGACGGTCTACGGGCCGCAGCCTCGAGTCCTCAGCGCTCGAACCAGTTGATCGAGTCGATCTTGAAGGATTACGCCCGGTGAACATAGAAGGATCCAGCGAAAGTAGCCGTCCGATGTGGTTCACGTCGTCCTACAGCAACGGCGCCGGAGGCGAGTGCGTCGAGTGTGCGCTCATCGAGGACGGTGCCTTTGTCCGTGACTCAAAGGTCGCGGCATCGCGTGTGATCGCTGTGGGAAGTGATGCTTGGCGCTCCTTCGTCCAGACCGTGAAGCACGGTGGTACTGCAGGCTGAGCGCTCGGGCGGACAAAGCCTGTCGTGTGGATGCGGGCGGTTGCGAGATCTGGCCTCCCGGCTTCTTCCCCTGCGGTCTAATGCCGTGCCATGGACGCAGGAATGGCAGCCGTCATCGGCGCAGCGATCGGCACCCTTGGAGGCGTTGGGGGCGGGTTGGTCACGGCCATGAGCCAGGGGTTTCACCAGAGACGGCAGCGGCAGATCGATCGAGAACACAACCTGGAGCAGGCGCGCCGCGATGCCTACAGCACGTGCATCAGCACCTCGAAGCAAGTGTCCGCGGCTTGGTGGAAGTTAGCAGCGACTCTGCGCCTCGACGGCAGTACGGAGGAGCAGTGGCGTGAGCCTGCGACCGGTGCCCATGCGGCATGGGCTCCCTTCAGTTCCGCGGCGGCTGAAGTCGCGGTCGTAGGACCCGCATTCGTGGCTGACGCGGCCGATGTTCTGCGACGAGCGATGTACGACTTGGACATGGCTGGGACGGCTTGGCATGAGGCTGCGCTCCAAGCCGGCACGGGCCGCCTGGAAGCGTTCGACGCGCGGTACATGCGGGCGGTTGAAGCGAAGCGCGCGCCGGGAAGCGCCTTTCAGGCGGCGGCGCGCAGGGCATTGCTCGCCGAGAACTAGATCTTGCCTCGTCGTGGCGCCTCGGGCTGCTGGTTAGCCAGGAAGTTCTCACGGCCGCCCGGTTCTTCCGAGGTTGGCGGTTCCGGGGCGGATTGCCCGGCCGGGCGGCCCAGGGGTGGGGCGGCGGGGACCGTGGGGAGGGGTGCTGCGCCGTGGCCGGGTTGCGGTTTGTGGAGCGGGGCGGCTGGCCGTGAGGGGGCCGTTGGTCGTCTCAGGCCGATGGTCCTGATCCAGCGTGGGCGGGCCCGGCCCAGCCGGTTGCCGTCAGGACTTCGTGGGCGATGTCGGCGACCCGTCGGCCGTCGGTTCGTACTCGTACCGTGTCGGACGGGGACCGTTCCTCCAGGAGGCGGGCCTTGCGGGCGCTGCTTTGGAGTTCCTTGTTCAGTTCCGAGCCCAGTTCCCGGGCTGTCAGGCGTTGGTGGGTCGTGGTGTCGGTGGCGGTGAGGAGGACTCGGGTGATGTGGACGTCCGGGCCCAGGGCTCGGTGGAAGGTGGGGGCCGTCTCGGGGAGGATGCTGAGGGTGTTGGTGTAGATCAGGCGGTGGCAGCCGAGTTGGGCGTAGTTCGTCCAGATCGCTGTGAGGTTGCGCTCTGTGATCGCCGAGAGGTGGGGGTCGTGCTGCGGGGGCGGATGGATCTGCCCCATGAAGTCGCCCTCGATGATGGCGTGGGAGATGTCGGCGGCGCGGAGTTGTGCTGCCACCTCCCACGCCACCGTCGTCTTTCCTACGCCGGCCCGGCCTCCTATGAGCAGGAGGGAGGGCGGGGTGGTGGGTTCCTGCGCGGCTTCTGTTCCGTCCATGAGGTGAGCGTGGCAGTGCCTCGTGACCGGGTGCGATTGGTTTCCGCGCGTCAGCCCAGCTCGCCGCGCTCGATGCAGAACTCGTTGCCCTCCGGGTCCGCCATGACCACCCAGCCCTTGCCGTCGGGGCGGGTGTGGTCGGCCAGTTGGGTGGCGCCGAGGGTGAGGGCGCGTTCGACCTCGGCGGTGCGGGTGCGGCCCCTGGGTTTGAGGTCGAAGTGGATCCGGTTCTTGGTTGCCTTGCCCTCTTCTACGCGAATGAAGAGCAGGCCGGGGCCGTTCGGGTCCTCGATGAGTACCTCCGAGTCGCCGGGTTTGTCGATGTCGGAGATCGGGTGGCCGAGCAGGTCGGACCAGAAGCGGGCGAGTTCGTAGGGCTCTCCCGTGCAGTCGAAGGTGATGTGGCGGATGGTCGGGTTCAAGGGTTGCAACGGTTCTCCCCCGTGGGTGCGGACGTCGGCGTGTGGTCGCGCTCCGCAGGATGGTCGGGGTGGCGGGGGCTGTCGAACTATTTTTCGGCGTCGGGGAGGTTTCCGTCGCCGCCGAGGTTGGCGACGATCCGGCGCAGGACGTTGATCGTGGTGACGAAGTCGGCCGGGTCGATGTGCTCGTGGGTCTGGTGGTGGACGCGGAGGTTGCGGGCCTTGGCGCGGAGGCGGGCCGCCTCGCCCGTATCGGTGAGGGTCATGGTGCCGGTGGTGGCGTCCTCGGTGAGCCAGCCGCGGGTGACCAGGTCGTCGTAGACCGCGTCGAAGTCGGTGCCGGCGTCGTCGTACGGGAGCAGGCGTCGGGTCAGGGTGGGGCGGGTCCAGGTGGCGGGGGTGCCGGCGGCGTGGTTGAGGGTCCACCAGTGGGGCTGGGTGAGGTCCTCGACCGCCAGTTGGGCGCGGAGGGCTCCTACGACCCTGCGGTAGGCCATGCCCGTCCATGCGCCGATCGGCTGGGCGGCCAGTTCGTCGTGGCTGTACTCCTTGGTGTCCGTGGTGGTGTCGGTGCTCATCGGTGGCCTCGCCCTCTCGTGGTTGCCTGGACGCGATCAACGTAGGACCTCGACCTTGGTTGAGGTCAACGGCCGGATTCCCAGGAGGAGATCGCCTCGTGAAGGCGGTCCGGCTGGTCCAGGTGGACGTCGTGGGAGGCGTCCGGGATGCGGGTGAGGTGGGTGGTGGGGCGGTGGGTGAGCATGGTGGTGGGCTCGTCGGGGCGCATGGTGCCGTGTTCGCCCTGGACGAGGAGGGTGGGGCAGGTGATCCGGGACCACTGGGGCCAGTAGGCGGTGGTGGCCAGTTCGGCGACCGTTGAGATGAGCGTGGCGCGGTCGAAGGTGGGGTGCCAGCCGTCTTCTCGCTGTTCCAGGGTTCTCGTCCAGGCCTCGTGGCCCAGGAAGGCCTCCGCGGCCTCCAGTGACGCGAACGGTGTCGGCCAGTTGTCCAGCCAGGTCGCGATCCATGCGGGGAGTTCCGGGGTCGGGCCCGCCGGGCCCGCTTCGACCAGGATCAGGGACCTGACCAGGTGGGGGTGGGAGGCGGCCAGCAGCATCGCCGTATGGCCGCCGAGGGACTGGCCGAGAAGGGTTACGGGGGCCAGGGCCAGTTCCTCGATCAGGGTCACGGCGTCCTGGACGTGGGCCGCGCGGGTCGTGGTCGTGGGGGTGCGGGTGCTGGCGCCGTGGCCTCGGGCGTCGTACGTCACCACGCGGTGGCCGTCGGAGAGGAGCCGGGCGGCGACCGCGTCCCACTCGCCCTGGTGGCCGGCCAGGCCGTGCAGGAGGAGGAAGGGGGCGGCGGATTCCCGCGCGGGGCGGTGGTCCCGGTAGGCGATGCGGGTGCCGTCCGGGGTGGTGAGGGTCGTGGAGGTGGTGCGGGCGGTCTTCAACTGGCCCTCCTTGAGCGGCGTGGGTCGGGCCAGCCTGTTCGTCCACGGCGGTTGCCGCCAGTCGTTTGACAGGGGGCGGGGGCGCCCCCTCCGGAGGGCCGCCCAGCCGCGATTCGTACGGCCGGACGGTTACGTCACTCGATCGTGAGTTCCTCCGCCCTCGCGGCTCGCGGGAGTCGATGCTCGAAGGGGCGGCGCATGACCAGTGCTGCCCGGATGTTCATCGTCGGGTGGGGGATGACATGACGCGAGAAGCGGAACGTTGCCGTGGCCTGGAGGGGCAGGCCGTGTTGCTGGCGGCAGGGCTGGCCGATCTGGCGGTGAGTACGGTCGGGTCGGCCGTGGGGACGGTACGGGGGTTGCTGCGCCGTTCCGATGGCGCGGAGCTGGCGGCGGAGGCCGAGCACGAGCTGGTGGCGCGGGGGCGGCTGGCGTTGGACCGGTACGCGGCCGTGCCGCCCGCCCACCTGGAGATTCTCGCCCGGCACGCCCAGGCCCGGAAGGCCGCCGGTGGGGTCTGACCGGTGGGAGCCGGCCGCGTTCAAGGTCCGTGTCGACGAGGTGCTGCGGGGGTTCGTCGCCGAGGAGGCCGATGCGTTCGCCGCGATCGATCCGGTGCTCGCGGGTGTGGCCGAGAGCCTGGAGGCGGCGGTCGCGGACGGCAAGCGGCTGCGGGCGGCCTTCTGCTACTGGGGGTGGCGTGCGGCGGGGCAGCCGGACAGTGACGCGCTGGTGCGGGCGGCGGCCTCCATGGAGCTGGTGCATGCCGCGGCCGTGGTGCACGACGACCTGATCGACGACAGTCCGCTGCGGCACGGGCGGCCGACGGTGCATGTCGCGCTGCGGGGTGCTGTCGGGAGCCGGCCGGACGCCGATGCCGCCGCCCGGTCGCTGGCGATGCTGGTGGGTGATCTGCTGATGGCGCTGGCCGGGCAGTTGTTCGCCACCAGTGGGCTGCCCGCCGCGTATCTCGTCCGGGCGCGGCCGTTGTGGTCGCTGATGGCCCGCGAGCTGATCGCGGGCGAGTGTCTCGAGATCCTGCGCACCGGGGCCGGTCCGGACACGGCTGTCTCACTGAAAGTGATCCGGTACAAGACCGCCAAGTACACCGTCGAGCAGCCCCTGCTCATCGGCGGCGTCCTGGCCGGAGCGGGCTCGCGGCTGCGCGAGGGCTACTCCGCGTACGGGCTGCCGCTGGGCGAGGCGTTCCAGCTCCGGGACGATCTGCTCGGCCTGTTCGGGGACCCGGACCACACCGGCAAGGCCAACGCCGACGATGTGCGCGGGCGGCGGCCCACGGCCCTGCTGGCGGAGACATGGCGGCTGGCCGGGGTGGAGGAGCGGGAGTTGCTGCGTGCCCTGCTGGGCCGGGACGACCTGGACTCGGAGGGGCTGGACGCGCGGGAGCTGGACGCCGTACGGGAGGTGATGTGCCGGCTGAAGGCGCCCGACCGTATCGAGGACATGATCAGCGCGCGGGTCGAGGAGGCGCTCGATGCCCTCCACGGGCTGGATGTGCCGACGCCCTCCGCCGCCGCGCTGACCGCGCTCGCGCATTCGGCGGCGGTCCGGCTGTTCTGACCGGCCGCCTTACCGGGGCGGCGGCGAGTGGATGGCACAAGTGGATGACAAGGAGCCCTGCCATGACCTGGACCGAGGCAACCGAGGCAACCGAGGCAACCGAGGCAACCGAGGCATCGATGGACGCGCTGCGGCAGGCCGGTGACGAACTCGCCGACGCCACCGTCGCCACGCTCTTCGAACGCGGGGAGGTGGGCAAGTTCAACACCTTGATGCGGTACGTCTCCTCGGCCGGCGCTCCCCTGCCGGACGGGTTGCCCGATGTCGCCCGCGAGTATCTGGAGAGCACCCGCACCCCTCCGGCCTGGGTGGACTGGGGGGAGATGGAGAAGGCCCGGCTCTTCTTCATCGACAACAACGTGCACATCTCCACCGCGCTGTCCTTCGCCTCCATGCCCGCCTGCTACCTCGTCCCGCATGTGGCGAAGCTGCTGTCGGCGACGCACGGGCTGAAGTACCCCTCCAAGCGGATGGCGGAGACCGGGCAGTTCACGGTCTATCTGATGCAGCCCGACGCCTTCGAGGCCGGCGGTCGCTTTGTCCCGGCAGCCCAGAAGGTGCGCCTTCTGCACGCGTCCATCCGCCATCACCTCGTCCGCGAGAACCGCTGGGACACCGAGGCCCTTGGGACACCGATCTGTCAGGAGGACATGATCGGCGGGCAGATGTTCTTCTCCATGCTCGTCCTGGACAGCCTGCACCGCCTCGGCATCCACATGTCGGAGGAGGGCGCGGACGCCTACTACTACGCGTGGCGCGTCGTCGGCGCGATGCTCGGCGTCGACCAGGACGCGGTGCCCCACACCCTGGAGGAGGCCCGCCGGTTCCTCGACCTGTACATGGTCCGGCACATGGGGCCCTCCGAGGAGGGGACGCATCTGACCCGGCAGTTGATCGACCTCTACGAGGAGGTGGTGCCCGGCACTTTCTTCGACCCGATCGTGTCCGCCCTCATCCGCTACCTCGTCGGCGACACCAGCGCCGACTGGCTGCAGGTGCCGCGCACCTCGTGGGACACCGTCGTGAAGGCCGCGCCGCATCTGCTGGGCGTGCTGGAGAGCATCGAGGACCACTCCCCCTTCGGCGCCTGGGCCCTGGACCGTCTCGGCCATCTCACCAGCGTGCTGGAGCTGTCCACCCTCACCCGGGGACGCGTCATGCACTACGCGATCCCCGAGCAGCTCAGGAAGGACTACGGCGTCTCCAGCGCGGTGCCGCGCACCAACCGGTGGGCTCCGCCCGCTCCCACGCTCTTCTGACGCCCCGTTCCGGGCCCCACCGGCTCGGGATCGGTGCCGGGGAACGGCCGCCGACCTGCGGAGCTAGCCTTGGCATCCGCACGAGTACAGCAGGAGGCAGGTATGGCGAGGGTTCCCAGCGCGGTGGTCGCCGCGAGCGGGCTGGTCGGCGGGTACGGGGTTGCCCGTTGGACCAGGCAGCGGCCGCTTGGCGGGGCCGTGCTCGCGGTCGCCGGGGCGACGGCCGCGCGGCAGTGGCGGGAGCAGGCCGGCGGGGTGGCCGCGGGGGCGTTGTCGGCCGCGTACATCGCCGCCTTCGCCGGGTCTCATCCGCTGGCCAAGAGGGTGGGCGCCTGGCCCGCCGTGTTCGGCGTGGCGGGGGCTGTGGCCGTGGCGTCGTGGGTCGTGGCCGACCGGCGCGGCTGAGCCGCCCCGCCCGGCAGCGGGTACAGCAAAGAACCCGGCCCTGAATCCCAGGGCCGGGTTCTTGTTGTGGAGCGCCGGGCAGGCCTTGCGGGAGTGCGGGCCTTCTCCGGGTCGGGCAGTGCGCTGCCGTGCGTCAGTCCGTGTCGACGGACTGCAGCGTTCCGTCGTCGACGACGAGCTCGTGGTAGCCGAAGCGCCCACCGAGTTCGTGGTAGCGCTCGTACTGGGACGCCGTGACGGGAACGAGGTGTGCTTTGAGGACCCGCAGGAAGAATCGGAACCCGAGGTCGGGATCGACCTCGACGACGACCTGCTCGAGCGCGGCCATCACCTCCGCCCCGCCGGCGCCTACCGCGACCTCCGCGGTCGGCGTGACCTCCCGGATCTCCTCGAGGACCTCCTGCTTCAGTGGCCCGTCCACGGGGGACGCCGGCGAAGCAGGAGCAAAGGACGGCTCGGCGCGGTGCATTCGATCGAGGGCGATTCGGACGATGTCGCGCAGCCAGGCACGCCCGTCGAGCCACATGCCGTCCGGATCGTACGGAAGTCCGATCGCCGCCCGCCACAGGAGCTCGATCGTCCGGGTGGGCAGCGGTGACTCCAGCAGACGACGAGCATCCTCCACGAGAGTGGCCGCGTAGACGCCGTCCCCCCAGTCAGCGGCGCCTGTGACGATCTCCTCCGGCGTCGCCTCGTTGACCCAGGGGCCGGCGAACCACTTGGTGAGTCCGCTGAGGCCGAAGTCGATCCAGATGTCCTGCCGTTCCGCCGTCACGTGGTGGGCTTCTTTCCCTTGGGGTACGAGGTGTACACCATGTAGCCCGGTTTGTGTGGGGACCTCTTGAGTGTGATGGACACGATGTTCTGGGCCGGCCAGCTGTCACCGGTGTGGTGGTAGACGGTCCCCAGAGACGCTGTGTCGTCGAGTGTCACCTCGAACGAGAGGAGGTGTGTGGGGCTCTCGGTATCCTTCGGGGTTTCTTTCATCCACTTGTCGAGCCGCTGCCGGTTCGCACCGTTCTGCTTCTTGGACATGCCCGTCAGCCACTTCTTCATCGCCTCGTCGACGGCGGCCTGGGCCGTGTCCAGATCCTTCCAGACACCGGTCATACCAGGGCTGTTGGGGTTCTTGGCGATATCGGCCTTGGCCTTGTTGGTCGCCCTCTCCGGAGTGGTTTCGACGTGGTCCTTGATGGTGTGGGCTCCGCGGTCGCCCTCGTGCAGGCGCAGGTTCAGACAGTTGTGGACCAGGACATCCCTGGTCGGGACGCCCGCCGTCCCCTCCGTACCCACGTAGAAGGTGTGCAGCTTGTCGACCGTCAGGTCGTAGACCGCGCGGGGTGCCAGACCTGACCGGTCGCGCAGCGCGCTGACGACACGGGACGTGCCGTCCGGCTGGCGCAGCCGATCGCCGGTCCGCAGGTCGGCGACGAACGTCCAGCCTCGCCCGTCCACGTATATCCGGTGTCCGGCGGTGCTGGTCAGGCTGGTGCCGCCGGCAAGGGAGACATCGACGAGGCGCCGAGTGCCGTGCCGAAACGTATTCGTCACCGGCTGCGGCGCGTGGACACCCGTCTCGGGATCCGTCGCCAGGACCAGGTCGCCCTCTCGAACCGAGCTGATCTGCCGACGGCTTCCGTCCGCCATCAGCACAAGGGTGTCCGCCGGGAAGCTGTTGACGCGGCAGCTCGACAAGGCGTCTTCGACGATGTTGGCCTGCCGCTCGAGGGCCGCCAGCGAACCGGGGTCGATGTCCAGGTTCTTCAGGGCCTTGTAGGCGTCGGCAACGCCCACGCCGGTCCGCAGCGCGGCGTCCAGGGCGATGAGTGCGTCGGCGATCTTGGCGAACGCCTTGCCGGGGATGAAGTTGCTCGCCGCCCACGCGCAGCCGCTGGCGCTTCCGTGCCAGCAGTCGACGAAGTCCTGGACCAGGACCGCCTTCAGGATCTGGTAGACGACGGTCTGCTTGATCAGGTCGAGCTTGCTGAAGTACTGGGTGACATCCTTCTTCAGCCCTGTGAGGTGCTCGGTCTTGACCAGGATCGTGTCCGCCGCCGCACAGCCGGATGCTGTGGCCGGCACCTCGGGATCAGTGCACAGGAAGAAGTCGACTGTCGCGTTGAACGTGACCTTGAACGTGACGGTGCAGCCCTCGAAGCCGATCTCGATGACGCAGTCGTTCTGCTGTTTGGCGTCGGTGATCTCGACGCTGCTGTCGTCGACGACGTACCAGGTGCCGCCGATGCCGGTGCCCGCGCCTGACGCGACCTGCTGGTTGGCCTGCTTGCGTGCCGCGGACTCCGCGGCTTCCTGTGCCTCCTTGGCGTACTTCAGCGCGTCCTTGGCCGCTTGTTCGGCTTCGGTCGCGGCGGTGTCGGCGCGGTCCGCGGCGGCGCGGGCGTCCTTCGCGGCCTGTTCGGCCTCGGAGGCGGCCGTGCGGGCGGCTTCGGCGTCGAGCGCTGCCTGGTCGGCGGAGTCGCGGGCGTCCTTGGCGTGGCCTTCGGCGCGGCCGGCTGCCTTGTCGGCGGCTTCGGCGTCCTCGGTGGCCTGCCGGTTGTACTCGATGGTGCGGGCCAGAGACGCCGTCGCCTTGGATGCGGCCTTGGCGGCGTCGGCGGCGTATCCGAGTGCCTCCTTGGAGTAGGTGCGAGCGGTGGCCGCGTGTCCGGCGGCGTTGGCGGCGTGCTGGTACGCGGCCTTGGCGTCGCCGGTCGCCTGCTCGGCGAGGTTCTTCGCCGCGGCTGCCTCCGCCTGTGCGTTCTCGGCGTGGGCATCGGCGACGGCCTGCTGCTGCTCGGCGAGCGACTTCGACGCCTGCCCGGTCAGCACGACCAGGCCGGCGGCCGAGTCGGTGGTGACGTAGGGGGAGCCGAGTTCGATCGCGTCGTTGGCCGGCTTGGCGACCTGGACGGCGGCGTTGCCCGCGTCGACGGCGGCCTGCGCCGTGACGTGGGCGAAGCCTGCGGCCTTCGCCGAGGCGACCAGGGCCTTGGCGGCCTCCTTGTTCGCCTCGTCCGCCTGGGACTTGGCGGTCTTGGCCAGCTTCTCCGCCTCGTCCGCCAGCTCGACGGCCGTCTTGGCCTCGGAGGAGGCGTGCTCGGATGCCTTGATGGCGTCCGCCGCGGCGCTGGTGGCTGTCTTCACCGCTGCGTCGGACTTCAGCTTGGCGGCGTGTGCGGCATCCGCGTGGGAGCGGGCCCGCTTGGCGGCCGCTTCGGCGCGGGTGGCCGCGGCGTCCGCCTCGGCCGCTGCCTCGGTGGCCGCGTCCGCGGAGGCCCGGGCGCGGCCGGCTGCCGCCTCGGCGTCATCCGCGTGCCCGGCAGCCGCGTCCGCTGCCGCTCTGGACTCCTTGGCGTTGCTGTCGGACTCGTGGGCCTGGGCGAACGCCTCCTTGGCGTCCGCCTTGGCGCGGGCGGCGTCCGCCTTCTGCTCGGCGTCCCAGGCGTCGTCGCGCAGATCGCGGGCCTTGTCACGGGCCTTGACCGCGTCGTTCTTGCGCGCGACCGCGGTCGCCTCGGCGGCTTCGGCCTTGTCCTTGGCGTCCTTGGCGTTCGCCGCCTCGGCCTGGGCGTCCTGCTTGTGCCGGGCTGCCTCGGCCTGCTTGGCCTCGGCGGTCTCCTTCTCCGCCTTGGCTGTCTTCTCCTCGGCCTCGGCGGCCAGACGCTCTGCGTGGGCCTTGGCGGCGGCCGACTTGGCGTCGCCCTCGGCCTTCAGCGCCTCGGCGAGCTTGGCCTCCGCGGTCTCCTTGTCCTTCTTGGCGTTGTCGCGGTGCACCTTCGCCGCGTCGGCCGCGGCCTTCGCCTGCAGCTCCGCGGCATGGGCCGCCTCCTTGCGGAACTCGGCCTTCGACTGCGCGGCCTGGGCGAGAGCGCGCTGGGCGATGGTCGCGCTGTCACCCGCAGACGCCCGGGTCGCCGCCTCGGCGGTCTCAGCGGCCTTCACCATCGCCGTCAGCGCCGCCACCGACCCCTTGGTGACCTGCGCCTTTTGCTGGCCGACCAGCAGCCCACGGCCCCGCGGCGCACCAGCGGCATCCGCGATGCCGTACGCGGCCTGCTCGGCCGTATCGGAGGCGGTGGCCGCCTTCTTGGCGTTCTCGAGCTGGGTCTTGAGCGTGGCCAGGTACTTCTTCGCCGCCGCCTGGGCGTCGGTGACGACCTTCTTCGCCTTGTCGAACTCGGCCTTCTCCGGATACAGGGGACTGTCCGTGCCCTTGTGACCGGACGGCTTGATCAGGAACTTCTGTGAGGCGGCGACCTTGCAGTCCCACAGTCGCGCGTCCGTGCTCTTGGTGAACGCGCTCAGGTCCAGGCACTTGCCCGTGCTCACGCTTTTCAGAGGCGCGGTGGCACGGACGTCGCCCTTCCACGACTGCCCCTTGGACTTGTAGCAGTCATAGATCTGGATCTTCGTGCCGTTCGCCGACGCGTTCCCGGCCACGTCCAGGCATCTTTGGGAGCCGACGTTGCGGAAGTAGAGGTTGTCCTCGCTGCCCTCCAGCGTCCACTGCTGGGCCGCGCCGCCGTTGCAGGTGTAGATCTGCACGGGCGTGCCATTGGCTTCCTTGCCGCCCGCGACGTCCAGACAGTTGCCCGCCGCGCCCGGCACCTGGATCGCTACAGGGCTGTCGCCGATCCACCCCAGGCCGCCGGCAGAGTAGTAGTCCTGCCACCGGGTGGCGTAGTCCGCGAGCCACGACTGGCCCAGGACCTGCCCCAGGGTGAACGTGCCCTCCTGCAACGCCTTCGTCGCCGTGACGTTGGCACCAAGGATCTGCTGGCGCTGCGTGGCCTGCGAGGCGATCTCCTGCTGCCACTCGGCGGACGCTTGCGCCACCTCCTTGCCCAGAACCCGGTTCGGGTCGATCGGAGCGTGCCAGGAACACGAGGCGAAGCGGGCCTTCAGATCCTCGACCGCGACGCGGTACTCCGGGGTGTCCGCGGCCGGGGCCGTGCGAGGGAATCCTCCGGAGCCCAGGAAGATACGAGCGTCATCGGCGAACACCCTGGGAACGAACAACTCGTTGGGCTCGATCTTCCCCGAGTTCTTCTTCCAGACCTTCCACGCCTGCTGTTCCTGCGGTGTCCCCCCGGAGGTGTACTGCGGGTCACCGATCGCGAGCGCGGCGGCCTTCGTCTTGTCGTCAGCGGTGGGCGACGGCTCGTAGAACGGGGAGAACAAGTCGATCGACTTGCTGTACGACTGCCACAACCACGGAACCAGACCGGTCTTGTCGAAGACCTCGAACTCTCCGGGCGGCTCGTCAGGGTAGGAGCTCAGGCCCATGACGGTTTTGGCAAACGCCAACTCCTGGTCATTGGCCTTCTTGAGCCACTGGTCGCTGCTGGCGCTGTCCGCGTAGGAGGCCTGGTGCAGGGGAGAGTTGTTGTCGGTGAGGTCCCGCTTGAGTTTCTGGTGGAGCTGGTCGGGAGGCAGCCCGATGGAGTTCTGCGCGAGGGCGAACAGATTGGGCCCGCCCTTGCGCAGGGCATCGACGGCCACACACTGATCCTCGCGCAGCTGCTCAGCCGCCTTGGTGTCGAACCCGTCGTACGAGTCGCCCGACGCGGCGACAGGAGCGGTGCGCTCTTCGAAGCCCCGGCCGAGCAGGCCGGGCTGAACGGCCAGGCCACTGAGAACGGCCAGGGCCGCGACGGACGTGACAGCCGAACCTAACGCTGTGGACCTACGTGAGCAGGGGTTGAACAACCCCGGTCTGAATCGCAAAGGGGGCATCCTTCATGGCAAGGGATGACGGTGGGTGGGGCCGCCGTGGAGGCGTGGGGCGAGTGGGTCAGCCCGGACAGCAGCGAGCGAGTAGGCGTTTCAGTGAGCCGGCATCACGGCATGACGAACCGTCTCTCCCCCGCGGCGACGCCCCGCGGGGCCACCAATGATGTGCGCGCGCGACCACAGGGGTGGTTCAAGCCCCTCACGCTGCATACGCGGCGGCCAACTTAGCCACAGGTCAGCCGGGCACGGCAAGCGCTGCCCGCGGCGCCCGGACGTCCAGCGGGAAGTCGTTTGCGCGGCGCGGCAGGTGCAAATGTCGAGCTCACAGCAGGGACTCACATGTGTGAGACACGTAAAGAAAGCGTGCAGACTCCGACGAACCTCAGCCAAAGTTTGTCCGAAAGCTACTTACTCGCCGGTAGTCCGGTGAGGTCGCGCGCACAGCAAAGAACCCGGCCCTGAATCCCAGGGCCGGGTTCTTGTTGTGGAGCGCCGGGCAGGCCTTGCACCTGCATTTCCCCGCAGGAAGCGGGGCGTCTTTCCTTGGACCACCAACGCACGATCCTTCGGCCGGAGTTCCGGCGGCCGGATGCAGATCAACTGTACCGCAGTTTTTGTTATCGCCGTCACCACCCGCCGTCTCCTCAGCGTCCCCCACAGGCACGCGACTTACGACGCTGAGGTACGACGACGTGACACGACAGATCAGCCGCCGGAGCATGTTGAAAGCAGCGGGTGCGGCGGGCGCCGGTATCGGAATCGGTACGGTCGCCCTCGCGGCCCCGGCCTCCGCCGCCGACGCCCCCTTCGCCCACCCGGGGTTGCTGCACACGCGGGCCGACCTGGACCGTATGGCGGCGAAGGTGAAGGCGGGCGCGAGGCCCTACGCGGCCGGGTTCGCCAAGCTCACCGCCAACCGGCACGCGCAGAGCGACTGGCGGGCCGATCCGCAGGCGACGGTGTATCGCGGGGCGGGGTCGCCCCAGAACTACGCGGCCCTCTACAACGACATCCATGCCGCCTACCAGAACGCCCTGCGGTACCACGTCAGCGGCGAGGAGGCGCATGCCGAGACCGCCGTGGCGATCCTGAACGCCTGGTCGGGGAAGCTGACGTCGATCCAGGGCTCGGCCGATCGGTTTCTGGCGGCGGGGTTGTACGGGTATCAGTTCGCCAACGCGGCGGAACTCGTGCGTGACCGCGACGACTTCGAGCTCGGGCGGGCTCAGGAGCTGCTGTCGGATGTCTTCTTTCCGCTCAGTGACGACTTCCTGAGGCATCACAACAACGCGGTCGTCACCAACTACTGGCCCAACTGGGATCTGACGGCCCTCGCCTGTGTGCTCGCGACCGGGATCTTCTGCGACGACCGGGCGGCGGTCGGGCGGGCCGTGGAGTACTTCAAGCACGGGGACGGGATGGGGTCGGTTCGGCATGCCATTCCCGTCGTGCACGAGGACGGGCTCGCGGAGTGGGTCGAGGCCGGGCGCGATCAGGGGCATGCGCTGCTCGGGGTCGGGCTGATGGGCACGGTGTGCGAGATGGCGTGGAACCAGGGCATCGATCTGTACGGCTACGACGACAGCCGGTTCCTCAAGGGCGCGGAGTATGTGGCCAAGTGGAGCCTCGGGGGTGATGTTCCGTATACGGCCAACACGCGGAGGAAGGGGGCGATCGGGGGGTGGTCGGGGAGTGAGACGGCATCCGACGCGGCGGCGGTGGATCCGGGGATGACCCGGCCCATCTGGGCGATGATCGCCCAGCACTACACCAAGCGGCGGGGGTTGTCGGCGTCGTATGTGACACGGGCTGCGGCGAAGGCTGCGCCGGAGGGTGGGGGTGGGGATTACGGGCCCAACAGTGGGGGGTTCGACCAGCTTGGGTTCGGGACGTTGGCGTTTACGCGGGGGCGGGCGGACGACGGGTCTACGGGGGCGCGTCCGAGTCCGGCGGCGTCCGGTGGGGCCGGTGGGGACCGACCGCAGGGGGCGGCAGGTGCCGCTGTGTCCCACGGTGGGGAACGTGACCTCGCTGCCACCGGGGGCGGGAGTGGGGTCGGGTGGGTTGCGGCGGCCGGTGTTGCGGCTGTGGGGGGTGGGGTGCTGATGCTTCGGCGGCGGGGTGGGGCCAAGTAGGTGCTGGTGCGTTGCGGGGGTGCTGCGGGTTGAGGCTGAGGCGCGGGTGGGCGCGCAGCCCGGCGCGGCGGGGTGCCGCTGCGCCCACCCGTGCCGCCCCTAGCGGCACGCATGCCCGCAGCTAGGGCAGTTGGGCGAGCCCGCAGCCAAGGCGGCAGTGCGGCGGGCCCCAGCCAGGGCGGTACCCCAAGCCCGCAGCCCCGCGAACCGCCGCTCGCAGCCCCGGCACCCACGCCCGCTACGACTTCTCCGCCGCCGCAGCCGTCAGCGGCTTCGCGATGTCCTCCAAGGACCGCCGCTCCGCCTTCACCGCGAGGATCGCCGCCGCCAGCCCCGCCAGGCACATCAGCGCCGCCCCGATCTGGAAGGCGAGGGCTGTGTCGGCGACCTTGCCGGTGGCTGTGAGGTCGGCGAAGAGGAGGGGGCCGCTGATGCCGCCGGCGGCTGTGCCGATGGCGTAGAAGAAGGCGATGGACATGGCGCGGGTCTCCATCGGGAAGACCTCGGACACCGTCAGGTAGGCGCTGGAGGCTCCCGCCGAGGCGAAGAAGAGGACCGCGCACCAGCAGGCCGTCATGGTGCTCGCGCTGAGGGAGCCCTGGTCGAAGAGCCAGGCCGTGCCGAAGAGGAGCAGGCCGGAGAGCAGGTAGGTGCCGGAGATCATGATCCGGCGGCCGACCGTGTCGAAGAGTTTGCCGAGGAGCAGCGGGCCGAAGAAGTTGCCGAGTGCGATGACGGCGAAGTAGTAGCCGGTGTTGCCGCTCGGGACGTCGAAGAACGTCGTGAGGATCGCGCCGAAGCCGAAGGTGATCGCGTTGTAGAGGAAGGCCTGGCCGATGAAGAGGGCGAAGCCGAGGATCGCGCGGCGGCGGTAGTCGGACAAGACGGTGCGGCCGATCTCCAGGAAGGAGACGCTGCGGCGCTGGTGGATGGTGATCTCGCCCTCGGGGGCCGGGAGCGGCTCACCCCGTTCTTCTTCGATGGTGCGTTCGATGGAGGAGACGATGCGTTCCGCCTCGTCGTCGCGGCCGTGGATCAGCAGCCAGCGGGGGCTCTCCGGGACGTGCCGGCGGACCAGCAGGATCACCAGGGCCAGGACCGCGCCGAGCGCGAAGGTCAGGCGCCAGCCGACGTTCGCCGCGAAGATGTCGGTGTCCAGCGCGACGATCGACAGCAGGGAACCTCCGACCGCGCCCAGCCAGAAGCTGCCGTTGATCATCAGGTCGGTGCGGCCCCGGTACTCCTTGGGGATCAGCTCGTCGATCGCGGAGTTGATGGCCGCGTACTCGCCGCCGATGCCGAAGCCGGTGAGGAAGCGGAAGAGGAAGAACCACCAGGTGTCGAAGGAGATGGCGGTCAGCGCCGTCGCCCCCAGATACACCGCCAGGGTGATCATGAAGAGCTTCTTGCGGCCCCATTTGTCGGTGAGGCGGCCCCAGAACAGGGCGCCGATGCAGGCTCCGGCCACATACAGGGCGGCCGCCATGCCGGTGACCTGGCCGGAGGTGATGGGCAGGCCGCTGTCGGGCTCCGACAGGCGGCTGGCGATGTTGCCGACGACGGTGACTTCGAGGCCGTCGAGGATCCACACGGTGCCGAGGCCGAACACGATCGTCCAGTGCCAGTGCGACCACGGGAGGCGGTCGAGGCGGGCGGGGATGTCGGTGGTGATGGTTCGGCCGGTCCCGGCCTGCGCAGTGCCCATGGGCCCCCTCCTCATCGAGCGGAACCCGGTTCGAGTGCCCTGACCGGGCCTTCTTACGCCCGAAGCAGGACGCCCCGGACCGAACCCGTCGCACCCGGGGCGCCCCACCCACAGCCCTGCGCCCTACGCCCCCAGCGCGTGCGACACCGTATAGATCAGCAGCCCCGCCAGCGATCCCACCACCGTGCCGTTGATCCGGATGAACTGGAGGTCGCGGCCGATGTTCGCCTCGATCTTGCGTGTGGTGTGCTCGGCGTCCCAGCTCGCCACGGTGTCCGTGATCAGGGAGGTGATCTCCTTGCGGTAGGTGGTGACGACGTAGACGGCCGCGTCCTCCACCCACTTGTCGACCTTGTCCTGCACCTTGCGCTCGGCCGCCATCCGGGAGCCGAGCGACAGCAGCGAGGACCGGACGCGCAGCCGCAGCTCGCTGCGCTCGTCCTCCGCCGCGGCGACGATCATGGATCGTACGGCCGTCCAGGCGCTGGCGATGAGGTCCTGGACCTCGCCGCGGCCCAGCACCTCGCCCTTGAGCCGCTCGACGCGGGCGCGGGTCTCGGTGTCGGACTGGAGATCGGAGGCGAAGTCGGTGAGGAAGCGGTCGAGGGCGCCGCGCGCGGGGTGGGCGGGCATGTCGCGCATCTCGGTGACGAAGCGCAGCAGCTCCTTGTAGACGCGCTCGCCGACCTTCTTGTCGACGAACTTCGGGGTCCAGCCGGGGGCGCCGCCCTGCACGGCGTCCATCACGGAGTCGCTGTGCAGGACCAGCCAGTCGTGCGCGCGGGTGACGACGAGGTCGACGACGCGTTTGTGGCCGCCGTCGGCGACGACCTTCTCCAGCATCTTGCCGATGCCGGGCCCGATCTCCTGGGCGTTGGCGCGCCGGGTGATGGCCTCGCCGACGACGGCCTGGACATCGGAGTCGCGCAGGACGGTCAGGGCGCCGCGCAGGGCGGTGGAGAGCTCCGCCGTGACCCGGTCGGCGTGCTCGGGGACGGCGAGCCAGGCGCCGAGGCGGCTGCCGATGCCGACGGCGCGCAGCCGCTGCCGTACGACGCCCTCGGAGAGGAAGTTCTCGCCGACGAACTCGCCGAGGGAGACGCCGAGCTGGTCCTTCTTGGTGGGGATGATCGCGGTGTGCGGGATGGGGATGCCGAGGGGGTGGCGGAAGAGGGCGGTGACGGCGAACCAGTCGGCGAGCGCGCCGACCATGCCGGCCTCGGAGGCGGCGGCGACATAGCCCGCCCAGGGGCCGGCGCCGGAGTTCTGGGCCCACTTGGCCAGGATGTAGACCACGGCCACGAACAGCAGGAGACCGGTGGCGGTGAGTTTCATCCGGCGTACGCCGCGCTGTTTCTCCTCGTCCGCCGGGCTGAAGCTCGTCATCGCACGGTTCACGGCGGGGCCGGGGCGGGCATGCTGCCCCTCGACGCCGCCCTTTTCTTCCACTTTCATCCGTTCCATCCGCTCCACCCGCTCGGTGATCCCGCACACATTGTCCCTTCCTGACCGACTACTGGAACGGAACAGGAGTTCCCGGCGTCTGTCGGAAGGGGGTTAATGCCAGGGGTCCTGTCAGCTTCCCCCTGCCCATGACGCATCATGGGCACATCAGATCGGAGCCTTGGGCTCCCATCGCCTGAGGAGAACTGCACAGCATGACCCGGGGTCGTGGTTACGCCCTGCTCGCGGCGATCGTCGCAGCGGTTGTGGCCCTTTCCGCCGCCATATATGTCGGAGTGGCGACCGACGACGGCACGCAGACCCGGAACACCCGGGCAGACGGCCGTCTTCCGAACAATTCCGCCGCCCCCGCCTCGACCGGCACCTGGGTGGGCACCTGGTCGACCTCACCGGCGGGCGCCGAGCCCGGCACCGAGGCGACCGGCATGGCGGACCGTTCGGTACGCAATGTCGTCCACACCAGCGTCGGCGGTACGAGTGCCCGCGTGACGCTGTCCAATCTCTACGGCCAGTCGCCGCTGAGCATCACGCGCGCCTCGATCGCGGTCGCCGCCGGCAGCGGTACGCCGGCCGCGCTCTCGGACACCCTGCGCCCGCTCACCTTCAACGGCGGCCCCACGGTGGTCATCCCGCCCGGCCGGCAGGTGATGAGCGACGTCGTGCGCGTCGTCATCCCGTCCGACGCCGACGTCCTGATCACCACGTACACACCGACCAGCTCCGGCCCGGTGACGTACCACCCGCACGCCCGGCAGACGTCCTACGTCGCGCAGGGCGACCAGGCCCAGGACACCACGGGCACGCCGTACACCGAGCGGAGCACGTACTGGCGCTATGTGACGGCGCTGGACGTGCTGAGCAACGAGTCCGACGGCACGGTCGTCGTCCTCGGCGACTCCCTCACCGACGGCATCACGTCCACCCTGGGCGCCAACAACCGGTGGACCGACGTGCTGTCCGAGCGGCTGCGCACGGAGATCGCCGCCGGGCGGGACCTGCCCCGCTACAGCGTCGTCAACCAGGGCATCAGCGGCAACCGGGTCCTCACGGACGGGCTGGGCCGCCCGGCCGACAACCCCAGCGGGCTCAACCGCTTCGGCCGGGACGTGCTGGAGCGCACGAACGCCAAGGTCGTCGTCATCGACCTCGGCGTCAACGACATCCTGCGCAACCCGCGGCTCGCCGACCCGAACGCGATACTCGACGGCCTGCGCACGATGGTGGGCCAGGCTCACGCCCGCGGCATGAAGGTCGTCGGCGCGACCCTGATGCCGTTCTACGGGCACCGCGGCTACACGGACCAGCGGGAGTCGGTCCGGCAGCAGATCAACGCCGAGATCCGGGCGGGCCGGGTCTACGACGCGGTGGCCGACTTCGACAAGGCACTGCGCGACCCCTACGACCCGCGCCGGCTGCGCGCCGACTACGACTCGGGCGACCATCTGCACCCCAGCGACAAGGGGTACGCGCGGATGGCCGAGGAGTTCGACCTGGAGACCCTGAAGGGGTCCGCACCGGCCGAGCTGTAGGAGGACGACGCCGAGTACTGGCCGACGACGCTCAGTACTCGCCGTTGCTCCGCCGCTCCAGCTTCTCCCGCCGCCGCTCCTCCTTGAGCCGCTGCTTCTCCGCCCGGGTCACCTTCCGCTGGACCCCGACGCCGCCCCAGAGGGCGAACCCGGTCACGATCACGCGCGGCGCCCCCGGCTCCCCGGGTACGCCGTCCTCCTGGTGGTCGAAACCGCCCATGATCCCGACGCCGCGCACCACGACCTCGACGCCGGGCGGCACGATGACATCCACCCCGCCCATGATCGCGATCGCGTTGACCTCGACCTCGCGCTCCGCGAAGTTCGCCTCGCGCAGATCGATCTCCCCGCCGCCCCAGAAGGCCAGACAGGTGAACCGCCGGGGCATCGTCCAGTGCCCCTTGCGCTGGAAGCCGGACATCACGGCGACGGCCCAGGTCGAGGAGCCCTCGCCGCCGACGATCCGCCCGGGCCAGTCGGACCCCGTGGCGGGCTCCTTGCTCAGCGACACGGCGGGCACAGCGACGCCCGCGCCCGGCAGGTCCCGGGTGATCGGCACGAGTTCCCCGTACGTCCGCGCCTGGTACGTCGCGTCCAGCCGCTCCTCGAACTCCGTCATGTCGAGACGTCCCTCGGCCACAGCGTCCCGCAGGATGCCGGCGACCCGTTCACGGTCGGCGTCGGAGGCTCGGAGGTCCGGGACTGCGTCGTCGGTCATGTACAGCAGCCTACGAGTTACCGGTCCCGGGCACTATGCGGTCGCGCGCTCTTCGTACATTTTCGCGATCACTGCCTCGATGTCCGGCTCCCGCACCGACAGGTCGACCAGCGGGTACTCCGCCGCGATCCGCGCCACCAGCGGCGCCGCCGACTCCGCCGCCGGGAACGCCAGCCACTGCCGCGGCCCGTCCACCCGGACGACCCGGGCGGGTGCCGGGGCGTCGATCGGGGGCAGTTCCCGCTCGAAGTCCACCACCAGCGTCCGCTCGCCCTCCCCCGCCTCGTGCAGCCCGGCGAGCGGACCGTCGTACATCATGCGCCCGTGGTCGATGACCATCACCCGTTTGCAGAGCTGCTCGATGTCCTGCAGGTCGTGCGTGGTGAGCAGCACCGTCGTGCCGCGCTCGGCGTTCATCTCCCGCAGGAACTCCCGCACCTTGGACTTGGAGACGACGTCGAGACCGATGGTCGGCTCGTCGAGGTACAGCACCTCCGGGTCGTGCAGCAGGGCCGCCGCGATGTCGCCGCGCATCCGCTGGCCCAGGGAGAGCTGACGTACCGGCACGTCCAGCAGGTCGGCCAGGTCGAGGAGTTCGACCAGACGGTCGAGGTTCTCGCGGTAACGGGCGTCCGGGATCCGGTACATACGGTGCATCAGCCGGTAGGAGTCGACCAGCGGCAGGTCCCACCACAGCGTCGTCCGCTGCCCGAACACCACACCGATGCGGTGCGCGAGGCGCGTGCGTTCGCGGGAAGGATCGATGCCCGCTACCCGCAGCCGGCCGGCGCTCGGGGTGAGGATGCCGGTCAGCATCTTGATCGTGGTCGACTTACCGGCGCCGTTCGGGCCGATGTAGCCGACCATCTCGCCGCGTTCCACCCGGAAGGAGATCGAGTCGACGGCCCGGACCTGCCGCCGCTCCCGCTTCATGAAGCCGGTCTTCTTGCGTACGTCGAAGACCTTCTCGACACCGTCGAGTTCGATGAAGGCGCGGTCCGTCTCGGTCACTTCAGCTCCCTGTACTCCGGTACGAACGAAGCCCCGTCCGCCACGCCGCCCCCGCCAGCGCACAGCAGGCCACCGCCACCAGGGGCGAGGCGAACGCCGCCCAGGACGGCAGGCCGATGGGGTACGGCCGCCCCAGCACATAGGCGGCCGGGACCCAGTTGACGAAGGCGAGCGGCACCATGAAGGTCACACCGCGCACCAGGTCCTTACCGAACACGCTCGGCGGATACTGCAGCAGCGTGGTCCCGCCGTACGTGAACGCGTTCTGCACCTCGGCGGCGTCCTGCGCGAAGATCTGGAAGGCCGCGCCCGCCACGAACACCGCCGAGAAGATCGCCGCGCCGCTGATCACCATCACCGGCACCAGCAGCACCTTCGCCGCACTCCAGTCGATGTCCACCGAGAGCAGCGCCCAGCACAGCACCACGGCGCCCTGGGTGATCCGGCCGAGGCGGCGCAGCGCGAAGCGGTCGGCTCCGACCTGGGCGAGCACCGGCGCGGGCCGCACCAGCAGCGTGTCGAACGACCCGTCGCGCATCCGGGCGCCCAGGACGTCCATCGAGCCGAGCAGCAGGTCGGCGATCCCGAACGCCGTCACCGACAGCCCGTAGAGGAAGGCGACCTCGGGCAGGGACCAGCCGCCGAGGGAGTCGACCTGCGAGAACATCAGCAGGATCCCCACGAAGTCCAGGCCGGTCACCGTGAGGTTGCCGAGCACCGTGACGACGAAGGAGGTGCGGTAGGTCATGCTGGACCGGATCCACATCCCGGCGATCAGCCGATAGGCCCGCAGCCCCTCGGCCACGGCACCGCGCTCACCCACCCTGGACCACCACCCGGCGGGTCGCGGCCGACTGCAGCAGCCGTCCCGCCGCCAGCAGCGCCACCGCCCACGCCGCCTGGAAGGCGAACGCCCGCAGCGGGTCGGTCTCCCCCATCAGCACATCCGCCGGCATCTGGATCTGCGCCGCCCACGGCAGCACCCGCACGACCTCGCCGAGCATCCCGGGGAAGGCGTTCAGCGGCAGCACCATGCCCGAGAAGAAGATCCCCGTGACCATCAGGACCTGGTTGACGCCCATGCCGTCCATCAGCCAGAACACGCTCAGGGCCACGAGGTAGCGGATCGCGAAGCTGACCACCGTCGCCAGCAGGAGCGTGACCGTGAAGGCCAGCCAGGGGGTGACCGACGTCGGCAGGGCCATGGGGAAGAAGACCGCGCCGAACGCGAACGGGATCACGCCCCGCCCCAGCATCTGGAACAGCGCCCGCCCCACGTCGCCGGCCAGCCACCACAGCTGGAGGTCGGCCGGCCGGTAGAGGTCGACGGCGATCTCACCGGTGCGGATGCGCTCCATCAGGTCCTTCTCGGCGCCCCCGCCCTGGATCGCCAGGGTCGCGTAGAGGCACTGCCCCAGCCAGACGTACGTCACGGCCTGGGCCTGGTCGTACCCTCCGAGATGCGGTTTCTCGTCCCACAGCGCCAGATACGTGTACACGAGGATGACGCCGAAGACGGTATTGGTGAACACCCCGGCCACCGTGGCCGCCCGATAGGTCGCGTACCGCCTGAAGCCGCCCGCCGCGACGGCCGCGTACAACCGCCCCGAGCCCGCCACCACTGCCCTCCTCGCCGCCGGACACCGAAGCGCAGGAGCCTAGTGGGCCGGGGATCGGGCGTGCCACGGGTTTTCGCGTGCCTTCCAGTCGCCGATACACGCCTTGATGGTGATCGGCGTGCCCTCCTTGATGTCGAGGTCGAGCGTGCGGGTCGTGTCCACGCCGTCACGGTTCCAGTAGTAATACGTGTTGTCCTCGCCGCCGATCGAGATGATCCCGATCGTCGAGTGACCGTCCTTGGCCAGGTCGGTGAGGGTGAAGACCTCGCCGTACGTCTGGATGTGGGCCTTGCCGCCCGAGTCCGCGTGGGGCGTGACGTTCCAGTCGGCACCGGCCCAGACGGTACGATCCGTTCCGTCCGCGTGGGCAGAGGCGCCCGTGGCCAGGGCGAGCAGCGTGGCGGCGGTGCCGGCCAGAGCGGAGCGTGCGAGCAGTCGCATCTTCGGTCGAGTCCCCCTTCAGGCGAATCTCGCGCAGGCAAGATCGCGATGCGAACAGGCGTGCAGGACAGCTCAGTTGCCCCTGCGTCCGTCTGGGCGTTCGCCCGCACGCCGCCCGCCTCACCACACGGCTCGCGACACGGCCCTCGATCAGGGAACTGATCGCCGGATGGGACAGTCTTCATCACAGGGGCGCAAGAGCGAGCAGAGACGTACGGGAACGACGTACGACGCGAAACAGGAGTCCGTGCACGACATGAGTGACGAGCCTCAGCCGCAGCAGCCGCAATCGGGGCGGGCACCGAGAGAGCCGCAGCCGGACGGCACCCCGGGCACGCCACGGGACCGGGCTGACGACGCCCCGGGCACGGCACGCCCCCGTACGGACGGCGAGCGCGGCACGGCCCGCGCCACGGGGGACGGCGAACCGGGGCCTGCACGGGCCGAGGGGGACAGCGCTCAGGGTGAGCCTCGGGCGACGGGGGGCGGCGCCCAGGGCAGGCCTTCGGGTCGGACGGACTCCGACCGGGGTGCGGCATCGGGTCGGACGGACTCCGGCGGCCAGGACACGACACCGGCCCGGGCGGACTCCGGCCAGGGCACGCCCCGGGCCAAGGCCGACGACGACCGGAGCGCGTCACGCCCCCAGGCCGACAACGACCCGGGCACGGTGGAGATCCGGGCCGTCGGTGCGTCGGGTACGGCACGGGGCCGGACGGGGAAGGACGGCGAGCGGGGCGCGGCACAGGGCCGGACAGGCGGCGCCCCGGGCACGGCACAGGGCCGGACAGGCGGTGCCTCGGGCGCGGCACAGGGCCGGACGGAAGCCGACCGGGGCACGACCCCGGCCCGGGCGGACTCCGCTCAGGGCACGCCCCGGGCCAAGGCCGACGATGACCGGGGCACCCCGCGTCCCCAGGCCGACAACGACCCCGGCACCGTACAGATCCGGGCCGTCGGCGCCCCCGGCACCGCACGAGGCCGGACAGGCGGCGGCGCCCCCGGCGCGGCACAGGGCCGGAGCGGCCACGCCCAAGGCACGCCCATGGGCAAGGCGGACGACGACCGGGGCACCCCGCGCCCCCAGGCCGACAACGACCCCGGCACCGTACAGATCCGGGCCGTCGGCGCCCCCGGCACCGCACGAGGCCGGACAGGCGGCGGCGCCCCCGGCGCGGCACAGGGCCGGAGCGGCCACGCCCAAGGCACGCCCATGGGCAAGGCCGACGACGACCGGGGCACCCCGCGTCCCCAGGCCGACAACGACCCCGGCACCGTACAGATCCGGGCCGTCGGCGCCACCGGCTCCGCACGAGGCCGGACAGGCGGCGGCGCCCCCGGCGCGGCACAGGGCCGGATGGACAGCCAGGCCGGGGACGGGCCGGGGACGGCGCAGATGGCGGCGGTCAGTGACCCGGACGGCGGGCCGCAGGCCAAGGCCGGTGGGAAGCGGAAGCGGACCGGGTGGCGGCGGGTGATCCCGACCTGGCGGATGACGCTCGGCGGCTTCATCATCGTCGTCATGCTGCTGATCGGCGGCTTCTTCCTGGGCTACTCCCTGGTCCAGATCCCGCCGGCCAACGCGCTCGCCACCAAGCAGGCCAACGTCTACCTCTACGCCGACGGCTCGGTGATCGCCCGCGACGGCGAGATCAACCGGGAGAACGTCACCCTCGCGCAGATCTCCAAGGACGCCCAGCACGCGATCCTGGCCGCAGAGGACCGCGACTTCTACACCGAGTCCGCCGTCGACCCCAAGGCCATGGTCCGCGCCGCCTGGAACACCGCCCTCGGCAAGGGCAAGCAGTCCGGCTCCACGATCACCCAGCAGTACGTGAAGAACTACTACCTGCGCCAGGAACAGACCGTCACGCGCAAGGCCAAGGAATTCTTCATCTCCATCAAGCTGGACCGCGAGCAGAGCAAGGACCACATCCTCGAGGGCTACCTCAACACCAGCTACTTCGGCCGCAACGCCTACGGCATCCAGGCCGCCGCCCAGGCCTACTACGGCATGGACGCCACCGACCTCGACCCGGCCCGCGCCGCCTACCTCGCCGCGCTCGTCAACGCCCCCAGCCAGTACGACGTCGTCGCCCACCCCGAGAACCGCAAGGCCGCCGAGTCCCGCTGGAACTACGTCCTCGACGGCATGGTCAAGAAGGGCTGGCTCAGCGAGTCGAAGCGGGCCGGCATGAAGTTCCCCATGCCGAAGGAGTCCACCCTCTCCACCGGCATGTCCGGGCAGCGCGGCTACATCGTCCGGATCGTCAAGGACTACCTCACCCAGAACAACATCATCGACGAGGACAAGCTCGACGCCGGCGGCTACCGCATCACCACCACCCTGCAGAAGGGCCGGCAGGACGCCTTCGTGAAGGCCGTCAACGACAAGCTCATGTCCAAGCTGGACAAGAAGAACAACAAGGTCGACACCTACGTACGCGCGGGCGGCGCCGCCGTCGACCCCAAGACCGGCAAGGTCGTCGCGATGTACAACGGCGTCGACTACGTCAAGCAGTACACCCCCAACGCCACCCGCAGGGACTTCCAGGTCGGCTCCACCTTCAAGCCCTTCGTGTTCACCTCGGCCGTCGAGAACGGCTCGCGGACCCAGGACGGCCGCGTGATCACCCCGAACACGATCTACGACGGCACCAACAAGCGAACGGTCCAGGGCTGGACCGGCGACCCGTACGCCCCCGAGAACGAGGACCAGCACTCCTACGGTCCCATCACCGTCACCGAGGCCACCGACAGCTCCGTGAACTCGGTGTACGCGCAGATGGCCGCCGACGTCGGCCCCCAGAAGGTCAAGCAGACCGCGATCGATCTCGGCGTCCCCGAGACCACCCCGGACCTCGCCGACGGCCCCGCCATCGCACTCGGCACGGCCACCGCCAGCGTCCTCGAGATGGCCGAGTCGTACGCCACGCTCGCCAACCACGGCAAGCACGGCACGTACACGATGGTCGACAAGGTCATGAAGGAGGGCACGCCCATCGAGCTGCCCGAGCGGCGCACCGAGCAGGCCGTGAGCCGCGAGGCCGCCGACACCACGACCTCGATGCTGCAGAGCGTCGTCCAGAACGGCACGGCCTCCGCCGCACAGGCCGCGGGCCGCCCCGTCGCCGGCAAGACCGGCACCGCCGAGGAGGACACCGCGGCCTGGTTCGCCGGCTACACCCCCGAGCTCGCCACGGTCGTCTCCGTCATGGGCCAGGACCCGGTCACCGCCGCGCACAAGTCGCTGTACGGCGCGATGGGCCTGCCCCGCGTCAACGGCGGCGGGGCGCCCGCGGAGATCTGGACGCAGTTCACCCAGGACGCCCTCAAGGGCAAGCCGGTCACCGACTTCGACCTCAGGCTCCAGCCGGGCTCCGACGTCACCGAGGCCCCCAGCCCCGAGGTTCCCGTCGACCCGACCACGGGCGGCACCGCCGACGAGGGCGGCACGACCACCGGCGGGGAGACCGGCACCCAGGAGCCCAGCCAGACCCCGAGCGCGCCCGAGACCCAGACCGACGGCGGCACCACCGACGGCAGCACCGGGGGCGAGTCCCCGACCGGCGGCGGCACCGCGGACGGCGGAACCGGCGACGGCGGAACCACGGCGGGCACCGGCGGCGCGGCCGACGGCGGCACCACGGAAGGCGGCGGCACCGCCGACGGCGGCACGGGCGGCGCTCCGACCGCGCCCGGCTGGGGCTTCGCCCCGCAGGGCGCGCGCCGCGAATAGGTCGGGTCAGTGACCTGAGGTCGCCTTCAGCCCCACCACGGCGACCAGCAGCAGGCACACGAAGAAGATCCGGGCGGCGGTGGCGGGCTCCCCCAGCACGGCCATACCGACCACCGCCGCCCCGGCCGCGCCGATCCCCACCCACACGCCGTAGGCGGTACCGATGGGCAGGGTCTTGGCGGCCTGGGACAGCAGCAGCATGCTGACGACGATTCCGGCGCCGGTGAGAACGCTGGGGAACGGGCGGGTGAAGCCGTCGGTGTACTTCATACCGATCGACCACCCGACTTCGAGCAGACCGGCGACGACGAGCAGAACCCAGGCCATGACGGGCACCTCCGGGAGACAGGCTGACGGTGTAGGTGCGTCGTCTTTGCCTTGGTCCCGGTACGGCGCGTCTCGTCGGGGTCCCTCCAACGTAGCAAACCCACGGCAAAGGGGCCGGTGACAACGGTCACCGACCCCTTCTCTGCGTCTGATTCTGCTTCTGGACCTACAGGTAGAGGCCCGTCGAGTCCTCCGAGCCCTCGAACCGGTCCGCGGCCACGGCGTGCAGATCACGCTCGCGCATGAGCACGTACGCGATGCCCCGCACCTCGACCTCGGCACGGTCCTCCGGGTCGAACAGAACCCGGTCGCCCGGCTCCACGGTCCGCACGTTCTGCCCCACCGCGACGACCTCGGCCCAGGCCAGCCGCCGGCCGACCGCCGCCGTGGCGGGAATCAGGATGCCGCCGCCGGAGCGCCGCTCGCCCTCGCTGGTGTCCTGCCGCACGAGTACGCGGTCGTGCAGCATCCGGATGGGCAGCTTGTCCGGGTGGGTGCTGTGCTCGTTCCTGTTGGCGCTCACGCCTTGAAACCTACCTGTCTTCGCCGCGAACGTACGCAGTCGGGTCAGCCCTTGCGCCGCCGCGTGCCGAGGGCGAGCAGGCCGACCACACCGACCACCACGAGGGCGACCGGGACGACCCGCTCCAGGCGCGGCGCCCCGTCCTCGCCCACGAACCGGGCGCGCACATCGGTGACGGCCCGGTTGACCCCCACGTACGCCCGTCCGAGGGTGTGATCGATATTGGACGCGACCTTGGCCTTGGCGTCCCCGACGATCGTCTTCGGGTGCACGCGCACCCCGATCTCGTCGAGGGTCTCGGCCAGGGTCTCGCGGCGGCGCCTGATGTCCGCCTCGATCTGCGCCGGGGTCCTGGTGTCCGCCGTGTCCGCCACCGTGTCGCCTCCGAAGTCGGTATAAAGCCTGTGCCGGACAGTCTGTCAGCTCCACGGCTCATAGCACTCTTCCGACCCCCGGTTAGGCTGGCCCGATGAGCGAGCGACTTCAGCCGGGGGACGTGGCCCCCGCCTTCACCCTGCCCGACGCCGACGGCACCGAGGTGTCCCTGGCGGACCACAAGGGCCGCAAGGTCATCGTGTACTTCTACCCGGCCGCCCTCACCCCCGGCTGCACCAAGCAGGCCTGCGACTTCACGGACAACCTGGAGCTGCTGACGGGCGCGGGCTACGACGTCATCGGCATCTCCCCCGACCAGCCCGAGAAGCTGGCCAAGTTCCGCGACAAGGAATCCCTGAAGGTCACCCTCCTCGCCGACCCGGACAAGAAGGTCCTGGACTCGTACGCCGCCTTCGGCGAGAAGAAGAACTACGGCAAGACCTACATGGGCGTCATCCGCTCCACGATCGTCGTCGACGAGGAGGGCAAGGTCGAACACGCCCTGTACAACGTCCGCGCGACGGGCCACGTAGCCAAGATCATCAAGGATCTGGGGATCTGATCCTGTCGAGCGGGGCGCGGAACGACCGATGCGGACCGAGATGATCTCGGCCCGCATCGGAGACCGAGCGGGTCAGGCCGACTCGAGCAAGGTCGTATAAGCCCCTTCGGCAGCCCGGCCCTGCGCCGTACCCGGCGGAGTGTGGGCGAGGAACTCACTGGTTGAACCGCTCTGCACGAGACGTCCGCCCACCAGGACGGACACGTGATCGGCCTCTTCGGCGAGGTCGGTCACGTCGTGCGTGGACAGCAGGATGCGAACCTCGCCCTTGACCGACGCGAGGAGATCGCGGAAGACCCGTCGCTGACGTGGGTCCATTCCGGCCGTGGGTTCGTCCAGGAGAAGCACCCGTGCGTCGTGGACCAGGGCACAGGCGACACCCACGCGCCTCAGCTGGCCGCCCGAGAGCCGACCGGTGCGGGTGTCGGCGTGCTCCGTCATCTCGACGCGGGCCAGCGCTCGCGGAGCGTTGGCCCAGGCATCGCCCTTGCTCATCCCCTTCAGCCAGCCGACATAAGCGACGTACTCGCGTGCCGTGAGCGAGGGCAGGGGTGTGATGTTCTGCGGCATCCAGGCCACCGTCCGCCGGTAGTCCTTGCTCTTCGCGTCGAGCCCGTCCCACGTCACGGTTCCCCGCTGGGGCGTGGTGACGGCAGCGGCCAGCTGCAGCATCGTGGACTTTCCGGCCCCGTTCGGTCCGAGCAGGATGGTCAGTCCGTCCGGAAGGCGGTAGGTGAAGTCCTTCAGCACGGCAGCCCGCCGTCGGCCGTAGGCGAAGGTGCAGGAATCGAGAACAAGCGTCATGCGGCTCTCCGTGCGAAGCGGTTCGGCGGAAGGAGGTGGGCACCGACGCCGACGGTGAGCATCAAGAGGGCTCCCGTGGAGGCGTACCAGGTGTCAGGCGGTTCGAGGAGTACGGTCCACGGGTAGGCGTCGCCGGGCGCTCTCATGCCGAAGAGCACGCCGAGTAGCGGCCACAGTGCGGGAACGAGGATTGCGGATCTCCCGAAGAGAGCCCCGCACAGCAGGGTGAGGCCGGCGAGGAAGGCCGTGTTGCGGCCCAGTGTCTCGGCCGATGCGGCCCCGGTGATCATGGCGATCAGTTCACCCACGGCACTTGCGAGTGCCACCACGCCGAGCGCGAGCAGGACGTCGAAGAACCTGACGGGTCGGACTCCGGTGGTCTCGGCGGCGTCCAGCCGGGTGTGCAGACAGTCGAAGAGGACCGAGGTCAGCACGAGCGGGACGAGCGTGGCGGCCTGCACGAGCTCGGAGCCGCCGGACCAGATGGAGGGCAGGAAGAGGGGGGTGTCCTGAACAGTGGCCGCCAGAAGCACGAACATCAGGAAACCCAGGGGCAGCCGGGTGTGGGCGCGGCGGGCACGCAGCCACCACATCACGTTGTCGTCCCGTCTTCCTGGCACGCCTCCGCCACGGTCGTCTCGTACCAGTCCATTTGCTGGGCCTCGCTCAACCGCAGGACCTTCGCCACCCCGTCCTGGATACGGCTGCGTTCCTGAGGGGTGAAATCGGGTTCGGAGCTGAGCCGTCTCAAGTAGGTGTCCGTCTGCCCGACTTTGGAGGACACCCAGTAGTACACGAGGCGGGCGGGGCCGGTGGCCGGAGGTGCGCATTCGAAACGCACCACTTCGCGGGCGACCTGGTAGCGGATGGTGCCCGTCGCCTCGCCGACCCCGAGTGGGACGGTCCAGTCGTCCTTCGTGGACGGCTCGGGATACCGGAGGTTGAGAGAGGTGTCCTTGATGGAGGTCGGCTCGGCGGGCAGACCGGCTCGACGCAGGGATTCCAGCGTCGCCTCCGCTTCCTCGGTGAGAGCGGAGATGTGCTCGGCGCGCGCCTCGGGCAGACAGATGCGGGGGGACTGTCCGGCACAGGCGATCGCTCCATGCCCGGTGCTCCGGGGGCCTATGTAGCTCCAGTCGCCGACCAAGGAGAACGATCCGAACGCGCAGGCGACGACGAGTGCTCCCGCGACGGCTCCGCGCAGCCAGCGGGAAACAGGTGCCCAGAGCAGAGCCATGGCGACGGCGGAGCCGACGGCGAGCAGGAGGGGAGCCGCGAGGGCGGCGGCGGTGGGCAGTTCACCGAACATCATCTTTCCGGCGAAGAGGCCGGTGAGGTGCCGGGGCCACGGTGTCTCCAGTCCCGTGGACCAGCCGACGGCCAGGAAGTCGGTGACCGCGATGATCGGCACTACGGCGATGTGCCGAACGGTGGCTCCGACGGCGAATCCGACGATGCCGTGGGCGACGCAGAGCACCAGGGCGAAGGCCAGCAGTGTGAGGCCGGGCACGTCGGGCGCGACCTGCTCTTGGACGAGGGCGCACAGCGTCGGGAGGATGAGGAGCGACCAGGCCAGTGCGACCACGGGCGACAGGTGCTGGGCGGCGATGGTGTAGCGGGATCGCACCGCCCCCAGCCTCCAGATTTCTGAGGCACCCAGCTTCCGCGCCTCCCAGGCGGCGAGGCCCGAGGCAACCGCGAAGGCCACAGGCAGCAGGTTGCGCAGCACCGCATCGACCACGGTGGCGGAGTAGCCCAGCGGATCGATACGGAGGTCGTCACCGAGATCGGTGGCGTAGTAGGCGAACACGAGAAGCAGGGCGACAGGCGCGACCCGCAGCGCGCTGCTGGACCTGATGAGTGTGAGGGGTTTCACTTCTTGGCTTCCTGGAGCGGTCCGAAAAGGGGGCGTGGTGCCTCGCCGACGGCGAGGCACCACGCTGCAGAACACTGATCAGGAATCGGCGAGAGTGGTGTCGACTCCCGCGTAGGTCGCCCACAGCAGGCAGCACGCGTTGCTTCCCCCGCCGACGTTGTCGAGCTGGAAGAAGTAGTCCGACTCCTGCGGCAGGCCGTTGTACTCGCCCCGGCTCGCGTAGGACGTGCCCTTGAAGCAGTTGGTGAAGGTCTTCTCACCGTAGAAGTCGTTGGACGACAAGGCGTCGTAGTCCCACAGCTCGACCCCGGTGGTCTTGCTACCGCCCTGCACGGTGCAACCCTTGAAGATGATCTCCGAGTAGCTCTCGTCCGCCCAGTAGCGGGACTTCCCGTTGCTGCCGCCGCCGTCCGTCCACGAGCTGATGCTGCCCGACCAGTTGGCCCAGGCACCGGAGGACAGCGCGAGGGTGAAAGCTGACGCCATCGCGACCACGGCGGATACGCGCTTGGAGGATCTGCCCGACATGCGGGAACTCCGAATCTCCCACCCGATGCGGCCCCCCGTGAGGCCTGTCCACATCAGGCGAGGCGTGGAAGTTATCGAACAGATGATCTTTAAGTCAATGTGACGTAAAAATCTTGTGCCTCTGATCGCCGATCTGAGGTGACCAGGTGCAGGGTGTGGACGGCCTTCACGGAGGCGGTGATCCAGGTGGTCGGGCACTGCGGTCGCGAAGAACCTCCAGGCCACGCGGGTGGCGACGGCCTGCTCGACGAGCGGGCGAATCCTCGCGGAGGAGCGACCGTGGCAGGCGACCCAGAGCTCCTGCCGCACCGCCTCCGACGACAGTGACCGAAGCATTTCGGCCGACCCGCCTTGCAAGAGCTTTCAGTTGCTGGTAGCCGCCCGGCTCCTCTGACCCAACTGTCCATCGGAGATGGACAGTTACCGCGGGGCGGGCATGGCAGTCGATCACATCAATGGGGACGCCGAAGCCGGCGAGCGGCTCCCGGTACGATGACAGGCGGCTGGCGGCGGTGGCGCAACGGCGACGCAGCAGGTTTAGGTCCTGTGGCCCCTGACCGGGCTTGAGGGTTCGAATCCCTTCCGCCGCACACGGAGGGGCCGCCCTGCTCGGGCGGCCCCTCCCTTGGTCCTCAGCCCAGCAACTCCCGCACCGCCGGCACCAACGCCCGAAACGCCTTCCCCCGATGGCTGATCGCGTTCTTCTCGTCGGGGGTCAGTTCCGCACAGGTCCGGGTCTCGCCCTCCGGCTGGAGGATCGGGTCGTACCCGAAGCCGCCGGTGCCGGTCGGCTCGTGGCGCAGCACTCCCCGGAGCTGACCCTCGACCACGCGCTCCGTGCCGTCAGGGAGGGCCAGGGCCGCCGCGCAGGCGAAGTGGGCGGCGCGGTGGGGGTCGGCGATGTCCGAGAGCTGGGCGAGGAGGAGGTCCAGGTTGGCCTTGTCGTCGCCGTGGCGGCCGGACCAGCGGGCGGAGAAGATGCCGGGGGAGCCGTTCAGGACGTCGACACACAGGCCCGAGTCGTCGGCGACCGCGGGGAGGCCCGTCGCCTGGGCCAGGGCGTGGGCCTTCAACAGTGCGTTCTCCGCGAAGGTGACGCCCGTTTCCTTGACGTCGGGGATGTCCGGGTAGGCGTCGGCACCGACGAGCTCATGGGGCAGTCCGGCTTCGGCCAGGATCGCCCGGAGTTCGGTGATCTTTCCGGCGTTACGAGTGGCGAGGATCAGGCGGGTCATGGCCCCCAGTATCGCCCCGACAGGGGCGCGGGGAACTGCGCGATCAACCACGACGAACCCGCGGTCGACCACCGGCAGCACCCCGCAGACGAGAAGCCCTGCCCAGCCGGCGCAGCGTTACGGCGTGCAGACCTTCGTCAGTTCACCCGCCGCGTCCGTGACCGGGCTGATGTCGGGCGTCTCGTCGCCGTTCTTCACCGACGTACGGACGTTGTCCACGGCCTTGTTGAGGTCGTCCACGGCCTTGTTGACGTCCGTGTTGTCGGTCTTGTCGCCGATCTCGCCGAGGTTCTTGTCGATGGAGTCGAGGGACTCGTCGAGCTGCGTCGGGTCGCCCGCGGCGTTGTCCACGGCCTGCTGGAGTTCCGTGACGCTGTCGGCGATGGCGTCGGCGGTCTGGACGCAGTCCAGCGCCTTGTCGACGGCGGCGCAGCCGGTGGTGAGTCCGGCGGTCAGCGCGACGGCCGCCAGGGTGGCGGCGACGGCTGCGGTGCGGCGTCGGCGGCTCGCGGCCATGGAACGGTCCCTCTCGTCGGTCGGGCCGGGCGGCCCGTACGGCTGGCCGAGCGCACAGGGATGAGCCGTGCGCCCGTACCTCTTCAGACGCGAGCATGCTCGGCGCGGTTGCCCGCGCCGAGCATCTGTCTTGGTGCGCCCTTTACTTTTCGAGGACGGTATCAAGCGCGGTGCGCTGATGGGCGGCGAGTTCCGTGCAGCCGGCGACGGCGAGGTCGAGCAGGGCGTTGAGTTCGTCGCGGGCGAAGGGCTCGGCCTCGGCGGTGCCCTGGACCTCGACGAAGCGGCCGTCGCCGGTGCAGACGACGTTCATGTCGGTGTCGGCCTTGACGTCCTCCTCGTAGCAGAGGTCGAGGAGGGGGACGCCGCCGACGATGCCGACGGAGACGGCGGAGACCGTGCCGGTCAGGGGCTGGCGGCCGGCCTTGATGAGCTTCTTGCGCTGGGCCCAGGCGACGGCGTCGGCCAGGGCGACGTAGGCGCCGGTGATGGCCGCCGTGCGCGTGCCGCCGTCGGCCTGGAGGACGTCGCAGTCGAGGACGATGGTGTTCTCGCCGAGTGCCTTGTAGTCGATGACGGCGCGCAGCGAGCGCCCGATGAGGCGGGAGATCTCGTGGGTGCGGCCGCCGATGCGGCCCCTGACGGACTCGCGGTCGCCGCGGGTGTTGGTGGAGCGGGGCAGCATGGAGTATTCGGCGGTGACCCAGCCTTCGCCGCTGCCCTTGCGCCAGCGCGGGACGCCTTCGGTGACGGAGGCGGTGCAGAAGACCTTGGTGTCGCCGAAGGAGACGAGGACGGAGCCTTCGGCGTGCTTGCTCCAGCCACGTTCGATGGTGATCGGGCGGAGCTGCTGGGGGGTGCGGCCGTCGATTCGAGACATGCCGCTGAGCCTAGCCGTACCTGCGGAAGGGGCCCCTCCCCCGGTGGGGAGGGGCCCCTCACAGGTGACCTCAGGGGGTGAAGCCGGGGATGATCCCCGCTCTTCACATCAAGTCTTCGATCTCCGCCGCGATGGGGTCGGCGTCGGTGCCGATGACGACCTGGATGGCGGTGCCCATCTTGACGACGCCGTGGGCTCCGGCGGCCTTCAGGGCGGCCTCGTCGACCTTGCCGGGGTCGACGACCTCGGTCCGCAGGCGGGTGATGCAGCCTTCGACCTCTTCGATGTTGTCGATGCCGCCGAGCCCGGCAACGATCTTCTCAGCCTTGCTGGCCATCTTCGTTCTCCCTGATCCGAACCGCTTTGTCGCAGTAACCCACAGTTGGCCCATCTTCGCGAGCGGCTATGGCGCGCGACCGTGCCGACGACTGGTCTACACCACACTTCCACCTCTCGACAAAGGGGGTGGAATTCGCGGGTTCCACTCGTTCGGCCTACCGTGCTACAACTGGTCTACACCACTCACCGGTGGAGGACGCGCGGTGTATCCGCGCTCCCCTTGTTGAGACGCCGCCGTCCCCCGTCGAACTCTTCCTGGGCGGCGCCGTGCCCCCTGGAGGAAGTTCATGTCCACAGACACAGCCGCGCCCGCGAGCCCGAAGAAGGGGGCTGCGGTGATGGCGGTCCTGCAGCGTATCGGGCGCAGCCTGATGCTGCCCGTCGCCGTGCTGCCGGCCGCCGCCCTCCTGGTCCGCCTCGGCAACACCGACATGCTGGGGCGGGAGTCGTTCCCGGAGTTCATCACCCGGATCGCGAGCTTCATGACCGCGGGCGGCAACGCGATCCTGGACAACATGCCGCTGCTGTTCGCCGTGGGCATCGCGATCGGCTTCGCGAAGAAGGCGGACGGCTCGACCGCCCTGGCCGCGGTTGTCGGCTATCTGGTCTTCAAGGGCGTGCTGGCCACCTTCACCGACCCGACCCTGCCGAAGGTGGCGGCGGCCGTCGACGGCAAGGCCGTCATGGTGGAGGCCCCGGCCGACGCCAAGGTGCTGGGCGGTGTGGTGATGGGCCTCGTCGTCGCGCTGCTCTACCAGCGCTTCTACCGCACCAAGCTGCCGGACTGGGCGGGCTTCTTCGGCGGGCGGCGCCTGGTTCCGATCCTGTCCGCCTTCGCGGGCCTGTTCATCGGGATCGTCTTCGGCTACATCTGGCCGGTCCTCGGCACGGCGCTGCACAACTTCGGTGAGTGGCTGGTCGGCTCCGGGGCCGTCGGCGCGGGCATCTTCGGCGTCGCCAACCGGGCGCTGATCCCGGTGGGCATGCACCACCTGCTGAACTCCTTCCCCTGGCTCCAGGCCGGCTCCTACGAGGGCAAGAGCGGTGACATCGCGCGCTTCCTGGCCGGTGACCCGACCGCCGGGCAGTTCATGACCGGCTTCTTCCCGATCATGATGTTCGCCCTGCCCGCGGCCTGCCTCGCCATCGTGCACTGCGCCCGCCCCGAGCGCCGCAAGGTCGTCGGCGGCATGATGCTCTCCCTCGCGCTGACCTCCTTCGTCACCGGTGTCACCGAGCCGATCGAGTTCACCTTCATGTTCATCGCCCCGGTGCTGTACGCGATCCACGCCGTGCTCACCGGTGTCTCGATGGCACTGACCTGGGCGCTCGGCATGAAGGACGGCTTCGGCTTCTCGGCCGGCGCGATCGACTTCGGTCTGAACCTGGGCATCGCGACCAACCCGTGGGGCCTGGCCCTGGTGGGCCTGTGCTTCGCGGCGGTCTACTACGTGGTCTTCCGCTTCGCGATCACCAAGTTCAACCTGCCGACGCCGGGCCGCGAGTCCGACGAGGAACTCGCCGAGTTGCAGAAGGCCGAGGCCAAGTAGCACGCGGCACGACGAAGGCCCCGGAACCGACTGCTGGTTCCGGGGCCTTCGCGCGCGTGGGCCTCAAGGGCGCGGAGCTCAGACCTCGTACGTCTGCCGCGGTGCCGCCAGGGCCACCGGACCGTCGTAGACCGCGCGGGCGTCGTCGACGTTGACCTGGGGGTCCGTCCACGGCGGGATGTGGGTGAGGACCAGGTGCCGGGCGCCTGCCCGGGCAGCGGTCTCACCCGCCTCTCGGCCGTTGAGGTGCAGGTCGGGGATGTTCTCCTTGCCGTGCGTGAACGCGGCTTCGCACAGGAACAGGTCGGCGTCCCGGGCGAGTTCGTCCAGGGCGGGGCTGATGCCCGTGTCGCCGGAGTACGTCAGCACCTTGCCGTCGTGTTCGATGCGGATGCCGTACGCCTCCACGGGGTGGGCCACCCGCTCGGTGTGCACCGTGAAGGGGCCGATCTCGAACGTGGACGGCTTGACCGTGTGGAAGTCGAAGACCTCACTCATGGAGGAGGCGGAGGGGGTGTCCGCGTAGGCGGTGGTCAGCCGGTGTTCGGTGCCCTCGGGTCCGTAGACCGGGAGCGGGTCGCAGCGGCCGCCGTCGTGGCGGTAGTAGCGCGCGACGAAGTACGCGCACATGTCGATGCAGTGGTCGGCGTGCAGATGGCTGAGGAAGATCGCGTCGAGGTCGTAGAGACCGCAGTGGCGCTGCAGCTCGCCCAGGGCACCGTTGCCCATGTCGAGAAGCAGCCGGAAGCCGTCGGCCTCGACGAGGTAGCTCGAGCAGGCCGATTCCGCGGACGGGAACGACCCCGAGCAGCCGACGACGGTGAGCTTCATGAAGCAGAAACCTCCGCTGGCGGGAAAGTCTGTGTAAGGGGCGTCGGGGGTCGTGCGGTTTGTCGAGCGTAAGGCGCAAAACCTCCGGTAGCTCCTCCGCCAAGGGCTGTTGTGGGCGAACTCACCTGTGGTGTCACCGGTTCGGGCGGCAGGGCGGGGCGTGATCCTTGTGAGGAAGGGCGCACGGGAGGGATGGCGCCGGTAACGTCTCAGTATGGACACGTCCTGGTGGCTGGCGCTCGCCGCGGTGGTACTGCTCGCGCTCGTCGCCACGCTCGTAGACGGCTGGGGGCGCCGCTCGTCGGCGCGGCGAGGCAGGCGGGTGGCACCGGCCACCGCGGTGGCGGGGCTGCCGCAGCCGGCGGAGATCTGGTGGGCGGACGTGCCCTACGAGGACGAGGCGCGGACGAAGGACCGGCCGTGTCTGGTGCTGGCGGTGCGCGGGGAGCGGGCGACCGTCGTGAAGATCACCACGCGGTTCCGGGACGAGCGGGGCGGGGTCATCCCGCTGCCGCCGGGCTCGGTCGGCGATGCCAGGGGCCGCGCGAGCTTCCTGGAGACGGACGAGCTGCGGGAGGTCCCGGTGTGGGGCTTCCGGCGCCGGGTCGGGGTGGTGGACCCGGCGCTGTGGGACCGGGTGCGGTATCTGGCGGGGTGAGACACAAGAAGGCTGGAGCGCGATGGCCCCAGCCCTTCCTGTCTGTCGGTGTGCGCTACGCCCAGAGCTGTCCCTGGAGCGTCTCGATCGCCTCTTCCGTCGTGGCCGCCGTGTAGACGCCCGTCGACAGGTACTTCCAGCCGCCGTCCGCGACGACGAAGACGATGTCGGCCTGCTCACCGGCCTTCACGGCCTTGCGGCCCATGCCGAGCGCGGCGTGCAGCGCGGCGCCCGTCGAGACGCCGGCGAAGATGCCCTCCTGCTGGAGCAACTCCCGGGTGCGGGTGACCGCGTCGGCCGAGCCGACCGAGAAGCGGCTGGTGAGGACGGAGGCGTCGTACAGCTCGGGGACGAAGCCCTCGTCGAGGTTGCGCAGGCCGTAGACCAGGTCGTCGTAGCGCGGTTCGGCGGCGACGATCTGGACGTCCGGCTTGTGCTCGCGCAGGAAGCGGCCCACGCCCATGAGCGTGCCCGTGGTGCCAAGGCCCGCCACGAAGTGGGTGACGGAGGGCAGGTCGGCGAGGATCTCCGGGCCCGTCGTCGCGTAGTGGGCGCCGGCGTTGTCCGGGTTGCCGTACTGGTACAGCATCACCCAGTCCGGGTGCTCGGCCGAGAGCTCCTTGGCGACGCGCACGGCGGTGTTGGAGCCGCCCGCGGCCGGGGAGGAGACGATCTCGGCGCCCCACATGGCCAGCAGGTCCCGGCGCTCCTGGGAGGTGTTCTCCGGCATCACGCAGACGATGCGGTAGCCCTTGAGCTTGGCCGCCATGGCCAGCGAGATGCCGGTGTTGCCCGAGGTGGGCTCCAGGATGGTGCAGCCCGGGGTGAGGCGGCCGTCCTTCTCCGCCTGCTCGATCATGTGCAGGGCCGGACGGTCCTTGACCGAGCCGGTGGGGTTGCGGTCCTCCAGCTTCGCCCAGATACGGACGTCGGGGGACGGCGACAGCCGCGGCAGGCGCACCAGGGGGGTGTTGCCCACCGCGGCCAGGGGTGAGTCGTAGCGCATGAGTGATCAGACCATGCCGCCGGCCACGGCCGGCAGGATCGTGACGTTGTCGCCGTCCGACAGCTTGGTGTTGATGCCGTCGAGGAAGCGGACGTCCTCGTCGTTCAGGTACACGTTCACGAAGCGGCGCAGCTGGTCGCCGTCGACGATGCGGGCCTGGATGCCGGCGTGCCGGGTCTCGAGGTCGGTGAACAGCTCGGCGAGGGTGTCACCGCTGGCCTCCACCGCCTTCTGACCGTCGGTGTACGTGCGGAGGATGGTCGGGATGCGGACCTCGATGGCCATGGCTTCAGGGCTCCTGTCGGGAGTAGTCGGTCGGGGCGCGCGGCAGCGCAGGAACAGCCGGGCTGGTGCGTGTGTGCAGCGCCGCGGCTCACGGCCGTACGGCGGCAGGGACCTGCGTCAACAGATGGCGCTGGCGAGCCTGCACAGGTCGACGTGCAGCCGCGCCACGAGCAGCTCGCCCGGCGTCTTGTCGCTCACGTCGTGGAAAACCATGGGGTCATCGTATCGATTCCCGGTCCGGGTACTGGAATGTGATCCCACATCGCGGACGGTTCGAGGCCGGGGAATGAGACCGCGCTGCTCAGAGCTTGTTCTGGGCTTGCCGAGAGCCTGCTTCAGGCCTGCTCAGTAGGCCTCGACGATCCGGACCTCTTCCTCCGTGACCACGCCCTCGACGATACGGAACGAGCGGAACTGGAAGTCACCGGCCCCGTCCGTGTCGGCGGTGGAGACGAGGACGTAGTGGGCGCCCGGCTCGTTCGCGTAGGAGATGTCGGTGCGGGAGGGGTAGGCCTCGGTCGCCGTGTGGGAGTGGTAGACGACCACCGGCTCCTCGTCGCGGTCGTCCATCTCGCGGTAGAGCTTGAGCAGATCGCCGGAGTCGAACTCGTAGAACGTGGGCGACATGGCCGCGTTCAGCATCGGGATGAAGCGCTCGGGGCGGTCCGAGCCCTCGGGGCCCGCGAT
The DNA here is from genome assembly GCF_018604545.1 of Streptomyces koelreuteriae. Lineage (GTDB taxonomy): Bacteria > Actinomycetota > Actinomycetes > Streptomycetales > Streptomycetaceae > Streptomyces > Streptomyces koelreuteriae. Next base: position 5,201,687 of record NZ_CP075896.1, on the reverse strand, counting down.
CACGCCGCACGCCTCGTCGGGGTGGTCCTTGCGCGCGTGGGCGACGATCTGGTCGACGAGGGCCTGGGTGATGGTCAGCATGCCGGTCAGGATAAGCAGAAGGGCCGTTCCGTACCGAGGGTTGGTACGGAACGGCCCATATGCCGGACGCCCTGAGCGGCAGCCGCAGGGAGTGCCACGAGTACTCCCTGCGGCTGGGCGTCCTGCGGGGTTGGTCAGCCGACCTTCTCGAACTCCGCGTCGCCGCGGCGCTCGGCGATCTGCGGGTTGCGGCTCTTGAGGACCCTCCAGCCGACGCCGAGGGCGACGGCCCAGCCGGCGGCGACGTACAGGCAGATCCGCGCGTCCTTGTCGTACGCGATCATGAAGGTCACGCCGATGAGGAAGAGGAGCGCGACCCAGCTGAAGAGCGCTCCGCCGGGGGCGGGGAAGGACGAGGCGCGCAGCCGGCCCGCGTCGACCGCGGCGCGGTAGCGGATGTGGCTGACGAGGATCATCATCCAGGTCCAGATGCCGGCCGCGGTGGCGACGGAGGTGACGTAGAGGAACGCCTTCTCCGGGACGACGTAGTTCAGGACGACGCCGATGCCCATGAGCGCCACGGAGACCGAGATGCCGACGGCGGGCGTCTTGCGGGCGTTGAGCTTGCCGAAGGCCTGCGGGGCCTCGCTGTTGGACGCGAGGTCGCGCAGCATCCGGCCGGTGGAGTACATGCCCGAGTTGCAGGACGACAGGGCCGCGGTGAGCACCACGAAGTTGACGATGCCCGCGGCGAGCGGGATGCCGATCTTGCCGAACGCGTGGACGAAGGGGCTCTCGCCGGCGGAGAACTCGGTCCACTTGACCACGGAGAGGATCACCAGCAGGGCGCCGACGTAGAAGACGATGATGCGCCAGGGCAGGGTGTTGATGGCCTTGGGCAGGGTCTTCTCGGGGTTCTCGGACTCGCCCGCGGTGACGCCGACGAGCTCGACGGCGAGGTAGGCGAACATGACGCCCTGGAGCGTCATCAGGCTGGAGCCGATGCCGTTCGGGAAGAAGCCGTCGTGCGCCCAGAGGTTGGAGACGGTGGCGGTGTCACCGGCGTCGGAGAAGCCGAGGGTGAGCACGCCGAGGCCGATGACGATCATGCCGATGATGGCCGTGACCTTGATCATCGAGAACCAGAACTCGACCTCGCCGAAGATCTTGACGGAGATCAGGTTGACGCCGAAGAGCACCACGAGGAACGCCAGGGCGCTGACCCACTGCGGGATCTCCGGGAACCAGAAGTGGATGTAGATCGCGGCGGCCGTGAGCTCGGCCATGCCGGTGACCACCCACATGAGCCAGTACGTCCAGCCCGTGACGAACCCGAAGAACGGGCCGAGGAACTCGCGGGCGTACTCGGCGAAGGAGCCGGAGACGGGCCGGTAGAGGAGCAGCTCGCCCAGGGCCCGCATGATGAAGAAGATGACGACGCCCGCGAGGGCGTACATGAGGATGATGCTGGGGCCCGCCTTGGCGATGTTCGCTCCGGCACCCATGAACAGGCCGACGCCGATGGCGCCGCCGATCGCGATCATCTGGACCTGGCGGCTGCCGAGCCCTCGCTCGTACCCCTCTTCGGGGACGTTTTCCGTGTCGACCTGCGCAGAGGTCATGTGTGGTGCGCCTTTCTCCATGCCGATCCAGGCCTCTCCTCGGCCTCGGATCGGGTCTCGATCCCCCCGGAATGATGGAGCTGAGCGGGCCCCGGAGGGCCGCTCGTGCCTGGCCGGCGGTTGCCGGCTCGGTGGCGCACCCGGCCGGACATTCGGGTGGTGTCGGCCGGGCGGTCGTGAAGATTTATCACGGCCGCAACATTGATCACATGGCTGATTTGTGACGCACCACACAGGGAGAACCGGACAAAGCGCAGCCGAAGACGGCATAGAAGGCGGGCGCGGTGACGCGATCGTTATCCGGATTTGAGTGTCCCCTGAGCGAACACCGCGCGAACACCGATCGGTCACCCGCCGGTCACAAGACCCGCACTGATCAGGGCATTAGCGTTCCGACCAGCGTCTCCTGGAGTCCACCCAGCCACAGGTACGCCATCACCATGGGCTTGCGCGGGTCCTCGTCCGGGAGGCGGTAGAGGAGGTCGCTGTCCTCCTCGTCGGTGATTTCCAGCCGCGAGCCGATCGCGAGCCGCAGATCGTTCAGCGCGCCGAGCCACCGCTGGGACTCCTCCGGCGACAGCTTCAGCACGGCCCCGCCCTCGCCGGCCGCGGCCGAGGAGAGCGCGTCCAGGGAGCGGATCACCGCGAGGGCGCTGTCGCGCTTGCCGGCCCGCAGGTCGTTCTCCGTGTAGCGGCGGAACTCCGCGGAGTACGCCCGCTGCTCCTCGGCGTCGCGGGGCGAGGCGCTCTGCTCGGGGTCGCTGTAGGCGTCCGGGAAGAGCCGCTTGAGCACCGGGTCGGAGGGAGGCTCGCTCGGGCCCTCGGCGAACAGCTCGGCGAGCGGGTCGTCGGAGGCGTCCTCGCCGGGGCCGGGGCCGATGAGCTCCAGGAGCTGGACGGCCAGCGACCGGATGATGGAGATCTCGACGTCGTCGAGGGCGACGGCCGCGCCGCCGCCGGGAAGCGGTTCGAAGGTTCCGGGCATGAACGCCTTTTCGCTGCTGGGCGGGGTGCTGGCTACTTGCGGTCCTGCTGGAGAGTGGCCCACAGGCCGTAGCCGTGCATGGCCTGCACGTCGCGTTCCATCTCCTCGCGGCTGCCGCTGGAGACGACCGCCCGGCCCTTGTGGTGGACGTCCATCATGAGCTTGGTGGCCTTGTCCTTGGAGTAGCCGAAATACGTCTGGAAGACGTACGTCACATAGCTCATGAGGTTGACCGGGTCGTTGTGGACGATCGTGACCCAGGGGAGGTCCGGCTCGGGGACGGCGAAGACCTCCTCCGCCGACTCGGTGCGTTCGATCTCCAGGGGTGCGGGTGACGTCACATGCCCATGCTGCCACCCGAGGGGGGTAGTCGCACAAACGGGCTTGCGGGCACGGAGTCTTGATGCAAATCGTCAGACTGACGAAATGGGGGTACGATCCTGCCATGAACACAGCGGACCTTGGGCTGCCGGTGGACGTTCCCTCGACGGCGCTCTTCACGGACCAGTACGAGCTGACGATGCTGCGGGCCGCGCTCGAGGCGGGCACGGCCGAGCGGCGGAGCGTGTTCGAGGTCTTCACCCGAAGGCTGCCGAACGGGCGCCGCTACGGCGTCGTGGCGGGCACCGGCCGGGTGCTGGACGCGGTGGAGAACTTCCGCTTCGACCCGGACGTCCTCGGCTTCCTGCGCGAGCGGGAGATCGTGGACGAGCAGACCCTCGCATGGCTCGCCGGCTACCGCTTCAGCGGGGACATCTGGGGCTACCCCGAGGGCGAGGTGTACTTCCCGGGCTCGCCGATCATGCGCGTCGAGGGCACCTTCGCCGAGTGCGTGATGCTGGAGACGGTGATCCTCTCGATCCTCAACCACGACTCGGCGATCGCCGCGGCGGCCTCGCGGATGTCGGCGGCCGCCGGGGGCCGGCCGCTGATCGAGATGGGCGCCCGGCGCACGCACGAGCTGGCGGCGGTGGCGGCCTCCCGGGCCGCGTACGTCGGCGGCTTCGCCACCACCTCCGACCTCGCCGCCGGTTTCCGCTACGGCATCCCGACCGTCGGCACCTCCGCGCACGCCTTCACGCTGCTGCACGACAGCGAGCGGGACGCCTTCCAGGCCCAGGTGAACACGCTGGGCCGGGGCACGACCCTGCTCGTCGACACCTACGACGTCGCCGAGGCCGTGCGCACGGCCGTGGAGGTCGCCGGCACCGACCTCGGGGCCGTACGGATCGACTCCGGTGATCTGCTGCTGGTGGCGCACCGGGTGCGGCAGCAGCTCGACGAGCTGGGGGCGACCGGTACGAAGATCGTGGTGACCTCGGATCTGGACGAGTACGCGATCGCCTCGCTGGCGGCGGCGCCGGTGGACGCGTACGGCGTCGGTACGCAGCTGGTGACCGGTTCCGGGCATCCGACGTCCTCGATGGTCTACAAGCTGGTCGCGCGGGCCGAGTCCACCGGCCCGCGGGCACCGCTGGTGCCGGTGGCGAAGCGGTCGACCGGGGGCAAGACGTCGGTGGGCGGACGCAAGTGGGCCGCGCGGCGGCTGGACGCCTACGGGGTCGCCGAGGCCGAGGTGATCGGCACGGGGCCGGTGCCGGCCGCTCTCGCGGACCGGCAGCTGCTGGTGGAGCTGGTCAAGGGGGGCGAGGTGGTGGCGCGCGAGCCGCTGGACGCGGCGCGCGAGCGGCACACGGCGGCGCGCGCCGGGCTCCCGATGTCGGCCACGCAGCTCTCGCGCGGGGAGCCCGTCCTTCCCACGGAGTACGCGCACGGCGCCTCGGGTAGCTAATGCGGTGTGCCGCGTTGCGCCGACCCGTTCCCCTCCCGCCCTCTCCCCTCTGTCAATAGGCTCGGAAGTTCACCGGCCGGGCTTGCCGACCTCATAGCCGAAGGACACCGACCATGCGCCGCGCCTTGATCGTCGTAGACGTGCAGAACGACTTCTGCGAGGGGGGCAGCCTCGCGGTGTCCGGCGGTGCCGATGTGGCCGCCGCCGTGACGGAGCTGATCGGGCAGGCGGCCGGGTCCGGCTACCAGCACGTCGTGGCCACCCGCGACCACCACATCGCTCCCGGCGGCCACTTCTCCACGAACCCGGACTACGTCCACTCCTGGCCCGCGCACTGCGTCGCGGGCACGGAGGGCGTCGGCTTCCACCCCAATTTCGCCCCCGCGGTCGCCTCCGGCTCGATCGACGCCGTGTTCGACAAGGGGGCGTACTCGGCGGCGTACAGCGGCTTCGAGGGGGCGGACGAGAACGGCACGAACCTGGCCGACTGGCTCCGCTCCCGAGACGTGACGGAGGTGGACGTCGTCGGCATCGCCACGGACCACTGCGTCCGCGCCACAGCCCTGGACGCGTCCCGCGAGGGCTTCCGCACCCAGGTCCTCCTCGACCTCACGGCAGGCGTCTCCCAGGAAACCACCGAGCGAGCCCTGGAGGAGCTCCGCGAGGCGGGCGTGGAGCTGTCGGGGAAGCCGGTCGTCCAGTAGGGGTCCGGCGGACGGAGAGCCGGGGCCGACCGTAGACCCCGACTCTCGGCTGGGCGTATCCGGCTCGGGTCGGGGGCCACACACGGCCGAGGCCGTGATCAGGCCCAGGGCGGGCCGCGCCCCACCGCACGCCAAGCCGCTGCGGGCGCTTCGCGGCGGTGGTGGGGTCCCGCCCGGACGGCGAGCTTTCAGACCCGAGCGAAACCCGCACCCAGGCTGTGCAGCGGCGGACAGGCCCCGGCGGCGTCCCCCGGCCGCAGAATCCCGCCCGGCCGGACGGCCGGCAATCGCCCGGTGGGCCCCGGTGGAGGCACATCCGAGCGCATCCCGGCCCGGGCCTGTCGCGGGACGACCACGGGCCACCGGGCGAGGGCCATCCGGCTGGGGTCGGCGAGCCACCAGGCCCTCTGCGGCCCCGGGCGGGCCATGCCCCGTCGCGGGCTGATCCGCAGCCATGCGCGGACCGGCCCTGGGCCGTGGCGGGCGGTCCGATCGCGCCCGGGCAGCGGGCGGCCGGGCGGGCCACGCCCACCGCAAGCCGAGTCGCAGCCCTCGCGGTACCGGCCCCGGGCCGCACGCCGGGTGGTGGGCGGCCGGGGGTGCGTGGGTGCGCTCCCAGGGGCGTGGGGTCAGGTCTGGGCCGTCGGGCGTCTCAGGAGGGATCTGATCGGGCGCCAGAGTTCCGTGGTGAGGTCCGGGGCGAGGACACCGTTGTCAGGGGCCGTGCGCCATATGAGGCCGTCGGGGTGGTGGAGGACGGCCGTGACCTCGTCGGGGGTCGGTGGGGCGGCGTTGCCGCGCAGGTAGACGGCGCGCAGGCCGAGGTTGCGGAGCCTGGTCAGGGCTCGGGCGCGGTTGGCCGAGTGGACGAGCACGCGGACGCAGCCGGGGCCGTCGGCGGCGGGGCTGGGCAGGTTCAGTGCCACCACCACCGTGCCGTTCGGCAGCTTGCAGAAGCCTCCTGCGGCCATGCGGTCATCCCCCCGTGTCGGTCGGTGTCAATAAGAGAACCACAGGACGCACCTAAACACGGATCGGCGGTGACCCGCCAGGGGGTCACCGCCGATCATGCTCTGAGCTGGGAAAACGCGTTTTACTTCGCTGCGGGGGCGACCTCGAGCTCGATCGTCGAGCCGTCCTTCGCCTCCTTGATGATCTTGATCTTCGTGTTGGTGTCAGTGATCTTGACGCCGCCGGTCTTGTTCGTCTCGTCGTAGTAGGTGTTCTTCCGGTCGTTGAAGACCGACACCCCCTTCGACGACGGGACGCGGGTCACGACGCCCGCGTTGTGCAGCTTGATGCCGTCCGTGCCGTAGAGGCTGAAGGGCGAGTCGTAGGCCTGGATCCGGTTGCGCATCAGCGTGCCGTCGGACCACTTCAAGGCCTTCGAGTGCGAGTCGACGGGCAGCAGCAGACCCGTGCCCGGGTGGTCGCTGGTGTTGTTGTCCGCCTGGGAGGTGTCCCACTTCCAGATCAACAGACCGTTCTGGTACGGGTAGTGCTCCACCCAGTCCGGACGGGTCGTGGCGAAGCCGAAGTTGTACGGGCCGACCTTGAGGGTCTTGTCGTACGACACGTACTGGCGGTTCTCCGCGATGTAGTACTGCGCGTAGTCCTTGGTGAAGGACGCGCCCATGCGGGAGAAGCCCTTCGCCGTCCAGGCCGCGTCCGCGGACTCGGCGTCGTCGGAGAACACGGCGGCGCCGTCGGCGGTGACGGTGATGCGGTCGCCCGCGAAGCCCTTCATCGCCAGGCCGCCGTCGGTCTGGTAGCGGAAGCGCAGGTCGATCTTCTTGCCCGCGTAGGCGTCCAGGGAGTACGCCAGCTTCTTGTAGCCGTCGACCGTGCCGGTCAGCGCCGGCTTGTCGCTGCCGTCACGCGGGATCGGCCGGCCGTCCACCGTGCCGTCCAGGGCGGTGAAGTTGGCGCCGCCGTCGGTCGACACCTCGGCGTAGAGGTGGTCGTAGTTGGCCTCGATCTCGTACCAGCCGTCGAGGGTCAGCGACGCCGACTTCTTGCCGGTCAGGTCGACGGACCGGGCCAGCGTGTTCTTGAGGTCGTTGCCGCTGCCGCTCCACCACTGGGTGGCGCCCTGGGCCGGGGTGACCAGCTCGGTGGTGACGGCCTTCTTCGGCAGCTCCACCACGAGGCCCTGCTTGTGCTTCGTGTTGTACTCCGCGACCCCCAGCTTGTGCCACGAGTTCGTCGCGGCCTTCGCGGTGTCGTACTTGAGCCAGCCCAGCTGCATCTTGTCCCAGGCGGTCATGTCGCCGGGCAGGTCACCGATCTCGTTCTTGCCGGTGCCGAGCCAGGAGCCGGAGGACATCAGGGTCCAGAAGCCGGTGGAGTTGTCGCCGGCTCCGGTGGTGTCGTAATGGTCCGGCAGACCGAGGTCGTGGCCGTACTCGTGGGCGTAGACGCCGAGTCCGCCGTTCTCGGGCTGGACGGTGTAGTCACCGACCCAGATGCCGGTGTCGCCGATCTTCGCGCCGCCGAGCTTGTTGTCGGCGGGGCCGGTGGCGCCGGCGTCGGTGCCGAAGGCGTACCAGCGGTGGGCCCAGATCGCGTCGGTGCCCTGCGCGCCGCCGCCCGCGGACTCGTCCTCACCGGCGTGCACGACCTGGAAGTGGTCGATGTAGCCGTCGGACTCGTTGAAGTCGCCGTCGCCGTCGAAGTCGTAGCGGTCCCACTGGTCGTACTGCTTGACGTCCGCCTTGATCTCGGCGTCGGTCTTGCCGGCGGCCTTCTGCTGCGCGACCCACGAGGTCAGACCGTCGCTGACGACGTTCCACACGCTCGGGCAGTTGGTGTCGCCGCAGGCGTTGTTGCCGTAACGGGCCTCGTTGTAGGGGACCTTGACCCAGTCGGAGACCTCGCCCTCGACCGAGTAACGGCCCGAGGACTGCTTCTCGTAGTACTTCTTGACCGACTCGGTGTTCTTGCCGGTGCCGAAGTAGAGGTCCTCGAAGTACTTCTGGTTGTAGTCCGCCCGCCAGGCCGTGGAGTTGTCCTTCTTGCGGTCGGGCTTGGCTATCTTGTTGTGCAGCGGGCCCGGGGTGCCGCCGTACTTGCTGTCGATCTGGTCGCCGAACTCGACCAGGATCGTAAAGATCTTGTCGGTCTTCTCGCGGCCGAGCTCGACGTACTTGCTGTCGCCCTTCTTGCTCTTGAGCTGGACGACCTTGGAGCCCTCACGGTTCTTGACCGTGGACTTTCCGGAGATGACCTGGTTCAGGGCCTCCTGGCGCTGAGCCTCCTGGGTCTTGCTCAGCGGGCCTTCGAGGTTGTGCTCGTCGTGCTGGTGCTCCGCCGGGTCGTGCCGGTCCACGGTGGTGGTCCGGGGAGCGGAGGCGTCGTCGGCCTGGGCCACCGCGTAGGTGGAGACGGTGGCGGAGGCCGCCGCGAGCGCCACACCGATGGCGGCGGCTCTGAACGTCCAGGGTCTACTGGTCACTTGAGTTCCTCCCCCGCGTCCGAGCGCGCGGGGGAAGGGGTCTCGTATATGGAGGAGTCCGCGCGCGCGTGATCAACGCGTGTAGTCAAGTGACGACATTTGACTAGAGGTTAAGCAGAAAAGACAGACCTTGACTTGGACAAGTCAAGTGCACTATGCGGAGTCCACGTTCGTTTTGCGGACAACCAACCGCATGCCCACCTGGCAGCAGGCGCGCGCATATGTCCACTGGGTGGACGCCATGACCCCGTGCGCCCCCTGTGCTCCGGACCTGTTGATTAGGTCACGCTTACCGGACGTTCCGCTCGGGCACCCTGCCCCTGAGAATGTCACTTGGCGGAACGCTCGGTAAGCGGCGGAAAGCCAGGCCGACACCCCCGTGGACCCCCACTTTTCGAGGACATGATGGCCATGCCCCGTCCGACTGCCGCACAGCTCGCCTACGGTTCGTGCACCGTGATCTTCTCGACCCTCGCCATGCTGCTGCTGTCACAGACGAGTTCGGGTGTGGGGGTCGCGATCATCGCCCTCGCCGCGCTCGCCCTCGGGCTGCTGGTCGCCATGACGGTGCCGCTGCCCGGCAAACGCCGGCCCGCCGTGGAACAGCCCGCCCCCGCGGAACCCCTGCGGGCCTCGGTCCCGGCCCCGGCACCGGCCCCGAAGCCGGTGCGCGAACGGGCCGCCTCCTGACCGCCGGCTGATCCCGCTCCGCGGGAACGAACGCCTCAACCGGTGCTGACCACGACCGTCTTGGCCGCCTTGTCGTGCAGGCCCTGCTTGTAGGGCCGGTCGAAGAAGCTCCAGCCGCCGCAGACCGCGGTCCAGACACAGGCGCAGCAGAAGGCGAAGGGGATCCACAGCACCGCGGCCCGCAGCAGCGAGTTCTGCACGGAGGGCGTGGCGCCGTTGTCGAGGTTGGCCACGCGCATGTGCAGCAGCTTCTTGCCGAGGGTCTGGCCGGTCCTGGCGATGAGGATGGTGTCGTAGGCGATGTAGAGGACAGCGGCGACCCCCGACTGCCAGAAGGACTTGCCGACCTCGATCTGGTCGCTGTCCACGTCGTACTCGTTGACGCCGAAGCCCCAGGTGACCAGCCAGACGACGATGCCCACCAGGATCATGTCGAGGATGCGGGCGAGAGTGCGCTTGCCGCTGTCGGCGAGCGGGGGCATGCCGGCGAGGGGGTCGGTGGGGTAGGAGCCGCCGCCGTACGGGTCCCCGCCCTGGGGACCGCCGCCGGGGCCACCGTAGGGCCCGCCGCCGCCCTGGTACGGCGGGGGTTCGCTGCCGTAGGGCGAGCCCGCGCCCTGACCGGGCGGCTCGTTCGGGGGCTGCTTCCTGAACGGGTCGTCGTCCGGGGGCTGCTGCCCGGAGCCGGGGGGCGGTTCACTGCTCATGGCCCGAGTCGACCGCGAAGCCCCCGCCTCCGCATCCGGCAGACCGCCGGACGGGGTACGGGGGCGGGAGTGCCGCCTCTCAGCCCGCGACGAACGTGTGGGCGGCCTTGTCGTGCCAGCACTGGCGCCACGGCTTGTCGAAGAGGCACCAGGCGACGCCGACGATCCCGACGACGAGCAGCCCGGGCACGCTGTAGACCAGCCAGCGGCGCAGGGCGGAGCCGAAGTCCGGGGCCTCGTGGCCCTCGATGTCCCGCACCTCGAGACCCATCAGCTTCTTGCCGAGGGTGCGGCCCCACTTGGCGGTGGGCAGCACCTCGGAGACGACGCCCACGAGCAGCAGGACGGCCAGGACGATGCCGAGGTAGACCGACGTGGTGCCGTCGAGCAGCCAGACCGTGACGGTCTCGCCGGAGAGCTTGGCCGCGTCGATCTTCTCGTTGACATGGTCGATCGCCATGGTGCCGAGCGGCACTGCGGCCGCGGCGCTGACGCCCAGGAGGACGACCGTGTCCAGCAGCCGGGCGGCCAGGCGCTTTCCGAGCCCGGCGGGGCGGGCCGCGGCCTGGCGCCGGGCGGCGGCCTGGAACACGTCCTCGGTCGGCGGCTTCCAGGGCGCGACGGGCTGCTCGTCGCCGGTGCCGGCGAGCCGGTGCACCTGCTGCGCCCAGGACGACTGACCGCCGCCGGGGCCCGCGCTGAGGGGAGTCCCTCCCGGCTGGGGTCCGCCGGACTGCGGGGGGACGGTGGGGGAAGCCTGCGGTCCGGACAGCGCCGTCGGGGCGGCCGCGGAGGCCTGGGCGCCGACCGCCCCCGCACCGGCCTGCGCTGCGGCGGCCCGGGCGGCGGCCGCCTTGCCCGCGCCGAAGCCGGGCCCCGCGGGGTTGGCCCCGGGCCCCGCCGCCCCGGCCCCCGCCGCTCCGGGCTGCGCGCCGAAGGCGGGTCCGGACGGGTTGCCACCGGGCCCGGCCGTGCCGGGCTGACCGCCGAAGGCGGGGCCCGCCGAGCCGCTGCCCGCTGCCCCGAAGCCGCCGGCTCCCGCGTTGCCGCCGGAGGCCGCCGGTCCGCCGGGCGCGCCGGAACCGGCCGCCTGGCTTCCCGTGCCCTGGCGCGGTGAGACCGCGCGGAACGTCATCGTGCCCTCGTCGGGGGCTTCGGCGGCTGCCGCCGCGCCTCCCTGGGACTTCGCCGTCGGGCGGCGGAAGACGAAGGTGCCCCCGCCCGCGGACGCGGCGTCCGCCTCCTGAGCGCCGGACGCGCCGTCGGGCCCTTGGTCGGCCTGCGGCCCGGGGTCGGCGTGCGGCACCCTCGGGTCGGATCCCTGTGCGGCGGCGGCCCCTTGGGCGCCCTGCGGGGCGCCCCAGGAGACGCGGCGGTCCTGGTCGCCGCCGAAGCCGGACTGGCGGGAGCGGTCGGCGCCCCAGGCGGTGGCGGGTTCGGGACGGCTGCCGTGCTGGGCGTCGGCGGCGGACGGCTCCTGGACGGGGCCCTCGGCCGGGTCCTCGTCGAAGAAGTGCGGGCCGGTCTCCTCGACCGAGGCGGCGGAGCCGGACCCCGCACCGGGCGGCGGCGCGAGCGTCTCGCCCTCCTTGGGCGCCGGACGGCTGGTGCCCGGCACCCAGGAGGCACCGTTCCAGTACCGGACATATCCGGGAATGGACGGGTCCGGGTAGAACCCTTCTCGGGGCCTGTCGTCACCGGGGGCCGGGGTAGGGGCGCTCATGTCCGTCGGTCCCGTATCTGCTCGGGGGTCAACTGGGGGCCTCCACATCTATCAGACGAGGGCAAGCCCCACGGCCGCTCCCACCGGACCCACCCCATCCGAGCACCGATGTGCTACGCCCCGGGAGCACCGCGCGAAAAAACTTCCGGAACCCGCGTAATGCTCCCGCCCCCGCCCGCTCTCTCCTGGTGACCGGCCCTCGGGGCCACCAACAGGAGAAGGGACACCGCCATGCGCACCGTGGTGGAACGCGAACTGGAGCTGAAGCTCGTCCTGTCGCCGGAGCGCTCGATCCCGGTACCGGCCCTGCTCGGATACCGCTCCGACGACCCGTACGCCGTCCACGTCACCTTCCACGTCTCCTCCGAGCACCCCGTGCACTGGACGTTCGCCCGGGATCTGCTGGTGGAGGGCGTGTTCCGGCCCTGCGGGCAGGGGGACGTGCGGGTCTGGCCGACCCGGGCCGGCGGGCGCGGTGTCGTCCTCATGGCGTTGAGCTCACCCGACGGGGACGCCCTGCTGGAGGCACCGGCGGCCCCGGTGTCGGCCTGGCTGGAGCGCACGCTGCGCGTGGTCCCGCCGGGGTCGGAGCGCGAACAGCTCGGTCTCGACGACGAACTGGACCAGCTGCTCGCCCAGTGAGGGCGGGCGGGTCAGAACAGCTTGCCCGGGTTGAGGATGCCCAGCGGGTCGAAGGCCTGCTTGACGGCCCGCTGCATCTCCAGCCCGACGGGGCCGATCTCGCGCGCCAGCCACTCCTTCTTCAGGACGCCGACGCCGTGCTCGCCGGTGATGGTGCCGCCGAGCTCCAGGCCGAGGGCCATGATCTCGTCGAAGGACTCGCGGGCGCGCCGGGACTCGTCCGGGTCGGCCGCGTCGAAACACACGGTCGGGTGGGTGTTGCCGTCCCCCGCATGGGCGACGACCCCGATGGTGAGCCGGTACTTCTCGGCGATCCGGTCGACCCCTTCGAGCATCTCGGCGAGCCGGGAGCGGGGCACGCACACGTCGTCGATCATCGTCACGCCCTTGACGGCCTCCAGCGCGGTGAGCGACAGCCGCCGCGCCTGGAGCAGCAGTTCGGACTCGGCCGCGTCGTCGGCCGGTACGACCTCGGTGGCGCCGGCGGCCTCGCAGAGCGCGCCGACGGCGGCGAGGTCGGCGGCCGGGGCGGTGGTGTCGAAGGCGGCGAGGAGCAGCGCCTCGGTGCTCTCGGGGAGGCCCATCTGCGCCAGGTCGTTGACGGCCTTGACCGTCGTACGGTCCATGAGTTCGAGGAGTGACGGGACGTGGCCGCCCTCCATGATCCGGCACACGGCGTCGCAGGCGGCGGCAGCGGAGGAGAACTCGGCGGCCAGCACCAGCTGCTCGGGCGGCTTGGGGCGCAGCCCGAGGACGGCCCGGACGACGATGCCGAGGGAGCCCTCGGAGCCGACGAACAGCCGGGTGAGGTCGTAGCCGGCGACGCCCTTGGCGGTGCGGCGGCCGGTGGACATGAGCCGCCCGTCGGCGAGCACGACGTCCAGTCCGAGGACGTACTCGGCGGTCACGCCGTACTTGACGCAGCACAGGCCGCCCGAGGCGGTGCCGATGTTGCCGCCGATGGTGCACATCTCCCAGCTGGAGGGGTCCGGCGGGTAGTACAGGCCGTGTTCGCCGACGGCCCGGGACAGGGCGGCGTTGATCACGCCCGGCTCCACGACGGCGATGCGGTCGACCGGGTTGATCTCCAGGATCCGGTCCATCTTCGTCAGGGAGAGCACGACGCAGCCGTCGGAGGCGTTGGCGGCTCCCGACAGTCCGGTGCGGGCGCCCTGCGGGACGACCGGGACGCGCAGGGCGGTGGCGGTGCGCATCACGTGCTGGACCTGCTCGACCGTGCGGGGCAGCACGACCACGGCCGGGGTGCCGGCCGGGCAGAAGCTCGCCATGTCGTTGGCGTAGGCGGCCGTGACGTCGGAGTCGGTGAGGACCGCCTCGGCGGGGAGGCCGTCGAGCAGGAGGCCGACCAGGTCGCCGGTCGTCTCGGTGTCCTCGGGGCTGCGCGCTTCGATACGGCTCATGATCACAGGTTCGCACCCGGGGCCATCGGTGTGAACCCCGTCTGCGGCACCCTTCGCCTGCTCGGGTGTGGTCGTCGTACTGACGCACAGTGAGCGCCATGGAGAACCAGCGGGAGGTCCCGGAGCGACAGGAGAGCAGGAGTTCGAAAGGCCCCTTTCGCAGCCGGCGTGTGCGGAGTCGGCATGTGCTCATCGCCTCCGTCTCGGGGTGTGCCGTGCTCGGCGGGGTGCTGGTGCTGCTGCCGTGGGACCGGCCCGCCCCGCCGGCCCCTCCGTCGCCGGGGGCGCAGGCCATGGCGGCGGTCTCCGGCGGGGTGCCGGCCGCGCTGCCGGGCCTCGCGGAGCTGATCGACGAGCGGGAGAAGCGGCTGCGGACCCACCCGAGGGACGCGCGGTCCTGGGCGGTGCTCGGTGCCGCCTACGTCGAGCAGGGGCGCCGGCTGGCGGACCCGGCCTACTACCCGCGGGCCGACAAGGCGCTGCGCACCTCGCTGAAGGTGCGGCCGGAGCGGAACCCCCGTGCCCTGGGCGGTCTCGCCGCGCTGGCCAACGCCCGCCGGGACTTCGCCGCCGCCCGACGCTGGGGTGAGGCGGCGCTGAGGCTCCAGCCGCGGCGCTGGACGACGTATCCGCCGCTCATCGACGCCTACACCGGCCTCGGCGAGCACCAGGCGGCCCAGCGGATGCTGGACCGGCTGACGGAGCTGCGCTCCGGGCCCGCCGTGCTGGCGCGGGCCGCCGCCGTCTACCGGGACCGCGGCCGGCGGGAGGACGCGGCGGCCTCGCTGGCGGACGCGGCGGCGGGCGCGCGGGCCCCGGCCGAGCGGGCGGCCTATCTGGAGCGGGCCGGGCAGCTCGCCTGGGAGCGCGGGGACCTCGACGACGCGCTGCGGCACTTCCGGAAGGCGGTGCGTCTCGACCCGGACCAGCGGGCCGCGCAGGCCGGGCAGGGCCGGGCGCTGGCGGCCCTCGGCCGGACGACGGAGGCGCTGAACGCCTACCGGGTGGCGCTCGCCAAGCAGCCGTGTCCGCAGTACGCCCTGGAGCTGGGCGAGTTGTACGAGTCGCTGGGGCTGGCGGAGGCGGCCCGGGTGCAGTACGACCTGCTGCGGGAGGGCGTGCGCGGGGCGACCGCCGCCGGGGCCGACGAGGAGCTGGTGCTCGGGCAGTTCGAGGCGGACCACGGCGATCCGGAGGCCGCGGTACGACGGCTGCGAGCGGAGTGGGAACGGCAGCCGGGGACGGCCGTCGCCGACGCCCTGGGCTGGGCGCTGCACCGGGCCGGGGAGCACGAGGAGGCGCTGGTGTTCGCTCTGCGGGCGACGGAGGAGAAGCACTCGGGCGGGGTGCGCAGCGCGGCGTACATGTACCACCGCGGCATGATCGAGCGTGAGCTGGAGCGGTACGGGTCCGCCCGACGCCACCTCACGGAGGCCCTGCGGATCAACCCGCACTTCTCACCGCTGCGGGTGCCCGAGGCGCGCGAGGCGCTGGAGTCCCTGGGGGATCCGCCGGACACGGAGGTGCCGGTGATGGGCCCGGAGCCGGAAGGGGCATGAGGGAGAGGGTGCGGGTGCCCCGTGACACCCGCACCGTCTTGAGGGGGCGATCGGGCTACAGGTTGCCGCGGCGGGCCTGTTCGCGTTCGATCGCCTCGAAGAGGGCCTTGAAGTTGCCCTTGCCGAAGCCCATCGAGCCGTGGCGTTCGATGATCTCGAAGAAGACGGTCGGACGGTCCTGGACCGGCTTGGTGAAGATCTGCAGCAGGTAGCCGTCCTCGTCGCGGTCGGCGAGGATCTTCAGCTCGCGCAGGGTGTCGATCGGGACGCGGGTCTCGCCGACCCACTCCCCCAGGGTGTCGTAGTAGGAGTCGGGCGTGTTCAGGAACTCGACGCCGGCCGCGCGCATGGTGCGGACCGTCTGCACGATGTCGTTGGTGTTGAGCGCGATGTGCTGCACGCCCGCGCCGCCGTAGAACTCCAGATACTCGTCGATCTGGGACTTCTTCTTGGCGATGGCCGGCTCGTTGATCGGGAACTTGACCTTGAGCGTGCCGTCGGCGACGACCTTCGACATCAGCGCGCTGTACTCGGTGGCGATGTCGTCGCCCACGAACTCCTTCATGTTCGTGAAGCCCATCACCTTGTTGTAGAAGCCGACCCACTCGTTCATGCGGCCGAGCTCGACATTGCCGACGCAGTGGTCGATCGCCTGGAAGGTGCGCTGGGCGGGCGGTTCGACCATCGGCTGGGCCGCGACATAGCCGGGCAGGTAGGGGCCGTCGTAGCCGGAGCGCTCGACGAGGGTGTGGCGGGTCTCGCCGTAGGTGGCGATGGCGGCCAGGACGACGGTGCCGTGCTCGTCCTTCTGCTCGTACGGCTCGGCGACCGAGCGGGCGCCGTGTTCGAGCGCGTAGGCGTACGCGGCGCGCGCGTCCGGCACCTCGATGGCGAGGTCGACGACGCCGTCGCCGTGCTCGGCCACGTGTTTGGCGAGGAAGTGGCCCCAGTCGCTCGTGGGCTTGATGACCGAGGTGAGGACGAAGCGGGCGGAGCCGTTCTCCAGGACGTACGCAGCGGTCTCGCGGTTGCCGTTCTCCGGTCCGGAGTAGGCGACCAGCTTCATGCCGAAGGCGGTGGAGTAGTAGTGCGCCGCCTGCTTGGCGTTGCCCACGGCGAAGACGACCGCGTCCATTCCCTTGACCGGGAAGGGGTCGGCCTGCCGGGCGGTGTCGGGAGTGTGGTGTGTGGTCTGCGTCATAGCCGCAGGGTCTCCCCGCTCGGCAAGGTGCGCAATAGTTTGCGTCTCTGCTGGGCAATCTGCTTAGCGATACGGCCGTCGCATCGGCCTTTCTGTACAGGATGACCACCTCGGGAGGCTGCTGTGGCGATCGATCATCTGGACGGCCGGATCATCCTGCTGCTGGCCCGGGAGCCCCGGATCGGGGTGCTGGAGATGTCCCGGCGGCTGGGCGTGGCCCGGGGCACGGCGCAGGCCCGCCTGGACCGGCTTCAGTCGAACGGAGTCATCCGCGGCTTTGGTCCGGAGGTGGATCCGGCGGCCCTCGGCTACCCGGTCACGGCGTTCGCGACGCTCCAGATCCGGCAGGGCCAAGGGGCCGACGTACGGGCCCACTTGGCGAGCGTGCCGGAGGTGCTGGAGCTGCACACCACCACCGGCAGCGGGGACATGCTCTGCCGCCTCGTGGCCCGCTCGAACGCCGATCTCCAGCGTGTGATCGACCGGGTCGTCGGTTTTGATGGCATCGTCCGGGCCTCCACGGCGATCGTCATGGAGAACCCCGTTCCGCTGCGGTTCATCCCGCTGGTGGAGCAGGCAGCGGAGGAGACCTGAGCGTGGGGTGAGCACGTTTGAACCCTCCCTCAACTGAAACAGAGGGATTCCTGGCTCAGGAAGCCCTCCCTGTCAGCGACCGGGAGGGTCTTGCTCCCTCAACACCAGCCGGGACGGAACCTGCCCGGTTCGGTACTGCAAGCAAAGGAGGTGCTGTGCCGGCTTGGTTCTCGCCGAGCACCGTGTGCGCGCTTGGCTCTCGCAACGCACGCTCCGCACCTAACCCGGTCGGGTGCGCGGTATTTCGCTGTTTGGGTGAAATCTCGTTTCCTGCATTGCGTCGCAGGGGTCCGGGAGGTTCCAGGTGAACTTCCTGGAGTATCTGGGCACCCGGAAGGAGCAACTGCTCACGGACGCCTACCAGCACGCGAGCGTCGTCTTCCAGTGCATGGTCGTGGCGACCCTGATCGGGGTGCTGATCGGTGTCGTCAGCTACAGCAGCGAGTGGGCCGGGAACCTCGCGACCACGACCACCGCGACCATCCTGACCGTCCCGGCGCTGGCCCTGATCGGTCTGCTGATCCCGATCGTGGGGCTCGGCGTGCCGCCCACGGTGATCGCCCTGACGCTGTACGGGCTGCTGCCGGTCGTGCGCAACGCGATCGTCGGACTGCGCGGGGTGGACCCGTCGCTGGTGGACGCGGCCACGGGCATCGGGATGTCCCGGTCGGCCCGGCTGCTGCGGATCGAGCTGCCGCTGGCCTGGCCGCCGATCCTGACCGGGATCCGGGTCTCCACCCAGATGCTGATGGGCATCGCGGCCATCGCGGCGTACGCCTCGGGACCCGGCCTCGGCAACGTCATCTTCCGGGGCCTCGCCTCACTGGGCAGCGCGAACGCGCTCAACCAGGTCCTCGCGGGCACGCTCGGCATCATCGTCCTCGCGCTGCTGTTCGACGCCGCGTACGTCCTGATCGGACGGCTGACCATTCCCAGGGGGATCCGTGCCTGAGTCCGGTGACCACGGGGCCGCCATCGAGCTGGAGAGCCTCACCAAGCGGTTCCCCGGCAGCGCGCAGCCGGCCGTGGACAACGTGAGCATGGAGATCAAGGCGGGCGAGGTCGTCGTCTTCGTCGGCCCCTCGGGCTGCGGTAAGTCGACCACGCTCAAGATGATCAACAGGCTGATCGAGCCGACCGGCGGCCGGATCCGCATCGGCGGTGAGGACGTCACCGACATGGACCCGGTCAAGCTGCGCCGCAAGGTCGGCTACGCGATCCAGTCGGCCGGTCTCTTCCCGCACATGACGGTCGCGCAGAACATCGCCCTCGTGCCGAAGATGGTCGGCTGGCCGAAGAACCGGATCAAGGAGCGGGTCGAGGAGCTCCTCGACCTGGTGGGCCTCGACCCGGGCGAGTTCCACGGCCGCTATCCGCGTCAGCTCTCGGGCGGTCAGCAGCAGCGCGTGGGCGTGGCGCGGGCGCTGGCCGCCGATCCCCCGGTGCTGCTGATGGACGAGCCGTTCGGGGCGGTGGACCCGATCACCCGCGACCATCTCCAGGACGAGCTGATCCGGCTGCAGCACGAGCTGCACAAGACGATCGTCTTCGTCACCCACGACTTCGACGAGGCCATCAAGATCGGCGACCGGATCGCCGTGCTGCGCGAGCGGTCCCACATCGCGCAGTTCGACACCCCGGAGGCCATCCTCACGAACCCGGCGGACGACTTCGTCTCCGGGTTCGTGGGCGCCGGGGCGGCGCTGAAGCGGCTGAACCTGACCCGCGTACGGGACGTGGAGGTCACCGACTATCCGACCGTCACCATCGACGACCCGTTGCAGCAGATCTTCAACCGGCTGCGGACCGGCGGCACCAACGAGGTCCTGCTGCTCGACCGGCGCGGCCGCCCCTACAAGTGGCTCAGGCGCGGCGACCTGATGCGGGCCCGGGGCTCGCTGGCCCGGGCCGGGACGCTGGTGCACGACACGGTCACCCGGGACGCCACCCTGCGGGACGCGCTGGAGGCGGTGCTCACCGACAACGCGGGGCGGGTGGCGGTGACCGGGCGGCGCGGCGAGTACACGGGCGTCGTCGACATGGAGACCCTCATCAACTCCGTGCACGAACTGCTGGAGGCCGACCGGCTCGACGCGCTGGAGCACCAGCACGAGCTGGAGTCGCTGCGGGCCTCGCAGACACACGCGGAGCAGGAGGGCGGCGGGAGCGTCACGGGCGCGGCCCTCGGCGTGGAGCGGAAGGCGTGACCGCGCCCGAGGTGCGGGACGTCCCGTCCGGGCCGCCGGCCGAGGAGAAGCCCGAGGCGCCCCGGCCACCGCGGGCGCCCCGGCCCCCGCGCATCAGCTGGCAGAAGCTGACCCTCCTGCCCACCGCCCTGGTGGCCGTGCTGCTCGCCACCTATCTCTGGTTCCAGCAGGCCGACCTGGACGCGCTCACCCGGAACGCCCTGTCGGGCGGCCAGGTCTCCAAGGCGCTGTGGCAGCACATCCAGCTGACCGTGATCTCCACGTTCTTCGTGCTGATCATCGCGATCCCGCTGGGCATCCTGCTGACCCGCAAGGCGTTCAGCAGGGCCACGCCGGTGGCGATGGCGTTCGCCAACATGGGCCAGGCGACCCCGGCGATCGGCCTGCTGGCACTCCTCGTCATCTGGCTGGGCATCGGCCGCCGGGCCGCCCTGATCGGCATGATCATCTACGCCATCCTGCCCGTGCTGTCGAACACGATCACCGGCCTGAAGGCGAACGACCCGACCCTGCTGGAGGCGGCACGCGGCATCGGCATGTCCCCGCTGGGCGCGCTGCGCCGGGTCGAACTCCCGCTGGCCGTCCCGCTGATCCTCGCGGGTGTGCGTACGGCCCTGGTCCTGAACGTCGGTACGGCGACCCTGGCGGTCTTCGGCGGGGGCGGCGGCCTCGGCGTGCTGATCACGACCGGGATCACCAACCAGCGGATGCCGGTGCTGGTGCTGGGGTCGATCCTCACGGTGGCGCTGGCGCTGCTGGTGGACTGGCTGGCGTCGATCGCGGAGTTGCTGCTGCGGCCGCGGGGGTTGCAGTCGTGAGGGGGCGGTGCGGGTGGGTGGGGGTGCGGTTGCGGGGCGTCCGAGCTCTGCCGGCGGTGGAGCTGCTGGTGGTGGGGCTGCTGGTGATGGCCTCCGGCTGTGGGCTGACCAGCGGATCCCCCATGACCGACGACGTGAAGCCGGGGTCGATCGGGCGGGGTGAGCCGCTGAAGGGGGCGCAGCTCACGGTGACGTCGAAGTCGTTCACCGAGCAGCTGATCCTCGGCTCGATCATGGGCATCGCGTTCGAGGCGGCCGGTGCGGAGGTGATCGACCGCACCGGCATCCAGGGCTCCATCGGCAGCCGCGAGGCCGTCCGCAAGGGCGACGCGGACGCCGGGTACGAGTACACGGGCACGGCCTGGATCACGTACCTCGGCAACAGCAAGCCGATCCCCGACCCGCGCGAGCAGTGGGAAGCGGTACGGAAGGACGACGCCCGCAACGGGGTGACCTGGCTTCAGCCCGCGGAGCTCAACAACACGTACGCCCTGGCGATGAACCAGGAGAACGCGAAGAAGTACGGCACGAAGACCCTGTCGGACGTGGCGAAGCTGGCGAAGTCCGACCCCTCGGCGGTGTCGATGTGCGTGGAGGTCGAGTTCGCCAACCGGGCGGACGGGCTGCCGGGCATGCAGAAGGCGTACGGCATGGACGTACCGGCCCAGGACATCACGCAGATGGACACGGGGATCATCTACACCCAGGCGGCGAAGGGGAGTTGCACGTACGGGGAGGTGTACACCACCGACGGGCGCATCAACTCGATGAACCTCGCCGTGATGGACGACGACAAGAAGTTCTTCCCCAACTACAACGCCGCTCCGATGATCAACACCAAGACGTTGAAGGAGTGGCCGGCGATCGCGGAGGTGCTTGATCCGGTCACGGCGAAGCTGGACAACGCGGTGGCGCGGAGGCTGAACGCGAAGGTGGATGTGGACGGGGAGGATCCGCACCAGGTGGCGTTGGACTGGATGGTGGAGGAGGGGTTTGTCAGGGAGGGGTGACGTGCCCGAGGGCTTACAAAGATTCCGTTGCAAAGAAGGCTTTGCAACGCTATCTTTGCACGCATGTCTGAAAAACCGGCTCCCCGGCTGCTCGACGCCCGCTCCCTCCGTGGCCTGGCTCATCCCCTGCGGATGCAGCTGCTGGTCGCGCTGCGGCACGGCGGACCCGCTACCGCCTCCCAACTCGCGGGGAAATTGGGCGAGTCGAGCGGCGCGACCAGCTACCACCTGCGACAGCTCGCGGCGCACGGATTCGTCGCGGACGACCCGGAGCGCGGCAAGGGACGGGAGCGCTGGTGGAAGTCGGTGGACCGGGGCGTCCAACTCGACGAGACCCTGATCAAGGACCCGGACCCCGCCGTACGCGGAGCCGTCGCCCTGTTCCGCTACGAGCTGGCGAACGTGCATACGCGGGAGGTCGCGACCTACCTCGGCAACACGAGCGAATGGGGCGAGGAGTGGGACGGCGCGACCGATCTCAGCGACTTCAGCCTGCGCCTCACCCCTGAACTCGCCCGTGAGCTGATCGGCAAGATGCACGACCTGGTCCAGAGCTATCAGCCCCTGCCCGAGGGCACCCCGGACGCGGAAACGGTGCGCGTCCACACGCACGTCTTCCCCAGCCAGACGACGCGGTGAAAGGCCACTACCCGATGAACCCCGACATCCACCTCGCCCTGCACCACACCCGCGCCGCCGAACTCCGCGCCGAGGCCGGGGCCCCGAGGCCCCTCAGAACCCGGCAGGCCCACCGCCTCCGGGCCCGTCTCGGCTGGACCCTCGTAGAGGTCGGGTTACGGCTCGCCACCCGGCCGGCGGCAGCCCACTAGCAGCTGGGTACGGACCCCTTCCCCGTCTCCAGGGCCACCAGCGAATTCACCGTGCTCTTCAGCGTGGTCACCGGAATCAGCCGCAGGCCCTTCGGCAGCTCGGCACGGGCATCCCCGCACTCCGCCTTCGGGACGAGGAAGACGGTCGCGCCGTCACGCTTCGCGGCCTGCGTCTTGAGGGCGACGCCCCCCACCGCCCCGATCGTCCCGTCCTCGGCGATCGTGCCCGTACCGGCGATGACACGGCCGCCCGTGAGATCCCCGTCGCTGCCGTCGCCGTCGAGCTTGTCGATGATCCCGAGGGAGAACAGCAGCCCCGCGCTGGGCCCGCCCACGTCGGCGAGCTTCAGGCTCACCTCGACGTCCTTGGCGTTGAGGCCGAGGTAGCCCAGCGCGGCCTGTGTCGCCGCGTCCTGGGACTCCTTCATCTGCTCCTCGTTGTGCTGCTCGATCTCCTTGACGCTGTCCCCGTTCGGATAGACGGCGTCGCGCGGCATGACCGCCTGGTCGGTGCGGAACCAGCCGTCGATGACGTCGGGGAGCGAGACGCGGGTGTCCGGGGAGGTCGCCTCGATGGTCGTCATGCGCAGTTGCCCGCGGGTGTCCCGGGCCGGTGCGCCGGAGATGGTGATCACCTCGGCGCCCTTGTTCTCCCCGAGCACGTTCGCCGTCATCCCCGGCTGCGCCACCGAGAACGGCAGCGGCGCGAACACCGCCGTGGCGAGCAGGGCGGCGACGGGCAGGGCACAGACGGCGAGGGCCCGGGGGCGCGTGAGGCGAGAGAACACGGGATCAATCTAACGCGGGGGTGCGATCCGGCCCGGATCAGGTCACCCGGACCCTGCCCGGACCCCGCCCGGACCCTGCCCGGGGCGGGCCGGGGAGGGGCCGGGGACGGGCCGAGGACGGGCCGAGGACGGGCCGAGGACGGGCCGGGGACGGGCCGGTGGTCAGCGCAATGCCTCCGCGACCTCCCGGGCCGCCTCGACGACCCGCTCCCCCACCCGCTCCGGCACCACGTCCGCCAGCATCACCACACCCACACTGCCCTCGACGCCCGTCACGCCCAGCAGCGGCGCCGCCGCCCCGCAGGCGCCGGCCTCCAGCTCGCCGTGCGTGAGGGTGTAGCCGGGGTCCGCCGTCGGGCGCTGCCGGGCCGCGAGGATCGCCTTGCCGGCCGCGCCCCGGTCCAGGGCGTGCCGGAATCCGGCCCGGTAGGCGACGTGGTAGTCCGTCCAGGTCGGCTCCACCACGGCGACGGCGAGCGCGTCCGCCCCGTCGACCAGGGTCAGGTGGGCCGTGGCGCCGATGTCCTCGGCCAGCGACCGCAGCGCCGGCATCGCGGCCTCCCGCACCAGCGGATGGACCTGCCGCCCCAGCCCCAGCACACCGAGCCCGACGCGGGCACGTCCGCCCAGGTCACGACGTATGAGGGCATGCTGTTCCAGAGTGGCGAGCAACCGGTACACCACGGTCCGGTTCACGCCCAGCCGGACGGAGAGCTCGGTCACGGTCAGCCCGTGATCCGTGTCGGCGAGCAGCTTGAGGACACGCAGTCCCCGGTCGAGCGTCTGAGAGGTCTCCGCGGTCACGACGCCCACTCCTTAGTGGTGAGGTCGGCGGCCCTCTGGCGGCTGGTGCGTCACCGAGTCCCGTCGGCGACGCGCTTCAGAGGCCGCCGATCGGCCGGCGGCCCGGCCAGTCCGGACCGCGTCGCTTCACGGCTGCGCTCCGCGGCGGCGCTGCCACGGGGCGTGTGCGTAGCCGGACAGTAGCGGGGCGGGTTCGCTGAGCGGAAGGCTCCGTCCAGAATCCGGGCACGTTCCAGGGGCACCTGACTCCGTTTGCCCGAGTACGTACAACGCGGGCCCCCACGGGAGGGGCCCCACCCGGCGTCACTTCATCCGGGTCGCCCACTCCTGCACCTTGGCGATCCGCTGCCGCAACTGCCCCGCCGTCGCCTCAGCCGCCGGAGGCCCCCCGCACACGCGCCGCAGCTCGGTGTGGATGACCCCGTGCGGCTTGCCGCTCTGGTGGACGTACGCGCCGACCAGCCCGTTGAGCTGCCGCCGCAGCTCCATCATCTCCTTGTGGGAGACCACCGGCCGCCGCTCGGCGGGCATTTCGAGCAGGTCGGCCTCCTCGTCCGGCTTCTTGCGGCTGTGCGCGATCTGCCGGGCCTGCCGCTTCTGGAGCAGCAGCTGGACCTGGTCGGGCTCGAGCAGCCCCGGGATCCCGAGGTAGTCCTGCTCCTCCTCGCTGCCCGGGTGGGCCTGCATGCCGAACTCGGCGCCGTTGTACATGACCCGGTCGAAGACGGCCTCGGACTCCAGCGCCTCGAAGGAGAACTGCTCCTGCTCGCCGGTGTCCTCGTCCTGCTCCCTGTTCGCCTCGTCCATCTCCTTCTCGGACTCGGCGTAGGGGTCCTCCTCGCCCTGCTTCTTGGGCTTGTCGAGGACGTGGTCGCGCTCGCGCTCCATCTCGTTGGCGAAGGAGAGCAGGTCGGGCACGGTCGGCAGGAACACGGACGCCGTCTCGCCGCGCCGCCGGGACCGTACGAAACGGCCGACGGCCTGGGCGAAGAAGAGGGGCGTCGAGATGGTGGTGGCGTACACGCCGACCGCGAGCCGCGGCACGTCGACACCCTCGGACACCATCCGCACCGCGACCATCCACCGATCGGTGCTCGCGCTGAAGTCGTCGATGTTCTTCGAGGCCCCGGTGTCGTCGGAGAGCACGACCGTGGCCTTGCTGCCGGTGATCTCACGGATCAGCTTGGCGTAGGCGCGCGCGGAGTCCTGGTCCGCGGCGATGACGAGCGCGCCCGCGTCCGGGATGGCCTTGCGCACCTCGGTCAGCCGCTGGTCGGCGGCGCGCAGCACGGAGGGCATCCACTCGCCGCGCGGATCGAGGGCGGTACGCCAGGCCTGGCTGATGGCGTCCTTGGTCATCGGCTCGCCCAGCCGCGCCGCGATCTCGTCACCGGCCTTGGTGCGCCAGCGCATGTTGCCGCTGTAGGAGAGGAAGATGACGGGCCGCACGACGTTGTCGGCGAGGGCGTTGCCGTAGCCGTAGGTGTAGTCGGCGGCGGACCGCCGGATCCCGTCGTTGCCCTCCTCGTACGTCACGAAGGGGATGGGGTTGGTGTCCGACCGGAAGGGCGTACCGGTCAGGGCGAGCCGTCGGGTGGCGGGCTCGAAGGCCTCCAGACAGGCCTCGCCCCACGACTTGCTGTCACCGGCATGGTGGATCTCGTCGAGGATGACGAGGGTCTTGCGCTGCTCGACCCGGTTGCGGTGCAGCATGGGCCGCACACCGACACCGGCGTACGTCACGGCGACCCCGTGGTACTCCTTGCCGAGCGGCCCCGCGCTGTACTCGGGGTCCAGCTTGATGCCGATCCGCGCGGCCGCCTCCGCCCACTGCTTCTTGAGGTGCTCGGTGGGCGCGACGACGGTGACCTGCTGGACGACGTGGTGGTGCAGCATCCAGGACGCCAGCGTCAGCGCGAAGGTCGTCTTGCCGGCGCCGGGGGTGGCGACCGCGAGGAAGTCCCGCGGCTGCTCCTGGATGTACTTCTCCATCGCGCCCTCCTGCCAGGCGCGCAGCTTGCTGGCGGTACCCCAGGGGGCGCGGCCGGGGAACGCCGGGGAGAGGTGGTGCGAGGCAGTGCTGGTGCCGGCGGTGGTAGTCACGGTCTCCGTAAGGGGGTCGGGCGGCTCGTCCGAGCGAGCCAAACGGCTCGGCTACGTATGACAACCGGGCCACCCTACCGGCGGCCCGGGCCCGTCAACGCGCGGACAAGCCCGGACCACCCAAGGGTGGGACCCACGTCACAGCCCCCTCAACCGCCCCGCGATGACGGAGATGTCGCTCTCGTCCCCGGAGGCCACATCGATGACCAGGTCGTACGCGGCGTCCTGGTCGCAGCCGGTGAGGTCGACGCCGTTGACACCGAGGAACGTGGCGGCGGCCAGCCAGGCCGTGCGCTTGTTCCCGTCGACCAGGGGATGGTTCGCGGCGATGGCGTGCAGCAGCGCGGCCGCCTGCTCGTAGAGGTCTTCGTAGGCCGCCGTGCCGAACATCCGGGCGCGCGGGCGGTGCACGGCGGACACGAACAGCCCGCTCTCCCGGACCTCGGGGGCGGGCCCCTCGCCCGGCCCGCCGAAGGCGATACGGGCGATCGCCATGACCTCCGCGACGGTGAGATGCCGGGTCTGCCCGGCCTGCCTGTTCTGGCTGCTCTGGCTGGTCATTCGCCGAGCCTCCGCAGCAGGTCGGCGTGCGCGCCGGCGAGCGACTCCGCCGCGACCCGCACCGGCGACGACTCCCGCGCGAGCTGGTGCAGTACGGCGTCCAGCGCGATGTCCTCGGGGAGACGGCCGGTGGCGTCCGCGAGGTCGTCGAGCTCCTGCCGGACGTGCGGCGGGAGGGGGATGGTGAGGTCGCTCATGCCGATGACGATAGGGAGCGCACCCGGGAACCGGCGAACGCATTACGCCTCGGCCCGCCCCGGCCCCGACAGCCGACACGCGAAGGGGTCCTCACCGCTCCCGCAGCCGCGTCGTCACCCAGGCCCCCACCAAGGCCACGCCCGCCATCGGCAGGAACACGGCGGCGAAGGCGGCCGGATGAGAACCGTAGGAGGTGTGCGCGGCCGTATGGCTCAGCGTGCCGCCACCCAACGCGGCGAAGGCGGCACCACCGGCGGAGAGCAGGACGACGTTGGAGAGGCCGTCGGAGATCTGCAGGGCGGCGGAGTTGGAGCCGGCTTCCGCCGGGGCGGAGAGCTTGAGCAGGAGCACGCTCGTGGAGGAGATGACGAGCCCCATGCCGAGGCAGCCGAAGGCCCAGGCGACGGCGACGGTCCAGACGGGCACGGAGTCGATCAGCACACTGGGCGCCGTGGCGATGGCCGCCGCCACCAGCAGCATCCCGACGGTCGTCAACCGCTCCCGGTAGGCCTCGAACCGCGACCGCGACTGCACCCATGAGCCCAGCGCCCACGTCCCGCCGCCCGCGGCGAGCGAGAACCCGGCCAGGGTCGGACTGAGCCCGCGCTGGGTCACCAGCATCAGCGGCACGAAGGACTCGGCGGCGATGAAGGACCCCGCGGCGACACCGCGCAGCAGCACGACCGACGGCAGCCCGCGGGCGGCCCGGTAGGTCCCCCTGGGCAACAGCCCGAGCACGGCGGGCACCAGCAGGGCCACGCCCGCGGCGCCCGGCAGGAGCGAGAGGAGACGCAAGTCCTGGGCGGCGTACTGGAGCAGCCCCGCGCCGAGGGAGATGGCCAGGGCGAGACGGATACGCCGTCGGTCGAAGGACGTCGGGCC
This sequence comes from Streptomyces koelreuteriae, assembly GCF_018604545.1. Classification (GTDB taxonomy): domain Bacteria; phylum Actinomycetota; class Actinomycetes; order Streptomycetales; family Streptomycetaceae; genus Streptomyces; species Streptomyces koelreuteriae. The sequence continues at coordinate 5,174,371 of NZ_CP075896.1, read as the reverse complement.
CGCCTCCCCGACCGGACCGGCGGCCCGGCGCCGTATCTGCGGCAGCGCGAGCGCCAGCGGGAAGACGACGAGCATCGGGATCCCGACGAACACCCAGCGCCAGCCCAGCTGTTCCGTCACCGTGCCGGCGGCGAGCGGACCGACGATCGACGGTACGACCCAGCTCGCCGCGAACGCCGCCATGATCGCCGGCCGCAGCCGCTCCGGATAGGCCCGTCCGACGACGACGTACAGCGCGACGATCACCAGCCCACCGCCGAGCCCCTGCACGGCCCGCCCCAGGATGAACAGCCACATCACCCCGGCCGTCCCCGACAGCAGCAGCCCGACCCCGAAGGAGGAGATCCCCACGGCCAACGGCCCGAGCGGCCCCCGCCGATCGGACCACTGCCCCGCGAGCACCATCCCGAACAGACTCGTCGTGAAGTACCCGGAGAACGCGAACGCGTACAGCGCCACCCCGTCCAGCTCCCGCGCCGCGACCGGCATCGCCGTCCCCACGGCCGTCGCCTCGAAGGCGATGAGCAGCACAACGGAAACGATCCCGACGCTCAAGGCCCGATAGTCCCGCCCCAGCACGGACTCCCGCGTCTCGGCGAACGAGGGTTCGTCGGCGGCGTCTACGACTTCTGACTCACTCGGCTTGGGGACGGTCATGCCCGCCAGCGTAAATTCCACCCGCCCGGTTGCCCCCTGTCCCGAGATGGTGATCGCCCCCGACCTTGGTCGTACACCCCTGGCCGGATCCCCGCTCTGTGAACACCGTATGGCAGTCGCATTGCGACCCACCCGATCCCCTTGAGCACGGCTTTCCCACCGACCTACTGTCAGGACATCGAGTTGGAACACGGCCGTGTGCCCGAGTGGTTCAGGGGCTCGCCTGCGCTGCATCCACTAGCGAGCTCCGCTCGCGGGGAGTTACGCGGGTTCGAATCCCGCCACGGCGGCCGAAGTTCGGACTTGATCACGGCCGTGTGCCCGAGTGGTTCAGGGGCTCGCCTGCAAAGCGAGTTACGTGGGTTCGAATCCCGCCACGGCCTCAAGCGCCCTGACCAGGCTGCGCGGAGACAAGGACTGCGACTACCAGCACCTGCGGCGCAGGCTGTCCGGGGTTTACAGCTGGTCTCCCATGACAGCTGGTTCCGGCGGATGCCGTCCGCCACCGTCCTTGATGTCCTGTTCGCAGGTCTGTCCGTAGTAGGACTGGTCATTGGGGATCATCAGCACGCCGGCAACCTGCTCAGGGTGCTCGACGGCGAGCCAGGCGTCGCCCGTGAGGTCACCGTCCGGCCCGGACGCCTCGGACGAATAGACCGCCTGACACCCCAACGCCACACGCTTCTTGTCGACCGCGCAGGCGTCCACCACAGGGTCGAACAACTCGTCGGCGCCGTCGAACCGGTAGCGGAAGTGGACCTGGCCACCATCGGAGGGCACCTGTGGGTGGGGCTCAAGGCGCCAGTCGACGACTACGGCGGTGACACCGATCGGCTTCCCGTACGTGTCCTCGACCCGCACCCTGACACCGGCCTCACCGCGCTCCGCAGTCGTGTCGGTGCAGCCCCAGGAGGACGAGCAGCCGGACACGGCGAGAATCACCAGAGCCAACGGAGCGCCGGCCAGTACCCGTGCGGGAAACACTCAGACGACCTCCAGTCAGGGTGGAGCGGAGTTTGTCATCGACGCTCCACAGCATCAACCGGCATCCGGAAGCCGCTCCCGGGCGGCTTCCTCGTCGGCCTTCCTCCAGGCCCGGCGCGCGTTCTCCGCGCGTACGGCGTCCAGCCACCGCCAGAGGCCGATCTCCTCAAGTCTCAGACCGGGACAGGCGATCCGGTGCGGTACGCGGCACACGGCGCCGGGTGGGGGCTCGTCCGCGCGGCTGTTCCAGGCCGTTCCGTTGGAATCGACGTACCAGCGGTGCCAGGCGGGCACCATGTGTGCCGGGACCGGCATGTCCGGTTCGAGGAGGACGTGCCAGCCGTAGTAGGTGACACGTCGATCACCGACGAGCCCGCAGTTGGGGCAGACGGGCGGGGCGGGCGGCTCGGGCCCGGTGGCGCCTTCCATCGCGGCCTGGGCCCGGTCGGTCTTCTCCCACGGCTGCGGCACGCCCGGCGGCGCCTGCCGGTGTCCGTCGGGGTCGGGTAACGGGATGATGCTCGGCTCGGATGAGTCCCCCATGAATCGAGCATCGGGGGGTGTTCAGGACCAGGGTAGGGCGCAATCAGGGCGCAAGGGGGCTGGACCATCACTCTCCGGCCCATGATCCCGCCCCCTGCAACACCCCACCCGCCTCGTCCTGGAACGCCTCCGTCCAGTAGTGGCGACCCGATCTGCCCGCCATGACCCCCGTGGGGTCGACCGCCGACAGGACCTGGAGCATCGTCATGGCCAGCTGGTCGTACGTGTCGGTCGTCAGCTCGTGGTCCGACTGGGAGTCGATGGCGCGTTCGCGGTGGAGGAGCCAGAGGGTGAAGGCGAGGGTGGAGACGTCGGTGTTGAGGGGGTGCAGGGTCGCGTCGGGTTCGCTCCAGTTGAGGACCGCGCCCGTCTCGCCGTCGACGACGAGGCTGTTGTCCTCGATGAGGTGGCCGAGCCGGATCAGTCGGTGGGCGTGCGCGGGGAGTTGCGTCGGGACGTCGCAGTCGGCGTAGTACTCGGCGAGTGTCGCCAGGGGGACGTCCGTGTCCAGGGAGAAGACATGGGCGTCCTCGGGCAGGCCCACCTCGCGGAGGAAGCGGCGGGTCGGTTCGTGGGTGAGGGTCGAGGGGAAGTCGACGTCCTCGAAGCGGGCCGTCTTGCCGGGGCCGAACTCCTGGTCCAGCAGGCGGTGCGGGAGGTCGAGGGAGAGGCCGGAGGCGCCGCCGCGGCCCGCGACCAGGGAGAGGGGGCGGATGAGGGCCGCCATCTTCCAGAAGGGGGCCGGCTCGCCGTCCGTGCCGTCCCGGAAGACCGCGAGGAGGTGCTGGGACGCCTGGGCCACCGCCTTCGGGCCGTAGCGGCCGGCGTAGGAGGCGAACTGGCCGCGCAGGCCCGCCAGTTCGTCGGTCGCCTCGGCGAAGCGGACCAGGGTGCGCAGCGAGGGGGCCAGGGGGCGGCGGTCCATCAGGTCGGGGCGGTCGTGCAGGAAGGACGTCGTCGAGATCTCGCCCGTCGCGCCGTCCAGCAGGACCGACTCCGTCTCCAGGCCCCCGGGGCCGAGCAATCCGCCTATCACCAGCTGCTCGCGCAGCTCCGCCGACAGCCGGTCCTCCGGGTCGCCCGTCGAGTCCGCGACCGTGCGCAGGCCCTCCCGGCTCAGCTCCGCGAAGCTCAGCACGCCGTTCTCGCCGGGCAGTCCGGGGCCGGTCAGCCAGTGCCGCGTCGACGCGTGCGTCACCCACGGGTCCAGCTCGGACTCGGTCAGGGTGATCACCGCGGAACCGGCGTCGGTCGTACTCATGGGCTCCCCCGCATGTGCTTGCTCAGCGTCCCCAGGCGGAGCACGGCAGACCGCCCGGCCATGCGCCGGCAGCCGTCCCCCACTGCCCAGAACACTACGCCCCACCACTGACAACGCCCCGGAACAGCGACCCGCCCAGCGACTTCACGTCCAGAGAATTCACGGCCAGCGGCCGCGCGTCCACCTCACCAGACGCTCAGACATCCCTCGCGCGTTCCGTTCCCGCCGGAATCGCCTCCACGAGGAGGACCCGTCCGGCAGGGACGTCAGGAGCGTTCCGTGACCACCGCGGCCTGCGGGCGGATCGGCAGGCGGTTCACGGGGCGGCCCGTGGCGGCCCGTACGGCGGATGCGACGGCCGCCGGGGACGTCACGACCGGCACCGCGCTGACCGCCTTCGCGCCGAAGGGGGCGATGACGTCCCGTTCCTCGACCAGCTTGACGATGCGGATGTCCGGCGCGTCGAGGGCCGTCGGGAGGGCGTAGCCGGTCAGGTCCGGGTGGCGGATCAGGCCGCGTGGGGTGCGCAGGTTCTCGGTCAGGGCGATGCCCACGCCCTGCGTGACTCCCGCCTCGATGCGGGCGGCCAGCTGGGCCGGGTTCAGGATCCGCCCGACGTCCTGGGCGACCGCGAGTTCCACGACCCGTACGGAACCGATCTCGATGTCGACGTCCACCACCGCGCGGATCGCGCAGAAGGACATGCCCACGAAGGCGTCGCCCTGCCCGGCCTCGTTCAGGGGCTCGGTGGGGTGCGGGCGGCACTGGGCGGTGGCCCAGAGTTCCTTGCCGTCCAGCGCCTCGGTGACGGTCGTCGAGAGGACTCCGTCGTACGACGTGATCTTGCCGTCGTTGATCTGGAGCAGTTCCGTGGACATGCCGAACTTGTGGGCGAGCGGCTGGAGGAGCTGCGTGCGGACCATCTTGGCCGCGCGCTCCACCGCACCGCCCGACACCCAGGTGTGCCGGCCGTGGCAGGCCGCGCCCGCCGTGGGCTGGTCGGTGTCGACCGGCGCCACGTGCACCTCGTCGACGCCGAGCGTCTCCTGGACGATCTGCCGGGCCAGGGTCGTGAAGCCCTGGCCGGTCTCGACGGCCGCGCACAGCACCGTCGCGACCCCGTCCTGGACCTTGACGGTCGCCGTGGAGACCTCGTCCGTGCCCTCCGCGCCCAGCATGTGCACCATGCCCAGGCCGTAGCCCACGCCCCGGCGCACCGCGCCCGGTTCGCCCGCGCCCTCGGGGCCGCCGGGCAGCAGCCACTCGTCCTCGGGGGTGTCCTTGGGCAGCGGCGGCAGCGGGAAGTCCCGTACGGCCTGGAGCAGTTCGGCGACCGGGGCCGGGCAGGTCACCGTCTGACCGGTCGGCAGTACGTCGCCGGTCGCCATGGCGTTGCGCAGCCGCACCTCGGCCGGGTCGATGCCGAGCTTCTTGGCGATCTTGTCCATCTGCGCCTCGTAGGCGGCGCAGACCTGCATGGCGCCTTCGCCGCGTACATGGCCGGACGGGGGGTTGTTGGTGCGTACGGCCCAGCCCTCGATGAAGGCGTTCGGGACGACGTACGGGCCGCAGGCGAAGCCGACCGCGGCGGCGAGGGCCTCGGCGGAGCTGTCGGCGTAGGCGCCCGCGTCGAGCAGGATCTGCGCCTCGACCTTCACGAGCGTGCCCTCGGCGTCCGCGTGGTGGCGGTAGCGCAGGAGGGTGGGGTGCCGGTGGGCGTGGCCGAGGAAGGACTCCTCGCGCGTGGCCGTGAGCTTCACCGGGCAGCCGGTCCGCAGCGCCAGCAGGCCGAGCGGGAGCTGGAAGCCCTGGTCCTCGCGGTCGGCCGTGGCGCCGGGGACTCCGGTGACGACGACCTTGACGCGCTCGGGCTCCAGGCCGAAGGCGGCGGCGGCCGCGTCCCGGTCGGCGTGCGGGTCGGTGGAGGCGAGGTACAGCTCCACACCGCCGTCCGGGCGCGGTACGGCGAGGCCCGCCTCGGCGCCGATGGGCGCGGGGTCCTGGCGGCCGATGCGGTACAGGCCCTCGACGACGATCTCGCCGGCCGCGTCCGGGTCTCCGTGGTGCAGCGGGATGTGCCGGATCAGGTTGCCGTCGGGGTGCAGGGGCTCGGCCTCGAAGGCCTGCTCCGGGTCGGTCACCGGGTCGAGCGCCTCGTACTCGACGATGACGGCGGCGGCGGCCATGCGCGCGGTGTCCGGGTGATCGGCGGCGACGGCGGCGATGGGCTCGCCGTGGTGGCGTACGACCTCGGAGGCGAAGACCGGGCGGTCGGCCGTGCGGCGGCCGTGGAACGGGCTGCCGGGGATGTCCTCGTGGGTGACGACCGCGCGTACGCCGGGCATCTCGCGCGCGTGGGAGGTGTCGATCGACACGATGCGCGCGTGCGGGTGCGGTGAGCGCAGCACGGCCGCCCACAGCAGCCCTTCGGCCCACAGGTCGGCGGCGTACGGGAAGGTGCCCTCCGTCTTGGCGCGGGCGTCCGCGGCCGGAAGGGACACGCCGAGGCCGTGCGGCAGCGGCTCGGGGGCGGGGACGCCCTCGGAGGCCTGCGCGGTGGCTGATTCGTTGCTCACGCGGGGCCTCCGTCCTGGCCGTACGGCTGGTCGTGCGCGTCAGGGGAATGCGGGTCCGGGCCGTGCCCGTCCTGGCCGTGCGCGTCCGGGGGCGATCCGAAGGCCGACGGGTGGACGCCGCCGGCACCCGGGCCCGCCTGGCGCGGGATACGGGCCTCGTCACTGTCGCCCGCGGCGGGCCCGGCGTGTGTCTCGCGTTCGGCGACGACGTCCTTCACGGCGTCGACCACGCCCCGGTAGCCGGAGCAGCGGCACAGGTTGCCGCAGAGCGCCTGGCGGGTCTCCAGCTCGGTGGGCGCCGGGTTGCCCTCCAGGAGGTCGTGCACGGTCATCGCCATGCCCGGTACGCAGAAGCCGCACTGCACGGCGCCGCAGCGCGCGAGGGCCCGCTGTACGTCGGAGGGCTGCCCGTCCTCGGCCAGTCCCTCCACGGTGCGGACCTCGCTGCCGGCGGCGGTCACGGCGGGGACCAGGCAGGACGCGACGAGCCGCCCGTCGACCTGGACGTTGCACGCCCCGCACTCGCCCTGCGAGCACCCGTCCTTGGCACCGGCCAGTCCGAGCCGCTCCCGCAGCACGTACAGCAGGGACTCGCCGATCCACGCGTCGGTGACGGGGCGGTCGGTGCCGTTGACGCGCAGGACGAAGGAGGCGAGGGGGTGTTCCTCCTGCGGGAGGGCGGGTCCGTCCTGGGGTGCGCCGGCCTCGTCGTCCGGGGTGCCGGAGGGGTCCTCGGGTGCCGGGGCGTCCGGGGACTCGCCCTCGGCGGCCTCCGGTCCGGCGTCCGTGTCCGCGTCCGCCGTCTCGGGGAGGGGCACGGCGACCGGCTCGGCGGGACCGTCAGCGCCCTCTGCGGCGTCCGGGGCGTCCTCGGCGGGCCCGTCGGCCTCACCGGTCCCGGGAGCGGCCTGTGAGGCGTCCTGAACGGCCTCCGGGGGCGCGGGGGGTTCGGCGGCGTGTGCCTCGTACGGCTCGGAGGCCTCGGAGGGCGCGCGGTACTCGTCCGGGTGCCCGGCGGGGCCGGACGGTCCCGGTGCGTGGCCGGGTACGCCGGACGACTCGGCCGCGTGATCGGCGCTGTGATCGACACCGTGGTCGGCGAAGCCGGACGGCTCCGGCGCATGACCGAGCCCCCCGGGGTGAGGCGCGTTCGGGTCCGTCTCCTGCGGCAGGGGCCCGGCAGGCGGCTGCTCCGGTGCGTACGCGGAGGGCGCTCCGGCGAGTCCCCGCGGCCCGTGGCCGTGGTCGTGCTCGTGGTCCTGCGGGTAGCCCGGTCCGGCCTGTTCCTGGCCCGGCGCGTCCTGCGGGACCTGCTGGCCCCACGGCTCGCCCGGCGCCTGTGTCGCCCACGGCGCGGGCGCGCCGCCCGGGAGCGTGGCCGGCGGGTTGCCGCCGCCCCACTGCTCGACCAGCGAGGACGTGGTGAACTCGCCCGACTCGTCCGGAAGGTCGCCCCCGGCGACGGGGATGGACCACTGCCCGGTCACGTCATGGCCGGGCGCGGGCTCCGCCGCCGCGGCCTCCTCGAAGTTCCACTGCCCGGTGGCTCCCGGGTTGTACGTGAACCGGTCGTCCCCGCCGTGCTGCCCCGTCCCGGGGTCGGATCCGTACGGCGTACCGGAGCCGTAGGGCGCGTCGGAGCCGTACGGCGTGTCGGCTCCGTAGGGCTGCTCCGCGAGCTCGTGGCCCTGCTGCTGGTGTGCCGCGTGCGGGTCGTGCCACTGGGCGCCGTCGACGGGCGCTCCGGGCACGGGCCACGCGGCGGTGGCGGCCGGGTCGGTTCCGGCGGTCGTGGCGGGGTCGACCGTTATCTGCGGCGGTACGTAGCCGTGGCCGGGCGCGGCGAGGGGGCTGTCGGCGGCCAGCAGGGCGTCGATGCCGCCCTCGGGGAGCTCGACGAAGGCGGTGGCGCCGTCGTCGTACTCGCCCTGGGGCAGCGGGTCCCAGCGGCTGCCGCCCGGGGGTGTGCCCCGTCCGTGCTGGTCGTCGGTCACGACAGCGCCCTCCCCAGTGCTCGTCGGGCCAGCGCGGCGACGGTGCGCCGCAGGTGCAGTACGGCGGGCGGAAGCTGCGGTACGGAGCCGTCCTCGGCCGGGGCCGCGTCGGGGATGCAGGCCGCGGCGACGTACTCGCCGAAGGCGTTCAGCGCCTCCGGCACGATCGCGCGGTTGTTGTCCCAGTCGATGAGCCGGCCGACCCACTCCTCGGCCTCCAGGGGCCGCAGCGCCATCGGCGCTATGGCGCCCACCGCGCAGCGCACCCCCCGGCGCGCGGGGTCCAGGACCAGGGCCACGGACGCCACCGCGCGCCCGGGGCCGGTACGGCCGGTCGCCTTCAGGAAGACCTGGGGGGCGTGCAGCAGCGGCACGCGCACGTAGCCGATGAGTTCGCCGGCGCGCAGCATGTCCATCCCGGCCAGCAGGTGCGACACCGGGATCTCGCGGCGGACTCCGCCCGGGCCCGCGATGATCAGGGTCGCCTCCAGGGCGGCCAGGACCGGCAGCGCGTCACCGGTGGGGGCGGCGGAGGCGATGTTGCCGCCCAGGGTGCCCGCGTTGCGGATGTGCGGCGGGCCCGCGGCGCGCGCGGCGGCGGCGAGCGCCGGGATCAGGGCCGCGAAGTCGGGGCGTCCCATGCGCGCGTGGGTGAGGCCGGCGCCGAGCAGCGCGTGGCCGTCCTGGTACTGCCAGCCGCGGATCTCGCTGATCCGGCCGAGTCCCACCAGCGCGGCGGGCCTGAGCTGCCCGGAGTTGACGGAGGCCATCAGGTCGGTGCCGCCCGCGACGGGCACGGCGGCGGGCACGGCGGTGAGTGCCGCCACGGCCTCGTCCAGTGTTGTGGGCAGCGTGACGGCCTGCGCCGCCTGCGGTGCGTGCGTGGTCAAACCGGCTGCCCCTTCCCGCTGCCCCACCTGGTCCCACCTGTGCTGCCGTACGGTACGTGCTGACAGGGCGGACGTGGCAACTCTGGCACATCTTGGCGAGAGCCGAAGACACGGGTCCGCTAGGAGGCATTCGCCCACCTCATCGGGGAGATGGTCCGTTTTCGCACGGGTTCACCAGTGCGTGCCGATTGGCACTTTCGGTGACCCTTGTGCGCATTATCCGTGGCCTGTTCGAGCTGTTCGGTAGTCGCGGGACGTCCTAGCGGTGGGGCGGCGGGCCGTCGATCGGACGCCCCAGCACCCCGGGACGCCGCTGCCAGGGCAGCGGTCCGGTGGGGGGCCGGTAGGCGACGCCCAGGGCGTCGAGCCGCCGGTAGTGGGTGGTCATCCGCTGCTCGAAGCCGGTGAAGTCCCGTTCCGCCGGGGCGGGCAGCGCGCTCCAGGCGACCTCGGCGAAGGCCGCGAGCCGGGGGAACGCCTGGTAGTCCACGCGCGCGTGGTCCTCCATCACCTCGGTCCACAGGTTGGCCTGGGTGCCCAGCACGTGCCGGGCCTCCTCGGGCGTCAGCTCCGGCGGCACCGGCTCGAACCGGTAGACGTCCTCCAGGGTGCGCACCCACCCGATCGGTACCGGCTCGTCGGGGCCCGGGTCCTGACGGTGGTCCAGATACACCTGCTGCTCGGGGCACATGACGACGTCGTGGCCGGCCCGGGCGGCGGCGATGCCTCCGGCGTAGCCGCGCCAGGAGGAGACGGCCGCGCCCTTGGCCAGCCCGCCCTCCAGGATCTCGTCCCAGCCGATCAGCCGCCGTCCGCGCGCGGAGAGCCACGCGTCGAAGTGCCCGACGAACCAGGACTGGAGCTCGTCCTCGTCCGCGAGCCCGAGTTCCCTGATGCGCGCCTGGGCGGTCTCCGAGCTCCGCCACTGCTCCTTGGGGCATTCGTCGCCGCCGATGTGGACGAACTCCGACGGGAACAGCTCCAGGACTTCCTCGAAGACGCCCTCGTAGAAGCGCAGGGTGTTGTCAGTGGGGGCGAGTACGTTCGGGTTGATTCCCCAGGTGTCCCAGACGGAGAGGCTGTTGCCCCCCTCAATGGATGCAGCGATGACGTCGGTGTTGCCGAGTTCCGGGTACGCGGCGATGGCGGCCTGCGAGTGGCCGGGTACGTCGATTTCGGGGACGACGGTGATATGCCGCTCGGCGGCGTAGGCGACGATCTCCCGGATGTCGTCCCGGGTGTAGTAGCCGCCGTGCGGCTTCTCCTCCCACAGGGGTGAGGCGCGGTGGCCGGTTTTGGTACGGGCCCGCCAGGAGCCGATCTCCGTCAGCCGTGGATGCCGCTCGATCTCGATGCGCCAGCCCTGGTCGTCCGTCAGATGGAAGTGGAAGACGTTGAGTTTGTGCGCCGCCATCAGATCGAGGTAACGCAGGACGCCTTCCTTGGGCATGAAGTGCCGGGCGACGTCGAGCATCAGGCCGCGCCAGCGGAATCGGGGCGCGTCCTCGATCGTGAGGTGCGGCACGGACCGGGCGCGGTCGGGGCCGAGCGGGGCCCTGCGGTACGTGTCGGGGCCGAGGAGCTGGCGCAGCGTCTGGGCGCCCCAGAAGACACCGGCCGCGCTGCCGCCCTCGATGAGGACGCCGTCGGGGTCGCTGACGAGGCGGTACTCCTCGGGGCCGAGGTCGGGGTCGAGTCGGAGCCGGATGCCGTCGTCGCCGGGTTCGCACCCTTCGTGGAGCGGCAGGCCGGTGGCCTGCCCCAGGGCGGTGCGCAGCCAGTGGCCGACGCCCTCCGTCCCGGGGCCGGCGCGGAGCCGGGAGTGCGCCGTGAGCCGCACCTCACCGGTGCCGGAGCCGGGGCCGGGGCCGGTGACGACGCTGCGGGGTGCCGGAATCAGATCCATCACGTCAGTCCTTTACCGCCCCGCCCAGCCCCGACACGAGCCGCCGCTGCACGAGTACGAAGAAGACCAGGACCGGGATCGTCATCACCGTGGAGGCGGCCATGACGCCGCCCCAGTCCGGGTCGTCGGGCTTGTAGAAGACCAGCAGCGCCATGGGCAGCGTCGACTGGGAAGTGTCACTGATGATGAACGACTTGGCGAAGAGGAAGTCGTTCCAGGCGGAGATGAAGGAAAACACGCTGGTGGCCACGAGGCCCGGCAGGACGAGGGGGAAAAGGATCTGCCAGAGGAATCGCGCCCGGCTCGCCCCGTCGATGTACGCGGCCTCCTCCAGCGCCTCCGGAACGCCTTTCACGAACCCCCGCAGCATCCAGATCGCGAAGGGCAGCGAGAAGGCGATGTGCGGCAGGATCAGCGAACCGAGCGTGTTGAGCTGACCGAAGTCCCGCATGAGGAAGAAGAGGGGGATCGTGAGGGCTTCCACGGGCACCATCTGGGCCACCAGAAACATGATCAGCAGGGTGGTCCTCAGGCGGAAGCGGAATCGTGTCACGGCGGTCGCGGCGAGAAACGCGATCAGCGCGGAGGCGATCACGACACAGCTCGCGACGACGAGGCTGTTGAGGAAGTAACGGCCGAATTCCTGCTGCCCGAAGACGCGCCGGAAGGAATCCAGGGAGGGCGCGAGAGTCCACGGCCTGGGCTCGCTCGACTCGATCTCCCCGGCCGGTTTGAAGGCGCTGAGCACCATCCAGTAGAGGGGGAAGGCGACGACCACCGCGATCAGCAGGGCCGAGGCCTCGGCGGCCAGCCGTCCCGGGCGGCGGACACGGGCGCGTAGAAGATTCACAGTTCCTCTCCCTGCCGGCGCAGCAGCCGCAGGTACACCAGCGTGACGGCGAGCAGGATCAGCAGCATCACGACGCCGATCGCCGAGCCGAGGCTGTACTGCGAGGACGCGAACGCCTGTTGGTAGGCGTAGACGTTCAGGACCAGGTTCTGGCCCGCGATGCCGCCGCCGTTCGTCATGACGTAGATCTGCGTGAAGACCTTGAAGTCCCAGATGACCGACTGGATGGTGACGACGACCAGGATCGGGCGGAGCATCGGGGCGAGTACGGAGCGCCAGATCCGCCACTGCGAGGCGCCGTCCAGGGCGGCGGCCTCCAGGACCTCGGAGGGGACGGCGCGGATACCGGCGTACACGGTCACCATCACGAACGGGAAGGAGCACCACACCACTTCGAGCAGGACGAGGAAGAAGGCGCTGATACGGCCGTACGTCCAGGAGTGGTCGCCGAGTCCCAGCATCCGGTTGACCGGGCCGAAGTCCGGGTCGAAGAGGAACAGCCAGACGGTGGAGCCGGTGACGGCCGGGGTCGCCCACGCGCCCAGCGCGGCCAGCATCAGCGCGAGCCGCGGCAGGGCCCGTACGCGCGTGAGGAGCACGGCGAGGGCGCAGCCGACCGCGAGCGTGGAGACGACACAGGCCGCCGCGAACAGCACGGTGGCGAGCAGCACCTGCCAGAACTGCGGGTCCCCGAACAGCTCGGCATAGTTCCCGAACCCCTGGAACGTGGTCGGTTCGCCGCCGCTGACCTGGGCCTGGGTGTACTCGAAGAACGAGATCAGGCCGAGTTGATAGATCGGGTAGACGAGCAGCCCGCCGAGCACGAGGAGCGCGGGCGCGAGGTAGAGCCAGGGCGTCCAGCCGCCGGAGGCGCCGACGGATCTGCCGGGCGCGGCCCGTCGCGACCCCGGACGCCCGCTCCGCGCCCCGCCGGCGGCCTTGCCCGAAAGCCGGCGCGGCGAACCGCCGCCCTCCTCTGCGTGGGCCTCGCGGGAACGATCCCCGACCGACCCGGCCGGACCGCCGGGCGCTGCGGCGACGCTCGTGGAAGCGGGCGCGGCATGGCCGCCGGGCAGGTCGCGCGCGGCTCCCGCCGCGACCTTCCCGACAGGACCGCCCGCCGCCCCGGCAGTTCCCGCCAAGCCGGCACCAGGCGGATCGACCCCGGCGGTGTCGGTCCCGGCCAGGCCGGCTTCCGCCGATTCCCCACGGTCGTTCATCCGGGTCACCCGGCGGAGCCGAACGCGGTGTTCATCTTCTTCGCGGCGGCCTCGGAGGCGGCGGGGACGTCCTTCTTGCCCGCGATGACCTCCTGGAACATCGTCGGCAGGACGAGTGAGGAGTCGATCTGGGCCCAGGCGGGTGAGGCGGGGACGAACTTGGTGCCGGCCGAGAGGGTCTGGACGAAGGGCTTCACGAACGGCTCCTCGGTCGCGACCTGCTGGCGTACGTCCGTGAAGGTCGGCAGGAAGCCCATCGCGCCGAAGAGCTCGGTCTGGGTCTTCTTCGAGGCGAGCTGTTCCATCAGCTCGACGGCGAGCGTGCGGTGCGAGGTGCTCTTCAGGACGCCGATGTTGTTGCCGCCGGCGAAGGCAGGCGCGATCGAGCCGGACTTCACACCCGGCAGGGGGACGACGGCGTACTTGCCCTTGACCTTCCCGGCCTCGACGGCGGTGTGGCTGAAGTCGCCGCCGATCGCCATCCCGGCCTTCCCGGCGGCGAAGGCGGAGACCGTGTCGTTGCCGCCCATGCCCGCGCACTTGGCGGCCGGGCAGTTGTCGTCGCCGAAGAGGGACGTGTACGCCTCGATGCCCTTCTGGGCCTCAGGGCTGTCGATGCCGGAGGCGTACGAGCCGCCCTTGCCGTTGGCGAGTTCACCGCCGTTGGCCCACACGAACGGCATCGCGCCGTAGGTGTAGGCGCCGCCGACGACGAGCCCGTAGAGGTCGGGCTTCGCGGCGCGGATCGCCCGGGCGGTGGAGGCCAGTTCGTCCATCGTCTTCGGGGGCTTCAGACCCAGTTCCTCGAAGACGTCCGTGCGGTAGTACAGGGCGCGGACGCCGACGTAGAACGGGGCGCCGTACATCTTGCCGTCCACCGTCACCGACTGCTTCGCGGTCGGGTCGGTGTCCTTCGCCTCGCTCCAGTCGCCGAAGTCCTTCGTGACGTCGAGGAGTCCGCCGTCCTTCACATAGCCGGCCGTGTCGGTGTTGCCGTACTCCATGACGTCCGGAGCGGAGGCGGGGTCGTTGAAGGCGGCCTTGACGCGCTGGGCGCGGGTCTCGATCGGGATGTACTCGACCTTGACCTCGGTGCCCTTGTGGGCCTTCTCGAAGTCGGCGACGACCGAGTCGACGACCTTCTCCTTGGGGGTGTTGCCGACCTCCTGGAAGAGCCAGACACGCAGCGCGCCGGTCTTCTCGTCCTTGTCGGAGGAGGAGTTACCGGAGGTCTGGGGCGCGCAGGCGGTGGCCAGCAGGGCGGCGATCGCCGTGAGCCCGGCAAAACGGACGGACAGCTTCATGAAGTGCTCCTCCGAGGGGGTGTTGCAACATGCGCAATGAAGGTTTCGCTGTGCACAACACATCGGAGGCTAGGGACTGCATGAACACGACCACAAGAGGTCTCAACCACTCTGTGACCGGCGGAAGCACCCCGCGCAACGCCCGGACAGCGCAAAAGCCTCCAGGGCACGCAAAACGCACCCTGGAGGCCTTGGGATCACACGGGCCGGGCGCCGACTACTTGTCGCCCTTGCCCTTGTCGTCGTCGCCGGAGCCCATGGACTCGTAGATCTCCTTGCACATGGGACACACGGGGTACTTCTTCGGGTCGCGGCCCGGCACCCACACCTTGCCGCACAGCGCCACGACGGGGGTGCCGTCGAGGGCGCTCGCCATGATCTTGTCCTTCTGGACGTAATGGGCGAAGCGCTCGTGGTCACCGTCACCGTGCGAGGTCTGCGGCGTCGGCTCTACGAGGGTCCCCGTACCAGTCCCGCGCTCGGGCTCGAGAGTGCTCATAGGCCCCAGGGTACTGAAGCTCACACGCATCAGTTGAGCGAAGGGTCGTCCGGATACGTCGCCACCATCGCCAGCTCGCCCCGCTGGCGGCGCAGCACGTCGCGCCAGAGCCGCTCGGGACACGGGGACGAGACATCGCCGGGCTCCGACTCCACGACGTACCACGCGCCGTCCACCAGCTCGTCCTCCAGCTGGCCCGGGCCCCAGCCGGCGTACCCGGCGAAGATCCGCAGGGAGCCGAGGGCCGAGGCCAGCAGCTGCGGCGGGGCCTCCAGATCGACCAGGCCGATCGCGCCGTGGACCCGGCGCCAGCCCAGCGGGCCCGCCTCCCCCGACGCTCCGCCGGGGACGACCGCGACCCCGAGGGCCGAGTCCAGCGAGACCGGACCGCCCTGGAAGACGACGCCCGGCTCGCCGGCGAGATCCCCCCAGCCCTCCAGGATGTCCTCCACGTCCACCGGGGTGGGACGGTTGAGGACGACACCGAGCGAGCCCTCCTCGTCGTGGTCGAGGAGCAGCACCACCGCGCGGTCGAAGTTCGGGTCCGCCAGGGCGGGGGTGGCCACGAGCAACCGCCCTGTGAGCGAGGACACCTCGGTCATGCCAGACATGATCCCGCATCTTCCCTCCGCGTGGGGAGGCAATGAGGGGACACGAGGGAACGCAGCTCAGGGCGCGCTGAAGCAGTACACGCGCACGAAAGTGACCGTGACCCCATGTGCCCGGCACGGAACCGTTCGTGTTGTGACAGAGCTATGACGTGTCTGGGTCTGACTCAGGCTTACAGAAGGGGGGTGGTGGGCGATTACCCTTTCCCTTCTGGCCCCTGCCCGACTCCACGGAACGCGAGATTCATGACCGTCAACGACGATGTCCTGCTTGTCCACGGCGGAACCCCGCTGGAGGGCGAGATCCGTGTCCGCGGTGCGAAGAACCTCGTACCGAAGGCCATGGTGGCGGCGCTGCTGGGCAGCGCTCCGAGCCGGCTGCGCAATGTTCCGGACATCCGTGACGTCCGGGTCGTGCGGGGCCTGCTGCAGCTTCACGGTGTGACGGTCCGTCCGGGGGACGAGCCCGGCGAACTGGTGATGGACCCGACGCGCGTGGAGAGCGCCAACGTCGCTGACATCGATGCCCACGCCGGTTCGAGCCGCATCCCGATCCTGTTCTGCGGTCCGCTGCTGCACCGTCTCGGCCACGCCTTCATTCCCGGCCTCGGCGGCTGCGACATCGGCGGCCGGCCCATCGACTTCCACTTCGACGTGCTGCGGCAGTTCGGCGCGCGCATCGAGAAGCGGGAGGACGGGCAGTACCTGGAGGCGCCGCAGCGGCTGCGCGGTACGAAGATCCGGCTGCCGTACCCGTCCGTCGGCGCGACCGAGCAGGTGCTGCTGACGGCGGTCCTCGCGGAGGGCGTCACGGAGCTGTCCAACGCGGCCGTCGAGCCGGAGATCGAGGACCTGATCTGCGTTCTGCAGAAAATGGGCGCGATCATCGCGATGGACACCGACCGGACGATCCGCATCACCGGTGTGGACAAGCTCGGCGGCTACACCCACCACGCCCTGTCGGACCGGCTGGAGGCCGCGTCCTGGGCGTCGGCGGCGCTGGCGACCGAGGGCAACGTCTATGTCCGCGGCGCGCAGCAGCGCTCGATGATGACGTTCCTGAACACCTTCCGGAAGGTGGGCGGGGCGTTCGAGATCGACGACGAGGGCATCCGCTTCTGGCACCCCGGCGGGCAGCTCAAGTCCATCGCGCTGGAGACGGACGTCCACCCCGGCTTCCAGACCGACTGGCAGCAGCCGCTGGTGGTGGCCCTGACGCAGGCGACGGGCCTGTCCATCGTCCATGAGACGGTCTACGAGTCCCGCCTCGGCTTCACCTCCGCCCTGAACCAGATGGGCGCGCACATCCAGCTCTACCGTGAGTGCCTGGGCGGCTCCGACTGCCGCTTCGGTCAGCGCAACTTCCTCCACTCGGCGGTCGTCTCCGGCCCCACCAAGCTCCAGGGCGCCGACCTGGTCATCCCCGACCTCCGCGGCGGCTTCTCGTACCTCATCGCGGCCCTCGCCGCCCAGGGCACGTCCCGGGTCCACGGCATCGGCCTCATCAACCGCGGCTACGAGAACTTCATGGAGAAGCTGATGGAGCTCGGCGCAAAGGTCGAACTCCCGGGCAAGGCCCTGGGCTGACCCGACGCGGGCCTCATGCCCGCCTGACCGACGCCCGGGGGCATCACCCCGGGCGTCAGTCGTACGCGCGGGCAGCGCCCGTCCGGCCGGGGGTCCGGGGGTTGCCCCCGGGCAGGCACAGCATGGAGAAGCTGATGGAGCTCGGCGCAAAGGTCGAACTCCCGGGCAAGGCCCTGGGCTGACCCCACGCGGGCCTGAAGCCCGTACGACCAGACGCCCGGGGGCATCACCCCGGGCGTCAGTCGTACGCCGGGCCGGCGCAGCCGTAGAGCGCGCACTGATGCCAAAGGGGCGGCCACCCGAATCGGGTGGCCGCCCCTTTGGTTTCACTGTGCCTCGTACGCCGTCCGGGGCGTACGAAGAGCAGGATTACTTACCCTTGGCGGATTCCTTGAGCTTCGAGCCCGCGGAGACCTTCACGCTGTAGCCGGCCGGAATCTGGATGGGCTCGCCGGTCTGCGGGTTGCGGGCGGTGCGAGCGGCACGGTGGGTGCGCTCGAAGGTCAGGAAGCCGGGGATCGTGACCTTCTCGTCGCCCTTGGAGACGATGTCGCCGACGACCTCGGCGAACGCGGCCAGCACGGCGTCGGCGTCCTTGCGGGTCACCTCGGCGCGGTCGGCCAGCGCGGCCACCAGCTCACTGCGGTTCATGTTGTTACTCCCGTGTTCATCTTGCCGTTGAGGCGTCAGATCGAAGCCGATGCTGCCAGGGTCCTCCGTGAGTCCCCGGACCGGGTCCGTCGTCAGACCCTCGCGCCCAGAGACGCATCCTGCCCCTACCTGCGGCGGGAAAGCCAATCCGGCACCCGCACGAGTCGTGAGTACACCCTTCAGGAGTCACACGAAACGAGGGCCTGAGCCTGGCCGCCACGATAGGGCTCCGCTGCTCACAGAGGTCCTGCGACGCGCCGTTCCCCGGGCGGCCGTGGGGATACTCACAGTCAGAGGGCGGACGCCCCCACCGCCTTGGCGGCCTCCCGCACGGCCCCGGCGACCGCGCCAGCGACCTTGTCGTTGAAGACGCTCGGGATGATGTAGTTCGGGTTCAGCTCGTCCTCGGTCACCACGTCCGCGAGGGCCGTCGCGGCGGCCAGCATCATCTCGGTGTTGACCGTACGGGACTGCGCGTCCAGCAGACCGCGGAAGACACCCGGGAAGACCAGCACGTTGTTGATCTGGTTCGGGAAGTCGGAGCGGCCCGTCGCGACAACGGCCGCGGTCTGGCGGGCGATTGCCGGGTCGACCTCGGGGTCCGGGTTCGCGAGCGCGAACACGATGGCACCGTCGGCCATGGCGGCCACGTCGTCGCCGTCGAGGACGTTCGGGGCCGAGACGCCGATGAAGACGTCCGCGCCGCGCACGGCCTCCTTGAGCGTGCCCGTGAGGCCCTCGGGGTTGGTGTTGTCGGCGATCCAGCGCAGCGCGGAGTCCGGGGCGGCGTCCACCAGGTCCTCGCGGCCCGCGTGCACCACGCCGTGGATGTCGGCGACGACGGCGTTCTTGACGCCCGCGGCGAGCAGCAGCTTCAGGATGGCCGTACCGGCCGCGCCCGCGCCGGACATGACGACGCGGATGTTCTCGATCGCCTTGCCCGTGACACGCAGCGCGTTCGTCAGCGCGGCGAGGACGACGATCGCGGTGCCGTGCTGGTCGTCGTGGAAGACGGGGATGTCGAGGGCCTCGCGCAGCCGGGCCTCGATCTCGAAGCAGCGGGGGGCGGAGATGTCCTCGAGGTTGATGCCGGCGAAGCCCGGGGCGATGGCCTTGACGATCTCGACGATCGCGTCGGTGTCCTGGGTGTCGAGGCAGATCGGCCAGGCGTCGATGCCGGCGAACCGCTTGAAGAGGGCCGCCTTGCCCTCCATGACGGGCAGCGCGGCCTTCGGGCCGATGTTGCCCAGGCCCAGCACGGCGGAGCCGTCCGTCACGACCGCAACGGAGTTGCGCTTGATCGTGAGGCGGCGGGCGTCCTCGGGGTTCTCGGCGATCGCCATGCAGACGCGGGCCACGCCGGGCGTGTAGACCATGGACAGGTCGTCACGGTTGCGGATGGGGTGCTTCGACGCCATCTCGATCTTGCCGCCGAGGTGCATGAGGAAGGTCCGGTCCGAGACCTTGCCCAGCGTGACGCCCTCGATGCCGCGGAGTTCCTCGACGATCTCGTCCGCGTGCGCGGTCGACGAGGCCGCGATGGTGACGTCGATACGGAGCTTCTCGTGACCGGACGCGGTGACGTCGAGGCCGGTCACCGAGCCTCCGGAGGACTCCACGGCGGTGGTGAGCTGCGAGACGGCGGTTCCGCTCGCGGGCACCTCCAGCCGGACCGTCATCGAGTAGGAGACGCTGGGCGCCGTTGCCATGGCCGACTTCCTCTGCTTTCACCTGACGCTGAGTTGTGCCGTCCGATAGTCGCACCTACCGCTGGGTAGCTGGTAGCCGCCTCCGATTGCGAACTTTTTGTTCGCGAAACGGGCCAGCAAAAAGAGACCCACGTCACGTCGGACGTGGGTCTCTGCGCAAGTCCCCTGAAAAGATTAAGTGGCACCGACCCGCCATGCTCGCCTCGCGGCAAGTGGTCGCTCGTAGCGACGAAGGTTGGGCCCGGGGGCTTGGATCGAGCCGGTGCCACATCCAGGCTAACAAACAGATCCCGTAAGGCCATTCCCGTACCGGGAGTTCATTTCGCCGGCAAGTGGGTATCGGGCCGCGGTCCGTCGGACGGCCGGGATCAGTCCCTCAGCAGGTCCGGAACTCCCGCCGCGTCGGGCTCGTCCCGCTCCGCCGAGACGACCGTGAGCTGCTGGGTGGCCCGGGTCAGCGCGACGTAGAGCACACGCAGTCCGGCCGGGGACTCGTCGGCGATCTCCGCCGGGGAGACCACGATCGTCGCGTCGTACTCCAGGCCCTTGGCCTCCAGGCTGCCGAGGGCCACCACCCGGTCGCCGAGCCCGGCGAGCCAGCGCCGGGCCTCCGCGCGGCGCTGCATGGCGACGACCACGCCGACCGTGCCGTCGACGCGCTCCAGCAGCCGGGCCGCCTCCTCGCGGACGGTTTCGCCGAGGCTGTCCTCGACGACCGTGAAGCGGGGTTCGACGCCGGTGGAGCGGACCGCTCTCGGGGACTCGGAGCCGGGCATGGCCAGCGCCAGCACCTTCGAGGCCAGCTCGGCGATCTCGGCCGGGTTGCGGTAGTTCACGGTGAGTTCGAAGCGTCGGCGCGGGCGGGTGCCGAGGGCCTCGTCGCGGGCCTCGGCGGCCTCGTCCGGGTCGGACCAGGAGGACTGGGCCGGGTCGCCGACGACCGTCCAGGTGGCGTGCCGGCCGCGGCGGCCGACCATGCGCCACTGCATGGGGGTGAGGTCCTGCGCCTCGTCGACGATGACGTGCGCGTACTCGGTGCGTTCCTGGGCGAGTCGCTCGGCCCGCTCGCGCTGGGACTCCTCGCGCACCGGCATCAGCTCCTCCAGGCCGGTGAGCTGGTCCAGCGGGTCGAGCTCGCGCTTCTTCCGGGGGCGGGCGGGGGCGCCGAGGACGGCCTGGAGCTCGTCGAGCAGGGCGATGTCGTGCACGGAGCGGCCGTCGCGCTTGAGGGAGCGGGCGACCTTGCGGACCTCCCCGGGGTTGAGGATCCGCCGGGCCCAGCGGCCGAGGCGCCGCTCGTCGCTCATGGCGTCCAGGACGGCAGCCGGGGTCAGCTCCGGCCACCAGGCGTCGAGGAAGGCGATGAAGGCGTCCTCGGAGGTGATGTCCTCGTCGAAGGAGGAGCGCAGCTCGGCGGCCAGCTCCGGATCGCTGTGCCGGTTGGCCGAGCCGGACTGCTCCCACAGGGCGTCCAGGAGCAGCTTGCGGGCGCGCGGGCGCAGCAGGTTGACGGGGGCGGTGCCGCCGAGGGCGGCGCGGCGGATGCCCTGCAGTTCCCGGTCCTCCAGCTCAAGTCGGCGGCCGAAGGCGACCACGCGCAGGCGGGTCGGCGTGTCGTTGAGCTCCAGGGCACCGCGGGCGGCCTTCCGCAGCACCTTGAGCATGCGGTAGGAGCCCTTGGCGCGGGCCACGGACGGGGCGTCGTAGAGCGTGGCCTCGCTGCCGTCGACGAGGGAACCGATGGCGCGGATGGCGACCTGGCCCTCCTCGCCGAGGGAGGGCAGCACGCCCTCGGTGTAGGCGACGAGCAGCGGGGTCGGGGAGACGATCAGGATGCCGCCCGCGTACCGGCGCCGGTCCTGGTAGAGGAGGTAGGCCGCGCGGTGCAGGGCCACGGCGGTCTTGCCGGTGCCGGGGCCGCCTTCGACATAGGTCACGGAGGCGGCGGGGGCGCGGATGACCAGGTCCTGTTCGGCCTGGATGGAGGCGACGATGTCGCGCATGGTGTGGCTGCGGGCCTGGCCGAGCGCGGCCATCAGGGCGCCGTCTCCGATGACGGGCAGTTCGTCGCCGTCGAGGAAGGCCGTCAGCTCGGGGCGCATCAGGTCGTCCTCGACGCCGAGCACCTTGCGGCCCTTGGAGCGGATCACACGGCGGCGGACGACCCGGCCGGGGTCGACGGGGGTGGAGCGGTAGAAGGGGGCGGCGGCCGGGGCCCGCCAGTCGATGACCAGCGGGGCGTAGTCCTGGTCGAGGACGCCGATGCGGCCGATGTGCAGGGTCTCGGCGATGTCGGCGGTGTCGTCCGCGCGAACGGCGCCCTCGGCGGGCTCCACCGCTGTGTACGCGCCGTCGGGGCCCTTCTTGCCGTCCTTGCCGGTCAGCAGGTCGATACGGCCGAAGAGGAAGTCCTCGAACTCGTTGTTGAGCCGGTTGAGGTGGACGCCCGCCCGGAAGACCTGCGCGTCCCGTTCGGCGAGTGCGCCGGGCGTGCCGACCTGGCCGCGCTGGGCCGCGTCGTTCATGAGGAACTCGGCCTCGTGGATCTTCTCCTCGAGGCGTCGGTACACCCGGTCGAGGTGTTCCTGTTCGACGCTGATCTCGCGGTCTCTCAGGGAGTCTTCGAGCGCGGTTTCCTGTTGAGCCTGAGCGGCCACCGGGCCCCCTTCTGACGTGCATGGCAGCCGTCTACCGTACGCGAAGGGGACCCCGAAAGGCTACGCGTCGACCTCGACCAGGCGCTTGCCGTCGAAGGTCACGATCTCGAAGTGGTCGATCTCGTTGGGCTGGAAGGCGGCGCCGCCCTGGACGTACAGCGGCTCCTTGGCCTTCTCGGTCGTGGCGTCCGGGATGCCGTAGCCCCAGTTCGGGACGGACCAGGAGGAGAGCGTCTCGCGCTCGCCGTTCTTCCCGACCGCGACGAGGGCGCACTTCAGCGGGCCCTTGAGGTTCTTCGCCTCCAGGACCATGCCGGTGCCCCAGTCCTTCTTCTGGAGGGCGACCGTCGCGGTGACCTTGGTGGTCGGGTCGGTGGCCGTGATCTTGTCGGAGATGCCGTTGAAGGCTTCCTTGGCCGGGCTCGCGGAGAGCGGGCGGTTCTCCGCGCCGGAGCTGTCGCCGCCGCCGTTCGTCGCGACCGCGACGAAGGGACCGCCGGCGATCAGCGCGGCGGACGCGGCCACCATGTAGAAGCTGCGGCGGCGCTTCTGGGCGCGGCGCTCGGCGACCTCGTCGACGAGCTTCTCCACCAGGCGCGGCCGGGGCTTCGCGGACAGCGACTCGCCGATCGCGGGTGTGCCGGAGCCGGGCAGGTCGGCGAGGGCGGCGAGCATCGGCTCCATGCCGGCCAGCTCGTCGAGCTGCTGGGCGCACCATTCGCAGCCCGCGAGGTGGGCTTCGAAAGCGGTTGCTTCGGCGTCGTCGAGGATGCCGAGGGCGTAGGCGCCGACGGTCTCGTGCTCGTTCGGCACCGGGGATTCCTGCATGGGTCCTGACATACCCATGCCTCCCGTACCGAACCCTTGGTTACCCCCGTAAACACTCATCACGCCGTCACCCCCCGCTCCTCCAGTGCCAGCTTCATCGAACGCAGGGCGTAGAACACCCTGGAGCGGACGGTGCCGCTGGGTATGCCCAGGGTCTCGGCCGCCTCATTGACGGTACGCCCCTTGAAGTACGTCTCGACGAGCACCTCCCGGTGGGCGGGGGTCAGGTCGTCGAGTGCGTCCGACAGAGTCATCAGCCACAGCGCCTTGTCGATCTCGTCCTCCGCGGGGATGACCTCCAGCGGCGACGGGTCGACCTCCTGCGGCCGGGCCTGCCGGCTGCGGTGGCCGTCGATGACGATGCGCCGGGCGACCGTCACCAGCCAGGGGCGTACCGATCCGGTCGCCCGATTGAGCTGACCGGCGTTCTTCCAGGCACGGATGAGCGTCTCCTGCACGACGTCCTCGGCGCGCTGCCGGTCTCCGGCGACCAGTCGCAGGACGTAAGCCAGCAGGGGACCGGCGTGTTCTCTGTACAGAGCACGCATCAGCTCCTCGTCGGGTTCCGAGGGCTGGGACATGCGATGTCGGGCCCTCGGTGCACGTTCATTGGCCACGACGGAATCCTTGCGCACGCCCACCTCCGGTGTCCGGGGGTTCCCCCAGTCGGTCGCTCCACATGCCGTACGCAAGCGAGCGGTTGGGCGTTCAACGAGAGGCGACAGATTTCTTCGAGATGACGTGACGAGCTGGACATGGGGTCACATTCCCACCCCGCGATCTTCACATTTCCGCCACATGAGCAAGATCAACTCAGGGCTTCCCTACGGTGGCGTAGGTAAACGGTATGTAATCGAAATCACTTCGACAGCGCGTTCGCAGAAGTGTCATTTAGGACAAGGGAATTGGTTGCAGTTGCCACGCAACGGCGGTGCCGTGATGGGCAAAAGGGATTTAAGCCCGTGCGAGTGCGGCGCGACGGCGATGCCGGGCGACCCGTTCGCGGTTCCCGCAAACCTCACTGGAGCACCAACGCCTCCTGCGTCCCCGGGAGGTGTCGAGGTACACGATGGGGCAGTTGTCCCCTTCGCACTGGCGCAGCGCCGCGCGGGCGACGGGGTCGGTGAGCAGGTCGACGGCGTCCCGGGCGACGGCCGCGAGCAGGGCGGCGCAGTCGGGCGGGTCGTCCAACTGCCGTATGAGTTCACCGTCTCCGTCGCGAACGGCCCGTGGGGCGGGCGGTGCGAAAGTGGCCAGATCGTTGACGCGCGCGAGCGCGAAGTCGTACGCCCGGGCCCGGGGCGCCGACCAGCCGCGGACCAACCTCCCGACCTGGTCGCGCAGTTCACGGAAGGCCGCGAGCCAGCCGGAGTCGGCGTGGGCCAGAGCGGTGTCCGCCGGGACGAGACCGGAGCCGGTGATCCAGGCGCGCAGCACGTCCACGGAGTCGAGCCGCTCCTCCGGATGCGTGGTGGAGAGCAGATCCAGGCAGATCCGCCCGGCATCGAACCGCAGCTCGTACGGGGCCGTGGCCGTACCCAGTGCCATGTGCCTGTCACCGCCTAGGGGTTCACCCCGGTCGCGAGAGGGCCGGTGAGATGCCAGTGAGAGGGCTGGGAAACCGTTCCCTCATACAGTGCCTGCCCACTCCCCCGCCGGAAACCCCTCGACACGGGGCTGACACCGATGACCGGCCGACGGGGGTGGGGGTTCCGGCCAGGGGGCGGTGTCGGGGGCGGGCGACGGGGCGTTCCGGGGCGGCTCTCGAAGAGGCCTCGTCGGGCGGTGTTCGGGGCCGGCCGCGACAGGGCCTCGGACGTTGGTGCCGCTGGGGAGGCTCGCGGAGCGGCTTCGTCGGCCGGTGTCGCGGAGAGGCCTTGTCGGCGGGTGTCTGGGTCCGGCCGCGACACGGCCATCCGACAGGGTTTCGTATGACAGGGCCTCGGCGAGGGCTCGCGGAGCGGCCACGTCCGCCGGTGCCTCCAGCCCGGCCACGCGACGCTTCGCCGCCGACCGCCCGGAGCTGAGCCCCGCACAGCGGCGGATCCCGGGACCCGGCCCTGGCCTTCGCCACCGACACCGGCGCTTTTCGAGGGCGAGCTCGCCTGCCGTGTTCCTCGTTGAAGGTGCTGCCGCTGGTCGGCGTACCCGCTGAGCCGCCGGTGCGCGATCCACGAGGCGCTGCCGCCGAGGGCCCGCAGCGGACTGTGGGCCGAGCGACAGCACAGCTCCGCACACCGGCGCCCCTCGGCCCGGACTGTTGGCCTAGGCCCAGCCCGCGATGCCCTCGGCCCAGTCGCGGCGCAGCTCATCCGCGTGAGCGCCCGCCCGGGCTGGGCGCAGGCGGCTGTCGCCGCCGACGACAACGGAGAGGGACCGCCGTCCTCGACATCGCGGGAGGGGATCGTCAGTCGTCGCCCCCGGCTGCCCGCCGGATCCGGGCGGGCCGGGGTGTCGGCGGTCGCCCAGGGGAGGACCGCCAGCAGTTCGCCTCCCGGGGCATCGGTGTCACCCCGCGAGGACCAGCCGGGGGACCGTAGGCCGTCGCCCCCCGCCCGAGCCGGGCGGAGGCCAGGGGTGTTGGCGGTCGCGCCCCGGGGGGACCGCCGTCGATGTCGTCGAGGCTTCCCGTCGGGCCGCCGCGTGGCGCGGTGCTGCGGCAGGCGTCGGGTTGAGCACGCCGCGTGCGTAGTCGCGGTGTGCCGCTCGACCCCTGCGGAGCGTCACGCGTCCGCGTACTTCGTTTCCGCTGCCGGGTCCAGGGCCAGGCGGTAGCCGCGTTTGACCACCGTCTGGATCAGTTTGGGGGCGCCGAGGGCGGTGCGGAGGCGGGCCATGGCGGTTTCGACGGCGTGTTCGTCGCGGCCGGCGCCGGGCAGGGCGCGCAGGAGGTCGGCGCGGGCTACGACCCAGCCGGGGCGGCGGGAGAGGGCGCGCAGGAGGGCCATGCCGGCGGGCGGGACGGGCTTGAGGTCGCCGTCGACCAGGACGGCGTGGCCGCGGATCTCCACCCGGTGCCCGGCGATCGGCAGCGAGCGCGCCCGCCCGGGCAGCTCCTGGCAGAGGAGCTGGACGAGCGGGCCGAGCCGGAAGCGCTCGGGCTGGACCGTGTCGATGCCGTGGCCCTGCAGCGGCAGCGCGGTGACCGGTCCGACACAGGCCGGCAGGACGTCGTGGCCGAGTGCCGCCAGCACCTCGGGGAGCAGTCCGCGTTCCTCCGCCCGGGAGAGCAGGGACGCCGCGGCGGGCGCGCTGGTGAAGGTCAGCGCGTCGACGCCGCGGGACACCGTCGCGTCCAGGAGACGGTCGACCGGCCCGATGTCCTCCGGCGGCATCCACCGGTAGACGGGCACCCCGACGACCTCGGCACCACCGGCCCGCAGCGACTCCACGAACCCGGGCAACGGCTCCCCGTGCAGCTGGATCGCGATCCGCAGCCCGTCGACGCCTTCCTCCAGCAGCCGGTCGAGCACCTCCGCCATGGACTCCGACGACGGCGACCACTCCTCCGTCAGCCCGGCGGCCCGCACCGCGCCCTTGACCTTGGGCCCGCGCGCCATGATCCGTACGCCGCCCAGCCGCGCCAGCAGATCCTCGCCCAGACCCCAGCCGTCCGCGGCCTCGACCCAGCCCCGGAACCCGATCGCGGTCGTCGCCACGACGATGTCCGGCACCTGGTGGATGATCTCCTTCGTCGCGGCCAGCAGCTCGCTGTCGTCGGCGAGCGGCACGATCCGCAGGGCGGGGGCATGCAGGACGGTGGCGCCGCGCCGCTGGAGCAGCGTGCCCAGCTCCTCGGCCCGGCGCGCGGCCGTGACGCCCACGGTGAATCCCGCCAGTGGGCCGTGTTCCGGTCGCTGTTGTTCCTCGTGCATGCTCTCGTCCCGCATTCGAGTCGTCGTACTCCATGGGTTCGGCGTACGTGTATGCCGATCGAGCCTGTCAACGGCTCGTGACAGGCTCGGTTCGGCTTGATGTCCGCGGTGTTACTTCACACCTTGGCGTAGTTGAGCTGCGGCTTCGCCTCCGAGGCTGTCGTCGTGGCGGGTACCCGCGGTGCCGTACCCCGAAGGTATACGGCCCAGGTGATTCCGAAGCAGACCGCGTAGAAGCCGAGGAAGGCGACGAACGCGCCGGTCCCGGAGCCGTAGGAGAGGAAGGACTGGCGGAAGGCGAGGTTGATGCCGACACCGCCGAGCGCGCCCACCGCGCCGATGAGTCCCATGGAGGCGCCGGAGAGCCTGCGCCCGTACGCCGCGGCCTCCTCACCCCGCAGCCCCTTGGCCAGGGCCTTGTTCTGGAAGATGCCCGGGATCATCTTGAACGTGGAGCCGTTGCCGAGCCCGCTGAGGACGAACAGCACCACGAACGCCCCGGTGAACAGTGCCAGCGACTTCTCCATGGAGGCACCGATCAGGACCGCCGTCGCGACACCCATGGCGACGTAGTTCCACAGGCTGATCTTCGCGCCGCCGTACCGGTCGGCGAGCCAGCCGCCGACGGGCCGGATCAGGGAGCCGAGCAGCGGGCCGAGGAAGGTGACGTACGCGGCCTGGAGCGGCGTACGGCCGAACTGGCTTGTCAGGACCTGGCCGAAGGCGAAGCTGTAGCCGATGAAGGAGCCGAAGGTGCCGATGTAGAGGACGGACATGATCCACGTGTGGGCGTCCCGCGCGGCGTCCTTGGCGGCGCCGGTGTCGTTCTTGACGTTCTCCAGGTTGTCCATGAACAGCGCGGCCATGACGGCGGCCACGACGATCAGCGGGATGTAGATCCCCAGCAGCACGCGCGGGCCGCCACCGGCACCGATGATCGCCAGCGCGACCAGCTGCGCCACGGGGACCCCGATGTTGCCGCCGCCCGCGTTCAGGCCGAGGGCCCAGCCCTTCTTCCGCAGCGGGAAGAAGGCGTTGATGTTGGTCATGGAGGAGGCGAAGTTGCCGCCGCCGATACCGGCGAGCAGTCCGACCAGCAGGAAGGTGGAGAAGGAGGTGCCCGGCTCCATCACGGTGAACGCGGCGACGGTCGGGACCAGCAGGAGGCCGGCGGAGATGATCGTCCAGTTCCGGCCGCCGAAGATCGCGACGGCGAAGGTGTAGGGGACCCGGACGACCGCGCCGACCAGCGTGACCATCGAGGTCAGCATGAATTTGTCGGCGGGGGTCAGGCCGTACTCCGGGCCCATGAAGAGCACCATCACGGACCACAGGGTCCAGATGGAGAAGCCGATGTGCTCGGACAGCACGGAGAAGTAGAGGTTGCGGCGGGCGACCTTCTCCCCGGTTTCCTTCCAGAAGGTCTCGTTCTCCGGATCCCAGTGCCGGATCCAGCGTCCGCCCCTGCTCGGGGGTGCGGGTGCCGTGCCAGGGCCTGTCATGACGCCTCCACTTGCTCCGGGACTCGGTCGTACTACGAGTGGCTGAATCCGAAGGTAGGGAGAACGCGTTTCGTGACTGTGCCACCGAGTGACCTCGGTGGAACTTTGCTCTCACCCCGGGCCCGGGCGGGATGAGAGGTTCGACGCCATTGTGTCAGCGCTGCGGGTGCTGCCAGTGGGGATTCTGCGGCGGCTGCTGCGGCGCGTAGGGGCCGGGCTGCTGCTGCGGCGGATACGGCGCGGCAGGGGGCTGCGTCCCGTACGGACCGGGCGCGTGCCCGGGCGCGGGCTGAGGCGGGTAGGGGCCCGGGGCGGGCTGGGCGTACGGGCCTGGGGCGGGCTGGGCATACGGGCCCGGCGCCTGTCCCTGTCCCTGTGCCGGCTGCTGGTATCCGTAACCTACGGGCGCCTGCCCGGGCACTCCACCGCCCTGGCCCGGCGCACCGCCGTACGGCCCCCCGCCGAAGGGATTGCCGTGCCCGGGCAGCTGCGCCCCCGGCGGCAGGTACCGCATCCGCCCGTTCTCGTCCGTCACCGGCATGAAGCCGGCCGCCTGCAGCCGGGCGGCGAACTTCGCGTTGCGCTTGCGGGTGACCAGGAGCCCGATGCCGAAGACCGCCATGAGGAGCAGCCAGATCACGCCCGCGACGATGAAGGCGGAGGCATCCCCTCCGGAGCGCAGGGCGAGGATCACGCAGCCGATCGTGAGGCCGAGGGCCGCGTAGCCCATGCGCTTCTCGGCGCTCTTGCCGGTGAGGTCGAAGTTGATCCGGGCCTTGAGGAGCTCGAAGGCGTCGGGCACGAGCGGCGGCAGGGAGACACCGTCGGCGGCGTTCGGATACTGCGCCCAGTTCTGCGCGGCCCGGCCCCGGGCGTGCGGGCTGGGGTCGGGGAGGATCAGCATCGTGAGCGCGCCGTTGCGGCCGTTGCTCTGCCGGACGTCCGCGTACTCGTAGCCGAACTGCTGGGCGACGAAGGCCAGCCGGGCGAGCTTCTTCACGGACGCCATCGGGCTGGTGAGCTCGACCGGCTCCCCGCTCGCCATCAGCCGCAGCATCTTCTGTGTCTGCCGCTTGCTCATCCCACCGCTCCCCCGGCCCGTCATCGATCGCAGTCGTTCACCTGCGCAACTCGGGCAGTTTTCCACACCGGAGACGCCCGGGGGCAACGGGAATCAGCCGCCGCGTGCCGCTCGCCTCCGACTCCCCCGAACCCTCACCCGGGGCTCACTCCTGGGCCACAACCGGGGCCTCTGCTTCGCCGCCAGGTCCTCCACCCAGCCGAACGCCAGGACGCACCCGCCGATCAGCACCCAGGCCAGGAACAGCACCGGCCAGACGCTCTCCAGCAGCCCCGGGACGTTCTGTTCCAGCACCGTGACGCCCCACAGCCGGTCCCACAGGGTCGCGGCGATCAGGATGCAGATGTTGTGCCACAGATAGATCGTCACGGCCCGGGAGTTGAGCAGGGTGATCGCCCCGGCCCAGCGGCGCAGCCTGCGCGGCCACTCCGGCCAGGACGGGCTGATGTGCAGCAGCAGGAACACCGTGCCGAAGGACCACAGGGCCTGCGCCAGGGGCATGCTGTCCAGGTCGTTTCCGGCGGAGAAGTCATGGCGCAGGGCGTACCAGAGGCCCACCAGGGCGATGACGGGTGCCACGGACGGGACGATGTAGCGCGGCAGCCGCTTGAGGACGCCCTCCTGGTGGGCCATGCCGAGGATCCAGCAGGCGCCGAAGGTGGAGAAGTCGGTGAGCGCCGAGGGGAACCGCTCGCCGGGCAGGGCGAGGTAGCTGTGCTCGAAGGCGACCGCCAGGGCGATCGGCGCGAGGAGCGTGACCACCGGAAGGGCGCGCAGGGCCTTCAGGAGCAGCGGGGACAGCAGCACGAACCAGAGGTAGGCGCGGATGTACCAGAGCGGGCCGGCGAGTTCGGCGGCCCAGTCCTCGCCGATGAAGCCGTGGACGCCGGGCAGGCCCTCACCGTAGGGCGGGTCGCTGAGCGGGACGATCCAGAAGGTGAGGTGGAGCCACCACCAGCCGGGATGGCCATCGGCGTCCGGTCCCCAGCCCTGGAGGACCATGCCGGTGACGCCGACGACGCCCAGCAGCCACAGCGGGGGCAGCAGCCGCCGCAGCCGGCCGCGGATCACCTGCACGGGCGGACGCTTGAGGGAGCGGGCCATGAGGTTGCCGGCGAGGGCGAACATCACGCCCATCGACGGGAACACCAGCGGCAGCCAGGCCCAGCCCGTCAGGTGGTAGAGCACGACACGGAACAGGGCGAGGGCGCGCAGCAGGTCGAAGTACCGGTCGCGGACGGGGCCGGTGCGGCCGGTCCGCTCCTTCTCCGGGGCGGGGGCGACGGCTTCGGGGTGTGTGGTCATCAGGCCTGCCTCCCGCCCACCGGCTGCTGGGGCGTGCCGCTGCCCGGCCCGGGCAGGCCGACCGCGCCGGTGCGCCGCAGCTTCTGCCAGCGCAGCCGGCCGCCGGTGAGGGCGGTGATCCAGGACTGGAGCAGTACGACGTACATGAGCTGGCGGTACAGGAGCTGCTGGAGCGGGAGCGAGATCAGGTGGGTCATGCGTTCCTTGTCGAGGTGGAACGCGTAGGCCGCGCACACGCCCTGCACCGCGAGGACGCCCAGCCAGGCGCCGATGGTCTTCTCCGTCGGGCCGAACACCAGCCCGTACAGCAGGAACACGTCGATGAGCGGGGCCAGCAGCGGCGCCACGACCATGAACATCGCCACCAGCGGCAGTCCCACCCGCCCGAAGCGGCCCGAGTGCCCGCTCTCCACGAGGGACCGGCGGTGCTTCCAGATCGCCTGCATCGTGCCGTACGACCAGCGGTAGCGCTGGGACCAGAGCTGCTGGACGGACTCGGGGGCCTCGGTCCAGGCGAGGGCCTTCTCCGCGTACACGACGTGCCAGCCGTCGCGGTGCAGGGCCATGGTGATGTCGGTGTCCTCGGCGAGCGTGTCCTCGCTCATGCCGCCCACCCGCTCCAGCGCGCTGCGCCGGAAGGCGCCGACCGCGCCGGGGATGGTCGGCATGCAGCGCAGCACGTCGTACATGCGGCGGTCGAGGTTGAAGCCCATCACGTACTCGATGTGCTGCCAGGCGCCGATCAGCGAGTCCCGGTTGCCGACCTTGGCGTTGCCCGCGACGGCGCCGACGCGCGGGTCGCCGAAGGGCTGCACGAGTTCGCGGACGGTGGCCGGTTCGAAGACGGTGTCGCCGTCCATCATCACGATGAGGTCGTACCGGGCGTTGGCGATGCCCCGGTTGAGGGCCGCGGGCTTGCCCGCGTTCATCTGGCGGATGACGCGTACGCCGGGCAGGCCGAGGTTCTCGACGATGCGCGCGGTGCCGTCGCTGGAGCCGTCGTCGATGACCAGCACCTCGATGGGGTGGTCGCTGGCGACCAGGGAACGGACCGTCTGCTCGATGCACTTGGCCTCGTTGTAGGCGGGCACGAGGACGGATACCGGTTCCGTGACGGTCTCGCCCCAGCGGAAGCCCCGACGGCGGACCCGGCGGGCGTGCGCCACGGAGAGGATCAGCATCAGCCCGAGCCGGGCGAAGACCAGCACACCGACGACGGCGAGCCCGGCGACGAGAACGCCGGTCGTCTTCTCGGAGGCCTGGACGAGGAAGACCCACGCGTCGCCCTTCAGCGCGTCGAGCCCGGCGACCGGGGTGTGCGCGCTGGGGGCGTCGAGGGTGGCGGTCAGGGTGTCGAAGCGGTAGCCCTCGCCCTTGAGCCCCGAGATGAACCGGTCGAGCGCGGCCACGGTCTGGGAGCGGTCACCGCCGGAGTCGTGCATCAGCACGATGGCGCCCTCGCCGTTCTCCGGCGTGGCGTTGCGGATGATCTGGTCGACACCGGGCCTGCGCCAGTCCTGGCTGTCGGTGTCGTTGACGATGGTGATGTAGCCCTTGCTGCCGATGTACTCGGTCACCGGCCAGGACTTGTTGTCCATGAGGTGGGAGTACGACGAGTAGGGCGGGCGGAAGAGCGAGGTGCGGATGCCGGCCGCCCCGGCCAGCGCGAGCTGGCTCTGCGAGAGCTCCCAGTCGACCCGGCTCTTGCTCTGCAGCGCGAGGTCGGGGTGGTTGAAGGTGTGCAGCCCGATCTCATGGCCCTCGTCGACCATGCGCTGGACGAGGTCCGGGTAGCGGGAGGCCATGGTGCCGGTGATGAAGAAGACGGCGTGGGCGTCGTGCTTCTTCAGCATGTCGAGGACCTTGGGCGTCCAGACGGGGTCGGGCCCGTCGTCGAAGGTCAGCACCAGCTGGCGGTCCGGGAGTTCCAGCGCGGTCGGCTTCTCCTCCCGGGTGTCTATGACGGGCCCGCCTTCGAGGATCTCCTTCGGGACCTGGTCGCTCGACGTGGGCGGTCCGACCCGGTGGTCGGCGAGGATCTCGCTGTGCACATAGCCGCGCAGCATGAGCATCGCCATCAGGGCGACGAGGAGCAGCAGGGGCAGCAGCAGGCGCATGGGCAGACGGCGGCGCCTGGAGCCGCCACGGGCTCGGGACGCGCGCCCGGAACGGCGGGTACGGGATGCCATGGGTGGTGGTACTCCGGGTGGTGCGGGAGTGGGTGGTACGGAAGCGCCCTCAAAGGGGCGCGGGTGCTACGGCAGCGCCCTGAGGGGGCGCGGGGAACCGCGCGACCGGCCACGACGGTGCCGCAGAGGAACGGCGGCCCGTCGCGGCGCCTTCAGCGAAGCGCTCAGGCCGCGGGCTGGTCGGCCGCCGGCGGCTCGGCCGCGGGCTGGTCGGCGACGGGTGACTGTGCGACCGGCTGGGTCGCGGCCGGGCCGTCGGCGACCGTGCCGGTGCCGGTCGTCTCGGTCGGCAGGGGCGTGGGTTCGCCGGGCGGCGACGGCTCGGTCGTCGGCGTGCTCGGCGGGTCCGCCGGCTTGCTCGGGGTCGGGTCGGTGGCGCCGGTGCCCGGGGCCGGTGCGGTCCGGGACGCGGTCGGCGAGGGCTTGGTGGTCGTACCGGAACGGCCGGGGGCCGCGGGGGCGACGGGGTCCGCGGGGTCGCCGGCGCTCGCGCCGGGCGCGGGTGCCGTGCCCTCGACGGTGGTCGGTGTGCTGCCCGGGGCGGTGGTGCCGGCTTCGTCGGTCGGTGCCGAGCGCTCGGGCACCGGCGGGGTGTCGACCTGGCCGGCCGGCGGGGCCTCCTTCTGGCCCGGCACGGGCAGCCAGGGAGCCTGGGAGTTGCCCGACATCAGCGTGGCGACGATGACGACCGCGTAGACCCCGCAGGCCAGCGCGACGGCCATACCGATCCGGCGGAAGCGGCGGCTGCGGCGGCCGGACTCGTCGACGAACACGGGCGAGTCGGCGGCTTCGGCGCCCGCGCCGGGACCTTCCTTGACCTGCCGTACGAAACCGTCCCCGAGCTGGACGGCGTCGAGTTGGACGGTGACCTCGTGCGGGTCGTGGCTGTGCTCGGACGGGTCGTCGGTCTCCCCTGCGGTTTCCCCGGGCTCCTGCCAGGGGTCGCGGACGGCGGGCCGGGCGCCGGGGCCCGGGAGGGACGAGTCGAACTCGCCCTCGCTCTGCCGGGGGATGCCGCGCAGTATCTCCGTCCCGGCGGGCAGCCCGTGGCCGGTCCCCTGGAGGTCGCTCCCGGCGAAGAGCTGGGTGGCTCTGCGGTCCTGGACTCTGCCGTCCGTGGGGAGTTCACCGGTCACCGCCGCGGCCTCGGGCCACTGCGGTTGGGCGTCTTCTCGCCAATTTTCCACGCGCACGCACTTCCCCCCACGGGATGGTTCAGGTGCGCTGACGACCTGAGCACCCGCCGTCGGACCGGGCCCCCTCGCCCGTCCGAGCGCCCCCCATTACCACACCGTGCTCAGGCGTTGAATGTAGCGCACGCGGAGGATCGGTGTGGACCGCGTACCGAATCGTGTCAGTCGCGGGACGCCATGCGGACATCGCCCTCGGCCGGAATCCAGGCCCCCGCGGGCCTGTCCAGCCAGCCCTCCTCCACCGCGAGCCGGGCCGCCGCCCGGCGCAGCGCGTCGAACGCGGGATGGGTCAGTCCCCTGCGCCACACCAGCGACACGGGAGACAGCGGAACGGGGTCGACCAGGGGCCGCGACACCATGGACGGCAGGGCCGGGAACCCCACGACGGCCAGGACCGGGTTGCGTGTTCTGGCCATCACGCGCTGGAACTCCTCCTCGCCCACGGCCAGCGGCGCGGGTGGCGCGATCTCGATGCCCCGTCCGTCGAAAAGCTGCCGTGCGAGGCCGGTCCACTCCGGTGTGCGCGGATTGCCGGCCCCCGCGTAGACGGTCTCGCCGGCCAGCTCGGCGAGCGGCACGGCCTCCAGCGCGGCCAGCCGGTGGTCCT
This sequence comes from Streptomyces koelreuteriae, assembly GCF_018604545.1. Lineage (GTDB taxonomy): Bacteria > Actinomycetota > Actinomycetes > Streptomycetales > Streptomycetaceae > Streptomyces > Streptomyces koelreuteriae. The sequence goes on along the minus strand of NZ_CP075896.1, from coordinate 5,139,895 downwards.
CGGGCAGCACGACCGCCATCGGCTCGTACCGCACGGGCTGGTGGTCGAGCCCGGTCCGCAGCGCCGGGTCCAGTCCCTCGAACCGTCCGAACGACGCGTCCAGCCGCCCGGCGAGCAACTCCCCGGCGGCTCCGGTCAGGCCGCTCTCGTACCGGGCCATCAGCTCGTGCCCGGGGGCGAGTTCACGCGCCAGGTGCAGCACCCGGCGCGGTGTGACCAGGCCCGGGGAGTTGAGGTCGACCAGCAGGGGCCGGGCCTGGTCGAAGGCGGCGAGCAGCTCGTCCTGCGCCGTCAGCACCCTCCGGGCGTACGGCAGCAGCCGCTCCCCCTCGGGCGTGAGCGTCACCTGCCGGGTGGTCCGCACGAACAGCTCGGCACCCAGCTCCCGCTCCAGCCGCCGCACATCCCGGCTGAGCGCCTGCTGCGCCACATGAAGCCGCACCGCGGCACGCGTGAAGTGCAGCTCCTCGGCAACGGTGACGAAGCCACGCAGCAGACGGGGATCGAGGTGGGCGGGCATGCGGCGAACCTACAGCGGGGGGGGCGGCGGCAGGATGCCGCTGCCCGACATCGGGGGCGGGCGACGCCGCTGCCTGTGATCGCGGGAGGGCTCGGGCGACGTTGCCGCCCAGCATCGCGAGGGTGGAGGCGCCACCGCTCCCCGACACCACGGGGCCGCGGTCAGCGCCGCTGCCCAACAGCACGACGGCTCAAGCCGGCGGCCCCGCGCGCCCAGGGAATCAAGCGACGCCGCTGCCCACCGCGCGAAGACGCGAGCGACGCCGCTCCCCGAGCGCGCGAGGGATCAGGCGACACCGCTCACGAACAGCGCAGGGGCACAGGCGGCGGCGCCTCCCGAAAGCGCAGGGGCACAGGCGGCGGCGCCTCCCGGAAGCGCAGGGGCACAGGCGGCGGCGCCTCCCGGAAGCGCAGGGGCACAGGCGGCGGCGCCTCCCGGAAGCGCAGGGGCACAGGCGGCGGCGCCTCCCGGAAGCGCAGGGGCACAGGCGGCGGCGCCTCCCGGAAGCGCAGGGGCACAGGCGTCGCCGCCTCCCGACAGCACAGGCCTCAGGAGCCGGTGCCCCGCCCGGATGCCCCGCCCTGTCTCGTCCCCTCGCCGGCGTCGGTGCCGGTGCCGGTGCCGGTGTCGGGGCCGGAGGTGTCCCGTGCGCCGGTCTGGCCCAGGCGGTGCCGGGGCACCGTGCGCAGGGGTGGGCGGGTCAGGGTGATCTGGCGGACGACCTGCTGGAAGCAGGCCAGGGCCGCGACGCCCGGGAGGGCGGCCGCCGCGGTGCCGAGCACGGTCCTCGGCGCCTGGGCGACACAGAGCAGTACGGCGACGCAGGAGAAGACCAGGACGACACACCAGGAGTGCACGGCACGGCGCTGGTGGAGCGCGGCCCGCAGCACGGACAGGGAGGCCACCAGCCAGGGCCCGTACACCAGCAGGGGCCACCAGCTGCCGAAGCTCTTCCCCTCGGGGGAGACGCCGACCAGGCGCAGGGGGTCGTAGGCGACCATGCCGCCCAGGAGGCTCACCGCGGAGGCGATGACGGCCGCCAGGGCGGCGACGAAGAGGCTGGTGGTGCGGAGCAGGCCGGGTCTCTTGCGGATGCGGACCTTGCGGTGGCGCCGGTGGACGTCCCGCACCGGCGGCAGTTCCTCGGTGATGTCCTGGAGCCGCCTCATATGGGCGCCCGACGGGACCCGGACCGGTACGGGCTCCGGATCCATCGGGTCCAGGTCCGCCTCGATCACCTCGTCACGAGGGGCGGGAACCCTCGCCGCCTGCTGCCCCAGCGCCTCCTCGAGGATGAACGCCAGTTCCTCGGCCGGATCCCAGGTCGGGTCCGGTGGTGTCAGGGGGGTGAAGAACTCCCGGGACGGAGCCCGGTGCCGGCCACTGCCTTCGATTTTATTGTCATACATCGCGCGACCCGACTATTCCGCAAGCGCGAATGCGGGCCATTCCGTGGCACTGATCCACCGTCGCGCAAGATCCTTTTCCAGCACACTCATGACATCGATGAAATCGCGCAGAACCGGCTCGGTCACCTGCAGCGTGACCGGGCAACCGCCGTTGGTGAGCGTGCCGTTGACGGTGGCCGACGAGTGCGCCGGAGCGGGAATGTAGGTGTACGGGCCGAGCGTTACCGCCCAGCCATTTTTCCTGGTCGCCTCGGTCATGTACCGACTAACCGTCGGCCCACATCGGCGGATGCGCGGCAAACGAGTGAAGGATTTCCCCGTTGAGCATCTTTTCCACGCGCCAATAGAAGCATCAGGCGGTCCTACAACACAGGTGCGTGAGTCCGTACGGAACAGGTGTTGGACCGCTTGATCACCCCCGGGCGACGGTGGGGCCATGCCGCACCTCACCCCGTACCGCCGTCTCTTCAGCCTGCCGGGCGCCCGCGCGTTCACCGCCGGGAACCTGATCGCCCGGCTGCCGATGGGCATGTTCAGCGTCAGCGCGGTCGTCATGATCGCCGGGACGCGGGGCTCGTACGCCCTGGCCGGCGCCGTCACGGCGACGGGGCTCGCGGCGACCGCGGTGGTCGCGCCGTGGACCGCGCGGCTCGTCGACCGGCACGGACAGGCCCGGGTGGCCCTGCCCGCCACGCTGATCGCCGTCCTCGGCTCCCTCTCGCTCCTGCTGTGCGTGCGCCTCGACGCCCCGGACTGGACCCTGTTCGCCTCCTACGCCGCCACCGCCACGACCCCCAACACCGGCGGCATGTCCCGGGCCCGCTGGGCGCATCTGCTGGCCGGCGACCCGAAGGGCCTGCACACCGCCCACTCCTTCGAGCAGGCCGCGGACGAACTGTGCTTCATGCTGGGTCCGGTGCTCGCGGCCTTCCTGTGCGGGGCGTTCTTCCCGGAGGCGGGCACGCTCGTCGGCGCGGTGCTGCTGCTGACGGGGATGCTCCTGTTCACGACCCGGCGTGCGACGGAGCCGCCGGTCCGCGAGGAGATACCCGCGAAGGCGCCGCTGCGCGCCCCCGGCATGCCCCCGCTGCTCGCGGTCTGTCTGGCGATGGGCGGGATCTTCGGCTCGACGGAGGTCGTCACGCTCGCGTTCGCCGACCGGCAGGGGCACCAGTCGGCGGCCGGTGCCGTACTCGCGCTCCAGGCGGCCGGTTCCTGCGCGGCGGGTCTGCTGTACGGCGCCGCGAAGCCCACCGGGCCGGCGGCGGCACGGCTGCCGTGGTGCGTGGCCGCGATGGCCGCCTTGCTGGCGCTGCCGCTGCTCGCGGCGAGCCTCACCGGCTCTCTCCTCTGTCTCGCGGGCGCGCTGCTGGTCGCCGGGATGGCGACGGCCCCGACGATGGTCACCACCATGACGCTGGTCCAGCAGCGCACCCCCGAGGGCCGGCTGAACGAGGGCATGACCCTCGCGGTGACCGGCCTGCTGGGCGGCATCGCCGGTGGCGGCGCGCTCGGCGGCTGGACGGTGGAGCATGTGTCGGCGACGGCCGGATACGGCATCCCGGTGACGGCGGCGGCCCTGGCCCTACTGCTGTCCCTGGCCACGGCGTCGAAACGCTTCACCAATTCCTGGACACCCCATTGACGCCCTCACACACCCCGCATACGTTCGACTGTCGAAGCGCTTCGATACCCCCTCGAAACCGCTTCGACACCATGCGCCGGGAAGTTGAGGACCCCCCACATGAAGTTCACCGACGGCTACTGGCTTCTGCGCGAGGGCGTCACCGCGGCCTACCCGGCCGAGGTCCTCGACGTCACCGAGTCGGACGGCGCGCTGGAGTTCCACGCGCCGACCCGGCCCATCCGCTCCCGCGGCGACCTGATGACGGGCCCCGTCCTGACACTGCGCGCCCACACCCCCATGGCCGACGTCATCGGCCTGACACTGACGCACTTCACGGGCGGGCAGCCCCGGGGCCCGGAGTTCGAACTCACCGACTCCCACCCGACCGCGCGGATCGCGTACGACGACGAGCACACGACCCTGGCCTCGGGCGACCTGTCGGTCCGGGTGGCCCGCGGCGGCCCCTGGCACGTCGAGTTCGCCGCGGGCGGCCGGGCGCTGACCGGCAGCGGTCACCAGAGCATGGGCATCATGCGGGACGCGACCGGCGCCCACCACCTGCGCGAACAGCTAGTGCTCCAGGTCGGCACCTCCGTCTACGGCCTCGGTGAGCGCTTCGGCCCGCTGGTGAAGAACGGGCAGGTCGTCGACATCTGGCAGGCCGACGGCGGCACGTGCAGCGAACAGGCCTACAAGAACGTGCCCTTCTACCTCACGGACGCGGGCTACGGCGTCTTCGTCGACCACCCGGGCCAGGTCTCCTTCGAGGTCGCCTCGGAGGTCGTGTCCCGGGTGCAGTTCAGCGCGGAGACCCAGGAGCTGACGTACTACGTCATCTACGGCCCGACCCCGAAGGACATCCTGCGCAAGTACACGGCCCTGACCGGCCGCCCGGCGCTGCCGCCCGCCTGGTCGTTCGGCCTGTGGCTTTCGACGTCCTTCACCACCTCGTACGACGAGGAGACGGTGACGTCCTTCATCGAGGGCATGAGGGAGCGTGAGCTCCCGCTCTCCGTCTTCCACTTCGACTGCTTCTGGATGCGCGAGTACCAGTGGTGCGACTTCCGGTGGGATCCGCGGGTCTTCCCGGACCCGGAGGGCATGCTGGCCCGGCTCAAGGCCCGTGACCTGCGCGTCAGCGTCTGGATCAACCCGTACATCGCGCAGCGCTCCCCGCTGTTCGCCGAGGGCAGGGCGCTCGGGCATCTGCTGAGGCGCCCGGACGGCAGCGTCTGGCAGTGGGACATGTGGCAGCCCGGCATGGCCCTGGTCGATTTCACGAGCCCAGCCGCCCGCGACTGGTACGCCGCCAAGCTGGAGGCGCTGCTCGCGCAGGGCGTCGACTGCTTCAAGACGGACTTCGGCGAGCGCGTGCCGCTCGATGTGGCCTGGTCCGACGGCTCCGACCCGGAGCGGATGCACAACTACTACACGTACCTCTACAACCGCACGGTCTTCGAGGTACTGCGCAAGCACCGCGGCGAGGAGGAGGCCGTTCTCTTCGCCCGCTCGGCGACGACGGGCAGCCAGCAGTTCCCGGTGCACTGGGGCGGCGACTGCGAGGCGACCTACGAGTCGATGGCCGAGTCCCTGCGCGGCGGCCTGTCCCTCGGTCTGTCGGGCTTCGGCTTCTGGAGCCATGACATCGGCGGCTTCGAGGGCACGCCGACCCCGGCCCTGTTCAAGCGCTGGCTGGCCTTCGGCCTGCTCTCCTCGCACAGCCGGCTGCACGGCTCCTCGTCGTACCGCGTGCCCTGGCTGTTCGACGAGGAGTCCGTGGAGGTCGCGCGCCACTTCACCCGGCTGAAACTGCGCCTCATGCCCTATCTGTACGAGGCGGCCCGGACCGCCCACACCGAGGGTGTGCCGGTGATGCGGGCGATGGTGCTGGAGTTCCCGGACGACCCGGGGTGCGCGCATCTGGAGCGGCAGTACATGCTCGGCCCGGACCTGCTGGTCGCGCCGGTGTTCAGCGACGAGGGCGACGTCACCTACTACGTCCCCGAGGGCACCTGGACCCACTTCCTGACCGGGGAGACGGTGACCGGCCCGCGCTGGGTGCGCGAGCGGCACGGCTTCAGAAGCGTGCCGCTGCTGGTCCGGCCCGGGGCCGTGATCCCGGTGGGCGCGGTGGACGACCGCCCGGACTACGACCATGCCGCCGGGGTGACCCTGCGGGCGTACGGCCTCCAGGACGGCGACCGCGTGACGGTGCCGGTCGGGGACGTGACCTTCACCGTCGTACGCGAAGGGGGCACCCTGCGGGCGTCGTGCAGCGACCCGGCGATCCCCTGGACTCTCGCCGACGCCGGCGGCCACGACGTCCGGCCATGACAAAGGCCCCGCCGCTCGGAAGCGGCGGGGCCTGTGCCCACATGGGATGAGTGGAGATGGCGGGAATCGAACCCGCGTCCAACGGTGCAAAAGGAGGGCTTCTCCGAGCGCAGTTCGCTTCGATTTTCTCGGCCCCGGTGATCTCGCGAACAAGTCTCCGACGGGCCCAGTCACTGTTTGATTTCCCACCGAACCCCGTGACCGGGCTCGATGGTTTAGTTCCCTAGATTATGCCAGGGTCCGGGTCGGGAACACCCCCGGGCTGACACCCATTAAGGGTCCTTCACTCACTGCTTATTAGGCAGCGAGGGCGAAGGACTGGGAATCGCTCTTGGAATTGGCGATTATTGGTTGCGACATATGGTTTACGAGATCATTGCCGCTTCCTCGGCTCGCTTCCCCTGCTTCGACATCCGCTGTCGAAACCGATCATCCCCATGTTGTTTTATCAATCCACGCCCCGGCTGTGCGGGGCAGTGCCCATCGTACGTGACCAACGCCCGAGGGGGCCAGCCAATTCCCGCGCGGCCCGCCAGGAGCCACGGGGAGCCGCCGGTCAGCCGCTCGGCGCGGGCGCCCGCTAGGCGCCGCGCTGGCGCCGCTTGGCGTCCGCGACCGCGCGGTTCGTCTCCCGCAGGTCCTGCTTCTCCTTGAGGGTCTGCCGCTTGTCGTACTCCTTCTTGCCCTTCGCGAGCGCGATCTCGACCTTGACCCGGCTGTCCTTGAAGTACAGGGCCAGCGGCACGATCGTGTGCCCCGTCTCCTGGGACTTGGACTCCAGCTTGTCGATCTCCGCCCGGTGCAGCAGCAGCTTGCGCTTGCGAGTGGCGGAGTGGTTGGTCCAGGTGCCCTGCACGTACTCGGGGACGTGGATGTTGTGCAGCCATGCCTCGCCGTGGTCGATGTGCACGAAGCCGTCCACCAGGGAGGCCCGGCCCATCCGCAGCGACTTGACCTCGGTCCCCATCAGGACCAGGCCGCACTCGTACGTGTCGATGATGTGGTAGTCGTGCCGCGCCTTCTTGTTCTGCGCGACCATCTTCCGGGCGGGTGCCTTCTCGGCAGCCTTCGCGGCCTTGCGTTTTACCTTTTCCTTCGCCATAGTGCGGCCATTTTCGCACTACGAGGGGGGTCCGAGGCCAGTCAATACTGTCTCGGCCCGCCTCTCGGCACCGTCCTCGACCTCCAGGTCCGGTGTGATGCCCCGGCCGTCGACCCCCCGGCCGGAGGGGGTGCGGTAGTGACCGACGGTGAGCTCCGCCACGGAGCCGTCGGGCAGCCTGCTCGGCATCTGGACCGAGCCCTTGCCGAAGGTGCGGGAGCCCACGACGAGGGCGCGGCCGCGGTCCTGCACGGCACCGGTGAGAAGCTCGGCCGCGCTCATCGTCCCGCCGTCGACGAGCGCGACCAGGGGTCTCGTGGTGTCGCCGCCGGGGTCGGCGTGCAGGGCGCGCTGTTCGCCGTCGACGTCGTAGGTGGCGACCAGGCCGCCGTCGAGGAAGGCGGAGGCGGCGGTGACGGCCTCGGTGACCAGGCCGCCGGAGTTGGCTCTCAGGTCGAGGACGATGCCGGCGCCGCGCGGGGCCCGCCGGACGGCTTCGCGGACCCGCTCGCCGGAGCCCTTGGTGAAGGTGTCGACCCTGATGACGGTGACCGAACCGGCGGCTTCCCGGACGCTGACCGGGTCCGTGGACAGCCGGGCCCGGCGCAGGGTCTCGCTCCACGCGCGCGTGCCGCGCTCCAGGCCGAGGCGGACGGTGGTGCCGGCGGTGGCACCGCCCGCATCCCCGCGCAGTAAGGAGACGACCTCGGTGACGGGCCGCCCGTCGGTCTTCTCGCCGTCGACGCTGCGCAGCAGGTCCCCGGGGCGGATCCCGGCGCCGGCGGCGGGCGAGCCGGAGCGCACCTTCGTCACCTCAATACGGCCGTCCCGCTCGCTGCGGGCCCACAGGCCGACGCCGGTGTACTGGCCGTCGAGGGACTCCTCGAACTCCTCGTACTCGCCCTCGGAGTAGACGGCGCCCCAGCGGTCCCCGCTGCGGCTGACCGCGCGCTTCGCGGCCTCCATCGGGGACTTGCCGTCGGCCATGGCCTCCTCGGCGGCCCTGGCGACATCGGCGTGGCGCCCGGCCGGGGTGGCCGAACGGGCCTCGTCCGGAGCGGACTTCCGGTCGGCCTGCGGAAGGGACCCGGTGGCCGCGCCGGCGACGAGCACGCTCGTGAAGAGCAAGGTCAGGGCGGCCCCGCGGCGGATGCGGCGGGGCTGACAGAACGGGTCACGACCTGACATGCCGGTGAGTCTAGGACAAGGTGAAGGGCCGTACGGCTGGTTGACCGCACGGCCCCTCTTGGCATGTGTCACACCTTCAAGTACTTGCGCAGCGCGAAGAACGCGGCCAACGCGGGCATCAGCAGGCTCGTGGCGAGGATGAGCGGCAGCTTGGTCAGGACCGCGTCCCAGCCGATGAAGTTGATCAGTGTGAGCTGGTCGGCCAGGGCCAGTCCGTGGTCGATGAGGAAGTACCGGGCGATCAGCAGGAAGCCGCACGCGAGGGTGCCGCCGATGAGTCCGGCGACGGCGGCCTCCATGATGAACGGCGCCTGGATGTAGAAGCCGGAGGCACCGACCAGCCGCATGATCCCCGTCTCACGCCGGCGGCTGAACGCCGAGACGCGCACGGTGTTGACGATCAGCATCAGCGCGACGACCAGCATCAGCGCCATCACCGCGCGGGCGGCCCAGTTCATGCCGTTCAGCAGCTTGAAGAGGTTGTCCAGGATGCCCTTCTGGTCCTGCACGGACTGCACACCGTCCCGGCCGTTGAAGGCGGTGGCGATGACCTGGTACTTCTGCGGGTCCTTCAGCTTGATGCGGTAGGACTCCTGCATCTGGTCCGGCGTGAGGGAGCTGGCCAGCGGGGAGTCGCCGAACTGCTCCTTGTAGTGCTTGTACGCCTGGTCCTGCGACTCGTACGTGACCTTCTCGACCACGCCCATCTTGTCGAGGTCGGAGTTGATCTGCTTCTTCTGGTCGTCGGTGACCGCGCCCTTGGCGCAGTTGGGGTCGGACTCGGCGTCGCTCTTGTTGCAGAGGAAGACCGAGACGTTGACCTTGTCGTACCAGTAGCCCTTCATGGTGTTGACCTGGTCGCTCATCAGGAGCGACCCGCCGAACAGGGCGAGCGACAGGGCGACGGAGACGACGACCGCGAAGGTCATCGTCAGGTTGCGGCGGAGACCGACGCCGATCTCCGACAGGACGAACTGGGCGCGCATGGCGACTCGTTATGCCTTTCCGTGATCTAGGGTGCGGTCTCAGTGCTGGTAGCCGTAGACACCGCGGGCCTGGTCGCGGACGAGGCGGCCCTTCTCCAGTTCGATGACGCGCTTGCGCATCTGGTCGACGATGTTCTGGTCGTGCGTGGCCATCACCACGGTGGTGCCCGTCCGGTTGATGCGGTCGAGCAGCTTCATGATGCCGACGGAGGTCTGCGGGTCGAGGTTGCCGGTGGGCTCGTCGGCGATGAGGAGCTTGGGCCGGTTGACGAAGGCCCGCGCGATGGCGACGCGCTGCTGCTCACCACCGGACAGCTCGCCGGGCATCCGGTCGTCCTTGCCGCCGAGCCCGACGAGGTCGAGCACCTGCGGGACGGACTTGCGGATCTCGCCGCGCGACTTGCCGATGACCTCCTGGGCGAAGGCGACGTTCTCGCCGACCGTCTTGTTCGGCAGCAGGCGGAAGTCCTGGAAGACGGTCCCCAGCTGGCGCCGCATCTGCGGCACCTTCCAGTTGGAGAGGCGTGCGAGGTCCTTCCCCAGGACGTGCACCTGTCCGTGGCTGCACCGCTCCTCGCGGAGGATCAGCCGCAGGAAGGTGGACTTTCCGGAGCCGGAGGACCCCACGAGGAAGACGAACTCGCCCTTCTCGACCTCCAGGGAGACATCCCTGAGGGCGGGGCGGGTCTGCTTGGGGTAGACCTTGGAGACGTTGTCGAATCGGATCACGGATGCACCACGGGTCGCCGGGGGTAGATGAGCGTGACCATACGCGAACCGGGGAGGGCAGCGCAGTCACCGACTGTGGTTGCGCCACGGATGTTCCGTTTTGTGCCGAGCCCCGAGGGGTGCCCACCTTCGGCAGCGACCGCGCACCCCGCCGGGGAACCTGGCAAAGTGGGGAGGGGAACATTCTGCTTCCCGCACACGTTGGATCCGTGGAACCGTCGCAAGGAGGGCGAGCGCATGACGTACGACCGGCTGGTGTGCGCGAACTGCGCGGCCCCCGTCAGCGAGGGCCGCTGCCCCGTCTGCCGCGCGAACCGTGAGCGCCTGCAGCAGGAGAGCTTCCTCGCGAATCTGAACCCCATGGCGCTGATCGCCCTGCTGACGGTCCTGATCGCGGCCGTGGCCCTGCTGGCCCACCAGACCGCTTAGCGGCGGCGGCCGGAAGCTTCCCGAGGACTCCTTACGACAAGGCCGAGGGCCCGGAGCGTTTCGCTCCGGGCCCTCGGTTTCGCGCTGTGCCTACGGTCCGTACGGACGTGGCTACCGTCAGGCGGCAGCTCCGCCGCGGCCGCCCACGAGGCGCGGCAGGAGACGGAAGCCGACACCGCCGGCGATCATCGTGGCGGCGCCGATCACCAGGAAGGTGGTCTGCGCGGCACCCGTCTCGGCGAGCTCCTGGCCGTTGCCCTGGGCCTGGGCCTGGCCCTGCGGGGCCACCGGGGTGGCGCCCGAGCCGGTGTCCGTGAGGGAGGAGGAGCCCTCCTCCTGCGGGGAGGTGCCACCGTCGGGGTCGGCGTTGTTGCCGCCGCTGCCGTTGCCACCGTTGCCGCCGCCGTTGCCCGGGTCGGTGGTGGGCGCGGCGGTCGGCTGGTCCGTCGGGTCCTCGGTCGGCTCGGTGGGCTCCTCCGTGGGCTCCGTCGGCTCCTCCGTGGGCTCCTCGGTCGACGGCGGCGGGTCGGTCGGGAGACCCGTCGGGACGTCGGTGGGGATGCCGGTCGGCTCACCCGTCGGCGTCGGGCTGGGCGTCTCCTTCGCGCACAGGATGCCGAGCAGGCACTTGTCGGATTCCGCGGCGGATGCGGCACCGGCGGCGGTCAGCGAGGCACCGGCCGCGATCACGGCGCCGGCCGCTATCCGTGCGACACGGATCCGCGTCTTCTTCGTCATATGGTTGCTACCCCCAGTAGCTCATCGTCATTAGGCAGCGCTCGGGGCTGTGCTCGACGGGAGAGCTGTCGTGAGAGGTCCCCCGGTTCACATGCGCCCCAGAGACACGCATGCCGCGCTTTACCCTTCCCATTTTTCAAAGACACGTCAAGGGCGTTTGCGGGCGCCATGTCCAAGTCTGAGGGCTATGCGGGGAGTCGAACTCTGTGAGTGTGATGTAAAAGCTGGACATCCGGACACAGAAAAGGCAACCACCGCGCTCATCGCGGCAGTTGCCTTGTCGACAAACTTACTTCTCTTGCTGCTTGCGCCAGCGAATTCCGGCCTCCAGGAACCCGTCGATCTCACCGTTGAACACGGCCTCGGGGTTGCCGACCTCGCACTCGGTGCGCAGGTCCTTGACCATCTGGTACGGGTGCAGCACGTACGAACGCATCTGGTTGCCCCAGGAGTTGCCGCCGTCGCCCTTGAGGGCGTCCATCTTGGCCTGCTCCTCCTGGCGGCGCCGCTCCAGCAGCTTGGCCTGGAGCACGTTCATGGCCGTCGCCTTGTTCTGGATCTGCGAGCGCTCGTTCTGGCAGGAGACGACGATGCCGGTGGGGATGTGGGTGAGGCGCACCGCGGAGTCGGTGGTGTTGACGCCCTGGCCGCCGGGGCCTGAGGAGCGGTACACGTCGACGCGCAGTTCGGACTCGTCGATCTCGATGTGGTCGGTCTGCTCGACCACGGGCAGGACCTCGACGCCCGCGAAGGAGGTCTGACGGCGCCCCTGGTTGTCGAAGGGCGAGATGCGCACGAGGCGGTGCGTGCCCTGCTCGACGGAGAGCGTGCCGTAGGCGTAGGGCGCCTGGACGGCGAAGGTGGTCGACTTGATGCCGGCCTCCTCCGCGTACGACGTCTCGTAGATCTCGGTCTTGTAGCCGCGCTGCTCGGCCCAGCGCAGGTACATGCGCTGGAGCTTCTCGGCGAAGTCGGCGGCGTCGACGCCACCGGCCTCGGCGCGGATGTTCACCAGGGCCTCACGGGAGTCGTACTCGCCGGAGAGGAGGGTGCGGACCTCCATCTCGTCCAGCGCCTTCTTCACGGCCGTGAGCTCGGACTCGGCCTCGGCGCGGGTGTCCGGGTCGTCCTCCTCCTCGGCCATCTCGAAGAGGACGCCCAGGTCGTCGAGGCGACCGCGCAGGGCCTCGGCCTTGCGCACCTCGGCCTGGAGGTGGGACAGCTTGCTGGTGATCTTCTGCGCCTCATCGGGGTTGTCCCAGAGGGACGGCGCGGCCGCCTGCTCCTCGAGCACGGCGATGTCTGCCCTCATCTTGTCGAGGTCCAGAACGGCCTCGATCGACTCCATGGTCGAGGAGAGGGACTTGAGCTCTTCGGATACATCGACGACTGCCACGCCTCCAGCGTAACGGCTCCGCCCGGCGGCCATCGCCGGGCGGGCGGAGCGGGCTGCCGACGGCGCCGGGGGCTGCGGCGGCGCCGGGGTGCGGGTGGCAGGGCGACACGGGTGCCGCGTTCCCGGTGTCCGGCGGCACGGCGTCATCGGTCACCCGCCGTCGCGGGCCGGGCCCTCGGCACCGACCACCGGCGTCATCGGCCCTCGCTGTTCCCCGGCGCGGTGCGGAAGTCCCCGGAGCCGGGCCCTCGGTGCCAGGCGGCGGCGCCGAGCGATCGGCCGCCCGGCGCCGGCCCCCGGCGCCATCGGCCCGCCCCGGTTCTCCGGAACGGACCGAGGAGACCACGCGGCCACGCTCTCGGAATCCGGCCGCACCACGGCCGTCCGGCACCGCCGGCCGGGCCCGGACGCCACCACCGGCGCCATCGGCACGCGCTGTTCCCCGGCGCGGTCCGGGAGTCCGCAGGACCGAGCCCTCGGTGCCGGGCGGCGGCGCCGAGCGATCGGCCGCCCGGCGCCGGGTCGGGTCGGGTCGGGTCAAGGCGACTGCGGGGCCGAGTTTCTCGTGTCCTGGGGTGGGGTGTTCGTGTCGTCGTCCGATGTGGAGAGCCAGGCGCCGACGCCGATCGCGGCGGCCAGGGCTATCGCCGCCGCTCCCAGGGCGACGCGGCGGCGTCGGGCGGCGGCGCGGTTGCGGGCGGAGCCGGGGCGGGGGGTGCCGGGGGTGCGGGGGGCACGGGCCGTGCCGTGGGCGCCGCCGGCCAGTTCGTCGGGGGCGGGGACGCGCATCGAGGTATGGGTGTCGCGGTTGGAGTCGGCCGGTTTCGCGCCGGGGACGAGGGGGACCGCACCGCGCCGCCGGATCCGTTCCCCGGAAGGGGCCGGTCCGGCCGGCTGCTCCTCGCGGTCGGCCTCCTCCTCGGACTCCGGGTCGGGCTCGTCCACCTCCAGCGGCGGCATGCCCGCCAGCATCGGCAGCAGCTCCCGCAGCCGCGCCCCGAGCTCCGAGGCCCGCAGCCGCGAGGCCGGCGCCTTGGCCAGGCACTGCACGAGGAGCTGCCACAGCTCGTCAGGGATGCCGGGCAGTGGGACGACCGTCTCCGTGACGTGCCGGCGCAGCACCGCGCCCGGATGGCCGCCGCCGAACGGGGTGAAGCCCGCGAGCAGCTCGTACAGCACCGTGGCGAGCGCGTAGATGTCGACGGAGGCGCGCGGGGGCAGGCCCTCGACGATCTCCGGCGCGAGATAGTCCGGGGTGCCGATGATCTTCGTGGCCTTGGTGCGGCGCGGGGTGTCGATGAGCTTGGCCACGCCGAAGTCCGTCAGCAGCGCGCGGTGGGAGCCGCCGGGGCCGAGCGGGCCCTGCATGTCCAGGAGCACGTTCTCCGGCTTCACGTCCCGGTGCACGACGCCCGCCGCGTGCGCGGCCGCCAGCCCGTCGGCGATGTCGGCCGCGATCGCCACGGCCGCCTCGGGCGGCAGCCGGCGTTCCCGCTCCAGCCGGGTCCTGAGGTCCGTACCGCGGACGAGGTCCATGACCAGCGCCAGGTCGTTGCCGTCCACCACCAGGTCGCGCACCGAGACGACGTGCGGGTGCTCCAGGCCGAGCAGCGCCGTCCGCTCCTGCACGAAGCGTCCGACGAGTTCCTGGTCGGACGCGAGGTCCTCGCGCAGCAGCTTGACGGCGACGGGGCCCTCGGGACCCTCGCCCAGCCACACCGTGCCGGCGCTGCCCCGCCCCAGGATCTGGTGGGCGGTGTACCGGCTGCCGATCTTCCGTGCCAAGGCTGCTCCTACCGACGCGTGTTGTCGCTAAAACTACGCGCAGGAAGAGCCAACCTTCACCGCCCGGGCGGAAATCACCCGCCAGGTGTCGACAAATCACCAACCCCGCATGCCGGTTCGGGTCAGTTCGTGCCCGAACTCCCGCCGAGCTTCTCGATCCAGCCCGTCACCGTGCCGAACCAGTCGGTGAGCTGGTCCCAGTAGCCCTTGCCGGTGCCGATCCACTCCTGGAGCGGGCTCAGCTCCCAGATCAGCCAGCCGGCGACGAACAGGATGACGATCGTGAAGAGGCAGCCCTTCAGACAGCCGAGCCCGGGGATCCGCATCGGGTTGGCGCTGCGCTGCCGCGGCTGCCGGGGCTCGCGCTGCGGCCGCTGGGGCTGCTGGGGCTGCTGCGGCTGAGGAGGCGGCGGGGGCGGGGCGTAGCGCTGCGGCTGCTGGGCCTGGTGCTGCGGGGCGTACTGCTGGGGCTGCTGCTGCGGATGGCCGTAGCCGGGGCCGGGCTGGGGCTGCCGACCGCGCTGTGGAGGCTGCTGCGGCCGGGCGACCTGGCGCTGGGGGCGGCGGCGCAGCGGGTCCTGACCCGGGTCGAGGTAGTTCTGGACCTGCGTCTGCTCATTGCGGTCGCGGGCGGCCCGCAGCTGGTTCTGCCAGGGGTGCGGATCCTCGGGCCCGCCGCCCTGGCCCTGCTGCCCGGGGTGGCCGGGCGATCCCGGCGGGACCGGGGGCATGACGGCGGTCGGGTCGGCCGCGCCCCGGTGGGGCATGACCGAGGTGGGGTCGCCGGCTCCGGCCGGGCCGCCGGTGTGCGGCATGACGCTGGTCGCCGCGTTCGGGTCGTACGAACCCGCGCCCTGCGGGAGGACCTGGGTGGGGTCGGCGCCGCCGGTCATGTCCGGGACGGGCGCGGGCGCCGGGTCGGGCGCCAGGAGCATGCCGACGCCCTCGGCGGCGGCGATCTGCGCGGAGTTCGCGTGCACGCCGATGCCCTCGGCGACGACGCGCAGGCCGCGGGCGAGGTTCTCGGCGCTGGGCCGCTCGTCCGGGTTCTTGCGCAGACAGCGCTCGATGACGGTCCACAGCGGGTCGGGGACCGTGGAGGGGCGGCGCGGCTCGGCGCTCAGGTGCTGGTGCAGCACCTCGAGTGCGGAGCCGCCGGCGAACGGCGGACGGCCGGTGACCAGCTCGTAGAGCAGGATGCCGGCGCCGTAGATGTCGACGGCGGAGGTCTGCGGCCGGCCCTCGGCGCCCTCGGGCGCGACGTACGCGGGCGTGCCGACGAACTCCTGGGTGCGGGTCAGCCCCGGGGAGTCGGCGAGGCGCGCGATGCCGAAGTCGGTGAGCAGCGGGTGCATCTGCCCGTCGTACTGCTGGAGCAGGACGTTCGCCGGCTTGAGGTCGCGGTGGACGACGCCGTCGGCGTGGCTGGCGGCGAGCGCGTCGGCGATCTGGGCGGTGAGCAGGGCCGCGGCGACGGGGCTGAAGGGGCCGTTGTCGCGCAGGTAGCGGTGCAGGTCGGGGCCCTCGACGAGGTCCATGACCAGCGCCAGCAGATCGCCCTCGACGACCAGGTCACGGACCCGGACGATGTTCGGGTGGGTCAGCCGGAGGAGGACGGAGCGCTCCCGGAGGAAGCGCATCACGACGTCCGCGTCGCTGGCCAGCTCCTCCTTGAGGACCTTGATGGCGACGGTCTCGCCGGGCTGCCCCGGCACGGCCGCCTCGGCGCCCGCGGTCTCGCGCTGGCGGGCTCGCCAGACGGTGCCCGTGGCGCCGCGTCCGAGCGGCTCCTCGAGCAGGTACTTGCTGCCTACCGGCCGCACGTCATGCGCTCCCTGCTGCTTGCCTTGCCTGCTGGCCTGTGTCCGACCCACTGTAGTGCCGCGCCGCCGGGGACCGGGGTGTCGGCTTTCTGTGGGTCTTACGTAGCCGTTCTCACATCCGTTCGAAGCAAAGACGCTCACCTCGGTCTTGTGGTTGCTGATAACGAACGTGACTGATCCCAAGAGGTCGCCTGTGGGTCATCTCTCAGGCACTTTTGCGGGCAGAGCCGACCAATCAAGATCACCTTTTCCCGAGCGAGGGGCGCGGTGTCAGTGGCAGGTGCGAGGATGCCTGCAGTATTGGCCGACGTGCTGGGGCGGGGTGGGGGACTCCGCGCCCGGGCAGAAGGGACCGCTGACGGCGATGCAGATCCGGCTGACCGTCGTAGACCCGCTGGGCCCGTCGGCACCGGCGCAGGGCCGCGCCCCACGCAGCGACGTGCTGGTCACGGCGCCGGCCGGTACGGCGCTCGCGGCGGTGTCCTCCGCGCTCGCCCAGGTGGTCTCCGGCGGCGACGGCTCGGGCACGGTGGTGCTGTACGCCGGGGAGCAGCGGCTCGACGCCCAGCGCTGCACGCTCGGCGAGCCCCCGCTGACCGACGGCGCGGTGCTGTCCGTGGGCGCGCCGGGCGAGCCCGAGCCGCATCCCGAGCTGGACGACGCCCCGGCCCAGCTCCAGGTGGTCGCCGGCCCGGACGCCGGCGGTGTCCATCTGCTGCACGGCGGCGAGATCCGCATCGGCCGCTCCGCCGACGCGGACGTGCCCCTCGACGACCCGGACGTCTCCCGGCTGCACTGCGCGGTGACCGTGGGCGCCGACGGCCGTGTCGCGGTCGCCGACCTGGACTCCACGAACGGCACGACGCTGGACGGCCGGCCGGTGGGCCCCCGGGCCGTCCGGTTCGCGCCCGGCGCGCTGCTCCGGATCGGCGAGTCGGCCCTGCGGCTGGCTCCCGCCGGAGGACCGGGCGCCCGGGTCGGTACGACGCCGGACGGGGAAGGGCACGTACGCGTGCCGGACCCTGCCGACGGTGGCACGACGGCCCACCCCCACACGACGAACCCGCCACCGGCCGGGCCTTCCGGTCCCACGCGGCATGCCCACGGCTCGGCGGCCTGGGGCACACCGGGCGCGACCGGGCAGGGCTCCGTCGACTCGGCCGTGGTGCCGGGGCAGGGCGGGGCGCCCCGGGTGGAGAGCCGGGGTGCGGAGGGGGCCGGGCCGGTCGGGCCTGGGGCGTACCCGGGGGCCGAGCAGCCCAGGCCGGGCACCGGTGGGCGTGGGCGGCGGGTCTCACGGGCCCCGGGAAGCACGGCTTCGACAGGCTTCCCCGACGACTCCGGGCGTGCTTCCGCCCGTGAAGGGACGCGCCCGGCCTCACCGGACGGCCTGGCCCGACCGCCCCGGCAGCGCGGCACCGCCGAGGGCTCGTCGCCCATGGCCTCCCCCGACGGCCCGTCCCACGCGGCCCGGCAGCGCGACGCGTCGTCACAAACGGGCCTCGGCGACGGCGACACCCATGCGGGGCGCTTCGGAGCAGCGGGGGCACCCGGCGGACAGGCCGCCGGGGGCGGGACGCACGGCGGTGGCGGGGCATACGGCGGTAGCGGGGCAGCCGCCGGCCGTGGGGCCCGCGCCGAGGACGGGACACACCCCGGAAGCGGGTCATACGCCGAGGGCGGGACGCACGGCAGTGGCGGGACGCACGGCAGTGGCGGGGCAGTCGCCAGCCGTGGGGCACGCCCCGAGGACGGGACACACCCCGGAGGCGGGTCATACGCCGAGGGCGGGACGCACGGCGGTGGTGGGGCGGTCGCCGACCGTCGGGGCCACGCCGACGACGGGACTTACGCCGGTGGCGGGGCCGACCGCACCGGTGGGGCCTACGGCACCGGGCCTCGTGGTGGAGCCGTCGACGGGTCGGCCTCCTCGGACGCCGGGCAACAGGGACGGGACGGTCGCTCTGGTGGCGGCCCGCGTCGGGGCACCCCGGTCGGGTCGCCGGACGCGGGCCGGGACACGCGCTCCAGTGGCGGCCCCGGCCAGAGCGCCCCAGCCGGACACCCCGACGCACGACGAGACGCTCGCCCCGATCGCGGCCCCGGCCAGAGCACCCCGGCCGGACACCCCGACGCCGGACGAAACGCTCGCCCCGGACAGGGCACTCCGGCCGACCCCCCGGGCGAGCCCTCCGGGCGTGGACGCAAAGGCACTCCCCTCCGGGGCACCGACATACCGCAGGGGACCCGCAGGCGGGGCGGTATCGGGGCGTGGGCGCGGCGGCTGGCCGGAGGGCGTGGTGAGCAGGGGCCGGAGCCGCGTGAGGCGTACGAGGACGAGCCGGCCGGCGGTGAGGCGGAGCGCGCTGCCGTCGTGGCGGCGGCGCCGGAGACCTGGCCGGATCCGGCCACCCTGCTGCT
Source organism: Streptomyces koelreuteriae (assembly GCF_018604545.1). Taxonomy (GTDB): domain Bacteria; phylum Actinomycetota; class Actinomycetes; order Streptomycetales; family Streptomycetaceae; genus Streptomyces; species Streptomyces koelreuteriae. Next base: position 5,121,408 of record NZ_CP075896.1, on the reverse strand, counting down.
GACGGCACTGGGTCCGGGGCCCCGGCTGTGGGAGCGCGGTCCGGACCACCCGGAGGCGCTCGCGGTGCGTCTCGGCACGGCCGACCGGGCGGTGCCGGACGGCTCGGGCCTGCTGCCCGCGGTGCCGGTGACCGCCGGGCTGCGCGAGGCCGGCGCGCTGGGCCTCGCCGGACCGCGGGCGCGGCTCGGCGGGCTGGCCCGTGCCCTACTGGCCCAGCTCACCGCGCTGCACTCCCCCGACATGCTGGAGATCGTCCTGATCGCGGCGGACCGCTCCCGCCCTCTGGAGGAGCGCACCGCCGAGTGGTCCTGGCTGGGCTGGCTGCCGCATGTCCGGCCCGGGCACGGCCAGGACTGCCGGCTGCTCCTCGCGCACGACCGGGAACAGGCCGCGGCCCGCACCGACGAGCTCCTCCGCCGCCTGGAGGACCAGCTGGCCGAGGCGGGAGCGGGGAGCGCCGACCCCGCCACCGGCCACCCGGCCCCCGACGACGGGCCTGATCCGGACGCCGTCCCCTTCCCCGGCCCGTTCACCGTGCTCGTCGTGGACGGCGACCCCGGCGGGGCCGATCTGCGCGAGGCCGTGGCACGGCTCGCGGCGGAGGGCCCGCGGGCCGGGATACACGTGGTGTGTCTGGCCGAGACGGCCGCCGCGTCCCCGGCCTCGCCGGTGACGGAGACGTACGAGGCGGCCTGCGCGGTGTCGCCGACGTTCCGCCAGTGCGGCGCGGTCGCGCTGCTCAGCGGGGACGTGGCGACGGCGCTGCGGCTGATGCGCGTGGCCCGGGCCGGAGCGGGCTCCGCCCCGGCCGGTCACGGCACGGTCGCCACCGTCGACGCCGTCTCCCCCGCCTGGGCCGAGCGCTTCGCGCGGGCGCTGGCGCCCCTGCGGACGGACGCCGCGACGAGCGAGCGGCAGCCGCGGGTCTCCGCGCCGCTGCCCCAGGCGGCCCGGTTGCTGGACGAGCTGGGCCTGGCCCGGGCCACCCCGGCGTCGCTGATGGCGCGCTGGGCGGACGCGGCCGACGACGCCGACGCGCTGGGCGGCCGGGTGCGCGCGGTGCTGGGCGCCGGGCCGCGCGGCCCGGTCGGCGCGGACCTCGCGGCCCAGGGGCCGCATCTGCTGATCGAGGGCCCGCCGGGCAGCGGCCGCACGGAGCTGCTGCGGGCGGTCGTCGCGTCCCTGGCCGCCGCCGAGCGGCCGGACCGGCTGGGCATCGTGCTGGTCGACGGCCGGGGCGGCCCCGGCCCCGCGGCGGGCTCGGGCGGCGGGCACGGCGAGGGACTGCGGGTGTGTACGGACGTACCGCATGTCACCACGCATCTCTCGGCCCACGACCCGGTCCGGATGCGGGAGTTCGCGCAGTCCCTGAGCGCCGAGCTGAAGCGGCGCGCCGAGCTGCTGGGCCGGTCCGACTTCGCCGAGTGGCACAGCGGCCGCGAGCTGTCGGGCCGTGTGGTCGCGCAGCGCACGGCCACGCCCCGGGACGGTGCCCACGCACAGACGGGGGCCGGTGCCGGAGATCTCGACTCCCCGTCCAGTTCGACCATGCGGCTGCGGCCCGGGGCGGCCCGGCGGCGGACCGAGGCGGCGCCGCCGCTGCCCCGGCTCGTCGTGGTCGTCGACGACCTGGACGCCCTGGTCTCCCCCGCGCTCGGCTCGACCGGGCGGCCCGCCGCCGGCTCGGTGATGCGCGCGCTGGAGGCCGTGGCCCGGGAGGGCGAGCGGCTCGGCGTCCACCTGGTGACGGCCTCCGGCCCCTGCCCCCGTACGGCGGAGACGGAACCGGCCCGCCGGGCCACCCTGCGCGTCAAGCTCGACACCCCGGCACCCGGTCCGGACGAGCCCGCGCCCGGCCGGGGCAGCCTGACCTGCGCGGACGGGCGGGTGACACCGCTTCAGGGCGGGCGGGTCACCGGCCGCATCCCCCGCACGGCGACCCTGCGCCCCACGGTCGTACCGCTGGAATGGCACCGCATGGGTGACCCTCCCACCCGGCGTCCGGTGCGGGAACTCGGAAACGGCCCGACCGACCTGGCACTGTTGGCCAGCGCGCTGGAAAGGGCGGCGAGGGAGGTCTCGGCGGCACAGGTGCCGTCACTCCTGTAGCACGTGCCGGCACGCGTACATGGCACTGGCCGGAAGCCGACCCCCGCCCGATGATCAGAGGTTCAGCCCCTGGTCACGAGGGGGTCACGATCCCCCGCTTGACAGCCGACGCCATCTTGCCGCCCCCGCACACCCGGGCGTAGACCAGATCGCACGGGAGCGCGCTCGACGTTCGACGAGGAACGAAGAACGGGGCAGTCATGCGCATGACGAGCAGCACCATCCGGACACGCTGGTCGCCCAAGCGGGACAAGGCGACCCCCCAGCACCGCAGAGCCGCCAAGGCCGCGGCGGCCGTCGCCGCGGGAGCCCTCGCGCTCTCGCTCACCGCCTGCGGAGGCGACAGCGACAGCGGCGGCGGAAGCCAGGGCACCGCCGAGGAGACCGCCGACAACGTCACCCTGCCGAAGCTGGACGGGACGAACCTGGAGATCGCCGCCGTCTGGACCGGTACCGAACAGGCCAACTTCAAGAAGGTCCTGGCGGAGTTCGAGAAGCGCACGGGCGCCACGGTCACGTTCGTGCCCGCCCAGGACCCGATCATCAACTTCATCGGTTCGAAGGTGGCCGGCGGGCAGCCGCCGGACGTCGTGATGCTGCCGCAGCCGGGCGCCATCAAGCAGGCCGTCGACCGGGGCTGGGCCAAGCCGCTGGGCTCCGACGCCCTGAAGGAGCTCGGCGAGAACTACTCGCAGGGCTGGCAGGACATCGGCAAGGTGGGCGGCAAGAGCTACGGCGTCTACTACAAGGCCGCCAACAAGTCCCTGATCTGGTACAACAACCAGGTCTTCGAGAACGCGGGGGCCAGTGAGCCCGAGACCTGGCCGGATCTGCTCAACACCGCGCAGACGGTCTACGACTCCGGCGTCACCCCGTTCTCCGTCGGCGGCGCCGAGGGCTGGACGCTGACCGACTGGTTCGAGAACGTCTACCTCTCCCAGGCGGGCCCGGAGAAGTACGACCAGCTCGCCCAGCACGAGATCAAGTGGACGGACCCGTCCGTGAAGGACGCGCTGACCACGCTCGCGCAGGTCTGGGGCAAGCCGGACTACATCGCGGGCGGGGCGAACGGGGCGTTGCAGACCGACTTCCCGGCCTCCGTCACGCAGGTCTTCACCGGCGGGGACCAGCCCAAGGCCGCCATGGTCGCCGCGGGCGACTTCGCTCAGGTCAACATCCCCTCGAACATGAAGATCGGCACGGACGCGAAGGTGTTCCCGTTCCCGGCGGTCGGTGACAACGGACCGGTGGTCTCGGGCGGCGACGCGGCCGTGATCCTGGAGGACTCGAAGGGCTCGCAGGCCCTGGCCACCTGGCTCGCCTCACCCGACGCGGCCGAGATCCAGGCCAAGCTGGGCGGCTACCTCTCGCCGAACAAGAACGTGCCGAACTCCGCGTACCCGAACGCGGTGCAGCAGAAGATCGCCAAGGCGCTCATCGGCGCCGGGGACGACTTCCGCTTCGACATGTCCGACCAGGCCCCGCAGGCCTTCGGCGGCACGCCCGGCAAGGGCGAGTGGAAGATCCTCCAGGACTTCCTGAAGAACCCGAAGGACATCGCGGGTACGCAGGCGAAGCTGGAGGCCGAAGCGGCCGCGGCCTACGGGGACTGATGTCATGACGTCGGCCACGGCGGCAGGGGGCGGCAAGCCCCCTGCCGCTCCCAAGACGCGCAAGAGTGTGACCGGCACCCGCAGGACCGTCGTGGCGCTGTTCCTGCTGCCCGCGCTCGTCCTGCTCGGCGCGCTCGTGGTGTACCCGATCGGGTACTCGGTCGTACGCAGCTTCTACGACCAGCCCGGCGAGAGCTTCGCCGGGATGGACAACTACAAGGCTCTCTTCACCGACGACGGCATCCGCACCGCGCTGAAGAACAACGTGTTCTGGGTGGTGTTCGCGCCGACGGTCGCGACGGCGCTCGGCCTGGTCTTCGCGGTGCTGACCGAACGGGTGCGCTGGGGTACGGCGTTCAAGCTGGTCGTCTTCATGCCGATGGCGATCTCGATGCTGGCGGCGGGCATCATCTTCCGCCTGGTGTACGACCAGGATCCGGACAAGGGCGTGGCGAACGCGGTGTGGGTGGGCGTGCACGACACGTTCGCGCAGGCGTCGGCGTTCCCGAAGGCCCATCCGGGCCGGCAGTCGCCGCTGGAGCCGGCCGGCGGCGGCGCGTTCATCACCAAGTCGCCCGTCCGCGCGGGCGAGCCCGTCTCGCTGCCCCTGGTGGGTGTGGCGCCCGATCTGATGCCCGACGGCGCGAAGGCCGCCGTGGCGCCGAAACCCGAGCCGGACAAGGTCACCGGCACGACCTGGCAGGACTTCACGCGGGGCAAGGGCGTGGGCACCCTGGGCGGGGTCGACGCGGCCGAACTGGGCTACGCCGGCATGAGGATCGAGGCGGTGAAGGACGGCAGGGTCGTGGCCTCGGCGACGGCGGCCGGTGACGGCACCTTCACGCTGCCGGCCTCGGCCGACGGGGCCCAACTGAAACTCCCCGCAAGCAACTTCAAGGAGCCCTACAACGGCCTGGACTGGCTCGGCCCGTCCCTGGTCACCCCGTCCATCATCGGCTCGTACATCTGGATGTGGGCGGGCTTCGCGATGGTGCTGATCGCGGCCGGGCTCGCGAGTGTGCCCCGGGAGCTGCTGGAGGCGGCCCGGGTCGACGGCGCGAGCGAGTGGCAGGTGTTCAGACGGGTCACGGTGCCGCTGCTGGCGCCGGTCCTCGCGGTCGTCACCGTCACCCTGATGATCAATGTGCTGAAGGTCTTCGACCTGGTCTTCATCATCGCCCCCGGCTCCTCCCAGGACGACGCGAACGTCCTGGCCCTGGAGCTGTACCGCAAGGGCTTCTCCGAGGACCAGCCGGGCGTCGCGAGCGCCATCTCGGTGTTCCTGCTGCTCCTGGTGATCCCGGTGATGTGGTTCAACGTACGGCGGCTGCGGCGGGAGGTGCGGCGATGAAGGCGAAGCAGTCGCTGGGGTCCCGGCTCGCCGAGGGCGTCAGCGGGGGGCTGGTGAGGGTGTTCCTCATCCTGGTCGGCCTGTTCTGGCTGGTGCCGACGCTCGGTCTGCTGCTGGCCAGTCTCCGCTCGCCGGAGGACATCGCGGCGAGCGGCTGGTGGAAGGTGTTCACGGAGCCCTCGCAGATCACCTTCGACAGCTACGCGAAACTGCTGGAGAACGACGACATCACCGGTTCCCTGCTGAACACGGTGTGGATCACCGTCCCGGCGACCCTGCTGGTGGTGATCATCGGCTCGCTGGCGGGCTATGCCTTCGCGTGGATGGAGTTCCCGGGCCGGGACTGGTGGTTCCTCGGTGTGGTCGGCCTGTTGGTCGTACCGGTGCAGGTCGCGCTGATCCCGATCGCCGAACTCTTCGGCAACATCGGCATCTTCGGCTCGGTGCTCGGCGTGGTGCTCTTCCACGTCGGCTTCGGTCTGCCGTTCGCGGTGTTCCTGCTGCGGAACTTCTTCGCCGAGATCCCGAGGGAGCTGCTGGAGGCGGCGCGCCTGGACGGGGCGGGTGAACTGCGCCTGTTCTTCCGTGTCGTGATGCCGCTCGGCGGCCCGGCGATCGCCGCCCTCGGCATCTTCCAGTTCCTGTGGGTGTGGAACGACCTGCTGGTCGCGCTGATCTTCTCGGACTCCGGGAGCCAGCCGATCACGGTCGCGCTGCAGACGCAGGTACGGCAGTTCGGCAACAACATCGATGTGCTGGCACCCGGCGCGTTCATCTCCATGGTGATCCCGCTGGCCGTCTTCTTCGCGTTCCAGCGGCAGTTCGTGTCCGGCGTGATGGCTGGAGCGGTCAAGTAGGCGTCAGAACAAGGGAGTTGGAGGGGCGGGCCGGTGACGGTCCGCCCCTTCGGGATTCCCCCGGATGACGTAGCCGCCGTAACCAAGTGGCCCTCCCGGCCGTTCCCGGGCCGAACGCCCGCGCCGACCGATGGATGCCTCTTGCCCAGGTTCAGTGTCATTGTCCCCGCGTACCAGGTTCAGGCGTACCTGCACGAGTGCCTGGAGTCGGTGCTCTCCCAGTCCTGTCCCGATCTGGAACTGATCGTCGTCGACGACTGCTCGCCGGACGCGTGCGGCGCGATCATCGACGAGTTCGCCGCCCGCGACGCGCGTGTACAGCCCGTCCATCTGCCGGAGAACGTCGGCCTGGGCCCCGCCCGCAACGCCGGAGTGGCGCGCGCCAGCGGCGACTACCTGCTGTTCCTCGACAGCGACGACACCCTCACGCCCGACGCGCTGCGCTCCATCGCCGACCGGCTGAAGGAGACCGGCGAGCCGGACGTCCTGGTCTTCGACTACGCGCGCACCCACTGGACGGGCGAGGCGGTCCGCAACCAGGCGGCCCTGCAGCTCAGCGAGGAGGGCCCGGCCCCCTTCCGCCTGGAGGACCGGCCGGGCCTGCTGAAGCTGCTGATGGTCGCCTGGAACAAGGCCTACCGGCGGGAGTTCCTCGAGGAGAAGGGGTTCGCCTTCCCGCCCGGCTACTACGAGGACACGCCGTGGACGTACCCGGTGCTGATGACGGCCGAGTCGATCGCGACCCTCGACCGCGTCTGTGTGCACTACCGGCAGCGGCGCATGGGCAGCATCCTGCGCACCACCAGTGAGCGGCACTTCGACGTCTTCGACCAGTACGACCGGGTGTTCGCGTATCTCGACGAGCGCCCCGAACTGAACCGGTGGCGGCCGGCGCTGTTCCGCCGCATGATCAACCATCTGGCGATCGTGTACTCCCGGCCGGACCGGCTGCCGCGCGGCTCACGGGCGGACTTCCTGCGCCGGGCCCGCGCCCACCACCGCCGCTACCGCACCCCCTGCCCGTCCGCGCCCCTGCGCGCCCGGGTGCACCACACCCTGATCCGCTTCGGCCTGCACCGCACCTACCGCACGCTGCATCTGACGGCGGCCCTGCACCGCGCCGCCGCCCGGACCTCCGGCATGCTGCTGCGCGGTCTGCGGACCGCCGCGCTCCGGGTCCACTACGGCGTCCAGCGCCGTCTGCCGGTGCGCGACCGGGCCGTCTTCGCCGCCTACGACGGCCGCGGCCACGGCTGCAACCCGGGCGCGCTGGAGTCCACGATCCGCGACCTCGCGCCGCACATCCGCACGGCGTGGATCGCCCGTCCGGAGCACCACCACGCCAGTCCGCCCGGCCCGCGCTGCCTCGTCCCCGGCTCCGCCGCCTACTGGACGGCGCTCGCCCGCTCCCGGTACCTGGTCAGCAACACCGACTTCGACGACCGCCTGGTCAAGCGCCGGGGCCAGGTCCTGATCCAGACCGGGCAGGGCACCCCGCTGGGGCACATCGGCCTGGACCTCCAGGAACGCCCGGCGGCGGCCCGCGGCCGGGACTTCGGCCGACTGCTCAAGGGCGTCGACCAGTGGGACTACGTGCTGTCCGCCAACCGCCACACCACCCTGACCCAGGAGCGCGTCCACCCCGGCCGCTACACCACGCTGGAGTACGGCTACCCGCGCAACGACGTGTTCCGGACGGCGACCGAGGCGGACGTGGCCCGGCTGCGCGCCTCGCTGGGCATCCCGGAGGGCACGGTGGCGATCCTCTACGCGCCGACCCACCGCGACTACCGCCGCTCCCAGCACCGCACGCTCGACCTCCAGCGGATCGTGCGCCGCCTCGGCCCGCGCTTCATCGTCCTGGCCCGCGCCCACCACGCCTACGGCGCCCCGCTGGCCACCACCCGCGGCCGGGTCGTCGACGTCAGCGACCATCCGAGCGTGGAGTCGCTCTGTCTGGCCTCGGACGCCCTGGTCACGGACTACTCGTCGCTGATGTTCGACTACGCCAACCTGGACCGGCCGATCGTGATCCACGCCGACGACTGGGAGGCGTACGAGGCCGCCCGCGGCACCTACTTCGACCTGCGGGCCTCCCCGCCGGGCGCCCTCGCGCGCGGTGAGGACGAGCTGATCGACATCTTCGCCACCGGCCACTGGCGGGGCTCCCGCTCGACCCAGCTCCGCGCGGCGTTCCGCGAGCGGTTCTGCGCCTACGACGACGGACGGGCCGCCGAGCGGGTCGTCCGCCGTGTCGTTCTCGGGGAGTCGGAGCTGCCGCCGGTCGTCCCGCTCGACGAGCGCCGTCCGGTGCCGTCGGCGGCGGCCTCGCTGACGCGCGAGCCGCTCACCACGGTGCCGCGGCCGGCCGGTCCCCCAAACGTCACCGACCACCTCTGAAGAGCCTCGAAGATCCCCGAAACCCCTCGAAGCGCTCGAAGCCCTCTACAGAAAGAGCAGAATGCCCCGCTTCAGCATCGTCGTCCCGTCCCATGGGGTCGCGGGCCGGCTGTCCCTGGCGCTGGACTCGGTCCTCGCCCAGTCGTTCGGCGACTTCGAGCTGATCCCGGTGTGCGACGCACCCGACGCACCGGCGGCCGACGTCGTCGCCGGGTACGCCGAGCGGGACTGCCGGGTGACGCCGGTGCACTCCCCGCCGTCGGCCGGGCTGGCCGGGGCGCGCAACACCGGGCTGCGGGCGGCCGTCGGGGGCCATGTGCTGTTCCTCGACGGCGACGACGTCCTGGTCCCGGGGGCACTGGCGGCGCTGGACGCCCGGCTGAGCGCGGTGGGCGACGTGGACGCGCTGTACTTCGAGCACGAGCGCGCCCCCTGGTGGGAGGGCGAGCCGACCAACCCGGCGGCACCTCTGCTGGCCAGGACACCGGACGGGGTCTTCTCCCCCGACCGGGCCCCGGAGCTGACGGGCGTGACGCTCCCGGCGTGGAGCGCGGTCTACCGCCGGGCCTTCCTCACCGAGCGGGACATCACCTTCCCCGGCGGCCACTTCACCGACGTCGGGTTCGGCGCCCTGGTCGCCCTGCGGGCGGAGCGGGTGGCGGCCCTGCGCGCGGTCGTCGTCCGGCATCTGCTGCGCCGGCAGGGCAACCGGCTGAACCTTCCGGGCGAGCACCACGCCGAACTGCTCGACCAGAGCGAGCTGGTGCTGACCCGGGCCGGGGAGCAGGGGCTGTCGGCGGACCGGCTGGAGCCGCTGTTCACGCAGCTCTTCGCCGCCGTGCTGAAGACGGCCGCCCACCCCCGGCGGCTGACGGGCGGGCGCCGTGCCTTCTTCCGCCGGGCGGGCGCGCTCTACCGGCGGCACCGTCCCACCGGCTACCGGGCCCCCGGCGGCAGCCTCGGCGTCCAGCACCGGCTGCTGGCAGCCGGTTCGTACCCGGCGTTCCGCGCCCTGCGCGCCGTCAACCAGCGGGCGCTGCGCGCCGCCGCGCTGCTTCCGCGCCCCCGGGGGCTGCGCACCCGGCTGCGCTACGCGGTGAACCTGCGCCTCCCCCTCGATCGGAACCTCGCCGTGTACTGCGCGTACTGGGGCCGCGGCTACGCCTGCAACCCGGCCGCGATCCACGCCAAGGCCCGCGTGCTCGCCCCGCATCTGCGCTCGGTGTTCCTGGTGGAGGCGGACGCGGTTCAGAGCCTGCCGAAGGACGTGGAGTACGCGGTCATCGGCAGCCGGAAGTACTGGGAGGCCCTGGCCCGCGCCCGGTACCTGGTCAACAACGCCAACTTCGCGGACGCCGTGGTCAAACGCCCAGGCAGCACGCATCTGCAGACCCAGCACGGCACCCCGCTGAAGACGATGGGCGCCGACCAGGCGACGTATCCCGTGGTGGCGGCGGCGACGGGGAGCTTCGCCAGGCTGCTGGCCCGGATGGACCGCTGGGACTACAACCTCACGTCCAACCGGCACTCCACCGAGATGTGGGAGAAGGCGTTCCCCGGCGCGCACGAGACCCTCGAGTACGGCTATCCGCGCAACGACGTCTACTACACGGCGTCCGCCGAGGACGTCGCCCGCGTCCGCAAGGAACTCGGGATCCCCGAGGGCAAGAAGGCGATCCTCTACGCCCCCACGCACCGCGACTGGGCCACCGGCTTCTCGTCCGGCCTGGACCTGGCCGAGTTCTGCGAGGCGATCGGCGACGACTGGGTGGTGCTGCTGCGCGCCCACTACTTCTACGACCGGGGGCCCGGCCGGAGCGGCGACCGGATCATCGACGTCACGGGGCACCGGTCCTCCGAGGACGTGTGCCTGGCCGCCGACGCGCTGATCACCGACTACTCGTCGATCATGTTCGACTACGCCAACCTGGACCGGCCGATCGTCGTGTACGCCGACGACTGGGACGTCTACCGGGAGACGCGGGGCGTCTACTTCGACCTGATGGAGTGCCCGCCCGGCCGCGTCGCCCGTACGCCCGAGGAGCTGGCGGCGGCCTTCACCGACGGCGGTTACGCGGACGAGTCGGCGACGGCCCTGCGGGCCGCGTTCCGGGAGCGCTTCTGCCAGTTCGACGACGGGCGGGCCGCCGAGCGCGTCGTACGCCGGGTGCTGCTGGGGGAGCCGCCCGAGTCGATCCCGCCCGTGACCCCGCTCGCGGAGCGCGTCCCGGCCCCCGCCGCCACCCTCGTAAGGAGCTGACCGAAGAAGTGCCCCGCTTCAGCATCATCGTCCCCGTCTACAAGGTGCAGGGCTTCCTGCGCGAGTGCCTCGACTCGGTGCTCACCCAGTCGTACGGCGACTTCGAGGTCATCGCCGTGGACGACCGCTCCCCCGACGGCAGCGGCGCGATCCTCGACGAGTACGCCGCCCGCGACGCCCGGGTGCGGGTGCTGCACCTGCCCGAGAACGTGGGCCTCGGCCGGGCCCGCAACGCCGGGCGGGAGCGGGCGGCCGGCGACTACGTCCTGTTCCTCGACAGCGACGACCGCTGCACGCCGGGTCTGCTGGCCGCCGTGGCGGCGCGTCTGGAGACGACCGGCGACCCGGACATGCTGGTCTTCGACCATGTGCGCACCCACTGGTGGGGCCGGGGCGGGCGCAGTGATTCGGCGGACCTGCTGGCCGAGGCGGGCACGGAGACCTTCCGCGTCCGGGAGAGCCCGCAGTACCTGAAGCTGTTCCTGGTCGCCTGGAACAAGGCCTACCGGCGCGCGTTCCTCGAGGAGCACGGCCTGGAGTACGCGGCGGGGCTGTACGAGGACGCGCCGGTCACCTACCGGTCGATGGTGCTGGCGGACCGTATCGCCTGCCTCGGCCGGATCGGCGTCGAGTACCGGCAGCGCAGACAGGGCGCGATCACCAGGACGCCGGGGCGGCGGCACTTCGAGATCTTCCCGCAGTACGAGGGCCTGTTCGCGTTCCTGGAGCAGCGCCCCGACCTCGACTGGGCGCGCCCGCTGCTGCTGGAACGGGCGCTGGACCACATGCTGTTCGTGCTGGCCCGCGAGGACCGGGTGCGGCCCGCGGACCGGGGCGACTTCTACCGCGAGATCCGCTCCTTCCACCGCCGGCACCTCCCCGAGGGCGGCTTCCCGGAGCCGGACGGCTGGCGCGGGGTCGAGACGCGGCTGCTGGCGTCGGCGCCCTACGCCTCGTACGCGGCGGTGCGGCGTCTGCGGGACCTGCGCGCGAGTGCCCTGGGCCGGAAGCGGCGGGTGGTGCGGAAGGCGTCGGGGACCGCTCTGCGCACCTGGTACGCGGCCCAGTCGAAGCGCCCGCTCGATCCGCACCTCGCCGTCTACTCGGCGACCCACCACCGGGGCGTGTCCGGCGACCCGGCCGCGATCCACGCCAAGGCCAGCGAGATCGCCCCGCACATCCGGGGCGTATGGGTGGTCCGGGAGGACGCGGTGGACGCGCTGCCGCCCGGCATCGACCATGTGACACCGGGCTCGCGGCGCTACCACGAGGTCATGGCACGGGCCACGTACTGGGTGAACAACGTCAACTGGCCCGGCACCCTGGCCAAGCGGCCCGGCAGCGTCCACATCCACACCCACCAGGGCACCCCGCTCAAGTACATGGGCGCCGACCTGCTGACCAAGCCGGGTGCCCGGCACGGCTTCGACGTTCCGCAGATGCTGCGCCGGGCCGACCGCTGGGACTACAGCCTGGTCGCGGGCCTGCACGCCGAGCGGGCCTGGGAGCGGGCCTACCCGTGCCACTTCACCTCGCTGCGGACCGGCAGCCCGCGCAACGACGCCCTGGTCGGCGCGGACCCGGAGCGGGGCCGGGAGGTGCGCGAGCGGCTCGGCATCCCCGACGGTGACACCGTCGTGCTGTACGCGCCGACCCGGCGCGACTACCGCAAGGGCGGCCATGTCGACCGGTTCGACCCGGCCCGGTTCGCCGAGGACCTCGGCCCCGGCCACACCCTCGTCGTCCGGCTGCACCCCTCACTGGCCGGGGGTGTGGCGCGCGGCCTGGGGCTGGCCGAGCTGCACCGGCGGGGCGTGCTCGTGGACGCGACCGACGAGCCGCATGTCGAGGACGTGCTGCTCGCCTCCGACGCGCTGGTCACCGACTACTCGGCCCTGATGTTCGACTACGCCCTCCTGGACCGGCCGATCGTCGTCCACGCCGACGACTGGGGCGCGTTCGCGGCCAGCCGGGGCGCCTACTTCGACATCACGGCCGACGCGCCGGGCCATGTGTCGCGCTCCTACCGGGAGCTGGCCTGGCTGTTCGCGTCCGGCACCTGGCAGGACAGGGAGGCGGAGCGGCTGCGGGCGGGCTTCCGGGAGCGGTACTGCGAGTTCGAGGACGGGCAGGCGGCCGAGCGGGTCGTACGCCTGCTGATGCTGGGCGAAGCGGGCGGTGCGCCGCTGCCCGCGGCCCGCCGGACCTCCGGTGCCGGTGCGAGGTCCGAGGCGCTGGTCGAGCGATGAGAACACCCGCCACCCCCGAGGCCGTCCCCTCCCTGCCCGGCCAGCGGGCCGCCTCGGCCCGGCCGCCGGCCGCCGCCCAGCGGCCGCGGCCGGTGCACTGGTGGCACGCGGCCCTGGTCGCCGTGCCCACCGCGGCCCTGTTCGTGCTGGGCTACCGACGGCGCTGGATCTGCGACGACGGGCTGATCTATCTGCGTCCGGTCCGGCAGATCCTGGCGGGCAACGGGCCCGTGTTCAACGTCGGAGAGCGGGCGGAGAGTTCGACCGGCACCCTGTGGCAGTGGCTGCTGGCGCTCGCCGCCTGGGTCACCGGCGAGGACCCCGCGTTCCTCGCGGTCGGGCTCGGGCTGCTGCTGAGCGCCGCCGGGTTCGGGCTCGCCCTGTACGCCACGTGCCGGCTGCACCGGGGCGCGAGGCTGCTGCTGCCGGCGGGGGTGTTCGTGCTGCTGGCCGTGCCGCCGTTCTGGTCGTACATGACCTCGGGTCTGGAGAGCGGCCTGGGCGCCTTCTGGACCGGCCTGTCGTGGTGGCTGCTGACGCGCACCCGGCGCGGGCAGGAGACCCGGCCGGTGTACACGGCCGCCTTCGTGTTCGGGCTGGGGACGCTGGTCCGGCCCGATCTCGCGGTGGTCACGGCGTGTTTCCTGGCGGCGCAGTGGTGGGTGCTGCGCCCCTCCCGGCGGGGCACCGCCGCGATGCTGGCCTCGGCGGGAGCGCTGCCGCTGGCGTACGAGGTGTTCCGGGCGGGGTACTACGGGATCCTGGTGCCGCTGCCCGCCATCGCCAAGGAGGCGAGCGCCAGCGACTGGAGCCGGGGCGCCGGATACGTACAGGAGACGCTCGGGCCGTACTGGCTGTGGCCGGTCGTCCCCGTGCTCGGCGCGCTGGCCGTGCTGCTGGTGCGGCGCACCCGCCGGGAGCGGCGGTACCGCGCCCCCGGGCGGACCTCGCTCGCGGTGGTGCTGGCTCCGCTGGCCGCGGGCCTGCTGCTGTCCGCGTACGTCATCCGTGTCGGCGGTGACTACATGCACGCGCGCATGATCCTGCCCGCCCTTCTGCTGCTGCTCCTGCCGGTGCTGGTCGTCCCGGCGAACCGATTCACCGGCGTGGCGAGCGCGCTGCTGCTGGTGTGGCTGTGCGCGGCGGTCAGCCCGCTGCGGACGCCGTTCGACGTGCGGAGCACGCCCGCCTCGTTCAATGTGCGCAGCTCCGACGTGGAGGCCCTCGGCGACCACAACCCGGTGCGCACCGGCACCTGGGTGGCCAACTGGCCCGCCCTGCCGGAGGCGCGCGGCATGCTCGCGCAGGCCGTGCGGGCGCCCGGGCCGACGCTGCTGTACTTCGACGCCGGGCGGCGGCTGCACACCACACCGATGCGGCCGGACTCCCGGTACCACGTGGTGATCGTGGGCCGTCATCTCGGCGTCACGGGAGCCGCGGCGTCGCTCGACGCCTACGTCAACGACGCCTGGGGGCTGGCCAGTCCCGTCGGCGCGCATCTCGCGCTGGAGCGGTGGAGCTGGCCCGGGCACGAGAAGTTCCTGCGCAACCACTGGGTCTTCGCGGAGTGGGCGGCACAGCGTCCGCCGGAGCGGGATCTGCTGCGGGCCGGGGCCTCCCTGGAGACGGTGGTGGCGGCCCGGGCCGCGCTGGACTGCGGCGAACTGGCCGAACTGAGGGAGTCGGTGCGGGCGCCGCTCACCGCCGAGCGGTTCTGGCGGAACCTCACGGGGTCCGTCGAGCGGACGGGGTTCCGGTTCGCGCGCTGGCCCGCGACGGCGGAGAGGGCGCTCTGCGACTGACCCGATGAGGTGACCCGGGGTCAGGGCACGCGCGGGGGCGGGAACATCTGGCGCATGCCCGCCCCCACCTCTGTGAGCGCCTCGGTCCTGGTCCGGCGGACCGTGCGCGGTGCGACGGCGCTGCGCGGCGGGCCGATGGGCCGTCTCACCCCGTACCGGCTCTTCGGCGCCCTGTTCTGGCTGGTGATGACGCTGGCGTACTGGCGGGTGCCGCTGTGCTGCGACGCCGGGCTGCACGCGGCGGTGGTGGAGCGGCTCCAGGCCGATCTGCTCCATCCGGCCCACCCCATGGCCGACCTGCCGGGCGAGGGCAGTCCGTACTACGGCCCGTACGCCGTCGCGCAGGGCGCCCTGGCGCGGCTGACGGGGCTGTCCGGCTGGGGAGTCCTGAAGCTCGCCGGGCCCGTGCATCTGCTGGTGCTGCTGACGGGGCTCGGCCGTTTCGTGCGGACCCTCACGCCGCGTCCCTGGGCGCCGGTACTGGTCCTGCTGTTCATGACGCTGCTGTGGGGCACGGCGCGGATCCCGGGGAGCGGTCACCTCGATCTGCTGGCGATGACGACGAACCTGGGCCATCCCTCCGCGCTCGCGATCGGGCTGACGCTCTGGGCGTGGGCCTGGACGGCGACGCGTGCGCGTGCGGACGCCCCCGTGCGGTTCGTCGGTCCGAGCGGGCTCGGCGGCCGGGCGGGGTACGCGGGGCTCGGCGCCCTGTACGGGCTGATCCTGCTCACCCATGCCGTCACCGCGACCTCGGCGCTCATCGGCGCGGTGGCGATCGTGGCGTCCCGGCAGCGCGGATGGCGCCGCCCGGTCGTGGCGCGCTGGGCGCTCACCGGGGTGGTCTGCGGGGCGGTCGCGGTGGCGTGGCCGTACTACGACGTGCTGGATGCGGTGAGCGGGACGGGCGGGGACGCGGGCGACCTGCGGCTGTACGAGGAGATGTTCGCCGGCTCCTGGCTGGCGCTGCTCGGGCTGCCCGCGCTGTGGGTGCGGGCGCGCGGGTCTCTTCGTGATCCGCTGGTGCCGATGTTCCTGCTGGAGTGCCCGCTGGTGGCGTACGGCCTGCTGAGCGGGCACTTCGCGTACGCCGCTGCCCTGTGGGCCGTCCTGCTGCCGCCGCAGTGCGCGCTGGCCGTGGAGCTGGCGGCGCCCCGGCCCTGGCGGCGGGCCCGGAAGGTGCTGGGCGGGGTGGCGGCGGCCGGGGTGTGCGCCGGGTTCGTCACCGTGCACGCCGGGGCTGTCGTGCCGCGCTCGGTCGACCCGGTGGGGTTCGCACAGCCCGTGCGCCGGCCGGCGTACGACTGGGCGGCAGCGCACATCGGGCCGGGCGAGGTGGTGATCACCGACGGGTACCGGGCCGGGCAGTCCCTCGCCGGGTACGGGCCGAACCTCGTCGCACCCGTGCGGCCCGACCCGGCCCTGGACGAGCGGGAGCGGGAGCGCCGGGCGGCCGACGTGCGGGCCTATCTGGCCCCTGGTTCGACCCGCGCCGGGCGTGCCGCCGTCGTCCGCCGCTACCACGTGCGCTGGCTGCTGCTGACGCCCCGGCACCCGCTGCCCGAGGAGGCCGTGGTGGTGGCGTGGAGCAGGGAGACGGGGGAGGTGCTGGCGCGGGTCGGGGATGGAGCGCCGGTGCCTACTCGATGACGAGGTCGACCTCGATGTTGCCGCGGGTGGCGTTGGAGTACGGGCAGACCTGGTGGGCCTGCTCGACCAGCTTGCGGCCGGTCGCCTCGTCCACGCTGTCGGGCAGCTCGACGCGGAGCGTGACGGCGAGGCCGAAGCCCTCGCCCTGCTTGCCGATGGAGACCTCGGCGGTCACGGCGGCGTCGCTGACGTCGACCTTGGCCGCGCGGCCGACGAGGCCGAGGGCGCTGCCGAAGCAGGCGGCGTAACCGGCGGCGAAGAGCTGCTCCGGGTTGGTGCCCTGGCCGTTGCCGCCCAGCGCCTGGGGCATGCCCAGCGCGAGGTCGAGCGTGCCGTCGGAGCTGACGGTGCGGCCCTCGCGGCCGTGGGTGGCGGTGGCGACAGCGGTGTAGAGCGCGTCCATGGAAATCTCCCTCTCGCATCACGTTCCGGCGGCCGCTTCCGGTCCGCCTGACAGCCATGATTAGAGCACACAATTAAGTTGTGCGCAATTGAATCGCGGGTCCGAGCTACCCTGGAGCCATGAACACGCCGGACGACGACTGGCTCCGCCTGGACCAGCAGATCTGCTTCTCCCTGCACGCGGCCTCCCGCGCCTTCAACGGCGTCTACCGCGTGATCCTCAAGGACCTCGGGCTCACCTACCCGCAGTACCTGGTGATGCTGGTGCTCTGGGAGCAGGGCGAGCTGCCCGTGAAGAAGCTCGGGGAGCATCTGCGCCTCGACTCCGGCACCCTGTCGCCGCTGCTCAAGCGGCTGGAGGCGGCCGGTCTCGTGCGCCGGGAGCGCAGCGCGCGCGACGAGCGGTCGGTGGAGGTGCGGCTGACCGAGGAGGGCACGGCGCTGCGCACGCGGGCGGTCCGGGTGCCGCGCCGGATCGCGGGCGCGACGGGCTTCGACGCGACCGAGGTCCGCGCTCTGCGGGCCCGTCTCGACGAGCTGACGTCGGCGCTGGACGCGGCGGCGCTCTCGGAGGTGCCGGGGGACGAGCGGTCACCGTCGCAGTCGTAGCCCCAGTCACAGTCATAGCCCCATAGGGCGTTTTATCGCTTTCGCGGCATTCATCCGACTTACGATCCGTTGTAATGAATGCCGCTCCGGAAGCCGACAGGCCTCGCCCCCAGGTCGCCGTCGTGGTCATCGGCTACGACGACGCCGCCCATGTGAGGGACGCCGTGCGCTCGGCGCTCGCGCAGGGCCCGGCCGTGCGCGAGGTCGTGGCCGTCGACGACTGCTCGACGGACGGCAGCGCCGGGCTCCTCGACCGGCTCGCCGCTTCGGAGCCCCGCCTGAGGGTGATCCGCCGCCGGGTCAACAGTGGCGGCTGCGGCACCCCGCGCAACACCGGCCTCGACGCGGTGACATCGCCGTACGTGATGTTCCTGGACAGCGACGACGTCCTGCCGCCCGGCGCGGTCGACGCGCTGCTCGGGGCCGCGACGGGCGCGCACGCCGAGGTCGTGGGCGGTCTGTGCGTACGCCGGGAGCTGCCGTCGGGGCGTGAAGTGCCCTGGCAGGCGCGTCTCTACGCGCTGCACGCCGCCGTGCCGCGCCCCGCGCAGCGCCCGCAGCTCGTCCACGACACCCTCTGCGTCAACAAGCTCTACCGCACCGGCTTCCTGCGCGAGCACCGCATCCGCTTCCCCGAGGGCCGCTTCCCGTACGAGGACGTCGTGTTCTCCGCGCGCGTGCTGGCCGCCGCCCCGCGCATCGCCCTGATCCCGGACCGGGTCTACGTCTGGCATGTGCGCCGGTCCGCCGAGCGGCTGTCGATCTCCCTGGACCGGGCCGGCGTCGACAACTGGCGGGCCAGGACGGAGGCGTGCCGGCAGGCGTACGAGATCCTGCTGGGCGCCGGGCAGAAGGAACTCGCGCGGGCCGCACGCGCCAAGTTCCTCGACCACGAGCTGCGGATGTACGTACGTGAGCTGGGGTTGCGCGACGCCGCCTACCGGAGCGCGTGGTGGGAGCTGACGCGGGCGCATCTCGCGGAGTACGACGCCGACGACTGGGCGCGCAACCCGGCCGCGCCGGGCCGGCTGGCCGGGCGGGTCGTCCTGGCGTCCCCGGAGCCGCGCGACCTGCCCCGGCTGCGGGAGCTGGCGGCGCGTCCGGCCCGGCTGTGTCCGCCGTACGCCCGTGGCGCCGACGGCACGCCCGTCTGGTCGGAGGACCTCCCGCAGGTCTCCCTGGAGCCCCTGCTGACCCGGCCGGTGCGGGCGCTGCCGCTCGCCGTGGACGCGGAGCTGCGGCCACGCGCGCGGGGCGCCCGGCTGCGCCTGCGCCTGCACGAGCTGTACGGCCGGGTGGGGCGGGCGGGCCCGGAGGCCGTGGAGGTGGAGTGGCGGCACCGGGACGACGGGGACGTCGGCGTCCGCGCCACGACCCGGTTCGCGGAAGCCGCCGGCGGCTGGTCGGCCGAGGCGGAGGTCGACCTCCCCGCGCTGGCCGCGCTCGGTACGGGCACCTGGGACCTGCGCCTGCGCGTCCGCTTCCGTGACGGTGCGAGCCGCGAGATCACGGCGCACGCGCTCGCGGGCGCGGGTCTGCTGCGCCGCAGCGCCGTTCCGAACGCCCGGCACGGTGTGGTGCTCGTGCAGCCGTACGCCACCTACTCCGGCGCGCTGGCGCTGCGGGTCGCGCCCGGCGCGCGTGGCGTGCTGTCCGTCGTACGCGCGCGACTGCGCCGCCTGCTTCACTGAAGGCCGCCTGCTTCACTGGATGGACGACGGGCCAACTGACGAGGGGACGGTCGCACATGACCTGGTTGATCACCGGCGGCGCCGGCTACATCGGCGCACACGTCGTACGGGCGATGACGGCGGCGGGCGAAGGGGCGGTGGTCTACGACGACCTGTCCACCGGCATCGCCGAGCGCGTGCCCGAGGGGGTGCCGCTGGTGGAGGGCTCGACGCTGGACGGCGAGCTGCTCGCGCGCGTCCTCACGGATCACTCGGTCACCGGCGTCGTCCATCTCGCGGCGAAGAAGCAGGTGGGAGAGTCCGTCGAGCAGCCGCTGCACTACTACCGGGAGAACGTGGAGGGCCTGCGGGTCCTGCTGGACGCGGTGACGGCGGCGAAGGTGCCGTCCTTCGTGTTCTCCTCCTCGGCGGCGGTGTACGGCATGCCGGACGTGGACCTGGTCACGGAGGAAACGCCCTGCGTGCCGATGTCGCCCTACGGCGAGACGAAGCTGGCCGGTGAGTGGCTGGTCCGCGCGACGGGCCGGGCGACCGGACTGTCGACCGCGTCCCTGCGCTACTTCAACGTGGCCGGCGCGGCGAGCCCGGAACTCGCGGACACCGGGGTCTTCAACCTCGTGCCCATGGTCTTCGAGAAGCTCACGGAGGGCGCCCCGCCGCGCGTCTTCGGCGACGACTACGCGACCCCGGACGGCACCTGCGTACGCGACTACATCCACGTCGTCGACCTGGCCGAGGCCCATGTCGCGGCGGCCCGGGCCCTGCGCTCCGCCCCCGGCCGCGACCTCACGCTCAACATCGGCCGGGGCGAGGGCGTCTCCGTCCGCGAGATGATCGACCACATCAACACGATCACCGGCCACGACCTGCCCCCCACGGTCACCCCCCGCCGCCCCGGCGACCCGGCCCGCGTCGTCGCCTCCGCCGACCGCGCGGCCACAGAACTGACCTGGAAGGCCAGGCACGACGTCCAGGACATGATCACGTCGGCGTGGGAGGGCTGGGTCCGGCTGCACCCGGAGGCGGGGCGGGGCTGAACCGCACTACCTACCGCCAGGCCCCCTCACAGCGCCCGCAACGCCCCCGCCGTAGCCCGGGCCAGTGAGCCCAGGTACCCCTGCGGCAGTTTCGGGTTGCGGATGACCACCGAGCGCCAGTAGAGGGGGCCCGAGATCAGGTCGAGGGCCAGGTCGTGGTCGAGGCCCTCGCGGAGTTCGCCGCGGCGTTCCGCCGCTGTGACGATGCCGGTGGCGACGCCGTCCTGGCCCTCGCGCAGGGCCTTCTGGAGGGCCTCGGCGATCTCGGCGTTGCGGGCCGCCTCGGCCTGGAGGTCGGGGATGATCTGCGAGGCGACGGGGTGGCGCAGGGCGCGGGACGTCACCTCGTACAGCAGCCGCAGGTCGCCCTCCAGGGAGCCGGTGTCCGGCGCGGGCAGGCCCTGCACGGCGAGCGCCGAGACGATGTCGAGCACGAGGTGCAGCTTCGAGCGCCAGCGGCGGTACACCGCCGTCTTCCCGACGCCCGCCCGGCGCGCGATCCCCTCGATGGACATCCGCGCGTAGCCGACGGCCGCGAGCTCCTCGAACACGGCCGCCCGGATCGCGTCCGTCACATCCTCCCGCAGCACGGCCGCCCCCGCGGGGGCCCGGCGGCGCGGACGTGGCTCCGGACGCGGCTGCGGCGGCTCGTCGGCGTTCGCGTTCGTCGTCATGCCGACAGCATAGGGGCGTCACGACGAAACGGTTGCGTTCCGACGCTCGAAAGGCCTACGCTCGCGTTGCGACGATACGGTCCCGTCCCGACGTAAGACTTCGTGAAGAGTCTGGTAAAGACCCCACTTTCCCGCTCGACACGACCCCGGGTCCCGCCCCCTCCCCCGACCTCCCCCGAACGAAAGCAGCGGATGTGAGCCAGGTCCTCGACACACCGCCCCAGCCACCGACCCCGGCCCCGGCCCCCGCCGACGACCTCGCGACCCTCGCCGCCCGCCACGGCCTCGCGGTCAGCGGCGCCCGGCCCTCCCTGCCCGCGTACGTCCGGCAGCTCTGGGCCCGCCGCCACTTCATCACCGCGTTCGCCACCGCCAAGCTCACCGCCCAGTACAGCCAGGCGAAGCTGGGCCAGGTCTGGCAGGTGATGACCCCCCTGCTGAACGCGGCGGTCTACTACTTCATCTTCGGCGTCCTGCTCGGCACCAAGCACGGCGTGCCGGACTACATCCCGTTCCTGGTCACGGGCGTGTTCATCTGGACGTTCACACAGAGCTCGATCATGGCGGGCACCCGCGCCATCTCCGGCAACCTCGGCCTGGTGCGCGCCCTGCACTTCCCGCGCGCCGCCCTGCCCCTCTCGTTCTGCCTCCAGCAACTCCAGCAGCTGCTGTTCTCGATGGGCGCCCTGGTCGTCATCCTGCTCTGCTTCGGCGTGCCGGTCGGTGTGTCCTGGCTGCTGGCGCTGCCGGCGCTGTTCCTGCAGTTCACGTTCAACGCGGGCGTCTCCATGGTCATGGCCCGGATGGGCGCCAAGACCCCGGACATCGCCCAGCTGATGCCGTTCGTGCTGCGCACCTGGATGTACGTCTCGGGTGTCATGTGGAGCATCGACAAGCTGGCCGACAAGGACAGCCTGCCGCGCGCCGTGACGATCCTGCTGGAGACCAACCCGGCCGCGATCTACATCGACCTGATGCGCTTCGCCCTGATCGACAGCTTCCACGCGAGCCAGCTCCCGGCCCATGTGTGGGCACTCGCCGTCGGCTGGGCCCTGGTCGCCGGCGTCGGCGGCTTCATCTACTTCTGGAAGGCTGAGGAGACGTACGGCCGTGGCTGAGCACCCGAACGAGAAGATCCCCACCGTCGTCGCCGACGGCGTCGACATCGTCTACCGCGTCAACGGCACCGGCGCCGGACGCGGCTCCGCGACCGCCGCCCTCAACCGCATCGTGCGCCGCAAGAAGACCGAGAAGGCGGCCGGTGTCCGCCGGGTGCACGCCGTGCGGAACGTGTCCTTCGTCGCCTACAAGGGCGAGGCGATCGGCCTGATCGGCACCAACGGCTCCGGCAAGTCGACCCTGCTGAAGGCCGTCGCCGGACTCCTCCCCGTGGAGAACGGCCGTATCTACACGCACGGCCAGCCCTCCCTGCTCGGCGTCAACGCGGCCCTGATGAACGACCTGACCGGCGAGCGCAACGTGCACCTCGGCGGCCTGGCCATGGGCATGTCCCGCGAGCAGATCAGGGACCGCTACGAGGAGATCGTCGACTTCTCCGGCATCAACGAGAAGGGCGACTTCATCACCCTGCCGATGCGGACGTACTCCTCCGGCATGGCCGCGCGGCTGCGGTTCTCCATCGCCGCAGCCAAGGACCACGACGTCCTGCTGATCGACGAGGCGCTGGCCACCGGCGACCGCTCCTTCCAGAAGCGCTCCGAGCAGCGCATCCGCGAACTGCGCAAGCACGCGGGCACGGTGTTCCTGGTCAGCCACAACAACAAGTCGATCCGCGACACCTGCGACCGGGTGCTGTGGCTGGAGCGCGGCGAGCTGCTCATGGACGGGCCGACGGAGGACGTCCTCAAGGAGTACGAGGCGTTCACCGGGGACAAGTCCGCGAAGCCCAAGCCCAAGCCGAAGGTTCCTGTTCGCTCGTGAGGCGTACCCCGGTCGGCCGTTTTGTCTTATTGGTGACACGATGACC
Source organism: Streptomyces koelreuteriae (assembly GCF_018604545.1). Classification (GTDB taxonomy): domain Bacteria; phylum Actinomycetota; class Actinomycetes; order Streptomycetales; family Streptomycetaceae; genus Streptomyces; species Streptomyces koelreuteriae. The sequence continues at coordinate 5,098,716 of NZ_CP075896.1, read as the reverse complement.
GCATACGGTGTACCGGCGTGAAGGAGCCCTCGCGATGGCCGAGCTCAGCCTCATCGTCCACGGGGCGAACGTTCAGGACCATCTGACGGAACTCCTCGACTCGCTCGCCGCGCATCCCCTCCCCGACGCCGAGGTGATCGTGGCCGCGGTCGGCGACTGGGCCCGGGAGACGGCCGAGCGGCACGCCCCGGACGTCCAGGTGCTGCCGGTGCCGGACGGCATGGGCGACGCGGCGGCCCGCGCGGCGGGCGCGGCCCGGGCCTCGGGCCGCTGGCTGCACTTCGTCCACGCCAAGGACGGCCTGCCCGCCGGCGCCCCGCGCACGATCGCCGAGCGGGTGGCCGAGCTGCCCGCCGAGGTGGACGTCCTGCTCCTCGACCACGTCCGCAGCACCTGGCACACCTCCGGCATGCCCGCCCCGAACAGCGCCCTGCTGGCCCGGGCGGGCCGCGCCGATGTCGCCCTCGATCTCTGCGCGCCCCTGCTGCGCCTCACCCCGCTGCTCGGCACCCGCGTGCTGCGCGCGGAGTTCTGGCGGGCGCACGAGCAGCAGCTCACCACCGACGACGAGGCGCACGCCGCCCTGGCCGCCCTGCTGCTCGCCGACCGCGTCGCCTGTCTGCCGCATGTCGCCTACGAGGACCGCGCCCTGCGCCCCGCGAGCCTGCCGCCGGTCACCCCCGAGCAGCGCTACGGCCTCGTCGAGCGCTACGAGTCCCTCCTCGACCTCACCCGGGGCCGCCCCGCCGCCCACGCCGTCCTCTACGACGTCATGGTCCGGGACTGCCTGCGTATCTTCGCGCGCGGCGGCATGGAGGAGGAGGTCGCGCGGGAGTTCTTCCGCCGGGCGTCCCTGGCCGCCCTGCGCCGCCGCCCCGAGGGCTACAGCCGCCCCGCCGGTCTCGAAGGCGTCCGCCGCTCCCTGCTCGAAGAGGGCGCCTACGCCAGGTACCGGGCCTTCCAGGCCGTCAACCGCACCCGCCGCACCGCCAAGTCGGCCGTACGGAGCCGCAAGCGCCAGGTGGGCGCCAAGCTCCGCGACCACCAGTACCGCCGCGCACTCGCCCGCCCGGTCAACCCCCACCTCGCGGTGTTCGCGGCGTATTGGAACCGCGGCGTCGCCTGCAACCCCGCCGCGATCGCCGCCGAACTGTCCGAACTCGCCCCGCAGATCCACCCGGTGTGGGTGGTCACCCAGGAGAACGAGGCCCTGCTGCCGCCCGGCACCGACCATGTCGTGCCCGGCAGCCGCCGCTACTGGGAGGTGCTGGCGACCGCCAAGTACCTCGTCAACAACGTCAACTTCCCGAACGCGGTGGTCAAACGCCCGGACGCGATCCACGTCCAGACCCACCACGGCACGCCGCTGAAGCGCATGGGCCTGGACCAGATGGCGTACCCGGCCGCCGCGCAGGGACTGGACTTCAAGGCGCTGCTGGAGCGCATCGACAAGTGGGACTACAGCGTCTCCGCCAACAGCCACACCACCCGTATGTGGGAGCGCGCGTACCCCTCGCACTATGTCTCCCTCGACCACGGCTATCCGCGCAACGACGTCTACTACACGGCCACGGCCGACGACATCCGCGCCGTCCGCGACCGCCTCGGCATCGACCCGGGCCGCCGGGCCGTCCTCTACGCGCCGACCCACCGCGACTACGAGGCCGGCTGGACCCCGCGCCTTGACCTCGCCGCCCTCGCCGACCGCCTCGGCGAGGACACGGTCCTGCTCGTACGCGGCCACTACTTCTACGGCGGCGCCGCCTCCCCGCTCACCAACCTGCGCCGCACGGGCCGGATCATCGACGTCTCCTCCTACGACCCGGTCGAGGATCTGTGCCTGGCGGCGGACGCCCTGGTCACGGACTACTCCTCGATCATGTTCGACTACGCCAACCTCGACCGGCCGATCGTGATCCACGCCGACGACTGGGAGACGTACCGCACCACCCGCGGCGTCTACTTCGACCTGATGGACCAGGCCCCGGGCCCGGTCGCCCGCACCCAGCAGGAACTCACCGAGATCCTCACCACCGACGCCTGGCGCGACGAGAGCGCGGCGAAGACCCGGGCCGCCTTCCGGCGCCGGTTCTGCGAGTACGACGACGGACGCGCCGCCGAGCGCGTCGTACGCCGGGTCTTCCTCGGCCAGGACGAACGCTCCCTGCCGCCGGTGCTGCCGCTCGAGGAACGCACCCCGGCCCCCACCCCGCAGGAGGCGACCGCATGAGCACCCCCGACGTCACCGTGACGGTCATCGTCTACAACGACGCCGAACGCCTCACGCGCGCGGTCGACTCGGTCCGCCGGCAGACCCACGCGAACCTCGAGATCATCATCAGCGACGACCACTCCACGGACGGAAGCGCGGAGGTGGCACGGCGTCTCGCGGCCCAGGACCCCCGCGTCCGCCACCTCCGGCTGGAGCAGAACAGCGGCGGCTGCGGCGTCCCGCGCAACCGCGCCCTGGACATCGCCCGGGCGCCGTATCTGATGTTCCTCGACAGCGACGACGAACTCCCCGACGACGCCGTGGCACTGCTGCTCGCCGCGCACCGCGAACGCGAGATCGACTTCGCGATGGGGGCGGTGCAGCGGGTCCGGGTGGACAACGGCCGCCGCTCGACGTGGATGCCGCACCTGGTCGCCGAGCGCCGCACCCTCGACGGCGTCGGGACCGACCCGCGCCTGTTCTTCGAGCATCTGTCGACGAGCAAGATGTACGCCCGCGCCTTCCTCGACCGTCACGGCCTGCGCTTCCCCGAGGGCATCCACTACGAGGACCAGCTGTTCTCGGCGCAGGCGTACTGCCTCGCCGACAGCTTCACGATCGTCCCGGAGCCGGTGTACCGCTGGTACGTGGCGCCCTACGCCGCCTCCGAGGCCGCGTCGATATCGAACCAGCGGCACCGGCTGGAGAACGTCCGCGACCGTATTCACGTCCAGCACCTCATCGACGGGTTCCTGGCCGAGAGCGGGCACGAGTCGCTGCGCGAGGACAAGGATCACAAGTTCCTCAAGCACGACTTCCGGATGTACGCCGGTGACCTGCCCTACCGGGACGACGCGTGGCTGTCGTCCTTCGCGGACCTGGTCACGCCCTACCTCGACACGCTCGCACCCGGCGCGTTCGCCCGCCTCCCGCGCGCCGAACGCGTCGTCCTCCAGCTGATCCGCGACCGGCGCCTGCCGGAGGCCCGGCTGGCAGCACGGGGCCTGGGCCACGGCGTAGGGCCGCGCCAGATCACCACGGACAGGGACGGCCGCACCTACTGGGGCGACCGGATCCCCTCCTCCGATTGGTCCCGCCGCGAACTGGACATCTCAGACCTGGATCTGGAGACCCGGCCCTTCCCGAGCGCCCAGTTCCGCCACGAGATCACGGAGATCACCCGAGGCCCGGGCGCCTCCGTCGACCTCGCGATCCGCACCTACGACCCGGCCCTGCGCCTCCCCGTCGGCCCCCGGCGCGCCACCCTTCTCATCGCCCCCGGCGGCCACCGCCTGCACGCCCACTTCCGCCTCTCCCCCGTCAGCCCCGGCGTCTTCGAGGGCCACGCCCACCTCGACCTCGGAGCGGCGCTGCTCCCCTTCTACGGCTTCTCCGGAGTCCGCCACCCGCTGCTCCGCCTGCAACACCAGGGCGTCTCCCACACCGGCCTCCTCCTGGCCCCCCTGACCTTCCCCGCCTTCACCACCCAGGTCCCCCACCACCAGCTCACCCTCGAACCCGAAGGCCACACCCCCGGCCGCCTCCAGGCCCGCTGGCAACCCACAGGAGCCACAGCCACCCTCATCCGCCCCACAGTCCGCCGCCTGGCCCGCCCCCGCGTAAAACGAGCAGCCCGCTTGGTGGCAAGCGCCCTGAAGTAGCCCGAGCCGGCCGGTCGAACTGCGCCCAGCCGCGCCTAGCCGCGCGCATGCGTGCCGCTTGGCGCGGCACGGCTGGGCGCAGCGACACCCCACTCCGCCGGGCTACGCCCGCCCCTCCCCCGCCGGGCTACGGCCACACGCCCCCGCCGGGCTGCGGGCCGCCCGCCCCCCGCCCGCTTCCGCCGCGCTGCGGACCCGCCGTACCCCCTAGCTGCGGGCATGCGTGCCGCTAGGGGCGGCACGGGTGGGCGCAGCGGCACCCCGCTCCGCCGGGTTGCGGCTGCCCCTCCCCCGCCTGGCTACGGCCGCCCGCCCCACCGGGCTACGCCACCCGCCCCACCGGGCTACGGTCGCTGGTCCTCGCCGGGTTGCGGGCCACCCGCCCCCACCCGTCCCCGCCGGGCTGCGGGCCGCCCGCTCCCGCCCGCTCCCGCCGCGCTGCGCTGCGGACCCGCCGCACCGCCCTAGCTGCGGGCATGCGTGCCGCCAGGGGCGGCACGGGTGGGCGCAGCGGCACCCCGCTCCGCCGGGTTGCGGACCCACCCGCCCCCAGCACCAACGCCCCGGACACCACAACGCGGACGAGAACAACTCCCTCACCGCACAACCTCGTACAGCACCTGCCCCCCAGGCCCCCGCCCCACCTCCCGCAACCCCAACCCCAACCCCACCCCAGGCCTCCCAGCAACCCCCGTATCCATCACCCACCGCACCCCGTACTCCCGCAAGATCACCCCCCGCTCCCCCTCAGACACCCCCACCCCGAAATACCTCCGCACCGCCTCCTCCCTCCGCCCCTCATCCGGCAGGAAGAAGTCGGGATACCCAGGCGCCACCGTGTACGCCCCGTACGCCGGGATCTGCGCACTCGGCCGCCCCTCCCGAGCCATCACCACATCCCCGTACGCCACCCACCGCGTCATCCACTGATACCCCGCCCACGGCTCCCGGTACTTCTCCGCGACGACCCCCGACAGAGCCCCCGGCACATCCCCCGGCCTCACCACATACCCCACCGTCCCCACCTGCGCCCAAGCCCCCACCACCAACGCCACCCCCAGCACACACCCCCACCCCACCCGCACCACCCTCCGCCCGGCCTCCCCCACCTCCACCGCCACAGCGACCTGCGCCGGGATCAGCACCGCCGGCAACACCCGCCCCCACGCGTACTGCCCGCTCACCCCACCCACCGCCACCACCACAACCCCCAGCACGAAGAACAGCACCAGCGGATCCCACCGATCCCGCCACCACCGCACCCCCAGCGCCACCACCCCGAGCAACACCAGCCAGTACCGCCCGAACAGGTCCTCGTACAGCGGCCGATGCACCGACTCCAGCCCGCCCCACCCCCCGACCAGCGCGAAGAAGTCGTAGTACGGCCACACCAGCAGCAGCACAAACCCCAGCACCACCCCGCACCCCAGCCGCCCCCACACCGCCCGCCCCGGCCGCGCGGCCACCACCGTCGCGACCGCCCCCAACGAAGCGACCACTCCGGTGAACTGATGGCACAGCAGGATCACCGCCCACAGCGCCCCCAGCCCGAGCCACACCCCCCACCCCCCGTCCTCCCGCACGGCCCGCCCCAGCCAGGCCCAGAGGTGAAACGCCAGCCCCAGGGTGAAGACGCTCGGGTACGACACCGTCAGCGCGAGCGAGTTGAGCCCGTAGAAGCCGCTCCAGGTGAAGAGCACCGTCCCCCACAGGAACAGCAGGCTCAGCAAGGCCACCGCGGGCGCGGCACCACGGCCGCTCAGCGTCCGCACATACCGCCACACCCCCGTCACCAGCAGCCCGAGCCCGACGAACGCCCCGATCCGCAGCACCCAGAAGACCGACAGATCAGTCATCCGCGCGACGCAGCCGAGCAGCACCATCCAGGGCGAGTAGTACGGACTCGGCGTGTCCGCGTCGACGAGCGGATTGCCGGGGTCGAGGAGGTTGTGCCGCAGCCGCTGGAGGGTCGCCGCGTGCACACCGAGGTCTCCGGCCCAGGGCAGCCGGACGATCACGAGGAGCATCAGCACGACGACAGCCGCGGCGACCACCACGGCGGCGGCCTGCGCGACACGGGCGGGTCTCACGGCACCAGCCTCAGCCGGAAACGGCCAGTCCTCCACTCGAACCGCCCTGAGGCGCGCCAAGAACAAGGCGCCCCGGACCGAAACCGGCCCGGGGCGCCCAAGAGGACATACGCCCTACGAATGCGTGCGCAGCAGCGTCCTCATCGTGCGCATCGCCACCGACAGGTTCGCGAGGTCGAACGCGTCGGACCCCTGGATCTCCTCCAGCGTGGTCCGGGCCCGCCCGAGGATCGCCGCGTTCTTCTGCTCCCACGCCTTGTAGCGCTGCTCGGGCGTCGAGCTGCCGTTGCCCACCGCCAGGACGTCCGCGGTCAGCGCCGCGTGCGCCGCGTACAGGTCCTCGCGGATCGCCGCGCGGGCCATGGACTGCCAGCGGTCGGCACGGGGCAGCTCGGAGATGCGGTCCATGAGCTGGGTGATGCGCAGCCGGTCGGCGAGGTCGTAGTAGACCTCGGCGACGTCCAGCGGCTCCCGGTCCATGCGGTCCGCGACCGAGACGATGTCGACCGTCGGGAAGGCGGAGGAGAAACCGGCCACCCGGGTGGCGAGTTCGTCCGGGACGCCGACGCCCGTCAGCTCGTCGAAGATCTTCTGGTACCACTCCAGGTCGGCACCGCGCAGCAGGTTCGGCAGCTGCCCCCAGACCTGCTCGACCCGGTCGGCGAAGAAGTCGACCGTCTCGGCGAGGTCCAGCGGCTGCGGCCGGTTGTTGAGCAGCCAGCGCGTGCCGCGCTCGACCAGGCGGCGCGAGTGCAGCCGGATGCGGGTCTGGACGTCGGCCTCGACCTTGTTGTCGAGCGCCTCGACCCCGTCCCACACCGGGGACTGGCGGAAGATCGCGCGGGCCGCGGTCTGCGCCCGCACGATCTCCTCCAGCGACGCCCCGGTCTCCTCGCGCAGCCGGTGCAGATACGTCGTACCGCCCGTGTTGACCGTGTCGTTGACCAGGACGGTCGTGGTGATCTCACGGCGCAGCGGGTGGCTGACGAGGTGCTCGGGGAACTGCTCGCGCAGCTCGGTCGGGAAGTACGCGTGCAGCAGCGTGCTCAGGTACGGGTCGTCCGGCAGCGAGGTGTGCAGCAGCTCCTCGGCGACCGTGATCTTCGTGTACGCCATGAGGACGGCCGTCTCCGGGCCGGTCAGTCCCTGGCCCTGGGCGAGCCGCTCGCGGATCTGCCGGTCGGTGGGCAGGAACTCCAGCGCCCGGTTGAGGTGCCCCTCCCTGACCAGGTGCTTCATGAAGCGCTGCTGGGCGTGGAGCATGGAGCCGGACTGGGCGAGGGCGTTGGCGATCGCCGTGTTCTGCGCGTAGTTGTTGCGCAGCACCAGGTGGCCGACCTCGTCGGTCATCTCGGCGAGCAGCTTGTTGCGCTGCTTGACGGTCATGTCGCCGTCCGCGACCAGGCCGTTGAGCAGGATCTTGATGTTCACCTCGTGGTCGGAGGTGTCGACGCCCGCGCTGTTGTCGATGGCGTCGGTGTTGATCCGGCCGCCGTGCAGCGCGAACTCGATCCGGCCGAGCTGGGTCAGGCCCAGGTTGCCGCCCTCGCCGACGACCTTGACGCGCAGGTCCTTGCCGTCGACGCGGATGGCGTCGTTGGCCTTGTCACCGACGTCCGCGTTCGACTCGGCCGAGGACTTGACGTACGTACCGATGCCGCCGTTCCACAGCAGGTCGACCTGCGCCTTGAAGATCGCCTTCATGAGGTCGGCCGGGGTCAGCTTGGTGACCTTGGCCTCGATGCCGAGGGCCTCGCGGATGTGCGCGTTGACCGGGATCGCCTTGGCCGTGCGCGGGAAGATGCCGCCGCCGGCCGACAGCAGCTCCTTGTTGTAGTCCTCCCAGCTGGAGCGGGGCAGCTCGAACAGGCGGCGGCGCTCGGCGTAGGAGGTGGCGGCGTCCGGGTTCGGGTCGATGAAGATGTGCCGGTGGTCGAAGGCGGCCACCAGCCGGATGTGCTCGGAGAGCAGCATGCCGTTGCCGAACACGTCACCGGACATGTCGCCGATGCCGACGACGGTGAAGTCCTCGGTCTGGGTGTCCACGCCCAGCTCCCGGAAGTGCCGCTTGACGGACTCCCAGGCGCCGCGGGCGGTGATGCCCATGCCCTTGTGGTCGTAGCCGGCGGAGCCGCCGGAGGCGAAGGCGTCACCGAGCCAGAAGTTGTACGACTCCGCGACCCCGTTGGCGATGTCCGAGAACGTCGCCGTGCCCTTGTCGGCCGCGACGACGAGGTAGGTGTCGTCCTCGTCGTGCCGGACCACGTCGGCCGGGGGCACGACCTCGCCGGCCACCATGTTGTCCGTGATGTCGAGCAGGGCCGAGATGAACATCTTGTAGCTGGCGATGCCCTCGGCCAGCCACGCGTCCCGGTCCACGCTCGGGTCGGGCAGTTGCTTGGCGACGAAGCCGCCCTTGGCGCCGACCGGCACGATGACGGTGTTCTTCACCATCTGCGCCTTGACCAGGCCGAGGATCTCGGTGCGGAAGTCCTCACGCCGGTCGGACCAGCGCAGACCACCGCGCGCGACCTTGCCGAACCTGAGGTGCACACCCTCGACGCGCGGCGAGTAGACCCAGATCTCGAACGCCGGGCGCGGCGCCGGGAGGTCGGGGATGGCCTGCGGGTCGAACTTCATGGAGACGTAGTCGTGCGCCTTGCCGCCCGCCGCCTCCTGGAAGAAGTTGGTGCGCAGCGTCGCCTTGATGACGGTGAGGAAGGACCGCAGGATCCGGTCCTCGTCCAGACTCGCGACCTGGTCGAGGGCCGCGTCGACCTCCTCCAGCAGCGCGTCCACGATCTCGTGCCCCGCGCGCTGCCGGTCCGGCGACATCCGCGCCTCGAACAGGGAGACGAGCAGCCGGGTGGTGTGGACGTTGTTGCGGAGGGTGTCCTCCATGTAGTCCTGGCTGAACGTCGAAGCCGCCTGGCGCAGGTACTTCGCGTACGCCCGCAGCACCATCGCCTGACGCCAGGTGAGCCCGGCGCTCAGCACGAGGGAGTTGAAGCCGTCGTTCTCCGCCTTGCCGGTCCAGGTGGCGGCGAAGGCGTCCTGGAAGCGCTCGCGGGCGTCGTCGCCGAAGTAGTCCCCGCTGCCGTTCTGCGAGCGCGGCACGCGCATGCCGAAGTCGTAGATCCAGGCCACGCTGCGGTCCGGGCAGCGCAGGTCGTAGGGCCGCTCGTCGACGACCTCGACGCCGAGCCGGTTGAGGACCGGCAGCACGGCCGAGAGGGAGATGGCGTCGCCCGTGCGGTAGATCTTGAAACGGCGCTCCTCGGGGGCGGCGCCCACCGGCTCGTACAGGCTGAGCGCGAAGTCCTTGCCCTCCTCGGCGTTCAGCTGTTCGAGGTGGACGAGGTCGGCGACCGCGGCGCGCGGGCTGTGGTCGGCCTTGTAGCCCTCGGGGAAGGCGTGCGCGTACCGGCGCATCAGCTCGGCCGCGCGCTCCTCGCCGAGCTCGGCGTTGAGCGCCTCGGCGAAGGCGTCCTCCCAGGAGCGGGCCGCCTCCACCAGCCGGGCCTCGATGCGGTCCTTGTCGGAGTCGGACAGCTCCGGCAGCTCGGTGCCCTGCGGGACCCGGACCACGAAGTGCAGCCGGGAGAGGATCGACTCGGTGTTCCAGGCGGTGAAGTCGACGCTGATGCCGCCCAGTTCCTCCTTGAGGATCTCGATGATCCTCAGGCGCACGGCCGTGGTGTAGCGGTCGCGCGGGAGGTAGACGAGGGCGGAGTAGTAGCGCCCGTACTCGTCCTGGCGCAGGTACAGCCTCAGCCGCCTGCGCTCCTGGAGGTAGAGGACCGAGGTGACGATGGAGCGCAGCTCGTCGACGGGGGTCTGGAAGAGCTCGTCGCGCGGGTACGTCTCCAGGATCTGCAGCAGATCGCGGCCGTCGTGGCTGTTGGGCGAGAACCCGGCCCGCTCCAGGACCTCCTCGACCTTGCGCCGGATGACGGGGACCCGGCGCACGGACTCGGTGTAGGCGGCGGAGGAGAACAGTCCGAGGAAGCGCCGCTCGCCGACGACATTGCCGTCGGCGTCGAACTTCTTCACCCCGATGTAGTCCAGGTACGACGGCCGGTGCACGGTCGCCCGGCTGTTCGCCTTGGTCAGGACGAGCAGCTTGTGCTCGCGCGCCTTGGCCCGGGCGTCGGCGGGCAGCCGCTCGAACGACGGGCTGACCGGGTGGCTCTCCTCGGCGGCGTGGTGCGGGTCCGCGCGCAGTATGCCGAGCCCGGTGCCGGGGACGGCGGCCAGGGAGTCGTCGTCGCGCAGCTGGTACTCGCGGTAGCCGAGGAACGTGAAGTGGTCGTCGGACAGCCAGCGCAGCAGCTCGCGGGCCTCCTCGACCTGCGGTCCGGGCAGATCGGCGGGGATGGGCTCGTCCGGCAGCCCCTCCGCCAGCCGGGTCGCCGCCTCCCGCATCTTGCCCCAGTCCTCGACGGCCTCACGGGCGTCGGACAGCACGCGCAGCAGGTCGGCGGTGATCTGCTTCAGATCGGACCGGTCCGTCTCGCGGTCGATCTCCACATGGATCCAGGACTCGACGTGCGCGTCGTGCGGGAGCTCGCCGGCGCCGGTCGTGGGCGTGGGCAGCACCTCGATGAGCTTGCCGGTCACATCGCGCCGCACCACGAACTGCGGGTGGATGACGACATGGATCCCGCGCCCCTGGCGCGTCAGCTCATTGGTGACGGAGTCGACGAGGAAGGGCATGTCGTCGGTGACGACCTCGACGACCGAGTGGCTGCACGTCCACCCGTTCTCTTCCACGGTGGGGGTGTGGACCCGCACGTTGGCCGTGCCCTGGGGGCGGTTCTCGGCCAGCCGGTAGTGGGATACGGCGGCTCCGAAGACATCGACCGGGTCGCGGTCGGCGAGGTCCTCCGGGGCCGTGTGCAGGTAGTAACGCTGGAAGAACGAGATCAGGGACTCGCGGTCCGGGGCCTCCTGGGCGTCTGGGGTCTCCTCGCCCGTCGACCCGGTCGGTAGGTGCCCCCCGACCGGGCTGTTCTCAGCTACCCGGGCGGCCCTTTCGAGCAACTCGGCCTTTGCTTCGTCCAGCTTGGTCTGCATTGTCCTCTGGCTCCTGTCGCGCGCCGTTGCGTGACGTAGAAGGAAGTACGGTCTCTGCGCTGACGACGTCACGCCGTGACACGGGGTATCCGGTCTGTTCCGACGCTATGCCGCCAGACGAGAGGAGCGGGGGTGTCTGAGCCATTTTTGAGCTGCCCGACGGGTGTGACGCTGCTCTCTGCGACGCCTCGGTCCCGGTGGTGCTCGGCGTCCCGGGAGTCATCGATGCCCCGTACCGCCCGCGAAGACCAGCGACCGCCGCCCGGTCACGGATGTGGTCCGTGCACTCCGGGCGCAGGGCAGGGACGACGACGTCCCCGCGAACTATCGCGCTGATCACGCCACCAAGGCTATCGCTCCTTACAGGGGCCCCGTCATGAGCCGTATGTGTACAAAACCAGGCCTGGAAGTTTGACGTTCTGCACATTTAGCTGCGGGCATGCGTGCCGCTAAGGGCGGCACGGGTGGGCGCAGGGGCACCCCGCTCCGCCGGGCCGCGGACCCACCCGGCCCCAGCAGAAACGCCCCGGGCACCCCGAAGCCCACCAGTTCCGGTCAGGCCGCCGCGAGCCGCTCAGCCTCCGCGACGGCCTCCTCCAACGTGTCCACCACGGGCACACCCACCGCCTCAAGACTCACCCGGCTGTGCGACCCCCCGGTGTACAACACGGCCCGAGCCCCCACATGCAGCGCGGCCACCGCGTCATCCGCAGCGTCCCCGATCACCACGGTCCGTCCCGCCTCCACCCCCGCCAGCGACGCGAGATGCCGCACCATGTGCTCGGCCTTGCTGCCCCCGGACGGCCCGGTCCGCCCGTCCACCCGTATGAAGTGCGGCTCGATCCCGAACCCCCGCACCAACGGAACGAGCTCCTCGTGCCCGTACATGCTCAGAATCGACTGACTGCGCCCCGCCGACCGCCACCCCGACAGCAGCTCCACGGCCCCCACCGTCAGCCCGCACGTCACCCGATGCTCGGCGTAGTACCGATGGAAGATCTCATCCATGAGCTCCCACTCGGCCTCGGTCGGCAGCCGCCCCATCAGCCGCTCATAGAACTTCGGCACCGGCACGCAGTACAGCTCCCGGTACTTCTCCAGCGTCAGCGGCTCCAGCCCCAGCTCGGCGAAGGCCGCGTTCGTCGCCCCGATGATCGCGTCGATGTCATGGAACAGCGTCCCGTTCCAGTCCCAGACAATGTGCGCGCCCGTCTTCATCCCCATGCCTGAAAACGTACCCGCCCCCACTGACAATCAAGAGAACGGCGCCTCAACGCGCCCCCGAGCCCCCGGGCGCCCGGGCCGCTCAGTCCCCCTGCCCCACCAGGTTCGGGATCTCCTGCGTGGCGAACCACAGCAGCTCGTGATCCTCCGCCCCGTCCACGACGAACTGCGCGTCGTCGTCCCCGGCGTCCGCCGCCCCCAGCGCCGCGGCGGCCGCCGTCACATCGGCCTCCGCGTCATCCGCGTCGACGTGCACGGCCGCCGCCCTGGCCAGGGCCACGGCACCCGAGACCCGTACCTCCCCGAGCGCCGCCTGATCGAGCCCCCGGTCGGGATCGGGGCTCGCGATCCGGTCGGGCACGTCCACGGCCACCACGACCCGGCGCCTCGGCACGCCCGGCTCGATCGCCAGCAGCCGCAGGGAGGCCAGCGCGGCCCGGTTCAGCGCCGCGTACTCCAGTTCCTCGATGTCGTCGGAGACGTACCACTCCCGCAGCGCGGGCGTCACGGCGTACGCCACGAACGGCCCGGATCCCAGCTCACCCGTCTTGTACGCCTCGGCGAGGCCGGGGAGGGTCAGGGGCACGTACACACGCATGGCTGGCCGCTTTCGTGGTCGGTTCATGGCCGGAGGGCGCAGAAGGCCCCGGAGGGCCTCCAGGATACGTGCGGGGGTCCCCTTTCGAGTTCCGCCCCGTGACGCCGGAGTCGTCAGCCCCGGGCCAGAAATTCACCCACCACACCCTCACCCCTGCCCGGCTCCCGAACCCCCGGACCACCCGGATAAGTGAACCTTCCGGCACCCGCAGCCCGAGGCGGTCTCCCTTGCCCCCACCCCCGCCCACCCCGTACAAGATCACCAACCCGAAGTTACTCACCGGTACCCACCGGCCCACGAAACGGGGACCCCCATGAACAAGGTCATGACCAGGGCACAACACCGCCCACCGACCCACCGCGCCCCTGGCAGCACCACCGCACGCACCCCTGACGGCACGGCTCCACGCACTCCGAGCGACACCACCCCACGCACCCCCGACGGCACCGCCCCACGCGCTCTCAGCAGCACGGCCTCTCACACCCCCGGCAGCACCGCTTCGCACACCCCGGGCCGCACCGCCCCACGGACCCCTGTCGGCGCAGCCCCTCCGCGCACCCCCAGCGGAGGCCCCGCCCGCACCACAGCCGCCGGTGACCGTCCCCCGGCCCCCGGCCGCACCAAGACCACCCGTACCCGCCCCGCGGACACCCGCCCACCGACCACCCCCTCCCGCACCCGCACCCGCACCCGCACTCGCCCCAGCCCCGGCACCGCGCCCCAGCCGACACCCGGCACCCCCACAACCCCCCGCCCGACACATGGGGGTCCCGGCACCCCCACCGACACCACACCCCGCGTCCCGGCCCAAAGCCCCCACCGACCGCTCCCCCGGCCGATCCCCCAGCCAGTCCTCCCCACCGACCTCTTCGCCGAGCTCCTGCTCGGCGTCCTCAGCGGCCGCCGCCCCGTCCACTCGATGCTCCGCCACACCCGGGGCCGCGCCTACGACGAACTGGCCTGGCTCGCCGAACGCGGCCCCCTGCGCACCCGCGGCGCCCGCCCCGTCGTCCGGGACATCGGCTGGTACGAGCCCCGCGCCGGCGCCATCGAGGCGTTCGCCCGCATCGGCGCCGGCGACCGGCTCCGCGCCATGGCCTTCCGCCTGGAACTCGGCCAGGACCTCCGCTGGCGCTGCACGGCGGTGGAACTGGGCGGCCCCCGCCCACCCCGCCCAGAAGCCTGCTGAAGGGCCGACGGGCTAACCGGCTACCGGCTACCGGCTGAGCCACGAACAGCCACAGGCAAGCCGAAGGGCCGGACACCCTCAGGTGCCCGGCCCTTCAAGCCGCTACGGTGCCGCAGCCGGCGTCACTTCTTACGACGCCCCCGGCCCTTCGCCTGCTTGCGGCGCTCCGCGCGCGTGAGGCCGTCGGACTCGGAACGCGCCGGCTCGCCGTCCTCGGTGAAGTCACCCTCGATGGTGCCGCCCTCACCGTCGACCGTCGGCGCGGAGAAGTGCAGGTTGCGCCGCTGCGGAACGTCGAGCCCCTTGGCACGGATCTCCGGCCGGGAACCCGCCTGCGCCGGCACCGCGTCCTGCTTCTCCAGGTCGGCCACCGGCTTGGTGTCCTCGACCGGGACCTCCTCGACCTGCTGCTCGACCTGGACCTCCAGGTTGAACAGGTAGCCGACGGACTCCTCCTTGATGCCCTCCATCATCGCGGTGAACATGTCGAAGCCCTCGCGCTGGTACTCGACCAGCGGGTCCTTCTGCGCCATGGCGCGCAGGCCGATGCCCTCCTGGAGGTAGTCCATCTCGTAGAGGTGCTCGCGCCACTTGCGGTCCAGGACCGACAGCACGACCCGGCGCTCCAGCTCACGCATGATCTCGGAGCCGAGCTGCGCCTCACGCGCCTCGTACTGCTCGTGGATGTCGTCCTTGATGGAGTCGCCGATGAACTCGGCGGTCAGGCCCGCCCGGTCACCGGCGGCCTCCTCCAGCTCCTCGATCGTGATCTTGGAGGGGTAGAGCTGCTTGAAGGCACCCCACAGCCGGTCGAGGTCCCAGTCCTCCGGGAAGCCCTCGGCCGTCTCCGCCCCGACGTAGGCGTCGATGGTGTCGTCCATGAAGTGCTGCACCTGCTCGTGCAGGTCCTCGCCCTCCAGGACGCGGCGGCGCTCGCCGTAGATGACCTCACGCTGGCGGTTGAGGACCTCGTCGTACTTCAGGACGTTCTTACGGGTCTCGAAGTTCTGCTGCTCGACCTGCGACTGGGCGGAGGCGATCGCGCGCGTGACCATCTTGTTCTCGATCGGCACGTCGTCCGGGACGTTCGCCATCGACATCACGCGCTCGACCATCTGGGCCTTGAACAGCCGCATCAGGTCGTCGCCGAGCGAGAGGTAGAAGCGGGACTCGCCCGGGTCGCCCTGACGGCCGGAACGACCGCGCAGCTGGTTGTCGATCCGCCGCGACTCGTGCCGCTCGGTGCCCAGCACATAGAGCCCGCCGAGCCGCTCGACCTCGTCCTTCTCGGCCTGGACGGCCTTCTCGGCCCGCTGGAGCGCCTCGGGCAGGGCGTGCGCCCACTCCTCGATGTGCTCCTCGGGGTCGAGACCGCGCTGGCGCAGCTCCGCCTCGGCGAGGTCCTCGGGGTTGCCGCCGAGCTTGATGTCCGTACCACGGCCGGCCATGTTCGTGGCGACCGTGACGGAGCCCTTGCGGCCGGCCTGGGCGACGATCGTCGCCTCACGGTCGTGCTGCTTGGCGTTCAGCACCTCGTGCTGGATGCCGCGCTTGCTGAGCTGCTGCGAGAGGTACTCGGACTTCTCGACCGAGGTGGTACCGACGAGGATCGGCTGACCCTTGCGGTGCTTCTCCTCGATGTCGTCGACGACCGCCTCGAACTTGGCGACCTCGGTCCGGTAGATCAGGTCCGACTGGTCCTTGCGGACCATCGGCCGGTTGGTCGGGATCGGCACCACGCCGAGCTTGTAGATCTGGTGGAACTCGGCGGCCTCGGTCATGGCCGTACCGGTCATGCCGCACAGGCCGGGCTGTTCCTTCTCGTTGTGGTCGTGGCGCTTGTAGAGGCGGAAGAAGTTCTGGAGGGTGATCGTGGCGAGCGTCTGGTTCTCGTCCTTGATCGGCACCCCTTCCTTCGCCTCGATCGCCTGGTGCATGCCCTCGTTGTAGCGGCGGCCGGCGAGGATACGTCCGGTGTGCTCGTCGACGATCATGACCTCGTCGTCGATGATGACGTAGTCCTTGTCCTTCTTGAAGAGCTCCTTCGCCTTGATGGCGTTGTTCAGGTAGCCCACCAGCGGCGTGTTCACCGACTCGTAGAGGTTGTCGATGCCCAGCCAGTCCTCGACCTTGCTGACACCGGACTCGTGGATCGCGACCGTGCGCTTCTTCTCGTCGACGTCGTAGTCGCCGGTCTCCTCGATGCCCTTGAGCGGCTGACCGGCCTCGCCGCGCTTGAGTCGCTTCACCAGCTTGGCGAAGTCCCCGTACCACTTGGTGGCCTGGTCGGCCGGGCCGGAGATGATCAGCGGCGTACGGGCCTCGTCGATGAGGATGGAGTCGACCTCGTCGACGATGGCGAAGTTGTGGCCGCGCTGGACGAGCTCGTCCTGGGACCACGCCATGTTGTCGCGCAGGTAGTCGAAGCCGAACTCGTTGTTCGTGCCGTACGTGATGTCGCAAGCGTACTGCTCGCGGCGCTGAGCCGGCGTCATGTTGGCGAGGATGCAGCCGACCTCGAGGCCCAGGAACCGGTGGACGCGGCCCATCATCTCGGAGTCGCGCTCGGCCAGGTAGTCGTTGACCGTGATGATGTGGACGCCCTTGGCGGACAGCGCGTTCAGATACGCCGGCAGCGTGCCGACGAGGGTCTTGCCCTCACCGGTCTTCATCTCGGCCACGTAGCCCATGTGCAGGGCGGCGCCGCCCATCATCTGCACGTCGTAGTGACGCTGGCCGAGGACGCGCTTGGCGGCCTCGCGGACGGTGGCGAACGCCTCGGGAAGCAGGTCGTCCAGGGTCTCGCCGTCGGCATAGCGCTGCTTGTACTCATCGGTGAGGGCGCGCAGCTCGGCGTCGGAGAGGTCGACGAAGTCCTCTTCGATGGAGTTGACCTGGTCCGCGATGCGGTGCAGCTTGCGCAGGATCTTGCCTTCGCCTGCACGCATGATCTTCGAGAGGACGGACACGGGGGTTGGTCTCCTTGCCGGTCGGGCCTGGGACGGTCGGTTACCACTTGACTTACTGAGCAACGGCCATCGTATGCGAGGACCCCACCGCGCCGGGAGGGCCTGCCGTGACGGCGACCGTGCGCTGCTTCAATTCTGATTCGTCTTCTTCTAAGGGGACAACGTCCGGGCGCAGCGGATAGTGCCGCATCCCCCGACCGAATTAAGCGAAGCGTGATATGACGCTCACCCACCGCAAACAGATGACACCTTCGACGACCTCCGAGAGGATCGGCCGATGGACCCCGTCACGCTCACCACGGACCGCCTCCTGCTGCGCACGGTCGACCCCCAGGACACCGACGCGGTGTACGACGCCTGCCAGGATCCCGACATCCAGCGCTGGACCACGATCCCCTCGCCCTACCTCCGCGAGCACGCCGAGGGCTTCACGGAACAGATGGTCCCGGACGGCTGGGCGGACGGCTCCATGTTCACTCTCGGCGTCTTCCTCCACTCCGGAGAACTGGCCGGCATGCTCGGCATCACGATGCGCGCCCTGGGCGTCGGCGAGATCGGCTTCTGGGCCGTGAAGCGGCACCGCTCCAATGGCTACATCACGGAGGCCGTGCTCACCGCCTGCCGCTGGGCCTTCGTCCACGCCGCGCTCGACCGCGTCGAATGGCGCGCCGAGGTCGGCAACCGCGCCTCCCGCGCCGTGGCGGAACGCTCCGGCTTCACGATCGAGGGCACCCTGCGCGCCGCCGTCAACAACAAGGGAACCCGCCGAGACTCCTGGGTAGGCTCCCTCCTCCCCTCAGACCTGAGCCTCCCGTCAACGGCCCCATACCTCCCGGCACCGTCCTAGCTGCTGAGCCGCCCCCGCTGCGGGCATGCGTGCCGCTAGGGGCGGCACGGGCGGGCGGTGGGGGTCCCCCCGCTCGAGCGAAGCCGAGAGTGGGGGAGGCACCCCGCTCCGCCGGGCTGCGGACCCACCCGCCCCCAGCCCCAACGCCGAGCACCGGACACCCAACCCCGCAGGTCACGCCCCTTTGTCAGTCCCACCCCCTATCGTGCGGACCCATGACCACCCCGCGCCCCACCGCAGAACTCTCCGCAGACGAAGCCCGGAGACTGGCGCTCCGCGCCCAGGGCTTCCTCGGCGCCCCGGACCGCCGCTCCGGCGTCCGCGGCATCCTCCGCCACCTGGGCGCGATACAGCTCGACACGATCTCGGTCCTGGCCCGCTCCCACGAGCTCGTCCCGTACGCCCGCCTGGGCGCGGTAGGCAGAAAGACCGTCGAGAACGCCTACTGGAAGGACACGCACGCCTTCGAGTACTGGTCCCACGCGGCCTGCATCCTGCCCATCGAGGAGTGGCCGCACTTCGCCTTCCGCCGCCGCGCCTACCGCAACCGCCCGCACTGGAATCACGACCTCCCGGACGGCGTCTACGACCAGGTCATCAAGCAGCTCCGCTCCGAAGGCCCCCTCACCGCGACGGAGTTGGGCGGCGCGAAGAAGACGAACGACTGGTGGGACTGGTCCGGCACGAAGGTCGCCGTCGAACGCGCCCTGATGTACGGCGAGGTGGTCTGCGTCGAGCGCCGCGGCTGGAAGCGCCTCTACGACCTCGCCGAGCGCGCCGTCCCCCAGCCCCTGCTGCACGACGAACTCGACGACACCGAGTGCGTACGCCGCCTGGTCGGCCTGGCGGGCCGGTCCCTCGGTGTCGGCACCCGCGCGGACATCGCCGACTACCACCGGCTCAAGGGCGAACAGGTCGACGCGGTGATCGCCGACTCGGGTCTGGTCCCGGTCACGGTCGAGGGCTGGGGAAAGCCGGCCTGGGCCGACCCCGCGGCCCTGGAGACACCTCCGCGCGGCCGCCACCGCACCACCCTCCTGTCGCCCTTCGACTCCCTGATCTGGGAGCGGGCGCGCACGGAGCGGATCTTCGGCTTCACCCACCGCCTGGAGGCCTACGTCCCCAAGCCGAAGCGGGTGTACGGCTACTTCGCGATGCCGGTCCTGGCCGGCGGCCGGCTCGTCGGCCGCGTGGACCCGGCCCGCGAGGGCAGCACACTGGTGGCCAAGCAGGTCACGCTCGACGGCCCCAAGGCGGTCCCGGCCGTCGCCCAGGCCCTGGCCGAGGCGGCGACCTGGGTGGACTGCACGGACGTGCGCGTGGAGCGGGTCGACTCACCGGACCTGCGCGAGCCTCTCGTGCGGGAGCTCGCCCGGACGATCGCCTGACCGTCAGCGAATCTCGAGGATCTTCTCCCGCATCGCGTACACCACCGCCTCCATCCTGGAGTGCAATTGCAGCTTCTCCAGGATGTTGCGCACGTGGTTCTTCACGGTGTTCTCGGAGATGAACAACTCCTTGGCGATGTCACGGTTGTTCATCCCCGTCGCGACGAGTTTGAGGACTTCGAGTTCGCGGTCCGTCAGTCGCGGCGCGGGCACCAGTCGGCGTTCGTCCGTGCGCTGGATCATCGACTTGAACTCGGTGAGCAGCTTCGACGCCATGGACGGGCTGATCTGCGACTGTCCGTCGGCCACCGCGCGAATGGCGGTGGCCACCTCGTCCGTCGAGATCTCCTTGAGGAGATAGCCGGTCGCACCCGCCTTGATGGCGTCGTAGAGATCGGCTTCCTCGTCGCTGATCGTCAGCATGATGATCTTGGCGCTGGGTGCGACCTCCTTGATGGAGGTGCATGCCTCGATCCCGCCCCGCTTGGGCATCCGCACGTCCATCAGAACGATGTCGGGCAGCAGGTCGGCGGCCTTCTCCACGGCCTCGGCGCCGTCTCCGGCCTCCCCGATGACCTGGATGTCCTCCTCGGCGGCCAGCACGATCTCCAGGCCACGGCGGAACAGGGCGTGGTCGTCCACCACAAGGACTCTGATCGGTTCCTTGCGTGGAGAGTCCGTGTCCGGGCCCATGCCGACGACGCCGTCGTGGGCATCCTCGTCACGCATCGGTCCGAAGCTGTCCGCCATCGTTCCTCCCCCTGAAGGCTGTGGCCTGAGGTCCTGAGCCATCGCCAACCCAGAGCAACGACCCACCGGTTGGGTCGTGGCCTCCATGATTTCATGCCCGGACGGCGCCGGGGCGACCGAGCGGGGCGCGCAGTGGTCGCACAGGGGTGCCCCTGGGGGCGCACACGCGCTCCAGGGGCACCGCTGCTCCGCTGTCACCCGGCACGGTCAGCCGCCGAGCGCACCGCCCGCGTCGGGGGCGTGCACCTGGGTGACCATCGTGTCCGTGCTGAGGTGGATCACGCCGTAGTCGTAGGCGTGCCGTCGGTAGACGACACTCGGTTCCTTGGTCTCGGAGTCGACGAACAGGTAGAAGTCGTGCCCGACCAGCTCCATCTCGTAGAGAGCCTGGTCGAGGGTCATGGGCGCTGCGACGTGGGTCTTCTCGCGGACGACGATGGGGCCGTCACCCTGTACCTCCAGCGAGCCGATCTTCTTCGTGGGCACGGCTGCCGGCTCTTCCTCCGGAGTCGGCACCAGGCCGTTGCCGTTGAGCGTCGCCACGCCCGGGACGTGATCGGCGACCTCGGCGGCCGGGATCCGGCGCGAGCCACGACGCGAGAACCGCTTGTCGTGTTGCCTGCGCAGCCGGGCTTCCAGCTTCTCCGCCGCCAGGTCGAGCGCCGCGTACGGATCGCTCGCCGCTGCCTCCGCCCGGATCACCGGACCGCGGGAGCGGAGCGTGATCTCCACTCGGTCACAGCGGTCGGCCTGCCGGGGGTTGGGCTCCTTGGACACCTCGACGTCGAGGCTGATCACCTTGCCATCGAGCTTCTGGATCTTCTCCAGCTTCAGCTTCTCGGCCACGTGCTTCCGGAACCGCTCGGGCACCTCGGTCTTGCGGCCCTTGACGACGATGTCCACGCAGAACTCCGTTCCCGGATCACTCCGCTTCGGTGCGGAGCATCTCCCTTTTGCACCAGGTTCCGGTGAGGCCCGGAACCTCGGACACTCGGTGACTTCCACCTCCTCCCCCGTGAGCGAGACCTCCACTCCACCGTCGCGAGTGATGAAGAAAAACCCGCTGCACGGCATTCGGTTTTGAGAGGTGTGGCCTGCGGCTTTCCCTCTCAACCGAACATATCTCGCCCGGACGGATGTCGTCACCCTCTACTGCGGCGTACCTCCGTTCAGGTGAATAGCCCCTCTCGTTACCTGCAACGACGCAAGTTCTCAGTCAGTTCCGGTTTATTTCGAAAGAGTCCGGCGATGCCGCGACCACCGCCGCGCACACCACGTCAACGACTCCGCCGACTCCGCCCGCGCCCGTGATTCCCTGCCGCGCGGGCCATCGGCCCGTCCTCTCTCGCGTTGATCCGACGTTCTGTTCTTCTCTGCTTTCCCTCGTCTCTCCCCTGTACACGGCCCCAGTCCTCGTAGCGTTCGAAACCAGCCCCGCCGCCGCCCGCACGGCACGCGCGGCTTCGGCGAGGGACGCCCCTGTCGTCATCACGTCGTCGACGAGGACGACCGGGCCCTCGGAGAGCAGCCGGGCACCACCGGGCGCCACCGCCAGCGCGCCCGCGAGATTGTCCAGCCGCTGCCGGGAGTTGAGCCCCGACTGATCGGCCACGGCCCGCCGCTGCCGCAGCACACCGAGCGCCCTGGCCGGCACCCCGCTCCGCCGCAGCTCACCCGCCGCCGCGAGCGCGATCCGCCGCGCCGGATCATGCCCCCGGGCCCGCACGGCCCGCCGCCCGGACGGAACGGGCACGAGCAGCACAGGCGCCCCGACGCCCCGCGACCACGCGCCTCCAGCCCCGGGCCAGGACCCCCTGAGCGCACCTGGAAGCCCCGCCCGTACCGCTCCCGCCAGAGCGGCCCCGAGCGGCCCTGCGAGCGCCAGAGCACCCCGTTCCTTGTGGGCCAGCAGCGTCGCCCGGACCTCGTCGGCGTACCGCGCCGCCGCGTGCACCACCGGCAGCCCCGGTGGCTCCGGCACGGGCCGCACCCGATGCGCCACGGCCCCGCCCAGCACCGCACGGCACTTCGCGCACAGCACCGTACGAGGCGCCCCACAGCCCCCGCACTCGCCCGGCAGCACCAGGTCGGTGAGGTCCTGCCACCACCCCCGCATGGCCACCACTGTGCCAACAGCGAGGCCCCCCGGCCACCCCTGTGGATAACTCCCTGTGGACAACGCGTCGCCCCGGCCCGACGACCGGCTTCCACCGGCCCTCAACCAGGACCCACCGGACCCCGGCCAGGCCCATCGGATCCCCGCCAGGCCCGCCAGGGCCCCCACGGATCCCCGCCTGGCCCCGCCTGGCCCCCGGCATCCCCACCGAGACGCCTCACCCCGAACAACCCGGCGCTGGAAACCCAAGACCCGGCGCTCACCCCGGATAAACCGGCGCCGTCCCCTCCGTCACCTTCTGCCACTGCGCACCCGACGGCAGCCGGACGATCCCGTCCACCGAGTACGCCACCAGCGGCAGCCGGTCGTCCTCGGCGGCGGTGACCTCCTTGACGCCGGTCAGGGCCGCGGGCGCCGGCACGTCCGGCGTGGAGCCGTCGACCTGGACGTACCGCATCTGCTCCACGCCCCCGTGCTCGCGCCCGACCACCACGAGCCGGCTGTCCCCGGCCCACGACATGGCCGTGACCTCCTCCAACTCCGGCGTCGCGGAGCGAAGTTCGACCACTCGGACGGCCGGCTTCTCGCCGGGCTTCTCCTCCCGCTCGATCAGCCCGATGAGCAGGGTCTTCTTGCCGCCCTTCTCCACGACGAGCGCGATCCGCACCCCGTCGGCGGCCACCCGCACGGACTGGATCCGCCCGTCCAGATGCGGCGTGCGCACCTCGAGCGGATCGCCCTTGCCCTCCTCGAGCAGCATCAGCCGGGGGTTCTCCGGGTCACGGTCGGCCACCCAGAGGCCGTCGTCCGCGTCCCAGCTGGGCGTGGTCAGCCGGTCCTTCTCGGTCCGGCCCTGGCTGCGCAGCACCGGCTCGCCCAGCGAACCGCCCGAGACCAGCGACCCCACGTACAGCGACCTGCCGTCGAGGCCGACCCCGGCCGCGGTGTGCTCGTCGCGCGACACCGCCACCGACCGCAGCGCCGTGTCGCCCTCGCCCAGCGCCCCCGGCGCCGTGTCCGGCTCGGTGTCGTTGCTGCCGGCCGGCATCCGTACGAGCCGGTCCTTGTCGTCGACGAAGTACAGGTAGTCGGGGTGGCGCGCCGAGGGCCGGAAGGCCGCCGCGTCGGCCGCTTCCTGCGTGAGCGAGCACAGCTCGGCCCCGCCGGCCCGCAGCTCGACCTCGTCCACCGCGGGGCTGAGGTTGCGCAGCGTGAAGAGCATCTGGGCCGCGATCTCCTGGCACCTGTTGGTGCCGATGCCCGCGGCCTTGTCGTTGAGCGGGACGGTCAGCTTGTTCCGCTCGTCGGGCGTCAGCGCCCCGGCGTCCTTCGCCAGCGCCGTACCGGTGGGAACGCTCGACCTGACCACGGGCCCGAGCCACCGCGTGGGCCCGTTGAGCACGGAGCGCACCATCTGCGTCATGGGGTCCACGCGGCGGCGGACGTAGACGGGGTCGGCGACCGCCGTGGGCTGCGTGTTCGCCCCGGCCGCCATGGTGTTGGAGGCGAAGTAGTACTTGTTGACGGACATGTAGTTGCGCTGGAAGTCCGACTGACCCATCAGGACGCCCTGGGGCAGCACGTCGATCCGCCACTGCCGGCTCTTCTTGTCCTGCGTCAGGTGCACGGTCCTGCCGTAGGCCCCGGTCGCCGGCGCGTACGACTGCTGCGCGTCCACGGTGGCCACCTTGGTGCCGGTCAGCGTGTAAGAGATCTCGCCGGTGTCCTCCCGGCCGCCCGCGCCCTCGGCCTTGGCGCCCGGCCCGTCCGTGAGCACCGTGGTGGACAGCTCCGGCCGCCAGGTCTTCGCGGCCTCACCGGTCAGGTACTGGCGCGCGGTCTTGTAGTGCGGATCGTCGCTGGTGAGCGCCTCCAGGAAGCCCTGCACGATCTCCGAGGGCGGCGCGTCCTCCCCCGGCGGCACGGCGAACACCCGCACCTGGCTGTCCTGGCGCGGCGTGGACTCCACGCCCCGCAGATCCCCGCTGTCCGGCATCGAGGCGCACCCCGCCAGCACCAGCACGCCACCGGCGGCGTACGCCATCACGCGCGCGGGCGTACGCCGACCGCGCCCCTCGCGGTCAGCGCCCACGAGATGCCTCCCCTTGCCTGTCCACGTCTCCCGGCTCGGCTTCCCTGCCCGAGCCCGCGGAGCCGTTGTCCTTGTCCCGCGGCCGCCCCACGACCGGCCCCCGCGACTTCCCCGCAGGGCCACTGCCGGCCCCGTCCCGAGCAGCTCCGGCCGAATCGCCCGCGCCCTGGTCCCGAGCCGCTTCGGCCGAATCACCAGCATCCTCGTCACGAGCCGTCCCGGCCGCCGAAGCACCAGCACCCTCGTCCCGGGCGCCCGCCCCCGCCGTACCACTCACACAGCCGCCACCGGCCGTGCCCGCAGGGCCCTGGCCCTCACCGCGGGCCGACTGCTCCCCTGCCACCGGATCGTCCGGCCGCCGCGTCCCCGAGGCGGGCCGCGGCACCACGCGCGCCCCGTTGCCGGGAAGCGCCGTCGGATCGGCCGTGGGGGCCACGGAGGCCGCCCTCGGCGGTATCGGGTTCCGCGCCGACCCCGGCGGCACCGGACCGCCCGCCGGCTGCGCCGGTACGGTCGCCCGCTTCTCGCCGTCCCCGCCGCCGCACGGCAGACCCGCGTCGTCGAGCCCCCGGTTGCGCCGTGAGTCCTTGGGCTCCAGCGGTATCGGTGAGCCCCGCAGCGGCTCGTCAGCGGTCCTGGGCAGCGTCAGCCGGAACTGCGACCCGCCGCCCGGCTCGCCCCACGCCTGCAGCCAGCCGCCGTGCAGCCGCGCGTCCTCCAGGGCGATGGACAGCCCCAGACCCGTACCACCCGTGGTACGCGCGCGTGCCGGGTCGGCCCGCCAGAAGCGGCTGAACACCCGGGTCGCCTCGCCCGGCTTCAGCCCGACCCCGTAGTCCCGCACCGCGACGGCGACCGCGCCGCCCGCCGCGGCGAGCTTGACGACGACGTCCCTGCCCTCACCGTGCTCGACGGCGTTCACGACGAGGTTGCGCAGCACGCGCTCCACGCGCCGGGCGTCGGCCTCAGCGACGACGGGCTGCTGGTCGCCGGAGACCCGGATCCGCGTGCCCTTGCGCTCCGCGAGCGGCTCGGCCCCGCTGACCACCCGCCGCACGACGTCCCTGAGGTCTATCGGCTCCGCCTCCAGCGCAGCGGCACCCGCGTCGAACCGGCTGATCTCCAGCAGGTCCGCGAGCAGCGACTCGAACCGGTCCAGCTGGTCGGCGAGCAACTCCGCCGACCGCGCGGTGATCGGGTCGAAGTCCTCCCGCGCCTCATGGATGACGTCCGCCGCCATCCGTACGGTCGTCAGCGGCGTACGCAGCTCGTGCGACACGTCCGACACGAACCGGCGCTGCATGCGCGACAGGTCCTCCAGCTGGCTGATCTTCAGCTGAAGGTTCTGGGCCATCTTGTTGAAGGCCTCGCCGAGCCGCGCGATGTCGTCCTCGCCGGTGACCTTCATACGTTCCTGAAGCCGGCCGGCCGACAGCCGCTCGGCGATCCCCGCCGCCATCCGCACCGGCGTGACGACCTGGCGCACCACCAGCCAGGCGATGGCCCCGAGCAGCACCACGACGAACAGCCCGGCCGTCGCCAGCGTCCCCTTGACCAGGCTCAGCGACTTCTCCTCCTGGGTGAGCGGGAAGAGGTAGTAGAGCTGGTACGGGTCGCCGTTGGGGTCGTTGACCTGCTTGCCGATGACCAGGGCGGGCTGGGAGTCCTTGGTGTCGTTGTTGTAGATGACGCGGCTGTAGCTCTGCGCGGCCGCCGTACTGCTGCCGATCCGCTCCCGCAGCGCCGCGGGCACACTCTTGCTCCAGTCCACCTCACCGGAGGCACGCGGACCGCGCCCACCGGCCCCGTCGGCGTCGGAAGCCGGAAGCGTGACCACGTCAAAGGCGCCCTGCCCGCCACTGGACAGCGAGGACACCAGATCACTCATCCACTGGATGACGTTCTGCGCGGGACGGCCGTCCGCCGTGGCGACATCGTCGCCGGTCCCGCTCGCCGCCTCGTCGGCCCGCTGCTTGGCCACGGCGAACCCGCCGGTGGCCTGGCTCTGGGACGCCTTCACCTTGGCGTCCAGCAGGCCGTTGCGCACCTGCCCGATGACGACGAAGCCCAGCAGCAGCACCACGCCCAGCGACATCAGCAGCGTCGTGACGACGACCTTGAGCTGGATGTTGCGCCGCCACAGCCGCATGACGGGCAGCAGCGGCCGGCGCACCCACCGCATGAACAGGCGGATGACCGGGCTGCCCTGAACCCCGCCCTGGAGCAGCAGCCCGCTCTCCAGGAACCGTCCCCAGCGGGAACCCGCTTTTTTCCGCCCGACAGGCCGCCCCGGGCGGGCCCCGGACCGTCCGGGCGCCGAAGCGGCACTGTCGCCGGACATGTCAGCTCGGTCCTGCCTTGTATCCGACGCCACGGACGGTCACCACGATCTCCGGCTTCTCCGGGTCCTTCTCGACCTTGGAGCGCAGCCGCTGCACATGCACATTGACCAGCCGCGTGTCCGCCGCGTGCCGGTAGCCCCACACCTGCTCCAGCAGCACCTCGCGCGTGAACACCTGCCACGGCTTGCGCGCGAGCGCGACCAGCAGGTCGAACTCCAGCGGCGTCAGCGCGATCGACTGCCCGTCCCGCTTCACGGAGTGCCCGGCCACGTCGATGACCAGGTCACCGATGGCGAGCTGCTCCGGAGCGGGCTCCTCCGACCTCCGCAGCCGCGCCCGGATCCGGGCGACGAGCTCCTTCGGCTTGAACGGCTTCACGATGTAGTCGTCGGCGCCCGACTCCAGGCCCACCACGACATCGACCGTGTCGCTCTTCGCCGTGAGCATCACGATCGGCACCCCGGACTCCGCCCTGATCAGACGGCACACCTCGATGCCGTCCCGACCGGGCAGCATCAGGTCCAGCAGCACCAGATCGGGCTTGGCCTCACGGAAAGCGGCCAGCGCCTTGTCACCGTCGGCAACGAAAGACGGCTCAAAACCCTCACCACGCAGCACGATGCCGAGCATCTCGGCCAGTGCGGTGTCGTCGTCGACGACAAGGACTCGTCCCTTCATAAACGACATCATCCCATTCTCATAACGGTGGCGAAGGCAGTGGTGAGGTAGGTCACCGGCCAGTGACCATAGTCGCAGCAAGCGCTACTGTCTGCCCTCGCCCACCCGTTATTGATCTCCACGACACCCGCTGACCGGGCGCTCGGCCCACGGGCAAGGGACAGGACCTCCGGAGCCCGCCCTCCCCGCACCCACCCCGAAAGCCGTCCGGCTCAGCCCGCCGTCACCCTGCGCGACCGCGCACACACCTCGGCGAGCGCCTCGGCCGTCACCGGCGACACCACACCCTCCTCCGTCACGATCGCCGTCACCAGCTCGGCCGGGGTCACGTCGAACGCCGGGTTGTACGCCTGCGTCCCCAGCGGCGCCACCGGAATGCCGCCCCCCGCCTCCGCCGCACCGGCCACCGGCACCTGCGGCGCCACCAGCTCGGTCACCTCGTGCCCGGGACGCTGCTCGACCTCGATGGACGCCCCTTCCGCGGTCTCCAGATCCACCGTCGTCACCGGCGCCACCACGATGAACGGCACATGGTGGTACCGCGCCAGCACCGCCAGCGGATAGCTCCCCACCTTGTTCGCCACCGACCCGTCCGCCGTGATGCGGTCCGCCCCGATCAGCACCGCGTCCACCTCGCCGGCGGCGAACAGCGACCCCGCCGCGTTGTCGGTGAGCAGCGTGTACGCCATCCCGGCACGCGCCGCCTCGTACGCCGTCAGGCGAGCGCCCTGCAGCAACGGACGCGTCTCGTCCACCCACAGCCGCCGCAGCCGGCCCGTCCGATGCGCCGCGAGCGCCACCGCGAACGCCGTCCCCTCCCCGCCCGACACCAGCGAACCGGTGTTGCAGTGGGTGAGGACCCGGTGCCCGCCACCGGGCAGCAGCTCGTCCAGCAGCGCCAGCCCCTGCTCGGCCATCCGCGCACTGGCCTCGGCGTCCTCCCGGTGCAACTGCCGCGCCGCGGCCAGCGCCGCCGAGGCCGCCTGCCGGACATCGCCGCCCTTGGCGAGCGCAGCCTCATGGGCCGAGTGCGCCCGGCGCACACCGAGCGCCAGATTCACCGCGGTCGGCCGGGCACTCGCCAGCGAGGCCGCCGCCTCGTCCACGTCGAAGCCCCGCACGGCCGCGAGCGCGACACCGTACGCCCCCGCGATACCGAGCAGCGGCGCCCCGCGCACGGCGAGCGAGCGGATCGCCTCCACCAGCGCGGACGCGTCCGTACAGACCAGTTCGACCTCCTCGGCCGGCAGCCTCGTCTGGTCGAGAAGGACCAGAACGGGTCCTTCCGGTGGCTCCTCCCAACGGATCGCGGGGATCTCGGTCGGCCGCTTGTCCTCGCCGCTGTGCGCGTACTGATCAGCCATGCGGTCAGTCTGCCCCGTATCGAGCGGACAATTGAAGGTACGCAGCCCATACCGCGGCCGGTCATTCCAAGACCACCCCATGGCACGATGGCTGCCAACCTGCCGCCGCGACCGCGGACGGGCACCGTGAAGGAGCGACGATGAACGACACTCCGGGCTGGGCCTCGCCCGGATCCGCCCCGTCCGACGGGCAGCAGCCGGACCCGTCCGGCGCTGCCGAGCCCACCGACCGCCCCGTCCCCGCGCAGCCCGCGGACCAGCCCGGCCAAGCGGGCCAGGCCCCGCAGGGCCCCGGCCCGCAGTGGTCCAAGGACCAGCCGCCACCCGCCCAGTGGTCCGCCCCCAGCGGCCCCACCGTCCCCGGCCAGGCTCCCCCGCCCCCGCCGGCCGGCCCGGGTTGGGGCACCCAGCCCCCCGGCGGCCACGGCCCGGCCGGACACGGCCCCGCAGGCCCCGGCGGCTACGGACCCCCCGGGCCCTACGGCGGCTGGGGAAGCGGCTGGGGCGGCCCCCCGCCCGCCGCCAAGCCCGGCATCATCCCGCTGCGCCCCCTCGGCGTGGGCGAGATCCTCGACGGCGCCGTCTCGACCATGCGCACCTACTGGCGCACCGTCCTCGGCATCTCCCTGACCGTCGCGGTCCTCACCGAGATCATCGTCGTCCTGTTCCAGGGCCTCGTCCTCGACGACTCCAGCACCCAGGCCCTCAACGACCCCAGCGCCACCCTCAGCGAGCTGAGCCGCGCCATGAGCGACGCCCTGCTCAACTCCACCGTCGTCTTCGTGATTTCCCTGGTCGGCACCGTCATCGCGACCGCACTGCTCACCACCGTCACCAGCCGCGCCGTACTCGGCAAGCCAGTGACCATCGGCGAGGCCTGGCGGGACGCCCGCCCTCAGATCCTCAAACTGTTCGGCCTCATCTGCCTGCTGCTGCTCATCACCGCCGGCATCGTCACCGCCGGCACCCTGCCCGGCATCCTCATCACCGCCTCCGGAAGCACCGGGCCGGGCGTCGCCCTCACCGTCCTGGGCGTCATCGGCGCCGGCGTCGTCGCCCTCTGGCTGATGATCCGCTTCTCCCTGGCCTCGCCCGCCCTGATGCTGGAGAAGCAGGGCATCAAGAAGGCCATGAGCCGCTCCACGAAGCTCGTCCAGGGCACCTGGTGGCGGATCTTCGGCATCCAGCTGCTCGCCACGATCATCGCGAACGTCGTCGCCTCGATCATCGTCATCCCGTTCACCTTCCTCGCCGCGGCCCTCAGCGGCGACGGCATCACCGGCTGGCTCAACAGCGGCAGCTCCGGTCTCGGCTGGACCTTCCTCATGGTCAGCGGCATCGGCGCGGTGATCGGCTCCATGATCACCTTCCCGATCACGGCCGGCGTCACCGTGCTGCTTTACATCGACCAGCGCATCCGCCGCGAGGCCCTCGACCTCGAACTGGCCCGCGCCGCAGGCGTCCAGGGCTACGGCCCCAACGCCCCCGGCACCACCCCGGGGAGCTGATGCGGTGAGCTGGGCGGGGGAACCTCTCACAACGGCACTACCACGCACCGCCATACGGATACTGCTGCACGCCGGCGACAGCTCCCTACTGTCGTCGGCGCGCTCCACCGACGAGCCGCCCCTCACCACCCCACGCGACCCCGCGCGCGAGGCGGCCCGACGCGAGCTGTCCAAGCGGATGTACCACGAGAACGACCCCAGCCTGTTCCAGCGCGCCCTCGACGCCTTCTGGGACTGGCTGGACGAACTGTTCAACGCCGCCTCGTCCGCGACACCCGGCGGCACACTCGGCCTGGTCGTCATCATCCTGGCCGTCCTCGCGGTCCTGGGCGCCCTGTGGTGGCGCCTGGGCACCCCGCGCCGCCAACCCACCTCCTCCGCCACCCTGTTCGACGACCGCCCCCGCAGCGCCGCCGACCACCGCGCGGCCGCCGAGGCACACGCCGCCCAGGGCCACTGGAACCAGGCCGTCCAGGAACGCATGCGGGCCCTCGTCCGCGCCCTGGAGGAACGCGCCCTCCTCGACGTCCGCCCCGGCCGCACCGCGGACGAGGCCGCCGCCGAAGCCGGCCGGGCCCTGCCCGCCCACACCGACCGACTGCGCGCCGCCGCCCGCGACTTCGACGACGTGACATACGGAGGCCGCTCGGCGACCGAGCAGTCGTACCACCGCATCGCCGAACTCGACCGCGACCTGGACCGCACCAAGCCCCAGCTCGCCACCAGCAGCGCCCAGAGCACGGCCCCCCACACTCGCCAGGGAGCCGCCGAATGACCACCGAGGCCACGCTCCCGTCCACCTCGGCCTCGCCCACCGCCCGCCAGGTGTGGACCCGCACACGCGGTATCGCGCTCGCCCTCGTGCTCCTCGTCGCGGGAGCCATCGCCATCGCCGTGATCCGCTCCGACGCCCGCCATGGTGAACTCGACCCGCGCTCCGCCGACCCGGGCGGCAGCCGCGCCGTCGCCGAACTCCTCGCCGACCGGGGCGTGGACACCCGCGTGGTGACCACCCTGGACGAGGCGACCGCCGCATCCGGCCCGGACACGACCCTCCTGGTCGCCGCCCCCGACCTCCTGACCCGAAGTCAGCAGTCCCGCCTGCACGACTCGTTCGCCGACTCCGGCGGCCGCACCGTCCTGGTCGCCTCCGGCAGCGCCTCCGTCGAACGGCTCGCCCCCGGCGTCACCGCCGACCCCGCCACCAGCCTCGACTCGACGCTCGCACCCGACTGCGACCTGCCCGCCGCCCGGCGCGCGGGCACCGCAGACACCGGCGGCGTCCGCTACACCACCACCCACCTCGACGCCGACCAGTGCTACCCCAGCGAGCGCCTGGCCACCCTGCTGCGCATCCCGGCCCCGACCGGAAACGGCGACACCGTCGCCCTCGGCGCACCCGACATCCTCCTCAACGACCGCCTCGACCATCAGGGCAACGCCTCGCTCGCCCTCCAGCTCCTCGGCTCCCGCCCCCATCTGGTCTGGTACCTCCCCTCGCTCTCCGACACCTCCGCCGCCGGCACCGACGACGAACGCGGCTTCTTCGACCTGCTCCCCTCGGGCTGGCTCTGGGGCACCCTGCAACTCTTCATCGCCGCAGCCCTGGCCGCCCTCTGGAGGGCACGCCGACTCGGCCCCCTCGTGCCCGAAAAACTCCCCGTCGCGATCCGCGCCTCCGAAACCGCCGAAGGCCGCGCCCGCCTCTACCGCAAGGCCGACGCCCGCGACCGCGCGGCAAACGCTCTTCGCTCCACGACCCGCACCCGCCTCGCCCCCCTCACCGGCGTCCCCGTCACCCAGGCGCACACGCCCGAGGCCCTGCTCCCCGCCCTGTCCGCCCACCTCCACGGCGACGGCCAGGACCTGCACACCCTTCTCTTCGGCCCAGCGCCCAGCACCGACGCAGCACTCATCGCACTCGCCGACCGACTCGACGCCCTCGAAAGAGAGGTACGCCGTCCATGATGGACCCGACCACTGACAACGCCGGGCAGACCGGGGACCCGGGCACCGCCCGAGCCGCCCTGGAGTCCCTGCGCGCCGAGATCGCCAAGGCCGTGGTCGGCCAGGACCCCGCCGTGACCGGCCTCGTCGTCGCCCTGCTCTGCCGCGGCCACGTCCTCCTCGAAGGAGTCCCCGGCGTCGCCAAGACCCTCCTGGTCCGCGCCCTCGCCGCGACCCTCGAACTCGACACCAAGCGCGTCCAGTTCACCCCCGACCTGATGCCGAGCGACGTGACCGGCTCCCTGGTCTACGACACCCGCAGCGCCGAGTTCTCCTTCCAGCCCGGCCCGGTCTTCACCAACCTCCTCCTCGCGGACGAGATCAACCGCACGCCTCCCAAGACCCAGTCGTCCCTCCTGGAAGCCATGGAGGAACGCCAGGTCACCGTCGACGGCACCCCCCGCCCCCTCCCCGACCCGTTCCTGGTCGCAGCGACCCAGAACCCGGTCGAGTACGAAGGCACCTACCCCCTCCCGGAAGCCCAGCTGGACCGCTTCCTCCTCAAACTCACCATCCCCCTCCCTTCCCGCCAGGACGAGATCGACGTCCTCACCCGCCACGCCGAGGGCTTCAACCCACGCGACCTCCACGCCGCCGGCCTACGTCCCGTAGCGGGCCCCGCCGACCTGGAGGCAGCCCGCGCGGCGGTCGCCAAGACGACCGTCTCCCCGGAGATCACCGGCTACGTCGTCGACATCTGCCGCGCCACCCGCGAGTCGCCGTCCCTCACCCTCGGCGTCTCCCCCCGAGGCGCCACGGCCCTCCTCGCCACCGCCCGCGCCTGGGCCTGGCTGACAGGCCGCGACTACGTCATCCCGGACGATGTGAAGGCCTTGGCCCTCCCCACCCTCCGCCACCGCGTACAACTCCGCCCGGAGGCCGAAATGGAAGGCGTGACGGCCGACTCCGTCATCAACGCCATCCTCAGCCACGTCCCCGTCCCCCGCTGATGGCACTCACCGGACGCACCGCCCTCCTCGCAGCCCTGGGCTCCCTCCCCGTAGGCATCTGGGAACCCGGCTGGACGGGCATCCTGGCGGTCAACGCCCCCTTGGCCCTGGCCTGCGCCTGCGACTTCGCACTCGCCGCCCCCGTACGACGCCTGGGCCTGACCCGCTCCGGCGACACCTCGGTACGCCTGGGCGACACCGCGGACGTGACCCTCACGATCACCAACCCGTCCCGCCGCCCCCTCCGCGCCCACCTGCGCGACGCCTGGCCCCCCAGCACCTGGCAGCCGGGCACGGAGACGACGGCCTCCCGCCACCGCCTCACCGTCCCGGCAGGCGAACGCCGGCGCGTGACGACCCGCCTGCGCCCCACCCGCCGAGGCGACCGCCAAGCCGACCGGGTCACCATCCGCTCCTACGGCCCCCTCGGCCTCTTCTCCCGCCAGGGCACCCACAAGGCCACTTGGACGGTTCGCGTCCTGCCCCCGTTCACCAGCCGCAAGCACCTGCCCTCAAAGCTGGCCCGCCTCCGCGAACTGGACGGCCGCACCAGCGTGCTCACCCGCGGCGAGGGCACCGAGTTCGACAGCCTCCGCGAGTACGTCCCCGGCGACGACACCCGCTCCATCGACTGGCGCGCCACAGCCCGCCAGTCCGCGGTCGCCGTACGCACCTGGCGCCCCGAACGCGACCGCCACATCCTCCTGGTCCTCGACACCGGCCGGACCTCGGCAGGCCGCGTGGGCGACGCACCCCGCCTCGACGCCTCCATGGACGCGGCCCTCCTGCTAGGTGCCCTCGCATCCCGAGCCGGCGACCGCGTCGACCTCCTCGCCTACGACCGCAGGGTCCGCGCCCTCGTCCAGGGCCGCACCGCAGGCGACGTCCTCCCCTCCCTGGTCAACGCGATGGCCACACTCGAGCCGGAGCTCGTCGAAACGGACGCCCGAGGCCTCACGGCCACAGCCCTCCGTACATCACCCCGCCGCTCCCTGATCGTGCTGCTCACCACCCTGGACAGGGCCCCCATCGAAGAAGGCCTGCTCCCGGTCCTCCCTCAGCTCACCCAGCGCCACACGGTCCTACTGGCATCGGTGGCCGACCCGCACATCACCGAAATGGCCAAAGCGCGCGGAAACACCGACGCCGTCTACGAGGCCGCCGCAGCAGCCCAGGCCCAGTCCGAACGCCACCGCACAGCAGAACAACTCCGCCG
This sequence comes from Streptomyces koelreuteriae, assembly GCF_018604545.1. Lineage (GTDB taxonomy): Bacteria > Actinomycetota > Actinomycetes > Streptomycetales > Streptomycetaceae > Streptomyces > Streptomyces koelreuteriae. Next base: position 5,064,439 of record NZ_CP075896.1, on the reverse strand, counting down.
TCACGGCGTCACCGTCGTGGACGCGACCCCCGACGACCTGGCGCCGGCACTGGCGGATGCGTACTTGGCGTTGAAGGCGGCCGGCCGCCTATGACATTCACGGCCCCTCGCGGGCCCTGAAACGCAGAAAACCCCCGTATCCGAAGATACGGGGGTTTCCTTGAATGATTGTTCGGCGGCGTCCTACTCTCCCACAGGGTCCCCCCTGCAGTACCATCGGCGCTGAAAGGCTTAGCTTCCGGGTTCGGAATGTAACCGGGCGTTTCCCTAACGCTAAAACCACCGAAACACTATGAAACTGTAAACTGCCGCACCATACCGTGACCTGGCATGGGGCTGTTCGTGGTTTCAGAACCAACACAGTGGACGCGAGCAACTGAGGACAAGCCCTCGGCCTATTAGTACCGGTCAACTCCACACGTTACCGTGCTTCCATATCCGGCCTATCAACCCAGTCGTCTACTGGGAGCCTTACCCTCTCAAGGAGGTGGGAATACTCATCTCGAAGCAGGCTTCCCGCTTAGATGCTTTCAGCGGTTATCCCTCCCGAACGTAGCCAACCAGCCATGCCCTTGGCAGAACAACTGGCACACCAGAGGTTCGTCCGTCCCGGTCCTCTCGTACTAGGGACAGCCCTTCTCAATATTCCTACGCGCACAGCGGATAGGGACCGAACTGTCTCACGACGTTCTAAACCCAGCTCGCGTACCGCTTTAATGGGCGAACAGCCCAACCCTTGGGACCGACTCCAGCCCCAGGATGCGACGAGCCGACATCGAGGTGCCAAACCATCCCGTCGATATGGACTCTTGGGGAAGATCAGCCTGTTATCCCCGGGGTACCTTTTATCCGTTGAGCGACGGCGCTTCCACAAGCCACCGCCGGATCACTAGTCCCGACTTTCGTCCCTGCTCGACCCGTCGGTCTCACAGTCAAGCTCCCTTGTGCACTTACACTCAACACCTGATTGCCAACCAGGCTGAGGGAACCTTTGGGCGCCTCCGTTACTCTTTAGGAGGCAACCGCCCCAGTTAAACTACCCATCAGACACTGTCCCTGATCCGGATCACGGACCCAGGTTAGACATCCAGCACGACCAGACTGGTATTTCAACGACGACTCCATCCACACTGGCGTGCGAGTTTCAAAGTCTCCCAGCTATCCTACACAAGCCGAACCGAACACCAATATCAAACTGTAGTAAAGGTCCCGGGGTCTTTCCGTCCTGCTGCGCGAAACGAGCATCTTTACTCGTAGTGCAATTTCACCGGGCCTATGGTTGAGACAGTCGAGAAGTCGTTACGCCATTCGTGCAGGTCGGAACTTACCCGACAAGGAATTTCGCTACCTTAGGATGGTTATAGTTACCACCGCCGTTTACTGGCGCTTAAGTTCTCAGCTTCGCCACCCCGAAGAGTGACTAACCGGTCCCCTTAACGTTCCAGCACCGGGCAGGCGTCAGTCCGTATACATCGCCTTACGGCTTCGCACGGACCTGTGTTTTTAGTAAACAGTCGCTTCTCGCTGGTCTCTGCGGCCACCCCCAGCTCAGAGCGCAAAGCTCATCACCGGATGTGGCCCCCTTCTCCCGAAGTTACGGGGGCATTTTGCCGAGTTCCTTAACCATAGTTCACCCGAACGCCTCGGTATTCTCTACCTGACCACCTGAGTCGGTTTAGGGTACGGGCCGCCATGAAACTCGCTAGAGGCTTTTCTCGACAGCATAGGATCATCCACTTCACCACAATCGGCTCGGCATCAGGTCTCAGCCACAAGTGCGACGGATTTACCTATCGCACGGCTCTACACCCTTACCCCGGGACAACCACCGCCCGGGATGGACTACCTTCCTGCGTCACCCCATCACTCACCTACTACCAACTTGGGTCACCGGCTCCACCACTTTCCTTTCCCCGAAGGGTCCGGAACGGCTTCACGGGCTTAGCATCACTGGATTCGATGTTTGACGCTTCACAGCGGGTACCGGAATATCAACCGGTTATCCATCGACTACGCCTGTCGGCCTCGCCTTAGGTCCCGACTTACCCTGGGCAGATCAGCTTGACCCAGGAACCCTTAGTCAATCGGCGCACACGTTTCTCACGTGTGAATCGCTACTCATGCCTGCATTCTCACTCGTCAACCGTCCACAACTCGCTTACGCGGCTGCTTCACCCGGCAGACGACGCTCCCCTACCCATCACAGCACCCGTTGGGGCTTATTGCTGCAATGACACGACTTCGGCGGTACGCTTGAGCCCCGCTACATTGTCGGCGCGGAATCACTAGACCAGTGAGCTATTACGCACTCTTTCAAGGGTGGCTGCTTCTAAGCCAACCTCCTGGTTGTCTCTGCGACTCCACATCCTTTCCCACTTAGCGTACGCTTAGGGGCCTTAGTCGATGCTCTGGGCTGTTTCCCTCTCGACCATGGAGCTTATCCCCCACAGTCTCACTGCCGCGCTCTCACTTACCGGCATTCGGAGTTTGGCTAAGGTCAGTAACCCGGTAGGGCCCATCGCCTATCCAGTGCTCTACCTCCGGCAAGAAACACACGACGCTGCACCTAAATGCATTTCGGGGAGAACCAGCTATCACGGAGTTTGATTGGCCTTTCACCCCTAACCACAGGTCATCCCCCAGGTTTTCAACCCTGGTGGGTTCGGTCCTCCACGAAGTCTTACCTCCGCTTCAACCTGCCCATGGCTAGATCACTCCGCTTCGGGTCTTGAGCGTGCTACTGAATCGCCCTGTTCGGACTCGCTTTCGCTACGGCTTCCCCACCCGGGTTAACCTCGCAACACACCGCAAACTCGCAGGCTCATTCTTCAAAAGGCACGCAGTCACGAGATATGTGCAAGCACATATCCGACGCTCCCACGGCTTGTAGGCACACGGTTTCAGGTACTATTTCACTCCGCTCCCGCGGTACTTTTCACCATTCCCTCACGGTACTATCCGCTATCGGTCACCAGGGAATATTTAGGCTTAGCGGGTGGTCCCGCCAGATTCACACGGGATTTCTCGGGCCCCGTGCTACTTGGGTGTCTCTCAAACGAGCCGCTGACGTTTCGACTACGGGGGTCTTACCCTCTACGCCGGACCTTTCGCATGTCCTTCGCCTACATCAACGGTTTCTGACTCGTCTCACAGCCGGCAGACTGTGAAAGAGAGATCCCACAACCCCGTATACGCAACCCCTGCCGGGTCTCACACGCATACGGTTTGGCCTCATCCGGTTTCGCTCGCCACTACTCCCGGAATCACGGTTGTTTTCTCTTCCTGCGGGTACTGAGATGTTTCACTTCCCCGCGTTCCCTCCACACTGCCTATGTGTTCAGCAGCGGGTGACAGCCCATGACGACTGCCGGGTTTCCCCATTCGGAAACCCCCGGATCAAAGCCTGGTTGACGACTCCCCGGGGACTATCGTGGCCTCCCACGTCCTTCATCGGTTCCTGGTGCCAAGGCATCCACCGTGCGCCCTTAAAAACTTGGCCACAGATGCTCGCGTCCACTGTGCAGTTCTCAAACAACGACCAGCCACCCATCACCCCACCCTTACCAGGTGAGTTCACTGGGGCCGGCGACTGAGGAAATTTCGTTCCCTCAGACACCCAACAGCGTGCCCGGCCGGCTCCCGTCCGAAGATCAGCGTTCCACGCCCCCAAAGGGAGCAGTACTAGCAGCCTCCGACCCGAGAATCCGGCCGAATAGTCAACGTTCCACCCATGAGCAACCAGCATCAGACGTTCGCTGATGTACTGGCCTCTGACCTCACCCCCGGAGGGGGTCGGTAAGAAGTGCTCCTTAGAAAGGAGGTGATCCAGCCGCACCTTCCGGTACGGCTACCTTGTTACGACTTCGTCCCAATCGCCAGTCCCACCTTCGACAGCTCCCTCCCACAAGGGGTTGGGCCACCGGCTTCGGGTGTTACCGACTTTCGTGACGTGACGGGCGGTGTGTACAAGGCCCGGGAACGTATTCACCGCAGCAATGCTGATCTGCGATTACTAGCGACTCCGACTTCATGGGGTCGAGTTGCAGACCCCAATCCGAACTGAGACCGGCTTTTTGAGATTCGCTCCACCTCGCGGTATCGCAGCTCATTGTACCGGCCATTGTAGCACGTGTGCAGCCCAAGACATAAGGGGCATGATGACTTGACGTCGTCCCCACCTTCCTCCGAGTTGACCCCGGCGGTCTCCCGTGAGTCCCCAGCACCACAAGGGCCTGCTGGCAACACGGGACAAGGGTTGCGCTCGTTGCGGGACTTAACCCAACATCTCACGACACGAGCTGACGACAGCCATGCACCACCTGTACACCGACCACAAGGGGGCGCCTGTCTCCAGACGTTTCCGGTGTATGTCAAGCCTTGGTAAGGTTCTTCGCGTTGCGTCGAATTAAGCCACATGCTCCGCCGCTTGTGCGGGCCCCCGTCAATTCCTTTGAGTTTTAGCCTTGCGGCCGTACTCCCCAGGCGGGGCACTTAATGCGTTAGCTGCGGCACGGACAACGTGGAATGTTGCCCACACCTAGTGCCCACCGTTTACGGCGTGGACTACCAGGGTATCTAATCCTGTTCGCTCCCCACGCTTTCGCTCCTCAGCGTCAGTATCGGCCCAGAGATCCGCCTTCGCCACCGGTGTTCCTCCTGATATCTGCGCATTTCACCGCTACACCAGGAATTCCGATCTCCCCTACCGAACTCTAGCCTGCCCGTATCGACTGCAGACCCGGGGTTAAGCCCCGGGCTTTCACAACCGACGTGACAAGCCGCCTACGAGCTCTTTACGCCCAATAATTCCGGACAACGCTCGCGCCCTACGTATTACCGCGGCTGCTGGCACGTAGTTAGCCGGCGCTTCTTCTGCAGGTACCGTCACTTTCGCTTCTTCCCTGCTGAAAGAGGTTTACAACCCGAAGGCCGTCATCCCTCACGCGGCGTCGCTGCATCAGGCTTTCGCCCATTGTGCAATATTCCCCACTGCTGCCTCCCGTAGGAGTCTGGGCCGTGTCTCAGTCCCAGTGTGGCCGGTCGCCCTCTCAGGCCGGCTACCCGTCGTCGCCTTGGTGAGCCATTACCTCACCAACAAGCTGATAGGCCGCGGGCTCATCCTTCACCGCCGGAGCTTTTAACCTCCACTCAGGAGAGTGGAGGTGTTATCCGGTATTAGACCCCGTTTCCAGGGCTTGTCCCAGAGTGAAGGGCAGATTGCCCACGTGTTACTCACCCGTTCGCCACTAATCCACCCCGAAGGGCTTCATCGTTCGACTTGCATGTGTTAAGCACGCCGCCAGCGTTCGTCCTGAGCCAGGATCAAACTCTCCGTGAATGTGTACCGGTAATCCGGTCGACACCACGAGAGCGGAACAGTCAGGCGGAATAGGCCCGACCGTTCACAGCGTCCTCGCTGTGTTTTTTCAAAGGAACCTCGTCCCAGCGAATGCTGGAGACGGGGTATCAACATATCTGGCGTTGACTTTTGGCACGCTGTTGAGTTCTCAAGGAACGGTCGCTTCCTTTGTACTCACCCTCTCGGGCTTTCCTCCGGGCGCTTCCCTTCGGTCTTGCGTTTCCGACTCTATCAGATCTTTCCGATCCGATTTCCTCGGTGCTTTCCAGGTTCCCGCTTCCGCGTTTCCCTTTCCGGCGGTTCCGACTTTATCAGAAGTTTCGGGCCGTACTGACCGGCCGCTCATTTCCGATTCATCGGGAGTGGCTTCAATGAAATCAGCGTTTCAAGAAGCAGCTAGATGTTCACCGTTGCCCTCTGGGGTGGAACCCCTCTGTAGGCAACTGTTCGAATCTACCTCCCCGCGCTTGCCGTGTCAACGACTCCCGTGGGGCGAAGAGGAGACTAGCAGCTGAACGGACGTGGTCGCACATCCGGCGGCCGTGAGGACGTTCAGGCCGCTGTCGGAACGGTGGCGCTGCGCTCTGCTGCCTCGACGTCACCGGTGTCTCCGGCGCGGGCGGCGCGACCGCCCAGGACGTAGACGTAGGCGAGGAAGGCCAGTTCGGCGGCGACTCCGATGGTGATGCGTGCCCAGGTGGGGAGGCCGGACGGGGTGACGAAGCCTTCGATGGCGCCGGAGACGAAGAGGACCAGGGCGAGGCCGATGGCCATGCCGATGGCGGCTCGGCCCTCTTCCGCCAGAGCCGTGCGTCGTGTGCGGGGGCCCGGGTCGATGAGGGTCCAGCCGAGGCGCAGGCCGGTGCCCGCGGCCACGAAGACGGCGGTCAGTTCGAGAAGGCCGTGCGGGAGGACCAGGCCGAGGAAGGTGTCGAGGCGGCCGGCCGAGGACATCAGGCCGAAGCCGATGCCGAGGTTGAGCATGTTCTGGAAGAGGATCCAGATGACCGGGAGCCCCAGGAAGACCCCGAGGATCAGGCACAGGGCAGCGGCCCAGGCGTTGTTCGTCCAGACCTGGGCCGCGAAGCTGGCGGCCGGGTGGCTGGAGTAGTAGGTCTCGTACTGGCCGCCGGGGCGGGTGAGCTCGCGTAGTTCGCTGGGGGCCGCGATCGAGGCCTGTACTTCGGGGTGGGTGCCGATCCACCAGCCCAGGAGCGCCGCCACGGCCGTGGACAGGAGCGCCGTGGGTACCCACCAGTGGCGTGACTTGTAGACCGCGGCGGGGAAGCCGTGGGCGAGGAAGCGGGTGACGTCGCGCCAGGAGGCGCGTCGGGTGCCTGTGACGGCACTACGCGCGCGTGCCACCAGTTGACTGAGCCGGCCGGTGAGCTGGGGGTCGGGGGCGCTGGACTGAATCAGAGAGAGGTGCGTGGCGGTGCGCTGGTAGAGGGTGACGAGTTCGTCGGCTTCGGCGCCGTTGAGGCGGCGCTGGCGACGCAGCAGGGCTTCGAGGCGGTCCCACTCCGCTCGGTGGGCGGAGACGAAGACGTCGAGGTCCATCGGTATGCCTGCTCCTCGGCTGTTCGTCGGCGACTCGTCGTGGATCAGCTTGTCGTACTGCGACGCGATGCGCCCTCAGCTTGGCAGACTGGCCCTTACAGGGGCAGGGCAGGGGAAGGACGGCGGGCGTGAGTGAGCTGGTGACGGGCGAGGCTGTGGCGTTGGAGCTGCGCCCCGCGAGGCTGCCCAGCAGGGCGCTGGCCGTGCTGCTCGATCTTGTGGCGGCGATGGCCCTCTATGTCGCGGTGACCATCGTGCTGGTGACGTCCACGGCCTCACTGGACGAGGCGGCGCAGACGGCGCTGTCGATCGCGACGTTCGTTCTCGTGCTGGTGGGTGCGCCGATCGCGGTGGAGACGCTCAGTCACGGGCGGTCGCTCGGGAAGCTGGCGTGCGGGCTGCGTGTGGTGCGGGACGACGGAGGTCCGATCCGGTTCCGGCATGCCCTGGTGAGGGGCTTGATCGCGGTGATCGAGATCCTCATGACCTTCGGGATCGTCGCCTGTATCGCCTCGTTCGTGTCGGCGCGCGGGCGGCGGCTGGGAGATGTGTTCGCGGGGACCCTTGTCGTACGGGAGCGGATTCCGGTCACGCGGACCGGCTTTGTGCCGCCTCCCCCGCCCTGGCTGGCGGGACGGTTCTCGGGGCTCGATCTGTCCGCGGTGCCCGACGGGTTGTGGCTCGCGGTCCGTCAGTACCTGACGCGTATGCAGCAGCTGGATCCGCAGGTGGGTTCGTCGATGGCGGAGCGGCTGGCGGCGGATCTCGCGGAGCGTACGGGGGCGCCGGTGCCGCAGGGGGTTCCGGCGGCGGCGTATCTGGCGGCGGTCGTGCAGGAGCGGCAGGCGCGGGAGTCCCGGCGGGCCTTCGGGAGCGGTTCGGCTTCGGCTCCCGCTCCGGCGTCGGATGGGGCTCCGGCCGTGTACGGAGCTCCGGCCGCCGCGTACGGGCCTCCGGCTGCGGACCTGCCGCCCGTCGCGGCGCCTGGTGCGGCGGCCGAGTCGCATGGTGGGGGTCGGCCGGCGGGTGACCGGCCCGGTAGCGGGTTCGTGCCGCCGGCTTAGTGGGAGCGGGGCTGCCCGCTCCGCTGCGGCCGTCGGGTCAGGTGAAGGTCGACGGCGGTGATTCGAGGTCCTCGAGCTCGATGCCGGGGGCCGCGAGCACCACGTCGCCCGCGATGTGCACGGCGTGCTGTTCGCCCGTGTCCAGGGCTGTGACCTGGTATTCGTCCACCGTCAGGGGGCCGTTGTCAGTGGCGTGTGCTTCTCTCTTCAGCAAGGACCACGACTGATCCACGGTGCGCGGGGCGAGCACCGGGTCCGTGAAGGCGACGAGGCGTACGCGGGTGGCGGCTGCGGAGGGGGTGAGGCGCAGGAGACAGGCGGTGGCGACGAGGAATGCCGGGGAGGTGCCGGTGAAGGCGTGGGCGCGCACATTGCCTTCGGTGGCCTCGGTCCCGGTGGGGTCGGTGCGGACCCAGGTGACGCCGTCGAGGGCGGCGCCGCGGACTTGCCAGGCGGAGGCGTGGAGTTCGAGGCGGATGGGGCGGCCGAGTTCGTCGAGGGTGAGGTCGACGGAGCCGTGGTGATCGCCCGAGGGGGTGGTCAGCTGGGAGACGTAGCGCCAGCCGGAGGGGCCGGTGGCGCAGTGGAAGTGTTCTTCTGCGAGGGGGGTGTGATCGTGCGGATCATGGAGCGAATAGCGGCCGCGGGGCATGGGGGTCGTCCTGGGGCTTGACGGGCCGGCCGGTCCGGTCGCCGGTCCGGAAAAGGGGCAGGCCCCCGGCACGGGGGTGCGGGGGCCTGCCTCGAAGGACCTGCTGCCGGGCTGCGCGGCTCAGTAGCGGTAGTGGTCCGGCTTGAACGGGCCCTCGACCTGGACGCCGATGTACTCGGCCTGCTCGGGGCGGAGCGTGGTCAGCTTCACGCCGAGCGAGTCGAGGTGGAGGCGGGCGACCTTCTCGTCGAGGTGCTTGGGCAGCACGTAGACGCCGGTCGGGTACTCGTCGGGCTTGGTGAACAGCTCGATCTGGGCCAGGGTCTGGTCCGCGAAGGAGTTGGACATCACGAACGACGGGTGGCCGGTGGCGTTGCCCAGGTTCAGCAGGCGGCCCTCGGAGAGGACGATGAGCACCTTGCCGTCGGGGAACTGCCAGGTGTGGACCTGCGGCTTGACCTCGTCCTTGACGATGCCGGGGATCTTGGCGAGGCCGGCCATGTCGATCTCGTTGTCGAAGTGGCCGATGTTGCCGACGATCGCCTGGTGCTTCATCTTGGCCATGTCCGAGGCCATGATGATGTCCTTGTTGCCGGTCGTGGTGACGAAGATGTCGGCCTTGTCGACGACCTCGTCGAGGGTCGTGACCTGGTAGCCGTCCATCGCCGCCTGGAGCGCGCAGATCGGGTCGATCTCGGTGATGATCACGCGGGCGCCCTGGCCGCGCAGGGACTCCGCGCAGCCCTTGCCCACGTCGCCGTAGCCGAAGACGACCGCGGTCTTGCCGCCGATGAGGACGTCGGTGGCGCGGTTGATGCCGTCGACGAGCGAGTGGCGGCAGCCGTACTTGTTGTCGAACTTCGACTTGGTGACGGCGTCGTTGACGTTGATCGCCGGGAACAGGAGGTTGCCGTCGCGCTGCATCTCGTACAGGCGGTGGACGCCGGTCGTGGTCTCCTCGGTGACACCGCGGATCTCCGAGGCGAGCTGGGTCCACTTCTGGGAGCCGTCGGTGATGGTGCGGTTGAGGAGTTCGAGGATGACGCGGTGCTCGTCGTTCTCGGCGGTGTCGACGGCGGGGACCTTGCCGTCCTTCTCGTACTCGACGCCCTTGTGGACGAGGAGGGTGGCGTCACCGCCGTCGTCGAGGATCATGTTCGGGCCGCCGGTGGGGGTGTCCGGCCAGGTCAGCGCCTGCTCCGTGCACCACCAGTACTCCTCCAGGGTCTCGCCCTTCCAGGCGAAGACCGGGACGCCCTGCGGGTTGTCGGGCGTGCCGTTCGGGCCGACGGCGATGGCGGCCGCGGCGTGGTCCTGGGTGGAGAAGATGTTGCAGGAGGCCCAGCGGACCTGCGCGCCCAGGGCGACCAGGGTCTCGATGAGTACGGCGGTCTGCACGGTCATGTGCAGGGAGCCGGTGACGCGGGCGCCGGCGAGGGGCTGGGCCTCGGCGTATTCCTTTCGGATCGCCATCAGGCCCGGCATCTCGTGCTCGGCGAGGGTGATCTCCTTGCGGCCGAAGTCGGCCAGGGAGAGGTCGGCGACCTTGAAGTCCTGTCGGTTGTCGACAGTCGTCATTGCGAGCTGCTCCTCGGGGTTGGGTCGAGGTGTATACGGCTGGTCTGCGCGGCGGCGGACACAGGGGTGCCCGAGGAGGACACTGGCATGCCCGCGTACACGCAGCGCAGTCCGTCGGAGGCCCTCTCTCCCTCGGCCGGTCCGCGGTGGGACCGCCCGACCGCCATCAGCAGCGACGTCTGGCTCCGTCCCAAGCTACACCGCGAGGCCGGGCCGTCCCCAGTCCGCGTCCGAACAGATCGCGCCATCGAGAGGGTCGGGCCGGACGGTGGGTGCGCGGGCGAGGGGCGGGAGCGATAACAGGACACCAACGAAGGGTCGACAGGAGGCGACAAAGCGGAACTATCAGGGATCTTTTGGCCTTTGAGTCTGCGGCGGGGTGGTGCAGGATGCCCGGGAGATCTGAACAACTGATCGATCTTGCGGGGCGTCCGGGACGGCGATTCCGCATGACAAAGGCGTTAGGAGATCGATGTGACCAGTCCGGCCGGCCCTCCCCCCACGGGCGGCGGCGATGGTGAGCGGCAGCGGTTGAGGCTGCTCGCGGTGACCGCGTGCCCGACCGGCATCGCCCACACGTACATGGCGGCTGAGAAGCTCGCGCAGGCCGCCGAGAGTCGCGGCATCGAGATGAAGGTGGAGACGCAGGGATCCATCGGGGCTGAAAACGTCCTCGACGACAACGATGTCAAGCACGCCGACGGCATCATCGTCGCCGCGGACAAGGACGTGGACCTGAGCCGTTTCGCGGGGAAGCGGGTCCTGACTGTCGGGGTGGCGGAGGGCATTCGTCACCCGGAGCAGCTCATCGAGCGGGTGCTGTCGGCGCCCGTGCACGCGGAAGGGGGCTCCCCCACGGCTCCCGCGAGCGGTGGCGGCAAGGAGCGGAGCCTCGAGTACAAGGCGCTGATGAACGGGGTCAGTTACATGATCCCGTTCGTCGTGGTCGGCGGGCTGCTGATCGCGATCTCGCTGTCGCTCGGCGGGCACGCCGACCCGTCGGGCGGTCTGGTCATCCCGAAGGACTCCTTCTGGATGGACGTGAACAACATCGGTGTCATCGGCTTCACGCTGATGGTGCCGATCCTGTCCGGCTATATCGCGTATGCCATCGGGGACCGGCCCGCGCTGGTGCCCGGCATGATCGGCGGCTGGATAGCCAACACCGGTGAGCTGTACGACTCCAAGGCGGGCGCCGGGTTCATCGGGGCGATCGTGACCGGGTTCCTCGCCGGGTATCTGGTGGTGTGGATCAAGAAGGTCAAGGTCCCGAAGTTCGCCCAGCCGATCATGCCGATCATCGTGATCCCGATCGTGGCGACGACGGCTCTGGGGCTGTTCTTCATCTACGTCATCGGCAAGCCGATCTCCTGGGTGTTCGAGCACCTGACCGACTGGCTCGGCGGGATGACCGGGACCAGCGCGATCCTGCTCGGCGCGATTCTGGGGCTCATGATCGCGTTCGACATGGGCGGGCCGGTCAACAAGACGGCGTTCCTGTTCGGGGCCGGGCTCATCGCGACCGGCAACCAGACGGTCATGGGCATGTGCGCGGCCGCGATCCCGGTCATGCCGCTGGGGCAGGGTCTGGCCACGCTGATACGGAAGCGGCTGTACACCGAGCAGGAGCGGGAGACGGGGCTCGCCTCGCTGTTCATGGGCTGCTTCGGCATCTCGGAGGGCGCGATCCCGTTCGCGGCGGCGCGGCCCGCGCAGGTCATCCCCGCCAACATGCTGGGCGGCGCGGTCGCCGGTGCGATCGCCGGGGTCGCCGGGGTCGAGGACGCGGTGCCGCACGGTGGGCCGATCGTGGCCGTGCTGGGTGCGGTGAGCGGGGTGCCGATGTTCTTCGTGGCCGTGGTGATCGGCTCGGTCGTCACCGCGCTGACGACGGTGGTCCTCGTCGACCTGGGTGAGCGCAAGCGGCGCGGGGAGGCGGGCTTTGGTGCGGGGGCAACCGGGCTTGAGCCCGTGCCGGCCGGAGTGCCCGGTGGCAGTGGCGGTGCTGTCGTGGAGCAGGCGACCGTACGTGCGCCGGTGACGGCCGCCGTTGCCGTGGCGGATGGAGCGGCGGTGGCCGAGCCGTCCGGCGCGGGTGACACCTCCGTCGAGGTTCTCTCCGGTTACCTCACCGACCGGACCGTCAAGGTCAGCCTCGACGCCGGTGACAAGGAGGCCGCCGTCCGGGAGATGGCGGAGCTGCTGGCGCGTACCGGCAAGGTCGCGGACCTGGACGAGCTGGTGGCGTGTGCGCTGCGGCGGGAGGAGCAGGGCACGACCGGGCTCGGTGAGGAGATCGCGATTCCGCATGCCAAGACGGATGCGGTGACGGAGCCGGTCGTCGGTTTCGCGCGGTCCGCGCAGGGCGTCGAGTGGGGCTCGCTGGACGGTACGAAGGCGAGGCTGGTGTTCATGATCGCCGTACCGGAGGCGGCGGCGGGTGACGAGCATCTGCGGATTCTGGCGCTGCTGTCGCGGAAGTTGATGGACGCCGGGTTCCGGGAGCGGTTGCTGGCCGCGTCGGACGAAGCGGCTCTCCTCGGGGTGCTGAGCGAGGTCGGCTAGGAGGAAAGCGCGGAGGGCCCGCCGATCGGTTCGGCGGGCCCTCCGCGTATTTCGGGCGGTGCTACTGCGGGACGTCAGTGCCCGGCTTCGCTCGGCGTCGGTCCCCCGGGCGATGCCTCGGGGTCCGGGCCCTTGGCGGCTTCGGTCTCGCTGTAGATGTCCGGCTCGAGGTAGATCACGCGGGCGATCGGGACGGCCTCGCGGATGCGGGACTCGGCGGCGTTGATCGCGGCGGCGATCTCGGTGGCCGTGTCGTCGTGCTGGACGGTGATCTTGGCGGCGACGAGCAGCTCCTCGGGGCCGAGGTGGAGCGTGCGCATGTGGATGATGCCGGTGACGGTGTCGCCGTCGACGAGCGCCTTCTCGATCTTCTGCGTCTCCTCGGCGCCGGCGGCCTCGCCGAGCAGCAGGGACTTGGTCTCGGCGGCGAGGACCAGGGCGATCAGGATGAGCAGGATGCCGATGCAGAGGGTGCCGATGCCGTCCCAGACGCTCTCGCCGGTGAGCAGGGCGAGGCCGACGCCGCCGAGGGCGAGGATCAGGCCGACGAGGGCGCCGAGGTCCTCCAGGAGGACGACCGGGAGCTCGGGGGCCTTGGCGTGGCGGACGAACTCCTTCCAGGACTTGCGCCCGCGCAGGACGTTGGACTCCTTGATGGCGGTCCGGAAGGAGAAGGTCTCGGCGATGATTGCGAAGACCAGGACGCCGACCGGCCAGTACCAGTTCGTCAGCTCGTGCGGGTGCTTGATCTTCTCGTAGCCCTCGTAGAGGGCGAACATGCCGCCGACCGAGAAGAGGACGATCGAGACGAGGAAGGCGTAGATGTAGCGCTCGCGGCCGTAGCCGAAGGGGTGTTGCGGGGTGGCCTCGCGCTTCGCCTTCTTGCCGCCGAGGAGGAGGAGTGCCTGGTTGCCGGAGTCGGCGAGCGAGTGCACGGACTCGGCGAGCATCGAGGACGAGCCGCTGAAGAGGAACGCCACGAACTTCGCTACCGCGATCGCGAGGTTCGCGGCCAGTGCCGCCACGATCGCCTTGGTGCCGCCTGACGCGCTCATATGTTCGCGTTGTCCCTTCGTACGCCGTTCCAGGGCCCGGGCGCTCGCCTTGGTGCGTCGCCCTCGGCATTGCCCGTGCTTGACGGTGGGCCATTGTTGCAGCCCGCTCCGGCAGCGGTGCGCCAGGTCACCGTCGTAGGGAGATCAGGCGATGACCGTGGCCCGGAAGAATGTGCCGGTTCCGGACACTTCGGCCTTTTCGCCGGCGGCGACGAAGACGGACCGGCCCGGGGTGAGGTCGTGTTCGCCCGCCCGGAGGGAGCCGGCCGTGCAGAGCAGGATCTGCGGGGTCGGGCGGGTGAGGTCGTGGGTGGCACCGGCCTCGGGCAGGACGTAGCGGGAGAGGCGGAACTCGTCGATCGGGGTCTCGTAGACCTCCTCGCCGTCCGGGGAGGCCTCGGGGCGCAGGACGCCGGGGTCGCCGGCGCGGAAGTGGACGATGCGCAGCAGTTCGGGGACGTCGACGTGCTTGGGGGTGAGGCCGCAGCGCAGGACGTTGTCGGAGTTGGCCATGATCTCCACGCCGAGGCCCTGGAGGTAGGCGTGCGGGACGCCGGCGCCGAGGTAGAGGGCCTCGCCGGGCTGGAGCCGGACGTGGTTGAGCAGCATCGCGGCGATCACGCCGGGGTCGCCCGGGTAGTGGTGGGCGATGTCGGCGTAGGGGGCGTAGGCGCCGCCGAGGCGGTCGCAGGCGGCGGCCGCTTCCTCGACCGTGCGGGACATCTCGTCGGGGTCGGCGGTGAGGATCGCCGTGAGGACCTCGCGCAGGGCCGCGTCCTCGGGGTGGGCGTGCAGCAGGTCGACGTACGGCTTGAGGGAGTCGACGCCGAGGTCGTCGAGCAGGCCGGCGGCCTCGAGCGGGTCGCGGAAGCCACACAGGCCGTCGAACTCGGTGAGCGCGCAGATCAGTTCGGGCTTGTGGTTGGCGTCCTTGTAGTTGCGGTGCGGGGCGTCCACGGGGATGCCTCGGCGCTCCTCGTCCGCGTAGCCCTCCTTCGCCTGCGCCAGGTCGGGGTGGACCTGGAGGGAGAGCGGGGCTCCGGCGGCGAGGATCTTGAGGAGGAAGGGCAGACGGGGGCCGAACTTGGCGACGGCGTCCGGTCCCAGTTCCTTCTCGGGGGCGGCGTCGACGACCTCGACGAGTGTGCCCCGGCCGGTGCGGGAGGGGGCGCCCGGGTGGGCCCCCATCCACATCTCCGCCTGCGGCTCGCCGGTCGGTTCGACGCCGAGCAGATTCGGGATGGCGGTCGGGGAACCCCAGGCGTAGGGGCGGATGGTGTTGTCGAGGCGGTCCATGGGGATCTCTCTGGTCCTGTGAGTGCGTACGTACGCCTGCTGCTCCCGGGCTGCTGCCGCGTGGGCGTCAGGGTGTCCCGGGCATGATCAGGCCCTCGAAGCGAGCGCCAGGTAAACGGCGGCGAAATCCGTGATGGCGATCAGTTCGGCGAGGGTCTCCAGCTCGTCGCCCGCCTCCGGTTCCAGTTCGCTGATCGGGGTGTCGTGGCTGAGGGCCAGGTCGCGGGCGCCGGGGGCGGCGGTGAGGCCGCCGATGGGGCGGTCGCGGAGCAGCACCACGCGCGCGTGGAGGGCGGGGGCTTCCTCGACGCGGTCGCGGAAGAAGTCGTCGGGGTCGGCGCTGGCGGCCAGCGGGCCCGCGAGCAGGGCGCTGTGCGCGGCGAGGGCCTCGGGGAGTTCGGCGACGACCGCGGGGGTGCCGGACAGTTCGGCGAGGGCGGCGGCGAAACGGCGGCCCGCCGGTCCGGCGGAGACGCCCTCGGTCCAGACGATGGGGAGGGCGTCGGCGAGTTCGGCGGCCAGGGTCTTGGCGGCGTTGCTGTAGGTCGCGATGGCGGGGCCGCAGCGTTCGGCGATGCGGTCGAGGCGGTCGGCGACCTTGCCTAGGGCGTCCGGCGGGGCGGTGAGCACGCCCGCGCGGTCCAGGAGCGCGAGGAGCGGGGTGAGCAGGGCCCACAGGACGCCGGGGGCGGACGCGGCGAAGGGCTCGTCCTGGTCGTAGGGGGCGGTCGCCATGGGGACGAACAGGCCGTGCGAGCCGTTCACGGCGTCGGCGAGCGGGGACCTGCTGGGGGCTACGGCGACGACGGTGCAACCGCGGCGGTAGGCCTGCTCGGCGAGGAGGGACAGGCCCGGTTCGGTGCCGTCCGGGGTGGTGATCAGCAGGAGGTCCACGGAGCCGACCCAGCCGGGCAGTTCCCAGCGCAGGGCGCCCGCGGCGGGGGCGACGCCGGTGGGGGCGAGGCGGGTGACCGGGCTGCCGGCGCCGGCGAGTGTGCCGAGGAGGTCGGCCGCGTGGGTGGCGGCGGCGCCCGGGCCGGCGATGAGGACGCCGCGGGGGCGGCCGTCGGGCTTGAGGTCGTTGATGCCTGCCTCGGCGGCGTGGCGGGCGGCCGTGCGGACTCGGGCGCCGGCTTCCGCGGCGCCGCGGAGCAGGCCTCGGTGGTCGGCCTCCGCGAGGCCCTCTGGGGAGTCGAGCAGCGATTCGTCGAGCATGGGGCGGCAGCCTCCGATCGCCGGGGTCCGTTATTGGGGGTGTCGTCCTGCCTCGGTGCCCGTTGTGCCGTGGGTCATGCGCACCGGGGGCTCACATGGGCGTATGCGCCCAGGTGTCCTACGCGGGGCGGCGGGCCTCGTCGACCAGGAGGACGGGGATGCCGTCGCGGACGGGGTAGGCCAGGGCGCAGCTCTGGTCGGTGCAGATCAGTTCGGTGTCCTGCTCCTTGAGCGGGGCGTGGCAGGCCGGGCAGGCGAGGATGTCCAGGAGACCGGATTCGAGGGGCATATGGCTTCTCTTCCAGGGGTCGGGGCGGTGCGGATGTGCCTGGTCAGGGTACCGCCGGTGAGGGTGGGGCGGAGGGGATCGAGCCGGGCTCGCGGTCCGGTCAGCCTCTGATGATCGCCAGCGCCTCGTCCCGCACCCGGGCCATCGTCTCCGGGTCCCTCGCCTCCGCGTTCAGGCGCAGCAGCGGCTCCGTGTTGGAGGGGCGGACGTTGAACCACCAGTCGGCGGCGGAGACCGTGAGGCCGTCGAGTTCGTCCAGTTCGACGCCGTCGCGGTTCTCGTACGCGGAGCGGATCGCGGCGAGGCGGGCCGTCTGGTCGGTGACCGTGGAGTTGATCTCGCCGGAGCCCGCGTAGCGGTCGTACTGGGCGACGAGGGCGGAGAGGGGGCCTGCCTGGCCGCCGAGGGCCGCGAGGACGTGGAGGGCGGCCAGCATGCCCGTGTCGGCGTTCCAGAAGTCGCGGAAGTAGTAGTGCGCGGAGTGCTCGCCGCCGAAGATCGCGCCGGACCGGGCCATCTCCGCCTTGATGAAGGAGTGGCCGACGCGGGTGCGGACGGGGTCGCCGCCGTTCTCCTTGACGACCTCGGGGACGGACCAGGACGTGATCAGGTTGTGGATGATCACGCCCTTGCCGCCGTGCTTGGCGAGCTCGCGGGAGGCGACCAGCGCGGTGATCGCGGACGGGGAGACCGGCTCGCCGCGCTCGTCGATCACGAAGCAGCGGTCGGCGTCGCCGTCGAAGGCGAGGCCGAGGTCGGCGCCCTCCTCGCGGACGCGCTTGCGCAGATCGACGAGGTTGGCCGGGTCGAGGGGGTTGGCCTCGTGGTTGGGGAAGGTGCCGTCGAGCTCGAAGTACATCGGCACCAGGGTCACCGGCAGGCCGGCGAAGACCTCGGGGACCGTGTGGCCGCCCATGCCGTTGCCCGCGTCGACGACGGCCTTCAGGGGGCGGACGGAGGCCAGGTCGACCAGCGAGAGCAGGTGCGCCGCGTAGTCCGGCAACGTGTCGCGGCCGGTGATCGTGCCCGTCGTCGCGGCCGGCTCCGGGGCGCCCGACTCGCTCCAGCCCTCGACGAGTTCGCGGATCTCCGCGAGGCCGGTGTCCTGGCCGACCGGGGCGGCGCCCGCGCGGCACAGCTTGATGCCGTTGTACCGCGCCGGGTTGTGGGAGGCGGTGAACATGGCGCCGGGCAGGTTCAGCGCGCCCGAGGCGTAGTACAGCTGGTCCGTCGAGCAGAGGCCGATCTCCGTGACGTCGGCGCCCTGTGCGGCGGCCCCGCGCGCGAAGGCACGCGACAGGCCCGGCGAGGAGGGCCGCATGTCGTGCCCGGTCGCGATGGCGCTCGCACCGGTGACCCGGACGAAGGCCGCCCCGAAGAGCTCGGCCAGGGACTCGTCCCACTGGTCCGGGACGACCCCGCGTACGTCGTACGCCTTCACGACCTGCGACAGATCAGCAGCCACGGCCAACCTTCCCTGAAAAAGTACTGTCGGTCGGCCCAAACTACCCGGCCCCGCTGACAGCGCGCTGTGCGGCCGCCGTGCGGGGCCCGGACGTCGCCCCGGGCGTCAGGGCAGCATCCAGCCCAGGACCGGTGTGCTCTGGCCTACGACGATCAGGCACATGACCAGCAGCAGGCCCAGGCTCCAGGGCAGTACCTTGCGCAGCAGGTCGCCCTCCCGGCCCGCGAGGCCGACGGCCGCGCAGGCGATGGTGAGGTTCTGCGGGGAGATCATCTTGCCGAGGACGCCGCCGGAGCTGTTGGCGGCGGCCAGCAGGTCGGGGGAGAGTCCCGACTCGCGGGCGGCGGTCACCTGGAGGGCGCCGAAGAGGGCGTTGGCGGAGGTGTCGGAGCCGGTGACGGCGACGCCGAACCAGCCGAGGACGGGTGAGAGGAACGCCAGTCCGGCTCCGGCCGCCGCGACGAAGTGGCCGATGGTCGCCGCCTGGCCGGAGAGGTTCATGACGTAGGCGAGCGCCAGTACGGAGGTCACGGTCAGGATCGCGAAGCGCAGTTCGTGGACCGTCGCGAGCCACTCCCTGACCGCCACGCGCGCGTGGACGCCGATGACGGCGGCGGTGCAGATGCCGGCGAGGAGCACCAGCGTGCCGCCGGTCGACACGATCGGCCAGGTGAAGACGTTGCCGCTGACCGGGTCGCCGTCCGGCCCGGCCACGTTCAGGAAGGGCCAGTCGTAGGTCTGGGTGGTCTTGGCCAGCCAGTCCTTGACGGCCGGTATCTGCGCGACGGAGAAGATCACGACGATCAGCGCGTAGGGGGCGTAGGCGCGCAGGATCTCGCGGGGCGGGTCCTCCTCGTCGAGTTCCTCGCTGCGGGCGCCGGTCAGCACGGAGGCGCGTACGGACTCGGCGGCGGGCACGCGCGCGTGCGGTACGGCGGCCAGGGCGCCCGCGCCGGCCAGGGCGGCGCCGATGTCGGCGAGTTGGGCGGAGACGTAGTTGGAGGCGGCGAACTGGGCGACGGCGAAGGCGACTCCGCACGCCAGGGCGGGCACCCAGGTCTCGCGCAGCCCGCGGCGGCCGTCCACGAGCCAGACCAGGACCAGCGGCACCACGAGGGCCAGCAGCGGCGTCTGACGGCCCACCACGGACGCCACGGAGTCCAGGGGCAGTCCGGTGACCTGGGCGAGGGTGACGACCGGGGTGCCCATAGCGCCGAAGGCCACGGGCGCGGTGTTGGCGACCAGGGCGACGACGGCGGCGCGCACCGGGTCGAAGCCGAGGGCGACCAGCATGACCGCGCTGATCGCTACGGGCGCCCCGAAACCGGCGAGTGCCTCCAGCAACGCCCCGAAGCAGAAGGCGATGACGAGTGCCTGGATGCGCGGGTCGTCGGAGAGCCGCCCGAAGGACCGGCGCAGGATGTCGAAGTGCCGGGTGCGGACGGTCATCCGGTACACCCACAGGGCGTTGACGACGATCCACAGGATGGGGAAGAGGCCGAAGACGGCGCCCTGGGCGGCGCTGGAGAGGGTCTGGCCGAGGGGCATGCCGTACGCGAGCCAGGCGACGAGCACGGCGGCGAGGAGGCCGATCAGGCCTGCCAGATGTGCCTTGAGGCGGACGCCGCCGAGCAGGACCAGGACGATCACGAGGGGCAGGGCGGCCACGAGGGCGGACACGCCCAGCGAGCCGGCGACGGGTTCCAGTTCCTGGACGTACAACGGGCGCCTCCCCGGTTTCCGTCATGCGAAAGCGATTTCTCGAACCTTCAAACGGAATGGTCATGTCCGCGCCAAGCTCGCGTCAATGGGTGCGCGCGAGACGGCAGCCGAACGGAGGGCTCAGTTGTCGGGGGACCGCAGAACCCGCAGATGACCCCGCCGCGCGACCTCCATCGGGTCGGCCGCACGCCCCGCGCCACCGGCCCCGGCCGCCCGCTCCTGGGGGCGGGCCGCCTCCCGCACGGCGTTCGCAAGGGCTTCCAGGTCGTCCCCGCTGGGGCGGGCCGGGGCCGAGCCGTCGAGGAGCCGGACGACCTCCCAGCCGCGCGGGGCGGTGAGGCGCTCGGAGTGCTCGGCGCACAGGTCGTAACAGTGGGGTTCGGCGTAGGTGGCGAGCGGGCCGAGGACCGCGGTCGAGTCGGCGTAGACGTACGTCAGCGTCGCGACGGCGGGACGGCCGCAGGCGGTGCGCGAACAGCGACGTACAGGGCTCACGATGTTGGACGGTACCGCACTCTTGAGCGGGCCGCGACGACTCTCCACCAGGTCACTCCACCGTGTCGCGTTGTGAAACGCCCCACAGGCCCCTGTCGGCACACCCGGCTGACCTGCCAGGACGCGGTCGCCCGGAGGGTCGGACACGCCTGTGAGCGGTCAAGAGTCGTCACAAAATCCTCAATTGCCGTGACCTCGCCGGTCTCGTAGGGATACGGAATCAAGCCCAACCTTGGCCAGAATGGTCATGTAACGACATGCCGTGCGGGTCGGCCGGAAGCCGTCCGTACGGCCGCGCGGTGCCGGGCACACGCGCGTGGCGGGGACTACCCTTCAGCAGTGATGGAGAAGCCCGTAACGCCCCGTGCCGCCGCCCCCGGGCCCCGACGTCGTGATCGCCACGGCCGGGGCATGCGCGGCCCGATCGCACCGCCGCAGGTGCCGCTCGCCGCGAGCCGCGCGGAGGCGTTCGCCGATCTGGTGCAGGACTCCGTGGAGCGCCTGGAGCGGCGCTGGCCGCAGCTCGCCGACATCGACTTCCTGGTGCTGGAGGTGCCGCGGCTCGACGGGCCCGGCGAGGCGTGGAACGAGGAGGCGGTTCCGCTCGGCGGCACGATCAGCGCGCGCGAGGGGCACCCCGCGCGCGTGGTGGTCTACCGGCGGCCGGTGGAGATCCGCACCAAGGGGCGCGACGAGCGGGCGGCGCTGGTGCACGAGGTCGTCGTCGAGCAGGTCGCCGAGCTGCTGGGGCTGACGCCGGAGACGGTGGATCCGCGGTACGGCGAGGAGCAGGGCTGAGTCCTGTGAGGCCGGCCCCGCGTCCCCTCCCCCGCGCTTGCTACTTCTGCAGCACCGACAGGTCCTCGTCCGCCTCCGGTACCGCCACCGTGCCCCGGTCGTCGGGGAGGGTCTGGACCGTGAAGGCGGGGACGCCGCTCTCGTTCGCCGTCAGGGTGCGGGCGCCGTAGACCGGGCCGCCGGAGACCGGCTCGACCGTGAGGGCGTAGGTGCCCTTGAGGCCGCCGGGGGCCGGGGGCTCGATGTCCTGGGTGGTGCCGGCCTTGATCGTGTACGTCTTCGATGCCGGGGTGCCGCCCTCGCTGCCCGCCGAGGCGGTGACCTTGACCGTGGCGGAGCGGCCGGGTGCGGTCAGGGACAGGGTGCTGCCCTTGGCGTTGTTGTCCGCGGACGTCGCGCGCGTGCCGACCGGGCGGGCGGCCGGGATGAACGCCGTCTCCTGCTTGTCGCCCTTGCCCCGTACGACCCGCAGGGCCGCCACGACCGGTACGGACCGGTCCGTCGGCGTCAGCACCAGGGAGCCCGCCTCGCCGCGTGTGACGTCGCCCAGGTCGACGGCGGTCGTCATGCCGCCCTTGACGTGCACCGTCTCGTGCCCGGCCGGGGTGATCAGCCCGGAGGGGGAGGCGAGGCGCACCTTCAGGTCCGCGTCCTCGTCGCCGGGGGTGAAGGCGACCAGGCGCACGGAGGTGGCGTCCTTGGGGATGCCGGGCAGCACCAGGCTGCCCGACGGGTCCGTGGACGCGGCCAGCCAGTCGCCGCCGAGCTTGTCGTCCAGGGCCTGCACGGAGGCGCCGACGCGTCCGCTGCGGACGTTGACGTGCACGGTGAGGTTGGTCTGCTCCTCCTCCGTGAGCGTGGAGAGCAGGACCGGCTCGCTGGAGTGCGGCTGGACGGTGATGCCCTCCCCCACCGGGGACTGCAGGGTGCCGTCCTTGCCGTAGAGCTCGAGGTCGACCACGGCGGCCGAGTCGTCGGGGTTCGTCAGGTGGACGTAGTCGGTGCGGTCGGCCGCCGTGCTGGCTCCGGGGAACCAGAAACTCGTGTCCGGTGCCGTGCAGTTGACGCCCTGGAGGCCGCGTCCGGTCCCGGCGGCGACCTCGGTGGTCTGCTGGACGGTCCAGCCGGGCGCGAACCTGCCGTCGGCGGTCCCGACGAGCGCGGGGGCCTCGGCACCCGAGCTGTCCCCGGTGACCGGCTTGCCGGGCTCCTTGGGGGTGAGCACGGGCTTCCCGGACTTGCCCTCGGCCGCCGCCCGGAGTTCGGCCTTGCCGCCGCTCTCCGTGCCCTTCGTGACGGGCGTGAAGGACGTGTACGACGTCTCGGCGAGGTCGGACGTACTGGGCGCCGGGCACAGCAGGCTCGTGCGCTCCACGGGCAGTTGGGCGGCCGCCTTGGCGGTGGCGTCCGCGCCCGGGGTGTCCGGGGCGGACAGCGCGGCGAAGCCGGTGACGGCGGCGAGCGCGGTCACACCGGCGATGAGGGACAGGGTGGTGCGGTTCACTGCTGGCTCCCGTCGGGACGCTCACTGCCCGTGCCGTGGGGGTGGTGCTGCTCCTGCGCCGGGTCGTACGGCGTGCCGTAGCCCTGGTGGTAGGCCTGGTCGTAGCCCGCCTGGTCGTACTGCGGAGCCTGGGGCGAGCCGCCGTACGCGTACGGGTCGTACTGGCCGCCCTGGTACGGATCCGCCTGGTACGGCCCGCCGTACGCGTCCGCCGGGTACGCGGCACCCTGGTACTGGTCGCCGTACCCCGCGTATTCGCCGCCGCCGGGGTGGCCGGCCCCGTCCCACTGGCCGTAATTGTGCTGCTGCGGCACCGCGGCGGGCGGCTGCTCGGGCTGCGGGGGCGGGAACTCCCCGGGGCCGGGGGTCCCTTCGGCCGGGGGCTCGGTCTCGGCCTCGGCCTGGGCGCGCAGGCGGCGGGCGCGGCGGCCCTCGCCGGCGACGGCCTGGGCCGGGACGACCGGCTCCTCGGGCATGTCGTCGTCGACGTCGCGGCGCCGGCCGGGCAGGGCGAGCACCACGAGGACGACGGCGAGCAGGCCCTGCGTCCACAGCCACGCCGTGTGGCCGATCGGGTCGTCGTAGGTGACGTCCAGCGTGCCGCCGGTGGCGGGGAGTTCGAAGCCCTGAGCCCAGCCGTCGACCGTGGTGCGGGTCAGCGGCTTGCCGTCCAGCGTGGCGGTCCAGCCGTCGGCGGCGGTGTCGGCGAGGCGCAGTACGCGCCCCTCGGCGCCGGTCGGGATCCTGGTGTGGATGTCGACGGGCCCGGCGGCGACGGGCTGCGGGGTGCCGGATCCGGAGGCGGGGACGATGGCGGCGCGCGCCACCTCGCGGTCGATGCGCCACAGCGCGCCGTCGCTCTGCTGGCTGAGCCGGGTCAGGCCGGGCGTGGCGTCCAGGACACGGGTGACCTCGCGGGGCGCGCCCTGGTGGACGAGGACGTAGCGCACGGCGAAGCCGCCGAGCTGGTCGGCCTGGTCGGCGCCGGAGCCTGCGACGAGGTTGGCGACGACCTTGTCGAGCCTGCCGTTCTCGCCGTCGGCCGCGGCGACCTCGCCGTCGCCGAGGCGGGCGCCGGAGCCGCGCACGAGCATGTAGCCGACGTGGGCGCCGGAGTCGCTGTCGAGGACGAGGGTGCGGGCCTGGTCGCGGCTGCCGCTCTCCTCGGCGACGAACGCGGGGACCTGGGTCGGGTCGCGCCGCTCCAGGGGACCGTCGGCGCCGCGGATCATCCAGCCGGCGGCGACGAGCAGCGGGCCCGCGGCCGAGGCGAAGGCGATCAGCACGGCGACCGGCTGGCGCCAGCCGAAGCTCTGCTCGGCCACGCGCGCGCGTGCCCCGTCGGCTCCGAGCGCGGCTGCCGCCAGGAGGGCGATGCCGTAGACGAGGGTCGCGGGGCCGGCCCAGGTGGAGCCGTTGGACAGGGCCGCGAAGACGAAGCCCACCAGGGCGACCGCCCAGGCCGTGCGGATGCCCGACTGGCGTTCCGAGCGCAGCAGGGCGGCGAGCGCGGCCAGCACGATGCCGATGAGCATCAGGCCGCTGACGGTGCCGGGGCCGCCGGGGCTCGCGCCGAGCAGGTCGAGGGCGGAGGCGGAACCCGCTCCGTACTCCAGGCCGGCCTGCTGGAAGAAGCCGAACGGCAGCAGCGACAGCGACCAGGGCGCGAGGACCAGCAGGGGGGTGCCGAGCTGGGCGAGGAACCGCGGCCCGTACGCCGTGATCTCCGTCCGGCGGACGGCCAGCAGCCCCACTCCGAGGATCAGCGCGACGGGCCACACGATCGGGGTGAACGCGGTGGTGATGGTCAGCAGCAGGGCGTACGCCCAGGTGGCACGCCAACTGCCCCGCGCGCCGCTCGGGTTCGACAGGCCACTGGCCGCGATGCCCGCGCGCGCGATGAGCGGCAGCAGCACGGCCAGGACGGCGGTGCCGAGGCGGCCGCCGGCGAGGGCGCCGGTGGCGGCGGGCAGGAAGGCGTAGACGACGGCCGCCCACGCGCGCAGCAGCCGGGACTCGACCAGCGGGCGGGAGGCGAAGTAGGCGGCGACACCGGCCAGCGGCACCGAGCAGACGAGCAGCACGGTGACGGCGAGGCCGGTCGAGCCGAACAGCAGGGACGCCAGCATCGCCACGAGCGCGACGTACGGCGGCGCGGAGGAGGTGCCGCCGGCACCGACCGGGTGCCAGGCGTCCAGGTAGCGCGCCCACAGCGCCGAGGAGTCGGCCGGGGCGGGCAGCAGGGAGCCGCCCGCGAGCGCGCCACCGCCGAGGAGTTCACGGCAGGCGAGCAGGGAGACGAGCAGCAGGACGAGGAAGAGCACCGGGCCGGGCTTGCGCGCGATGCGCTTGAGCCGGGCGAACTGCTCGACCTGCAGGAAGTCCGCGTCGTCGCCGCCGGGGCCCGACTCGACGGCACCGCCGTGCCGTCCGGCACCGGCGACGGCCTCGGGGTCGGAGCTGCCGACGAGATTGCCCGCGACCTGCTCGACGGTCATCCGGACGGTCGCGCCGGGCGGCGGGAACAGCGGCCGCAGCTCGCCCTTGTCGACCTGGGGGGTGCCTCTGCGGCGCCGCCCGGCGAGGATCCGCTCGGGGCGCAGCAGGGTGCTCATGAGGCCGCGGATCTCGTCGACGGCCTGTCCGGGGACCTTGCCGACGAGGTAGGCGACGGTGCGCAGCAGGGTGCCGAGCACGACGCGCAGCAGCACCCAGGGGAGCACGGCCGTACGCGTGTTGACGAGCAGGCTGTAGACGGCGCCGGCCTTGTCGACCTTGTGCGGGGAGGCGGAGGTGCGGCCCACGCAGTCGACGGCGCGGCGCTCCCGGGAGGCCGCCTCGGCGTGCCGGACGACGGCTTCCGGGGCGATCAGCACGCGGTGGCCAGCGGCGTGCGCGCGCCAGCACAGGTCGAGGTCGTCGCGCATGAGGGGCAGGTGCCGGTCGAAGCCGCCGAGCTGTTCGAAGACGTCGCGGCGGACGAGCATGCCGGCGGTGGACACCGACAGCACGGTCCGGACGTGGTCGTGCTGGCCCTGGTCCTGCTCCCGGCGGTCCAGGCCGGTCCAGCGGCGGCCGGAGTTGGCGATGGAGACGCCGACCTCCAGGAGCTGGCGCCGGTCGTACCAGCCGCGGAGCTTGGGGCCCACGACGGCCACGTCCTCGCGGCCCAGCTCGTACTCGTTGTCCACGACGCGCAGCAGCTGGGCCAGGGCGTCGGGCTCCGGGGCGCAGTCGTCGTGCAGCAGCCACAGCCACTGCACCGGCTCGCCGTGCGGGAGCTCGGGCATGTCGTAGGCGTCGTCGCGCCAGGAGCGCGTGACCGGGTCCCAGCCGCTGGGGCGCTTGAGGTACGGCAGCTGCTCCGGGGTGAGGACCGGGGCGCTGCGGTCGCACTCCTCGACGGCCTGGCCGAAGCCGGTACGGCGGGCGAGGTGCAGCACCCGGTCGGCGCCGAGCGCGTCGGTGACCAGCTGGGCGGAGGCGTCCGCGCTGCCGGTGTCGGCGCCCATCGCGTACTGGACGGGGCGCTCCTGGCCGAGCAGCCCGGCGAGCGCGTCGGGCAGCCAGCGGGCACCGTCGTGGGAGACGAGGACCGCGGTCACCACATGACGCGGGAACTCGGGCGGGTGGGCCGGGTCGAACGCAGACGGGTGGGCCGGGTCAAACACGGCTGTGGCAGCGGGGTCGTGATGAGCTGCCGGGTGGCTGTGCACGGACATCGAGGTACGGGCCCCGGTTCGGTGGACTGCGGTGGACGCCTGCGACCGGCGGGGGCCGCGGGGCGTCTCGGACGAGCGCCCACACTATCGGCTGGCAGCAAGACGGCCCGCCGCCTGTGGATAACCCACTGGCGACGGGCCGTTCACGAACCAGGATCCGGTCAGACCGCGGCCTTCTTCAGCCGGCGGCGCTCCCGCTCGGACAGGCCGCCCCAGATGCCGAAGCGCTCGTCGTTGGCGAGGGCGTACTCGAGGCACTCGGAGCGGACCTCGCAGGAGAGACAGACCTTCTTGGCCTCCCGGGTCGAGCCGCCCTTCTCGGGGAAGAAGGACTCGGGGTCGGTCTGGGCGCACAGCGCGCGCTCCTGCCAGCCGAGTTCCTCGTCCGCGTCGTCGACCAGCAGTTGCTGCACCAGCTCGGTCATGTGCGCCCCTCGTCTGTTCTTATCCGCGTCCCCGTGATGTAGCCGTTACCGATTGCGGCTGAACGACACGAGTGAAATTACAAGTGTGCTGCTCCGGGCGAGTCAAGCCGAGATCTGCTATTGAGCCCCTTATTCACTCTGCGGAACCAAGGCCGTGCGGAAAGTGTTCAAATCGGCATAAACCTTGACACGCAGACGGAGCCCGCGAGAGGCCCCGCTGCCACCGGACCCCGTACGGACCTCTACAGGGGAGGACGCCCAGGAGTTCGATCTCGTTCCGGCACGCACGTCAAAGCGAATCTGATCACAGTCTGATCACGAGTACGCAACGAGGTTTGTGCGCCCGGATGGACGCCATGTGTCCCTGCCAGGCCATGAACAAACCTTTCATCTGAGTGAACGACCGGATGAGGTGAACCTCGTCCCACATACCGGGTGCCGAGTTGACACCGGAGGTGTGACCCGGTGTCCTAGTGGGCATGCTCGCGAACTCGGCACTCACCTCGACCCGCACCGCCGGGTCCCTCGGTGCTGCCCGCGCTCGCTGTAGCTGTCGCTGTTCCAGCTGTTGAGCCACACCCGCTCCAGCTGAAGGCCGGGCCACCAGTCCCCCGGCTTCCGTTCCCTCTGACCCACTTTCACTGAGGAACCACCCCACCCCATGAACAGCGACAGCGACCTCCAGATCGCCGGCGACATCCTCGAAGTCCCGCACCTGCTCCAGCGGGAGCGCGAGCACCCGGCCACCGTCGCCGAGTTCGTCGGCCTCGCCCGCTCCATCGCCGCCGACCGCTCCCAGTGGGAGCACCTCGTCCGCTACGACGCGACCAGCCGCTGGTACCACCGGCTGCGCACCGGGCCGGGCTACGAGGTGTGGCTGCTGTCCTGGGTGCCCGGGCAGGGCAGCGGCCTGCACGACCACGGCCGTTCCTCCGGGGTGCTGACCGTGCTGGACGGCACGCTGACGGAGCGCACGGAGCGGGGCACACGCGCGTTGCGGGCGGGCGCGCAGCGCGTGTTCGCGCCGGGGTATGTACACGAGGTCGTGAATGACGCACTCGAGTCGGCGGTGAGTCTGCACGTCTACTACCCGGGGCTGACGGCGATGCCGATGCACACGGCTCAGCACTGCGAGGCCCGGAGCGTGCCGGAAGCCCTGACTGTCTGACCCACTGTCGTAGGGGCCTGCAAGACTGCTCCCATGCGCATTGTGGTTCTGGCAGGCGGCATCGGTGGTGCCCGGTTCCTGCGTGGTCTGAAGCGGGCCGTGCCGGACGCGGACATCACGGTCATCGGCAACACCGGAGACGACATCCACCTCTTCGGTCTGAAGGTCTGCCCGGACCTCGACACGGTGATGTACACGCTCGGCGGCGGCATCAACGAGGAGCAGGGCTGGGGTCGCAGCGACGAGACCTTCCATCTCAAGGAGGAGCTCGCGGCGTACGGCGTCGGGCCCGAGTGGTTCGGTCTGGGCGACCGGGACTTCGCCACGCACATCGTGCGGACGCAGATGCTCGGCGCCGGATATCCGCTGAGCGCGGTGACGGAGGCGCTGTGCGAGCGCTGGAAGCCGGGCGTGCGGCTGATCCCGATGTCCGACGACCGCGTCGAGACCCATGTCGCCGTCGAGGTCGACGGGGAGCGCAAGGCGGTCCACTTCCAGGAGTACTGGGTGCGGCTGCGCGCCTCGGTGCCCGCCGAGGCGATCGTGCCGGTGGGCGCCGACCAGGCGAAGCCCGCTCCGGGTGTCCTGGAGGCCATCGCCGAGGCGGACGTGATCCTCTTCCCGCCGTCCAACCCGGTCGTGTCGATCGGCACGATCCTCGCCGTGCCCGGCGTCCGGGAGGCGATCGCCGACGCCGGGGTGCCGGTGATCGGCCTGTCCCCCATCGTCGGCGACGCGCCCGTGCGGGGCATGGCCGACAAGGTGCTGGCCGCCGTGGGCGTCGAGTCGACCGCGGCGGCGGTCGCCGAGCACTACGGCTCGGGCCTGCTGGACGGCTGGCTCGTGGACACGGTGGACGCGGGCGTGGTGGAGCAGGTCGAGGCGGCCGGGGTGCGCTGCCGGGCCGTGCCGCTGATGATGACCGACACCGACGCGACCGCGCGGATGGCCCAGGAGGCGCTGGCGCTCGCGGAGGAGGTGCGGGGCGCATGAGCGGCGAGGGTGCCGAGGGGTACCGGGTCTGGGCCGTGGCCGGGCTGCCCGAGGTCGCGGCCGGGGACGATCTGGCCAAGCTGATCGCGGCCGCCGAGCCCGGACTGGCCGACGGGGACGTGCTGCTCGTCACCTCGAAGATCGTGTCCAAGGCGGAGGGCCGCGTCGTCCGGGCCGCCGACCGGGAGGCGGCCATCGACGCGGAGACGGTACGGGTGGTGGCCCGGCGCGGCGCCCTCCGGATCGTCGAGAACCGGCAGGGCCTGATCATGGCCGCGGCCGGGGTCGACGCGTCCAACACCCCTTCCGGGACCGTGCTGTTGCTGCCCGAGGACCCGGACGCGTCCGCCCGCGTGATCCGTGACGGACTGCGGGACATCCTCGGTGTCGAGGTCGGTGTCGTCGTCACCGACACGTTCGGGCGGCCCTGGCGCGCGGGGCTCACGGATGTCGCGATCGGCGCGGCCGGAGTGCGCGTACTCGACGATCTGCGCGGGGGCACGGACGCGTACGGCAATCCGCTCAGCGCCACCGTCGTCGCCACCGCCGACGAACTCGCCTCCGCGGGCGACCTGGTCAAGGGCAAGGCAGCGGGTCTGCCGGTGGCCGTCGTCCGGGGGCTCCCGGATCTGGTCGCGGGGGACGGTGACGAAGAAGACGAACAAGGGGCGCGGGCCATGGTGCGCGGCGCCCGTGACGACATGTTCCGGCTCGGTACGTCGGAGGCGGTGCGGCTGGCGGTGACCCAGCGGCGTACGGTCCGGGCCTTCACGGACGAGCCCGTCGACCCCGGTGCCGTACGGCGGGCGGTCGCCGCCGCCGTGACGGCGCCCGCGCCGCACCACACCACGCCGTGGCGGTTCGTGCTGCTGGAGTCGGAGGAGTCGCGGACGCGGCTGCTCGACGCCATGCGCGACGCCTGGATCGCCGATCTGCGGCGGGACGGCAAGACGGAGGAGTCCGTCGCCAAGCGGGTACGGCGCGGGGACGTTCTGCGGAACGCGCCGTATCTGGTCGTGCCCTGTCTGGTCATGGACGGCTCGCACACGTACGGCGATGCGCGGCGCGACGGGGCCGAGCGGGAGATGTTCGTAGTCGCCGCCGGTGCCGGTGTGCAGAACCTCCTGGTCGCGCTGGCCGGGGAGCGGCTGGGGTCGGCGTGGGTGTCGTCGACGATGTTCTGCCGGGACGTGGTGCGCGAGGTGCTGGGGCTGCCGGCGGACTGGGATCCCATGGGCGCGGTGGCGGTCGGGCATCCGGCGGAGGAGCCGCGGCCCCGGCCGGAGCGGGACGCGGGGGCGTTCATCGAGGTGCGGTGAGCGGGGCGGGGTGGCGTCTACGCTCGTAGGGCTGCTCCTTTCGTCATCCCAGCGGCTCATACCGGCGACTTCGTTCAGGGGCCTTGTTCATGGCAGGACGGTTCACTCCCCGGCCCACGCGTACGACCGTGCGCGGCGGGCATGTCGCCGTGGGCGCGGGCGTGCCCCGGCAGGCGGCGGGGCCGGGGCGGGTTCGGGACCATGTGCCGGACGGGCCGCTGGATCTCGGGCTGGTGCTCGGGCCGCTGCGGCGCGGGCCGGGTGATCCGACGTTCCGGACGACACCGGACGGGTCGGTGTGGCGGACCGCTCTCACTCCCGCCGGGCCCGGGACGCTGCGGGTGCGCGCGGCGGGTGGCGGGGTGCGCGGGGAGGCCTGGGGGGCCGGGGCCGAGTGGCTGCTGGAGCGGTTGCCCGAGCTGCTCGGGGCGGCCGATGATCCGTCGGCGTTCGTGCCGCGGCACCGGCTGGTGGCGTTGGCACGGCATCGGCGGCCGGGGCTGCGGCTGACTCGGACGGGGCTGGTGCTGGAGTCGCTGATTCCGTCGATTCTCGAGCAGAAGGTCACGACCGATGAGGCGTATCGGGCGTGGCGGTTGCTGGTGCGGAAGTTCGGGGAGCCGGCGCCGGGGCCCGTGCCGGGGCCGATGCATGTGATGCCGGGGCCTCGGACGTGGGCGTTGATTCCGTCGTGGGAGTGGCATCGGGCCGGGGTCGACGACAAGCGGGCGTCGACGATTCTGCGTGCGGTGCGGGTGGCCGGGCGGTTGGAGGAGACGGCGGGGATGGAGCCGGGGGCGGCTCGGGAGCGGTTGGAGGTTGTGCCGGGGGTGGGGCCGTGGACGTCCACGGAGACGGTGCAGCGGAGTCATGGGGCGGCGGATGAGGTGACCGTGGGGGATCTGCATCTGCCGGGGATCGTGGGGTGGGCGTTGGGTGGGGATCGGGATGCGGACGACTCCGTGATGTTGTCGTTGTTGGAGCCGTATGCGGGGCAGCGGCATCGGGCGGCTCGGTTGGTGTTGCTGAGTGGGAGGGTGCCGGGGCGTCGGGCGCCGAAGATGCCGCGGTGGGATATCGGGGGGTTGTGACGTTCTGCCGGTTGTGGGGTGCCCGGGGCGTTGGTGCTTGGGGCGGGTGGGGCCGCAACCCGGCGGAGCGGGGTGCCGCTGCGCCCACCCGTGCCGCCCTTAGCGGCACGCATGCCCGCAGCGGGGGCGGCTGAGGCGGGCCGCGCGCAGCCCGGCGGGCCCGCAGACCGGCGGGAGGCGGCTGGCCGCAGATCCGCAGGAGCCGGGTGGGAACCGACAGTCCGCAGATCGGCGGCACGCGACTGCCTCAGCTGGGGCAGCTACGGCGGGCCGGCGGGTCGGGGCGGCACGCAGCGCAGCCTGCCGCGTAGGCGCTACTGGTCCGAGGAGAAGCGGACCGCGCCCGCTGGGATTTTGGTGTCGCACCAGATTCGGGTGCCTTGCAGGAGTTCGTTGTCGGGGCCGATGGTCGCGTTGTCGCCTATGACCGTGCCCGTGAGGACGGTGCGTTCGCCGACTCGGGCGCGGGCGCCTATGAGGGAGTCGGTGATGACCGCGCCGGGTTCGATGACGGCGCCCGGCATGATCGTGCTGCCGAAGACCCGCGCTCCCCCGGCGACGAAGGCGCCCTCCCCCACCACCGTGCCGCCCGACAGCTTGGCGTCGGCCGCGACCGTCGCCGTCGGGAGCACGAGCTGGTCGCCGCAGCGGCCGGGGACGGCGGGCGACGGGGCCCGGCCGAGGACCAGGTCCGCCGAGCCCCGGACGAACGCCGCCGGGGTGCCGAGGTCCAGCCAGTACGTCGAGTCGACCATGCCCTGGAGGTGGGCTCCGGCGGAGAGGAGGTCGGGGAAGGTCTCCCGTTCCACCGACACCGGCCGGCCCAGCGGGATCGTGTCGATGACCGAGCGGCGGAAGACGTACGCCCCCGCGTTGATCTGGTCGGTGACGATCTCCTCGGGGGTCTGCGGCTTCTCCAGGAACGCCAGGACCCTGCCCGTGTCGTCCGTGGGGACCAGCCCGTAGGCGCGCGGGTCGGTGACCTTGGTGAGGTGCAGGGAGACGTCCGCGCCCGTCGACTCGTGGGTGTCCACCAGGGCCCGGATGTCCAGGCCCGTCAGGATGTCGCCGTTGAAGATCAGGACCGGGTCGTCGGGGCCGGAGCGCAGCCGGGAGGCGACATTGCGGATGGCGCCGCCGGTGCCGAGGGGCTCCTCCTCCGTCACGTACTCCAGATGCAGGCCCAGCGCGGACCCGTCGCCGAAGTACGGCTCGAAGACCTCGGCCAGATAGGACGTGGCGAGGACGATGTGCTCGACACCCGCCGCTCTCGCTCTCGCGAGCTGGTGCGTGAGGAAGGGCACCCCGGCCGCCGGGACCATGGGCTTGGGCGTGTGCACCGTGAGCGGGCGCAGCCGGGTGCCCTTGCCGCCGACCAGGAGGATCGCTTCAGTCACGTGTCGTCTCTGCTTCCTGCCGGGACCGTCCGAACTGTCTTTCGGCCGGTCAGTGTATGCAGACCGTTCCGTGGCGCCTTCGCTGGCCGTGCGGCTTTCCGCCCCCTGTTCTCAGCGGCCCTGGTAGCGGGCCGCCTTGGAGCGGGCCGAGCCGAGCTTGCCGTAGAGCTTCCGGCCCGGGCAGGCGGTCTTGAAGCCGTCCCGGTGACCGGAGATCACGTTCAGTCGTACCTTCTTGCCCTTGCGGTGGAGATTGCTGCCGGCCGACTTCAGGTAGGTCTTGCCCCGCGGGTTCATCCGGTACAGGCCCAGCTTCCACGCCGTGACCCGGGCGATGGCCTTGACGGCGGCGGACGACGGCTTCTTGGCTCCGTACGATCCGATGACGGCGATGCCCATGCTGTTGCTGTTGAAACCAAGGGTGTGCGCGCCGAGGACCGGCCTCGCCACGCCGCCCGCGCGGCCCTCGTAGATCTTTCCGCACTTGTCGATGAGGAAGTTGTAGCCGACGTCCCGCCAGCCCATGCTCTTGACGTGGTAGCGGTAGATACTGCGGATGAGTGACGGGGACTGCGAGCAGCTGTACTTGTTGCCGCTCGCGGTGTGGTGCACGAAGGCGGCCTTGACCTTCTTCGTGTAGACGAACTTCCGCTCCCGCAGCCCCTCGTTCGCGCCCCAGCCGCGGCGCGTGACGATACTCGGGCGGGGGCCGACGTACGGCTTCGCCCGCTGCCGGTCCGCCGGACCGCCGGCCCGGAGGGTGTAGAACTCGCGCTCGGTCGCCGCGCGGCTCAGTGCCGGGATCTCGGTGGCGCCGAGGGGCGCGAGGTCCGCGTTGGCGGCGGAGGCGTCGGTTGCGGCGGAGGACTCGGTGTTCAGGCCGCCGGTGCGGGGGCTGTCCACGGGGCCGCCGGGGAGCGCCGCGTCGCCCTCGCCGGGGTCGACGAGTTCGAGCCGGAGACCGGAGGGGAGCGAGGGCGCGGCGGCCGCCATGCCGCGACCGCCGGTGCCCGGGAGTTCCGAACGGACCCGGAGTTCCACGCCGTCGGAGTCGCCGACCCACAGCGGTGCCGTGGCACCGCGTACGCGGCCCGAGGTGCTCTCGGGGGTGTCCAGGTCGGCCGCGTGGTCGGCGTTGTGCGTCTCCACGACCTGCCAGCCCGACCAGGTGCCGGTGCCGGCGGCGCGCGTGCGGACATGGACGCGGCCGTGCAGTTCGGCATGGGGGTCGTCCCAGATGACGCCGACGAGGGAGAAGCGGCGTACGGCACGGCGGGACAGGCCCTGTTCGGCGGCGGCCGAGGCGGACGCGGAGGGGGTGGCTCGGTTGCGGGTGAGGGGTTCGAGGGGGAGGGACTGGGTGCTGCCGGCGGCGGACGGTTCGGCCGCGCGCCGGTCGGTCCGGGTCGTGTCCGGCGCCCCCGCGTGGGGCGCGGGTCTCGCGGCCGTGGCGACCTCGGTGGTCGGCACCGGTCTCGCCGTCGCCGCGAGGGCGGGCGGAGTGAGGGGAAGGGCCAGAGCGGCCGCACAGGTGACACCGATCGAGGAAGCAAGGAATCCACGCATGCCCCTGATCTTGGACATAGTCGTATAAGTCTGTCCATTTGGGAGTTGACGGACTGTCGGCGGGGATTCGGCCGAACCGGTGGTGAACGCGGGGCGGGCGGTGGCCGGGCCGTTGGGCGGCGGGCGGTGCGCCGCGTACGCTTGCGCGGGTGAACGCCACCGATCGCACCCCCGCCGACCTGCTGGGTTCCGCGCTCGCCGCGGATCCGGGACGCCCCCTGGTGACCTTCTACGACGACGCCACGGGCGAACGCGTCGAACTCTCCGTGGCCACCTTCGCCAATTGGGTGGCCAAGACCGCGAACCTGCTCCAGGACGAGCTGTCCGTCGAGCCCGGCGACCGGGTCGCGCTGCTGCTGCCGGCGCACTGGCAGACGGCGGTGTGGTTGCTCGCGTGTTCGTCGGTGGGGGTGGTCGCGGATGTGTCCGGGGACGCTCGGGCCGCCGATGTCGTGGTGAGCGGGCCGGACGGGCTGGAGGCGGCCCGGGCGTGTTCCGGGGCGCGGATCGCGATGGCCTTGCGGCCGCTCGGGGGGCGGTTTCCGCAGGCTCCCGAGGGGTTCGTCGACTACGCGGTGGAGGTGCCGGGGCAGGGGGACCGGTTCGTGCCGTACGCGCCGGTGGATCCCGAGGAGCCCGCGCTGATCGTGGCGGGGCGGGAGTTCAGTGGGGCCGAGGTCGTGGAGCGGGCTCGGGCGGGGGCGGCGGAGCTGGGGCTGACCGGGCCGGGGTCGCGGATTCTGTCGGGGTTGCCGTACGACACGTGGGAGGGGTTGAGCGCAGGGTTGTACGGGGCGTTGGCCACGGGGGGTTCTGTGGTGTTGTGCCGGAATCTGGAGTCGGCGGGGGACGGGGTGTTGGACAAGCGGGTGGAGAGTGAGCGGGTTACGGCGCTTGCTCGGTAGGCCGTTTGCTGGTGCTGGGCGTTTCCGCTGGGGGCGGGTGGGTGCGCAGCCCGGCGTAGCGGGGTGCCGCTGCGCCCACCCGTGCCGCCCTTAGCGGCACGCATGCCCGCAGCTAGGGCAGGCATGGCGGCTCAGCAGCTCAGCGGCACGGTTGCCCGCAGCTAGGGCGGCAACGGCAGCTCAGCCGCGCGAGTGCCCCCAGCCAGGGCAGGCATAGCAGCTCAGCGGCACCGTTGCCCGCGGCTGGGCCGCTGCCCCGTTCGGCCCATCCCCACCCCTCCCCCAGACCCCATCCACGCCACAGTCGTAAGAGCAGTGCGCACGGCACGTTCGTACGACGTGAGGGGTGGTCCCTGTCGTGGCCGGTACCGGTGGTGGGTCCTTGCCGAGGCTGGGGCCGGGTGCGGGGGCCTCGGCCAGTGGGCGGGGGCTGGCGCGGCGGCGTCGGCGGCGGTGGGTGCGGTTCACGGCGTTCGGGGTCACCGGTCTCGTCGTGGCGGCCGCCGGGGCCGGATGGGCCGTGTACGCGAAGCTCAGCGGGAACATCACGCCCGACGAGGCCGCGGCCGCCGAACTCGCGCGGTACGACAAGGAGCGGCCCACCTCGCTGGTCAAGGACGCGCGGAACATCCTGCTCATCGGCTCGGACTCGCGCGAGGGCGACGACAACGCCCGCTACGGCCGGGACTCCGGGACCGAGCGGTCGGACACCACGATCCTGCTGCACCTGTCCGCGGGCCGGCGCAGCGCCACCGCCGTCTCCCTGCCCCGGGACCTGATGGTGGAGCTGCCGGCGTGCCGGCGCCCGGACGGGTCCCGCAGCGCGCCCCGGTTCGGGATGTTCAACCAGGCCTTCGCGCTGGGCGGCTCGGCCTGCACCATCCGGACCGTCGAGAAGCTCACCGACGTCCGCGTCGATCACCACGTCGTCGTCGACTTCCACGGCTTCAAGGAGATGGTCGACGCGGTCGACGGTGTCGAGGTGTGTCTGCGGGAGCCGGTCGACGACCGGGCCGCCAAGCTGAGGCTGCCCGCGGGACGCGTGACGCTCGACGGCGAGCAGGCCCTCGGCTGGGTCCGCGCCCGCAAGTCCCTGGGCGACGGCAGCGACACGGAGCGGATGGAGCGGCAGCAACGATTCCTCGGCGCACTCGTCAACAAGGTGCGCAGCAATGACGTCCTGCTGAATCCGGTGAAGCTGTATCCCGTGCTGGACGCCGCCACGTCCTCCCTCACAACGGACCCGGATCTGGCGAGTCTGCGCGGTTTGTACGAACTCGTGCGCGGCCTGCGCGACATCCCCATGGAACAAGTGCAATTCCTGACCGTCCCCCGGGAGTCGTATGCGTACGACGCCAATCGCGACCAACTCGTGGAGCCCGAGGCGGACAGGCTGTTCGAGCGGCTGCGGACGGACTCTCCGGTGGTGGTCGCGGGGGACGCACGGGGAGGTTCCGCCCCGCGAAGGCCTGCCGATTCGCGTGACGGGTCGCACGGGGATCCGTATCCGGGTCCGTTCACGAAATCCGCCGTCACCGTTTCTCCTCCACCCACGTTCCGTGGAAACACGGCAGCCGAGGACACCTGCGAGTAAAGCGGACACCAAGGCCGCCTCAAGGTGACGCGCTCTTCACCCGGGAAATGGGCGAATTGCCCAGGTGTAGGGACGTGGACTTCGTCACCGTCGTCGCTCGACGCCGAACTGGGCGGTTAGTGTGAGCGATCCCGGTGCGACCGGCTCTGTGGACATCCCTGAGACACCGCACTGTGTGACCTGTACCGAGCGCCTTGGAAGGGCAGGCGCCGCGTGCCCCGACGGAGGAATCAGACAACCGTGGACGCGCAAAGCCGTGGGCGGGCGGACGACATCGATCCCGCAGACCAGTGGGTGCTCAACCCGAACACCGGCGAATACGAAATGCGACTGCCCCCTTCCGCACCGCAGTCGGGTGTTCCCGGGCCGCGCAAACCACCGGCCTCCGATACGGACCCGTCGGCGCTCGGCAGCACGCAGCCGCTCGGCCGCAGCGAGGCGCCCGGCCGCCGGCGGTCCGAGGCGCCCGGCCGTGCGGTGCCGCCGCCGCGCAGGCGCCGCGGGGCTCCGGCCCCGGCTCCGGAGGAGCCGCTGCCGGGGCGGCGCGGGCGCCGGCCCGCCAAGAAGGCCGCGAAGGGCAAGAAGGCCCTGCTGTGGACCGGCGGCGTGATGGCGTTCGTGCTGGTCGCCGGGGCGGGCGCCGCGTACTTCTACATCGAGCACCTGAACAGCAACATCGCGTCGGTCTCCGACGACGGCGCGAGCACCGGTGGCTTCGAGAAGGACAAGGCCATCAACATCCTGCTGATCGGCACCGACAAGCGCACCGGCGCGGGCAACGAGAAGTACGGCGACGCGGGCAGTGTCGGGCACGCCGACACCACGATCCTGCTGCATGTCTCCAAGGACCGTTCGAACGCGACCGCGCTGAGCATCCCCCGGGACCTGATCGTCGACATCCCGGACTGCCCGACCACGCAGGCGGACGGGACGCAGAAGGTCATCCCGGGCACGCCCAAGACCCGCTTCAACACCAGCCTCGGCCAGGACGACCGGACCCCGAGCTGCACCATGCGGACCGTGACGGAGCTGACCGGGGTCAAGCCGGACAACTTCATGGTCGCCGACTTCAACGCGGTCAAGACGCTGACCAGCGCGGTCGGCGGGGTCGAGGTCTGCCTCGGCAAGGACATCGACGACCCGGACTCGCACCTCAAGCTGTCGAAGGGCAACCACACCATCGAGGGCGAGCAGGCGCTGGCCTTCGTGCGCACCCGGCACTCGGTCGGCTTCGGCGGCGACCTGAGCCGGATCGGGCTCCAGCAGCAGTTCCTGAGCGCGCTGATGCGCAAGCTGAAGGACAACGACACGCTCACCAGCCCCTCCAAGATGCTCGACCTGGCCGAGGCGGGCACGAAGGCGCTGACCGTCGACTCGCAGCTCTCCAGCATCGGCAAGCTGAAGGACCTCGGTCTGGAGCTGGGCAAGCTCAACACCAAGAACCTGACGTTCGCCACCACGCCGGTGATCGACAACCCGGCGGAGAAGGTCCCGACCACGGTCGTCCTCAACGAGTCGTCGGCCCCGCAGGTCTTCGACATGATCAAGAACGACGTCTCCTTCACCGCGGTCAAGGAAAAGAAGAAGAAGGAAGCCGCCGCGGTGGCCGCCCGGCTCAAGGGCAGCAAGTCCGCGGCCTCCGAGGTGCGGGTGCGGATCATGAACGGCGGTGCCGTCGCCGGCAGCGCCCAGGAGACGCTGAGCTGGCTGCAGGTCGAGGAGGGCGTCACCAAGTCGGAGAACGCCGGCAACGCGCCCGCCGAGCTGGCCAAGACGACCCTGGAGTACGCCCCCGACCAGGCCGACCAGGCCCGCCGCCTCGCCGACATCATGGGCCTGCCCGGGTCCGCGATGAAGCCGGGCAAGAGTGTGGAGAACGCCCAGGGCGTGCCCGCGATGACCCTGACCCTCGGCAAGGACTTCAAGGGCGCGGGCTCTTCCCAGACCACTCCCGCCAAGGCGCCGGCGGACGTGGACAAGTCCACGGCGGACAAGGTGGAGTGCGCCGAGTGACCTGAAGGGCCTGTCGTACGTCTCACTGGGCGTACGGCAGGCCTTTTCGGTGACACGGGGGTGGCGGAAGCAGATGGCGCGCAGCAGCGGTGTGCAGGGGGAGGGGACGAAACCGGGTGCCGTTCCGCGTGAGCCGGCCCCGGGCGGATCCACCGGGCCGGGCGGCGGCCGGGGCGGACGCGAGGGCCGGGGCGGACACGGAGGCCGCCGGGCCCGCCGGGGACGCCGGGTACTGCGCTGGTCGGCGACGACCCTCTCCGTGCTGGTCCTCGGGACCGCCGGCGCCGGCTACCTCTACTACGAGCATCTGAACGGCAACATCGAGAAGGGCCAGCGCAGCAGCGGCGACTCCAAGGCGCGGCGGGCCGCTCCGAACGCGGCCGGGCAGACGCCCCTGAACATCCTGCTGATCGGCTCCGACAGCCGTAACTCCGACGAGAACGTGAAGCTGGGCGGCGCCAGGAACGACCGCGGCGCTCCGCCGCGGGGCGATGTGCAGATGCTCATCCATCTGGCCGCGGACCGCGAGAGCGCCGCCGTGGTGAGCATTCCGCGCGACACCCGCGTCGACATACCCAAGTGCACCGACCCGGAGTCCGGCCGGACGTACCCGCCGGTCAACACGATCATCAACGCCTCGCTGGCCCGGGGCGGCGCGGGTTGCACGCTGGCGACCTGGCAGAACCTCACCGGGGTCTACATCGACCACTGGATGACGATCGACTTCGCGGGCGTGGTGAAGATGGCGGACGCCATCGGCGGGGTCGAGGTGTGCGTGGAGCAGAACGTGTGGGACCGCCCGCTGCCCGGCGTGCCCGGCGGCTCCGGTCTGAAGCTGAAGGCCGGCAAGACCAAGGTCCAGGGCGAGCAGGCCCTGCAGTGGCTGCGCACCCGCCACGCCTGGGGCAGCGACCCGCTGCGGGCCAGGGCGCAGCACATGTACATGAACTCGATGATCCGCACGCTCAAGTCGCAGAACGTCTTCACCGACACCGGGCGGCTGACGGACCTGGCCGAGGCGGCCACCGAGTCGTTGCACGTGTCCGAGGAGATCGGCACGGTGAAGAAGCTGTACGACCTGGGGGCACAGCTCAAGACCGTGCCGACGGACCGCATCACCATGACGACGCTGCCCACGGCCGCGGACCCGGAGGACGCCAATCACCTGATACCGGCGGGCGCCGACGCCGACCGGGTGTGGGAGATGGTCCGCGACGACGTGCCGTTCGACGACAAGGGCGGGAAGTCCGCCTCGAAGAAGGCCGGTTCGAAGCAGCCCGGTTCGGAGAAGGCCTCCCGGGATCCGGCCGCGGCGGACGGCGAGATCGGTGTCCTGGTGCGGAACGCCACCCGCTCCGACACCCTCGGCCCGGTGACCGGACGCGCGGGCGCCATCGCCCGGTCCCTCGTGGGGAAGGGCTTCACGAAGGCCGCGGCGGACACCTCGGGCGCGCTGGCCGAGGAGCGGACCGTCGTGCGCTATCCGAGCGCCGAGCTGGCGGGCGATGCCCAGCGCGTCGCCAAGTCGCTCGGCATTCCGCAGAGTTCGGTGCGGAGGTCCACCGACGTATCCGGTGTGACGGTCGTCGTGGGCGCCGACTGGCGTACGGGGACGTCGTATCCGAAGCAGCCGGCCCCGAAGGCCGGAGACCTCCCCGGTGACGCGGACGCGCTCAACGGCTCGGACGCCGGTAAGTGCATGAACGTGTACGCGCCCTACCGCTGGTAGAGATTCACAGAATGGAATTGGGCTGGATTGCCCAAATGTAGGGACGTCGAATTTGTCATTCAGCGCACACCGGCGTTCAACTGGGCGGATAGTGTGAGCGATCCAGTGCTTCTGTGATGACCAAGTACCCGCGCGCCTTCCGGGGGGAGAAGGCGCCGCGTGCCCCGACGGAGGAATCGGACAACCGTGGACGCGCAACGCCGTGGGCGGGGGGAACAGATGGACCCCGCAGACCAGTGGGTACTCAATCCGAACACCGGCGAATACGAACTGCGACTGAATCCATCCGGAGCGCAATCGCGGACGGCTCCCCGTAACGCCACCACACGTTCGACACCCGCACGTTCGGCCGCTCCGCGCGGGGGTGCTTCCCGTGAGAGCGCTCCCCGTCAGGGCGCTCCTCGTGAGGGCGCGACCCGCACCGAGGTGCCGCCGCAGCGCAGGCGGCGCGGTGCTCCCGAGGAGCCGCCGCCGGGGCGCCGCGGTGGGCGCCGGCCGGTGCAGCAGAAGCCGGGCAAGGCGAAGAAGGTCCTGCTGTGGACCGGCGGCACGATGGCGTTCGTGCTGGTCGGGGTCAGTGCGGCGGGCTACCTCTACCTCCAGCATCTGGAGGGCAACGTCTCGACGACCGACGTCGGCAACGCGGGCGCCAGCAACTTCAGCAAGGACGAGGCCTTCAGCGTCCTCATCATCGGCACGGACAAGCGCACCGGCGAGGGCAACGAGGGCTACGGCGACAAGGGCAGCTCCGGGCACGCCGACACCACGATCCTGCTGCACGTCGCGAAGGACCGCTCCAACGCGACCGCGCTGAGCATCCCGCGCGACCTGATCGTGAACATCCCCGACTGCCCGACGACACTGGAGGACGGCTCGAAGAAGGTCGTCCCCGGCATCCGGGGTGCCCGCTTCAACCGGAGCCTCGGGGAGGGCGATCGCGACCCCGGCTGCACGATGCGCACGGTGAAGGAGAACACCGGCATCACCGTCGACCACTTCATGATGGCCGACTTCAACGCGGTGAAGACGCTGACCACGGCGGTGGACGGGGTCGACGTGTGTGTGGAGAAGCCGGTCAACGACAAGGAGTCCAAACTCGTCCTGCCCGCGGGCGAGTCGACGGTCGAGGGCGAGCAGGCCCTCGCGTTCGTCCGTACGCGCAAGAGCTTCGGCAACAGCGGTGACCTCGACCGGATCAAGGTGCAGCAGCAGTTCCTGGGCTCACTGATGCGCAAGATGTCCTCCAGCGACACCCTCACGAGCCCGTCCAAGCTGCTGAACCTGGCCGAGGCCGCGACGAAGGCGCTGACGGTGGACGAGGCGATCGGCAGGGTCAGCACGCTCAAGGACGTCGCCCTGGAGCTGAAGAAGGTGCCGACGAAGAACATCAGCTTCACGACGGTGCCGGTGGTGGACAACCCGGCGGAGAAGGTGAAGGCCACGGTCGTCCTCGACGAGTCCAAGGCCCCGCAGGTGTTCGACATGATCGAGAACGACGTCTCCTTCACCGAGGTCAAGCAGCAGGAGAAGAAGGAGAAGGACGCCCAGGCCGCCCGGCTGAAGGGCACCAAGGCCGCGGCCTCCGAGGTGCGGGTGCGGATCATGAACGGCGGTGCCGTCGCCGGCAGCGCGCAGAAGACCCTCCAGTACCTCCAGGTCGAGGAGGGCGTCACCAAGTCGGAGAACGCCGGCAACGCGCCCGCCGAGCTGGCGAAGACGACCCTCGAGTACGGCCCCGACCAAGCCGACCAGGCGCGTCGGCTCGCCGACATCATGGGGCTGTCCGGGTCCGCGCTGAAGCCCGGCGAGAGTGTGAACAACTCGCAGGGCGTGCCCGCGATGACCCTGACCCTCGGCAAGGACTTCAAGGGCGCCGGCGTGAAGCTCAACGCCCCGGTCGAGGCGGCGGACGTGGAGAAGTCCACCGCCGACAAGGTGAAGTGCGCGAGTTGACCCGTTGAGGGCAACTGACAGGCCCGTCGTGCGTCTAACAGGAGGCAGGGCGGGCCTGCTGCATGCGCCGGGGGGCGGAGAGGACCGGGGAAGTGACGCAGAGCGGTG
Organism: Streptomyces koelreuteriae; assembly: GCF_018604545.1. Lineage (GTDB taxonomy): Bacteria > Actinomycetota > Actinomycetes > Streptomycetales > Streptomycetaceae > Streptomyces > Streptomyces koelreuteriae. Next base: position 5,021,839 of record NZ_CP075896.1, on the reverse strand, counting down.
TGCGGGAGGACGGTAAGCGGCAGAACGTCCGCCACGAACCGGACCCGGACGAGGAGCGGCCGACGCCGAGCGGCCGGCCGTCCGACGGCGACGAAGACGCGTCGGCGGGAGACGCGGGCACGCCGGACGCCGAGGGCCTGCCCAGCGCGAGCCCTCCCGACGCAGAAGGCCTGCCGAGCGCGAGTACGCCCGACGCCGAGCGTCTGCCGACCGGGAGCGCGAGCACGCCCGACGCCGAAAGCCTGCCGACCGGGAGCGCGAGCACGCCCGACGCCGAAAGCCTGCCGAGCGCGAGCAAGCCCGACGCAGAAGGTCCGTCGACCACGAGCACGAGCACGCCCGGCCCCGACAGCCCGCCGTCGACAACAGCCCCGGACTCACCCGGCCGCGACGATGCCGCCGGCGGCGACGGTGGGGCCGGTGGTCGGACGCGTGGCGGTCCGGCTCCCCGCAGGCGGCGGCTGCTGAAGTGGTCCGCTCTGCTGCTGGCCGTGCTGATACTCGGGACGGCCGGGGCCGGTTACCTCTACTACCGGCATCTGAACGGCAACATCAAGAAGGACGCCCTCAACCTCGGCGACAGCAAGGTCGCCGCTCCGACGCCCAACGCCGCCGGGCAGACCCCGCTGAACATCCTGCTCATCGGCTCCGACGCGCGGGACAGCAAGGAGAACCAGAAACTCGGCGGCGCCCGCGAGACGTTCGGCGCCACGCCCCTCGCCGACGTCCAGATGCTGCTGCACCTGTCCGCCGACCGCACCAACATGTCGGTCATCAGCATGCCCCGCGACACCCTGGTGAAGATCCCGAAGTGCACCGACCCGGACGACGGGAAGGTGTACGAGGCGACCCAGGGGCGGACGATGACCAACCAGAGCCTCGGACACGGCGGTCCGGGCTGCGCCGTGGCCACCTGGCAGGAGCTCACCGGCATCCACATCGACCACTTCATCATGGTCGACTTCGCCGGCGTGGTGTCGATGGCCGACGCCGTCGGGGGCGTCCCCGTGTGCGTCGACGCCAACATCCACTCCCGCACCTCCGACGGCAAGGGCTCGGGCCTGAAACTGGAGAAGGGCACCTCGTACATCCAGGGCGAGCAGGCCCTGCAGTGGCTGCGCACCCGCTACGGCTTCGAGGACGGCAGCGACCTCGCCCGCGCCAAGGCCCAGCACATGTACATGAACGCGATGGTCCGCCAGCTGCGCGACAACATGACCCTGAGCAGCCCGAACAAGCTCCGCAGACTGGCCGAGGAGGCCACCCGGGCCATGACGGTCGACCCGGGCCTGGACACCGTCAAGAAGCTCTACGACCTCAGCGACGAGCTGCGCAAGGTGGAGCCGAAGCGCATCACCATGACCACGATGCCCAACCGCTACGTCGGCGCCCGCGTCGAACCGACGGAGGACGCCGAGCAGCTGTTCCGGCTGGTGCGGGAGGACATCGCCCTGGACGGCAAGGACAAGGCGAGGAAGCCGGCCGCCGAGCAGGGCTCCACCGACCCGGCCGCGGCCGACGACGAGATCGCCGTCCAGGTCCGCAACGGCACCCGCACCGACACCCTGGCCGCGGCCCGGGGACGCGCCGGCACGGTGGCCGGGCTGCTGAAGGAGGAGGGCTTCGCCCAGGCCGTCGCCGACACCACCGGCTCATGGAGCGAGGAGCGGACCGTCGTCCGCTACCCGAGCGCCGACCTGGAGGGCGACGCCCAGCGTCTCGCCAAGGCCCTGGGCGTCCCGCTGAGTTCGGTGCAGCGCTCCACCGACGTCTCCGGCATCACCCTCGTCGTGGGCGCCGACTGGCGGGAGGGCGCGGACTACAAGGCGCCCGAGGAGAACGACAAGACCCCGAAGTCGGCCGAGGCGCTCAACGGCGCCGACGACAAGGCCTGTATGCACGTGAGCCCGGCGTTCGTCTGGGACTGAACGGCGACGGGCCCTTTCCCCGCCGAGGGAAAGGGCCCGCGCCGATACGCCGGTGATTCAGCTCGCGGAAGCGTCCGCACGCACGGCAGGCCGCCGGCTCGCGATCACCTTGCGGGCCAGCGCCCGCGGACTGGTCAGAAAGCCCCAGCCCCACGACATGTGCATGGTGGCCAGCGCCACGGGGATCTGCAGCCGCGCCTTCAGCGGCAGCCCCTTGCCCGCCGGGACCGAACCGGCGAGGATCGCCGCGAGATAGCCGCCGGGCACCACGAAGCCCCACGGCGTCAGCAGCGCGCCCACCAGGGTCCCGGCCGCGATCGCGCACACGGCGGTCGGCGGGGCGAGATAGCGCAGGTTGATCGAACCCTCGTGGTAGCGGGCGACGACATGCCGCCAGCGGCCGTAGTCCTTGTACTGCTTGGCGAGGGCCTTCACGCTCGGCCGCGGCCGGTACGACACCCGCAGCTCGGGCGAGAACCAGATCAGCCCGCCGGCCTCACGGATGCGGAAGTTCAGCTCCCAGTCCTGGGCGCGGATGAACTCCACGTTGTAGCCGCCCTGCTGCTCCAGCGCCTCGCGCCGGAAGACGCCGAGGTAGACGGTGTCGGCCTGCTGGGCCTCGCCGCCGGTGTGGAAGGCGGCGTTGCCGACCCCTATCTTCGAGGTCATCGCGGCGGCGACTGCGTGCTCCCAGTCGTTCTCGCCCTCGGCGTGCATGACGCCGCCGACGTTCTGCGCGCCGGTCTCCTGAAGGAGCCGTACGGCGGTGGCGATGTAGTTCGGCGAGAGCATGCCGTGCCCGTCGACGCGCACGACGATCGGGTGGCGGGAGGCGTTGATCGCCGCGTTCAGGGCGGCCGGCGTGCGACCGGTCGGGTTCGGGACGGTGTGCACACGCGGGTCGTCCGCGACGAGCTGAGCCGCGATCTCGTCCGTGCGGTCCGTGGACGGACCCAGGGCGATCACGACCTCCATCTCGCCGGCGTACTCCTGCGCGAGGATCGCTTGGACTGCTCCCCGCAGATGCCGTTCCTCATTGAGGACGGGCATGATCACGGAAACGGCGGGGTGGCGCACGTCGGGATTGGCGTTCATAGGGGCCTCACGTTACCGCGAACGGGGGACACCGTTGCGCGCCGCCGGGGCGGTACCGCGGGCTGCAGATCGTATCGGCCTACGGTGTCACGGATCCCACGTACGGCCGTCGTCCGGAGGTGTCCTCTTGCCCACGCCGTCGCGGTCCCCCCGGACCACCACCGCCCCGCAGCGCCGCCCGCAGCCGCCCTCCTCCGGGCGGCGCCCTCGCAGGCCCGCGCCGCCGGTGCGGCGCCGGAAGCCGCGCTGGGGCATGCGGGCGCTCACCACGCTGTCCGTGGTGGTCCTCGCGTCCGCCGGCATCGGGCACGCGGTGGTCACGAGCCTGGACGCGGACATCGCCCGGGTCGACGCCTTCAAGGACATGAAGAACCGGCCCCAGGCGGGCCACGGCATGAACGTCCTGCTGGTCGGCACCGACGGCCGCGAGAAGATCAGCCGGGACGAGCGGCAGAAGTACCGGCTCGGCGGCGCGCCCTGCCACTGCACCGACACGATGATGATCGTGCACATCTCCCAGGACCGGGAGCGGGCGAGCGTGGTGAGCCTGCCGCGCGACTCGTACGCCGTGACGCCGGCGCATGTCGACCGTACGACGGGCAGACGGCACGAGGGCCACCCCATCAAGCTGAACGCGGCGTACGCCGAGGGCGGGGCGTCGCTGACCGTGCGGACGGTCGAGAACATGACCCGGGTGAAGATCGACCACTACCTGGAGGTCGACTTCACGAGCTTCATGAAGACGGTGGACGTGGTCGGGGGCGTGCAGATCTGCACGGCCGCCCCCCTGAACGACAGCTACACCGGACTGAACCTGCCGGCCGGGCGCCACACCCTCGAAGGCGGGCAGGCGCTTCAGTATGTGCGCGCACGCCATGTCGACGGGGCGTCGGATCTGGGCCGGATGAAACGGCAGCAGCGCTTCATGGCCGCGCTCGTGGAGCGGGTCATGTCCTCCGGGATCCTGCTGAACCCGATGAAGTTCCGGGACGTGACCCGGGCGGTCCTCGGCTCGGTGCGGGCCGACAAGGGCTTCGGCACGGACGAGATGCTGGCCCTGGGCCGGGCCATGCGGAACTTCTCCCCCTCCTCCTCCGAGTTCACGACCGTCCCCATCCAGCAGCTCGGATACGCCGTCGAGGGCGTCGGCTCGACCCTGAAGTGGGACTCCGCGAAGGCGGAGCGGATCTTCCACGCCCTGCGCGCGGACCAGCCGCTGTCCGTGCGGCGGTCGAGCGGCGAGGCCCGGGTCGTCCCGGTCGCCCCGCAGCAGATCAGCGTCCAGGTGGAGAACGGCACCCCCACGCCCGGCCTCGGCCGCCGGGTCGACGCGGCGCTGGTCGCGACGGGCTTCCGTACGACGGGAGCCCCGGTGAACGCCGCCACCCCCGACGCGAAGCGGACGGTCATCGTCTACGACCCCCGCTGGGACCGCTCCGCCAAGTCCCTCGCGGCGGCCCTGCCGGGCAGCGAACTGCGCGCGGCCCCGGGCCTGGGAGCGACCCTGAAGGTCATCGCGGGCACGGACTTCGAACGCGTCCGCAAGGTGCGGGCGGAGGACGCGGGGCAGGGCGAGTCGGGCGTGGTGGTACGGGGGGACGAGGTGGCGTGCTCGTAGAAGGACCCGTCAGTCCTCGAAGCCCTCCGCCGCCCGCTTCTCCCGCAGTTCCATGATCGCGCGGCGGCGGGCCAGGCGGTGGGTGCGGCGGATCTGGGCCTCCTGGTAGCGGCGCTTGTCGCGTTCCGTTTCCGGGAGGACGGGTGGGACGCGGCGGGGCTTGCCGTCGGCGTCGACCCCGGCGAAGACGAGGTAGGCGGAGCCGACCTGGGTGGGCGGGGCGGACTCGTTCCAGCGTTCGGCCAGGACCCGGACGCCGACCTCCATGGAGGTACGGCCGGTCCAGTTGACCTGCGCCTTGACGTGAACGAGGTCACCGACGCGGACGGGCTCCAGGAACGCCATCTCGTCCATGGAGGCGGTGACCGCCGGCCCGCCGGAGTGCCGCCCGGCCACGGCCCCCGCCGCGTCGTCGACCAGCTTCATGATCACCCCGCCGTGCACCGTCCCCAGCAGGTTCGTGTCGTTGTGGGTCATGATGTGACTGAGGGTGGTACGGGACGCCGAAGTCGGCTTGCCCGGGATTTCCGTACTGCCGGAATCCGCAGCTGGGGCCTGGTCTGTCATGGCCCCTACCCTATGCGGACGCGGTATGGGGACGTTTTGTGTCAGCTTCGCCACAGCCGTGCTCTGATTTTCCGACGACTCTTGTATGGCGCACTACGGGGACCTGCACACTGGGGCGCATGAACACTTGGCCCGAGGGGCGGTCCGACGACAACCGCGGCAACCGCTACGGACGCGGAAGCTCGAGCGCACAGCCCGAGAACGCACGCGTCATGCGGCAGGTCCGCCGTGGCCCGGCGCCGTCGCCCGGGCAGGCCGGGTACGGCGGGGCGCCGCCGTACGGCGGCGGAGTACCGCAGCAGCCGTCGTACGTCGACGGCGGCTACGGCGCTCCCGGCGACGGTTACGACAGCGGCTACAACACCGGCCAGGTCTACGGCTCCCCCGGCGGCCGGGGCCCCGGCGGCCCGGGCGACGGCATGTACGAGCCGCGTCCCGCGCCGAACTGGCGCCGCCGTATCAAGGTGACGACCATCACGCTGGTGACGGTGCTGGTGGTGACGAGCGTCGCCACGTACTTCTGGGCCGACTCCAAGCTCAACCGCGACGTCGACCTGTCGCAGGTCATCGAGCGGCCGGAGGCGGGCGAGGGCACGAACTACCTGATCGTCGGCTCCGACAGCCGCGCGGGCATGTCGGCCGAGGAGAAGAAGAGACTCCGCACCGGCTCCGCCGAGGGCAAGCGCACGGACTCGATGATGATCCTGCACACCGGCAGCAACGGCCCGACGCTGATCTCCCTGCCGCGTGACTCGAACGTCACGATCCCGTCCTTCAAGGGCTCCGACTCCGGGAAGGTCTACCCCGGCACCGGCCGCCAGACGAAGCTGAACGCGGCGTACGCGGAGGACGGCCCGGAGCTGCTGGTCCGTACCGTCGAGGCCAACACGGACCTGCACATCGACCACTACGTGGAGATCGGCTTCGGCGGCTTCGCGAGCATCGTGGACGCGGTCGGCGGCGTCGAGATGGACATCCCGCAGGACATCAAGGACACCAAGTCCGGCGCGGACTTCAAGAAGGGCAAGCAGACGCTGAGCGGCGAGCAGGCCCTCGCCTTCGTCCGCACCCGCTACGCCCTCAAGGGCTCCGACCTGGACCGTACGAAGAACCAGCAGAAGTTCCTGTCGGCCCTGGCCAACCAGGTCGCCACGCCGAGCACGATCCTCAACCCGTTCAAGCTGTACCCGACGATGGGCGCGGGCCTGGACTCCCTCGTGGTCGACAAGGACATGGGCCTGTACGACCTGGCGTCCATGTTCTGGGCGATGAAGGGCGTCAGTGGCGGCGAGGGCAAGTCGATGAACATGCCGATCTCGGGCAACGCCGCGAACGGCAACCTCCAGTGGGACACCGCCAAGGTGAAGCAGCTGGTGAACGAGCTGAAGAACGACGAGAAGGTCACCGTCTCCAGCAACTGAGCACACGGCGGCGGCACAGCACGCGGCAGCAGAAAAGAGGGGGCACCCGGGCGGGTGCCCCCTCTTCGCGTGAGGCGGTCCTCACATCGTGGCGGCCGACATCGAGCGGCACATCTCGGCGCAGCGGCGACACGCCTCGGCGCAGCGCATCATCTGGTCGTCGTCCGGCATGGACATACACGCCTCGGCGCACATGTCACAGGCCTTGGCGCACATCGCGCACATCTCGGCCGACAGCGGCGAGCGGCGCATCATCATGTCGGCGCACATGCGCGTCATCTCGGCGCAGTCCATGACGGCGCGCATGATCTGCATCTGGGCCGGGCCGCCCATCTGCAGGCAGGAGCTCATGGTCTCCTCGCACACGCTGTGGCAGGCCATGCACGCCTGGACGCAGTCCTGCATCTCCTTGCTCAGCGGGGTCATGGTGGCGGGCTGCTGGGTCATGACTTCCTCCGGGGTGGGGACGGTGGGGGCCGGGGGTCGGCCCCCGTGCCTTCCGTCCTACGCCTGCGCGGCGCCGGCCGCCATGGGGCGGAGGGAAGGAATCCGCCATGCGTGCGTCAGAGCCTTCCGAAACGACGCTCGCCCTCCGGCCCGGCGGAGCGGGCGGAGGGCGACCGGTGAGGCGGAGCGGCGGTGCCGAGGGCCTTACGGCAGGTTGCGGGCGATGACGATGCGCTGGACCTGGTTGGTGCCCTCGTAGATCTGGGTGATCTTGGCGTCGCGCATCATGCGCTCCACCGGGTAGTCGCGCGTGTAGCCGTAGCCGCCGAGGAGCTGGACGGCGTCCGTGGTGACCTCCATGGCGACGTCCGAGGCGAAGCACTTGGCGGCGGCGCCCTGGTAGGTGAGGTCGGCGTCGCCGCGTTCGGAGGCGGCGGCGGCCTGGTAGGTCAGGGCGCGGGCGGCCGAGATCTTCATGGCCATGTCGGCGAGCATGAACTGGATGCCCTGGAAGTCGGCGATCGCCTTGCCGAACTGCTTGCGCTCCTGGACGTAGCCCTTGGCGTAGTCGAGGGCGCCCTGGGCGATGCCGAGGGCCTGGGCGGCGATGGTGATGCGGGTGTGGTCGAGGGTCTTCATCGCCGTGGCGAAGCCGGTGCCCTCCTCGCCGATCATGCGGTCGGCGGGGATGCGGACGTTGTCGAGGTAGACCTCGCGGGTCGGGGAGCCCTTGATGCCGAGCTTCTTCTCGGGGGCGCCGAAGGAGACGCCCTCGTCGGACTTCTCGACGACGAAGGCCGAGATGCCCTTGGAGCGCTTGGCCGGGTCCGTGACGGCCATCACCGTGTAGTACTCGGACTCGCCGGCGTTGGTGATCCAGCGCTTCACGCCGTTGAGGATCCAGTGGTCGCCGTCGCGGACGGCCTTGGTCTTCATGCCGGCGGCGTCGGAGCCGGCGTCCGGCTCGGACAGGCAGTACGAGAACATGCCGTCGCCCTTGGCGAGCGGGGTCATGTACCGCTTCTTGAGGTCCTCGGAGCCGGAGAGGATCACCGGGAGCGAGCCCAGCTTGTTCACCGCCGGGATGAGGGAGGACGAGGCGCAGACGCGCGAGACCTCCTCGATGACTATGACGGTGGCCAGCGCGTCGGCGCCCGACCCGCCGTACTCCTCGGGTACGTGCACGGCGTGCAGGTCGTTGCCGACGAGCGCGTCGAGCGCCTCCTGCGGGAAGCGGGCTTCCTCGTCCACCGCGGCGGCGTGCGGCGCGATCTTCGCCTCGGCCAGGGAGCGGACGGCGTCACGGAGCATGTCGTGCTCCTCGGACGGGCGGTACAGGTCGAAGTCAGCCGATCCGGCCAAGGTCTCTCACGCTCCAAAACGCTGCGATGCTGACGCTAACTACCGTTAAGTAATCAAAAGTTTATGGGGTCGCCCCCGGGAGTGATACGTGAGCTAGACGACAGCGGAGAAGTTGCCCAGTGAAGCGCGCTCCCATGCCCCGGCTATGCTCGGGCGCGCACCACATGCCGTAGACCCCTGGAGCACCCCATGGCCCTGAAGATCACCGTGATCGGCACCGGTTATCTCGGCGCGACACACGCGGCGGCCATGGCCGAGCTGGGCTTCGAGGTGCTCGCGCTCGATGTGGTGCCCGAGAAGATCGAGAAGCTGGAGCGCGCCGAGGCCCCGATGTACGAGCCGGGGCTCGAGGAGCTGCTGCGCAAGCACGTCGCCGGTATCGAGGGCTCCAGCGGGCGGCTGCGCTTCACCCAGGACTTCGCCGAGGTCGGTGCGTTCGGGGATGTGCACTTCGTCTGTGTGAACACTCCGCAGCGGCACGGCGAGTACGCCTGTGACATGTCGTACGTCGACTCCGCGATCGCCTCGCTCGCCCCGCATCTGCACGGGCCGGCCCTGGTGGTGGGCAAGTCGACCGTGCCGGTGGGTTCCGCGGACCGGCTCGCCGCCTATCTGGCCGCGCACGCGCCCGCCGGTGCGGACGCCGAGCTGGCCTGGAACCCGGAGTTCCTGCGCGAGGGCTTCGCGGTCGACGACACGCTGCATCCCGACCGGCTGGTGGTGGGGGTGCGCAGCGAGCGGGCCGAGAAGCTGCTGCGGGAGGTGTACGCCACGCCGATCGCGGAGGGCTCGCCGTTCGTGGTGACCGACTTCCCGACCTCGGAGCTGGTGAAGACCTCCGCGAACTCCTTCCTCGCCACGAAGATCTCGTTCATCAACGCGATGGCGGAGGTGTGCGAGGCCGCGGGCGGTGACGTCGCCAAGCTGGCGGAGGCCATCGGCTACGACGACCGGATCGGCAAGAAGTTCCTGCGGGCCGGGATCGGCTTCGGCGGCGGCTGTCTGCCGAAGGACATCCGGGCGTTCATGGCGCGCGCCGGTGAGCTGGGCGCGGACCAGGCGCTGACGTTCCTGCGGGAGATCGACTCCATCAACATGCGCCAGCGCGGGCAGATGGTGGAGCTGGCGCGGCAGGCGCTGGGCGGCGGGCCGTTCCTCGGCAAGCGCGTGGCGGTGCTGGGTGCGACCTTCAAGCCGGACTCGGACGACGTCCGGGACTCCCCCGCGCTGAACGTCGCCGGGCAGATCCACCTCCAGGGCGGCCAGGTCACGGTCTACGACCCCAAGGGCATGGACAACGCCCGCCGGGTCTTCCCGACCCTCGGCTACGCGGACTCGGCGCTGGAGGCCGTCCGGGGCGCCGACATAGTGCTGCATCTGACGGAGTGGCGGGAGTTCCGGGAGCTGGACACGGAGGCCCTCGGCGAAGTGGCGGCGACCCGTCTCGTCCTGGACGGCCGCAACGCCCTCGACCCGGACCGCTGGCGCAAGGCCGGCTGGACGTACCGTGCGATGGGGCGCCCCAAGGCCTGAAGACGCCTGACGGCACCTGAAGACGCCGGAAGGTGCCTGAGGTGCCCCGAGAAAGGTGACGCCGGTTCGGCCGAGGCTCAGTCGGCCGAACCGGCGTCACTGTGCATTCTGCCCCACCGGACCCGTGCGCGGGCGGGTCACGCCCCCTTCGCCCGGTAGCGCCGCATCTTCGCGCGCGCCCCGCACACCTGCATCGAGCACCAGCGGCCCCGGCCCGCCGGGCTGCGGTCGTAGTAGGCCCAGTGGCAGTCGGGGGCCTCGCAGGCCTTGAGGCGGGTCCAGGTGCCGGCGGTGAGGGATTCGGCGACGGCGGCGGCGACGCGGGCGGGCAGGGAGTGGTCGTCGGCGGGTGTCAGGGTGGCCGAGCCGTCGGTCGGGTCGACGGTGACGATGAGCGGGGCGTGGGCCAGGAGGTCGCCGAGCGGGGGCGTCTCGCGGTGCGGCGGGTGGCCGGCGTGGGCGAGGAGGGTCGCGCGCAGGGACTCGCGCAGGGCGCGGGCCCGGTCCGTCTCGTCCGGGGCGATCCCGAAGCGCGCCCGGCCCTCGGGCGAGTCCAGCGTGTCGGCGCCCGACTCGATGTCCAGGGTGTTCACCAGGGCCTCGACCAGGGCCAGGCCGCCGGGCGCGGGCGATCTCTCCGTCATGGCTGGACCGTACCTCTCGCGTTTTCCCTTGCGAGGTTACCGCCCATGGGGGAGCATGCAGTAACGGTTACTGGTTATCCGCCTTTGAAGGTAACCGCGACTCCGAGGAGGAAGTCATGGCTCTCGCCAAGCTGGGCGTCGTCGTCCTGGACTGTCCCGACCCGCACGCACTCGCCGCCTTCTACGCCGAAGTGCTCGGCGGCACACCGGAGGTGGCGACCGACGGGGAGGACGAGTGGGTCGACCTGAAGGTGCCGGGCGGTACCCCGCTGGCCTTCCAGGCCGCCGCCGGTTTCGTACCGCCGGCGTGGCCGTCGCCCGACCACTCGCAGCAGTTCCATCTCGACCTGGACGTGGAGGACCTGGACGCGGCCGAGAAGGGTGTGCTGGCGCTCGGTGCCAAGCCGCTGGACACCGAGGACCGCTCCCGGAGCTTCCGGGTTTACGCCGATCCGGCCGGGCACCCGTTCTGCCTCTGCGCCTGCTGACACCGGGAGGCCTCATGTCCGCCGTGGCACATTTCCGTTCCGTGGTCGTCGACTGCCCCGACCCGCGCGAGCTGGCCCGCTTCTACGCGGCGGTCGGGGGCGGCACGCCGGAGGACGGCGACCCCGACTGGGTGGTGCTGCGCCTCCCCGGCGGGCCCCGGCTCGCCTTCCAGCGCTCGCCCGACCACACGCCGCCCCAGTGGCCCCGCTCCGACCGCAACGCCCAGCAGTTCCACCTGGACTTCGACGGTGGCGCGACCTGGGAGGAGATCGACGCGGCCGAGGAGCGGGTGCTGGCGCTGGGCGCGCGGGTGCTGGACAAGGAGGACGACATCAAGAAGGACTTCCGGGTCTACGCGGACCCGGCGGGGCACCCGTTCTGCCTCTGCCGGATCGCGCACGACTGACCCGGACGGTCAGCCGTCCAGCTCCGAGATCGTCGCCTTCGACGGGGCGCGGCGCTGCTGTGCGGCGCGCGCGGTGAAGTCGGCCCCGCGCAGGACGCGTTGGACGTTGCCCCAGGTCAGGAGGGCGACATCGCCTTCGTCCCAGCCGCGTCGCAGCAGCTCGGCGATCAGCCGCGGGTAGCAGGAGACGTCGCCGAGTTCCTGTGGATGGGCCGAGCCGGAGTCGTAGGTGCCGGACAGGCCGACGCACTGCGCTCCGGCCACGGCACGGATGTGGTCGAGGTGGTCGGCGACGTCACGGACGGTCGGGCCGGTCTGCTCGGCCGTCAGCGGTACCAGGCACAGCCCCTTGGCGGCGCCCAGTGCGGCCAGCAGGTCGTCGGGGAGGTTGACCGGGTGGGGGCGGATCGCGCGGGCCGCGGAGCGGCTGAACAGCACGGGCGCCCGGGAGAGGCTCAGCACGCGGCGGACGGTCTGCTCCGGGGCGCCGGAGAGGTCCGCGAGGACACCGAGCCGGTTCATCTCGCGCACGACCTCCTCGCCGAACCGGGTCAGCCCCGCGTCGCTCGCCCAGGACACCCCGGTCAGCGTCAGGGCGCGCAGGCCGAGGAGGTGCAGCTGGCGCAGGGTGCCCAGCGAGTCGCCCACGGCCGAGGCCCCGGCGGGACCGAGGAGCACGGCGACGCGGCCGCAGTTGCGGGCGTCGGCGACCTGCCCGGCCGTGCAGGCGGGCCGCAGGCCCTCGTCGCAGGTGCGGACGATGGACTTCGCCAGGTCGAGCTGTTCCAGAGTGGCGCCGACGGCCCGGTCGCCGTCGAGCCCCTCGGGCAGGTGCAGCGACCAGAACAGCGCGCCCACATGGCCGCTGCGCAGCCGGGGCACGTCCGTGTCGACGGTGCTCTCGCCGTCCTCGAGGTCGTAGTAGGACAGCCGCTTGAGCGCCCAGGGCAGTCCGTTGTACCCGTCGGCGACGGGATGGGCGGCGAGAATGGCGTGGGCCCGGGTCAGGGGCGCGTCGTCCGGATCGGAGACGGGCTCGTAGGGCTCCGCCGTGACGACGCCCTCATCGGGGTACTGCTCGGTCAGGTCGTCGAACTCTCCGGCTGCGGCGGCCGGGCGCAGGTCGTGCTGGAGATCTGCCATGGCGGCTCCGTACGGTGCTCGTGACGTACGGTCACCGTCGCACGGAGCGGGGGGCTGTTCCTGGTGGGCGGGGCGTTCGGAGTACGGCCCCGGACCCGGCGGGCGCTCAGGGCAGCCGGGCCGCGTCGATTACCTCGTCCAGGGTGTCCCGGGAGCGGACCAGATCGGCGATCATCCGGTCGATGCGGGCGCGCTCGGCCGTGAGGTTGGCGACCAGGCCGGGGGTGGCCCGGGCCGAGGGGCCGCCGTCCGCGTCCCGCATGCACGGCAGCAGCTGGACGATCTTCTCGCTGCACAGTCCCGCCGCGAACAGTTCCTGGATCCGGATGACCCGGTCCACTGCGGCCTCCGGGTACTCCCGGTGCCCGCCGGGCGTCCGCTCGGCGAAGAGCATGCCCTGCTTCTCGTAGTAGCGCAGCGACCGCTCGCTGACGTTGGTGCGCCGGGCCAGTTCACCGATCCGCACGTCCGCTCCCGGGCTTGAATCTGACATGGGTGTCAGGTTCTAGCGTAAGCGCATGACGCAGCACACGACAGCACTCTTCGAACCGGCTCGTCTGCCCGGGCTGGACCTGCCCAACCGTCTGGTGATGGCGCCCCTGACCCGCAACCGGGCGGAGGCCGACGGCACCCCGACCCCGCTCATGGCGACGTACTACGCCCAGCGCGCCTCGGCCGGGCTGATCATCGCCGAGGCCTCGACACCGAACCCGGTCGGGCAGACGTATCCGAACATCACCGCCGTCCACAGCCCGGAGCATGTGGCCGGCTGGCGGCGGGTCACGGACGCCGTCCGGGACGCGGGCGGCCTGATGTTCCTCCAGCTCCAGCACGGCGGCCGGGTCGGCCACCCGGCGACCAGCGGGCTGACGCCCGTCGCGCCCTCGCCGGTCGCGCTACCCGAGACGATCTTCACGCCGGAGGGCCACCGTCCGGCCGTGGTGCCGAGGGAGATGACCGCCGAGGACATCCGCAGCACCGTCGCCGACTTCGCGAAGGCCGCGCGGAACGCGATCGACGCCGGGTTCGAGGGGGTGGAGGTGCACTCGGCCAACGGCCATCTCCTGCACCAGTTCCTGGCCGCCAACACCAATCTGCGCACCGACGGCTACGGCGGTCCGGTCGCGGCCCGGATCCGGTTCACGGCCGAGGTGACCGAGGCCGTGGCCGCCGAGATCGGCGCCGAGCGCGTCGGGCTCAGGGTCTCCCCCGGCAACACCGTCAACGGCATCGCGGAGGGCGAGACCGAGGAGCTCTACCCGGCGCTCGCCGAGCGGCTCGGCGGGCTGGGGCTGGCCTATCTGCACCTGGGGTACGCCGACCCGGAGACGCCGGTGTTCCGGAGGGTGCGCGCCGCCTGGCCCGGGGTGATCGTCGCCAACCCCGTGCTGAAGGAGGTCACCACCGAAGCCGTTCACCGGGCGTCGGAGGCGCTGCTGGCGGCCGGGGCGGACCTGATCGCCCTCGGCCGGCCCTTCCTCGCCAACCCGGATCTGGTGACCCGGCTGCGGCTCGGCGCGCCCCTGAACGAGATGCGCGACCGGTACTTCATGTATGTGGGCGGGGCGGCCGGTTACACCGACTACCCCGCCCTGGACACTCAGCCGTCGAGCGACTCGATCGTGGCGTTGGACGCCGACCGCGTCGCCTGAAGGCTCCGGGCCACATCCTCGGCCGCGCCCAGCACCCGTACCGCGTTCTTCCAGGTCAGCTTGGCCAGGTCGGCCTTGGACCAGCCGCGGTCCAGCAGCTCGGCGAGGAGGTTCGGGTAGCCGGAGACGTCGTCGAGGCCGTCGGGGGTGAAGGCCGTGCCGTCGTAGTCGCCGCCGATGCCGAGGTGGTCGACGCCGGCGACCTCGCGCATGTGGTCCAGGTGGTCGGCGACCGTCGACACCGTCGCGACCGGGCGCGGCCGCCGCTCCTCGAAGGCGCGGTGGACCTTCATGGCCTCGGCGGTGGTGTCGAGGTGGTGGAAGCCGTGGGCGCGCATGTTCTCGTCGGCCTCGGCCGTCCAGTCCACGGCTGCCTGGAGCACGAACTTCGGCACGAACGTCACCATCGCGACACCGCCGCCCGCGGCCAGCCGCTCCAGGACGTCGTCCGGGATGTTGCGCGGGTGGTCGCACACGGCCCGGGCGGAGGAGTGGGAGAAGACCACCGGGGCGGTGCTCGTGTCGAGCGCGTCCCGCATGGTCGTCGCCGCCACATGGGAGAGGTCGACGAGCATGCCGACGCGGTTCATCTCCCGTACGACCTCACGGCCGAAGGCGGTGAGGCCACCGGCCTTCGGTGCGTCGGTCGCGGAGTCCGCCCAGTCCACGTTGTCGTTGTGGGTGAGGGTCAGATACCGCACGCCGAGCCCGTACAGACCGCGCAGGGTGCCCAGGGAGTTGGCGATGGAGTGGCCGCCCTCCGCCCCCATGAGGGAGGCGATGCGGCCCTCCCCGCGCGCGGCCTCCATGTCGGCGGCCGTCAGCGCGGGCCGGAGGTCGCCCGGGTGGCGGGCCAGCAACTGCCGTACGCAGTCGATCTGTTCGAGGGTGGCCGCGACCGGGTCCGGCGAGTCCGTGCGGACGTACACGGACCAGTACTGCGCACCGACGCCGCCCGCGCGCAGCCGGGGGATGTCGGTGTGCAGGTGGGCGCTCTGGTCGGCGGCGACATCGCGGGCGTCGAGGTCGTAGCGGACCTGTTCGCGCAGCGCCCAGGGCAGGTCGTTGTGGCCGTCGGCGACCGGGAACTCGCGCAGGAGTTCCCGGGCCGACTCCAGGGAGGTCATCGCCGTCACTTCCCCGCGCCGAAGCCGAAGCCGCCCGAGCCCTCGACCTTGGCGCGCAGGCGCTTGCCCTTCTCGGTGGCCTGGTCGTTCAGCTCCTGCTGGAAGTCGCGCATCCGGCCGCGCAGTTCCTCGTCGTGCGCGGCGAGGATGCGGGCGGCCAGCAGACCGGCGTTGCGGGCACCGGCGACGGAGACCGTCGCGACGGGCACACCGGCCGGCATCTGCACGATCGACAGCAGACTGTCCATGCCGTCGAGGTACTTCAGCGGCACGGGCACGCCGATGACCGGCAGCGGGGTGACCGAGGCGAGCATGCCGGGCAGATGGGCGGCGCCGCCGGCCCCGGCGATGATCGCCTTGAGCCCGCGACCGTCGGCCTGCTCGCCGTACGCGACCATCTCGCGCGGCATGCGGTGGGCCGACACGACGTCCACCTCGTAGGGGATCTCGAACTCGTCGAGGGCCTTCGCGGCGGCCTCCATGACGGGCCAGTCGGAGTCCGACCCCATGACGATGCCAACAACAGGGCTCATTCGGTGATGGTGCCTCTCAGGTAGCCGGCAGCGTGACGGGCGCGCTCCAGCACGTCGTCCAGGTCGTCGCCGTAGGTGTTGACGTGTCCGACCTTGCGGCCGGGCTTCACGTCCTTGCCGTACATGTGGATCTTGAGCTGGGGGTCGCGGGCCATGCAGTGCAGGTACGCGGAGTACATGTCCGGGAAGTCGCCGCCGAGGACGTTGACCATGACCGTCCACCCGGCGCGCGGGCGCGGGTCGCCGAGGGGCAGGTCCAGGACCGCCCGGACATGGTTGGCGAACTGGCTGGTGACGGCGCCGTCCATCGACCAGTGGCCGGAGTTGTGGGGGCGCATCGCCAGCTCGTTGACGAGGATGCGTCCGTCGCGGGTCTGGAACAGCTCGACCGCGAGGTGCCCGACGACGCCGAGTTCCTTGGCGATGTTCAGAGCCATCTCGGAGGCCCGGACCGCGAGGTCCTCGTCGAGGTCGGGGGCCGGGGCGATGACCGTGTCGCAGACGCCGCCCACCTGCCGGGACTCCACGACCGGGTAGGCGACGGCCTGGCCGTGCGGGGAGCGTACGACGTTGGCGGCGAGCTCGCGCAGGAAGTCGACCTTCTCCTCGGCGAGGACGGGCACACCGGCCTTGAAGGGGTCCGCGGCCTCCTCTTCGGAGTCGACGACCCACACGCCCTTGCCGTCGTAGCCGCCCCGGACGGTCTTGAGCACGACGGGGAAACCGTCGCCCTCGGCGGCGAAGGCCGCCACGTCCTGTGGATCGGAGACGATCCGGTGCCTGGGGCAGGGCACGCCGATCGCGTCGAGTCTCGCGCGCATCACGCCCTTGTCCTGGGCGTGCACCAGCGCGTCGGGACCGGGGCGCACGGGGATGCCGTCCGCCTCCAGGGCCCGGAGATGCTCGGTGGGTACATGTTCGTGATCGAAGGTGATCACATCGCACCCGCGGGCGAACTCACGCAGCGTGTCCAGGTCGCGATAGTCGCCGATGACGACATCGCTCACGACCTGCGCAGCTGAGTCCTGCGGGGTGTCACTGAGAAGCTTGAACCTGATGCCCAGCGGGATGCCCGCCTCGTGTGTCATACGAGCGAGCTGGCCACCGCCGACCATGCCGACTACCGGAAACGTCACTCCCTCAGGGTATCGGCCGCGCCAAGGTGGCCGGTTTCCTGTCCCTCCCCGGAGCGGCCCGGACCATCTCCGGCCGTCCACCGGTATCCGCAGGAAGATCGCGCGGGAGGGTGGTTAGCATGGCTGGGTTGACGCCAACTGAGGGACGGGGGCCTGTACGGCCATGGGACATGGTGCCTCTCGGCTCCGAGGACTCGTTCGCGAAGTCGCCAAGTTCGGCGCGGTGGGCGGGGCCGGGGTGCTGGTCAACCTCCTCGTGTTCAACCTGGTACGGCATGTGACCGACCTCCAGGTGGTGCGCGCGAGCGTCATCGCGACCGTCGTCGCGATCGTCTTCAACTACATCGGCTTCCGCTACTTCACGTACCGCGACCGCGACAAGTCCGGCCGCACCCGGGAAATGACCCTGTTCCTGCTGTTCAGCGCGGTGGGCCTGGTCATCGAGAACGGCGTGCTGTACGCGGCGACCTACGGCTTCGGCTGGAACACCCCGCTGCAGAACAACATCTTCAAGTTCGTCGGCATCGGCGTCGCCACGCTCTTCCGCTTCTGGTCGTACCGCACCTGGGTCTTCGTCGCCCTCCCGGCCCGGACACCGCCGTCGGACACCGGCCCGACGGCGGAGCAGGAGCGCAACAAGCAGCGGGTGCCGTAGCCGCGCCCGAGCGGGAGCCTCAGCGGACCGTCCGCTCGTCCTCGTCCGTCGTCGCCGTCTGGGCGGCCGTGCGGGACAGGAACAGGCCGAAGACCGGGGGCTTGGTCTGGAGCATTTCCAGACGGCCGCCGTCCGCTTCCGCCAGGTCGCGGGCGACGGCCAGGCCGATGCCCGTGGAGTTCCGGCCGCTGATCGCCCGCTCGAAGATGCGGGCGCCCAGGTCGGCGGGGACGCCGGGGCCCTCGTCCGTGACCTCGATGACGGCCTGGTTGCCGGTCACGCGGGTGCGCAGGGCCACGGTGCCGCCACCGTGCATCAGGGAGTTCTCGATCAGCGCGGCCAGCACCTGCGCGACCGCGCCGGGCGTGCCGACCGCCTCCAGATGCCGCTTGCCGGAGCTGACGATCGCCCGGCCCGCGCTGCGGTACGCCGGCCGCCACTCGGCGAGCTGCTGCTGGATGACCTCGTCGAGGTCGAAGGTGACGGCGGAGCCGGTGCGCGGATCGCGGGAGTTGGTCAGCAGCCGCTCGACGACGTCCGTGAGGCGCTCGACCTGTGTGAGCGCGATCGTCGCCTCGTCCTTCACGGTGTCCGGGTCGTCGGTGAGGGTGATCTCCTCCAGCCGCATGGACAGGGCCGTGAGCGGTGTCCGCAGCTGGTGGGAGGCGTCGGCGGCCAGTCGGCGTTCGGCGGTGAGCATGCGGGCGATGCGCTCGGCGGAGCCGTCCAGCACGTCCGCGACCCGGTCCAGCTCGGGCACGCCGTAGCGCTTGTGCCGGGGGCGGGGATCGCCCGAGCCGAGCCGCTCGGCCGTCTCCGCGAGGTCGGTCAGCGGCGACGCCAGCTTGTTCGCCTGGCGGACCGCGAGCAGTACGGCGGCCACCACGGCCAGCAGCGCGACCAGCGCGATGATCAGCAGGGTCCGGCCGACCTCGCGGGTCACCGAGGAGCGCGGCTCCTGGACGGTGACGGTCTCGCCCTCCTCGCCGGGCGCGGTCGCGCTGATGACGTCACCGGACGGCTTGTCGCCGACCTCGATGGGCGCCTCGCCGGGGAGGCGGATCACCGCGTAGTAGCGGTCCTGGGTGACCTGGTCGCGCAGCACCTCGGCGTCGACCTGCTGGGCCCCGAAGAGGCGGCTGTCGACGATGCTGGCGAGGCGGACCGCCTCGGACTCCACCCGTTCCTGGGCGCTGTTGCTGATCGTCCTGGTCTCGACGATGACGAGCGAGACACCGAAGACGGCGATCACGACCAGCACCACGGCGAGCGTGGACTGGATCAGTCGGCGGCGCATGTCCTGTTACCCGTGCCTGCCTGCCCCGTGGCTCAGCTCTTCTCGAAACGGAAGCCCACGCCGCGCACGGTGGCGATGTAGCGGGGGTTGGCCGCGTCGTCGCCGAGCTTCTTGCGCAGCCAGGAGATGTGCATGTCGAGGGTCTTGGTCGACGACCACCAGGTGGTGTCCCAGACCTCGCGCATCAGCTGGTCGCGGGTGACGACCCGGCCCGCGTCGCGCACCAGCACCCGCAGCAGGTCGAACTCCTTGGCGGTGAGCTGGAGCTCCTCCTCG
Organism: Streptomyces koelreuteriae; assembly: GCF_018604545.1. Classification (GTDB taxonomy): domain Bacteria; phylum Actinomycetota; class Actinomycetes; order Streptomycetales; family Streptomycetaceae; genus Streptomyces; species Streptomyces koelreuteriae. The sequence goes on along the minus strand of NZ_CP075896.1, from coordinate 5,002,510 downwards.
CCCATCCAGGCGCGGTGCGACTCGACGTCGATGCGCACGCCGTGGGTGGCGGGCGGCTGCTGCGGCTCGGCGGCACCGCGCCGCAGCAGGGCCCGGACGCGGGCGAGCAGCTCGGCGAGCCGGAAGGGCTTGGTGACGTAGTCGTCGGCGCCCGCGTCGAGCCCGACGACGGTGTCCACCTCGTCGGCGCGCGCGGTCAGGATGAGGATCGGGATGGTGTGGCCCTCGCCGCGCAGGCGCCGGGCCACCTCCAGGCCGTCCATGCCGGGCAGACCCAGGTCGAGCACGACCAGGTCGACGCCGCCCTGCAGTCCTGCGTCGAGAGCGGTGGGGCCGTCCTCACGCACCTCGACCTCGTAGCCCTCCCGGCGCAGAGCACGGGCCAGCGGCTCCGAGATGGACGCGTCGTCCTCGGCGAGCAGTACACGGGTCATGGAGTGATGGTAGACCTGCGGGGCCGTGAGCTGGGGTGTGACCGGAAGCGTTGATTCTTACCGTTGGCATACCCGCTTCTTACGTTCCGGGGGAACGCGCACGGACCGCTGCCGAACCTCTGCCCATGGGGTGCGATCCTGGTAAGGACCTTGGAAGTAGGGCTCACGGTTCCCCTGACACCTGTGATCCTCCTCTCAAGTCCTTCCATATGCGGCCGTGTCCTGCCGTATGGTGAATCGACGCCTGTAGCCCTAGGCGACCTTCTGTGGCGCTCTGCCCTGAGGGTCTCTTTTGTGTCGGGCCTCGTCGTGCGGCGACGCGCGTAGAGGCGTGGACCCCTCGTGGCCCCCGGTGGCGACCGCCCACCGCTCCGTGACCCGGAGCGGACCCCCGTAGGCGTCGGGCGGACGGCCGTACGCACCGATGCCGACTGCCCCCCACCGGGCGCACCACCGCTGTGGCGGGGCGCGTCCCGACCAGCAAGGAACGACCATGGCGTCCAGCCTGACGAAGGACTCGGCCCGCCCGGGCACCCCCGGCTCCGAGAAGACCTTCTTCGGCCACCCCCGCGGACTGGCCACTCTCTTCATGACCGAGATGTGGGAGAGGTTCTCCTACTACGGCATGAGGGCCCTGCTCCCGCTGTACCTGGTGGCCCCGGGTGGCCTGCACCTGCCCGCGGGGACGGCGACGGCGATCTACTCCGTGTACGTGTCGCTGGTGTACCTGCTCACGATGCCCGGCGGCTGGTTCGGCGACCGCGTCTGGGGGCCGCGCAAGACCGTCGCCATCGCGGGCGGCGTCATCATGCTGGGCCACCTCACGCTGGCCCTGCCCTCCTCCAGCACCTTCTACGCCGGTCTCGGCCTGGTCGCGATCGGTTCGGGCCTGCTGAAGGCCAACATCTCGACGATGGTCGGCCACCTCTACGACGGACCGGACGACCCGCGCCGCGACGGTGGCTTCACCGTCTTCTACATGGGCATCAACCTCGGTGCCTTCGCGGCGCCGCTGATCATCGGCACCATCGGTGAGAGCGTCAACTGGCACCTGGGCTTCGCGCTCGCCGCGCTCGGCATGGCGCTGGGTGTCGTCCAGTTCCTGATCGGCTCGCGCAACCTGGCCGAGCGCTCCAGTGTCGTCCCGACGCCGCTGTCCGGCGAGGAGAAGGCCTCGACGCTGCGCAAGGCGGCGATCTGGGCCGGTATCGCGGTCGTCTTCTACGCGATCGTCGGCTTCTCCGGCCACTACACGCTGAACTGGATCCTGGTCCCGCTGACCCTGCTGGGCGTGATCATCCCGACGTTGGTCCTGGTCCGCATCAAGCGCGACAAGGACCTGGACCGTGCCGAGCAGTCGAAGATGTCCGCGTACATCTGGTTCTTCCTGGCCGCGGCCGTGTTCTGGATGATCTACGACCAGGGCGGCTCGACCCTGTCGATCTTCGCGGACTCCTCCGCCGAGAACAGCGTCTTCGGCTGGGGCTTCCCGGTCTCCTGGTACCAGTCGGTCAACCCGGTCCTGATCATGGCGCTGGCCCCGGTCTTCGCCTGGTTCTGGCTGGCGCTGAACCGGCGCGGCAAGGAGCCGAGCACGATCGTGAAGTTCGGCTCGGGTCTGGTCCTGGTCGGCGCGTCCTTCTTCCTGTTCCTCGCCCCGCTGTCGATCGCCGAGGGCGGTCACAAGGCGGCGGCGCTGTGGCTGGTGGCGATCTACTTCACGCAGACCGTCGGTGAGCTGCTGCTCTCCCCGGTGGGTCTGTCGGTGACGACGAAGATGGCTCCCGCGAAGTACGCCTCGCAGATGATGGGCGTCTGGTTCCTGGCCGTCACCGCCGGTGACGCCACGACCGGCCTGCTCTCCATCGCCGGGGTCGACCTGAACAAGGCGAACATCGTGGCTCTGGAGGCGACGCTCGCCGTCCTCGCGGGTGCCGCGGTGTGGATGTACCGCAAGAAGGTCAAGGAGCTCATGGGCGACGTCCGCTGAGCCGTCCCGCCGGGCCATGACGAAGGGCCGCCGCATCCTCGGGACGCGGCGGCCCTTTCGCGTGCGCTCGCGCCGGTCAGGCCTTCGTCGTCGGGTCCTTTCGGTACGACGCGGAGGGCCGCCCCGCGTCGTCCGGGCCGGCGTCGGGGGTGACCCAGGGCAGGGCCGGGGCGGCGGAGGGGGTGGTCACCCTTGAGGGGCGCAGCCCTGTACGACGGGCCGGGCGGGCCGCGTGGCCGGGGCGGCGAGGCCGTAGGTGGTCCACCAGGGCCAGTCCGGCGCGGAGCAGCGCCGCCGGTACGACCAGGAGGACCAGGGCCCAGAACAGGGTCACGCCCCAGGGGCGGCCCACGCCCCAGGGGTGTTCGGCGAGGACCTTGCCGCCGTACTTCAGGGACACCGTGTAGTCGCCGTGCGCCCCGGCGGCGAGCTCCACGGGCAGCTCGATACGGGCCTCGCCGCCGGGCCGGATCGTGCCGCGCCAGCGCTGGTCCTGCCACTGCGGGGCGAACACGCCGTGGGCGGTGCCGACCTGGAAGACGGGGTTCTTCACGGGGGACGTGCCGACGTTGCCGACGGTGACCTCCAGGGTCCGGGCCGGCGGCGAGCCGAACCAGGTCAGCAGCCCGCTCTCACCGCGCAGCCGGGTGTCCGCGAGCAGGGAGAGCCGTCCCCCGGACCGTTCCGCGGGCAGCGGCTCGACGGTGTGCCCGGCGACCTGAAGCGCGGCGTCCGCCTCGGCATCGGCTCCGGTCACCGTCTCCACGTGCACCACGCAGGGGCACGGCACGGGTGGCTCGACGACGGGCAGCGTACGGCGAAAGCGCCCCTCGGCGTCCGTGGTGACGGCCCTGCCGTCGGCGTTGGCACAGGAGTTGCTCCCCCCGGTCACCCCCCGCTCCGGCTCGGCCTGCCCGCAGACCAGCAACGTCAGCAGAGCACGCGCCCGCCAGCCGCTCCCACTGACCGTGACCACCCCACCCGCCCCCGCCTCCGCGGCGGACAACTGGACCCGGGGCCGCTCCACCGCCCCTACGGGTGCGGCTCCCGCCAGAACCGCCAGAAGCACCAGCAGAACCGCGAGCAACGGGTACGGAAGGCGCGCGGCGCGCGACATCAGGGCTCCAGGGATCGTCCGGGGCGGGCATACGGTGTCGACTCCGGCGGGCGTCCGGGCATGCTCACGGCATCGGCAGGGGCCCGAACGGTCAGCTCCAGTGAGCACCCGAGGCTTGCGTGCGTCGCCTCCGGCGGGCGTGGGGACCCGCACACGGCATCGGCGCTCCGAGCAGCCGGCTCCGCCAGACACCCGGGCGAGCGCACCGCCCCGCGCTCAGCGGCGTCCGCGCGAACCCGTGCCAACGGCCGCGGCCGACCGGGCCGCCCGTGGGCGCCGTCGGCTGCCGCAAACGTCCCGCGCATGCTCAGTGGCGAACGCGGGAGCTCTGGTGACGGCGTGTCAGCCACAGGGTGCCCGCCGCGCCGGCGAGCAGGACCGTGCCGCCGAGGGTGCCGAGGGCGATGGCCGAGTCCTCGGGTCCGGTCTGCGGGAGCCCGGCGCCGGTGTCCGGGCCGGAGCCGCCGCCCTGGGCGGAGCCGGTACCGCCGCCGCTCGCGGCCTTGACGTCGAGGGTCAGGGACGGGCCCGGGTCGTTGGTCGGGGTGCAGGTGGTCGTCGTACCGAGGGCCTTGATGGTGAGCACACCGGCCGTGAAGGTGACCTCGCCGCTCTTCTTCGGCGTGTACGTCCCGCTCAAGTCGTTGATCTTGATCGGGGTGTTGGCCGGCAGGGCGGCGTCGTTGGCGGGGCCGGTCACCGTCAGGGTGCCGTCGTCGGCGCCGCCCAGGGCGATCGTGGCGCTCGGGGTCATCGCGCCCTTGCCCAGTTCGACGGGGCTGGAGGAGACGCCCTTCTGCCAGGACATGGTGATCTTGTAGCCGTCGCCGTCCTCGACGCCCTTGATGTCGATGGGCGAGACGGCGCTCTTGTCGCCGATCGGCGTCTTGCACTGGTAGTTGACGTCGACGACCTCGGCCCGGGCCACGGGGGCGGCCATCAGCACCGCCGAGCCGGCCAGGGCCGCGGCGGACGCGAGCGCGGCGGTGCGCATCCGGTACGGCACGGCGCCACTCCCCTTCCTGTTTCCTGACGGCGTATCAGAACGGGCCGTCAAGGTACGCCCGGGGCCTTGAGGAAGGAAGACACAGCACGCGCCGGATCTGTGGCGATCCGGCGCGCGGCATGTGACGTATGAGGGGATGTACGGCGGGGAATCCGTGGGGACCGGTGGACGGTCCCGGTCAGGCGGGTGCGCCCAGTTCCGCCCACACCGTCTTGCCGGCGACCCCCGGCGTGCGCACCACACCCCAGTCGAGGCACAGCCGCTGGACGATGAACATGCCGTGGCCGCCCGGGCGCCCCGCCCGGTGCGGAGTGCGGGGAGCCGGCTGCCCGGTGCCCCGGTCGGCGACCTCCAGGCGGATCACCTTGTTGTCGCAGGTGATCCAGAGCTGGTCCGGCCCCTCGGCGTGCAGGCACGCGTTGGTGACCAGCTCGGAGACGACGAGCAGCACATCCTCGGCGGCGGCCCGCTGGTCGGCGGAGGCGGCCGGCAGCCAGCCCCACGCGTACAGCGCCTGGCGGGTGAAGTCGCGGGCGAGCGGAACGACACCGCTCTCCCCGTCGAAGCTCAGCCGGCGCACCTGCCGACCCCCCGGCGGCGCCGCGGCTCCGGACGGCGCGCCCACGCCCTCGCCGGACACCGTGGCCGCCGGTACGCCACCGTCGGACGCCCCGGAAGCGCCGCTGGGCTCCGGCCCGCGGTCGCCCGGCGGGTAAGGCCGGGTGGTGCTCATCAGCGCTTCACCTCACCGATTCACCAGTTCACGATTCACAAGATTCTGTACACAGTCAGTCACGCAGTGCGCGGCGTATCGGTTTCGCTGCACCCCCGCCACCCCGGTAGCCAACAGGTTCAGGATGTCTCCTGCCCTGGCGTCCCGGGGGAACACCCCCGGATTCGGCACGAAAGGCGTGACGGACCTAGGACGTCGGTCACAGAGGGAAGGCCGAGGCTCGGCGCGCCGACGCACCGCCGCTCAGCTCGACTCGTCGGCCAGGGCCGCCTGCAGCGTGTCGTGGACGGTGAAGACCGCGTCCGCGCCCGTGATCTCGAAGACGCGCGCCACCACCGGCTGCATCCCGGCGAGGGTCACGCCGCCACCGGCGGCCTCCGCCTTCAGCCGGGCGCCGAGGAGCACATTGAGCCCCGTGGAGTCGCAGAACTCCAGGCGCGCGCAGTCGATCACCAGGCGCTTGAATCCCTTGGCGAGGCAGTCCTCGAGTGGCTCACGCAACAAATCGGCGGTGTGGTGATCCAACTCACCCGCCGGGGTCACGACGGCACTAGAGCCCTCTTCCCGCACCTCCACCAGAAGCCGGCCAGACTGTGCGCTGCCGACCGTCCCGCGGTCCATGCCGTCTCTCTCTCCTGACGTCGAGGCTGCTTGCTGACGCCCTCGAACACTACGCCTTCCTGACACGCTTCGACACCCGAACAACTACACACAAACGGACATATGCCCACAGAACGCACTTGCGGTGGGCTCAGGAAAGCGGGTAGGCCTAGTAAGGACACGTACCCGACACCACGGCCGGCTTTGGAGGCGCCGCACACCGCAGTGCACGTAATGGCTCCGGCAGCCTTATGCCGAGAACGATGGAGGACATCATGTCACCCCGGCTCGACGCATCGCGTACCCAGAAAGCGACGTCGACACCCCCTCCGGAACATCTGGATCCCATCGAGCAGGACGAGACGCTCGTCACACAGGACGACCTTCTCGCCGGACTTCCGGACATTCCCCCGTACGAGCAGGTCGACGCGGTCGACGCACGGGCTCTGTCCAAGACCCTCTTCGAGCGCCTCGAAGCGCTGGAGGAAGGCACGCACGAGTACTCGTACGTCCGCAACACGCTGGTCGAACTGAATCTCGCGCTGGTCAAGTTCGCCGCTTCCCGGTTCCGCTCCCGCAGCGAGCCGATGGAGGACATCATCCAGGTCGGCACCATCGGCCTGATCAAGGCGATCGACCGGTTCGAGCTCTCCCGGGGCGTCGAGTTCCCCACGTTCGCCATGCCGACGATCGTCGGCGAGATCAAGCGCTTCTTCCGCGACACCTCGTGGTCCGTGCGCGTGCCGCGGCGGCTCCAGGAGCTCCGGCTCGACCTGGCCAAGGCCGGTGACGAGCTGGCCCAGAAGCTGGACCGCGCCCCGACGGTGACGGAACTGGCCGAGCGCCTGGGCCTGTCCAAGGACGAGGTCGTCGAGGGCATGGCCGCCTCGAACGCCTACACCGCCTCCTCGCTGGACGCCCAGCCGGAGGAGGACGACTCCGAGGGCGCGCTCGCGGACCGCATCGGCTACGAGGACCACGGACTCGAAGGCATCGAGTACGTCGAGTCGTTGAAGCCGCTGATCGCCGAACTCCCGCCGCGCGACCGGAAGATCCTGTCGCTGCGCTTCGTCGCGGGTCTGACGCAGTCGGAGATCGGCGAGGAACTGGGCATCTCGCAGATGCACGTGTCGCGCCTGCTGTCGCGCACGCTGGTACGGCTGCGCAAGGGGCTGACCGTCGAGGAGTGATCCTCAGGTGATCCCAGTCGGGTGACGTGTCCTTCGGGGGCGGACCTCACGGTCCGCCCCCGAGCGCGTGTCACGGGCGGGCCGCGGCCGTGATCTTCAGGAGACGAGGATCAGGACGGCCGTGGGCAGCAGCGGCGCCGCCAGGCTCAGCAGCCAGTACGTGCGCGGAGCCAGCGCCGTCCGGCGCCGCAGCGGCATGTTGGCCAGCCACCAGATCACGCCGAACAGCGCGACGACCGGAACGACGATGACGAGCCAGACGGCCATGCCGTCGTTCTCCGTCGGCTCCCGCACCGTCAGCCCGAGATCGGCGAGCGGCCAGTTCGCCGCGAGGTACCAGAGCAACCAGATCGGCACCACCGCCGGGATCCCGAGCAGCAGGTTCACCAGGAGCGGTGCCGACCAGTGCTTCATCACCGGCCCATCAGAGCACCCTTTCGCCGCGCCGCCAGACCCCGGTGACCAGGGGGACGCCCGGGCGGTAGGCCAGGTGGACGTGGCTCGGGGCGTCGAGGAGTGTCAGATCGGCGTACGCGCCCGGCGTGACGCGGCCGATGTCGGTGCGCCGCAGGGCCGCCGCGCCGCCCGCCGTGGCCGACCAGAGGGCCTCGTCCGGGGTCATGCCCATGTCCCGTACGGCGAGCGCGACGCAGAACGGCACGGACGACGTGAAGGACGAGCCCGGGTTGCAGTCGGTGGACAGGGCCACGGTGACACCGGCGTCGAGGAGGCGGCGGGCGTCCGGCCACTCGGCCCGGGTGGAGAACTCCGCGCCGGGCAGCAGGGTGGCGACCGTGTCCCCGCTCGCCAGGGCGTCGACGTCCGCGTCCGTGAGGTGGGTGCAGTGGTCGGCGCTGGCCGCGTCGAGCTCGACGGCGAGCTGGACGCCCGGGCCGTAGGAGAGCTGGTTGGCGTGGATACGGGGGTGCAGGCCCTTGGCCTTGCCCGCGCTGAGGATCGCGCGGGCCTGGTCGCCGTCGAACGCGCCCTTCTCGCAGAAGACGTCGATCCAGCGGGCGTACGGGGCGCAGGCGTCGAGCATCTCGCCGGTGACCAGGGCGACGTAACCGGCGGGGTCCTCGGCGAACTCGGGGGCGACGATGTGGGCGCCGAGGTAGGTGACCTCGTCGGTGTGGGCGGCGGCGACGCGCAGGGCCCGGGCCTCGTCCTCGACGGTCAGGCCGTAGCCCGACTTGGTCTCGAAGGTGGTGGTGCCCTGGTGCAGCGCCTCGCGGAGGTAACGGGTGACGTTGGCCGCGAGTTCCGCGTCGCTCGCGGCGCGGGTCGCGGCGACGGTCGTGCGGATGCCGCCCGCGCTGTACGGCCGCCCCGACATACGGGCGTTGAACTCCTGCGTGCGGTCGCCCGCGAAGACGAGGTGCGAGTGGGAGTCGACGAAGCCCGGGATCACCGCCCTGCCACCCGCGTCGACCCGATTGTCAGTGGCGGGTGCTTTGCTTTGATCACCGGTCCACACGACGCGGTCGCCCTCGATGGCGACGGCCGCGTCATGGACCAGTCCGAGGGGGGATCTGTCACCGAGGGAGGAGTCGTTGGTGACCAGGCTGGCGATGTTCGTGATGAGCGTGCTTGCGGTGCTCGCGGAGTGGGCGGGGCTGACGGTCGTCGCGTTGCTCATGGCGTCCTTGGTGGCCTGGTCGGCGGTGGGGTCGGGTTCGGGGGCGGAGTCGGGCCGCCCAGGCGCGCGGCCCGGGGTCATCCGCGCAGGGCTTCGACGGCGTCCGCGAGGGCTTTCGGCACATCCGGTACGAGGGAGTGGACCCCGTTCCGTACAACGTGCCGACCTCCCACGACCGTATGCGACACGTCTGCTGCCGACGCGGCGAATACGGCCGTCTCGGCCCCGAGCCGCGGAAGCGGTCCAGCCGTTCTGACCGAGTCGAGCGCGACCGTCGTGAAGTCGGCGAGCGCGCCCGGTTCCAGGGCGCCGGCGTCCTCCCAGCCGAGGGCGGCGTGCCCGTCGGCCGAGGCCGCCCGCAGCAGGGCCGCTGCCGTCCAGTGACCCCGGGTGCGGGTGCGCAGCCGCTCGTTCAGCTCCAGCGCCCGCGCCTCCTCCAGCAGGTCGATGACGGCGTGGCTGTCGGAGCCGAGGGAGAGCGGGGAGCCCTCGTTCTGCAGGGCGGCAGCGGGCCCGATGCCGTCGGCCAGGTCTCGCTCGGTCGTGGGGCACATACAGGTGCCGGTGCCGCTGCCGCCGATGAGGGAGATGTCCTCGGCGGTGAGGTGGGTGTTGTGGACGCCGGTCGTGCGCGGCCCGAGGACACCGTGCAGGGCGAGCAACTGCGTCGGAGTGCACCCGTGGATCTCCAGGCAGGCCTCGTTCTCGGCGGTCTGCTCCGACAGGTGCACATGCAGCGGGGCCCGCCGCTCCTCGGCCCACCGCGCGACGGTCGCCAGCTGGTCGGCGGGCACGGCCCGTACGGAGTGGATCGCCGCTCCGATCCGCGCGTGATCCTGTTCCTTGAGAACTGAACAGCGTTCGGCCCAGGCGTCCGCCGTGCCGTCGGAGAAGCGGAGTTGCTGGGCGGAGGGCGGCTGCCCGAAGCCGGAGGAGAGATAGGCGGTGTCGAGGAGGGTGACGCGGATCCCGGCTTCGGCGGCGGCCGCGATCAGGGCCTCGCCCATCGCGTTGGGGTCGGCGTAGGGGGTGCCGCCGGGGGCGTGGTGGACGTAGTGGAACTCGCCGACCGCCGTGATGCCGGCCAGGGCCATCTCGGCGTACACGGCGCGGGCCAGGGCGTGGTAGGTGTCCGGGGTGAGCCGGGCGGCCGTGGCGTACATGACCTCGCGCCAGGTCCAGAAGGTCCCGGACCCGACCTGGACGGTGCCGCGCAGGGCCCGGTGGAAGGCGTGGCTGTGGGCGTTGGCCAGCCCGGGGAGGGTGAGGCCGCGCAGGATCTCGGCGCCGGGGGGCGGGGTGGTGACCTCGGTGCGGACGGCGGTGATCCGGTCGTCGTGGACGTCAAGGGCGACGCCCGGCTCGACGTGCGTGCCGAGCCAGGCGTGTTCCAGCCAGTACGTACGGGGCTGCTGGGTGGGCGTCACGTGCGGGCCAGTCCTTCCAGTACGTCGGCGAGGGCGAGTACCCCGGCCACGCAGTCGTCCTCGGTCGCGGACTCGGCCGGCGAGTGGGAGACGCCGGTCGGGTTGCGCACGAACAGCATGGCGGTCGGGATGCTCCCCGACAGGATCCCGGCGTCGTGTCCGGCGCCGGTGCCGAGGACGGGGACCGTGAGGCCGGTGTCCTTGCCGAGGATGCGGGCGAGTTCGTCGCGCAGGGCGTGGTCGAACTCGACGACGGGGGTGAAGGACTCGCGGACGACGGCCAGATCCACGCCGTGGGCGGCGGCGTACTCCCCGGCCGCCTTCTCCACTCCGGCGACCACGGCGTCCAGGCTGTCCTGGTCGGCGGCGCGCGAGTCGAGCCAGCCGCGCACCAGGGAGGGGATGGCGTTGACGCCGTTCGGCTCGACGGCGATCTTGCCGAAGGTGGCGACGGCACCGGCGAGTTCCGCCTCGCGACGGGCGGCGAGGACGGTCTCGGCGTAGGACAGCATGGGGTCGCGCCGGTCGGCGAGCCGGGTGGTGCCGGCGTGGTTGGCCTCGCCCCGGAAGTCGAACCGCCACCGGCCGTGCGGCCAGATCGCGCTGGCGATGCCGACCCGGTCGCCGGACAGGTCCAGGGCCCGGCCCTGCTCGACGTGGAGTTCGACGAAGGCGCCGATCCGGGCGAGCCGTTCGGGGTCGGGGCCGATGGCGTCGGGGTCGTATCCGGCGGCCTCCATGGCGCGCGGCAGCGTCACGCCCTCGCCGTCGGTGAGCCGGTGCGCCTGCTCGCGGGTGAGCTGTCCGGCGGTGAGCCGGGATCCGACACAGGCGAGCCCGAACCGGGCGCCCTCCTCGTCACCGAAGTTCACGATGGCGAGGGGGCGGGTGAACCGCGTGCCCCGGCCGCGCAGTTCGTCCAGCGCGGCGAAGGCGGACACGACTCCGAGGGGCCCGTCGAAGGCCCCGCCGTCCGGCACGGAGTCCAGATGCGACCCGGTGACGACGGCGTCCCCGGCGGCGGGATCACCGAGCCAGGCCCACTGGTTGCCGTTCCGGTCGGTCTCGTAGGTGAGGCCGCGCGCCCGGGCCTGCTCCTGGAACCAGGCCCGGCAGTCCCCGTCGACCCCGCTCCAGGCGAAGCGCCGGTAGCCGCCGGAGGCGGGGTGACGGCCGAGGGGGAGCAGCTCGCGCCACATCCGGTGGAAGGAGTCGCCGGTGGGGTCCGGCAGCGCGTCGGCGGTTTCCTGGGTCACGCGTCGTCACCCTCGCGCATCGGGACCCGGACGCCCTTGTCCTGTGCGACGGACTCCGCGATGTCGTACCCGGCGTCGACATGCCGGATGACGCCCATGCCGGGGTCGTTCGTGAGGACGCGGCGGATCTTCTCCCCGGCCAGTTTCGTGCCGTCGGCCACCGTCACCTGCCCGGCGTGGATCGACCGCCCCATGCCGACGCCGCCCCCGTGGTGCAGGGAGACCCAGGACGCCCCGGACGCCACGTTCACCATCGCGTTGAGCAGCGGCCAGTCGGCGATCGCGTCGGAGCCGTCGAGCATGGCCTCGGTCTCCCGGTAGGGGGAGGCGACGGAGCCGCAGTCGAGGTGGTCGCGGCCGATGACGACCGGCGCGGCCAGCTCCCCGCTCGCGACCATGTCGTTGAACCGCTCACCGGCCTTGTCTCGCTCGCCGTAGCCGAGCCAGCAGATCCGGGCGGGCAGGCCCTGGAAGTGGACCCGCTCCCCCGCCATCTTGATCCAGCGGGCCAGGGACTCGTTCTCCGGGAAGAGGTCGAGGATCGCCTTGTCGGTCTTCGCGATGTCGGAGGCCTCGCCGGACAGCGCGGCCCAGCGGAAGGGGCCCTTGCCCTCGCAGAACAGCGGGCGGATGTAGGCGGGGACGAAGCCGGGGAAGGCGAAGGCCCGGTCGTAGCCGGCGAGCTGGGCCTCGCCCCGGATGGAGTTGCCGTAGTCGAAGACCTCGGCGCCGGCGTCCATGAAGCCGACCATGGCCTCGACGTGCGTGGCCATGGACTCGCGGGCCCGGGTGGTGAACCCGGCCGGGTCCTTCGCGGCGGCGTCGGCCATGTCCTCGAAGGCCGTGCCGAGGGGCAGATAGGCCAGCGGGTCGTGGGCGGAGGTCTGGTCGGTCACGATGTCGATGGGGGCGCCCATGGCGAGCAGCTGCGGCAGCAGCTCGGCGGCGTTGCCGAGGACCCCGATGGACAGCGGCCGGCGGGCGTCACGGGCCTCGGTGGCCAGCTGGAGGGCGTGGTCGAGGGACTCGGCCTTCACGTCCAGGTACCGGTGCTCGATCCGCCGCTCGATGGCACGCGGGTCGCAGTCGATGCAGATCGCCACACCGTCGTTCATCGTCACGGCGAGCGGCTGGGCGCCGCCCATGCCGCCGAGACCGGCGGTGAGGGTGATCGTCCCCGCGAGGGTGCCGCCGAACTTCTTCGCGGCGACGGCGGCGAAGGTCTCGTAGGTGCCCTGGAGGATGCCCTGGGTGCCGATGTAGATCCAGGAGCCGGCGGTCATCTGCCCGTACATGGTCAGGCCGAGGGCCTCCAGGCGGCGGAACTCCTCCCAGTTCGCCCAGTCGCCGACGAGGTTGGAGTTGGCGATGAGGACGCGCGGGGCCCACTCGTGGGTCTGCATGACACCGACGGGTCGGCCCGACTGGACGAGCATCGTCTCGTCCTGCTTGAGCGTCCTCAGGGTGCGGACCATCGCGTCGAAGGAGCGCCAGTCGCGGGCCGCCTTGCCGGTGCCGCCGTAGACGACGAGCTTGTCGGGGTGCTCGGCGACCTCCGGGTCGAGGTTGTTCTGCAGCATCCGCAGGGCGGCTTCCTGCTGCCATCCCAGGGCGCTCGGTTCCGTGCCGCGCGATGCTCGGACGGGGCGGGGTCCTGACATGGGCTGCCTCCCGGCGGTCTGTTGTTACGTCTATTCACATCCTGGCTTCATGAATAGAGCTAGTCAATACATGGGGCGGTCGGCGCGGCGGTGCCCCGGATGTTTGGCTGGATCCATGGATGACGACATTCAGGCAGGCGAATTCGGCGCCGGGCGGGCGGCCCGGCGGGACGAGGCGGTGCGGGCGGCCGTGGAGCAGGGATTGGTCGGGGCCGACAGCCCCGTCGTCGGGCTGCTGGACGTCACCGGCATCCGGGAGTCGGCGGCGGAGCTGCGGGCGGCGTTCGACGCGGTCGTGGCCCCGGGCACGCCCGTGCTGCACGCCTTCGCGGTGAAGGCGACCCCGCTGGTGCCGGTGCTGCGGCTGCTGCGCGAGGAGGGCATCGGAGCGGAGGTGGCGAGCCCGGGCGAGCTGGCACTGGCACGGGCGGCGGGGCTGAGCCCGGAGATGACGGTCCTGGACTCCCCCGCCAAGACACCGGCCGAGCTGCGCGAGGCGCTGGACCTGGGCATCGCCGTCAACGCGGACAATCCGCAGGAGCTGGACCGCCTCGACGGCCTGATGAACGCCGATGCCGGCGGCAGTCGCTCACCGCTCGGGATCCGGGTGAATCCGCAGGTCGGCGGGGGCTCGATCGGGGCGACCTCGACGGCCACGGCGACCTCGAAGTTCGGGGTGGCGCTGCGTGACGAGGGGGCCCGGGAGTGGGTCGTACGGGCGTACCAGGACCGCCCGTGGCTGACCCGGCTGCACGCGCACACCGGGTCCCAGGGCATCCCGCTGTCGCTGCTGGCCCGGGGGGTCGCGGAGGTGTACGCGCTCGCCGAGGAGATCAACCGGCGGATCGGGCGTCAGCAGATCGACACGCTCGACATCGGCGGCGGGCTGCCGGTGAACTTCGCGTCGGACGCGACGACGCCGACGTACGAGCAATACGCGCGGACGCTGGCCGAGGAGGTGCCGGGGCTGTTCGACGGGCGGTACGGGCTGGTCACGGAGTTCGGGCGGTCACTGCTGGCCAAGCACGGCACGGTGGTGGCGCGGGTCGAGTACGCGAAGTCCTCCGGCGGGCGGGCGGTGGCGGTGACGCATGCCGGGGTGCAGGTCGCCACGCGGACGGTGTACGCGCCGGAGAGCTGGCCGCTGCGGATCGGGGCGTACGACGCGAAGGGGCGGGTGAAGGAGGGGCCCGTCGTGGTGCAGGACGTCGCGGGGCCGGCCTGTTTCTCGGGGGATCTGCTGGCGGAGGGGCGGTCCATGCCGGTGCTGGAGCAGGGGGATTACGCGGCGGCGCTGGATACGGGGGCGTATTACTTCGCGCATCACTATGGGTACAACTCCCTTCTGCGGCCTGGGGTTTATGGGTTCGGGCCGGGTGGGGAAGGGGGTGTGGTCTTCGCGGTCGTGCGGGAGGCGCAGACGGTTCAGGAGGTTGTGGCGGAGTCTGGTGGGGCGTATGTGGAGGGGCTGACGCAGTCGCCGTTGGGGCTTCCGTAGTCACCGGTCTGCGGGTGCGTTGTGGTTGTTCGCGCAGTTCCCCGCGCCCCTGGAAGGCCGACTACACCAGCGACGGTGATTTCCTGCGCGCCCCGCCCGGGGCCGCGTCCCCCGCTGCGATGCCCGTGCTGCGGTACGCCTTGACCTGCTTGCCCGCCGGGCTGCCCGCGTCCCCGCGCAGCCAGTCCACCCGGACCCACAGCAGCGCCTCGTCGGACCGCTCCCGGCGGCCCAGCCAGGCCGCCTTGAGCCATAGGCCCGCTCCGCAGCCGGCCAGGAGCAGGCCACCGGTGGCCGGGGTGGCGAAGGCGGTGGCCAGGGCGGTGAGGAAGGCGAGGAGGAGCCACCAGCGGTGGTGGCGGCGCCAGTTGCGTACCGTCACCGCGCGGTCCTGGAGTACGTCGTGCTTGGCGGCGCGGGACGCGGAGGCGGCCAGGGTGACGTAGCGCTTGCGGCCTCCGTGGGCCACCGCCGCCGTCGCCAGGACGAACAGTGCCGCCCCGGCCAGGACGCCGATGCGGCGGCCGGTCAGTCCCGGCGTGAGGACGCCGACGCCCGCGGCACACACGCCCAGCCACCACAGCGGTGCGGCCCCCGCCCGTACGACGACGGCGACCCGGGCCAGTCCATGTCCGTGTGCATGTCCGTGTCCATGTCCACTGCGCGTCACGTTCAGCCTCCGTACGGTCTCCGAAGCCTCTGGGGGGCAGAGACGCACGTTAGCGACGCAACGTGAGACACGGATGAGAGGACGATGCCCCTGCCGTCAGTCCACGAACAGCCCCCGCGCCGCCGCCTTCGCGTCGAACTCCTCCAGGCGGGACTGGGCCTCGGGCAGGTCGTCGCACATTGCCTCCAGCAGCACCCGGCCGAGCAGCATCGGCGCGCAGGCCGTGTCGAAGGCCAGGCCG
The DNA here is from genome assembly GCF_018604545.1 of Streptomyces koelreuteriae. Lineage (GTDB taxonomy): Bacteria > Actinomycetota > Actinomycetes > Streptomycetales > Streptomycetaceae > Streptomyces > Streptomyces koelreuteriae. Next base: position 4,987,048 of record NZ_CP075896.1, on the reverse strand, counting down.
GTGCCGACCGCGGCGGGGATGAGCAGGTCGGACACCTTGGCGACCGGTGCGAAGGCGGAGTCGGCGACCGTGACGACGGTCAGCCCGGCCTCCTTGGCGTGGGCGAGGGTGTCGACGACCTCGCGGGGATGCCTGGGCAGGGCGAAACAGAGCAGTGCGGTCGCACCGGCCCGGACGGCGGCGTCGATGCGGTCCTGGACCATCGTGCCGCCCTCGTTGAGCAGCCGTACGTCGGGATGGACCTTGGCGGCGAAGTAGGCGAAGCCGTGTGCCTGGGCGGCGGCCGCCCTGAGGCCCAGGACGGGGAGCGGACGGGAGGCCGCGAGGAGGCGCCCGGCCCGCTGCACGGGCCCGGTGTCGGCCAGGGCCTCCGCAAGGTGGCGCAGGTTCTCGATCTCGGCCTCGACGGCCTGCTGGTACTCGTTGACGGACCCGGCGTCCGCCGCGGGTTCGGCCGGGGCGACCTCGCGCAGATGGCGGCGCAGGGCCGGATAGCCGTCGAAGCCCAGGGCCACGGCGAAGCGGGTCACGGACGGCTGGCTGACCCCGGCCAGTTCGGCGAGCTCCACGCTCGACAGGAACGGCACATCGGCGGCCCGGCGCACCATGCTGTGCGCGATGCGCCGCTGGGTCGGCGTCAGCCGGTGGCCCTCGAAGAGCGCCTGGAGCCGCGCGGCAGGGCTGTCGGTCACGCTCATGACGTGCTCCCCCTCGCCTATTCAGTAGCTGAGGATTCTGCATGAGCATATGCAGACCGGCAAGCGGGAGTGGAGGGCCGCCCCCGGGCTGCCCCGGGTCGCCCCCGTCCCGACACGGGGGCTAACCCCAGTGCGGCGGGCCCTGCTTCTTTCTACCTTGGGTCTCATGACCGGAATGGACGCGCGGGACACCGAGCTCAAGAAGGAACTCGACGCCACCCTGCACGCGCGCAGGGAGCTGGGCGAGGAGTACGAGTCCGCGCTGGTCGACTCGTTCCTGGAGAAGGTCGACCAGCGGATCGACGGCGCGGTGGACCGCCGGGTGCGCCGGCAGCTCGCCGAGCAGCAGATGCAGACGGCCCGGGAGTCCCGGTCGCCGCGCCCCACGGACTCCTGGGGCGAGCGCTTCGGCTTCGGCATCGTCTCCCTGGTCCTCGCGGTGCCGCTGTCCGCGATCGGCGGGGGCGTGGCCCGGCTGCCCGGCATGCTCGTCGCCTGGGCCGGCATCGTGGGCGTCAACGTCGTCCAGGCCCTGCGCACCAACCCGGATCTGTTCGGCCGCCGCAGGTCCTCCCGGGACAGCGGCTGGGAGGACTGAGCGGGCGTAGGCGGTTCAGGCCTGCCGGGTGGGCAGCGCGACGATCTGCCGCAGATTGACCCGGCGCGGCCGGCTGGTCGTGTAGGCCACCAGGTCGGCCAGTTCCTCGGCGGACAGCGTGCCCACCTGGTCCCGCAGCTCCGCAACCTGCCGGGCCAGTTCCGCGTCGCCGATGTGGGTGAGCAGCTCGCTCTCGACGAACCCGGGTTCGATGTTGGTGACCCGGACGTCCCGCGGCCCGAACTCACCGCGCAGGGAGTCCGACAGGTAGGTGACGGCCGCCTTGGTCGCGCCGTACACCGCGTAGTTCGGGAAGCTCATGTGCGCGGCGATGGACGAGATATTCACGATGTCGGCCGTACGGCCGTCGGCCGCCGCGCCCACCAGGTCGCCGGTGAAGGCGCCGGTGATCCGCAGCACCCCGGCGACGTTGGTGTCGAGCATGCGCTGCCACTCGTCGGTGCGCCGGGCGTCGACGGGGTGCGGCAGCATGACGCCGGCGGAGTTGACGACCAGGTCGACGGGCCCGTACTCGGTGTGGATCCGGTCGGCGGCGGCTTCCACGGACGCGTCGTCGGTGACGTCCGCGACGACGGCCAGGGCCTGTCCGCCGTCGGCGCGGATCTTCCCGGCGAGCTCCGTCAGCCGTTCCTCACGCCGGGCCAGCAGCGCCACCCGTGCGCCCCGGGCGGCCAGCAGGACGGCGATGGCCTCGCCGATCCCGCTCGCGGCCCCGGTGACGACGGCGGTGCGGCCGGCCAGGTTCTCGTACGACATGGGAGATCCCCTCGGTGGTGGCCGGGGCGTCTCCCCGGCCTCGTCCACCACCCTCGGCGCCCTCGGCCGCCCTACCCAGGGGGGCGCTTTTCCTGGGTCTGCCAGTACCAGGCTCAGCGCGCGCGGGGGGCCTAGGCTCGAAGGCATGGACGGAGAACTGGGAGATTTCCTGCGCTCGCGCCGCGCCCGTATCCAGCCCGAGGAGGTGGGGCTGCCCACCTACGGCCGCCGCCGTGTCCCGGGTCTGCGCCGCGAGGAGGTGGCGCAGCTCGCCGGGGTGAGCGTCGACTACTACGTCCGTCTGGAGCAGGGCAGGGGGCCGGGGGACCCCGCCCGGACGAAGTCCGGGGGCGTGTCCGACGCCGTGCTGGACGCGGTGGCGCGGGTGCTGCGGCTGGACGAGGCGGAGCACGCGTATCTGCGGGCGGTCGCCCGGCCCCGTCGGGCGGAGAACGTTCCGGGCGGGTCGAGGGTGCGCCCGGGTGTCCAGCTGATCCTCGACGGCATGGACCGCAACCCGGCGTACGTCCTGGACCACCGGATGGAGGTGCTCGGCTGGAACGCGCTCGCCGACGCCCTGCTCGACTTCACCGGCGCCGGCTCCGACGAGCGCAACATCCCGCGCCGCGTCTTCCTCGATCCCACCGCCCGCGAGGTCTATCCGGACTGGTCCGCGATCGCGGGCCAGACGGTCGCCCATCTGCGGCTGCAGGCGGGCCACCACCCGGGGGACTCCGCCACCGGGGAACTCGTCGCGGAACTCTCCCGCGTCAGCGAGGACTTCCGCCGCCTGTGGGCCGACCATCTGGTCAAGCCCTGCGACCACGGGGTGAAGCAGCTGCGGCACCCGGTCGCCGGCCTGCTGACCCTCCCGTACGAGACCCTCGCGATCCCCGGGGCACCGGACCAGACGATCGTCGCCTACGCGCCGGAGCCGGGCTCGGAGACGGCGGAGCGCCTGGCGCTGCTGGGGAGTTGGGCGACGAGCCGGGCCGGCTGAGGCCGGGGAGATGATGCGCGGGGACCGCCGCACCCCCTGTTCGGGGGGCGGGACGACGGCGGTCCCCGCGAGGGACGCGGGCCTGGTCAGGGCCGGGCTGGCGCGTCAGTAGGGTCCATGGAGGTCCGGGAGCCGCTCCGGAGGTCCGTGACGCCTACGGCGTCGGCCGGGGCGGGGAGCCGCTCCCGCCCTGCCGACACCCACCAATGTGCAGGACTCGTGTTAAGCGGGTGCTGCGCGAACGTGACACGCTCGTACCACTTCCGCGAAGTCCGCGAAGATCACGGACGCCGCAAGTTCACCCGGTTCACGGGTGGTTCACCTGGTGGCCGCCGCCGCTTTCCCGGTCCGGGCGAGGAAGGACAGCAGGTCCTGCCGGCTGACGACACCGGTCGGCTTGCCCTCGACCAGGACGATCGCCGCGTCGGCCTTGCCCAGCACGGCCATCAGGTCCTCGACCGGTTCGCCGGAGCCGACCTGGGGCAGCGGGCCGCACATGTGCTTCTCCAGCGGGTCCTCCAGGGAGGCGCTCTTGCTGAACAGCGCGTCGAGCAGCTCGCGTTCCACGACCGAGCCGACGACCTCGGCGGCCATCACGTCGGGGTGGCCCGCGCCCGGCTTGACGACCGGCATCTGCGAGACGCCGTACTCGCGCAGCACGTCGATGGCCTGGCCGACCGTCTCGTCGGGGTGCATGTGGACGAGGGAGGGCATGCGGTCGCCCTCCTTGTCGGCGAGGACGTCGCCGACGCGGGCGCTCGGGCCCGAGTCCTCCAGGAAGCCGTAGTCGGCCATCCACTCGTCGTTGAAGATCTTGCTGAGGTAGCCGCGCCCGCTGTCCGGCAGCAGCACCACCACGACGTCGTCCGGGCCGAGCCGCCCGGCGACCTCCAGCGCGGCCACGACCGCCATGCCGCAGGAGCCGCCGACCAGGAGGCCCTCCTCCTTGGCCAGGCGGCGGGTCATCTGGAAGGAGTCCTTGTCGGACACGGCGACGATCTCGTCCGCGACGGTCCGGTCGTAGGCGGTGGGCCAGAAGTCCTCGCCGACGCCCTCGACGAGGTACGGCCGCCCGGAGCCGCCGGAGTAGACGGAGCCCTCGGGGTCGGCGCCGACGACCTGCACCGTGCCGTCGCTGATCTCCTTGAGGTAGCGCCCGGTCCCGGAGATGGTGCCGCCGGTGCCCACGCCCGCGACGAAGTGGGTGATCTTCCCCTCCGTCTGCTCCCACAGCTCCGGGCCGGTGGAGTGGTAGTGGGAGAGCGGGTTGTGGGGGTTGGAGTACTGGTCGGGCTTCCAGGCGCCCGGCGTCTCACGGACCAGCCGGTCGGAGACGTTGTAGTACGAGTCCGGGTGCTCGGGGTCCACCGCGGTCGGGCACACGACCACCTCGGCGCCGTACGCCCGCAGCACGTTGATCTTGTCGGTGCTCACCTTGTCGGGGCACACGAAGATGCACTTGTACCCCTTCTGCTGCGCCACGATGGCGAGTCCGACCCCGGTGTTGCCGCTGGTCGGCTCCACGATCGTGCCGCCGGGCTTGAGCGCGCCGCTCTCCTCCGCCGCCTCGATCATGCGCAGGGCGATGCGGTCCTTCACGGACCCGCCGGGGTTGAAGTACTCCACCTTGGCCAGGACGGTCGCCCTGATGCCCTTGGTCACGCTGTTGAGCCTCACCAGCGGGGTGTTGCCGACGAGGCTGATCATCGAGTCGTGGAACTGCACCGTTGTCTCCGGATGCCGCAGAAGAAGTGGTCTGTGTGGTGCCGCCAGCCTATGTGCTGCCCGTCGTCCGTGACGGTCGTTCACTCCGCGTTGAGATTGGGCGACGGCCTGTACGGGGCAAGCACAGGGTGTACGGGTTCGAGGAGGTGGCGGCGACGCATGACGAGCATGTCGAGGGCGAGAGTGGCCCGGCGGATCGCGGCCGGCGCGGCATACGGCGGCGGCGGTATCGGTCTGGCGGGGGCGGCCGCCGTGGGGCTGGTGCTGGCCGAGGTCCAGCTGGCGCGGCGCCGGGTGGGCAACGGCACGTCAGGTCACGTGCCGCACGCGGACGGGCTGTACGGCCGTGCGTACGCCGGCCCCGGTCAGTCGCCGCTGCGGCTGACCATGCTGGGCGACTCCACGGCCGCGGGCCAGGGCGTGCACCGGTCCGGGCAGACACCGGGGGCGCTGCTGGCGTCGGGCCTCGCGGCGCTGGCGGAGTGCCCGGTGCAGCTGCGCACGGTGGCGACGCCCGGGGCCCGTTCGGACGACCTGGACCGCCAGGTGGCCCTGGTGCTGGCCGACCCCGATCCGGCGCCCGACATCTGCGTGATCATGGTCGGCGCGAACGACGTCACCCACCGCATGCCCCCGACCCGCTCGGTGCGCTGCCTGGCCTCGGCGGTACGGCGGCTGCGCACGGCCGGTGCGGAGGTGGTGGTCGGCACCTGTCCCGACCTGGGCACGATCGAGCCGGTCCGGCAGCCGCTGCGCTGGCTGGCGCGCCGGGCCTCCCGCCAGCTGGCGGCAGCCCAGACGATCGGGGTGGTCGAGCAGGGCGGCCGGACGGTGTCCCTGGGCGACCTGCTGGGCCCCGAGTTCGCCGAGAACCCGCGCGAGCTGTTCGGGCCCGACAGCTACCACCCCTCCGCCGAGGGCTACGCGACGGCGGCGATGGCGGTCCTGCCGAGCGTCTGCGCCTCCCTCGGCCTGTGGCCGGCCGAGGAGGAGCGCCCGGACGCCTCCCGTCGCGAGGGCTTCCTGCCGGTGGCCCGGGCGGCGGCGGAGGCCGCCTCGGAGGCGGGCACGGAGGTCGCGGCGGCGATGCCGACCGGGTCGCGGGGACCCTGGGCCCTGCTGAAGCGGAGGCGGCGCCGGCGGGTGCCCGAGCAGGAGCCGGCGCCCGCGACGCCCTCGAATTGAGGACAGGGAAAGCAAGCGCTTAGTAAACTGCGGTCAGGGTCACACCGCGAGACCCGTGACCCAGGCCATACGTACGGGTAACTTCCCAGACAGCCCAAGCAGACCACCCGGTACGTCAATGGAGCCGTGATGCCCGAAGCCGTGATCGTCTCAGCCGCCCGCTCCCCCATCGGCCGCGCCGTCAAGGGCTCTCTCAAGGACCTCCGCCCGGACGATCTGACCGCGACGATCGTCCAGGCCGCCCTGGCCAAGGTCCCCGAGCTGGACCCCAAGGACATCGACGACCTGATGCTCGGCTGCGGCCTGCCCGGCGGCGAGCAGGGCCACAACCTCGGCCGCATCGTGGCCGTACAGGCGGGGATGGACCACCTGCCGGGCTGTACCGTCACCCGGTACTGCTCCTCCTCCCTGCAGACCTCCCGCATGGCCCTGCACGCCATCAAGGCCGGCGAGGGCGACGTCTTCATCTCGGCCGGCGTCGAGACCGTCTCCCGGTACGCGAAGGGCAGCTCCGACGGCCTGCCCGACACGCACAACCCGCTCTTCGCCGACGCCGAGGCCCGCACCGTCGAGACCGCCCAGTCCGAGGGCTCGACCTGGCACGACCCGCGCGAGGACGGCCTGCTGCCCGACCCGTACATCGCGATGGGCCAGACCGCCGAGAACCTGGCCCGCGCCAAGGGCGTCACCCGCCAGGACATGGACGAGTTCGGCGTCCGCTCGCAGAACCTCGCCGAGGAAGCCATCAAGAACGGCTTCTGGGAGCGCGAGATCACCCCGGTGACGCTCCCCGACGGCACGGTCGTCTCCAAGGACGACGGCCCCCGCGCCGGCGTCACCCTGGAGGGCGTCCAGGGCCTCAAGCCGGTCTTCCGCCCGGACGGCCTGGTCACCGCCGCCAACTGCTGCCCGCTGAACGACGGTGCCGCCGCGCTCGTGATCATGTCCGACACCAAGGCCCGCGAGCTGGGCCTCACCCCGCTCGCCCGCATCGTGTCGACCGGCGTCTCCGGCCTCTCCCCCGAGATCATGGGCCTCGGCCCGGTCGAGGCGAGCAAGCAGGCGCTGCGCCGCGCGAACCTGTCGATCGACGACATCGACCTGGTCGAGATCAACGAGGCGTTCGCCGCCCAGGTGATCCCCTCCTACCGCGACCTGGGCATCCCGCTGGAGAAGCTGAACGTCAACGGCGGCGCCATCGCCGTCGGCCACCCCTTCGGTATGACCGGCGCCCGCATCACCACCACGCTCATCAACTCCCTCCAGTTCCACGACAAGCAGTTCGGTCTGGAGACGATGTGCGTCGGCGGCGGCCAGGGCATGGCCATGGTCATCGAGCGCCTCAGCTGAGCACCGCACCGTAGCCGTCCTGGCACCGGCTGTGAGGTACCGGCCCGGAACCCCGGAAACCCCAGGGTTCTGGGCCGTTTTGTGATCCAATCTCCCCCAGGATGTGACCTATCTCCCTCCATCCGGGGAGAAGCGCAGGTCACAGTAGCCACACCCCCTCCCCCGAGGGCGAAGCCCTGTCCGTTTGGTGACGTTACGCACTGACAGCTGGTTAGTCCGCCCTTCAAGCTGATGTAGGAAGTCGGGGGTCGACTTTGAACCGGGAGTACGTCAGTGAGCGCCATGCCGATCGCGTTGCTGGTCACCACGGCCGCCACGGGCGCCGTGGGCGTTGCCGTCCTGCGCACCGTTCTGCAGCTGCGGCGACAGGTCGCGGCCCTGCACACCGCGCTGGCCGAGAGCCGGGCCGCCACCACGCGTGCGCTGCTGCCGGCCGCCCGCAGCCATGCCGACGCCGAGGAGATACGCGCCGCCGTCGCGGCCGCCCTGGCCGAGGAGCGGGAGCGGGAGCTCGCCGAGGCGCGGGCGTTCTGGGCCGCCCAGGAGACCCGTGACGCCTCCGACGCCCCGACCCTGCTGGGCCTGCCCGACCCCGATCTGTTCCTGCCCCGGCAGGCCGATTTCGCGGGTCTGGAGCCGGTCTCCGAGTCGGGCGCGGACACCGAGGAACCGGCCGCCGAGTCCCCGGAGCTGGCCGCGGCCCGCCGCCGCCACCCCTCCCACCCGGACTTCGTACCGGCGCAGTCCCCCGTGGCGAACGACCACGAGCGCACGGTCGCGACCCTGGAGGAGCTGGCCTCCTCCCGCGTGGAACTGACGGACGTCCGCCCGGGCCCGCTGGGCACCCTCGACGTCTACGTCTTCGCCGACGGCACGACCCTCTGCATGACCCCGGGCCACCGCGAAACAGCGGAACACCTCGCGACAGCACTGCGCGCGGGCGAGACCCCGATTCTCCTGGGCGGCTCGGGCGTATCAGGGGCGTACTCGCTCACCTTCGAGTGCGGCGAAGAGAACGTCTACATCCTGGCCGACCGAGTGATCGCGTCCCTCTAGGGGCGCGGGGCTGTATCGATGTACGGCTCCGCCGCGTGGGCGCGAGCAACCACACACAACCGGCCCACGCGAACGGCGCTAAACCCCCGCCCGCTTCTGCGCCTCCTCCACCACCCTCACCGCGTCATCGACATCGGCCTCACTGGGAATCACCACCGCCAGATCATGCACGGCAACAGTGATCTGATCTGCGGCAGCAAACATCCCCGCATCCGGCATCTCCCGAGGCTCCACCCCCGGCTCCTCAAGGGCCTGCGCCCTCCGGGCCAACTCCCGGGCCAGCCCGAGAGCCTCGGCGGCAGCGCCCCGCTGCAGCCGGCTCTGGGGCGCGGCCCTCAAACGATCGGCGAAGTGATCCACCGCACGGGTCAGAGGCGTCGTATCAACCACGCCGCGAGCGTACGCGTCGCACCGGGACTGTTGCCAACGGGCGAACACTCAGGCACGGTGACCTGAAGGACCGGCTTACATCCCAGCGTCCGGAGGCGCCGATGTCCCAAGTCTTCTCCGAAGAGACCCATCGCAACCTGCTAGCCCGCATCCCGCACTGCACCGGTCGTGAAATCACCGACTGGCTTCGCACCGTCGAAGACGGTCCGGCGCTCTTCCGCTTCGAGGAAAAGGTCAGCTGGCTCCGGCACGAACACAACCTGGCCTACGGCCACGCCAAGGCGATCGTCCACGAGTACGACCTGAGGAGGGCCGCGCGCAAACTGCTCTAGGCGCGGACAACGACAGAGGACAACGAGAAGGGCCCCGGCCGAAGCCGGGGCCCTATCGCGTGCGACGGTCAGGACTGGCCGTACTAGTCGCTGCTGTTGAGGATCGAGATGAGCCTCAGGAACTCCAGGTAGATCCACACCAGCGTCAGCGTGAGGCCGAAGGCCGCGAACCACGCCTCCTCGCGCGGAGCACCGTAGGCGATGCCGTCCTCGACCTGCTTGAAGTCCAGGGCGAGGAAGCAGGCGCCGAGGATGATGCCGATGACGCCGAAGATGACGCCGAGGGCACCGCTGCGGAAGCCGAGGCCGTCACCGCCGCCGAACACCGCGAACAGCAGGTTCACGGTCATCAGCAGGATGAAGCCGAGCGCGGCCGCCATCACGAAGCCGTAGAAGCGGCGGTTGACGCGGATCCAGCCGGCCTTGTAGGCGATCAGCACACCGGCGAAGACCGCCATGGTGCCGATCACGGCCTGCATGGCCGCGCCGTCGGCGATGCGGTTGTCGACGATGTTGGAGACGACGCCGAGGAAGACACCCTCGAACGCCGCATACGTCAGGATCAGCGCGGGCGAGGCCTTGCGCTTGAAGGACTGGACGAACGCCAGGACCATGCCGATCAGCGCGGCGCCGATACCGATGCCGTAGCTACGGCTGATGTTGGCGTCGTCGATCGGCAGCAGGGCCCAGGAGAGCGCGGCGGTGAGGATGAGCACACCGAGCGTGCTCGCCGTGCGCAGGACGACGTCGTCGATGGTCATCCGGCCTGTGGTGGCCGGCGCCTGCGGCGGTGCGCCGTGCTGCAGGTCCTGCTGGGCGTAAGGGTTCTGCGCGTACGGGTTCTGCGCGTACTGGTCGCCCGTCGGCTGCGCGTACGGGTTGCCCTGCGTGGCGACAGCGGGACCCCCGGCCTGCGGCGCGGTGTTGAAGCCCGCGTAGCCGTTGTCGCGGCTGAACCCCCGTCGCGAGAAGACCGGGTTTCTGCTCCTCATTTCACTCCTCCATGGCCACACGTCATGGCCTTGGCTCAAGAGTAATAGGTAGGCAAAGGAATGACCCTAGTGCTTGGGGAGGATCTTTCCCTCATCGTGCTGCCCAACACGCTACGCGGCTTCGTGATTCCCCTCACCGGAGGGGGTCATTCATCACGTCGCCCGAACCTCAGCCGAAGGGGAAGCCCGTGTACCCCTCCGCCAGGTCGGTCTCGGCGGCGCGGTTGGAGGCGATCCGCTCCAGCCGGGCGAGCTGGAGCCGGTCCTCGAAGCCGGTCGCGCCGGGGGCGCGATGCAGCAGGGTCGTCATGTCGTAGGAGAACCGCTCGGCCTGCCAGACGCGGCGCAGGCAGGTCTGTGAATAGGCGTCCAGCAGTTCCGCCGAACCGGTCTCCTTCCGGTGTGTCAGGGCCCGGGCGAACGTCACGACGTCGCCGACGGCGAGATTCAGCCCCTTGGCTCCGGTCGGCGGCACGATGTGCGCCGCGTCACCCGCGAGGAAGAGGCGGCCGTGGCGCATGGGCTCGTGGACGTAGGAGCGCATGGGGGTGACGGACTTCTGGGTGATCGGGCCGCGCTCCAGGCGCCAGTCGTCGGCGGTCTCGAAGCGGCGCTCCAGCTCGTCCCAGATCTCCTCGTCGCTCCACGCCCCGGCGTCGGTGCCGTCGGGCACCTGGAGGTAGAGGCGGGAGACGGACGGCGAGCGCATGGACAGGAGGGCGAAGCCTCGGTCGTGGCGGGCGTAGACCAGCTCGTCGTGCGAGGGCGGTACGTCAGCGAGGATGCCGAGCCAGCCGAAGGGGTACGTCCGTTCGAAGACCTGGGTCAGTTCGGCCGGGATCGCCGACCGGGCCACACCCCAGAAGCCGTCGCAGCCGACGACGTACTCGCACTCCAGGACGCCCTCGCTCCCCTCGTGCCGGAAGCGGACGCGCGGGGCGTCGGTGGCGGCGTCCTCCACGGCCAGCGCCTCCGCCTCGAACAGCAGCGGGCCGCCCTCCTGGAGCTGGAGGGAGATGAGGTCCTTGCAGACCTCGGTCTGGGCGTAGACCATCACGGACCGGCCACCGGTGAGGGCGGGGAAGTCGACGCGGTGCCGTCGGCGGTCGAAGCGCAGTTCGATGCCGTCGTGGCGCAGGCCCTCGCGGTCCATGCGCTCCCCGGCGCCGGCCGCGCGCACTACGTCGGCCGTGCCCTGCTCCAGGATCCCGGCCCGCTGCCGCCGTTCGACGTAGGCACGGTCGCGGCTCTCCAGGACGACCGAGTCGATGCCCGCGTTGTGGAGCAGCCGGGCGAGGAGGAGGCCGGCGGGGCCGGCTCCGATGATGCCGACGGTGGTGCGCATCGGGCACCTTCTCTCTCAGGTTCACGGAGGCTTGTTCGCGTGGTGAAAAATATTTCACTACTGTCGGATGTGAGTTTCCGACGGCATGCGCCCGCTGTCAACGGGCATGCCGTGAAGTCTTCAATGAACCATGCAGGAGTCGGAAGGTGCCCGGAGCCGGACTCGAACCGGCACGCCCGCGAAGGGGCAGCGAGGTTTAAGCTCGCCGTGTCTGCATTCCACCATCCGGGCAGGCCATGGGCTCCGCGTCGAGGTTCCGAGACTATCGGGACGGATCCCCCGAACAGCGGAAGCACGGACCGATGTTGTCTTATTTTATTGACGTCTGAGGGTGCATCAGCACCCGGAACGCGCCATCCGCACTTGCCAATAGCCTTCCGTGCGGCGGTGGGCGCCGCATACGGAATGACGGAATTTCACCGCCCGAACGAGGGCACTCCACCTGTTCTCGACATCAGGGCCTCTCGGGTTCCCGACACCGGGGCCGCTCAGGGGCGTTCGTCATCCCCAGGTATGACACCGCCGCTCCTGGTCAGACCGAAGTCGGCCCTCGGAACGGGAACTGCGGGTGACTACACGGCGGCGGGGGACCCGGACGATGGATCACATCCCCCTGACCGCATCACCGTCCGACAGGAGTGCCATCCCGTGACCACCTCTTCCCTCGCCGACCGGGCCACCGCCGTGGCCGCGCGCGCCACGGATCTCTCGAAGATCTACGGGCAGGGTGAGACCCAGGTGGTCGCCCTGGACCGGGTCTCCGCCGACTTCCGGCAGGCCGAGTTCACCGCGATCATGGGCCCCTCCGGCTCCGGCAAGTCGACCCTGATGCACTGTGTGGCCGGTCTCGACTCCTTCTCCTCCGGGTCCGTGCGCATCGGCGACACCGAGCTCGGCTCCCTGAAGGACAAGCAGCTCACCAAGCTGCGCCGGGACAAGATCGGCTTCATCTTCCAGGCGTTCAACCTGCTGCCGACCCTGACGGCCCTGGAGAACATCACCCTCCCGATGGACATCGCGGGCCGCAAGCCGGACAAGCAGTGGCTGGACTCCGTCATCCGCATGGTCGGCCTGGCGGACCGGCTGGGCCACCGGCCCTCGCAGCTGTCGGGCGGTCAGCAGCAGCGCGTCGCCGTGGCGCGGGCGCTGGCCTCCAAGCCCGAGATCATCTTCGGTGACGAGCCCACCGGAAACCTCGACTCGCGCTCCGGCGCCGAGGTGCTGGGCTTCCTGCGCAACTCCGTGCGGGAGCTGGGCCAGACGGTGGTGATGGTGACGCACGACCCGGTGGCCGCGGCCTACGCGGACCGGGTCGTCTTCCTCGCGGACGGCCGGATCGTGGACGAGATGCACGGCCCGACGGCCGACTCGGTGCTCGACCGGATGAAGGCGTTCGACGCCAAGGGCCGCACCAGCTGATCCCCCGTCAGGACCGACAGGACTGAGAAGAAGAACCCATGTTCCGTACCGCCTTGCGCAATGTGCTCGCGCACAAGGCCCGGCTCCTGATGACCGTGCTCGCCGTGATGCTCGGCGTGGCCTTCGTGTCGGGGACCCTGGTCTTCACCAACACCATCTCCGACGCGTTCCAGAAGAGCTCCGCCAAGGGCTTCGACCGGGTCGACGTCGCCGTGACCTCGGACTACCAGGAATCCGAGGGCGACCGGGTCGGCAAGGTCCACGACCTGGACCGGGCCGTGCTCGACAAGAGCGAGCGCGTTCCCGGCGCCGCGTCCGCCATCGGCGTCGTGCAGGGCTTCACGGCCATCGCCGACAAGGACGGCAAGCTGATCGGCGAGGGCTTCCAGTCGCAGGGCGGCAACTACTGGGGGGACAAGGACCCCCGTTACCCCCTGACGAGCGGACACGCGCCCAAGGGCCCGGGCGAGATCCTCATCGACTCCGAGACGGCGAAGCGCGCCGGGTACGAGGTCGGCGACACCGTACGCATGTCGGTCGACGGGCCGGTCCTGACCCCGAAGATCGCCGGCATCTTCACCACCGACGACGGCAATGTCGCGGCCGGCGGCTCCCTGACCCTGTTCGACACGGCGACCGCGCAGAAGCAGTTCGGCAAGGCGGGCGTCTACGACCAGATCGACGTCACGGCGAAGCCGGGCGTCTCGCAGACCGCGCTCAAGGCGGAGCTGGACAAGGCACTGCCCGAGGGCACCGTCCAGACCACCACGGGCAAGCAGCTGGCCGACGACCAGGCCGAGACCATCTCCCAGTCGATGAGCGGCATGCAGACGGCCCTGCTGGTCTTCGCCGGCATCGCCCTGTTCGTCGGCACCTTCATCATCGCCAACACCTTCACCATGCTGGTCGCCCAGCGCACCAAGGAGCTGGCGCTGATGCGGGCGGTCGGTGCCTCGCGCCGGCAGGTGACGCGGTCGGTGCTGATCGAGGCGTTCGTGGTCGGGGCGGTCGCCGCCGTGACCGGTCTGGTCGCGGGCATCGGCATCGGGGCCGGAATGCGCTCCCTGATGGGCTCGTTCGGCGCGACCGTGCCCGACGGCCCGCTGGTCATCGAGCCGGCCACGATCGCCGTCGCGTTCGCCGTCGGCATCCTGGTGACCATGCTGGCGGCATGGCTGCCGGGCCGCCGGGCCGCGAAGATCCCGCCGGTCGCGGCCATGAGCAGCGTCCACGCCACGGCCACGACCAAGTCGCTGGTGCTGCGCAACACCCTGGGCACCCTGTTCTCGGCCGCGGGCGTCGCGGTGGTCCTGATGGCCACGACCATGGACGGCTCGGACGGCCAGATGCCCATGGGCTTCGGCGCGGTGCTGCTGATCATCGGCGTGTTCATCCTGACCCCGCTGCTGTCCCGGCCGCTGATCGCCGCGGCGGCGCCGGTGCTGCGCGCCTTCGGTGTCTCCGGCAAGCTGGCCCGGCAGAACTCGGTGCGCAACCCGCGCCGTACGGCGGCCACCGCCTCGGCGCTGATGATCGGCCTGACCCTGATCACCGGTATGACGGTGACGGCGGGCAGCCTCCAGCAGGCCATCGACAAGATGGCGGCGTCCGCGATCAAGGCGGACTACGTGGTGTCCATGGCGAACGGCAACCCGCTCTCCCCGGACGTCGAGAAGAAGCTGCGGCAGACCGACGGCGTCACCGCCACGAGCGCGCTGACCAACGCGGTCGCCCGTGTCGACGGCAAGACCGACGAGTATCTGACCGGCGTCAACGGCGCCGCGATCGGCGAGCTGGCGGGCCCGAAGGTCGACGACGGTTCGTTCAAGGTGGGCGGTTCCCAGGTCGTCGTGGACACCACGACCGCCGAGGCGAACCACTGGAAGGCCGGTTCGAGCTTCAGCGTCGCCTTCGAGGACGGCAAGAAGCAGCGGTTCACCGTCGCCGGTACCTACGAGGGCAACGAGTACCTCAGCGGCATCCTGCTCGACCAGTCGGCGCTCGCGCCGCACACGTCCGACCCGTACGTCATGAAGGTCATGGCGAAGACCTCCGGCGGCCCGTCCGGCGCGGCGCAGGACAAGCTGGAGAAGGCCCTCGACAACAACCCGGCGATCAAGGTCCAGGACAAGCAGGACATCTCCAACGAGATCGCGAAGATGTTCACGCTGATGCTGAACATGCTCTACGGACTGCTCGCCATGGCCGTGATCGTGGCGGTCCTCGGGGTCATCAACACCCTGGCCATGTCGGTCTTCGAACGCTCCCAGGAGATCGGCATGCTCCGGGCGATCGGCCTGGACCGCAAGGGCATCAAGCGGATGGTCCGCATGGAGTCCCTGGTGATCTCGCTGTTCGGCGGGGTGCTGGGCATCGGCCTGGGCGTGTTCTTCGGCTGGGCGGCCGGTGAGCTGCTGGCCTCCAAGATGCCGACCTACGCGCTGGTCCTGCCCTGGGCGCGGATGGGTGTCTTCCTGCTGCTGGCCGCGACGGTGGGTGTCCTCGCGGCGCTGTGGCCGGCCCGGCGGGCGGCCCGGCTGAACATGCTGGAAGCGATCAAGGCGGAGTAGCGGGCACGGCGAAGGCCCGAAGGCCCCCTTTCCCACCGGTGGGAGAGGGGGCCTTCGCCGTGTCAGTTCCAGGTGCGGGCGCGCAGGGGCATGCCCGACTCCCCTGATGCGGGGGCCCGCACGGCCAGGACCTGGTTGACGCCGATGCGGTTGCGCTCGAAGGCGACCGCGCAGGCGGCCATGTACAGGCGCCAGACGCGGGCGCGGCCGGGCCCGGTGAGCCGGACGGCACGCGTCCAGTCGGCCTCCAGGCGGGTGACCCACCGGCGCAGCGTGAGGGCGTAGTGCTCGCGGATCGACTCGACGTCGCGCACCTCGAACCCGGCGCGCTCCAGCTGGGTGACGGTGACGCCGACGGGCTGGAGTTCACCGCCGGGGAAGACGTAGGAGTCGATGAACGCGTCGACCTCGTACGTCGTCTCGTCCCGCTGCGGGCGGCGGGCGATCTGGTGGTTCAGGAGCCGTCCGCCGGGCTTGAGCAGGTCGTACAGGCCGTCGGCGTACTCCAGGTACCGTTCGGCGCCGACGTGTTCGGCCATGCCGATGGAGGAGATCGCGTCGTACGGCCCGTCGCGGACGTCGCGGTAGTCCTGGACGCGGATCTCGATCCGGTCGGTGAGGCCCTCTTCCGCGACGCGCTTGCGGGCGTAGGCGGCCTGCTCCTGCGAGAGCGTGACGCCGACGACGCTCACGCCGTGCTCGCGGGCGGCGTGGATGGCCATGGAGCCCCAGCCGCAGCCGACGTCGAGCAGCCGCTGACCGGGTCTCAGGCCGAGCTTGCGGCAGACGAGTTCGAGCTTGTCCCGCTGGGCCTGTTCGAGGGTGGCGTCCGGGCTGTCGGGGCTGTCCCAGTAGGCGCAGGAGTACACCATGGACGGGCCGAGGACGATCTCGTAGAAGTCGTTGCCGACGTCGTAGTGGTGGCTGATGGCGCGTCTGTCGCTGCGCTTGGTGTGCAGGTGGCGGCGGGGGGCCCGGGCCTCCTCGGGAGGCGGGGCGGGCGGCAGCGGGGACCCGGCGAGCCTGACGAGGCCCCGGACCGCGGAGCGGACCTCGGGGTCGCGCAGGGCCTGGGTGAGGGTGCGGGCGTCCTCGCCGCGCTCCCAGATGTCACCGGCGAGCAGGTCGAGGGCGGTGTAGAGGTCGCCCTCGATGTCCAGGTCACCCGCCACCCAGGCGCGGGCCAGACCCAGTTCGCCCGGCTTCCACAGCAGGCGGCGCAGGGCGCGGCGGTGGTGTACGACCAGGGTGGGCGCGCCCGGCGGGCCCGCCTGCGAACCGTCCCAGGCGCGGATGCGCACCGGGGGCGGTGCTCCCAGCAACTGTGCGAAGAGGCCCTGCAGCCGCAGCGCGGCGTCTGCCATGGTGTACACCTCCGTGACGGGGAATCCCGGAATGTCCGACACCACGTAAACACCTGCGGGGCCCCACCGCAGTCCCCGGCACGCGTCATCTCTGAGCAAAGCCGCCACTTCGCCCACCCGGCGGGTGGGCTGCCGTACAACGCCGAAGGACCTCCCGCACCACGGATGGCGGGAGGTCCTTCGTCAGGCGGGTGACCGGGGGAGGGTCAGGAGGCCTTGGCCTTCTCCTCGGTCTTCTCCTTCGGCGCGGCGGCGACCGGGGCCGGCTTGGCGGCCTCGTAGAACTCCTCGCGCGGCGTCTCCATCGCACCGAGGGAGACGACCTCGCGCTTGAGGAACATCGCCAGGGTCCAGTCGGCGAAGACGCGGATCTTGCGGTTCCAGGTCGGCATCGCCAGACCGTGGTAGCCGCGGTGCATGTACCAGGCGAGACGGCCCTTGAGCTTGATCTTCATCTTGCCCATGACGATCATCGCGACGCCCTTGTGGAGGCCGAGACCGGCCACCGCGCCCTTGTTGGCGTGGGCGTAGTCCTTCTGCGGGAAGCCCCGCATGCCGGAGACCACGTTGTCGCCGAGGACCCGGGCCTGGCGCAGCGCGTGCTGGGCGTTCGGCGGGCACCAGGCGTTCTCGTTGCCCGCCTTGCGGCCGACGAGGTCCGGGACCTGGGCGTTGTCGCCGGCGGCCCAGATGTAGTCGGTGCCCTTGACCTGGAGCGTCGGCTCGCAGTCGACGTGACCGCGGGGGCCGAGCGGCAGGCCGTAGCGGGACAGGGCCGGGTTGGGCTTGACGCCGGCGGTCCAGACGATGGTGCTGGAGTCGACCTCGAGGCCGTTCTTCAGCACGACGTGGCCGTCGACGCAGGAGTCCATGGAGGTGGACAGGTAGACCTCGACGCCGCGGCCCTCGAGGTGCTCCTTGCCGTACTTGCCGAGCTTGGGACCGACCTCGGGGAGGATCTTGTCGGCGGCGTCGACCAGGATGAAGCGCATGTCCTCACGGGACACGTTCTTGTAGTACTTCGCGGCGTCGCGGGCCATGTCCTCGACCTCGCCGATGGTCTCCGCACCGGCGAAACCGCCGCCCACGAAGACGAAGGTGAGCGCCTTGCGGCGGATCTCCTCGTCGGTGGTGGAGTCGGCCTTGTCGAGCTGCTCGAGGACGTGGTTGCGCAGACCGATGGCCTCCTCGACGCCCTTCATGCCGATGCCCTGCTCGGCGAGGCCGGGGATCGGGAAGGTGCGGGAGACCGCGCCGAGCGCGATCACCAGGTAGTCGAAGGGCAGCTCGTAGGCCTCGCCGACCAGCGGGGAGACCGTGGCGACCTTGCGGTCCTGGTCGATGGTGGTGACCCGGCCGGTGAGAACCTCCGCCTTGGGCAGCACGCGTCGCAGCGGGACGACGACGTGGCGCGGGGAGATGTTGCCGGCGGCGGCTTCGGGGAGGAAGGGCTGGTAGGTCATGTACGACCGGGGGTCGACGACCGTGACGGTCGCCTCTCCGTAGCGCATCTTCTTCTGGATGCGCCGAGCTGCGTACAGGCCTACGTACCCACCGCCTACTACGAGGATCCTGGGACGCTCCGTGGTGCTCATGCCATCGAGTATCCACCCGCCTCAGGGGGGTGGCTCGTGCGCCCCTTCACAAGCTCTGGCAGGGGGGTGTGTTATCCTCCGCGGCTCGCGTGATCCATGTCATGGTGACAACCGGGATCCTTTGTGCACCCCGGACCGTTGTCAATGCCGCGTGAGCTGCCTCTCTGGGCGGAAAGGGCCTCCGTGAGGCCACCCCGGAGTCCCGCTCCGGGCTCCTTCCCCGGCATCTCCATACCATGCTTCTGAACACGTTCAAAGGCACCTGAGGGCCCCGGATGGGTCAACGGGGCCCTTCTTGTCGCCCTCGCGGGCCGAATTCCTTGTGAAGAACTTCACGAACTTTTCCGACGAGCCGTCGCCGGGGGGTTCACCAGAGCCCCCCGGACACGCTCAAACGTGATCCATGCCTGCTCAGAAGCGGCCTACGCGACCGACCACGCGATGCCGTCGAGGATGTCGTGCTCGCTCACGACGACCTCCTCGGCGCCGATCCGCTCCATGATCGACAGCAGTACGAGGGCCCCCGCCGCGATCACGTCGACCCGGCCCGGGTGCATGGACGGCACGGCCGCGCGCTCGGTGTGCGTGGAGCGCAGCAGCCACTCGGTGATCTCACGGACCCGGTCGTGGGAGACACGGGAGTGGTGGATGGCGGCCGGGTCGTACTCGGGCAGCTCCTGCGCGATCGCCGACACGGTCGTCACGGACCCGGCGAGGCCCACCAGCGTGCGGGCCTCGCGCAGCGGGACCGTCTCCTCGGCGAGGTCGAGGGCGGCCTCGATGTCCGCCCGCATCGCCGTGATCTGCTCCTCGGACGGCGGGTCGCTCACCACGCCGCCCCGGACCAGGTGACGCTCGGTCATCCGGACGCAGCCGATGTCCACCGAGCGCGCCGCCCGGACATGGTCGTCGCCGACGACGAACTCGGTCGAGCCGCCGCCGATGTCCACGACGAGGTAGGGCTCGGGCAGGTGGTCTCCCCCGGCGAGCTCCTTGGTGGCGCCGGTGAAGGAGAACTCGGCCTCCTGGTCCCCGGAGATCACCTCGGGCTCGACGCCCAGGATGTCCAGCACGCCGCGCACGAACTCGTCGCGGTTCTCGGCGTCCCGGGAGGCGGAGGTCGCCACGAACCGCAGCCGCTCCGCCCCGTGCTCCTTGATGATCCCGGCGTACTCGCGGCACGCCGCGAAGGTCCGCTGGAGCGCCTCGGGGGCGAGCCGGCCGGTGCGGTCGACGCCCTGCCCGAGCCGCACGATCGTCATCCGGCGGTCCAGGTCGACCAGCTCACCGGTGGCAGGGTCGGCGTCCGCGACCAGGAGCCGGATGGAGTTCGTACCGCAGTCCACGGCGGCGACACGGGTCACTGCGTGGCCTCCTCGGCGTTCGTCACGCACGGGCCCTTGCGCCACCACTCCGGCAGCATCTCGATGGCCTCGTCCCCGAGCGGGTTCACCCCGGGCCCGGCGGCCAGCGAGTGGCCCACGAGCACGTGCAGGCACTTCACCCGGTCCGGCATGCCGCCCGCGCTCGGGAAGTTCTTCAGCTCCTCGATCTCGTCGCGCCGCCGGATGTAGTCCTCGTGCGCCGCCCGGTACGCCGCCGCCAGCTCGGGGTCCGAGGCCAGCCGCTCGGTCATCTCCTTCATCACGCCGTTCGCCTCCAGCGTGCCGATGGCCGAGGCGGCGCGCGGGCACGTCAGGTAGTACAGCGTCGGGAACGGCGTCCCGTCCGGCAGCCGAGGTGCCGTCTCGACGACGTCGGGCTGCCCGCACGGGCACCGGTGCGCGATCGCGCGCAGACCGCGCGGGGGCCGACCGAGCTGCTGCTTGAAGGCCTCGACGTCCGCGTCGGTGGGCTCGGTGCGCGGGGTGGTCGGCGGGGGCGTTTCCATGACTGTCTTCAGGCTGTCTTTCTTTGAGTCAGATATCTGGCTGGGATCCGGGTTCACCGGTCGGAGGCGTCGGACTTGTCGACGCCGTCCCACACATTGGCGTACCAGGGGCGGTCGGCCGTCCCGAGCACGGCGTGCGACTGCCGCGCCACGTGCGGGTCGACGACGATGAATCCCGTCTCCCCCGGCATGACGTAGTGCAACCGCTGCCGGATCTGCTGTTCCGCGTACGCGTCGTCCTGCCAGCGCGCCTTCTGGTCGCGCAGCCGTTCGACGCGCTGCCGGGCCTGCTGCTGTTCGCGCTGGAGGTCGTCGATCTCGGCGCGCTGGGAGACGTACTCCCGCATCGGGTAGGCGAGCGCCACGATCAGCGTGCACATCACCAGGGCGAGCAGCGCGGCCCGGCCGGTCAGCCGGGAGCGGCGGGCCTGGCGCCGGGTCTGGGAACGGTAGACCCGGGCCGCGGTCTGCTCGCCGAGCAGCCGGATCCTGGTCGCGGTGGAGAAACGGTCCCGGTCCTTCACGGCCATGGTCTCCCCGCTCTCCCGCTCCACCGTCCGACGCGCGTACGTCCCCGGACACGGTACGGGACCGAGTACGGGGACGTACGTACGACTGGCTCAGGGTTGACCCTTAACGGGTCAGCCCGGTCAGCCCTTGAAGCGCGGGAAGGCGCTGCGGCCGGCGTAGACCGCCGCGTCGTCGAGGATCTCCTCGATGCGCAGGAGCTGGTTGTACTTGGCGACGCGCTCGGAGCGGGCCGGGGCGCCGGTCTTGATCTGGCCGCAGTTGGTGGCGACGGCCAGGTCGGCGATGGTGACGTCCTCGGTCTCGCCGGAGCGGTGGGACATCATGCACTTGAAGCCGTTGCGCTGGGCCAGCTCGACGGCGTCCAGGGTCTCGGTCAGCGAGCCGATCTGGTTGACCTTGACCAGCAGGGCGTTGGCGGCGTTCTCGTCGATGCCGCGGGCCAGGCGCTCGGGGTTGGTGACGAACAGGTCGTCGCCGACGAGCTGGACCTTGTCACCGAGCTTCTCGGTGATGGTCTTCCAGCCCTCCCAGTCGTCCTCGAACAGCGGGTCCTCGATGGAGACGAGCGGGTACGCGTCGACGAGCTCGGCGTAGTACTCGGTCATCTCGGCGGCGGAGCGGGTCTTGCCCTCGAAGGTGTAGGCGCCGTCCTTGTAGAACTCGGACGCGGCCACGTCGAGGGCGAGGGCGATCTGCTCGCCGGGGGTGTAGCCGGCCTCCTTGATCGCCTCGAGGATGAGGTCGAGGGCCTCGCGGTTGGAGCCGAGGTTCGGGGCGAAGCCGCCCTCGTCGCCGAGGCCGGTGGCCAGGCCCTTGCTCTTCAGGACCTTCTTCAGCGTGTGGTAGACCTCGGCGCCCCAGCGCAGGGCCTCGGAGAAGGACTCCGCGCCGATCGGGGCGATCATGAACTCCTGGATGTCCACGTTGGAGTCGGCGTGCGAGCCGCCGTTCAGGATGTTCATCATCGGAACGGGCAGCAGGTGCGCGTTCGGGCCGCCCAGGTAGCGGAACAGCGGCAGGTCGCTGGCCTCGGAGGCGGCGTGGGCGACGGCGAGGGAGACGCCGAGGATGGCGTTGGCGCCGAGGGAGCCCTTGTTGTCGGTGGCGTCCAGGTCGAACATGGCCTGGTCGATCAGGCGCTGCTCGGTGGCGTCGTAGCCGACGAGCTCCGGGCCGATCTGCTCGATGACCGCGAGGACGGCCTTCTCCACACCCTTGCCGAGGTAGCGGTTCGAGTCGCCGTCACGCAGCTCGATGGCCTCGAAGGCGCCCGTGGAGGCGCCGGACGGGACGGCGGCACGACCGGTGCTGCCGTCGTCGAGGCCGACCTCGACCTCGACCGTGGGGTTGCCTCGGGAGTCCAGGATTTCCCGGGCTACGACGACGTCGATGGACGGCACGAGCATCTCCTTCTTATGTGACGCGGGTACGCGGGTCACGTGGACCCGGCGAGGTGCGGGCCGTGGTGGCTCGCGACATGAGCCTAACCGGCTCGGGCCGATCGGCCACCGGGTCGCCCACCCCATGGACAGAACCGAGAGTAAATTGTTTCCGAACGGAACAAAGACGATCGTGGAAAAGACCGGCAGTGACGCCCGGCGGAAATGACCCCGCCCCGGCGCGTACGGGGGAACACGCGCCGGGGCGGGGAGCCCGTGGGGACGGGGAGGGCCGCTGCTTACTTCAGGTGCAGCTGCTGGCCCGGGTAGATGAGGTTGGCGTCCTCGACGATGTCCTTGTTCAGCTGGAACAGCTTCTCCCAGCCGCCCTCGACCTTCTTGTCGGCCGCGATCGAGCTCAGGGTGTCGCCCTTGACGACCTTGTACTCGCCGTCGCCCTTCTTGACCTTCTTGCCGGTCGGGGTGGTGACGGTCTTCTTCGCGGCCGGGCGCTCGTCGGAGCGGGAGGCCGGCTGCTGGGTGTCGCGGGACTCGGTGCTCTGCTGGCTCTGCTCGCTCTGCTGCGAGGAGCTGCCGGAGTCGTCCGAGGAGGAGGAGCCACCGCCACTGGCGTTCGACAGGCCCTTGCCGCAGACCGGCCAGGCACCCTTGCCCTGACCCGCGAGGACCTTCTCGCCGATCTCGATCTGCTGCTCCTTGGTGGCCTGGTCGGCGGTGGCGGCGTACTTGGTGCCGCCGTAGCCGGACCAGGTGGAGGCGGAGAACTGCAGACCGCCGTAGTAGCCGTTGCCGGTGTTGATGGACCAGTTGCCGCCGGCCTCGCACTGGGCGACGGCGTCCCACTCGGAGGCGGTGGCGGCGGAAGCGCCGCCGGCGGCCATCAGCGGGGCGGCGACAGCGGCGCCGGTGACACCGGCGACGGCGATGGCACGGCTGGCCTTGGACGGACGACGGTGCTTGCCCTTGCTGGAAAACAGCATGGAAGGATCCCCTCACCGACGCCTGCGAGGTGAGCTGTCGGGTTCGGGCCGGTTGAGTTGCCCGGCCGCGCCCCTCCCGGGACACGGCTTCACCCCAAGCCCTTCCGGCACAACCGGCCGGTCGGGCACCTACCTTGGGTCCCCCGCTCCTGCCTACGGCGCTTGACGCGACGACTGTTCCCGTACGGCCGCTGGCAGGATTCGGCGTTGCGGCAGCCGGGGCTCGTGGTGACGAGCGGTCCCGACCGTAGCCACGCGATCCGCCGAATTTCAAAGACGATCAGGGCTTCTGAGATCTATCTCTCACGGGCATCAAACGGGACATTAGCCGCGAAACATGACGCGAACTCGCGCTGTTTCGGGGCGACTTCCGCCCCCGTTTCCGCACTGCCCGAACCGCTACTTCTCGTCCGCTTCGCCCTCGACCGTGAGCTTCTGACCGGGGCGGATGAGGTCCGGGTCGGTACCGACGGCCTTCTTGTTGCCGTCGTAGAGCTCGTGCCATCCGCCGCTGATGTCAAGGGAGTCGGCGATGGACCAGAGGCTGTCGCCGATCCCCACGATGTAGGCACCCTCGGACGAGTCGCCGGAGCCCTCCTCGCCGCGGTCGTCGCGCGAGGCGTGACGCCCCGTGGAGTCGTCCGTACGACCCTCGGGCGCCTGGGTCTCGTCGGCACTGGGGCCGCGGTGGCGGCCGGAGCCGCTGTCGGTCGGCGCCGAGGAATCGTCGCTCTGCCGCGAGTTGTCGGACTTGTCACTCTCGCGCGTGGCGGACGGGGAGCTCTCGGGCTCCTGGTCCTGCGAGTCGGAGTCCTTGGAGTCGGGCGACTTGTCGGACTTGGAGGATTCGTCCTTCGAGTCCGACGACTCGTCAGAAGACGGCGAGCCGGACGGGGACGACGAAGGCGAGGACCCGAGGGAGTCGAGCAATCCGGATGAATCCGACGAACCGGATGAGTCGGATGAGCCGTCCGAGTCGGAGGACTTCTTGTCCTGCTCCAGACCGGACAGCAGCCCGCAGGTGCGCCAGGCACCGGCCCCCTGCTCGGCCAGGATTCTCTCGGCCACGGCTATCTGCTGGGAACGGCTGGCCAGGTCGGCGCTCGGGGCGTAGTCGAGGCCGCCGTGACCCTCCCAGTCCTCCTGCGACAACTGCAGGCCGCCGAAGTATCCGTTGCCGCTGTTCTGGCTCCAGGCGCCGCCGGTCTCGCAGTCCGCGACCCGGTCCCAGGTCGTGGCGTCGGCCGCGCTGGCGCCGGAGGCTCCGAGGAGCGGGATCGCGATGGCGGAGCCGGTCACTCCGGCCGCGAGGAGGAGAGCCGGAGCCTGGCGGGGGCGACGGTGCCGACCGTTCCCGGAGAGCATACGGAGACCTTTCGCGAAGACAGCAGTGACCGGCGCGAAGCCGGTTTTCCCGGGCCGCGCTGATGATGGGTGAACGTATAGGCAGACGATCACTTGTCACAAGTTAATGCCGCGTAGATCACGTGAAGATCACAGGACTGACGGCGTGTCACCTTTGCGCGGGCGTGGACCCCACCGGTGCGGGCGTGAACTCAACCGGCAGCGTCCGCAGCCCCCGCATGATCAGGCCGCCGCGCCACCTCAGCTCGGCCGGTTCGGCCGCGAGCCTCAGGTCCGGGAGGCGGGTGAGGAGCGTGGCGAGGGCGGTCTGGCCCTCCAGACGGGCGAGCGGGGCGCCGAGGCAGTAGTGGATGCCGTGGCCGTATCCGAGGTGCTGGTTGTCGCGGCGGGAGAGGTCGAGCACGTCCGGATCGGCGAACCGCTCCGGGTCCCGGTCCGCGGCGGCCAGGACGACGAGGACCGGGTCGCCGGCCTCGATGCGCTGCCCGCCGATGGTGAGCGGCTGCGTGGCGAAGCGCCAGGTGGCGAGCTCGACG
Source organism: Streptomyces koelreuteriae (assembly GCF_018604545.1). Classification (GTDB taxonomy): domain Bacteria; phylum Actinomycetota; class Actinomycetes; order Streptomycetales; family Streptomycetaceae; genus Streptomyces; species Streptomyces koelreuteriae. Next base: position 4,961,949 of record NZ_CP075896.1, on the reverse strand, counting down.
GGGCCGTCGAAACGCAGGAGTTCCTCGACGCCCGTCTCCAGGAGGCCGGTCTCCCCCGCGGCGAGGGAGGCCTGGAGCCGGGTGCGCTGCTCGGGGTGGGTGAGCAGGGCGTAGGTGCCGTTTCCGATCAGGTTCACGGTTGTCTCGAAACCGGCGAACAGCAGGATGAAGGCCATGGCGGCGGCCTCGTTCTCGGTGAGGTGCTCGCCGTGGTCGGAGGCCCGGATGAGACCGGAGATGAGATCCTCGCCGGGGGCGGGTTCGGCGGGGAGCGCCTCCCGCTTACGGTGGATCAGGTCGGCGAGGTAGCCCCGCATCTTCTTCACCGACCGCGCCACGCCGCCCCGGGGGCCGCCCTGGTGACGGATCATCATGCCCGCCCAGTCCCGGAAGTCGTCCTGGTCCTCGCGGGGGACGCCGAGCAGGTCGCAGATGGCGTAGATGGGGAGCGGGAAGGCGAACTCGTGGATCAGGTCGGCGGACCCCTGCTGCGCGAACCCGTCGATGAGACCGTCGGTCAGCTCCTGCACCCGCTGCTCGAACTCGGCGACCCGGCGGGGTGTGAACGCCTTGGACACCAGCCGCCGCAGCCGGGTGTGGTCCGGCGGATCGATGTTGAGCAGATGCGTCATCAACTCGGCCTTGCGCTCACCCGGGATACCCGTCTTGCCCTTGGCGTGCGCGGGTTCGCGGTGATGCGCCGGGTTCTTGGAGAGCCGGTTGTCGGCGAGGGTCTGCTTGGCATCGGCGTACCGCGTGACCAGCCAGGCCTCGACGCCGCTGGGGAGCTTGGTCCGGTGCACGGGGGCGTGCTCACGGAGCCAGGCGTAGGCGGGGTAGGGGTCGGTGGCGAACTCCCACGAGAACAGTTCCGGCACCCCGGGCACTTCATGTCGCATGCCATGACCCTACGCAGCGATCGGAGCGCCTCACGGCCGCTGCCCTCAGCCCTCGCTCTCCCTGATCGCGTCCCGGTAGGCGCGGGCCGCCGCTCTCAGGGCCGCTTCCGGGTCCACGCCCTCCGACTCGGCGCGGACCGCCAGGGCGAGGAGGTCGTAGCCGATGCCTTCGACGGGTGGGAGGGGTATGTCCAGGTTCGCTGTGCGGGCCCGGGAGGCCAGCTTGGCGGCGAGGGCCAGGCCGGGCTGGCCGAGGGGGATGCCCTCGGTGACGGAGGTGCGCTGCTTCTCGACCGCCTTGGTGCGCAGCCAGTGCGCCTTGACCTCCTCGGGGGTGGTGGCCGTCTCGTCGCCGAAGACATGCGGGTGGCGGTGGATCAGCTTGGCGACGATGCCGCCGGCGACGTCGTCGATGGAGAAGGGGGACTCCAGGTCCTCTTCCGCGATGCGGGCGTGGAAGACCACCTGGAGGAGGACGTCGCCGAGCTCCTCGCGCAGTTCGTCGCGGTCGCCCTCCTCGATCGCCTCGACGAGTTCGTACGCCTCCTCGATGCCGTACTTGGCCAGGCCCTTGTGGGTCTGGCGGGACGACCAGGGGCACTCGGCGCGGATGCGGTCCATGACCTGGACGAGGTCGAGGAGGCGGGCGCCCGGCAGGTCGTAGGAGGCGGGGAGCAGCTCCAGCTCGGGCATGTCGACGCGGCCGGTGCCGGCCAGACGCGCCAGGCCGTCCGTGAGGACCGGCTCGCCCTCGCCGGTCGCCACGACGACCACCGTGCGGCCCCCGGCGCAGGCGTCGACCAGCTCCTGCGCGGCCGGGGACGCCTCGTCGACGGCTATCCCCGCCTCGCGCAGATAGGGCAGCTGCGGGTGGGCGCCGTCCGCGCACAGCACCTGGTCGGCCGCGTGCAGGGCCTGCCAGGCGGGCCAGGAGAGCAGGCCGGGGGCGACGCGGTGGCTGGTGGTGAGCAGGACGATGCGGCCGGTGGCGGCGTGCGCGGCGGGGGCGGCCTGCTCGGGTCGCGGGGTGGCTTCGGGGCTGTTGGCGTTCACGATTCGAAGCTATCCCACGTCGCCGACAGCCCCCGAAGTTATCCACAGGCCTCGCGGGCCCCGAGATTTCCACAGGCTCCGCGCCGCCGGAGTTGTCCACAGGCCCCGGCGGATGGGCGGGCCTACATGCTTTGCTGTGTCTGCGCCGCCGTCACGTCCCGCACCCACGGCGTCTTGGCGTCGGCGCGGCTGCTCTTCTGGACGTCCCAGGTGCCGTAGCGCGGGTTGAGGTCGACGTCCAGGTCCTTGGAGGCCTCGGACAGGGCCTTCCAGAACTCGGGGCGGCTGGTGTCGGTGTTGAGTTTCTCGGCGAGCTTCTGGGCCTCCAGCTGGAGGCGGAGGTTGTCGTCGAGGCGCTCCGGCGGGATGCCGTACTGCTGGAGCCAGGTCGTCTCCAGCGCCTGGGCTCCGCCGGCCTGCTCCTCCAGGCCGGACCGCATCTCCTGGACCTCCCTGCGGGTGACTCTCACCCCGGCGTCCTCGGCGGCGCGGTGCAGCACCCGGTCGAGGATCATGGTGTGCAGGGTGTCGCGAGTGAGGGTGCCGGTCCGGGCGATGGCCTGCTGGTACTGGGCGTCGTCGCGCACGGTCTCCCGCTGGGCCTCGCGGACCTCGCCGACCCGTTCCTCGAGCTGGGAGACGGTGATCCGCTGCCCGCCGACCACGGCCGCGGCGCCGGCATGCGCCTCGTTCCCGCAGGCGGTGAGGAGGGGCGCCGCGGCGGCGATCGCGGCGGTGAGGACGAGCGCGGTGCGACGGCGGCGGTGCAAGGGAACCTCCCGAGGAGATTGTGCGACGGTGCACAAGGTCTTGCGTTGATCGATGTTAGGCAGTGGGCGAGCTCTGGCCAACCCATTCGACCAACGATTCACCAGGACTTCCGGCACCGCCGCGCCGCCCCGAGCCGGGGTGAAGCGCGGGTCCTACCCGCGGACCTGCCCCAGCCACTGCAGCGTCCGGCGGATCTCCGTGCCCAGCGGGTGGCCGGGGCCGTGCGTGCGCTCCACGTCGTGCAGCAGCCGGGCGAGGGTGTCGTGGGCGGCGCCGCGGTCGCCGAGGGCGAGCAGGAGATGGCCGATGCGGCGGCGGACGTCGTGCGCGAGTTCGGGGCCGCCTGCGGCGACGTACTGGTTCTCGTAGTAGGGCAGCACCGCCCGGTACTCGGCGAGCGCGGCGGCCGGTTCGCCGAGCTGTTCGAGGCACTGGGCGGCCTCGTAGCGGAAGCGCAGGGACTGCGGGTCGGCCTGGCCGGCCTCGGCGGCGCGTTCGTCGGCGAGGCGGCGCAGCTCGGGCAGGGCGCGCCGGTACTGCCCGTCGTCCAGGAGCGTGGCCGCGTACTGCTTGCGCAGGGTGCGCACGACCGGGGAGTGCTCGCCGTGCTGTTCGGCGGCGGCGGGCAGGGTCGCGCCGAGGATGTCGACGGCCTGGGTGATGCGGCCCTCGCCGAGGAGCCGTTTGACCTCGTCGACGGCGCGGGCGATGTCCGTCTTCCCGGGCGTCTCGGTGACGGGCGTGGCGGGCGCGGGCTGGGGAGCGGGGGTACGCGCGCGGTCGGGCCAGGGGGCGTGCGGGCGCAGGAAAGGCCGGGTGGGGTCGAGGGGCGCTCCGGTGGGCGTCCCGCGCGCGGGCAGGAGCAGCTCCAGATGCTCGTAGACCTCCTGCGCGGAGGCGGGCCGGTGCTGCGGGTCCTTGGCGAGGAGGCGCAGGACGAGGGCCTCCAGGGCCTCGGGGACCTCGGGGCGGAGGCGGCGCACGGGCTGCGGGGGCTCGTAGAGGTGCCGGTGCAGTACGCCGAGGGCGGTGGAGCCGGAGAAGGGGACGTCGCCGCTGAGCAGTTCGTGCAGGACGACGCCGAGTGCGTAGAGGTCGGTGTAGGGGCCGACCGCGCCGCCCATGGCCTGCTCGGGGGCCATGTAGGCGGGCGAGCCTATGGGGGTGCCGGTGTGGGTGAGGCGGGTGGTGTCGGTGTCCATGACGGAGGCGATGCCGAGGTCGAGGACGGTGACCGTGCCGTCCTGCTTCACCATCACGTTGCGCGGCTTGAGGTCGCGGTGGACGATCGGCACAGCGTGCACGGCGCTGAGCACGGCGCACAGTTGCGCGGCGACGGCGACCGCCCACTGCCAGGGGTACGGGTCGTGCTCGGCGAGATGGCCGGCGAGGTCGGCGCCGTCGATGTACTGCATGACGAGGAACAGCTCCTCGCCCTCGCTGCCCGCGTCGTGCACCGTGACCAGGCCCGGGTGGTCGACCTGCGCGGTCACCCGGCACTCGCGCACGAAGCGGCGGCGCAGTTCCTCCGCGTCCTGCCCGGCCACCTTGTCGGGGTGCAGCAGCTTCACCGCCACGCGCCGGTCGAGCCGCTGGTCGTAGCCCGTCCAGACCTGGCCCATGCCGCCCTGGCCGAGGAGCGTGGACAGCTCGTAGCGGCCGGCGACGACACGTCCCGCCGCCGCGCTCATCTGCCGCCCTCGGAGGTGCCGTCCCGGTGGCCTTCGCCCTCGTGGCGGCGCAGGTAGTCGCTGAGTTCGTCGAGTTCGGCGCGTACCTGGTCGATCCGGGCGGGGGCGGGGCGCTGCGGCGACGGCGGCACCGGGCCGGGGGGCGGGGTGTCGCCGGCGACAGGGGTGTGCGGCGGCTGCTGCGGGACGGGCGTGGACGTGGGGGCGTAGGGCGGCGCGGGGTGCGGATAGCCGTACGGGGTGTGCGTCGCCGTCTGGGCGTGGGGCGACGGGTAGCCGGTGAACTGCTGTGGCCGGCTGTGGTGGCCGATGTCCACGATCAGGAACCAGATGGAGGCGCCCAGGCCGATCAGCAGCATCACGGCCAGCGCGATGTCGCTGCGGTAGTCGCCCTCCGGCAGGGTGCCGACCACCGCGAAGCACGCGATGGACAGCGGCAGACTCACCCAGGCCAGCGCCCAGTACAGGCCCCGTCCGCGCAGGACGGCCACCCGGAACAGCGGTACGCAGGCCAGCACGCCGCAGGTGAGGAAACCGGCGGCGGCGAACAGCACGCGCAGGGAGATGACCGTTGCCGCGCTGCGGGGAGGCGGCGCCGCGCCGTGGCCGTACATGACTGCTCCTGGACCGGTGAGCCGATGGGGACGGATGTGCGAGTGACAGAGCCCGGATGGGAGTCCGAGCGTATAGCCCGACAAGGACAACCCGTCACGGGTTGTACCGAACCGTTGTCGTGCTGATCACTTCGCGTCGCTCACCGCCGCTGCCGGACCCTCACAGGGGGTGCCGCATCCACACGTTGGGCTCGACGTACACCGCGTACCCGCGCGCGGGCTCGCAGCGCACCGGCACCAGGGCGCCGGGCACCTCGATGTCGCCCTCGGTGTCGAAGGGCAGTCCCGTCCAGCGGCGCCAGTGCGCCAGGGCGGCGGACACCGTCATGGACGCGGGTGCCACGGAGTCGATGGTGGCGCCGGCCCGGGCGTGGACGCGCAGCCAGGGGTCCTCGGGCAGGCCGTCGGGGCGGACGCGGTGGGCGTACTCCTCGATGGGGGTGTGCGGTTCCAGGTGCTTGGCGCTCGGGCGGACCGGGGCGACGACCTCGCGGAAGCCGCGGGCCCGGGCGTTGTCGCGCATGGCCGAGAGCATCACGGCGGACAGGCCCCGGCCCTGGGCGTGCGGGGCGACGGAGATCGAGATCGCGCTGACGGTGTCGGGGCGGACACCGCGGCGCAGGTCGGAGAAGGCCCAGACGAGGACGGTGTCCCAGCCGCGGGCGGGCAGTTCGCCGCGGCCCTCGGCGCCGAGGGCGAAGGGCACGCTGTAGCCGTTCGCCACGACCTCGCCCCGCTCGTCCTCGGCGAACAGGACGTACTCGGGGAGTTCGGCGGCGATCCGCGGGAAGTGCGCGGCGCCCACGAGGTCCTGGATCACGAACTCCGGCCAGCTGTCCGCCATTCCGACGACCCGCTCCAGCATGTCGGGGCGGTCGGCGAGGGTCGATATCTTCGGCTGCATGCGGTCACGCTAGGCGAGCGGGGGTCCACCCGGAATCGAATTACCAGGCGGGGCCCGGTCCGACGGCTGGGACTCCCCCCCTGCCGTGTTCGCGCTATCGCGTGCGGACGAACCGCGCCCGCTCGTCCGCCGGGAGCAGCTCGGTCGCACAGCGCACGGTGACGCGCGGCAGTTCGGTCTGGTGGCGTTCGAGGAATGCCACCAGCAGGGGCGCGTCGCGGCGGCCGATCTCGCGCAGCATCCAGCCGAGCGCCTTGTGGATCAGCGGTTCCGGATCCCGGCACAGCGCGCGCACCAGGTGGAGCGTCGGCTCGAAGCGGCCCTCGCGGATGAGCGCCAGCGTGGCGACCACGGCGATCCTGCGGTCCCACAGCCATGCCGAGGCGGCCAGCCGGTCCAGGATCTCCGGGGCGTTCGCCGGTCCGTCCACCAGCCAGGGCCCGAGCACGGTGTGCGCGGAGGCGTCCACGAGGTCCCAGTTGTCCACGGAGTCGGTGTGCGCCAGATAGAAGTCGACCAGCGTCGCGCGCTCCGCCCCGCGCGCCCTGCGCATCCGCTCGGCCAGGACGAGGAGCCCGGCGAGCCGTTCCTCGTGGACGCGGCCGCGCAGCAGCACCTCCACGTCCTCCAGGGCCAGGTCCCGGTGGGCCCGGGCCAGCCGGCGCAGCGCGGGGACGCGCACGCCGAGCAGTTCGTCGTCCTCCGGGGGACGGAGCACCCGCAGTTGCTGCACTCTGATCCCCGGCTCCGCCAGGCCCCGGAGTTCGGTCCGCATGGCGTCGAGCGAATCGGCCGTCATGACGAAGGACGCTAGCCCCTTCAGCCCCCGCACTGCCGCAGCATCATCTCCTTGTCGGGCGCCGTCACGGGCAGGTCGTACTTGAGGGACACCTGGGCGAAGCGCACCGAGTACGAGCAGCGGATCTTCTTGTTCGGCGGCAGCCAGGACGCCGGGCCCGAGTCGCCCTTGGAGCTGTTGGTCGGGCCGTCGACCGGGACGAGATTGAGCGGGTCGTTGGCGATGGACTCCCGCTTGTCCTTCGTCCAGCGCGAAGCGCCCATCTGCCAGTCGTACGACAGCGGCATGACGTGGTCGATCTGGACCGCGATCGCACGGGACTTGGTCCACTCGATGACCTTGCCGGTGTACGGGTCGTGCAGCGTCAGCGCCATGACGACGCAGTCCGAGCCCGAGCGGAAACGGAGGTCCTGCCCGTCGCGCTTCAAGAGGTCGTTCCGCGAGTCGCAGCCGTTGTGCGAGAAGGGGACGTCGCGGGGCGCCGAGTCCTTCCAGGCGTAGCCGAACTCGTCCCGTTCGTATCCCGTCCTGGGGCCGCGCCCCTTCGTCACCACCTTCTCGATCACGTCGCGGGCCCTCGCCCGGTCCTCGGTGGAGGTGATCGCCGCGAGCCCCGGCTTCGTGCCGTCCGGGTTGTCCAGCGGGTTCACCGCCCGGCCGTCGCCTCCCCCGTCGCCGTCGGCCGGGACACCGGAACCGGAGGGTCCGCCGCCGTCCGCGGGCGGGGCCAGTCCCTCACAGCCGACCAGCGTCGAACCGGCGAACACCATCGCGACAGCCAGTGCCGCCCCGCCCCTCAGACGCGTCACCGTGCGCCCCTCCCCTGTGCTTGTCCGTGCCTGGTCCCACGGTAGCGAGGGAGAGGTCCAGACCACATCGGACCTAAAGGGGCATTCCTAGCATGTCGCGCGTATCGTCGGTTCTGAGTCACCTCCTGAAGGAGTTCTGCATGGGCATCTTCGACAAGTTCAAGAGCCAGGCGCGGCACAAGGGCAAGCAAGGCTCGGACACCGCGGAACAGAAGGCCAACGAGAGGACCGGCGGCAAGTACGAGGACCAGGTCGAATCCGGGCAGCAGCGGATGGAGGGCTCGCTCGGCATGGACCAGGACCGCGACCGGCCCGACCAGAAGTAAGGCCTCTCAGCAGTAAGGCCTCTCCTCCCCCAGAGGCCGTCCGGGGAGACGTGTACGCACCTCCCACGGGCGGCTTCGGACGTTCCGTGCCGTGCGGACCGCCGCCGAGCGGCTCGCCGTGCTGGACGCGCGGATCGCCGCGCAGACGGCGGTGCGCGACCGGCTGGCGGCGGTCCTTCGCACGCGGGGTGTGGCGGCGGTCCTTCGCACGTGGGGCGTCAGGACCCCAGCACCGACGTCAGGAACTCCCCGACCCAGCCCAGCAACTCCCGCCCGACCAGCGGCTTTCCGCCGACCTTCGCGGTCTTCGGGCGCGGCACCAGCACCTGGTGCACCGCCGGCTTGATGACCGTCCCGGGATAGAGCCGCTTGAGCCGCAGTTCCTGCGACTCGCGCAACTCCACGGGGGCGAAGCGGATGTTGGTGCCCTGGAGCACGATCTCGCCGACCCCGCAGGCCCGCGCGAGCATCCGCAGACCGGAGACGAGCAGCAGGTTCTCCACCGGCTCGGGCAGCTTGCCGTAGCGGTCGACGAGTTCCTCGCGGACGGCCTTGACGTCCTCCTCCGTGTTGGCGGAGGCGATGGCGCGGTACGCCTGGAGACGGAGCCGCTCGCCCGGCGCGTAGTCGTGCGGGACGTGCGCGTCGACGGGCAGCTCGATCTTGACCTCGAGCGGCGGCTCCTCCTCGATCCCGCCGGTCTCCAGCTGACGCCGGTAGTCGGCGACGGCCTCGCCCACCATCCGCACGTACAGGTCGAAGCCGACGCCCGCGATGTGGCCGGACTGCTCGCCGCCGAGGAGGTTGCCCGCGCCGCGGATCTCCAGGTCCTTCATCGCCACGTACATACCGGCGCCCATCTCGGTGTGCTGCGCGATGGTCGCGAGCCGCTCGTGCGCGGTCTCGGTCAGCGGCTTCTCCGGCGGGTAGAGGAAGTAGGCGTACCCGCGCTCGCGGCCACGCCCCACCCGGCCGCGCAGCTGGTGCAGTTGGGACAGGCCGAAGTTGTCGCCGCGCTCCACGATCAGCGTGTTGGCGTTGGAGATGTCGATGCCGGACTCGACGATCGTCGTGGAGACGAGCACGTCGAACTTCTTCTCCCAGAAGTCGACGACGACCTGCTCCAGCGACTGCTCCGACATCTGGCCGTGGGCGGTGGCGATGCGCGCCTCGGGGACGATCTCGCGCAGCCGGGCCGCCGCCCGGTCGATCGACTCGACCCGGTTGTGGATGTAGAAGACCTGGCCCTCGCGCAGCAGTTCACGGCGGATGGCGGCGCCGATCTGCTTCTCCTCGTAGGGGCCCACGAAGGTCAGCACCGGGTGCCGCTCCTCGGGCGGGGTGGTGATCGTCGACATCTCCCGGATGCCGGTGACCGCCATCTCCAGGGTCCTGGGGATGGGGGTCGCGGACATCGTCAGGACGTCGACGTTCGCCCGGAGCTTCTTCAGCTGCTCCTTGTGCTCGACGCCGAAGCGCTGCTCCTCGTCGACGATGACCAGGCCGAGGTCCTTGAACTTCGTCTCCGACGAGAACAGCCGGTGCGTGCCGATGACGATGTCCACCGAGCCCTCGCGCAGGCCCTCCAGGACCGCCTTGGCCTCGGTGTCGGTCTGGAAGCGGGAGAGCGCCTTCACGCTGACCGGGAACTGCGCGTAGCGCTCGCTGAACGTCCCGAAGTGCTGCTGCACCAGCAGGGTCGTGGGCACCAGGACGGCCACCTGCTTGCCGTCCTGGACGGCCTTGAAGGCGGCCCGGACCGCGATCTCGGTCTTGCCGTAGCCGACGTCGCCGCAGATCAGCCGGTCCATCGGGACCGTCTTCTCCATGTCGTCCTTGACCTCGGCGATGGTGGTGAGCTGGTCGGGCGTCTCCGCGTAGGGGAAGGCGTCCTCCAGCTCGCGCTGCCAGGGGGTGTCGGCCCCGAAGGCATGCCCGGGGGCCGCCATGCGCGCGCTGTACAGCTTGATCAGGTCGGCCGCGATCTCCTTGACGGCCTTCTTCGCGCGGGCCTTGGTCTTCGTCCAGTCGGCGCCGCCCAGCCGGTGCAGCGTGGGGGCCTCGCCGCCGACGTACTTGGTGATCTGCTCCAGCTGGTCGGTGGGGATGTAGAGACGGTCGCCGGGCTGGCCGCGCTTGGCGGGCGCGTACTCCACGACCAGGTACTCACGGGTCGCGCCCTGCACGGTGCGCTGCACCATCTCGATGTAGCGGCCCACGCCGTGCTGCTCGTGGACGATGTAGTCGCCCGGCTCCAGGGTGAGCGGGTCGATGGTCTTGCGGCGGCGGGCCGGCATCCGGGCGCCCTCGCGGCCCGCGGCCCTCTGGCCGGTCAGGTCGGTCTCGGTGAGCACCGCGAGGCCGAGGGCCGTGTCGACGAAGCCGTGCTCGATCGAGCCGCACGCCACATGCACCAGGGACGGGGAGATCTCGGCGAGGTCGGCGTCGAGACGGGCCGCGATGCCCTCGCCGCCCAGCACCTCGACCGTACGGGCGGCCGGGCCGTGCCCCTCGGTCACGAACACCGTGCGCCAGCCGTCGGCGAGCCAGCCCTTGGTGTCGGCGAGGGCCTTGGCGGTGTCGCCCCGGTAGGTCTCCGGGGCGTGCATGCCGAGCTTGAGAGTGTCGGCGTCCAGCTCCTCGTCGGCGGCGAACGGCGACACCGACCACCACATCATGTCCAGCTCGCGGGCCCGCTCCCGGACGTCCGCGATGGACCACAGGGAGGCCGCGCCGACGTCGATGGGCGCCTCGCCGCCGCCGGCGGTGGCCGCCCAGGAGGCCTGGAGGAACTCCTGCGAGGTGGCCACCAGGTCCGACGCGCGCGTACGGACCCGCTCCGGGTCGCAGACGACGGCCATGGCGCCCTTGGGCAGTACGTCGAGCAGCAGCTCCATGTCGTCGACCAGGACCGGGGCGAGGGACTCCATGCCCTCGACCGCGATGCCCTCGGCGATCTTGCCGAGCAGCTCGCCCAGCTCGGGGTGCTGTTCGGCGAGGGCCCGCGCACGCTCGCGTACGTCCTCGGTGAGCAGCAGTTCACGGCACGGCGGCGCCCACAGGCCGTGCTCGGCGACTTCGAGGGAGCGCTGGTCGGCGACCTTGAAGTAGCGAATCTCCTCTACGTCGTCGCCCCAGAACTCGATGCGCAGGGGGTGTTCCTCGGTGGGCGGGAACACGTCGAGGATGCCGCCGCGCACGGCGAACTCGCCGCGCTTCTCCACCAGCTCCACGCGCGCGTACGCCGCGGCCCCGAGGGCGTCGACGATCTCCTCGAGGTCGACGCTCTGCCCCGGTCTCAGGGAGACCGGCTCCAGGTCGCCGAGGCCCTTGACCTGCGGCTGGAGCACGGACCTGACGGGCGCGACGACGACGGAGACCGGGCCGGTCTCGGGGTCGTCGGGGCGGGGGTGGGCCAGGCGGCGCAGCACGGCCAGACGGCGGCCGACGGTGTCGCTGCGGGGGCTGAGCCGCTCGTGCGGGAGGGTCTCCCAGGAGGGGTACTCCACCACTCCCTCCGGCGGGAGGAGGGAGCGCAGGGCCGCGGCCAGGTCCTCGGCCTCGCGGCCCGTCGCCGTCACGGCCAGCACCGGGCGGCCCGTGTCCCGGGCCAGGGCGGCGACCGCGAAGGGGCGGGCGGCCGGGGGGCCGACCAGGTCGACGTGCATGCGGTTGCCGTCTGCGGCCGCGCTGATCGCTTCCGCGAGGGCGGGGTCTCTGACTACGGCGTCGAGCAGACCGTGCAGGCTCATACGGGTCTTTTCCGTCCAGGGGTGGGCAACACGACTGGCCCGACGCGCGCCGCGGGCCGGGGGTCTCCAGCGTACGTCGCTGCGCGGCCGGGCGGCGGGGCCTGTGGACAACGCCCCGTGTCAGGTGCTCGGCATCGGTGTCCTGGCCTGCCAGGGGGCTCCGCCCCCTGGACCCCCGGGACCTGTGCCCACCCGCCGCCCGAAGCGGTCGGACAGGAAGCCGGGCTCGCGGGTCCGCAACAGCACCCGGCGCCGAGGAGTCCTGGACTCCTCGGCGCCGGGTCCCCCGCAACCCCCGTGTGCGGTGGTTCTCGGTGACGACTGCCGCGCTACTCCGTCGCGATCGCGTTCAGCACGTTCATCCGCCCCGCCCGGAACGCCGGGATCAGTGCCGCGAACAGGCCCACGAACGCCGAGCTGACGAAGACGCCGATGATCGTCGGCCAGGGGATCTCCAGGACCATCAGGCCCTCCAGCGCGAGGAGCTGCTGCGCGGTGGCGCCCCAGCCCATGCCCAGGCCGAGGCCGAGGAGGGCGCCGAAGAGGGCGATGACGACCGACTCCATGCGGATCATGCGGCGGAGCTGGCGGCGGGAGAGGCCGATCGCCCGCATCAGGCCGATCTCCCGGGTGCGCTCCACCACGGACAGGGCCAGGGTGTTCACCACGCCCAGGATGGCGACGATGATCGCCAGGGCCAGCAGGCCGTAGATCATCTTGAGCAGCTGGCCGATCTGGTCCTTCAGGGCTTCCTTGTAGTCGGTCTGGTCGCGCACGACGTACTGCGGGTAGTCGTGCATGACCGACTTCAGGGACTTGTACGCGGCCTCCTCCTGCCCCTCCTCGGCGCTGGCGAAGAGCAGCGTGTCCAGCGGCATCTTGTCGGCCGGGACGTACTTGGCCATCGTCGAGATGGACGTGTACATCGCGCCCGCGTCGATCACGGCGTCACTGCTGGTGATCGCCCGGACCGTCAGGTCGGCCGTGCGGCCGTCCTTGAAGGCGACGGAGATCTTGGAGCCGAGGCTGATGCCGTGGTCCTCGGCGAACTTCTCGTGCACGGACATCGAGTCGGGCTTGTAGGCGTCGGGGAGCTTGCCGGCGACCGTCTCGGTGCGCAGGTCGGTGGCGTACGTGGGGTCGGCGGCGGTGATCGCCGTGTCCTTGAGCGTCTTGCCGTCGGGGGTGGTGAAGTCGGCCTCGGTCCACTTGTACTCGGTGAACCGCTCCATGTCCGACGCGGACTTCGCGGCCTGCACCGCCTGCGGGGTGAGGAGCTGGCCCCTGTCGGACTGGATGATGAAGTCCGTGCCGACGGTCTTGTCGAGCTGGTCGGTGGCGGAGGCCACCATGGAGGAACCGACCACGGACAGGCACGCCACCAGGGCGAGGCCGATCATCAGGGCGGCGCCCGTCGCGCCGGTGCGGCGCGGGTTGCGCAGGGCGTTGCGCTCGGCCATGCGGCCCACGGGGCCGAACATGCGCAGCAGGACGGCGCCGAGGACCCGGACCACACCGCCGGCGAGCAGCGGGCCGATGACGACGAAGCCGATCAGCGACAGGACCACGCCGAGGCCGAGCCAGAGCGAGCCCTCCTTGGCCTGGTCGGCCGTCGCCGCCAGATACAGGCCGAGGGCGCCGACGCCGGTGAGGACGGTGCCGATCGCGGCGCGGATCCAGCCGGCCTTGGCGTCCGCGGGGGCACCCGCGTCGCGCAGCGCGGCCATCGGGGAGATCTTGCCGGCGCGCCGGGCGGGCAGGTAGGCGGCCAGGACGGTGACGATCACGCCGAGGAGCAGGCCGGCCACCGGGGTCGTCCAGGCCACCGTCAGGTCGTCGGTGGACAGCTCCATGCCCATCTGGCCCATGAGCTTCATCAGGCCGATCGCGAGGCCGACGCCCGCGGCCACACCGAGCACCGAGCCGACGACGCCGAGCAGCAGCGCCTCGATCAGCACCGAGCGGTTGACCTGCTTGCGGGAGGAGCCGATCGCCCGCATCAGGCCGATCTCCCGGGTGCGCTGGGCGACCAGCATGGAGAAGGTGTTGATGATCAGGAAGATGCCGACGAGGAAGGCGATCCCGGCGAAGCCGAGCATCGCGTACTTCATGACGTTCATGAAGCCCGCGACGTCCTTCTGGTTGGCGTCGGCGGTCTCCTTGGCGGTCTTCACCTGGAGGTCGCCGCCGAGCGCGGCCGTCACGTTCTTCTTCAGCTGCGCGTCGCTGACGCCGGCGGCCGCGGTGACGTTGACGTTGGTGTAGACGCCGCTCTCGCCGACCAGGGCCTGCTGGGCGGTCTTGGTGTCGAGGTAGAAGATCGCGGCACCGGGGTTGGTGACGGTGAAGTCGGCGATGCCGGAGATCTTCGCGGTGTGGGTGCCCATCGCGCTGATCACGCCGATCGGGTCGCCGAGCTTGAGGCCGTGCTTGTCGGCGGTGTCGGCGTCGACCATGATCTGGTCGGCGCTTTTGGGCGCCGCACCGGAGGTGACCTTCATGGTGCGGGCTTCGTTGCCGTTCCAGCCGCCGACGATGGTCGGGGCGCCGCTGGAGGGCGACAGGTTGTCCTTGTCGCCGTCGACGACGGTCACCGAGGTGGAGAACACCGCGCCCTCGGCGGACTTCACACCGTCGGCGCCCCGGACCTCGGCGAGCACGGAGGCCGGCATGACCGGCGGCTTGCCGTTGTCGGAGGTCGTCTCCCCGCTGTCGGAGGCGCCCTTGGGGCTCACCGTCACATCGGAGGAGGTGGCCGCGAAGAGCTTGTCGAACGTGGTCGACATGGTGTCCGTGAAGACGAGCGTCCCGCAGACGAAGGCCACCGACAGCAGGACGGCGATCGCCGACAGCGCCATACGGCCCTTGTGCGCGAGGAAGTTGCGCATCGAGGTCTTCATGACGGTCATGACGTACGCCCCCGGGCGTCGAAGTCCTTCATGCGGTCCAGGACGGCGTCCGCGGTCGGCTTGAACATCTCGTCGACGATCCGGCCGTCGGCGAGGTACAGGACCCGGTCCGCGTAACTGGCGGCGACGGGGTCGTGGGTGACCATCACGATGGTCTGGCCCAGCTCGTCGACGGAGCGGCGCAGGAAGCCCAGCACCTCGGCGCCGGCGCGCGAGTCGAGGTTTCCGGTCGGCTCGTCCCCGAAGATGATCTCGGGCCGGGCCGCCAAGGCCCGTGCCACGGCGACGCGCTGCTGCTGGCCGCCGGAGAGCTGGGTGGGCCGGTGCTTGAGACGGTCGGAGAGCCCGACGGTCTCCACGACCCGCCCGAGCCACTCCTTGTCCGGCTTGCGGCCGGCGATGTCCATGGGCAGCGTGATGTTCTCGATCGCGTTCAGCGTCGGCAGCAGGTTGAACGCCTGGAAGATGAACCCGATCCGGTCCCGGCGCAGTTGTGTGAGCTTCTTGTCCTTCAGACCGGTGATCTCGGTCTCGTCGAGGTGGATCTGCCCGCCGGTGACGGTGTCGAGCCCGGCGAGGCAGTGCATGAGCGTGGACTTGCCGGACCCCGAGGGGCCCATGATCGCGGTGAACTGGCCGCGTGCGATGTCCACGTCGACATGGTCGAGGGCGACGACCCGGGTCTCCCCGGATCCGTACGCCTTCACGACCTGCCGTGCCCGTGCGGCAACGGCCGTACGCCCGCCAGTACCCCCGTGCCTGGGAATGGTTACAGCCGATGTCACGGTATGTCTCCTATGTCGGTCAGTAGTGTCGATCAGCAGAAGGTGATGTGTCTCAAGTCTTTCGGTGGGGAGGGGTCACGCGCCCTGGTGTTGGGCGCCGTCTTCTTCCTGTGGAAAACCCCACCCCGCCGGTGTGGAACACCGCCCCCCGACGGCGTAAAGCCAGGTTAAGGACGGACCCCTCCGCGTCTCGTCCTCCGCCGGTACGAACCCTCCCCAGGTCGTAGTACGGAGGTACCCCTAGGGGCAGTCCACCGAAGGGTGGAGTCCTTCTCAGGGTCGGCTCCACCTCACGGCCCAGTCAGGCTCCACCCTCCCGTGACGTCAGGGTCAAGTGGGAAGCTGTCCTTCGGGTAAATAGGTGCAAGGGGCAGGCAGGCGCGAGGGGAAGGCACCCGGGGTGGGAAGCACCAGTTCCGCGGCACGTGAGGCGGCTCGTCCCGCGACGACCGGCCGGCGCGGGGCCGTCGTCGCCGCGCTGATGCTCTCGATGGCGCTGGCGGCGCTCGACTCCACCATCGTCTCGACGGCCGTGCCGCAGATCGTCGGGGACCTCGGCGGATTCTCCGTCTTCTCCTGGCTGTTCTCCGGCTATCTGCTGGCCGTGACCGTCACCCTGCCCGTCTACGGCAAGCTCTCCGACACCTTCGGCCGCAAACCGGTCCTCGTCGTGGGCTCGGTCGTCTTCCTCCTCGGCTCCCTGCTGTGCGCGCTGGCCTGGAACATGGAGGCGCTCATCGCCTTCCGCGTCGTGCAGGGCCTCGGCGGCGGCGCGCTCCAGGGCACGGTGCAGACGCTCGCCGCCGACCTGTACCCGCTGAAGGACCGCCCCAAGATCCAGTCGAAGCTCTCCACGGTGTGGGCGGTGTCCGCGGTCGCCGGCCCTGGTCTCGGCGGGGTGCTCGCCGCGTACGCGGACTGGCGGTGGATCTTCCTGGTCAACCTGCCGATCGGCGCGGTCGCGTTGTGGCTGATCGTGCGTCATCTGCACGAGCCGGAGCGGGAGACCGTCGCCCACGCGCGCGTGGACTGGGCCGGCGCGCTCGCGGTGTTCGCCTGCGGCGGCGTCCTGCTCGCGGCCCTGGTGCAGGGCGGAGTGGCCTGGCCGTGGCTGTCGGCGCCCTCGCTCGCCCTGTTCGGTACGGGACTCGCCCTGGTCGCGGTGGTGGTGCTGGTGGAGCGGCGGGCCGCGGAGCCGATCATCCCCGGCTGGGTGTGGCGGCGCCGCACGATCGCCGCGGTCAATCTCGCCCTGGGCGCGCTGGGCCTGCTGATGGTGGCGCCGACGGTGTTCCTGCCCACCTACGCCCAGGGCGTGCTGGGCCTGGCGCCGGTCGCCGCCGGATTCGTGCTCTCCGTATGGACGTTGAGCTGGCCCATATCGGCGGCCCTGAGCCAGCACGTGTACCGCAGGATCGGCTTCCGCAACACCGCGATGCTGGGCATCGGCGCCGCCGCCCTGATCCTGTTCGCGTTCCCCTTCCTCCCCTACCCGGGGCAGGCCTGGCAGCCGACGCTGCTGATGCTGCTGCTCGGCGCCGCGCTGGGCCTGTTCCAGTTGCCGCTCATCGTCGGGGTGCAGTCGACGGTGGGCTGGGCCGAGCGCGGTACGACGACCGCGTCGGTGCTGTTCTGCCGCCAGACCGGCCAGACGATCGGAGCGGCCCTCTTCGGCGCCGTCGCCAACGGGGTGCTGGCCGCGCGGCTCGGCGGGGCGAGCGACCTCGACTCGGTGACCCGGGCCCTGGACTCGGGCAGCGCGCCCGAGGCGACCCGGCGGGCGATCGCCGACGCGGTGCACGCCGTCTACCTGGGCGCCTCGTGCGCGGCGGCCCTGGCGTTCCTGGTGCTGCTGTTCCTCGCGCCCCGGAAATTCCCGGTGCTGGGGGACTGAGCGTCCGTATCCTCCCGCCCATGCCGACCCTGGAACCACTCCGAGCCGATCACGCGGACGCCCTGCTGGCCTTCGAGCAGGAGAACCGGGCGTACTTCGCCCGCACGGTCCCGGACCGCGGGGACGTCTTCTTCACACCGGCGGGCTTCGCCGAACGCCTCCGGTCGCTCCTGGCGGAACAGCACGCGCGCGCGTGCCGCTTCCATGTCGTCCTCGGGGAGGAGGGGAACCTGATCGGCCGGGTGAACCTGATCGACGTGGCGGACGGCAGCGCCGAACTCGGCTACCGCATCGGCGAACAGGCGGCGGGCCGGGGCGTGGCGACGGCGGCCGTCGCACAGGTGTGCCACCTGGCCGCCACCGACTACGGCCTGACGTCCCTCACCGCGGCCACGACCCTGGACAACCCGGCCTCCATGAGAGTCCTGGCCCGCAACGGTTTCACGCGGGTGGAGGAGGCGATCGTGGGCGGCCGCCCGGGAGTCCGCTTCCTACGCCGACCACTCCGTCAACGGGGGTAACACCCAAGGTCAAAAAGGCAAGCGCATACCGACCAATCAGTTTGGCGAAACCCTCGCGCTGCCCCGGTACTCCGAAGTAACGTGCGTGGCCGCCCGCCCCCCACCTCCCTGCGGCCCGCCGCACCGGATCCAACCCTCGCAAGGAGCACCGGGATGTCTTTCGACCCGCCGCCGTCCTACCCCTATCCCCCACCCGATTCCTCGCCCTCCTACGACACCTACCCCTGGCAGCCGCAGCAGCAGCCCGAACCGCCGGAGCGGCGCCCCCAACGCCACACCGCGCTCGGGCACCACAGCGACCTGCGGGTCCTGCGCAGCGCCTACCGCTGGCAGCGGCGCGTGGCCACGCTCACGGCGCTCGGCTACTTCACCCTGTTCCTGATCCTGTCGGCGTTCGCCCCGTCGTTCATGACGAGCACCGTCACCGACGGCCTGCCCACCGGCCTGCTCCTCGCGCTCATCCAGGTCCCCGTGACCTGGCTGGCCATCGCCCTGTACGAGCAGACGGCCCGGCGCCGCGTCGACCCGATCGCGGACCGGATACGCAAGCAGGCCGAACTGGACGCCAAGCGGGAGAGTGCACGGTGATCAGCGAGTTCAGCGGCAACGCCCAGGCGATGTCCCTGGTGGGCTTCACCTCGGTGGCCACCATCACCCTGCTGCTGTGTGTGATGACGGGCCCGGACCGGGACGACCTCGACGAGTTCTACACCGGGTACAGCTCCCTGTCCCCCATGCGCAACGGCCTGGCGATCGCCGGCGACTACATCTCCGCCGCGACCGTCCTCGGCACCGGCGGCGTGATCGCCCTCTTCGGCTACGACGGCACCGTACTGGCCCTGAGCACGGCCCTGTCGCTGATGCTGCTGATGTTCCTGCTGGCGGAACCGCTGCGCAACGCGGGCCGGTTCACCATGGGCGACGCGCTGACCCGCCGGATGCCGGGACGCGGTGTGCGGATCGCGGCCTGCGCGGTGACGCTGGCGGCGCTGCTGCCGCTGATGCTGGTGCAGTTGGCGGGCACCGGGCAGCTGATGGCGTTCATCCTCGGCTTCTCCGGCGAGTCGATGCAGACGGGCTGCATCATCGGCGTCGGCGCGCTGATGATCAGCTACGCGGCGATCGGCGGCATGAAGGGCACCGCCCTCATCCAGATCCTGAAGATCGTGATGCTGCTCGGTTCGGGCATGGTGGTCGCGCTGCTGATCCTGAACCGCTTCGACTGGGACCCGGGAGCCCTGTTCGGCGCGGCCGCCGCCAACAGCGGCGTCGGCTCGGCGTTCCTCTCGTCCGGCCTGCAGTTCGCGGGCGGCCCCAGCCCCGGCCTGGACATGATCACCGCGCATCTGACGGTGGTCCTCGGCGGCGGCGTCCTGCCGCACGTCACCATGCGCATGTACACCGCCTCCAGCGCCCGGCAGGTGCGGCGTTCGATGTCCTGGGCGGTGTCGGGCGTGGCCCTGTTCGTGCTAGTCATCACGGTCATCGGCTTCGGCGCGACCGCGCTGGTCGGCCGGGCGGCGATCGCGCAGGTCGACCCGCAGGGCAACACCGCGTATCTACTGGGTTCGCAGGCGGCGTTCGGCGCGGAGGTGTCGACGGCGGAGACGTTCCTGTTCACGACCGTCACCACGGCCGTCTTCCTCACGCTGCTCGCGTCCGTCGCCGGCATGATCCTCGCCTGCGCCAACTCCCTCGCGCACGACGTGTTCGCGGCCCGGGTGCAGGAGATGTCACCGCGCCGCGAGATGACACTGGCCCGGCTCTCGGCGCTGGGCGTGGGCATCCCGGCGATCCTGCTGGCCACGCTCGTCCAGCACCGCAGCCTGCAGCCCCTGGTGACGCTGTCGTTCTGCCTGGGCGCCTCGGCCATCGCGCCCGCGCTGGTCTACAGCCTCTTCTGGCGCCGCTACACCCGGACGGGCCTGCTCAGCACCCTCATCGGCGGCTCGCTGGCCGTCCTGCTGCTGATGCCGGGCACCAACCTGGTCTCCGGCTCGCCCGTGTCGGCCTTCCCCGACGCCGACTTCAACTGGTTGCCGTTCACCACGACGGGCCTGTTCTCCATACCCCTGGGCTTCGCCTGCGGCTGGCTGGGCACGGTGGCCTCCGGCCGCAGGAAGTCGGAGGAACAACGCCACCAGTACGAGGCGGTGGAGGGCTGGATCCTCGCCGGCGCGGTACGAAGGAGCCGCTGACCGGAACGGCACGGGTACGACGCCCCGGCCTCGCGAACGAGCGGCGGCCGGGGCGTCACCCACCCGCGACCGTGCCTCATGCAGGCCGGTGTCACTCCCCCGCGGGCCCCGGCGGCCCCGCCGGTCCCGCCCACGCCGCCAGGCTGGCGTGCACGCGGTCGATATGGGCCCGTACGTCCTCTCCCTGTTGCTCGTGCGCGCGCAGCAGCCGCTCCGTCTCCTCCTCGACGCGGTCCGCGTGCTCCCGGGCCTGGGCGACCAGCTCGGCGGCACGCTCCTGCGCCTCCTCCTGCCGGCTTCGGGCCGACTCCTCGGCGTCGGCGAGGGCCTGCTCCGCCTCGGACAGGGCCCGCTCGGCACGCTCCACCGCCTCGGTGTGCCGCGCGTCCAGCTCCTCCGCCCGGGCGGCCTCCTCGCGCTCCACCTCCGCCCACCGCTCGGCACGCTCCTTGTCCCGCTCGGCGAGCATCCCGGAGGAACGCTGCCGCATCTCCCGCAGCGCGGCCAGCGCCTCACCCCGCTGCTCCTTCGCCCCGCACCGGACCGAGACACGGATCTCGTCGGCCTCCGCACCCGCCACGAGCAGCCGCTGCCGGGCCCGTTCATCGGCGTCGGCCCGTACGGCGTCGGCATCCGCCTGAGCGGACTCGCCCACCTCGGCCGCGGAGGCCCGCGCCTCCTCCACGAGCCGACGCGCCTCCTCCCGCGCCCTGTCCCGGACGGCCGCGGCCTCCTCCTGGCCGAGCGCGAAGAGCCGCCGCGCCCCCGCCCCGAGGGACTCGTAGTCCTGCGGAGCCAGCCCCGCCACGGTCTCCCGCAGCAGCTCCAGCTCCGCCTCCATCTGCCGGGCGAGCACCGTCAGCCGGGCAGCCCGCTCCCAGGCCGCGTCACGATTCTGGGAGACGGCCTCGGCGTACCTGTCCACCTGCTCGGGACGGTAGCCACGCCCCCGCCCGGCCACGAAGCCGTGCGGCGACACCGACGCGCTGCTCATCCTGGAACCCCTCTCCACCTCACCGACGCGAAGCCACACAAGAAACGGGATGATTTCGCGCACATCTTGGTGGATCAGGCAGAAGGGTTCATAACGCGACACTCCGCACAGAGGTCACGGGCCCACGACCGGACCGTACGGCCGTCAGCCCCACGTGGTGCCGACGGGCTCCTGGATGGTCGTGTTGATGCGGTTGAACATGTTCGTGAGCGAGACGGTGAGGATCAGCCCGGAGAGCTCCTTCTCGTCGAAGTGATCGGCCACCTCGTCCCACAGCGCGTCGGGAACCGACTCCTCCGAGAGGTCCGCGAGCCGTGTCATGGCCTCCGTCAGCTTCAGCGCCGCCCGCTCGGCGTCCGAGAACAACGGGGCGTGACGCCAGGCCGCGACGGCACTGATCCGCTCCTCGCTCACCCCGGCCTTGCGGAGGTTGACGGTGTGCCCGTGCACACAGGCGCCACAGCCGTTGATCTGACTGGCGCGCAGCCCGACGATCTCCGCCAGCTCCTGCCCCAGACCGCCCTCCCCGATCGCCTGGAACAGGGTGCCGATGCCCTTCATCGCGCCGGGAAGGACATACGCCGGGTTCGTCATCCGTGCCTGCATGATCTCTGCCTCCTGGGTCGGCGGTGCGTGCGCTGCTGTCACTGCTCTGACGAAGCGGCACGAGGAGATGTGACAGCCGGCCCGGCACGAACGCGGCACGAGAAAGCCGGGCCCGGTCTCACGACCGGGCCCGGCTTGTCTCACCGCTGGTCAGCGGCGAGGAGGTGTCACAGCAGTCCGTCCCACATCTGCTCCAGCAGCACCGACCACCAGCTCTCCGGCGACCCCAGCGCCGCCGGGTCGAGCGCGGCGAGCTGCGCCTGGAAGTCGACGGTCCAGCGGCCCGCCTGCTCCTGGTTCAGCCCGAACCGCAGCCGCCACATCCGCCCGAGCAGCGCGAGGCAGCGCGCGAACTCCGGCAGCCCGGTGTTCACGAACTGCGGCGGTACGGGCGCCCCGCCCGGCCCCGCCTCCACCGGCACGGCGACGATGTTGGCCGTGCCGTACTGCACGCAGATCGCCTTGCCGAAGTCGCTGCCCATCACCAGATAGGAACCCGCGTCCGAGGCCGGCTGCACACCGCGCTCGGCCGCCAGCTCCGCCAGCGTCGGAACGGGCCGGCCCGGCTGCGCCTGCGCCCAGAAGAACGGGCCCATGTCCATCGGCAGACCGGCCGCCACCAGCGTGTGCGCCACGACCGGCGGCACCCCCTGACGGGACACCGCCGCCTGCTCGAACCGGAACACACCCGGCCCGAACGCGGCCGCCAGCTCCTGCGCGATGGCCTCCGGCGGAACCGGCGGCGCCGCCTGCACCGGCGGCAGCGGAGCACGCACCGGCGCCGGACGCGCCGGACCGTCCGCCACCTGGTGCAACTCGCCCTGATGGGCCAGCAGCTGCTGCATGCCCTGCTGCCGGCTCGCGTGGTCCGTACCGTACGGCGCGATGCTCGTGATCCGCGCCTGCGGCCACTGCTCCCGGATCATCCGCGCGCAGTACGCACCCGGCAGCTCGCACGACTCCAGCTCGGTGTGCAGCTCCAGCACCTGGTCCGGCGGCACGTTCATGGCCCGCAGCTCGTGGAAGATCTGCCACTCCGGGTGCGGCGTACCCGGCGCCGAACGCCGGATCAGCTGCTGCTCGGAACCGTCCTGCGCGCGGTAGCGCAGCACGGCCTGGTAGCCGGGACCGACCGTCGGCTGCCCGGCGGGCGGCTGCGGATAGCCGTACGCCTGCGGCGGCCCGGGGACGGGCTGACCGGGCGGCGGCACCGCACCGGGCGGCACCGCACCAGGCGGCATCGCGCCGGGCGGCATCGGCGGCGCGCCGGGGGGTGCGCCGGGAGCCTGCGGCGGCGGAGGCACACCCGGGCCACCCGCCGGGGGCGGCGCGGCCAGCATCGTCTCGGCGTGGTGCACGGGTCCGGCGCCGGGCGCGTTCGGAGCGCCCGGGGGCTGGGGGGCACCCGGCGCACCGGGAGCACCGGGCGGCCCCGGGGGCTGAGGCGGCTGCGGCACACCCGGCGCACCAGGCGGCCCAGGAGGCTGAGGCACGCCCGGGCCCGGCCGACCGGGATCGGCGAACATCGTGGCGGCATGGTGGACCCCACCCGGGGGCGTACCACCAGGGGCACCAGGAGGCTGCGGCGCACCAGGCGCACTCGGCGCACCAGGCGGCTGCTGCGGAGGCGGCGGCGCACCCGGGCCCTGCGGAACGGGACCGCCAGGCCCCTCAGGACCGAGCGCCGACACCATCTGCGTCGGCACATACCCACCCGCCGGAGTCCCCGGCGCACCGGGCCCCGACGGCGGAGGCGGAGGCGTATCCCCCGGCCGCGCACCCGGCGTACCCGGCGCGCCCGGCGGAGGCGGCGTGGTCGGACCCGTACCCCGGCCACGACCGGGCGGCGGAGTCGCCTTGCTGGTCGCGGCGTCGGCGATGTCCCCAGCGTTCGGCGCGAGCGGCCGCTCGGGCACACCCGGCCCGGCCGGCGGCTGCGGATAGCCGTACGGCTGCCCACTCGGAGCGGGCGGCGGCGTACTGCCCTGCGGCACACCGGCGGGCGGCGTACCCGGCACACCCTGCGGCGGCGTACCCGGCACACCGGGAGCGGCGCCCTGCGCGTCCACCCCGGGCCCAGGCCCGTCCACCGCCGGCGTGACCGCGGTCCGCGGAAGCTGGCTCCCGCCCGCGATCAGCGCCGTCTTGGCGTCGGACGCCGTCGCGGGCGGCGGCGTGTCGTCGTCGGCCTCGCTCAGCGGCGGCGCGAAGACCGTCGCGGGCAGCGGTACGGAACGGTCGTCACCGCCATCGCCGTTGGTGTCCGTACCGGCCCAGGGCGTCGCCCCCGCGGGCGCGGCCGGAGCCACCGGGCCGGCCGGAGCACCGGGAGCACCGGAGCCGTCCGAGTCGCTCCCCCCGGCGGCCGGCCACGACGCACCGCTCCCGGAAGCGGAATCAGCTGTGGAACCAGAAGGAGCGGCAGCCCCCCGCCGATCCGGAATCCCCAGCTTGTCCGCCGCGTCCTGCAACCACTCCGGCGGAGTCAGCAGGAAGGACGTCTGGTTCAGATCCACCCGCGCGGGCGGCGCCGGCGCCGGCTCGTCCACCGCGTCCGGACGGCCGTACTCCTCCTCGTACCGGCGGATCACCTCACCCACCGGCAGCCCGGGCCACAGCGTCGCCTCACCGCTGTCCCGCGCGATCACCAGCCGCTGCGCACCCCCGTCCGAACGGGGCCCGTCCGCACGGTCCTCGGCCCACACCACGAACCCGAGGTCGAACTCCCGCACCCGCACCTCACGATGCTGGTACGACGGCAGGTCGCCGTTGATCCACTCTTCCGCGCGCTCCTGCGCCCGAGCGAAGGTCACCATCGCCGAAGTCACTCCCCCACAGCCGAGGACGACACCGCACCCACCGGCACCACACGCGCGAACCCGCCGTCCACCATCAGGTTCGCCACCGTCTCCAACTCCGGCGGATTGCCCGCCAGCCGCGACAGGAAGACGTCGAAGTCGTCCCCGCACGGCAGCAGCAGCCGCTCCACCCGCTCCGCCGGCGGCGTCGAGGGATCCACGTCCCGCGCGTCGTCGTACGCGCAGAACCACACGGAGCCGATCCGCTCGCCCTTCACCTTCACGGCGAGCAGCCCGCCCTGGACGAAGGAGACGCCCAGGTAGTCCTTGGTCAGATGGTCCCGCAGGCACTTGTTGACGTACACCAGGTCATTGACCGCGGCCTCGTCCCGCACCGTGAAGAACGGCTGATCGACCAGCAGCCCCAGCTCCGCGTCGAGCGCGGCACCCACCGGCGCGCAACCGCCCGCCGCCTTCAGGAACGACCGGTACGCCCCCGGCAGCCGGTAGCCGAGGTCCTCCTCGACGCCCTGCACCTGCGACTCCGTCACGGCCACACCCGACTTCGGCAGCCCGAAGTGCGCCGGACGCGTCTCCTGCAGCGGCCGCGTGCCCCGCTTGGCATGGTCGACGCCCGACGTGGCCACACCGCCGTGATGCCGCAGCAGCGCCTTCACCTCGACCGGGACCAGCTCAAGCCGCCGCGAGGCGACCGCGTGATGCCAGGTCCAGCCGTGCGGCGTCGCCACCGCCGGCACCGTGTCCCACAGCTCGTGCCCGGACGCCGACAGCGCGCTGTTCGCCGACACATAGTCCGTCAGCCGCAACTCGTCGACGCCGAACCCCTCCGGCGGCTCCGCGATCTCCGCGACCGCGCGCGCGTAGGGCGAGAAGTCGGGGTAGCCACGCTCGTCGACCCGTACCCCTCTCGGGTGACGGGCCGCCCGGACCGGGTCCGGGAAATGCACGACCTGCCCGGCGTAGGCCGCGTTCGGCGGCGCGGCTTGCTGCCCGAGCCGACCTGTCGTCATGGCGGTTGCCCCCTGCGGCACTCTGTACGAACCGTATTGACCACTCTTGGCGCACTACGACCCGTATCGACTGTCACGTCTGTCTGTCTCGACTTCTCTGCACTTCCCTGCACGCGCCGACCCCGCGGATCACCCTCCGGTTCACTGCATCGATCTCCGAACGGATCACCGCATCGCCTGCGGTGCCGACAGCCTATGCGGTACGACGACACCGGTCACCGGCACCGGCCGGCGCCCGCTCCGCTTCCGTGACCAGCCGTCACCCCACCGTGACGGCACACCCCGGAACGGGCGTGTCGCCGCGCCCCAGCTTCCGCACCAGCCACGGCATTTGGCAGTCTGTGACCCCCGGGGGGATGCACGGAGGGGTAGACGATCATGAACGCGACGCAGACGGGACCACACACCGGCAGGTCCGCCGACCCACGAAACGGCGACCCCCGGCACGGCGACCCGCTCCACGGCGACCCACGCGGCACCGACCCCCGGGCCGGCGACCCGAGAGCCGTCGACCCCCGCGGCGGCGACCCCCGCATCGGCTGGAGCACCACCGAAGCGGCCCACGCCCCCGCCCTCCACCACCGCCGCGACGGCATCCTCCCCACCGTCGCCGCCGCCCTCTCCGTCCGCGGCGCCACCCTCACCGGCACCGCCGCCCGCGGCGACACACCCCCCGCCCTGCACCCCCTCGTCCAGGACTTCCTGGACACCCTCACCAGCGCCCAGCGCGACCGCTTCACCGGCCGCTGCGCCGAAACCATCCTCATCTCCCGGCACATCGCGGCCGCCGACACCGCCCGCAGCAAACGCGCCGCACGAAAACCCATGACCAACGGCGAGGCCCGCAAAGCCCTCAAGCAGGCCAAACTCACCGCCCGGCACATCCGCGAGGACGGCGACCCCCTCCACGGCACCTTCGCCACCCCCTGCCGCGCCTGCACCGCCCTCAGCGCCCACTTCGGGGTCCGCATAGTCGACCCGGCGTCCCAGAACGACTGACACCCACCCCGACACCCCCACGCCCACCATCCTCACGCCCGCCACGCCCACGGCCCCGACGAGACGAAGCGCAGATGCACACCGACCGCACCTCCTCCACCCGCTTCGCCGTACCCGTCGACGCGGCCCTGCGCGCCGCCGGCTGGCAACCCGGCCGCTGGGACATCAAGCAGGCCGAATACTGGGCCGACGCCCTGCGCGACCACGTCTCACCCGCCGGCCACCGGCACACCGTCTTCCCCGCCGCAGTCGAGGCCTGGGCCGAATTCGGCGGACTCCACATCGCCCCCACCGGCCCCGGCCGCCAGGTCGCCCCCGCCACCCTGCACCTCGACCCCCTGCACGGCCTCCACATGGCCCGCACCCTCGGCGACCTCGGCCGCGCCCTCGGCACCGAGGTCTGCCCCCTCGGCGCCGAGACCGACAGCCGCTCCCTCGTCGCCATCGACACCGACGGCCGCGTCTACACCCTCGACCACACCGGCGACTGGTACCTCGGCCAGGACATCGACCAGGCCCTCTCCACCCTCGTCGCCGGCACGGAACCCGTACGCCTCACAGCGAGCTGACGCCCACCCCCGCAACGACGGGCCCTACGACGCCGGAATCACCGCCGACACCCGGAAACCCCCCGCGTCCGTCGGCCCCGACACGAACACCCCGCCCAGCGCCGACACCCGCTCCTTCATCCCCACCAGCCCGTTCCCCCCGGACGGCAACCGCGCCGACGACGCCGCCGCCTCCGGCGGCTCGTTCTCCACCTGCATCGCGATCTCCGACACCCGATGCGCCAGCCGCACATACGTCTTCGCCCCGGCCGCGTGCTTGTGGACGTTCGTCAACGCCTCCTGCACCACCCGATACGCCGTCTGCTCCACCTCCGGCGCATACGGCCGCTCGTCCCCCTCCACGGACAGATCCACCACCATCCCCGCGGCAGCCGACTGCCCGACCAGCTCCTCGATCTCCGCCAGACACGGCCCCTCGTCATCGGCGGCCCGCGAAGCAGCCGCCGCCGCGGCCGCACCCACCGCCGCCAACGGCACCGACGCCGCCCGCTCACGCCGCTCGTCCCCACCACTGCGCAGCACCCCGAGCATCTCCCGCAACTCGGTCAACGCCTGCCGCCCCATGTCCCCCACCAGCGCGGCGTTCTTCACGGCCTTCTCGGGATCCTTCCGCGCCACCGCCTGCAACGCGGCGGCGTGCACGACCATCAGACTCACCCGGTGCGCGACCACGTCGTGCATCTCCCGCGCGATCCGGGTCCGCTCCTCGTTGCGGGCCCACTCGGCCCGCTCCTCCGCCCGCTCCGCGAGCAACTGCAACTCCCGCTCCAGATCGTCCGCACGCTCCCGCAGGCTCTCCATCAGCCGCCGCCGGGCACCCACATACAGCCCGAGCAGCACGGGAGGCGCCGTGAACCCCACCGACATCGTGATCGCGGCGAAGGGCACGAACCAGTCCCCGATGTCCAGGTCCCCCCGCGACATGTCCTGCCGCGTCTTCACGAACGTCACGATGAGCGTCCCCAGCAGCGACATCCCCGCCAGCGAGGCGAGGATCCGCCGCGGCAGCTCGCACGCGGCCAGCGTGTACAGGCCGACGATGCCCATCAGAAAGCCCATCTCGGCGGGCGTGATGGCAATGGAAACGAGCACGACGGCGATCGGCCACCGCCGCCGCACCAGCAGCACGGACCCGGCCAACAGCCCGAACACCACCCCCGCCGGCACCGGGATCCCCGCATCCCTGGCGAACGGAATGCCCTCGAACCCGCACTCCAGCGCGGACGCCACGGCCAGACTCACATCGAACACGGCGCTACGCCGCCTGGCCCACCACCACGGCCCTCCCCGGGCCGTCACATGGTCTTCCCCCGTCGCGGTCATGCCCTCCAGCCTAAAGGCGCCCACCGCCGGTTTTCCGGTGAGTTTCCCGGACTGGCCTACACCACACTCCGTGACCGTTCAGACGCAATACCACCCGATATCCCTCGAACTGCTGAATCGCACACCGTTCGACCCCGGAGTCTCCCATTCCGCCCGGACGGTATGCGTATGACACATGCACCCGGCAAATACGCCGACTTCGAGGGGTTGCGGGAGAGGGCGGTGGCGTTGCGACGCGCGGGCTGCAGCCTGCGCCAGATCCGCGACGAACTGAAGATCTTCAACAACGACATCCTCAACCAACTCGTGAAGGGCGAACCGCCCCCGGCATGGACGAAGCGCCCGAACGCGAAGGACGACCTCCGCGAACGGGCCAGGGAACTCCGATTCCAGGGCTGGACGTACGACCGGATCGAGGCGGAGCTGGGATGCTCGCGTAGCTCGGTGTCGCTCTGGGTGCGGGATCTGCCGAAGCCGGAGCCGCGCTACACGCCGGAGGAACAACGGGCGCTCATGCAGGCAGGCCTCACGCGCCTCCGCGCCACACAGGAGGAAGAACGCCGGAGCATCAGAGAGAGCGCAGCGCAGGAAGTCGGCGACCCCACTGACAGGGAGCTGTTCCTGACGGGAGTCGCGCTGTACTGGGCCGAGGGCTCCAAGAGCAAGCCGTACGACCGGCGCGAGCGAGCCATCTTCGTCAACAGCGACCCGGGCGTGATCCAGGTCTACCTCGCCTGGCTCGACCTGCTCGACGTGAGTCGGGAACGCCTGCGCTTCCGGGTACTCATCCACGAATCGGCGGACGTGGACGCGGCTCACCGATTCTGGGCGGAGCTGGCCGACATCGACCCCTCGGCCTTTGCCAAGCCGACGCTGAAGAAGCACAACCCGAAAACCGTCCGCAAGAACACCGGCGACGACTACCACGGCTGCCTCGTCGTCACGGTGACCCGAAGTGCCGAGCTGTACAACCGCATCGAAGGCTGGTGGAGCGGCATCGTTGCCCATGCCGAAGCACGTCTCCGGTAAGGTCTGAGGCGCTGTCCCCCGTGGTGTAACTGGCAGCACACTGGTTTTTGGTACCAGCAGGACAAGGTTCGAATCCTTGCGGGGGAGCCAGCGGCATTCAAGGCCGGAGTTCGGGTCCTGACCGATGTGTCCCTTGTCAGGCCCCACACCCACGCCCCCCACAAAACCCCCCGGTATCCTGCGGATGAAACCCCACCCCATCCACAGCCGAAGGGCATCCCGTGAGCGCCAACCGCCCGGCAGCCGTCGTCGTTCTCGCAGCGGGTGAGGGCACCCGTATGAAGTCGGCCACACCCAAGGTCCTGCACGAGCTCTGCGGTCGCAGTCTCGTCGGGCATGTGCTCGCCGCCGCGGGCGAGCTGCACCCCGAGAACCTGGTCGTCGTGGTCGGCCACGCCCGTGAGAAGGTCACCGCCCACCTGGGCGAGATCGCCCCCGCCGTCCGCACCGCGGTGCAGGCGGAGCAGAACGGCACCGGGCACGCCGTACGGATGGGACTCGAAGCGCTCGGCGGATCCGTCGACGGGACGGTTGTCGTCGTGTGCGGGGACACCCCCCTGCTCACCGGCGCCACCCTCGACGCCCTCGCCGCCACCCACTCCGCCGACGGCAACGCGGTGACCGTGCTGACCGCCGAGGTCCCGGACGCGACCGGCTACGGCCGCATCGTCCGCGACGACACCGGCGCCGTGACCGCGATCGTGGAGCACAAGGACGCCACCGACGCGCAGCGGTCGATCCGTGAGATCAACTCGGGTGTGTTCGCGTTCGACGGCCAGCTGCTCGCCGACGCGCTGAAGAAGGTGCGGACGGACAACAGCCAGGGCGAGGAGTACCTGACCGACGTGCTCGGGATCCTGCGCGAGGCCGGGCACCGGGTCGGGGCCTCCGTGGCCGGTGACCACCGGGAGATCGCCGGCATCAACAACCGCGTGCAGCTCTCCGAGGCCCGCCGCATCCTCAACGACCGGCTGCTGACCGAGGCCATGCTCGCGGGCGTCACGGTGATCGACCCGGCGACGACCTGGATCGACGTCACCGTCACCTTCGAGCAGGACGCCGTCGTCCACCCGGGCACGCAGCTGCACGGCGCGACCCACCTCGGCGAGGGCGCGGAGGTAGGGCCCAACACCCGGCTGACCGACACCCGGGTCGGCGCGGGTGCCCGCGTCGACAACACCGTGGCCGTGAGCGCCGAGGTGGGCCCGGCCGCGTCGGTGGGGCCGTATGCCTACCTGCGTCCCGGGACCCGGCTGGGTGCCAAGGGCAAGATCGGGACGTACGTCGAGACGAAGAACGCCACGATCGGGGAGGGGACGAAGGTGCCTCACCTCTCCTACGTGGGTGACGCGACGATCGGTGAGCAGTCGAACATCGGCGCCGCGAGCGTCTTCGTGAACTACGACGGGCAGGAGAAGCACCACACCAACATCGGCTCTCACTGCCGTACGGGCTCGGACAACATGTTTGTGGCGCCTGTCACGGTGGGGGACGGTGCGTACACCGCCGCCGGGTCGGTGATCACGAAGGATGTGCCGCCCGGTTCGCTGGCCGTGGCCCGTGGTCAGCAGCGGAATATCGAGGGTTGGGTGGCTCGGAAGCGTCCGGGGAGCGCGGCCGCGAAGGCGGCGGAGGCGGCTTCCCGGGAGTCGTCCGACGAGGGCTGACCGGAAACCGGTGCGTCAAACACGGCGTACGGTGATAAGTGCACACCCGCACCCCCACCAGTTGAGACGTCCTCTCGCGAGCCGGCGACGAGGTCTCTCGACCCGAGATCGAAACCCCAGCTGCGACACCTCTGAGGAGACAGTGCTGTGACCGGGATCAAGACGACCGGCGAGAAGAAGTTGATGTTCTTCTCCGGCCGCGCCCACCCCGAGCTTGCCGAGGAGGTCGCCCACCAGCTGGGTGTCGGGGTCGTCCCGACGAAGGCCTTCGATTTCGCCAACGGTGAGATCTACGTGCGTTACCAGGAGTCGGCGCGTGGCGCCGACTGCTTCCTGATCCAGAGCCACACGGCTCCGATCAACAAGTGGATCATGGAGCAGTTGATCATGATCGACGCGCTGAAGCGCGCGTCGGCCCGGTCCATCACGGTCATCGTGCCGTTCTACGGTTACGCGCGGCAGGACAAGAAGCACCGTGGACGTGAACCGATCTCGGCGCGTCTGATCGCGGACATGATGAAGACGGCGGGCGCGGACCGCATTCTCACCGTCGATCTGCACACGGACCAGATCCAGGGCTTCTTCGACGGTCCGGTGGACCACCTGTTCGCGCTGCCGCTGCTGGCGGACTACGTGGGCCGGAAGGTGGACCGGGAGAAGCTGACGGTCGTCTCGCCGGACGCGGGCCGGGTGCGGGTCGCGGACCGCTGGTGCGACCGGCTGGGCGCGCCGCTGGCGATCGTGCACAAGCGTCGGGACAAGGACGTCGCGAACCAGGTCACCGTCCACGAGGTCGTGGGTGAGGTGAAGGGTCGCGTGTGTGTCCTGGTGGACGACATGATCGACACCGGTGGGACGATCTGTGCCGCTGCCGACGCGCTGTTCGCGCACGGTGCGGAGGATGTGATCGTGACGGCGACGCACGGTGTGCTGTCGGGTCCGGCCGCTGACCGGCTGAAGAACTCGCGGGTGAGCGAGTTCGTGTTCACGAACACCCTGCCGACGCCGGGTGAGCTGAGCGGGGACCTGGACAAGATCTCGGTGCTGTCGATCGCGCCGACGATCGCGAGCGCGGTGCGTGAGGTGTTCGAGGACGGTTCGGTGACGAGCCTGTTCGACGAGCAGTGAGGGCTCTCCCGGAGCTCCTGTAGATCGTTTTGGGTGCGGCCTCCCTGGCCGAGTAGACTGCTGCAGTTGCTCGGCGAGGGAGGCCGTTTCCCGTTGTGGGATCGGTGGTCCGTTATCGACGCGCTCTTCGTAGCAGGCCGTTCGTGGCCGGGTGACCACGTCCGTTTCTGACTTCGAGGAGTGATTATGTCCGAGGTGAAGATCTCCGCCGCGACGCGCACCGAGTTCGGCAAGGGTGCCGCGCGCCGTATCCGTCGTGAAGACAAGGTTCCGGGTGTCCTGTACGGGCACGGTTCGGACCCGCTGCACGTGACCCTGCCGGGCCACGACCTGCTGATGGCGCTGCGTACGCCGAACGTCCTGATCGCGCTGGACATCGACGGCAAGACCAAGGAGCTGGCGATTCCGAAGGCCGTGCAGCGTGATCCGCTGAAGGGCTTCCTGGAGCACGTCGACCTGCTGCTGGTGAAGCGTGGCGAGCAGGTCAACGTCGACATCTACGTCCAGACCGAGGGTGAGCTGGCCCCGGGTGGCTTCCTGCTCGAGCACGTGCTGAACGCGCTGCCGGTCCAGGCCGAGGCGACGCACATCCCCGAGTCCGTGACCGTCTCCATCGAGGGTCTGTCCGCCGGCGACTCGATCCTCGCCAAGGACATCACGCTGCCGAAGGGCACGACGCTGGCCGTCGAGGAGGACACCGTCGTCCTTCAGGTCCTGGCCGCGCAGGCCGAGGAGGCCCCGGAGGGTGAAGAGGCCGAGGGCGAAGAGGCCGCTGAGGCCTGATCCTCTTCGTCGTCGTTTCGTCGGCCGCTGTTCCCGTGCGGAGCAGCGGCCGACGCGTATGAAGGAGACATGGACGTGACGACCGATGCCGCTGCTCCCTGGCTGATCGTGGGGCTGGGCAATCCGGGGCCGGAGTATGCGGGCAACCGGCACAACGTGGGTTTCATGGTGGCCGATCTGCTGGCGGATCGTGTCGGGGGGAGGTTCAAGCGGGCGGGGAAGGCGCAGGCGCAGGTGATCGAGGGGCGGATCGGGCCTCCTGGGCCGTTGAACCGTCGGGTGATCCTGGCGAAGCCGATGTCGTACATGAATCTGTCGGGCGGGCCGGTGAACGCGCTGCGGGACTTCTACAAGGTGCCGGTGGCGCATGTGGTGGCGATTCATGATGAGTTGGACATCGATTACGGGACGTTGCGGCTGAAGCTGGGCGGCGGGGACAACGGCCACAACGGGTTGAAGTCGATGACGAAGGCGTTCTCGGCGGATTATCACCGGGTGCGGTTCGGGATCGGGCGGCCGCCGGGGCGGATGCCGGTGGCGGACTTCGTGCTGAAGGACTTCTCCTCCGCGGAGCGCAAGGAGCTGGACTACTTCGTGGACCGGGCGGCGGACGCGGTGGAGTGTCTGGTGATCGAGGGGCTGGAGCGGGCGCAAGGTACGTACAACTCCTGACTTGTCACCCCGGGAGTTGACCGGCCGTGCGGGTATGGCCAATGATCCCGGCCATGCCCCCCACTGCCACCGCCCCTCGCCGGAGCTCTCGTGCCGTGCTGCGGTTCGGTCGGTTCGCGGCGATGGGTACGGTCGCCGCGCTGATCCT
Source organism: Streptomyces koelreuteriae (assembly GCF_018604545.1). Taxonomy (GTDB): domain Bacteria; phylum Actinomycetota; class Actinomycetes; order Streptomycetales; family Streptomycetaceae; genus Streptomyces; species Streptomyces koelreuteriae. Next base: position 4,928,277 of record NZ_CP075896.1, on the reverse strand, counting down.
GATCGCGGGTGTGTGGGCGTCGTGGGGTACGGCGCAGCATGTGATGCTGACGAAGGGCCGGGAGCGCGGGACGGTCGATGTGACGCGGTGCGGGCCGGACTTGTGCACGGGTTCGTTCACGCCGCTGTCGGAGGGTGCGCAGCCGCGGCCGAAGGTGGAGCTGGAGAAGTCGGTCGCCGTGGAGCGGGGCCGGACCTACACGGTGGTCCTGAAGCCCGGCGGTGATCACGCGGTCCGTTCGGGCCCGGCGGGGATTCTGTACGCGTGGATTCCGCTGGGCGGTGCGCTGTTGCTGGCGTCGGTCGTGGTGGCGGGCGGGTTGTTGCGGACGCGGGTGGCGTGGGTGCTGGCGTTGTCGGGGTTCGGGTTGCTGACGGCGGCGTTCTTCGCCGTGTGAGGTCTGTCGGGCATACGAGAGGTGCCCCCGGGTTCGTACGGATACGAACCCGGGGGCACCTTCGTCGTGTTGTGGCTCAGCCGGTGTTGCGCAGGCCGGCTGCCACGCCGTTGACGGTGAGGAGCAGGGCGCGGGCGAGCAGCGGGTCGGGCTGTTCGGCGGCGCCGACGGCGTCGCGCTGCCGCTTGAGCAGGGCGACCTGGAGGTAGGAGATCGGGTCGAGGTAGGCGTCGCGGATGGCGAAGGTCTGCTTGAGGACGGGCGCGGCGTCGAGGAGTTCCGCTTCGCCGGTCACGCGCAGTACCTCACGCACGGTCAGTTCGTGCTCGGCCTTGATGGTGTCGAAGACGTGCTTGAGCTCGTCGGGGACGAGGGTGTCGACGTAGTGCTGGGCGATCCGCAGGTCGGTCTTGGCCAGGGTCATCTCGACGTTGGAGATGAAGTTGCGGAAGAAGTGCCACTGGCCGTGCATCTCGTCGAGGACGGTGTCGAGGCCTGCCTCGCGCAGTGCCTTGAGGCCGGAGCCGACGCCGAACCAGCCGGGGACGATCTGCCGGGACTGGGTCCAGCCGAAGACCCACGGGATGGCCCGGAGCCCGTCGAGGCCGGCGCCGGTGTCGGGGCGGCGTGAGGGGCGGGAGCCGAGGTGGAGGTCGGCGAGCTGGTCGACGGGGGTGGAGGCGAAGAAGTACGCCGGGAGGTCGGGGTCCTCGACGAGCCTGCGGTAGGCGCCCTCGGCGGCCTCGGAGACGACGTCCATCGCGGCGTCCCAGCGGGCCAGGGCCTCGTCCGACTGGCGGGGGGCGGTGTGCAGGGCGGATGCCTGCAGGGTGGCCGCGACGCTCAGTTCCAGGTTCTCCCTGGCCAGGGCCGGGATGAGGTACTTGTCGGAGATGACCTCGCCCTGCTCGGTCACCTTGATCTCGCCCTCCAGGGTGCCCCAGGGCTGGGCGAGGATGGCGTCGTGGGTGGGGCCGCCGCCGCGGCCGACGGTGCCGCCGCGGCCGTGGAAGAGCCGGAGGCGGACGCCGTAGCGGTGGGCGACGTCGCGCAGGCGGCGCTGGGCGCGGTGGATCTCCCACTGGCTGGTGGTGATGCCGCCGAACTTGGAGGAGTCGGAGTAGCCGAGCATGACCTCCTGGACGTCGCCCCGCAGCGCCACGAGCCTGCGGTACGACGGGTCGGAGAGCATCTCCTCCAGGATGGTGTCGGCGGCCTTGAGCTCGTCGGTCGTCTCCAGCAGCGGCACGATGCCGATCTTGGCCCAGCTGGCGTGCAGGTCGATGAGTCCGGCCTCGCGGGCGAGGACGGCGGCGGCGAAGACGTCGTCGGCGCCCTGGCACATGGAGATGATGTACGACTCGATGACCTCGGGTCCGAAGACCTCCAGGGCCTTCTTCACGGTCTGGAAGACGCCGAGGGTCTTCTCGCCGGGCGCGTCCACGGGCGCCGGGGTGGGCGCGAGGGGGCGGCGGGAGCGGAGCTCCTTGGCGAGCAGCCGGGCGCGGTAGTCGCGGGGCATGTCCGCGTACCGCCAGGATTCCTCGCCGAGCCGGTCGAAGAGCTGGCCGAGGGCGTGGTGGTGGGCGTCGGCGTGTTCGCGGACGTCCATGGTGGCGAGCTGAAGGCCGAAGGCGGCCAGGGTGCGGATGGTGCGGGCGAGGCGGCCGTCGGCGAAGAGGCCGCCGCGGTGCTCGCGCAGGGAGCTCTGGATGATCCGCAGGTCGTCCAGGAGCTGGCTGGTGCCGAGGTAGTCGCGGCCCGGGACGTGCGCGGTGCCCTTGGCGAGGCGCTTCTTGGTGTTCTCCAGCTTCTGCCGGATGCAGGTGGCCTTGAGCCGGTAGGGCTCCTCGGCGTTGAGGCGCTTGTAGCGGGGGCTGATCTCGGGGAGGTTGTCCAGGTCGGTCTGGAGGGAGGTCAGCAGTTCCTCGGTGGCGCCGGCGTAGCGGATGGAGTTGGACAGGAAGCCGCGCAGCTCGTCGATCGTCTCGAGGGCGTCGTTGATGCCGTGCTCATGCTGGAGGATGAGGACGTCCCAGGTCACCTGGGGGGTGACGTTGGGGTTGCCGTCGCGGTCGCCGCCGATCCAGGTGCCGAAGGTGAGGGGGCGGGTGTCGTCGGGGAGCTTGACCCCGGCGCGCTCCAGCTCGGCGGTGAGGTCCTCCAGGACGTCGCCGACGGCGTTGGCGTGCAGTTCGTCCAGGTAGTAGATGGCGTTGCGGGCCTCGTCGGCGGGCTCGGGGCGGACGACGCGCAGTTCGTCGGTCTGCCAGACGAGGTCGATGTTCTCGGCGAGCCGGATGTCGAGGCGGCGACGGTCGGACTCGATGACGGGGGTGTCGAGGAGTGCGGCGACGCGCCGGAGCTTGTTCAGGACCGACCGGCGCGCTGCCTCGGTCGGGTGGGCCGTGAACACGGGACGAATATTGAGATTCCGAACCGTCTCGCGCAGGTGTTCGGGATCGGCGTCCTTGAGCCGGTCGGCCGTACGGGCGAGCAGTCCGCCCTCGGCGGCGCGCCGGGCGCGCAGCTCGCGGCCTCGGTGGACCTGCTCGGTGACATTGGCCAGGTGGAAATAGGTGGAGAACGCGCGGACCAGCTTGGCCGCGGTCTCGAGTTCCGTGCCGCGTAGCAGCTCGGCGGCGGCCTCGCCGTCCTCACGGGTGAGGCGGCGGACCTTCTCGACGAGGTCCAGGAGCTCGGGGCCCTCCTGCCGGACAAGGGTCTCTCCTAGGAGGTCACCCAGTCGGCGGATGTCGGCACGCAGCTCACTGCTCGTCGTCGTGGTCTGGTCGTCGGCACTGCTCACAGGTGCGGCTCCTTGCAGTGTTGAAGCTCGTCTGGGAGGGGCACCCGGACGGCGTCTCGCGCGGCGTGCGCCGCATACGGGCCGGACATCCGGGAAGAAATCAGAGCGGACCGCGCTGTCCGACCGACTCCAGGATAGGTGTCGGCGGGGACGCGCAGGCTCTCGGGCTCTTGCCGCCGGGCGGCGCACTGCCATACTTACGATGCCGTAGGTTACGGAACCGTAGGAAGCGCTGCGGAGTTCCCGTGATCCGGCACCTCCTTCACCCTCCTCATACCCCCCAGGGGACGCGTATGACCAGTAGTTCCGACGTGATCGAGGACGCCCACGAGGCACCCGGTCAGGCCACCGACTCCGCAGCCCCCTCCGCCACGCTGGGCGGCGAGCAGAAGCGGTCCATCGAGCAGATCACTCTCCTCCTCTTCATCGCCGTCCCGTTCCTCGCGCTGCTGGCGGCGGTGCCGCTGGCCTGGGGCTGGGGGGTGAGCTGGCTGGACATCGGTCTGCTGGTGTTCTTCTACTACCTGGGGTGCCACGGCATCACGATCGGCTTCCACCGCCACTTCACGCACGGTTCCTTCAAGGCCAAGCGGCCTTTGAAGATCGCGCTGGCCATCGCGGGCTCGATGGCGGTCGAGGGTCCCCTGGTCCGCTGGGTGGCCGATCACCGCAAGCACCACAAGTTCTCCGACGCGGAGGGTGACCCGCACTCGCCGTGGCGTTTCGGCGAGACCGTCCCGGCCCTGATGAAGGGCCTGTGGTGGGCGCACATCGGATGGATGTTCGACGAGGAGCAGACGCCGCAGGACAAGTACGCCCCGGACCTGATCAAGGACAAGACGCTCCGCGCGATCTCCCGCCAGTTCATCTTCTGGACGGCCCTGTCCCTGGCGCTCCCGCCGCTGATCGGCGGCCTGGTCACGATGTCCTGGTGGGGCGCCTTCACGGCGTTCTTCTGGGGTTCGCTCGTCCGGGTGGCCCTGTTGCACCATGTGACCTGGTCGATCAACTCGATCTGCCACGCGGTCGGCAAGCGCCCCTTCAAGTCGCGCGACCGTTCGGGCAACGTGTGGTGGCTGGCGGTGCTGTCCTGCGGCGAGTCCTGGCACAACCTGCACCACGCCGACCCCACCTCGGCGCGGCACGGGGTGATGCGCGGCCAGCTGGATTCCTCCGCGCGGCTGATCCGCTGGTTCGAGATGGCCGGCTGGGCGTACGACGTGCGCTGGCCGTCACGCTCGCGTATCGATTCGCGCCGTAACGACGGGGAAGGCGGCTCCCGGCGCGGGAAGGAGCCCGTCGAGGCGGCATGATGGTCGCTGTGGCGACCGACTCGAGCAGCACCCCCAGCAATGACAAGCCGCGGCGAGCGCGTCGCACGCGGATGACCGGTGCCGAGCGCCGCCAACAGCTGCTGGAGATCGGTCGCACGCTCTTCGCGGCGAAGGGGTTCGAGGGCACGTCGGTGGAGGAGATCGCGGCGAAGGCCGGGGTCTCCAAGCCGGTGGTGTACGAGCACTTCGGCGGCAAGGAGGGGCTGTACGCGGTGGTCGTGGACCGCGAGATGCGGTGTCTGCTGGACATGGTGACGAGTTCCCTCACGGCCGGTCACCCCCGCGAACTGTGCGAGCAGGCGGCCTTCGCCCTCCTCGACTACATCGAGGAGTACACGGACGGCTTCCGCATCCTGGTCCGGGACTCCCCCATCCCCCAGTCGACGGGCTCCTTCGCCTCCCTGATCTCGGACATCGCCACCCAGGTCGAGGACATCCTCGGCAAGGAGTTCAAGAGCCGCGGCTTCGATTCCAAGCTGGCCCCGCTGTACGCCCAGGCCCTGGTCGGCATGGTCGCCCTGACCGGCCAGTGGTGGCTGGACGTCCGCAAGCCGAAGAAGGCCGAGGTGGCCGCGCACCTGGTGAATCTGGCCTGGCACGGCCTGGACGGGCTGGAGCCGAAGCCGCACTTGATAGGGCGCCGCAAGAGCTGAGACAAGCACCCGCACCACTGATCTTGCGCCATCATGTGCGCATGACTGAGATCACGATCAGCTCCGCCCGGTCCCAGCTCGGCGACCTGGTCCGGCGCGCGGCCCTCAGCCGCGAGACCATCGCCATCACCGACCACGGCCATGTGGCCGCGCTGCTCGTGTCTCCCCAGGTGATCGAGGATCTCGAAGACGCTCTCGCCGTCGCCGACTACCAGCGGCGCAGGGCGGAGGGGACGCTCGGTCCGGGCATCCCCATGGACGAGGTCCGCAAGCTGCTGGGGCTCGACAAGAAGTGACCTACGAGATGATCTTCGAGCCGGCCGCACGCCCTCGACGCTGCGGCGCGGTTCCTCAAGAAAAATCCTCGCGGCCTCGCCGTCATCCTGGACAGGATCGACCAGTTCGCCCATGACCCTCGTCCGGCGGGCACGGTCCCTTACGGGTCACCCACCTCGGCCGCACCACCTGAACCGCCGCTTCACCCCCGTTTCCGTGCCACCGCGAAAACCCGGCGGAACGGAAACGGGGTGCCGTGCGGCCCCTCCGGATAGGCCTCGCGCAGGGCGGCACGGTACTCGGTGACGAAGCCTTCCCGCCCCTCGGGATCATCGCCGAGAGCCGTGAGCACGGGCCGCAGGCCGGTCCCCTTCACCCAGTCCAGCACCGGGTCCTCGCCCTGGAGCAGATGGACGTACGTCGTCTCCCACACGTCGGCGGTGCAGCCGAGGGTGGTGAGGTGCTCCAGGTAGGCCTCGGGGGTGAGCACGGCGTCGGCGTGGCGCAGGGTGTCGGAGAGACGGTCGCGCCAGCGCGGGGAGTCGGCGAGTTCGCGCATGAGCCGGTGGCTGGGGGCGTCGAAGTTCCCAGGCACCTGGAAGGCGAAGGTGCCGGACGGTTTCAGCCCGGCCACCCAGTCGGCGAACCGCTCGACATGCCCCGGCACCCACTGCAGCGTCGCGTTGCTGACGATCAGGTCGTACGGCTCGGCCGGCGCCCAGGTGCGCACGTCGGCGTGCGCGAAGTCGAGGCGCCCCCCGCCCTCGGTGGGGCCCTGGTGATCGACGTGGGCCTTGTCGAGCATCTCGGGCGAGTTGTCGTAGCCGGTGATCCGGGCGGTGGGCCAGCGATCGGCCAGGAACCGCGTGACGTTGCCGGGGCCGCAGCCGAGGTCGGCGATACGGGGTGCGCCGCCGGGCAGCTCGGGGACACGGGCGAGGAGATCGGCGAAGGGGCGGGCGCGGTGGCCGGCGTGACGGAGGTACTGGGCGGGGTCCCAGGTGGGGACGGCAGCGGGCATGAACTCCTCCGGATGTCCTGGTGGGTGACGGACGGGTGAGTGGTGGGTGACCGTCGGGGATGCGGGATGCACACCCACCGTGACAGCCTAAATATCTCGACGTCAAGAAAATGGACGTCAAGAGACTCTACGTCGACACAACCACTACACTGATCGCCATGGAGGACGAGGTCGACCGGCTGGTCGCAGCATGGCGCCGGGAGCGCCCGGACCTCGACGTGGAACCGCTCGAGGTGCTCAGCCGTGTGAGCAGACTGGCCCGGCATCTGGACCGGGCGCGTCGACTGGCCTTCTCGGAGCACGGACTGGAGCCGTGGGAGTTCGACGTCCTGACAGCCCTGCGCCGCGCGGGCACGCCGTATCAGCTCTCGCCGGGGCAGCTCCTCACCCAGACCCTGGTCACATCGGGCACGATGACGAACCGCATCGACCGCCTGGCCAAGAAGGACCTGGTGGAACGCCTCCCCGACCCCAGCGACCGCCGCGGCGTCCTGGTCCGGCTGACGGACGAGGGCAGGGACCGCGCGGACCAGGCCCTGGCGGGACTGCTGGACCAGGAGCGCGCGATCCTCGCGGAGCTCTCCCGGGCCCAGCGCGGCGAACTGGCGGGGCTGCTACGCCAGCTGACCGCCCCGTTCGACAACATCCCCGGCTAGGTCGACGGGCCCGACCCCGGCCCGCCGGGCCAGGGCGACGGCGGCGAGCGTGGAGTGCACGCCCAGCTTGCCCAGCACGTTCTGCATATGGGTCCGCACGGTGTGCGGCGACAGATACAGCCGCTCGGCGACGGCCTTCCGGCCCAGCCCGGCGACCATGCACCGCAGCACTTCCCGCTCCCGCGGCGTCAGCGACTCGACCAGCCGCTCGCTCTCGGTGCGGTGCTTGCGGGCGGCGGTCAGCTCCCGCAGTACGCCGGTCAGCAGGGCGGGCGGCAGATGCGTCTCGTCGCGCAGCACCCCGCGGATGACGGTCAGCAGCCGGGACAGCGAACAGTCCTTGGCCACCCACCCGGAGGCCCCGGCCTGCAGCGCCAGGGCGGCCCGCCGCGGATCGTCCTTCTCGGCGAGCACGACGATCCGTACGTTCGGCTGCGCGGAGCGTACGCCCGTGACGAGGGAGATCCCGTCGACGAGCCCGTCCTCGTTGCCCTCCTGCACCGGCACGGCCGACCGTATGCCCGGCACCATGCCGCCCAGGTCGGCGTCCACGAGCAGCACGTCGAAGCGCCGGCCCTCGGCCACCGCCCGCTCCAGGCTGCGCAGCGCGGCGGGACCGCTGCCGGCCGCGGAGACGTCGACATCGGGCTCGGCGGCCAGGGCCGCGGCGAGCGACTCGGCGAAGATGCGATGGTCGTCGACGACCAGGACTCGGATGCGAACCACGTAACCCCCTCCCCCAGGCTCCGAAGAGCAGGGGATTCCCCATCGTCGGAACACGACACCGCACGGGTACGACGCCGGAGTGCCCAGCCGCTGCGTCCGTTCGTCCGTCTCGCAGCAGCCCGACCGGGTCGCCGCAGCCGCACGGCCGCCGCCGTGCAGAAACCGCTACCCCCACTCCGGGCGTCGTACCCGGCTGTCTCGCCCCCTGATCGGCACCGGCCCCCACCGGTGCTGTTCATCAGGGTACGGGCGGGGGCCGGGAGCGGAAGGTTATTTGCAGAACTGACTGTCCAGCGCGTTTATGGTGTGCCGCATGTTCCGTCTTGAGACAGAAGTCGACAAGGCCCGACGTGATCTGCTCCGCACGCGCCTGCGGGAAGCGAACACAAACGCCTCTCCGATCCTGCGAGCCCTGCACGGAACCCCGGACGAAAGGGACGTCCCGTTGCACGTGTGGGCTGTGAACGACTCCGACGACACCCTCGCCGGCGGCCTCGTCGGCTACACCTGGGCGACCTGGCTCCACGTCAACTACCTCTGGGTCGACGCACCCCACCGCGGCACGGGCCTCGGCGCGGCCCTGCTCCGAGAGGCGGAACGCATCGCCGCCCAGGACCGCGGCTGCGTCTCCTCCCGCCTGGAGACCTGGGACTTCCAGGCCCCGCGCTTCTACGAGAAGCAGGGGTACGAGGCGGTGTGCGTGATCCCCGACTATCCGCCGGGGATCACGGAGTACTTGCTGACGAAGAGGCTGGGCTGACGACCTGGTTGCCGTCGCGGTCCGGCCCCTCGATAGCGTGGGTGCGCTTGAGTTGTCCCCCCACATCAACATCAACGGGAGCACCAGTGAACCGCCCCGCTCGGCTTGTGACGGCCGCGCTCACCGCATCCGCGGCCTTGCTGCTGACCGCCTGTGGCTCGGGGGGAGGTGACGAGTCGTCCTCGGACAAGATCGCGGGAGCGGACTCGGCTGGGAAGTCGTCTGCTTCGCCGTCGGTGTCCGCGTCGGCGGACGGGATCGATCGACCGGAGATCAAGCTGCCCTCGGACATGAAGCTGGAATTCGAGGGGCGGCAGACCGGGGATGCCGCGAAGGACGCGATTCTGGCGGACAACGAGCGGGCTGTCAGCACCGTATGGCAGGCAGTGGCCTCCGGTGATCTGAAGAAGTCGGGTATGGCCTTCTACTACACGGACACCGCGCTGAGGGCCGTCTACGACTACGCGAAGAACAACAACGCCAACAAGACGAGCTGGGCCGGCACCCTCCGCTACTTCGACCGCCAGGTAACGGTGTTCGACAAGACGTCTGCAGCGGTGACGTACTGCACGGACGAGAGCAACGCGAACGTCAAGGACCTCAAGACCGACAAGGTGAACGTGGTCGAGACCTCGCCCGAGAGCTACGTCTACTACAACACCGGCGTCAAGAAGAACAAGGACGGCGTCTGGCAGATCTGGCAGCTCCACGAGGACCGCGGTTCCAAGAGGTGCCAGCCGTGATGCGAGGCCTGGGACTCGCGGCGCTGACCACCGCAGCACTCTGCCTCGGGGTGGGCACGGCTGTCGCCGGAGGGATCGGCAGCAATGGAGCCCAGAAACCGAAGACGTCCGGCGACTCCTCGGGACGACTGCTGCAGTCACGTATCAGCTTCAACGTGAAAGGCCAAGCCCCCTCCAAGGACGGCGGCCCCATCGCGTCCACTGCCGTGGACTGGGAACCACCGGCCTGCTGGTACGAGCCTTACTGGAAGGCCAAGGACTTCAAGACCTACACCGAGGCCAACTGGTCGATCTACGAGTCCGCCGGTGGTGCGCCCAAGGGCATCGCGGACGACAAGGCTCGCTACAAGGGGGGCCATCCCTACGAAGACTTCAACGTCGACAAGAACGACAAGGGCATGTGGTGGGTGGCCGTCACCAACCCGAAGATGAAGGATGCCCCTGGCGCCAACGACTGCAGGCGCAAGCCCTTCTGGGTGGACAACGGCAAGAACCCCGGCGTCCCCCAGGCCATCGACACCGAGACGCTCGCCGGGCTCGCGCATCAGCGGACCGTCGTACCTCCGACCAAGGTCTCGCTGGCCCCGCAAGGCAAGTCGACGGTGAACGCGCCCACCTGGATCTGGCTGGACAAGGGCGCCTTCAAGCCGGTCTCCGTGACGGCGAGTCTGCCCGGTACGGGGCTGTGGGCGACCACGACCGCCAAGCCGGTGAGTCTGCACATCGATCCGGGGACGGAGGACGCGGAGAGTCTGCCGGCGTCCGGGGAGTGCGGGATCAACGACGACGGTTCGATCGGTGAGCCGTACGCCAGGGGCAAGGCGGAGCTGACGCCTCCGTGCGGCGTGCGGTACCTGCGGTCGTCCGGAGACGGCTCCTACCCCCTTGAGGCGACGCTCACCTGGGAGATCTCCTGGGAAGGCTCGGGCGGCACGGGCGGCGATCTGCCCAACGGCACATTCGCCACGACCACCCAGGTGCCGGTCCAGGAGTACCAGGCCGTCAACCGCTGAAGTCCCGAAAGAGAACGAGTCGGGCGCCCTTCCTCGCTGAGGTAAGGGCGCCCGATCTTCGTGAAGAGGTCAGCGCAGGCGGCGGGCGCCTGCCGATGGGACCGCTTCGAAGACGCGTGGTGTCGTGAAGCCCGCCGCGGCGAACGCTTCCGTCACCGCCTTGGTGATGGCGTCGACGTCCGTCTCCTCCGTGAGGACGATCGCCGAGCCGCCGAAGCCGCCGCCGGTCATGCGGGCGCCCAGGGCGCCGGAGGCGAGGGCCGTGTCGACGACCAGGTCGAGTTCGGGGCAGGAGATGCGGAAGTCGTCGCGGAGGGAGGCGTGGCCCTCGACCAGGATCGGGGCGATGGCGCGGGTGTCGTCGCCCGATTCCAGCAGCGACACCACCCGTTCGACGCGCTCGTTCTCCGTGACGATGTGGCGGACCAGGCGCCGGACCTCCTCCTCGTCGCCGAGGCGGGACAGCGCCGCGTCCAGATCGCCGTAAGGGACGTCCCGGAGCGCGTTCACGCCCAGCAGCGCCGCGCCCTTCTCGCAGCCCGCGCGGCGCTTGCCGTACTCGCCCTCGCTGTGGGAGTGCTTGACCTGCGTGTCGACGACGAGGAGGCGCAGGCCCTCGGCCGCCAGGTCGAAGGGGATCTGCTTCTGGGAGAGGTCGCGGGTGTCGAGGAACAGGGCGTGGCCGGCCTCGCAGCAGGCGGATGCCGTCTGGTCCATGATGCCGACCGGGGCACCGACGTAGACGTTCTCCGCGCGCTGGCACAGGCGGGCCAGTTGCCAGCCGCGCAGGCCGAGCGAGAAGAGGTCGTTCAGGGCCAGGGCCACCACGACCTCCAGGGCCGCGGAGGAGGAGAGGCCCGCGCCCGAGGGGACCGTCGAGGAGAGGTGGATGTCCGCGCCCGAGACCGCGTGGCCGGCCTCGCGCAGGGCCCAGACCACGCCCGCCGGGTACGCCGTCCAGTTCTTGTCCGACTCCGGGGACAGGTCGTCCAGACGGAGTTCGGCGACCCCGCCCTCGACGTCCGCCGAGTGCAGGCGCAGGACGCCGTCCTCGCGGCGTGACACCGCCGCCACCGCGATGTGCGGCAGGGCGAACGGCATGACGAAGCCGTCGTTGTAGTCGGTGTGCTCGCCGATGAGGTTGACGCGGCCCGGTGCCGCCCATACCCCGTGCGGCTCCGCGCCGTACAGCTCGCCGAACCGTGCGGCCACCGTCTCCGCCACAGCCTCGCTCATGCCTGACCCCTGACCCTTCCGTACCTTCGGTCCTGCCGGACCTGCTAGTTGCCGCGCCGCTGCGCGAAGTCCCACGCGTCCGCGACGATTCCCGCGAGGTCCGCGCGGGACGGGTTCCAGCCCAGCTTCTCGCGGGCCGTGGCGGCCGAGGCCACCAGGACCGCCGGGTCGCCGCCCCGGCGGGGGGCGACCACTTCGGGGATCGGGTGGCCGGTGACGGTGCGGACCGTCTCGATGACCTCGCGGACCGAGAAGCCGTTGCCGTTGCCGAGGTTGCAGATGAGGTGCTCGCCGGGGGTGGCGGACCGCAACGCCAGCAGGTGGGCCTCCGCGAGGTCCGCGACGTGGATGTAGTCGCGTACGCAGGTGCCGTCCGGCGTCGGGTAGTCGTCGCCGAAGACGGAGATCGCCTCGCGCCGGCCCTGCGCGACCTGGAGGACGAGCGGGATCAGGTGGGACTCGGGGTCATGGCGCTCGCCGTGCTCGCCGTAGGCGCCCGCGACGTTGAAGTAGCGCAGCGAGACCGCGCCCAGGCCGTGTGCCGCGGCCTCGCCGGTGATCATGTGGTCGACGGCCAGCTTCGAGGCGCCGTAGGGGTTGGTCGGGGAGGTGGGGGCGGACTCGACGATCGGGACCTGCTCCGGCTCGCCGTACGTCGCCGCCGTGGAGGAGAAGACGAGCCTGGTCACGCCCGCCTCGCGCATCGCGGCGAGCAGGGCCATGGTGCCGCCGACGTTGTTGTCCCAGTACTTCTCGGGCTTCACGACCGACTCGCCGACCTGGGAGAAGGCGGCGAAGTGCAGGACACCGTCGTACGAGGAGTCCAGCCATTTGGCGGCGTCGCGGATGTCGCCCTCGACGAAGGTCGCGCCCGCCGGGACGCCCTCACGGAAGCCCGTGGAGAGGTTGTCGAGGACGACGACCTCGTGGCCGGCCTCCAGCAGGTGCTGGGCGACCACGCTGCCGACATAGCCCGCGCCGCCTGTCACCAGGTACTTCCCGCTCATGAACTCGCTACCTCTCGCAGTCGCTCGGCCGCGCGCTCCGGCGGCACGTCGTTGATGAACACGTTCATGCCGGACTCGGAACCCGCGAGGAACTTCAGCTTGCCGGAAGTGCGGCGGATGGTGAAAAGCTCGAGGTGGAGTGCGAAGTCCTCACGCACGACCCCGTCGAACTCCTCCAGCGCACCGAAAGGTGCCTGGTGCCAGGCCGCGATATACGGCGTCGGAGGCTCGCCCTCACCGAAGATCCGGTCGAAGCGCCTCAAGAGTTCCAGATAAATCTTGGGGAACTCTGTGCGCGCGGCCTCGTCCAGGCCGAGCAGGTCGGGCACCCGGCGCTTGGGGTAGAGGTGCACCTCGTACGGCCAGTGCGCCGCATAGGGCACGAATGCCACCCAGTGTTCACCCTCCAGGATGACTCGCTCGTCGGCGAGTTCACGCTCCAGGATCGCGTCGAAGAGGTTCTCCCCGCCCGTCATCTCCTTGTGGGTCGCGACGGAGCGGAGCATCAGGGCGGTGCGCGGGGTGGTGAAGGGGTAGGCGTAGATCTGCCCGTGCGGGTGCTGGAGGGTCACGCCGATCTCGGCACCGCGGTTCTCGAAGCAGAAGACCTGCTCGACGGAGGGGAGATGGGACAGCTCCGACGTACGGTCCGTCCACGCCTCCAGCACCAGGCCCGCCTGCTCCTCGGTGAGGCCGGCGAAGGAGACGTCGTGGTCGGAGGTGAAGCAGACGACCTCGCAGCGGCCCGAGTCCCCGGCCAGCGAGGGGAAGCGGTTCTCGAACACCACGACGTCGTACGACGAGTCCGGGATCTCGCTCAGCCGCTCGCCCTCGGAGGGGCACAGGGGGCATTCGTCGGCCGGCGGGTGGTAGGTGCGGCCCTGGCGGTGCGAGGCGATGGCGACGGAGTCGCCGAGCAGGGGGTCGCGGCGGACCTCGGACGTCGTGACGGTGCGGTCCAGCGGGCGGCGGTCGGCCGCGTCGCGCACGGCGTCGTCGCGCAGGTCGTAGTAGATGAGCTCGCGACCGTCGGCCAGCCGGGTCGAGGTCTTCTTCACGCCGGACTCCTCATCCTTCAAACATAACCAAACATATCAAAACACAACTCACCACGACCGTCAACATCGCAATCAAACAAAGAGCGTCACTCGGCGTGTTCAATTGCTGAACGCGGAGGCGTAGATTCCGCGAGGTATCGGTTCGCGCAACGAAGCGAGGGCTAGTGCAAACCCCCACATATCTGTCAGCCGAGCTGCGACTCCCCACGAACTGGCTCGACTACACGCTCCTCGGCATCTACTTCGTCGTCGTCCTCGGCATCGGCTTCGCCGCCCGCCGTTCGGTGAAGACGAGTCTCGACTTCTTCCTCTCCGGCCGCTCCCTGCCCGCCTGGGTCACCGGTCTGGCGTTCATCGCCGCCAACCTGGGCGCCACCGAGATCCTGGGCATGGCCGCCAACAGCGCGCAGTACGGCGTCTACACCACGCACTGGTACTGGATCGGCGCCATCCCGGCCATGGTCTTCCTGGGCCTGGTGATGATGCCCTTCTACTACGGCTCCAAGGTCCGCTCGGTCCCCGAGTTCCTGCTGCTGCGCTTCGACAGGCCGGCGCATCTGCTCAGCTCGATCCTGTTCGCCTTCGCCGCGATCCTCATCGCCGGCGTCAACCTCTACGCCCTGGCCATCGTCGTCGAGGCGCTGCTGGGCTGGCCGGAGTGGGTGGCGATCGTCGTCGCCGGCTTCTTCGTCCTCGCGTACATCACCCTCGGCGGCCTGTCCTCGGCGATCTACAACGAGGTCCTGCAGTTCTTCGTCATCCTCGCCGCGCTCATCCCGATCGCGGTCCTCGGCCTGAAGAAGGTGGGCGGCTGGGACGGCCTGTCCGACTCCCTCACCGCCTCCCGCGGCGCCGACTTCATGACGTCGTGGGGCGGTACGGGCATCGGCAGCGAGAACCCGCTGGGAGCGAACTGGCTGACGATCGTCCTCGGCCTCGGCTTCGTCCTCTCCTTCGGCTACTGGACGACGAACTTCGCCGAGGTACAGCGCGCCCTCTCCGCCAAGAACCTCTCGGCGGCGCAGCGCACCCCGCTCATCGCCGCGTTCCCGAAGATCTTCATCGTGTTCCTGGTGATGATCCCGGGCCTGGTGGCCGCCGTGCTGGTCCCCAAGATCGGCACGTCCGGCTCGGACCTCCAGTACAACGACGCGATCCCCTACCTCATGGCGCAGCTCCTGCCGAACGGCGTGCTGGGCATCGCCGTCACCGGTCTCCTCGCGGCGTTCATGGCGGGCATGGCGGCGAACGTGTCGTCGTTCAACACGGTGTTCACCACCGACATCTGGGCGAAGTACGTCGTCCGGGGCCGCGAGGACGAGTACTACGTACGCTTCGGCCGCCTCATCACCGCGATCGGCGTCCTGGCCTCCATCGGCACGGCGTTCCTGGCGAGGTCCTTCTCGAACATCATGGCCTACCTGCAGACCCTCTTCTCCTTCTTCAACGTGCCGATGTTCGTCGTCTTCATCATCGGCATGTTCTGGAAGCGGGCCTCGATGAAGTCGGGCTTCTGGGGGCTGCTCGTGGGCACCACCGCCGCGATGGTCAACTACTTCGTCCTCTACAAGCAGGACATCGTCGACATCCCCACCGACCAGGGCGCCAACTTCGTCTCGGCGATCGCCGGGTTCGTCGCGGGCGCGATCGTCATGGTGGCGGTGTCGCTCTTCACCGCGCCGAAGCCGTCCGAGGAACTCCAGGGGCTGGTCTACGGCACGACCTCACCCGGCATGGCCGAGCCGCCGGCACCCGGGGACGAGGCCTGGTACCGCAAGCCGGCGCTGCTCGGCTGGGGCGCGATCGTGCTGGCCGCGGCCTGCTACATCCCGTTCTCGTTCTGACCGAGGGAGGATTGAAGACATGTCTGAGTTCTACTCCGACAAGGACGTACAGCGGGAAGTCACCGAGCTGCAAGGCAAGTCGGCGACGGCCGCTCGGCTGTTCGACATCCGGCGCATCATCGGTGGGTTGTTCGTGCTGTACGGCGTGATCGTGATGATCGCGGGGTTCACGGCGTCCGACGCCGACATCGACAAGGCGGAGGGCGTCAACATCAACCTGTGGACCGGGCTCGGCATGCTGCTGCTCGGCCTGTTCTTCCTGGCCTGGCTGAAGCTGAGGCCTGCGGCGCCTCCGCCGCCGAGGGAAGAGGAGACAGTGGAGTAACCCGGCGATGTCGGGTGCTCGGCGCCGGCGCGGGTGCCGGTGCCGGGTGGGTCCGCAACCCGGCGGAGCGGGGTACCGCTGCGCCCACCCGTGCCGCCCCGAGCGGCACGCATGCCCGCAGCTAGGGCGGCGAGTGCGGGCCCGCGCGGCGGCCTGCGGCGGCCAGGGCGGATGCGGCGCCCGCGGCTGGCGGCTGGCGGCTGGCGGCTGGCGGCTGGCGGCTGGCGGCTGGCGGCTGGCGGCTGGCGGCTGGCGGCTGGCGGCTGGCGGCTGGCGGCTGGCGGCTGGCGGCTGGCGGCTGGCGGGAGCGGAACGACGCGCTCGCATCCGCGTACGGCGAGAAGGGGACGTGTCGGGGGGTGTCCGCCCGCAGCGGTTGGCGCGTCAACGGACAGTCAGTCGGTGTGGCACCCCATCGCGCCGTTCCGAGGACGGACACCCCCCGGCGCGGCCCCGACCCACCACCGGCGACCAGGCGCGGACGCGCACCCCCACCGCACTCACGGCTCCCGCGGCACCGGTCCCGCCCTGTCCAGCAGTCCCGTTCGTGCTGCCAACGCCGCTGCCTCCAGGCGGGAGCCCACGCCCAGTTTCATCAGGACTCGTTGGACGTGGGTGCGGGCGGTGGAGGGGGCAATGCCCATGCCTGCGGCGATGAGGCGGGTGTCCTCGCCCTCGGCCACGCGCAGGAGGACCTCGACCTCGCGGGGTGTGAGCATCTGGAGCAACCGCTGGCCCTCGTCGTCGGGTTGGGCCACCGGGTTCAGCAGTTCGCTGAAGGCGCCCTGGAGCAGTTGCGGGGCCACCGCCGCCTCTCCGGCCCGGGCCTTCATGATCGCCCGTTCGACGCCCTCTATGCGCTCGTCATGCCGGACGTACCCGGCCGCCCCCGCCGCGAACGCCGCCGCGATCCCGCGCGGACTCGGCACCGGCCCCAGCACCAGCACCGCCACCTGCGGCCGCTCCCGCTTGATCCGTACCACCGGATCGAAGATCCCCGGCTCCGCCGGTGTCGCCGTCCCCAGCAGGCACACCTCCGGCGCGCGTGTGATCACCAGCTCCGCCGCCCCCGCGGCCGGCGCCGCCGCGGCAAGCACCCGGTGCCCCCGCAGCTTCAGCGCAGAGGCCAGCGCCTCGGCCAGCAATCGGTGGTCGTCGACCACCATGAGCCGCACTCCCATCGAGCAACCCCCCAGTCACCCCAGTCCCCCCAATGGAAGCCCCCCGGCTCCCCCGCCTTCATGCCCCCGGAAGCTACACGCTTGTTCGACGTTGCGCTCCCCTACCCGCGAGAATCGCCCCGGATCGCCGAAATTCCTCTCATTCGAGGTTGACTGAGCCAAACGCGAACGGTCCCGCCCCTGAACAGGGACGGGACCGAAAGCAACCTCAGTCGATCACCAGATGATCATCGGACGATCAGCTCGTACCGAACCCGACCGCCAGGTACTCCTTGTCACCCGAGGAAGAGCGCTTGCTCGCGTACACCTTGGACATGAACAGATGCCCGTCGGCGTACAGGAGCTCCGAGTAGTCCGGCGACATACTGGCCTCCACGTCGCGCACCTGCTCCGACGCGGGGTTCTCCAGCAGCTTCGTCTCCTTGAAGCTGCCCCCGTCGATGCTCACGATCTGCCCGCCCTTGTCGTACGGCGGCCGCTTGTAGGCGATCAGGTTGCCGCCGTCCATGCGCAGCGGCGAGATCGTGTAGCCGTCGCCCGCGTCGGCCCGCTGCCCGGTCTGCTTGCCGGTGGCGAGATTGAAGGCGACGATCTCGTTGGTCTGGCTGTACTCGCCCTTGCCGTCGTGCTCCTCGGTCGGGATGTACAGCCGGTCGTTGCCGACGGCGAGCTGATTGCAGTACTCGATGCGCGTGATGCCCTCGCAGCGCGCCGCGAACTGCTCGCCCGGCGCCGAGATGCGCGTGCGCAGCTTGCCGGTCCTGTTGTCGATGGAGAAGAAGTCCGAGATGCCGCTGCCGTCGCCCGCGGAGTCGCCGACGTCGGCGGCCACCACCAGCGGGTTGGTCGACACGACGCTGGCGTACTCGATGCCCTCGGCCATCTTGTACTCCGAGATCACCTTCCCCGACTTCGGGTCGATGGTCTGGATGTGCAGCTGCCGCTGCTCGTACGAACCGCACTTGCGCACCGCGACCAGCTTCTCGCCGCCGCCGTACCCGGCGTCGTAGCAGGAGTCGCTCGGCTTAGGGCTCCACAGCGGCTTGCCGGAGATGTCGAAGGCGGCGCCGCCGCTGCTGCTGCCGACGGCGACCGTCTTGCCGCCGATCGTGACGTTGTCGAAACTGATCAGCTGGTCACCGGTCTTGGCCGTCTTCGTCCACAGCTTCTTGCCCGCGTCGAGATCGATCAGGGCGACCTGGCTGCACCCGTGCGAGGGGTCGTCCTTGGTCGGCATCGCGGGCTGGTAGAGGATCGCCGTCTTGTTGTCGTCGGTGACATGACGGCTGGCCTGGCAGACGGGGCCCTCCAGCGGGATCGTCCACTGCTTGCCGCCCGTGTCGCGGTCGTAGCCGACGATCTTGGCGATGCCGCTCTTGGCGTACGTCTTGTCGGTGAGCCACGAGCCGGAGACGACGACCGTGCTGTCGTTCTTCACCTCGGGCGCCGGGACCTGGAAGAGGACCTTGGCGCCGGGGTCGGACGGGGCCTTCTCCTTGCCGGAGGTGGTGCCGCCGTTGTCGTCGTCCGAGCCGCCGGTGCTGCCGCCGGAGCTGGCGGTGTCGTCCTTCCCCCCGTCGTCCTTGGACGAGGAGTACCAGACGCCGCCGCCGATGATCAGGGCGATCGCCACGACCGCGGCGACGATGATCGCCAGCTGCGCGTTGAACTTCTTGCCGCCGCCGGGCTGTCCCGGATGCCCCGGCTGTCCCGGGTGCCCGGGCTGCGGCTGGAGCGGCATGGTCCCCTGCGGATAGCCGTAACCGGGCTGCCCGTATCCAGGCTGACCGTAGCCCGGCTGGCCATAAGGCGCCTGCGGTGGCTGGCCCGGCTGCCCATAAGGCGCCTGCGGCGGCTGCCCGTACGCCCCCGGCTGCTGGGCGGGATAGCCGTAGCCGGGCGGCGGCGACGGCGGCTGCGGCGGCCCCTGCGGAGCGCCCTGCGGCGGCTGCGGTGGCGTCTGGGGAGCCTGCGGATAGCCGTACCCCGGCTGCGGCGGCTGGTCCTGGGGCGGTCCGAAGCCTCCGCCGGACGGCGGCTGCTGGGGCGGCGGAGGCGGCGGCTGGGTCATGACGTGAGCACCTCGGGGAGGGGGAGGGTAGACGACGAAGAGGGGACGGAGAAGGGAAGAAGAGTCACTTGCCGTAGGCGAGCATCAACTTCTCCTTCGTCTCGTCGTTTCCGCTCAGTCGGGTGTTCGAGATGTAGAAGCGCCCGCCGGCCCAGTCGATGTCCCTGGAGAAGAAGCCGTTCTCGATGTCCGCGGCGCCCTGCGGGTTCTGCAGCAGCTTGACCGGCTTGTGGCTGCTGCCGCCGGTCGGGATGGACACGATCTGGCCGCCCGAGTCGTACGAGGGCTCGACGTAGGCGATGAGCTTGCCGCCCTCGACCTTCATCGGCAGCATCGACTCGTCGGCGGGGGACTTCACCCGCCACTTCTCCTTGCCGTTCGCGAGGTCGACCGCGACGATCTCGTTGGCGCCGGTGGTCGCCTCGGTCGGCAGGTAGAGCGTGGAGTCGTCGACGGCGACGCCCTGGCAGCCCTGGAGGTCACGCTCGAGGATGGCCCAGCCGCACTCGGGCGCGAAGTCCTCGTCGAAGCCCACCTGCGAGCGGAACTTTCCGCCGGCGGTGAAGGCGGAGATGTTCCAGGACTTCTTCTCCTCGTTGGTGCTGTAGACGACCAGCGGACTCACGGAGTAGACGCGTGCGACGCGCCAGCCCTTGTCGAACTTCTGGGTCCAGTCGACCTTGCCGGTGCGCGGGTTGAGCTGCTGCACCTCGTCGTGCTCGTTGTCGCCGCCCGCGCCGCAGGAGGAGACGGAGATCAGCTTCTCGCCGCCCGCGAACGCGGCGGGGAAGCAGGCCTGGCCGTAGCGCTTCTTGTCGAAGAGCTTGTCGCCGTTGGTGACGTCGTACGCCGTGCCCGACTGGGAGCGGCCCACCATCAGCGTGGTGCCGGTGACGGACAGTTCGACGGAGAGCGTGGAGTCGAACAGGGCGCCGTCGGCGACCTCCTGCTTCCAGCCCTTCTCGCCGCTGTCGAGGTCGATCTCCTGGAGCTGGTTGCACTTGGCGCGGTCGCTGCTGCCGCTCATGTACGCGACGACGATCTTGTTCTCGGCCGTCTTCTCCGGAGTGGTCGCGCAGATCTTCTGCGGGAACGTGATCGTGTCCCACGTCGGCTTGCCGTCGCCGACGTTGTACGAGAAGAGCTGCTTGTACGCCGCCTTCACCGCGGTCTTGTCGGTGATCCACATGCCGTCGGCGTCGGCGCCGGAACGGGGCGCGTCGGGCGCCTCCTTGTACCAGAGGACCTTGGCCTCGCCGGCCTGGCGGCCCTCGTTGAGGTTCTCCGGGTCGTCGCCGCCGTCGCCCTTGCCGTCACCGGGGTTGACCGGGTCGGAGGCGCCGGACTTGCCGTTGCTCTGCTGGGCGACCGGCTTCTTCTTGCCCTTGCCGTCGTCGCCCGAGGTGACCGCCCACATGGTGCCGCCGACCACGAGCAGCGCGGCGACCGCGGCGCCGATGATCAGGGCCGGCTTGCCCTTGAAGGGGTTGCCCGAGCCGCCCCCGGGCGGGGTGCCGGGCGCACCGGGGTACTGCGGCTGCGGCGGGTAGCCGTAGCCGGGCTGGCCGTAGGGGCCCGGCTGCTGGGGCTGGCCGTACGGTCCCGGCTGCTGCGGCTGGCCGTAGGGGCCGGAGTTGTACGGGCCCGGCCGGCCGTACGGCCCGGGCTGTCCGGGCTGCTGCGGGTAGCCGTACCCCGGCTGCGGAGGCGGGCCCTGCGGAGGCGGCGTCGACGGCGGGCCCTGCGGGGGCGGCGGCGTCTGGGGCGGGCCCTGGGGTGGTGGCGGGGTCTGCGGTGCCCCGTAGCCACCGCCCTGTGGCGGCTGGTCCTGCGGTGCGCCGAAGCCACCGTGCGGCGGCTGACTGGGCGGCTGCGTCATCAGCGGTTCCCCCGTTCGATCACTGATTTTTAGCCACGCCCTGAGGTACGCGATGAGCTCAGAGTCGTTTCATAAAGTTCTAAGACGGCTCTTTCTATCACCCCGTTCCCACAGCGGACCGGGCCGTATCGCCCCCTGTTCCCAAGGGAGGACCGGCCCGTGATGCCGCCGTTATGCGTCTTCACGCACCCTTCACGCGTCCTCGGCGAGTTCCAGCCAGCGCAGCTCCAGTTCCTCGCGCTGACCCGCCAACTCGCGCAGTTCGGCGTCCAGTTCAGCCACCTTCGCGAAGTCCGTGGCGTTTTCGGCGATTTGGGTGTGGAGCTTGGCCTCCTTCTCGGAGACCTTGTCGAGCTGCCGCTCGATCTTCTGCAGTTCCTTCTTGGCGGCGCGCTGGTCGGCGGCGCTCTTCTCCGGGGCGGCGCTCTGCTGCACGGCGGCGGGGGCCGAGGCGGCCGCGGCCTCCTCCATGCGCCGGCGCCGCTCCAGGTACTCGTCGATGCCGCGCGGCAGCATCCGCAGGGCGCCGTCGCCGAGCAGGGCGAACACCCGGTCGGTGGTGCGCTCGATGAAGAACCGGTCGTGGGAGATGACGATCATCGAGCCGGGCCAGCCGTCGAGCACGTCCTCGAGCTGCGTCAGCGTCTCGATGTCGAGGTCGTTGGTGGGCTCGTCGAGGAAGAGGACGTTGGGCTCGTCCATGAGGAGGCGCAGCAGTTGCAGCCTGCGGCGCTCACCGCCGGACAGGTCGCCGACCGGCGTCCACTGCTTCTCCTTGGTGAAGCCGAACGTCTCGCACAGCTGCCCGGCGGTCATCTCGCGCCCCTTGCCGAGGTCGACGCGCTCGCGCACCTGCTGCACGGCCTCCAGCACCCGCGTGCTCGGCTCGAGTTCGGCGACCTCCTGGGAGAGGTAGGCGAGCTTGACGGTCTTGCCGACCTTGACCTGCCCGCCCACGGGCTGCGCCTCGCCGTCGGTCCGGGACGCCTCGGCCATGGCCCGCAGCAGGGAGGTCTTCCCGGCGCCGTTGACTCCGACGAGACCGATCCGGTCGCCGGGGCCGAGCTGCCAGGTGACGTGCTTGAGGAGGACCTTGGGGCCGGCCTGGACGGTGACGTCCTCCAGGTCGAACACGGTCTTGCCGAGCCGGGTGGACGCGAACTTCATCAGCTCGCTGCTGTCGCGGGGCGGCGGTACGTCCTTGATGAGCTCGTTGGCGGCCTCGACCCGGAAGCGCGGCTTGGACGTACGGGCGGGCGCCCCGCGCCGCAGCCAGGCCAGCTCCTTGCGGACGAGGTTCTGCCGCTTGACCTCCTCGGTGGCGGCGATGCGCTCGCGCTCGGCCCGGGCGAAGACGTAGTCGGAGTAGCCGCCCTCGTACTCGTAGACCGCGCCGCGCTGGACGTCCCACATGCGGGTGCAGACCTGGTCGAGGAACCAGCGGTCGTGGGTGACGCACACGAGGGCGGACCGGCGGACCTGGAGGTGGCGGGCCAGCCAGGAGATGCCCTCGACGTCGAGGTGGTTGGTGGGCTCGTCGAGGACGAGCAGGTCCTGCTCCTCGATGAGCAGCTTGGCCAGCGCGATACGGCGCCGCTCACCGCCGGACAGCGGTCCGATGACGGTGTCCAGGCCCGCGGGGAACCCGGGCAGGTCGAGCCCGCCGAACAGGCCGGTCAGCACGTCCCTGACCTTGGCGTCGCCCGCCCACTCGTGGTCGGCCATGTCGCCGATGACCTCGTGGCGGACGGTCGCCTCGGGGTCGAGCGAGTCGTGCTGCGTGAGCACGCCGCTGCGCAGTCCGCCGGAGTGCGTGACGCGCCCGGTGTCGGCATCCTCCTGCTTGGCGAGCATCCGGATCAGGGTGGTCTTGCCGTCGCCGTTGCGGCCGACGACACCGATGCGGTCCCCTTCGGAGACGCCGAGG
This sequence comes from Streptomyces koelreuteriae, assembly GCF_018604545.1. Lineage (GTDB taxonomy): Bacteria > Actinomycetota > Actinomycetes > Streptomycetales > Streptomycetaceae > Streptomyces > Streptomyces koelreuteriae. Next base: position 4,905,361 of record NZ_CP075896.1, on the reverse strand, counting down.
GAGACGCCGTCGAGCAGGGCGCGGGTGCCGTACACCTTGCTGACGTTCTCGACATTGACCAGGTTGACGGCCATTACTCTCCTGACAAGGGGGATGGATCGACCCTCCAGGGTAGTCGGGCGCGGGGGTGCTCCGGCCGGGGCGGTCAGCGGCCGTCGGCGGCTTCCCGGCGGCGCTGGTAGCGCCACACGTCCATCAGCCTCTCGTCGAACGGCGGCTCCGGATCGACGGGGCCGATCCTGTGCTCGACCTCCACGCAGCGCGGATCGTCGCGGTACGCCAGCCCGGACACGGCACAGATGCGGATCGACTGCCGTGTGCTCCCCCGTTTTCGACAACCGGGGGAGCTTAAGCGGCCGGGAACGGCCCGGGCAGGCGATTAGAGCCCGGCGAGCGTCGCCCCGGGGGTCGGGCCCGAGGCCGTTCGGACGGTTCGGCAGGTGCCGGAGGAGACCAGGGCCTGCGCCACCGCGGCCGCGGACTCCGGGTCGCGGACGAGGAACGCGGTGGTCGGGCCGGAGCCGGAGACCAGGGCGGCGAGGGCGCCCGCGGCGCGGCCGGTGGCGAGGGTGTCGGCGAGGTCCGGGTAGAGGGACAGGGCGGCGGGCTGGAGGTCGTTGGAGACGGCCGCGGCGAGCGCGTCCGGGTCGCCCTTCGCCAGGGCCGCGAGGAGTTCCTGGGAGGCGACGGGCTCGGGGATGTCCGTGCCCTCGCCGAGCCGGTCGAACTCGCGGAACACGGCCGGGGTGGACAGGCCCCGCTCGGCCATCGCGAACACCCAGTGGAAGGCGCCGCCGACCTCCAGGGGGGTCAGCTGTTCGCCCCGCCCGACGCCGAGGGCGGCCCCGCCGACCAGGCTGAACGGCACGTCGCTGCCCAGCTCGGCGCAGATGTCGAGCAGTTCGTCCCGGGAGGCGCCCGTCTCCCACAGCGCGTCGCAGGCGACCAGCGCGGCGGCGCCGTCCGCGCTGCCGCCCGCCATGCCGCCGGCGACGGGGATGTCCTTGGCGATGTGGAGGTGGACGTCGGGGCTGCGGCCGTAGCGGGCCGCGAGCGCCTCGGCCGCCCGCGCGGCCAGGTTCGTACGGTCCAGGGGGACCAGGTCCGCGTCCGGGCCCTCGCAGGTGACGCGGAGTTCCTCGGCCGGGGTCACGGTGACCTCGTCGTACAGGCTGACGGCGAGGAAGACGTTGGCCAGGGGGTGGAAGCCGTCGGGGCGGGCTGGGCCCACCGCCAGCTGGACGTTGACCTTGGCGGGGACACGGACCGTGACGCTCACACGGGCTCCTTCTCCTGGTGCTGGTTCACCTTGTGCTCGGCGATACGCGCGAACTCTTCCACGGTCAGCGACTCGCCCCGGGCCTGCGGGGAGACCCCGGCGGCGACGAGGGCCGCCTCGGCCGCGGCGGCGGAACCGGCCCAGCCGGCCAGCGCGGCCCGCAGCGTCTTGCGGCGCTGGGCGAACGCCGCGTCGACGACGGCGAACACCTCCTTCTTGGAGGCCGTCGTCTTGATCGGCTCGGTCCGGCGGACCAGGGCGACCAGACCGCTGTCGACGTTGGGCGCCGGCCAGAAGACGTTCCGCCCGATGGCACCGGCCCGCTTGACCTCGGCGTACCAGTTGGCCTTCACGGAGGGGACGCCGTACACCTTCGAGCCGGGGTCGGCGGCGAGGCGGTCGGCGACCTCCGACTGGACCATGACGAGGGTGCGGTCGATGGTCGGGAAGGTGGCGAGCATGTGCAGCAGGACCGGGACGGCCACGTTGTAGGGCAGGTTGGCGACCAGCGCGGTCGGGGCGGGGCCCGGCAGCTCCGTGACGTGCATCGCGTCGGAGTGGACGAGCGCGAACCGGTCGGCGCGCTCCGGCATACGGGCCGTGATGGTCGCGGGCAGCGCGGCGGCGAGGACGTCGTCGATCTCGACGGCCGTGACGTGGTCGGCGGCCTCCAGCAGCGCGAGGGTGAGGGAACCGAGGCCCGGGCCCACCTCTACGACCACGTCCTCGGGGGTCACCTGTGCGGTGCGGACGATACGGCGGACGGTGTTCGCGTCGATCACGAAGTTCTGGCCGCGTTGCTTGGTGGGGCGTACGCCGAGGGCGGTCGCGAGTTCGCGGATGTCGGCGGGGCCGAGGAGGGCGTCGGGGGCGGGGCTGGTCACGGGGACAAGGGTACGGGGGGTTCGAACGCGGCCACGCCGGGCGGCCGCCGGGCGACCGTCTCTACCCGTGCAGCCGCCCCCCGCAGTGCGGCCAAGGACTGGCCCCCCGCCTCACATACAGCTTCTTCGCGCGATACGTCTGTTCCGCCGCCGGGGCGTCCTGGGGGCGGCCGGTGCCGCCGAGGGACTGCCAGGTGTGGGTGTCGAACTGGTAGAGGCCGCCGTAGGTGCCCGAGGAGTCGACCGCGTCGGGGCGGCCGCCGGACTCGCAGGCCGCGAGGCCCTGCCAGTTCAGATGGTCGGCGCCCGCTACGGACGTCGGCCGGGGCTTCGTGCCGACCTTCACCTCCTGCGTGCGCGGCTCGCGCACCACCTCGGCCTTGACCCGGCGCGGCTTCTGCTTGACGCCGTTGACCGTGCGCAGGGCGTACGTGACCCGGCGCAGGCCCGCCTCGCCCGCGCGCTCCACGACCTCCGTGCCCTGGAACAGGGTCGGATCCTCGCTGCGCCGGGTCTGGAAGGGGATCGCCTCCTCGCGGACCTCCTTGCCGCCGGTGATCCGCAGCACGGTGACGGTCTGACCGTCGCGCGGGAAGCTCCCCTGCGGGACGGACGTGGTGTCCTGGCCGCGCAGGGTGATCCCGGCCTCGTCCACGGCCTCCCGCACGGTCGCCGCGTTGGTGCGGACGGTGCGGGCCCGGCCGTCGGCCATGACCGTGACCGTGCGCTCGGTCCGCACGTCCAGCGCGAGCCCCTCGCGGCCGATCTGCCGGGAGCGCGAGGTCGACAGATACGCGCCCTCCTGCCGTACGCCCAGCTCTCGGAGCGCCCCCGCCACGGTGTGTGCCGTCGTCCACACCTCGCGCCGGTGCCCGTCGAGGGTGAGCCGCACGGGACGGGCGTAGTGCACGGCGACCTCGTCGCCGCTGGCGATCTCCGTGCCGGGCCCGGGCGCCACCACGTCGTGGGCGCCGACCTCGACGCCCTCCTCTGACAGCAGCTCGGTGACGTCATCGGCGAAGGTGTGCAGGGTGCGGGCCTTGCCGTCGACGTTCAGCTCGATCGCCTTGTCCTTGGCGACGAAGGCCGTGGTGCCGCCCGCCAGGAAGGCGACGACCAGGGCCTGGGGGAGCAGCCGCCGCATGGAGCCGTCCGGGCGTTCGTCGTGGCGCGCCTTGCGTCGGCGTGCGGAGCGGCGATGCGAGCCGGTGCGCGCCGCGGCGCGGGCTTCCGCGCGGGCTTCGGCGCGTGTCGGGCGTACGACGGACGCCGGTGCGTCCACCGGGGCGACCTGCCGGGGCGGCGGCACCTCATAGGCGGGCCGGTAGGTGTCCTCGTGGACACCGTCGAAACCGCCGTAATCCGGCTCGGCACAGGCCGGACCGTACGACTCGTACTGCGAGTTGCTCACGCCGACACGCTCCAGGGGCCGGAGGGGGTCCAGAGGGGTCCGGATCGGGCCCCCAGAACCTAGCGGAGCGTTCGTCACTCTCCAAAGCGACGCGACTACGCACAGTCGTGCGGTGAGGTCGGTGGTGTCGGTCAGTAACCGAAGGCGCGTGCCGTGTTCGCGGCGAGTGCGGTGGCCAGCGTGTCCTCGTCGACGCCGCGCACCTCGGCCATGGCCCGCACCGTGATCGGCACGAGGTAGGGCGCGTTGGGCCGCCCGCGGTACGGCGCTGGGGTGAGGAAGGGCGCGTCGGTCTCCACCAGCAGCAGCTCCGGCGGGGCCACCGCCACCGCGTCCCTCAGGTTCTGGGCGTTCTTGAAGGTGACGTTGCCGGCGAAGGACATGAAGTAGCCCGCGCTCGCGCAGATCCGCGCCATCTCGGCGTCGCCGGAGTAGCAGTGGAAGACGGTCCGCTCGGGGGCGCCCTCCTCCTTCAGCACGCGCAGAACGTCGGCGTGGGCCTCGCGGTCGTGGATGACGAGGGCCTTGCCGTGCCGCTTGGCGATCTCGATGTGGGCGCGGAAGGACCGCTCCTGCGCGTCCTTGCCCTCGGGCCCGGTGCGGAAGTAGTCGAGGCCCGTCTCACCGACGCCCTTGACCTGCTCCAGCGCGGCCAGCCGGTCGATCTCGGCGAGCGCCTCGTCCAGGGCCGCCTGCCCGCCGGGCTCGCGGGCGCCCTGCCTCGACCAGCCGTCGGGGTCGCCGTGGACGATCCGGGGCGCCTCGTTGGGATGCAGGGCGACCGTCGCGTGGACGGCGTCGTACGCGGCTGCCGTGTCGGCGGCCCACCGCGAGCCCTTGAGGTCGCAGCCGACCTGCACGACTGTCGTCACTCCGACCGAGGCCGCCTTCGCCAGCGCCTCCTCGACCGTGCCGGACTGCATGTCCAGGTGGGTGTGGGAGTCGGCGACCGGCACCCGGAGGGGGTCCGGGAGCGGGGGCGCGGCGTGCTTGCCGGAGTCGTTCGAAGGCATGCCCCGATCCTACGAAAGGGGTACGCCCTCCCCGATGGGGGAGGACCGGGGAGGGCGTCGGACAAGGGGAGCCGGACGGGTCAGCTCGCCTTGCGCTGGAAGGGGTGGAGCAGATCGGCCAGATGCCAGTGGTGGTGCTCGGGCTTTTCCGGCCCGTCCGCTCCACTGCCCTCAGCGTCCGGTGCCGGGGCCTCCGCCGGCCCGCCGGGCGGCGGCACGCGCCGGGGCCTGCGCGCCGCGTTGCGCGCCGACTCGACCCGCCCGGCCCGCATGATCCGTACGACGTGCCCGTCGCAGTTCTGGCACGTGGGCTTGGACAGGGGTGAGGGCACGACCTTGCCGTCCGCGACGTAGAGGACGAACTCGTGCCCGGCGGCATCCGTGTGGTGCTCTATCTCGTACGACTGCTCCCAGCCGTGCCCGCAGCGCATGCAGGCGAAGGAGTACGACTCGTTGACGACGGCGGTCGCACCGGCGCGGAGCCCGGTCCGCCCTGCGATCTCAGTCATGCCAGCTCCTGTTGTCCGCTGTGGCGTGAGGACGATTCCGTCCCCGCAACCCAGTGGACTCCTCCGCCGGACCGAAGGCACCAGACCTGTCGACTATTGGCGCCGATTTGGGCGTTCCTTGCCCCAGCGCCCTTGCTGCTTTGCCCACCCATGGGGCGCACGCTCAAACGACATGCGCCCTGCTCAGAGGGTGTCCCGCACCACCGTCACCCGGAGTTCTTCGCGGCGACAACGGCATCAAAGACCACGCGCTTGGGCACCCCGGCCTCCACCGCGACCGCGGCGATCGCCTCCTTGCGCCGCTCCCCCGCCTCCTCCCGCACCCGGACCCGCCGCACCAGCTCCTCGGGCCCGACATCCTCCGCCCCCGGCGCCGGCGCGCCCTCCACCACCACGGTGATCTCCCCGCGCACCCCCTCGGCGGCCCAGGCGGCCAGCTCCCCCAGCCCGCCCCGCCGGACCTCCTCGTAGGTCTTGGTCAGCTCCCGGCACACCGCGGCCCGGCGCTCCGCGCCGAACACCTCGGCCATCGCCGCCAGCGTGTCGTCGAGCCGGTGCGGAGCCTCGAAGTAGACGAGGGTGCGCCGCTCCCCGGCCACCTCCCGCAGCCGCCCGAGCCGCTCCCCCGCCTTGCGCGGCAGGAAGCCCTCGAAGCAGAACCGGTCGACGGGCAGCCCCGACAGCGCGAGCGCGGTGAGCACGGCGGAGGGCCCGGGCACGGCGGTGACCCGTATGTCCTGCTCGACGGCGGCGGCGACCAGCCGGTACCCGGGGTCCGACACCGACGGCATCCCCGCGTCCGTGACCAACAGCACCCGCGCCCCGCCCGCCAGCTCCTCGACCAGCTCGGGCGTCCGCGCCGCCTCGTTGCCCTCGAAGTAGGACACGACCCGCCCCTTGGGCGTGACCCCCAGGGCCTGGGTCAGCCGCCGCAGCCGCCGCGTGTCCTCGGCGGCGACGACATCGGCTCCGGCCAATTCGTCGGCGAGCCGGGGCGGGGCGTCCGCGATGTCGCCGATGGGGGTACCTGCGAGTACGAGGATTCCAGTCACCTCACCATCCTCCCAGGGGCGGAGGATGCGGACGCATACCGGCCATGCACGGGACTCACACAGAACGGTTCCCTACGATGGCGCGGTGACCAGTACCGCGTCCTCCACGGACACCCGGCAGGGCCAGGCGCCCCACGAGCAGCGGCCGTCCTGGCAGCAGCGGCTGCGCCGCTTCGGCTACCAGGGGCAGGCCAGAAGCGACGCCCGCGACGTCCGGGACCGCCTGGTGCCGCCGTACACCGAGCCGAGCCCGCGCCTGTGGGCGGCGCTCGGCGTCCCGCACACCCTGGCGGTACGGCTGGTGCGCTGGTCGGCGTGGATCGGCCCGCTGCTCGTCACGCTGCTGGCGGGCGTGCTGCGGTTCTGGAACCTGGGCCACCCCAAGGCGGTGATATTCGACGAGACGTACTACGCCAAGGACGCGTGGGGTCTGGTCCACCGCGGTTTCGAGGTCAACTGGGACAAGAACGCCAACGATCTGATCCTGTCGGGCGGGCACGTCACGATCCCGGGGGACGCGGCGTACGTCGTGCACCCGCCGGTCGGCAAGTACGTCATCGGGATCGGCGAGCTGCTGTTCGGCTTCGACCCCTTCGGCTGGCGCTTCATGACGGCGCTGCTCGGCACGCTGTCCGTGCTGATGCTGTGCCGGATCGGCCGCCGGCTGTTCCGCTCCACCTTCCTGGGCTGTCTGGCGGGCGCGCTGATGGCGGTGGACGGCCTGCACTTCGTGATGAGCCGCACGGCGCTGCTCGACGGCGTGCTGATGTTCTTCGTGCTGGCGGCGTTCGGCTGTCTGCTCGTCGACCGTGACAAGGCCCGCGCGAGACTGGCCGCGGCGCTGCCGGTGGACGCCGACGGCCGGGTCCGGCCCGACCGGCACACGGCCGAGACGACCCGGCTGGGATGGCGCCCCTGGCGCTGGGCGGCGGGTCTGATGCTGGGCCTGGCCATCGGCACGAAGTGGAACGGCCTCTACATCCTGGCCGCGTTCTGCCTGATGGCGGTCCTGTGGGACGTCGCCTCGCGCCGGGTGGCCGGCGCCCGGCACCCCTACGCGGTGGTCCTCAAGCGCGACACTCCGCTGGCGTTCCTCGCCACGGTCCCGGTCGCCGTCGTCACCTACGTCCTGGCCTGGACGGGCTGGATCTTCTCCGCGACCGACGGCTCCGGCGGCTACTACCGCAACTGGGCCGCGACCAGCGGCAAGGGCGGCAGCTGGACCTTCCTGCCCGACTGGCTGCGCAGCCTGTGGCACTACGAGCACCAGGTGTACGAGTTCCACGTCGGCCTGTCCTCGCCGCACACCTACCAGTCCAACCCGTGGAGCTGGCTCGTCCTCGGCCGCCCGGTGTCGTACTTCTACGAGTCCCCGGCGCCCGGCAAGGGCGGCTGCCCGTCGGACGCGGGCGAGAAGTGCGCCAGCGAGGTGCTCGCCCTCGGCACTCCGCTGCTGTGGTGGGTGGGCTGCCTCGCGGTCCTCTACGTCCTGTGGCGCTGGCTGTTCCGGCGCGACTGGCGCGCGGGCGCCATCGCCTGCGGCATCGCGGCCGGCTATCTGCCCTGGTTCATGTACCAGGAGCGCACGATCTTCTTCTTCTACGCCGTCGTCTTCCTGCCCTTCCTGTGCCTGGCGGTGGCGATGCTCCTCGGCGCGATCATCGGCCCACCCCGCTCCTCCGACACCCGCCGCGTCGCGGGCGCCACGGGCGCGGGCGTCCTGGTCCTGCTGATCGCCTGGAACTTCATCTATTTCTGGCCCCTGTACACCGGCACCGCCATCCCCATAGACGACTGGCGGGCCAGGATGTGGCTGGATACCTGGGTCTGACCTACGTTTCGGTCAAGAATCGCCACACCCGTCGCTGTGGTAACCGCTTCCCCCTAGAGTGCTCCCGGGATCGAGCTTTCTGAACGCGTTCAAAGGAGCGTGTGGAGGCTCAACGGGGAGGGGACGGCCTGATGGCCAAGGGGGTCAAGGTCGCTGTCATAGGCGGCGTGTTCGCGGTGATGGTGGGTGGGGCCGGGTACGGCGCCTTCAACATCGTGAGCGCGCTGACCGGCGACGGCGGGACCAGTGGGGTGTCCGCGGAGAAGAAGTCGGGGCCGCCGGACAAGGACGAGGTCGAGGAGACCACGGCCAAGTTCTTCGCGGCCTGGCAGACGGCGGCGGCCGGGACGGCAGCGTCGTACACCAACAACGACGCCGCCGCCGAGCGGCTGCTGACGGCGTTCACCGACGACGCGCACATCACCGACGTGAAGATCACGCCGGGGGCGGCCAGGGGCACCACCGTGCCGTTCACGGTGAAGGCGAAGGTGGCCTACGACGGGAAGTCCGAGCCGCTGAGCTACCGGAGCGAGCTGAAGGTCGTGCGCGGCGTGACCACGGGCCGCGCGCTCGTCGACTGGCGGCCGTCCGTCGTGCACCCCGAGCTGAAGAAGGAGCAGGACACCCTCGTCACCGAGCAGTCGGCCGCCCCTCCCATCGAGGCCGTGGGCCGCGACGGCTCGGTGCTGACGAAGGAGAAGTACCCCTCCCTCGGCCCGGTCCTGGACGCCCTTCGCGACAAGTACGGCGAGAAGGCCGGCGGCACCCCCGGCATCGAGTTGGTCGTCCGGCACCCCTCCGACGGCGCTCCCGACACCCCGCTGCTCACCCTCGCCAAGGGCAAGGCCGGCAAGCTCGAGACGACCATCAGCCCGAGCGCACAGGAGGCGGCCGAGAAGGCCGTCAAGCGGTTCGCCCAGTCGTCGGTGGTGGCCGTCAAGCCCAGCAGCGGCGAGGTCCTGGCGGTGGCCAACAACCGTGAGGACGGCTTCAACGCGGCCTTCGCGGGGCAGGCCGCGCCCGGCTCCACCATGAAGATCATGACGGCCGCGATGCTCATCGACAACGGCGTGACCTCGATGAACGGCCCGGCGCCCTGTCCGGACACCGCCGTGTGGCAGGGGCAGACCTTCAAGAACCTCACCGGCATGAAGCCCGACGAGGACGCCACGCTCGCGGGCAGCTTCATGCGGTCCTGCAACACCGCCTTCATCAAGCTCATCGACGAGAAGCCCCTCACCGACGCCTCGCTGACACAGGAGGCCGAGCGGCGCTTCGGGCTCGGGCAGGACAACTGGAAGACCGGCATCGCCTCCTTCGACGGCAGGGTCCCCGCCGTCGACGGACCGGACCGGGCGGCCGGCGCGATCGGGCAGGGCCAGATCCAGATGAGCCCGCTGAACATGGCGTCGGTGACCGCGACCGCGATCACCGGCAGCTTCCGCCAGCCCTACCTGGTCTCGCCGGAGCTGGACGACCGGCAGCTCGCGCGGGCCGAGGGCCTGCGGGCGAGCACCGCGTCCCAGCTCAAGCAGATGATGCGGCTCACCGCCACCCAGGGCACCGCCGCCGAGGCCATGCGGGGACTGGGCGGCGACATCGGCGCCAAGACCGGTTCCGCCGAGGTCGACGGCAACGCCAAGTCCAACAGCTGGTTCACCGGATTCCGGGGCGATGTCGCGGCGGCGGCCATGACCGAGGAGGGCGGGCACGGCGGCGACGCGGCCGGTCCGATTGTCGCAGCCGTGCTACGAACGGGTGGCTGAACTCACCCGGGCAGGACGGGACCCTAGGGTGGTGGGCGTCGTTGGGACAGCTGAGGGCAACGGGGACCCTGGGGATTCGCGGAGGAACGGACAGCAGTGGGCAACAGAAGGCGCGTCGCCGAGCGACGGAAGACCAGACCCGCCGTGATCGGCGGGGTGATCGCCGTGGTCGTCGGTGGCGCCGGGTTCGGCGCCTACGCGCTGTTCGGCGGCGGCGCGGCCGCCGACGACGGGAGCCGGACGGCATCGGACGGGAAGCCCGAGGTGAAGACCGGCCCGCTGTCGGCCACCGAGGTCACCACCACCGCCCGTGCCTTCCTCACCGCCTGGCAGTCCGGCAAGGTCCCGCGGGCCGCCGCGGCCACCGACGAGGCGGCCGCGGCGACGGCCCTGCTCACCGGCTACACCAAGGACGCCCGCATCAAGGACGTCACCCTCACCCCGGGCAAGCCCACCGGTGACAAGGTGCCGTTCTCCGTCAAGGGCACGGTGGCGTACAAGAACACCGAGAAGCCGCTGGCGTACGAGAGCGCGCTGACCGTCGTGCGCCGCAGCAGTGACGGAAAGCCGCTGGTGGACTGGCACTCGGCGGTCGTCCACCCGGATCTGAAGGACGGCGACAAGCTGGTCACCGGCGAGGCGGGCACGCCCCCGGTCAAGGCGCTCGACCGGGACGGCGGCGAGCTGACCAAGCAGAAGTACGCCTCCCTCGGCCCGATCCTGGACGGCCTGCGCGAGAAGTACGGCAAGGAGGCGGGCGGCAAGGCCGGTATCGAGCTGCGGGTCGTGCGCGGGAAGTCCGCCAAGTCGGACGACCTCTCCGACAAGACCCTGCTGGAGCTGAGCAAGGGCACGCCCGGCACGGTGAAGACCACCCTGGACCCTGCCCTCCAGGCGGCGGCCGAGAAGCAGGTCGCGAAGAAGGCCAAGTCGTCGGTGGCCGTCATGCGGGCCTCGACCGGCGAGATCCTGGCCGCCGCCAACGCCTCGCCCGGCTTCAACACCGCCTTCCAGGGCTCCCTCGCGCCCGGCTCCACGATGAAGGTCATCACCGCCTCGCTGCTGCTGGACAAGGGCCTGGCCTCGGCGGACAAGAAGCACCCGTGCCCGAAGTACTTCACGTACGGGCACTGGAAGTTCCAGAACGACGACAAGTTCGAGATCAAGAACGGCACGTTCAAGGCGAGCTTCGCCCGCTCCTGCAACACGGCCTTCATCAGCCAGGCGCCCAAGCTCAAGGACGACGACCTGACCAAGCAGGCCCAGCAGGTCTTCGGCCTGGGGCTGAACGACTGGGCCATCGGAGTGCCGTCCTTCGACGGCGCCGTGCCCGTGCAGTCGGCGGCCCAGATGGGCGCCTCGCTGATCGGGCAGGGCGGGGTCCGGATGAACCCGCTGAACATGGCGTCGGTGTCGGCGACGGTCAAGGCCGGCACCTTCCACCAGCCGTATCTGGTCTCCCCGGACGTGGACGACCGCAAGCTCGCCAAGGCCTCGCGCACCATGTCGGCGGGCACGCTGTCGCAGCTGCGTGAGCTCATGTCGTACACGGCCGCGTACGGCACGGCCGCGGAGGCGATGTCCGGGGTGAGCGGCGATGTCGGCGCCAAGACCGGGTCGGCCGAGGTCGACAACCAGAAGAAGCCGAACGGCTGGTTCACCGCCTACCGGGGCGACCTCGCGGCCGCGGGCGTGGTCCAGCAGGGCGGGCACGGCGGCGAGACGGCCGGGCCGATCGTGGCGGCGCTGCTGAAGGCGGGGAGCTGACCCGGAAGGTCAGTGGATGACCGGTTCCGCGGCGGCCATGTAGGTCCGCCGCAGGAACCGCAGCAGCGCCTGCCGTTCGAACTGCACCACCAGCACGCCCTGCGGGGAGTGGAACTCGACGACGGCCTGCACCCGGCCGCAGGGCCACACCCGCACCTCACCGCTGCCCGTGGGGGCCCGCAGCCCCTCCTCCAGGAGTTCCCGGCGGAAGGTCCACTCGCGCGCCCCGGGCCCGGGCAGCCTGATGCCCACCACACGGGGGTCACGGTCGGGGTCGTACCGCAGAGTGACCGGAACCGCCTCCAGCTCATCGATCAACGGGACGGCCTCATCCGTGACGATATGGGCTCGCGCGTACTGCTCGACTACGGACATCGGACGGCCCCTTCACCGTGGGCTACCTGTGCGGAAACTGTGCGTCCACTTCCTCTCCAATGTCGCATATTTTCCGTATTGCGCCCTCATGGGCCGGACATATCACGGGTGAGATAAGACGAGCGTCACGCTCTTGCAAACCGTTCGCATCAAGCCACATCATCGAAGCGTGCATGTACCTGACGGATTCATCGACGTCCCCACGTCCGCCGCCACCGGTGTGATCGCCGCGGGCGCCGTCGCCGTGAGCCTGCGCGGCGCGCGGCGCGAACTCGACGAGCGCACCGCCCCGCTGGCCGGCCTCGTGGCGGCGTTCATCTTCGCGGTGCAGATGCTCAACTTCCCCGTGGCGGCCGGGACCAGCGGCCATCTGCTCGGGGGCGCGCTCGCCGCGATCCTCGTGGGCCCCTACACAGGGGTGCTGTGCGTCTCCGTCGTCCTGCTGATGCAGGGGCTGCTCTTCGCTGACGGCGGTCTGACCGCGCTCGGCGTGAACATCACCAACATGGCGATCGTCACGACGGTCGTCGCCTACGCCCTCTTCCGGGGCCTGGTGAAGGTGCTCCCGCGCTCCCGCCGGTCGATCACCGCGGCCTCCTTCGTCGCCGCCCTCGTCTCCGTCCCGGCCGCCGCGCTGGCCTTCACGCTCATGTACGCCATCGGCGGCACCACCGACGTGTCGATCGGCAAGGTCGCCACCGCCATGATCGGCGTCCACCTGCTGATCGGCATCGGTGAGGCCGCGATCACCGCGCTGACCGTCGGCGCGGTCCTCGCCGTCCGCCCCGACCTGGTCCACGGCGCCCGGGGCCTCACCCCGAAGCTCAAGCTGCGGGTGAACGGCGAACTGGTCGACGCGCCCGACGCCGAGCCCGAGCCCGCCCCCGTGGCCGCCCGCACCTCGCACCGCCGTGTCTGGGCCGCGGGCCTGGTCGCCTCCCTGCTGCTGGCCGGATTCGTCAGCTTCTACGCCTCCGCCAACCCGGACGGCCTGGAGAAGGTCGCCACCGACCACGGCATCGACGAGAAGGCCGAGGAGCACGCCGCGGCCGACTCCCCCCTCGCCGACTACGGCGTCAAGGATGTCGATGACGCCCGCCTGTCCGGGGGTCTGGCGGGCGTCATCGGCGTGGGTGTCACGGTCGTCGCGGGCAGCGCGGTCTTCTGGGCCGTACGCCGGCGCGGCTCGGACGACACGTCCCCGTCGAACACGTCGAACACGTCGGACTCGACGAACGCGACGAGCCCGGGCGCCTGACATGGGTGCGGGGCACGCGCACAAGCTCTACCGGCACGGGCACTCGCCCGTGCACGCGCTGCCGCCGCACACCAAGCTCGCCGCGGTGTTCGCCTTCGTGCTGGTCGTGGTGTCGACACCGCGCGAGGCGATGTGGGCGTTCGGGGCGTACGCGGTGCTGCTGGGCGTCGTCGCGGGCGTCGCCCGGGTGCCCGCCGGGTTTGTGCTCCGGCGGCTGCTGATCGAGGTGCCGTTCGTCGCTTTCGCGGTGCTCATGCCGTTCGTCGCGGAGGGCGAGCGCGTCGACGTCCTGGGGATGTCCCTGAGCGTCAACGGCCTGTGGGGCGCCTGGAACGTGCTCGCCAAGGGCACGCTCGGCGTCACCGCCTCCGTCCTGCTGGCCGCCACCACCGACCTGCGCGAACTGCTCCTCGGCCTGCAGCGCCTCAAGCTGCCGCCGCTGCTCGTGCAGATCGCGTCCTTCATGATCCGCTACGGCGATGTCATCGCGGACGAGATGCGGCGCATGCGGATCGCCCGGGAGTCCCGGGGCTTCGAGGCGAAGGGTGTCCGGCACTGGGGCGTGCTCGCCAAGTCCGCCGGGGCGCTGTTCATCCGCTCCTACGAACGCGGCGAGCGCGTCCATCTGGCCATGGTCAGCCGGGGCTACGCCGGTGCCATGCCGGTCATCGACGAGGTGACCGCGTCCCGGGCGCAGTGGTCGTACGCCCTGACCCTCCCGGGCGCGGCCCTGGTCGTCTGTCTGCTGGGATGGTCGCTGTGACTGATGTGACACCCTCGCTCGACGTGGCCGGACTGGCCTTCGCCTACCCCGACGGGCATCAGGCCCTCTTCGGCGTCGACCTCTCGGTGGCGCGCGGTGAGCGGGTCGCGCTGCTCGGGCCGAACGGCGCCGGCAAGACGACCCTCGTGCTGCATCTCAACGGCATCCTGACCGGCGGCGCCGGCACGGTGAGGGTGGCCGGGCTGCCCGTGGACAAGCGGCACATGGCCGAGATCCGGCGCCGGGTCGGCATCGTCTTCCAGGACCCGGACGACCAGCTCTTCATGCCGACCGTCCGGGAGGACGTGGCGTTCGGGCCGGCGGCGGCCGGGCTGAAGGGGCCGGAGCTGGAGGAGCGCGTGGACCGGGCTTTGGAGCGGGTCGGCATGGCGGAGTTCAAGGACCGCCCGCCGCATCACCTCTCCTTCGGGCAGCGCCGCCGGGTGGCCGTCGCGACCGTCCTCGCCATGGAGCCGGAGATCCTCGTCCTCGACGAGCCCTCCTCCAACCTCGACCCCGCCTCCCGCCGTGAACTGGCCGACATCCTGCGCTCGCTGGACGTGACGGTCCTGATGGTCACGCACGACCTGCCCTACGCGCTGGAGCTGTGCCCGCGCTCCCTGATCCTCAGCGAGGGCGTCATCGCCGCGGACGGCCCGACGGGCGAGCTGCTCTCCGACGAGGAGCTGATGCGCGCCCACCGGCTGGAGCTGCCGTTCGGCTTCGATCCGCGTTCCGTGCCGGCCGCCCCGGCCCGTCCGTGACAATGAGCGCGTGACGAACGAGGAGACCACGAGCGGGGAAGGCTCGCTGCTGCTGGACGAGCAGCTGTGCTTCGCGCTGTACGCCGCCCAGCGCGCGGTGACGGCCGCGTACCGCCCGCTCCTCGACGACCTCGGCCTCACCTATCCCCAGTACCTCGTGCTGCTCGTCCTCTGGGAGCGCGGCGAGACCACGGTCAAGGAGCTGGCCGGGGCCCTGCGCCTCGACTACGGCACGGTCTCGCCCCTGCTGAAGCGGCTGGAGACGGCGGGTCTGCTGCGGCGTGAACGGTCGGCGCGGGACGAGCGGTCGGTGCTCGTGGCCCTGACCGGGCGCGGGGAGGAACTCCGGGAGCGCGCGATGTGCGTCCCCGGCGCGCTGCTCACGGCGACGGGCCTGGACGGCACGGAGATCGCGCGGCTCCGCGAGGAGCTGTGGCACCTGGCCGAGAAGGCGGAGTCGGCGGCCGACCGGGCCCGCTGACCGCGGGTTGCCCCGGATTGCCACCCCCTGCTGGCGAGGACCGGTTACCGGCCAGTACCTTGTGCACGATGTGTTTGTGCACACTTGGTTCCGGGGGAGGACAGCATGACTGACGGCCCCGCCGTCGACACCCGCCCGACGAAGATCATGTACGTCGCGGAGGCCACCGCCCACGGCGGCCGTGCGGGCTATGTGACCAGCCAGGACGGCCAGATCGAGCTCAAGGTCGCGATGCCCCCGCAGCTCGGCGGCGACGGCAACGGCACCAACCCGGAACAGCTCTTCGCGGCCGGTTACAGCTCCTGCTTCCACAACGCCCTGATCCTGGTCGGCAACCGCGAGGGCTACGACCTGGCCGGCTCCACGGTCGCCGCGAAGGTCGGCATCGGCCCCAACACCCAGCAGGGCTACGGCCTCGCGGTCGCCCTCAGCGTCTCCCTGCCGGTCGTCGACCCCGACCTCGCGACCAAGCTGGTGGACGCGGCCCACGCGATCTGCCCGTACTCGAACGCGACCCGCGGGAACATCGACGTGACGATCCTGCTTGGCTAAGGGGGAAGACCGCAGCACCGCAGCACGACGAGGAGTACGGACGTGGACGTGAACGGCACAGTCGCCGAGGGCTTCGAGCCGGTCAGGGAAGCGTTCGCAGCGAACTTCGAGGCGCTCGGGGAGCGGGGCGCGGCGGTCGCCGTCTACCGGGACGGGCAGCGGGTCGTCGACCTGTGGGCCGGCACGAAGGACGTCGACGGCACGAGCCCCTGGGAGCACGGCACCGCCCAGATCGTGCGCTCGGCGACCAAGGGCGTGGCCGCCGCCGTACTCCTGCTGCTGCACCAGCGCGGACAGCTCGACCTGGACGCGCCCGTGGGCCACTACTGGCCGGAGTTCAAGGCGCGGGGCAAGGAGCGAGTGCTGGTCCGGCACGTCCTGAACCACCGGGCCGGACTGCCGGTCCTCGACCACCCCCTCACCCCCGAGCAGGCCCTCGACCCGCTGCGGGGCCCCGCGGCGGTCGCCGCCCAGGCACCCGTGTGGGAGCCCGGCACCGACCACGGCTACCACGCGCTCACCTACGGCTGGATGCTCGACGAACTGGTGCGGCGCGTGACCGGGCAGGGCGCGGGCGAGTGGCTCGCGGCGCAGATCACCGGCCCGCTGGGCCTGGACCTCTGGCTCGGTCTGCCCGAGTCGGAGGCCCACCGGGTGGGACGCGCGGGCCGCGTCGAGGGCCCCGAGCCGACCGGGGGTCTGCGCGCCCGGCCGAAGCGCTCGGTCACCGAGGCCTACGAGGACCCGGCCTCCCTCACCCGCCGGGCGTTCGCGGCGATCACCCCGTTCCCGGACCAGAACGACCCCGCCTACCGCGCGGCGGCCCTGCCCGCGACGAACGCCGTCGCGACGGCGGACGGACTGGCCCGCTTCTACGCGACGCTGATCGGTGACACGGCCGGTGCCTCACGCCTCTTCACGCCGGAGACGGTCGAACTGGCCCGGGCCGAGGAGTCGGCGGGCCCCGACCGTGTCCTGGTGGTCGGCACCCGCTTCGGCCTCGGCTACATGCTGCACGGCAGCGCCTCGCCCTTCCTGGCCCCGGGCTCCTTCGGTCACCCGGGCCGCGGCGGCGCCCTCGGCTTCGCGGACCCGGGGTCCCGAATCGCCTTCGGCTACGTCACGAACGGCCTCCGCAAGACGGTGACGGCGGATCCGCGGGCGCAGGGGCTGGTACGGGCGATACGGCAGGCCCTAGGCCTCTGAGACTCCCGGCCGCCGCTAGACGTGGATCGGGTGGGAGATCCGCCCGGACGCCTGGTCGATCTCCTCGTGGGCTTTGGTCAGCAACTGCATGGCGAGTTCGTTGAGCGCCCGGGCCCCGGCGATCTCCTCTCCGACCCTGGGCTGATTGACGTCGGACCGGTGCCGGTTGGCCGCCCCGTGCGCCCGTACCTCGCTGCCGTCGGGCAGCCGCAGCATCGCGACCGCCCGCGTGTGCTGGTCGTCCTCCATGAACTCCATCTCGACGTGCCATCCCGCTCGGGTGTGCATCATGACGATCACCTCCGGAAGACCTAGTTCCAGGGTGCTCCTCAGGTGCGGCAAGTGCACCCGCCTTGCCTACCCGGCGTGCAGCATCAGCCCGATCCCGACGACCAGCAGCCCGGCCGCCGCGATTCTCGGGGCGCCGAATCGCTCCTTGAAGAACACGGCCCCGATGGCCGCGCCGACGATGATCGACGACTCGCGCAGGGCGGCGATGGGGGCGAGCTCGGCCTTGGTCTGGGCCCACAGGACGAGGGCGTAGGCGGCGACGGAGAGCGCGGCCCCGATGAGGCCGGTCACGGCGAAGGGCCGCAGCAGGGCGACGGTCCGCCCGCGCCAGCGGCTCACGGCGTACGCGGGGATGACGATCCCCTGCACGGCCATCAGCCAGGCGATGTACCCGAGCGAGGAGCCCGACGCCCGCACGCCCAGCCCGTCCACGACGGTGTACACGGCGATCGTCAGCCCCGTGGCCAGGGCCGCCCCGATCGCCGCCCAGTCGGGCCGCCGCCCGCGCAGCCCCCACAGGGCGACGCCGGTCAGCCCCGCGCACGACAGGGCGATGCCGGCGGCGGCCCACCCGTCGGGCACCTCGTGGGCGAAGAGCGCGGCGAGCAGGGTCACGACGAGGGGCGCGGTGCCGCGCGCGATGGGATAGGCCTGCCCGAAGTCGCCCAGCCGGAAGGACTTCATCAGCAGGGCGTAGTAGGCGATGTGGATGGCGGCGGAGAAGAGGAGGTAGGGCCACGCCCCGGCCGCCGGGAATGCCGCGAACGGCGCGATCGCCAGCCCGATGACCAGCCCGCCGCCCGAGATCAGCGTGAACCCGGCGAGCTTGTCCGTGATCTTGTGCGCGATGGCGTTCCAGCTGGCGTGGGTCACGGCGGCGAGCAGCACGGCGCCCGTGACCACCGGCGTCACGAGGAGCTCTCGCGCACGTCCGCCACGATGGCCCCGGAGTGGGCGACGAGGTCGCCGGGCGCCATGGGGAACATGGTGTACGGCGTCCC
Source organism: Streptomyces koelreuteriae (assembly GCF_018604545.1). GTDB lineage: Bacteria > Actinomycetota > Actinomycetes > Streptomycetales > Streptomycetaceae > Streptomyces > Streptomyces koelreuteriae. Next base: position 4,887,158 of record NZ_CP075896.1, on the reverse strand, counting down.
GGCGGCCGCCCACACGGTCTCGTGGTCGAACAGGGAGCGGTCGGCGAGCACACGCGTCGTCGTCCGGTGTCCGAAGGGCGGCACACCGCCGATGGCATAGCCGGTCGTCTCCCGCACGACATCGACCTTGGCCCGGGTGACCTTCTCCGCGCCGAGTTCCCCCCGCACCAGGTCGAGATCGACCCGGGAGGCCCCGTCCATGAGGACCAGCACGGGCACCCCGTCGGCCGCGAAGATCAGCGACTTGCAGATCTGGCTCAGGTCGCATCCGAGGGCGGCGGCGGCCTCGGCGGCGGTACGGGTGGCTTCCGGGAAGCGCCTCACGAGCGGAACGACCTCGTCGAGCCCGCGCTCCCGCAGGGCCTGGGCGAAGAGGGGGTGTGCTCCGGAGTCCTCGGCGTCAGTGGCGGCTGTCGTCGTCATGCAGGGCACGCTAGCGGTACGTGTATCGGACACGCGAGGGGGGTTCAGCGGGCGTCGTCCCCCTGCGCGACATCCGCGAACTCCCACCACGCGAGCGGCAGCCAGTCTCCGTCGACGAATCCGTCGACGGAGCCTCCGGTGCCCCGGATGGCCACACGGGTGCCCACCGGGTAGGTCGTGCCGGACAGGCCGGAGACCGAGACGAGCAGTGTTCCGATACGTCGTGACAAGGCCGTTGATCCTTTCTCCTCCAAGCGCCTCAAGCGCCTTCTCTTGGTGCAAATCGTCCCATCATGCACCAGCCTGGTATATGAGCCAGAACACAGATGGAGGTGCTGACGATGAGGGCTGTCGTGTACAAGGGCCCCTTCGAGGTGGCGGTGGAGAAAGTGGAGGATCCCCGGATCCAGCACCCGAACGATGTGATCGTGCGGGTGACGTCGACGGCCATCTGCGGCTCGGACCTGCACATGTACGAGGGCCGCACCGCGGCCGAGCCGGGCATCGTGTTCGGCCACGAGAACCTCGGGGTCATCGAGGAGACGGGAGAGGGAGTCACCTCGCTCAGCCGCGGCGACCGGGTGGTCATGCCGTTCAATGTGGCCTGCGGCTTCTGCAGAAACTGTTCGGCCGGCTTCACGGGCTTCTGCCTGACGGTGAACCCGGGCTTCGCCGGCGGCGCCTACGGCTATGTCGCGATGGGGCCCTACACCGGGGGTCAGGCGGAGTACGTACGGGTTCCGTACGCCGACTTCAACTGCCTGAAGCTCCCCGAGGGCACCGAGAAGGAGACGGACTTCGTCCTTCTCGCGGACATCTTCCCGACCGGCTACCACGGCAACGAGCTGGCCGATGTGCGTCCCGGCGAGAGCGTCGCCGTGTACGGCGGCGGTCCGGTCGGGCTGATGGCCGCCTACTCGGCGATGCTGCGCGGCGCGAGCAAGGTGTTCGTGGTCGACCGGGTGGCGGAGCGGTTGCAGAAGGCGCGGGAGATCGGCGCGGTGCCGATCGACTTCACCCAGGGCGATCCGGCCCGGCAGATCAAGGACCAGACCGCGGGCCAGGGCACGGACAAGGGTGTCGACGCGGTCGGCTACCAGGCCCAGGCGCAGGGCGAGGACCGTGAGGAACCGGCGGTCGTACTGAACTCGCTCGTCGAGACGGTCCGGCCGACGGGTGCTCTCGGGGTGCCGGGCCTGTATGTGCCGCGCGACCCGGGCGGTCCGGACGAGCAGGCCAAGCAGGGCATGCTGATGGTCGCCATCGGACGCCTCTTCGAGAAGGGGCTGCGCATGGGCACCGGGCAGTGCAACGTCAAGCGGTACAACCGGCACCTGCGCGACATGATCATCGAGGACCGCGCGAAGCCGAGCTTCGTCGTCTCGCACGAACTGCCGCTCGACCAGGCGCCGTCGGCGTACGACAAGTTCGACAAGCGCGTGGAGGGCTACACCAAGGTCGTCCTGCACCCGCACGCCTGAGCCGGGACGACCGCAGGGGCGGCGGCATCGACTCCCGTCGGCCCCTTGGCCCCTTACGCCTTCGTACGGAGGATCTCGCGGGCCTGTTCCGCCGCGCGGGCCGTGCTCTCGCTGACGAAGTCGAGGAAGCGGGCGATGTTCTCGAGCCGGGCGGCGACCGGGGTGCCGGGGCCGAGGACGCCGACGCCCTCGCGGGCGATCTCGACGAGCTGGGCGATGGACCGGGCGCTGGCCATCATCGACCGGTACCAGATGTCGTCGTCGACGATGTAGCGCTCGCGGCGGCGCTCGTCGCGCTCCCGGCGGACGAGGCCCTGGCTGTCCAGGAAGGCGACCGCCTTGGAGATGGACGCCGGGCTGACCTGGAGGCGCTGGACGAGTTCGGACGCGGTGAGGCTGCCGCTGTCGGTCAGGGTGAGGGAGGCCATCACCCTGGCCGGCATCGTCGTCATGCCCGAGGCCATCAGGACGGTGGTGAACACCTCCTCGTACTCCCGCACGGCCTCGGCGTCGCGCCCATGGGCCTGCGGGGGTGCCTCCGCCGCCCGGGGCGCGGTCTGCCGGCGCCGGTGGGCGCGGCGTTCGGTGGCGCGGTGGGCCAGGTCGGCGCGGTAGGCGGTGGGGCCGCCGTTGCGCATGACCTCGCGCGTGATGGTCGAGGTGGGGCGGTCGACGCGCCGGGCGATCTCGGCGTAGGCGAGGCCGTCGGCCAGTCCCAGCGCGATCTGCTGACGTTCCTGCTGGGTGAGCCTGCCTCCCGGCATCGCGGTCTCCTTCGTTCTCCTCGGGTGCCGTCAGCTTAGCGTTCACCTTCATTCCATTGCAACGAAAGGTGGGTCCCCGTTGCGTTAAATCAGGAACCATTGCAACGAAATTCCTACATCTAACTGCACTTACGTCGATTCAACGCAACGAATGCGTTGCCAGATCTATGAACGCAACGTAGCGTTTCCTTCATCGGAAACAACCAGCTGAAGGAGAGCACGATGCAGAAGTTCACCACCACCGCCCCGGTCTCCGCCGTCGTCGACATCCCCGCCGGACGTATCCAGTTCATCGCCGCCGACCGGGACGACACCACCGTCGAGGTCCGGCCCGCGGACAAGTCGAACAGCCGCGATGTGAAGGCGGCGGAGCGGGTCGGCGTCGAGTTCGGCGACGGTGTGCTGCGGATCGAGGCCGCACCGGCGAAGAACCGGGTCCTCGGCAACTCCGGTTCCGTCGAGGTGACCGTCCAGCTGCCCGCCGGCTCCCGTGTCGAGGCGAAGGCGGCCAGCTCCGAGTTCCGGGGCGTCGGACGGCTCGGCGATGTCGCCTTCGAGGGCGCGCACGGCTCGGTCAAGCTCGACGAGACCGAGGGCGCCCGTCTCACCCTCCTCGCCGGCGACGTCTCGGTCGGGCGGCTGGGCGGTTCCGCGGAGATCCGCACCCAGAAGGGCGACATCCGGGTCGCCGAGGCCACGGGCGGCTCGGTCGAGCTGCGCACCGAGCACGGCGAGATCTCGATCGCCGCCGGCCGCGGCGTCTCCGCCTCCCTGGACGCCGGCACCGGCTTCGGCCGGATCCAGAACACGCTGATGAACGCCGACGGCGCCGCCGCCGGCCTCGTCATCCGCGCGACCACCGCCTACGGCGACATCACCGCCCGCAGCCTGTAGGCGGGATGAGCACGGAAAAGCCGGTGAGGGCACCCGTCCCCACGGAGCCCTCACCGGCCGGTCTCACCGGAAGCGGTGGAACGTCAGGCGCGTACCAGCTCCCGGTCCGTGTCCCCGCGGCCGGAGTCCGGGCGCAGGCCCTCGCCCTCGACGTCCACGTTGGGCAGCGCCCGGTCCAGCCACTTGGGCAGCCACCAGGCCTTGCGGCCGAGGAGGGCCAGGACGGCCGGGACGATGGCCATCCGGACGATGAACGCGTCGAAGAAGACCGCGATCGCGAGGCCGAAGCCGATCATCTTGACCATCGACTCGGACGAGCCGATGAAGCCGGCGAAGACCGCCATCATGATGACCGCCGCGGCCGTCACCACCCGGGCGCCGTGCCGGAAGCCCGTCACGATCGCCTGGCTCGGCTTCTCGCCGTGGACGTAGGCCTCCCGCATCCGGGTCACCAGGAACACCTCGTAGTCCATCGCCAGGCCGAAGACCACGCCGACCATGAAGATCGGCATCATCGACATGACCGGGCCCGTCTGCTCCACGCCCATCAGGCCCGACAGCCAGCCCCACTGGAAGACCGCGACCACCGCGCCGAGGGCCGCCATCACCGACAGCAGGAAGCCGAGGGCCGCCTTCAGCGGGACCAGGATCGAGCGGAACACCACGATCAGCAGCAGGAAGGCCAGGCCGACCACCAGCACCAGGTAGGGGACCAGCGCGTCGTTGAGCTTCTCGCTGACGTCGATGTTCATCGCCGTGCTGCCGGTGACCAGGACACTCGCGTCGGTGTCGGCCTTGATGCCCGCGCCGGCGTCGCGGATGCCGTGCACCAGGTTCTCCGTCGTCACGGAGGACGGCTGGGAGCCCGGGATCACGGTGATGGTGGCCGTGTCACCGGCCTTGTTGGGCGCCGGCGGCGTCACCGTGACGACGTCCTTGAGGCCCTTGATCTCATCGCCGACCGTCGAGAAGGCGGCCTTCGGGTCGTCGCTGTCCTTCGCGTCGACGACGACCATCAGCGGGCCGTTGAAGCCGGGGCCGAAGCCCTCCGACAGCAGGTCGTAGGCGCGGCGCTGGGTCGTGGAGGTGGGCTGGGAGCCGTCGTCCGGCAGGCCCAGTTCCAGGCTCGACGCCGGGACGGCCGCCGCGCCGAGGCCGATGACCCCGAGCAGCAGGACGGCGATCGGGCGGCGGACGACGAAACTCGCCCAGCGGGTGCCCAGGTTGGGGCGCTCGGGCTGCTTCGGCGCCCGGCCGAACCGCTTGCCCTTCTCCCCCATGGGCTTCACCTTCCGGCCCGCGTATCCGAGCAGCGCCGGGATCATGGTCAGGGCGATCAGCACCGCGATGGCCACCGTGCCCGCCGCCGCGACGCCCATCTTGGTCAGCATCGGGATGTTGACGACCGACAGACCCACCAGCGCGATCACCACCGTCAGGCCCGCGAAGACCACCGCCGAGCCCGCCGTGCCGGTGGCCCGGCCCGCCGCCTCCTCGCGGTCGCGGCCCTCGGCCAGTTCGGCGCGGTAGCGGGAGACGATGAACAGGGCGTAGTCGATGCCGACCGCCAGGCCGATCATCATCGCCAGGGTGGAGGTCGTGGAGCCCAGGTCCAGCGCGCTGGCCAGGGCCGTGATCGTGGAGACGCCGATGCCCACGCCGATCAGCGCCGTCAGCAGCGGCAGACCGGCCGCGACCAGGGAGCCGAAGGTGATGACGAGGACGACGGCGGCGACCGCGATGCCGATGATCTCGCTGGAGCCGGTGTGCGGGACGGTCTGGAGCGCGTCACCGCCGATCTCGACGGTCAGCCCGCTCTCGCGCGCGTCCCGCGCACTGTCCTGAAGGGCGTCGCGGGAGGAGTCCTCCAGTTCCATGCCGGAGACCTTGTACGACACCTGCGCGTAGGCGATCGTGCCGTCCTTGCTGACGGCCTTCGCCTGGTACGGGTCGGTGACGCGGGCGACCTCGGAGCCGTCGGCCAGTTCCTCGACGGTCTCCCGGACCGCCGCCTTGTTGCCGGGGTCGGTCATCTTCTCGCCGCTCGGCGCCTTGAAGACGACGCGTGCGGTGGCGCCGTCGGCGCTCACGCCGGGGAAGCGCTGTTCCAGCAGGTCGAAGGCCTTCTGGGCCTCCGTGCCGGGGATGGAGAACGAGCTGTTGCCCGCGGCGGGGGCGCTGGCCGCGCCGACCCCGGCGAGGGTCAGCAGGGCCACCCAGATCAGGGCGACGAAGTGCCGCCGCCGGTACGAGAGCCGGCCGAGCTTGTAGAGGAAAGTGGCCACGAGGGCGTACTCCCGGTCAGGTCGTGGGGTGTTTCAGGGCAGGGGAGATCAGCCCGACGACGTGAGCGGTGATCGCGTCAGGTGCTGCGGTTTCTCAAGGGAGGGGGATTGATCGGGTGAGGGGGATTGCTCAGCCGGTGGGGATGCCGAGGGCGGGGAGGACCACGGCGTCGATGTACGAGAGGAGGAAGGCCTGCGTCGGCGGCTGGTCGTCGATCAGCGTGCGGGTGGCGAAGGCGCCCACCAGCATGTGCACGATGTACTCCAGGGCCGGACAGTCGGCGCGGATCTCGCCGCGGTCGACCGCCTTGCGCACGACCCGGTGGAACTCCTCCATCTCCGGCTCGATCAGCAGTTCCCTGAACGCCTGGAGAAGATCCGGGTTGGCGTGCACCGCCATGAACAGGCCCCGCATCAGCGCGGCGTTCTGCTGCATGGCGCAGTCGTCCTCACGCGAGGCGAGGGCGTGGAGGTCGCCGCGCAGAGTTCCGGTGTCGACGTCGGCGATGTTGCCCGGCTTGTTGTGCCGGACCGCCTTCGCCACCAGCTCGGGCTTGCCGCCCCACTGGCGGTAGAGCGTCGCCTTGCTGGACCGGGTGCGCGCCGCCACGGCGTCCATGGTGAGGGCGTCGTAGCCGACTTCCCGGAGCAGGTCGAGCACGGCCGCGTACAGCTCGGCCTCCCGCTCGGGGGTGATCCGACTGCGACGCGGGGTGGCGACCTCAGTCATCTCCTGCACCTTCCTTCTCCGGCACGCTCCGGCACAGGAGGAATCTAGCGCAGAGCCTAGAGAAACGAAACCGTTTCGTACGTGTGCTGCGTCACGGAGGCCTGTTTGTCATAACTTGCTGCGTTTCGCCCCGAGGCAAAGCATGGGGAGGTGAGCTATCTGCGTCTGCCGCATCTCCATGACGACCTGCTGTGCTTCGTGGCCGAGGACGACCTCTGGCTCGCCCCGCTCGACGCCCCCGGCCGGGCCTGGCGGCTCACCGTCGACCGCGCCAAACTGGGCCACCCCCGCTTCTCGCCCGACGGCCGGCACCTCGCGTACACGAGCTGGCGCACCCTGGTGCCCGAGGTCCATCTCGCGGAGGTGGACGGCGGCCCGGGCCGCCGGCTGACCCACTGGGGCAGCGCCGACACCCGGGTCTGCGGCTGGACCCCGGAGGGCGAGATCCTGGCCGTGGCCTCGCACGGCGAGCCCTTCTCCTTCTTCACCTGGGGCTACAAGGTCCCCCTCGACGGCGCCCCGGGCCGCAAACTGCCCTGGGGACCGGTCTCCGACATCCAGGCCGCCGACCTGGACGGGGAGCGCAGGACCCTGCTCCTCACCGGCACCCCGCCGCACGAACCGGCCTCCTGGAAGCGCTACCGGGGCGGGGCCACCGGCAGGCTGTGGCTGCACGGCGAACGGCTGCTGGCCGGACTCGACGGCCATCTGCACTCCCCCATGTTCGTCGGCGGCCGGATCGCCTTCCTCTCCGACCACGAGGGCGTCGGCAACCTCTACTCCTGCGCCTGTGACGGCTCCGATCTGCGCCGTCACACCGACCACGACGCCTTCTACGCCCGGCATGCCTCCAGCGACGGGACCCGGGTGGTGTACCAGTGCGCGGGCGATCTCTGGCTGGTCGACGACCTGTCGCCGGACTCCGCGCCACGGAGGCTGGACGTAGAGATGGGCGGGCCGCGCGCGGGGCGGCGCCCGTACCAGGTGGCGGCGGCCCAGCACCTCGACGGGATCTCGGTCGACGAGACCGGCCGGGCCAGCGCGGTCGTCGTACGCGGCAGCCTGTACTGGCTCACCCACCGCGACGGGCCCGCCCGCACCCTCACCGACACCCCGGGCGTCCGGGTGCGGATGCCGGAGATGCTCGGCGCGAGCGGGCGGGTGGCGTATGTGACGGACGCGGAGGGCGAGGACGCGATCGAGATCGCCTCGCTGCCCCGGGCCTCCGGCGCCCGAGAGCCGCGACGGCTGGCCCCGGGCGCCCTGGGCCGGGTGCGCGAGCTGGTCTCGGACCCGGAGGGCGAGCGCCTCGCCGTCGCCTCGCACGACGGGCGACTGCTGCTGATCGACGTCACCGAGGACTCCGGCGGCGAGGTCACCGAGCTGATCCGGTCGATCAACGGGCCCGTGCGCGACCTCGCGTTCTCCCCGGACGGGGCGTGGCTGACCTGGTCGCACCCGGGCATCGGGCGGACCCTGCGGCAGATCAAGATGGCCAGGGTCGAGGAGGGCGTCGTCATCGACGTCACCAACGGCCGCTTCGAGGACGAGAACCCGGTGTTCACGCGCGACGGCCGCTACCTCGCCTTCCTGTCCTGGCGCGGCTTCGACCCCGTCTACGACGTGCACACCGGCGACCTGTCCTTCCCGCTGGGCTGCCGCCCCTACCTCGTGCCGCTGTCCTCCGCGACGCCCTCCCCGTTCGCGGTGAACCCGGAGGGCCGTCCGGCCGCCGGGGGCCTGGACCCGGTGGAGGACGACGACAACGGCGACAGCGGGACGGTGACCGTCGAGGCCGAGGGCCTGGAGAGCCGGGTCACGCCCTTCCCGGTGGCCGCCTCCAAGTACTCGGCGCTGCACCCGGTCGCGGGCGGCGGGCTGGTGTGGCTGCGCTGGCCGATCTCGGGCGCGCTGGGCGAGACGTTCGCCAACCCGGACGACACCAGCGGCCGGCCGACCCTGGAGCACTTCGGCATCACCAAGGCCAAGCGGACCGAACTCGTCGACCATCTCGACTGGTTCGCGGTGAGCGGCGACGGCAGCAGACTGGTCGTGGTCGACGAGGGCGAGCTGCGCGCGGTGCCGGCCGTCGAATCGGGCGACGCCGACTCGACGGTGTGGATCGACGCGCGCCGCATCCTGCACGTGGTCGACCCGGCGGCGGAGTGGCGGCAGGCGTACGAGGAGGCCGGGCGGCTGATCCGGGCCTACTTCTGGGAGCCGGGCATGTGCGGCATCGACTGGGCCGGGGTGCTGGACCAGTACCGTCCGCTGGTCGAACGGGTCGCCTCCCCGGACGAGTTCGCGGACCTGCTGCGCGAGGTGCTGGGCGAACTGGGCACCTCCCACGCGTATGTCACCGCCGCCCGGCGCAACGAGGGCCCGCCCCACTACCAGCGCCGCCAGGGCCTGCTGGGCGCCAACTTCGTACGCCGGGACGGCGGCTGGACGGTGCTGCGGATCCTGGCCGGTGACTCCTCCGACTCCAAGGCCCGCTCCCCGCTGGCCGGCACCGGCATCCGGGAGGGCGCGGTCCTCACCCATGTCGACGGCCGCCCGGTGGATCCGGCCGCGGGCCCGTATCCGCTGCTGGCGGGCGCGGGCGGCACGACGGTGGAGCTGACCTTCACCCCGGCCGAGAGCGCGGGCCCGCCCCGGCGGGTCGCCGTCGTCCCGCTGGTGGACGAGCGGCCGTTGCGCTACCAGGACTGGGTGGCGAAACGCCGGGCGGTGGTACGGGAGTTGAGCGGCGGGCGCTGCGGCTATCTGCACATCCCGGACATGGGCGGTTCGGGCTGGGCGCAGTTCAACCGGGATCTGCGCATGGAGGTGTCCCGGCCGGCGCTGATCGTGGATGTGCGCGGCAACGCGGGCGGCCACATCAGCGAGCTGGTCATCGAGACGCTGAGCCGCACGATCCTGGGCTGGGACCTGACCCGCGACGCCCAGCCCGTGTCGTACACCTCCAACGCGCCGAGAGGCCCGGTGGTGGCGCTGGCGGACGAGGCGACCTCCTCCGACGGCGACATGATCACCGCCGCCTTCAAACTGCTGAAGCTGGGCCCGGTGGTGGGGCAGCGCACCTGGGGCGGTGTCGTCGGCATGACCGGCCGCCACGAGCTGGGGGACGGCACGGTGATCACGGTGCCGATGAACGCGGCCTGGTTCGACGCCTACGGCTGGTCGGTGGAGAACAGGGGCGTCGCCCCCGACATCGACGTCCTGCGCACCCCGCTGGACTGGGCGGAGGGCCGCCACGCCCAGCTGACCGACGCGGTGGAGCTGGCGCTCGGGCTGCTGGAGAGCAATCCCGCGGCGGTGCCGCCGACGTACAGCGACGTACCGGACCACTCCCGGCCGAAGCTGCCGCCGCGTCCGTGAGGCGCGAGCGGACGTGCGGAAGGGGTGCCCCGCGCGAGGCACCCCTTCCTTTCAGCACGCGTCGTCAGGCGTCGTAGTCCTGGTCGAAGCGGTCCTCGTGCTCGCGCTCCCGCTCACGGTCACGCTGCGGGTGCTGCGGCGACTCCATGTCCTCGTCGCGCCGGCGACCGCGGCCCTGCACCTGCTCACGAGCCTGGTCGGCCTTCTGACGGGCCTGGTTCTGCCACTGCTCGGACTTCTCCTGGAACTGGTCCTTCATACCCATGTGGGTTCACTCCCGTTGGGGGTGAGGGGATCTGGCTCGATCAGATTCACACGGGTCGTGACCCTGCGCATGTCGATCACTTACGGAGCGTAGCCCGCTGCTGCTCATCGGCCGCGCCGCCTGCCCCGACGAGGCCCGAGCGCATGCCCGTCAGCCGGTCCGCGAACCTCCGCATCTCGCGCTGCCCCACGGTCCCGATGACCCCGGGCAGGTAGCCGCGCACGCCCTGCATGCCGCGCAGCCACCACTGCCCGTACACATGGCTCGACCGGCTCTCGATCCCGGCCACCAGCCGGTCCACGGCCGGGCCCAGCGGATAGGTCTTGTTGGACGGCCAGGGCAGCCGCTGCCTCAACTCCCGCATGACGTCGTCCTGGTCGGCCCCGCGCACCATGTCGGTGTCGGTCCACGACAGATACCCGACGCCGACCTTCACGCCCCGGTGCCCGACCTCGGCGCGCAGGCTGTGCGCGTACGCCTCCACACCGGACTTGGAGGCGCAGTACGCGGTCATCATCGGGGCCGGGGTGATCGCGGCGAGGGACGCGATCTGGAGCAGATACCCCCGGCTCTCCAGCAGCATCGGCAGGAAGGCGCGGCCGGTCACCGCCGAGCCGATCAGGTTGACCTCGATCACCCGCCGCCAGGACTCCGGGTCGGAGTCGGCGAAGGGACCGCCGGTGGCGACACCGGCGTTGGCGACGACGATGTCGACCCTGCCGAAGCGCTCCTTCACCTCGCTCGCGACCCGGGCCATCGCCTCGTGGTCGGTGACATCGGCGTGCCAGTGGTCGCTGTCGCTGTGCAGCCGCCCGGAGACCTCCTTGAGCGCGTCCGGCTCCAGTCCGACCAGCGCGACCTTCACGCCGCGCGCGGAGAGCTTGCGGGCCAGCAACTCCCCGACGCCGCGCGCCGCCCCGGTCACCACGGCGACCTTCCCCTCGAGGCTGACCCTGCTCATGCGCTCTCCTCGGATACGACGGATTCGGCCTGGATGTGTGCGTGGACGAGTTCCCGTATGCGTTCGCCGACCAGCCCCGGCGCCTCGACGGGCGTCATGTGGCCGACGCCGGGCAGCTCGGTGAGCCCGGCGCACTGCGGCAGCGCGGCGGCCAGGGCCCGGGCCTGCACGGGCGGGGTCAGCCGGTCCGCCGTACCGACGACGACGGCCGTGGGCACCCGCAGCTCACGCACGCCGTGGTCGAGGTCGAGCAGATCCAGCACCTGCGACCAGGAGTGGCGGACCTTGCGGGAGCAGGCGTGCACGATGCGGGCGCAGGCCTCGACCATGTGCGGGGCCGAACCGGCGCCCATCGTCGCGTACTTGAGGATCCGGCGGGCCAGCGGCGTGACGGGCCCGAGCGGCGCCCGGGAGCCGAGGATCCGCCGGGTCAGCCAGGTGCGCGGCCGACCGGCCCGGATCGGTACGACGGTGGAGGCGGCGACCAGCTGCGAACTGCCCGTGCTGCACAGCAGGACGGCGGCCGCGTGCGCCCGGAAACCGGCCCGCTCGGCGGCCGCCATCACGGTCATGCCGCCCATCGAGTGCCCGGCGATCACGGCCTGTTCGCCGGGCGCCAGGGTGGCCTCCAGTACGGCCTCCAGGTCGTCGGCGAGCGCCTCGGCACTGCACGCCGGGCTCGCCGGGCTGCGCCCGTGGCCACGCTGGTCATAGGCGATGACCCGGCGGTCGGTGGCCAGTTCGCGGATCTGCGCCGCCCAGAAGGCGGTGGAGCAGGTCCAGCCGTGGGCGAGGACGACGGCCGGGGCACCGTCGGGGCCGTGGATCTCGACGTGCAGCCGGGCCCCGTCGGCGGACACGGCGGTCAGCTCCCGGGCAGGGGCGGGCGGGGCATAGGGCCCGGAGTCGACGTGCAGCAGCCGGCTCACGCGTCCACCCCGGCCTTCTCGGCTTCCTTCCGCACGGGGACGCGCAGGACGTCGTACTCCGCGAGGTCGACCCGTCGCGTCGCCCTCCGGAACTCGCCTGTGGTGCCGGGCCAGATGGTGGTGTTGCGGCCGCTCGCGTCGAGGTACCAGCTGGTGCAGCCGCCGGTGTTCCACACCGTGCGCTTCATGCGCTCCTGCACCTGGTGGTTCCAGGCGCGTACGGCATCCGGGCGGGCGTCGAGGGCGACCCGGCCGCCGAGGACGTCGAGCTGGCGGACGTAGTCGGCCAGGTAGTTGAGCTGGGACTCGATCATCAGGATCATCGAGGAGTTCCCGAGGCCGGTGTTGGGCCCGATGATCGTCATCCAGTTGGGGAACCCGGCGGCGGAGGCACCGCGCAGGGCCTCCATGCCGCCCTTCCAGGTCTCCGCGAGGGTCCGTCCGTCGGCGCCCACGACCCGGTCGGCGATGGGCATGTCGGTGACGTGGAACCCGGTGCCGAAGACGATCGCGTCGGCCTCGGCCTCTTGGCCGTCGGCGGCGACCAACGTCGATCCGCGCACCTCGGCCAGCCCGCTCGCGACCACGTCCACATTGGGCTGCGCGAGCGCCGGGTAGTAGTCGCTGGACAGCAGGATCCGCTTGCAGCCGATGCGGTAGTCCGGGGTGAGCTTCGCCCGCAGCTCCGGGTCCTTGATGGAGCGGGCCATGTTGCGCCGGGCCATCTCCTCGACGAGACCGAGCTGGCGCGGATGCTTGGTGAACGCCTGCACCTGCAACTCCCGGATGCCCCACAGCAGTCCGCGCCGCAGCTGCGAGGTGAAGGGCAACTGCCGGTGCAGCCACCGCTCGCCGTCGCTGATGTTCCGGTCGATGCGGGGCATGACCCAGGGCGCGGTCCGCTGGAACAGCGTCAGGTGCGAGACGTCGGGCTGGACGGCCGGCACGATCTGGGCGGCCGAGGCCCCGGTCCCCACCATCGCGACGCGCTTGCCGCGCAGGTCGTAGTCGTGGTCCCAGCGGGCCGAGTGGAAGACCTTGCCGGGGAAGGACTCCAGCCCCGGGATCTCCGGCACCTTCGGATCGGACAACGGCCCGGTCGCCGACACCACCAGGTCCGCCGACAGATTCCCACTGGCGGTCTCGATGTCCCAGCACAGCCGCTCGGCGTTCCAGGTCATCCGCTTCACCTCCGAGTCGAAGCGGAGGTGCGGCCGCAGCCGGAACACGTCCGTGACGTGCTCCAGATACGCGCGGATGTGCTCCTGCCCGGAGAAGGTGCGCGGCCAGTCGGGGTTGGGCGCGAAGGAGAACGAGTACAGATGCGAGGGCACATCGCACCGGCACCCCGGGTAGCTGTTGTCCCGCCAGGTGCCGCCGACACTGCTCGCCCGCTCCAGGACGACGAAGTCGGTGACGCCCTCACGGCGCAGCCGCACGGCGGCCCCCAGCCCGCCGAACCCGGACCCGACCACCGCGACCCGTACATGCTCGCGTTCGTGTTCGCGCTCGCCCATGCCGACACCTCCACACACACCACGAGAACCATGCCAGTGAACACTGGCGCAATGGGAGCGTAGGGCAGCGGCGTACTGATGGGTAGGGGGCGGAACGAGGAAGTTACCCGTGGTACGCCTTAAGGTGCCCAGGTGGCCGAGAAGCGTGAATACCGCATGGAAGAGCTGGCCCGCCTGGCCGGGATCACGGTGCGCACCCTGCGTTTCTACCGCGAACGCAAACTGATCCCGCCACCCCGCCGGGAAGGCCGCATCGCCTGGTACGACGACCACCACCTGGCCCGGCTGCGCACCATCACGGCCCTGCTGGAACGCGGCCACACCCTCAGCGGCATCGCGGAACTCGCGGAAGCCTTCGACAACGGCCGGGACGTCGGCGACCTGCTCGGCGTCGGAGGCGCCCCCACCGAAGAAGAGCCGGTCCACCTCACCCCGGAGGAACTCGCCGACCACTTCGGCGGCGAGACCACACCCGAGAACCTCGCCGCCGCGCTGGAACTCGGCTACCTCGCCACCGACGGCGACGAGATCGTCCACATCAGCCGCCGCCTCCTCGACGTCTCCTCGGCCCTGGTCCACGAGGGCATCCCCCTCGCCGACGTCCTCGCCGCAGCCAAACAGGTCCGCACCCACGCCGACGCCCTGGCCGAACTCTTCACGACCCTGGTCCTCCGCCACGCCTCCGCCCAGGACCTGCCCCGCCTGCGCCCGCTGGCGCGGAGCGTGGTGGAGGCGGAACTCTCCTTGGCGCTGGACCGGCGGATGCGCAGGCCCTGAGCCCTACCTCTCGTACACCACGGTCACGGGCGCGTGGTCGGACCACCGCTCCTCGTGCGTGGCGGCCCGCTCCACGAACCCCTTGACGGCCCGCCCGGCGAGCCCGGGCGTGGCGACGTGGTAGTCGATCCTCCATCCCGTGTCGTTGTCGAAGGCCCGCCCCCGATACGACCACCACGAGTACGGCCCCTCGGTGTCCGGGTGCAGCTCCCGCACGACATCGACGTACCCCCCGTCCGCCTCCTGGAAGACCTGGGTGAGCCACTCCCGCTCCTCGGGCAGGAACCCGGAGTTCTTGCGGTTGCCGCGCCAGTTCTTGAGGTCGGCCTCCTGGTGGGCGATGTTCCAGTCGCCGCAGACCAGGACCTCGCGGCCCTCGGCGGCGGCGCGCTCCCTGAGGCCCTTCAGATAGGGGAGGAACTCGCCCATGAAGCGCGTCTTCTCGTCCTGCCGCTCGGTGCCGACCTCGCCGGAGGGCAGATAGAGGGAGGCGACGGTGACGCCCGGCAGGTCGGCCTCCACGTACCGCCCGCTGCCGTCGAACTCCTCCGACCCGAATCCGACCTGGACCCGGTCGGGCTCGCGGCGGCTGTAGAGGGACACCCCGGCCCGCCCCTTGGCGGCGGCCGGCGCGTGTGTCACATGCCACCCCTCGGGCGCCCGCACGGACTCGGGCAGCTGCCCCGGCTCGGCCCGCACCTCCTGCAGGCACAGCACATCGGCGTCAGTCGCCGCCAGCCACTCCACGAAGCCCTTCTTCGCGGCGGCCCGCAGCCCGTTCACATTCACAGAGGTCACAGTCAGCACCCCGGCACGATACCGGCACACTGGACGAGGTCCAGTTCCGGATCGAACACACTCCCGCCCCCTCATGAGCTGACATACGGTACACAGCATGCATATACGCCGGGTCCCCTTCGACCACCCCGACGCCACGAAGCTCAACGACCAGGTCCAGGCCGAATACCACGTCCGCTACGGCGACGGAGGCGACGCCACGACCATGGCCGCCTCGGACTTCGCACCGCCGAACGGCACCTACCTGATCGCGTACGACGAGCACGACTCCCCCATCGCCTCCGGCGGCTGGCGCACCCAGGACGCCAACGACGAGGGCAACCTGGACGGCGACGCCGAGATCAAGCGCATGTACGTGGTCGACGGCATGCGCGGCCGGGGCCTGGCGCGCCGCATCCTGGCCGCCCTGGAGGAGGACGCCCGCGCGGCGGGCCGCACCCGCATGGTCCTGGAGACCGGCACGAAGCAGCCGGAGGCCATAGCCCTCTACACGTCCAGCGGTTACGAGCCGTGCGGGAAGTTCGGCTACTACCGTCACTACGAGTCGAGCCGCTGCTTCGCCAAGAGCCTCTGAAAGCGCCGTGGGCCGACCGGGACCGCACCGCGCGAGCACCTGAAGGCCGCTCTCATGGGGGCGGACCTGTACCGGGGCCCGCGCGGTAGGCGACACGCGCGATCGCCAGTGCGTCAGCCAGGCGGGCGGGGTCGGCCAAGGGGGCGTTCCGGACACCGTACTGCGCGACCTCACCGGCAGAATCTCCGACGATGAGGGCACGCGGAACACGGTAGGGCCAGGGGCGGCCGTACAAGCCGTCGTCGCTGACGACCCATTCCTCGTTGGCCAGTTCGATGACGGCTCCCAGATCTCGTCCGTCGCCGGTGTGCGAAGTGACGGCGAGGCGAAGCAGCGTCACCAGTTCCTCGAAGGGGAGATGCTGCATCCCGGGGCCTCCCGCACCCAGCCCGACGGCGAGGGCGTTGAGCCGTCGGCACAGCCGTCGCGCGTTCTCCCCCGGCCTCCATGGCTCCCAGGCGGACGTCACCGTCGCTCCACTCACCTCGGCCTCCACCCGTACGACGACGGCGTCCCGCGGATCGCGCGCCGGCCGGAAACGTAATCGGGCATCATCGAGACCCGCTGGGCGCACCCGCACTCCGTCAGAGGAGACCGCGCCCGTCTCATGGGCCTGTTCCAAAGCCCGCCGGATCGACGGCTGGTCCCGTCGGCCGGCTGCCGCGGCCAGCGCGGCCTCACGCTCACTGAAGCCCCCGTCGACCGACGCCTGCCCCAGTCGCTGCACTTCCTCCGCCGTCCGGCGTACCTGCTGGTCGACACGGCGCAGCCCTTCGTTGAGCTCGCGAGTCTGCCGCTCCGTCTGTCGCAGCCGTTGCTCGAGCAGGGCGATCGGTACGAGCAGGAGCAAGGTGACGCCGATCTCCAGCAGAAAGCCCGGCACATAGGCCAGACCGTCCATCAGCCAACCGCCGGCCACCATGCCCGCGCCCAGACCTGTGGCCAGCCAGATCATCCAGTGCTGATGGCGCATGTTCCCCCCGCGCTCCCCCAACTCCCCGATCCCTACCTATGCTGACAGTGTGGGGTGGGTCACAGTAGCCCTCCGCCTGCGGGGGAGGCAGGATGTCGCGACCGAACGGCTCCAGCCGTCCCAGGGTGGCTCGCATGCTGAACGAGCGCCCGGCATTCGGCATCCACTCGTTCAAGGACCGAACGGGCGAATTGCAGCGCATTCGTGCGTTGTTCGCCGACCCCCCGGTCCGGATCATCAGCGTGCTGGGACGGCGCGGCATCGGCAAGAGCCTGCTGGCCGTGCGCGCCGCGCGAAGCCTTGCCGAGGGCGCGTGGCCCGGCGGGGAGCGGACTGAACCACCAGACGCGGTCGTCTTCTTCGGCGAGCGGACCACGGGTATCACCTTCGAGCAGATCTTCTTCGACTGTCTGCGTCTGCTCGATCAGCAGGAGGCCGAACGGCTGCACCGCATGTGGGGAAGCCGACGGCGGCCGGCCGACAAGGCATGCGAGCTCTTCGACGCGATGACTCATCTGCAAGTCCTTTTCCTCCTGGACAACTTGGAGGAACTGCTGGACGACGAAGACACCTTCCGGGAGCCGGACCTGACGGAGATGGTGCAAGCACTGCTCAGTCACGAGAGTGCACCCCGTCTGCTGATCACCAGCCAGGTGCCGCTCGCCCTCCCGGCCCGATACTCCCGCGCCGAGCGGCGCATCGTCCTGGACGACGGACTGCCACGTCCCGACTCGATCGCGCTGCTGCGGGAACTGGACGGCGACGGCCTGAGCGGCATCCGGGACGCCGACGACGAACTGCTGGCGGAGACAGCCGGGCGGGTCTACGGCGTACCCAGGGGACTGGAACTCATCGCCGGAGCCCTCCAGGACGACGCCGGTATGCGCTCGCTGCGCGAATGGCTGGGGGACACCGCGGCCATCTCCGGCGTGGTGGACGAACTGGCACAGCGCCGCTACCGCGACCTCAACGAGCACCACAAACTGGTCATGGACGTGCTGGCGGTCTTCGGCACGCCGGTCCCGCTCGCGGCTGTGGAGTGGGCACTCAAGCCCCTGGCGCCCGGAATCCAGGTGGACAGCGCACTTCGGCGGCTGACTCGAGGCTTCCTGGCCAGGGCGAACCGCGAGGACCGCACGTACTCCCTGCTTCCCATGGACACCGATATCGCACGCGCCGACCTCATCAGGCGGGCCCCCCTACTGGCCCGGCGTCTTCACCGTCGCGCCGCGGACTGGCACGCCCGGTCCGCCAAACCCCGGGAGGAGTGGCGGACTCCGCAGGATGTGTCTCCGCAGCGACGGGAGCTGACGCACCGCATGCTGGCCGAGGACTACGACGAGGCGGCTCTGCTCCTCGACCGGTTCGCCGACTTCCTGGTCTGGCAGGGCTCGGCCAGCGCCGTACTGTCGATCTGCACCGGCCTGGCAGGGCAACTGACGCGGCGGCAGGCACGGCTGGCGTATCTGGTCGCTCGAGGGCATGCCCAGTTCGCGATCGGACCGCTGAGCGATTCGATCCAACTGCTCGACGAGGCCGCGTCACTGGCCCGGGCGCCGCAAGACGCGGCCTGCCTGCAACGCATCCTGTTCCTGCTCGGGGACATGGACCGCTTCGAGGGACGCTCCGCGGACGCCGCGCAGCGGCTCAGGCGCTCTGCCGACATCGCCTCCGAACTGGGCATGGTGGAGGAACACGCGCACGCCCTGCTCTGCCTGAGCCTGGCGCACAGTTACGCCGATCGGCCGGATCTCGGCTTGGCGGTAGCTGCGGAATTATCCGAACTGGCCGGCAGAGCGGGCCTGCCCATCGTCCGGGCCCGTGAGGCCAACGCACTGGCCTGCGCCTACGCCACGACGCATGACTGGCCGCTCGTAGCACGCGCGGCCGAAGATTCGATTGCCGCGTATGACGAGTCCGGGATTCCCGAAGCCCTCGGGTTCTCCTGGAACACCCTTGGCATCGCCAGATTGGGCACGGGAGACCTCGTGCCGGCATTGAGCGCGTTCGACACAGGCGTGCAGTGCAGCGCGGAAGTCGGCTGGTCCCTGCCCGAAGCAGTGTGCACCTTCAATCAGGCTTGGGCCCTGTGGCATCTGGGCCGAGCGGCGGAAGCCGAGAGCTCTGCCCGCAGGGCCCTCGCCGCCTACCGGCGCTGTGGTTCCAAGGACGAGGACGCGGCGGCGACCCTGTGTGAGGCCGCGGCAGCCCTCCGGGCCGACAACCCGGCACGCATCGTCCGCGCTCTGGAGCGCCTGGCCGTTCTGGTCGCCGGAAACCCCGATCTGTGTCCGGCGGACTGGTTCCTGGCCGAGGCGGACAGGATGCGAGCCCCCTGAGGCTTCCTCCCTGTGACGATGGGCGGAGACGGCCGAGTCCCTCTTGCGGGTGATGGCAGGTCGACGAGTTTCGAAGTAGTTTCAAAGTCATGCCCACCGAGAACACCGCAGTGAACTTTTCCGAGCTGGTGAACAAGAACAAGCAGACGCTCGCTCGGCTCAAGGAGTCGCCCCGGCTGCTGCTGCACCGCCGGGACGGAGAGGATCTTGTCCTCACCACGGCGGCCCGGGCCGAGCAGGACCAGACGGTGGTGTCCGCCGCCACCCGCATGCTGGCCGCGATGGCAAGACGGGAGCCCGGAAGCATGGAGTTGCTCCTGGACATACTGCCGGACGCCTTCCCCTGGGTTCGTTTCCTGCCCGAGCCAGACGTCCACGCCTTCGCGGTCGAACTGGTCGACACCATGCGCGCCGCCGACTCCGTCGGCAACAACGCGTCCGTCGCACAGATGCTCATCGCCTGGCAGCACACGGCGGAGGCTCACTCGGATCCCGAACTGCTGGCCGCGCTGACCGCGGACCGCTCCGAGGACCACGGTCCGGTGCCGGATCCGCGGGATGTCGCGTGAGCGCGGGTCGCGGCGACCGCGCGGCGCCTCCGGCACCCGATGGCCACTGGGAGGTGCGGTTCGCGGACGCTGCCGCCGCCAAAGGATGGGACTGCCTTGCCCAGCAGGCACGCGAGAACACCTATCGCGCCTGGATCGCGATGCGCACAGACCCCGGACCGGCTGTGGAAACGCCCCGCCATCATCGACTGAAAGGCAGCCTGGCGCACGGCATCCACCGGGGACAGACCTGCGAACAGTGGCAGATCGAGGTGACCGGTGGAGGACGGATCTGGTACCTCCTGGACGCCTTACGGAACACCTGCTGGATCACCTTCGCAGGCACAGGGCACCCACGAGCAACCGACCACCGTTGATCCGAGCGCACTGCGGGGCTTCGACTGGGCGGGCGACTCACTCGCTGTCGAGACGTCAACTCGCTCTGAACTGCCGTACAACACGTCAGAGCCCCGGTCGGGAATCCCGACCGGGGCTCTGAGCTGCGTGGACCTGTGGGGATTTGAACCCCAGACCCCCTCGATGCGAACGAGGTGCGCTACCGGACTGCGCCACAGGCCCTTGCAACGAGTGAAACTCTAGCACCCAGATCGGCCTGCTTGGAAATCCGTTCCCGAGGGACGGTCACCTGCGGGTTCGGGGGCTACTCGTTGGCGGCCCGGGGCCGGTCCCCGTCCTCGTACTGGTCGAACAGCGGCGTGCGGCCGCGCTCCCGGGCCCGCCGTGCGGAGGCCGCGCGGCGGGCGTCGGTGCGCCCGTCGTCGTCGCCCCGCTCCTCGGCGTGGGGCTCCGGCTCGCCGGCGAGGTCGGCGTCGTCCTCGAGGTCCGGGGTGACGGCGCTGGAGCGTGCCGAGCTCCAGGTGTCGGGGGCCCCGAGATCCACGTCACTGGTGGCCCGGGGGGCGACCGGTGCGGTGACGTAGGTCGGCAGGGGCACCGGGACCGGGTCCCAGCTGTCGCCCTGCCCGGGGCGCCGCTGCCGCTCGCGCTGCTGGTCGACCCACTCGGCGTGGTCGGTCTGCTCGACGAGGGCGCGCCGGTCGGCCGCGAGGGCGGACAGGCCGGGGTCGGTCACCGGCTCGGGTCCGTCCTCCGGTTCGTCGGACTCCTCGTCGGCGACGCGCCGGCCGGGCTGGCGCTGCCGCTCCCGCAGCCGCTGGGCCGCGAGCTCGGCCCGGCGGCGGTCCATCTGGTACGTGAAGCGGCGGCGCTCCTGGGTGCGCAGGTACGCGATGTACACGCTGAGCATGACCGCGGGCACGCCGGGCGCCCACAGGAACGCGAGGCCTCCGACCGCGGCGACGATCGCGCCGAGGGTGAAGGCGAGGAACAGCATGGTGGTGGTGCGCCGTCGGCGCGCGAGCACCTTCGAGCGCCGGGCCCGCGCTGCGGCCGCCTGCGCCTGCGGCGAGGGGCGGCGCCGGGCGGCGGGCACACGGCCCTCCCCGCGGGCCGCGGACGCCGCGTTCGATCCGGGTGCCGGGCGGGCCGGCTGCTCCGATCGCGCCGGCTGTTCCTGGGCGGGCGACGGTACGGGTGCCTGGGTCTGGGGACGCGTTTTGGACACGGCGAAGGCCCGGACGTCCACCGAGTCGGTGACGGCATCCGGTTCGTCGGCGCCCTGCTCCCCCTCCTCGGTGGAGCGCGCCCGCAGGTCCTTGGCGTATCGGCGCTCCATCCCCGCCCGGCCGGAAAGCAGCCGGATGGCGGTGCTGAAGCGTTCCGTCGGACGGGCCTCGTTCAGCTCGTCCTGCCTACGGAGCCACATCGGCACCAAGTAGGCGGCCCAGGCCCCGACAATGACTGCGTAGATGAGGCCGCTGCTGCTCACGTCTCACACCGTAGAGGGGTTTGCGTGAGGCCATCTGCCAATTGAGCCGGTGTGTCGCACGATCTGGCTGATATTTCGAACTTTTTTTGTGACCGATGCGATCAGCAGACCGCCCAGGCCGGGAATTCATTGCCCTGAGACGGTCACTGGCCGATCATTTTCGAACACATATTCAATTTCCGGGGTGGTGCCGGATTCCCGGATTACTCTGCGATCGTGCCCGGTGCCAGCGCCGCAGCAACCCGTCCGGCACCTCTTCCGCGGTGAGGGCGAACACGAGGTGGTCGCGCCAGCCCCCGTCGATGTGGAGATAACGGGGCCTGAGCCCCTCCTCCCGGAATCCGAGTTTCTCCACGACCCGGCGGCTGGGCCCGTTCTCGGGGCGAATGCAGACCTCGATGCGGTGCAGTCCGACAGCGCGGAAACAGTGGTCCACGACGAGCGCCACCGCCGTCGGCATCACCCCGCGCCCCGCCACCGACTCGTCCACCCAGTAGCCGATGTGGCCCGAGCACATCGAGCCCCAGGTGATCCCGGCGACCGTCAACTGCCCCACCAGCCGCCCCTGGTACTCGATGACGAAGGGCAGCATCCGGCCCGCGTTCGCCTCCGACCTCAGGTGCCGCACCATCTGGCGGAAGGTCGGGCGGTGCGCGAGCGGCCCGCCGGGCGCGGGCGGCGGAATGGTCGCCTCCCAGGGGCGCAGCCAGTCGCGGTTGCGCCGGTTGACCTCGCGCCATGCCCGCTGGTCGCGCAGCTTTATCGGCCGGAGGACGATGTCGCCGTCCACCAGCTCGACGGGCCAGGATGCGCCGTTCAGCTCGCACCCCCCGTGCCGGGTCTGGGGTGGTCGCCGCCCCGGAGCTGCTCGACGGCGTGGACCAGCAGCGGCTCCAGGACGGCCAGTCCGTCCTTCACACCACCGCTGGAGCCGGGCAGATTGACGATCAGCGTCGCGCCGGCCACTCCGGCCAGGCCCCGGGAGAGCGCCGCGGTCGGCACCTTCTCCCGGCCGTACGCCCGGATGGCCTCGGCGATGCCCGGTACCTCGTGGTCGATCACCCGGCGGGTCGCCTCGGGGGTGCGGTCGGTGGGCGAGATGCCGGTGCCGCCGGTGGTGACGATGACGTCGTAGCCGGTCTCGACACCGGCGCGCAGGGCCGCCTCGACGGGGTCGCCGTCGGGGACGACCTGGGGGCCGTCGACCTCGAAGCCGAAGCCCTTCAGGCCTGCCGAGATCAGCGGGCCGCCCTTGTCCTCGTAGATCCCGGCGGCGGCCCGGTTGGAGGCGGTGACGACGAGGGCGCGATACGTCATGCCCGGCTCCAGTCGCCCGACTTGCCGCCCGTCTTGTCCTCCACCCGTACGTCCGTGATGACCGCTCCCTTGTCGACCGCCTTGACCATGTCGATCACGGTGAGCGCGGCGACGGAGACGGCGGTGAGGGCCTCCATCTCGACCCCGGTGCGGTCCGTGGTCTTCACGGTGGCCAGGATCTCCACGGCGTCGTCCGCGACCGACAGGTCCAGTTTCACACCGGAGACCGCCAAGGGGTGGCAGAGCGGGATCAGGTCGGGGGTGCGTTTGGCGCCCATGATCCCGGCGATCCGCGCGGTCGCGAGGGCGTCGCCCTTGGGGACGCCCTCGCCGCGCAGCAGTTCGATCACGCGGGGCGAGACGAGGACGCGTCCGCTGGCGCGGGCGGTGCGCGCGGTCACGTCCTTCTCCGAGACGTCGACCATGCGGGCGGCGCCGGCGTCGTCGATGTGCGTCAGTCGGTCCTGCGGAGAGGAATCCTGCGTTGGGGGATCCTGCGTGCTCATGCTGTGTGGCGCTCCCGGTCCGGGCCTGCTGTGCGCGACACGGTACCCCCAACCAGCGGCTCTCAGCCGAGCAGGACCACCTCGACCTCGGCGTCCGGCTCGACGGACTCGGTGTCCTCGGGGACGACGATCAGCGCGTCCGCGTGGGCGAGGGCCGCGACCAGATGGGATCCGGCGCCGCCGACCGGGGTGGCCCGGCCGTCGGCGCAGGTGGCCCGCAGGAACTGACGGCGTCCCTTCGGCGAGGTCAGCGCCTTGTCGGTGGCCAGGGTGGCCCGGGTCGTCGCCCGGTGGACGTCCGGCAGGCCCATGAGGGCGCGGATCGCGGGGCGGACGAAGAGTTCGAAGGAGACGTACGACGACACCGGGTTGCCGGGCAGGGCCAGCAGCGGGGTGTGGTCGGGGCCGATGGAGCCGAAGCCCTGGGGCTTGCCGGGCTGCATGGCGAGCTTGCGGAACTCGATGCCGCTGCCCGCCTCGTCCTCGTCGGCCACGTGGGACAGGGCTTCCTTGACGACGTCGTAGGCCCCGACGCTGACACCGCCCGTGGTGACCATCAGGTCAGCGCGCACCAACTGGTCCTCGATGGTGGAGCGCAGGGTCTCGGCGTCGTCGGCGACGGCGCCCACGCGGTAGGCGATGGCTCCGGCGTCCCGGGCGGCGGCGGTGAGGGCGAAGCTGTTGGAGTCGTAGATCTGACCGGTGCGCAGCCTCTCGTCGGGCTGGACGAGTTCGCTGCCGGTGGAGAGCACCACCACGCGCGGGCGCGGGCGGACGCGGACGGTGCCGCGGCCGATCGCGGCGAGCAGGCCGATCTGGGGCGGGCCGAGGATCGTGCCGGCCCGCAGGGCGCGGTCGCCGGCCCTCACGTCGCTGCCCTGTGCGCGCACATGCGCGCGTGCCTCGGCCGGCCGGTACACCCGCACATGGCCCGAGGCACCCTCGGGGCCGAGGCTGCGGGCGCGCATCCCGTGCACCGGGCCCTCGCCGAGCCCTCCGTCGGTCCACTCGACGGGCACGACCGTCTCGGCGCCGGGCGGCAGGGGGGCGCCGGTCATGATGCGGGCGGCCTGGCCGGGGCCCACCTGGAGCAGCTCGGCCTGGCCCGCCGCCACGTCCCCGACGACCTCCAGGGCCGCCGGGAACTTCTCGCTCGCGCCCGCCACGTCCGCGACCCGGACCGCGTAGCCGTCCATGGAGCTGTTGTCGAACGGCGGCAGGGACACCGGCACCGTGATGTCCTCGACCAGGACGCAGCCCTGGGCGTCGAGCAGCTGCAGCTCGATGGGTTCCAGGGGGCGGACGGTGGTGAGGATGTCCTCCAGGTGCTCGTCCACCGACCACAGGTGGTCGGGGCCCGAGTGGTCCTGGACCGGTGTGCGGGGCGCGGCGCTGCTCAACGTGTTACATCTCCTCGGCTACGTAACTGCGAAGCCAGGTCCGGAAGTCCGGGCCCAGGTCTTCACGTTCGCATGCGAGTCGGACAATGGCACGCAGGTAGTCGCCGCGGTCGCCGGTGTCATAGCGGCGGCCCTTGAAGACGACGCCGTGCACCGGGCCGCCGATCTTCTCGTCGGCGGCGAGCTGCTGGAGGGCGTCCGTGAGCTGGATCTCGCCGCCGCGGCCGGGCTCGGTCCGGCGCAGTATGTCGAAGATGTGCGGGTCGAGGACGTAGCGGCCGATGACCGCGTAGTTCGACGGGGCGTCGGACGGGTCGGGCTTCTCGACGAGGCCGCCGACCTTGACGACGTCGCTGTCCTCGGTGGTCTCCACGGCCGCGCAGCCGTAGAGGTGGATCTGCTCGGGGGCGACCTCCATGAGCGCGATGACGCTGCCGCCGCGCTGCTCCTGGACCTCGACCATGCGCTGGAGCAGGGGGTCGCGGGGGTCGATGAGGTCGTCACCGAGGAGGACGGCGAAGGGCTCCTCGCCGACGTGCGGGGCGGCGCACAGGACGGCGTGTCCGAGGCCCTTGGGGTCGCCCTGGCGGACGTAGTGCATGGTCGCGAGGTCGCTGGACTCCTGGACCTTGGCGAGACGGCCGGCGTCGCCCTTCTTCTGAAGCGCCGACTCGAGTTCGTAGTTGCGGTCGAAGTGGTCCTCGAGGGGGCGCTTGTTGCGGCCCGTCACCATGAGGACGTCGTCGAGACCCGCGCCGACGGCCTCCTCGACCACGTACTGGATCGCCGGCTTGTCGACGACCGGCAGCATCTCCTTGGGAGTGGCTTTGGTGGCCGGCAGGAACCGGGTGCCGAGGCCTGCTGCGGGAATGACAGCCTTGCTGATCCGAGGGTGTGCCTGAGTCATGTCCGCCACCATATCCGGTGCCTTTGGGCGGAATCTGCGGCTCCGGTTCATGGACGCTCATATGAGCGTATTAGAACGATACGGGAGCAACCATTGAGTCACATCGGGCGTCCGGGCGAGCCTGACAAGCGGAGTTTGCGGCGAGGGCTCCTCTCGGTGAGGAACAGGTTGACGGCGGATGACCTGCGGGAAACCTCGGCCGCACTGGCCGCGCGGGCGCTGGAGCTGCCGGAGTTGGCGCGGGCCGGCACGGTCGCGGCGTACGTCTCCGTGGGGAGTGAACCGGGGACGCTCGCGCTCCTCGACACGCTGCGCGCCCGGGGCGTGCGCGTCCTTCTTCCGGCCCTGCTGGCCGACAACGATCTGGACTGGGGCGTCTACGAAGGCGAGAGCTCGCTCGCGCGTGTCCGGCACGGCGGCGGCCGGATGGAGCTCTTCGAGCCCTCCGGCGAACGCCTCGGACCGGACGCCGTGACCGCCGCCGACGCCGTCCTGCTGCCGGGCCTCGCGGTCGACACGCGCGGGATGCGGCTCGGGCGTGGCGGCGGCTCGTACGACCGGGTCCTGGCGCGCCTGGAGCGGGCGAGTGCCCGGTCCTCCCTGGTGGTGCTGTTGTACGACTCCGAGGTGATCGAGCACGTCCCGGAGGAGGCGCACGACCGGCCGGTGCACGCGGTGGTGACGCCCTCGGGGGTGCGGCGGTTCAGCCGGCCCGCCGACTGATACCGGCGACGAGAACGGCCCTCCACGCGTGCGTGGAGGGCCGTTCTCGTGGTGCGGGCGTCAGCGGCTCACGGCTTGAGCACCAGCTTGTCGGTCGTGCTGCCCTCGACCGCCTTGTCCGAGAAGGACCACGGCAGCAGCTCGCCCTCGGCCCACTTGTCCGTCTGGTCGACGTAGTGGGCGCTGTAGGCGTGCCCCGACGCGCCGGAGAGGTTGATCCACTTCGACTTGTCGAGGTCGCCGAGGTTCACGACCATCCGCATGGACGGCACCCAGACGACGTTGTAGCCACCGGCGGCGTTCCAGCCGGTCGCGTTGACCGTCGCCTCGCCGCCGCCGAGCTCCCACGGGCCGCGGTTGAGGGCGTACTGGAGGAAACCGGGGCCCTCGGTGCCGAGGGTCTGGTTGTCCAGGAACAGGCGGTGCAGCCGGCCCCAGCTCCAGCTGTCGATGTCCTTGCCGAGCTTGGCGGTCAGCTCCCAGCGGGCGTCGATCATGGCCCGCCTGAACAGCTGGTCGCGGTTGACGGCCTCGGGGCGGGTGCCCGCCTCGGGCGTCTTCCACCAGTCGCTCTTGGGCTGCTCCATCAGCCCCCGGACCACCTCGAACCAGCGGTCGCCGCCGTCGGGCTGCGCCTGGTCGGGGTCGCGCTGGCCGCACTCGCGGACCTCGTCGGCCTCGTCGGCGGGCCCGGTGGTGTTGACCGGCTTGACCCACAGGCACTGGCCCTTGGGCCGCAGCTCCTTGGGCAGCTTGTTGCCGAAGGCGAGCTTGAGGATGTTGCGCCAGACCGCGTTGAAGTAGGCCGCGGCGGCCGAGTCGGCGTCCTGGGTGTAGTCCCAGCCCTCGAGGAGCTTCTGCGCCTCGCGGACGTCCTTGTTCTCGGGGTCGATCTTCAGCAGCGTGGGCACCAGCAGCCGGGCGATCTCGCTGCTGTTGTCGAGCTGCATCTGGCGCATGTCGTCCGTGGAGACCTTGCCGCCGTTCTTGATCTTCGACTCGATCAGGTCGCTTATGCGCTGGCTGCGCGTGCCGTAGCCCCAGTCCTTGGTGAGCGTGTACGGGTACTTGTCCGGGTCGATCGCGGCCTGGTTGGCGGTGACGATGTAGCCGCGCTTGGGCTTGTACTCGTAGGGCAGGGCGTCCTGCTCGATGTAGCCCGTCCAGCGGTACTCGGGGTCCCAGCCGGGCGCGGGGATGGAGCCGTCGTCGCCCTCCGCGCGCGTGGGGATCTTCCCCGGGAGGGTGTAGCCGATGTTGTTCTGGGTGTCGGCGTAGATCAGGTTCTGCGAGGGCACCTCGAACTGCGCGGCGGCCTCGCGGAAGTCGTTCCAGTCCTTCGCCTTGTCCATGGCGAAGACGGCGTCCATGGTGGTGCCCGGCTGGAGCGCGGTCCAGCGCAGCGCGACGCCGTAGCCGTCGCCTCTGTCGGGGGCGGCGGTGTTGACGCCGGCCTTCTTGCCGACCTTCACCAGCTCTTCGTCGCGGTCGGACAGCAGGGGCCCGTTGTTCGTCTCGCGCACGACGATCTTCTTGGTCTCGCCGCCGGCGACCTTGATGGTCTCCTCGCGCGTCTGGAAAGGCTTGATCTTGCCGTCGTACTGGTAGCCGTCGCCGGTGATCTTCTCCAGGTAGAGGTCCGTGACGTCGACGCCGGAGTTGGTCATACCCCAGGCGATGTCCTGGTTGTGACCGATTATCACGCCGGGCATGCCCGCGAAGGTGTAGCCGCTGACGTCGTACTGGC
Organism: Streptomyces koelreuteriae; assembly: GCF_018604545.1. Classification (GTDB taxonomy): domain Bacteria; phylum Actinomycetota; class Actinomycetes; order Streptomycetales; family Streptomycetaceae; genus Streptomyces; species Streptomyces koelreuteriae. The sequence continues at coordinate 4,859,070 of NZ_CP075896.1, read as the reverse complement.
AGGCGCTGGAGACGCTGCGGCAGTGCAGGCCCATCTGGTACCAGACGGAGGGCAGCGAGGGCGACAGGTGCGGGTCGTTGGCCAGCAGCGGCTTGCCGGTGATGGTGTGCTCCCCGGAGACGACCCAGGAGTTGGAGCCGATGCCGTCGCCGTTCACGCCGACCGCCGGCGGGAGGTCGTCCAGGACCTTGGTGAGGCCGGTGAGCTGGCTCTGGAGGCCCTCGGTACCGGAGCTGCCGGAGCTACCTGTGCTGCTTGAGCTGCCAGTGCCGCTCGAGCCGCCGGCGGCGGTGCCCCCGGTGCCGGTGGAGCCGCCGCTCGTGCCCAAGGTGCCGGACGTGCCGCTCGTGCCGCCCTGTTCGAAGGTGCCCGTCAGCTCGTTGTACTGGCCCTCCTGGACGATCGCCTTGTTGCGGCCGGAGGGATACTCCGGGTACAGGTCGGCGATCTGCTTCGGGCCGAGGCGGCTGGTCAGCAGGGCGCGGTCGACCTCGTCCTGCATGTTGCCGCGCAGGTCCCAGGCCATCGCCTTCAGCCAGGAGACCGAGTCGACCGGGGTCCAGTTCTGCGGCTTGTAGTCGTTGGTGAAGCCGAGCGCCGCGTACTCCAGGGAGATGTCCTTGCCGTCCTTGCCCTGGAGGTAGGAGTTGACCCCCTTGGAGTACGCCTGGAGGTACTTCTTCGTGGAGGCCGACAGCTTGGTGTCGTACTCCTTCTCGGCGACCCGGTCCCAGCCGAGCGTGCGCAGGAACTCGTCGTTGTCGACCTGGCTCTTGCCGAACATCTCCGACAGCCGGCCGGAGGCCATGTGGCGGCGTACGTCCATCTCGTAGAACCGGTCCTGCGCCTGGACGTAGCCCTGCGCCATGAACAGGTCCGCGTCGGAGGAGGCGTAGATCTGCGGGATGCCGTAGTTGTCCCGTTTGACCTCGACCGGTCCCGAGAGGCCCTTGAGCGTGAGAGTGCCCTTGGTCTGCGGGAACGAGGCCCGGACGGTGCTGACGGACCAGTACCCCCCGAAGGCCACACCCCCGATGAGGGCCAGCACCAGGACGATCAGGACCAGTCGGGCTTTGCGCCCCTTTCTCCTGCCGGACTTGCCGGGCTGCTGACCCGTGGAGGCGGTGGTGTTGGGGGGCATCGCTGTCCTTGCTGTCCTAACGCGAGCGGCAGGTTCGGCTGTGCTTTTAACTGAGCGCTGGAGCAACGATAGGCGCAGGGCCTTGGGCGCCTTGACGCGGAGTCGGGAACCAGCACGGACGAACGTTCGATCTTGGCCTCGGAAGCGTCAAGAAATCGTCAAGAGTTAGGTAAGGTAACGAAGTAGTTGGCGCGGTGCGCCACAGCTTCATGTGCGATGTACGAGAGCCCACGCGCGCGTGCGGGCGGGCCAGGGAAGGATTCAGCCGCTGACTGTTCACCACCTCAACCAGCTCTTGCTCGTCTGCTCGCTCGTCCTGCTCGTCGCCGTCGCAGCGGTACGGATCTCCTCGCGCAGCGGGCTCCCCAGCCTGCTCGTGTACCTGGGCATAGGCGTCGCCATGGGCCAGGACGGCGTAGGCGACATCCACTTCGACAACGCCGAACTGACCCAGGTCATCGGATACGCGGCCCTGGTCGTGATCCTGGCCGAGGGCGGTCTCGGCACGAAGTGGAAGGAGATCAAGCCGGCCCTGCCGGCCGCCACGGCACTGGCGCTGGCCGGTGTCGCGGTGAGCGTCGGGATCACGGCGTCGGCCGCGCACTATCTGATCGGTCTGGAGTGGCGGCAGGCGCTCATCATCGGGGCGGTCGTCTCCTCGACCGACGCGGCGGCCGTCTTCTCCGTGCTGCGCAAACTGCCCCTGCCCGCGCGCATAACGGGCACGCTGGAGGCGGAGTCCGGCTTCAACGACGCGCCCGTGGTCATCCTGGTGGTCTCCCTGTCCACGGCGGGCCCGGTCGAGCACTGGTACGTGCTGCTGGGCGTGATCCTGCTGGAGCTGGCCATCGGCGCGGCCATCGGGATCGCGGTGGGCTGGCTGGGCTCCTGGGGGCTGCGGCATGTGGCGCTGCCCGCCTCCGGCCTCTACCCGATCGCCGTCATGGCGATCGCGACGGTGGCGTACGCGGCGGGCGCGCTGGCCCACGGCAGCGGGTTCCTCGCGGTGTACCTCGCGTCGATGGTGATGGGCAACGCGCGGCTGCCGCACTGGCCGGCCACGCGCGGGTTCGCCGACGGGCTCGGCTGGATGGCCCAGATCGGCATGTTCGTGCTGCTCGGGCTGCTGGTCACCCCGCACGAGCTGGGCGACGACATCGTGCCCGCGCTCGCCATCGGGCTGGTGCTGACCATGGTGGCGCGTCCGCTGAGCGTGGTGTTCTGTCTGACGCCGTTCCGGGTGCCGTGGCGCGAGCAGGCCCTGATGTCCTGGGCGGGACTGCGCGGGGCCGTGCCCATCATCCTGGCGACCATCCCCATGGTGGAGGGCGTCGACGCCAGCCGCCGGATCTTCAACATCGTCTTCGTCCTGGTCGTCGTCTACACCCTGGTCCAGGGCCCGACGCTGCCGTGGCTGGGCCGCAAGCTGCGCCTGGGCGACGGTTCGGAGGCCGCCGACCTCGGCATCGAGTCGGCCCCGCTGGAGCGGCTGCGCGGGCATCTGCTGTCGGTGGCGATCCCCGACGGGTCGAAGATGCACGGCGTCGAGGTCAACGAGCTGCGGCTGCCGCCCGGCGCCGCGGTGACGCTCGTCGTGCGGGCGGACGAATCGTTCGTCCCGCTTCCCACGACGGTGCTGCAGCGCGGGGACGAGCTGCTCGTCGTGGCCACGGATCCGGTCCGGGACGCGACGGAGAGCCGACTGCGGGCGGTGGGGCACGGCGGCAAGCTGGCCGGATGGCTGGGGACGGACGGGGCGAGTCGTTAAGTGGCGGGTCGTTAAGGACCGATTCATGCCGATTCGTATTTGCAAGGCGGGCGGGCCCTTGGTGCTTGCTTTCACAGCCACGCGCCCCGTTGATCCCTGTACGATGAAGGCGTACCCAGATCGAACCAACTCTGTCTGACGCAGAGCTGGCGCGACCGTATGGCGGTCGGGACGTCCCTCCTCACCGGGCCCCGGCATCTACCGCAGTTCCGCGCAAGAGGACAGCTCTCGGCGCCGCCCGCCTGCCGGGACGCGCTACCAGGCGGCAGAAAGGCACGGGCCGTGGCATCCACGGTCACCTCGAAGAAGTCGAAGAACTCGACGGCTTCCGCCCGCCCGGGATACGGCCGGCTGCTGCGCACCCGCGGCGCCTGGACGTTCCTGCTCCCCGGTTTCGCGGCACGCCAGCCGTTCGCGATGCTGACGATCTCCATCGTGCTGCTGGTGCAGCACACCACCGGCTCCTACGGAGCGGCGGGCGCCGCCGCGGCCGTCACCGGTGTCTCCATGGCCCTGTTCGCGCCCTACAGCGGCCGCCTCGCCGACCGCTACGGGCAGCGTGCCGTGCTGATCCCCGGGGTGCTGCTGCACGCGGTCTCCGGGCTGACGCTGACGGCGCTCGCGCTGCTGGACGCCCCGCTGTGGGCGGTGTTCGCGGCGGCCGTCCCGACCGGCGCCTCGGTGCCGCAGGTCGGCCCCATGGTGCGGGCCCGCTGGGGCGTGAAGCTCAAGGACTCGCCCCTGATGACCACCGCGGCGGCCTTCGAGTCGGTCACGGACGAGCTGACCTTCGTCGTCGGACCGCTGCTGGCCACCGCGCTGTGCACGGCGATCGACCCGGCCGCCGGGCTGGTCACCGAGGCCTCGCTGACGCTGATCGGCGGTCTGCTGTTCGCCGCGCAGAAGAGCACCCAGCCGTCCGTCGAGGGCCGCGGCCACGCGCGCGTGGAGCACGCTTCCGCGCTGCGCGTCCCCGGTGTGCGCGTGCTGATCGTGACCTTCCTGGGCATCGGCGCCGTCTTCGGCGGCATGCAGGTCTCGCTGGCCGCGTACACCGAGTCGATCGGCGAACCGGGCCTGAACGGCGTCCTGTACGGCGTCTTCGCCGCGGGCAACATGATCTCCGGCCTCGTCTGCGGCGCGATCGCCTGGCGGGCGGCCCCGCAGCGGCGCCTGGTCATCGGCTACACGGCGCTCGCCCTCACCGCCTCGGGCCTGTGGGCCGCCGACTCGGTCCCGGTCCTGGCGGGCCTCGGCCTGCTGGTCGGCATGTGCATCGCGCCCGCCCTGATCACCGGCTACACCCTGGTCGACGGCCTGGTCCCGGCCGGTGCCCGTACCGAGGCCTTCACCTGGCTGACCGGCGCGGTGGCACTGGGCCAGGCGGCGGCCGTCAGCATCGCCGGGCAGCTGGAGGACCGTCTGTGGGGCGGCGCCGGTTTCCTGGTGCCCATGGGCGGCACCGTGCTCGCCCTGGCGACCCTCCTGGCCCTGCGTTCCCGGCTGGCCGGGCACGCCCAGGGGCGGACGGTCGCACGTGGCGTGGGTCACCGCGTGCCGGTGGCGGTGGACTGAGCGGCTGGAATACGTCACTATGGACCGTCGTTAGCACTCATCGAGTGAGAGTGCCAGGAGGAAGACAGTGCCGACCTACCAGTACCAGTGCACCGAGTGTGGCGAGGGCCTCGAGGCGGTGCAGAAGTTCACCGACGACGCTCTCACCGAGTGCCCGAACTGCAAGGGCCGCCTGAAGAAGGTGTTCTCGGCGGTCGGCATCGTCTTCAAGGGCTCCGGCTTCTACCGGAACGACAGCCGCGGCTCCTCGTCGAGCAGCTCCCCGGCGAAGTCGTCGAGCTCCTCCTCGTCGTCCTCCGACTCCGGTTCGGGCTCCGGCTCGGGCTCCTCGTCGAGTTCTTCGTCCAGCTCGTCCTCGAGCTCTTCGTCGGGCTCGGGCAGCTCGACCAGCAGCACCACCGCCGCGTAAGGCCTGATGCGTTCGGGACCCTGTCGCCCTTGGGGCGACGGGGTCCTCGGCGTTCGTGCGTGCGGTTAGGGTGCGGACATGGCGAACAAGGCGAACGTGACGGGCTCGGCGGACGTGGCGGGCTCGGTGGACGGGCAGGGCGCGGGGATCGGCGTCATCGGCGGCTCCGGGTTCTACTCCTTCCTCGACGATGTGACCGAGGTCCAGGTCGACACCCCGTACGGGCCGCCCAGCGACTCCCTCTTCCTCGGTGAGGTCGCAGGCCGGCGGGTCGCCTTCCTGCCGCGGCACGGGCGGGGCCACCACCTGCCGCCGCACCGGATCAACTACCGCGCCAATCTGTGGGCCCTGCGGTCCGTCGGCGTGCGCCAGGTGCTCGCGCCGTGCGCCGTGGGCGGCCTGCGCCCCGAGTACGGACCGGGCACGCTGCTGGTGCCGGACCAGCTCGTCGACCGTACGAAGTCCCGCGCGAACACGTACTTCGACGGAGAGCCGCTGCCCGACGGGTCGGTGCCGAACGTGGTGCATGTGTCGCTGGCCGACCCCTACTGCTCCGCCGGGCGGGCCGTCGCGCTGAAGGCGGCGCGCGGCCGGGACTGGGAGCCGGTGGACGGCGGCACGCTGGTCGTGGTCGAGGGGCCGCGCTTCTCGACCCGTGCCGAATCGTTGTGGCACCAGGCGCAGGGCTGGTCGGTGGTGGGGATGACCGGGCATCCCGAGGCGGCACTCGCCCGTGAGCTGGAGCTCTGCTACACGTCCCTGACCCTGGTCACCGACCTCGACGCGGGCGCCGAGAGCGGGGAGGGCGTCTCGCACGACGAGGTGCTGCAGGTGTTCGCGGCGAACGTGGGGCGGCTGCGGGGGGTGCTGTTCGACGCGGTGGCGGGGTTGCCGGGGGTGGACGAGCGGGACTGTCTGTGTGGTGGGGCGTTGGGTGGGATGGATCCGGGGTTCGTGTTGCCGTAGTCGGCAGGCCGCCTTTCTTGTGGGGCGTGGGGAGGCGGAACTTGCCGTTCGGGTGAGGGAGTTGTCCACAGGTCCGGGGTAGGTCCACAGGCCTCAGCGGGCGGCGGCGGGAAGCCTCATCGTGGGGAGCGCAAGCCGGTCCTCGTCGCAGGTGGTGGTTCCCGTGTCCCTCGCTCCGCTCATGTCCTCCCTTTCCGGCGGCTCCCCCGTCGCCGCGCTCCCGCCCGGCCCCGAGGTGCCCGCGACGCGTGAGGTGCCGCGCTTTGATCCCGTGCGGGTGCGTGGGGGCCGGTACCGGTCGGGCCGGCTCGGGCGGCACCGGCGGCGGGCCCTGGCCGTCGGGCTCGCGGTCACCGCGACCGCGCTGGTGGCGGCGGGCCCGCGTGACGGTGACGGGGCCCGCGGTCAGCCCCGGGCCACGTCTCCCGCGCATACGTCCTCGATGTACCGGGAGCGGTCCGCGCGGATGCGTGGTGCAGCGGGGGCGGGTGTGGCGGGGACAGGTGCCGCAGGGGCAGGTGCCGCGGGCCCGGGTGCGGCGGGCCCGGGTGCGGCGGGCCCGGTGACGGCTCCGATCCGGATCGCCGACGCGGCGACGGTACGGCTGCTGCGGCCGGGCGACCGGGTCGACGTCATCGCCGCCGAGGGGACGGCACCGGGCGGCGACGCCCGCGTGATCGCGCGCGGGGCCAGGGTGACGAAGGTGCCGGAGCCGCTGGAGGGCGCGACGGACGGCGGGGCGCTGGTCGTGCTCTCGGTGCCGCGTGCCACCGCCGCCCGGCTCGCCGGGGCGAGCGCGACGGCACGGTTGGCGGTGACGTTGTGGTGATGCTGTGCACGATCGCGTCAAGGCCCTCGTTCGAGGGACCCAGGTACTCGGTTCGGCCCCCTCGTGACGTAGGTTGCGGAGCGTTTTGTTCCATAAGCTGCTCGTGCGAGGAAAGGCCCCGAGGTGAGCGAGAAGAAGGAACCGAGCCTCTGGGAGGGCTTCAAGGCCTTCCTGATGCGCGGGAACGTCGTCGATCTGGCTGTGGCGGTGGTGATCGGCGCCGCGTTCACGAACATCGTCAACGCCGTGGTCAAGGGGATCATCAACCCGTTCGTCGGGGCCATCGGGACCAAGAACCTCGACCACTACAGCTCCTGCCTGAGCTCGACCTGCAAGGGCGAGGAGGGCATCCAGATCGCGTGGGGCTCCGTCCTCGGCGCCGCCCTGAGCTTCGTGATCACGGCTGCGGTCGTCTACTTCCTGATGGTCCTGCCCATGGCGAAGTACCTGGCCCGCCAGGAGGCCCGCCGCAAGGCGAAGGAGGGCACACAGGAGGTCATCGAGGTGACCGAGCTGGAGGTGCTGAAGGAGATCCGGGACGCGCTGGTCGCCCAGCGTGGCGCGGGGAACGACCGGCAGGACCAGCCGGAGCGGTAGCGCGGCGGGCGGCGCGGACGCGGCTGGGCCGCCTGGTCCGGCTGTGGTGGAGCCGCCCGGCTCAGACGTGGTGGAGCCGCCCGGCTCAGACGTGGTGGAGCCGCCCGGCTCAGACGTGGTGGAGCCGCCCGGCTCAGATGTGGTGCGGCGGCTTCTCGTCGAGGAAGCGCTTGAGGTCAGCCGCGCCCCCGCCGGAGTCCGTGCGCTCGCCCCAGCCGCGGTCGGTGTCGTCGGAGGACTGCTGGTCGAGCGGGTCGTCGAAGACCAGCGCGGGCTTCGGCGCGGGCGCCTCGGGATCGGGGGTGCTGCTCATGCGTCCAGGGTACGGTCGCGGAGAAAATCCCCGCGCCTTCTGTTGTGCTGGGAATCATGACGTCCAGCCCCACTCCCCCGCCCGTCCCCTCCGGCCCGCCCGGCGACCGGGGACCGCTGCGCAGGCTCAGGGCCCGCGGACGCGACGAGGCGCACCGGACGGCCTCACCGCTGGAGCTCTTCTTCGACCTGTGCTTCGTCGTGGCCGTCGCCCAGGCGGGCATCCAGCTGGTCCACTCCGTCGCCGAGGGCCATGCCGGCGAGGGGATCCTCGACTACGCGATGGTCTTCTTCGCCGTGTGGTGGGCCTGGATGAACTTCTCGTGGTTCGCCTCGGCGTACGACAACGACGACGTGCTGTACCGGGTCGTCACCCTGGTGCAGATCGCGGGTGTGCTGGTCCTCGCGGCGGGGGTCTCGCAGGCCTTCGAGGAGCACGACTACCTCGTGGTCTGGCTGGGCTACGTGATCATGCGGCTGGCCCTGGTGACGCAGTGGCTGCGGGCGGCCCGCGCCGCCGAGGGCCCGGAGCGGACGACGGCCCTGCGCTACGCCGGCGGGGTACTGCTGTGCCAGGTCGGCTGGCTGGGCCTGCTGCTCCTGCCCGAGGACGCGCTGCCCTGGTGGTTCCTGGTGATGGCGCTGCTGGAGATGTGCGTGCCGCTGTTCGCGGAGCGGGGCCAGCCCACGGCCTGGCATCCCCGCCATATCGCGGAGCGCTACGGACTGTTCACGATCATCGTGCTCGGCGAGACGGTCGCCGCGGCCACGATCGCCGTGAAGTCCGGCATCGACGAGAACGACTCGCTGGGCGAGGTCCTCCCCATCGCGTCGGGCGGGCTGCTGATCATCTTCGCCGCGTGGTGGATCTACTTCGTGGTGCCCATCCACGGCCATCTGCGCTCCAACCGGCAGGCGTTCCTGTGGGGCTACGGCCACTACGTGGTCTTCGCCTCGGCGGCCGCGATCGGGGCCGGGCTGGAGGTGGCGGTGGAGCAGACGGTGGGCAAGGCGCACATCTCCACGCTGGCGGCGTCGGCCGCCGTGACCCTGCCGACGGCCCTGTATCTGCTGACCGTGTGGGCCCTGCACTCGCGTCACTTCAAGGCGGGCATCACCCAGCAGCTGGTACTGCCGACGACGGCACTGCTGGTGATCTGCTGCACGTTCCTGGGTGACTGGGCGGTGCTCACGGCGGGCGTGGTCTGCGCGCTGTCGGTGGCGGCGGGAGAGACACTGGCCGCCCGCCCGTCAAGGACCCACGCCCCGTCGAGCCGGACGGCCTGACGGCGCCGACGGGCCCGGCGACGCCCGGTGCGCCCGCGACGGCCGACGACTGGACAACACTGGGCGCCATGACAGTTGAAGCTCTGGTGGACGCTCTGACGGATGTCTCCGGCCTGCGTGTGGGGCACGCGACCCGCGCCGGCGACGGATGGCTCACCGGCACCACGGTCGTGCTCGCCCCGGAGGGCGGGGCCGTGGCCGCCGTGGATGTGCGGGGCGGTGGCCCCGGGACCAAGGAGACGGACGCGCTCGATCCGCGCAACGTGGTGCGGAAGGTCGAGGCGATCGTGCTGACCGGCGGCAGCGCCTACGGGCTGGACGCGGCCTCGGGGGTGATGGCCTGGCTGGAGGAGCGGGGACGCGGGATCCGGGTCGGGGCGGACCCGGCGCAGGTCGTGCCGGTGGTGCCCGCCGCCTGTGTCTTCGATCTGGGGCGGGGCGGCGACTTCCGGGCCAGGCCGGACGCGGCCACCGGGCGGGCCGCGGTCGAGGCGGCGGCGGCGAGCGAGCCCGGCGCGCCGGTGGCCCAGGGCTGTGTGGGCGCCGGTACGGGGGCGGTGACCGGGGTGGTGAAGGGCGGCATCGGCAGCGCGAGCACGGTGCTCGGCTCGGGGGTCACGGTGGCCGCGCTGGTGGTGGCCAACGCGGCGGGTTCGACGGTGGATCCGGAAACGGGGGTGCTGTACGGGGAGTTGTTCCAGGGGCGGGTGGAGTATCCGGAGGCGGAGGTGCATGAGGCCGCGCGGCGGCGCCTGGCCGAGACGGCCGCGCGGAGCGCGCCTCCGCCGCTCAACACCACGCTCGCGGTGGTCGCCACGGACGCGGATCTGTCGAAGGCCCAGGCGCAGAAGCTGGCCGGCACGGCTCACGACGGCATCGCCCGCGCGGTGCGGCCGGTGCACCTGCTCCACGACGGGGACACGGTGTTCACGCTGGCGACGGGAGACCGCGCCCTGGACGCCGAGGACCCGCTCGCCCTCAACGAGGTCCTCGCGGCGGGCGCCGATGTGGTGACCCGGGCGATCGTGCGGGCGGTGCGTGCCGCCGAGTCGGTCGACGGTCCGGGCGGGGCGTGGCCGTCGTACGGGGAGTTGTACGCGGGCCGTTGAGCAGCCCGGCACCCACAGCGGTTCCACAGCGGCGCCGGACATTGTCGCGGCCCTGTAACGGTGATGTCGTTCCTGGCGGCCGGACGCAACCCGAACGGCCCCCGGGGCCCTCTTGCTTCACGTACTGGAGCGGATCACGCACTTCACACGAACTGGGAGCAGCCCGTGACAAGGCCGGACATTGCTGCGCGGCGCACACTGGGGGCCTGTGCCGCCCTGATGGTCGGCGCCCTGACGCTCACCGCCTGTGGTGGCAGCGCCAACGCCAAGGACGACGCCAAGGGCGGCAAGGGCACGGGCAACACGTCCGTCGCGAAGATCGCCATCTCGGCGAAGGACGGCTCCACGGGCGCGTCCATCAACTCGACCGGGGTGAAGGTCAGCGACGGCAAGCTGACCGACGTGAAGATGACGGTGGCGGGCGACGGTCAGGCCGTGTCGGGCTCGATCTCCTCCGACGGCAAGGCGTGGAAGCCGAAGGAGCAGTTGGAGCGCGGCACGAAGTACCAGATATCCGCGACCGCGAAGGACTCGGACGGCCGGACGGCCGCGGCCAACTCGATCTTCACGACGGTGTCGTCGTCGAACAGCTTCATCGGGACGTACACGCCGGACGACGGCACCACGGTCGGTGCGGGCATGCCGGTGTCGTTCACCTTCGACAAGGCCATCACCGAGCGGAAGGCCGTGCAGTCGCGCATCACGGTCACCTCCAGCAGTGGGCAGCAGGTCGTCGGGCACTGGTTCAACGGGCAGCGGCTCGACTTCCGGCCCGAGGAGTACTGGAAGGCCGGCTCCAAGGTCACGATGAAGATCGACCTGGACGGGGTGGAGGGCGCGAAGGGCGTCTACGGCGTGCAGAAGAAGACGGTCACCTTCACCGTCGGGCGCTCGCAGGTCTCCACGGTCGACGTCAACACACAGACCATGACGGTGGTCCGGGACGGCAAGACCATCAAGACGATCCCGATCTCGGCGGGCAGCGCGGAGCACACCACGTACAACGGGCAGATGGTGATCTCGGAGAAGTTCACGCAGACCCGGATGAACAGCCGGACGGTCGGTCTCGGCGGGGAGTACGACATCCCGGACGTGCCGCACGCGATGCGGCTGACGACGTCCGGCACCTTCATCCACGGCAACTACTGGTACAGCAAGGGCAATCCGCCCTTCGGCCGCCAGGGCACCAGCCACGGCTGCGTCGGCCTCGCGGACGTCCAGGGCGCCGGGGGCAGCACTCCCGCCAAGTGGTTCTACGACAACTCCCTCATCGGGGACGTGGTGATCGTGAAGAACTCCCCCGACAAGACGGTGTCGCCGGACAACGGGCTCAACGGCTGGAACATGGACTGGAGCCAGTGGGTCGCGGGCAGCGCGTCCTGATCGACTGAACAGCCGCCCCAACTGGGGTATTTGACGGACCATCCGGGCCGCGCGGGAACTTTTCGCGCGGCCCGGGCGTTTTCCCGGACGTACGTTTTCTCGGTTCCCGGACATGATGTCCGACCGAGGGGCTACGGTATGCACCCACAAGGTGACATGCAGCAACGCCGGGAGAAACCTTGAGCGTTCCGTACGAGACGGCAGCGTACGAACCCCACGACTCGCCCGAGTCTCCGGAGGAGCACCTCGCGCGACTCCTCGGCCGCGCCCTGAACTCCTTCGAGCTACCGGACGAGACGCTGAGGCGGCTGGACTGCGCCCTGGCGCACGACAGTTCGCTGCACTCCGCGCACCACAGCGCGGGCCTGCACCGGGAGACGTACCGGCACACCTGGCTGCTGGCCGACGGTTCGGCACTCACCCTCTGGGAGCTCGTCCACAACACCGCGCCGGGCAGCGAGCCGCAGCACGAGGTCTATGTGGACGAGGAGGAGCTGCGGGCCGCGACCGCGCGTCTGCCGCTGCCGCCGGACACCCCTGACTTCGAGCTGCCGGTGACGGTGCAGCTCTCCCCGGTCCCCGCGCCCCGGCACGCCTATGCCGGCGACGACTCGGCGGACCACGCGCGCCGTTTACTGCGCCGGGCGGAGAACACGGACCGGCCGGGCGCGGACACGGCGGCCCTGCTGGCCACGGCGTCCGGCCACCGGATCGCCCAGGCCTTCGGCCGCCCCTGCCGAGCCGGCCGGGCGGGGCTGGGGTTCTCGCTCTACGAGCACGCGTTCCTGCTGGGCGACGGCGAGGAGCTCTCCCTCTGGGAGGTCGAGCACACGGCGACGCCGGACGGACGGCACATGTGCGAGGTGTACGTCAGCGAGGACGCGGCGCGTGAGGCGATGGAGCGGCGGGCGGCGCAGCTGTCGTAGGAGCCGTCGCGGCTTTCCTAGACGCCCCGGTCTCCGCTCAACTGGCGCACCAGCTCGGTGAAGGCGTCTCTCTCCTGCGTGGTCAGCTCCACGGACTCCGACCGGGGGCCTGTCTGCCGCTGTTGTGGGAGAGCGGGGAGGGAGTGGCCTTCGGGCCACCCGGAGACGTGCTCAGGCATGCGTTCCAGTAGACACCACGGCCCGGGACTTCGGTCCCGGGCCGTGATTTTCGTGATCTATCTCGCAGGTGGCATGAACGGTTCACATGCCTTGAAAGGGACGGACCGCGACGGGTGTCACGCCGCCACCGGCTGCTTGCTCTCCGCCGTCGGGGCCGCGGTGCCCTCGCCGGGTGCCGCGGTGGCGCCCGGGGCCTGCTTGCGCATGCCCTTCAGGACGATCACCAGGGCCGTGGTGACGCAGACGCCCGCGGCGATGGCGACCAGGTAGAGCAGCGGGTTGCCGATCAGCGGGACCACGAAGATGCCGCCGTGCGGGGCGCGCAGGGTGGCGCCGAAGGCCATCGACAGGGCGCCGGTGATCGCGCCGCCCGCCATGGAGGCCGGGATGACGCGCAGCGGGTCGGCCGCGGCGAAGGGGATCGCGCCCTCGGAGATGAAGGAGGCGCCGAGCACCCAGGCGGCCTTGCCGTTCTCGCGCTCGGTGGCGTTGAAGAGCTTGCCGCGCACGGTCGTGGCCAGGGCCATCGCCAGCGGGGGCACCATGCCGGCCGCCATGACCGCCGCCATGATCTTCATCGCGGAGTCGCTGGGGTCGGACACCGCGATACCGGCCGTGGCGAAGGTGTAGGCGACCTTGTTGACGGGACCGCCGAGGTCGAAGCACATCATCAGGCCGAGGAGGGTGCCGAGCAGGATGGCGTTGGCGCCGGACAGGCTGTTCAGCCAGTCGGTCATGCCCTTCTGCGCCTGGGCGATGGGCTTGCCGATGACGACGAACATCAGGAACCCGACGATCGCCGAGGAGATCAGCGGGATCACCACCACCGGCATGATGCCGCGCAGCGCCGCCGGGATGTTCACCTTCTGGATGGCGATGACCACGCCACCGGCGATCAGACCGGCCGCGAGGCCCCCGAGGAAGCCCGCGTTGATGGTCAGGGAGATCGCGCCGCCCACGAAGCCGGGCACCAGACCGGGCCGGTCGGCCATGCCGTAGGCGATGTAGCCGGCCAGGACCGGGACGAGGAAGCCGAAGGCGACGCCGCCGATCTGGAAGAGCAGGGCCGCCCAGCTGTCGGCCTGCGTCCACAGGAAGTGGTCCATCACCGACGGGGCCTTGTTGACCTTGTAGCCGCCGATCGCGAAGCCGAGGGCGATCAGCAGACCGCCCGCCGCGACGAACGGCACCATGTAACTGACGCCGGACATCAGCCACTTGCGCAGCTTGGTGCCGTAGCCCTCGCCGGAGTCGCCGGTGCGCTCGACGGGCGTGCTGCCCGGGGTGCCGGAGGTGACCTCGCCGCGCGCGGCCTTCTCCCGCACCTCGGCGATGAGTTCGGCGGGGCGGTTGATGCCCGCCTTCACACCGACGTCGACGGTCGGCTTGCCGGCGAAGCGGTCCTTCTCCCGTACGGAGACGTCGTGGGCGAAGATCACGCCGTCCGCCGCCGCGATGACCTCCGGGTCGAGCCGGGTGAATCCGGCCGATCCCTGTGTCTCGACGGTGACTTCGACGCCCGCCTCACGGCCGGCGTTCTCCAGCGACTCGGCCGCCATGTAGGTGTGGGCGATGCCGGTGGGACAGGAGGTGACGGCGACGATGCGGAACGGGCGCTCCTCGGGGGCGCTCTCGGCGCCGGCGTCGTCGTCGGTGACCGTGGCGGCGGCGGGAGAGGCCGCTCCCGCCGACGCCACGGTGTCTTCGGAAGCCGCAGGCTCGGGCGCCTCGGGCTCGTCGCCCCTGATGAGCGCCGCCGCTGCGCCCGCGTCGCCCACCGAGCGCAGCGCGTCGGTGAACTCCGTGTTCATCAGCTGCCGGGCCAGCGACGACAGGATCGTCAGATGGGCGTCGTCGGCACCGGCCGGCGCGGCGATCAGGAAGATCAGGTCGGCGGGGCCGTCCGTCGCACCGAAGTCGATGCCGTCGGAGCTGCGCCCGAAGGCGAGCGTCGGCTCGGTGACGTGCTCGCTGCGGCAGTGCGGGATGCCGATGCCGCCGTCGAGGCCGGTCGGCATCTGGGCCTCGCGGGCGGCCACGTCGGCGAGGAAGCCGTCCAGGTCGGTCACCCGGCCCAGGGCCACCATGCGCTCGGCGAGGGCGCGCGCCGCCGCTTCCTTGGTGTCGGCGGACAGGTCGAGATCGACCAGGTCCGCGGTGATCATGTCGCTCATCGCGGGCTCCTTAGCTCGCGTATCGCCCGGTGCGTGGGGTGGGCGGGGGAAGGGACGGGGGTGCTGCGGTGGGGGGTGACGAGGGTGGCGGCGGGGAGTAACGGGGAGGTCCGCCGCTCACGGTCCGGTTCGTGCGGGTCGGGAAACGTCATGACACCGGCTCCTTCAGCACACGGTCCACCGGGACCTCCGCCGTGACCGTGACCGCCGCCGGATCCAGGTCGCCCGGCGTCGGCATGACGCTGCCGGGCAGCTGAACGGCCGCCGCGCCATGGGCGACCGCCGAGGCCAGGGCGTCAGGCCCGCTGCCGCCCGCGATCAGGAAACCGGCGAGGGAGGAGTCGCCGGCGCCCACGTTGCTGCGGACGGTGTCCACGCGGGCGCTGCCGAACCAGGCGCCCTCCTCGGACACCAGCAGCTGCCCGTCGGCGCCGAGGCTGGCGAGGACGGCCCGGGCGCCCATGGCGCGCAGTTCCTCGGCCGCCTTCACGGCGTCGCCGACGGTGGCGAGGGGGCGGCCGACGGCTCCGGCGAGTTCCTCGGCGTTCGGCTTGACCACGTCGGGCCGCTCGCGCAGCGCCTCCAGCAGCGCGGGCCCGGAGGTGTCCAGGGCGATCCGGGCACCGGCCGCGTGGGTGCGGGCGACCAGCTCGGCGTACCAGGAGGGGGCAAGGCCACGCGGGAGGCTGCCGCAGCAGGCGATCCAGGCGGCGTCGCCGGACTGCTGCCGTACGGTCTCCAGGAGCAGTTCGCGCTCGGCCTCGGACAGTTCCGGACCCGGTGCGTTGATCTTCGTCAGGACGCCGTCGGCCTCGGCGAGGGCGATGTTGGAGCGGGTGGCCCCGGCGACGGGGACCGGCGCGACCTCGATGCCCTGCTTGTCGAGCAGGTCGGCGACGAGCGCGCCCGGGGCGCCGCCGAGCGGCAGGACCGCGACCGTGCGCTGTCCGGCCGCGGCGACCGCGCGCGAGACGTTCACGCCCTTGCCGCCCGGGTCCATCCGCTCGCCGGTGGCGCGGATGACCTCGCCGCGGTCGAGGGACGGCACCTCGTAGGTGCGGTCCAGTGACGGGTTGGGGGTGACGGTGAGGATCATGCGCGCACTACTTCCGTGCCGCCGCGCTCGATGGCGACGGCGTCTTCGGGGCTCAGCCCGCTGTCGGTGATCAGCAGGTCCACATCGCTCAGGTCGCCGAAGCGGGCGAAGTGCTCCTGGCCGTGCTTGGAGGAGTCGGCGATCAGGACCACCCGGCGGGCGGCGGCCACGGCCGCGCGCTTCACGGCGGCCTCGGCGAGGTCGGGGGTGGTCAGACCGTGCTCGGCGGAGAAGCCGTTGGCGGCCACGAACAGCACATCGGCGCGGATCTCGCCGTACGCCCGGAGCGCCCAGGCGTCCACGGCGGCGCGCGTACGGTGCCGGACGCGCCCTCCGATGAGGTGGAGCTGGATGCCGGGGTGGTCGGCGAGGCGGGCCGCGATGGGCAGGCTGTGTGTGACGACGGTGAGGGACGCCTCCAGCGGGAGGGCCGCGGCCATCTTGGCCACCGTCGTCCCGGCGTCGAGGATCATCGTGCCCTCGCTCGGCAGTTCCGCGAGGGCCGCCTTGGCGATGCGGTCCTTCTCGTCGGCCGCCGCGGTCTCGCGCTCGGCGAGGTCCGGCTCGAAGTCGAGACGCCCGACCGGGATGGCCCCGCCGTGCACCCGGCGGACCATGCCGGCCCGGTCGAGGGCCTTCAGATCCCGGCGGATCGTCTCCGCCGTCACCTGGAACTCCTCGGCCAGCGACACGACATCCACTCGGCCGCCGTCACGGGCGAGCCGGAGGATCTCCTGCTGCCGCTCCGGTGCGTACATGTCTGTTTCGCCTCCGCCTCATGCCCGAACGTGTGGTTTCAGCGGGAGGCTACGCCGAGATTTCTGGGAAGTAAACAGGTTCGGGCCCAATCGGGCATGATCGGAAACAGAAACGGGCCCGGCACCCTGTTGAGGTGCCGGGCCCGTACTTCGTAATCCGCTGTCAGACCAGCGCCGGTTCCTTCCCCTCCGCCGCCAGCGCCTCACCCTCCACGTGCTGCGCCGGCCGCTTCGGCAGGGCGAACATCAGCAGGAAGATGACGGCCAGCACCGCGGCCACCCAACCGAGCGCGTTCTGGAAGGCGTCGGCGAAGGCCGGGCCCACCTGATCCCGGCTCAGATGGTCGCTGATCGAGCCGAAGAACACGACCGACACCAGCCCGAGCCCGAGCGCGTTGCCCATCTGCTGCACGGTGTTGATGAGGCCGGAGGCCGAACCGGAGTGCTCGCGCGGCACCTCGGAGAGGATCGCGTCCGTCAGCGGCGCGACGATCAGGCCCATGCCGACACCCATCACGACCAGCGGCAGCGCCATCTGCCAGGGGGTGATGGCGAGTCCGTAGTGCCCGGACTCCCAGATGTAGAGCAGCACCCCGGCCGCCATCACCAGCGCGCCCGCCTGGAGCACCTTGCGTCCGAAGCGCGGGACCAGCTTCTGCACGGACATCCCGGCGGCCACGGACACCGCGATCGAGAACGGCACCCCGGTCAGCCCGGCCTTGAGCGGGGTCCAGCCCAGCCCGAACTGCATGTACAGCGTCCACACCAGGAAGAAGATGCCGAGCGCGACTCCGAAGACGGTCTGTACGGCGATCCCGGCCGCGAAGCTCTTGACCCGGAACAGCGACAGCTCGACCAGCGGGGAGCCGTCCCGGGCGCTCTTGCGCCGCTCGAACACCACCAGCGCCGCGAGGACGACGAGCGAGCCGGCCATCGAGACGTACCCCCACAGCGGCCAGTCCAGCTCACGGCCGCGGATGAGCGGGTAGAGCAGCATCAGCAGGCCCAGCGTCACGAGCGCCACACCCACGAGGTCCAGCTTCAGGGCCTTCGGCGCCTTGGACTCGGTGATGAAACGGCTGCCGAGGATCAGGCCCGCGACACCCACGGGCAGGTTGATCAGGAAGATCGAGCGCCACTCCCACCCGAACAGGTTCCACTCCGTCAGCAGCGCGCCCAGCACCGGACCGGACACGGCCCCGAGCCCGACGACCGCGCCGAACAGCCCGAAGACCTTGCCCCGTTCGTGCGCCGGGAAGGTCGCGTGCACGATCGACAGCACCTGCGGCACCATCAGCGCCGCCATACCGCCCTGCAGGAACCGCGAGGCGACCAGCATCTCCGGGTTCACCGCGAGGCCGCACAGCGCGGAGGCGACGGTGAAGCCCCCGATGCCGACGAGGAAGATCCGCTTGCGGCCGTGGATGTCGCCGAGCCGTCCGCCGGTGATCAGCCCGGCGGCGAAGGCGAGGGCGTATCCGGCGGTGATCCACTGGATCTCGCTGAAGGACGCGCCCGCCTCGCGCTGGATCGACGGGATGGCGACGTTGACGATCGTGACGTCGACGAGATCCATGAAGGCGGCGGTCATCACAATGGCGAGGGCGAACCAGCGGCGGCGGTCGGTGCCGCCGCCGCCCGTGGAGCCGGGGGTGGTGTCGGTGGAGGTCATGCTTCGAATCTAGGGGGTCATTAGGTCAGATCATGACCTAGTGGTACGGCATCCTCGTCGGTATGACGACGGACACACCGGCTCGGCTGCTCACGCTCCTCTCCCTCCTCCAGACGCCCCGCGAATGGCCCGGCGGCGAGCTGGCCGGCCGGCTCGGGGTCTCCCGCCGCACGGTCCGGCGGGACATCGACCGGCTGCGCGAACTGGGCTATCCCGTGCAGGCGACCAAGGGCGCCGACGGCGGCTACCGGCTGGTCGCCGGCAAGGCCATGCCGCCGCTCGTCCTCGACGACGAGGAGGCCGTGGCCATCGCGGTCGGGCTCCGCGCCGGGGCCGGGCACGCGGTGGAGGGCCTGGACGAGGCGTCGGTACGGGCGCTGGCCAAACTGGAGCAGGTGCTGCCGGGCCGGCTGCGCCACCGCGTGACCACGCTCCAGGCCGCGACCATGCCGCTGACCAGCGGGGACGGCCCCAGCATCGCACCCGAGACACTGACCGTGATGGCCTCGACGGTGGCCGGGCACGAGCGGCTGCGGTTCGCCTACCGGGCCGCGGACGGCACCGGCTCACGACGCCTGACGGAGCCCTACCGGCTGGTCTCGACGGGCCGCCGCTGGTACCTGGTCGCCTACGACATCGACCGCGACGACTGGCGCACGTTCCGCGTCGACCGCGTGAGCGAACCGTTCGCCACGGGGGCCCGCTTCGTACCGCGCGAGCTGCCGACCGGGAGCGCGGCGGAATTCCTCCGCCAGTCGATGCAACGGCAGCAGCAGTCCTACGACTTCGAGGTCACCTTCGCCGCACCGGCCGACTTCGTCGCCGCCCGGGTGCCGAAGTGGCTCGGCACGCCCGAGCCGTTGGACGACAGCAGCTGCCGGCTGCGGGGGTCCGCGGGGGACCAGGTGCAGTGGGTGGCGTTCCGGCTGGCGATGCTGGAGTGCGACTTCATGGTCCGGGAGCCGGAGGAACTCGTATGGGCAGTACGGGAGTTGGGGGCGCGGTTGAGCAGGGCGGCCGGGGACGGGAACGCCGCCGGGGCATGACCCTGACACTCACCGCGGTTCGGCCCCGGCCGGGTCACGCCTCCCATGGAAAGTCCCGCAGTGCCGCCAGGTTCCGCGACGCGAGTTCCGCCGGGCCTCCCGGGCCCTCCGCCGGGCTGTCGCCTTCCGCCCAGGTCTCCAGGGCGGCGCGCACGGCGGCACTGGCTACGGCGGCGGCGAAGCGCGACCCGGGGGCGGGGGCGGGCTCGGGGGCGAGGGCGGAGGCGGGCTCGGGGGCGAGGGCAACGTTGTCGCGACTCTCCGTGACCCCTGACGCCGAAGCCCCGGCCCCTTCATCGCTCCCCCGTTCCGCCAGCACCTCCCCCAGCATCCGCTCCGACGTCTGGCAGACCTCCGCCCACACCCGGCGCAGGGACGGGTTCGCCTCGGCGAGACGCAGGAGGGAGCGGACCCACTCCCAGGAGGACGCCGAGACGCCGACGCCCGGGGTGAGGGTGTGGCGGACGCCCTGTTCGAGGGCCTGGAGCACGCTCGCGTCAGCGGGAGCGGCGCGTACCGCCGCCACCCAGCGCTGGGCGCCGGCCGCGTAGAGCGGGGCGACGGCCTCCTCCTTGGTGGCGAAGTACCGGTAGAAGGTGCGCGGGGCGATACCGGCGGCCTGGGCGATGTCCTCCGCGCGGGTGGCGCGCAGGCCGTGCCGGACGAAGAGGCCCGCCGCCGCCCGGGCGATCTCCATCCGCGTCTCGGCCTTCCGCCGCTCGGTCAGCGAGGCCTGAGGCGGGGTCGGGGTGGTGCTGCTCACGCCCGGCAGGGTATGCCCATGTGGCACAATCTGCCATCTGGCGGGCCACCCCGTGGTTCAGGTACGGGGTGCCCCGCCCTCCAGACACCGCGCGGTGCGCGAGGCACCGGCACGAAGAGACACGAAAAGAGCCGGACCCCGGCGCCCGGGGGGAGGGGCGCCGAAGCCCGGCCTTGGGAGAGTCCCGGCGCCGGGGGGAGTGCGACGGGACTTGGTTTTCGGGGGCCCAGGGGGGTGTGGCCCCGGGCCCGAACTGGTGGACCCGGAAGTCTTGTTCCCCGAGTCCTTCGGGTTAAGCGGCGATACAACGCCATGTTTGCGCGGTCTTTCGCCACCCGGCGTACGCGGTGCCACGCATCACGCAGCCGGGTGCGAACCCGGCGTCACGCCGCCGCGTCGAAACCGGTGCTGCGCGCCAGCTTCTTCAGCTCCAGCAGCGCGTGCTTCTCGATCTGCCGGATGCGCTCGCGGGTCAGGCCGTGCTCCTTGCCGACCTCGGTCAGGGTGCGCTCCCGGCCGTCCTCTATGCCGTAGCGCATCTTGATGATGGAGGCCGTGCGCTGGTCGAGGCGGCCTATGAGGTCGTCGAGCTCCTCGCTGCGCAGCAGCGTGAGCACCGACTGCTCGGGCGACACCGCCGAGGTGTCCTCCAGGAGGTCGCCGAACTGGGTCTCGCCCTCGTCGTCCACCGACATGTTCAGCGAGACCGGGTCGCGGGCCCAGTCGAGCACGTCGGTGACACGCTCCGGCGTGGAGCCGAGCTCGGTGGCGATCTCCGCCGGCTCCGGGTCCCGGCCGTGCTCGCGGTTGAACTCGCGCTGCACACGGCGGATCCGGCCGAGCTCCTCCACGAGGTGGACGGGCAGGCGGATCGTGCGGGACTGGTCGGCTATCGAGCGGGTGATGGCCTGGCGGATCCACCACGTCGCGTACGTGGAGAACTTGAAGCCCTTGCGGTAGTCGAACTTCTCGACCGCGCGCACCAGGCCGGCGTTGCCCTCCTGGATCAGGTCCAGCAGCGGCAGACCGCTGCGGGGGTAGCGGCGGGCGACGGCGACGACCAGGCGGAGGTTGGAGCGGATGAAGATGTCCTTGGCCCGCTCCGCGTCGGCCATCAGGGCCTCGAGTTCGTCACGGGTGGCGTCGGCCTTGGTGTCCTCGAACCCGTCGAGGACCTGCCGCGCGAACACACCCGCCTCGATGACCTGTGACAGCTCGACCTCCTTGGCGGCGTCGAGCAGTGGTGTGCGCGCTATCTCGTCGAGGTACATGCCGACCAGGTCGCGGTCGGCGATCTCGCCGCCATGGGCGCGAACACTGCTTGCCGCGTCGGCCGTCTCGCCGGTGGCGGACTTACGACGGGCGACGGCACGGGTTGCCATGCGTGCTCCCTTGCGATGGTGAGGTCAGCGGGCGGTCCTTCGGACGCTGGACTCCGTCTCCGGGACTCTCCGGACTCTCCTCGGGTGCCCTGCATCCGATGGAAACAACGACTGGAATCAGGACAGAATTCCCAACCCGCCCCACGATTTTCCTGATCATGCAGTACCCTGTCCGGCCACCTGGGGAGGCACGATGCCGTCGGAACGTACAGAGCCGCAGGTCAGGCCGGGAGTCGAGGCCGACCTCGAAGCTCTCACAGCCCTCTACAACCACTATGTACGTGAGACAGCGATCACATTCGATACCGCGATCTTCACTCCGGAAGAGCGCCGTCCTTGGCTGCTCTCCCATCCAGTAGACGGCCCGCATCGCCTGATGGTTGCCACGGGCACCAACTCACAGGAAATTCTGGGCTACGCCACATCAAGCCCTTACCGGCAGAAGCCCGCTTATGCCACCTCGGTGGAGACGACCGTCTACGTCGCCCCGCACACGGGCCGCCGCGGCATCGGCACCCTGCTGTACGAGGCCCTCTTCGAGGCCCTGTCCGGCGAGGACCTGCACCGCGCCTACGCCGGCATCGCCCAGCCGAACGAGGCGTCCGGGCGGCTGCACGAGCGCTTCGGCTTCCAGCACGTCGGTACGTACCGGGAGGTCGGCCGCAAGTTCGGCCGCTACTGGGACGTGGCCTGGTACGAGAAGCCGCTCCAGCCCGGGACCCTTGAGGTCGGTTTCGGCTGAGGTCGTTTTCAGCCGAACTGCACGGACCGCTTGGCCAGCCCCATCCAGAACCCGTCGATCACCGACTTCTGGGCGTCCAGCTCACCGGCCGCGTCGGCGGCGCCCATGGTCACGAACAGCGGGGCGAAGTGCTCGGTGCGCGGGTGGGCGAGCTGCCCCGCGGGCGAGGTGTGGAGGAAGTCGAGCAGGGCGTCCACATCCCGCGCCTCCAGCGCCCGCCGGCCCCAGTCGTCGAACTCCGCCGACCAGCCGGGTATGCCGCCCTGCCGGAGCGCGGCCAGGTTGTGCGTGAAGAAGCCGGAGCCGACGATCAGCACGCCCTCGTCCCGCAGCGGGGCGAGCTTGCGGCCGATCTCCATGAGCCTGACCGGGTCGAGCGTCGGCATGGAGACCTGGAGGACGGGGATGTCGGCCTCCGGGTACATCTCGACCAGCGGGACGTACGCGCCGTGGTCGAGGCCGCGGTCGGGGACGTCCTGGACGGGCATACCGGGGGCGCGCAGCAGCTTGCGCACCGACTCGGCGAGCTCCGGTGCGCCGGGAGCCTCGTACCTCACCCGGTAGTAGTGCTCGGGGAAGCCCCAGAAGTCGTAGACGAGGGGGACCGTCTCGGTGGCGCTGAGGGCGAGCGGGGCCTCCTCCCAGTGGGCGGAGACCATCAGGATCGCCTTGGGGCGCGGCAGTCCGGCGGACCAGGCGGCCAGTTCACCGGGCCAGACCGGGTCGTCGGCCAGCGGCGGGGCGCCGTGGCTGAGGTACAGAGCGGGCATGCGCTCCTGGGTGGCGGCGGACATGCTGCGACTCCCTCCAGAATGGTTCCCTGACAAAACTGTACGGGCCATTTGTTTAATCTTCAAGGAGGGGCCACGTAGAGTGGAACACATGAAGGCACCCGCATCCGCACCGACACCTGCCTCCGGCCAGGAGCCCCAGGAACCGCGCTGGCTCACCGACGAGGAGCAGCACGTCTGGCGCTCGTTCATGGAGGGCGTCACCCTCCTCGACGACCATCTCGACCGTCAGCTCCAGCGCGACGCGGGCATGCCGCACGTCTACTACGGCCTTCTGGTCAAGCTCGCCGAGGCGCCCCGGCGGCAACTGCGGATGACCGAGCTCGCCATGCTGGCGAAGATCACCCGCTCCCGTCTCTCGCACGCCATCGCGCGTCTGGAGAAGAACGGCTGGGTGCGCCGCGAGGACTGCCCCGACGACAAGCGGGGCCAGTTCGCCGTGCTCACGGACCAGGGCTACGAGGTGCTGCGGCAGACCGCCCCGGGCCATGTGGAGGCCGTACGGCAGGCGGTGTTCGACCGGCTCTCCCCGGGGCAGCAGAAGTCCCTCGGCGAGATCATGAGGATCGTCGCCGAGGGACTTCAGCCGACCGAAGCGGGTGCGGACCTGCCCTGGCTCCGCTGAGCCGGGGCAGGTCCTGGAATCCATAGGTACGAGGCGTCCCCTTCCTCGTGCCTACGGGTGGCCCGAAGGGGGTTCTTCAGGGGCCGCCGTCAGTGGGCGACGACCGGGATCTGCACCTCGTCGTCCACGCCGGAGTCCGAGCCGGTCACCGGTGAGCTGTCCGGCCGGCCGGCGTTGACGAAGGTCAGGGCGATCGCGGCGGCCACGACGAGGATGCCGACGGCGAACCAGATGGCGCTGGTGTAGCCCTTGACCATGCCCTCCAGCTGGACCAGCTGCTGCTGGGACCGGCTGGTCGCCCCCACGATGTGGTCGGCGATGTACGAGGTCGTCGCCGAGGCGGCGATGGTGTTCAGCAGGGCGGTACCGATGGCGCCGCCCACCTGCTGCGAGGTGTTGACCATCGCGGAGGCGACACCGGAGTCCCGGGCCTCGACGCCCTGGGTGGCCAGGGACATGGCCGGCATGAACGCCGTACCCATACCGAGGCCGAGCAGCAGCATCGCGGGCAGCAGCAGGGCCGCGTACGAGGAGCCGATCTCCAGCTGGGTCAGCAGCAGCATGCCGAGCGCGGCGACCAGGAAGCCGGGGCCCATCAGCAGGCGCGGCGCGACCCGGGTCATCAGACGGGTGCCGATCTGGGTGGAGCCCGTGATCATGCCCGCGATCATCGGCAGGAAGGCGAACCCGGTCTTGACCGGCGAGTACCCCTTCACGATCTGCAGGTAGTACGTCAGGAAGAGGAACAGGCCGAACATCGCGATGATCGCGAGCCCGAGGGAGAGGTAGACACCGCCGCGGTTGCGCTCGGTGACCACGCGCAGCGGCAGCAGCGGCGCCTTGACCTTGGACTCGACGAGCACGAAGGCCGCGAGCAGGACGGCCGATGCGACGAACATCCCCACCGTCACGGAGTCGCTCCAGCCGTCGGACTCGGCGCGGGTGAAGCCGTAGACCAGGGCGACCAGGCCGAGGGTGGACAGGATCACGCCGGGGATGTCGAGCGGCGAGCGGTTGCGGCCGCCCTCCGGCTCACGGATGACGAAGTAGGCACCGGCCGCGGCGACGATGGCGAACGGGATGTTCACGAAGAACGTCCAGCGCCAGTCCAGGTACTCGGTGAGGAAGCCGCCCAGGATCAGTCCGACGGCACCGCCGCCACCGGCGATCGCGCCGTAGATGCCGAACGCCTTGGCGCGCTCCTTGGCGTCGGTGAACATCACGGCGAGGAGCGACAGCGCGGCGGGCGCGAGCAGGGCACCGAAGACGCCCTGGAGGGCGCGGGCGCCGAACATCATCGCCTCGTTGGTGGCCGCGCCGCCGAGCGCGGAGGCCGCGGCGAAGCCGCCGAGGCCGACGACGAACGCCCTCTTGCGGCCCCACAGGTCGGCTATCCGGCCGCCGAACAGCAGCAGACCGCCGAAGGCGAGGGCGTAGGCCGTGACGACCCATTGCCGGTTGCCGTCGGAGATGCCGAGGTCCTGCTGGGCGGAGGGCAGGGCGATGTTCACGATGGTGGCGTCCAGGACGACCATCAGCTGGGCGAGCGCGATGAAGACGAGCGCTTTCCAGCGGCCGGCGTCCGGCGCGGCGGCCGGGGTGCCGAGTGCCTTTGAGGCTGTTTCAGACATGGGGGTACCCACTTCGGGACTTCGTGACGGAAAGAGATGTCGAGAGACAGCGGATCGTCGACGGGGACGGCCGCAGGGACTGTCGTCTTGGCTTCGGACGCGGTGTCGTGGCTTCAGACGGGACGTACTGGCTTCAGACGGATGGGACGCGCTGAACTAATCGGTACTGATCGGTCAGGGCCGGCGCAGATCCTCCAGGGTGACGGCCGTGCCCGGCAGTACGGAGCGAGCGGGAGCCCGCAGCCCGTCCAGGAACAGCTGAAGATGGCGGTGAACGAAGGGGTCGGCACGGAAGCAGTCCGTCCCGGCCGGGGGCCGGCTGAGCTGGGCCACGGCGATCATGACGTCTCCGACACCCACGTCGGAGCGGAGCTGCCCGGCAGCCCGGGCACGGTCCATGACCTCGGCGACCTGGCTCTCGACCCGTTCGCGCGCGGCTTCCAGGTCCGGGTGGTGCTTGTCGAACGTGCTGGAGACCATCGGGCACAGCGCGCTGATCCGCTCGTCGGCGGCGGCGTGCACGAAGCGCTCCAGCGCCTCGAACGCGTCCCCGGTCTCGGCGAGCGCGAGTTCGGCCGCGGCGGCCGTACGGTCCATGACGGAGCAGACGACCTCGCGGACCAGGGCGTCGCGGTCCGGGAAGTTGCGGTACACCGTGGCGTTGCCGACGCCGGCCCGGCGGGCGATCTCGTCGAGCGGCACCTCGGGGCCGTGCTCGACGAACATCTCCCGGGCGGCGGTGACGATCCGCTCCCGGTTGCGCAGGGCGTCGGCGCGAGGCCGGGGCACCTTGCGCTGTTCGGGGGTTGCGGTCTGCACGGCGTACTCCTGGATGAGTGAGGCGGGTGTGCGGTGTGGTGCACGTGGTGCGTGGTGTGCGGTGCTTGGCGATCCGGGGAGCGGGTCCCCGTTTCGCTCTGACACATGGCTAAACGGGGAGTGGGTCCCCGGTATTTCCCGTAGCCGGGATTTTTTCCTTGTGACCTGGATCACAAGAGCTCCGGGTGGGGGCGCGGGGCGCTACTGACGGGAAACCCACGATCGGTCTCCTCCAACGCGCGCCTCCATCCGCCGCAACGCAGGGTGAGCGAAAGGGTGCAGCCGGAGACCGGCGGCTGCCGTGGCGCGGGAGGTCCCCTGCATGCAGCCGCAGCAGCAGCCTCAGCGACCCCGGCGGCGGGGCCGGGGCGCGGAGGGGCCGCTCGGTCCAGGCCGTACGCAGCATGCCGGGTCGGGCGGTGAGGGGTCGGCCGGCTCGGGCGGTGAGGGGTCGGCCGGCTCGGGCCGTGAGGGGTCGGCCGGCTCGGGCCGTGAGGGGTCGGCCGGCTCGGGCCGTACGCCGCCGCCCCGCTGTCGGATACCCCGGCCGCCCCGGAGCCGTCTGGCCGCCCTTGCCTGCGTGACCGCCCTGACCTTCTCGGTCAGCACCTCCGCCGGCACGGGCCACCTCACCTCCGGCGCCACGACGGCCGGAGCCGGCCCGGTCTCCCTGTCCCGCAGCTCCTCGCACGGCCCCTGCCTGATCCGCGGCACCCGCGAGGTCCAGATGTCCGAGGGCATCCCGACCTCCGACGGCTACTCCCGCTCCACCGGCACCGTCCGCGCCCTCACCCTGATGATCGACTTCTCGGACGCCCCCGGCGACGGCGACGCCCTGGACCGCTTCCGGGAGTTCTTCCCGCAGACCCGCGAATGGTTCCGCACCAGTTCCTACGGCCGCCTCGACTACCGCCCCGAGACCCCGATCCCGGGGTGGCTGCGGATGCCGAGGTCCTTCCGCGAGTACGGCATAGAGCGCGGCGCCCCCTTCGACCCCGGCTACCGCTCACTGGTCCAGGATCTCGTGGCCGCGGCCGACCCCAAGGTGGACTTCCGCGCGTACGACCTCGTGAACGTGCTGGTCACCCCGAACGCAGGCCCCTCCGCCCTGGACACGGTCCTGTCCGTCACCTTCGCCGGCAACCCCGAGGCCCCGACGGCCGACGGCATGCCCGTGGCCAACGCCTCGTTCGTCTACTCCCGCCAGGACGACGGTTCCGGCTCCTACGACCGCAACGGCTACCGCGTACTCCCCCACGAGAACGGCCATGTCTTCGGCCTGCCCGACCTGTACACCGCCGAGGGCGGGGGCGCGGTCGGCCACTGGGACATCATGAGCGAGGACTGGGGCGCCAACAACGACTTCCTCGGCTGGCACAAGTGGAAGCTGGGCTGGCTCGACGCGACGCAGGTCCACTGCGTGGCGACCCCTGGCACCACCGAGTACACCCTGACCCCGCTGGCCAGCGCCGGCGGCTCCAAGCTGGTCGTCCTGCCCCTGGACGGCGCGACCGGCTACGCCCTGGAACTGCGCACCCGCGCGGGCAACGACGAGACGGTGTGCCGTCCGGGCGTACTGATCTACAAGGTCGACGCGCAGGTGGACACGGGCATGGGCCCGGTCACGGTCTACGACTCCCGCCGCGACAGCGGCGGCTGCACCCGCGCGCCGAACGTCCACGCGGAACTGTCGGACGCGCCGTTCACGCCCGGGGAGACGTTCCGGGATCCGCGCAAGGGAGTGGAGATCGAGGTGGCGGGGGTGGATCTGGAGGGGGGAGGCGGAGGTGCGGGCGGGTATCGGGTGCGGGTGAAGAGGGGGTAGCGACGCCAGGGGGAACCCGCCCCGGGCTCCGGATTACCGTAGGCCTGCCGCGACCGCCGTACCGGAGAGCCGATGCCAGCGAAGCCCATGAACGACGACCCCGAGGGGTCCGCCGCCCCCTCGGCCGACGAGAACGGGGCGACGGTGAAGGACGGCGGGACGACGGCTGAGGGGGGCGGGGCGACGGCAGGGGACGGCCGGACGACGGCTGAGAGGGGCGGGGCTACGGCAGAGGACGGCCGGACGACGACAGAAGGCGGCGGCACGGCCACACCGGCCGGGGGGTCGACCACACCAGCCGGGGAGTCGACCACACCAACCACGGGGGCGACCACACCAGCCACGGAGTCGATCACGCCGGATGAGGCGGTCACGCCATTGATACGCGGCATCGCGGTGCTGCGGGAGCTGACCGAGGCAGACGGCACGCTGAGCCTGAGCGGCCTGGAACGGGCCACCCGCCTCGCCCGCTCCACGGTCGACCGCATCACGGCCACGCTCGCCCGCATGGGCTACGTCCGCGTGGACGGCCGGGACGTACACCTCTCCCCCCGCCTGATGGAACTGGGCAACGCCTACCTGGCCGCCCTGCGCCTCCCCTCCCTCCTCGCGTCTCGGGCGGACGCCTTGGCCGACGAACTGGACGAGTCGGTCTCCCTGGCGGTCGCCGACCGCGACGGCATCCGCTTCATCCACCAGGCCACCCGCCGCCGCGCGATGTCCCTGAGCTTCCGCATCGGCGACCTGCTCCCCGCCGAACGCACCGCCCCCGGCCCGTTGTTCGCGACGGAGTGGACGACCGCCGACTGGCAACGCTGGCGCGAACGCCGGGCGGCGGACCCGCGGGACCTCTCCTTCACGGCCGTACCCCCGCGCAAGTACGGAGCGGACGAGCGAGACGACGAGACGTTCGTGAGCCGCACGCAGGAGGCGGCCGCGAACGGCTGGGCCCTGGACGACCAGCTGATCGAACCGGGCCTGGTGGCGGTCTCGGTACCGGTCCGCTCCCCTCACACGCCCCCCGCCCACCGCCCACCGGCCTGCGTGGCCAGCGTGGTCAGCCACACCAGCCGCCACACGGCACACAGCCTGCGCACCACGCTGCTCCCAAGGTTGCAGGAGGCGGTAACGCAGATGGAGGGGGAACTGGACCGCACCCCACCCCCACCCCCCGGCACCCCACCATCGGACCTGGCGCTCTGGACGGGCGCGTCGAAACAGCAACTCGGCCGCGACTTCATCGAATCCCTGGCGCGGGGCCTCACCGTCCTCACGGCCTTCGGCGAGGCCAGGCCGGAGCTGACCCTCACGGAGGTGGCCCAGGCCACGGGCCTGGCCCGGGCGACGGCCCGCCGCGCACTGATCACCTACGAACACCTGAACCTGGTGACGCAGACAGACGACCGCACCTTCGCCCTGACCCCCCAGATCCTCTCCCTGGGCTTCCCACCCCTCTCCCGCACCACCCTCCCTGACATCGCCCACCCCCACCTGGCCGACCTGACGTCCCGCATCCACGAGTCGACGTCACTGGCGGTGCTCTCGGACTCGGGCGAGGAGATCCAGTACACGGCAAGGGTGGCGACGGGCCGCGTCATGAGCGTGAACATCACGGTGGGCACCCGCCTGCCGGCGCACGTCACAGCTCTCGGCCGAGTCCTCCTGTCGGACAGAGCCACGACCAAGACCACAGACACTGACTCCCTGACCTCGATCCGCTCCCAGGGCTACGCCTTGGTGGACGAGGAACTGGAAGAGGGCCTCCGCGCCATCGCGGTCCCGATCCGCGACCGCTCCGGCAGAGTCGTCTCCGCCCTCAACACAGCGATGCACGCAAGCCGCCACACCCTCCGCGAGTGCGTGACAGACCTCCTCCCCGAACTCACGACCACAGCCACCCGCATCGAATCAGACCTCCACACCGCCACCCGCTACACCCACGTCCCCCTGACCTGACCCCCACCCACCCGACCCGTATCCGGATGACGGACAGCACGGACCTCGGCGAGGAGTTCGGGGCGACGGCTCTCCACTACGGGCCTGGGTTACGGGAGGCTCTACTCGGCGTACCCGACGGGCTGGAAGTTCGACCGCGTGACGGCCCTCTGAGTCTTCCTCGTCCATCTCGGCGACGAGGCCAGTGACCGAATCGAGCAGAGCTCACGGGACTGCTCTTCAGTGACGGGTGCCGGCCTCACCTCAAGGCCCCACGTCACGTGCACAGGCCACAGCATGACGCGAGAGGACACCCTCCAGTTCAAACACGGTCATGAGGTCGGCCCACACGGTTCCCTTCAGGACATTCGTGATCACCTGGCGCTTCACACCGCTCCACTGGGCAAGCGCAGGCAGGGAGTCCACAGGTGGAGTGTCATTGGTGGCCACCGGCCAGCTGGCACCCTGCCAGCTGGCCGCTCCGGCTCTGCACTAGTGCCGCTGCCACGAGAAGGAAGGCAGGCGCCGCCAGGTGTGCCTCGAACCCTCGCCAAGACATCTGCGCCAAGGGGGCTTCGGCGTTGGAGGGCTAAGAACTGGCAGGTCACGCCGCTTCTTCCCCGCTGATGCCAGGCCACGGAAAACCCATGGCGGCCCACCTGACATGCGCCAGGCCAGCCAGGCCTTCCTGATACTTGTCCTCAACTCCCCTCTCCACAAGGAACATTGGAGTGTCGCCAAGATCTGCGTTCACCTGCGCCAGATGAAGGCCGTGTTCTACGCTGCGGACGCGTTATCTTGTCGCCGATTCTTCGGAGGAACCTTGGGCAAGGGCCAGCGCCGGTCGCCGGAGCCTCCCGCGAAACCGGTGCCGCATGATCGTGTCACCACTCCGGTGCTGGTCGAGTTGATCCCGTCCGTGGGGCGGTTCTCCGAGCCGTTCCGCGTCGACGATCTGCACGCGATGACGGGGGCCGGGCAGTGGGCCATCGGCCTGGCCATGAAGTTCCTGGCGGACTGCGGGCTGGTCAGGAAGCTCTCGGGACGTGGAATCTATGAGTCGACCCGAGCTGCTCAGGAGATCACTCTCGCCTGGGACAACCATCCCGAAGACGGCATGCGCGCCTTGCGAGATACCTGGGACCGCCTGTGGTTCGTCGGGGCAGCACGAAAGCGCACCCTCGAAACTTCCGCTCCTCGCGCGGCATTGCGGCTCCGGTTCGTCCAGATGGTCAAGACACCCGGCTACGAGAAGAGCATCGACCGTCTCCTGGATCTCATGATCGCGGTCGGATACCTGGTGGCCGAGAATGACGGCTTCCTCCGCTGGCACGAGAATTCCCCGGAGACCCCCGCGGCCGACAAGGAACAGCCTGCCGCCGACTCTTCGGAGTCCTCCTCGGACGAGCAGCCGGTCGGCGATGCACCTGACGAGCCGCAGGATCCCCCCTCCCAGAAATCCGAGAGCCAATCAGCCACTGCGTCGGGGCAGGACGACGAGGAGGCCACCACTCCGGGACCACGCAGCGGCAACGAGCAGGAAGCACGGCCAAGGTTCGGTCCCGAGGCTGACAATCTGCTGACTCATCGCCTTGGCGTCGGCGAGGCATGGCATCTGACTCCCGGAGAAGCGGCCGCTCTCCACGACCACGTGACCGGCTTGCTCACGGTCCTCTCGGGGATTAAGGCCCGTAAAGAGACGGAAGGCACCCCGCTGAACCCGGAGCTGCTCGGACCGATGTGGTCCCTCGCCCGTATCGCCGACATGGAACAGGACGAGTGGCTCACCACCCACCGGATGATCCGGGAGTTCAGCAGCCTCGGGTCGTTCCGGAAGGAGCACATGAGTAGCTGAAAGTCGGGTCCGGAGGCGCTCCATTCCTTGGCCGGAGAGGCGCCTCCGGACCCCGCCCAAAACCGAATCCGTTCACCGCGGGCGGAAAGGCCCGCGAGAAGGGGGGCTTTGGCGTGCCCTCACCCAAGGCGAGAGCCACTGACCACCGTAGCGCGACCATGCCGCGTACCCCATACGTTTCCGCAAACCCGCTGATCATGGCCGCCGCAGCGCGACGCCCTCGCTCCTGCGCGGGAGCCCGCGTGGCCAGGTGCACCCTGCGTGCCGCGTTTCTCCGCGTCATCCGTGTCTTGGACGACGCCGTCCGGGCCGGCCAGATGAGCCCACGAACGGCCGAGAGTTACATCGCCACCGGCGAACGCCTCTTGCGGTACACCGACGCACCCGGCCGGGACCGCGACGACGACATCACCCCCGTCCATGCCGACAGCACCCGCAAGCTCCGTAAGCCCGGCGTCGATGCGCTGTTCACCGAAGCCCGGTGTCTTGGCTTGACCTCCAAGGCCCCGCTGCCTGACCTGCCGCCCATCCCCCTCTCAGCACGTCGCGCTCCAGCTCCTGGTGCGTGTGCCAAGTATCAGGAGAGCGGCGCGCCCCGACGCCAGGAAGCCACGCAGCATCCCGCGGGGAATACACCCCGACTCCACTGAGTTACACTGCACACCCCAGTATTCAGCAGAACAATCAGTGGTGATCTCGGAGGTCGCATGCCCACCATCGTGCTCCATCTCCCACACGACCTGCTCTCCAAGCTGGCCGCGGCCGGACCGGACGGCACTGTCGAGCTGAGCCTCGACGTCCGCACCGGCGAACCGGGGCAGCCCGAAGAGGCTCCGCAGCCGAGCGGCCCGCTCGCTCCCCTGCTGCGCACCGGCCTCCTGGCTCCGGGCACACGCCTGCACCTTCATCAGCCGCGCGCGAACCGTTCCGCGACCGCGACGGTCCACGCTGACGGCACGCTGACGGTCGAAGGCAAGCTGACTCCCTTCCGTTCACCGTCGAAGGCCGCCTTCGCCGTGACACAGAGCCAGGCGAACGGTTGGCTCACTTGGCGGCTCGCCGACGGACGCACCCTCGACGACCTGCGCGACGAGCTTGAGCAGAGTGAGGCCTGACCCTGGAGAACACCGACGCGACACCCCCTCCGACTGGTCAACAGCCGACACCGCTCGCCTTCATGGACGAGTCCGAACCCGATCCCAAAACGGCCCCCGGCACCTACATCCTGGCCATCGCCCTGGTGCTGCCCGCCATGCTGGAGCCTGTCCGGGAGGCGATGCTGTCGCTACGTCTTCCCGGGCAACGCAAGCTGCACTGGCACGGGGAGTCCGCCGGTCGGCGCGCGACCATCGTCGATCGCATCGCGTCCCTTCCTGTCCGGCACCTGGTCGTCGTACGCGACGGGCTGCCCGAAGAGCCGTCGGAGCGTCGGCGGCGCAAGTGCCTCGCACGCGTGGTGTGGGAACTTGACCAACGCGGGGTGACCCGGCTCGTCGCCGAAAGCCGGGAGAGGAAGCAAAACGGCCGCGATGTGAAGGCCGTCGGCTACCTGCGCTCCAGCGGCATGGTGAGTTCCGCGCTGCACATGCTCCACGAGCCC
Organism: Streptomyces koelreuteriae; assembly: GCF_018604545.1. Classification (GTDB taxonomy): domain Bacteria; phylum Actinomycetota; class Actinomycetes; order Streptomycetales; family Streptomycetaceae; genus Streptomyces; species Streptomyces koelreuteriae. Next base: position 4,825,874 of record NZ_CP075896.1, on the reverse strand, counting down.
GGCCCCTGTGAACCGGTGCTTTGGGTCGCCGACTGTGTCGCGGGGGCAGCCGCCGCGGGGCGATCCGGTAAGAGTCACCAATTCGATGCCCTGAGGCACACCGCAGATGTCATCCGCATCACAGCCGGCGGCACCGGATGACCCATGGACCGGACGGCGCAGGCCCGGGACCCCGCCGTCCGGCGGGAACTTCCCGGGCCCACTTCCGATCGCTCCGCGGAGGACCGGCGCAGTCGCCATTGTGGAACACCGCACAGGCAGCGTCGACGGCAGCACATCGACACGATGGCGAGCCAATGATCCGCCCCCACCAAGGAAGCCTCCAGGCAAGGCCCACGTCGTCCAGGAAGTCATCGACGCCCGCGCCTCCGCTCCGCCCAATCCGCTACGCTGTTCACGTCAGCGGTCAGGTCGCGCCAGACGCCCGCCCGGGAATCCGTCGCGAGCACCAGCGCACCCCCACTGGCCAGCGGGCTTGTACGCCTTGGCCGAAGATCCATCTGCTGGGTTTTCTCCAAGGTCCCTGACAAGCCCCGCCTTCGTAGCTCAGGGGATAGAGCACCGCTCTCCTAAAGCGGGTGTCGCAGGTTCGAATCCTGCCGGGGGCACAGCCAGAAGGGCCAGCTCAGGAGGGGTTTCCTCCCGGGCTGGCCCTTCGTCGTCTTCGAGGGCGTGCCACACGCGTGCCACACGCGTGCCACTACGTGGCTTCATGGGGTCCACGACCGGCACATCGGGCCCGCCTCTTGGAGAACCCTGCTGTCACGCTGAGCGAAGGGTCGTTCGGCCGCTCAGCCCTGCCAGTCGGCGCCTGGAAATGCGCAGCACAACAGCGGGCATCGTTGGGATACTCCTTCTGCCTCTATGGAGACATCTTGCACTGGAGGGACGGGGGCATGTCACCTGAAAGCCGGATCACCGAGCTCACTCGGCGCCGCATCGTCGATTGGCTGATACTCGGCAACGTGAACTGGGCAGGCCGCTTGGAGGAGGACGCCTTCCTAGCTCGCATCTACGACCTTGACAGCATGGAGAGCGGCGATCCGCGCTTCGACACCGCGCGAGGCGACATCTGGCAGCATCGTGTGCACAATCCGTATGACTGGCCCGACGACTGGATCTTCCAAGATCGAAGATTCGGGTTGCATCAGGGCAGCCCCGACGAGACGTTCCTCAAGTTCCTCTCAGAACTGCTTCACCCAATGGTCCGGTCGGACCGCGATGAGGTTGAGCGACTTCGCACCGAGTTCAACGAGGCACTGGCCCCAGACGGATACGAAATAGTGCAGAGCGGCAGCATCAGTGGCCATCCTCTGTACGAGGGGCGCTCCAGAAGCTCGTTCCACGGCTCACTTCCGCAACTGAATCTGGAGCAGCGTCCGCTTTTGACCAATCACCGCGTTCTTCAGGAACACCTAGACCGGATCCGCGACGGAGTAGATAGAGATTCTGCCGCCGCGATCGCCTCATGCAAAGAACTGGTCGAAAGCCTCTGCAAGATCATATTGGATCGCAGCGGGGTGGAGTACCCAGCGCACGACGATGTCCCGCAGTTGTACCGCAAGGTCGCCGAATTGCTCGCTTTGAAGGCGGAGTCGGTACCCGCAAGCGCGAAGGGAAGCGAGACCGCACAGAGAATCCTGCGCACGCTTTCGACTACAGTGCAGTGCCTTGCTGAGCTGCGCAATCAACTAGGCCTGGGACATGGACGCACCACCTCCAGTCCGGCCCTCACTCGGCATGCACGACTCGCACTCAACAGCACGGTCACCATTACAGAGTTCCTGCTCGACACTTGGCAGGAGCGCGTCGACAAAGGAACTCTCAGCATCGCCAGCTAATGCGAAAAGTGAAATGGTCAGCTCAGGAAGGCTCCCTGAGCTGACCTCTCTCACGTACAAGGTATGCCGCACGCACACCCTCAGTGCAGCGTAATTGCCACGTCCACTAGTCCAGGGGTATCTCTCCCACCCCTGCGAATCATGGCCCCGAGTCGGTCGGCGATGGCCCGGTCACGGTCACTGGTCATGTGCTGATAGATCAACGCGGCCCGGGAGCTGCTGTGCCCCATCCTCGTCATCAGCTCCCGCGTGCTGGCCCCGGCCGTGGAGGCCAGCGTGTTCCCCGTGTGGCGCAGGTCATGAAAGTGCAGCTCGGCCGTGACGCCCGCAGCCTTACGGGCCTTGACCCAGTCGTCCCGGAAGTTACTCCGCCGCAACTGCCCGCCCTGCGGCCCCACAAAGACGTGCCCCTCACGGCCGGGGGCGGCGAACTGCTCCAGGTGGTGCGAGACCGCATCGAGCAATTCGGCCGGGAAGGAAACAGAGCGCACGCCAGCCGCAGACTTCGGCGCCTTGTCGAAGAGCCGACCGTCCTGCAACTCGGCCTGAGCACGGCGCACAGTGACGGTTAGCCCTTCCTGGTCGATGTCCCGGCGTCGCAGGGCTGCCAGCTCCCCGAACCGCAGTGTGGTGAAGGCCGCCAGGAGCACGAGCAGCCGGTAGCGGGGCGCGGTGGAATCGGCGATGGCGAAGACCTCCGCCACCGTGAGGACGGGCCGCTCCGGCACGTCGTAGCGGTCCGCGCCCTTGATGCGGCACGGGTTGCGCCGGATCAGCTCGTCGTCCACAGCCGTGTTCAGCAGGGCGCGCAGCAGTTGGTACGCCTTGACAACCGTAGGTTCCCCGGTGCCGGCCGCGAGGAGCTTGCCGTGCCAACTGCGCACCCGGGCTGTCGTCACATCGGCCACGCTCCCGGCCCCGAAGGTGGGCAGGATGTGCAGCCGCATCACCGACTCGTTCCGCTCGCGGGTGCGGTCGGCGAGCTTCCGGTCCCGCAGCCACGCGGTGGCGTACTCCTCCAAGTTCACCGCCCCGGCGTCCGGGTCCGACCACTGCCCGCGCGCTACGTCCGACTCAATGTGTGTCAGAGCGACTTGGGCATCGGTTTTGGAACCGTAGGTCTTCTCCGCCGGGCGCAGTTGCCCTGACTCCGGGTCGCGGTAGCGGACCTGCCAACGACCGGACGGAAGCTGCCTGACCGAGCCGAAGCTCCGGCGCCTTCCTCTCTTGTTGGCCATGAGGCAGCCCTTCGCAGGGGCCCGCGCCGCTGACCGATCGGCTGCACCGTGTGGGCGTCGATGAAGGCGTTCAGCGCGCCTTCTGGGATGCGGACGTGTCGGCCGACCTTGACGAACGCGATGCGTCGCTCGGCGACCAAGCGGCGTGGGAAGCGCTCGGTGGTACCGAGGAGTTCGGCCACCTGCGCGACATTGAGGTAGCGGTCAGCCACGGGTGGGCTCTCCTTCCGTTCCGGGGGCGGGTTCGAGGGATGCGGCAAGCCAGGCTTCGGTGTCCGAAAGGCCCGGTTCCGGCGAAGACCCAGTGCGCGAGGACGTACGTCGTGTCGGGCTCGGGGCCGTTGGCTGTTGCGGCTTGGGCTCGGCGCCATTCGGCGCGGGCGTCGCGGAGGGCGCCGAGGGTGGTGGAGTAGCGGCGGGACTTGGTGGAGAGGTGGCCGCGGAATCCGAGCATGTGGGCCCAGGCGCGCAGGCGAAGGTGTTCGAGGTCCTTGCGTGCGCCGAGGAACCAGGCGGTGCGGATCATGCGGCGGGCGTGGTCGCTGATGTCGAGCTGGGCGAGTTCGGCGGCGAACTTGAGCGGCCGGTCGAGAGGTCCCGTGGCGGTCTCGGCGCCCTTGGTGGCGTACTTGGCGATGTAGGCAGCGACGGCCCGTTCGGTCAGCTCCTGGCCGCCGTTGAAGTCCGCCGAGCGGATGGTGCGTACGTCGAGTTGGCGGCCGAAGGTGAAGGAGTGTGCGCGGCCGTCGATGGCCGGGCCGTCCACCTGGACCTTGGCTGTGGCAGTGCGGATGGCGTCGGTGAGCAGCTCGGCCGTGGCCCAGGCAGGGGGCGGTGTGTCGCCGCCGCTGGGGCCGTCGATGCGGATGACGGCGTGGAAGTGGACGGCGCCGCGCTTCTGGTACTCGGCGACCTTGGCGAAGGACACGCGCGCGTGCTCGCGGAACCGGCGCTGAGGGAGGCCGGCGCGCTTGGCGACCTCTCGGCGGACGTAGGTCGAGAAGCGCCGCCAGAGCGGCCCAGCGTGGGCGTTCCACAGCACGGCCGCTTCGTAGTCGTAGGTGTCCGGGTCGAGCGGGGAACCGAGTACGTCGTCGTGCTGGGTGCCGCAGCGGCAGGGGCGGCCACTGGAGGGGCGGTTGTGGACCGGTCCGAAGCTCGGGGCGGTGAAGGTGGCGAAGACGCGGGGGTGGGCGGCGACGTGTTCCGGGATGCCCTTGCCGCCGCGCAGGCCCGAGGTGATCAGGTGGAAGGTGTCGCGGCGGTAGACCTCGGCGCAGGCGGCGCAGCGGGTCGTGCGGCGGTTGTTGCAGCGGACGAGGAGCTGTCCGGCCGGGAGGCTGGTCGAGTCGAGGCGGTGGAGGACGTTGCCGATCTCGCCGGTCGTCGTGTCGACGTCGTACTCGGTGCGGTGGCCGTCGAGGCGGATCGGGTGGGCCCCTGTCCAGGCCCCGCGTCGAGCATGAGCCACTCGTGCACATTTCGGCCGGGGCCAGCGCCTGCCAGCGATCTGACTTGTTGTCGGCACCGGTCGAACAACCCCCTAGCCGGACCGATTGCCACGCACGGTCGCGTTGGCGGCGGCGACCGTGTCGATGCCGGTGGGAGTTCGACCGGGGGCGTATGAGGAGTTTCGTGGGCGAGTGATAGTGACCAGCCAGGCCTCACCACCGCTTGAATCCGGCCAGTCTTGGCCGATGCCCATCGAGGCACACAACCACTTAGATTGTATGATCGCCAGCGACCAAAGACCTAGTCCTGCTGGGGGATAACATGCGAACACCACTGGCCATAAAGCGACTTACGGCCGTCGGATTGGCCTCGATGGGACTCGTCATCTCCATGAGTTCCACGGCCTCGGCCGATCAAGCCGGAGTGTGGATGAAGGATGGCCACTACTTCAGCATCCGAAAGACTGCCAGCACCTCGTCGACCCTACTCCACACCATTACCGACCCTCGCGCCAAGATTCCTTGCACCACGACCCCGTGCACGCGGAATAACAGCGGCGGCTCATACAAGTGCTGGTCTGGGGGTCCTTCCGGAAATGACTGGGTCAAGGTGAGGTGGGACGGAAAGACGGGTTGGGTGGCCGTCCTCTGTGTCGAAGGCGGACGCATCGACTGACTCGGGGTGCCAAGTTCTAATGGGACTCATGGGAACTAGCGGAGAATTCAGCTAGTCCAGCAACTGCCAAGAAGACCAAAGTTTCCCAAGTTAGGGCTCAAGTACCGTTTCCATGCGTCGGCGGTCACGGCTTGCTCTGTCGACGGCACCGGTAGCGTGGCTGATGCCGGTGGGGGCAGCGAGGCACACGCGTGCGTGGTCGGTCGGCGCACCCGCCTTCGTGGCTGACTGTCGTCGGCTGCGGTTCGTGCCACGACCGTGCCAGATGCAGCGGTCAACCTCGGTCAAGTAAAGCCTCACGGTCGAGTTAGCAGCCACCGCATCGGGTAATGAAGCCCCAGGTCACTGGTACGGTCTCCCAGCCGCTCTCCTAAAGCGGGTGTCGCAGGTTCGAATCCTGCCGGGGGCACAGACTGCGTAGCAGGTCAGAGAGTTACGGGCCCTCGTTCCATTCGAACGGGGGCCCGACTCGTGATCGACTGTCACAGGGAATCCACGCGACAGGCCACGAGGCCGAGGCACGCTGCCGTAGCTGTCGGTGAGGGCTCATGTGGTTTCGAACCGGTGCCTCACCCTTGCTCGACACTGACCCAGGCCGCCTACGTCATCGGCGCAGACCTAGCGGAGTCGGCAAGGTGAGCGGCTCGTGCAGCGAGGGATCTCCGGGACGAGCCGCGGGGGATGCCTGTTGCTGGCGCCGGCCGGTGGCGCGGGTCAGGTAGGAGTGCTACCCGGTGCCGACGCGGCGGCATACAGGCACCCGGGGGCTAACCGCTGCGGCCCGCCCCGCGCGGTCCATGAGGATGGCGGCGGATCCGCACGTTGCAGTCGGAGACACGCGACAGGTCACTCTCCGCCCTGGCGGCCTCCCGCTCTCTGGCAAACCGTTGGCACTCCGGACAGCCGCTCACGGGCTCCGGCTCGGGGAGTGGCAGCCTCCGCTCCACCGCCCTCTTGGCCCTGTTCACCGGTCTCCTCCTGGACCGACGGCGCGGGCCGCCTTGCGGTACTCCTCGCGCAGCCGGTCCTGCTCCGCACAGGGGAGGTTCAGGTTGGCCCCGTCGTCGTCCATGGCACGACACGTCGGGCAGGCAATGCAGTGATCGGCGAAGCGCACGAAGGCGGCCTGCTTGGGCGTGACTTGAGGGAAATCTGCGAGCGGCTCGCACGCGGTATCACTCACACTCCCTCCCCCGGGTCAGTACTGCGCCGCCCGGCGACGATCAGCCGGGCGACGGCGAGCGGGGCACACAGCGTCGCGGCCGATCCCATCGGCACCGACCAGTACGAGGCACATGCCCGGGCGCCTCCCACAGCGTCCACCTGCGGCACCCCGAGGTAGCTGCCGAGCCCAAGCAGTTCCACGCCCATCGCACGCCAGGCGTCGGCCGCCCGCTGCCACGCCTTCGGCATGTCGGCAGGCACGAGTGCGTAGTACCGGAAGTGCCGCGGATCGCAAATGACCGGACCACCGCCGAGAGCCTGGTCCATGAACGCGTCCAATTCAGCTGTCTCGGTGCAGCCTGTCAGGGCGGCCACGAGCTGACCGGGGATCCGCGCGGCGGAGAAGAGCGTGCCCAGGGGCAGCATCGCGACCTTGTGCTCCTGCCACTCCAACCTGGCCCGGTCGCGACTCGGCGCAGGCAGCGTCGACAGCAACCAGAGCACTGTCGCCGAATGCCGGTCCGCAGCTTGGGGTACGAGCACGCCGGGCTCGTGCTCAACATGTGGCAGCACACTGATCGCTCCCCACGGGCCTGCTCCTCGATCGGTACGCGCGACCGAATCGGATTCCACGGCAGCACCTTCCCTATACGCTCAGTAGTTGATTGGCTACCTGGACGGTAGAGAGCCCTGATCAGCGGCTGAAGTGACTGGCGGTACGGGTACGCAGAGGGGTCGCGAGGGGAGAGGTGGGCGTGATGCCGCCAGGCTCGGGAGAAACCCGGACCGGCAGTAGGGGTAGGCCTTCACGACCCCGGATCGGGGTCATCTCCGGCTACGCGTTCCGCGTCATCCGAGAGCAGATCGGCCACACACAGGAGGTCGTCGCCGAGCAGTTGAAGGTGTCGCCGGACACGATCGCGGGCTGGGAGTCGGGACGCAGGCCGCTGACCGCGGTGCCGTTGGGGCAGATGCTCGTACACCGCCGCCGGCTGATGCGGATGGGAACCTCGCCATCCCTCTTGCAGGCCCTGGAAAGAGCCATCGAGGCCGACGTCCTCCTGACGAGCGCCCTGGACGAGGAAACACCGCCCGAAGAAAGCTCACTGGGAGCCTGGGTCATGCAACGCGACCTCGTCGAGGTCCTCGCCTGGCCGCTCACACGGGTGCCACCTCAGACCATCCGCGATCTGCCCACCCCTCCCCGCCGCGGCCCCGTACCGTCGGCCCCCGAATTACCGGCCACCGACCGGCGCCGATTCTTCGCACGAATGCGGGACACCGCAGAGCAAGCCCGAGGCGAAGAACAATTCCTGCTGCGACGCCAAGCGCTGTACCTGTCCGGCTACGACGACCAGTCCGACACCTCCGAATGGCTCACCCACCAGCAAGCCACCGAACGGCCCAGAGGCCGGCTCATCGACTGGCTCAACGCCCGCTCTGTTGCGGCGGTCGCCGCGCGGCAGGGCGACCGTGACCGCATGGGCCACTTCATCGACACGGTCCTCATCGACGACGACCACGGCGAGGCAGCGAACCTGAACTACTGGGCCTACTGGATCGGCGAGTACCAACACCTCGAACTGTCCGACGACTTCATCGCCTCGCCCACCCCCGGGCCCTGGCCCGGAGACAAACTGCTGTCCCACCTGGCCCACGGGCTGGCGCCCCACCACGGGTACGTCGACCTGAACATCCACACCCTGTGGACCCTGCTCGCCATCAGACCGAACCTCTTGAAATCAGGCGCTGCGACCCGGGCCCTGAACGACCGGCTACCCGTGATGTTGGATAGCCGGGAACTGTCCGCTCGCGCCCGCCGTGAACTGGACAGCATCAGGTACGCGATCCGCCTCGCTGAGGCGTGAGAGGGGACTCAACCGTGGCAGAAGAGCTGGCCCAGGTCGCGCGGTTCCTGTTCGAAGCGGGAACGCTCAAGCAGTCCAAGCGCACCGGCTGGTGGATGGCCGGCGTACGCGATCCGGAGAGCGTCGCCGAGCACTCCTGGCGCACCTCACTGATCGCCTCCGTCATCGCCAAGCTGGAAGGCGCGGACCCCGCCCGCGCCGCCTTCCTGGCGGTCTGGCACGACTCCCAGGAAACCCGCACCGGCGACGTCAACCACCTCGCGAAGAAGTACGCCGGCGAGGCCGACCCACAGGCCGTCACCGCCGACCAGGTCAAGGGCATGCCCGAGATCCTCGCCGCCACCGTCCGAGAACTGATCACCGAGTACGAAGCCCGCGAATCCCCCGAAGCAATCTGCGCCCGCGACGCCGACAAGCTCGAGTGCATGCTCCAGGGCATCGAGTACAAAGCCCAGGGCTACGAACTCGCCCAACGCTGGATCGACAACAGCCGCGCTCGGCTCACCACGAAGACGGCCAACGAACTCGCCGACCAGCTCCTTGAGATGGACCCGCTGGACTGGCTGCGCAGCACCATGGGCGAGTAACACCAACCCCCCACACAACGACAGGCGCCCCCTCACGCCCTCGAGCCCAAGGGGACCGTCACAGATGCCCGGGCCACGCCACGAAGCATGGGCATGGCTCTACGAGCAGCAAGCCAAGACGACAAGCGCCCCCTGGCATCCGAGCCCTGCCCCATCACACACGCCGTACCCCGCACCGCCTGGACGATCCGGCCAATGCTCCGCATCCCCCTCGCTCACCGCCGGATCCGCGAACTTCCCGCGTGCGCACCCAACTTCAAGCCCACGCCACAGCCTGAGTTACAACCTTCTCTACTGGTTCAAGTCGGCTCGCTCCGCTCGCCGCGCGCGGCCCGGCCCCCGGCCGGGCCTGCGCTCCTGTCTCCGCCCCGCTCCAGCCCGGCCGGCGTCCGTGCCGCGCGCACAGCAGTCAGCCACCTGATGCCAGAGAAGGGGTACGTCGTGGCTGGGGCGGTCGGCTCCACGGCTTTAGGCAGCCACTTTGGCGCGAGCCTCGAAGATCATGGCCCCAACGTCGTGCTTTAGCGGGCAGGTCAACAGACTGCCCGACGCGCCGGAAGCTTACGGGGCCATGATCACTCGCGCCAAAGCAGCTCCAGCCCAAAGCCGCTCCGCCGACCTCAACCTAGGCCCTGCACGTCGCAACATAAGGCAATAAGATCTCAACGACCGGGTTTCAGTTAGAGGTCCTAACGGAATGACCTGCTCAGTGATTGATCGACAGCCCATTGGCTGGCGTATCACCACTGTTCGTGTCCCAAGCGCGCACATTGACAGACTCCCAGCCCGCTTCCGGTATGTGGAAGGTGTATTCGAAGTCGAACCATCCACGTTCAAGCCCGAAGCTATCTTCGCGGTACACCACCGGATCGGCAGGGTTTCTGAAGATTGCCCACGCAATATGCACATCCCCCTCCATGGTGAAATCCTTTCCACGGATCCGAATGTTAGAGCTGCCTATATTCTCTCCAGCAATGCGTGGTTTCATCGGATAGGGAAGACAGAAATTAAGCGTACTGTCGAGACTTACGGGGCTGTAATGATTATCCCCATCTGCCGGGCACACCGAGTTGGACATGAAACCACCAAAGAATAGCGCCTGACATTTCCAGCAATTACGCCAATTGCTCTGAAGGTGGTCGCCGTCACCCAGACCGTGAACCAGTCTGTAGTTGGGCGCAGGGTCACCGTGAACGTGCCCGTGGCCGGGGCGTGCCGGACAGATGCCATCCTCCCCGTACCGCGGCGGAATATCCGGGTGGCCAGAAAAATAGAGAACGTAACAGTAGATGCATCGCCGCCAATTCTCCTGGAAGGGGACAAACGGCAGCGATATCTCACCTAGCGTGAACTGCGCCCCTGCAGGTTGATGCATCCCGCTCTCCGGGCACTTCCCCATGTCGTAATCCTCTTGGTCGCCATAGTAGCCAGCATAAAAGAGCCCTTGGCAGTCCGAGCAGTTCCGCCACATAGGAGCACCTTCCATCTTCCGGAAAGCCGGTATCTACCCTTCCTTTCCCGGGTAGTCTGGGTATTTCGGGACCCCGACAAGGTGCGCCGATGCGAACGGCATCCTCAATCCTGCGAGAGGCAAGCCGAAGCCGCCATGGCGGGATTCGCCATTCGCGAGGCCTGAGGAGAGGTGTAAAGTCCCATGGCTATTGGGCCTTTCGGGACGACATGGAACTGGTTGACCGTTTGACGGCTCCTGAGCTTTGGCAGGGTCGCCGAAATCCTCACCATCAGTTTCACTCTGTTGGAGCAACCTGGCCACTGGTGGCTACTCCGCCTAACAGCGGCTAACACAATGACTTGATCTGTCTGAGAGTGATGAGACAGCACGCCAGGCGGAGGAATGCTTCGTGCATGTCGGCTCGTCTCTCCCAGCGGATGCGCAGGCGTTTGAAGCCGTGGAGCCAGGCGAAGCTGCGCTCAGCCACCCACCTGTAGGTCCCAAGTCCGGTGCCGTGCCGAGTGCCGCGGCGGGCGATGGCGGGAACGATGCCGCGTTGGCGCACGCGGTCACGGTAGATGTCGTGGTCGTAGCCGCGATCCGCGAAGAGTGAGTCGGGCTTGCGGCGGGGATGGCCGCGTCGGCCCCGCACGGGTGGGACCGCATGGAGCAGGGGCAGGAGCTGGGTGACATCGTTGCGGTTGCCGCCGGTCAAGAGCACGGCGAGCGGGGTTCCATGGCCGTCGGTGATCAGGTGGTGTTTGGAGCCGGCCCGCCCTCGGTCGACCGGCGACGGGCCGGTGTGGAGCCCCCTTTTAGGGCCCTGACGTGGCTGGAGTCGACGACCGCGCGCGACCAGTCCAGCCTCGACGCCGCGTTGAGTTCGGACAGCAGCACTTCGTGCAGCAGTTGCCACACCCCGGCCGCGTTCCAGTCCCGCAGCCGCCGCCAGCACGTCATGCCCGAGCCGAACCCCGACTCCTTGGGCAAGTACTCCCACTGAATGCCGATGTACAACACGTACAGGACCCCGCACAGCACCTCCCGGTTCGGCAGCGGCTTGCGTCCTGGGTATCGGAACCGGCGCTCCTTGCTCTGCAGTAACGGCTCGATCCGCTCCCACAGGTCATCGGACACGATCCATGGCAATGTCCCCATGATCTGACTAACGTCCAAGGCCCGGCTCGGGCGCGACGATCAGCTTGGATAGCGGCCGGGCCAGTTAATTGCACGAGGGGATGGGGATGAACGCAGAGACCGTCACGGCGATATGCGCTGTGGTGATCGCCGTCGCTTCGCTTGTCGTCTCGGTCTACCAGACGCACGCGATGCGGCAGCACAACCGGCACTCGGTGCGCCCGATGCTGCAACTACACCGGGGCTGGCCCCCAGGAGGCAGAGCGGGGATCCGGCTCATCAACTCTGGACTGGGCCCAGCTGTCATCGTCGACAGCACGCTGATGGTCGATGGCGAAGCGATCGGTGCGTGGAACGAGCCCAGCGTCAACAGCCTCCGCGAGCGCCTCGCGGTACGCCCGTCCGCTGTGACCTTCAACGACGGTGAGGTCATCGCTACACACTACGAACAGTACTTGTTGAGTGTCGCACGCTATGACCAGCAGAGTCACGCCGAAATCGAGGATTTGATCAACCGTCGGCTCACGCTCAAGATCCGTTACGAGTCCCTGTACGGCGGGGAAAACTTCCAAGTCATCCTTATTCCAGGACCGTTAAACGGAACGCTTCGCCTCTCAGACGGCTGACTGAGAGCCGCGCGCAGGCGCCTGACCGGTGCAAGCCCACGGCGTGCCGACGGGCAGCGGGGACCACCGGCGCACAGCAATCATTCTGTTAGTGCTTGTTAGGGAGGGAAATATGGCCAGTGGACCGACACCAGTCGACCTGAATCTCTGGGAAGCATCGAAGCGGCTCACCGAAGACGCTATCGCGGCACTTAAGGCAAGGAAGGAGAGCGGGGGACACATTTCGCCGCACCTTAATTACCCGAGGTTGCGCACGCTGGACAATGGAATGCCGAGCATCACCCCCACCTTTAACTCGGGCCCTCCTCACTACGACTTCGCCCTTTTTCAGGATTTCCGCAAGGATGGCGTGGCAGAATATGAAGAATGGGAGAGTTATCAAGCTTACATTACTCACGCCAGATCATCCGAAAAGGTGATGGAGTATTACAATCCAAACTATCGAGAAGCCTCCAAGGATGAACTAACTGACCGCATCCTTGCATTCCTGCCATTCGAGCTGGCCGACCGATATCTAAGCACTACAGGTAGCAATGCTGGTGACATTGACGAAGAGTCTCTACTTTCAATCTACCTGGAACTTGAAGCACCGATATTCACGCATAACCTGCCAGTCCCTGCCGTGATTCCACTAGCTCTCACCCCGATGGATATCGACCAGCTTGATCTTCTGCCGAACGTACGCGTCGAGCGCCTATCAAATGAAGAGCAGCTCGCGCGGTCCGTTTCCGATTACGGCGACTCGAACGTGGCAATGAACAAGTGGGTTGTGCATGCGGCAACACATGCACTCGTAGTCGATAACCTCAACATTTCACACCAGCATCGCTGGGATTTTGACTACCTTCCGATTCGCGCAGATGTGACGGACCTTGCCGACGACTTCGTTCGTGCTATCGCCATTTCAATGAGACGCGACACGGGGTACGCGCAAATTTACTACAGACCACAGGGATGGGCTCGCGACTTTACGGCGAATCTCCCTGCAGTGGTGGGAGTTAGCTTTCTCCGCAGATATCCACCAAAGTTTGATCACTCATGGCGGAATGACGTACCCAGCCTGACATTGGAAGAGTGTCAGTCGGTGGCCGAGACATTCAAGAGTCTTCGTGCATGCGAAACCAGAATAAAACTGGCAGCACGGCGCCTTGGCATGGGGCTATTTCGGGAAACCGAAGAAGATTCGATTTTGGACTACTGCATTGGCCTAGAGGCGGTCTTCGGCGATCTTGGCCCTGGGGAGACAACCTACAAACTTGCCATGCGCGGAGCCAAGGTTCTTTCATCACAGCTAGCGATCTCCGAGTCTGAAGCCTTTACCTGCTTTAAGAAGATCTATGCATACAGGTCTGCGGTAGCGCATGGAAAAGGCAATACTGAGAAGCTGCAGATCATCAAGCTAAGGGACGACCTTGAAGTCTCGGCGGAGGTAGCTGCTAAGGAGTTTCTCAGAATGGGCCTAACGGCGGCTCTGAAGGACCCGAGGCTGACCGTGGAATACATCGACCGCAACCTCTTGCTGAGCTCGGAGATTAACCAAGATCCCGATGTATCCCAATGACGCAATCCTCGAAGCTGCGTGACCGACACTCGAACTACTAACCCTGCGCTAACACGACGCTGCCGCCGACGGCGATAAGGACGGACGGCAGCGGCAGTCAGCAACGCGGCTCAGCAAAGCCGGGGTCGTCTAGCAGTGGTCGTTGGGCCATCAAAGGTCACCCGATACCAACGGACAACGACGGAAGCCCACGCAACTAAGCTGGTCAGAGCCGTGGGCTTCTTCAGTCCCACCGGTCAGAGGAAAAGCCGTTTCGTAGGCCGCTAATGGTTGCACTTTGGCGGCGCTTAACTCACCCGTTTGAGACTGCACCGACTTAGACTTCCTACGCGACAGGCGCTTCCCACTCAGCGAACACCTTCACCGTCTAGAACGACTTTCCACGCCGGGCCTCGACAAAGGGATCCAGTCCACTGCGGGGCGCAATAGACGCACCTATTTGCTGTTGTTGGTCATTTCACCCAAACGAACTCTTGCAGAGAAGATTGCGCCGCCTTCATGAATTTCTCATATGTATCATGATACCCGGCGACTTCTACCCTCAACTGGTCCAATATCCGCTGATTAATCTCTCTCCGTATGGCTATTGCTTCCACCCCATCTCGGAGGGCAAGGATATTAAGCCACGCCTCCCCGGAATGCACCGATACATCAGTGGGGCCTGCTAGATCAACTCTGGCAACGGCCTGGAACATCGCATGCTGCACCTCTTGCAGTAAACGAGAAACCTCAAGCATTAGTGCCCAATCGATCTCCCCTGAAGAGCCCTTAGGTACATCTGCAATCTTGGGGCAGTTCTCTGGGTTGAACTTTCGGAAAACTAGATCCAAATCTTCAGCTGCACACATAAAAGCCAAGCATGCCTCGCGGCGTTCCTCCCGCAATCGCTTTGCATGCTCCATGATCGCCTGATCCTTTATTTGAGCACGGGAAGCTTGGTAACCAAGCCAAGCGGAACCTACAGTTCCTGAAACCCCGACAATCGCTCCAAGCACCGCAGCAAGACCAGCATCCATAACTCATACTGACACATTCTTGACTTGTTTCAGGGCGGTGGATCATATCGCGAGGGATACCGACTGCGTCGACTGGTTCGTGCCACAACCGTGCCAGATGCAGCGGTCAACCACGGTCGACACCGGTGTCTTGTAGCGGAGCACCCCGCCAGCTACCTTGGTCGGTGACGCCGCAGCTCACCCGTGAGACCCACCAGCCGGCATGATCACAAAGCCCAAATCCCCCTGTCCGCAAGGGCCACGGGAATCCACGATGTTGCAGGCGGCCATGCTCGCCGCCTGCACGAAGAAGACCCCCAGCCTTGCGCTGGGGGGGGCTTGCACGCGTTCCGGGCCCTCCACGCGCCGGCGAACCGGCTTGGCTGGAGTCGTCGAGCCAGGGCGTGTGCTCCCCCGGTCTCCCCGTCGACCGGCTCGACAATCCAGGCTGGACAGTGGCAATCGATCTTGAAGAGGCGACGCTGTCTGGTCGGCCCTACGAGAGGACGGGCATCCGGCGCAGCGATTCCGGCTGGGTGATGGCGACGGTGTCGGACGACGTCTTCCAGGCGTCCCGCGGTCCGGTCAACCCTAGGGAGGTGCTGCGCCTGTTCCGCGACTGGGCTACCTCGGTGAGCGATGAGCCCTAGCCAACGGGTGACCGCGACCGGGGCTGGCTGTCTCAGTTTCCGTCTCATTCACCGTCGTTCACTGCCGTTCAGACCAGACCTGAGGGCGCTGCCACGAAGGTGGCCGACCACCCATGAACGCAGGTGAACGCCCCTGCACACCGCCCCGCACCCCACCAACACAGTTGGAAAGCGTGTTGGTCTCGCGCGGCCGAGCAGTGCGGCGTTGCGACCCGCTGTCGACAACATTCACTGCTCTGGCCATGATTGGCCAATGCCCGAGTTCAGTTGGCCGGACCGCTCCCTGGTGCCAGCCTCAGATGCCGTAGACCGGAGCTGGCCAGCAACAGTCTCCGCATTGCCCCTCGGATCTCACATCAGCGGACGGGTCATCGGTCGGCAGCCATTCGGCGTCTTCCTCCTCCTCGATGGCGTGCCGAATGCAGTGGGGCTTGCCGAGATCACCGCCATGCCTCACCACATGCAGCTGCCCGCCCTGGGCGCCACTGTCTCCGGCGAGGTGATCTGGCACACGGACCACAACCGCCAGGTCAAGATCCGTCTCAATGAATGGCAGGTTACCTAGCTGATCACCTCCTGGTCGCCACAGCTCCGCACCACTGCCGCACCAGAACGAGCGGGGAACCATGGTGCAAGCGGCCCACCCCGGAAGATCAGTAACCCAACTTTCGCGCAGGTCAGAGCCCGAACAGCCCTCAAATGACCACAGCTTCCCAAGGTGAGGGCTCGAGCACTGTTGTCACGGGCCGGGCTTGCTCTGGTTGATGGCATGGCAGCGTGGCTGAGGCCGGTGGGGGGGGGACAACGAGGCAGACGCGTGCGTGGTCGGTCGACACACCCGCCGTCGTGGCTGACTGTGGTCGGCTGAGGCTTAAACGGGGCACATCGCAGGGCTGAGCCGTCCCTGGGACGTCCGAGGCCGCTCGATGGTGGCCAATGACGATCAACGACGACCACCAGGAGTACGAGCACACCGCCCCTGACCAGGAAAAACCCAGCTCACCAAGATCCCCGGCAAGACGGAGGGCAAGAAGAAGGCTCCGCCAGCACCAATAGTCAACGTGGGGTGTCTTGGGAAAGGTCGCCCCTCCAGGGTGGTGGCCAGGGAACTGACTCCGCTATGCGCGCCCCTCGCACACCGAGGCCAGCTCGAGCCAGTTTTAAGAAGTGCTGTCGTGCCTGTCTGAAATCCTCGTACGCCTGGTCCCAGCCACCCTGTCCTCTTGTCGAAAGCTCACGGGCCAACCACTCCAGATGCCACAGGCAGTGATTCAGCCTGACAGCGGCCGTGTTCGTCTTGGCGTCCCCCAGCAGCCACACTGTCTCAGCGAGTGCCGAGCGCTGCACCTCGGCCTCTGCCACTTCGGCGAGAATCTCATCGGTGGGCTCCAGCGGCGCTGCCTCACTGACAGCAATGCCCTTGGCGACCGCGATCCGCCGATACGGGTGCGCGAGGTCCTTCACGACGTGGGCGTACTCGGCATACGCGCTCAGACGGCGCTCGTTGCGCAGCCATTCGCTCCCACACCTTGCTTCGGAACCAGGGCTTCGGGTGCCAGGACTGGTTTACCCGGAGGACGGCGGCGTCGACCTCGCTGCGGGCCGTGTCCAGTCGGGCAAGGGCGGCGGCGCGTTCGGCGGGGGCCGGTGCGATCAAGTCGTATGCCCACGCCAAGCGGACCGGTGCGGCGGCTCAGGGCTTCTTCGTCGCCGACCGCTTCGTGTTCGTGGTCTTGGCCTTGGGCTTGCGCTTGGGCTTGCTTGTGCTCGTCGTGGTCCGGGCGGCGGCCTTGGGGGGCGGCTTCTTCCGCTTCGGGGGCGTGGTCGGCCATGTGAGTTCGATTTCCAGCTCGATCTCCCCGTTGTCGATCTCGACCTCCACCTCGCTGCGGAGGTCGTCGGGGATGCGCAGGCTGAGCGTTCCGGAGCCGAGTTCCAGTTCGGCGTCGCCGCCTTCTCTCAGGGCGGCTGCGAGTGCCGTGAGCTGGTCGGCCGCCTCCAGGCGTGACAGCGAGCGCTTCTGCTCAAACTTGAGATCCGTCATGCGTGTCTCCGATCCGGCATGCATAGCCTGACAATGCCCATTTTGGCGCCATGTGCGGGATCGGACATCCTGGACAGTCACTCGGTGACTCGGTCGGCGTGACGATCGTCATGCGTCTTCATCATGTGCCTGGGGATCGGGGGGTGCCCGCTCGGCGGCGCTTCCAGTACGCGTGGGTCAGTACGGCCAGCAGTGGGCCCCAGAGGATCAGGGGCGCGTAGCAGGCGTAGAACCAGGCCGACTGCCAGCCGCCCGCCTCGCCGGGGAAGTCGGCGGGGAGGGCGTCGCCGCGGATCGTGGTGCCCAGGATCTGGGTGACGAGGGTCAGGGTGGTTCCGAGGGTGAGGAGCGTGGCGGCTGTCGCCGACGCGATGACCGTTGCCCTCAGCGGCACCCGGCGGCCGCCGAGGAGCGGTGTCCTGCGTGGGAACACCTCGCCCCAGGGGGCGATCAGGCCGATCGCCGTGAACGCGAGGGCTTCGGAGAGGATCGACAGGAGGATGATGTACGCCCTCTCGCCAGGGGCTGTGCCGTCATCCAGTGCGGCGGGCAGGCGCCAGATGCTGGAGGGCAGGACGGCCAACGGTACGGCGTAGGCCAGTAGTTGTGTGGTGCGGGTTACTCCGGTGGTGGGCTTGTGGGTCGTCCGCCATGTCGTCTGCCATGCGGCGTGGAGTCGCCGGACTCGGGGGCGGGGTGCTGTCGGGTTGCTGGCGTGCGAGAGCGGCTTTGTGGGCTGCATGCGCGGTCCTCGGTTCGGGGCGGTGGGCGGCCGGTTCCGTCGCGAGCGTCGCAGTTGTGGGGGTGGTCGAGCGTCGGTCCGTGGGGGCAACTCGGCTCCGCCGTAAGGGGGATGGCGTGTGCGCCCAGAGAGACGCCCTGAGAGAGACGGACCCCGTCGCGTTTCAGTCCGTGCCCACGCCGTCGATCAAGCGGTTGAGGAAGCGGGTGAAGGTGGCCTCGGGGGTCACGGGGCGGGCGGGGGCCGCCAGGGCCTCGGCTAGTTCCGGGTGGTGGCCGTCCGCGGCGACCGTCGCGAGGTAGCGGGCCTCGGCCGCGGCCCGGTCGGGGGAGTTGGCGGCTGCCGCCTGGGTGAGTTCGTGGGTGACGTGGCCGGCGACGAAGGCCGTGAGCTGGGCGAAGATCTCCAGCTTGGCCGCGCCGTCCAGGCCCGTGGGGCGCAGGGCGGCGAGGGCGTGTTCCAGGAAGGCCAGGGTGTTGGGGCCGAGGCTGCGGCGGGTGGAGAGGGCGGCGGGCAGCCAGGGGTGGCGCAGCATGTTGGCGCGCTGGAGGTGGGCGACGGTCTTCAGGTCGGTGCGCCAGTCGCCGGTGAGGGCGGCCGATGCGGGCAGTTCGCCGCTGACGTGGTCGATCATCAGCTCCAGCAGCGTGTCCTTGTCGGGGGCGTAGCTGTAGAGCGACATGACTCCGGCGCCGACCTGTGCGGCGACACGGCGCATGGTGACCGCTTCGAGGCCTTCCGTGTCCGCCAGGGCCACCGCTGCCGTCGTGATCGCTTCCCGGGTGAAGGCGGGTTTGCGGCCTCTGCGGGCCCGGGCCTGCGACTGGGGCTGGTGGTTCAGCCACAGCTGGTGCGGGTCGCGGCCCGGGGTGTCGGTGCCGTCGTCCTCACGCATCACGGTTTCGCACTCCTGTTCGCCGAGCATCCCCAAGGGTCGCTGTCGCCGTCATCCAAGCATCCTCTATTCTCGTACAACGTACGGAAAATCGAGGAGGGGAACCGACCATGGCCTTACGCACCCACGACCCCGCCCGGAAGCCGCCGCTGTCCTCGCGGATGATGCGGGCGATCTGGCGCGGGCTTCCGCAGAAGCGGTACGACGTCGGGTGGGAGCCGGGGGTGGAGGTGCCTGCCGGTGAGGGGAGTGCGCTGGTCACGGACCATTACTTCCCCCGTACGGACACGAGCGGCGATTTCCCCACCCTTCTGGTGCGCTCGCCTTACGGCAGGGGGCTGCCCTGGGCACCGCAGTACGGCATCCTCTTCGCCGAGCAGGGCTTCCATGTGGTTCTGCAGAGCTGCCGCGGCACCGGCGGCTCGGGCGGGGCGTTCGATCTCTGGCGCAACGAGGCCGACGACGGCCGGGCGACCGTGGCGTGGCTGCGCGAACAGCCGTGGTTCAACGGGACGCTGGGGACCATCGGCCCCAGCTACCTGGGGTACGTGCAGTGGGCCCTCGCCCTGGACCCGCCGCCGGAGCTGAAGGCGATGGTGGTGCAGGTCGGGCTGCACGACCCGTACGCCCTGTTCTACGCGGACGGTGCCCTGCGGCTGGAGAACGCCCTGCTCGTCGGGCTCGGGATGACGTACCAGCACCGGGGGGTCCTGCCCGTCGTCAAGGCGACGCTGCGGCTGCAGCGCCGTATGCGCGACATCGTCATGGCGCGGCCGCTGCGCGGGGCGTACGCCTCCGCTCTCGGGGAGGTGCCGTGGCTGGACGACGTGCTGGCGCACCCGGATGCCGGCGCTCCGTACTGGGACGGTGCGTCGCTGGCGCGGGCGGCCGAGGGGTCGAGCGTCCCGACGAGTCTGGTCTCCGGGTGGCACGACGCCCTGGCCGACCAGACCTTCGAGCAGTACGCCCGGCTGCGTGCGGCCGGATGCGACACCGCCCTGCTGGTCGGTCCCTGGACCCATACCTCCGCCCTGCAGCAGGGCTGGCCCGAGGTCTTCGCCGAGAGCCTCGCGTGGCTGCGTGCGCATCTGTGCGGGGATTCCTCCGGGCTGCGTCCTACGCGTGTGCGCGTGCACGTCGGCGGTGAGGGCGGGTGGCGGGATCTCGACGGCTGGCCGTCCCGTTCCTCCTCCCCCGTCGCTACGTCGTGGGTTCCCGTGGCGGACGGGCGTCTCGAACAGCGGGCTCTTGCGGCTCCCGCCGGTGGTGCGGGGGCGGCGGCCTTGGCGTCGCTGCGGTACGACCCGGCCGATCCGACGCCGTCCATCGGCGGTCAGTTGCTGTCCCGGACGGCCGGCGCTCGCGACAACGGTGCTCTGGAGGGGCGGGAGGACGTGCTGACGTTCACCGGTCCGCCGCTGGCCGAGGCCGTGGAGGTCCTCGGCTCCGTCTCCGCTCGGCTGAGTGTCTCGACGGACACCGGGTACGCCGATGTCTTCAGCCGCCTGTGCGATGTGGACGCGCGGGGCCGCTCCGTCAACGTGTGTGACGGGCTGGCCTCGGTGGAGACGGTGGAGGACGAGCCCTCGCAGGTCACCGTGCCGATGAGCTCCACCGCCTACCGGTTTCCGGCCGGGCACCGGATCCGCTGGCAGATCAGCGGGGGTGCGCATCCGCGGTACGCCCGCAATCCGGGGACCGGCAAGTCGAGGGCGGAGGCCGTCGACTTCTCGGCGATACGCGTCACCCTGCATGACGGCTCCGTGCTGGAGCTGCCCGACGGCTCCCGGGTCGGGTGAGCGTCCGGGCAGCACGCGGGCCTGTCATTCGTATGCGAGTGCGAGCATGGCTGACATGTTCGTACAGCTCCTCGCGGCGGTCGGTGTGCTCGCCGTCCTGACGATGGTTCCCGGGCCGGACATGGCGGTCGTGACGAAGCGGGCGGTGGCCTGCGGCTGGCGGGACGGACTGCGGACGGTCGGCGGTATTACGGCGGGACTGCTGGTGTGGGGCGTACTCACGGTGGTCGGGCTGGCGGCCGTCCTGGCGGCGTCCGCCACGGCCTACACCGTCGTCAAGCTGGTCGGGGCCGCCTATCTCGTCGTCCTCGGGGTGCAGTCGCTGCTCGGCAGTCGGAAGAAGCGGGCGGGTGACCAGGGGGGCGCGGCGCCGGCCGGGAACCCCTGGCGGACGGGGCTGGTCAGCAACGTCTTCAACCCCAAGATCGCCGTCTTCTACACAGGCCTGCTGCCGACGCTCGCCCCCACCGGTCTGTCTCCCCACACCGGTATGGCCCTTCTGGTCCTGCTGCACGCCGGGCTCACCGTCCTCTGGCTCAGTGGCTATGTGGCGCTGCTGGCCAAGGCCCGTGCCTTCTTCGAACGGCCCGCCGTGCGCCGGGCCATGGACCGGGTGACCGGCGTCGTGCTGATCGGCTTCGGTGTGAAGGTCGCGGGGACGCGGCCCTGAGGGTCGGGCGGGTCAACGGGCCCGCTCCGCCAGCCACCCCGCCATCGCCCGTACTCCGATGCCGATGGCCCGCTCGTCCGGGGCGAAGTCGGGGAAGTGGGGGTAGCCGGCGGTGACGGGGGTGCCCGGGGTGCGGATGCCGAGGAAGGTGTAGGTGCCGGGGACGCGGTCCAGGTAGAGGGCGTAGTCCTCGCCGCTGAAAGGCGGGAACGCGGCGTGGAGTGTGGTGACGGAGTCGTGGCCCAGTCGGCGGCGCAGGTGCCGGGCGAGGGCGCGGGCGTCGGGTTCCGGGCAGAGCAGGGCGGGGAACGGCTCGGCGGGGAAACGGACTTCGGCCCCGGGGTGGGACCCGGCCAGTCGGCGGATGTTCTCGCGTACCTCCGTGTACCGCTCCTCCGGCCAACAGCGGTAGGAGACGCTCACGTTGGCCTCCCGCGCCGAGGCCCGGAGGGCCACGAAGCGGGCCAGTGGGCCGTCGGGGATCTGGGCGTCGGTGACCATCCGCTCGATGTCCGCGGGTGTCTGCGGGGGCGTCACCGTGGCGAGTTTGCCGATCTCGGCGGCCAGTCGCCGCGCGGCCTCGGGTGCGTCCGGGCCCTGGAGGGTCACCTCCGCCTTGTCCTGCCCGGGCATGCCGTAGCCCGGTGTCACCGCGA
Organism: Streptomyces koelreuteriae; assembly: GCF_018604545.1. GTDB lineage: Bacteria > Actinomycetota > Actinomycetes > Streptomycetales > Streptomycetaceae > Streptomyces > Streptomyces koelreuteriae. Next base: position 4,803,821 of record NZ_CP075896.1, on the reverse strand, counting down.
ACCGGCCCACGGGGAAAGGCCCGCAGTGCAGCGCGTGGATCTCCTCGACGCGGCTGCGCTCCAGTTCCAGTTCCAGTTCCAGTTCCAGCGCACCCGCCTCGATCATGGCGCGGGCTCCGGAGAGGCTCTCCTCGGCGGGCTGGAAGAGGAACACCACCGTGCCGCTCAGGTGCCGCCGCAGCCGTGCCAGGACCTTCGCGACGCCCAGGGCCACGGTCGTGTGGAGGTCGTGCCCGCAGAGGTGGGCCGCGGCCGGGCCGCCCCCGACGATGTCCTTGGGCGGCACCGCGTCCATGTCCGCCCGGTACGCGACCGTCCGGCCGGTACGCGCCCCGCGCAGGACGCCGACCACGCCGTGACCGCCCACTCCGGTGGTGACGGACAGCCCGGCCGCTCGCAGTTCCCGGGCGACCACGCCCGCGGTACGACGCTCCTCCCCCGGCAGCTCGGGATGCCGGTGGAGGTCCCGCCTGAGCCGGATCAACCCCTCCTCCAGGCGCCCCACCTCGGCGTCCACCGCCCCTTGCCCCAACGGTCCGCCGCGTCCGTCGGCGGCGGCGGCCGTCCTGGCGGTTCCCCACACCGTTCCCGTGCCGGCTGCCGCGGCGATGCCGGCCAGCAGCGTGCGTCGCGCGAGTGCGTTCTTCGTAGGACGGTTCACTGTTCCGTTCCCCCTGTGTGATCGTCGCGTGGTCGCCCGGCGAGCGGGAGACGCGTCCGTACACGATCACCGCGAGCGCGTGCCGTCGCCCATCCGGTGGGCCACCGCTTGCGGGTGGGGAACACCCCCCTTCCCCCGGAAACCGTTCGAAAGATTCGAGTAGCGGAATCTTCCGGTCCGGCCGGCATGTCACCCCACTCCCGTGTGCTGATGACCCATCCCGGCCCCAACTCCCCCTGGACCAGGGCATATACCCCGCACACCCCACCACCCACCCCGACGAATCTTTCGCAACAACCACCGAAACCATTGACAGTTGACAGGGCCAGGCCAACACTCCCCGGTGACAGAGCACCCCCGTCCACCCCACGAGGACGATGGAGGAAGCACTCCATGAGCAACGCACTCAGCCGCTTACGGCTGCTCATCAGCGGTGTCTGCACGATGCTGCTGGTCGCGGCGGCCACCCTGGCCCTGCCGGGCACCGCCCACGCCGACACGGTCGTCACGAGGAACCAGACCGGCACGCACGAGGGCTACTACTACTCGTTCTGGACCGACAGCCAGGGCACGGTCTCCATGAACCTGTCCGCCGGCGGCAGTTACAGCACGTCATGGCGGAACACCGGCAACTTCGTCGCCGGCAAGGGCTGGGCCACCGGCGCCCGCCGCAGCGTGACGTACTCCGGCACCTTCAACCCGTCCGGCAACTCGTATCTGACCCTCTACGGCTGGACCGCGAACCCGCTCATCGAGTACTACATCGTCGACAACTGGGGCACGTACCGGCCGACCGGAACGTACAAGGGCACCGTCACCAGCGACGGCGGCACGTACGACATCTACAAGACCACGCGTTACAACGCCCCCTCCGTCGAGGGCACGAAGACCTTCGACCAGTACTGGAGCGTGCGCCAGTCGAAGCGCACGGGCGGCACGATCACAGCGGGCAACCACTTCGACGCCTGGGCCCGGGCGGGGATGCCCCTGGGCAGCTTCAAGTACTACATGATCATGGCGACCGAGGGTTATCAGAGCAGCGGCAGCTCCAGCATCACGGTGCGCTGACGATGGCGGCCACAGCGCGCGTCGCGCTGCTCACCGCCGTCCTGGCGGCAGCAGCCGCGTTCCCGGTCACCACCGCCCCGGCCCAGGCCGCCGCCTGCAACGGCTACGTCGGACTCACCTTCGACGACGGCCCCTCCGGCAACACGACCAGACTCCTCGACGCGCTCCGGCAGAACGGGCTGCGGGCCACCATGTTCAACCAGGGCCAGCACGCGGCCGCCAACCCGTCCCTGGTCCGGGCCCAGGTGTCCGCCGGAATGTGGGTCGGCAACCACAGCTACACCCACCCGCACCTGACCCGGCTCAGCCAGGCACAGATCGACTCGGAGATCTCCCGCACCCAGCAGGCCGTCGGGGGCGCGGGAGGCGGCACCCCGAAACTGTTCCGCCCGCCCTACGGCGAGACCAACGCGACGGTGAAGTCGATCGCGGCCCGGCACGGCCTGACCGAGATCATCTGGCACGTCGACTCCCAGGACTGGAACGGCGCGAGCACCGACGCGATCGTCCAGGCCGCCGCCCGCCTCACCAACGGCCAGATCATCCTCCTGCACGACTGGCCCGCCAACACCCTCGCGGCGATCCCCCGCATCGCCCAGACCCTGACAGCCCGGGGCCTGTGCGCGGGCATGATCTCCCCACAGACGGGGCGGGCCGTGGCGCCCGGCTGAGGGAGTTGAGGGGCTGAGGAACGGCGCGATGGCGGGTCCGGGTCATCGCGCCACCCCGGCACTAGGTCCGCCTACTTGAGTACCCGTGCTCATGACGGCCCCGCCCCGCCCCCCTGACCCTGGACGTATGAGGAATCGGGGAATGCTTACGGCCGGGGTCGCGCTCGTTCTCGGGGTGCCTGTTGCTGCTTGGGGGCTGATGGGGCAGCAGAACCATGACGGGCTGCCGGCGAGTGAGCTCGACTATGCCTATCAGCCGTGGGGGATCGGGGACGGTGTCGCGGCGGGGGTCGGTGGGCTCGCGCTGGTGCTGGCGGGGGTCGGGGCCGCGGTGCTGGTGCGTGGGGCGATGGATCGGCGGTGGTGGGGGGTGCTCGGGCCGCTCGTGGTCGTGGGGCTCATGGTGGGGGTGGGCTGGCGCGTGCTGACCGCGGGGGTGGTCGGGGCCAACATCGGGGCCGGGATGCTGATCATCTTCGGTACGCCGGTCGCCGCCGGGCTGCTGCTGTGGGCCGTGGGACGGGGCGTGTGGCTCGCGACGCGAGGGCACGGGGGCGGCAGTGGCGGGGCCGGGCGTCTCGGTGGGGTTTCGCCGCGCGGCGTCTGACACGGTCGGGCCGGGCCGGTCCGGGTGGCCGAAACGGTGTGGTGGTGGCGGCGGGGAGTGGGCAACTTCGGTGTCCGGCCGAGGGGTTCGCCTAGGTTGGTGGGACGGTGCCCCTTCCCCACCCCCAGGAGGCCCTGCCGTGCTCGACGACAGCGTGCGTTCCCGTATCGACACCAGCAAGCCGCACTCGGCCCGCTTCTGGAACTACTTCGTCGGCGGCAAGGACAACTACGAGGTCGACCGCGAGATCGGCGACCAGATCAAGTCGATCTTTCCGGGCCTGGTCGACGTGGCCGTCACCAGCCGCCGCTTCCTCGGGCGGGCCGTCCGGCATCTGGCCGAGGAGCAGGGCGTCCGGCAGTTCCTCGACATAGGGACCGGGCTGCCGACCGCCGACAACACGCACGAGGTCGCCCAGCGCGTCGCACCTGACGCCCGGATCGTGTACGTCGACAACGACCCCATCGTGCTGGCCCACGCCAACGCGCTGCTCACCAGCACGCCCGAGGGCGCGACCGCGTATCTGGATGCCGATCTGTACGACCCCGAGGCGGTCCTGGAGGCCGCCGCGGGCACGCTCGATCTGTCGCGGCCTGTCGGGCTGATGATCCTCAACACGTTGGGGCATGTCGCCGAGTACGAGCGGGCGCGGGAGCTGGTGCGGCGGCTGATGGCCGGGTTGCCTGCCGGCAGCCATCTGGTGATCAGTGACAGTACGGCCACGAGTGAGGGCATGATCGCGGCGTCGGAGGCGTACAACGCGAGTGGGGCGGTGCCGTATTACGTGCGGACCGTGGCCGAGATCGCCGGGTTC